>NZ_CP102250.1 GCF_025144995.1 Alistipes indistinctus YIT 12060 | reverse complement strand
ACCGGCAGCCGAACCACGGCCCGGTCCCACCGATACCCCCAGTTCCCGCGCGGCACGGATAAAGTCCCATACGATAAGGAAGTAACCCGGAAAACCCATCCATTCTATAGTCGAAAGCTCGTAATCCAGGCGCTTCAATATCTGCTCGTTCAGTTCACCGTAACGGCGGCGGGCCCCTTCGAAAGTGAGGTGCTTCAGGTAGAGGAACTGCTTGGCGATCATCAGTGACTCGGCCAGTTCGGGGTGTCCTCCGATCAGTTCGTCGAGCGATGTCGCCCGCTGCACCTCGGCCAACAGCACTTCGTCCTTAATTTTCTTCGAGAACGACTCTTTCAACTGCGGCAGGTCGATCGGAAAATCGTCCGGAATCGGGAAATTCGGCATCAGCGGCTTGTGCTCGAGCGAGTACTCTTCGACCTTGTCCGCAATCTCGAGCGTAGTGGTCAGCGCTTCGGGATGGTCGCCGAACAACTCCGCCATCTCCTGCTCGCTTTTCAGGTACTCCTGTCCCGTATACCGCATGCGGGTGGGATCGTCCAGATCCTTGCCCGTATTGAGGCAGATCAGCCGGTCGTGCGCCTCCGCATCGTCGGCCATGATGAAATGGGCATCGTTCGAAGCGATATATTTAACGTTATGCTTGGCCGCCAGCTCCAGAATCACGGCATTGACCCTCTTCTGGTTTTCGTACACATCCGCATCCCGCCGGGGATCGCCGCTGCGGTGCAACTGCATCTCCAGGTAGTAGTCGTCGCCGAAAATCTCCTTGAATTCACGAACCACCGCTTCGGCTTTGTCAAGTCCTCCGTGCATAATCGCCTGCGGCAACTCGCCGCCCAAACAGGCCGAACAGCAGATAATCCCCTCGTGATATGTACGCAGCAACTCCTTATCCACGCGCGGATGGTAATAATAACCTTCGGTAAAGGCATAGGAAACCATCTTTGCAAGGTTGTGATAACCGGTCAGGTTTTTCGCCAACAGGATCAGGTGATGCCCCCGGTCCTCACGTCCGCGCTTCTTGTCAAAACGGCTTCCCGTCGCCACATAGACCTCGCAGCCGAGAATCGGTTTGACTCCCTCTTTGACCGCCGCATCGTGAAACTCTTTTACCCCGAACATATTGCCGTGGTCGGTAATCGCGAGCGAAGGCATACCCAGCGCCTTGGCCCGTTTGATCAAGGGTTTGATCGCCGAAGCCCCGTCGAGGATCGAATATTGCGTATGTACGTGAAGATGAACAAACTGACTCATAATAACAAGTATTTCCTATCCTTACAAAAATAGCAAAAAGCCTCCTTTTGCCGAAAACGGATACCAGCAATTTATCAACATCTTTTCACAGCGGGTTTTCCGGATGCTCTTTACGGGTGACGGTGAAACGGTTACCGGCCGAATACTTCCTTCAACGCATCGAGGTATGCCATACCGTACAGGGTGTCGGGTTCAAGGCAACTCCCTTCGGTCCACTCGTTCCAGCAATTGATCGTCAGCGCACGCGGCCCGTTGGGATCGGCCAGCAGTCGCTCTTTGGTCATTTCGAGCACTTTTTTGAAGTTTTCGGACGTATTGTTCACCACGATATTCATATAGGGATAGTCCGCCCCTCCGCCTCCGACCCACGGCTCCGATTGGTTCGTGCGCGGCGATGCGTCCCATCCTACCGTTATGTTCGGAAAATATGGCGCATCGTACTGGGTTCTCACCGTATCCCAATGCGCCATATACTGGTCACGCACCAGATTATAGTCAGTTTCCCGGTCTGGCAGCGTAGTATGGGTCACCCAAACATACGAAGTGGACGAGTTGGCCCCGAGCCTGCGCTGCAACTCCGCCTGGTCGGTCGCCACTTGTTCGCCCGGCAGCACGGGGGTCCCGAACGCCAGCAAATTCCAATGCACGCCCTCCAGGCCCGCCCGCATCGCTTTGGCATCGAGCCTTTCCATTGCACGGCGCGCCGCCGCAAGCGATCCTAATCCTTGTACGAAAGCTGGTACGTTATAAATCGAAAAGAAGGGTTTACCATCTATCATCCAATAGTTTGGCCGGGTAAAATAGTCCCGAACCAACACGTCCCCCATCGTTTCGAATCCGGCCGAATCGACCGATGCGGAATACATCGGCGTTTTTTTACGTCCGGCAGTGGCCGGGAAACGGTCGCTCCAATCGTGGCAGGCCCACATCAGTGCAAATTTCAGGCTGTCGGTATTCGGTGCACCGAGGAATCCCTCGTCCAAACAACGGTTCAGGAACGGGCCGCCTTCATACCAATACCAATCGAAAATAAAGGCATCTACCCCGTGCGTAGCCGCAGCCCGGATTTTTTTCGCCATCACGGCCGGGTCTTTCTCATCCTCGTACCCCCAAACCGGCACATAGGGCTGACGATGTCCCTCGAAGCGGGGCTTCGCCTCCTTGACCAACTCCCATTCCGACCAGTCGTTGGAATGCTGCAGGCTATACCTCAATTCGGAACTGTCGCGGGTATGATACCCGGGAAAATAATAGCAAGCCACGGTAATCGTGTCGGAAGGCCGGTCTTGACAGGAACCACCCGTGCAATTCCATCCGCACGCGGCATATGCACACGCAAGGAACAGGTAAATAATCCGTTTTTTCATTTCAGAAAAGATTGGGATTTTAAACATTTCCTCTAAAGGTAATAATAAAGTCGTCGAACGAGGCATCACTCTTGCTATTTATGGGAAATAACCCTATATTTAGGAGTATAAGGAACCGAAAATAAAAACGAGAGCCATGGACAAGTCAAAAGTAATTATCATCAAGAGCTTCCCCACAGCCGGAGAGGCGCTGATCTACAAGTCGCTGCTCGAAAGCGGCGGCGTGGAATGCGAACTGATCAACGAAACGGTATCCGACGTGCTGCCCCTGCAGAACGAACTGATGAACGTCAAACTGGCGGTCGCCGAAAAAGATGCCGAGAAAGCACGCGAAATCCTCTCGGCCAAATTCGACCAGCAGGAGTTCGACACCGAGAGCATGAAAAGGCGCAAAAAACCTTAATTACCATAGGTCTGATGCCGGTATATTTCCGCGTCCAGGAAACATTACCGGGTCCGGGGCCAGAAAAGGCAAGGATGCGGGAAGTATCCGTTCGGGCCCGCCGGTCTGAACACACCTAAACACCTTAGCCTGTCGGACCAATTAACATATCCAAATAAAATGGCAGCCTTTAAAGGCTGCCATTTCCCTGTAACTGATCGTTCTTAATACCGGTTCGTTCCTGCAATATTACTGGCCCAATACGTAGGCAAAGATCAGCGGAGCCACGATCGTGGCGTCCGATTCGACGATAAAGCTCGGCGTATCGGGCAGCAGCTTACCCCAGGTAATCTTTTCGTTGGGTACTGCGCCGGAATAAGAACCGTAAGAGGTGGTCGAATCCGAAATCTGGCAGAAATAGGCCCAGCAGGGCGTCTCCTCCCACTCCAGGTCCTGGTACATCATCGGTACGACGCAAATCGGGAAATCGCCCGAGATGCCGCCGCCGATCTGGAAAAAGCCCACGCCGGGACCGCCACTGTTGGCCCGGTACCATTCGGTCAGGAAGATCATCGTTTCGATGCCGCCCTTGACGGTGGAAGGCTTCAGCTCTCCCTTGATGCAGTAAGAGGTAAAGATATTGCCCATCGTGCTGTCCTCCCATCCCGGTACGATAATCGGAATGTTCTTTTCGCAGGCGGCCAACATCCAACTGTTCTTCGGGTCGATCTCGTAATACTGCTCCAGTTCTCCGCTGCGCAGCAGTTTGTACATAAACTCATAGGGCAGGTAACGCTCGCCCTTGCTGTCGGCGTCTTTCCAGATTTTGAAAATATGCTGCTGCAGGCGGCGGAAAGCCTCTTCTTCGGGAATACAGGTATCCGTCACGCGGTTCATGTGGCTTTGCAGCAGGTTCCATTCGTCCTGCGGGGTGAAATCGCGGTAGTTGGGCACGCGCTTGTAGTGCGAATGGGCGACGAGGTTCATAATATCCTCTTCGAGGTTCGCACCGGTGCAGGTGATGATTTGCACCTTGTCCCGGCGAATCATCTCCGCCAGTGAAATACCCAGCTCCGCGGTACTCATCGCACCTCCGAGCGTGATCATCATCTTGCCCCCCTTGTCGATGTGGGCTTCGTAGCCTTTGGCCGCATCCACCAGAGCCGCTGCATTGAAGTGGCGGTAGTTGTGCGTGATAAACTGAGAAATGGGTCCTTTTGTCATGATTCGTAAATTTGGATTGATCGGGCAAAGGTATAAAAATAACGAAAGGGTGTCAACCGGAAGCGGAATTTATTGCACCGTGCTCTGTCACCGCTGCGACTCCTCGAAATAGTTCCACAGGCTGTCCCCCGCAGGTGCCGGGGCGGTAATCACGAGTCGTTCGCGCGGCAGTCCGGCCCGGGCCACCGGATGCAGGAATTCGACCCGGCGGGAATGGAGCGAGATGCTGCCGTCCCGGTTCGACCGTACGGCGCCGTATTTCAGGTCGCCCCGGATCGGACTGCCCGCCGCCGAAAGCTGCGCCCGGATCTGGTGATGGCGCCCCGTCAGCAACTCGACCTCAACCAGGAAATAGTTTTTACTTCCCCCCAGCAATTTATAATTGAGCCGCGCCTCCTTGCTCCCCGGCACGGGCTTCGGATAGATTCGGGATTTGTTCGTCCGGCCGTCGCGCACCAAATGCCCCACGAGGGTTCCCGCCTCGGGCTGAAGCGGTTTTTCGGTGATCGCCCAATAGTATTTGTCGATCTCGCGCACCTTGATCATCTCATTGAGCCGGGTAAGCGCCTTACCCGTTTTGGCAAAGATCACCGCGCCGCTTACCGGGCGGTCGATGCGGTGCACCACCCCGAGGAACACATTGCCGGGTTTGGCTTCACGTGCCCCGAGGAACGCCTTGATCTCATCCTCGAGAGCGGGATCTCCCGTCGGATCGGGCTGCACCAGTTCACCGGCGCGTTTGTTGACCACCAACAGGTGGTTATCTTCATATAGGATTCGCTGCGGATCGAACATTGCTTCAGGACTCGGGCCCGCTGCCTGCAGGCCGTTTATATGGTTATGTTACAATTCAAAAGTAAAGGGTAACAACTGCCGCGCTTCCTGTACTACCGTAGCACTGTGTCCGGAGCACATCACCACGCGGATCGGGGAACCCTGTCGTTTTTCGGTATCGGCAAGCACCTGCCGACAGGCGCCGCACGGGTAGCACTCGCGCTCGCCCGGTACCGACGCGGTGGCCAGCGCGACAATGCGCACGCCACTGAAGTTGGCCTGCAGATAATAGAGCAGGCTTCGCTCGGCACACATGCCGGATGGAAACACCTCGCTCTCCTGGTTGCTCGCCGTAAGGATCGTCCCGTCCTCAAGCAATGCAGCCGCCCCCACCCGAAACCCTGAATAGGGGGCATAAGCCGTTCCGCACGCATCAGCTGCACGGGCGGCAAGTTCCCGGTCGGACTCCGGCAGCGCATCCAGCGGCGCATAATGCGCATAATCGAATGTAAACTCTTGCTTGCTCATCTATTGCCGTTCATCTAACGTGACTTCTCCCTCGTACCGATCCGATTCTGCTTCGCTCCGGGTCGGTTCCGCTTCATACCGATTAAAAAAACACTATTTCCCAAACTCCCGGAACATTCCCCTCGAATGGAATACATCCTCCATCCGGCATGCACATTCGGTCATCGGCCCACCCGAATCAGCGTTTTACCGCCCGAAGCATATGGTGTTTACCGAGTGCGCCGGGTAACCTGTGCACTTCAAACCCGGCCGCACGAAGATTCTCTTTAACCATTCCCTTTGCGGAATAGGTTACCAACACTCCTTCGGAATGCAACGCCGCAAATAATTTTGCAAACACCTCCCGGGTCCACAGTTCAGGCTGCGCATCGGGTGCAAACGCATCGAAATAAACCAAATCAAAGGTAGTGTCAAATCGGTAATTTAGCAAAGAGGCCGCCACCTTTTTAAGTGAAAAGCTCTCCGTAGCCGGAACGGCCTCATTCCACGGCGCCTGATGCAAGGCCACAAAAAGCGGATCGGCGGCATAACCGAGCCCTTGCACCGTCCCCATTGCCACCGGATAATGTTCCAGCGCTATATATTCGACCCTGCGACCAGTACCGGCCGCGGCCCGGGCAGTCAGCCAGGCATTCAGGCCGCTGCCGAATCCCATTTCGAAAATACGCAGCGCAGCAACAGAAGTGGTCTTACGATCAGCCCCATTACCAGCCTTGGCCCTGAACCTGTCATTGGCCTCCAGAATATAGTGAAACCCCGCATCGATATAGACATGCCGGGCCTCTCCTTCCGCTCCGCGCACAGAGTGGTAAGTCTCCCCGAATAACGGATGCCGGAGCGTCTGCGAACCGTCGTCCGTCGGCTCGATCTCCGGTTCGATTAGCCCGTCTGGTTCAATAAATGGATTGATCGGATCTTCGCTAAAATTCATATGAGTGTCATAGACCAAATGAGAACTGAGAGAACTGAGAGAACTGAGAGAACTGAGAGAACTGAGAGAACTGAGAGAACTGAGAGAACTGAGAGAACTGAGAGAACAGCGGAAAACCGGATCATTTTTAATGTAATGATCCGGTTTTCCTATCGATTGGCTGCGGCGACGTATCGCCCTGGGACAAACCGTTCCCGCAACACCCTGTTAAAAAATTATTCGAGGACAAAACGCACCATGACCGAGTGCTCGATCTTAATTTTCTCGAATTCGAGCGTCGGAGCGGCCGTTGCCTCTGTCGCCATGTCCATCACGGCACTCTTGGCCATCATGATATTGGCATAAGGGCGGGCGCTGTAACTGTAATCCTGTACGAAAAGCGCCTTGCCGGCCTTTTGTCCGAGTGCGGAGGCAAGCACCTGCGCATTCTGCTGGGCGGCTTTGGCTGCCGCAGCTCGTACCTGCTGGCGCAATTCGTCCATATTCGAAACGTCGGTACGCTCGATCGAAGCATCGGAGATACCGACTGCCTGCAACGCCTGGAAAACGTGCGCGAGCTGGGTGGCCGAATTTACCTCCAGTTGGTAGGTCTTCGAAGTGGAAACGTCCTTGCGTTTGAACAGGTCGCTCGACATATCCTGCACGACGAGTTTTTTCTCCACATCAATGCCCAGATCTTTCAGCCGGCGGACCATATCCTTTTCCTGCTGGAGTACGGTTACCTTTCCTTTGGAATCCTGCTCGTTGATCGTAATACGCACGTAAATTTCATCGGGCGCCACTTCCATTTCGGCCCGGCCGTTCACTTCGAGGTAAGGTTGATCTATAAAATTCTTCTCCTGGGCGAACAGGGGTGCCGACAGCAAAAGCGCGGCAGCGGCAATCATCAATTTTTTCATAATTCAATCGGTATTAATTGGTCGTTTCTAATAAGATGCATCCCGAAGCGGAAACGTTGCGGCGGACATTTACTTTTCCGTTCGCGCCTTCATCTCCCGCTTGGTCATCTCTTTTGTGATCAATTCCGGTGCCACAACTGCCGTATAACGGTTTTGCGACACCAGCATGCGGTTGCCATCCGCAGTGGCGAAAACAGGATTGATAAAAACACTTTCAAAAGCATGCTCATACGAGTAAGCATTTCCCTTTGCAAAAATCCGGTCCGTAATGTAGTGAAGCGTCAAAGCCACCCTGTATTGCGTCCCGTCGAACGATCCGACCAGCGCCAGCGGCGTATCGGGATACACCGTATCCCCCAATTTCACGCAAACAGATCCCGGTTCGAGAACGTTATACGTGGCAATGGTTCCGTCCGCATGCTCCACCTGCACATAATTATGGTCCGAAGTATAGACAACTCCGGGCTTACCTGTTTCTGAGGTGCCCTGCTCCTTAATTTCGACCACCAGCCCCTTGCGAATCGCATAAACGGTATCGCCCCGATTCAGGAAAAAACAGAATGCAGCCCAATTTTTCGGGGGAGCGGTATGGAAGAATAAAGATTTATCCTCTTGTGCGAACCGGACTTCGGTCGCTCCCCGCGCCGGGCTAAACGGCAACCGGTAAATGAATGATGTATCGGGTTTGGCGCTTCGGTCTCCCAACACGAAAACGCTTTTCCTTCCGCAATGCGTGCTTTGAGAGTATCCCCTGCTTTTCAACACGATCAGCGGACCACTCGAACGAATAGCCACCCGGTAACGGGAAGGCACCGTCAAATTCTGGACATTCTGAAAATCAATCGCCGCGGAATAGGTACCCAGCCGTCTTTTCTCTGCTTTCACGACCAAATCTCCCGCTTCATTAAAATCGGCTGTCAGTTGGATCGGATCGTCCGCACGTTGAGCATAAACCTGGGAAGCACCCGACAAACCCCAACACAGGCCCGTCGCAAGCACGCATTTTAAGAGTCTCATGATTCAACAGGTATTGGGTTAGACTCTTAAATATAGTTCGTTTTCCCGACAAAAGCAAATCAGCGGCGCACCAATTGCACCACATTTTCAACATGATGCGTATGGGGAAACATATCTACGGGCTGGATGCGTGTCACGCGGTAATCGGCATCGAAAATGGCGATGTCGCGCGCCTGCGTAGCCGGATTACAACTTACATACACGATCCGCTGCGGCGCAGCACGGAGTACGGTACGTGCGACGTCCTCGTGGATACCGGCTCGGGGCGGATCGAGGATCACGACGTCGGGGCGGCCGTTTTCGGCAATAAACCGATCGTTGAGCACATCTTTCATATCCCCTGCATAAAAAACAGTATTATCGATGCCGTTGAGCGCCGAATTGACCTTCGCATCTTCGATCGCCTCGGGCACGTACTCGACGCCCACCACCTTGCGGCAGCGCCGTGCGACGAAATTGGCGATCGTACCGGTCCCCGTATAGAGGTCGTACACCACCTCGCCGCCGCCCAACTCCGCAAATTCGCGGGCCACCCGGTACAGCTCGTACGCCTGCGCCGAATTGGTCTGGTAAAACGACTTGGGGCCGATCTTAAAACGCAGTCCCTCCATCTCCTCGAAGATGTGATCGCGCCCCTTGTAGCATTGGATATCCAGGTCGCCGATCGTGTCGTTGAACTTCGTGTTGACCACGTACATCAGCGAGGTAATCTCAGGGAAACGGAGGGCCAGGTGCTCCATCAGCGCCCCGATCCGTTCGCGGTCATCCCCGCCGAAGATGACGATCACCATCACTTCGCCCGTCGAAGAGGTGCGCACGATGAGGTTGCGCATCAACCCGGCGTGCTCGCGGGGCTTGTAAAACGAATAGCCGCCGGCAATGCAGAACTCGCGCACAGCCATGCGGATCGGGTTCGACGGATCGGCCTGCAGCCAGCATTTGCGGATGTCGAGCACCTTGTCGAACATATTGGGAATATGGAAGCCCAGCGCTTCGTTGTCGGCAAACTCGGTGCCCGAAGCCACCTCCTCGTCGGTCAGCCAGCGTTTACTGGAGAAGGTGAATTCCAATTTGTTACGATAGAAAAAAGTCTTTTCTGAGCCGATAATCGGACTGACCGCAGGCAGGTCGACCTTACCGATGCGGGCGAGCTGGTCCGTCACCTGTTCCTGTTTGAAACGCAACTGCTCCTCGTAAGGCAAATGCTGCCATTTGCAGCCGCCGCAGACGCCGTAATGCTCACACACGGGATCGACCCGCATCGGCGATTTTTTGACGAAACGCACGATATACCCCTCCATGAAGCGGCGCCGTTTGCTACGGACCTGTACGTCGACCACGTCGCCCGGCACGGCCATCGGCACGAAGACCACTACGTCGTTATAGCGTCCCAGCGCCTTCCCTTCAGCCGCCACCGAAACGATCTCCAACGATTCGATAAGCGGGTAATTTGCCTTTTTTCTTGCCACTTTTCCTGTGTATTATTTCCGGCAAAGATAGTAATAGCTATCTTTGTATGAAATTCTCTTGCTGCCTTCGCCGCAAAAAGAGGATGCAAACGAACGAATAACACACACGAGATATGATAAAAATCGGAGTACTGCCGTTCAACCCGTTCCAGGAGAACACGATCGTCGTATCGGACGAGACCGGCGAATGCATCATTGTCGATGCGGGCAACTACAATGCACAGGAGAACGCCGCACTGTCGAAATACATCAGCGACAACGGACTGAAACCGGTTATGGCCGTCAATACGCACGGTCACGTAGACCATATGCTCGGGGTGAACCACGTCAAGGAGACCTACCACATTCCGTTCGCAATACACGGCAAGGACAAGTTCCTGATCGAGTCGGCTCCGACGCACGGTGCGATCTACGGTTTCCAGGTCGACAAGGTTCCGACGGTGGATATCGACCTCGAAGGGCAAAAAGAGCTGAAATTCGGCAACACGACGTTCCGGATCATCGAAACCCCGGGACATACCCCGGGACATATCGCGCTGTACAATCCCGAAAACAAACTGCTGCTGACCGGGGACACGCTTTTCCGCGAAAGCATCGGCCGGACCGACCTGCCGGGCGGCGATTACAGCTGGATCATGCGCAGCATCCTCGACAAACTGATTCCGCTGGGGGACGAGGTACGCTTCTACCCCGGACACGGCATGGAAAGCACCATCGGGCACGAAACGCTCTACAACCCGTTCGTCACCGAAGTGCTCAACAACGAGATCAACTACAAGTAAAACCATGCGAATAGACATCATAACCGTCGTTCCCGAACTGCTCGTATCGCCGCTGAACGAATCGATCCTCAAGCGGGCACAACAGAAAGGGCTGGTGGAAATCGCCGTGCACAACCTGCGCGACTACACGTTCGACCGGTACCGGCAGGTGGACGACTACCCTTTCGGCGGCGAAGCAGGCATGGTGATGAAACCCGAACCGATCTTCCGCTGCATCGAACAATTGCAGTCGGAACGCACCTACGACGAGGTGATCTATACCTCCCCCGACGGCATCCGATACAACCAGCACGAAGCGAACCGGCTCTCGACGCTCGGAAACATCGTTATCCTGTGCGGACATTACAAAGGGATAGATTACCGGGTGCGCGAACATCTCATCACGCTCGAAATCTCGATCGGCGACTACGTCTTGACTGGCGGCGAGCTGGCCGCGGCGATTATCGCCGACAGCGTGGTACGCGTGATTCCGGGCGCGATCGGAGACGAAGCTTCGGCACTGACGGACAGTTTCCAGGACAACCTGCTCGCTCCGCCGGTCTACACGCGCCCGGCCGACTTCCGCGGCTGGAAAGTGCCGGATGTCCTGCTGTCGGGCAATCCGAAAGAGATCGCCAAATGGCAAGAGGAGCAGGCTTTCGAACGCACGGAAAGGCTTCGGCCCGACCTGCTCGATCCGCAATCGGTTTGAACACACCCCGTCGCGACCGAGGCAATCACAGCTCCGGTGCAGATACCGGACTGACCCGGACGTAAGGAGTATATGCCTTCCACACGCTCCGTCCTGCGTCCGGGAAACTACACGCATGCGACCTACGGCCGGGAACCGGAGAAAAGCGCTTTCCGAAAGCTACCCGCGCCACATATGGCGTTTTAAACAGATGCAGTCCAAACACGAAACAACTTAATTGTCAACACATATGCGGTACTATCTGATCGCCGGTGAGGCATCGGGCGACCTGCACGGGTCGAACCTGATCCGGGGCATCCGCAAAGCCGATTCGGGGGCCGTCTTCCGCTTTTGGGGCGGAGACAAAATGGCAGAGGCGGGAGGAGCTGAAAACTTGGCCATGCATTATAAAAAAGCCTCGTTCATGGGCTTTACCGAGGTGCTGTTGCACCTGCGTACGATCTTCCGCCAGATGGACGAATGCAAAGCCGACATCGCGGCTTTCCGGCCCGATGTACTGATCCTGATCGACTATGCGGGCTTCAACCTGCGCATCGCACGCTTCGCCAAAGAAAACGGCATCCCGACCTACTACTATATCGCACCGAAAGTGTGGGCATGGAAAGAGTCGCGCGTCAAGAAAATCCGCAAATACGTCGACCGGCTGTTCGTCATCTTCCCGTTCGAGATCGACTATTTCCGCAGCAAAGAGATCGCCCCTGTCTACGAAGGCAATCCGCTGATCGATTCGATCGACCAGCGCAGGACGGGCCTGCTGTCCCGCAACGAATTTGCCGCCCAAAACGGACTCGACGGCCGTCCGGTCATCGCACTGCTGGCCGGAAGCCGCCGGTCGGAAATCGGTTACAACCTGCCGTTCATGGTCGAACTGTCGAAACAGTACCCGCAATACCAGTTCGTCGTGGCCGGGGTATCCTGGCTCGATAAGCAGGTGTATACCCCCTATCTCGATGGCAGCGACGTACGCTACGTGTGCGACAAGACCTACGAACTGCTCTCCGTGAGCGACGCGGCAGTAGTCACCTCGGGAACCGCGACGCTTGAAACCGCGTTGCTGGGCATTCCGCAAATCGTCTGCTACCGCCGCGACTGGGCCTCGATGCTGATCGGCAAGGCTTTTCTGAAAATACCCTACGTGTCGCTGGTGAACCTCGTGCTGCGGCGCGAAGCGGTGCGCGAACTGCTGCAACACCACATGACCATGAAAAATGCGACCGAAGAACTGTCAGCGATCCTGCCGGGCGGCGCGAAACACGAAAAAATGCTCGCCGACTATGCTGAATTGCAACGGCTGATCGGACAAAAAAATCCGTCCGACCGTTTTGCAGCGCGTATGGTGGAGTTGCTGCACAAAGACCTGAACGAAAAGCGCGGAGAAAAATCGGCTCACACGGCAAACAACGGAGCATCCCGTGTACTGTCGGCGGCACAGGATCCGTCCGGCGCCACCGGCACTTCCACATCACCCGACAGCCCCGCATCAAAATAAAAGAAGCAAATACCGAAACCGGAAAGGCAATGAAAATCATCTGCATCGGACGCAACTACGCCGAGCATGTCGTGGAGCTCGACCACACGCGGGAGCTGCCCGACGCCCCGCAATTCTTCCTGAAGCCCGACACGGCGTTATTGCGCAACAACGACCCTTTCTACGTGCCCGATTTCAGCCGGGAAGTACATTACGAAACGGAACTGGTCGTCAAGATCAACCGCGTGGGCCGTGCGATCGGCGAACGTTTTGCCCCGCGCTATTACTCCGAAGTGGGACTGGGCATCGATTTCACCGCACGCGACCTGCAACGCACCTGCATCGCCAAAGGACTGCCGTGGGAAATAGCCAAAGCGTTCGACCATTCGGCGGCGCTCTCCCCCAGCTTCATTCCACTGGCAGAACTGGGCGGGAATGTCCAAAACCTGCATTTCGAGATGAAACTCAACGGAGAAACGCGCCAGCTGGGTTTTACGGGCGATATGCTATTCCCCGTCGACCGCATCATCGCCTACGTATCGCGCTTCATCACACTGAAAATGGGCGATCTGATCTACACCGGGACGCCAGTCGGCGTAGGGCCGGTCCAACCCGGCGACCGGCTCACCGCTTCGCTCGAGGGATATACGCTGCTCGATTTCGACATTCACTAAAAATCGGAACCTAAACCCTATATCATGCAAAAAGCCATCGTTTTTTGTTTTTGCCTTGCGGAAACGTTCTTCCCGGCAAGCCTATCGTTCGCACAAAACGTACAATTCAGGGTGACCACCGACAATACACCAATGGCCTATACCTATGTATTTATCAATCAAAAAGCGGTCGGTTCGACCGATACGCTGGGGCTGTTCTCCATCAGCGCCGATTCACTGCAACGGGGCGATACGGTCAGTTTCCGGTATATCGGGACGAGCGGACAATCGGTCGTCTACGACGGCAGTGATCGCTACGATGTCACGCTGATGCCTGCCATGCTCGACGAGGTGACGGTCACGATGCGGCAACCACAGAAAGACCTGAGCAAAATCGCACGGTTTGTACCGTGTGTCAACTGGTACGAAGAACTGACCGGGACTCTCTCCATATCGGAAATTACGGAAATTCCTGCGGCAAAAGTATACGACGGGCGCTTGACACTCATTTACATCCCAAGTACGGATCGCAGGCCGCAAATGGTTGGAATAGGGCGCTTCTCCCCCACATTTACAAGTGCCCCGGGAGAAAAGAGCACCTTCAAGGCCATTCAGGAGTCGATCTACGCGGCTTTCGTACATCCCCGCGCATATATGAACAAAAAAGTCCGTATCTACTACGACGGAGAATCGTCGGACAGGCAGAAAACCTATTCAATTGTCCGTCCTTATCTCAGGGGGGCGGACAACCGGCAAATCCGCCTCTATATTGACCCTGCCACGCAATTCGTCCGGCGGGCATCCGTTTTCATTTTGAATCCGAACGGTTCGTCGCTCGAGATAGACGCAAACTACGCATTGTCGACCTCCCGACAGCAGTACTATCCCGAACAAGTGCACGCCGTCATTACGGACAGCACGCAAAGAACCTATGAGGTTACCGTTTCGGGAATGACGCTGAACACAGGAAACGTGAAGAAATACAGAAAGTTCCAGAACGACATGCTGAAAACAAGGCAACTACCCTCTATCTATTGAATAACGCCCCAACCGCGAAGGCGGCTAGTTCATACGCATCCAACAACCCGTATATGCTGCTTCACAAAAAACTCAAATCCTACCGGCTGATCCTCGCGAGCCATTCGCCGCGCAGGCAGCAACTGCTCCGGGACTGCGGCCTCGCATACCTGCCCGCCGACAAATACGAAGTCGAAGAGTGCTACCCCGCAACGCTGCCCGCTGCCGAGGTGCCGCTCTATCTCTCCGGGCTCAAATCCGATGCCTACCCCGTTCCGCTCGGACCGCACGACATCCTGATCACCGCCGATACGGTCGTGATCCTCGATGACCGTATCATCGGCAAACCCAGGGACCACGCCGACGCCGTCGCCACGCTCAGGAGCCTCAGCGGACGGACGCACCGGGTCATTACCGGCGTCACGCTGCGCAGCCGCGACAAACGCCGGACATTCGACTCGCAGACCGACGTCTGTTTCGACGCACTCAGTGACGAACAGATCGACTACTACCTGGAGACCTACCGCCCGTATGACAAAGCGGGAGCCTACGGCATTCAGGAGTGGATCGGCTATGTGGCGATCCGGCGCATAGAAGGCTCCTTTTACAATGTAATGGGACTGCCGGTCCAGAAGCTGTACGGGGAACTGGAACGTTTTATCGAAGCCTGAGACCGGCATACGCACCAATTCAAATTCATTCGTTATACTTTACTTCCAACATGAAAAAAATCGTACTACTTATCCTCGCCCTGTTCTGCCTGAAAGGCGTTCCGGCGCTGGCCGACGAAGGCATGTGGGTGCCCGCCCTGATCCAGAGCCGCATCAAAGACATGAAAGCCAAAGGTTTTAAACTGACCGCCGAAGACATTTACAGCATCAACCGTTCATCGCTCAAGGACGCAGTCCTGCTCTTCGGAAGCGGTTGCACAGGCGAGGTGATCTCCGACGAGGGCCTTTTCCTCACGAACCACCACTGCGGATACTACTTCATCGGTTCGCACAGCAGCGTGGAGCACGACTACCTGACCAACGGCTTCTGGGCGATGAACCGCTCCGAAGAGTTGCCGAATCCGGGGCTGACCGTGTCGTTCCTGATCCGCATGGAAGATGTGACCGACCGTGCATTGAAAGGGGTCGGCGATGAAATGCCGCAGGCCGAACGCGATTCTATGGTCAAGGCCAACGCCGCAGACGTGATTGCAAAAGCCACCGCAGGCACGCATTACGAAGCTGCCGTCGAACCGTTCTATTACGGGAACCAGTACTTCCTGTTCGTTTATGAAAAGTTCCGCGACGTACGGCTCGTGGCCGCCCCGCCCTCGGCAATCGGTAAATTCGGCGGCGATACCGACAACTGGATGTGGCCCCGCCATACCGGCGACTTTTCGATGTTTCGCATCTATGCCGACAAAAACAACAACCCGGCGGACTATTCCAAAGACAACGTCCCCTACCGTCCGCGCCGTTCGTTCACGATTTCGACCGCAGGGCTCAAAGAGGGAGATTTCACGATGGTCTACGGCAATCCGGGACGCACGATGCAGTACGTCGTTTCGGACGCGATCGACTATGCGGTCAACCGCGGCAACCCGGCCAAAATCAAAATGCGCACGATGCGCCTCGAGATCATGAATGCAGAGCAGGCCAAGGATCCGGCAACCCGCATCGCCTACGCCGCTAAAAATGCGCGGGTATCGAACCAATGGAAAAAATGGCAGGGCGAAAGCAAGGGTCTGGCCCGCCTGGGCACGCTCGACAAGAAGCGGGCCTTCGAAGCGCAATTCACCGCATGGGCGGCGGACAAACCGCTTTACCGCGACGTGCTGCCGAAGCTCCGGGCGCTTTACGCCGAACTGGCTCCGTACGCCTTTGCCCGCGATTACTACCAGGAAGCTTACCAGGCCATCGAAATGACCCAGTTCGCACAAAACGCGGCTAAAGGAATATTCAAACCCGACGCGGAAAAAGCAGGCGACGGCTTTTTCAAAAACTATTCACAGACGATCGACCGGCTCAGTACCCAAGCCGTTCTGGGTGAATACGTCAAAAATGTTCCGGCCGAATGGACGCCCGCCTATTTCCTCGAAGCGGTACAAAAAGCGGGAGGTGTCGACCGGTACGTAGACGAACTGTTCGAGCAGAGCAACTTTTCGACGATCGAAAAGTACAAGGCGCTCGCTTCGGCCGATTCGGCTACAAAGGCCGCTGCACTGCAAAACGATCCGGCCCTGTTGCTGGCCGAGGCTTTCAACACGTTCTACAATACGAAAGTAGACGGGACATACAAGCGCCTCAACACCGAAATCAACACACTCTACCGCCTCTACATGAAAGGGTTGATGGAGATGCAGCCCGACCGCACCTTCTTTCCCGACGCCAACCTGACGCTGCGTGTCGCTTACGGGACTGTCGAGGGCTACAGTCCGGTAGACGCCGTCTATTACGAACCGTTCTCGACGATCGACGGCATTATGGAGAAGGACAATCCGGATATTTACGACTACAACATTCCGCAGCGATTGCGCGACCTGTACAGGACGAAAGAGTATGGACGCTGGAACGTAGACGGTTCGGTCCCGGTCTGTTTCCTGGCCACGAACCACACCACGGGCGGCAATTCAGGCAGTCCTGTGCTGAACGGCCGCGGACAACTGGTCGGCATCAACTTCGACCGGACGTGGGAAAGCACGATGAGCGATTACGAATTCGATGTCGTCAAGTGCCGCAACATCATCGTCGACATCCGCTACGTGCTCTTCGTGATCGACCGCATCGGGAATGCAGGTTACCTGCTCGACGAAATGCGTTTCGCCAAATAATACCCGACATTTCCGACTGTACGAATCCAGGACTCTGCAATCCCGGAGATTTGTACAAATCAAAACAGCCCTGTACGTAAAACAGGGCTGTTTTCAATCGCCCTATCACGCTCGGTGGCATTTCAACGATTCGTTTTTCAATAACTCGTCCCGTTATCCCCTGTCTCCGCGCCATCGAATCGTTTTTTCCTTATCAACCAACCGTTTTATCCCCTACTACCACGGGAAAACTGTCCAAAAGCACTATCTTTAGCAAGAAAAACAGATACTCCATGCAAAACGACGAGAAAGAGAAAAGCGGCTGGCAAGTCACCGACAGCGAATACCTGTTCCGCCGTCCGTGGCTGACCGTGCGACGCGACCGTCTCAGACTGCCTAACGGCAACGAGATCCCCGAATACTATGTCCTCGAATATCCGGATTGGGTGAATGTGCTGGCCGTTACGACCGATCAGAAGTTCGTTTTCGTACGTCAATACCGGCACGGGCTCGGCCTGACCGCTTTTGAACTGTGCGCAGGCGTCTGCGAAAAAGAAGACTCCTCGCCGTTGGAATCGGCCCAACGGGAACTGTGGGAAGAGACGGGTTACGGGAACGGCACGTGGCAGGAATACATGGTGCTTTCGGCCAATCCCAGTGCCACGAACAACCTGACCCACTGCTTCCTGGCTACCGGAGTAGAACCGGTTTCGACCCAGCACCTCGAACCGACCGAAGATCTTACCGTACACTTGCTCTCCCTCGACGAAGTCAAAACCTTGCTGCGCGAAGATGCCATCAAACAAGCGTTACACGCTGCCTCGCTGTGGAAATACATGGCGGAAAACAAGCTGTGGTAATCGCTTGGTCCATACCGCTCCGGCTTCCCGCTTCCAATGGAGGGAAGCAACTGAATACACTAGGAACACACAAACCAATCGCGACCCGCACTACGAAAAAACGACCGTAAAGAATAAACCATCCGCGAAACGAGACCGGATCCAAATATGCAATTAACAAAGGTTTTGGGACGGCCAAATAAATACCCCTGTGACTACACAGGGGTATTTATTGATCGGGATCCGTATCGGACATTGTCCCAAAATCTATCGGAGGAGTGTCACCACCCTCGGAGCGAGGTTATCGAAGAGCGTCCACCACCCCGACCAATAGTTTCCAGAACTTGTCGACCGTAGGGATTTCGAGCCGTTCGTCGGGCGAATGAACGCCGCGCAGCGTGGGACCGAACGAAACCATCTCCAGATGCGGGTATTTTTCAAGGAACAGTCCGCACTCCAACCCGGCATGGATCGCACGCACTTTCGGCGCATGACCGAACAGGCGTTCGTAAGTCTGCTCGGCCACTTTCAATAAACGGGAACCGGGATTGGGGTTCCAACCCGGATAACCGTCCGAATGAATCACCCGGGCACCGGCCAGATCAAATACGGCCCTGACCGATGCAGCCGCCTCATCACGGGCGCTTCCCACCGACGAACGCTGTGAGGTGGTCACAACGATCCGCCCCGGTTCCGGAAATTTTACAGATGCCAGGTTCGTCGAGGTTTCGACAAGTCCCGGCATCGCAGAACTCATCGCCAGCACACCGTTCGGAACACCGCAAACGGCATTGACGAGGCGACGCTGCGTCACCTCGTCAACCACCTGTGCAGGGGCCGGTTCTTCGGCCAGCGTAACCTCCAACGACGATTCCGTCATCTGGAATTCTGCGGTTATTTCCGCTTTATACGTTTCAAACCGCTCCAACATCGGCTTGACACACCCCGCCGAAACCCCGAATATTGCAAATGCCTCGCGGGGAATCGCATTACGCAGGTTACCGCCGTCGAATTGCGCCAGACGCAATCCGAACTCCCGCGTTCCGTAACGCAGGAAACGGTTCAGCAACTTGTTCGAATTTCCTCTCCCTTTATCTATATCATCGCCCGAATGCCCGCCTTTAAGACCGGACAGCGCGATTCGGAACCAGACCAGTCCCGCCGGCGCAGGTTCGGGGGTATAAAGGATAGTCGCCAACGTGTCGATCCCTCCGGCACAACCGATAAATATTTCTCCCTCGTCTTCCGAATCGAGGTTAATCAGGTATTTACCGGTCAGCATCCCCTCACCGAGACCGAAAGCACCGGTCAGACCGGTCTCCTCGTCGACGGTGAACAGCGCTTCAATCGGGCCGTGTTCGACCTTGTCGGCTGTGAGCATCGCCATCGCGGCAGCCATGCCGATACCGCAGTCGGCTCCGAGCGTCGTCCCCTCGGCGCGCACCCACTCGCCGTCGATACGCGTCCGGATCGGATCGTTGTCAAAATCGAACGTTACATCGCTGTTCTTTTCGCACACCATATCCATGTGGCTTTGCAGGATCACGACGGGACTCTTCTCGCAGCCCGGCGTGGCGGGTTTCAGGATCACGATGTTGCCTGCAGCGTCCTGCCGGTAATCGAGATGGTGCTTTTTCGCAAAATCGATCAAAAAGGCTCTGATCTTCCCCTCTTTTTTCGAAGGACGCGGCACCCGCGTAATTTCATCGAAGTACTGCCACACCAAACGGGGCGACAAGTTGGTTATTTCTGACATGGAATCTGTTTTAAGAGTTTTGAGGTGACGTAAAATTAGCCATTATTTCGTTACTTTGCATACAAAACGACGGTTATGGGAAATTTCAGGATCGGACACGGGTATGATGTCCATGCTTTGGCACCGGGGTTAGAACTGTGGCTCGGCGGAATAAAAATCGAGCATGAAGCGGGTTGCATCGCCCATTCGGACGGTGACGTGGTGATCCATGCGCTGTGCGACGCCTTGCTAGGCGCAGCAGCGCTCGGCGATATCGGCCTGCATTTTCCCGACACATCGGACGATTTCAAGGGAATCGACAGCAAAATTCTGTTGCGGCGCACAGTCGAGCTGCTTTCCGCAAAAGGATACCGCATCGGCAATGTGGACTGTACGCTCTGCCTGCAACGCCCGAAGGTAAAACCGCACATCGAAGCGATGCGCCGCACACTGGCCGCAGCGATGGGCATAGCCGCCGAAGAGGTATCGGTCAAAGCGACGACCACCGAAAAGCTCGGTTTCGTCGGACGGCAGGAAGGCGTGGAGGCGCATGCCGTGGCGTTGATCTACAAAGAATAAAAAGAGCCGCAGATATCTCTGCGGCTCTTTTCCGGACATTCTCCGTCCGGCATCAGTTTTCGACCTGTACAGGCCGGTCGGCAAATGCAGGCAAATGCATCACCTGTTCATAGCCAAGCTGTGTGAAATCGTCGACCAGGATATCGTAATCGGGAATCCGGTCTCGCGAAAAAGTAGTGGCCAACGCCACGGCAGCCATTCCGGCCCGGCGTGCCGCCTCGATACCGACGGGAGCATCCTCGATTACGACGCACTCTTCGGGCTTTAATCCCAACAATTTCGCAGCCAACAGGTAAACTTCCGGATCGGGTTTTCCGTGCGAAATCATATCGCCGTTGGCAATCGCATCGAAGTACTCCGCAATATGACAACGGGACAATACGAAATTGACATTGTTCGTATTGCCCGACGAACCTACCGCGATTTTGATTCCATGCTCTTTGAGGCTTTTGAGGAAATCGACCAATCCGCGCGTCGGCGCGATCGACTCTTCGAAAATGCTGCGGTACAGCGCCTCTTTTTCGAGTGAAAGCTGTTCGAGCGGATACCGTTCGAGCAGTTCGGGCGCCTGCCGGGCAAAGATCATGTCGTTGGTCATGCCGAAACTGGGCATGAATTTTTCACGGTCGAACGGCACTCCGTACTTTTTGAACAGTCTCGTAAATGCTTCGATGTGGGCGTCACGGTTGTCGACCAGCACCCCATCCATATCAAAAATCACCCCTTTAATCATCTTTTCCTAATTTAAATAAGCGTTGCAAAGATAACTTTTTTCACCGACACCGGGCATCCACGGAGACAATCCACCGGGGCACAACACGGATGAGTCATAATTTTCGAGCCGGACAAAGCGAAAACAAGGACAAAAAACAGGATTGTCCCGTGCGCCGGGAAGATGACCGGCAACAAACCGGACGAACGGCAAAAAATTCTATCTTTGCACCAATACCCCGCACATGCGGTTTCCACAGGAATAAACACAGACCGCACAGGCAAACGCAGACTGCAAACAGGAGGCCAACATGAACATACCCGAAAAAACCATCGAGCGGCTCAGCGAATACCGCCGCACCCTGCTCTCCTGCCATGAGCAGGGTATCACGCATATCTTCTCGCATGTGCTGGCCGGCATCCACGGCATTACAGCCGTGCAAGTCCGCCGCGACCTGATGCTGATCGGCTTCTCGAGCGACACGAAAAAGGGATACGACGTCGAAGTGCTGATCGATTTCATCAGCGGTATCCTCGACAACCGTAGCGTCGTGAATATCGGCGTGATCGGCATGGGGCACCTGGGGCAGGCGCTGACCAAATATTTCAACGGACGACGGTCGAAACTGCGGATTATCGCGGCATTCGACGTCGACCCGCAGAAAGCGGGGCACGAAATCGACCACATCCCCTGCTATCCGATGGAGCGTTTCGAAGAGACGGTCGAGCAGCTCGACATCAAAATCGTAATCCTCTCGCCCCCGACGGCCGTCGCTTCGGAATTGGTCGTCCCGATCATCAATGCCGGCATCAAAGGCGTACTCAATTTCACCTCGATGCCGCTGAATTTCCCTCGCGGAATCTTCGTCGAGAATTACGACATCACCACATTGCTCGAAAAGGTGGCTTATTTCGTAAAAGAGGCTGAGGAGAGTTGACAAGATGCGCGTTTTCAACGGATTTGAACATACGGCATACATTCCGCGGCCGGTCGTAACGATCGGCTCCTATGACGGTGTGCACCGCGGCCACCGCGAGATACTGTCGCACCTGGAAGCACTGGCCCGTGCACGGAAAGGAGAAAGCGTCGTGGTGACTTTCCATCCCCACCCGCGCCTCGTACTCGGCCGGGGAGAAGGATTGCGGTTGCTTACCACGCTGCCAGAAAAACTGGAACTGCTCGAACAGGCCGGCATCGACAACGTAATCGTCGCGCCCTTCACCGAAAGTTTCAGCAGGCTGGGAGCCGAGGAATTCATTCGCGACTACCTGGTCGAGACGTTGCACCTCGACACACTGGCGGTCGGATACAATCACCACCTCGGACATAACCAGCAGGGCGATCCCGGATCGTTGGAACGCCTGGCGCACAAATTCGGGTTCCGGCTCGAAAAAATGCCCCAGCAACGGGTCGACGACAGGAAAGTGAGTTCGACCGTAATCCGGGAACTGGTCTCCGCAGGACGGCTGGAAGAGGCCGCCCGTTACCTGGGTTCCCCCTACCGGATCAGCGGCACCCTTTCCCCGCAAGGCGCTCTCGAGGGGGTCGAACCGCTGAAACTCCTGCCGCCACCGGGCGAATACCAGGTTTCACTGCGGCGTGTACTCCCTGAACCCGGCGACTTTGCGTCCATTCCGGCGATCATAGAAATCAGAGAGAAACCTCCGGTAACAATCCAACCTGGGCAGGACTGTCTCTGCAAGGCCCTATCCGGCGCCCCGTGGCAACATGCGGAGGTACGGGCCGAATTTCAGTAAAAAGCGACCGGCGGGTGTGTAAAATTGCAAGATTTTTTGTACTTTTGCCCAAATTTAAACCCTCCTACCATGTCGTTCATTGCAGATAAAATTCAGACCGAAGGACTCACATTCGATGACGTCCTGTTGATCCCGGCTTATTCGGAAGTGCTTCCCCGCGAAGTCAGCATTACCTCGCGATTCTCACGCAACGTGCCCATCAACACGCCGATCGTTTCGGCAGCCATGGATACCGTGACGGAAGCCGACATGGCCATCGCTATCGCCCGCGAAGGAGGAATCGGCGTAATCCACAAAAATATGACGATCGCCAACCAAGCCGCCCAGGTGCGCAAGGTGAAGCGCGCCGAGAACGGTATGATCTACGACCCGATCACCATCGGCAAAGACAATACGGTAGGCGATGCGTTGCAGCTGATGAAAGAGAACCACATCGGCGGAATTCCCGTGGTCACCTCGGACAATACGCTGATCGGCATCGTAACGAACCGCGACCTGCGGTTCCAGCGCGACATGAAGCGCCCGATCGACGATGTGATGACCAAGGACAAACTGATCACCACGCACAATCCCGACCTGAAAAACGCTTCGGATATCCTGTTGCAAAACAAAATCGAGAAGCTGCCCGTGGTGGATGACAAAGGGCGGCTGATCGGCCTGCTGACGTACAAAGACATCACCAAAGTACAGGCCAACCCGAACGCCTGCAAAGACGCTAAAGGCCGCCTGCGGGTAGCCGCCGGGGTCGGCGTGACGCATGACACGATGGAACGCGTGGCCGCGCTCTATGAGGCCAATGTGGACGCTATCGTGATCGACACCGCGCACGGCCATTCGATCCATGTGGCGAACATGCTGAAAAAAGTGAAAGCGAAATATCCCGACCTGGATGTCGTAGTAGGCAACATCGCCACGGCCGAAGCAGCCAAAATGCTCGTCGAAGCGGGCGCGGACGGCGTGAAGGTCGGTATCGGCCCCGGTTCCATCTGTACGACGCGCATCATCGCCGGTATCGGCATGCCGCAGCTGTCGGCCATCTACGAAGTTGCGCACGCGCTCGAAGGCAAAGATGTTCCGGTGATCGCCGACGGCGGTCTCCGCTATTCGGGCGATATCGTGAAAGCCCTCGCCGCCGGAGCGGATTCGGTAATGGCCGGTTCGCTGTTCGCCGGTGTAGAGGAATCCCCCGGAGAGACGATCATCTACAACGGTCGTAAATTCAAGACTTACCGGGGCATGGGTTCACTTGAAGCAATGCAGCACGGCTCGAAAGACCGTTATTTCCAGGATATGGAAGACGATATCAAGAAGCTCGTTCCGGAAGGAATCGCCGCGCGTGTACCGTACAAAGGCTCGCTCAAAGAGGTGATCTACCAGATGATCGGCGGCCTGCGAGCCGGTATGGGCTACTGCGGAGCCAAAGACGTCGAGGCGTTGAAAAAAGCACGTTTCGTCCGAATCACGAATTCTGGTATGCAGGAGAGCCATCCGCACGACGTAACGATCACGCGCGAGGCTCCGAACTATAGCCGCGGGGAGTAAACGTATGATTACACGCGACATACCGATCCGGGTCCGTTATTACGAGACCGACTGCATGGGCATCGTGCACCATTCGAATTACGTCCGTTATTACGAAACGGCACGTACCGAAATGCTTCGCGAGTTCGGCACGACCTACCAGGAGATGGAGCGCGAAGGCGTGATGCTGCCCGTGCTGGACGTCCAGTCGCACTACATCACTCCGGCCTATGACGACGATCTGCTGACCGTACGGGTTACGCTGGCCGAACCGCCGCGGGTCAAAATGCGCTTCGACTACGAGATTTTCCGCGAAAACGGAGAACTGATCAACACCGGCTCGGTCACACTGGCGTTTATGAACAGCACCACGCGCCGGGCATGCCGCGCACCGAAATACTTCCTCGAATTGTTGAAACCCTACTTTCCGGAACACTAACCGGAATAACGATTCCGATAGATTTCCGCAATAACTAATCCCCCATACGGACGGTGGACTGACAGGCTTGTTGGTTCACCGTCCGCCGTTTTTCTGTCAAAATGTCAGGCCGGCCGGGGTGGCATATCTTTTGTTCGTATCGTTCTCGCCAAACAGTACGACAAAATCTATCAATCATACAACTATGCAGAACGGTAAAATAGGCGTTACAACGGAAAACATCTTTCCGATCATCAAAAAATTTCTCTATTCCGATCACGACATTTTCCTGCGCGAGCTGATCTCGAATGCGGTCGATGCGACGCAAAAACTCAAAACCCTCGCCTCGATCGGCGAGTTCAAAGGCGAATTGGGCGACCTGACGATCATGGTCAAACTCGATGAAAAGGCGAAGACCCTGACCATCTCGGATCACGGCATCGGCATGACGGCCGAAGAGATCGACAAATACATCAACCAGATCGCCTTCTCAGGCGCCGAAGAGTTCCTCGAGAAATACAAGAACCAGAGTATCATCGGTCACTTCGGACTGGGGTTCTATTCGGCATTCATGGTGGCCGACAAAGTCGAAATCATCACCCGCTCCTACCAGGAAAACTCCAAAACGATGGAATGGAGCTGCGACGGATCGCCCGAATACACGATGCAGGAGGCTAAAAAACAACGTGACCGCGGAACGGACATTATCCTGCACCTCTCGGAAGACAGCCTCGAATTCAACGACGCGGCCCGCATCCGCGAGATTCTGAAAAAGCATTGCAGTTTCCTGCCCGTTCCCATTGCCTTCGGCAAGATCAAGGAGTGGAAAGACGGCAAATATGTCGACACGGACAAAGACGACATCATTAACGACGTCGAACCGCTGTGGACGAAGAAACCTGCCGACATCACTCCGGAACAATACCTGGAGTTCTACCGCAAACTCTACCCGATGGCCGAGGAGCCGCTGTTCCACATCCACCTGAACATCGACTACCCGTTCAACCTGACGGGTATCCTCTATTTCCCGAAAATCCGCAACAACTTCGAGATCCAGAAGAACAAAATCCAGCTTTACTCGAACCAGGTGTTCGTCACCGATTCGGTGGAGGGAATCGTGCCGGAATTCCTGACGCTGCTCCACGGCGTGATCGACTCGCCGGATATCCCGCTGAACGTATCGCGCAGTTATCTGCAGAGCGATTCGAATGTGAAGAAAATTTCGAGCTACATCACCCGCAAAGTGGCCGACCGGCTCAACGAAATATTCAAACAGGAGCGCGCCGATTACGAAAACAAGTGGGACAGCCTCAAAATATTCATCGAGTACGGCATCATTACCGACGAGAAGTTTGCAGAGAAAGCCACGGATTTCGTACTGCTGAAAAATGTCGACCAGAAATATTTCACGCTGAGCGAATACGCCACATTGGTCAAAGAGGGCCAGACCGACAAGAACGGCAATGTAATCTACCTCTATGCTACGGACAAGCAGGCTCAGTACAGTTTTATCGCCGAAGCGCAGGAGCGCGGCTACGACGTACTGGAGATGGACGGCCAATTGGATAACCATTTCATCAGCTGGTTCGAAAGCAAAAACCAGGGAACACGTTTCGCACGTGTCGATGCGGACGTGATCGATAAACTGATCGAGAAGGAGACCAAACGGAAGATGGCCCTTACGACCGTACAGCAGGATTTGCTGCGTCCGGTATTCGATGCACAGCTTCCGAAGGATGACAAAATGCACTTCAACGTGGTCTTCGAACCGCTGGACGAAAAACAGCAGCCGGTAGTCATCACGCAGAACGAATTTATGCGCCGGATGAAAGATATGGCAGCCATGGGCGGCGGCGGAATGCCGTTCTACGGCCAAATGCCCGACAGTTACAGTGTCGTTGTAAACGGCAACCACCCGCTGGTGGCTGAAATCCTCGATGAAGTGGAGAAGGGTTACGGCGCCGATGAACTCAAGGGCATCAATAAAAAGATCGATACGGCTACGACCGACGAAAACAACCTCAACGAACTGCTCAAGGACAAGAAGGAGGAGGAGATCGCGCAGGCAGAGAAGGACAAACGCACCGAACTCTCCAAAAAACTCGACGAACTGCGTAAAGAGCGCACCGCACGTCTCGAGGAGCTGGGCCGGGGCAACAAGTTGGTCGGACAGTTGATCGACCTCGCACTACTGGCGGGCGGCATGCTCAAAGGCGAAAGCCTCAACAAGTTCATCCGCCGCAGCGTAGAGATGATCGAAAAATAATCGTGCTGCAACCGCTCAAGCCAGTGTTCACCGTACGGTGAACACTTTAGCCCTCAGCACAAAACACCCTTCACAAATAACGCCTGACGGAAGTTCCGTCAGGCTTTTTTATATCCCGACCCAAAATGCTAGGTGAAATCAACTCCCTGCTGCCTGCGTCGGCCCGTAAAGTCACCTATACGAAGGTGGGGCGGCACTGGCGGAAACCGCACAGTTCAAAATTACTGCACGTCAATCGTATAATTACTGTTGTAGCAAACTTTAGCCCAATCGTTATTGGAATACTTGCCGTCCGATCCCTGCTGCACGAAGCGGTAAGGAGTCTGCAACAACGGCAGTTCGCGGTCATTGAGATACGAGACGAACTCGTTGCCGTGCAATTTGATCGCGCCCACGAACAACTTGGCCACGTCGTAACCTCGATAGGCGTACATCGACGGCAATGAGCTGAATGCAGCAACATACCGGCGGTCGAAATTGGCGACCCGTTCGTTACCCCGGTCCGCGTGATAATTAGTCGTATAACGCAGGTTCAATTTAAAAAACAGGTTCTTGTCGAGGTTCTGAAAGCGCGCCCAGCGCGAACTACCCACCACTTTGATCGAAGGACTCGGCAAACCGCGCGAAATACGCGAATTTTGCACCGAGCTGATGCTTGCCAGAATCTCCTCGGTCATCTGCTCATTTTCGGAAAGCACGACAAACACATTCTCCTTATCCATGTTCAACCAGCCTTCGACCAGCGGGCCGCCCCCACCCTTCGTATAGGTGACTTTACGGGCCGACGCAGGCAGCAGGGAGTTGATTTCACCCAGCATTTCCGCATCGTTATTCGATGTGGCCGATACGACCACCACGTTATTCGACGGTGAAAACTCGTCCTGCAGTTTGGCGTATTTGGCACTCTGCAACGGTGCCGCTTCGAACATCAGCGAACCGCCTGCAAAATTCATGGATGCCAGCGGTGAAACCACCGGAATTCCGCGCTCAGCCGCAAACACGGCCACCGGGGCAAAACAATCGTCATAGACCGGCCCGATAATCAAATCGGCCTGCTGTACGGCATTCTGGCGCAACAGGTCGCGCACTTCGGCTTCGGAACGGCCCGTATTGAACAGGTCTACCTGAGTCGAAACGCCGGTAGATTTCAGCTCGTCGAGCGCCAGCAATACACCCTGGTAAAATTCCAGGTAACGGCGGTCGGACGAATTTCCCACGCGCAACGGGAGCAGCACTGCCACCCGGATCGGTGCGGTGATGTCGATCTGTTTCATGCGGACAGCGCCACCGGCTGAAGAAGGATAAGCACCCGGTACAGCAGCCGGATAAGAAGCCGGGAAACCGGCAGGATCGACAGCCTGATTGCCTGCAGTTTCTGTATACCGTTGTTCTCCCGTCGCCGAAGGCCACCCCGGGCCCTGCGGTGCGGTTCCGGTTCCATGATCCCCGGAAACCCGGCCAGCTACACCCGATCCCACTCCAAGGGAACCCGAAGTGTCGCCATGCACATCTGAACCGACTGTTGCACCCGCACCTGCCTTCACCGCTCCCGGCGGCAGCGGTAATTTGAGGATCGAGCCGAGTTTCAGGCCGTCTCGCAATTCGGTAGCGTTATATTTGGTAATCGTATCGATAGGCAAACCTGTGGATTTGCTCAGGGAGTAAAGGGTCTCGCCCTTCTCGACGACATGATGCGTAAAACGGGGAGACAGGTTGTCGAGCGCTTCTTTATAAGTATCGAGTTCCTGTTCGATCTCCGCTCCGCTCGCCTCGCCCTGGCTTTCGATGCGGACATTGACCTTCTGTCCGATCGACAGGTGCGCGGGATCGAAACCGGGATTATCTTCCATCAGGGTAGCGAGCGAAATGCCGTACCGTTTCGAAATCGAATAGGCGGTTTCGCCCTGGTTGACGACATGCGTATCGAACAATTTGTTCATTTTGCGTGCCGACAAAGTCTTCTTGTTCCCATTGACAATGGGAATCTTCAAGACCTGTCCCGGACGCAGGCCGTCGATCACGATCGGGTTACGGGCCCGGATCGTCTCCTCGTCGGTATCGTACAACTTGCCGAGCGAATAGAAGGTTTCGCCCGGTTTCACCGTATGAACGTAGAAAGTTTCGCCCGCAATCGTCACCCGGCTGGAGGAACGTTCGGCCGGCTGCTGTGCCTGCAGCACAGGAGTGGTAACCAAAATAAAAACCCAAAACAACAGTGCTCTTCTCATACGCATCTTCACTTTACCGCAAATATAAAACAAAAAAGGGTACCCCGCATAGAGGTCAGCGCAAGATAAGAACGCATCAGCAATGACGCATAAAATAAAAAGACTCGCCGTCGGGTCTCCAAGCCATCAAGGACCGCAACTACACATCCTTTTTATTAGTATCTGAAACATTTTGATTTACCCTAAAATTAAATGATTATGGCAACCGTAAAAGTAAAATTCTGTCCTTCCTCCGTTACAGGCAAAGCCGGAACGGTTTATTATCAATTAACCCATCGCCGCGAAAAACAGCAAATAGCCTCGGACATCTGCCTGCTGCCCGATCAATGGGAAACGGTCATCCGGTCAACGGCCACTCCGGACGACGCTACGGATTCGCTGCAAAAACGCATAAATAACGATGTAATATGCCTCAAGCGGATCACCGATAGACTCGAAAAATCGAACGAACCGTACTCAGTCCACGACATCGTCCGACAGTGGCAAGGGACATGCATACTAGCTTCCATGCAAGCGCAGATCGACCGGCTCCACCGCTGTAAATGCTTGGGGACGGCCCGCAACTACAAAAGCGCGTTGAACAGTTTCTCCCGGTTCCGTCAAGGCAAAGACCTGCCGTTTTGCGCGATAACCGAAGAGGTGATCGAGGAATACAACGCATTCCTGACCGGGCGGGGTATCAGTCGCAACACAGTCTCGTTCTACATGAGAATCATGCGGGCCGTTTACAACAAAGCCGTACGCGAACGACTGGCCGAACAAAAGCACCCCTTCCAAAATGTTTACACCGGAATCGACCGGACCTGCAAACGGGCCGTCAACGGAAAGGTCATATCAGAATTATTACATCTTAATTTGACAAGGTCCCGGTCACTGGAGATGGCGCGGGACCTGTTCCTTTTCAGCTTTTACACGCGCGGAATGGCCTTTGTAGACATAGCCCGTCTAAGAAAATCAAATATACGGGACGGCATTATCCGATACGAACGCCGCAAAACAGGACAACCTCTTTACATCCGGATGGAACCCTGTATAAAAGCCATTCTCGACCGTTACGCGGAACGTGTTCAGAATCTTCCGTACGTATTCCCCATATTAAAAACCGAAGAACCGGAAGCCGCATACAAACAATACACAATAGCACTCAACTACTACAACCGGCTGTTAAAAAAACTCTCTGACATGCTGGGACTGGAAAAAGGCCTCTCGTCCTATACGCCACGGCATAGCTGGGCGACAGTAGCACGCGACAGCAATATCCCGCTCTCGGTCATTAGTGCGGGTATGGGACACACCTCCGAGCAAACGACACAAATTTACCTAACGATGCTGGAAAATTCGGCCATAGACAGTGCCAATCAAAAAATCATTGCATCCTTGACAAATCACATATCTTCATAAGAGACAATACATTTCCATGCAAATATATATGAAAATTACTATAGTTGTAATGTCTCCTCCTATATTTTTAAGATTATTCTCACTGCATATAAGCAGTATGTTAATGATTTATAAAATCAATAATATATGTCAACCTGTTTTGCACGTCGGAATAAATTAAACTGTTCGTTCCAAAATATTTTGGAACGAGAAAATGCCCGACAGTAGCAAAAACAGCAAATTTTCTATTTGCTGTTTTTTATTATTCAGCTGATAATAAATATGATATACAGGAGTGTTGTCTCTTATGAAGAGACATGCCACTAAAACGATGTTTTAAGGTTGAAAATACCGGATATGCGTCGTCCTGTCTCCACGATCATACCGGTAAAACGCTATGATGTATACTTAGATGAGACACGGGAACAGGAACATGAGGACGAGAGCTGACATTAAACTTCTCCTTATTTTGTGTATGGTTTGGCCGGGAATCAAAGTCAATGGTCAAAACGTAGCCGTCAAAACAAACTTACTATACGATATTGCCGCCTACACCGCGAATGCGGGAGTGGAAGTAGGCCTGGCACCCCGCTGGACATTGGACCTGTCCGCCAACTACAACGGTTGGACACTCTCCCATGACCGCAAATGGAAGCATTGGCTGTTACAGCCTGAGGCGCGTTATTGGTTCTGCGACCGTTTTGCCGGACATTTCATCGGGATTCATGTTTTGGGAGGCCAATACAATGCAGGCGGCTTGAAAAATAATATTTCATTTCTAGGCACGGATTTCTCCAAGCTGTCCGACTACCGCTACCAGGGTTGGTTCATCGGCAGCGGAATCGCCTACGGCTATGCGTGGATTTTAGGACGACACTGGAATCTGGAAGCGGAAATCGGTATCGGATACATTTACACCCGCTACGACAGCTATCCATGCGCCTCCTGTGGTAAAAAAATCGCCGAAGACAAGGCTCATCATTACTTCGGCCCCACAAAGGCCGCGATTAATCTGGTATACACTTTCTAACACGTATAGGCTATGAATAAGTACATCGCAAAGAAAATACTTTGTATGGGCCTGTCGTCTCTGTTGTGCAGTATGGGAGCCGAAGCCCAAACAATCATGAAGAACAATGTCTCGGTTTCGAACCTCGCCGTATCGCGTACAGAAAACAAATTGTTCATCTCGATAGACATCGATGTTTCGGCTACAGGGATAAAAAACAACCGGGAACTGATACTGACCCCGTCACTGACCGGGATCGGCGACAGTCTCATGCTACCCCAGGTGATGATTGCCGGTCGCAACCGCTACTATCACCACCTGCGCAACAGGCTTTCGCCAGACGCTATCTCCCTCTACCAATACGGCGGCATAAAGCTCATCGAATACCGCCACGTCATACCCTATGAAAGCTGGATGGACAACGCAGTCCTGAATATCAGCAAGGAAATTTGCGGCTGTTGCAGTACAATGCTTTCCAAAGAAGACGCGCTGCTGATCCGTCTCGACCTCGGTCCCAAAATCTCCGTTCCAAAAGTTTTCGTTCCGCAGTTCGTCTATATCCAACCGGAGCCCAGGCCCAAAATCAATGCAGTGAAAGGATCGGCCTATATCGATTTTCCGGTGAACCGCACCGAACTCTACGCCGAGTACCGACGCAATCCGGAAGAACTCATGAAAATACGCGCCACGATCGACAGCATCAAAAACGACGCAGATATTCGGATCCTGTCGGTCTCCATCAAGGGTTACGCCTCCCCGGAGGGCTCTTACGCCAACAACGCCCGCTTGGCCAAAGGACGAACCGAAACTCTCCGGCAATACGTGCAGGAGCTGTACGACTTCCCCGATACGCTATTGACCACGGCTTACGAACCGGAGGACTGGGCAGGACTCGAACATTTCGTTGAAGACTCGAAACTCAAAAACCGTACGAATATTCTAGAAATCATCCGCAGCCATCGGGAACCCGATGCCAAGGAGTGGAAAATCAAAGCTTCCTACCCCACAGATTACGCTTTCCTGCTCAAAGAGGTTTATCCCGGCTTGCGTCATTCGGACTATTCCGTGATGTACGAGGTACGTGCCTATACCGACGTGGAAGAGATCAAGCGCATTATGAAAATCGCACCGCAGAAACTCAGTTTACAGGAGCTCTATTTCGCAGCGCAACAGATGGAAGCGGGAAGCGACGAATATAACGAAACCTTCGAAATCGCCGTGCGCATGTTTCCCGACGACGCTACGGCAAACCAGAATGCCGCCAATGCCGCGATGGGCAAGGGCGATATGACAAACGCAAAACGTTACCTGTCCAAGGCCGGCGATACGCCCGAAGCAACTTACAGTCGGGGAATTTACGCCGCCCTTTCGGGAGACTACGGCAAGGCCGAAAACCTCTTCGAGAAGGCCGAGCGGGGAGGTGTAACCGAAGCGGCGGAGGCATTGAATCAAATCAGAGAATTGAAAAACGATCAAATTCCTTAAAAATCCATAAAAACATGAAAAATTGGAATAGATTTTTTGCAGCTATCCTGACCACAGCTTTGGTCGCAGGATGTGGCAAAGACAACCCAGGAAACAATAATGTAGATCCGGAAGATTCGAAAAAAGCCGCCTACATGAGCATCAGCGTAGCCCTGCCTTCGGCCAAAAGTACACGCAGCGAGACCGAAAACGGCGGCGGAAGCACCGGCGGAACGGAAATCGGTCAGGACAAAGAGAACAACGTGAAGAAAATATTGTTGTTGCTGGCCAATGAAGATAATACGTTCGGAACGTCCTGTACCGTGGAGAATTTGTCTGTCGATCCGGGAAAAAGTACCGTAAAACCGACCGCCAAGATCATGCGGACTGAACTCCGCAAATTCTACGACTCAGATGGAAATCTAAACGACAAAGCGAAAAACGGCATTCGCGTATATGTGTTCTGCAACCCTACGGACGAACTCATCACCGCGATTGAGGGGACCGACTATGGCAATTCTGACTGGACGGATAAAATATGTCAGGTATTGCAGTCCCAAACGTCGACAGGTTCTAAAAACATCGCCATTTGGGCCGATAACTCATTTCTAATGTCCAATGCCGCCTCCGCTCTACGGCAAATCCCTTCGAACTTCGAAACATGGAGGGTGAATCACGATACAGAATACAACGCCTTCGATTTAAGCGGTCTCAACAACGGAGAGATTGATAACCTGTCAAACGGCCGAGGCTCCATCAAAGTAGAGCGTTCCGTGGCACGCTTCGACTTCAAGGACGGAAGTTCCACCAATAACAATACCTATGACATCGGACTGGGAGAGCAGAAAGGCCAGTTACAGGTAAAACTGTACCGCATGGCCCTTGTCAACATGAGCCAGAATTTCTATTACTTGCGCCGTGTTTCTGACGACGGTAAAGGACGCAACAAAGAACTTTGCGGATCGGAAACTCCCAACAACTACGTAGACGATACCGACGCCGACTTCAAAACGGCAGCGAACCTGCCTCCCGCAACCCTGAAAGGCCATTTCAACTACCCGCTTTTCGACAACAACGGACAAATTACCGAAGATACGCGCAAACAGTGGGACAATTACTGGATCGATGACGTACTCGCATCGCAAGAAGACCACAAAGACTACACAAAAGCCGGTTACCACATCTGGCGCTATGTTACAGAAAACACGATTCCGCAAGACGACGACAAACAGCGTAACGGAATTACGACAGGCGTCGTTTTCAAGGGAAAACTGATCGCTGGAAACGGACTGGAAACTGCAAACCAGGACCTTTACAATGCCATCCAAGGCACCTATAATCTACCTGAAGGCACGCAAGGGTACACGTATGACATAGATGGAAAGACCTATCCCATCCTCTACGTATTCCAGAACATGATCTACACGGGTTGGAATGCGGGAGTTGCCCCCGCTGCCGAAAAAGCAGGAGAAACTTCGGATCTCTATAAAGCCTACTTCAACGCGCCCGAGGGAAGCTCCGAATCACCCAACGCCCTTTATCAGAAACTGGTCGCCGCAAAAGGGCAATCCAACGAGGAGAGCGTCCTCAACGATTTCCGTAAAGCGGCCACATCGGCTGGCTTTACCCTGTATCAAGCCAGCGACGACGCGCAGACCGACGCCGAGAGAAATGCCGGCGTGGGTTATTACTTCTATTACTATTATTGGAACCGCCACAACGACAACGAACAGCCCGGCACGATGGGTCCGATGGAATTCGCTGTAGTACGCAACAACGTGTACAAACTGGCCGTTACCGGTATCGCCAAGCTGGGCCATCCCCGTATCACAGGGAACGACCCAGACCCCGTAGATCCGGATGATCCCAATGAAAAGGGCGATGCATATCTCACGGTTTCCGTCGAAGTATTGCCGTGGGTGGTACGTGAAAACAACATCGAATTCTAAACATGCACAAACGGGACCAAAACCGGACTTCAAGGCTTGCCAGCACGATATTCGGCATCGTGCTGGCAGCCCTTTCCCTGTCGTCATGCGAGAGCATCTACGAGGACCTCGCACCTTGTTCTCATGGGGTGTCCCTGCGATTCGTCTACGACTACAACATGGAGTACGCCAACGCCTTCCCCCAAAAAGTAGATTGCCTGACGCTCCTGATTTACGACAGCGGAGGAAATTACGTCGGTATGCGCACCGTGACGGGTCCGGAATTGCAGGACGAAACGTATCGTATGCAGTTGGACCTCGAACCGGGGAGATACCGCTTCATTGCCTACGGCGGAATGGCCTGCGACGAACGTTCGTTCGCATTCGTACAGCCGGCACCGGGCAAAGGCGTGAAACTGGAAGAGACGACAGTAATAATGGATGCCGACCTGACAACTTCCGTACGCGAAAAGCTAAGGTTGCACGACCTGTTCTGGGGAAGCCTAACGCTCGAAACGGCCGACCTGTACAACGAAGGGACGGTGGAAATGATGAAGAACACGAATAACATCCGCATCGTACTCCAACAAATGAACGGCGAACCGGTAAAAGACAAAGATTTCGACTTCAGTATCACGGACGACAACACGCTGTTCGCTGCCTCAAACAACGACCTGCTTCCGAACGGAACGGTTACCTATACGCCCTGGGCGCAGGGACAAGCCTCGACAGGCATAACGGACGACGGACAGGAGGTCATCGTTGCGTACGCCGAGTTCTCGACCTCGCGGCTCATGGTCAAAAACAGTCCTAAACTGATCATCCGCCGCGCCTCTGACGGGAACGCCGTCATAAACATCCCGTTGAACAACTACCTGTTGCTACTCAAAAGCGAGCTCTACGAACAGATGAAACCTCAGGAATTCCTCGACCGCGAAAGCGAATGGTCACTGTTTTTCTTTCTCGACGAAAATGGTGCATGGATAAAAACCTATATCAAGATCAACGACTGGACGATCCGGGTCAACAATATGGATATGTAAGATGACACGGCATGCACATCATGTCATAGCATGGTTTGCGATCCTGCTTATTGCAGGATGCGGACGGACATCGGACGAAGAACCGATTCCGGGGGATTCTGTTCTGACCAACTTCAGTATCAGCGTCTCCCTGTTCGACATCTCCTCCCCCGTAACGCGTGCCTCCGGAAATTATACGGCGGCGGCAAACGACAGGGAGAAGATGCGGACGCTACGCATTATCGTCGTACGTCCCAATGGCAAGGTCGAGCACAACCGTTTCCTGAATCTCAAAGCTGCGGTCGAGTTATACCAGGATGAAAATTTCAGGGTGACGGCAAATGAAACCAAACGGATATACTTAATCGCCAACGAAGGCCTGACAACGGTCAAGAACGGATTGTCCGAAGATGCCGTTTCCCCGCGATTGCCGGACTTCGATTTCAATGCCATCACGGAAGGCTCGCTCTTCCCTGCGGAAGATGTGGCCGCTCTGACCATCGGCCTGACCGGGGGATCGGAAGAGTTGGACGGCCCGCTGCCCATGAGCGAATGCCACCGGGTATGGGTCCCCGCAGAAAACAGTTCATGCAATCTATTCATCACACGGGCTGCCGTAAAGTTCTCGGTCCTAATCACGAACGAAAGCGGACGGGCGCTGACACTCGCGGGCCTCGCCATCGACAAGATGCTCCGGCAGGAGTATTACCTTCCGAAAAACGCGCAGTATGAGATACGCGAAGGCAATGTCCGCGAAATTACCGTGTACGACGTGCCCTCGACAGGGGATAACAACGGATATTACACTTTTAAACGGACCTATGGCAACGGTGTAACGCTGATGGCCGGCGAGGAGAAAAATTTGGACCCGATCTACCTGCTGGAAGGCAAATATTCAGATCATACGGCCGGTACCGGCGAGAACGGCGTTCCGCTCAACTATTCGATGAACATATCGCTGGCCGAAGTCGGCGGAGAGCCGCAAAAGAACGAATATCTCACGAACCTGCCTCAACTGCCGCGCAACACGCATGTGGTGGTTCATGCTATCATCCGGGGCAACAGCGAAATAAGCTGGACCGTCGATGTCGTGCCTTACGGACAAGCGATTCTCGAGCCGATTTTCGGATTATAACGACAAACAAGACAAAGCAGGAAAAAGGATTTGTAACGGAAAACAGCGGACACAATATGAAACGCAAGATAGTATATGGCCTTTTATGTATGTTGCTCGTTGGTATTACCGCCTGTACAAAGGACGATCTACCATACAACGGAGAGCTGGGCGAAGGGGAAAGCAACATAAGCGCTATCGTAGAATTCAGGCCACTGACCGTCAGTGCGCTCGGACGAACCCGAACGGCGGGCGATGCGATAAAAAATATCGAAAACCTGTGCGTGCTATTGTACGATATGGACGGAAAACTCGTTAAAAAATATGCGCTTACAGACTTTACGGACTATACCGTGACCGACGAAAAGCGGGAAGGATCCGCCACGGAACAGAAAACGCAGCACGCCACGTTTCAACTGAAGGTTCCTTACGGGCGTTACTATATTTATACCGTGGCCAATATGGGCGATCTCGCTTCTTATTCCGACAAAATCGGAACAGTCGCGGGACTGAAGAACATACCTCTTAACTGGAATAGCACCGTTACGGCAAACAACCAGATGTTCGGACATTTCAACAAGCCGAACACCCAAAGCAACGAAGCCCCCTTACTGACCGTCAACCAAAAGGAGATGGCGCTACATGCCTGGATACGCCGCGCAGCATCAAAAGTGACGGTCGCCTATGACGGCTCCCTTCTCGAAGAAGGCGTATTCGTTTACATCAAGTCCGTCCAAATCAAAGACATTCCATCGACCTGCCTGTTGGGAAGCAAAAATACGGTTATGGAAAAGAGTGGACTCATCAAGGAGGGGGAAACGATAACGTACGGTCCGGCGGGAGCAGCTTTCGATGAAAATTGGACGGCACGTATCACGAAAGGGCACCCGTATTATCCGTATGACGAAAAAACAAATTCATCCAGCAGCGAAGCCCATTCGGAAATCGCACAAGCGCTTTTTTTCTACGAAAACATGCAGGGAGAGGGACAAGACAAAGCGCAGAACAAAGACCTGGAATACATAGAAAAGGATAACATGCCTTACGGCACCTATATCGAGGTGCAAGGGTATTACCGCTCCGTCAACGCGGAACGGGTGGGAACCGGCCCTATCGTATACCGGTTCATGCTGGGTAAAAACACCTCGACAAACTACGACGCGGAACGCAACTATCATTATAAACTGACGCTGAAGTTCAACCGGTTCGCCAACGACGCGGACTGGCATATAGAATACGAGGAGGAAAACCCGGACATTCTGGTTCCCGAGCCTTATTACATCTCCTACCTCTATAACCATGCCATGACGCTGCCCCTGAAAATAAATGCCGAAGAACATGAACTCATGAGTCTGAAAGCCGTGATCGATTCGAATGCGTGGGCGCCATACAACGCTATTGTGAACGGATTCGATTATCAGCGGCAATTAGATCCGGAGGTAACCCCAGGCGCCCCTGTAAACCCGTGGAACGGCTTTCTCTCTCTAAGAAAGACGCAAGAGACCGTCATCCCGTCCAATACCACGAACGAGGCATATTACAACGAACACAACCGGGGAAACCGGACCTATTATGAAAACGGCGCGTTGGTCGATCCGAATAGCGAAACAGACGGCACTTTCACGATGTCACGGAAAGGAGATACGTATGTTTTTAACCTGCCGATGTACACCCGCGCCAAGCAAATGATCATAACGACAGGATATACAGGTAACAATCCGTACGTAGCCTATCAACGCAAAGCCCGCGTACGGTTCACTGCAGTATTGAGAAACACCTCGACGAATGAAACGCGCACCATAGAGAAAAAGTCAACAATCCTACAAGTCAGACGTGTAGTGAACCCCAAGGGTATCTGGCGCAAGCACGACAACACTCTACCGTTCCATGTCGTGTTGAAGCGTCTACCGTATGAATCGGCCACATGTTTTCAAACCTTCACATCCGAAGGCTTATGGAAAGCCTATGTCATCCGAGGGGACAGGTCACTTGTCGATCTCGGAGCAGATACCGTACGCGGTAGCACGGGTACCCCAATCGATTTCACCATCAGATTCAACGGAACCTGCAACGAAAACGAATCCCGTTGCGCGATCATCCGAGTGGACTATCACAACTACAGTTGCCAACACCTGATTTTCGTACGGCAGGGGGAGGCCCCCATGGCCCTGACCGAAAACGGCAGGAAATGGCATGCTTGCAACATGCGCACCAGCACACAAGAGACGGATTGTCCACTGGAAGAAGGCTCTCAGTTCAAATTTCGTAACTGGGAGCAACCCATCGATGCGACAAGTAACGTGAATGACACACCGGTATGGATCAATGTAAGTCCGGACGATTTCCTCGACCACTCCACCACTCCATTCAAAATCGCAGGGACGAATGACACGAAGTTGTGGAGCGAAATAACGTCATACATCAGTGGAAGTTTTACCGATCCCACAGTAAACGGGAAAAAAATTTCCGTAGCCACCTATGATGACTTTCAGGCCCTTCAGAACAACAAGAATATCGAACAAGGCTTCGGCGTGATGTACGGCAACGATGCTACAGAAACGCTCTCAGAGATCGACGCTGTGTACGGACACAGGTATGATCGGCATGGAGACGGAAACTCGACCGGTTCGGGATACGGCATGCGCGGGATATTCGTATACAACAGTTCAGAAACATCGCAATACGGAGGGCGCAGTTTATTCTTTCCTATCGGAACATCGGGATACGGACGGCGTCAAAACGCCAATGGCGGAAAAACAGCCGTACTTAAGTATTCCAATACTCCCTTCAAGATCGAGGATAACCGTCCCCTTTTTTACGACCTTTACATGCGTCCGGGAGCCATCTACTGGTTAAAAGAAAAGGGAGGTCCGAAAGCAGACATCGTAGGTTGGGACTTCAACTATTTCACATTAGATTTCAATGGGATACAAGCTTCCAACATACTGCATGACATCGGCTCGGACGCCTGCTTCATCCGTTGTGTGGAATAGCGACGGGAGGCATTCCGTTGCTTCCGGTGCTCCTTCTCGGCATGAGGTGAAACGACAATCCCACGAGGTATGTTTTCCGCCTAAACGTAAGACCAAACTGGTCGTAATCAAATGCCCCTACATAAGGGGCATTTGATTACGACCATATTTCCGGATTGACCAGGAGCGGCAACGAAGATCAATGCTCCTTGCTGCTCAGTTCGCGCAGACGAATCGCAGTGATGACTTTTTTGGTATGGAGCGGAAAATCGCCGTTCATCATCCACGAATAGTAGCTCGGCTCGGTCCGGAACACCTCGGCTACCGAGCGTCCCTTGTGCTTACCGAAACTGAACACTTCCACGCCTTTGTCGTCATAGACGATACGGCCAGCAAAATCGACATTCTGCGACCTGGAAGAGAACTCGGCCAGGAAATCGACATCGTTCTGCAACTCTTCGTAGCGCTCCAACTGCGAAAGCAACACTTCATAAGTAGCCAGCGTATCGGCTTCGGCCGAATGCGCCTCTGTGAGGTCCTTACCGCAATAGAACTTGTAGGCAGCCACGAGCGTGCGCTGCTCCATGCGATGGAAGATATTCTGTACGTCGATAAAACGGCTTTTGTCCAGATCGATATCCACGCCCGCGCGGAGAAACTCCTCGACCAGCACCGGGATATCGAACTTATTGGAGTTATAGCCCCCGAAATCGCACCCCTCGATATAACTCCACAATGATTTGGAGACTTCTCGGAAAGTCGGGCAATCGGCCACATCCTTGTCGTAAATACCGTGAATAGCCGAGGCCGCCTCGGGAATGTGCATTTCGGGATTGAGGCGGCGCGTTTTCACCTCCCGAGTCCCGTCGGGCATTATTTTGGCCAACGAAATCTCGACGATCCGGTCTTTGGCCGGATCGACTCCGGTAGTTTCCAAATCGAGGAAAACAATCGGCTTTGTCAGGTTCAGCTTCATGCGCTATGCGTTAATCATCATCGGCATCAGCAGCATCAGCGTATCGTTGCTCGGCTGCTGGTCGTAAACCGGTTTGAAAACGCCCGCACGGGTCGAATCGGCCAACTCGACAAGCACCGTGGTGGTCTCGATGTTCGACAATATCTCGATCAGGAAGGTCGATTTGAACCCGATCACGATATCCTCACCCTCGTAATCGCAGGGCAGCGACTCCTGGGCCGAAACCGAAAAATCAAGGTCCTGGGCCGTCAGGTTGATCGTCCCCTTCGAGATATCGAGTTTAATCAGGTTGGTCGACTGGTTCGAGCAGACCGCTACACGGCGGATCGCATTGAGCAGTTCGAGGCGGTCGACGAACACTTTGTTGGGGTTATTGGCCGGGATCACCGCGTTGTAATTGGGATAATTGCCCTCGATCAGGCGGCAGATCAGCACCTGGTTCTTCAGGCGGAACAGCACATTCTTATCATCGAATTCGACCGTGATCTCGCCATCCTCTTTGGGCAGCAGTCCGCGCAGCAGGTTGGCAGGTTTCTTCGGCAGGATGAACGAAGCGGTCGCTTCGGCTGCCGTTTCGGACGCATATTTCACCAGTTTGTGCGCATCGGTCGCCACGAAAGTTACCGACTGCGGTTCGAGATTGATATAAACGCCGTTCATCACCGGACGCAGTTCGTCATCGGCCGTGGCGAAAATCGTTTTGTTGATCCCTACCATCAGCGTATCGACATCCAACGCAAGGCTCTGTTTGGTTTCGGCGTTCAACTCGGGCAGGTTCGGATAACTCAGCCCCGAAGTGCCGGGGAGCGTCAGCTTGCCACTCTTCCAGCTTACGACGATCTCCCAGGTGGATTCGTTCGCCTCGATAGTCAACGGCTGTTCGGAAAACTCTTTGAGCGAATCGAGCATCAGCTTCACCGGTACGGCGATCAGCCCTTCACGCTCCACGTTTTCGACCGCGAGCGTTCCCACCAAAGTGGTCTCGAGGTCGGAAGCGGTGATTTTCAGCACGCCCTCTTTCAGGTCGAAAAGAAAATAATCCAGAATGGGCAGCGTATTCTTGCTGCTGATTACCTTATTGGTCGTCTGGAGCAGGCCCAGCAAGGCCGATGAAGATACTACGAATTTCATATTTTCTATTGATTATGTTATTGCTTAACTGAATATTCCGGCCACATCACCATCCGGTCCCGGCCTCGTTCAAAGGTAAATCAATTTTTCAAATTTGCGAAAGCTTTTCCAAAGACATTGCAATCATCTTATCAACAAACGGACGGTAATCGGGCTCCATGCCGAGCGCGACGCGCTGGGCTATCACCGTACAGATGGTCGTCGCCTCGTGCCCCAGCAACCGCGACAATCCCGCCAAGGCCGAGCCTTCCATTTCGAAATTGGTAAAACGGTGCCCCTGGTACTCGAACCTTTCGATCTTCCCGTTCAGTTCCGGATCGGCCGGCCGGAGGCGCAGGTAGCGCCCCTGGGGAGCATAAAATCCCGGGGCGGAGATCGTCATGCCTTCGACGGTCGTGTCGGCAAAAAGTTTTGCCAGCATTTCAGAACAACGGATGAAATAGGGCGCTGTCAGCAGGCGTCCCCATCCCGTGTGTTCCATGAAAGCCTGTTCGATTTCCAGTTCGCAGATTTCATTGCGGCCGTGGTAATAATTCAAGAGTCCGTCGAAACCGACCGAAATACGGGAAAGAATCAAATCCCCGATCCGAAGATCGGGCGTGATCGAACCGCAGGTGCCCAGACGCACCAACGTCAGAGAAGTCTTCTCCTCCTTCACGGTACGCGTCCCGAAGTCGATATTGAACAACGCGTCGATTTCATTGACGACGATGTCGATATTATCGGTACCGATCCCGGTCGAAACGACGCTCATCCGTTTGCCTTTATAGGTCCCGGTGACGGTTGTGAACTCCCGGTTGGCCGCTTCGGCCTCAATCCGCTCGAAATGGGACGAAACCTGGCGCACACGGCCCGGGTCGCCCACCAGGATGATGGTCGTCGCCAACTGGCCCGGACGCAGGTGCAGATGAAAGATCGAGCCGTCGCTGTTGATTATCAGCTCGGAGGGGGCTATTTGTCTCATGTATGGGGATATTTTCATTTTGTTTATTGATATAAAAGTAATTAATTTACGCGAAATTTCATACGGTATGACACTGATTAAATCCATTTCCGGTATTCGCGGAACCATCGGCGGAGCGGCCGGCGACAACCTCACCCCGCTGGATCTCGTAAAATTCACATCGGCTTATGCCGAATGGCTCAAAGGAGAGCATCCGGGACGCCGGCTGAAGGTCGTAATCGGCCGCGATGCGCGCCTCTCGGGCGAAATGGCCGCCGCGATCGTCGAAGGTACGCTCTGCGGCTGCGGGGTGGATGTCATCAATATCGGACTGGCCACCACCCCCACGGTCGAACTGGCCGTTACCGGCAAGCAGGCCGACGGCGGCATTATTCTTACCGCCAGCCACAACCCGAAACAATGGAATGCGCTCAAACTGCTCAATTCGCACGGCGAATTCCTCAACGATGCGGAAGGGAAAAAAGTATTGGCACTGGCCCAAGCAGGCGTATCGGCCTATCCGGAAATCGACCGGATCGGTCGCGTCATCGAACGCAGCAGCTACAACGACGAACACATCCGCGGTGCGCTGGCACTCAAGCTGGCTGACCTCGATGCGGTACGCAAAGCCAAATTCAAGGTGGTAGTCGATGCGGTAAACTCCGTTGGCGGCGTAGTGATTCCGAAACTGCTGCGCGAGATGGGCGTCGAAGTAGTCGAGCTGAACTGCACGCCCGACGGTAATTTCGCCCACAATCCCGAACCGATCCCGGAAAACCTGACCGAAATTTCGGCACGCGTTCCGGCCGAAAAAGCCGATCTGGGCATCATCGTCGATCCCGACGTCGACCGGCTGGCGCTTGTGTGCGAAGACGGGACGATGTTCGGAGAAGAATACACGCTGGTGGCGGTGGCCGACTATGTCCTGACACACACCAAAGGAGCGACGGTTTCGAACCTCAGCTCGTCACGCGCCCTGAAGGACGTAACCGAGAAGCACGGTTGCAAATATGCGGCGGCGGCAGTCGGCGAAGTAAACGTAGTAACCAAAATGAAAGAGGTCGCCGCCGTGATCGGCGGCGAGGGCAACGGTGGGGTGATCTATCCCGAACTGCATTACGGACGCGACGCACTGGTAGGTGTGGTACTCTTCCTGACGCTGCTGGCCAAAAGCGGCCTGAAGGCTTCCCAACTGCGGGCCACCTATCCCGCATACCACATTTCAAAGAACAAGATCGAACTGACGCCCGATATCGACGTAGACAAGGTTCTGGCACAGATGAAGGCGAAATATGCCGGAGAACAGGTAACCGACATCGACGGCGTGAAAATCGATTTCCCCGCCGAATGGGTGCACCTGCGCAAATCGAATACCGAACCGATTATCCGCATTTACAGCGAAAGCCGCGACAAGGCGGCAGCCGATGCACTCGCCGAAAAGATCATCGGCGAAATCCGTGCAATCGTGGCCAAGTAACAAACCTCCCGTCACAAATTCAACGAAGGCTTCCCTGCCCAGCAGGAGAAGCCTTCGTTTTAACCAAAACAATTAATTATATATAAATCCGACTGTGAAGCAGAATCAAACCTGCAAAGTGGAGTTTGCTGTAATGTTATACCATTATCGTACCAAAGTCGCCAATTTACTCAGAACAAGCATCCACCGGACATTCTGTCCGGACTAAGTGTCCAAGAATCGAACAACGGGTGTCCATTTTTAAGACACTTCGCCGCCAACCCTACGATACATACGCCCGCATAGCACACCGGCCATGTCGCCCCGCCCGGGACAAGCCGGTTTGGCAATCCGGCGGCAAATCGCTATCTTACGCACATAAACCAAACCGTCACGCCATGTCCGCCGAAAACGCCGTACAACAATACATCCGTGAAAACGGACAGCGCTTCGTCGAGGAGCTCTCCGAACTGCTGCGCATCCCGTCGATCAGCGCCGAAAGTGCGCATGCCCCCGATATGCTCCGCTGCGCGGAGTGGCTGTGCGATGCACTGCTTCGCTCGGGAGCCGACCGGGCCGAAGTGATGTCCACCGACGGCAATCCGGTCGTCTATGCCGAAAAAACGGCCGACCCGGCAGCCCCGACCGTACTCGTATACGGTCACTACGATGTCATGCCCGTCGATCCTGCCGGTGAATGGACGAACGGCCCGTTCGATCCGGTCATCCGGGAAGGGCGTATCTGGGCCCGTGGAGCGAACGACGATAAAGGGCAATCCTACATGCACCTCAAGGCGATGGAGGCGATGCTCGCCACCGGCACGCTCCCGTGCAACCTCAAATTCATGCTCGAAGGCGAAGAGGAGATCGGTTCGGCCAGCCTTGGAAAATGGTGTACCGAACACCAGGAACTGCTCAAGGCAGATGTGATCCTCGTCTCGGACACGAGCCTGCTGGGGTGGAAAACCCCGTCGATCACCTGCGGCCTGCGCGGACTGTGTTATATGGAAATCGAGGTGACCGGACCGAACAAAGAGCTGCATTCGGGACTGTACGGCGGGGCCGTGGCCAATCCGGCCAATGTGCTGGCCAGGCTGATCGCCGCACTGACCGACGAAGAGGGCCGCATCACGATCCCGCACTTTTACGATACCGTGCGCGAACTGACACCCGCCGAGCGTGAAGCCTTCGGCAAAGCGCCTTTCTGTGAAGCGGCCTACCGCAAAGGACTGGGCATCCGCTCAACCCAGGGCGAGACAGGTTACACGACGATGGAACGCACAGGAATCCGCCCGTCGCTCGACGTCAACGGTATCTGGAGCGGCTACACCGGCGAAGGGACCAAAACGGTCATCCCGTCGAAAGCCTGCGCGAAAATCTCGATGCGACTGGTGCCCGACCAGGATTACCGGCAAATCGCCCGGCTGTTCGAAGAGTACATGCAGGCGCTCGCACCTGCGGGCGTAAGCGTAAATGTACGGGCCTTGCACGGGGGATACCCCTACCTCACCCCTACCGACCTGCCTGCCTACCGGGCAGCAGCCGCAGCCGTCGAGGAGACTTTCGGCAAAGAGCCGCTGCCCTATTATTCAGGCGGCAGCATCCCGATCATCAGCACATTTGAAAAAGTATTGGGCCTTAAATCGGTACTGCTCGGCTTCGGCCTTGACCAAGATGCGATCCATTCTCCCAATGAGAGCTATGCCCTCGAAAATTTCTACCGGGGCATCGATACGATCGCCCGCTTTCACCGTCATTTCGCCGCAATCCTGAAAAGCCATGCCTAAGCCACTCACCCCGGAAGAGGAAGAACTGATCCGAGAACACACCGCACCGGATCCGGAACAGAAAAAATCGACCGTCGTCAAAAATATGCTGCTTTTTGCGCTGATTTTTATCCTGATGGTTTTCTTCGGCTACCTGATGGTTTATTGGGGCACGAAATTGGGAAATTAAGGGCTCCCGAAGCCTTCCGAACAATCTTCCGCGCCTTACAAGCCAGTTCCCGGAGCAATGCCGGAAACGGAACCACAACAAAACACAGAAAAACCGCCGCAACGATAGCCGGGCGCAGACGCGATGATCACATCATCCGGCCGAACGTACGGCGGCCCAGAGCATGCCGCAGGATGATGCTGCCGCGGTAGATGTTCCCGGCAGCCGACCCCGTCCGGTCGCGCTGGATCGCACGGCGTTTGGCGCGAAGCATGCCGAGGATCTTGTAAAAATCCATGTGCGAACGGAACACCACCTTGAAAAAATCCCGCCTGCCCTGCATCAGAAAAACGAATGCGGACATCCCGTCGAGCACCATCCTCGTAAAGAGCAGCGGCCATAACGTACGCTTCGACAGGTTTTTATAGAGCATCGACAGGTTGTTGCGGTAATTGAGGTAAAGCTTGCGCGGACTGTTATTGGGCAATGTCCCGCCGCCGAGGTGGAATACCCGGCTGCGGGGCTCGACCATGATCCGGTAACCGGCCAGCTGCGCGCGCCAGCAAAAGTCGATCTCTTCCATATGCGCGAAGAAATCGCCGTCGAAACCGCCCAGCTTCCGGAAAACATCGGCCCGCACCATCATGCAGGCGCCCGAGGCCCAAAACACGTCGCGGGAAGTATCGTACTGTCCGTCGTCCTGCTCGATCGTATCGAGGATACGCCCGCGGCAGAACGGATAACCGAATGCATCGAGAAATCCGCCGCTGGCTCCCGCATACTCGAAATAGCCGGGGCGGTCGTACGAAAGGATTTTCGGGGCGAGGGCCGCAATCCGTTCATCGGAAGCCATCAGTTCCGCCAGCGGACCGAGCCATCCCTCTTCCACTTCGACATCGGAGTTCAGCAGTACGTAACAGTCGGCCGCGACCTGCTCCAACGCCCGGTTATACCCTTCGGCATAGCCGTAATTCTTATCGAGCAGCAGCAACTCCACCTGTGGATAGTGCTTGCGCAGGAACGCCGCCGAATCGTCGTCCGATCCGTTGTCGGCCACCACGACCGAAGCTCCGGTACTGTGCGACACGACAGAGGGCAGGAAACGCTCGAGGTGGGCGCGTCCGTTCCAGTTCAGGATGACGATCTTAATTTCCATAAGATGAGGTGCAAGTTGATCGAAAAGTTAACTGTGCAGGCCTTGTGTGCGGCATTGCCAAATATGCCAAATGCTATCGGGTGTTATATCAGATCCCCTTGGTGGATATCTTTTGTCCGGCAGTAAGTTTTTTCTCTGCAGCGGCTTTCCTTACGGATTCGCGGTGACGAGCCACGCTCTCGCGCGAATGTTTCCACCGCTTGTGCGACCACATCCACAATTCGGGAGACTCCCGGATCATCATCTCGAGCTTGTCGATATAGCGCCGTGTCAATTCATACTCTTCAAGGTGCTCCTTACCGTCATAGATCAGCTGCAGCTCAGCATCATAACAATGCGGTGCACACTTGCGGATATACATGAAATAGACCGGCATCCCGAAACGCGTGGAGATTTTTTCCAGACCCGAGAAAAACGGTGTATCCTGGTTCAGAAACCGGAACCAATGCTTGATCTCCTCCACCGGCGGCGTCTGGTCGGCGATCATCGCAACAATGACCGGACGTTCTCCCGGACGATGCCCCCGGATCACCTCGCGCAAAGTATCGTTCATCGCCACGGGCTGCGTCCCGAAACGCGAACGGGCCTCGTGATAAAATCGGTCGAAAACCCGGTTGTGCAACGGACGATAAACGGCCAATACGTTATGATCGGTATGACAGACATAATTGATGGTCAGCTCCCAGGAACCGAAATGAGACATGGCGGAGATCCAGCTGCGTCCGGACATGGCGGCCTCGACTTCCTCCACATTGGAGTAGACCATGCGTTCACAGATGCGCTTGCGGCTGATCGATGCCAACAGAATCGTATCGACAAATACTTCGGAAAGGTGATGGTAAAACTTGCGTTCGATTTCCCGGCGCTCAGCCTCGCTCTTCTCCGGGAAGGAATGGGCCAGGTTGGTACGCACGACCTGCCGGCGGTAACGCACAAGCCGGTATAGGATCAAGCGGATCAATCCCCCGAGACAAAAGTACAGCACGCGTTCGGGCAACAGCCCTACCGCACGGCAACTCCACCACAGCAGGCGGTATTGTACTTTTTGCCAAGAGTTAAGTTTCATCAAACCCGTTGCTTAAATTCCTCGTAAATATACGGATTCGAGACGATAATCTCGCGTCCGAACAGAAAATTATCTCCGCCGGAGTAGTCGGTCACCCGTGCGCCGGCCTGCATGGCAATCAAGGCACCCCCTGCCACGTCCCACGGCGAGAGCTTCAGATGGGTGAACGCATCGAAGCGCCCGCAGGCCGTATAAACGATATCGGCCGCCGCCGATCCGAGCCGGCGTACGCCATTGGTATGCAACTGGTAATAGACCATTTTATCGATAAAACCGTCCTCATTCCCCAATGCCGAATAGGGAAATCCGATCCCGATCAGCGCATTTTCCATCCTGTCGGTTTTCGACACGGTTATCTCGCGGCCGTTCAGATAGGCCGCTGATCCCTTCCACGCATAAAACATCTCGCGCAAATTGACTTCATAAACCACTCCGACGACCAGTTCATCGTCCTCCAACAAACCGATGCTGACGCAATAGGGCGCCAGACCGTGAATAAAATTGGTCGTACCGTCCAGCGGATCGACAATCCACCGCAGGGATGCATCTTCCGATGCTTCGATCGTGCCCTCCTCGGTAATATAACCCGCTTCGGGGGTCAACTCCCTGAGGCGCGAAACGATCATCATCTCGGTCTGTTTATCCACATAAGAGACCATATTCTGCGTCCCTTTGAACTCGACATCGGCAAATGTGAACGTCTCCCGCTGCCGGGTAATGTACTCTCCGGCCTCGCGGGCAATCTCGCATACCGACATGCAAAGCGCTTTATAATCCATTTTCCAGGTATAGTTTAATCTTTTGGGTACCCGTGCGGGTCTGCAACCATTTCTCGATACGGCCGCGTTCATCCGCCGTCAGCTTCCGGTCGTTTTGGAGCAGGCAGACCACAATGGTATCGGCTACGGCTCCTTCCGCCGTGTAAGTCATTTCGCGGGAAACAAAAGCCCGGGTCGTACCGGGCAGCAATGCTGCGATCTCACGGCTCATCTCACGGGCAGGCAACGAATCGTTCTTCAGTGTAGAAACCCGTTGCAGAAGTTCGTCGATACGCCGGTTCTTCTCCGACAGCAGGTCGCGGTAGCCCGACGAAAGCATCGAGAGATCGTCCGTACCGCGCTCGCCCGCCTGGTGCACGATCAATTCGGTGCCGAGCAGCCCATAACCGGACATTTGCAGCCGGGCGTTGTCGATCGCATCCTCCGATACAGGTTCGCCGACCAGTACCACATCGATATAACTGCTGCCGTCGGCACGCAGCATACGGCTGTAATCGACCACCTGCGCCTGCGGGAACTTCATCACCGTGGCGACATAACGGTCGGCATTAGCTTCGAAAACGCTGCGCTTGACAATGCGATAACCGATTACCACACTGGGGATCAACGTGACCAACACGATCAGCACCATCGAACGGCGTACCTTCCGTTCCTTTTTGGAGTCGAGGAAACTATGCTTCTCGTATTTGAGGAAACGAACCACCATGTAGGTAGCGATCGCAATGAAGACGGTATTGATAAAAAAGAGGTAGAACGCCCCGATAAAGTACTTGAACTGGAGCGTGGCCAGTCCGAACCCGGCCGTACAGAGCGGCGGCATCAAGGCCGTTGCGATCGCAACGCCCGGGATGACCGTCGAGGTACGGTCCTTGCGCGACTGGGCTACGATCCCGGCCAAACCGCCGAACAGCGCGATCAATACGTCGTACGTAGTCGGCACCGTGCGGGCCAGCAGTTCGCTTTGCGCATTACTCAGCGGTGAAATCACAAAATAAAAAGTCGATGTAGCGATACTGACCAGCACCATGAACCCGAAGTTGCGCAGCGAGCGCTTCATCAGTTCGAAATCGTTGATTCCGACCGAGAGCCCGATCCCCATAATCGGTCCCATCAACGGCGAGATCAACATCGCGCCGATAATCACGGCGGTCGAATTGACGTTCAGTCCCAACGATGCGATGAAGGTCGCAAACACCAATACCCACAGGTTCGTTCCTTTAAACTCGATCCCTTTGCGAATATTTTCGATCACTTCGCTCTCGGATGCCTTGTCCTCGCTCAAATCAAAGCGACCGCGCACGAAGCGGCGGAAGCCGCGCCACGAGGGAGAGGACGTGGGGTTGGCCTCAGCCCCGCTTCCTCCTGAATTTCCGGTCGTATTTTTTTCTTCTGTCGCCGTCATTGCTGCTTTCGTGTTCCATAATAAATCGTGTCAACACGGTCAATCCTCCTGTAAACCGTTCTCCTCCGCATCGTCTACCGCACCATTATCGGCATCCTCCCGTTTCGCTTTGCGGGGTTTGCCTCCGAGGACGATTACAATCTCCCCTTTCACCTCCCGGGCAGAAAAGTGAACGATCAGTTCCCGCAACGTGCCACGAACATTCTCTTCGAACTTTTTGGTCAGCTCCCGCGAAACGGAAGCTTCGCGGTCCGGGCCGAACAACTCGGCAAACTGGGCCAGCGTTTTGACCAAACGGTAGGGAGATTCATAAAAAATCATCGTCCGCTCCTCATCGGCGAGTTGCTGCAACCGCCGCGAACGCCCCTTTTTCGGGGGCAGGAAACCTTCGAAACAGAACCGGTCGCAGGGGAAACCGCTGTTGACCAGCGCCGGGACAAAAGCCGTCGCACCGGGAAGAGTTTCCACTTCGATGCCATGTTCGAGACAGGTGCGCACCAACAGGAACCCGGGATCGGAAATTCCCGGTGTCCCCGCATCCGACACCAACGCCACCGTCTCTCCGGCGGCAATCGTCGCAGCAACGGATTCGACCGCTGCATGTTCGTTGAATTTGTGATGGCTCCAGAGCTTCTTGTCCAACCCCAAATGCTTCAGCAACACCTGCGTAGTGCGGGTATCTTCGGCCAACACGATATCGGCCGACGATAACACTTTGATCGCCCGCAAGGTAATGTCGTCGAGATTGCCGATCGGCGTAGGCACCAGAAAAAGCTTGCCCATCAGCGGTCGAGTTTACGTTCAAGCAGTTCCACCAGCAGCGTTGCACCGTCACAGTCGGGATTCCACTCGAAATTTTCCTGAATATAGATCATCGCATCGTCAAGCTCCGTAAAGGCGTCCAATTCATCAATCACCCGCTCGTACTCTTCCGCTTTACCGCCGAACAGGTCGCGAATCAGTAAAAAGCGGTCGTTGATACCGATGCTGTGCCTCAAATCCGTGATCTGGCTCGCCCGCAGGCGGGATGCGACATCCGTGTGAGCGGCCTTTTTACCGATCACTTCGTTGACAGCCGCCGTCTGGTTGGCGAGGGTTTCTCCGAGCACCTTTTTGTGCGGGATTTCGACATGCGGAACGCTTTCGCCCCCAAGCACGACAGAACCGACCGTTTCGATCACCGGATCTGGTACCGGAACGGATTCCGGGGCGGCGGCGTCCGGTTGCAACGGGAATTGCGGCACGGATGATTGCGGCTCATCGGTCCGGTATTGGGAAGGAACCTGGGTAACGGTTTTGCGAGGAGAAGAGTCATCGCCGTAAAGCGACAAGATCACCCGCTTGTCCACCCGGGTCCGCACGAGCGGCTCATCGCTGAAGAGCTTTTGTTCGACGCTATGCTCTTCGACCGTCATGGAAACCTCGATATTTCCTGCTTCGGCCTCTCCCGAAACAGATTCAGGTTCTTCCGGCTGCGGAACAAACTCGCCTTGTTCCGCCTCGGGCTCTGAAACCGGTTGAGCATCCTCAGTCCTATCTAACACTTCCGGGTGTGGAAACCTATCCGTCACAGCAGACATTTCGGATGCGATTTTCCCATCTACGCCAGGGAGGGGTTCATTCGCTTCAACAATCGGTACAGATGACTCAGACGGTCCGGCTGCTCCACCAACCGCAGCACCGACACGATCTGCCGCTTGCGGTGCCGTCTGCTTCCCGGCAGGGCTTTCGCAAACTTCAACGCCACCGGAAAACATCACCTTTTCATAAATATGCCGGAGCTTATCCAATATAATTTGCCGCTCAATTTCAGCTACCCGATCCTGTTCCTTCCAACTCCGGGCGATGCGGCCGATGCCGTCGAGTTCCGCCAGCAACTTATCCAAATCCATCCTTGTATCCTAAGTTAATTAATTTTTTTCAAAGTTAATCTTTCTAAAGATTAATGCAAATAGCCTTATACTGCTTGGCCGCAAAAAAGGTTTAGGCACATTTCCATGCGTTTTTGTGCGAATTTCATGTCCAAACAGAGTAAAAAGCGGATTAAAGTTGCATATTTAGCTATTTCATTTGTATATTTGTATAATTTATAGCGCATAGCGTTTCCTAGGTTCATAGAAGAGTTTATTTCACATGATTTATGCAATATTAGCGATTAGTCAGAATGAATTCGATCAATACCTCCTGCCGTATCGGCGTATTTTATGACGGGAATTTCCTGTTGCACGCCTCCAACTACTATAACTATATCCACCCCGAAAGGCGAAGGCTGAGCCTGAATGGCCTGCACCGGTTCATCCGGCACCGTGTAGCCGAAGAGGCGGGCTGTGAAACGGTCAAATGCCAGATTTCGGTCGCACATTATTTCCGGGGGCGCCTCAATGCTTCTGAAGCAGCTATGCGAGGCAACCAACTGTACAACGACCGCGTATTCGACGACATCCTGATGTCCGAAGGAGTCAATACCCACTACCTGCCGCTGCGCAATGTACAGGGCCGCAGGGAAGAACGCGGGGTGGATGTCTGGCTGGCGCTCGAAGCTTATGAACTCGTGCTGAGCGGGACGATCGACATCATCGTACTGATCGTTTCGGATACCGATTACACGCCGCTGATGCGTAAAATCAGGGCTGCCGGCATACCCATCATGCTGCTGAGCTGGGAGTTCGAATACCTCACCGACGACGGGATCAAAATGGTGACCAAAACTTCGCACGAATTGCTCTCGCTGGCCACCTACCCTATTGCGATGCACGAGGAGATTGAGCGGGGGCTGGAACAAAACAACCCGGTGGTCCGCAACTTGTTCGTCTGCAACGAAGGGTGTCCCCCGGAGACGGAACACACGGTAGAAGTAAGCGAAATCCTCAGCCTTAAAAGCGGTTTCGGTTTCATCAAATACCCCAACAACAACCTCTTTTTCCATTGCCAGGACGTCGAGGGCAATTTCGCCGACCTGGCCGTAGGCGATCCGGTGGAATTCATTATCGAAAAGAACCAGCAAAAGCAGGATGTGGCCAAACATGTCCGCAAATTACCGGTTCCTTCGCCCGAAGAGGATCCCGAAACGGATATGTAATCGTCGGCAAAACGTTAATCCCCAGAACCCGACAAGCAAGAAAGATAAAACAGGAAAAACGACCGCACCGTTTCGGACCGGCCGACGCAGTTTCCCTTTAAAAAATTCCCAACGACAGGTATACTAAAAGCCGGGATTTCAATCCCGGCTTTTCAGTTATCTTACACTGGTTAATTATCGTACACCAAATTATTGCACACTCGGTATGCCCGGCAAATATTGCCAGAACAGATTCCAGCGAGCCGGTCAGGCCCCATAGCCGGAAGGCGGACAAAATTACTCGTGGTGGTACGGTTCGTTGTTCAGGATGGTAAAAGCCCTGTAAAGCTGCTCCGCAAACAACACGCGGATCATCTGGTGTGAAAAGGTCATCGCTGACAGTGAAATCTTCGCATCGGCGCGGGCATATACCTCTTTGGAAAAGCCATAAGGTCCGCCGATCACGAAGCAGAGCCGTTTCAGGCCGCTGTTCATCCGTTTCTGCACCCAGGCGGAGAAATCGACTGACCGCATCTGTTCGCCGCGCTCGTCCAACAACACGACCCCGTCTCCGTCGCCGAAACGGCGCAACAGCGCCTCGCCCTCCTGCCTCTTCTGGCTTTCAGCCGAGACCGTTTTGCGGTTCTTCGGATCAGGCAGGACGATCAAGGTAACTTTGGCGTAATAATTCAGTCGTTTGAGGTAGTCTGCCAGTAACGCCTCGATTTGCGGCGAGTCGGTTTTGCCGACGACAATCAGGTCGATGTTCATCAGCGGCGGGCATTCTTGGGATTCTTCCTGACCACGGAGTTCTCGTTCAGGAAACGCTGTACATCCTCGGCTCCGGGGAATGAGAAATCACTGTTCCACTCACCCTGCACATCACGGTAGGTAACCGGATGCAGCGTATCCGCCCCCTTAAGCCACTGGTAAGCCTTGTAGAAGTTGTAGCCGTTGCCGCTTTCGCCCCCCATCGACAGCGCGATCAGCGACGTATAATTTTTAGAACGTCCGCGCATATATGCGACCCGGTCGATGAAATCGGGCAGGAAACGCGGATCGTTGGCCACGGCACCGCCCACATTACGGTCGTCCTTGCGGTAACCGCTGTTGATATTGGCCTGGTCGATCACATAAATGCCGATCTTGTCGCAAAGCTCGTAGAACCAGCGCGGTTGCGGATAGGATACGCAAACCGTATTGTATTTCTGCTGTTTGAGGCTGCGAAGCTCACTTGCCGTGGCAGCCTCATCGGCCGCGGCATTGTAAGCGGCGATATTCAACTCCGCCTTACGTCCGTTAATCACCAGCACGCCGTCTTCCAGTTCGGTAATGTTAAATCCGAACTTGAAAGGGATATACTCGGTAATACGCCCGTCGCGCCGGACATAGAGCATCATACGGTACAGGTTCGGCGCTTGCGGCGACCACATTTTCTTTACACTCGGATAAATGTACTCTTTGAAGCGGAGCGTGTCGTATCCTTCGGGTTCCACCTCGGTTTCGAGCATATTGTAGGTTAACAACTTGCCTTCCGGCGAATAAATATCGTAACCGAAAGTGATCTTCTCCGCACTGCGGTAGCTGTTGGACATGATGGCCGTGATCCAAACGATGCCGTTGACGCGGGCCGAATCGAGTTTGGCCCGGACGACGAAATCCTCGATCCTCAGTTTCGGCTGCGAATAGATATAAATATTGCCGAGGGTACCGGCAACCAGCGGCGGAATCGACGTTTCCATCCAGCTCCCCTGTGAGAAACCGTACACTTCGATCGCAATCGAATTGATCCCGTCCGTTACGGCATCCGAAATATTATACTCGGCCGGCGTGCGGCTGTCATTACTGTAACCGACACGCTGTCCGTTGATATATAAGGCATAAGCGCTTCCAACCCCTTCGATGTGAATATACATATCGCGGTCGAGCCACAAATAAGGCACATCGAATGCCGCCCGGTATTGCACCAGCGGATTTTCTGCGGGCAACTGCGGGGGTACCAACCCGGCAAGCGGAGAGATTCCGGCGGCTTTGGCTGCATTGGGCAGGTCGGTTTCATCCCACCCGGCAATCGAAAACCGAGGCTGATAAAAACCCGCTTCACCTCCCTGGGCGGTGGTCGAATAATTCACACGCCATTTCCCGGCCAACGGCAGGTAGTGCGGGGCATCGTTCATATCGTCCTTTTCAGCCAGTTCCCGGGACGAATAGCTGATAAACTCCTGCCGCGGAGCAGCTTTTCCTTCAGAGGCATGCGACGGATCCGCCCAGGATGGCAACGCCGAAACCGGAACAGGCGATACCGGAGCGATGTCGTTAACAGTCATTTGGGCAACCAACGGGGAAACCGGCAGCAAGGTACAGGCAAGCAAAGTATAGCTGAGGATATGTTTCATGCGAACGTATGCGATTTGGATCGTACAAAAATCCATTTTTTTTATCAATTTAACAAATGAATCTCCCAAGGACGAACGCCCCTACCGAAATATTTCCTTTCTTTGTAGGTATTGACAAGTATCTACGGACAATTAAAAACAAAGCAAATGAAAAAGCTGCCGCTACTGGTTTTGGGAGTCTCGTTGCTGCTCCAACCCGGTTTTGCACAGGAACAAATCCCGGGTGGAGAGTCCCTGCCTTTTTCCGGCCTGACCGTACGAGAAGCCCGCAGGGTAAATGCCCGGCTACAAAATATCTATCAAAAAGCGGTGAAAGAAGCCCAGGAAATCACGCCGGGTAAAATGTCCGACCGCCTGTGGAGCGTCGATGATCCGTGGGTGGACCGCAGAGGAGACTCCCTCGTACTGGTGGTAGCCGCCATCCAGACGAAAGACCTGCCGAAATGGACGGGCAAAGCCGCCAAACAGGCGCCTGCATCACGTGACGAAGCGATCTGGGTCAGCCTCTCTCCCGAGTTGGGCATGGTGATGCACAACCAACCGTTGCTCGATTCGCTCTCGGCCGCAATGCGCATTAAGCAAATATTAGGATTACCGCCGCAGGCTGATTACGGATACATCGTCCAGTTCTGGGTGCCAGTCTCACAATTGGTGCGCCCGACACCGGATCCCGACGTGCACAACCATTTCTCGACGGTGAAATTTCCGCAACAGGTCGATCCCGGACACAAGCAATGGATCGAGCACCTGCGCAGTACGACTTACACTTCCGACCCGCCTTATCCATGGACGCAATTGGGTTACACCTACGACTGGGGCAACCCTTACTCTTCGGTCGGGGTCAGCGAATTCGTCATCAAACCCGGTGCGGCGATCCGCATCGAACAACTCGCTACCATCTGGCTTTGGTACACACAGCAAGTCGACTTGACGGCAGAGGACATACCGACAAACTAAGTTCTATTTTCACACATAACATCCCGAAGATTCCCGGCTTTGTGCAGGGGACATGCCGTTTTACAACCGAAAATAGTTAATCGAATAGAGTTGTCAAACCGACCCGGAAACAATGATTCGGGTCGGTTTTGTATTTTCCTAACCGTGTCGGCGAAGTTCAGACCGGACTCCGTCCGGATATTATCACGGCCCAGGACAGGACAGGACAGCATCTCCCTTCCGCGAGGCCCCACACTAATCGGGACAGCGTGTACTATAAATTACAGCTAAGGAAGATGGAAGCATCCTTTACAATCGAAATATAAAAACCCGCACGGATTCCGTGCGGGTTTTTCTTTGTCAGTTAGTTGACTTATCCGGCAAATACCCTATTTGGTAATGGATGCCGAATACGTGCTCCACCCTGTAGCCGCCTGATATGCTGCTACTGCCTCGGCAGACGGCACTTTGATAACCAGGTTACCGTTGCTCATTACGCCCAGCGTAGAAGGTACGGCGGGAGGAGTTGCGGTCTTCGAAGTAATGGAAGCAAGCGAGTTGCAACCGTCGAATACGTTGTCACCCAAAGTCGTTACCGCAGTCAGCGTGATCGAAGAGATGATCGTCTGCTGGAAAGCGCGGGCACCGATAGTCGTCACGGTTTTCGGCAGGTCGAATGCGCCGGCCAGTGCAAAATCACCATTGAATACGTCGTCACCCAAAGTCGTCAGGGCATTCACCGGCAACTTAACCGAAGTGAGGCTCGGGCAGGTCATAAACGCAGCATTACCGATTGAAGTTACGGCATTGTCGAGCTTGGTATCGTACTTTTCATTGTCTTTCCAACCGCTGAAAGCAAACGTTACTTCTTTCAGAGCAGGGCAACCCTCGAAAGCGTTGGCACCCAGAGTGGTCAAAGCACCCGGCAGTTCGATCGAAGCCAGCTTGGTACCCTGGAAAGCGTTGTCGCCGATCGTGGCAATTTTGTTCGGCATATCGACGGTCTTATCCTTGCCGTCAACCTTCACCTTCTCCGAATTCAGCGGGAACGTGAACGACGTCAGGCCCGAACCAGCGAATGCACCGGCTTCGATGCTGGTCACCTTGGTATTGATCGTCACGGTTTTCAGCGTACTGCACCCCTGGAAAGCGTTCATCGGAATCGATTCGGCCACAGCGTCAGTCAGGTCGACTTTGTTAACCGATCCGCCCACATAGGTACCCACGGCACCAACGGCCGTAGCATCAGCCAGTTTACCGGCCAGGTACAGGGTCTCATACTTGGTATTGTCGAAACCGGTCATAATGTCGTCAACGCTTTGGGTCGCGGTCGGCCAAATCATCATGGTTTTGGTACCGGCCTGTTTCACAGTAATGGTGATGTTGCCCGGACCGCCGTTGTTTTCGGAGATTACGATCGAACCGGTGCGGATCGTACCGAAATAATCGTTATCGATGGCAGCGACCGTGAAAGAAAGATTGTCAACGGCTTTCGACCCCTTGTCGTAAGTGATCCATTTGGCATCGGCCTCAGAAATTGATACCGTGTAACCGATAGTCCCGGCGTTGTTGTCCAGATTCAGCACAAAGGTTTCGCCTTCGGTCGGAAGGTAGATGGCCTTGCTGTCGGCATTCGTCACGTCGAAAGTGAGCTGATAACGCTGCTCGACCGTGTAGGTCAGCGTTTCGGAACCGGCGGTAATCGTAACGGTAGCCGAACGGGTCTTGTCTTTCGACTCGTTCTTCGCAGCAGTCACCGTCACCGAGCAGGTACCCACGGGGCCGCTGGCAGGTTCGAGCTTAACCCAGTCGCCACCGTCGCTGGTGGTAACGGCAGCCGTCCAGGTCACCGGAGAATAGAACGCGATCGTACGCGTACCGCCGTTGGAATTGATTGCATTGGCACCCGACGCGGCCTCAGCGGAGAACTGTGTCAGTGTGTCGGGATAGGGGTTTTCGTTGGGATCATCCTTACAGCCGGACAACACGGCTCCCACAGCAAAGAGTACACCCACCAATAGTAAAAATTTACTCTTCATAATTAATAAGTTTAGTTACCATCCAGCCACCAGACGGTAAGTTAATTTTAGATTAAAAAGTTTTCACAGCTGGAATCAAAAAAAGCGCGCGGCTGCTTAATTAAAACCTCAAAAATACCTGAAGGTCAAATTCGGAATTACCACCTGAAGGGGCATCTCCACTCATGTCTTATGCTTCTACAAGCCCTCTCAATACGGACACGTTACACTCAGTTACACGACATGAGCGTCCATGCTTCTCTCCCCTCCACGCAAACCGGACCGACTGCCTTTCTGAGGACGATAACTAAAACGCTTTCTTTATCTTCTCTATGCCAAAGATAGAATAAATAATTTAAACGTTCAATATCGGTTCATAAATTTATGCGAATTATTTTCTTTTTTCACTGACACAACGCCAAAACAAGCATTATATCAAACACATACACATAAAACATCCGATTTCATCCCCTTCGGCACATCCGCAACGGAGATTTTTCCCGTTGAAATGAGGCTCGCAACTCATTTTCCCAATCGGCTTAATGTCAACAAAATAAAAAAGCGCGAAAAATTTCGCGCTGATCTATAATCCGAAAGTGTCCGTTATTTTTGCCGGAAAAATATCTGGAGTGGAACCCCGGTAAAATCCCACCGTTCGCGGATCTTATTCTCGAGAAAACGGCGGTATCCTTCTTTAATATATTGGGGAAGGTTGACAAAAAAGGCGAATGACGGCGTCGGCGATGCCAACTGTGTCACATACTTGATCCGTATATATTTCCCCTTGATCGCAGGGGGAGGTGTCTCCTCGATAATCGGCAGCAGGTATTCGTTCAACTGAGAGGTAGGGATTTTGCGGATTCGCGAATAATACACCTGCATGGCCGTCTGCAACACCTCGAGGATACGTTGCTTATTCGGCACCGAGGTGAAGACGATCGGCACGTCGCTGAACGGTGAAAGCCTGTAGCGGATGGCTTCGGCGAACTCCTTCATCGTATTGTTGTCCTTCTCGATCAGGTCCCACTTGTTCACAACGATCACGCACCCTTTCTTGTTGCGCACCACCAACGAAAAGATGTTCATATCCTGAGATTCGATCCCCTGCGAAGCGTCGAGCATCAGGATGCAGACGTCCGAAGATTCGATCGCACGCACGGAACGGAGTACCGAATAAAACTCGAGGTCTTCGGTCACTTTGGTCTTTTTGCGCAGTCCGGCCGTATCGATCAGGTAAAAGTCCATGCCGAACTTGTTGTACCGCGTCAGGATCGAGTCCCGGGTCGTACCCGCCACCGGCGTGACGATATTGCGCTCGGAATCGAGCAACGCATTGGTGAGCGACGACTTGCCCACGTTCGGGCGGCCGATGATGGCAAATTTAGGCAGCTCCTCGAAACCCTCCGCCTCCGAATCCTCGGGCAGGGCGGCGACCACGGCATCCAGCAAATCGCCCGTACCGCTGCCGCTCATCGTCGAGATGCAATACGGATCCCCCAAACCCAGCGCATAAAATTCATGCGAACCGTAAATCTGATCGTTGTTATCGACCTTATTGACCACCAGCAGCACCTTTTTCGCACTGCGCCGCAACAGGTCGGCAACCACCATATCCAGATCGGTAATTCCGGTGGCGACTTCTACCATAAAAATCACGACGTCGCTTTCATCGATAGCGAGCAGAACCTGCTTGCGGATCTCCTCTTCGAAGACATCCTCGCCGCCGAGGGCATATCCGCCGGTATCGATGACCGAAAATTCACGTCCGTTCCAGTCGGAAGTACCGTAATGACGGTCGCGCGTAGTGCCCGCCGTGTCGTCGACGATCGCCTTGCGCATGCCTACCAGCCGGTTAAACAACGTGCTCTTGCCTACGTTCGGGCGCCCCACTATCGCTACTATGCTCATATCAACTCTGAATCAGGATTTTTGCGCGCGAATCTCCGCGCGTCGCAAAGATACGGAAATTTTCTGCAAAAACCGATCCACGGCAGGTACGATTCGGCAAACACCCCATTCCGGACGCGCCATCCGGATATCCGCTCTCCATCAAAAAGACGGTTGAAGGTTCTCTGCCCGGTGTCGATTCCGCCGTAAATACCCATACCACGGCACCGAACCGCACCGGACAACGCATTACTTTTTCAAAACACGAATCGCGTCGCCGCGCACGGCACGGAAATCCGCATCGCGGTACTGCTCGGAATCGATGCCGTAGCCGACCGCCATCAGCGGAGCGAAATCGCGGCGGGCATCCATCTCCACTCCCGCAGCAAGTGCCGCACGGTCGGCTTCGCCCTGCGCGATCACCTGCCGCAAATCCCCGGCAGTAATGCGCACGGCGGATTTCTTCAACAATTTTTCCAGTGCATACACCGCCCACGAAGCGACCATCCCGGAATATTCCGTATCGAGCTTTCGCAAGTGCTGTTCCAATATTTCAAACCCGGCAAGCCGTCCCGCATCCACCTCGTCGAGCAATCGGTCAATGGCTGCCGAAGGTACGATCAAACCCGCCAGATCAATCCATTCGATCACTCCATCGGGCGGGGTTGCCAATCCGGCCGGTGCATCGTCGGGCAGAGCGGCCAAGCCGGGACCAGGCACGGTTCCGTGCTCCAACAGTTCCGATAGGTACCCCCTCAAAGACTGCGTATAGAGCAGCAAACCTTTGCGCAACGCGGGAGTCTTGATCTTCACCCGGTTCCAGGTCACCTCTTCGGCTGTCGGGTAACGTGCGAGCAGGAACTCGCATTCGTGTATCGCCCGGATAATTTTGCCCGCCGTATACGGAGTCATCAACTCATAGCGGATCAGGTCGCTCGCCACCCCGCGCCGCCGGTCGCGGCCAGGCCATTTGCGAATGTCGCGCGCCGTACCGTAACTGCGCAGGTTCATCGCCGGCAGCAGGTAGGAATCGCCCCGCTCTTCGATCAGGTAGGAGAAAGGCATGTAATCGGTATCGTGGTGCTGATAGTGCCGCCCTTTGACAATCGTAAAGACCCCGGTGCTGGCCGGCAACAGAATATAGGCATCGCTGCTGAACTTGCAACCGCGCAGGTGGATGCCCTGATGGACCGGACCGGACTTATACATGTGGTTGCTCTGGTTCGCGCCGCTGCCTGCATTGAAAAACGAGAAATACCCGGCGATCAGCAGCGTGGCCCGGTGATGCGAAACCGTGTAAGGCCCGGCAAACACGGCACAGGCCTCGCCGTGCGTACAATGGCTGTTAGCGAAGAAAAGCGAATGCTCGGCCGAAAATCCGTTTTCGATCACCACGCCTTCCCCCACAAAACAACTCCGCAGCATCGCCCCGGTATCAACCCGGGCCGAACGGGCGATGATGAAATCGCGTGCCGCCACCCCCGAACCTATGCAGGAAGGGGATTCCGCCGAACTGTTGATGGTTCCGTTGCTCAACGTGGAAGCACCATCCACAGTCGCGTAAGCGCCGATGCGCACATCGACCAGCGAAACGGTGTTCACCACCGAAGCAGACTTTCCGATATATCCCCTTGAAGAGGTTTTTTCCCGCACCTTACGGGCAACCATGTTTCGCAACCATGCGACCGTCTCCGTCCGGTGGCGGTACATCGCCATCACATAAGCGACCTGGGCAGTCAACTCATCGTAAATGGGAACCTCCCGGCCGCCGGCCTCGTTGATAGCCGAAACCTCGACCCCGTTGCCGAACGAACCGGAGCCCTCGCAGGAAATCTGGCCGACATTCTCGATCATCACCCCCTCCGCAATATCATAATTGGCGATATACCGTCCGACATTGTAAATCAGTACACCGTCGCCCACCGTACAATTATGCAAAGCCGCATTATACACGCCCGAACGCCGGATTACCCCTGCGCCGCACGCTATTTCGGCACCGTTACTGCCCAACTTCACTTCGCCGCTGAAAACGACATTGCGAATCCAGTCGGTGTGGAAACCTTCCGCCACCGTAATCCGGCTCCAATCCTCCGCCGTACAACCCTGCGCACTAAGCGCGGCAATTTCGCTATTCTGTAAATTCCTGTACATCTTTTTGCGTGTTTCCCGAAGACCTTATAAACCGGACATATTCTTTGCTGAACTGTCCGCGGGTGTCGACAAATCTACGATTTAATCTCTAAAAAGCCGATAAATTATCCTGCAAACCGGATAGGAGCGATCCGAATTAAATCATTACCTTTGTCCCGATCACCGCGCTAAAGAACGAAAAATATTTTTCCGTGCAACATTCGCGCAGGCAATAACATCTCTTAAGAGTACGTTTTTCGAAAAACTCCAACCGCACCAAATACAAAACCTCAACCGATATGAAAAAAATTTTCCTCCTCCTGGCATGTGTTGCAACTTTGAGTGCATGCAATACCAATACCGGCGGCGAAGATCCGCTAATAACCCGGTACAAACAGATCGGCGCCTTGTTTTATCTCGGAACGCTGAACCAGCTGGCTTATAACCTCGACCCCTTCGACATGGCATTCCGCCTCAACACGCTGATTACCGAAACCCAAAACGAAGGGGGATCGCTCGACGACCTGAATAGCAGTGCACTTAAAACCAGACTTTTCGGTGCGACTACAATTACCAAGGAGGGCCCCGTCTACACGCTGAACCTCGCTACGGTAGCACCGGACGACATTCGTTCGGGGACGATCCGGATCAATACCGCGGACGGCACCTTGAAAGACGGACATACCTGGACACTGTCTTTACCCAAAGACGAGCCTTATATGGTATCGATCGAAGGATACCTCGCATCGGTCGGCGCTGCTGATTATTCGATCACCGCCGAAGCGGAGAACAAGTGGAAAGTCTATCTCAACGGACTGGTCTGCAAGACAAAAAGCGAATCGGGAACGTCGGGCAACACGGAAGGTTCGAACTGGAGCGGCAACATGACCATCGTTCAGGTCGACAATCCCGGCGACCAAACGCTTAACGGTATTTCCACCTCGTCCTACACGGTAGAGATTTCGAATACCACCAAAGTGACTACGGCTTACTTCCTGGACGCAATTACCGTCCGGACGCTTACTCCGCTGACGTATTACTCGCCCAAGTGCAAACAGATGATCACCAACGGGAGCATGAGTATACACTTGGCAGAAAGCGAAGACCTACTCGATTTTGCCTACGCCAAGTGGACGCCGGGAACCGAAGACTGCAAACCGACTATCGCCCTCGATTACCACGGTGTCGACATTCCTGTATCGAGCGGCGGCGATAGTTCCAACGATTAAAATCAAACGCCACAACACATTATTTTCACCGGGCGGGAGGCTTTTCTCCCGCCTTTTTTATGCCCTGGCCCAACCATACCGGGGATTGTATACAGGCAAACAGCCAGAAAAGCATGCCGGAATGAACCACTTTGGAAAAAAATCGCGATATTTGTGAGTTCGCAAATCAAAACCGCAAACCAATGTCACAAGGAGGCAGAACCAAAATCGCAGAACTGTTGCAATCGACGCCCGCAGGCAGCGAGGTCACGGCCAAAGGCTGGGTCCGCACCAAGCGCGGCAACAAAAACGTAGCGTTCATCGCGCTGAACGACGGCTCGATCATCCATAATATCCAGATCGTCGTCGACGTCAACAAATTCGACGACGAATTGCTCAAACGAATCACCACCGGCGCCTGCATCCGCGTAACGGGTACGCTCGTCGAGTCGCAGGGTTCGGGCCAGCGGGTCGAAATCCAGGCGGGTGATATCGAAGTGTACGGCAGCGCCGATCCCGACACCTATCCTTTGCAAAAAAAGGGGCACTCGATGGAATTCCTGCGCGAGATCGCCTACCTGCGCCCGCGCACGAACACCTTCGGCGCCGTGCTGCGTATCCGTCACGCGATGGCTTACGCGATCCACAAATATTTCAACGACAGAGGGTTCTACTACCTGCACACCCCGCTGATCACCGGCAGTGATGCCGAAGGCGCCGGAGCCATGTTCCAGGTGACGACGCTCGACCTGAACAACGTGCCCAAAGACAGCGAAGGGCATGTGGACTACTCGGAGGATTTCTTCGGCAAACCGTGTAACCTGACCGTTTCGGGCCAGCTCGAAGGCGAATTGGGTGCGCTGGCGCTCTCGCAGATCTACACGTTCGGCCCCACGTTCCGCGCCGAGAACTCGAACACACCGCGCCACCTGGCCGAATTCTGGATGATCGAACCGGAGGTTGCCTTCTACGAACTGGAAGATAACATGGAACTGGCCGAGGATTTCCTCAAATACCTGATCCGTTATGCTCTCGACAACTGTAAGGACGATCTGGAATTCCTGACCAAAATGTTCGATGCGGAATTGATCGACCGGCTGAAATTCGTCGTCGAAAACGATTTCGTCCGTCTCGATTACACCGAAGGCATCAAGATACTGATGGAAAGCGGTGCAAAATTCGAATACCCGGTCAGCTGGGGCCTCGACCTGCAAAGCGAACACGAACGCTACCTGGTCGAAAAACATTTCAAAAAACCGGTTATCCTGATCAACTACCCCAAGGAGATCAAGGCTTTCTACATGAAACAGAACGCCGACGGCAAAACCGTACGGGCCATGGATGTCCTCTTCCCGAAAATCGGCGAAATCATCGGCGGTTCCCAACGTGAGGAAGATTACAATAAACTGCGTACAAGGGTAGCCGAATTGGGCATTCCCGAAAAAGATATCTGGTGGTACCTCGATACGCGGCGCTGGGGTAGCGCACCGCACAGCGGCTTCGGGCTGGGCTTCGAACGGCTGCTGCTGTTCGTAACCGGCATGGGCAACATCCGGGACGTGATCCCCTTCCCGAGAACCCCGAAAAACGCTGATTTCTAACGAGTGGCACAATTATTGAAAGCCCACCTTGAAGGTGGGCTTTTTTTATACCGAGGATTTACTATCTTTGTTGTAATAGCTCTAAACTATCTAATCATCCTATCAAAAACTAAACTATGACAGCCATATCCCAACGACAGGTGCAAAAGATGCTGCAAAAACTCTCCCCGCAGCAAATCCAAATGATAAAACTACTCGAACTGCCGGCCCTTCAACTCGAACAGCGCATCAAACAGGAGATCGAAGAGAACCCTGTACTCGAAGAAGAGGAATCGGCAGACGAAGAACAGGAAGCCAAAGAGGTGTCTGTTGAGGAATATTTTGCCGAAGACGATACGCCCAGCTACAAATACCGGATCAACAACTATTCGAAAGACGATGAGAAACGACCGGTCTATATCTCCGAAGGCGTTTCGTTTCACGAAAGCCTCATCCAGCAACTCGGATTCAAGAACCTCGGCGAACACGACCAGACCCTGGCCAAATACCTGATCGGGAGTATCGACGAAGACGGTTACCTGCGCCGCGACCTGAATTCCATCGCCGACGACATCGCGTTCAGCCTCGGCATCGAAACCGACGAACAGGAGTTGGAAAAGCTCCTGAAGGTCATCCACGAACTGGAACCTGCGGGGGTGGGCGCCCGCAACCTGCAGGAGTGCCTGCTGCTCCAGTTGGGCTCGATCCCCGATCATACCCCGGAACAGCAGATGGCGATGAAGATCCTGACCAACTATTTCGACGAATTTACCAAGAAGCATTACGAAAAACTGATGTCGCGCCTCGGTGTCGACGAGGATCAGTTCCGGAATGCAATCGAAGAGATCATCCGCCTTTCGCCCAAACCGGGCAACCTGTACAGCGGGGGACGCAACGAGATGCAGCCCTATATCACGCCCGACTTCATTCTCGACTACCAGAACGGCATGTTCGAACTGAGCCTGAACGGAGCGAACGTACCCGACCTGAAGGTGAACCGCCGCTATGTGGAGATGATCCGCGGCATGGTGACCCGGGACGGCAAGCCGACCAACGATTCGGACAAGGAGGCGATCCAGTTCGTCAAAAACAAGATCGACTCGGCCAAATGGTTCATCTCGGCGATCAAACAACGGCACGACACGCTAATGCGTACGATGCAGGCGATCCTGGACTACCAGCGCGACTACTTCATCGAAGGCGACCAGTCGAAACTGCGTCCGATGATCCTTAAGGACATCGCCGACCGCACGGGCCTCGACGTCTCGACCATTTCGCGCGTGGTGAACAGCAAATACGTCCAGACGCAGTTCGGCATCCTTCCGCTCAAACAGCTCTTCTCCGAAGCGATGCAGACCGACAGCGGCGAAGAGGTCTCCTCATACGAAATCAAAAACATCCTGACCGAATGCATCGACCAGGAGGACAAACGCAAACCGCTGACCGACGAGGTGCTGATGGATATCCTCAACGGCAAAGGCTACCGCATCGCGCGCCGCACCGTAGCGAAATACCGCGAGATGCTCGGTATTCCGGTAGCCCGGCTGCGCAAACAGATTTAACCGTTTCTCCCCGATGGAACACGCACAAACCCTATCGACACCCACCCAATCCCTGACCCGGCTGAGTCAGGCGATCTCGCTGCTGCTGCACCCGCTGACCATTCCGCTCTGGGCCGGCATCCTGATGCTGTTCGGCAATACGCTGATGGCAACGATGCCGCTCAGCATCAAATGGTTTTTCCTGGCCGTACTCGCCCTCAATACGCTGGTCGCACCGGCTCTCTGCATCGGATTGCTGAGAGCCTTCCGGCTTATTCCGGACCTGCAGCTGTCCGAACCGCGGCAGCGGCTGATTCCGATCCTGATCGTGCTGTTGAGTTACGTGAGCTGCCTGATGATGCTCTCGGACGTGATGATGGCTTTTCTGATCCGCAGGTTCCTTTTCGCAGCGATGGGCTGTGTGGTACTGACGCTGATCGTAACGCCTTTCTGGAAAATCAGCCTCCACATGACCTCGATCGGGGGCTTGCTCGCCCTACTGACCGCACTGAACGCATCGGGATTGGGACAATTCCCGTACACGCTGGTATTGTTCATCCTGCTGGCGGGATTGCTCGGCAGCGCCCGGCTCTGGCTCGGGAGCCACAACCTCGCACAAATAGCGGCGGGACTGGCAGGCGGCTATACCATCGCATTGCTGCTGATCTTGTTCGTCTGAACCTCTGGCGTTCTCAGCCAATAAATGGCCCGGGACCCGTAGAACGGTCGGCCGTCACGCAGCGCTATCGATTGCTGTAACACAGCGTCAGAATCAATAAAACCCTTCCGGACCTTATTTCCGGAAGGGTTTATTTTGCCTTGGCACGGGATTTGCTTATTATCTTACCAGAATGAACTCCGGGATGCCGGATAGGAAAAGGCTCTATACCTTAACCGGAGAATGTGGCACAGATTTTGAAGGTTTCTATAGTAAAAGAAATGCCATTGCAGCAAACGGACACGGTGCCGCTTCGGAAACGAAGCACGCATGCAAAGGTTTCTTCATTTATTTAAGTTTGGGTTAGTAGTTTAGGGGTGAAAGTCCCCAAGGAGAGCAGGCAACCGTGAGGTTCCCTGCTTTTTCTATTGTTACAGGTTCCGCTCCCGGCCGAGATCCCCGATCAACTCGGCAGGTTGAAGACTGAGGTGTCGAACTCTGCGAAATCGATAATCACGTCATGCACGCCGGGAATACTCAGCATAAATTCGTGCTCCTCTGCAGGGGCAATGGCGATAATCCGGCCTATACCGGCCTGCCGGGCCGATTCTATACCCGAGAAAGCATCCTCGATCACCATGCAAAACTGGGGTACCACTCCGATCCGCTGCGCGGCACGCAGGTAGATATCGGGATCGGGCTTGCCTTTGAGCGTCCCGTCGTCATAGACGATCCGCTCAGGCTTAAACCAACGGTCGAGCCGGAACTGACGGATAAAAAAGTCGAGATTCGTCCGCCCAGAAGCCGTGGCGATCGTCGTGGGAATATGATGTTCGGTAATAAAATCGAGCAATTCGTGGACTCCCGGCGCCAAATGGAAGTTCACATCGTCTTCGAGGCAAAGTGCACGGTAAATTTGCTCTTTCTGCTCGACCAGGCGCCTCTCTTCGACCAAATCGATCTCGCGGCCCAGCAGGTACTCGAAAATCGATTTGCCGTTCCGCCCGTGTACATGTTCGTCCATCTCTTCCGGATCGAAAGGATGGCCGCGCAGGCTGAACGACACGGTATTCCACGCCTGCTCCTGCTTTTCAGTATCGAAAAAGAGCGTACCGTTGAAATCGAAAATAATACCGTCACAACGCAGTTCCATGCCGTTACTTCTTAACGAGTTTACACTTATAATGCGCTTTGAAATTCCCCTTGGTCATCCCGACCAGCTTGCTCTTAAGCAGCGTGCGGCGCAGGGGGGAAAGGTGATCGACGAAGAGTTTGCCGTCGAGGTGATCGTACTCGTGCTGGATGACGCGGGCGGCATAACCGCTGTACTCCTCGTCGTGCTCGACGAAATTCTCATCCACATAACGGATTTTAATACCGGACGGACGCATCACGTCCTCGTGGATCCCGGGCAGGCTCAGACACCCTTCGCTGAAACGCCATTCGTCACCGAAGCGTTCGTAAATCTCAGCGTTGATAAAAGTTTTCTTGAAATCGGCCAATTCAGGCTCTTCCTCGGCCCAAGGCGAAGCATCGACCACGAACATGCGGATGCTCTTGCCCACCTGCGGTGCGGCAAGCCCTACCCCATCGGCATCGTACATCGTCTCCCACATGTCGGCGATGAATTGCTGCAGGCCGGGATAATCCGGGGTAATGTTTGCGGCTGTCTTGCGCAGCACGGGCGAACCATAAATGTAAATCGGTAATATCATAAAACGTTTCTCTTAATATTCGTTGCCGTTCCAATTTCAGGCACCATCGCCTGCATGCCGGGAAAAGCCCAGAGATGCCGGATTCATCCGGCCTCCTTCCCCTCCTCACTCATCAGGCTCAGTGGCGGCTCTCCAAATACCCTTGCAGGATGATCGTCGCGCTCACCCGGTCCACCAATCCTTTGTCCCCGCGCCGCCGGCTCTTCTTCACTCCCCCTTCGATCATCGCCTGAAACGCGAGTTTCGAAGTAAACCGTTCATCGAACATCTCGATCCGCAGATCGGGGAACTCCTTTTGCAGCCGGGTGACGAACGGACGGATATACGTGTAGGAGTCCGAAGGAGTCCCGTCCATTTGGCGCGGCATGCCCACGACCACAGTTTCCACTCCGTTCGCGGGCAGGTATTTCTTCAGAAAATCCATCAGCGTATGGGTCGGCACGGTGTCGAGCGCCCCGGCGATCATCTGCAACGGATCGGTAACCGCGAGGCCCGTCCGCTTGCGTCCGTAGTCAATCGCCACTATTCTGCCCATCGTTTTCAGGTTTCGGTATGAGAGGAACAAAGGTACAAAAATAACGCTACTTTTTGAGCGATTATTTTCTCCGAACAAAATTAAGGACAATAACGCAGGGGTGGCAGCATCTTTGCGGATAGCATCCGGGAAGCTTCCGTTTGAGCACCTCCACTTCGACATAACAAACTGAAAACATGAAAAATATACTATTTATCGGAGCCAGCGGATTCGTCGGTTCGGCCATCCTGAAAGAGGCGCTGGAGCGGGGGCACAGCGTCACCGCCCTGATACGCGACCCGGCCAAATTGACGATCAGGCATCCCAACCTGAACGCGGTCTCCGGCAACGCCTCTTCAGCGGACGAAATCACATGCACGGCCAAAGGCATGGACGTCGTGATCAGCGCGTACAACCCCGGCTGGAAAAACCCCAATATCTACCAGGAGATACTCGCCACTTACCCGGCCATCATCGCAGGGACGAAACGGGCCGGTGTCGGACGTCTGCTCGTCGTCGGGGGAGCCGGCAGCCTGAACGTCACACCGGGCAGGAGTCTGATCGAATCGGGACAGATTCCGGCATCTTTGCTGCCCGGGGTCAAAGGGCAGGCCGAAGTATATTCGCGGTTGCTGATCCCCGAGAAGAAACTCGACTGGGTCTTCTTTTCCCCGTCTGCTGAGCTGTTCTCCGGCAAACGAACGGGTAATTTCCGCCTCGGGAAGGATGATCTGATCGTCGACGGACAGGGACAAAGCCGCATCAGCGTCCAGGATTACGCCGCAGCTATGATCGACGAGATGGAACACCCCGCACACCACCGGGAACGCTTCACCGCAGGATATTGACAACGTGCTGCTCCCGGCCACCGGAAGGGAGCGCGATGCTCCGGAAAACCGGCGGCCTCCGCCCGTTCAAAAATAAAAAGGGCGGAATTCCGTTATTTTTACAGAAAATAGGGTAAATGGAAAAATAATATTACCTTTGTCAAGTAAACAACGTAGGTTCATTCTGATCTTTATCTCCTTTGCATTGTCCCGGACGGGTCCGTCCGGTCTCTTTCATCGTTGAAATCGACCTTTATAAGCTTCCTTTGTTTCGGCAATCCGCTGCCCGAGTAGGTGTGTTACGCAAACTGAAGACGGCAGGTGTCAAATTTCAACGGTGTTACGGATATGAAATCATTTTTTATCGGCAAGTACGAAATTAAACTACCTATCATACAAGGCGGTATGGGTGTAGGCGTATCCCTCAACGGCTTGGCTTCGGCCGTCGCCAACGAGGGGGGAGTCGGGGTTATTTCAGCGGCAGGACTGGGGCTGCTTTATCCCGAATACAGAGGAAGTTACCCCGAAAAGTGCATTTACGGACTCGGTCAGGAGATCCGCAAAGCCCGCGAAAAAACGTACGGCGTGATCGGCGTCAACATCATGGTGGCACTCTCCAACTTCTCCGATATGGTACGTACGGCCATTGCAGAGAAAGCGGACGTGATATTCGCCGGTGCAGGACTTCCGCTCGATTTACCCTCCTATTTGACGACCGACAGCAAGACGCAGCTCGTTCCGATCGTTTCCTCTTCCCGTGCGGCGAGGCTGATTTGCGAAAAATGGTCGGCCAACTACGGGTACCTTCCGGATGCGATCGTCGTGGAGGGCCCGAAAGCGGGAGGGCACCTGGGTTTCAAAAACGAACAGATCGAGGACGAACACTACTCGCTGGAACACCTGATTCCGGAGGTGGTCGAGGTAGCCCGGAGTTACGCCGGGCGGAAAGGCATCCCGGTCATCGCAGCGGGCGGCATAGCGACCGGCGAAGATATCGCACGGTTTATGGCGCTGGGCGCATCGGCGGTACAAATGGGTTCCATTTTCGTCCCGACCGAGGAGTGCGACGCTTCGGTCGAATTCAAGCAAGTGTACCTGAACGCCCACCGGGAGGATATCCGCATCATTCAAAGCCCGGTAGGCATGCCCGGACGCGCTTTCGACGGGGAGTTCATCCGGAACGTGGCCGAAGGCAAGGAAAAACCCCGGTCCTGCCCGTTCCACTGCATCAAAACATGCGACTATACCAAAAGTCCTTATTGTATCATCAAAGCGCTCTACAATGCCGCCAGAGGCGACATGAAAAAAGGCTATGCCTTTGCCGGCGGCAACGCCTACCTCTCGGACAGGATCAGGAGCGTAAAGGAAGTGATCGAAAAACTGAAAGCCGATTTCTTCCTCTCCAAAGCCCTTTTATAAAGTACAAGCGGCTCAAATCATCAAAAACATCCGCACATGCGGAAACATTATTATGACATTTAACGAACTGAACATTGCAGAACCCATATTGAGGGCCGTCTGCGAAAAAGGATATAACGAACCTACTCCCATCCAGGAGCAGGCAATCCCGGTAGTTCTCCGGGGAAAAGACATTTTCGGCATCGCGCAGACAGGAACGGGTAAAACGGCGGCATTCGCCATCCCTATCCTGCAACACCTGCTGAAAAAAAACGAACAAAACATTGCTGCTGAACCGGCTTCCACCAATGAACCGGGTCGGGCCCGCCGCAACCGGAGAGGCCGGTCGCACGGAAAAAAAGAGTACCGCGCCATCAGGGCACTGATTCTGACGCCCACGAGGGAACTCGCCCTGCAAATCAACGACTGTTTTACCGACTACGGCAAATACACGGGACTGCGGCATACGGCGATATTCGGCGGGGTGAAACAGCATCCCCAGACAGAAAAGCTGCGCCAGGGCGTGGATATTCTGATCGCGACCCCGGGCCGGTTGCTCGACCTGATCGGACAGGACGAAGTGAGACTCGAAAGCCTGACGCATTTCGTACTGGACGAAGCCGACCGAATGCTCGACATGGGATTCATCGCCGACATCAGGCGGTTGCTGCCCATGCTTCCGGCAGAGCGGCAAACGCTTTTCTTTTCAGCGACCATGCCCAAGGATATCGTCGCCCTTTCGGGCTCCATCCTGCACGATCCGGCACGGGTCGAGGTGACCCCGGTCTCATCGACGGTCGATACGGTCGACCAGCGCATCTATTTCGTCGAAAAACCCGAAAAAAAGGGGCTGCTGATATCGCTACTGAAGCAAGAATCCGATAAATCGGTGCTCGTATTTTCACGGACAAAGCACGGTGCCGACAGCATTTCGCGTATCCTGAGAAAGGCCGGCATCCGGAGCGAAGCGATCCACGGGAATAAATCCCAGGGGCAACGCCAGCGGGCTCTGGGCGACTTTAAGTCGGGAAAGATACAAGTTATGGTGGCCACGGACATCGCAGCACGCGGCATAGACATCAACGAACTGAACATGGTGATCAACTACGATCTGCCCGATGTAGCCGAGACATACGTGCACCGGATCGGAAGAACCGGCCGTGCAGGCCGTTCGGGAACAGCCCTTTCATTCTGTTCCAAAGATGAACACGTGATGGTGAAAGACATCCAGAAGCTGACCGGCCGGAAACTGGCCACTGTGCAGTACACCGCGTAATTATTTATTAATCATAAAATATTAAATGGCAGGATCACAATCATTCGGAAAAAGAGAGAACGAAAAGAAAAAGCAGGCTAAGCGCCTCGAGAAACAGAAACGCAAGGAAGAACGCCAGGCAGCCGGCACCAGTTCGTTCGACGACATGATCGCCTATGTGGACGAGAACGGTAATTTTACGAACATACCGCCTGAAGAACGCAAAAAAGAGACAGTCAAATTAGAGGATATCGCCATCGCCACCCCTAAAAAAGACGAGATGGAACCCGAAATCCTGAAAGGCAGGGTCGAACACTTCAACGAGGCGAAAGGATACGGATTCATTAAAGATCTGGTATCGGCCGAGAAATATTTTTTCCACGTTTCGTCCGCACCCGCAGGTATTGCGGAAGGCAATACCGTCACTTTTGAAACGGAAAAGAGCGCACGGGGCATGAATGCGGTAAGCATAACATTGACAAAATAACAATACGATTCACTTAACAAAAACAAAAAATGAACATTTACATTTCAAATCTGAACTTCGCCACTAAGAACGACAGTTTACAGAATTTATTCGCGGCATACGGAGAAGTATCTTCGGCCAATATCATCACGGATCGCGAAACCGGACGCTCACGCGGATTCGGCTTTGTCGAAATGGCCAACGATGCGGAAGGCCAACAGGCTATCGATGCGCTGAACGATACGGAGTTCGAAGGCAAAGTGATCGGCGTGAATGTTGCGCGTCCGAAAACCGAAAGGAGCAACGGCGGGTTCAATCGCGGAGGTGGCTTCAACCGTGGCGGCGGCGGTTACAATCGCGGCGGATTCAACAGGCGATAATCAGAGTTCCGTTTCATCGGGTCAAACCCGACTGATAATCGGACTTAGGCAATCATTATGGGTCGGAATCGGGTATTCCCCGATTCCGATCTTATTTTGGGAGTATGCCTTCATTTATAAAATTTACAAACCCGGGAGCTCGCATTTGTTATATCATTTTTCTGTGTTTTTTCGATCCAAAAAACTTAATTTCAAGCAACGAATAAAGCCAAGAATCATACACCCGATGAAAAAACTGATCGTACTGTGTTTGGCAATGGCGGGAATTTTTCCGGCAGTACAGGCACAAACTGTCGTTATCGATTCGCAGGTCACGCTGGCCGAAGCTTTGGCGGGGTCTTCGGCTCCGCAAGAGGTACTGGATAGTCTGGCGATTGCCGATGTTGAGTATTATTCGTTCGACGGGAAACTCCACCGGGGACAAATCGTAATGCACAAAACCCTGAAGGAGGATGTTATCCACCTGTTCCGGTTTATGCGCAACCAACGGTTCCCAATCGAAAGCGCGATTCCGATCCGATTCGACAAACCGAACGACGGGACCTCCATGGACACCTTGAACAACTCTTATTCGTTTCACTACCGCCGAATCTCGACCTCCGGCAACGGTAGCAGATCGGTGCACTCTTACGGTATGGCTATCGATATCAATCCCTACAACAATCCGGCGGTTCTGGCCAACGGCAAGGTCATCCCCCAGGGAGGAACCTACGATCGCGACATCCCGGGCACCCTAGCCGACACATCGCCCGTCGTAAAAGAATTTATTCGGCTGGGGTGGACATGGGGCGGCAACTGGACTTCGCTCAAGGATTACATGCACTTCGAAAAGAAACTACCGTAAGCTATCGATGCATATCCAAACCCATCATCCAGCTTCTTCAAAAATATTGTGCGGGGCATTGTTCTCAAGACATATAAAAAAACTATCAGATAAGCTGAAAATCAACAAATTGCCGCATGGCATACCGAAGTAAAATAAAAAACGGTGCGGCTAGACAAGCCGCACCGTTTACGCAAATCGTTTTTGTGACACCGACAGGATTCAAACCTGTGACCTTCTGATCCGTAGTCAGATGCTCTATTCAGCTAAGCTACGGTGCCGTCCCTTTTGCGAGTGCAAATATAAGTTAAAAAATCTTTACCGGCAAATAAAAATCGCCGAAATTTTCAGGTTTTACCTCTCCGCATGCGATTGTCCCCGATTCGCCGGACCAAATCACACCTTCCATCCCCGGTACCAAAACCCTTCCCTGCGACACCGTGCTCCAGATAACAGCATGGTTAGGTGCAACAGATACGGAACCTTTACTCGTTTTTCCCGCTTTTTGAGGGCTTATTAAGCAGTTCGGCAAGTTTTGCATAAAGATCATTGCCCATCAGGTTGCGTGCGAGAATCGTACCGTCAGGACCGATCAGGATGTTGGCAGGAATCGAGCGGACCCCGTACATTTCGGCAGCCTTACTATCCCAGAATTTTAGTTCGCTGACGTGCTTCCATCCGAGATTTAAATCGGCAATACCCTTTTGCCAGGCCTCTTTGGTTTTGTCGAGGGATACGGCGTAAATTTCAAAGCCTTTCGGTGCGAATTCCTTGTAAACCGCTACCATATACGGAGATTCTGCACGGCACGGCGGGCACCATGAAGCCCAAAAATCGAGCAACACGTATTTACCCGGACCGACTACCGACGAAAGCGCCAGTTCTTTGCCATCCCTATCCGGTGCCGATACATCAGTGTAGTGCTGTCCGATCGAGGTCTTTTTCTGTGCATCGGCCATACTGGCAACCAGTTTCAGATACACGGACTGTTTAACCGGTTCGTCAAAAGCCGCCACAGCCTGATACAGTTCATCATAAGGCATGTAGTAAGAGAGTTCGCGGTAAAGGACATAGGCCGCTACCACGCTTCCCGGATTGGCTTTGACGAACTCCATGCGCCGGGCATTGATCAGTTTTTCGAGCGAGTCGCGGCCGGCAGGTGTCGAGACGGCTGCGGAATCGCTATAAAAGACCTCGCTGATGGAGTCGATATCAGCCCGGTATTTGCGGGCCATCTCTTCGCTGGCCGATCCCAATACGCTGATCCGATCCGGGGCATCGGCCGAACCGGTGATCGTAATGGGACTGTTCTCGAGGAAGAAACGCAGGATCGCTCCGTGTTCGGGCGTATCGATCGAAGCCAACATCGGGAGCGGTTGTTTACCGGTAAAGGAGAACGTGCCGTTAACCACCTCCGTAGAGTCGATACGTTGCGGCATTTTACCTTCGAAGAGTGTCAAATATACTTTTCCCGTCACTCCTGCGATCTCGCCGGTGATCGTATACCCTTCGCTTTGCGGCTTTTGCCCGCAGGCAAGAAAGATCAGCGCTAGTGCGCCGGCAAATAACAATTTGGCTTTCATACTTATTATATCGTTTATTCGTTCGGTGCTTTCGAAAAAAATGCGGGACGGCCGGAATAGCCGTCCGAAACATCTTTTAAAATACCAACGTTCAGCGGACTCTATTTATTTCCCTGCGGGCACTCGCTTGCGGCTCATTTATCGCCTTTTACCCGGTCAGGATGCGACGAAATGAACTCCGTCCAGCTTTTACTTGCCGTGCGGCCGCCGCCCAGCGCCTTTTTCAACGGGGAAGGGTCGACTCGAGCAATGACGGAACATTGAAAGTGGTGGCATACCGCAACCGCCAGTCCGTCGGTCGCATCGAGCCGTTTGGGCAACTCCTCCAATTTCAGCATGCTTTTGAGGATGGCGGCAACCTGCTCCTTCGATGCCGCCCCCTGCCCCGTAATCGCCTGCTTGACCCGGCGCGGGGCATACTCAGCCACCGGGCACCCCTTGCTCAGGGCGGCAGCCATAGCCACTCCCTGCGCCCGTCCCAGTTTCAGCATACTCTGTACGTTATTGCCGAAGAAGGGCGATTCCAACGCCACTTCGTGCGGGCCGTATTCATCGACCAGTGCACAAACCCGTTCGAAAATGTGGTGTAATTTTCGGTAAGGATCCTTCAACTGATGCAGGTCGATCACCCCGAGGATGACACAGCGCACGACACTGCCCCTCACCTCGATTACGCCGTAACCGGTGGTGTTGGTGCCGGGATCGATCCCGAGAATAATCTTTACGCCGGCTTTGCCCATGCGGAAACACTTCTTCTGCGATTTATGGACGCCAGCCATCGCTGGCGCGAAAACTACTCTTCGGCAGCCTGTAGGGCCTGCAACTGCTCGATTTTTTTCTCCAACTGCCGTACCTGGGCACTCAATTCGGGCAATTTGTGAAACACTGCGTTCGCACGGTGGAATTTGATCCCGGACATGATCGGGCTGCCCATATAGCCTCCCGGCTCGGTCACGTCCTTGGCAATACCCGACTGCGAAGCAATTTGTACCTTGTCCGCAATGTGAAGGTGTCCGGCGATACCTACCTGCCCGCCGAACATGCAGCTGTCCCCGATGTGCGTCGAACCCGCGACGCCGAGTTGTGCGGCAGCTACGGTATTTTTGCCGATTACGACGTTGTGGCCGATCTGGATCAGGTTATCGAGCTTGGTGCCGGTTCCGATCCGCGTCGATCCCATCGTGGCACGGTCGATACAGGTGTTCGCACCGATCTCGACGTTATCCTCGATCACGACGTTGCCCAACTGCGGGATCTTGCTGTATTCGCCCTTTCCGTTCGGTGCGAAACCGAAACCGTCGGCACCGATCACCGTACCGGCATGAATCGTAACGTTATCGCCCAACACGCATTCTTCGTAGATTTTCACCCCGTAATAAAGCGTCACGTTGTCGCCGATGCGCACGTTGTCGCCGATGCAAACCTGCGGGTAAATTTTAACGTTTTTACCGATTTTGACATTTTGTCCGATGACGGCGAACTCACCCACATAGGCATCCTCCCCCAACGCAGCGGTAGCGTCGATCGCGGCACGCTCGCTGATCCCCTTTTTCTGCGGTCTGTTAGCCGCATAGAGTTCAAGCAGTTTGGCGAAACAGCTGTAAGCGTCATCGACTTTGATCATCGTCGCCGGCACAGGTGCCGTGGGTTCGAACGATTTGTTGACGATCACGATCGACGAACGGGAGTTGTAAATGTAGTGTTCGTATTTGGGATTGGCGAGGAACGACAGTGCACCGGGCGCGCCCTCCTCAATTTTAGCCAGCGTCCAGACGGCCGCTTTCGGGTCGCCCACGATTTCGCCGCCGAGGAACCCGGCGATCATTTCGGCTGAAAATTCCATGCTTGTCTGCTTTGTTTTCGGTTTATCCGGAATCGGGCACAGCCCATACCGGGAATTACAGGTAATCTTTGATATTGATATTCTGCGGCATCAACGGCGTGGGATCTCCGCCGAAAGTGACCAGCTCACGGATCACACTCGACGAAATCGCCACATACTTGGCCGGAGTGAACAGCAGAATCGTCTCTACTTCGGGGAACAGCGTCTGGTTCACCTGAGCGATGTTACGCTCGTATTCGAAATCCACGTTGTTACGCAACCCGCGCAGGATAAAACGTATGCCCAACTCCCGGCAAAAAGCTCCGGTCAGCTCGGTATAAGTGCGCACCTCGATGCGATGGTTGTCCTTGTACAAATCGCGGATCAGCCGCACACGGTTTTCGGCGGTCATCAAACCGCGTTTTTCGCTATTCACTCCCACCGCGATCACAATGCGGTCGAACAACTCGAGGGCCTGGTCGACCACCACTTTATGGCCGAGCGTGAAGGGATCGAACGATCCCGGGAAAAGGGCTCTGCGTTCCATGACGGAATGTTTTAAACGATCTTACTGAACAGTTTGCGCAAGCTTACTTCGTCGCCGACCATAGCCGCCAGATCGGCGATCGCTACACGATGCTGCTGCATCGAGTCCCGGTGGCGGACCGTAACGGTCTTGTCCTCGAGCGACTGGTAGTCGACGGTGATACACAGCGGCGTGCCGATCGCATCCTGACGGCGATAGCGCTTGCCGATGCTGTCCTTCTCGTCGTATTGGATGTTATAGTCGAACTTGAGCATATCCTTGATCTGGTGGGCCAGTTCGGGCAGTCCGTCCTTCTTGACCAGCGGGAAAATCGCCGCCTTGACCGGCGCGATGGCTGCCGGGATATTCAGGACGGTACGCGTCTCGCCGTTCTCGAGCCGCTCCTCCTTGTAGGCGGCCGAAAGCACCTGCAACACCATGCGGTCTACGCCGATAGAGGTTTCGACCACATAAGGAACATAACTTTCACCGGTTTCCGTGTCGTAATACTGAATTTTCTTGCCTGAGAACTTGGCGTGGTTCCCCAGGTCGAAGTCCGTACGCGAATGGATCCCCTCGACCTCCTTGAAGCCGAACGGGAATTCGAACTCGACATCGGTGGCCGCATTGGCATAATGGGCCAGTTTGTCGTGATCGTGGAACCGGTAATGTTCGTCGCCGAACCCAAGCGCACGGTGCCATTTCATGCGGGTCTGGCGCCAATGGTCGAACCATTTGAGCTCCTCGCCCGGGCGCACGAAAAACTGCATCTCCATCTGTTCGAACTCGCGCATGCGGAAAATGAACTGCCGGGCAACGATCTCGTTGCGGAAAGCCTTGCCGATTTGCGCGATACCGAACGGAATCTTCATACGGCCGGTTTTCTGGACATTGAGGAAATTCACGAAAATCCCCTGCGCCGTTTCGGGCCTCAGGTAGATCGTGCTGGCCCCTTCGGCCACCGAACCCATTTTGGTTTCGAACATCAGGTTGAACTGGCGCACTTCGGTCCAATTGCGCGTACCGGAAATAGGGCAGACGATTTCGGCATCGAGGATGATCTGGCGCAGTTCCTCAAGGTCGTTGTCGTTCAAAGCTGCGACCATCCTTTCATGGACAGCATCGCGCTTGGCCCGGTGCTCGACCACGCGCGGATTCGTCTCGCGGAAAAGTTTTTCGTCGAAACTTTCTCCGAAACGTTTGCGCGCTTTCTCCACCTCTTTCTCGATCTTCTCATCCTGTTTGGCGAGGAAATCCTCGAGCAGCACATCGGCACGGTAACGTTTCTTCGAGTCGCGGTTGTCGATCAGCGGATCGTTGAATGCGCCCACATGGCCCGAAGCCTCCCAGGTTTTGGGGTGCATGAAGATGGCCGCATCGATGCCTACGATGTTCTCGTTGAGTTTGGTCATCGCATCCCACCAATATTTTTTGATGTTATTTTTCAGTTCGACGCCCATCTGCCCGTAATCGTAAACGGCGCTCAGCCCGTCGTAAATTTCACTCGACGGGAAGATAAACCCGTACTCCTTGCAGTGGGCGATCAGTTTCTTGAAAAGTTCATCCTGTGTCATATGCTTTACTATTGATTATTAATCTGGGTTTGTAGTATCAATCTTCTTTCGAGAGCATCGCCTGAACCTTACGAAACCGGTTGTTCCGGCGTTTACCCCCATTTTATGAACCGTCGCAAGCAGTCGGTACGGCCTCCTCTGTCAGTCGTCCGACCACATAAGGCAGACCGTCGGGCCGCTCGCCGACCAGGAAAAGTCGCGTCCGCTCCAGCGGGCCCTTATTGGGCTGATGCAGGCTCAACACCAACTGTCCGTCAAAAGTACGGAACAACATGCCATGACCGCCATCGCGAGCGAAAAGAGGCTCGGACACATGCTCCCACGGGCCGGTCACTTCACCGCTTAAAGAGCGTGCCACACCCAGCGCATAACCCTCTTGGCCGAACGACGACCAAAGCATCAGCAGCTCTCCCCGCGAGTTGCGGTACAGGAACGGTCCGTCGGTCACATACTTACCGGGGACATATGCCCGAACCCAGGGAGCCTCTGAGGCGGCAAATAGGGTTACGGGTTTTCCCGCCGGCCCCCTCAGGTCTTTACGCAACGGTACCGCTTCGATCGTCCCGTCGCCGACCTGTACCCATTCGTGGCAGAAAACCATCCACGGATCGCCCTGCCCGTCGAGATAAAGCGTTCCGTCGAGCGCCCCCCACTCCTCCGGCGTAACCCGACCTTTGGCATATTCACGGTAAGGTCCTGCCGGCCGCTCTGCCCGCAGAATCGTAGTGCCGCGCTGCGAAGCGGCCTCCTCCCACATCGTGACGAAAAGATAGGATTTTCCCCGGTAAGTGTGGCATTCCGGAGCCCAGAAATTTTTCCATCCCCAAATGCCGGATGCCGGGCGATACACGGCTTCCGGTCCTTGCCAGGAGATCAGGTCGCGGCTGGTATAAACGTCGAACCCTCCCTTACCGGGCGCCGCATCGGGATAGTTCGTCCCGAACAGATAATATATGCGTTGTGCTGAATCGGGAAGAATGAACGGATCCCGAATCCGGATTTCTGCCAGCGATACCGTGCCGGGCGACGCTACCGGCGCCTGCTGGGCATGCAAACAACTCGCAATCAATGCAAAAAGAGCAAAACAAAGATATCCCGGCTTAATCATCGACGGTTGTTTCGGTTACTAATGAACAAAGATAGAGATATTTTTAATACAACCGCCGGTAAAGGTACACCAATATTCGGCAGCCTTTACCTCAAATACTCCGTAATGGAAACGAATCGAATAACCGGGGTACCCGTGAATTTTGTCGATCATGGGCAATTGCTCACAAAAAGGGTTATTGCGATACCGGATAATTTTCCCGAAGAAACCGGAATAAAAAACAAAACCCGCCATTCCCAAACCAGTGTAACGATTTCCAGCAAAACCGTCATGCCGGACAAAACACCCCTCCGGCATGACGGTTACAATTCTGAATAATCCTGAAACGCAGCTACCAGGAACGCAACCAGGCCCTGTCGAACGAAGCGTGTCGGTAACGTCCTGCAAGCCGCTTGTCTTTCCGGATATCCTTTTCGGAAGGCGCCTCCTTGCCGCCCAATTGCAAAGTCAGGATTTCGCGCTTATCGCGTTCCCGATCCGACAGCGTGACAGCATAAACGTGCTCCTGGATCTTACAAACGAAAACGTCGGAGTTAGTCGACGAAACGCTGCTGACGGGCTGCTCGGAATAGAAGAACAATTTGCCGTCGCGCGCCCCCGCATTGGGATCGAGTTCAACTACGAGCCGGTCGCCGTCGCATCGCAGGGAAATCACTTCGGTTGCCCCCATGCTGATGTGCAAATTCGAGCCGATCAGGCACGGCCCGTCCGACAGTGCCGTCAATCGCAGCAATTTATGCTCGAAGGGAGCTACATCACGGACCGTATAACTGCCGTCCTGTACCCCTTCGTAACGCTCGTCCCAGAAAGACCAGACGTGGAACCTGCCGCCGAGCGTATCGACCGGCACATGCCGCATCGTCAGATCGGCATTGCGGTCATGTTGCGGATTCCACAGGATGAGATCGATACTGCGGCCATAAGGACGGTCCGCAACATAACCGAATTCCCGTCCGAAGATATCGTATCCGCCCGAAAAGGCGTGACCCGCCTCCCGCGAAACCGGATAGAGCTGTTCCATCATGCGAACACTCTGCTCTCCGCCGAATTCCGGCTTGTACAAATGGTCGGAAGTCATGGCAAACCCTCCGTAAAGGCCGATAAAACTGTGGTAAGTCAGTAACTGTGCAGGGCGGGCCTTGCCCGTCTGGCCGAGGTAAGTGACATCCGGATCGCCCATCGTCGTGATGCGGTTTTGGTACCCCCTGCCGGCCATTGCCATAATCGGATAATAGAGTCCCCAGGCATTCGTGGGCATGTCATCCGAGGCCCATTTCTGCGTGAAACCGTCGAAAGGCAGACAGTCCGGGCCGATACGGTTCGCGTCGGCATAACCCACGAAGAGACGTTGGTCGGGATTGCAGGCCATCAGGTAGCTCTCCGGACCGATTGCCTCCCGGTAAAGACGGAACAGTTCGCGCTGCGCCTGCAGGCGCGTCATCTTCGGATTGAAAAGGCGCACCCCCATCAGCGGCAGGTTATTGAAATCGATTTTGAAATAGCGGTAACCCTTGCGGTACATATTGCGCAGCGAAGTGGTAATAAAAGCCGCCACATCGGGATTGGTCGGATCGAGCCGCTCCCAGTCGGGCACTCCGGTCCGGGTTTTGGCATACCAGGAAACAGGGAACAACCATCCGCCACGGTCCCAGCCGGGATTGGGCGCTACCGGCGAAAGCCAGACGCCGGGAACCATCCCCGCCTGACGGATACTCCTCGCCAGCGAATCCATACCCAACGAAAATTTCCCGGCCTCATTCCAATCGTAATATTGTTTCTGCCAGCCATCGTCGATCTGGAACACCTCCATAGGCAGCTTGTTCCTGTTTTTTCCCAGATAATCGGTCATTGCGAGAATATCTTCCTGCATAATGTTACGCATGCTCCGATACCAGCTACACCAGCCGTAAACCGGTTTTTTCGTCAGGTTTACACCCGCAACCTCGGCCAGCCAGCGGTCTTTGCCCTCCTGGGCGGCTCCCCAAGGGCAGAACGACAGCAAAACTTCGTCCGAAGGACGTACCTCGCCCGGCTCGACCAACACTTCGCTCATATCGCCGAAGACTTCGAGTTTCATCGAAGTCCCTTCGGTGCGGACATGGAAATAGACATCCGACACCAGGCCGACGGCCGCCATCGAAACGCCTTCACCACCGGCGGCATAGAGTGTCATATCGTCGCGGTAACCGCGCCATGCCCCGTCGGCCATTTTCACCGAATCACCGCTCGCCGTCAGGTATTCGCGGTTAAAAGCCTTTTCTACCCGAAGCGCATCTTCCGAAGGAAGCGTCCGCTCGAGCGTTCCCATGCGGCGCGCCTCCACATCGGTCGTGGCCAGCATCCAGTCGGCTGCGGCACCCCGCACGGTAAAACCGCCACGCGGCGTATCCAACAACAGGAAGCGCTGTAAATAGACCGGATGCAACGAACCGTTCACAAATTCGGCCGCCACAGTAAGACGGTCACTTCCGACCCGGGTCACTTTGTATTTAAATCCATACCCTTCGGGCATTGTCCAACTGTAAACGGTCTCGAGGCCACGGCCCAGCGGAGTTTCACAAACAACGGATTCGACAATCGGTTCATCCTGGGGGCAGATTACGCGGGAACGGCCATTCTCGAGGATAACGGCCCCGAAAGCGGCATCCCGAATTACAATAGGGCCATCGGAAAGACTCAGCCGATTGTCCTGCAGACGGTAGGAAATTCCCGTCCGGGACATAGCATTCGACAAGGAACCTGCAGTTTCGGACATCGACACAGGAGTCGAAGGAACTAGGTTCTCTGATTTAGTCCCGGCAAAACCGCTCTCCATAAGAGCAACTGCCAAGCAGCAAGTAACAACAATGATTCGCATTTTCAAACGGATAAGTTTTATGGGGAGGGGGTAAATATATGCATTTTCCGGCAATACTCAAGATTTCACTCATTCGAAAATTCCGTTGTCCATATTACAAACCTCTACCGCCTTTTATCCCATTTTGCAGCGTATGCACTTCAGCACAATTAACAATTAGTCAATCTTATGAATGAAAATACACACATTGCAAACAATTATTAACATTGGAAATAAGGTCATTCCAACGACAGACTTTGCCCTGTTGTATGTTATACGAGCGACCAAGGACGGAGCAGCCGCATCAATCCCACTGGCATTTCAGATTTTCAGGCACTTCAGATACGTTCCGCCAACTCCAGATACAATTGCCGGTGAGCGCTGACAAACCGGTCGAACGCCTCTTTGTCCGGTTGTGACATTTTTGCAATTTTCTCCGGTTTTTTCCCGTTCACAGACATCGCCTCCAGTTGCAGAAGCAATTGATTCGCAAAAGCATAACTGTCCCCCGGAGGAAAATAACGGTAGGATTCCCCCTGAAACAACCGGTCCAGATAAGGAAGACGGGGAAGAATCATCGGGAGGCCGAAACAATCCGCCTCCAAATAGGCATAAGGCAACCCTTCCCACAGCGAAGTGGAAACGAATACATCCAGGCAGGAGTAAGTTTTTGAAACATCGGAAACATGCCCCAGCAACCGGACTTTTCCTTCCAGGTGCCGTTTCCGGATCGCTCTCTCGAGCGAAGCACGCTCTTCACCCTCCCCGGCTATCAGAAAAGTCACGTCATCACGATGGCGGAACACTTCGGCGGCCGCCTCGATCAGTACTCTCCACTGCTTCTGGCGGCAAAGGCGCCCTACTCCGCCGATAATATAATTCTGCTGAGGGAGTTCCCACGCCCGTTGGGTTTCCTCCCGGGAATAGGTCTGATACCGAAACGTGGCCATCGCATTGTTGATCACCCGGATACGCGCAACGTTAACCGCCGAGGCATCCAATGCGGCACACCGTTCGTTTTCGGCCAGGATCACCGCATCCGTCTTTCGTGCCAGGAATCGTTCCGCCGACAAAATGATCCTGCGGCACATCCCGGTCCGGGCATGAAAATAATAACAATGCGGGGTATAGATCGTCCGGGTACCGCTCCACCACGCGGCCAACCGGAACAACAGTCCCGCTTTGGTACTGTGGGCATGAACGATGGCGATCCGGTGACAGCGGATATACCGGGCAATCCGAACGATCTGCATGCAATCACCCGGGAAGGCGGCCCCGTGCCGGATAGGCAGCAAAACCACACGGATCCCGTGTTGCTCCAACAATTTTATGCTGTCGGAAGCCTCCTGATCGGTCCGGAGCGAAGAGGTGATCAGGTGCACTTCGAACTCTTCCGGATCCAACGCCAACGCCAGATCGACGACATGCCTCAACACGCCGCCACTGAAACTCTCTACGCCGAACAATACCGGAATCCGTTTTTTCACACCTTGCGCCACATTATCGCACCTACATACGGATAATCAATTATTAACAAACAATCCTCATTTCCCGACATCATCGCTGTGCATCGATACCGCCAGCCTCCCGTCGCCTGCAGGATATTCGCCCCCGCTTCCGGCTGAGACATCCGTACCGGCATGTTCCAAACCGAGATAACGGCCAAACAAAGATAACAAAAAACGGATATGCTCGTCCATATCGAACTGTAAAACCGTTTCCCGTGCATTCCGGATCACTTCCATGCGCCGGGTTTCGTCGGCCGCCAAACGTCCGATCGTAGCGGCAATCGCACCGGGATCGCCGGGGGCAACCAATTCGCTGTTCCGGTCGTTCAGCACCTCGGGGATACCCGAAACGGGTGTCGAGACGACCGGCAGTCCGGAGGCCATCGCTTCGAGCAATACATTGGGAATGCCGTCCCGGTCTCCGTCCGCCGCAACCACCGACGGCTGCACATCCACAGGGGCAGCATGAACACGACAAGAGCCGAGCCGATTCCGGCGTTATAGACCGACAACAGTTCGGCGGTCATTGCCGTAGAGTCGGGTCCGAACGCCCCACGCTCGAAAATCAACCGGATAATCTGTTCGGGAAAAGATACAATAAAGAACATGATCGGCACCCCGATCTCCTTTATGCCAGAAACAGGATCAGCAACTGGGCGCTCAGTACCCGCAGGAACATTGTGAGTGGATAGACCGTCGCATAGCCCACGGAAGGAATATCGTTGCCGGCCAGGTCGTTGGAATAAGCGAGTGCGGGAGGATCGGTCGTCGCACCGGCCATCACGCCGATCAGCGTAAAGTAATCTACCTTAAACCAAAGGCGCCCGATAACACCGACGATCAGCAGCGGGAGGATCGTGATAATCGCCCCGTAGCCGATCCACGCATAGCCGCCTCCGTCGATAATCGTCTCGACGAACTCCTCACCCGCACCGAGCCCGACACAGGCGAGGAACAATGCAATACCCACCTCGCGCAGCATCAGGTTCGCGCTCATGGTCGTATAGGTTACGAGCTTGAATTTCGGCCCGAAACGGCTGATGAGGATCGACACGATAAGCGGTCCTCCGGCCAGACCGAGCTTCACGGGCTGCGGAATCCCGGGAAAAGTGAACGGCAGGCTACCGAGCATCACACCAAGCACGATACCGATAAAAATTGGAATCAGGTTCGGCGCATTGAGCCGTTTCATCGAGTTGCCGAGCACCTTCTCGACATTCGCGATCGAGACTTCGGTTCCGACGACCGTCACACGGTCGCCCATCTGCAACTGCAACGACGGTTGCGCAATCAGGTCGACACCCGCGCGGTTGACACGCGTGATGCTCACCCCGAATCCCGCATGCAGTTTGAGCTGGGCCAGAGACTTGCCGTTCAGCTCGGGTTTCGTAATCAGAATCCGGCGCGAAATAAGCCGCTTGTCGAGTTGCTCCCACTCCACCTGGACATCCCGGCCGATAAAAGCCGTGATCGCCGCCGCATCGCGCGGCGTGGTCACCACCAGAATCTGGTCGCCGACATGCAGCAACGTATCGTCGTCGGCAATCTCGATCTCTCCACCCTGGCGACGAATGCGCGAAATGACGAAATCGCGGTTGACCAACCCCTGCAGTTCACGAATGCTTTTGTCTTCCAGCGCCGGATTCACGACGCTGAGCGAATGGGGTTGCGCTACCGAATCGTGCTGCACATCCATCGTATCGAGCGCTTTTTTCTCCTCTTTGGCAAAATCGATCCGGAACACCCGCCGCAACACCATCATCGACAGGATAATACCGATCACGCCGAGCGGATAGGCCACCGCATACCCCAACGCGATATCGGGCGAATCGATACCGGTCATATCGCTGTAAGCCTGCTGTGCGGCGCCGAGTCCCGGGGTATTGGTGACGGCACCCGACAGGATGCCGACCATCGTCGTGACCGGCAGCCCGGTGATCACGTACAACCCGCAGGTCACGAGCACACCCGCGCACACCACCATCGTGGCGAGCAAATTGAGCCGGACACCCCCTTTTTTGAAAGACGAGAAAAAGCCGGGTCCTACCTGCAGGCCGATCGAATAGACAAACAGGATCAGGCCGAATTCCTTCATGAAGTGGATCAGGTGCTCGTTGAGCCGCATCCCGAAGTGGCTGAAGATGATGCCGACAAAAAGGATCCAGGTAACGCCCAGCGAGATACCGGCTACCTTGATTTTGCCCAGCATGATCCCCAGTGCAATAACCAGCGCGAGGATCAGCACCGAATGGGCGACGCCGCCGCCCCAGAACGATTCATTGCCGAAAAACAGACTATTCAACCACTCCATCGTTTACGAATCAAAAGTACATATTTTAAAAGTGCACAAACATACGGCAATTCCCCGAAATTACAAAGGCATATTACCGTGCTTCTTGGGTGGATTGCTCCGGATTTTGTTATGGGCCATCTCGAGTGCCTGAATCAATTTGAAACGGGTCTGCTTCGGCAGAATGATCTCGTCGATATAGCCCAGTTCAGCCGCGCGGTAGGGATTGGCAAAACGCTCCTCATACTCCTCGACCGCCTCGCGCCGCTGTTCTTTCCCCGCACCGCGGCACAAAATATTCACAGCCCCTTCGGCACCCATTACGGCAATCTCAGCGGTCGGATAGGCCAGGTTCACGTCCGATCCCGTCTGTTTGCTCGACATGACGATATAAGCACCTCCGTAAGCCTTGCGCAAAATCAGCGTGATCTTGGGAACAGTAGCCTCGACATAGGCGTAAACGATTTTGGCCCCGTGCCGGATAATGCCTCCGTGCTCCTGAGTCGTCCCCGGCAGGAAACCGGGCACATCCTCGAGCGTAATAAGGGGAATATTGAAACAGTCGCAGAAACGGATAAACCGGGCTGCCTTATCCGAAGCGTCGATGTCGAGTACTCCCGCCAGAAATGCGGGCTGGTTCGCCACGATGCCCACCGAACGCCCTCCCAGGCGGGCGAATCCGATCACGACATTTTTGGCAAAATGGGGCATCACTTCCAGAAAGTAGTGGTCGTCGACCACCGATCCGATCACCTCCTTCACGTCATACGGCACATTGGGATCGGCCGGGATCAGCGTTTGCAGCCGTTCGTCCTCGCGGCGGATATCATCCGTCGTGTGTACGACCGGGGCGTCCTCGAGGTTATTGGACGGCAGAAAACTCAACAACTCCCGGATACCCATCAGCACCTCTTCCTCGCTCTCTCCCATAAAATGGGCCACTCCGCTGCGGCTGCTGTGGGTATAAGCCCCGCCCAGCTCCTCCTTATCCACCTCTTCGTGCGTCACGGCCTTCACCACGTCGGGCCCGGTCACGAACATATGGCTTTTGTCCCGGACCATAAAGATAAAATCGGTAAGCGCCGGCGAGTAGCACGCACCGCCCGCGCACGGCCCGAGAATGGCCGAGAACTGCGGCACCACACCCGAAGCGATCGTGTTTTGGAAAAAGATGTTCGAATAGCCGGTCAGGCTCTCAACTCCTTCCTGGATGCGGGCTCCGCCCGAGTCGTTCAGCGCGATGACGGGCGCGCCATTTTTCAGCGCCATCGTCTGCACCTTGACGATCTTGCTGGCGTTCGTAATGCTGAGCGAACCGCCGAACACCGTAAAATCATAGGCATAGACGAATACCTGACGACCGTCGATTTTACCGTAGCCCGACACGATCCCGTCGCCGGGAATTTTCTGCCGGTCCATGCCGTAATTGGTACAACGGTGCGTGACGAATTTATCCAATTCGACAAACGTCCCCTTATCCAGCAACATTTCAATCCGCTCGCGCGCTGTCATCCGGCCTGCTTCATGCCGCTTGCGCAGCTTGTCCTCGCCGCCGCCAAGTTCCGCCTGGCGGTTACGGCGTTCAAATTCCTGATATATCCGTTCGTTATTCTTTTCCATGGTTATCCGATTCGTTTTGCAAAACATCCAGTTTGACCAACAGCGCCCCTCCGGCGACCGTTTCGCCCTCGGCCACAAGTATCTCGCGGACGGTGCAATCCCCGGTCACTTTCAGGTTGCTCTGCATTTTCATCGCCTCGAAAACAAGGAGCGTATCGCCGGCCGCAACCCGGTCACCAGGCTGCACCATCACGCGCACCACCTTGCCCGGCATCGGCGCGCTCAGGTTGTCGTCCTGCCTGGCTTCCCCGCCGTTGCGCGCCTGCTGATAACGCGCCTGCGCATCGATGACCCGGACATCGTACGAGTCGTAGCCGCACTTGACCTTATAACGCCTGCCCCCTTCGAAACTCACCGCCTCCATATTGTACGAACGTCCCTGATAGAGGATCGAACAGATACCGTTGTCGGTCAACACGACATTCGCCCCGATCGTCCGGCCGTCTATCGACACCTGGACATCGTTCCCGTTTTTGCCGAGCCATTCGACTTCGGCTTTCCTGTTTCCTATTTCTATCTCCATAACGCTTGCTTTTAAATGCCCTTGACGCCGTTGCGTTTGCCGAATTCGCGCCAACGGCTCGTAAAACCGGAAAGGGCGGCGCCGGCAGGCGATCCGGCGCCACCCTCCTCCAGTGAGACCATGTAATTGATAAGAGCAGTAATCATGGCCATATTCTCAATCTCTTCCCTATCTCCTCTCTCCTGTTGCAAAGCGAGCCAGTCGGCATTCTTTTCCAGCACGGACGTATTGTAATCCCCTCCGACCAGCTCGGGAAGTTCCAGTATCGATCCCAGGTAGGCAATGTTGGTTTTGACACCGGTAATTTTGTATTCATCCAGCGCCCGCCGCATCCGTTCGACCGCAAATTCACGCGTCGTGGCCCAAACGATCAGCTTGCCGATCATCGGATCGTAATGCACCGGAATCTCATACTTCTCATAGATATAGCTGTCAAGGCGGACTCCGATCCCGCCCGGTTCGGTCAGTTGGGAAATCACCCCCGGAGAAGGCATAAAACCCGCCGAGGCATCTTCGGCACAAATCCGGCACTCGATGGCGTGGCCCCGCTGGACAATATCGCGCTGGGTAAGGCGCAAAGGCCTCCCGTCGGCGACAAAAATCTGCTCCTTGACCAGATCGACCCCGCACACCTCTTCGGTGATCGGATGCTCGACCTGCAGGCGCGTGTTCATCTCGAGGAAATAGTAATTGCGCTCCCGGTCCACCAGGAATTCGACCGTTCCGGCTCCGAGATAACCGACCGCACGGGCCGCAGCAACGGCATCACGCCCCATACGCTCCCGCAGCTCCGCAGTCATCAGGGGCGAAGGACTCTCTTCGATGATTTTCTGGTGGCGGCGCTGCACGGAGCACTCCCGCTCGCACAAGTGGATCACACGACCGAACCGGTCTCCCAACACCTGGAATTCGATGTGGTGCGGCTCTTCGACAAACCGTTCGATGTAGACGGTATCGTCGCCGAACGAAGCCATCGCCTCGGAACGGGCAGCCTCAAAAGCTTCGCGCACGTCCGCTTCCCGCCTCACCAGCCGCATACCCTTTCCGCCTCCGCCCTGCGACGCCTTCAGCATCACCGGAAAACCGATCCGGCGGCACACCTCGACGGCCTCGTCAGCCGACACAAGATTTTGCTGCGTGCCGGGCACTACGGGAACCCCGGCTTCGATCATCGTGCGGCGCGCCGAAATCTTATCGCCCATCAACTCGATCGTTTCGGCCGCGGGGCCGATAAAAATTATTCCCGCTTCACCGCACTTGCGGGCGAAAGAGGCGTTTTCGGACAAAAAACCGTAACCGGGATGGATCGCGTCGGCACCGCATCCGCGGGCCACCTCCAGAATCCGGTCCCCGTTCAGGTAGCTCTCCTGCGAAGCGGCGCCCCCTATACAATAAGCCTCATCGGCATAGAAAACATGCCGCGAAGCCCGGTCCGCCTCGGAAAAGACCGCTACGGAAACGATCCCCATTTCCCGGCAGGAACGCATCACCCGCAGAGCGATCTCCCCGCGATTGGCAACCAATATCTTCCTGATCATAACTTTCAGTTTAATTCACAAGCCGTCCACGGCAGCATATACCGATCCCGGCAGATGAAACTGCGGCAATCAGCATACCAAACCCCAACAGGCTCAACTCTATAAAAATCGCATACTTTACGGGCGTCAAAGCACCTAACCCACGAGGCGCCAAAACGTAAAACGAACCGGCAGGTCTTCTGACTCGCTCCCGTCCCGATACCTTCCCGGCCCGGATTCGGCCAGTGGTAAAGACGTTCAGGACGTTACGGAGCATCACAGCTGCGGGACAGTCCGGGATTCACACCCGATTCCCTCTTCATTCCCCGTCCCGGGAGAGACGGAGAAAACCAATTCGGGGCAAATATAGGAAATTTTTCCGCGCTGCACACAAAAAACGAAGGATTGCTGCGCCATCTTTCTTTTTGGCCCGCCCTCTCGCATATTTCGTTTCGTTTCGTTATCTTTGCTTTCCGAAAGGAAAAGAAATTCCCGACGCATCGATCCGACCGGAAAAACCGTCGCGGGCATCCGCAACGGCCACAACACTCCTGCAAAAAGCCCTGACCGGCAACAACAGCGGGACAACGACCGACCGGCGAACTGACAAACAAACACAAAAAACAACGATATGAACCGAGTAGAAAACGCGCTGGCCCACGCCACGGAAACCAAAGCGCTGCGTATCGGGGCCGGCATCCTGCCCCAGTCCGGCGATATGTTCCGGGAACTGTTTCCCGGAAAACGGGCCGTCATCATAGCCGACCCGACGACGCTGCGGGTGGCGGGCAGCGATGTACGGGACAGTCTCGCGGCCGCAGGCGTGGAACAGGACCAGCCGCATATTTTCACCTCGCCGGACCTACACGCCGAGTGGGAATTCGTCGAAGAACTCGATGCCGTACTGCAACGAACCGATGCCATTCCCGTAGCCGTGGGATCGGGAACGATCAACGACCTGGTAAAACTCTGCTCGCACCGCAACGGCCGCCGCTACATGGTCGTAGGCACCGCCGCCTCGATGGACGGCTACACGTCGTTCGGCGCGTCGATCACCTTCGAAGGGGCCAAGCAGACCTTCTCGTGTCCCGCTCCGTTGGGCGTACTGGCCGATACCGCGATAATCGCCGCAGCCCCGAAAGAGATGACAGCCAGCGGTTATGCCGACCTGTTCGCCAAAGTCCCGGCGGGTGCAGACTGGATCATTTCGGATGCACTGGGCGTGGAGCCGCTCGACGAACGCGCTTTCGCAATCGTCCAGGACGGACTGCAGGATGCGCTCGGCGATCCGGAAGGGGTGCGCCAGGGTACCGTCGAAACGATCGGGCCGCTGATCGAAGGGCTCATGCTGGGCGGTTTCGCGATGCAGGCGCACCAGACGAGCCGACCGGCCAGCGGTGCCGACCACCAATTCAGCCATCTGTGGAACATGGAACACCATAAAATGGCTGACGGGCACACCCCGTCGCACGGTTTCCAAGTCAGCATCGGATTGCTCGCCGCGACCGCCTATTACGAACAATTCCTCCACAGCGACATCGCCCGCCTCGATATCGAAGGGGCCGTCGCCGCATGGCCCGAATTGGCCGAAGCGGAAAAATATGCGCTGGAACTCTATGCGGGCACCGATTTCCCCGAAATCGGGCTGAAAGAGACGCACGCAAAATATATCGGCAAGCAACAACTGCGCGAACAGCTGGCCACGCTGAAAAATAACTGGCCGCAAATCAAGGCAAGGCTCGAAAAGCAGATCATCCCGTTTGCCGAGGCGAGCCGCCGGCTGCGGATCGTGGGCGCCCCCACCCGGCCCGAGGAGATCGGCATCACACGCCGGCGCATGAAAGAGAGCGTAATCCGTGCGCAGCATATCCGCCGGCGTTTCACCATCCTCGACGTAGCCGTTCGGACGAACCTGCTCGGGCAATGGACCGATGCGATTTTCGGCCCCGGCGGGGTCTGGGAGATCAAATAATCCCCAGACCAAGCTATTCCGCCTTACAAAAGCCAACGCGCCTGCACCGGGTACCATACCCCGCACAACGAGCCGGCGCACGGCGGCAAAATAACCTCGCAGAGTTCCGCAACATCCGGCGCACTCGACTCGCCGAAACCGAAAAATTGCACAACCCAACAACCAACGGCTAACCAAAACCGGACAAAACTTCAACCCGAACCGATGAACGATAACACACAAGCCTCAGCACAAACCGCCGCTGCCGCCGATCTGCAGGACGAGCACGGCTTCAGCCCCGAAGTGCGTAAACGTTTTCAATACTGGCAGACCCGCACGATCATCGCCACGATGGTCGGTTATGCGCTCTTCTACTTCGTACGTAAGAACTTCTCTTTCGCAATGACCGGCATGGAAACCGATCTGGGCATCTCGAAAACGAGTCTAGGCATCTTCCTCACGCTGCACGGGCTGATTTACGGCCTGTCGCGTTTCCTGAACGGCGTACTGGCCGACCGGGTCAACGCCCGCTTTTTCATGGCTTCCGGACTGGCCCTCTGCGCGCTGGCGAACTTTGCATTCGGATTCGGCGAAGATATCTCGACCTGGATTACGGGCGAAACCGGCGGATCGCAATTCACCAACACGCTGATTCTCTTCATGGGGCTGCTGTGGGTCGCCAACGGCTGGCTGCAAGGCATGGGGTTCCCGCCGTGCGCGCGGCTGCTGACGCACTGGATACCGCCCAAACAACTGGCGACCAAAATGTCCGTATGGAACACCTCGCACTCGATAGGCGCCGGGCTAGTGGTCATCCTCTGCGGCTATATCATGGGCACCCTGGGCAGCGGACCCAACCATGTCGGAGCGTGGAAATGGTGTTTCTGGATTCCGGCGGCGATCTCGTTCGCGGGAGCGATCGGCCTTTTCATCACGCTGCGCGATACGCCGCGCTCGGTGGGGCTGCCCGAACTACCCGGAACCGAAATCAAAAAAGAGAAACCGGGTAAAAAGAGCGCCGAAGAGAAACACATGCTGCGCCGGATGGTATTTGCCAATCCATTGATCTGGGTCCTTTCGATCGCGAACTTTTTCGTCTACATCGTGCGCTTCTCAGTACTGGACTGGGGACCGTCGCTGCTCAAACAGTCGAAGGGCATCTCGCTGGAGATGGCCGGATGGCTCGTAGCCCTGTTCGAGATCGCAGGAATCGTCGGTATGATCTTCGCGGGCTGGGCCACCGACCGTTACCTGAAAGGCCGCGCCCACCGCACCTGCGTCTTCTGTATGGCCGGGACGGCACTGTTCATCTTCGGATTCTGGGAACTGCCGCAGGGTGCCCCGATCTGGCTCACCTTCCTGCTGCTATGCGGCGCGGGCTTCTGCATCTACGGTCCGCAGGCGCTGATCGGCATCGCCGCCGCAAACCAGGCGACAAAAAAATACGCCGCCACGGCCACCGGATTCACAGGACTGTTCGGTTATGCGAGCACGATCGTTTCCGGTACCGGCCTGGGCTACGTAGCACAACATTACGGATGGAACTGGGCCTATATTACAATGATCACGATGGCGTTGGTGGGTATGCTCGTATTCTCGCTGATGTGGCGCGCCAAGATGGACGGATACGCCCGGATCAACTCGTAATCCGACAACAAACGCAAAGTACGCAAGCATACAGGAAGCTTCACGACAACGCAACCAAACCATGGATAAAAACACCTTCACAGACTGCTATTCTCCACTGGCACACGAGGAACTGATGACCCGGCTCGCTGCGATCCGGCACGTCGCACTCGACATGGACGGCACGATCTACATGGGCTCGACACTTTTCCCGTGGACCAAAGCCTTCCTCGCCAAACTCGACGCGTTGGGAATCGGTTACTCGTTCCTGACGAACAACCCGTCGAAAAACATCGACGACTACCTGCACAAACTGGAAGGGATGGGCATCGGGGTGCCCCGTGAACGGATGTACACCTCCGCACTGGCCACCATCGACCACATCCGTACGCACCATCCCGAGGCCAAACGGCTCTTTTTGCTCGGTACGCCGAGTATGATCGCGGAATTCGAAGCGGCCGGGTTCGAGTCCGCCCCCGCCACGGAGGGAGACAAACCCGATATGCTGGTAGTGGCGTTCGACATGACCCTCGCCTACCCTCGCCTGTGCCATGCGGCATGGCTCGCGGCACAAGGCATTCCGTACGTTGCGACGAATCCCGACCGCGTCTGCCCCACCGACCGGGCAGAGGTGCTGGTCGATTGCGGCTCGATCTGCAAATGCATCGAGTACGCCACCGGCCGGGAACCGGACGTCGTACTGGGGAAACCCGATCCGGGAATGCTCACGGGTATCGCCGCACGTTACGGGTTGCAACCGTCCGAAATCGCCATGGCGGGCGACCGAATCTACACGGACGTAGCCACGGCACGCAACGCCGGATCGCTCGGCGTACTGGTACTCTCGGGCGAGACGACACTCGAAACGGCCCTCGCCTCCGATCCCGGACCCGACCTGACCGCACGCACGCTCAGAGAGTTCGGGGAGCTGCTCGAAGAGGCACGGCAGTCCCGTCCGTAGCAATACATTGCGTGTTCTACGATCAACGCCACGGAGCTCCGATTTCCGGACCGAAAGGATTGCAGCAAACGATATAGGAGCGCGCAGCATACCGCAGGAAGTCCCTGTGTATAATACAAACTGCGACGCCGGATCATTCAGCGCCAACACCACCACACAATGACACAGATTATCAGCATTGCCCAACGGCACAAATACATCCTCGATAAGCTGAAAAAGGACGGCTACATCCGCGTGGCCGACATCGCCAAGAGCCTGAAGGTAACAGCCGTGACGGTCCGCAAGGACTTCAAGGCGCTCGAGGAACAGGGACTGTTGTTCCGCACGCACGGCAGCGCATGCCCTGTCAATCCGCATGTAGCGGACCGGAGCGTACAGCTCAAAGAACTCGAAAACCGGGTGCAAAAAGAGAAAATCGCTCAGGCCGCGACGCAACTGCTCGAGGAGAACGACTCGGTAATCATCGCCACCGGCTCGACCATCATGGCCTTCGCCGAGAAGATCGTCCCGAAAGGAACGCTCAACGTCGTAACCCCGTCGCTGAAGGTGTCGATGCTGCTCTCCGCCGTCGGGAACGTCAACATCATCCAGCTGGGAGGTGTCGTACACAAAAAATCGCTCTCGGTACGCGGAACCTCCCCGCTCATCTCGATGGAAGAGTTCTCCTGTTCGAAACTCTTTATCGGCGCCGACGGCATCAACGAAGAATACGGCGTAACCAATTCCAATTTGGAAGAAGCGCAGCTGAACCGCGAAATGATGAAAGCGGCGTCAAAAACGATCGTACTGGTCGATTCGTCTAAATTTTCGCGCAAAGGTTTCGGCCGCATCTGCCCGCTGAGTCAAATCCACACGGTAGTTACGGACGGAGGTATTCACGCCTCGACCGTCCGCATGCTCGAAGAGCAGGGGGTGGAAGTCATCATCGCTGAATAATCAAGAAAAATGCCCCCCTCCGGCGGCGAATGCCGGTACACTGCAAACAGAAACAGGATTGGCTGTCCTTCACCAGTTACAGTATTTCGGGAGCTCTTATTTGAAATATTCCCTTTCAGGACAAATCCATCCAAAGGGTGTTTGTCGCGTCCTGGACTCCGTCAAGACGGAGTTAAATTTCAATCGTGGCGCAATTCCGCGTATTCCGGCACGGCTCATCACACCGACGGGTAGTAATGTTCGGCAAGGCGAGTGAACTGCTCGACCTGAGCGCGTTCCCACACCTCGTCGTATCCCAGTTCGGCAGCGAGCAGTTGCGCCACACGCGGAGCGGCCTGCACGGCACGGCGCGCATCGACGAACAGGATTCGCACCCGCCGGGCCAACACGTCCTCGACTGTCCGGGCCATCTCCTCGCGAACGGCCCACACGACCTCGGCCTCGGTGTAATCGAGCCCTTCGACCAGTTTCGTATCATACCCCTGCCGCATCAATTCGGCAATCGCCGGCATATCGGAGCCATAGACATAAAGATGGTTCGTCAGGTCGGGGTGTTCGCGGTAACCGTGAATCGGGAAACGGCGGGTCATACATTTGCGCAGGGGCAACAGCCCCAACACCCCGGCCTTGTCGACCGTATCCTCGGCCATCTTACGGTAGGAAGTCCATTTGCCCCCGGTAATGGTAATCAGGCTGTGATCCGAAACGATGATTTTGTGGCCGCGCGAAAGTTCTTTCGTACTTTTGCCCTCTCTACTGGGTGCCGCCAGCGGGCGCTGCCCCGCAAACATCGACAGAATATCGGCTCGCGTCGGGGCCGGATCCATGTAAAGGGCCGCCGTGCCGAGGATAAAGTCGATCTCCTCTTCCAATGGGCGGGGTTCCTCTTCGGGTGTTTCGCGAAGAATATCGGTCGTACCTACTACAACCTTGTCGTGCCACGGTACGGCGAACAACACGCGGCCGTCGCTGGTTTTGGGTACCATAATCGCATAATCGCTCTGCAAAAAACGTTTGTCGAGCACCAGATGAACCCCTTGGCTCGGGCGCACCAGCGGCGCATGGCCGGGCTGGTCCATCGCCATCACCCGGTCGACAAAGACGCCGGCGGCATTGACCACGGATCTCGCACGGACCCTATACCTGCGGCCGGTCTCGCTGTCGGTCATCCGGACACCGCAAACGCGCCCCTTTTCATCGTGCATAATCTCTTCGACAGGAGCATGATTCAACAGGCAGCCGCCATGCTCGGCACAGGTCTGCGCCAGGTTGACGGCCATGCGCGAATCATCGAACTGGCCGTCGTGATAAACGATACCGCCCTTCAATCCGCGTTTGACGGACACCGGCAGACAACGGGCCGTCTTCGCGGCCGAAATGAAACGTGAACGGCCATAACCGAAACCCAACGAAAGCAGGTCGTAAAAAGCGAGCCCGCAGAAATAGAGAAAATTGTCCCTCCAGCGGTAGTTCGAGATCACGAACGCCTGGTCCTTGACCAGGTGCGGCGCATTGGCCTTCATGCGGCCCCGTTCGCGCAGCGCTTCGAATACCAATGCGACATCGCCGTGCTGCAGGTAACGCACCCCTCCGTGCACCAGTTTCGTACTCCGGCTCGAAGTGCCCTTTGCGAAATCATCCTGTTCGAACAGCGCTACGCTGTAACCGCGCAATACCGCATCTACCGCGCACCCCAGTCCGGTGGCGCCGCCCCCGATGATTACCATATCCCATACCCGGCCTTCATCGGCCAGCAATTTCAGGCTCTCTTCCCTCTTCATATTATCATTTTTCGCTTTTCCAGTTTCGTTTACCACCAAAACCATTAAAAACGAAACAAAAGTAATACAAAAAGAAAGAAAGAGCAAACACTACCGCTCCAATCCGCCGCCCAAAGCTTTGTAAAGCGAAACCGTTGCGGTAAATTCGGTCAGAATCGCATCGTTGACGGCGATTTCAGAGTCGAACAACTGGCGCTGGGCGTCAAGCACGTCCATATAACTCACCACGCCGTTTACATATTGCAATTTGGCCAATTTGTTATAAGAGAGCGCTGATCGGTACAGCGCATCGGCCGAACGCCGCATTTCGCGGCTCTTGCGATAGGTCACCAGCGCATTGTTCACCTCTTTGAACACCTCGAGAATCTTCTTTTCGTAAGCATACACCTGCTGCTCGTAAGCGGCCTTGGCAGCTTTGTGCGCCGCCCGTTTGCTCCCCAATTGGAACAAAGGACCGGTCAATGCACCGGAAACGAACCACGTCGGGCTTTTGAGGAAATCAGTCAACTCTGCATTTTCGGCACCGAGGTTAGCGGTCAGCCGCAGTTTCGGGAACATATCGGTCAATGCCACGCCCACCTTCGCATTCGCCTCGCGCAACGCCTGCTCGGCCTGCCGCACGTCGGGACGCCTCTCCAACAGCGAAGAAGGCAGGTCCACAGGCAACTCCGTGCCCATTTGCACATCCCCCAGGTCGCTTCCGCCACGGGGAATTCCGGCAGGAAACTCTCCCAACAGTACCGACAGGTCGTTCTCCTTGAGCTTGATCTCATTTTCGAGCTTCGGCAACAGCGTTTCGGTACGGGCCAACTCGACGAGGCTCTGGCGGTACGGAATTTCCGAAGTAAGTCCCCCCTCGTAGCGTAATGTGGCAAAATGGACGGCATCACGCCGCGCTTCGAGGGTCTGCCGGACAATGGAGAGTTCGCGGTCGAGCGCTTTCAGGTCGAAATACATCTGCGCGACCTGCGAAACGATCGTCAGTCGCAACGCCCGCTGCGCCTCAACCGATTGCAGGTAGGCCGCTACGGCCGCCTCGTTCTGCCAGCGCAGGTTTCCCCAAATGTCGATTTCCCACCCGAAAGTCAGGTTCGCGTGCAGTTCAGGGTCGTATTTTTTGTTATCGCCTCCGTAATTGAGGTATTCGCGGTCGCCGTAGAGGTCCATTCCGGCCCCGGGAAACATCTTTGCAAAAGTGATCCGCTTGGCCGCCATCAATTCGCGGACACGCGCCGCTGCGGCAAGCATGTCCTTGTTGTGGTCGAGCGCCTGCGAGATCAATCCCTGCAGGACCGTATCGGCATAAAGCGTACTCCAGCCGATGTCGGCAGTCGTTCCTTCAGTCATACCCTCTTCGTCGAACGTAGCGGGCATCTCTTTCAGTTCCGGTGTCCGGAACGAACGCCCCACCCGGCAGGAAAAGAGGCTCAGTGCTACAGCGACCACCAGTAATATAGGATACAAGACTCTCATAATGTCAACGTTTTTTGCGTTTCTCCCTGAACGAGACATGGATGTGCGGCAGGCGCATTTTCGGAAAACGAAGCTCCGGCAGGCGAAGCCGCTCCTTGAGCTTATAGACCATCACGAAGAAGAACGGCACCAGCACGATCCCCACCGTAATCGCAAAGATCATCCCGAAGAACACACCCGTACCGATCGAGTGGCGGCTCGCCGAACCGGGCCCCGAGGCGATCACCATCGGCAACATACCGAGTACGAACGCGAGCGACGTCATCAGGATAGGACGGAAGCGCAACTGTGCGGCATGAATCGCAGCAGCAACGGGATCGGCCCCTTCGTCGACCTGTATCTTGGCGAATTCGACGATCAGGATCGCGTTTTTGGCCGCCAACCCCATCAGCGTCACCAGACCGATCTGGAAGTAGACATCCTGATCGAGTCCCAGCGCACCGATGCCCAAATAGGCGCCCAACGCCGCCACAGGCAACGACAACAGCACCGCCAGCGGCACGATCCAGCTTTCGTATTGCGCGGCAAGGAACAGGAAAACGAACAGCAACACGAGGGCCATCACCTTGCCGGTCTGTCCCGAAGCCTTTTGCTCCTGAAACGAAAGGCCGCTCCAGGCCAAGCCTATATTGTCCGGCAAGTGCTCGTCGACGATCTCCTCGATCGCCGCCATCGCCTGTCCCGAACTGCGGCCGGGGGCCGGTGTCACCTGCATCGGAGCCGAAGTATACATATTAAAGCGCGTGATACTGCCCGGCCCGGTCGTGTAAGCGGTCTTGCCCAGTGCCGAAAGCGGCACCATCGAACCGGACGAGGTTTTGACGAAGAAGAGGTTGATGTCGTCGCGGTTCGTACGGAACTCCTGATCCGCCTGGATATATACGCGGTAGATGCGGTTGAACATGTTGAAATCGTTGACATAGACCGATCCCAGATAAGCTTTCATCGTCGAGAAAATGTCGGACATCGGGACTCCGAGCAACTGCGCCTGATCGCGGTCCACATCGAAGTAAAGCTGCGGAATCTCCGGCTGCAACGACGTGGAGACAGAGGCCAGTTCGGAAGTCTCTGCCGCATAACGCCGGAATGTATCCACCGCCGCCACCAGGTCATCCCACTCGGCTCCAGAACGGGCCTGCAACTGGAACTCGACGCCACCGGCCGAACCGAGGCCCGGCACCACGGGCGGACGGGTCGTGAACGCACTGATCTCCGGATAATCGTGGAACTCGCGTTGCACGTCGCGCATCACCTCTTCGACCTTCTTATCGCGCTCTTTCCACGGCTTGAGGATCACCGTGAGCGTCGCACGCCCCTGGTTCGTACCCACCCGGGGACTCGAACCGGTTACGTTCTGCACATACTCCACGGCATCGTGCCCACCCAGGTAAGCAATCGCACGTTCGGTCACCTCCCTCGTCCGCTCAATGGTCGTTCCCTCGGGCATCGCCAGTTCGACGGTGAAAAAACCCTGATCTTCCTGCGGAATGAAACCCGAAGGAATAAATTTGCTGAGTACGAAAATCAAAACGAGCACCATCCCGAAACCGGCCATGATCCGGCGCGGACGGTTCAGCACCACACCTAACAGACGTGTGTACTTTTTATTGCCGCGGTTGAGCCAGATGTTGATTTTGCGGAATACGATATTCTTGCGCCCGGTTTGCGGCCGCAGGATAATCGCGCACATCGCCGGGCTCAGCGTCAGCGCAACGACGGCAGAAATGAGTACGGACACGACGATCGTCACCGAGAATTGCCGGAACAGCGAACCGGTGATGCCCGCCAGGAAACTGACCGGAATAAAGACGGCAGCCAGCACCAGCGACGTGGCGATCAGCGCGCCGGTCAGCTCTTTCATCGCGATGTGCGTCGCCTCGCGTGCCCCGATCTTACGCTGCTCCATGATGCGCTCGACGTTCTCGACCACAACGATCGCATCGTCCACCACGATACCGATGGCGAGGACCAGTCCCAGCAGCGTCAGCATGTTGAGCGAGAAGCCCATGATCAGCATAAAGCCGAAAGTCCCCACCAGCGAGATCGGTACCGCGACGATCGGGATCAACGCCGTACGCCAGCTCTGTAACGAGAGGAAGACGACCAGAATCACCAGAAACAGCGCCTCGAACAACGTTTTATACACTTCGTGGATCGATTCGGCGATATACTCGGTCATATCGAACGGGACAAGGTAATCCAGCCCTTCGGGAAAATCCTTCGCAATCTCTTTCATCGCCTCTTTCACCTCGGTGGCCACCTGCATCGCATTGGCCCCCGGAAGCATATAGATCCCCAGGATCGCCGCATTGCTGCCGTTCAGCCCGCTTTCGGTGCTGTACGACGACGCTTCGAGCGAGACCCGCGCAACGTCGCGCATGCGGATGAACGAACCGTCGGGATTGGCCCGGACTACAATCTCTTCGAAATCGCTTACCGACGACAGGCGCCCCGGCGCAGTGAGCGGAATGGCTACATCGACACCCGCCACAGGCGGCTTTCCCAGTTCCCCGGCGGCCGATTCGCGGTTCTGGTCTTTCAGCGCATTCTGCAAATCCTTCACCGTCAATCCAAAACTGGCCAGCCGATCGGGATAAACCCAGATCTGCATGCCGTAATACCGGCTGCCGATATTCGACACGCGCCCGACGCCCGGAATACGCCGCAACACGTCGAGGACATTGATCGTCGCGTAATTACTCAGGTAGATCTCATTGAATTTCGGGTCGTCCGAGGTCAGCGCAATCGTCAGCAATTGGCTGGGGGCCTGTTTCTCGACCGAAATACCGTTCTGGAGCACCTCGGCCGGAAGGCGTGCCTCGGCCAGTTTTACACGGTTCTGCACCTCGACGGCCGCCAGATCGACATCGGTGCTCACATCGAACGTCACCGTAATCGACAAGCCGCCCGAGTTGGAACTGCTCGACTCCATATAAATCATGCCGGGCGTGCCGTTGAGCTCTTGCTCCAGCGGCGTGGCGACAGCCTGCGACACCGTCGCGGCATTCGCTCCCGGATAAGAGGCGCTGATCTTGACTACGGGCGGGGTAATCTGCGGATATTGCTCGATGGGCAGCGATACGAGGCCGATGATACCCACCAACACGATCAGCACGGACAAAACAGTCGAAAAGACCGGTCTGTCAATAAAAAATCCCGGTTTCATCGCCTATTCGTTTTGGTTAGTACTGGATGGCCCTGCCTTGACAGCTTCGGCATCTTGTGCGGTTTTAGCCCCCTTGGCAGCCTGCCCTGCTGCCGGCTGTCGTGCGGCTGCATCCCCGGATTTTCCGGCCGGCCGTTGCTCACCCGGATTCGCATCCGGCTGACTATCACCCCTCAATTCTTCCGAAGTGAACCTGTCGTCCGAAGTCCACGTCACATGCTGGCCGTGCTTGAGTTTCTGATACCCCTCGGATACGATTTTCTCGTCCGGAGACAACCCCCTGTCCACTACCACGCGGTTGCCCTGTTCGGCACCCAACTCGATAAACCGTTTTTCGACGATACTGTCTGGCCGGACGACGAAAATAAACGCACCGCCCTTTTCGATTGAAATCGCCTTCTTGGGTACCACCATTACGTTTTCCAGCACGTCGAGCAGCAACCTGACCCGCGTAAACTGTCCCGGTAACAACACTTGGTGCGGATTGGGCAATACGGCACGCACCCCGAAAGTCCCGGTCTGGGGATCGACCTGCGGTGACGCGAAATCGACGATCCCTTTTTCACCGTAAGCCGAATTGTCGGCCAATGTCACAGAAACGGTAGGCTGCCACGAACGAGACGTGTCGAGTTCGCCCAGATGGACGTTACGCCGTTGGCTGCGCAGGTAATCGAGCGCCGTCAGTTTGAAATCGACCAGTACCGTATCGCTTTTGACCACGGTAGCCAACCGTGTGGAATTGGATTTGCCGACCAACGAGCCGATATCGGCGTACCGTTCACTGATATAGCCCGTCAGCGGAGATCGCACCACCGTGTAACTCAACTCCAATTCGGCCTGCTGCAAATCGGCCTTGCTCATCGCCACGCTCGCACGAGCCATATCCAACGCGGCTACGGCATTGTCCAGATCGAGCTGGCTCGCGGCATTCTGCTCATAAAGCGGACGCAGGCGCTGTACGTCGCGTTCGGCCTTGGCCGCCTGCGCTTCGTCCTTCTTGAGCTGCGCCTTCGCCTTTTCGACGCGCGCCTTATACTGATCGTCATTGATATAAAAGAGGGGTTCGTTCATGCGGACCCGTTTGCCCTCTTCGAACGTCATTTTTTCGAGAAACCCTTCGACCCGGGCATTGATCTCGACACGGCTGGCCGCCTTGATCAGGCCGACATAATCCCCGTAAATTTCGATATTGTCGACCAACACATCTTCCACCCCGACCACCGGAATCTCAGCCGGAGCCTCTTTGCAGCCCCCCATCAGAGCCGCACAAAACGACATCCAGCAAAAAACGTTTACTCCGTTTCTCATAACTACATCGTTTTTACCCTAATCTATCGGCCGACAAGATATATATTTTTTCCTAAAAAGATTCGGGCCACAAGGAAACGACGCTGAACTGCAACTGCTTCCATTTATCGTTTCAACTATAACCCTCTATTTTCATCTGTTATAGTACTACACTGAAAATCAACTGCTATTCACATTCAGGCTTGCTTACTAAAGAATTTTATCCTACTTTTGTAGGACTTTCAACCGGTCATATCTCTGTTTAAGAGATGAGGCAGCTGAACCCCACACTTCAACCCGATTTTCGAGGATCGTATACACACGGTCTGGAAGCTTAGGCGTGGTTTTATCCGAAGGAAATGACAGATAGCCCCCAGACCGAACTGCACTGGTACGTAGCGAAAACATTCCGCCGGGAAAGAAAAATCAAAGAGCGCCTCGAAATCCTCGGCATCGAACATTTCATCCCGTTTCACAAAGTCGTTAAACAGTTCGGGGCACGGAGGGTTGCCGTTGAAGAACCGATTGTCAATGGAATCATTTTTATCCGTTACGATTTCCGCGGCAGTATCGCATTAGTCAACGATTACGGTTTCGAAATGCGATACCTGCGTAATCGCGAGACCCGTTCGCTGCTCGTTGTGCCCGACAAACAGATGGAGGACTTCATCTTCCTGCTCAGCCATTGCGAAGATCAGATCGAGTTCGTCTCCCCCGATCTACGTCCCGGCGACCGGGTGCGCGTGACGGAGGGGCAGTTCAAAGGTATCGAAGGAGAGTTGATCCGTATCAAAGGACATAAAAGAGTGGTCATCCGGCTGCAGGATGTAGCGGCACTGGCCACCGTATACATTCCGGGCAATTTCCTGGAGAAAATCTGACACGAGTTTTCTTCCGCGACTGTTCCAATGTTTGCAACTATCACTCTCTGTTGCCGGTTTATTCCGCATTCGGTTTCGCTCAAATGTGAATCATCAAAAACACCCGAGCAATAACCATCGACAATTCGGGATTCAAACTATTCGTACTGAATCAGGAATAACGCAACGCATGTATCTGCGTCGGTTACGCCGGCAAGAGTTCGGACGGCAATTTCACGATAACATTCTATTTACTAAATTTCAAAGGCAATCCGCATGAAAGGCATTGTATTGGCTGGGGGTTCTGGTACGCGGCTGTACCCGATCACGAAGGGAGTTTCCAAGCAGTTGCTCCCGATCTACGACAAGCCGATGATCTACTATCCGCTGTCGGTTTTGATGCTGGCCGGAATCCGGGAGATCCTGGTGATCTCCACCCCCTGTGACCTGCCCTCTTTCCGGCGGCTGCTGGGCGACGGATCCGATTATGGGGTACATCTCTCTTATGCCGAACAGCCGTCGCCCGACGGGCTCGCGCAGGCGTTCCTGATCGGCGAGGAATTTATCGGCGACGATGCCGTATGCCTCGTACTCGGGGACAACATCTTCCAGGGGGCCGGATTCTCCGAGCTGCTGGCAGGGGCAGTACGCACCGCCGAAGCGGAAAAAAAGGCAACCGTATTCGGATACTGGGTCGACGATCCCCAGCGGTACGGCGTGGCGGAGTTCGACCGCCGGGGAAACTGCCTCTCCATCGAGGAGAAGCCCGCAGAGCCGAAGTCGAACTATGCCGTGGTCGGGCTATACTTCTACCCGAACGAGGTGGTCTCCGTGGCCAAATCGATTAAACCCTCCGCACGCGGAGAGCTGGAGATCACCTCGGTGAACCAGCGGTTCCTCGCCGAGGGTGCGCTCAAGGTGCAGACCCTCGGACGCGGCTTCGCCTGGCTCGACACCGGAACGCACGATTCGCTCTCGGAGGCATCCATCTTCGTCGAGGTGCTCGAAAAGCGGCAGGGGCTCAAGATCGCATGCCTCGAGGGTATCGCCTACCGCAACGGCTGGATCTCCGAAGGGAAACTGCGCGAGGCGGCCGAACCCATGCTCAAAAACCAGTACGGACAATACCTGCTCAAAGTGATCGCAGAGGTCGCCCGCGACGGGCGCTGACCGGGAAACGGGATCAAGACGCATCTCCGCCCTGCCATCGTCCGTCCGTCGCAGCCCGGTCTTGTCGGGCTGCGAAGCGATCCGGCAGGAGCCCCGGGCGAATCCGGAACATCTGCCAAACACTCTTCTACACCAAAACCCAAAATATAAACGAGGGGTTCGTCTTTATGAAAGTTATCGAAACTGCGCTCGAAGGGGTCGTGATCCTCGAGCCCGAACTGCACCGCGATGCGCGGGGATACTTTTTTGAAAGCTACTCACGGCAATTGTTCGACAAATCGGTCCGGCCGGTCCGCTTCGTACAGGACAACGAATCGCGATCCTCATACGGCGTGCTGCGGGGGCTCCATTTCCAGCGCGGAGAACATGCACAGGGGAAATTGGTGCGCGTCGTGGAAGGTGCCGTACTGGACGTGGCCGTGGACATCCGCCGCGGATCCCCCACATTCGGACGGTACGTGGCCGTCGAGCTTTCGGGAGAGAACCACCGCCAGCTGTTCATCCCCCGCGGCTTCGCGCACGGCTTCGCCGTACTGAGCCCCCGCGCGCTTTTCCAGTACAAGTGCGATGCGCCTTACGCGCCGCAGAGCGAAGGGGCGATCGCCTGGAACGACCCGCAGATCGGTATCGACTGGCGGCTCGACCCCGCAGACGTGCTCCTCTCGGAAAAGGACAGCCGCCATCCGCGACTGGATGAGGCGCCCGAACTGTTCGACTATAACACGGATTACTATGCCCAACGATAAAACGGCGGCGGCACAGGCCCCCGCAACGGCGGAGAAAACCGCAGGCGCAGCGCCGGACACAGCGGCAACTGCTGCAAAAACAGCCCCGGCGACAACGCCCCCCACAGCTACGGCGGGAAGCGCAACGCTCCCCGGAACCGGCAGGCGCACCGCAGCCATAACCGTGCTCGTCACAGGAGCCAACGGGCAGCTGGGCAACGAAATGCGCAGGATCGCGGCGACAGATGCGACAACAGCCCCGGCGACAACGCCCCCCACAGCTACGGCGGGAAGCGCAACGCTCCCCGGAACCGGCAGGCGCACCGCAGCCATAACCGTGCTCGTCACAGGAGCCAACGGGCAGCTGGGCAACGAAATGCGCAGGATCGCGGCGACAGATGCGACAACAGCCCCGGCGGCAGCAACCGCTCCGGGCAACGTCCGCTACCTGTTCACCGACGTCGCCGAGCTGGACATCACCGATCCCCAAGCCGTGCGGCGCACGATGCGCGAGAACGACGTGGAGGTGATCGTCAACTGCGCCGCATACACCAACGTCAACAAAGCCGAAGAGGACGAAGCCACGGCGGACCTGCTCAACCACCGCGCAGTGGCGAACCTCGCTGCCGCAGCCCGGGAACGGGGAGCCACGCTGATCCACATCTCCACCGATTACGTCTTCGGAGGGGACGGAAACGTCCCCCGCCGCGAGGACGATCCCGTAAGGCCGCTGGGCGTATACGGACGCACGAAGCTCGCCGGGGAGAAGGCCATCGCCGAAGCCGGCTGTGCCGCACTGATCCTGCGTACCGCATGGCTCTACTCCGAGTTCGGAAACAACTTCGTCAAGACCATGCTCCGGCTAACGGCCCAGACGCCCCGGGTAAAAGTGGTCTTCGACCAGGCGGGAACGCCCACGTACGCCGCAGACCTCGCCGGGGCCATACACCGCATGATCTCCTCGGGGGCATACCGGGGAAACGAAGGGACTTACCACTTTTCCAACGAAGGGGTATGCTCCTGGTACGACTTCGCTCACGAAATCGCGGTACTGGCAGGGCTCGACCCCGCACGGGTGATACCCTGCCACTCCGAAGAGTTCCCCTCCCCTGTCGAAAGGCCCCGCTATTCCGTGCTCGACAAAACCAAAATCAAAGAGACTTTCAACCTAACGATACCCTACTGGCGCGATGCGCTCGAGCGATGTCTCGAACGCCTGGGGGCGCAAACGGCCGGCACGGCAATCTAACTCTCCTTGCATATGACCTTCCAACGCAATTTACTCGTCACCGGCGGAGCCGGTTTTATCGGCAGCCATGTAGTACGGCTGCTGGTCAACAAATATCCCCAATACCGAATCGTCAACCTCGACAAACTGACCTATGCCGGAAACCTCGCAAACCTGGCGGACATCGAGAACGCGCCGAACTACACCTTCGTAAAGGCGGACATCTGCGACTTCGAGAAGATGCTGGAAACCTTCCGGACATACCGAATCGACGGGGTCATACACCTCGCAGCGGAAAGCCATGTCGACCGGTCGATCAAGGATCCTTTCACCTTCGCACGGACAAATGTAATGGGAACCCTCTCCCTGCTCCAGGCGGCAAAAGAGTTCTGGAACGGAGATTACCAGGGAAAGCGATTTTACCACATATCCACCGACGAAGTCTACGGGGCACTCGAGCTCACAAAACCCCACGGTGAACCCGACGGAAACGAATGCGGAGGCGGACCCTACGGCGAGGAGTTCTTCACCGAAACGACAAAATACGACCCGCACAGCCCGTATTCGGCCAGCAAAGCCTCTTCGGACCACTTCGTCAGGGCATTCCACGACACGTACGGAATGCCCACCCTCGTCACCAACTGCTCGAACAACTACGGGCCGTTCCAGTTTCCCGAAAAGCTGATCCCGCTGTTCATCAACAACATCCGGCACAACAAGCCCCTGCCCGTATACGGTAAAGGTGAAAACGTACGCGACTGGCTGTATGTCGAGGACCACGCAAGGGCCATAGACCTCATTTTCCACGAAGGTAAAATTGCCGGTACATACAACATCGGAGGCTTCAACGAATGGAAGAACATCGACCTGATAAAGGTCGTCATCAAAACCGTCGACCGACTCCTGGGCAGGCCGGAAGGGACCAGCGAAAAACTGATTACCTACGTCACAGACAGGGCCGGACACGACCTGCGATACGCTATAGACTCCTCCAAACTCAAAAACGAACTCGGATGGGAACCGACACTCCAGTTCGAAGAAGGCATCGAAAAAACCGTCCGTTGGTACCTCGATAACCAAAAATGGATCGATAACGTTACATCCGGTCAATACCAAAAATATTACTCCGAAATGTACGAAAACCGGTGAAACAATTTGAATTATGACCCACGCAGCGAAGATCATCAACCTGCCGAAAATACTTGACAAACGCGGAAACCTCTCTTTCATTGAAGAGAAGCGCCATGTGCCTTTCGAAATTCACAGAACATACTGGATTTACGATGTCCCGGGAGGCGAAGTCCGAGGCGGACATGCATATCGTGAAAACGAGGAACTGGTCATTGCCCTCAGCGGAAGTTTCGACGTTGTCCTGCACGACGGCAAGCAGGAACAGCGATTCAGTCTGAACCGTTCGTATTATGGACTTTATATTCCAAAAATGACGTGGCGCATGCTCGAAAATTTTTCGACCAATGCACTGGCACTCATTCTCTCATCGACTACCTACGACTCTAAAGATTATATCCGCGACTTCGATCAATTCATAATTGAAGGATGCCGATGATCCGCTCATTGACCGGATGGCGATACGTTTTCGCTGTCGTGATTTTTTTTTGCACCATTATCTGATCGACGGTAAATCGGCCTTGCAGGCAGGAGGTGTGATCGGAGTAACGTTTTTTTTCATACTGAGCTGGCTTCTACTCGCTTACGACTATAAAAAAACGTTTGCTGACCCGGGAAATGACAACATGTGATTTTTGGAAAGCCAGAGTGGTCAAGCTATATCCGCTTCATCTTTTGTGTTTCGCTGCAATATTTCTGCTAGGTATTCGCTCTTTTGCCATGACAGACCTACCCAAAGCGGCTCTGAACCTGCTCCTTTTGCAAAGCTGGGTTCCGCTGTCCGACTACTATATGTCATACAATGCCGTATCATGGTTTTGATCGGACGAATTGTTTTTCTACCTGATGTTCCCGTTCGTCCTACCCGTTTTGTTAAACAGCTATACATGTTCACAATTAGTTCGTTATAAGTAATTTACACTCCACCAAACACCACCTGCATCACGAGAAACGCATTGCGTATTACCCAAATCAACGGGAGCCCCGCAAACGGCGTAAGCCGCTACAAAACCGGACGGGAGGCATCTTCTCACAAGGGTTGTCCTGTCGTGCCGTACAATTGTTCAGGAAAGCCAGTTTTTGTTTTTATCTAATTCATTAACAAGCCATTCTGGTCGGACGTACCTTTGCCGCCAAAGCCAGTCTCGACACGGACAACCTACCGGCCCTACTCGTTTTTCTCGTGCTTACCACGCTAGCAGTGTGGCTTGCCTGAAATGGATCGAACGCCCCATAACCCGATGGTTAAAACGCAAACTTACATAATATCATGCTGAAATCTGTGTATGATTGTTCGGTGATCGAACTGCCGCGCATAGAGAACGCAAAAGGGAACATTACACCAGTACACAGTGGGATTAACCTGCCGTTCGAGATCGCCCGGATTTTCTATTTGTACGACATCCCTGGAGGTGAGGCTCGCGGAGCGCATGCCCATCGCGAATGCCATCAGTTCCTGGTTGCGGCGAGCGGTAGCTTCGAGGTCGTGCTCGATGACGGGTACAACAAACGGACCGTCACGCTTAATCGGCCTTACTTCGGTTTGCACATCCCGCCGGGTATCTGGGCTGCCGAGCAAGGCTTTTCTTCGGGTTCGATCTGCCTGGTACTAACCTCGCACATTTACGACGAGGCCGACTATATCCGTGATTATGCATCATTCATCAATTACACCCGCCATGAAACCAAGTAAACTCGGACTCTACTTCGACGAATTCGTCGTCGGTGAGACCGTCGAGCATGCTCTTTCCAAAACCGTTTTCGAAAGCGATAACAATTTCTTCAGCCTGCTCACGATGAACCACCATCCGGTACACACCAATCTGGACTATGCACGCAAGAACCAGCATGGCCAGCTCCTAGTCGTCGGTACACTGGTCTTTTCACTTGTTGTCGGCATGACTGTTCCCGATATCAGCGGTAAAGCGATTGCCAATCTGGGATATGAAGATATCAAACATCTCAGACCGGTATTTATCAACGATACACTGTACGCAAAAACCATCGTCCTCGATAAACGAGAATCGAAGTCTAAACCCGACCGGGGAATCGTTCATGTCGAAACCGTAGGCTATAACCAACATGATGAAGCAGTGATCAGTTTCCGCCGTCACGTTCTCGTCAAAAAACAAGCATAATCATGGACCATTTATTCCGAAGCCTGATGTTCGTCCCGGCCCATAACGATCGGTTGATGAACAGTGCGGCACGCGTCAACGCCGACGTGCTGCTGCTCGACATCGAAGACTCGGTTCAGCCGGCCTCAAACAAACAGGTAGCCCGCGACAACATTCTGCGATACATTGCCGACGGCACGTTCCGCGGGCGCGTACTCTATCCCCGCGTCAACGACCGAGAAAGCGGCGAGCTGCTGCGCGACGTATACCAACTGACCGTCGAGGGGATCACCGGATTCATGTACCCCAAAAGCAAGAAAGGAGAAGACATTTATTTCTTCGGCAAGCTGCTCGAAACGATCGAGTATGAAAAGGGTTTCCCGATCGGGACCTTCAAGATCATTCCACTGATCGAAACAACGGGCGCAGTCATGAACATCCAGGAGATCTGCAACGCCTGCCCGAACCGTGTTACGGCAGTCGCTTTCGGCTGCGAAGATTTCGTCACCGACCTCGGCGGCAAACACGATCCCGAGGGACAGAGCATTTTCACGGCCCGGGCCCAGATCGCTATGGGTGCTAAAGCGTGCGGGGTGGTTCCGATTGACACGGTACATATCCATGTTCATGATCTCGAAGACCTTGAACATAATCTAGTTCTTTCTAAAAAACTCGGATTTGAAGGAATGCTCGTCCTCAATCCCAAAGAGTTACCGCTCTGCCATCGTTACTACTCGCCCGGCGAGGACGAGGTAGCTTGGGCCGAAGAGATGCTCGCGCTGGCCGAGGAAGCCGAGCGTGAAGGCAAAGGAGTGGCGCTCAAAGACAACAAGTTTATCGGTCCGCCGATGGTCAAGATGGCGCAAACCATTCTTAGCAAACATGCCATGATCGGTCAAACAAAAACGACGACAAACCATGATTGATAAAATCGACGAACGAAATCTCGCACAAGAGCGCCATACGCATTTTCTCCATCAGTGCACACTGATGGAGAAAACTTTCGGGGCACGCAGGATCAACTTTCACCCCGTCACAGACAAACACGATGTCGCGCCGTTCATCACCAGCTTCATCCACCAACGTAACCTCCGCACAATCGCTTTCAGCGACAGCGTTTCATTGCACGAATGCGATGTGTACCGTCAGGTGGCTGAACAATTCGGAGGACCCGATCACCGGATCATCAACCCTTTCGAGCGCACTCCTGACGGCAAATACAAAATATTTGAGGATCAACCTACCGGAAAGCTCGACTTGCCCCGAGACGAATACTACCGCAGAATGGGTACTGTGGTAGAAGCAATGCGGCAAACTCTACTCTCGGATGTCCTAATCATCGGCGCGAACGCCATAACGCTGAAAGGGGAGATCGTGTCAATCGACGGAAGCGGCAACCGAGTGGCAGGCATGATGTTCGGCCCCAAGCACGTCATTATCGTAGTCGGCGCCAATAAAATCTGTCTGGATCTCGACGAAGCCCTCAAACGTATCCGCAATGTGGCAGCACCGCTGAATTACATCCGGCACATCAACAAACACCATAACCGATATGACGAACTACCTTGTGTTCAGAAAGGCAAATGCTTCGACTGCGTCCATCCGCGCAGTGCATGTCGGAAAATCGCCATCATGCGCGGCGAAGTCGAATTCAATGCCGACCGGACACATCTGCTGGTCGTAAACGACAATCTTGGTCTATAACTTATTATGAATAAAAAAGTAATCATCATCGGCGGCGAAGGCAACGGAGGCGTGATCGCTGCCTGTATCGAAGACAACCGCAAACGGTTCGGCGACCTCGAGTGGGAGGTGGCCGGCTTCGTCAACGACTACGAAACACAGGTCTGCGGTTATCCCGTGCTCGGCGGGACGGACGACGTGCAGGAACTGCTCAAAAATCCGGACTACCATTTCATGTGGGGCATCCACATGATCGGCCGCAACATACTGACCGAAAAAACCTTTCGCAAAGTGAACATTCCGCGCGAGCGATTCGCCACGATCGTCCACAAAACCGCATTCGTGGCCGACAGCGCCGTACTCGAACCGGGCGTCTTCGTCATGTCGAACTGCTACGTCGGGGCCCAGGCGCGGCTCGGCCAGTGTTCGCTGATGATGGCCAACTCGTTGGTAGGACACAACACGACAGTCGGACCGCTTTGCCATTTCTCGGTCGGCTCGATCACCAGCTCGTACATCACTATCGGCCTTTGCTCCGACGTTACACTCGGTGCCAAAGTGATCGAAAAAGTCAAAATCGGCGACTTCGCCGTGGCCGGAGCTGGAAGTCTAGTCACGCACAATATTCCAGACTACGAAATTCACGTCGGGACACCCGCCAAATTTATGAAACGCGTCCGCGAGGATTAACACAAATAAGCGATGATCAAATTTCTCGATTTACAGAAAGTAACCGAAAGCCATGGCGCGGATATCCGTGAGGCTGTGGAGCGTGTCATTCGTTCTGGCTGGTACCTTCAGGGAACAGAGAACGCGCAGTTTGAAGCCAACTACGCCCGCTACATCGGGACGCGTCACGCGATCGGCGTTGCCAACGGGCTCGATGCACTAGTCTGGATCTTCCGCGCCTACCTCGAAATGGGTGTACTCCAACCCGGCGACGAAGTAATTGTCCCAGCGAACACCTACATCGCCTCTATTCTCGCGATCACTGAGAACGGACTCGTCCCGGTGCTTGTCGAACCAGACTTACAGACTTACCAGATCGATGATACACGCATCGAAGCCGCCATCACTCCCCGTACCCGGGCTATTCTGATAGTCCACCTTTACGGGCAGTGCGCTTACACGGACAGAATCGGCCAACTGTGCCGGAAATACGGGCTGAAACTGGTCGAAGACAACGCACAGGCGCACGGCTGCCTCTACCGCGGCCGGCGAACCGGATCGCTCGGCGACGCCGCCGGGCACAGCTTCTACCCGGGCAAGAACCTCGGAGCACTGGGCGATGCCGGAGGAGTAACCACGGACGACGACGAGCTGGCCGCCACAGTGCGCGCGCTGGCCAATTACGGCTCAACACAAAAATATGTTTTCCGGTACACCGGCCGCAACAGTCGACTCGATGAAATCGAAGCCGCCATACTCGACGTGAAGCTCCGCCACCTCGACGAGGATAACGCTCGGCGCAAAGCCATCGCTGCCCACTATCTGACCCACATCACTAATCCGAAAGTCGTCTTGCCTCAGGTGCCGGCCCCCGACGCACACGTATTCCACATCTTTCCGGTACGGTGCGCCGAACGCGACGCCTTGCAGCAGTACCTGACCGCGAACGGTGTTCAGACCCTCATCCACTATCCGATCCCGCCCCACAAGCAGGAGTGCTACCGGGCGTGGAACGACCGCTCGCTGCCGATCACCGAACTGATCCACGACGAGGAGCTCAGCCTGCCCATCAGCCAGGTCATGAGCGATGAAGAGGTCCGATATGTCGTCACAACGATCAATGCCTTTTGATGTCCCCATTCGGAGCGCTGAAAGAACTGATCGGCCGTTTTTGCCGTTCCGAGCTCGTCAAGGTATTTTCGCTCTCATCGGTAGCCACGCTAGTCAAGATGCTCACCGGGCTGATCAGCACCAAGGTCGTTGCGGTACTGATCGGACCGGGCGGTGTAGCTTTGTTGGGCCAACTGAACAATCTAGTCTATATCGTTCAATACCTGGCCAGCGGAGCGATCAATAACGGGGTCGTCAAATACGTCTCTGAACACAAGGGATCGGTCGGCAAAGTACGGACGCTACTGACCAATGCGCTGCTCGTCACGGTCGTTTGCTCACTCGCGTGCGGCACGGCCATGATCGCGTGCCACCGCAGATTGAGCCGCTGGATCATGCTCTCGGACGAATACGGCTATATTTTCATCGTTTTCGGGGTAACGGTCATCCTCTATGCGTTCAATATGCTGTTACTTTCGATCGTCAACGGCTACCGGGAATATAAAATGTTTATCCGGATCAATGTGGCGAACAGCCTGGCCGGGCTCGTCTTCGCCGTCGTCCTGACTCTGCTGTACGGCCTGCCCGGTGCCCTGATCGGAGCGACGACCTACCAGAGTGCCGTCTTCTTCGTCACGCTCTATATGGTGCGTCGGAAACCCTGGGCACGGTGGTCGTATTTCCGCGGCAGGATCGACCGGAGCATTATCCGCAACTACCTGAAATATGCTTTGATGACCCTTGTGTCGATCGGGACGATGCCGGTGGCTCAGATCCTCATCCGGCGCTATATCATGCTCGACCTGTCGGAGCTCGAAGCCGGATGGTGGGAAGCGATGAACCGTATCTCCAACATTTATCTATTGGTAGTGACGACATCGTTCAGCGTCTATTACCTGCCCCGCCTTTCTGAGATCACCGAGCCGAACGAGGTGCGGCGCGAGATCGGTAAGGCATTCAAGGTCATTATTCCGCTTCTGCTCACAGGTTTCGTATTGGTTTATCTATGCCGTTTCCTAATCATCCGAATTTTGTTTACGTCGGAATTTTTACCTATGGCCAAGTTATTCGGCTGGCAAATGGGCAGCGACCTGTTCAAGATAGGTTGCTATATTCTGACCTATGTGATGATTGCCAAAGCGCGTACTGTGGTTTACGTAACAACCGAAATAGTGTTCACTATAATTTATATCGGATTAGCCTGCCAGCTAATGCAAACGAGCGCCGGGATCATCGGCGTCACACAAGCGGGTATGGCTGCCTATTTACTTCATATGGGGGTGGTGTATCTCTATTTACGAAAGATAGGTTATGTATGACTTCTTTTCCATGAAATTCACACAACGCGATATACGGAATATTTTCGATAAAGTGAAGCGGCAGGCTATCAAAGCTTGCGGGAAAGCGCGATATGACCGTGCCATTCGGTACGTCGAGTGTGCGACGATGATCGCATATCAAACCAATGAAATTTATGCCGATGACGATCTTGAGGAGCTGATCGGCAGTCTATCCCGAGGATTAATTGTCCAATCGACCGGCACTCCTCGCCCCATGCCGGGTAAGATCGTGTTTTATGATTCGTCCGGTATAGACAACGTAGCTCTTACGCAACAATACCTCACCGCTTTCGCCACCTGGAATATTGAGTTACTATACATTCTCAACAATCCGTATTCCAACGCAAGACGGGCTGCCTACATCAACGATGCGTTACGAAAAAACGACAAAGCGACTGTATTTTGTGTACCGTCACACCTCACACGAAGCGAGGCCGTACGTGCCATTCACCGTGAGATCATCGCTTTTGTTCCAGAGAAAATACTGCTCCATCTTGCACCGTCGGACGTCGTACCGCTAATTGTTTGCAATGCCCTATCTCAATGCGAACGGTATCTGATTAACATAACGGACCATGCATTCTGGCTTGGACGAGATTCGGTCGATTACTTCCTGGAATTCAGGAACTTCGGAATAACAATCTCAACAGAAAAGCGTAAAATAGACCCTAAACGTTTGTTATTGCAGTACTATTATCCGATCATTTCATGCCAGCCATTTCGCGGGTTACCGCCGGTACCAGACGATCGTGCGGTCCGTATCTTTTCCGGAGGAGCGCTTTATAAAATTTACGGCGAGAACGAACGCTATTTCGGATTGCTCAGATTGTTACTCAATCACTATCCCGAAGTAGTTATCTATATAGCAGGAAGCGGTAATGAGGCTCCTATCCGGCGATTTATCCACCGGAACGGTTATGAGAATCGTTTGCATTTGATCGGTCAGCGTGACGATATCGTCCATGTTTTCCGGAATATCGACATTTACCTGTCGACTTATCCCATCGGCGGAGGGTTGATGACACAACTTGCCGCATATTGCAGTGTTCCCGTCTTGGCCTTTGCGGATAAAAACATTTCCTGCAAATACATAGACGAGTTGTTGCCCTACGGTCCTCAAGGAGACAGGCCGATTGTCCGAGGAAACATTGAGGAATTCTGTTGCTATGCAGAAAGATTGATCGGCGATAAGACGTTTCGTAAAGCTGAAGGTGAAGCCTTGCATAGCCGATTGCTGCCTCCCGAAGCATTCTCTCGTTCGCTGCACACACATCTATTCGGACAATCGAAGCAACCGGCTTCGTTCGTCCACGTTCCAATCGACTATGAGGCGATCACAGCTATCTATATGGAGGTAGAGAACCGATATATGCATAACTGTGTGTATGAACTTGTGTCCGTATTCCAAGGGAAAATGCTCTGGCTATTTCCCAAAGCAACGGCCTCGCTCATACGAATAGTCCTGAAAAAAGAGACATTGCTGCGCATTGTCTCCCGAATAAAAAAAGGATATGGCCTTTTCCGAAGAAACTAACACGTGAATACTCTCTGTATTGTTGGAATACTGTTTGTGCTCTGTTGTTTCATAGCACTGATAGAACCGGCTTTAAAGACACGCCAGTGTCTATTTTTATATGCATCGGTAGGAGTGGCCATGGTACTAATTGCCGGACTACGTGACGGGAATACGGTCGGAGACTATAAGGTGTATCTCGAAATGTATCGATTTCCGGAAGAGACACCTACGGTAGAACCCACATTTACCCTCATCAGTTCCCTTGTCAAAGCGGTTTGTCCGTGGCCCGTCCTGTTATTCGTGATTTACGCGAGCATCGGCGTCACATGCAAGATTTTCGCAATCAAGAGACTAACTTCACTATTATTTCTGTCGTTAGTCATTTACATATCGAACGTGTACTTGCTACACGACATGACGCAAATCAGAGCCGGAGTTGCGTCCGGTATTTTTTTGCTAGCCATCCGACCACTCGCCGAGCACAAAATATTCCGTTATACGGCTTTGATTCTGCTGGCCTCGCTTTTCCATTATTCTTCACTGTTGCTATTACCGCTAGTCGTGTTGAAAAACCAACCGATTGCAAGCAAAAGCAAATACCTCTGGTGGAGTATCGTACCGCTGGGATTCATAGTCCACGGTACGATGTTCGATATTTCCGTCATTCCCATCGAAAGCATTCGACTCAAACTGGAAATGTATCAACATCTTCAGGAACAAAGCGTACAAGGGTTTACGGACGCCAATTTATTCAACCCGTACTTTTTGTTCCGATGTGCGCTGTATTACGGCATGCTGTGGAAACGTGACACGATCGGAACGTACAATCCCTATTTCCCGCTATTGATTAAGATAGAAGGAATCGCCCTCTTTCTGTTTCCCGCGCTTTCATTCATCTCGTTACTCGGGTATCGGGGATCCGAATTACTGGGCGTCGTCGAGATTATCCTGTATCCGCTGTTCATGTACGCATTCCGGCCTCGAATAGCTGCCAAGATGGCGGTGATCGGAATCGGCACTCTGCTACTGGCGGTCAACATCATTCATAAACATTTGATTTTTACATGAAACCGTCTATTTCTGTATGCATGGCAACCTACAATGGGTCAGATTATATCCGGGAACAACTAGACTCAATCTTACCTCAATTGAACGACGACGACGAAATAGTCATATCGGACGACCATTCATCGGACGATACAATCGAACGGATCAAAGCTTTGGGAGACCCACGCATCAAAATTTTCTACAACACTGGAGAACAGGGATTCACGTCTAATTTCGAAAATGCCTTGAAACATGCCACTAAACCGATCATATTCCTGTCGGATCAAGACGATATATGGATGCCCTCCAAAGTCACCTATTGCATGGAGCGTCTGGCCGGAGGGTGCGATCTGGTAGTCCACGATGCCGTCGTCGTCGACGAGAACAAAAACGTTTTACACGACTCTTTCTACCGTGTGAGGCATGTTCATAGAACGCTCATAGGCAATCTTGTCAAATTCGGATATTTGGGATGCTGCATGGCTTTCCGACGCGAGATTCTGGAAGTAGCTCTACCGTTTCCGACGAATCGCAAATATTGTCTCCACGATAATTGGCTCTATCTGGTAGGAAGCGCTTTTTTCAAAAGCATAATTGTGAACGAGAAATTAATTCTCTATCGTCGACACACCCATAACACCTCGACCGGCGGCATAGGTTCTTCCACCACGACAGTGGGTTTTAAACTGAAGTATCGTTTCTACCTGCTATGCCGATTGATCGATCGAATGCGACTTGATCGTCGTCGAAAATAAATATTCCTATGACAAATATTCTGGCAACGGACAGCTGCAGACTTTATCGACTCGCATATCATACTCAGCTTCAAAACAAAGGATGTGAATTCACCGTGCACAACAACCCTTAGCCGTAGATTCACGGTAGGGATCAAAAGAACGCTTCCCCGCTATACCGCAGCATATGCGACCAGATACGTTTTCTGAGGGTAGCGTAACCAATCGCAACGACTACGAGCCGCGAACCCTCGATGGACAGCATGTCGTGATCCATTTAGCTACCGAGAGCGGCACGGAACAGTCGATGTACGAAATAGAGAAATACACCTCTGTCAATATCGACAACACCTCGTTGATGCTTGGTCTACTCACAAACACAAAATACGGTCGAAAGGGTGGCCACCGACGTATTGACGAAACCCAGATGCTGATCGCCGTATGTGGAAGTGAGGTACCGTGGAGGTGAGCAACAACTCGCGGTTGGGCGACATCCGCCACAACTATGCGGACTTTTCGAAGGCTCGCCGGTTGTTGAGTTTCACCCCTTGCTGGCCATTCGAGCGCGGGATCACCGAGTCCACCCGTTGGGTCGACGGGCAGCAGGTTCAGGCAGACCATGACAAAGCTTCGATCGAAGAGAGGAAACTAAAAGTACAGTATTAGGAAATATAGATTTTCTGGGATTTGATTACAGACGGGGGTAACAGACCGAATCGTAGATAGTCTTCGCAAGTATAAACTCCGTCTAAAACCAAAATATGCAAGATCCGCCCTCTTGTGATAGGGCCATTTCTACGACCGACATCCATCTGTATATCTCAGTTCGGTACTCTGTATAGAAACTTTTTTAATATGGTACCATGATGGCCGGTGTTCTCATAATATAGCTCACCGAGGATGTACAAAAACACATGACTTCTTTCCGATTAACCAATATGACCACTGACAATAAGGTCAATTTGGAAAATACTTACAGAGTTGCACCTAATCCGCCATATGACAGAATTGAAGGTATACGGACAACCCTTCAATGGATACAAGAACAGCAATGAAGATTTCAATCATAACAGCAGCCTGGAATAGTGCCGCGACCATCGAGGACACACTGCGGTCTATATTAGCCCAAACCTATCAGGATTGGGAATGTATTGTTATAGACGGTGCATCGTCAGATGGGACACGCAATATATTGCGCAGTTATGAAACGCGTTTTAACGGCCGGCTTCACTGGATAAGTGAACCGGACCAAGGGATCTACGATGCCATGAACAAAGGCATCGCAATGGCATCCGGCCAAGTTATCGGGATGCTCAATGCTGACGATTTTTATTCTGCCAACAACATTTTGGATCAGGTAGCGAAAGCTTTTACTGCTGATAAATATCTAGATGGAGTATACGGAGATATTCATTTTGTTCATCCCGACGATCTATCTAAAACAGTCCGCTATTATTCATCCAAATCATTTACGCGAGCCAAAATGAAATTCGGGTTTATGCCGGCTCACCCGTCATTTTACGTCAAAAAAGAGGTATACGATCGATTCGGGAAGTTCGATATCCAATATAAAATTGCCGCAGATTTCGAATCTCTCTTACGTTACATTTATATTCACCGCATAAAAACACAATATCTCGACATGGATTTTGTCACCATGCGAACAGGTGGAGCCAGCACGGCCTCCCTTGCAAATAGAGTGACAATTATGCGAGAACATTTGAGAGCATTCCGGAATCACGGAATTAAAAACAATGCATTAAGGCTAAGTCTACGTTACTTTTCTAAACTCTGGGAATCAGTTCCCCATTTAGTCCGATAGAAATATCCATACCGCCTTTTCTCCAAGCATATGATCAAAAAATTATTGTCACTTCCTGCCAATCTGGTAGGAAGCTTCCATAATATTGAACACGCAGACCCGAACGAATGGTTCTGTACATCTGATCCCTCTGGGACAAAAGTCGGTTCCGGCGGCGGAACAGCCTGGCTGCTGGAACAAAGCTACCGGCATGATACAGATAGCTCTGCAATCGCCCCCGAGAGTAGAGAGGTCCCTAACAGGCAAGTGATTCCCTGGCTGGCAGCGAACAAGCGAATCATCCTCCACGCAGGAGGCCAAAGCCGCCGGCTGCCAGCTTATGCTCCTTCCGGGAAAATACTCACCCCCATCCCCGTTTTCCGTTGGGCACGCGGACAACGCATCGACCAGAACCTGCTCGAACTGCAACTACCGCTGCTCGAGCAAATGATCAGCGAAGCGCCCCGAAACATCAACACCCTGATCGCCAGCGGCGATGTCTATATCCGCTCGACACAACCCCTGGCTCCGATCCCGGATGTGGATATCGTTTGCTACGGACTTTGGGGCGATCCCTCTCTCGCAACCAACCACGGCGTATTCATCTCGGACCGAAACTCCCCGAATACGCTCAAATACATGCTCCAGAAGCCATCCGTAACGGTGCTGGACGAACTGATCGAGAGCCATCTTTTCCTGATGGATATCGGCATATGGCTGCTCAGCGACCGGGCGGTCGAATTGTTGATCCGCAAATCGCACAACCGGCCCGACGGAGAGATCGGATACTACGACCTGTACAGCGATTTCGGGCTCGCCCTGGGCGAAGAACCTTCACGTCCCGATCCGGAGATCGGGTCCCTCTCGGTCGCTATCCTGCCGCTCGAAGGCGGCGAATTCTACCATTACGGCACCAGCCGTGAACTGATCTCCTCTACCCTCGCCCTGCAAAACCTGATTGCAGACCAGCGGGAGATCAAACAGCGCAAAGTCAAACCGCATCCCGCCATTTTCACCCAAAATGCCAACGTCGATCTCACCTTCACCTCGGGGAATGCCCAGGTCTGGATTGAAAACAGTTGCATCGGAAACGGCTGGCATCTTTCGGATCATCACATCCTCACAGGTATTCCCGAAAACAACTGGCAGATCGACATCCCCGCCGGCGTATGCGTGGACATCGTCCCGGTCGGGGAGCGGCAATACGCCGTACGCCCGTATGGCTTCAACGATCCGTTCAAAGGCGATGTCCGGGCCGAGGAAACCGTATGGATGGGGAACAAACTGACGGATTGGTGTAAAGAACGTAACCTGGCATTCTCCGCATGCGGCGAAACCGGAACCGACCTGCAGAATGCACCGCTATTTCCACTCTGCGACTCGGCCCGGGAGATTGAAACGGTATTGAGGTTTATGATCGGGGAACCGGGCGAGGGGTCCGGCAGGCAACTTTGGCTGGAACGGGAAAAGTTATCGGCAGACGAGATTTCAAACCGGGCGAACCTGGTCAGGTTATATGCCCAAAGAGATTATTTCCGCAGCCGCAACCTGCCGATGCTGGCCGCAAACTACCGCAAAAGCGTCTTTTACCAGTTGAATCTGGACGATGCCGCCCGCCAATATGCAACACACGGTTTACCCCTTCCCGCGGAATTGTCCGAACAGGAATCCCCGTTGGTTCGGATGCACGACCTGATGTTCCGGTCCAAGGCCATACAGCAGGAACAACCCGGACAGGCCGACGCCTACGAACGACAAGCGTTCGGCCTGCTCAGTGAAACCATCATCCGCACGGCGGCCGGACGGAAACGGGAACCCCGGCTCACGATCCATCCCGACCAGATCGTCTGGAGCCGTTGCCCGGTGCGTATCGATCTGGCCGGCGGATGGACGGATACTCCGCCGCAATGTTTTCTCGAAGGAGGCCATGTCGTTAACATCGCCATCGAACTGAACGGACAGCCGCCGATCCAGATTTATATCAAACCATGCAGGGAATTCCACATCGTTTTCCGCTCGATCGACCTCGGCAATGCAGAACGGGTTCGCACCTGGGAAGAGCTGCAACAATTCACGACGGTCGGTTCCCCGTTCTCCATCCCGAAAGCCGCCGTAGCGCTCGCCGGATTCCTGCCCCGGTTCTGCTCCCGGTCGTATTCCTCACTCGAAGCCCAACTCAAAGAGTTCGGTTCAGGATTCGAAGTCACGCTGCTTTCGGCCATTCCGGCCGGATCGGGACTGGGTACCAGCTCTATCCTCGCCGCGACGGTACTGGGCGCATTGAATGATTTTTGCGGGCTCGCCTGGGATAAAAACGACATTTGCCAGCAATCGCTTATCCTGGAGCAACTGCTCACCACCGGAGGCGGATGGCAGGATCAGTACGGCGGCGTCTTCCACGGCGTGAAATTGCTGCAAACAGTACCCGGAACAGGACAGACCCCGGCTATCCGGTGGACTCCGAACTTCCTCTTTTCCGATCCGGCCCACAAGGAGTGCCACCTGCTTTATTACACCGGCATCACCCGGGTGGCGAAAAACATCCTTGCGGACATCGTTCGGAATATGTTCCTGAACACCACGGAACAGCTCGATTTGCTGTACGCGATGAAACAACACGCCCTCGAAACTTTCGACGCGATCCAGGCGGGGGATTTCGACCGACTGGGACATCTGGTCGGAAAAACATGGGAGCAGAACAAACGACTCGACGCCGGAACCAATCCTCCGCAAGTCGATGCCATCATCGACCGGATCAAAGACTATATCCTCGGCTGTAAATTACCCGGAGCCGGCGGAGGGGGCTACCTCTACATGATTGCCAAAGACCCCGGGGCCGCACGGCGGATCCGCGAAATCCTGACCCGGAACCCGCCGAACGACAAGGCCCGGTTCGTCGAGATGGTCATTTCGATGACGGGACTGCAAACCAGCAGATCGTAACACAGCCGACCCTACGATCCGAACCCACACATGTATTTCGCAGCAAAGAGGCAGCCTTCGGCTGCCTCTTTGCTGTCTTAAGGTGCTTCCTCTTGGTCCGTCCACAGCACGTCCAAATTGTGCATTGCCGACCGATAGAACATCTCGGATCGATACATCGGAGGGTTTTCACATCCGACCAACTCCTTCTGAAACGCATACCGTGGTGGCGAATCGCCAATTTTTAATATCTTTACCAAAGAAAAACCATATTTTCCCACGCATGATCATACGCAGCAAAGCCCCGTTGCGGTTGGGACTGGCCGGAGGAGGCAGCGATGTATCCCCTTACAGCGACCTCTACGGGGGCCTGATCCTCAACGCCACGATTAACCTCTATGCATATTGCACGATCGAAGAGACCGACAACGGCCGGATCGAGATCGAAGCGACCGATATCCGGCAACGCCAGGTATTCGATTCGGCTCCGCAGTTGCCGATCGACGGCGTCGTCGACCTGCACAAGGGCGTTTACAACCGGATCATGCGCGATTACACCCCCGGCAGGCTGTCGTTCAGAATCACCACCTACTCCGATGCCGCACCGGGAAGCGGGCTGGGCTCGTCGTCCACCATGGTCGTGGCGATCCTCAAGGCTTTCTCCGAATGGCTCCACCTGCCCGTAGGAGATTATGAAATCGCAAGACTGGCTTATGACATCGAGCGAAACGACCTGAAGCTGAGCGGGGGCAAGCAGGATCAATATGCAGCCGCCTTCGGCGGGTTCAACTTCATGGAGTTCCTTCCGGACAACCATGTAATCGTCAACCCACTGCGCATCAAGCGGTGGATCGTCGACGAACTGGAAGCGAATATTTTGCTCTATTATACGGGGGCTTCCCGTTCATCGGCCGCAATCATCGACGAGCAGAAAGTCAACACGACGCAGGGCAACCGGCAAGCCGTCGAAGCGATGCACCGTATCAAACAGAGCGCGTTAGACATGAAAGGTGCGCTGCTGACCGGCGACATCGGGCATTTTACCGAAATCCTCGGCAACGCCTGGGAAGACAAGAAAAAAATGGCCGCATCGATTACCAATCCCCAAATCGAAAAAGTATTCCGGGTCGCACTCGAAGCCGGAGCCACGACCGGAAAGGTCTCGGGCGCAGGCGGCGGGGGCTTCATCATGTTTGCCGTTGAACCGACCAAACGGGTGCAGGTAGTCCGCGCACTCAACCGATTGGAGGGACGCGTCGTCGAATTCCAATTCACCGAAGGAGGAACACACGGTTGGAAAATCTTCACCAAATAAGCAAATAATAATCAGTAATCATTTTGGAACAGCAACCTTTACGTTATCCCCGTCCCGAGCATAAACCCGGCTCTGCAGGTCTGGATGCGATTATTCTGGCCGGGGGGCTGGGCACAAGGCTGCGAAGCGTCGTGCAGGACCTGCCCAAATGCATGGCCCCGGTGGGCGGACACCCATTCCTGTACTACCTACTGGAATACTTGAAAAAACAAGGCGTCCGGCGTGTCATCCTGTCACTGGGCTATCTGCACGAAACCGTCGAGGAGTGGATTGCCAAAACCCCGGCCCTTTCCGGATTCGAATTCGTCTACTCGGTCGAAAGCGAACCGCTGGGCACCGGAGGCGCGGTCAAGCAGGCCCTGGCACAGGCCACTGGAAACGAAGTCCTGATTCTCAACGGCGATACGCTGTTCGATGCGGATATCGAAGCGCTGGTAGCCGCCCACCGCCAACGGGGGGCTGCACTGAGCATGGCACTCAAACCGATGGAGCATTTCGACCGGTACGGGACCGTTACGACCGATGGAGAGGGGCGCGTTACGGCTTTTCACGAAAAACGCTTCTGCACCCAAGGGACGATCAACGGCGGAGTCTACATACTCCAAACGCACAACTCGCTTTTCGACGGAATGCCCGCACGATTCTCCTTCGAAACGGAGATTCTCGAAAAACAGGTCGGCAAGGGGAACCTGTTCGGTTTTCCCGACAACGGTTATTTTATCGATATCGGTATTCCATCCGACTACGCCAAGGCCGAAACCGACTTTAAAAACATGTTCGATGGCACAACTTGGTAACCGCACATACGACACGCTTTTCCTGGACCGCGACGGGATTATCAACAGGCTCAGGCCCGGCGACTACGTCAAAAGCTGGGACGAATTCGAATTTCTGCCCGGAGCCCTGAACGCGCTGACCAAATGCAACGCGATGTTCCGCCGCATCCTGGTCGTCACGAACCAGCGGGGAGTCGGCAAGGGCCTCATGACCCGGCAGGCGCTGGATGAAATTCACCGCCGGATGCTCCAAACGATCGCTGCACACGGAGGCCGTATCGACAAAATCTACTGCTGTACCGGACTGTCCGAGAACGATCCGTGCCGCAAGCCCAATATCGGGATGGCCTTACAAGCGCAAAAGGAGTTTCCGGAGATCGATTTTGCATCGGCGCTTATGGTGGGCGACACTTCCTCCGACCTGCTGTTCGGCCGGAACGCAGGCATGCACACCGTCCTGATCGGAGAAGACAACCCGCAGGCTGACTACATTTCGCTGCACCAATTCTCGGCATCCCTGTTATAAACCGCTCAAGTATTGAAGCCATACAAAGATCCATCATCCAAAAGTCCGGCGGCCGGACGTTCTCCGATAACAAAACTCCCTGTTACAATAAAATGTAACAGGGAGTTTTGTTTACCGGGACACAGGCACCGCCATGAAACCCATAATACCAACCCTCTGAACCTCAAATTCACCCCAAACCGTTAACCCTAATAGCCCACAGCAAACAATTACCGGAAACAAAGTCCGCGAACCGGGCACAACGATTCTTGGCAGACTTTATGCGGATTCCGAATTAAAGATGAACAGTTGAAACAATCCGATCCCCTCACGGTGAAACACTTGCCGCCAATGACAGATAAATTACCAAGTATCACCATCAATCCCTTATTAATCCACTATTATGAATCGGGAAACAACTCGCTATTCCTACCCGTGCAGCCGCCACACGGGATTGCAACGGCAATCGGGACGGCTGCCGCCCGGAACCGCATCATCCGCGGCAATCAACGTCCGGGCCCCGGCCACGAGCGTTGGTCGCGAAAGCCACCAAAAAAGCCGCTAAATAAGAGAAAAACGGAAAGCCTCCGTCCATCAGTGGAAACCCGATCTTTCGGGGACGGTATGGACAAGTACTCTGCTGCGTCCGGCAACATGTACCGCAACAGCACCCGGCTGTGATTTTCGTATTTCACAAACAGGAGGTTAGACAGGACTGCAAAACGACGCTTCCCGTCAAACCGCCGGTTTCAGATCCGAAATCAGTAGGCTGCCGAGAGTCAAAGTTGCCGATTTACGAACCGGAGGAATAAAACGGATTACCTATTTTTGCATTGGTTATGATGGTCACAGAAATGGTACAGACCTGAAATAGCAGCAAAAAGACAAAACCATCAAAACAAAGAGAAGAGGATACCTACATCCCAATTATAGAAGTAAATATCAAATAAACCTACAATCAATCCGAGTAACCACAATCCCTTATTCCGAAGGTAAAAACCATGAAGCTGGTCACGGCGCAACAAGACCATGTTAACAGTTGGGCCCGGATTGCCGAACGGGTTTGTTGGGAAGATTGATGATTAATCGGCAATCCGGATTCAAAACGGCCTCACCTTCGGGATGAGGCCGTTTCTTTTTGCAGGCTCAACTCTCCCCTGTTTAGAACGGAATTTCTTCTGTTCACGTAGACTCTGCAAAAAATCTCCCTTAAAAAAGCGCCTTCATCCTCTCCCCAAAATTTTTGTTCCGGGATTGATAATCAGTCCCGTTATAACATGTTCAGGTGCATTAATGGTGCATAAGGACGCGTTGCGAGCATATGCCGCACACTGCCGGTTACCGTCGTTTCGTTAGGTAAATGGCTTCATATGCGCCAATTTAGCCGCGTGAACAATAAAAACTATGTATCTATGGTTATCGCTTATTTAAGAATCAGCACTGGCAAACAACACATTGCAAACCAGCAGGATGAGATCATGCGATTCGCCCTATCCAAAGACCTCGAGATCCACAAATGGGTTACCGAAGTGGTCAGCGGAAAGAAAGCGAAGAAAGAGCGCAAATTGGGCAAGACTTTACGCCGCCTCAAACAGGGTGACATCCTTATTGTTACCGAACTGTCGCGACTGAGTCGTACACTGACTGAAATCATGTCTATCGTCGGAGAATGTCTCGAACGTAAAATCACGATTTACAGTACGAAAGACGGTTATGCATTCGACGACAGTATTAACAGCAAGGTACTTTGCTTTGCATTCGGCCTGGTAGCGGAGATCGAGCGCAACCTCATCTCCATGCGAACCAAAGAGGCTCTCGCACTCCGCCGTGCCGAAGGCATCCAACTCGGACGCCGCAAAGGAAGTTGTACGAAACTGCAAATCCTGATCGACAACCGTAACGATGTGATCAAAAAACTCAAATACGGACAGTCGATCATCAGGATTTGCCGTGACTACGGCGTTTCCCGCGATACATTCAACAAATTCCGGAATCGTTATGCCTCGGTTCAGGAACTGATCGCGAAACGACAACAACTGGCGAGTTGAGTCGGGTCACCGGAAGCTGACGTCCATTTATAAAAACGTATAATTTACATGAATAAAGTTTTACACACGGACAAAGCAAAGTAGCAAGCCTGTAATCTCATTTTCTGTATTTCCCCGGAAGTATCCGCAATGCGGGTCTCCGGGGATTTTTCCATCAGCTGAACGAGAGCACATACACGCCGTAACGGTACAAGGTTTGCTCCTTTTTCAACCATAACCTTATTGACGTAAACCTCTACGGTATTGCTTTACACCGCCACGATCCCATGAGACTTTGGTCTATCCATCCTGCCTATCTGGACCCGGCAGGCCTTACGGCCTGCTGGCGCGAAGGCCTGCTGGCCCGCAAAGTATTGCTGAACCAAACCACAGGCTACCGCAACCACCCGCAACTGGCACGCTTCCGCCACTGCACCAATCCGTCAGCCGCCATCGACACATACCTGCACGGCATCTGCGACGAAGCGCACCGAAGGGGCTACCGCTTCGACAGGAACAAACTGGGAACCGACGACCCGGCACTGCAAATAACGGTCACAGACGGACAACTCGCTTACGAATTGGAACACTTACGCCATAAATTGCTTCGGCGCAGTCCTGAAACCGCATTGCTACTGCCCGGCGCGGAACCAGACGGGGAAACGGGTACAACGGAAAGATGCGACCCGGGACCGGAAAAACAGATTACCATCCGACCGCACCCTCTGTTTTCGGTCACATCGGGACCTGTCGAACCCTGGGAGAAGATCAAATAAACGGCAATTCACAGAGCGCCCCTTCTCCTGCAGCCCAAACCTCATTCACCGATCATAAAATCCAAATCAGGCAAAGATCCGCCGGGATAGACTTCACTTGTGTTTGTATGCCGACGGCGAGATGCCGGTATGGTGTTTGAAGTATTTACCGAAGAAAGACTGCGTGGAAAAATTCAGTTCATAGGCGATCTCCTGAATGCTGAGGCCGGAATACCGCAACAACGCTTTGGCTTCCAGAATGACGTATTGATCGATCCATTCGGCGGCAGACTTGCCGCTGACCTCTTTGATGACCGAGGAGAGATATTTGGGTGTAATGTGCAACCGCTCGGCATAAAAGCCCATGCTCCGTTCCTGTTTATGATACTGCGTGAGCAATTCCATAAACCGCTCGAAAAACTCCTCACGGCGACCGCGGCGAAAACTGACTTCCGGCACCTTGTTCTGATGGATTGCCAGTATTTTGTAGAACATCGCCTCGAGCAGCCGTTGGATAATGGCAGGCCGGTGAATATCGTCCGAAGAGCGCAGTACGCAACGGATCGTCTCGTAGAACATGTTCAGCACGGAATGTTCCTCTTCGGTAATGTGTATCGCAGGATTATCTTTCAGGTGCATAAAGATCGGAATAGCCTGCTTCAGGTCGATATGCATCTCTTGGATGAACTGCGAAGAAAGTACGATCGCACTCGCTTCGAAATCGTCACTTTGCGACCAGAACTGCAACAGGTGCTCGCGATGGAACACCGCGAGCATCCCCTCTTCGATCCGGTGAGGCATCAGGTTGACACTGCCGTTCAGCCACCCCTTGCGGCAGATGAGCAGCACGACACCGTCCATCCGGTGCGGATGCTGAAACAACTTGGCATTGTAATTGACCCGCTCGCCGATAAACAACCGGTCGTCGAACAGGTTACCGGATTTTTCGTCACTCTTGCTGCAATGAAACAAGTCCGCAATCGAATAGATACCAGGGGTGGAAAATGTGTCCATTTTTACCATTTCTATCTTTTTTCACCTTCAAATATAGGGTAAATATGTTCCTTATCACAAGAAAACAGACATTTAGAACAAAAAATCAGGACAGCAAGACTTTAACCTGAACCACCGGAGCGTGACCTTTGCAACAAATCCAGCCCATGCTACGAATTTTTCTTCTCTTTTTGCTGGTTGCCCATGCAACTATCCTGCCCGGCAAGGCCATCGGCCAAGAACGGCAAACGCGCCATGCCCGGCTCGCACAGCTGCTCGACAGCGACAGCGTACGCCGCGAGATCGACCGGGAGCCCCCGTTCGGGATCTACAAAGACAACTATTTCGTAACGGGAAGCAGCTTTTCGCACGGTGGTCCGAACAAATACAATTCAGACGCGAAGTTCCAGATCAGCCTGCGCTACCGCCTGATCCAGGGCGTATTGCCCTATAACACCTACCTTTTTCTGACTTACACGCAAAAGTCGTTTTGGGAGATTTACCGCAAATCGAAGCCATTTTCGGACAATAACTACAACCCGACCCTGGGGCTGGGCAACCTGCTGCGGAAAAATGGGAAAGCGGTGGGGTTGGTGATGCTGCAATACGAACACGAATCGAACGGACGAGACAGCATCTGGTCGCGCAGTTGGAACCGGATCAGCCTGCTGGGACAAATCTTCTTCAGCCGCAACTGGTCGATGGAAGTGAAACTATGGGCGCCGTTTTCGCTGGACGATCCCAACCGCGACATCGTTTATTACAACGGCTACGGACTCGTGGCAGCCAATTACAAGAGCGACAACGAGCGGCTCTGGTTGTCGGCGTGCATTACCAAACGCGGCGGATGGAACCTCAACGCAAACACTGAACTCGAGGTAGCCTGGCGCGCCATCCGTAAATGCAACCTCTACCTGACGCTGCAATACTACAACGGCTACGGCGAAGGCCTACTCGCCTACAACCAGTTTCACAACTACCTTCGCATCGGGTTCGTCATCAAACCGCGCCATGTAAGCATCTTCTGAACCGATGCTTCACTATTTTCAAGGTGGATTTTACTCTTCTTTGGGTTCGAATGCACTGCCCGGCATGCCGCAGACGGGACAAACATAATCCGGTGCCTCGCCGCTCATATCTCCTCTGTGCAGATAACCGCAGACCGGACAGACGTAATCCGCCTTTCCTGCCTGCGAAACAGGAGCATCCTTCGGCGCAGCGGCAGGTGGCGCAACAGGCGCAGCAACTGCGGGTTGCGCCTTTGCAACGGATGCCGGCGAACTTTCCTCCGGCACAACCGAATCCTCCTCGGCCCGGTAGGTCGGAGCATTCTTGGGAGCACGCCCCTTAACCACTTTATGGTAATATTCGTACGTCATCGGATGCGCATCCGGTTCGCCGGGCAACGTATCGAGCAACCGGGCGAAAACGACCTCATGGGTACCGCAATCGACCGTATGCAACACTTCACAAACCAATCGCCCGGCAAAACATCCTTTCACCAAAGGGACGCCCCGCAGGGAGTCATAACCGTAAGCGGCGTATTTATCGCAGTCACGGCTACACTGGAACCCGAAAATAGGGATAATACTACGATCGGTCCGCTCGGCAATAACCGACAGTCCGAAACGGCGCGTGCGTTTCACGGCACTGAGGGTATAATTGTTTTTATTGAGCGACACCGCCAAAACCGGTTCGTCACTGGTAATCTGAATACAAGTGTTGATAATACACCCAACGGGCCTTCCAGCGTCGCTGGCACCGACCACATACATGCCGTAAGAGAGGCCGTACAATACCGATTTATCCATTTTGTCAAAGGGTTAGCAGGAATGTCGCGTGAAGGTAGGCAAAAATAGCGGCAGATACAAACACAAAGCAGGGAAAGCACAGCCTTCCCCGCAGACGACGAATTCTACAAATTTCTTAGTAAAGACAAACCTACCAAGGTACTTCAATCGTGCTACCTTTTACAATATTGGGATATGAACTGAACAAATCAATGGAAGCCCCGCCGGCGTACTCCGTTCCTTCGATTCTCCCGGACGAAGATCGTCCGCTTTCGATTAAATGAAGCGTATGATATGGATGGCTCTGGGAGACGTAGGAAAACTGGAGAGAATTCTGCAAATTGGCTTGAGCATTGTACACTCCGTCAACCTGTGTAGCGATCACTTCAGTTCCCATTTTCGAAATCACCAGACAAATGTAGATGGTACGAGGTTCAATCTCAGCATCACTTCCATTAGAACATTGGATGTCAACACAATAACCAGTCCAAGATAAAAACAGAAAAGCAAGCATTACGAATAACTTCTTCATAATAACAAAAATTTAAGGGATTAAACATTGGATAAAAAATCAGATGTTTCACATCAATGCAAAAAGTGATACGAACGTACAATTCCGAATTCCGCAAAGGGAATAATAATACTGAAAGGCATCAACACCGGGTATACACCGACCCAAGATAAAACCGGGAAGGATGATTAATGTCCTTCCCGGTTTATTTCGACACCTCCGGCAGGTTCAGAACCACCCGCCGAATGACATATACCCCGATTACAGGTTAATCTCGCTTCCTTTCACGTAAACGTATTGAGAATCTTGTGAAGGACGGAGCATTTCAATATCCGCTCCGTAAGTATAATTCGAGCCTTCGATCCGTCCTGATGAAGAGCTTCCTTGCGGAATGTAGTACACGTAACCTGTCTGATGGCTTTCCGAACTGTAATCGAACGAAACTTCACTCGCAACCGCAACCTGCGCATTGTAATCCCCGTTGACCCGCGTAGCGATCACCTCGGTTCCGGAGCTCGAAGTAACCACACAAATGTAAACCGTTTGTTGCTGGGCATCCGCATTAACTTCGGAGCCGGCCTGACCGTTTGCACAATAACCTGCCACCGCCAGTGAAAGGAATGTGAACATCATCCATAATTTTTTCATGGTAAAAAAATTTAAATGGTTAATAATAATGAAGTGAATGATTCGGCGGCCGGAATCAGGAGAGCTTCCTCCTGGCCTTCCGGAAATAAAAATAGCAAAACAATCCTCATTTTATACTATTAATTTACAATGACATGCAAATAAATATTTTGCAAAACGACGAAGATGCCTTTTTGAAACACCATCCGGAGGCCATAAAAAAACCGGCGACCTCAGCCGCCGGCGATACAATATACATTGCAAACAAAAGTTTGTTCTGAAAAAATTTTAAAAACCCGGAAAATACTCTGTTTGGCCACACCTGTTATTCCACCCACGGATCGGAAATCGGGTCAAAAGTCCTACGGAGCCAAACCCGGTAACGTACCGCAGGATGCCAGGTATTCCCTGCAGAAGCGAAATCGCACAGCGGTACCTGCACAATTCCGGCAGCGCGCCCTTCGGTATCGGTCCCGAGTTTCATCGGGGCCGAAAAAGCCATCCAAACTCCTGCGGGTTTATCGGTAACAGGCATCAATTCCACATATCCGCCACTCGTTTGCACGACGCAGGTTTCATCGACAAATCCCTCGCCCAGGCGCGTGTCACGGGCGAGAACCACCGGACCGCGTTCGATTGCCTGATAGCCGTTCAGCTCCGTCAACCGCCCGCGCATATCGAAATTCAGCGCGATCTTATCGCCCTCTTTCCAAGTCCGGGATACGGTCAGATAACTGCCGGGGCGCACATCGGCCACCGCCTGGCCATTGACCGTCACCATCGTTATCTTGCTCCAGGCCGGAATACGCACCGCAACGGCGAATTCACGGCTCTTGCGGGGATTGACAGTCAATTCGACACTGCCCTGCTCGGGATAGTTGGTCTGCTGGCGTAAAATCACCTCTCCCCCCGCAAGCGGCACTTTCGAGACAGACTCCCCGTAAAGATTCACGAACAACGTATCGGCCGCACAGGTAGCCATCAGTTCGGGAATCATCGCAAAAGCACGCGGGCCGTTCATGTTGCAACAATTCACATGCATTCCGCACTGCGGCCCGCCAGGCGAACGCACCCCCTCAAGCGGGCTGTATTTCGCAATTTGGGAACCGTCGCCTTTCAATGCGGCCAGCAAAGCGTTATAGACCGTCCGCTCGATCTGGTCGGCATAAAGCGGATCATGAGTCAATTCCAACAGGTGTCCGCACAATTGCATCCAGGTCATCGTCACACAGGTCTCCATCATGCTGTAGGCCGGTGTCGTCTGCATCCGGCGGCCATGATAGAAACATTCGTCGGCACTACCCGAACCGGCGATATTGATCTCTTCATCGATAATGTTCCGCACACTCTTTTCGGCAGCCTTCAGGTAATCGGCATTGCGGGTGAGCGCATAAAGCCCCAGCAATCCATCGTAGCACGACATCATCTCATAGGCTTTCTGACCGTTTTCCCACGACCACCACGCCTGTGCCGACCCGTGACTCGGGAAACGTTCCGCCACCGGCACATCCGCAAGCGCTTTCGACACCAGCTGCGGACCGTCGGGAGTCTCCCATTCGGAAACGATATATTTCGCAAAATCGAGGTAACGGCTGTCCATCGTGCGATTATAGAGCATCACCATCGGCACGAGTACCGAACTGGGCGGCATTCCCCGGTAATATCCGGCACGAACGATACTCTTCTGCGCGGGAATTTGGGTCAGCAGGTGGTCGGCAAGCTTCACGGCCCCTTCAAGGCTCTTTTTGTCACCGGTAAGATCATAATAGGCAAGCAGGCCGAGCATGGTGTATTTACGCCCCCAGACATCCCAGCCCCCGAGTTGTGCGTCCGGAGCATAGTTACCGATATAACCGTCCGGCGACTGTGTGGCGAGGATCGCCTGTACGCCGCGCGTAATCTTGGCCAACAGCTCCGGATCCCGGTTGTAACGGTAAGAACCGACAGCCCCAAGCGTCCATTTTCCCCAGAATTCACTCTGCCAAAGCTCCTTTTCGTCCCGCTGCTTAAAAGGTGCGACGAGCGACAGTTCGTCCTCGCTCATCACCCGCTGGCGAATGCAGGCGTTCATACGCTCGCCCAACCGGCCTTCGAGTTGGGTTTGTACCGCAGCAGGCAGCGGAGCCGGTTTGGCTTTCGGGGCCCGTTTGGGAGCGGCTTCAACGGTCAGAGTTGCGCCTGACAACAGGCAACAGAGAATCAATTTAAATCGTATCATATCAGGGTTAGTTTACGGACATTCATCGACAACCGTGTGCCGGAGTGCTAAGATAAACAAAATCCCATAACAGGAAGAAACGGACACGACAAAATTAGGGCTCGCCCGCAACGAATATACATGCGCTCGACCATAGCCGACAAATGCGACGATTGCCGGACGGATGCCGGTAGGACAATCCGGACCAGACATCACATTATCGAATTTTCACTATTTTTAACGAAGAAAATAAGCCGCTTCGCCAAGGAAAGCGCATAACAAGGAAATATACAAACAGACCTGAAACGCTCCTACACCGACAGAAAAGAGTAATTCGTCAAAAAGCGATTTACTTCGACCCGGCAGCATAAAATTAAACACTCACCATGGAACGCAGACAAAAAGTACTCGACTACCTCGACCGAACCGGAATCCCATACGAATATTACGAACACCCCGAAGCCCCTACCATCGAAATCGCACGGCAATACTGGCACGACGACGGTTCTAAACACTGCAAGAACCTCTTCTTCCGCAACCACAAGGGTAACCGCCACTACCTGGTCGTATTCGATTGCGACCGGCAGTTGGCCATCCACGACCTCGAGCACCGGCTCCGGCAAGGGAAGCTTTCATTCGCTTCCGAACAGCGCATGGAACGCTATCTCGGACTGCGCCCCGGTTCGGTATCACCTTTCGGGCTAATCAACGACCTGGAAAACCACGTCCACCTATTCCTCGACCAGACACTCCGCGACCAACCCGCATTGAGTTTTCATCCCAACGACAATACCGCCACTGTCGTGATTCGTCACGGAGCATTCCTGCAATTTCTGGAAAGTTGCGGCAACAGTTACGAATTTATCGAACTATACTGAACCTCGGAGACACATTTTCTCCATTTGTACTCTCCCGGCAGAATGGAAGCAATCAAAGGTCAAACACACATTCGGATTCTCCTTTGCCAAAGAAAATATACGAACACAAAAAGCCTCCGATTACGGAGGCTTTTTATCTGACAGTTCATTTGATATTTTCGTAGCGAGACCGGGACTTGAACCCGGGACCTCAGGATTATGAATCATGCGCTCTAACCAGCTGAGCTATCTCGCCATCCCTAAAACCGAGTGCAAAAGTAATCATTTTTTCCATCCATGCAAACCTTTACGGCAAGAAAAAAGCGATTTAACCGTAAAATCGGGACTCAACCCGATCTACGTTACATCTCACAAGGAGATGAATTCCCCGGCAAAAAAAGAACCCTGCATCGCCTCAACGATACAGGGTCCCTAATGGTTCCGGGGAATCAAATGACTGCAACCCGGGGCGTCTCGGTTATTTTACCTCGATTTCCTTTTCCTTCGGCTTTTCAGCCTCGGCACTATTCTTAGGAATCGAAATATTCAGGACACCATCCTCGACACAGGCAGCAATCTTATCCTTTTCCACATTATCGGGCAGCAACAGTGTCTGCTGGTACTTGGAATACGAAAATTCGCGGCGCAGGTAGCGTCCGTCTTTTTTCTCCTCGCTCTGTTCCTGTTTCTTTTCCATAGTCACCACCAACTGGTTCTCATCGTTGACCCGGATCTTGAAATCATCCTTCGTCAGCCCCGGAGCTGCCAGTTCGACCTTGTACTCTTTATCGGTTTCGAGAATGTTGATAGCCGGTGCGGCCGAATTACTCTTTTCCATCCATTCATTACCGAAAAAGTCATTAAAAATACCCGGTAACCAGTTCTGAGATTTTTTCGTCGGTAACATAATCTTGTCCTCCTATATTTGGTTAAGTTTTGCGTTTTCATGCTCCGGATTCTTCCGGATTCACGGTGTAATTTTTCAAAACCTGTGCCAGATACTTGAACGGGACATACCGGCAAAAGGAGCGCCAAAATTACATTAATAACTGACAACAAGACACTTATACTGAAATTTTGTCACTAATCCAGACACGCGCAACTCCAAAAGAAATTGCTACGGATTGGCTTTCCGGTTGAACTGCTTATCTTTGTGACGAAGAAAAAAATCACAAAAAAGTCCGAATGGAAAAAATTTGTCCCCGCTGCGGCGCCCGTTTCGAGTGCCGGCATGATTCGATCGAATCGTGCCACTGTACATCGGTGCGCCTTTCGGACGAGCAACGCGACTATATCGCACGTAATTACAGCGGCTGTCTTTGCCATCACTGTCTGGAGAATATAACAACCGAACCGCATCCGGTTTCGGTACGGGAACTTGCCAACTTTCTGCTCGACCTCTCACGCACCCTGATGGGAGCGGGCGCTCATACCTCCCGCGTGGTACGTAACGTGACACGTATTGCCGAATCGTTCGGCTACAAAGTCGACATGACCATTTTCCAGATGCATATCACCATGACGATCCGCCATGCCGGGGACGATACCATCCGGCGTACGTCAGTCGGCAAGATCGGGCCTGCGGCATTCAATTTCGACATTATTTCACAAATCAGTTCCCTGAGTTGGGAAGCGCACGACGAACACCTCTCGTTCCGGGAACTGACCGAGAAATACGAGCGAATCATCCGGAAACCACGCATTTCAAGGTGGTGGGTACTCGTGCTGGTCATGGCGGCGAATGCCTGTTTCTGCCGCCTCTTCGGCGGAGATGTCCCTGCAATGGGACTCGTCGCAGCGGCCACTTTCGTCGGTTTTTTCGTACGTCAGGAGATGAGCACGCGCCATGCGAACCACATGGCCATTTTCTTGATCTGCTCCTTCATCGCATCCCTGATCGCCTCTGCCGGCTTCCGGTTTCATCTCGGCACCACGCCGGAAACCGCCCTCGGTACGAGCGTACTGTTCCTGATTCCCGGCGTGCCGCTGATCAACTCGATCTTCGACCTGCTCGAAGGACATGTGCTGGTAGGAATCTCACGCGCAGTCAACGCGCTGATCCTGATCGTCTGCATTGCGCTCGGGCTTTCGGCCACGCTGTTAATCTTAGGACTCGACACACTATGAACTGGGATGTAATCGGACAACTTCTGGGAGACGGCCTGCTTGCCGCCGTCGCGGCAATCGGATTCGCCGTAATCTCGAACCCGCCCCGCAAGGCCATCTTCATCTCGGCCCTGCTGGCTGCCGTAGGGCACGCTCTGCGTTTCTACCTGATCCGCTACACGCCGCTCGACATCGCAATGGCATCCTTGGTGGCGGCTTTCACCATCGGCATGTTCAGTATGCTGTTCGCCAAACTGATCCACTGTCCGGCCGTAATTTTCTCGTTTCCATCGTTGCTGCCGATGGTTCCGGGCATGTACGCTTACAAAACGGTCCTGGCCCTGATGCAATTCATCGGAGGGGGCGACGTGACACGCCAGAACGAACTGATGGTCGAATTCTTCCGTAACGGGCTCACCACGCTGTTCATCATGTTCGCATTGGTGATCGGCGTCGCATTGCCGGTGTTCATCTTCCACAAGCAGTCGTTCATGATGACCCGACTGCTCAAAATCAAACAGAAGCCCCCGCAGCACGCCTGCAAACAATAAATCCCGCTCTTAAGAGCGGGATTTACAGTTTTCGCGGAATTCTTTTCGCGGACTATTCCTCCGCTACACATATTCGCCCTACAACCACTATTCGCCCCACAGCCGCGCCAGGTTCACCAAGGTCCGGCAGGCCCGCTCCATCGTATCGACCGAGCAGTATTCGAATTTACCGTGGAAATTCATTCCGCCCGTAAAAAGATTCGGGCAGGGCAATCCCATGTAAGAGAGCCGCGAACCGTCGGTACCTCCGCGGATAGGACGCACCACAGGCGTCACGCCCGTCAGTTTCATCGCCTCTTCGGCCTTTTCGACCACCTCCGGATGCGGCTCGACCATTTCACGCATGTTGTAGTACTGGTCTTTCAGCGTCAGCGTAATGACTCCTTCACCGTATTTCTCAGCCAACAACTTCACGGCACTTTGTAGATAAGCCTTTTTCGCCTCGAACTTTTCACGCGAGTGGTCGCGGATAATGTATTCCGAAGCAGCCTGCTCGACCGTCCCGTTAATGCCGACCAGATGATAGAAACCGTCATATTCTTCGGTATGTTCGGGACGTTGGGCGGCAGGCAACAGCGCGTTGATCTCGCAAACCACCTGAAGCGCATTGATCATCTTGTCCTTGGCGTATCCGGGATGGATGTTGCGCCCCTGCACGGCGATCTTCGCGCTCGCGGCATTGAAATTTTCATACTCCAACTCCCCTTCGAAACCGCCGTCCACCGTATAGGCGAACTGCGCGCCGAAAGCCTCCACATCAAAGAAATCGACGCCCCGCCCTACCTCTTCGTCGGGCGTGAAACCGATCCGCAGTTTGCCGTGTGGAATTTCGGGATGGGCCATCAAATATTCGACAGCCGTCATAATCTCGGCCACCCCCGCCTTATCATCGGCTCCCAACAGCGTCGTACCATCCGTGGTAATCAACGTATGTCCCTTGAAAAAGGCCAGTTCCGGAAAATCCGCCACACGCATCGTCAGCGTATCGTTTAACCGAATGTCATTGCCGTCGTAATCCTGCACAAATTGCGGTTTCACTCCGGCTCCCGCCATGTCAGGGCTCGTATCCACATGCGAAATCAATCCGATGACGGGTTTCCCCTCGTGCCCCGGCGTCGCCGGAACGGTACCTGTCACATAACCGTGCGGGTCGATCTCCGCATCGGAGAGTCCCAGTGCGAGCATCTCTTCGAGCAACAGGTTCAGCAGCGTTAACTGCTTGGCCGTCGAAGGGAATGTTTCGCTCTGCGGATCGCTCTGGGTATCGACGGACACGTAACGCAGGAACCGCTCCACCAGCCTCTCCCGACTAATCTTAATTTCCATTTTATTATATCTTAATTAATTTCGTTTTAGCTACTTTACAACATTTGCGACCGGTTCGGCTTACTCGGCCTCGGGTTTGGCTCGCAGACTGTCCCAGATGAAATAACCGATAATGGCCACATACATTACCACGGCCAATATTTCAGCCCCGGAAGTGGCGTTCCACGACGAGGCGAACCAGTCGGCCCCGAAATACTTGAGCAGCGCACTCACCACGCCCATCAGCGCTCCGCCCGCGATAAAGCCCGACGCGATCAGTGTTCCGCGCTCGCGCCGCGCCTTTTTCCCGCGTTCACTGCCGCTGCGGCTGGCCACATACCAGCTGATCAGGCCGCCGACCAGAAGCGGCGTATTGAGTTCCAGCGGAATGAACATTCCCAGCGCGAATGCCAGCGCCGGCACGCCGATCATCGTCAGAATCAGCGCCAGTGCAGCACCGGCCAGGTAGAGCATCCAAGGGGTGGCGCCGCCCTCCATCAGCGGCTTGATCACCGCAGCCATCGCATTGGCTTGCGGAGCGACCAGCGCCCCTTCGCCGACAAAGCCGTATGTTTTGTTCAGGATCATCATCACACCGGCCACTGTCGCCGCGGACACCGCCGTACCGAGGAACTTCCAGCCCTCCTGCTTCGCGGGGGTAGATCCGAGCCAGAAACCGATCTTCAGGTCGGTGATAAAACCTCCGGCCATCGCCAGGGCCGTACAAACCACCCCGCCGATAATCATCGCCGCAGTCATGCCGCCCGTTCCGGTCAGCCCGGCGCTCACCAGTACCAGAGAACTGAGAATCAGCGTCATCAAAGTCATACCCGAAACCGGATTGGTTCCGACGATGGCGATCGCATTGGCCGCCACGGTCGTGAACAGGAATGCGATGACAAAAACGATCAGGATCGCAATGCACGCATGAAACCAATTGTTCAGCACCCCGAACTGGAAAAATATAAAAGTAGTCAGCAACGTAGCGATCAGCACCGTGAGGATCAGTTTCATCGGCAGGTCGCGTTGCGTACGCTCGGCCGTCTCGTCGGCTTCTTTTTTCCCTTTGAGTTCGCTGACGGCCAACCCCAGCGCCTGCCGGATAATCTTCGACGAACGGATAATACCTACGACGCCCGCCATGGCGATGCCGCCGATACCGATATGGCGCGCATAGTTACGGAAGATCTCTTCCGGGCTCATATCCCGCAGCAAGGTCGTCACACCTTCGCCCACAGCGATGGTCTGCCCGTCGGCAAAATGGCTGATAAAGGGAATCAGCACGAACCATACGGTGAACGATCCGGCGCAAATGATCGCGGCGTATTTCAGCCCCACGATGTAGCCGAGCCCCAGCACCGCCGCGCCGGTATTGACCTTGAACACCAGTTTGGTTTTGTCGGCCAACACCGTGCCCCACTGCATGATCCTCGTCGAAATCTCTTCGGTCCACCAACCGAACGTACTGACGACGAAGTCGTACAAGCCGCCGATCAGTCCGCTCACGGCCAACAGTTTGGCCTGATTACCCTTCTTTTCCCCCGAAACGAGCACTTCGGTAGTGGCTGTCGCCTCCGGGAAGGGATAACGTCCCTGCATATCTTTGACAAAATATTTCCGGAACGGAATCAGCAGCACGATACCGAGCAGGCCGCCGAACAGCGACGAGAGGAAAATCTGGTAGAACTGCGCCTCCAGTCCCAGAATATAAAGCGCCGGCAGCGTGAAAATCGCCCCGGCGACGATAACGCCCGAAGTGGCGCCGATGGACTGGATAATGACATTTTGTCCCAGCATATTTTTACGGCCGGTAAGGTTACCCACGCCCACCGCGATGATGGCGATGGGGATAGCCGCTTCGAAGACCTGCCCGACCCGAAGGCCCAGGTAGGCGGCGGCGGCGGAAAAGACGATGGCCATCACAATACCGAACAGGACAGAATAAAGCGTGACCTCTTTCGGACGGCTCACGGCCGGCATGACGGGATGATACTCTTCGCCGGGGCGCAGTTCGCGGTATGCGTTGTCCGGCAGTGAATTGGACTGAATGTTTTCGGGTTGGGTGTTTTCGGATTGCATTTTTATCTGATCTGGTTATCTGTATTATATGCTTGATCAATGACCTGCGGACCGGGGAAAGCCACAAGCCGCCCCTGCCGCCGGCGGTGCCGGCTCGACAGTACCCGCACCGACCGGATAACTCTTATCGCAAGGCCTTTACGCGAGCAATACCGCCACGGTCCGGCAAAGCAACCCAAAGGTAGCCGATTTTAGCGAAAAGTGGAAAAATTCCGTTAAATTTGCCCCCCGAAACCGGGACGGGAAACACCCCGGACAAACCTGATCCGCCCATGTGGTTAGCCTTCGCCTTCCTTTCGGCCCTGTTACTGGGCTTCTACGACGTATTCAAAAAACAGTCGCTCGACGGGAATGCCGTCCTGCCGGTACTGCTGCTCAACACACTGTTTTCTTCGCTGATCTTCCTGCCGTTTATCCTGCTTTCGGCGTGGATGCCCGAACAGATGGCCGCCCATCCGCTGATTTACGTCCCCGCCGCAGGATGGGAAGTGCACCGCCTGATCCTGCTCAAATCGCTGATCGTACTCAGTTCATGGATGCTCGGCTATTTCGGTCTCAAACACCTGCCCATCACGATCGTGGGTCCGATCAATGCGACACGGCCGGTTATGGTGCTCGTTGGTGCGATGCTGATCTTCGGCGAACGGCTGAACCTCTGGCAGTGGATCGGCGTCATCCTCGCCGCCGTGTCGTTCCTGATGCTGAGCCGCTCGGGACGGAAGGAAGGTATCGACTTCAAACATAACCGCTGGATCTTCTGCATCGTACTCGCCGCATTGCTCGGGGCCGTCAGCGGCCTCTACGACAAATTCCTGATGCGGCGGCTCGACCCTATGCTCGTCCAATCGTGGTACAATCTCTACCAACTGGGAATCATGTCCGTCGTGCTGCCCGCCCTGTGGTGGCCGCATCGTGCCTCATCCCCATTCCATTGGCACTGGAGTATTCCGCTGATCTCGATCTTCCTGTCGGCAGCCGACTTCGCCTATTTTTATGCGCTGAGCCTCGACGGTTCGATGATTTCGGTCGTATCGATGGTGCGGCGGGGCAGCGTCATCGTCTCCTTCGCATTCGGAGCGATGCTGTTCCGCGAAAAAAATCTGCGCAGCAAAGCGGTCGACCTGGTGCTGGTGTTGATCGGCATGCTCTTCCTCTACTGGGGATCGAGATAGCCCGCGGCTGCCTATTTCCTGTTTCGGGATTCATTTCCCATTCGCACACACCTCCCGTTTAACGAAAGGAATATACTGCGCCCAGTCCCAAGCCGTCACGTCATGCTGCCCGGTACGCAGGTGGTAGCCCACGCGGTGCGCCAGCGGTCGATCGGCCGGAGGCATCGTAAAGGTATCCAGCCCCCGGTACCCGTACAGCGCATACACTTCTCCGGCATGCGCCGCCGAAAGGAACTCTCCGCGCGGATCGGCCCACAGGTCTTCCGTCGCGCTGGCCACGTAGGCCGGACGCGGAGCCATCAGTGCGATCAATTCATGCTGGTCGACCGGTAAAGCCGCTTCGTTGTTGCGGTATTGCTGGAAATTCGGACAGAACCAGTATCCCACCGGTCCGCAAATCAGGTCCGCCGTCTCGCCGAATTCGCGGCGGAAAAGGGCCGCTCCCCCACAACCCGAATTGGTCGAAATCACCGCTGCGAACCGCCGATCCTGCGCCGCAGCCCACAAAGCAGTTTTGCCGAGCCGTGAATGTCCCGTAACGGTAACCCGCGAAGCATCCACTCCGGGTGCCTGTTCCAGATAGTCCATAATGCGGCTGAGCCCCCACGCCCAGGCCGAAATAGCGCCCCAACCGTCGGCCCGCTGCAACGTGTCGCCGAACAGGCGGATCACACTCCGATCCCGGTTACCCGTCCCATCGGGATAGATGTCGTTATAGCATGCGGTCACCAATCCGAAACCCTCGGACAGCAATGTATCGACCGGCCAGCTCCACGCATTACTCCCCCGGATCGCCTTGCTGCCGTCGTGATCGGTCACGCCGAAACGCTCGTTATTGCGGCACCAGGAGATAGTCGGCAGAATACCCGGATCGGCGTTTACCGTCTGATTCCCGTAAAAATTGTATGCCAGGAACACCGGCACCCCACGCTGGTTACCGCGATGTTCACCGGTCGCTTTATCTTTAGGCAGATAGATCAACACCAGCACATCCTGCCGATCGGCCGGCGAACGGCCTGTCGCCGGCCGGACAAAGCGGATGCGTACCTGACGGCGAATCGCACGCCCGTCGAGCGCCTCCTCTTCGGACAGCACGGTGTACTCCGTCGATAACGGCACTTCCGGTGCCGGCACATAACCATACATCTGCGACCGGAACAGCGGCAGGATCTCCCGGTCCCGGCGCGATTCCCACTCCCCGACCGAAGTCACGCGCCTGCCGTCGTTGCACACGAGCGGTTCAGGCAGCCTATAATGCGGCACTTTCGATTCATCATAGTTGGCCTTGTCCGCCTGCGCCGCGACACGGCCGGCACCCAGCAAAAGCGCACCGCCGGACAGCACTGCGCATATCCCGGCCTTCCGGATACGCAGCCTGCTGCACCATCCGCACTTCTTGATTGGTTTCATCTTCATCCGTTTTTAGGTCATCCGATTAGCTCGATAAAAATCTGCGATCGGGAAAATCCGCTCCGGACCTCGTCCTGCGAGGTTCGCCAAACGATCCGATATCAGGAGATGACCGCCGGATAAAGATAGCAAAAAGTAAATTTTCGGAAAAACCGCCTCCCTGCACATGGACCTCAGGCTCTACCAGAATACGATATTAACGGCGATACCGAGTGTCGAAGAGGTACTGAAGTGCTTGACATTGGTCTGTTTGGAAGCCCCGTCGGCATTATAAGTGGTCACAGCCAGATTGGCCGGGGAAAAATTACAGTCGTAAAATATGCGGACCCCGAAATTACGTTCAACCAGATAAGTGAACGACAAGCCGGAACCGAAACCGAAATTGCCGGTTTCACCGAGGGCCACCATCGGCAGCCGCAATTCTCCGGGCGCCGACGACGATTCGGAAGAGGAGGTTTCAAAGTCCGGATTACCACTACGTCCCCAAGGCCGCTCCGCATTCCCCTGCACAATATTGCCATGCGCGACATGCCGGAGTGCGGCATCTCCAGGAGCAGAGGCGGTTTGCTGATCGTTGCTTTGTCCCACCACGGCATTGATTTCACTGCGGCGCATATGATAATAGCCGACCAGCAGTTTCGTTCCCAGCAGCCAGCGGTTCGTTACCGGATAAGAGAAATAGGGCCCGGCCATGATCTGCGATATTTTGAGCGACGAAAGCTCGATCCGCTGCAAATTCGCGGCAAACCCGGGGTGAGCCTCGAAATACAGGTCGTTATCGATCGACATGGGGATACTGGCGCATGTAAACCTGCCGCCCACACCGATATAACGGTTCATGAACCAGGCCCCCTCGACGCCGACATTGGCACCGGTAGAGAAACGCAGATTCAGGTCGCCGACGGGCGCGATATGCCGGTTCGCCCAACTGAAACCCGTATAGAGACCGAAAAAAGAGGATTTACGAGCGTAGTTGAATTTCGTATAATCCTGCTCGGGCCGGCGCAGTCCGCGATCCTTGTAGATCAGGTCGGCCAGAAAATACCCCAACTCGGTCGACAGGATGCCGATCCCGGCCCCCATCAGCACATCCGAGAGCCAGTGCTTGTTATTCATCTGGCGAGTCATGCCGATGCACGTCGCTATGGTGTACCCCCCGATACTGTACCACGGGCTCCTCGTAAGGCCGTATTCCTTATGCAGCATCGTCGCAGCCATAAAAGCCGTCGCGGTATGCCCCGAAGGAAACGAATTGTTGCCCGAACCGTCGGGACGGGGCTGGTTCACGGTATATTTGAGGCCATTGACCATCAACGCCATCAATCCGGCGGAAAACGCGTCCGAAACCAACATCCTCCCCCACGAACTGCGGCTCTCCACGCCCGCGACTTTCAACCCGAACATCAGTGCCATGGGAGCGTATTGCAGGTAATCGTCGAAATCGTAGCGGAACGTAGGCATATAAGAGTTGCGCAGGTCGCAGAAATGGTTGCGCTCGCTATTGACGGCAATGCCGGCTACCATCAACGGCACGGCGATATAAGTCATTTTATAGGCCCGGGTAGTGGTCATGCGGTCGACCCCGGCACGGAACTTATCCCAACCGGTAAGCCTGATGGTCGTGTCGGGCCTCACGGTATCGATTTGCGAAACACCGGCCCAGGCTGCATGCTCCATCCTGTCCGCCATGCTGGAATCTTGGGCTGCCGAACCCGTCAAAGAAATATTCGCCACTCCGTTCCGCAACGTGTCCTGCACCGGGGTATCCGTCGTATCGCAGGCAACGCAAACGGAGAAACCGCCTGGCGCGGTTTCGGAGGTATCCAGCGCGGTCACACATTTTTTTGCCATCGTGTCAGAAATGACGGACGGCAAAGCACACACCGGAAAAATTCCGCGCAACAACATTACGGATACAGCTACGGCTAGCCGGCACAGAGCTGCGAATCGATATGTTTTCAAAAAATTACATTTGGGTTAATGTCCCAAAAGTACATTTTTTTGTTCTTTTTGATGTATCATGACAATATTTTTTGCATTCCGGGACAAAAATAAAATCCGATCCATGCAAATCGAAACATCAGGTATCCAGACAACGACCATCCCGCAAGCCCGGCACAGGTAAGCTCTAACGCTTGCTCAACCGGTACTCCTTGGGGGTCATGCCCACATGTTTTTTGAAATATTGCCCGAAGAAAGAGGGCGTAGGAAAATTGAGATAGTCGGCTACCTGCTGGACGGTCAGCTGTGAATTCTCGAGCAACGCCTGGGCATTGCGGATCACCGTGTGGATGATCCATTCGGTAGCGCTCTCACCCGAAGCCTGCTTGATGATCGACGAAAGGTATTTCGGCGTCAGGCACATTTGCTCGGCATAGAAATTCAGGCTACGCTGGGTGCGGTAATGGGTCGCCACCAGATAAAGGAACTTTTCGAACAGCTCTTCCTGCCGCCTGCGTGCTTTTTGGCGCAGCGGCTGTCCCCGGTGGCAAATCGCACTGATTTCGTAAAACAGGGTGAGAATCAGGTGTTCGACAACTTCCCGGTGATAAGGATGTCCCGTGCGTTGCAATTTCTTTTTAATCAAATCGCACAGCTCCAGGAGTGTCTGCAAATCTCCGTCATGGAGTGCAAGGCAAGGATTGTCCCGGACCGTAAGATAGAACTGGAGACCGACCGAAGAGTCGATTTCCGCCACCCGGTCGGGTTTAAGGCCGAGTACATAACCGACGAAATCATCGCTGCGGCCGATGGGCTGTATCACCACCCCGGGCAGGATAATAAACATTTCCCCCTTATGCACCGTATAATGCTTCAGGTCGATGGATATCCGGACTTCACCGGCCAGACAAATGCAGAGGCCCATCCCCCGGATTTGATGCGGAGCGAGGGCCTCCATGGGCAAAGGATGATCCTGGGCGGTAGCGGTAAAAATTTTAAACAACGACTCTTCATCCTGGCCTTCGAACGGATCAAGTATTTTCGCAGCAGTCTCTTTCACGTTCACTTACAAAACGGTTTCGACAAAACTAACGAAATAATTGCAAACCGATTGCCCTTATCCGACAAAAAATCGTGACTTTACAACACTTTTTTATCTTCGGCGGGTAATTCGTCAGGCAGGAATCCCAACCATTTTCCGGTTTTACCCATGTGTGAAACCGACACTGCCGCACCACGCCGCTTCCGTCCCCGGATCGGGCTACTGGGCTGTGCGAACAAATGCCGTTCAGAGCTTTTCCGCCTTATAACCAGCGTCCACGACGGCCGCAACGATTTTATCGTCCGGTTCGTCCGAAGTGACGGTCAATATCCGTTCAGGAGTCGTCAGGTCGATATCCCATTGTTGTCCCGGTATCATCTTATCCAGCTTCTCTCCTATGCGCGCGACACATCCGCCGCACTTCGCATTCGTTTTGAATTTACTCGTTTTCATAATTTACTCCTTTATTTTCAGGTTCACACCTTCGTTATTTTTTCAATATAATTTTATCCCCGGATGTTTTGATTGATCCTATCCGGAATGCTGTCCCGATAATTTTTGTCAACCCCTGCAGCCGCAATGCCGTTCATTCGCTATTTCCACCGGAGCCGCAGGCTGTTCAGCACCACCGACACCGAACTGAAAGCCATCGCAGCACTGGCCAACATCGGATTGAGCAAAATTCCCCATACCGGGTAGAGTACTCCGGCCGCGATCGGAATACCCACCACATTGTAAACAAACGCCCAGAAAAGATTCTGCCGGATGGCGCGTACCGTATCACGCGAAAGTTTATAGGCCCGCGGTACGAGCAGCAAATCGGAGTTCATCAGCGTCACCATCGCCACCTCCATGGCAATATCGGTGCCGCGCCCCATCGCGATGCTCACGTCGGCACGCGAAAGCGCCTGTGAATCGTTAATGCCGTCGCCGACCATCGCCACCGTGCGCCCTTCAGCCTGCAACCGCCGGATAAATTGGTCCTTGTCCACAGGGAGCACTTCGGCTTCATAACGTCCGATCCCCAATTCCGCCGCAATCGAAGCGGCCGTTTTGCGTCCGTCCCCGGTCAGCATGCAGATTTCCAACCCCAATGCCCGCAATTCGGACAATGCGGCAGGTGTCGTCGGCTTAATCCGGTCGCTGATTACAGCTACCGCCAACAACCGTGTACCGCTCCCGAAAAACACAGTGCTGCGCCCCTCCTGTTCATAGGAGGTAATTTGCCGAGAAAGTGCGTCATCCATTGCGGCTCCGTATGCGGCCAGCAGATTACGGCTGCCGATCCAGTAGGTTTTTCCCTCCTCCGACTCCACCCCGGAAACCGTGTCCGAAACGGAACGTCCATCCGGAATCGTATCCGGACCGGAAACAGGATTCTCTCCCGCTGCGGGAATACCTTCCGGCTCCCTGAACCTAATTCCCTTTCCCGTCAGGCTTTCAAAGCCCGAGAGCGGACAGGCAGTCGCCCCCTGCCCCTCCAGGTAACGCACGACCGCCTCTCCCAACGGATGCTCCGAACGCAGTTCAGCGGAATAGAACAGGTCGCGCCAACGGTTTCTGGGCCGTTCGGTTCCGGGTGAGCGCCGGTCGTCGTCACGTACGGCGGATCCGGCCCCGCCGACATTGCCGACCTCCTGCCCGCTGTCCGAGCAGCCGGTCCACAGCCATCCCGTCACTTCGGGCCGCCCCTCGGTCAGCGTGCCGGTCTTATCGAGCACTACCGTATCCACTTTGCACATCCTTTCGAGGGCGGCAGCATCCTTGATCAGGATCTGATGCTCGGCCCCCTTGCCGATTCCCACCATCAGGGCCGTAGGAGTCGCCAATCCCAATGCGCACGGACAGGCGATCACCAGCACGGAGACCATTGCCAACAACCCGTAGGTAAACGCTCCGCCGCCGCCGAAGACCAACCACAGGATGAAAGTCAACACCGCCAGTGCAATCACTGTCGGCACGAATACAGCCGCAATACGGTCGGCGATACGCTGTACCGGGGCTTTGCTGCCCTGTGCCTCCTGCACCATGCGGATGATCTGAGCGAGCAGCGTATCGCTACCCACTTTCGACGCCTCCAGCACGAATGCACCGCGCTGGTTGACCGTCCCGGCCAACACCGCGGCCCCCGGCTCCTTCTCCACCGGCAGCGGCTCGCCGGTAATCATGCTCTCATCGACAAACGAACCGCCCGAAACCACCGTCCCGTCGACCGGGATTTTCTCCCCGGGCCGCACGCTGATACGCTCTCCGGCCTGTAACCGGGCTACGGGCACATCCTGTTCGGTACCGTCCTGCAACACGACCCGCGCGGTGCGGGGCTGGAGTCCCATCAGTTTGCGGATCGCCGACGAAGTATTTCCCTTGGCCCGTTCCTCGAGCAATTTACCAAGCAGCACGAATGCGACGATCATCCCGGCCGCTTCATAATAAACATGCGGTTCGAGTCCTCTCGCCAGCCAGTATTGCGGGAACAGTGTATTGAAAAGGCTGAACAGGAAAGCAATCGAAGTGCTGAGGGCCACCAGCGTATCCATATTCGCGGTACGGTGATGCGCCTGCTTCCAGGCATTTACGAAGAAAATACGTCCGAACCACAACACCGGCACGCAAAGTCCCAGCATCAGCCACGCAGCCCAGCCATCGTGCATAAAAGCCATGCCGGCCACCATCAGCGGCAATGCAAAAATCCATGCTCCGACCGCATCGCGGCGCAAAGCGCGGTAATGAGACTGCTGGGCCTGTTGCTGCTCTTCAGCCGCATGGTCTTCGTCGATAATCAGATCGTACCCGATCGAGCGCACCGCTTCCTGCAACCGCCCGGGAGTCACCTGCACCGGATCGTACTCCACGTTCAGCAGGTTCGATGCAAAATTTACCGAGGCCGCCTCCACGCCGGGAATGCTCCGCACCATGCTTTCGACGCTCATTGCACACGATGCGCAGCTCATCTCCAATACCGGAAAATTCTTTTTGACCGTTGCCATTTTATTCCTTCTATCTCTACTTTTTATTTTACTCTCTGCTTCACGAATTAAGTACCGGACCATCCGGATTATCCGCCGGGGACACGGATCCCGGCAACTCCGGCCATATCCCGGAAACACCTCCGCACCGACCCGTACGGACTGCACAAATAATACCCAAAGTTAAGCTTTTGGAAATAAAATCCTACCTTTGTCCCCCGGCAGCGCTCACGGAATACACTACGGATATAACCCGAACTGAACTGAACTGAACTGAACTGAACCGCACCGCACCGAACTGAAACCGAAGTCAAGTCACCCCCTTCATAAATAAACAACGATCGGCCCCGGCATGACCTTGCGGCCAACCGCAATCCACAGGTGCCGGAAATATACAAACCCGTCCCGCAACACCCCGCATGAAAGCTTACAGCAACCGGCATATCTGGCAAATCACCTACCCGATCCTCATCAGCCTGCTGATGGAGAATATGATCGGGCTGACCGACACGGCTTTCCTGGGACGTGTGGGAGAGGTGGAACTGGGCGCATCGGCCCTGGCCGGCGTTTATTACATGGCCATCTTCATGCTCGGCTTCGGATTCAGTATCGGCGTGCAAATCCTGATCGCCCGGCGTAACGGCGAAGGCCGCCTGCGCGAGATCGGACCGATTTTCCAGCAAGGACTGCTCTTTTTGCTGTTTTTTGCCGCGGTGATGTTCTTCGTTTCGAAAAGTTTCACGCCGCTGCTGCTGCGCAGACTAATCGATTCGGATGCCGTTTACACCGCTGCGATCAGCTATCTCGACTGGCGCATCTACGGCTTCTTCTTCTCGTTCGCGGCCGTCCTGTTCCGCGCCTTTTACGTCGGCACGACCAACACCCGTATCCTTACCGCGAACTCGGTCGTAATGGTACTCACGAATGTCGTTCTGAACTACATCCTGATCTTCGGCAAGTTGGGTTGTCCTGCACTCGGCATCGCCGGTGCGGCGATCGCTTCGTCGGCAGCGGAATTGGTTTCATTGCTTTTTTTCGCTATCTACACCCGCCTGAAAGGCAATCCGCGCCGTTACAGGCTGTTCCGTTTCCGGGGCGTGAACTTCCGTGAACTGGGCCTGATTTTCAACGTTTCGATCTGGACCATGATGCAGGCATTCATCTCCACCGCCACTTGGTTCCTTTTCTTCCTGGCCGTCGAACACCTCGGCGAACGGCAACTCGCCATCTCGAACATCGTGCGCAGCCTCTCGTCGATCCTTTTCGTAACGATCAGCGCATTCGGTTCAACCACGAGCGCCCTCGTCAGTACCCTGATGGGCCGCGGCGAGCCGAAACTGGTAATGCCGACCGTCTGGCAAATCGTCCGGATGTCCTATTGGGCCGCCCTTCCGGTCATGGCCCTGATGGCCCTCTTCCCATCCCTCGTGCTGCACATCTATACCGGCGACCAATCGCTGATCTCCGCGTCGATCGCCTCGCTGTGGGTGATGGTGGCGATCTACTTCACCCTCATCCCGAGCAACATGCTGTTCTGCGCCGTGTCGGGCACCGGTAATACGCGTGCAGCCATGCTGATGGAACTGGTCGCACTGGCCGTGTACGTGGCCGCCATCTGGCAAATCATCATCGTACACCGTCCCGATATTGCCGTATGTTGGACAGTCGATCACATCTATAGCATCGTATTGCTATTATTTACCTATCTTTACCTCACCAAAGCAAACTGGCAAAACAAAAAAATATAAAAAGTCAATGACAGAACTTACTCTTTCAACGCCCTCGATTCTCTTTTCAGCCATTTCACTGATCCTGCTGGCTTATACGAACCGTTTCCTCTCTTACGCACAGGTCGTGCGCAACCTGAAAGCCGACCACGACAAAAATCCGTCGGCCATCACGCGCCTGCAGCTGGCCAACCTGCGCCGGAGGCTTTACATGGCCCGGCAAATGCAGCTTTTCGGCGTGAGCAGCCTGTTGCTGTGCGTCGTCTGCACCTTCCTGATCTACATCGGCCTGCAAATGGCAGCCGTCTACACATTCGGCGTCGCGCTGGTCCTGCTGGTGATTTCGCTCGGCATCTCGATCCGCGAACTGCTCATTTCGGTCAAGGCGCTCGAAATACACCTCGACACCCTGGAACGGATGAAGACGCTCACGGCCACTACCGGACGCGAAGGCGACATTGAGCCGGGACGTCGTCGCAGCGCCACAGCAGCAGGAAATTCCCGCAGCACGTCGGCCTCCGGCAGCAACCGCGCCAACCGAGGGAACAGCACCGGCAAAGAGACAGCCAAAGAGCAATCTTCCGGGAAAAATGCAGCGGCATCCGGTTCGGATCGTACACGCAGCGGCAGAAATACGAAAAAACAGGATCCGGAAAAATCTACTCCGGATCAGACACCGGGACATACAGGTGCCGGCAGGAAAGGCGCGGATAAGCCCACACCGGCATCTCCCGAACACGCTTCAGTATCCACTGACACCGCTGATGAGGCTACAAACGCCGAAGGTGCTGCAACCCGCAGCCGTTCACGCGGCGGACGCCGCCGCGGCGGTCGGGGACGCGGCACGGCCGCTGCCGAAACAGGCGCAGAAACCACGGAAACCACCGGAAACAACGATACGGCGGTAAATACAGACGCCGGGGCCGGTAGCGCCCAACCTGCAACACCCGCACAGGCGTCCTCTCCTTCCATAACGGAAGCCTGACGGGATACAAAACAGAATAACCCAATAGAACAATAAAGCACATTATAATAAAACTGTCCTACCGAGGACGGTTTTATTATAATCCGTAACGAAGGACAAACAACATCGACCTTCCTTCCGCCCCGGCTATCTCACCAGCACATCCCGGATGCCGAGCATCTTATCGAACACGGCACGGGCGAACGAACAGAGCGGGATCACTTTGCGGCTGTTCGCACGCGCATATTCCGCCAGCGTCACCACCAACAATTTACCGACACCCTCTCCGGAGTAATGTCCCGCCACTTCGGTGTGGTCGATAATCATCCGATCCGGTTCAGCATCCACATACGATATCAATCCTGCTTCCACGCTCCCGTCAACGGCGCGAAAGAACCCTTTGCGGTCCCCGCGGATATGTTCCATCTTCATAGCTTCCCGGTTTTAGTTTACGAGAAAAGATGTTCCAAATTTCAGACCAAAGAACGGCTCAGCGCCCTCTCCGATCCATTTCGGCCACACTTTACGCCAAACATTCCGGAATCTGGCCCTTAGTCGCGGGGGACTATTTGCCCACGACCGACTTGGGTTGTGGTTCCCAAGATCGTCACAGCGGACGCCCTAGCGTCGCCAGACGTTGACAATCTCGACCACGTACATCTTGTGCAGGTCTCCCGTCGGGTACCACTGCTCCAGAATGCCCGGTAAGGCAAATGCCTCCGGCCGGAGCATTTCGGCGTAAAGCTTGCGGCACTCCAACACCAGCGACGCCTCACCGAAAGCGACATTCCCGCCCGGAGTAGGCTCCGGCGTCAGTCCGGCTTCGGCCACTTTATTGGTATCCCGTCCCGAGCGCGAACCGCATATTTTCAATGCGTCGCGGTACTCCTCCCCGAAAAAAGAGAGCGTGAGTCCGCTGTTCTCCTCCGCAAACTGGAACGTATAGCGCTGCGGCCGGATAAACACGAAAGCCACTGGCCGGTTCCACAGGAACCCAAGGCCGCCCCAACTGGCCGTCATCGTATTGAAATGCGCGGGATTTCCGGCCGTTACCAACATCCACTGGCTGCCGATCAACCGGATCACATTTTCATCGATCTGTTTCGGATCGATCTTCGTCATATTTTTCATAATTCTCCTTATTGTTAAATAAAACCTGACATGATCTTTATTTTCTAACCGTCGTTTATCCGCGCCGTTGCAGATAGAGTTCGGTAAGGCGCGACACGGCATAGTCGGATACCTCGCCGTCAGCGACTACACAGCCGTCCGGTGGCAACGGGTGCGGGAATGCCTCCACTTCGATTTCATAAAAACAGGCGTGGATAGTCCGGTGGGAAAGCTGGTGTTTGGGCATCGCCACACGGTGCAACACGGCATATTCCGTGCCGCCGAGCAACGCCCGGAAACGGGGATCGTCCCGCAATACGTCGAACGCTACCGGAGTCCCGGTCTCCAGCAACGGAAACTCATACAGGTTGCGCCAGATATCGCTTCCGGTCCGCTTGACCAGCACGGTACGGCCGCCGTTGCGCAGATGCAGGTAATTGAAATAGCGCGGCTTCACCTCCGTCCGCCCCGCTTTGACCGGAAGTTCATCTACACGCCCCTGCCTGAGCGCGGCACACCGGCCTGCCAGCGGGCAAACCGTGCAATCGGGCGAGCGCGGTACGCACTGCAGGGCTCCGAACTCCATCATCGCCTGGTTGTGCAGTCCCGCCCGCGCCGGATCGAGCAGCGAACCGGCCAAAACGGCAAACTCCCGCTTGCCGGCAGGAGTATCGATAGGCGTCTCAAGCCCGTATAAGCGTGCCAGTACGCGGTAAACATTCCCGTCCACCGTCGCATGAGGCAGACCGAATGCAAACGAGCAGATCGCGGCTGCAGTATAGTCGCCGATCCCTTTCAAGGCCCGCACGCTAGCATAATCGGCAGGGAACAGACCGGCATATTTCCCGGAGACCTCACGGGCCGCCGCATGGAGGTTCCGGGCGCGGCTGTAATACCCCAAACCCTGCCACAACTTCATCACTTCGTCCTCGTGCGCCCCGGCCAGCGACCGAACGTCGGGAAAACGTTCCACGAAACGCAGGTAATACTCCAATCCCTGCGCAACCCGCGTCTGTTGCAAGATAATTTCCGATATCCAGATCCGGTAGGGATCGGTAGTCTCACGCCAGGGCAACTCCCTGCGGTGGGTTTCGTACCACCGAATCAATACTGCGCTTATCTCATTGGGTAGCGATTGCTTACCTTCCTCCATCGTTTTCCTCCGTCTCCGTATCCTGTCGTATCCGGCCATTTTATTCGCCGTTACCCGTCTCCGTTCCGTCCTTTTCCAACAGCCGCCCGTCTTACAAATTCTCAGAGCAAGTCGGTCACCACGGCATCCGCATAACGCACCAGGTCGTCCGGAGCCATCCGCAATTGCAGTCCGCGTACGCCTGCACTCACATAAATATGGTCGAAATCCCTGCAACTCGAATGGATATACGTGGGAAAACTCTTTTTCATCCCTATCGGCGAACAACCACCGCGAATATATCCTGTCGTAGGCAGCAGTTCTTTCATATGCAACATTTCGACGCTTTTGTTCCCGGACACTTTCGCCGCCAGCTTGAGGTTCACCTCGCCGTCGCCCGGTATGACACAAACCAAAATGCCGGTCCGGTCGCCTCTCAATACCAACGTTTTAAACACCTGCGCGATATCTTCATTGAGTTGTTCTGCCACATGCGCCGCGGCGAGATGCTCCTCATCCACCTCGTACGGCACCAGTTCATACGCTATATGCGCCCGGTCCAATAACCGGGCTGCATTGGTCTTATTGATTTTCATTCCCATCACAACGACCGCTGTTGATCGGTCGAATAGGTTTATTTACGTATAATACAAAAAATCCGCGGCTCGAGCCGGCAGACAAATATTCCCCACGTTCCACACCGCAACGGCGAAGATAGCGGATTTACCCCACAATTAAAAAACCTGCACTGCATACCAGCCGGCAGCCATTATACCCGACGCCCCATTTTGCAAAGGACTCCCGGCAAAAAACCGGAATTTTCGGTCGCCCGTCATCCTGATTCCTCCGCTCCGGCCGCCTCCGGGATAAACAAAGAGCATTCCGGATGCATAATTGGTATCAGAATTGTATCTTTATAAATAGATTAAAACCCAATGTTATGGACAATGTAAAAGTCAACTTCAAAGGCAGTCCCGTCACGTTAGTGGGGACGCACCTGCAAACAGGCGACAAAGCTCCGCGTTTTACGGTACTCGACGGGGACCTGCAACCGGTATCCCTGTCGCAGTACAAAGACAAAAACCTCATCATAAGCGTTTTCCCGTCGGTCGACACGTCGGTCTGCGCCCTGCAGAACATCCGTTTCAACAAAGAGGCCAGCAAACTGAAAGGCGATGTCGAAATCCTTTCGATTTCGGTGGACCTGCCCTTTGCACAAAAACGTTTTTGCGCTGCCGAAGGCATCGACAACGTGCATGTATATTCCGATTACCGCGACCTCGACTTCGGTATGAAGTACGGCTTCGTAATCAAGGAACTGAGGCTATTGGCCCGCGGCGTAATCGTAATCGACAAAAAGGGCATTATCCGCTACATCGAATACGTCCCCGAAATTGCACAGGAGCCCAATTACGAAGCGGCCCTCAAAGCGGTCAAGGAATTGGAATAGCCCCCGCTCGCGCACCGACCGATCCGCCCGGAGCCTGATCCTGATCCGGAAGCGGCGCACCCGCAGGTCCTCATTCCTGTAAATACCGCTTTTCAACGCACCTTTTCAACGCACCCCGGAAGGGAAATCCCTTCCGGGGTACGTTGTTAATCATATCTTAACACGATTTTAAGATTAGCTTAACGTTGTCCGATTACTTTTGCCGCAAACTTGCAGTACAGGGGACGAACACGATCCGGTAAGCCATCCGGACGACAGAACGATGCCACAGCCCATGCAACCTGCCAGATACCGCATACCGGACAACAGAACTATATGAAACACCGCTTTACAGCTCTTTGCACACTCCTTTCCCTGGCTACAGGGATTGCCGGGACTTCCGCCCAAAAGCTCAAGGGCAGCGACACGCTGCTGCCGCTCGTGCAAAAGACCTCCGAAAGCTACTTCCACTCACATCCCGGCGCCGAAATTACCGTCACAGGCGGCGGCAGCGGCGTGGGTATCTCAGCGCTGAGGGAAGGCACCACCGACATTGCAATGGCCTCGCGCCGCATGAAATTCGACGAACGGATGAAACTGCAGGCGGCCGGACACCCGCCCGTCGAGGTTACGGTAGCCTTCGACGCGCTGGCCGTAGTAGTGAACCCGGCCAATCCGGTCTCGAAACTTACGCGCGAACAGCTCGAAGCAATTTTCCGCGGCAAGATCACGAACTGGAAAGAAGTAGGCGGCCCTGACATGCGCATTGTGGTCTATTCGCGCGAGACGAGCTCCGGCACCTATGAATTCTTCAAAGAGAGCGTCCTCCGCCACCGTAACTACATGGCTTCGATCCTCAGTATGCCGGCTACCGGCGCCGTGATCCAGTCCGTCAGCCAGACGCCCGGCGCAATCGGCTATGTGGGCCTCGCTTACCTCGGTAAGAAAAACATCAAACCGGTCAGCATCTCCTACGACGGCGGAAAAAACTATGTCGCGCCGAACTTCGAAAACTCGAAAAACCGTACCTATCCGGTCGTACGGCCCCTTTATTTCTATTACGACCAGGCCAATGAAAAGCGGATCAAACCCTACCTCGACTACCTGCTCTCGGACCAGGGGCAGCGGATGGTCGCCGAAACCGGTTTTATCCCTGTCAAATAACGCAAATACCCGATAAGATACCCCCTCTCATCCTGAAATTCCAAGCGCGGCAAACTTCCGGCACCCATGAAAACACTTCGCAAAGTCCTCGAAACGATCACCGAAAAATTGCTGATGGCCAGCGGCTACATCACCAGCATCACGATCATCCTGATGGTCGTGTTCCTCTTCCGCGAAGGAGCCGGACTGTTCAACACGCCCGACATCGAGGAAGGATACGTACTGGCCGTGAACCGCGAGAATCCGGTACAGAAGCTCTCCCCGCAGCAGGTGATGCAGGTATTCGACGGCGACATCGCCTCCTGGGGAACCCTCGGCTGGGGCGGCGGCGATTCGATCCGCCTGTTCCGGCTCGACGACATCACCGCCTACGCGACGCCCGAAGAACTGGGCGAGAAACTGGAAAACGTTCCGCAATGCCTAAGCCGCATCGTTGCCTCGCACAAGAACATCATCGCCTACCTGCCGAAACAACTGATCGCCGAGGATTTCGCCGGACGCATACTCGACGAAGGCAAAATCACGCCTGCGAGTTTTCTGGGCGGCAAACTGTGGTACCCCACCGCACAACCCGCGCCGCAATTCGGCGTACTGCCGCTGATCCTCGGCACGCTGTGGGTCTCGATCGCCGCAATCCTCATTGCACTGCCCTTCGGGTTGGCCGTCGCCATCTACATGGCCGAACTGGCCGGCCACCGGCTGCGCAACCTGCTCAAACCGGTCATCGAACTGCTGGCCGGCATTCCGTCCGTCGTCTACGGTTTCTTCGGACTGGTCGTGATCGTCCCGCTCGTGCAGCGCACTTTCTCGCTGCCCGTCGGAGAAACCGGACTGGCCGGGGCCGTCATTCTGGCGATTATGGCATTGCCGACGATCATTACCGTAGCCGAAGACGCTATCCGCAATACCCCGCGGGCCATGAAGGAGTCGAGCCTGGCACTCGGCGCGACCCACTGGCAGACGATCCGCAAAGTGGTGATTCCTTACTCGATTTCAGGCATCACGGCCGCAGTCGTACTCGGAATCGGCCGCGCATTGGGCGAAACGATGGCCGTACTGATGGTCACCGGCAACGCCGCCGTCATGCCGCACACGCTGCTCGAACCGCTACGCACGATCCCCGCGACGATCGCAGCCGAACTGGGTGAAGCTCCCGCCGGCGGAGCGCATTACGAAGCACTCTTCCTGCTGGGCTGCATCCTCTTCCTGTTGACGCTCGTGATCAGCATCAGCGTCGAAATGATCAATGCCAAACGCCCCAAGCAATCCGTCTAAGCCATGACCATTCCCCAACACACGTCCGGCATCCGCCGTAAAAAACTCTCCGAACAGGCCGCATTTTGGCTCTTCCGGCTGATGAGTATCGCCGTGGTCGGCGTACTCTTCTGGATACAGGGTTTCATCATCGTCAAAGGCATCGGGGTCATCAGCTGGGAATTCCTCACCGGTATGCCGCGCGACGGCATGACCGCCGGGGGAATCCTGCCCGCCATCGTCGGGACGCTATGCCTGACCCTGGGAAGCATAGTGATCGCCTTCCCGCTGGGAATCCTCTCGGGCATCTATATCAGCGAGTACACGCGCGACAACTGGCTCGTCAAACTTATCCGCATCATGACGAACAACCTCAGCGGCGTGCCGTCGATCGTGTTCGGCCTGTTCGGCATGGCGCTGTTCGTCAATACGCTCGGCTTCGGCGATTCGATCATAGCGGGATCGTTCACCCTCGCACTGCTCGTACTGCCCATCGTGATCCGTACCACCGAAGAAGCGCTGCGCCGCATCGACGACTCGTACCGGCTCGGCAGCCTCGCACTCGGGGCCACCAAACTGCAAACGATCCGCCGCGTACTGCTGCCGATGGCCATGCCCAACATCATCACCGGGCTGATCCTTTCGGTAGGGCGCGTTTCGGGCGAAACCGCCCCGATCCTCTTCACGGCGGTAGCCTATTTCCTGCCGAAACTGCCTTCGAGTATTTTCGACCAGGTAATGGCCCTTCCGTACCACCTGTACGTGATCGCCACCAGCGGCACAGACCTCGAAGCGACGCGCCCGATGGCTTACGGCACAGCGCTTGTGCTGATCGCCATCGTACTGGTGATCAACTTGGCGGCAAACGGACTGCGACGCTATTTCAACAAAAAGGTAAAAATGAATTAAACCGGATAATCCATACCCCATGATAACCATTGATGCCAAAGAGGTAAATTTTTATTACGGCGATTTCCACGCGCTGAAAAACATCACAATGGAGATGGAACGCAACACCGTCACGGCGTTCATAGGTCCGTCCGGCTGCGGCAAATCGACTTTTTTGAGGTTGCTGAACCGAATGAACGACCTGATTCCCGGCACGCGGCTCACCGGCGAAATCCTGATCGACGGCGAGAACATCTATGCCCGCCAGACCGAAGTGGTCGAACTGCGCAAAAAGGTGGGCATGGTGTTCCAGAAACCCAATCCTTTTCCGAAATCGATCTTCGAGAACGTAGCATACGGCCTGCGCGTAAACGGCATAAAAGACCGGGCGCTGATCGCCGAGCGCGTCGAACGCTCTTTACAGGGCGCGGCCCTCTGGAACGAAGTGAAAGACAAACTAAAAAAATCGGCTTTCGAACTCTCCGGGGGCCAGCAACAGCGGCTCTGCATCGCCCGGGCCCTGGCCGTCGAACCGTCGATCCTGCTGATGGATGAACCGGCCTCGGCACTCGATCCCATCTCGACCACCAAGATCGAAGACCTGATCTACGAACTGAAAAAAGAGTATACGATCGTGATCGTGACGCACAACATGCAACAGGCGGCACGTGTCAGCGACCGCACGGCATTTTTTTATCTCGGCGAGCTGATCGAGTACGACGATACGCAAAAGATATTCGTCAGCCCGACCAAAGAGGCCACCCAAAATTACGTCACGGGGCGTTTCGGCTGATCCCCCCAAAATCGTCCCCGACAGGACAGACACCCCAGCTGTATCCCAAATCCGCCGATACCTTCCCATCAAAAAACCGACCGCTATGAAACATACCGAAGATTCGATCCGCAACATCAAAAAATCCCTGGCCGAGATGTGGAGCCTCGTGCAAAGCCAGGTGGAGAAGTCATCCGCCGCACTGCTCGACGGTAACAAAGAACTCGCGCACGAGATCACCAGCCGCGAAAAGCTGGTCGATTCCTACGAATTGACCGTGGATCGGGAGTGTGAAAACTTTTTCGCATTGCTCACGCCCGTAGCCGTCGACCTGCGGATGATCCTTTCGATCATCAAAATCAACAACAACCTCGAACGAATCGGCGACTTCGCAGACGGCATCGCACACTTCGTCATCCACAACCAGACCGAAAAGATCAATACCGAACTACTCGGACAACTACAGATCCGCGAAATGTTCGACGAGGTGATCTGCATGCTCAAACTCTGCAAATCGGCACTCGCGAACGAAGACAGCCACATGGCAGGAAAGGTATTCGCCAAAGACACCGTCGTGGACCGGCTCAACACCGAAAATGTACACCGGCTGGCCACCTACATGGAACAGAACCCGGACGCAATCTTGGACGGCCTCTATCTGCATTCGGCCATCCGGCGTATCGAACGTATCGGCGACCGTTGCAACAACATCGCCGAGGACATCATTTTCTACCTGGATGCTAAAGTGATGAAACACCTGCACACCCAGGACGAACAATAACCCCAAGAGACAAGGACAAAAAGGCCGACCCGGCCCTCATCCGGTCATGTGGGCAGATACAGCCGAACCTTTAGACACGAAGCAACGATAAAGATAACGCCCCGGAATGCAATTCATTCCGGGGCGTTATCTTTATTATACAGGCTGCACTCAAACAGTCGGTAAAACTATGTTATCAGAAAACGATGACGGTATACCGGAAATCTCCCGGACGAATACCGACACCGCACGGGTACGGCCTACATGCCGAAGCTCAGCGGAACCAGACTGTCGTACACCACGCTCAGAATACCCAGCAGGATAATACCGGCGCTGCAGACCACGAGGCTGAGGCGCATGTAATTGTCGCTGCGGAATTTTTCGATCGGCGCGTCGTTTTTGTTGATGAACATCGCCTTAACCACCAACAGGTAGTAGTAGAGCGAGATAATCGTATTGAGCAGTGCGATGAACACCAATACGTAGAAGCCCATCTGAGCGGCCGACACGAAAATGAAGAACTTACTGAAGAACCCGGCGAACGGCGGAATACCGGCCAACGAAAAGAGCGCGATCATCATCACGAAACTCAACTTCGGGTTGGTCTGGTACAGGCCGTTGTAATCGTCCATCGTCACCTTACCGGTCTTGTACTCCACAGCCGAAATCACGCCGAATGCAGCGAGGTTCGAAACCAGATAGACCAGTACATAATACACCAGTGCGGTCATGCCCAGCGGGTTGCCGCCGATCACGCCCAGCATGATGTAACCGGCCTGTGACACCGATGAGTAAGCGAGGAAACGCTTGAGGTTCTTCTGGCGGATCGCAAAAAGGTTGGCCACGGTGATCGTCAGGATGATCAGCCCGTATAGCATCGCCTGCCATTGCAGTACGAAGGGGGCGAACACCTTGATCAGGATCGTCAGCAGCACGAATGCTCCCGCACCTTTCGAGATGACAGACAGGTAAGCGGTCACGCTCGTCGGCGCACCTTCGTAGACGTCCGGCGTCCAGAGGTGGAACGGCACAAGCGAAATCTTGAAGAAAAGGCCCACGAGGAAGAAAATCATCGCCATGATCTGCAGTGCGCTGCCGTCGAGCATCATCGGGATGTCGGCGAAATAGAGCGTTCCGGTCGTACCGTAAAGCAGCGACAGGCCGTACAGCGACAAACCCGATGCAAAGGCGGCGTTCAGGATATATTTCGCACCGGCTTCGGCCGATTTGTGCTTGTACTTATCGAAAGCCACGAGCGTAGCCATCGGGATCGACGCGGTTTCCAGCCCTAAATAGAAAAGCATGAAATTGCCCGCCGAAATCATGAAATACATACCCAACAGCGTAGAGAGCGTCAGGAAATAGAACTCCCCGCGCCGGATAATAGCATCCCTTTCGAGCCAATTACGGGCCTGCAGGAAGACGATCAACGTACCGATCGTGAGGATGGTTTTGAGAACGCTCGCCATCGGAGTGGACTGGTACATCCCGCCGAGAATCTCGACATTGCCCGTAGGAACAATGTTATAGAGGATCTGGGCGGCCACCAGGATACAGGCCAGCGGCTGGAACCAGCGCATGCCCTTTTCCCCGGCGAACAGGTCGTATATCAACAGGATCACCATCACCGCGACGAGTGACAGCTCCGCTTTCATCTCCAAAAAACTACTGTAATCCATAGGACGTTATCGGGTTAATTGTTCAATTACGGGTAAGAGGCTCTGCTGGATCATGTCCGACACCCACAACGGCATCATACCCAGACCGGCAATCGCAACGATCAGCGTCACGACCGAGAAACGCTCGTACCATACGGCATCGGTAAGCGTCAGGTGATGCTGGTCGTATACTTTGCCGTAAAGCAGCTTGCCCACCACGCGCAGGATATAAACCGCGGTGATGACGATCGATGTGCAGGCCGCGATGGTCAGCACGCGATGGAATGTATCGTGATGTTCGAACGAACCGACAAAAACGGTCATTTCGGCCACGAAACCGCTCAGGCCCGGGAGGCCGAGCGATGCGAGACCCGCAATCACGTAGCACACACCGAGGAACGGCATGATTTTCATCAGGCCGCCCATCTCGCGGATGTCACGCGTGTGCGTACGTCCGTAGATCATACCGATCAGTGCGAAGAAGAGGGCCGTCATCAGACCGTGCGAGAGCATCTGCAACACGGCACCGGTCATCGCCGTCTGGTTCAGCATCAGGATCGCAAAGAGAACCAAACCACAGTGACTCACCGAAGAGTAGGCGTTGATATACTTGAGGTCGGTCTGTACGCAGGCGGAGAAAGCTCCGTATACAACGCTGATCCCGGTCAGGATCAGGAAGATCCACGCCAGTTCATTTGCAGCTTCAGGCATCAGGTAGATCGCAACCCGGAAGCAGCCGTAACCGCCCAGCTTCATCAGCACCCCCGCATGGAGCATCGACACCGCCGTAGGAGCCGAAGCGTGACCGTCGGGAGACCAGGTGTGGAACGGGAAAAGCGCTCCCAACACGCCGAAACCGATGAAAGTCAGCGGGAATAAGTAATATTGCACGCCTACGGGAATGGTTCCCCGGGCGATCTCCAGAAGGTTCATCGTGTAGTAACCGCTTTCGGCACCGGTGAAGAAATAGATACCGAGGATACCCACCAGCAACAGCGCGGAACCGCCCATCAGCATCAGGGTCAGCTTCATGGCCGAGTATTCCTTGCGGCCCGTGCCCCACACCCCGATCAGCAGGTACATCGGGATCAGCGCCACTTCATAGAAGAGGAACATCGTGAAGAGGTCGATCGAAATGAAAAAGCCGTAAACCCCCGTCGAGAGCAGGCAGAACCACAAGAAAAACTCTTTGGGCAGCGGATCGATCTTCCACGACGCAAACACACCCGTGAACACAATCACCGACGAAAGCAGCAGCATCGCTACCGAAATTCCGTCTACCCCGACAGAATAATTGATATTGAGCGGCGTGAACCACGGCATTTCGGCCATGAAAAGCATTTCGGCATCGTTCCCGGCGGCGCGTTCACCCAGGAAGAGGAACGTCAGCACGACCGAGAGCACCAGCAGTAGCGAGGCTCCCGTAGCAGCTACCCAACGGATCTGCTTCATGTTGCGGGAAAGGAACAGCCCGCCGAGCATCAGGATGGGTATCAGCACAAATAACGATAAGAAGTTCATATCCAGTCTTTATATTTTATCCGTTAACAAAACACGATCAGGATCGTCAGCGCCAGCGTGCCGATCAGGAATACATAAGCATACCACTGTACCTGGCCGGACTGCAGGCCGCGAATAGCCAGCGAGAGGCGCTGCGTAACCGCGGCGATGCCGTTGAGCGAGCCGTCCACCACATGGCGGTCGAACCAGGCGATACCCGAACAAATCCCGCCGAAGATAATCTTCTTGGTGACGAACATATATACCTCATCGATATAGAAACGGTGATAAGCTGCGGTATAGAGTCCTTTGAAAGTAGATTCGAGTTTGCCGGGAATCGGATTCTGGCGGCGGTAGAACCACGTCGCGATACCGATCGAAATGCAGGCGATCACTACGCTGGTGATGGCCACGGCCGGATCGAGGTGGATGATGTAAGGCGCTCCGTCGCTGGTAACGAATTTACCGAAAGGTATAAATCCGGCCACACAGGTAATGGCAGCGAGAATAATCAGCGGCGTGGTCATCGTACCGGGGGCTTCATGCGGCGTATGCTCGTGCTCCGAAGGAGTGCCCCAGAAAATACGATAGTAAAGACGGAACATATAGAAGGCCGTCAGCGCAGCGATGAAGGTCATCACCCAGCCCATCGCAGGACTGAACATGAATGCCGCAGAGAGGATTTCGTCCTTGCTGAAGAAGCCCGAGAAGGGCGGAATACCCGCAATCGCGAGGCAGGCGATCAGGAAGGTGATGTGCGTAATGGGAAGCTGTTTGCGCAGGCCGCCCATGTGGCTCATTTCGTTGCTGTGTACGGCATGGATGATCGCACCGGCACCGAGGAACAGCAGCGCCTTGAACATAGCATGCGTGAAGAGGTGGAACATACCGGCCATGTAACCGAGGCCGTGGTGTCCGCCGTAACCCGATACGCCGAGGGCCACCATCATGAAACCGATCTGCGAAATGGTCGAGAAGGCGAGCACGCGCTTGATGTCGGTCTGCACACAGGCGATCACCGCCGCGAACAGCGAGGTGAACGCTCCGACCACCGCAATGCCCACGAGCACCTCGGGAGTCTGGAAGTAATACACCGGAAAGAGGCGTGCGACCAGGTAGACGCCGGCCACGACCATCGTCGCGGCATGGATCAGCGCCGATACCGGGGTCGGACCTTCCATCGCGTCGGGCAGCCAGATATGCAGCGGGAACATCGCCGATTTACCGGCACCGCCGATAAAGATCAGCGCCATCGCCCAGGCCATCACCGAGCACCCCATGAAGGTCTTGCCCGCAGCTCCTGCGAAGATGCTGCCGTTACCGGCTGCGCTCGAGGTAATTTCCCCGAAGTTGAATGTCTGGGTAAAGTACGATAAGAGCAGGATACCGATCAGGAAGAACATATCGGCGAATCGCGTCACGATAAAAGCCTTTTTCGATGCGGCGATCGCCTCGGGCTTCGTATAGTAGAACCCGATGAGCAGGTAGGAGGAAACGCCCACCAACTCCCAGAAAATGTACATCTGGAAAATATTGGTGGCCACGACCAGCCCCAGCATCGAAAAGGTGAACAGCGACAGGAATGCGTAATAACGCTGGAAGCCCACCTCGCCTTTCATGTAGCCGAGGCTGTAGATATGTACCATCAGCGACACGGTGGAGATGACCACCAGCATCATCACCGAAATCGGATCGAGCAGGATGCCCAGGTCGATGTGCAGGTTCTGCGTGAAACCGAGCCACTCGACGTTGAACACCGTCCACGGCTGGTAGATGCCGTCGACGCGTGCCGTCGAAAAGTACTGCGCCGCTACCGTATAGGACATCGCAGCGACCGCAGCCAGCACGATCGAACCGATGCAGCCCGAAACGAACGGCCGGAGCTTGGTACCCAGCAGGCCGAGGCAGAGGAAACTCAGCAACGGCAGGATCAGGATGAGTATCGTATATTCCATCTTCTATTTTCGGTTTAGTCTTTCAGTTCGTTGAGTTTCTTCACCTCAATATTGCGGATATTCCGGTAAATATTGATGATGATGGCGATGGCGACGGCCGTTTCGGCAGCGGCCACGGCAATGGAAAACAGCGCGAAGAAGAGCCCTTCGAGCGCACCGGGATAGAGATAATGGTTGAACACCGCGAAGTTGATGTTCACCGCATTGAGGATCAACTCAATCGAGATAAGGATGGCCAGCAGGTTGCGGCGCGTGATGAAACCGTAGATGCCCGCGAAAAGCATCACCGCGCTGACGATCAGGTAAAACTGCATTGGTATCATAGCTTATTGTCTTTTTCGTGCAATCATAATTCCTCCGATGATGCAGGCCAGCAGCAGGATACTCACCAGCTCGAACGGCAACAGGTACTGGTACTTGCCGGTGCCCATCATCGTATAACCGATCGCCTTCATCGGCAGCTCCGTCTCCGGCAACGCATAAACGGCCGGGAAGGTATGTGTCAGCAACAGGAAGAGGCTCAGCGCGACGCCCACGGCCGAAGCGGCCAGGCCGGCCACCTTGCGGCGGTTGCGCAGCGGCTCCTTCTTATCCGCATCGGAACTGGTCAGCAGGATCGAGAATACGTACAGCACGATGATGCCGCCCGCATAGATGGTGAGCTGTACCGCACCGAGGAACGAATAGTTCATTTGAAAATAGAGGCCTGCCGTGGCGAAAAGCACGAAAAGCAGGTAGGTCGCCGCCCTCAGGATCCGGCGCGTAGTGACGGTCAGTACCGAGCAGACCAAAATCACCGCGGCAAGGATAAAGAAGACTATCTGTTGTGATGTAAGTTCCATAGACGTCTATTTTTTTGCAAGAGTTGAACCTTCGTGATTGAGCTGCTCGCGCAGTTTGCCGCGCGTGAAGACGGCGTGCTCGTAAGTATTGATGAACTTAATCGCATCGTGCGGGCAGGTACGCACGCACAACTGGCAGAAAAGGCAGCTGCCCAGATCGTATTCGTAACGGTCGAGTACCTTGCGGGCCTTACCCGTCTCCTCGTCGGTCACCTGCTTGGTGACGACATTGATCGTTCCGTTGGGACAGTTCATCTGGCAGATGCCGCAGGCAACGCAACGATGCTCGTTCTTGTCGTTGTGGATCATGACCAGCTCGCCGCGGAAGCGGTCCGAAATCTTCAGCGTGGCACGATTTTCGGGGTACTGCTCCGTCGTCTTGCGCCGGAAAAAGACCTTGATCGTGGTGCCCATACCCACCAGCAGGGAGCGCAGGCCGCTGAAAAATGAAGTGATGTATTCTTTAAATGTCATAGCTCGTCATGTTTAAAAATGTAAACCGAAGACAATAATCAGCGCCATCAGCAACAAATTGATCAGGTTGATCGGCAGCAGGTACTTCCATTCGAGTTTCAGGAGCTGGTCGATCCTCAGGCGGGGGAAAGTCCACTTGAACCACATGATGATGAAGATCATCACAGCGACCTTGCCGAGGAACCAGATAATCGACGGAATGTAGTCCATCGCCTGGTTGAAACCGTCCCAACCCGAGATGTGCAGCGGCATCCAGCCGCCCCAGAAGAGGGTCGCGGCCACCGAAGCGACGATAAACATGTTCAGGTACTCGGCCAGGTAGAAGAATCCGAAGTGCATACCCGAATATTCGGTATGGTAACCTGCGGTCAGCTCCGATTCGGCCTCGGGAAGGTCGAACGGGCCGCGGTTGGTTTCGGCCGTACCGGCGATGATATAGATCAGGAATGCGATGATCGCGGGAATATGCCCCGTGAAAATAAACCAGCCTCCGGCCTGCGCCTCGACGATCCCCGAAAGGGACATCGTGCCCGCGAGCATCACCATCGTCAGGATAGAAAGCCCGATCGAAAGCTCGTAACTGATCATCTGCGCACCGCTTCGCATGGCGCCGATCAGCGTATACTTGTTATTACTCGACCATCCGGCCAGCAGGATTCCGACGATACCGATCGACGAAACGGCCAGCAGGAAGAAGATACCGATATTGAAATCGAGCACCTGCAGCCCCTTGGCAAAGGGAATACAACTGAATGCCAGCACCGAGGAAATAATAACGATATAAGGTGCTAAACCAAACAGGAACTTATCGATATGGTTGATGTGGATGATCTCCTTGATGAGCATCTTGAACATGTCGGCAACGCTCTGGATCACTCCATAGGGTCCCACGCGGTTCGGCCCGAGGCGGCACTGGAAGAATGCGCAGACTTTACGCTCAATGTAGATCAGCGCCAGCGCGATCACGGCATAACCCAACAAGAGGCAAACCCCTACCAGCACACACTCAACGATCACGGCCGCCGTCGGGGACATCCAGCTCCGCAACAGCGTGTCGACCCATTGAGTCACGATTGAAAAATCAAACATATTTGTTTTAATTATCAGGTTAAACTTGGGTTAGCGGTCCACGTCGGGTACCACATAGTCGAGCGACCCACCGATCGCGATCAGGTCGCCGATCTTCGCGCCGCGCGCAAGCGGGTCTACCACCGACACCAGCGGCAGGCATGACGAACGGAACTTCATGCGGTAGGGGTATTTGTCGCCACGGCTTTCGATATACGCGCCGAACTCGCCGCGGGGCGCTTCAACGCTTGCGAAATACTCCCCTTCCGGCAGGCGGATGATGGGTTTGGTTTTGGCAGCGTAATCGCCCTCCGGGATGTTGTCGATCAGCTGTTCGATAATGTGCAGCGACTCGAGGATCTCCTCCATACGCACCATGTAGCGGGCGAACGAGTCGCCTTCGGTATGGATTACCTCTTTGAATTCTACCTTGTCGTAAACGCCGTAAGGATGTACCTTGCGCACATCGCAGGCCCACCCCGAAGCTCGGCCCGTGGGACCCGTCGCACCGTAAGAGATCGCATCCTCCTTCGAAAGGACGCCGACGCCCTTGAGACGCTGCTGTGCGATCACGTTGCCGGTAAATACCGCGTGGTACTCTTTCAGCACACCGGGCAGGTAAGCGATGAATTTTTTAACCTTCTCCACGAAATCGGGAGCCAGGTCGGCCATCACGCCTCCGATCACATTGTAATTCTGGATCAGGCGGCCGCCGGTGGTACCCTCGAAAATATCGAGCACCATTTCACGGTCGCGGAAACCGTAAAAGAACGGTGTCAGACCGCCCATGTCCATACACATCGTGGCATAGAACAGCAGGTGCGAATCGATACGCTGCAGCTCGTCCATGATCGTGCGGATGTACTGTGCACGGGCGGGAACCTCGAGCTGCATCGCCTTTTCGATACACATACAAAGCGCATGGCGGTTCTGATGCGCCCCCAGATAATCGAAACGATCGGTCAGCGAGAGCGTCTGCGGATAGGTCATGCTCTCGCACATTTTCTCCGCACCGCGGTGGATATAACCGCAATGCACGTCGATCTTCTTGATGATCTCGCCCTCGAGCGAGGTACGGAAGCGCAGTACGCCGTGCGTCGCAGGGTGCTGGGGGCCGATGTTGACCACATACTCCTCTTCGTCGAAGAGCACATGTTCTCCCTTTTCGATCTTACCGTCCTTGAGCTCGTAGCAGGGAGCCTCGTCCTCGGTCGGTTCATTGGTCTCCGGTACCGGATTGATCTCCGGGTTCGCATCGTAATCCTTGCGGAAAGGATAGCCGACCCAGTCGTTGCGCAGGTACAGCCGGCGCATATCGGGATGGCCCGTAAACCGGATGCCGTAGAAGTCGTATACTTCACGCTCGTTCAGGTTGGCCGAATGCCACAAGTCGCATACACTGGGCAAAACCGGATGTTCACGGTCGGCCGTCTCGATACGCAGCACCACTTCGTGGCCCAGCGTAGTCGAACGCAGGTGGTACACCACACCGAGGGTTTCGCCCCAGTCGGCTCCGGTCATGCAAACCAGAAAATCGAACTGCGTCTCACGGTCGTCGCGCAGCATCTCCGCCACGGCGTGGAAATTCTCCGCCGGAACCGTCACGGTCAGCACTTCGCCCTCTTTCACCGTCGCGGCGGGAGCCAGTGCCAGTATCTTATCTTGTATCAGGTTACTCATTGTCGCCTCCTTCCTGTTCCATTTCCTTCAACTCTGCGGGCATCTTCTCCTTGCGGTTCGCACCGCCGAAGAAGCGCTGCGCCTTTACTTTGCGCTGCAACTGCATCATGCCGTACAACAGCGACTCGGGACGCGGGGGACACCCCGGCACATAAACGTCCACCGGAATGATCGTATCGACGCCCTGCACCACATGGTAAGACTTTTTGAACGGACCGCCGGAGATGGAGCAGGCCCCCATCGCGATCACATACTTCGGCTCGGCCATCTGGTCGTAAAGCCGTTTGAGCACAGGCGCCATCTTGTGCGTGATCGTACCGGCAACGATAATTACGTCGGCCTGGCGCGGGCTGGCGCGGGCCACTTCAAACCCGAACCGGGCGAAGTCATACCGGGCGGCGCCGACCGACATGAACTCGATACCGCAGCAGCTCGTAGCGAACGTCAGCGGCCAGAGCGAATTGGAACGCCCCCAGTTGATCAGTTCGTCCAGAACGCCGATCGCGACAGGCACGCCCTCTTGCTGCAGTTTTGCATAGGTCTCCAGGTATTCGTTGTCCCTGAAGTCCTCGTATTTCATCGATTTGATCTTTATTTCCATTCCAAAGCTCCTTTCCTCCAGGCGTAAACCAGACCCAGAACCAAGATAAACAAGAAGAAGATGATCGTTACGAGGCCCTCTACGCCCACTTCACGCAGGATCACCGCCCACGGGAAGAGGAACACGGCCTCGACGTCGAACATCAGGAAAAGGATGGCGAACAGGTAGTAGCCCACCTTGAACTGCATCCACGACTTACCCCGCGTGGGAATACCGCATTCGTAGGCTTCGCCCTTCTGCTTGTTGAACGAGCGGGGCGAAATGAGCAGGGCTATACCCAGCGCCGCTACGACAAGCATCACCGCCGTAATCAAAACGGTAACAAACAACGTCAGATTCATAGATTATGGTATCTTATTGGTAATCAAAGAGTGAAAAACGGAACCGACATCCCCCGGAACGCAATTTCCGGCCGGGAAACACGACACGCGGCGCAAATATACAGAAATATTCGCGGAACCACCAACAAAAAAACCTTTTTCTTCCACCACCACGGCCTTCCGGCACACGCGCCCTTCTTCACTGCATCTATCAGCCGCACACGATCATAGCCAAGACCGCAGTGCAATACCCTATCCGCCTCTTTCCCGAAAAGACAAATTGCATCCGCGCCGAAACGACAGCAGGTGGCAAACAGCCCAAATTTTCCAACCACAATATTTCGAATACAAAAACAATCGGATAGACGAAAAAATTAAGGAAGGCCGCGATCAAATCGCAGCCTTCCCAAAATCATCCGGACAGTTTCCAGAGCTATCATCCGAAATAAGTCACCCGGAACATATACCTCAATGAATACAACGCGCGCGGACCTTCGGCCTCAAGTACGAAATTACGGCGAAACCGACCGGTTTAGGTATGATACCCCGCCTATGGACGAACGGAATCAGACGATCTCGATCAGTTGCGCGTCGGCAGCCACCGTATCGCCCTCGGCAACCAACAACTGCTTGACCGTTCCTCCCGCACTGGCCATGATACTGTTCTCCATCTTCATCGCCTCGAGGATAACCACGTCCTGCCCGGCCTCCACTTTATCGCCCGGCTTCACCAGCACCCGGATGATACGGCCCGGCATCGGCGCACTCACCACCCGTCCCGTAATCGGCTCTTTGGCCTTGGCCGACGAAGTCTCGCCGGCCTTCGCAGCCGTCCCTTCCGGCTCGGCCGCAACTGCGGGTTTGCTCTCTTCGTAACGTTTCTTTTTCTGGTCGGTCAGGAAACCTTTGGCTACCAACGGGAACAGTTCGAGTAACAGTACCTCTTTCTCGTTCTCGGCCAGTTTCACGCCGCCGCACTCGTCGAGTACCGGGTTGGGCTGCATCCGGTACTTGGATGTATCGTACGGGGTCTCCTCGCGCACGCCGGCAATCTTCAGCCGGAACTCCGGATCGACCGGAACGGGCGTTTTGCCGTATTCGCCCTTGACGAGCCCTACGAACTGGTTCGAAACATTCGAGTACATCGGTTTGCCGCTGCGGGCATCCAACGCACAGTTCACCGCCTGCGCCCCTACGATCTGGCTCGTGGGCGTCACCAGCGGCGGCAACCCGGCATCGAGGCGCACGCGCGGAATCAACTCCATCGCCTTCTCGAGGATATCCTCGGCCTTGAGTTGCTTGAGCTGCGCCACCATATTCGTATACATACCGCCCGGAATCTCTGCTTTTTTAACCAGTTCGTTCGGGGCCGGGAAATTGAAATGGCGTTCGATAGCATGGCAGGCAGCGATCAGGTCGGCCTCGTTCATGTTGCGGGCCGCCTCAATCGCACGGTCGAACTCCTTGTCCACCTCGGCAGGCAACGTATCGGTAAGCGGATTGAACGGATTGGGGAACTGCTTGACGGCGTCGAACTGCTCCAGCTCCTTGCGAATGCGCAGCAGCTCGCTGTTGATCTTCGCTACGGCTCCCATGTTGATATCCAGCTCGACACCCATCTTCTGACAGAAGATGTAGATCAGCTCGATGGCCGGAGCGGCGGGACCGCCCGCGAAATACCAAATGTTGGTATCCACGATATCCGCCCCGCTGACGATGGCCGACAGCACCGAAGCCAGGCCGTAACCCGGCGTGCAGTGCGTATGGAAATCCACCGGCACTTTAAGATTATGTTTGAACAGGCGTATCAACCCGGCCACCCGTTTGGGAGGAATCAGGCCGCTCATGTCCTTGATCGTGATCATGTCGGCGCCGAGCGCCTCCATTTGCCTGGCTTTATCCAGGAAATAGGCGTCGGTAAAAACTTTGCCCGGCAGCTTCTTGCCCTTGAGCAGCGACGTAAACCGCTCGCCCACCGAAAAGTGCGGGTCGATCGTATAGCAAACCGCACAATCGGCCAGTCCACCGTATTTCTTTACATATTTGACGGTCGATTTGATGTTCTCCACATCGTTCAGCGCATCGAAGATACGCATGATGCCGAGACCGGATTCGATCGCATTGCGGCAAAATCCTTCGATAATTTCATCGGTATAGGGGCTGTACCCGAACAGGTTTCGCCCGCGCGAAAGGGCCGTCAGCTTCGAGACATCACCCACTACCGCCTTGATCTTCTCCAGGCGGTCCCACGGGTTCTCGCCCAGGTAACGCATCACCGAGTCGGGCACCGCTCCGCCCCATACTTCCATTGCGTAAAAACCGGCCTCTTTGTAATAAGGTAGCACCCTGTCCACCTGATTCTGGTTCATGCGCGTGGCGAACGACGATTGCTGACCGTCACGAAGAGTCAGATCCCGGATCAAAATTTTCTTTGCCATATCAATATGCATTTGTTGGTCACCCGTGCGGGTTTTGTTATTCCAATAACAAAGATAAGAAATAAACGTCAACCTGTGCAGGTGAATTTGTTTTTGTCCGAAAAAAAACGCACTTTTGCGTCGCAATGGTTCCCGCTGGGGCTCTCCGCCCGGGGATTAAAAGGGAATGCCGTGCGATTCGGCAACAGTTCCCGCTGCTGTAAGTCCCGCCCGCAAGGGCCGGTGCTCTCCGCACAAGCCACTATTCTGTCACAGCGACAGGACGGGAAGGCGCGGAGAGCGGGACAAGTCAGAAGACCTGCCGCTGCGACATAGATTTTACAACCTGCGGCGATATGGGTTGGCGAAGTCCCCGACGGCAATTCCGGTATTTTCCCGACTTTCTCTGATTTTCCGTCGCTGTTGAAAAATCTATGGAACAAAAACAACAGCGATGCGTATTCCATTACTCCTTATACGGCGTATCTTACGGACCTGCTTTACGGAAGCGGGAGCCTGCCGCATCCGTAAACCGGCAAGCGCGGCATTGCTGTGCCTGGGTCTGTCGCTTCCGCTTGCGGGTTGTATGGAGTACGGCCCCGTCGAACCGATCGACATCACGCTGCCGGGGCGGGGGCTGTTTATTTCCAACGAAGGAAATTTCACATACGGCAACGCATCGCTAAGCTACTACGATATCACGCACAGCGCGCTGGTCACCAACGAAGACGGATCGAACGATATTTTTTACAGTGCCAACGGAATCCCGTTGGGCGACGTGGCGCAATCGGCGATCGTACGGGGCAACACGGTCTATGTAATCATCAACAATTCGGGCGTCATTTTCGCCATCGACCGGCGGACGGCCAAAATCACCGGCACGATCCGGGGACTCACTTCGCCCCGCTACATGCACTTTCTGAGCGACACGAAAGCCTACGTCACGGACCTCTACGCACGGGCCATCACGATCGTCAACCCCGAAAGCTGCCAGATTACCGGCCGCATCGACGTCAACAACGGCTACGGACGGCAGCATCCTACCGAACAGATGGTGCAATACAAAAACTTCGTCTTTACGAACTGCTGGTCATACGACAACAAGATCCTGGTGATCGACTCCGATACGGACAGCGTCGTGGATTCGATCGAGGTCGGCATCCAGCCCACATCGCTGGTGATCGACAAGTACGACAAAATCTGGACGATCACCGACGGAGGATACAAAGGCAGTCCCTACGGGCACGAGGAGCCCTGCCTCTACCGGATCGACGCGGAAACCCGGCAAATCGAAAAACGGATCGTGTTCGACCTCAACGACGCCCCTTCGGAGGTGTGCCTCAACGGAACGCGCGACACGCTCTATTTTATCAACGAGGCCGTCTGGCGTATGGACGTAAGGGCCGATGCCGTACCCAGAGAACCGTTCCTCAAATACAACAATACGATCTATTACGGCCTTACGGTCGACCCGAAAACCTCGGAGGTATACGTCGCCGACGCGATCGACTATGTCCAGAACGGTGTGGTCTACCGTTTCTCGCCACAGGCTGTTCCGCTCGACACACTGCGGGTCGGCATCACCCCCGGAGCCTTCTGTTTTGCCGAATGACAGGAAGGCCCTCACCCCGCTGCAAACGTTTCCCGATGACCTCGAAAATATAACGACATAACCTAACACTACGCACTGCTATGAAACAGTTTTTAATCCTCTCACTGGCCCTCTGCCTGAGCGCAGCCGTTTTCAGCTCATGCAACAACGAAGACAATACGCCCGAAGCCCCTTCGATCTCGTTTAAGGATAACACCGACGGAACGTTTTACGCCAAAGCGGGCTTTCCGCTGACCATCACCCCGCAGGTCGAAAACGGCGACGGAGCACAATATAGCTGGACGCTGGGCGGACAGCAGGTAGGCACGTCGGCTACCTATACGTTCCAGTCGGACGAGACAGGAACCTATGCGCTGACCCTGACGGTCAAAACCGCAGGCGGTGAAGCGACCCAACAACTTTCGGTCACGGTCGAGCCGGTGGACGTGCACTACCGTCCCGCCACGCAGAACAGCCTGGCGGCCTGCAATGCCGTATACGAATACACCCCGGCCCCGGGCCAGTTCATCAACGAACCCCAATCCGGCTTCAAGAATGAAAACACCCCGGAAGCGGCCTGCGCCTATGCGCTCGAACGAATGGGGAAAAGCGCATATGTTTCGCTGGGCGGATTCGGCGGTTACCTGATCGTGGGCTTCGACCACAGCATCTACAACGAAAAAGGGGCGGACTTTTCGATCGCGGGAAATTCTTTCTCGGGCAGTTCCGAACCGGGAATCGTCTACGTCATGCAGGATGAAAACGGCAACGGCAAACCCGACGACACCTGGTACGAACTCAAAGGCAGCGAATACGGCAAACCCGAAACACTGAAAGATTACAGCGTCACCTATTACAAGCCGCAGTCCGCAGGAACCGACATCCGTTGGGAAGACAACGAAGGCAACGAAGGGATGGTCTATTACCTGCCCGGTTTCCACAAACAAGACACCTATTATCCGGCCTGGATCACTGCGGACAGTTACACGCTCAGCGGCACTCGCCTCGCTACAAATTCCGATTGGGAGGAGGGTACCGGTTGGGTCAACAAAGCCTACGACTGGGGCTATGCGGATAACTTCAGCCCGAAAGACGGGACCGGCAGCAATGCCGACGGCACCGGCGCGAGAGTCAATAATTTCGAGATCGACAACGCCGTGAAGGCCGACGGCACCCCGGCCGGCCTGCGCCACATCGACTTCGTCAAGATCCAGACAGGCGTACATTTCACCACCGAATCCATCGGCGAACTATCGACCGAAGTGCTCGATGTCAAGGACCTCCATGCAGGAAAATAAACCCGGACAAAGTCGTGCATTTCCCGCAATCGGCCCCCTCCGTAAACCGACAGACCCAACCACCACATAAAATCATTCATTTCTCAATCTATTTATGAAAAAACTATTATTCGCCCTTTTCGGACTGCTGGTCATCACCTCCTGCAGCAAGGAGCACGAACCGCTCCCCACTCCGCAGGTTTCGATCGAAGCGCCTGCAGGCACCGATCCGACCCAACCCATCGCACTGACACTGGGCGGCACGCTGACCCTCAAAGCAGTCAGCGCCAACACCGACGAGGCTACTTACCTCTGGGAAGTCAACAACGAACAGGTCGGACAAGCCCAGGAGTACACCTTCACGGCAACCGAATTGGGTAACTACATCGTCAACGTGACCGTTTTCAACGCCGAAGGCACCGGCAACACCGTAGGATGCGAAGTAACCGTTTACGGCCCCTACCACACCGGCACCTTCATCCTCAACGAAGGCAACTTTACCTCCGTGCCCAGCTCGCTCATCTTCATCGGCGACGACGGACAGGTCACCGAATCGGTCTATACGAAGGCCAATCCGACGCGCAAACTCGGTATCACGGCGCAGGACATGTGCTTCTTCGGCGGTAAAGCCTACATCCTCACCCAGAACGGCAAAAAGGCCGAAGGATTCGACGGTTACCTGACCGTTACGAACGCCGAGACGATGACCTATGTGACCGACTACACGAACGACGAGTTCAGCGACCTGAGCGCACCGACCCACCTCGCGGTAGTCAGCGCCGACAAAGCCTATATCCGAGACGGCCGTGCAATCTACGTCGCCGACCTGAAGAACCGCAAGCTCAACGGCAAAATCGCAGGTTCGGAAGGCGCCCTGAAAATCAAGATGGTCAATACCGGCAGCAAGGTATACGCCGCAGCGGGCTCCAAACTGCTGGTGATCGACCCGGCCAGCGACGCCGTCACGAAAACAATCGACCTGCCGGGTACCTCTTCGGGCATCGTGCTGGGCAAAGACGGCAACATCTGGTCGTCCTGCGCAGGCACGCCGTCCTACATGGTGCAGATACTGACCGCAACGGACGCCATCGGCGTCAAGAACGAGGTCAAGGACATCAACCTCTCTGGCGGCTGGGTACCTTCTATCGGCCTCTGCGCTTCGAAAACCGACAACGTTCTCTATTTCTGGAAAGACGAATCCCCGGATTGGAGCCACTACGACTATCCGATCTACAAGCACGACTGCACGACCGGGAAAACCGAAAAGTTCATTTCATTGTCTGAAACGGCTAAAGACGGCAATTACCTGATATACGGCGGCATGGGCGTACATCCGCTCACCAACCAGCTTTTCGTAAATTCCATCAAAGGATACGGCACCGATTACCTGACCAACAGCATCCACTCGTTCAGCAACCAGGGCAAATTGGTCAAGACCTATTCGGACAAGACCTCCTTCCCGGCCGGTGTATTCTTCAAGACCGAATAGCTTGCAACCGGAATAACGCATTGAACTGAGGAAAAACGTGAACAGAACCGCGTTCATACTCTGCATGACACTTGCCGCCATCGGGGCCGGCCCGCTTCAGGGCCAGGCCCCGAAACGGCTCGTGCAGTTGCAGGAGGTATCGGTTACCGGTAAACGGCCGCTTACGGACGTGGGAACCACCAAAACCAACCTGGATACCCTGACGCTGCGCGAAACGGTGGTCAACAGCATGGCGGACGTCCTCTCGCAAAACACGCCCATATTCATCAAATCGTACGGACGCGGGTCCCTCGCCACCGCATCGTTTCGGGGTACTTCCCCGTCGCACACGCAAGTGTTGTGGAACGGCTTGAAGCTCAACTCGCCGACGCTCGGCATGGTCGATTTCTCGATGATACCGTCGTTTTTCATCGACCGCGGCAGCCTCTACCACGGGGCCAGCTCGGTGGGTGTCTCGGGAGGAGGACTCGGCGGTGCCGTCGCGCTCGACACGAAACCGACACAGGGACTCGACGGCATAAAACTCAATTTCATCCAGGGCATCAGCAGTTTCAACACCTACGACGAATTCCTGCGGGTGCAGTACGGCAGCCCGAAATTCCAATCCTCGACCCGTTTCTATTACGCCAACGCGAAGAACGACTTCCCGTACGTGAACTTCAACAAGCGCAACGAGGACGGCACCTACCCCACCGAACGCAACAAAAACGGTTCGTACCGCGACCTGCACCTGTTGCAGGAACTCTATTGGCAGGGGCGCAACAACAACAAATACGGCTTTACCGGATGGTTCCTCGATTCGCGGCGCGGCGTACCGATGCTCAACGTGAACTACCGCGAAGAGGACCAGTCCAAAAACCAGCAGGACGAAACGACCGTACGGCTGGTCGGCACCTGGGACCGCTACAACGACCTGTGGAAACTCTCCGCGAAGGCCGGATACAGCTATTCGAACATGCTGTACACCTACAAGGGCGAGAACGGCACCGAAGAACTGGTCGAGATGATCCACTCGCTGAGCCGTATCCACACCGGCTACGCCCAGTTCTCCGCCGACTGGTATCTTTCGCCCAAATGGATGTTCAAAGCCAATGCGTCGGTGAACCTCAACGCCGTGAACAGCTACGACAAATACGACAAAACGGGTTACGACAAGCAGCGCGCCGAAGCATCGCTCTTCGCCACGGCCAAATACCGCCCGGCCAAAGGGCTGAGCTTTGCCGCGGACCTGCGCGCCGAGAGCTACGGACAGCACCTCACCCCGCTGATTCCCGCTTTTTTCGCCGAATACGTCCTTTGGCCGCAAGCGGGCCTGGTCGTCAAAGCTTCGGTCGCGCGCAACTTCCGCTACCCGTCGCTCAACGACCTCTATTTCCTGCCCGGCGGCAACGATTCGCTGCGGTGCGAACGGGGTTTCACCTATGACGGAGGCATCGAAACGGGATTCGAAGCGGGACGCTTCACCTTCCGGGGCGAGGCGACCGTCTACAATTCGAAAATCAAAGACTGGATCCTCTGGCTTCCGACAGCCAAAGGCTACTGGACGCCGAGCAACGTGAAGCAGGTGCACAGCTACGGCTTCGAGCTGCGCGGCCGGCTCAGCGTCGACCTGGGCCGCCAATGGGGTATCCGCTTCGACGGCAACTGGGCCAAGACCCGTTCGATCAACCAAGGCGAACCGCAGAGCTGGGCCGACCAGTCGATCGGAAAACAGTTGGTCTACATTCCCGAATACTCCTCATCTGTGACGGGGCGCCTCAGCTGGAAACGCTTTACGCTCCTCTACAAATACAACCACTACAGCGAACGCTATACCACTTCGAGCAACGATTCGGGGCGGCTCGGCGTACTGAAACCCTATTACATGAACGACGCCTCGCTCGAAAAGGTCTTCATCTCACGCGCCGGCGAGCTTTCGCTAAAATTCTCGGTTTACAACCTCTTCAACGAGAAATACGTATCGGTGCTCTCGCGCCCGATGCCCGGCCGCAACTACGGCTTCTTCCTCAGCATCACCCCGCACTGGAAAACACGCAAAACGGCGCCCGGCTCCGGATCGGATTCCCTAACCGGTACGGTTTCATCCCGCTAAAGGGGCAGGAGCTGTTCTGCCGCACTCATCCCGCCGTCTGCCGGCTTCCGTTCCCGATAGAGTTGCCCCGTTCTATTCCTACGGCCCCTTTACCGATCATGCCCCCGATGATCTCCAATTGAAACATTGTTTTTCCGATGCAAAAAGTTTATCTTTGCTAGTATCCCTACAGATGGTTCCGGCAAGGCTCCCGGTTCCTTCGTGCGGATAATCAGCCATGTACTAATACAAAATTTTGCATGATAAACCGATCCAGACTTGCCGCGCTCACAGCCGTACTGCTGTTGGGTGCCTCAGCCTCTTCCCCCGTTTCAGCAACCGGTACCCGAACTACAGACCTGCCCGGCACAGCGGGATCCGCCGATGTCGGCAACAGCCGCCGCCCGGAAAACCGTCCTGCCGCTGGGGTCGATCCGCTCTATTCACGTACTGCACCGGCCCCCGCCCCGGACACCCTGCCGGGTTCACCGTGGTTGTATGCCGATACGGAACTGGAAGCGTGGCGGCTGCACCTGATGCGCCAGCGGGTCAAGGAGGCCCGGCTGCGGGTCAGGTATCCCGGCAACTACTACGAGCCCAGTAACCGGGCCTATTTCCGCATCCCGGCATCGGTCGACGCACACTACCCGAGGTGGGTATCGCTCAACGCATACGGCAACGTACGCGTCATGATGGACGGACAGACGATTTATACCGGTGCAGCCAGCACCTCCCCGCACAAATTCAAGCTCTCCGCACCGGGAACCTTGATGGTCGCACTCACGACCGAACAGGAACCGCCCGCACTATGGGTCGAAAAAGGTGAGTTCGCCACCGGCAACCCGCTCTGGCAGGCTTCTGCGGACAGCCTCTCCTGGAGTTATCCGTGCGCTTATCCCCGCCATAAAGACGGGACGCTGCCGCACAGGTTCGAAACCCCTACCGTCCGGTTGCAACCGGCGTTCCAAAACGACACCCTCTACGATTTCGGCCGGGAGCTGTTCGGTTTTATCGTACTGAAAGCCGACAGCAAGCCGCAATTCTTTGCCGGCGAATCGATACTCGAAGCAGTCGATACCGCAGCGCGCCCGCGTGAACAGAGCTTCGATCTGGAAGCGGCCGGCAAAGGCCTTTGGCGTTCGGTGACGCCGGTGGCGTTCCGCTACGCTTACCTGCCGGACGGAGCCTCGGTACAAACGGTCGCATGCGATGCCTACGCCCACCCGGCCCGCTACCGGGGCGATTTCCACTCCGCAGACACACTGCTCAACGACATTTGGTTCAAAAGCGCCTACACGCTGCGCCTCTGCATGCACGAATTCCTGATGGACGGCATCAAGCGCGACCGCCTGCCTTGGGCGGGCGACCTGGCGATGAGCATGATGGTAAACGCCTACACGTTTGCCGACCGGGAGATCGTACGGCGCACGATCGCAATGCTCGGCCGCGAAGGAATCGCACAGACCGACATCAACGACATCGCCGACTACTCGCTCTGGTGGCTGATCGCACAGGATCGCTACCAACTGTTCTTCAGCGACCGGCTCCACCTGCAACGCGAATGGCCGCGCATCAAAAAAGCCCTCAATGTACTCGAAAGCCGCTGCGATCAAAACGGCATTCTGACCGACAGCATCCGCTGGCTCTTCATCGACTGGGTCGATGTCGAGAAGGAAAACGCCTTGCAGGTGCTTTGGTGGTGGGCGCAGCAAAGCGCCGTATCGCTCGCGGAACGGATGGGCGACAAACCGTTGGCGGCCTATTGGCAGAAGAAATCCGACGCGCTCAAAAGCGTACTGCTCGCACGCGGTTACGATCCCGTGCGGCAGGCATGGCGCGGCAAACCCGACGGGGAGAGCAAGCCGAACCGCCACGCGAACTTCCTCGCGGTAATATCGGGTCTCGCCACCCCGTCGCAATACCCGGGCATCCTCAACATTTTGGGGGATACGACCGTGACAGCGGTCGGAACCCCCTACATGGCCGGATTCGAATACATGGCCCTCTCCCGGATGCGTGCTCCCGAACGGATGCTGAAGCAGATGAAAGAGTATTGGGGCGGTATGATCGCCCAGGGAGCGACAAGTTTCTGGGAAGGCTACGATGCGAATGAAGACGAAGTGAAACAGTACGGTTTTTACGGGCGTCCGTTCGGCAAGAGCCTCTGCCATGCCTGGAGCAGCGGCCCGGCAGCGCTGATCCCGTCCGAACTGCTGGGCATCCGCCCGTTGAGCGACGGTTGGGCGACCTTCGAGATCGACCCGCAGGTTCCCGCTTCGATGCAGCCGCTCGAAGCGACTATCCCCACCCCGTACGGCGATATCCGGGTTTGGCTGCGGGATAACCAGCTGAAAGTCGAAGTGCCGCAAGGAAGCACCGCAAAATTCCGCGGCAAAAGCTACACCTCGGCAGTGCCACTGGAGGTCCGGCTGTAACCGGAAAACGAATTCCACACAACAAGGAAACATCCGTAACCGGACATTTCCGGCGGGTCTTTGCCGCCAAACCGACACAATCGGGATGGCCGCGGAACCGTCCGTGAGGAATCGTCCCGCCAACGAAACAACTTTACGAAAGGTGCAAAAGCGGCAAATTATTGCTATTTTTGCCATGGTTTCCAACCTACAACTACCCAACGGATAAAAGATGGAGAAATACAGCCTCAAAGAAGTAACCACCCGGAACGATGCCCGCGAATTCCTCGACTTCGCCAAACGGCTTTACCGCGACGAACCGAATTGGATCTGTCCGCTGGACCAGGACATCGAACGCCGCTTCGACCCCAAATACAACGAACTGTTGCGGAACGGAGAGGCGATCCGCTGGCTCGCCCTCGACACGCAGGGCCGCACCGTCGGACGCATCGCGGCGTTCTATAACCCGGAACTGGCTGCCGCTGCAGATGGACAGCCGACGGGTGGCTGCGGTTTCTTCGAATCGATCGACGACCAGCAGGTAGCCGACCTGATGTTCGACGCAGCCAAAGAATGGCTCGCCAAGAAAGGGATGGAGGCGATGGACGGCCCCGTCAATTTCGGGGACCGCGACCAGTGGTGGGGCCTGCTTACGAAAGGCTTCGAATTCACGCCGCTGTATACCAATCCCTATAATTTCGAATACTACATCCGCCTGTTCGAAAACTACGGGTTCCAGAACTACTTCAACCAGCACACCTACCTGCGTGAACTGGCCGAAGGACTCTTCCCGGACAACGTCTACGAACGTGTCAAGCGCCTGCAGGAGGAGCCACGTTACAGCTTCGAGCACATGGACAAGCGTAAACGGAGCCTGCAGCAGTATGCCGAAGATTTCCGTACCGTATACAACAAAGCCTGGGCGAAATTCACCGGCGTCAAGCCGATCGAGAGGGCACATGCGCTCGCGCTGATGAATTCGCTGCGCCCGATCATCGACCAACGGCTCATGTATTTCGCGTACTACGATGGAAAACCGATCGGTTTCTACCTGATGATTCCCGACCTGAACGGCGTGATCGCACCGCTGAAAGGGCATTTCGGAGCCTGGGACAAGCTGCGGTTCCTGTGGCGGCTGAAGGTAAGCCGCAAAGCGACGCGCATTTTTGCACTGATCTTCGGGGTCATTCCCGAGTTCCAGGGAAAAGGGATCGAATCGGGCATGATTTATAACTTCGAACAGCAGGTGAACACTCCTCACCTGAAACGGTACAAGAGCCTCGAACTGGCTTGGATCGGCGATTTCAACCCGCTGATGATGCGCATGGTAGAGACGCTCGTCTGCGCGAAAAAGCACAAGATGCACACGACCTACCGCTACCTGTTCGACCGCGAAAAACCGTTCACCCGCGCGCCGAAAATGACCGTCAAGAAGGACTAAGTCAGAATAAAGCGAAAAAGGCGGTTGGGTTGCCGTTACGCTTGCGACGCCGCGCTGCCATCAGGCGTTACAGCGCCAGGAGAATTTTACCACCGGCTCTTAGGGAACAGCCGAAGTCGTACCATACTCCTGCTGAATGCCGGTATCGGCAATGGCCTTGTGGTAAGCAGCAATAGCCACTTTCTGATTAAAGTTGGCGGTAATCGTATTCGTGTAAGCCTGCAACCACGAGAGTTGGGCCGAAATCACATCCAGAATGGTCAACAAGCCTTCGTTATAACTGAACGTATTGAGGCTGAGATTTTCCCGGGCCACTTCGAGGTTCGCCCGAGCGATGTCGATCTGCGAGGCCGATTCCACGATATTCGTCCAGGCGGTCATAATCTCCTGGGTGATGTTGTCGATCAGCTGCAATTTTTCGTACTCCGAAGACCGCACCGCCGCCTGCGAAGCCGTCACGGCATGCCGCCGTTCGCCCCAGTGGAAGATGGGCACGCTCAACCGCAGGAAAGCCAGTCCGTCGAGATCGGTTCCGCCGAGGTTGGGAGTGTTGTTGCGCCAAAGCCCCTGCACACCCGCCGAGAGCTGCGGGTTGAACTTCGCTGAGGCGAGTTTGACGCCGTACCGGTTGTATTCGACCCGGCGGTCGGCCGACAGGTAGTCGGGACGGCGGCTCAGCGCCTCCTGAACGCCCGCATACATCGGCAATTGGACCGGCATCGTCACCGAATCGGCAACGGTGTGCTGCGTCAGCGGCACGGCGCCCATCAGGATATTGAAATTCTGCAGCGACACACGGTACAGGTTATCGGCATTGACCCGGCTGTATTCGGCCTCCCTGAGCCGCGTTTCGATCATCAGCAGGTCGTTTTTGGCCACATACCCGTCGTCGAAGCGGGTACGTACCACGTTGTACATGTTGCGCACGATCCCCTCGTACCGCGTCGCGATGGCGAGCAGTGCCTCGTTCGAAGCGAGGTTCCAATAGTTGTACTCGGCCAGGTAAGCCACGCTGAGTTGCGACTGTTCCTCGCCGTAACGCGCGATCTCAGAGCTGATCTTCGCCTGTTCGTAACTGTTCCGCACCGCACCTCCCGTGTAGATGTTCTGCACGAGGGCCGGTTGCAACGAAAACGCATAAGGATGCAACAGTTGGCTTGCGCCGTTCGATACCGCATAACGATCCTTGAAATTGACCGAGAAATCCCCCGCCGCACTCAGCGCGGGAAGGAATCCCGTATAGCTTTGCCGGACGCCCGCTTCTGCGGCAGCACGGTTTTCACGCGCCATTTTCAACGTATAACTGTAATCGAGCACCCGTTCCCGGTACTCGTCCAGCGAAATCGGCCCTTGCGCCGGAGCGCTCCACGCACCGCCGAGCAACAACGCCAGCGCAATCAAAGAAATATATGTCGGTCTGTTCATGAGTTTGTCTCTTTAGTGGGATAAATCCGGAAAAAGATACAGTACGTAACGGGCAGTACGAGCAAAGTCAGCAGCGATGCGACCAGAAGCCCTCCCATGATCGTCGCGGCCATACCGCCGAACATCGAGTCGAAGAGCAGCGGCAGCATCCCGAGGATCGTCGTCCCGGAGGCCATCATCACCGGTACGATGCGCGAACGCGTCGCGATCGTTACCGCCTCGTAGGGCGATTTGCCGGAAGAGGTCTCCACGCCGATCTGGTCGACCAGAACGATGGCATTCTTGATGTTCATCCCCACGAGACCCAACAGGCCCAGCATCGCGAAAAAATCGAACTGCTTGCCCGTCACGACGAGTCCCGCCACCACGCCGATAAAGATCATCGGCACCATCAGCAGGATCACGATCGGCTTCTTATACGCCCGGAACAGCAGCAGCAGCGTAATGAAGATCAGGATGAACGTAAGCGGCATATTGGCCGCGAGCGCCGCATTCGATTCCTCCTGCGACTGCTCCTCGCCGAAGACCTGCATACGGTACCCCTCCGGCAGGCTGATCTTTTCCCGAACCTGTTTCAATACCTCCGTGAAAGCCGCTTTGGTATTGGCCCCACGCACCGGATCGCACTGGGCCATCATCACCCGCTCGCGGTTGTAGCGCTTGATCACGTTGTAGTGGTAACTCAGGTAAACGCTGTCCACGACCGATTCGAGCGGATAGACATTCCCGGAAGCGGAATAGATCGGCAGCGAACGCAGGTTATTCAGGTTGAAGCCTTCCTGGTTCTCGTCGGCCAGCACGATCGGCAGGAACTGATCCTCGTGACGGTACTCGCCCAACGGGAACCCGGAAGTGGCGAAATTCATCTCGCGGGCCATTGCCGAGCGCGAAATACCCATACGCGGGCCCTTTTCCTGCGAATAAACCGGAGTCCAGACCGGAACCGGGTTGCCCCAACTGTTACGAATGTCACCCACGGCAGGAATGCCCCGCATAATCTCCTGCGCCTGTGTCGTCAATTTTACCAGCGTATCGATGTTGCTGCCGATAAACCCGATCTCGATCGCCGCCTCGACGGCCGGAGAAAGCTTGAACAGCGACGAACGGGCCAGTACATCGGGATAATTCTCCCGCACATAACGGTTGAAGCGCTCTTCGACGGCCGCCGTGGAATCCTTCGTCGTCAGTTCGACCAGGATATTGGCAAAATTGGGCTTGGGCCCGAACGACGTACTCGCCAGATAGTAGCGGGGCGGCGAAGCGCCCATCGTCACCGACACGTTCCTGACCGAAGGCTGCTGGCGCAACCAGGTCTCGATACCCGCCATATTACGTTCCGTATCACGAATATTGTAACCGTCGGGCAGGAAACAGTCGGCCTTGAAGTAAGGTTTATCGAGGTTCGGAAAGAAGTTCTGCGGGAGAGCCCCCATCACCAACAACGATACGGCGAAGAGGCCCGCCACAATTCCGACCGTTAGATAACGGCGGGCGATCAGCCGTTCCAACAGTCGGTCGAACCGGCGGTAAAACTTGCCGGCATACGGATCGCGCGGTTCGGCCGCCGTGTCCTGTTTGAGGATAAATTCGCCGAACAGCGGCGTCTGTGTCAGCGCCAATACCCAGCTCAACGTCAGCGAAATGGCCAGCACGACGAACAACGGTTTGACGATCTCGGCCACCGCCGACGGCGCCAGGTAGAGCGGCAGGAACGAGCAGACGGCGATGAAGGTAGCCCCGAGCAGGCCCCATTGGGGGCCCGTCGCGCCGTCGATCAGCGCCTTGCGCCGGGCTACGCCGCGCAGCATGCCGTTACGCGCATTGTCAGTCACCACGATCGCATTGTCGACCAGCATCCCCATCGCAATGATGAATCCGGCCAGCGAAGTACGGTTCAGGCCCACGCCGAGGAACTGCATAATAAGCAACGTACCGCCGATCGAGAAGATCAGCGAACTGCCGATCAGCATTCCCGAACGGAGACCCATAATCAGCATAATCAGGGCGATAACGATCGCCACCGACTCCAGCAGGTTGATCACAAACGCATTGTTGGCCTCCTGCGCGATACGGTTCTCCGGATAGAGCGTCACCAGGTCGATCCCGATCGGGATCAGCGGCATCAACGTACCGAGGCGCTCTTCGATCAGTTTACCGGTTTTGACCACGTCTTTCGACGCATCGGTCGAAATGCCGATCCCGATGGCGGGCCGGCCGTTGAGCAGCATCAGCGTCGACGGGGGTTCGGCATATCCCTGTTCGACACGGGCAATATCCCCCAGGCGGATCTGCCTTCCCTGCGACGAGGTGAGAATCTGGTCGCGGATGTCGTCGAGGTTCTTGTAAGTTCCCGTCTCGATCAGTTTGATCTGCATTTCGCCCGCGAGTTTTTCGCCGCTCGAAACAAGCGTGTTCTGCGCCTGAAGCGTCTGAATCACTTCCGACGGAGTTATAAAAAGATTGTTTAGCGTCGAAAGGCTCACATAAACGTTCACCACCCCGCTCTGCTCGCCGAAAAGGGTCACTTTCTGCACGCCCTTGACGGTCACGAGCGCCGTTTTGATCCGCTGCGCCCAGCCGCGCATCTCCTCATAGGTAAACCCTTCTCCCGCCGAAAGGCCGTAATAAATCCCGAACACATCGCCGAAATCGTCGCTCACGGAGATAGGCGACGCATCCTGGGGCATCTGGGGCTGTATATTGAGCACCTTGCGGCGCAGCTCGTCCCACATCTGCGGCATCTCGTCGGCCGGCGTGGCCGGATCCAGCTCGATCATGATCTTCGAAAGCCCGTAATACGATTCGGAGGTGATCTTATAGACGCGACGCATCGACTGAATTTCACGCCCGATCGGTTCGGTCACCAGCTTTTCGACCTCCTCGGGCGTCGCTCCCGGGTAACGGGTAACGATCGAAGCGCTTTTGATGACGAACGGCGAATCCTCTTTCTTGCCGAGCCGGCCGAACGAAATCAGGCCGCCGACGAGCAACAGCGCCAGGAAAAAGTAAATCACCTTAGCGTTATCGAGGGAATATCTGGGAAGATTCATAGTATTACGGACTCTATTCGGTTAGTATTTCTTTACCATTCAGGCATTTCCAAACATTCGAGCACTGCAGAGAATTCAAAATCGACCGGTGATTTCCCGGATTTCACGACATGCCGGGGGAGGTCAGTAATTTCTGGGGGTCTCCGGGTTTCCGAATCTTTGCCGTCTCCGGAGCACAAAAAGATCGACTGCTCAATTACGGAAGAAGTTTGACCTCCTCACCTTCGACAATCTGGTACACCCCGGCCGTCACCACTTCGTCCCCGGCCTTGAGGCCATCGTCGATCATCACCATATCGCTGCCGAAAAGCTGGCCGAGCTTGACCGGTTGCGCCTTTACCCGGCGGCCGGTTCCCACGATCCATACCCACTCGCGGTTATCCCGGCTGAACACGGCGGTCAGCGGCACGGCAGTCACCGTATCGTGCTGCGGCGATTCGACCTTCATGTTGATCGTGCAGGACATTCCCGGCGCGATATCGTACCTCTTTTCATCGAACGGTTCGAGCGTCAGCGCCACCGAGATTCCGGTCGCTTGTGTCGAACTCTTCATATACTCCTTGAGCCGGGCCGGAAACGGGGTATTTTGGTAAGCGTCGAACCAGACCGTAAAGGAAAGCCCCGGCATCTTGAGCATCTGCAAAGCCGTTTCAGGCATCGTGTATTTGACGGTGCGGGTCAGCGGATCGACCAACCGGGCCACCGGTTCCCCGACCTGCACGCGCTGGAAATTGTCGACGAACATCTTTTCAATCGCTCCGGAGAAGGGAGCGCGCAGTTTGGTATCCGCAAGAATGCTCTGCGAATTATTGTAGGCCGAGCGGGCACGCACATAAGCGGCGTCGGCGATCTCGTAATCCTGCCTCGATATGGCCTGTCGGTCGAGCAACCGCTTGTTGCGGTCCATCTGCGACCGGGCGGTGAGGAAAGTAGCCTTGTCGGCCTCCATCTGCAGGCGGTACTCGCGCGGATCGATCTCGGCGATAATCGCCCCCTGCCGCACCGTCTGGCCGTCCTGTACATAAACCTTGATAATCTGTCCCGACACGCGGAATGCGAGGTTCGACACGCTATCCGCAGTGGACATCCCGGCAAAATCCTTATCCACGGCGCCGAGCGGCTCGACACGATACACCTTGACCGGACGGACGACCGGAGCGGAAGCCTTTCCGCCCGAGCCGCAACCTGCGAGCAGCACGGCTGCCAGTGCACCGGTCATGATAGCTTTCAGTTTCATACATTCATTCGGATTAAAGTCCCCCACGACGGGTTTATCGTGTTGAAGCTAAGCCAACAATCATGCCACATCCTGGTGAAAATCATCGTTCAATCCCAAGATCATGTATCCGGACGGCATTCCTGTACCATTCGAAAACAACGTGCCGGGGAACGGTTGTTCCCCGGCACGTAAAACAGGCACAAAAAGAGGCTCAGGAACGCTCCAGGGCCCGCAGCGACGGCATAAAAAACGAGACCAATGCAACCAGCGAGGCAGCCACTCCGCCCAGCAGGAACATGGCCGGAATCCCGATACTATCGGCCACCAGTCCCGTAGCCGTCAACCCGATCACGGCAGGCAGCGAAAGCACCTCGGCAGGCCCGGCTTCGACACTGACCCACAGAATGATAGCGAATTGCGCGACGGTACTCGTAAGAATCGAGAAGAGCTGTCCCATCCATATAATGATGAACTTCCTTTTCCAGTCGTTCATAATAACTGAATTAAATTAAAAACCGTAGAAAATATTAAAGAAATAACCAAAGGCCGACCGCATACGCGGGGCACGTCCGGTACCGGGAGGAATCCGGCAGCGGAACCGATATACCTGCATCCTGCAAGGCAGCTAAGCCATCAGGATATAAGCAGCAGGTATGTCGGAGGGTGAGAGGTGCATAAAATGGTATTGTAAGGGACCGCTCGTGCGCTCCGGGAGGCAAAGATAACGGTTTTCCCCGGATTCCAGCTTCCGGCAGGGAGACTTCCAACTGCTGCGGCAAAAATCCGCACTTATACGTGCCGGCGGTGGATGAAATAGACCGCGTAGAGCAGCACCAACACCACACCGCATACGCCCAGCAACCAGGAGATATTCACCTGCACGGCATGTGCGGCCACGAGCGAAAGGATGCTCTGTTCCGCATTTTCCCCGTTCAGATCGGGGATGTCCCGGCAGTTCCATTTGGCAAGGATCGTTCCCTCCTTGATCACGACGAGCCCCTGGTGCGCGCGGATCAGCGACTTGAGCGTCGTACCGTCGATATTGTACAGCGGAATATGCCGGACACCGAGCGACAATACCGAATCGGCAAGTGCAATCGGCGTAACGCCGATCATCAGCACTCCCCGGGCCAGGGCGTAATCGGCCGCGTCCGCGAGCTTGTCGCGGCATGACCCGGACAGTTCCGCCGGATCGGTCAGCGTCACGAGCAGCCACTCCTGCGGCCGGGCAAGCAGTTCGGCCGTACGGTCTCCCTGCGCATTGAAAATCGAGAATTCGGCCAGCGCAGGATCGGTTTCCCCGCCGGAAGGTTCGGCACGTTCGACAAAGCGCGTATCGACGAACTCCCAGCGCGTCGAATCGTACCAGGTCGTATCGCTCAGCGAAAACTCGTGATTTTGTCCCGTCGTTTTATCCTTGTAGATCAACGTCGTGACCAAATCGGTTCCGGATTTATTCCCCTGTACGGCCAGGTTTACCCCGGCTTTGAACGGCAGGAAGTCGATCAACGGCAGGTGACGCAAACTATACAGCCCCACTCCGAGCGAAAAGAGCAGGAACAACAATCCGAGGCTCCATTCGATCAGGTGACCGCTATCGTGTTCCGGAACGTCGGGATTCCAATCCCAGCACTCTTTCTTGCGGTAGCTGCCGAACCAAACCACAACAGCCAGCAACAACAGAATCAGGTTTTTATAGAAGGTCTGCCAATTCGTGAGTTTCACGGCATCGCCGAAACAGCCGCAGTCCGAAACCGGGTTCCAAAGGGCCAGCACGAGGGTCAGCAGCGTGAAGAAACCCACCACGATCAGCATCAGCCCCGGCAATCTCCGGCGGACGAAACCGAACCGGAAAAGCAGGCAGAAACCCAACAGCATTTCAGCAGATGAGAGCAGGATCGAAAAGGCATAGCGGCCCCCGGAAAGCGCATCCATCCCGAAAGCATGGAAATACTCGCCCAACTTGATGGCCGTACCCCACGGATCGACCGCCTTGACGAAGCCGGAAAAGATAAACACCAGCGCCAAAGCTATCCTGCACAAAGCCACCAATCCGTTCCTGATTCGCATACCGGTTCGTTGTCAAACAGTTGTACTGAGACAAATATAACCAATTTTTAGCTTATCCGCCATTTTACGGTACAAAACGGTCGAAAAAGCGTTCGAAAACGGAAAGAATCTTCACCCATCCCGTCCGGTAGAACCATCCGGACACGATGCACAGGAGGTGCGTTACGGCAAATTCACACTACGGGGAGGAGAAACAGCAAGGGGCAAAACAGCACCGCCCCAGAACTACCGCAACAGAAAAGACAGTAACGTAATTCGGGCTATCGGGATCAACGCCGCCGCATGGGAACCGCACGGAAATCCCGGTTGAGAAAAGAGCCGGACGACCTGTCTGGGAATTAGAACAAAGGAGACAACCGGGCCGAAATTCGTTCGAAGATCGCTTCAGGGGCACGCATCTCCCCATCCGGATCGGTGCATTCGATCACGCAGAAACAGGGATCGAGCGCCGCCTGTTCCAGATAGACGCGGCGCACGCGCTCCTGCAACGACAGCGAAGCCTCGTGAATGTCCGCCTTGCCCTTCAGGTAGTCGCGGTCATCGCCCTCGCGCTGCTCGGTCAGTTTGCGCTGCGTAAACGAAAACGGCACATCGAGGAAAAGCGACAGGTCCGGCTGCGGGATACCGTTATGCCCATACTCGAGATCGATAATCCACTCCCTCAACCGCTCGCGGTCGGCCGGATCGTCAATCTTCGCACACTGGTAACCCACATTGGAATAGACATAGCGGTCGACGATCACGAATTTACCCGCTTCGAGCCAACGGCGGATCATCGGGGCGGCTTCGGCACGGTCGCCCGCATAAATCAGCGCCACAAGGTAAGGGTTGACCTGATCGAGCGCCCCCAGTTCGCCGCGCAGGAAACGTGCGACCAATTCACCGTAAACCGGTGCGTCGAAACGCGGGAAATGAAGGTATTCATATGCGAACCCCTGGGCGGAAAGCCGCTCCTGCAACATTCTGACCTGGGTGGATTTGCCGGCCCCGTCGAGGCCTTCGAGAACAATAAAGGGCATAATATTATAACGGGTTTATGTAGTTCCTGAAACGGATGATCGGATGATCGGTCGTATACCCGGCCCTCCGATTTTGTTGAAGCATCAAATCGAATCCTTAAATTGCCGGGGCGTCGGTTTTTCAGATGACCGGATCCGAACTACCTGTCCACGGGATCGCTTGCATCGGGAGCTACCGGAAAAAGCGTCACGCCCGCAACATCCCGACCGCGCGTTGCAATCCGGCCTCGAGCCGGTCGATCTCCGAAAATTCATTGTACAGCGCAAACGAAGCACGCACCATCGACGTAATGCCGTAATGGGTCATCACGGGTTCGGCACAATGCGTCCCGGTACGCACCGCAACACCCGTTTTGTCGAGAATCATCCCGATATCGTAAGGATGCGTCCCCTCGACCGTAAACGAAACGATACTGCACTTATCGGGCTGGGTGCCGTAAATGCGCAACCCGTCGATCCGTTGCAGCCGCTCGGTCGCATAAACCAGCAATTCGTGTTCGCGGCGCGCCACTTCCCCGGCATCCAGCGTACCGAGGTAACGGATCGCTTCGCCGAGGCCGATCGCACCGATGTAGTTAGAAGTCCCCGCCTCGAACTTGAGCGGCAGTTCGGCGTATGTAGTACCCGAAAAACGGACCGTACCGACCATGTCTCCCCCGCCCATGAACGGCGGCATCTGTTCCAGCCATTTCTCCTTGCCGTACAACACGCCGATTCCGGTAGGTCCGTAAAGTTTGTGTCCCGAAAAGGCATAGAAATCGCAATCGAGCGCCTGCACATCGACCCCGCCGTGCACAATACCCTGACAACCGTCCACCAGCACCGGCACCCCGGCCCGGTGCGACAGGTCGATCACCGGCGACAGGTCGGGCCGCGTCCCCAGCACGTTCGACGCCTGCGTGATGCAGACGATCCGCGTCCGTTCGTCGAGCAGTTCCGGCAGTTTTTCGGTCATCAGGCGCCCCGCATCGTCGAACGGTACGACTCGCAGTTCAGCCCCTTTACGCTCGCAGATCAACTGCCACGGAACGATGTTCGCGTGATGTTCCATTTCGGTGGTAATCACGTTGTCGCCCGCATGGATATACTTCTCGCCGAAACTGTACGCCACGGTATTGATCGCGGCGGTCGCCCCGGCCGTAAAAACGATCTCGCGCACGGATGCCGCACCGATCAGCGCGCGCACCTGTTCCCGTGCCGCCTCGTACTCCGAAGTGCACTCCTCGCTCAGGTAGTGCAGCCCGCGGTGGACATTGGCATTCAACTCACGGTGCAGGTAGTCGATCTTTTCGATCACCTGCAGCGGTTTCTGCGCCGTCGCACCGTTATCCAGATAAGCCAGCTCCCTGCCGTATACCTTGCGGCCCAGCAGCGGAAAATCGGCCCTTATTTTTGCAATATCGTATGCCATCTATTTTACCTGCTTGCGGGAATCACTCCAATCCCCATCCGTACGCGATGAAACCGGCATCCGGATACATACGCCTACAACGAATTCTATGCGCCTACAATCCTTCGATCTTCGAAGCGATTTCGCGGTCGAACAACTCGTTCATCTCCTGTACGCGGCTCTCGCCGAGCACGTCGAGCACGAAACCGTACATCTGCAACCGTCGCGCATCTTCGAGTCCGATACCACGCTGGCGCATGTAATAGATCGCTTCGGGGTCCAACTGTCCCACCGTCGCGCCGTGGCTGCACTTCACGTTGTCCGCATAGATCTCGAGCTGGGGTTTCGCATATACGTGCGCATCGTCGCTCAACAGCAGGTTGTTGTTCTGCTGGAACGCCTGCGTGCGCTGCGCATCCTGCGCCACATAGATTCGCCCGCTGAAAACACTCGTCCCGCCGTCGGCGGCCAGTCCTTTGAAAAGCTGGTAGCTGGTACAATCCGATGCGATGTGTTCGATATCCGTAGCAAAATCCAGATGCTCCTGCTCTCCGGCAATCGTAAGCCCGTTGGTGTGGTTTTCGGCACCGCGCCCTTCCAGCAGGACGGTCTGCTCGTTGCGCATCAGGCCGGCACTCAGTCCCACCGATACGCCGTGCAGCACGGAATCGCCCTGTTGGCGCGCATAGCTTGCCGAAATCAGCGACGAACGTTCGTTGAGCCGGCAACTTTCGACCATCTCGACCCGCGCACCGCTCCCTACGAAGATTTCACGCGTGCGGCAGGCCAGGTTCCGCTCGCCGGAGAGCGTACGGTAATCGATTACGAGCCGCGCCTGGCTTCCCTCTTCGAAAATAAAGAGGTTCCGCCCGAACGATGCGACCGCTTCACCGTCACCGTAGAGGCCGCACTCGACCGCAAACGGCAGCTCGACACGAATCCCCCTGGGGACATAGACGAACGCTCCGTCCTGCACGAAAGCCGCCGTCAGTTCGGCCACCGCACTGCCATGGCCGTGCGGGAGGGTATTGTAATATTTTCCGACCAATCCGGGATATTCGCGCGCAGCGGCGGCCAGCGACCCGAACACCACACCGTCCGCCAGTCGCGTCAAATGCCGCGCATCGCAGCAGAAACCGTTGAGAAATTTCATGCGGTGCATCTGCCCCGGCAAGTCATCGGGCGCGACGCCGGGATGCGACGGGGTGAAATAGTGCTCCCATTCTTCGCCGAACACCCCGCGCAAATCGGTATAGTGATACCGGTCGCCGTTCCCCGGCCCTTTCGGCGGAATCCCCAATAGGTTCAGCGCCTCGAGTGCCGCCCGGCGCGGGCGCGTGAGCAACGGCGACTGCCCCTCGTCGAGCAGTTCGGCGTTGGAGAGGAAGAGCTCCGTCAATTTTTTTTCGATCGAAGGTTCCATGCCGTTACTCGTATTGGTTGATCAGCCAGTCGTAACCCTGCTCCTCGAGTTTGAGGGCAAGCTCCTTGCCTGCCGAATGAATGATGCGGCCGTTATAAAGCACATGCACCACATCGGGCACGATGTAGTCCAGCAGGCGCTGGTAGTGCGTGATGACGATCGTCGCGTTGTCGGGCCGCTTGAGTTTCGTCACGCCGGTGGCGACGATCCTGAGCGCATCGATGTCCAGTCCGCTGTCCGTCTCGTCGAGAATCGCCAGCTTCGGCTCAAGCATCGCCATCTGGAAGATTTCGTTCTTCTTCTTCTCGCCGCCCGAGAACCCCTCGTTGACGGCCCGTCCCGTGAGCTTGCTGTCGATTTCGACCAACGCGCTCTTTTCACGCATCATGCGCAGGAATTCAGCGGCCGAAAGGGGCTCCTCTCCGCGGTACTTGCGTTTTTCGTTCACCGCATAGCGCAAGAAGTTGGCCATGCTCACGCCTGGAATTTCGACAGGATACTGGAAGCCGAGGAAAAGGCCCATGCGGGCACGCTCTTCGATACTTTTGTCGAAAAGGTTTTCACCCTCGAACCACGCCTCGCCCCCGGTCACCTCGAAACGCTCGTTGCCCGCCAGCACCGACGCGAGCGTACTCTTGCCGGAACCGTTCGGCCCCATGATCGCATGTACCTCGCCGGCCTTGACGCTCAGGTCGATCCCTTTCAATATCTCTTTGCCGTCTACGCTGGCATGTAAATTCTTAACCTCTAACATATCTCGTCCGTTTTATTTTTATCCCACGCTGCCTTCCAGCGAGATCGACAGCAATTTCTGCGCCTCGACCGCGAACTCCATCGGCAGTTTATTGAGCACCTCTTTAGCGTATCCGTTCACAATCAGCCCGACGGCATCCTCGGTCGAAATACCGCGCTGGTTGCAGTAAAAGAGTTGGTCCTCGCCGATTTTCGAGGTGGTCGCTTCGTGTTCGACGACAGCCGAACGGTTGTTCGCCTCGATATAAGGGAACGTGTGCGCACCGCATCGGTCGCCGATCAGCAGCGAGTCGCACTGCGAATAATTGCGTGCATTTTCAGCCTTTTGCGCCACTTTGACCAAACCCCGGTAGCTGTTCTGGCTCACGCCCGCCGAGATCCCTTTGCTGACGATCCGGCTGCGCGTATTGCGTCCCAAGTGGATCATCTTCGTACCGGTGTCGGCCTGCTGGCGGTTATTCGTCACAGCCACCGAATAGAACTCGCCGACCGAATTGTCGCCGGCCAGGATGCAGCTCGGATATTTCCACGTCAACGCCGAACCGGTCTCGATCTGCGTCCACGACAGCCGCGCATTCTCACCCTTGCAGATGCCGCGCTTCGTCACGAAGTTATAGATACCGCCGCGCCCCTCCTTATCGCCGGGATACCAGTTCTGCACGGTCGAATATTTCACTTCGGCATCTTTCATCACGACGATCTCCACCACGGCCGCATGCAGCTGGTTTTCATCCCGCTGGGGCGCAGTGCAGCCCTCCATGTAACTCACGTAGGCCCCTTCGTCGGCCACGATCAGCGTCCGCTCGAACTGCCCCGTCCCGGCCGCATTGATCCGGAAATAGGTCGAAAGCTCCATCGGGCAGTGAACCCCCTGAGGCACATAACAGAACGAACCGTCAGAAAAGACCGCCGCATTGAGCGACGCGAAAAAGTTATCGGTACTCGACACGACGCTGCCCAGATACTTGCGGACCAACTCCGGGTAATCGCGGATCGCCTCGGACATCGAACAAAAGATAATTCCCTTTTCCGAAAGGGTCTCCCGGAAAGTAGTCTTCACCGATACGGAATCCATCACCGCATCGACCGCCACGCCGGACATGATCATCTGCTCCTCGAGCGGTACCCCCAGCTTATCGAAAGTAGCCTTCAACTCCGGATCGATCTCGTCCAGACTGTTCAGTTTCGGTTTGGGTTTCGGAGCCGCGTAGTAGATAATATCCTCGAAATCAATCTCCGGCAGGTCGAGGTGCGGCCAACGCGGCATCGTCATCGTCTTCCAATGCCTGAAAGCTTTCAAACGGTATTCGAGCATCCACTCCGGTTCTCCCTTTTTGGCCGAGATCAGCCGCACCACCTCCTCGTCCAAACCTTTCGGGATCATTTCGGTCTCGATGTCGGTCGTGAAGCCGTATTTGTATTCGGAACCGGTCAGTTCCGACAATATCTTATCCTGTTCTTCCATGTGACTTTCCCAGCTTAGCTTTTCGTAACGGTACTCCGGTGCGGACCTCAGCCCCACCGCAACTACCCGCTTTCCATCCAAAGTTATGGTTTACAAAAGTAATCTTTCAGCCGCTTTCCTGCAAAATTTTGTCCAAAATAAAAAAGAGCGCCCCGAAGAGCGCCCTTTTTGAAAAAATATCCCGTCCGGTTACTGCATCGACTGCAGCAATTCGTTGTATTTCTTGTAATTGTCCATATTTGCGGGGCTTTCGTCGCGCAGGCGGAAATAGAGGTTCTTCAGCAATTCGACCGTGCTGACATCCTTCGGATTCAGCGAATGTGCCTTTTCGAGCGGAGCCAAAGCCTTGGAGTACATGTTGTTCACCTTGGCCAAGTCTTCGTCGAAAGCCTTCTTGCTCGTGAACGGTTTGTCCTTGAGGATGTTGTTCGCGGCATCGCCCTGCTTGATCAGCATCAGGCCGATGTTGAAGTTGGTACCGAAATCTTCCGGGGCAAGGCTCAGTGCATGGTTGAACGCCTCGATCGATTTGTCGGCCTGTCCCAGCTTGTCGTACACACGGCCCAGGCCGGCATAGAGTTCAGGATTTTTCGGGTCTTTTTGGATAGCCTCTTCCACGATCGGGATGATCGTGTTGGGATCTTCGCCCGTCGCAGCATAAACCGACAGCAGGCCTTCGACCAGTTTCGTATTCATCGGGAAAGCCTTGATACCTTCCATCAGTGTCTCCTTGGCCTCGGCATTCTTACCCTCGCCGGTCTGACAAATATTCAGGTAATAGTAAGTATCGCCACCCTTGTACAATCCGTCGTCCAGCGCTGCGGACAGATACTTTTCGCCGTCTGCGTAATCGCCAATGATCGCATAGATCAGACCGGCATTGAAACCGCTGGTGGTATCCTGTACATCGATGATACCGCCTTTGGTCAGATCGTAGGCTTTGCCGAAAGCTGCCGCTGCGGCAGGCATCGAGCGCTGCGTGTAGTTATTGTCGCCGACCTGTTTGTAAGCGTTATAGAGCGTCGTCACCCCTTCCTGCACTTTCTTCAGCGTCGAAGCATTGCCTTTGTCCAGGTCATAAGCCTTCAGGTAAGCGGCAAGGGATTTCTCCAATCCGCCGTCGTTGATGGTCTTCTTTTCTTTCCAAAATACCACGATACCGTCTTTCAGGTACACGTCGAGATAGTCGTAGGAAGCTTTACCCAATTCCATATCATTCACCGTTTCGGACGTCAGATCCCGACGTCCGAGCACCAGGTTCATCGTCGGTTCATCCATTCCTTTAAACAGTTTGGAAGTCGGTGCGGTAGTCGCTTCATAGTTGGCTTCACCCAATGCGATCCACGTCGCAGCCTTGCCACTCTTTTTCGGATCTTTGGTCGCAGCTTCGGCCTTGTCCACCTTCTGCAAAAGGCTCGACTCGTTCACTCCGGCCTGTCCGAAAGCCGTACCGGCAGCACCCAGCACAGCCACGGAAACCAATACCAATAATCGTTTCATAATTTTCAGATTTTTAATGTAACCTATTTTTCCTTGTTTGTGTTGCCTATGCATTATCCTGTGTGGAGACGCTTCCGTCCTGAGACGCGTTATCTACAGATACGCTTTCACCGGTACCGGCCTGCTCCTCGGTTGTGCCGGTTTCTCCGGCAGGCTCCTCTTCATCGCTCTTCGGCACCGGGATCACCGATGCGATCGAATCGCCGTCGCGCAGGTTGATCACCTTGACGCCCTGCGTCGCACGGCCCGAAAGGCGGATATCGCCTACCGGAATGCGGATCGTCAGGCCTGAACGGTTGATGATCATCAGGTCGTTGGCATCGGTCACCGACTTGATCGCGATCAGTTTACCCGTTTTTTCGGTGATCTGCAACGTTTTAACACCCTTACCGCCACGGTTCGTAATGCGGTAATCGTCCAGGTCGGTACGTTTGCCGTATCCGTTTTCGGAAACGACCAGTATATCCTCTTTGGTATCGGGTTCCACACAAACCATACCGATCACCTCGTCGCCGTCCTCGATGGTGATGCCCTTCACCCCGGCCCCGGTACGCCCGATCGGACGCACGGCCTGTTCATTGAAACGGATCGCCTTGCCATCCTTGGCTGCGATGAGCACTTCGCTGTTACCGGTAGTGAGCTTGGCTTCGATCAACTCGTCGCCGTCTTTGATCGTAATGGCGTTCACGCCGTTCTGGCGCGGACGGGAATATGCCTCCAGCCGGGTCTTTTTAACGATACCCGCCTTCGTACACATAATGATGTAGTTGTTGTCCACATACTCCTTGTCGTCGAGGCGGCGGACGTTGATGTAAGCGCGGATCTTATCATCGGGCTCGATCTGGATCACGTTCTGCAATGCACGCCCCTTCGAAGAACGCGAACCCTCGGGTATCGCGTAGACCTTGAGCCAGTAACAACGGCCCTTCTCGGTAAAGAAGAGCATCGTATTGTGCATCGTCGTGACATAAATATGCTCGATGAAATCCTCGTCGCGCGTCGCACTGCCCTTCATGCCGACCCCGCCGCGGTTCTGCGTACGGTACTCGGTCAGCGGAGTACGCTTGATATAACCCATATGCGAAATGGTGATCACCATCTCCTCATCGGCGTAGAAATCTTCCGGATTGAACTCCTCGGCGCTCATCACGAGCTCCGTGCGGCGTTCGTCGCCGTATTTCTCCCGCAACTCGATCATCTCGTCCTTGATGATCTTCATCTGCAGTTCGGTATTCACCAGCACCTCCTTGAGGTATTCGATCCACTTGCACAGTTCGTCGTATTCGGCTTTGAGCTTGTCGCGCTCGAGGCCGGTCAGCGCGCGGAGGCGCATGTCGATAATCGCAGCGGCCTGCACCTCGCTCAGCGAGAAACGCTCGATCAAACCGATTTTCGCCTCGTCCGGGGTTTTCGCCGCCCGGATGATGCGGATCACCTCGTCAATGTTGTCCACCGCGATGAGCAACCCTTCGAGGATGTGCGCCCGCTTCTCGGCCTGTTCCAAATCGTACTTCGCACGGCGCACCACCACGTCGTGGCGGTGACGGACGAAATATTTGATCATGTCGCGTAGCGTCAGCAGCATCGGACGCCCGTCCACCAGTGCGATATTGTTCACCGGGAACGAAGTCTGCAGCGGCGTATATTTGTAGAGGTTGTTCAGCACCACGCTGGCCACCGCATCGGTCTTGAGGATAATGACGATACGCATGCCGCTCCGGTCGCTCTCGTCGTTAATATAAGCGATACCCTCCAGCTTTTTCTCGTTGATCAGGTCGGCGATCTTCTTGATCATCTCGGCCTTGTTGACCATGTAAGGGATCTCGGTTACGATAATGCACTCGCGACCGGTCGAGGTATGCTCGATCTCGGTCTTCGAGCGCATGATCACGCGTCCGCGGCCGGTTTCGTACGCCTCGCGCACGCCCTCATAACCGTAGACAATACCGCCCGTAGGAAAATCCGGCGCCTTGACGTAACGCAACAATTCGGATGTCTCGATCTCGGGATTGTCGATATAAGCGCAGCAGGCGTCGACCACTTCCGAAAGGTTATGCGGCGGCATATTGGTCGCCATACCTACCGCGATACCCGACGTGCCGTTGACCAGCAGCAGCGGCACCTTGGTCGGCAATACCGTGGGCTCAAGGATCGTCTCGTCGAAGTTGGGACGGAAATCGACCGTATTCTTGTCGATATCGGCCATCACCTCGTCGGTGATCTTCATCATGCGGGCCTCGGTATAACGCATGGCCGCCGGGGAATCGCCGTCGACCGAACCAAAGTTACCTTGTCCGTCAACGAGCCGGTAGCGCAGGCTCCACTCCTGGGCCATACGCACCATCGCATCGTAAACCGACAAGTCGCCGTGCGGGTGGAACTTACCGAGCACGTCGCCGACGATACGGGCCGACTTACGGTAAGGCTTGTCCGAGTAGAGGTTCAGCTCGTTGCTCATGTCATAGAGAATCCTGCGGTGCACGGGTTTGAGTCCGTCCCTCACGTCAGGCAATGCACGGGCGACGATCACCGACATCGAATAGTCGATGTAGGCGGTTTTCATCTCCTCCTCTATATTGATTTTAATAATTTTTTCTCCGGTTTCTTCCATGGTTTCACATTCATATAACTGTGCTAAATTACGGCTTTTTTGGCGAACTACCAAAAAACGGCCTTTAAAATGCGATTCCGGGGCATCTTTTCGCCGAAGCGGTTTTCCACCTCAGGAAAGATTCGTTCCAAAGGCCTTAAAAACGCCTAAAAAGGGGCAAAAACCGACTTCGCTTCAGCACTCCGGATCATCCACAACCACACATAATCGCCCCCCGGTTGATACACCTATTTATTATAAGGTCGATTAAACGTATTTTTATATGATGCGACTTGTACAACTCACTGTTTTATACAACATACTGTGCAAGCCATGGCATTACTTTTTAAGTATTGCATATCACGCTCCCCCGTACCGGAAACACACGGAAACAGGTCGTCACCCGTAACCCGGAAAATCCGCCAAATTTTCACACGGCCCCGCACACCGAAAGCAAAAAATTATTATCTTTATTTCAAGCTATGCCGATACCTCTGTCATCCCAACCGATCCGCCGGCTTGTCCGGCGGCATGCAACGGGCTTTTGTAAAAGACTCCCATCCATTGCTGCGAGTACGGTACTGGCGGTTTGTACGGGTGCCGGTATTCCGGCCACGGCATCGAGCGGAGGTCCAGAACGGGTGAAGGTGGCTTTTTACAACACCGAAAACCTGTTCGACACGATCCGCAATCCGTTGATCTCGGACGGCGAGTACACCCCGCAGGGAGCACGGCACTGGGACACGCAGCGGTACGCATGCAAAATCGGCCGTATCGCCCGAGTGCTCGACGAACTGAATGCCGACATCGTGGGACTCGCGGAAGTGGAAAACGAAGCGGTAGTGCGCGACCTGATGTTTGCGATGCGTCAGGATTACAACTACATCCACCGCAATACCGACGACCCTCGCGGTATCGATGTAGCGTTGCTCTATCGCGGAAGCGCTTTCGTTCCGCAACGGGTAAACCAGGTTGGCGGAAATGCGGTACGCCGTCAATTTTTGGTGGTAGACGGCGACTTATACGGAGAGCGGGTTTGCGTTGTGGTGTGCCACATGCCGTCGATGCTAAACGACGCCGCTTTGCGCAACCGTGCCGCCGATGCGCTGCACGCGGCGGCCGATTCGCTGGCACGGCTGAACCCGGAACGCAAAGTGATCGTGATGGGCGACTTCAATGCGACGCCTCGTTCCCAGGCCGGACGCACCGTAACGGGCGAAAGGTTCTTCACGCCTTTTACCGAAAGCGAACGGCGCGGATACGGTTCGTACGTTTACCGGGACCGCAGGCTGCTGTACGATTTTATTATGATGAGCCATAACCTGAGGGAAGTTCCGAAGGCCGGAACAGGGACAGATACTGAACTGCATTTCGGAGGCACCTACGGCATTTTCGTGCGGGAATACCAGCTGAACATGTCGGGATCCAAGCGGGGGTATCCGCTGCGCACCTTCGACGGGAACACATACACGGCCGGCTACAGCGACCACCTGCCGGTCTGGATTGTACTCGAACGGAAGAATACGATCCCGGTAAACGATGAAAAACAAGAATGATAAGACGTTACCGGGTCTATTTTTTGGCAAATCCGAATAAAGTGCTACCTTTGCTTCCCCGGTAGAAAGTGTAAATTTTAACAATACAGCCACCATTTTATTAAAAAATTTTAAAAAGCCCTTTTAAATCAAAAAACGCAACCATATGCCAAAAACGAAGAGAGTCTATACCTTCGGCAACAAGCAGGCCGAAGGCAACGGAAAGATGAGAGAGCTGCTCGGCGGCAAGGGAGCCAACCTGGCGGAGATGAACCTGATCGGCATTCCGGTGCCTCCGGGTTTCACGATCACGACCGAAGTGTGCGCCGAATATTATACCCTCGGCAAAGAGGGCGTCGTCAAACTGATCAAACCCGAAGTGGAAGCCGCCATGAAGGGGGTCGAGCAGATCATGAATATGAAGTTCGGTGACAGCGCCAACCCGCTGCTGGTATCGGTCCGTTCCGGCGCGCGCGCGTCGATGCCGGGCATGATGGACACGATCCTGAACCTCGGACTCAACGACGAGGTGGTCGAAGGACTGGCCAAAAAGATGAACAATCCCCGGTTCGCATGGGACTCGTACCGCCGTTTCGTACAGATGTACGGCGACGTGGTGATGGATATGAAGCCGCAGAGCAAAGAGGACGAAGATCCGTTCGAGGAGATCATCGATGCGGTGAAGAAGGAAAAGGGCGTCAAGCTCGATACCGACCTGACGACCGACGACCTCAAGGAACTCGTGAAGCGTTTCAAAGCCGCCGTGAAGAAAGTGACCGGCAAAGACTTCCCCACCGACCCGTGGGAACAGCTCTGGGGTGCCGTCTGCGCCGTGTTCAGCAGCTGGATGAACGAGCGCGCGATCCTCTACCGCAAACTCAACAACATCCCGGCCGAATGGGGCACCGCCGTGAACGTACAGTCGATGGTTTTCGGCAACATGGGCGAAACCTCGGCAACCGGCGTAGCCTTCACGCGTGACGCCGCAACGGGCGAGGACATTTTCAACGGCGAGTACCTCGTCAACGCACAAGGCGAAGACGTGGTAGCCGGCATCCGTACCCCCCAGGAGATTACGATCGAAGGATCGCGCCGCTGGGCCGAACTGCAAGGCATTTCGGAAAGCGAACGTGCGACGAAATATCCGTCCCTCGAAGAGGTGATGCCCGCCGCATTCACCGAGCTGAATGAGATCCAGCAACACCTCGAAGAGTACTTCAAGGATATGCAGGACATCGAATTCACGATCCAGAGCGGCAAACTGTGGATGTTGCAGACCCGCAGCGGCAAGCGTACCGGTGCGGCCATGGTCAAGATCGCGATGGATATGCTCGCCGAGGGCATGATCGATGCAAAGACCGCCGTACTTCGCGTGGAGCCGGCCAAACTCGACGAACTGCTGCATCCGGTATTCGACAGTGCCGCACTGAAAAAGGCCATTATCATCAGCAAAGGACTCCCCGCCTCTCCGGGCGCTGCCACGGGCCAGATCGTATTCTTCGCCGACGACGCCGAAAAATGGGCTGCCGAAGGCAAAAAGACGATCCTCGTCCGCATCGAAACCTCACCCGAAGACCTCAAGGGCATGACCCTGTCGGAAGGCATCCTGACCGCACGCGGCGGTATGACCTCGCACGCTGCCGTCGTAGCCCGCGGCATGGGCAAGTGCTGCGTATCGGGAGCCGGCGACCTGGTGATCGACTACAAGAACCGCACGATCACCGTCGGCACCAAGACCTATAAAGAGGGTGACTGGATTTCGCTCAACGGCTCGACCGGCGTGATCTACGAAGGCAAGGTAGCCACGAAAGACGCGGAAGTGAGCGGCGATTTCGCCAAACTGATGGAACTGGCCGACGAGTTCGCGCACCTGAAGGTGCGTGCGAACGCCGACACGCCGCGCGATGCGAAAACCGCATTCCGCTTCGGCGCGCAGGGCATCGGCCTGTGCCGTACCGAACACATGTTCTTCGAGGGCGACCGCATCAAAGCCGTCCGCGAGATGATCCTCGCAGACGACGAGGAGGGACGCCGCAAAGCGCTGGCCAAGTTGCTGCCGATGCAGCGCGGCGACTTCGAAGGGCTGTTCGAAACGATGAACGGCCATCCGGTAACGGTGCGCCTGCTCGACCCGCCCCTGCACGAATTCGTACCGCACTTCGAAAAGGAGATGCGCGACATGGCAGCGGAAATGAAGGTCTCCTACGAGGTAATCAAGAACAAGGTGGACGCACTGGCCGAGTCGAACCCGATGCTGGGTCACCGTGGCTGCCGCCTGGGCAACACCTATCCCGAAATCACCGAGATGCAGACCCGCGCCATCATTGAGGCTGCCCTGAACATCAAGAAAAAAGGTATCGACGTACACGTCGAGATTATGGTTCCGCTGGTAGGTACGCACCGCGAGCTGCGCGCACAGAAAGCCGTGATCGACGCTGTGGCGCAGGAGGTGTTCGCCGAACACAACATGATTATCGACTACGCCGTGGGTACGATGATCGAGATTCCGCGCGCAGCCGTCACCGCGAACCAGATCGCCGAAGTGGCCGACTTCTTCTCGTTCGGCACCAACGACCTTACGCAGATGACCTTCGGTTATTCGCGCGACGACGTGGCGAAGTTCCTGCCGATCTACCTCGAAAAGGGTATTCTCAAGTACGACCCGTTCCAGATCATCGACGTGAACGGTGTCGGCCAACTCGTTCGCGAAGCGGTATTCAAAGGCCGCAGTGTGAAACCTCAGCTCAAATGCGGTATCTGCGGCGAACACGGCGGCGAGCCGACATCGGTAGAGTTCTGCCACTATGCCGGGCTCAACTACGTCTCCTGCTCACCGTACCGCGTGCCTATCGCACGCCTGGCCGCTGCGCACGCCGCGCTGAAGCAGCAGTAACGAACTCCGGCCGGTGCAAGGACAGGCGGCTTCCACCCGGAAGCGTATATCCCCTGCACCCGGTCCCCTCTCATACAGGCACGAAAAAAGGCTCCTCGAATGAGGAGCCTTTTGTTTATGGCTTTGTCCGAAAATCAGGGACGGGTTCGTGCATCGTTTCCCCGGAAAACAGGAATCGTAGCCCTGATGCAAAAGGGGAAAGGCGAAAACGGACACCGCGAACCGGACAGCCGCCGGAGAGCTTACCGGCTGATGTTGTTGCAATAGGTCGTGTACTTCGAAAAGACCTTGTTCACGAAAGCGAGCGTCTGCGAGCTGTTGAACCTGCCGCATTTCACGGCATCGTCCTTGACCACTTCGGGATCGGATTTCAGGCTCAGGTAGGTCGAGACATCGCTCCAGGAGTCGGGATTCGCCCCGTACTTGCGGGCGAGGCTCCGCGCATCGAGCACATGGCCGAGCCCGGCGTTGTAGCAGGCGAGCACGATCTTCATCCGGTCGGCGGACGACGTACCCGGGGCGAAGTCGAGCGATTTCTCGATCTTGCCCAGCACCTTGAGTGCCAGCAGCACGTTGTTTTCAGGGTCCATCAAATCGCCCTGCACACCGAACTGGCGCGCTACGCGGGGCATCACCTGCATCAGGCCTTTGGCCCCTTTGCGCGACACCACGTAAGGATTGAAGCGCGATTCGCTGTAAGCGATCGCCGAAATCAGGCGCCAGTCATAGCCCTCCTTCTCGCACATGTCGCGGAACAGGTCGTCGTACGACGAGATGCCGCCCGCATTCTTGGCGGTCAGGCCCTGGCCCATCACCCGGCCCACGATGCCGCGCTCGAAATAGAGGTCGTTGAGCATCGCGTACTCCTCGCTGCCGCGGAAATGCGACAGCCACGCCTTGAAATCCTCGCGCTGCTCCTGCGAGGAGATCACCGCGCTCATCGCGAGCGGTTCGTCGAAGGTATACACCTGCTCGACCCCCCGGACCAACGCGCTACCCAACTGCGCCTCACTCATTTCGCAGATCAGGAAATCGTACTTTCCGCTGCGGATCAGCTCCATCATATCGAAGCTGTTACGCGACGAGACGTAGATGTTCGACCCGGAAAGCGAATCGAGCAGCGACTCGTACAGCGGTGTCCCCTGCAATCCCGAAGAGACCAGCAACCGGTTCCCTTTCAGGAACGGGATCAGGTCGAAATTCTGGGCTTTGCGGGCCTCGGCAGCTTTCGTCCTGCTGCCGAGCAGCACATACGAGGAGTTGTAGATCGGTACGGCTTCACCGGCCCGGTCATCGTAGACACGGGTCGCAAGGGTCGTAACGATATCCGCCGCATCCTGCTCCGGAGCCATCCGGCCGCCCCGCCGGTTTCCGTCCACAATCCGCAGCCTGACGCCCAGGTAATCGGCATAGGCCTTGAACAGATCGTATTGGTAGCCATAACTTTCGCCACCCAGTACGAAGTACCCCGGCATCTCGGCATCCATCGCCACGACCAGTTCGCCTCGCTGGCGCACGGTCGTTTCCGGGGAACGGTTGCAACTTACAAAAAGACTTAAAAAAGAACTTGCGACGACCCCAAGGGCCGCCATGCTTGTTTTTTTCAGCATACGCTAAATTTTGCGGGCTGCTGACCTGCCCACAGTCTAGTCGTAGAAGCTCCAGGAGAAACCCACCTTAAGAAACCGCTTGGTCAGCGGATAATGGGCCACCGAAAAATAATTCCGGCCGCCGATCAGGTCATCGTTAAGGTGCTGCATCTTGACAAAAATCCGCATCCGTTTCCATTTCGCCGCAGCGAAAAGGTCGATAAACGGATAGCCTCCCACCTCCAGTAATTTCTTATTCTTGTCCTTGTCCTCAACGTACTCGCGCCGGTTATAGAACTGCCCGATGGCAGGATTGTAACCGAACCCGGCGTACTTCGTGTTGTAACGGCCGTCGAGGCCTATCTGGAGCCGCAAGACCCCCTTGACAACATTGAATTCGTAGAAATAACTGAGATAGACGCTTGCCAGAGGCACAGGCACAACCTCCTGAGCACTGCTAAACTGGAGCAATACCCTGTGATTTAAGTGAAGTCCGCCGATGCGGAAATCCTTTTTAGCATACAGACCCGTCACGCTGACACTTCCATTGTGCTGGGCGGGAAGCGTATCCGCGCCGAAATAGATCTTATTCGTCGTGATACTCTGATCCGCGCCCAGCTCCACCCCGATGTGCGGAGCGGAGAAAGTAACAGAAAAACGGGTCTCAGTCTCTTTTTCAAAAGAGTTCGACCACGCAAAGTGGTTAGAGAAATAGTTATCCATCCAGTAGCCCGGCGTCCGCCTGTCGAGACGGATACTGCCACTGAGGGTAACGGGGTGTCCTTTGGGAAAAATACTCAGCGAAATATCTCCGCCGATGTTCATATCCTGGCTGCGGTAACCGAAAGGATGGTACTGGGCATCGGCCCGCCAACTGAAATATTTGCGCACCTTACCTTCTACCGAACCGTAAATGTAGGTGCTGTTTTCGTTATGTCCCTTGTTTTTGAACAGGTAGTCCTGCATCGCGAACTGGTAATAATGGTGTACGTCGTAGCCGATCCCGGCATTGATGACGCCCACCACGCCGTTGCGGTCCCACGGCTGCAACTGCACGAACACCTTGTTTGAAAGCAGACTCTCGAAGGTCGAGTCGCGCGAAGCCGTCGGATTAATGTACCAATGCTCGTAGTAGGGCTTCACGTCCTCGCCTTTCGCCATCCCGCTCTTCGTATCGGTGTACTTGCGCCAGAAACGGCTGTACAGGAACGAATGGCCGATGAAAACCGACGACCGCTCGGCAATCGAAAAATCCTCGTCGCTGAGGCGCCTGAGGGGCATACCGTACGACTGGGTCAGGTAGAAGACATTGTTCTTGTACTCGTTCTTGGCATCGGTCAAATAGACGTCGATCACCTCCGGCATGTCGAACACGGTATCGGTAATGTCCCCGTCCCGCAGAATACCGCCGTTCTCCTTGAGGCTGGCCATGTTGTAAATATAGCCCGCATGGATCGAGTATTTCTTGCCGGTGTGCGAAAAGCCCAGCGAAAGGTTTTTGTCACGGGCGCCCTGGTTCGTGTAGGTCCCGCGCGTACCGCGGCTCTTGTAGTCGATGTTCATGCCCGTAGAGGGCGATATCTGCTGCGCATGGGTGGCCCAAAGCGACTCTTCGAGGCGTTTTTTCTGACCGCCGAAAAAATAGGACAGGTGGGTGAACGGCTTTTTGGTGTTGTAGAAATTAGCCCGATCGGGGGTTACGAGGTAAGCGTCGAGGATTTGCGCGAAACTGAAGTTGCGGTAATCGGGCCTCAGCGCAGCATCCAACGGGATCGACGCACCGCCCAGGTTGCCCAAATAGGCCGAACCGATTCCGCCCCGCAAGCGCTGATACGGGTAATCGGTCTGAAAGCCGTCGATCAGGGTATCTATCGTGGACTGTTTCACCTCGTTGTACTTTAAATCCGGATGCCAGACGAAAATGGAACGCGCCCGCGTCGAATCGTCGAAGAAATAGGACTCCAGCGGTTTGCGGATTTTCGGTTTTTTCGTACTGTCGGCCTTCTGCTGGGGAGCATTGTTGTCGATCGTCCCGCTCGGGGCGCCGTACTGAATCTGGTTCTGCTCGTTGTAGCCCGTCCCGAGCGCATTGTTGCGGTTCGAGAATCCGGGCTGCTGGGCCAGCGCCGCCACACCCCACAGGGCAAAAAGCGTTCCGAACGCCGCACGCATAAGCCTGTATCTGTTTCCCGGAGAGATCATCCGCCCTGAACTTACCTTAAAATAACGGCAAAGGTAGCAATTTATTACGACTTGCGAAAACAGGCGGCACGCACCGCCAGCGACACGGCGACATAGGCGACGATGATGAAAGGAATGGCCACGATATGCCAGATTGCCAGCGACAGCAGGGCGCATACCGCAAAGATATAGCGCACCTCGTTGCCGCGGAATCCATAATGTTTGAATTTAAGCGCGAACATCGGCACGTTGCACACCAGCAGGTAGCTCAGCACGGCGGCCAGGCCCACCGCGAACCACGGACCAACGGCATACTGTCCCGTTCCGACCAGGTATCCCGAAGCGGCGACCAGCAGGGCTGAAGCGGGCGAAGGCAGGCCGATGAACTGCGTCGTCTGGTTTTCGTCGATATTGAATTTCGCCAGCCGGAGCGCAGAGAAAGCCGCTAGCACGAACACGGAATACCCCCACAGCCCCTCGCCCCCCGCGGCATAATACACGTTCAGCAATACGGCGGCAGGTGCCATTCCGAAACTGATGCAGTCGGCCAGCGAATCGAGTTCCTTACCCAGCGGCGAGTAACTTTTCAGCAGCCGTGCGGCAAAGCCGTCGAGGAAGTCGAACACGGCGGCCGTCACGATCAGCACCAACGGCCAGAACAGGTCGCCGTAGCGCAGCGCCGCCACCGTCGCCCCGGCTCCGCAGAGCAGATTACACAGGGTCAGGATATTGGGAAATGTAAACAGTTTGATTTTCATAGCGAATCATTTAAGCGTTTCACACCGGTCGGACGGCAAGCGCCCGATTTTCCGCGCAGACCGTCCCGTTCCGGCGTTTGTGCACGCCGGGGCCGTTCCCCGGCAAAATTATAAAAATTCGGGCAGATGGTTCTTCCGCCCCTGCCCCAAATGCTTGCGTATCCCGAAAAAAAGAGGTATCATTGTAGAATAAAACCACTTTTATCCCCGCGACATGGATCAAAACCGCTACTGCATTATCATGGCGGGAGGCATCGGCAGCCGTTTCTGGCCGATCAGCCGCCGCTCGCAGCCCAAACAGTTCCTCGATATCCTCGGTACCGGCAAAAGTTTCATCCGCCATACTTACGAACGCTTCGCCAAGATCATCCCGCCGGAGAACTTCCTCGTAGCGACCAACAGCATCTACAAACCGCTGGTACTCGAACACCTGCCCGAGCTGAAAGCGCATCAGGTACTCTGCGAACCGGTCGGGCGCAATACGGCCCCCTGCATCGCCTACGCCGCATGGCGGCTCCGAAGCGTCAATCCCGACGCAACGATGATCGTCACCCCCGCCGACCACCTGATCCTCAACGAAGAGGAGTTCCGCAAAGTAATATCCGAAAGCGCCGAATTCACCGAACGGCAACATGCGATGATGACCATAGGCATCCAGCCCAGCCGCCCCGACACCGGATACGGTTATATCCAGATCGACCCGGTACCGGTCGACGGCCGCCCGGCTATCCGCAAGGTCAAGACCTTCACCGAAAAACCGAATCTCGAGATGGCCAAAATCTTCATCGAAAGCGGTGAATTTTTCTGGAATTCAGGCATCTTCATCTGGAAGGTCGGCACGATCATGGAGAACCTGAACGAATTCCTGCCCGAACTGCAACAACTATTCGCTTCGGCAGAAGGCAAATACGGCACCCCGGCCGAACAGCAGGCCATCGACGACATCTATCCCGCATGCCGCAGCATTTCGATCGACTTCGGCGTGATGGAGAAGGCGCGCAACGTTTATGTACGGTGCAGCGACTTCGGATGGTCCGATATCGGCACCTGGGGTTCGCTCTACCAACACTCGGCCAAGGACCCCGAAGGCAATGTGGAGAGCGCTCCGTGCCTGTTCTACGACACCAAAGGATGTATTGTCAAGAACAAAGAGGGTAAACTGACCGTTATCGAAGGGCTCGAGGAGTACATCGTGGTCGACACCGACGACGTGCTGATGATCTGTCCGAAGAGCAACGAGCAGAACATCAAGAAATTCATCGACGACGTCAAATACAAGATCGGAGACAAATTCATCTGACATGAAAAACGACACGCTGCACGAACTATACGAACTATTCTTGCTGCACCCGCACATTTCGACCGACAGCCGCCGGATCGAACCGGGTTCGATCTTCTTCGCACTGCACGGCGAGCATTTCGACGGAAACCGGTATGCCGCCGCAGCTCTGGAAAGCGGCGCGGTTGCCGTCGTGGTAGACGATCCGAAAGTAATCCCGCTGGTCGAGGAGGCTCCGTGCTCTTGCGGCCACGACGATGAAGCCCATACCTGCGACTGCGGCGACAAACACGAAAGTTCCGGGTGCGATTGCGGACACGGATCACCCCACGAAGCAGGATGCACCTGCGAAGAGTGCACGGAAGAAGAGTCCCGGCGAGACAGCCGTTACATCCTCGTCCCCGACACGCTGGAGGCATTGCAGGAGTTGGCCGCCTACCACAGGAGCGAACTGGGCGTGATGATTCTCGCGATCACCGGCAGCAACGGCAAGACCACGACCAAGGAGTTGGTCGGCCGTACGCTGTCGCAGAAATACGAAACGACCGTCACCCAGGGCAACCTGAACAACCACATCGGGGTTCCGCTGACACTGCTGTCGATGACGCCAGAAACCGATTTCGCCGTGGTCGAAATGGGAGCGAACCACCGGCACGAGATCGAAAAGCTCTGCGCGATCGCCCGCCCCGATTTCGGGTTGATTACGAACATCGGACGTTCCCACCTCGAAGGTTTCGGCGGACCGGAAGGCGTCCGCAAAGGCAAAGGCGAACTGCTCGACTACCTGGCCGCGAACAGCGGCACGGCATTCTACCTGAGCGACGATGCCGTCCTGAGTGAAATGGTCGCCGAGCGCCCGAACCTATACGCCATCCCGTACAACGCTTCCGGCCTGACACGCGATGACGACGGTGAAATGATCGGCGTCCGTTGGGAAGGACTCACGATCCACAGCAAGCTGGTCGGCGACTACAACCTGAACAACATCGCCGCCGCACTGGCGATGGCCGCCTACTTCGCCGTCGCCCCGGAAGGGGCCGCCGCAGCGATCGCCGATTACACGCCGGACAACAACCGCTCGCAAAAGCAAGTGACGGCGCACAACACCCTGATCCTCGACGCATACAATGCAAATCCGTCGAGCATGCAGGCCGCGCTGGAAAATTTCGCCGCCACGGTCTCCGCTCAACCCAAAGCCGTCATCCTGGGCGACATGCGCGAACTGGGCGAATACGCCGCAGCGGAACACGCGCGCATGATCGAACTGATGCACCGGTTACAGATCAGCGAAGCCTACCTAGTAGGCGACCGTTTCGCTCTCGCGGGAGCCAACACGCCGGGTTACCGGCCCTTCGCAGACACGGAAGCGCTGCGTGCCTATCTCGCCGAACATCCCCTGCGCGACCGTTTCATTCTGATCAAGGGTTCGCGCGGCATCCAGCTCGAAAAGGTCGTAGACCTGCTCTGACGATCCGACACCAAAAACAACCGGTTTCCCGGTCCCTCCGATCCCGTCCGGACTTCCGATCGAAGTCCGGATTTGATTTTTCCGCTTCCCCTATCAATCCTCTCCCGCCCCTCTTTTCCTCTGTTCTACGACCCTTTCCCGCTTTCTTCTCTTTCACCCCAATGCACCCGCCCCCACCCGCGGCATCCTTCCCTCTGCGCCTTTCAGCGCGACGGGTTACCGCGACAAACGCCTACCAAGCATCCGAAACGACAACATCTGTACATAAAAAGGGATCCGCCCTTTTTTGTGGCGGATCCCTTCGATCATATAAGCAATTCTAAGTTGGGTGCACGCAAAATTTACAAGACACCTTCCACAACGGTCACTTTTTCAGCATCGCTTTGACCCGGTTGTAGACATTTTCGCCCGAGAAACCGAATTTACCGTCCAACACACCGGCGGGAGCCGAATAACCGAAGTGGTCGAGACCGAACACCTCGCCGTCGCAGCCGACCAACCCGGCCAACGTTACGGGCAGGCCCGAAGTGAGGCCGAATTTGGGCACACCGGCGGGCAGTACGCTCTGCTGGTACTCGGCGCTCTGGTCGCGGAACAGGCCTTCCGACGGAACCGAAACCACACGCACCTTCACACCGTCGGCTTTCAGCTTCTCTGCGCCGTCCACCAACGTAGCCACCTCGGAGCCGCTTGCCAGCAGGATCACATCGGGTTTACCTTCGCAATCCATCACGATATAGGCACCTTTGACAACCTGCATCGCCTCTTCGGCACGGCTGCCGCCGAGCGTCGGCAGGTCCTTGATATTCTGACGCGACAGCACCAGCGCCGTCGGGCGCTGCTCCTCCATGGCGATCTTCCATGCGGCTACCGTCTCACGGGCATCGGCCGGACGCAGCACCACCACCGAGCGTTCGCCCTCGTGGTTGCGCAGTTGTTCCATCAGGCGCAACTGAGCCTCGTGTTCCACCGGCTGGTGCGTCGGACCGTCCTCGCCTACGCGGAACGAATCGTGTGTCCAGATGAACTTCACCGGCAGGCGCATCAGCGCCGAAAGGCGCAGTGCAGGCTTCATATAGTCCGAGAAGACGAAGAAGGTACCGCAGGCCGGAATGATTCCGCCGTGCAGGGCCATACCGTTCATGATGCAGGCCATCGTAAATTCGCACACGCCCGGCTGCAGGAAGCGGCCGCCCATATCCTCCTTGGAAATGGCACGGGTCTTTTTCAGGAAGCCGTCGGTTTTGTCCGAGTTGCTCAGGTCGGCCGAAGCGACGATCATGTTCTCGACCTTTTCGGCCAGCACGCCCAGCACAGCAGCCGAAGCGGCGCGCGTAGCGACGTTTTCACCGCACTTGATGCCGAGGTAATCGATCGCAGGCAGTTTGCCGGAAAGGAACTGGTCGAGTTTTTCGGCCAGTTCGCCGTTGGCAGCGGCCCAACTCTTCTCCTCTTCGCGGCGCAGCGCCACCCATTTACGCAATTCGGCAGCCCGCTCGGCATAGAGTTTTTTCACGTCGTCGAAAATCACGAAAGGATTTTCGGGATCGCCGCCCAGGTTAGCCACCGTTTTGGCGATGTCGGCCCCGGCAGCCGTCAGCGGCTGGCCGTGTGTCGAAACTTTGTTCTCGAAGCTCTCGCCCTCTTTGCCGAGTGCGCCCTTGCCCATTACCGTATGGCCGACGATCAGCGTCGGTTTCTCGGTTTCGTTCACGGCACGGGTCAGCGCCATGCGAATCTCACCGCCGTCGTTGCCGTCGATGCTGATCACGTTCCAACCCCACGCCTCGTATTTGGCCACGATGTCCTCGGTCGACACCTCGTCCACCTTCGTCGAAAGCTGGATGTTGTTCGAATCGTAGAACATGATAAAGTTGTGCAGTCCGAGGTGGCCGGCGATACGGCCCACGCCCTGGGATACCTCCTCCTGGATGCCGCCGTCGGAGATGAATGCGAAAGTCTTGTGCGCCATCCATTCGCCGAAACGCTCAACCATGAAACGTTCTGCGATCGCCGCACCGAGAGCCATCGCATGGCCCTGTCCCAGCGGACCCGAAGTATTCTCGATAGCCCGTTTCAGGTCACGCTCGGGATGACCCGGGGTCGGGCTGCCCCACTGGCGGAAATCCTTGAGCTCGTCGAGCGTAAAATAGCCGGCCAGCGCCAACACCGAATAGAGCATCGGCGACATGTGGCCCGGATCGAGGAAGAAACGGTCGCGCAGCGGATAGGTGGGATCGTCGGGATTGTATTTCAGGAACTCGGTATAGAGGATGTTGATAAAGTCGGCACCGCCCATCGCTCCTCCGGGATGGCCCGACTTCGATTTCTCTACCATTGAGGCCGCCAGTATCCGGATATTGTCCGCGGCCAACGTCGTTACGTCTTTCATCTGCTTTAGTTTCGCTTTAAGTTAGTTATTTGGATAGTTAATTCGTTCCTCCACGGGTTGCAAAACCTCACCCGAATTTACAATTATACGAAGTACAAGTAAGGGCAGCGGCGCAACGAACTATGGAATGCACACAACACCCTCCTTCAATTGCAGCCAGAACACTGTTTAACAGCCTATTATATTTCCGCTGCTTCAGATTCGGATTCCGGATTCCGTTCGGGTTCCAAACTTCAGGCTCCCGGTTCCCCGTTACAGGTTGCGACGCTCCGGCCCCGCACTTCCGCATTCCTTTCGGCAACGGGCCTCCGGAACCGGTCCGGTAATTCTGCCGTTCGCCGGACGCAAAGAGCTGCAAAGGTATTCAGCACCGATAAACACCGTACAAATTTATAAAAAATCGGCAGAGCGCCAAACCGCCGCCCCGCCAAATTGTCAACAATCGGCTCGCCGGAGCTTCTCCCGCACACCTGCAGGCAACAATCCGGCCCGGATCGCACACGGCACATCCATGAACCGTCCGGGGCTAATCCTGCGGTCGTCTCGCGGATACGGAACCACCGCAGGCGCATCCCCCGCTACGCCGGATCTATCTCGGCAGTGAGCCGCAAAACATTTTCGGTAGCGGAACCGACCCGGAAGCGCTCGTCCACCCTGCGGCCGACGATCCAAACGATCTCTCCGTCGGATACGACGACGAACTGCCGCCGTTTGTCGGGTAACGACACCTTGCTGTCGACCAGGAAATCGCTCACCTTTTTGTGCCCCGACATCCCGAACGGCACGAAACTGTCGCCATCCCGCCAGCGGCGCACCCGGAGCGGATACCGCAGTTTGGATTCGTCGATCAGGGCCACGTTATCGGGCTGCTGCAACGTATCGAGGTCGTCGACCTCGAGGCGTTCGAACCGAATGATATTGCCGCCGCAACTAAGTCGCCGCGTCTGCGCGTCGGCCTCCAGTTCGCACGTATCGTCCGCAGGGATCGGCATGACGATAATCCTGCGGCGGTCGATATAGGCCGCATAATCGCGCGAATAAAAATGCTTGCCGGTGCTCTGTCCTTCGTTTTCAAAACTGTGGTAGAGCTGGTTGATTACCTCCGGGTTGAAATGGAAGCCCCGGAGCAATTCGTACACGACGAACTGGACGGGCAGCATCGGATCGATCCGGTCTACCTCGATCGTATGGACATCGCCCCGGCTGAGCACCACCTGCTGGCGCAGCAGCGCCATACCACGGTCGATAAACCCCTGTGCGGCGGTCAGCCGTTCGACATTCGAAGTCATCGTTTCGGTGAACTGCGGCGAAATTTCCTTGATACGGGGGACGATGCCCAGCCGAATTTTGTTGCGCAGGTATTTGGTCGAAGCGTTCGACGAATCCTCGCGGAAAGGAATCTTCTTTTGCAGCGCATAGTCTAAAATCTCCTTGCGCGTGGAGAAGAGCAGCGGCCGGATCAGCCGCCCGTTGGTCACACTGATTCCGGTCAGTCCGCGCAGCCCGGTGCCGCGCAACAGGTTGATGAAAAAAGTCTCCACCGAATCGTCTCCGTGGTGGGCAATGGCGATGTGCGTATAACCGTGTTCGTCGCAGAGGCTGTCGAACCAGTCGTAGCGCAACCTCCGCGCAGCCATCTGCACCGATTCCCCGGTACGCTCCATCTCCCGGAGCGTATCGAAGCGGATGTTGTAGTGCGGTACACCGAGCTTTTCGGCACACTCCGCCACCAACTGTTCGTCCTCTTCGGCCTCGGGGCCCCGCAACTGGAAATTGCAGTGCGCTACGCCGATCCTGTAACCCGACTGGGCGAACAGCGACAACATCACCATCGAATCGACACCGCCGCTGACAGCCAGCAGGATGCGATCCCCGTGCGAGCAGATGTTATGCTCGGCCACATAATTTTCGAATTTACCCAGCAAAGTCTCCATATCGAACTTTATTACAACAACCGGCCTTTATAATACATTGACTTCCATTTCGATATCCACGCCGAAACGTTCCCGGACCTCCTGCTGCACACGGCGAGCCAGAGCGAGCACCTCGCTGCCGGACGCCCCGCCGTAATTGACCAGGACCAGTGCCTGCCGCTGGTGCATCCCGACACATCCCTCGCGTTTTCCTTTCCAGCCCGCACGGTCGATCAGCCAACCCGCTGCGAGCTTCACACGCTCCGCATCCACGTCGTAAAAAGGCATGTCGGGACAGCGTTCGCGCAGACGCAGCGCAAACTCGCGCGGCACCACGGGATTTTTGAAAAAGCTGCCGGCGTTGCCCAGTTCCTGCGGATCGGGAAGTTTACTGCGGCGAATCCCGACCACCGCATCGCGCACGCGCTGCAACGTCGGGCCGCCAGCCTCCGCGACCTTCGCATTCAGGTCGCCGTAACCGAGCCGGAACACGGGATTCAGGTCCAGTGCGAAAGTCACCGAAAGGATGATCGCACGGCCGCGCAATTCACGCTTGAACACGCTGTCCCGGTAACCGAAAGCGCACGCTTCACCGGCAAGCACCTCCACCCGGTCGAGATCCGGACGGTAGAGCTCCACCTCGCGGATCACATCCTTCACCTCGGCGCCGTACGCCCCGATATTCTGCACCGGCGCGGCGCCCACATAACCCGGAATCAGCGAGAGGTTCTCCACTCCGCCGTAACCGCACCCGACGGCCCATGCCACGAAATCATCCCACTCCACACCGGCTTCGGCACGTACCAGCACCTTGTCCGCCCCTGCGGAAAGCCGTGTGACACCCCGCGCTACAGGGTGCAGGATCGTACCGGGATAGTCCCGGGTAAAAAGCACATTGTTGCCGCCGCTGAGCACATACCACGGTTCACCGGTCTCCCGTTGGCGCACAAAAAACGCCCGGAGCTGCTCCGCGTCCGAAAATTCGGCATACCGTGCCGCCGAGGCCTCGACCCCGAAACTGTTCAATGCCCTGAGGGATATGTTGGTTTTGCTGTTTTCCATTCGTCATCCGAGTTGTAACGCCGCTTGTCTCCCGTCCCGCAATACGGCGGACGGTGTCCGTCGCACGGACCGTACCGCGAACCGTGATACAAATGTAGCCAATTTGTATGACAATTGGTATTATAAAGCCCATTCTCCGGGATCCGGCCGCAAATCCATCCTGTTTCCCATTCCGGCCCGCACCGGCGTTCCTCGTCTTATTTCCTATCCCAATAGTCCTCTTTTCCCAATAGTCCTCTTTCCCCGGCAGCTTCACATCCCGCCCTTCCCTGATCCGAAGCTGCGCATGATTCTGTACCGCAAACCGTCCGGCCCCCGCAAATCATCGTGGACATTCACTTTTCGGCAAAAACCGCTGGCTGTCCGGCGATTTTTTCTTAACTTTAGTTGTTTTTATTCCGTATGCACTCCAAAAAATATTAAATATGTTTACAGACAAAGATTTGGCGCAGATCAGCGCGCACGGGCTCACCCCCGAACAGGTCGAACGGCAGATGTCCTACTTCGGCAGCGGCTTTCCCTACCTGAATATCGACCGGCCCGCTGTTGCGGACGACGGCATCCGGACCCTCGACGAACGGCAGGTGGCCGAATACGCCAAGCGCTACGACGAGTTCTCACAGGGCAAGCGCATCGTAAAATTCGTCCCGGCCTCGGGTGCAGCCACGCGGATGTTCAAAGCGCTGTTCGAATACCTGGAAAGCGGGGTTTCGAATCCCGCCACGGAAGAGCTCCTCGCGAACCTCGACAAGTTCGCCTTCGCGGAAGAACTGCGCAGCAGGCTCGGCGGCGAGACGGCCCCCGAAAAAATCATCCGCGGAATCGTCGCTCGGGAAGGGCTCGGTTACGGCAGCCTGCCCAAAGCGCTCATCCTGTTTCACCGCTACGGCGACGGGAACCGCACCGCGCTCGAGGAACACCTCAGCGAAGGGGCGCTCTACGCCGCCGACCGCGACGGGAAGGTGAACGTCCATTTTACCGTTTCGCCCGAACATCTCAACGCTTTCAAGGCGCGCGTCGGGCAGGTGCTCCCTGCCTTCGAAAAGCGCTACGGCGTCCGGTACGAGATCAGCTACTCACAGCAGAAACCGTCCACCGATACGATCGCCGCCACACCCGGCGGGGAACCGTTCCGCGAGGAAGACGGTTCGTTGCTGTTCCGTCCGGCGGGACACGGCGCGCTGCTCGAAAACCTCAACGAGATCGATGCCGACGTCATCTTCATCAAAAACATCGACAACGTGGCGCCCGACAGGCTGAAAACCGATACCGTCACCTACAAGAAGGTAATCGGCGGAGTGATGCTCGCCTTGCAGCAACGCTGCCACTCCTACCTGCGCAGCCTCTACAACGGACTCAACGACAAAGTGCTGATCGGCGAGATCGCACGCTTCACCGAGGAGCGCCTCGGACAGCGGCTGCCGCGCGATTTCGAACGGTTAAGCCTGTTGCAGCGGGCCGACCTGCTTTATAAGCTGCTCGACCGGCCCATCCGGGTCTGCGGTATGGTGCGCAACGAAGGCGAACCGGGCGGCGGCCCGTTCTGGGTGACCGCACCCGACGGGAGTCAGTCGCTGCAAATCGCCGAGTCGTCGCAAATCGCCCCGGGCCAGCGCCAGCTGATGAACGCCGCAACGCATTTCAACCCGGTGGATGTCGTGTGCGGCACGAAAAATTACCGGGGCGAACACTTTGACCTGCGCAAATATGTCGATCCGTCGACCGGCTTCATCAGCCAAAAGTCGAAAAGCGGCCGCGAACTGCTCGCCCAGGAGCTGCCGGGACTGTGGAACGGTTCGATGGCGCACTGGAACACCGTTTTCGTGGAAGTGCCCGTCACCATTTTCTCTCCGGTCAAGGTCGTGGGCGACCTGCTGCGCCCGCAGCACCAAGCCCAGTAAAACCCGATACGGGCCAGGCCGGCAGCAAGCCCGGAAAATCGATCGCGCCAACTTCAGACCCGGTAACGGCCCAGCATAAATTTTGTTATCTTTGTGCGGGCTGTTACCGGGACTATACAGGGTATAAGGTACAGCGCACGGAACGGCCCGATAACCCGACCGGGGCAATCGCCGACGGCACGCCGATACAGGCCGCCAAGCGGCAACCTTTCCGCAAAACGTACAGCTATGGCCAAATCCGGCAAACGTTCGTTCCGCGACTCCGTCGATATGCACGCCGCGCTCTGCAAGCAGATTGCGGCGCGGCAGTTCGCACCGGTGTACCTGCTGATGGGCGACGAACCTTACTTTATAGACTCGCTGACCGGCCTGCTCGCCGGAAGTATCCTCACCGAAGCCGAACGGGCTTTCGGGCAGGTAGTCGTCTACGGCAAGGAGAGCGAAGCAGGCGCCGTAATCAACCTCTGCCGCCAGATGCCGATGATGGGCGCCTACCAGGTCGTGATCGTCCGGGAAGCGCAGCAGCTGCGCGGCCTGGAAAAGCTTTCGCTCTACACGCAGGCGCCTGCCGCAACGACGATCCTCGTACTGTGCCACAAGGAGAAAAACATGGACAAGCGCTGGCAACTTTACAAGCATATCGAGGCCAAAGGTATCGTCTTCGAGAGCGTGCGGCCGCGCGATTACGAGCTCCCGGCATGGATTTCCGAATATGCGCGCAGCAAAGGTTTCACGCTCGACGCGAAGGCCGCCGCGATGCTGACCGACCACCTCGGTGCGGACATCGCGAAGATGACCAACGAACTGGGCAAGCTGCTCACCTACCTGCCACAGGGTACCAGGACCGTCACCGCCGAGCAGATCGAAGCGAACATCGGGATCAGCAAGGATTTCAACAATTTCGAGCTCACGAAATCCCTGTCCGAAAAGAACATGGCCAAGGCGATGCAGATCGCCGACCACTTCGCGCGCAACCCGAAAGACAACCCGCTGCTATTGACGCTCAGCGCGCTGTTCACGCATTTCCAGCGCATCTTCATCGTCAACTACCAACGCTGGCTCTCGCGGCGCAAAGGAACCCCGATGCCCTCGGAGATGGAGCTCGCACGGATGCTCAAACTGCCCAACGCTTTTTTTCTCAAAGAGTACACGCAGGCCGCTTCGGCCTACCCCAATAACAAAGTATTCATGATCCTCGGGCTGTTGCGCGAATACGACCTCAAAAGCAAAGGGATGAACACGGGACAGGCCGACGACGGCGAACTGCTCAAGGAGTTGCTGTTGAAAATCCTGATCCTTTAACCGACTCCCCCGTACTATCAGGCCCGAGATTTGTTCGAAAGGGCAGTTGCAACATCCAACCCGACGGACAAACGGCCGGCAAACAGATTTCAGGCGAATTTCCCGTTCCGGCAGCAGGACGCCACCCCAGGGCGGAACGAACCGTGCCGCACATAAAACAGAACCAACGCCATGACCTATATCATCATCTTCCTCACCGTCATCGTCTCGATCGCCGCACTGCGCAACCGGACGCTGTTCGACCGACTCTCGCTCGTCCCGTACCGGGTCGTCCACGACCGCCAGTGGTGGCGGGTGATCACGCACGGCTTCGTACACGGCGATTATGTCCACCTGGCCGTGAACATGTTCGTACTGCTGTCGTTCGGACAGTTCATCGAACGTTTTTTCGGTGCATACCAGCAGATCGGGCTGGTTTCCAACGGCGACCTATGGTACCTGCTGCTCTATTTCGGCGGCATGGTCGCCGCTTCGGTTTACGACCTGATCCGCTACCGCAACAACCCGCGCTACGCATCCATCGGCGCATCGGGAGCCGTTTCGGCCGTCGTTTTCGCATCGATCTTCTTCAACCCGTGGAGCAAAATCTACCTGTTGGGCGTCATTCCAATTCCCGGCATCATTTTCGGACTACTCTACATCGGCTACTCGTCCTACATGGGACGGCACCAGGGCGACCGGATCAACCACTTCGCACACCTGTTCGGTGCGCTGTTCGGCTTCCTCTTCCCGCTGCTGATGAACCCGTCGTTTTTCTCGGTTTTCTGGGACAACCTGACCAAATAACCCTCGCTATGGCTGCCCGCATCTGCTACAACGGAGAGCTGACGACACCCGACACAGCGGGTATCCGTCCCGAAGCGCTCACATCGATGCCCGCGCTGTACCAGATCATCCATACGACCGCTCACCGCGCACTCCATCCGGAAATGCACCTCGAAATCGTGCGCCAGGCTTTCGCCGCCGTCTACCCCGACCGGCCGTGCCCCGCACCGGATACCGAAACGCTACAGGCATGCATCGGGGAACTTCTCTCCGAAAACCGCTGTCCCAGACTGGGCAACAGCCTCAGGCTGCTCCTCTGCCCGCAGGGACTCGACGGCGAACCTTCGCCATGCTGGATGCTGGACACCGCCGCCCCGCTTTACTACTCCGGTTACACCCTCTGGCACAAAAGGTTGACTCTCTCGATCTTCCCGTGCGAATACCTGTACATGGGATATCCGACGACCGTTTCTCAACAAATCGCAGGCTACGGTCTTTCGGTCGCCGAGCGGGCGGGATGCGAAGCGGCCGTCGTCGAAAACTTCGACGGCGTACTGACCAATGTCGGGGATGAACCGCTGTTCGTTGTTTTCGGCCGCGAGGTACTGACCTCTCCGCTGGCCTGCGGCGCGACGGACAGCGTGATGCGGCGACTGATCTTCGGGGCCTGCCGCAAAGAGGATGTCCCCATGCGCGAAGAGCCCCTCACCCGCGCAATGCTCGGGCACTGCGACGAAGCGTTCACCGCCTCGGTGCAGGGCCTCGTCAGCATCGACGGCTATGCCGGCAAACGGTATTTCAACCTGATGGCCGGCCGGCTGATCGGTTCTATCCGATAAACAATAAACAGGTTAAAAAACCGGACATTCTGCAAAACATACTCTGCCGGCATAATACCGGACAACGCAAAAACACCCGTCCGGAACCGCGAAGATGGACGCAGCGCCCCGTCCACAAACAATAGAATAAGCGTAAAAACAGCACGGGAGGGCCCCTATCCGACGGATAGGGGCCCTCCCGTGCTTATCAAGTTACAAGCCTAACAGGCCGGTACAATTTATCCTCGCAACATCCTGCCCATCCGAAGCCAGCAGCGCTCAGTTCACATTGTTCTGATTGCGACGGCTACGATCACGCTCCCCCTCGCGTTCCCGGCCCGGGTCAGGATCTTCCTGTTCCATTTCGAGCTGCAGGGCCGCCATCCGGATCGCAGCTACTGCCGCTTCGTCGCCCTTATTCCCGTATTTTCCGCCGGCCCGGTCGAGCGCCTGCTGCATATCGTCGGTCGTCAGTACGCCGAACGCCACCGGCATATTCCACGTCAGCATCACGTCCGTCACCCCCTGCGTTACGCTTTGGCACACGTAATCGAAATGGCGCGTCTCCCCCTGGACAACGCAACCCAGTGCGATCACCGCATCGACATCGGTATATTCGGCAAAGAACTGTGCGCCGAGGGTCAGCTCGACCGTACCCGGTACGCGTTTGACCGTAATATCGGATTCGGCGCACCCGGCCGCAACGAGCGTCCGCATCGCGCCGTCGAGCAGGGCCGCAGTGACCTGCGTGTTCCACTCCGATACCACGATACCGAATTTCATGCCGGATGCAGAAGGCAGCGCGCCTTCGATCACCGAAAGGTTTTTATGAATGGTTGCCATAATCGTTTGTATCTTTTGAGGTTGAAAAAGGTTGCCGTCCGGGGAAGGCAACCTTCATTGGTCTGTTATGCTGCACTCTCAACGGTTCGCATCCTCGATGAGACGCGTCCCGGTCGCCCCGGCTGCCTTGCAGCGCGCCCCGCAGTTAAAGCTGTTCGAGACGGCCGATATATTTCTGGATGTCGCGTGCCTCCATACTGCCGGCATACGACCCGCTGATCGTCTTGTAGGCCTCGAGCGCCTTAGCATTGTCGCCCAGCTTCTCGTACACCAGACCGATCTTCTTCAGGTAATAAGGCGCGGTCAGCCCGTTGTCGCTCGCACCGATGGCCTTCTGGTACATCGAAGCGGCCTCTTTGTAATTTTGCAGCTGTACGCATGCATCGCCCTGCAGGCCGTAGTTCTGCGCTTCGAGCAACGCACCGGGGACTCCTTTCGGGGCGCTGTATTTCTTCAGGTGCGCCAAAGCCTCCTCGTACTGGCCCAACTGCAGGTAGCAGATACCGGCATAATGCTGGGCGAGGTTCCCCTGGGGCGTCGAACCGTATTTGTCGATCACCTTCAAAAAGCCGTCGAAATTGCCGTCGCCGTTCAGCGCGAGGTTGAACGAGTCCGCAACGAAGTGCTGCTCAGCCATGAACATCATCGAGGCTGCCTTTTCGGCGCGCGGGCCGGCAACGAAATATTTATAGCCGTAGAAGCCTCCGACAATCACAAAGACCACGATCAGCGCGATGAGCAGTTTGCGTCCGTTGCGCATGATAAAGTTCTCGGTGTTGCCGATCGCCGACTGGATCTTAACTTCGGGATCGAGGCTTTCCTGTGCCTTCTTGTCTGCCATAATCTGTTGAAAATTAAATTTGGAAACTGATTGGATTTTGCAAAAGTAACCTTTTTTCATCAATTTAAAACAGTTTCCGGAGATATTTTCATTTCTTTGTGAAAGAAAAACAGGCGGCACCCCGTCCCCGAAAGCTTTTCCTGAAAGATGCACCTGAACCGACTTTCCCTGCTCAATTTCAAAAACATCCGCGAGGCGCAGCTCGATTTTTCGCCGCGCATCAACTGTTTCGTGGGGGACAACGGCACGGGCAAAACGAACCTGCTGGACGCCATCCACTACCTGTCGATGTGCAAAAGCGCTTTCGGCCTCTCGGACTCTCAGTGCGTGCGCCACGGCGACGAAGGGTTCGTCGTCAACGGCATTTACAGCACTCCGACCGGCCGCAACGAGACTATCGTCTGCACCTACCAACGAGGCAACGCGAAAAAACTGAGCCGCGGCGGCAAAGAGTACGAAAAACTCTCGGACCACATCGGACTGCTGCCCATCGTCATGATCGCCCCGTCGGACACGGCGCTGATCAACGAATCGGGCGAGGAGCGGCGGCGCTACCTCAACAGCCTCATCTCGCAACTCGACCGCGACTACCTCTCGGCACTGATCCGGTACAACCACATCCTGGCCGAACGCAACAAATTGCTCAAGAACCAGGGCTCTGCGAATTTCAACGAAATACTCGAAGTGTTCGACATGCAGCTCGCCGCGCTCGGCACCGCGCTCCACAAACGGCGCAGGGAGCTGATCGAAGAGCTGGCCCCGTTGGCGGCACAGGCTTACCTGAAGCTCTCCGAAGACCGTGAGCAGGTGGAGCTGACCTACCGCTCCGAACTGAACGAGACGCCGATGGACGAACTGCTGCGCCTCACGCGGACGAAAGACCTCGTGAACCAGTTCACTACCGGCGGCGTGCACCGTGACGACATCCGCATGAGTATCGGCGGCTATCCGCTGCGCAAATACGGTTCGCAGGGACAACAAAAATCTTTCCTCGTCGCGCTGAAACTCGCGCAGTACGACATCGTCGCCGCACACTGCGGCCACCGTCCCATCCTGCTGTTGGACGACATCTTCGACAAGCTCGACATGCAGCGGGTCGAACAGTTGATCGGCATCGTTTCGGACGAACGCTTCGGACAGATTTTCATCACCGACTGCAACAAGGTGCGGCTCGAAGGCATCCTGAGCGGCAACCGCTGCGACTATACGCTTTTCAGTGTCGCCGACGGCACCGTCGCCGCACCGCAACCGGAACTGTCCTCAACGGGACAGGAGCCTTAATCGACCGGAGGCCCGAATGACCGGCTGACTTTGTTGAACAGGGCGACAGACCTTTCAGGGGCACTAGGAGTCCTCCTTACAAGATTTAGACAATACCCTATTTCTGATTACAATACCCTAAGAATCGCAGCCGGGAAGCGGGCGTCGGCTCGGATAAAAAAATCATCGCCGGCTAACACGATCACAGACAGACAGACAGACAGACAGACAGACAGATAAACCGGCATCCCCCCGACCGGCGCTTGCAGGAATACCCCTGCAGCAAACGAACCGACCATGAGACGCAAAGAACCCATACGTATAGGAGAGGCGTTGGACGAACTGTTCAAATCCACGCCGACAATCGCCCGGAAGATCGCCGAGGCGAAGATACCCGACCGCTGGCCGCTGTTGGTAGGATCCGTGATCGCCTCTTACACGACGCGTATGGAAGTCAAAAACGGCCGGCTTTTCGTCTACATCAGCTCCTCTGTGGCACGCAACGAAGTCTTCATGCGCCGCGCCGTCCTCAAGGAAGAGATCAACCGACTTTCCGGACTCGAGGTCATCTCGACGATTATCGTCAAATAAACCACTCCCGCATCCACACATCGCAATGCCATGCAGTACCGCGCATGCGATATGTGCGTGCCGTGTTGTGCCGCGACATACCATAGCCCAGCCACGCTGACCGCCATGCCTGCAAATAAAAAAACGCAATAAAACAAGGCGGGAAGACTTTAACAGTCTTCCCGCCCGAATGAATTACGCGTCACGCGGACCGCCCCGGAAATTCATCTCCGCTCCGGTCGTTGGAGCCGCAATTATTTCTTAGCTTTGGTCGAATCGCCGGGGATCACGTCGATCACCTTGACGTTGAACTGGAGCGCCTCGTTCGGGCCGATGGCCTGACCGGCACCGCGTTCACCGTAAGCGAGTTCCGACGGAATCCACATGTTGATCTCACCGCCCTTGCCTACGAGCTGGATACCTTCGGTCCAACCCGGGATCACCTGATTGACTGCGAATTTAACGGTATCATTACGCTCCTTAGAAGAATCGAATACCTTGCCGGTCTTAAGCTTGCCCTCGTAAACGACGCGAACCGTGTCGATCGCTTTGGGTTTGGCGGCTTCGTCGCCCGGGGTCACGATCTCATAGATCAGGCCCGATGCCGTTTTCTTGGCGTTGGCGTTGTTCTTCTCTGCGTCCTGCAGGAACTTCTCGCTGGCCTCTTTTTCCTTTTTGGGCTTACGCACCATGAAGTAGTCGCGCATGAAGTTGTAAGCCGCCTCGCGGGTCATCGTCGTGGTATCGTTGGCAAGAACGGCCTTAATGCCGGCTGCAATGACGTTCACGTCCAGCGTGCTGTCCACCCCTTTGACATAATTACCGAAGTCGAGGCCTACGGCATAAGCCAGCGAATCCTGTTCGGTCTTGAGGCTTCCGGCACCGGTGCCGCAGGAGCTGAACACAACAGCTGCAACCGCACCCAGAATAGCAATTTTTTTCATCTTTTACTGCAAATTATTGTTAATGAATATGAATTGAGCGGAACAAAAACCGTGCAGCGCATTCCCCACCGCCCGGCGTCACAAGTGCAAACATAAGCAAATTAAGCGAATCCCGAACATTTTTTACGAATTATTTTCAGCGGCATAAACGCTGCCCGGCCCCTGAACCACCGTACGGGTACGCCGCAGGGCCAGCTGCAAGCCCACCAGGCCGACCACGGCCGCCAGCGTCGAAGCCGCGAGGATCGCAATCTTGCCCGAGGAGACGTAAACCGGATTATCGTAAGCCAGGTTATCGATGAAAATCGACATCGTAAACCCGATACCGGCCAAACAGGCCACGCCCGCCAGGGCCTTCCAGCTCACACCGTGCGGCAGGCTGCCCAGGCCGAGGCGGTAGACCAGATAACTCATCAGCATGATGCCCAACGGTTTTCCGACCACGAGCCCGAGAATGATGCCGAGGCCCTGCGAACTGTACAGGATATGCAGGTCTTCGGCTCCGGCGAACTCGACCCCGGCGTTGGCCAGCGCGAAAACCGGCATGATAAAAAACGCCACCGTATGGTGCAGCGAATGTTCGAGCCGCTGGGCGGGACTGATCGTCCCGGCAGTCACTTTCCGCTTCGTCAGCAGTGTTTTGAGCTGCCGCGGATTGCAAAGCACCTCGACTCCGGCACGGTCCTGCCGGCGGAACTCGTTGATGAAGTGGCGCGTTTTGCGGATGAAATAGGGTTTCGAATAGCGCGGAACGGCCGGAATGGTCAGCGCGATCAACACGCCGGCGATGGTCGCATGCACGCCCGAATAGAGGAACAGTATCCAGAGTACGATACTCGGAATAAGGTAGAATTTCATCGCATAGACATGCATCCGGTTGAGCAGGATCAGCAACCCGAATACGGCTCCCGCCGCGATCAGCAACGTAAAATCGATCTCGGTGGAATAGAACAGCGCGATCACCAGAATCGCCCCGAGGTCGTCGACGATCGCCAGGGCCGTCAGGAAGACTTTCAGCGACAACGGCACCCGGTTGCCCAACAGCGACAGCACACCGATGGCAAATGCGATATCGGTGGCCATCGGAATACCCCACCCCGACGCATAGTCGTTACCGTGATTGAAGACCAGGTAAATGGCTGCCGGAAACAACATTCCGCCGACGGCCGCCGCGATGGGCATCGCCGCCTGGCGGGGACTCGACAGTTCGCCGGCGATAATTTCACGCTTGATCTCCAGTCCGACATAGAAAAAGAAGATCACCATCAGCCCGTCGTTGATCCAGTGCTCGATGCTCTTCGACAGGGCGAATCCGTCGAAGCCGATCGTGAAATGACTCTGCAGGATGCCGTAGTACCACCCTTTGGTCGCGGGCAGGTTGCCCAGCACGAGGGCCAGCACCATGAATACCACCAGCATCACGCCGCCCGCCCACGGGCTGTGCATAAACCAATAGTAGCGTTCCGAGAAGTTGAAAATTTTACGCCGCGTGGCAAAACTTACGTTATGGGCCATATATTTACTATAAGTATTAGCAGGATTTGAGGGTCAGGTTACACAATTTGTACAAGACCCGTGCCCCGACGTTCGCATCCCATTCGCCGTCGCGCGACGGCCCCACTTCGCACAGGTCGAAGCCGACGATCTCGCGTCCCGACTCCACCACGGCTGCGAGCAGGTAAACCGCCTCGCGGAACGACAGACCGCCCGGTACCGGCGTGCCGGTATGCGGACAGTTGTCCGGGCTCAGCCCGTCGATATCGAAGCTGACATAAACCTGCCGCGGCAGCGCTGCAACGATCCGGTCGCATACCGTGCGCCACGTCTCACCTTCGAACTGCGCCGCCGCCAACTCGTAGTCGGTGAACTGCACCACCCTTTCGTCGGCACGGGCCACCTCCAGCTCCTCGTCGCAAAAATCGCGTATGCCCACCTGCACCAACGCCCCGACGCCCGGGGCCTCGTGCAGCGCATTGTACATGATCGACGCATGCGAATAAGTGAAGCCCTCGTAAGCTTCGCGCAGGTCGGCATGCGCATCGACATGCAGGATGCCGACGCCGGGATACCGCCCGGCCACCGCCCGGATTAGCCCGAGCGGCACGCTGTGGTCTCCGCCCACGACCCCCACTTTTTTCCCCGCATCGAGCCATCGTTTCGCCTCGCCGTAAACATAGTCGTTCAGCTCCGCCGACGCTTCGTTGATGCGCCGCAGGCGGCGCTGCATCAGTTCGGACTCGGGACTGCCGCCGCCCTCCAGGTGCGACATCACGCGCAGCGCCTCCTGCCGCAGCCGCGCGCTGCGCGGCTGAAGGGTATCGTCCATCTCGAGGGTGCCGATCCCGCGCTCCCATCCGCCGGGATAGTGTATATCATAAAGGTCTACCTGCATCGACGCATCGAGGATCGCATCGGGTGCGGAAGCCGTCCCGCCGCCATACGACGCCGTGACCTCCCACGGTACGGGCAGCAGCACGAGCTGAGCCTCTTCCGGCGTGAAAGGCAGTCCGAAATAACAACCGTTGTTGATGCCCGGAGCATTCGGATCGAAATCCGCAGCCACATTTTTTTCCATATATCGATTCGGTTATGTTATCTGTTTTTATTTTCTTGTATCGGTTTTACAGGACATGGCCGCGCGCCTTTTCCCGCACGGAAAACTCACGGACACTCCGGTCCGTACATCGCGCGCAGGGAAATCTCCCGGAACGGCAGAATGAGTTCAAAATGCCGCATTCCACCTCCCCGTCCATGCCATACCCGCGTTCTTTATCCGAACTCCCGGCAATAGATGCCACGGGTGCAGCAATACACCCGGCACTCTTTCTCCACCGGTTGCGGATAAAGTCCCGATCAAGCTTCCCGGGTCAAATTCCGGGTTAAAGATAAGAAAAGTTGCCGATATGCGATTTTTTCCGCACCCCTGGCCGTGGATTTCAACAGGTTACCGTCCCAAACGCCCTCCGGGGCGATTTTATAGCCCGTTCCGTCACAATATCGCCCGAGGGGGTTGCGTTATATAGGCAGATTCCGGGTATCGTTGGGAGAACAGAGGCCGGGAGTCCGTTTTTCATAATCAATACATTAAGTTGGGTGGCCACCGCCGCAGACTTTCGGTCCGCGGCGGTGGTTTTTATTGGTCTTAGATATTGGGAGACAAGACAATGAGACGAAGCGGAATTGCCGCCGGATAACAACGTGCGAAAGTTATTGCTAACTTTGCGGTAACGGGACGTTCCGCTCAACCGCCGCCCGCTCCCGGCCAAAACCCGACAAAACATGCAAACCAAACCGCTGATCATAGCCGACCGCGACATCCCTTTCCTGGAAGGGGTGCTCGAACCGTACGCCGAAGTGCGTTACCTGAAAGGAAGCGCCATCACGGCCAACGATGTGCGCGGGGCCGAGGTGCTGATTACCCGCACCCGCACCCGCTGCGACCGCGCCCTGCTCGAAGGTTCGCGCATAAGGCTGATCGCCACCGCCACTATCGGCTTCGACCACATCGACACGGACTACTGCCGCAGTCGCGGCATCCGCGTCACCACGGCGGCCGGATGCAATGCGCGCGGGGTACTGCAATACATCATGGCCGTACTGTGCCGCCTCGGAGCGGAACCGGGCTGGCAGCCATCTGAACGGACACTGGGAATAGTCGGCGTAGGGCACGTGGGTTCGCTGGTCGAAGAGTACGGACGGTTGCTCGGTTTTCGCGTCGTGTGCTGCGACCCGCCGAGGATGCGCCTCACCCCGGGTTTAGGTTTCCTGACACTGGACGAACTGTTATCCCTGAGCGATATCGTTACGCTGCACGTCCCGTTCACGACCGAAGGCCCGGATAAAACGGCAGGAATGGCCTCCGGGGAGTTCTTCGCCCGGATGCGCCCCGGTTCGGCTTTCATCAACTGTTCGCGCGGGCCGGTGATGCAGGACGGCCCGCTGCTCGACGCGCTGCGTAAAGGACATATTACGTACGCCGCCATCGACACCTGGAACCACGAACCGGGAATCGACCGAGAACTGTTGGCGAGGGCTTTTTGCGCCACACCGCACATCGCAGGCTATTCGGTGCAGGGCAAGGCCGCCGGAACGGCCGCCGTCGTCCGGTCGGTGAGCGAGCTTTACGGATTACCGCTGACAGAGTGGTATCCGCCGCAGGTCACCCCTACCGTACCGGACCGGTCGGTCACATGGGACGGTTTGCAACGGAGCCTGCCGCGTTATTTCGATATCGAAGCTGAAACGACCTACCTGAAACAACACCCCGAACGGTTCGAAGAGCTGCGCAACAACTACCCCTACCGCACCGAATATTTTTAATCCGGTCCAGGATCGGCATCCACCCCAGGCAGGCATCACAACATCCCGACACAGCCGGTCATTCCCAATACAAAAATCCCCGTACGCCGCAACGCCGGGGATTTCTATTACAGCAGATTTACCGGTGAGGAATTTTACATTCCTCCGGGCAGGACAGATCAGAACAATTTGGACATGTTGATGGTGGTCGCATCGCGCCCCTCGCTGATCGCCAGGATCGAGTCGTCCACCTCTTCGGTGAGGCTGCCCGCCGTCCGGTACATCGCAAGGATGTTTTCGAGCGGCGTACCCACCTGGATCGCATGCGACGGACCGAGAAACAGGCCTCCTTCGGGAAAAAGCCGTTTGCGCCGTTCCACTTCGCGCACCACATCGTCTACCGTGCCGAACGCGAGCGTACTCTGGACGCAGACGCTGCCGCAGAAATTGATCTTGTCGCCGAAATCCTTTTGCAGCACTTCGATATCCATCTGCGGAACGGTCGGCTGCACCACATCGTACACGTCGAGCCCCAATTCGATCAGCCGCGGCAGGAACGCGCGCACGCAACCGCACATGTGCATCATCGTGCGGGCGCCGTAACCGTGCACCATCGAGAAATAGGCCTTCAGCTTCGGCGCGAAGTGCTTGTCAAAAGTGTCGAAATCGATGATCTGCGCGATCTGGGTGCCGAGGTCCTCGCCGATATGGGTGAAATCGACCAGTCCGCCGGCCGCCTGCAATACCCGCTCGTGCATCTCGTAGTAAAAACGGAAGCGGGCCTGCATAATATCGAGGTAGACCTCGTTGTCGGTAATCAGGTCTATCAGCACCTGCTCGGTGCCCCGCGCCCGGGCGATGCTGTTGATGAAATCCATATCCCCGGCCGTTCCGAAGCAGACGGCGTAGCCCGCATCGCGGATCTGTTCGCACTGCGTGCGGACGGTCGAGTAGTCGAACCAGTCGGACGACGGAAAATGAGAGCGGTCGAGCTCTTCGAGCTTGTCGATCCCGGCAAAGGGCAGGTAAGAGGGCTCGAGGTACTTACCCCCTTCGAACTGCGCGTATTTGTAACGCTCGCCCCAGTAACCCTCCATGCTGCCGTCGGGAAAAGTGCGCAGCTCCGGCCCCGTGTAAGGCAGTTCCACATAGCGGAAATCGTCGCCCACCACGCGGAGCAGCTGTTCCATATTCGTCAGCCCGAAATGGTCCATAATCATCTGGTTCACCTCGGGCGTACCCTCGTGTTTGACCGGGATACGATCGTATCCGGTGCGGTTAAAGGCCCCCAGGGCCCGTTCCCTTCCTGTCATGGTTAAAAGTCGTCGTTTTAGGTTTGAAAAAACCGGAACCGGACCACCCCTTTCGGGGCGGGAACCGGCTACCGTCCATTTGCCGAACGCTAAGATAATCAAATTTTGCGGCTGCGGCACACTTTTCGAAATCAAAACCGCGCTGAAAGGGGCCCGAATAGGATATTCTCACACATTTATATATCTTTGCCAAAGATTTCACATCATCCGACCATGTATAAGCAACTGATCCGCCCGCTGCTGTTCCAGCTCCCTCCCGAAACGATCCACCACCTGATTATGGCGGCGATGCGCGTCCTGCACTATATTCCCGGCGGACGCCTGCTGCTGCGGATGTTCTACACGACACGACACCCGTCGCTCGTGCGCGAGGTGTTCGGCATCCGTTTCCCGAATCCGGTGGGACTGGCCGCAGGCTTCGACAAAGACGCCGAGGTGTATGAAGAGATGGCATCGCTGGGCTTCGGGTTCGTCGAGGTCGGCACGATCACGCCGCTCGCGCAGCCCGGAAACCCGAAACCGAGGCTGTTCCGGCTGCCGATGGACCACGCGCTGATCAACCGCATGGGTTTCAACAACCAGGGCGTGGCGAGCGCCGTGCACCGACTGCACCGCCGCAACCGCTTCTACCACCGGCGGCATCCGGTCGTGCTGGGCGGGAACCTCGGCAAAAACACGCTGACCCCGAACGAAAAAGCCCCGGCCGACTACCTGCGCCTGTTCCGCAGCCTGTACGAATACGTCAACTACTTCGTCATCAACGTGAGCTGCCCGAACGTAGCGAACCTCTCGTGCCTGCAAAACAAGGAACACCTCAAAAAACTGCTCGAAGGGCTGATCGACTTTCGCCGCGGACAGAACCACTACCGCCCGATCCTGCTGAAAATTTCGCCCGACCTGAGCGACGAACAGATCGACGAAATGATCGAAGTGCTGGTCGAAAACGGGTTGGACGGTATCGTGGCGACGAACACGACCACCAGCCGCCAAGGGCTGCTGACCCCGTCGGACCTCGTGGCCGAGATCGGCAACGGAGGACTGAGCGGCGGCCCGCTGACCGATCGTTCGCTCGAAATGGTACGTTACATCCATAAAAAGACCGAAGGACGCTTCCCGATCATCGGGGTGGGCGGAATCATGACCGAGGACGATGCCGTGGCGATGCTCGAGGCGGGCGCGAGCCTGATCGAAGTTTACACCGGCTTCATCTACAACGGGCCCGGCTTTGCCAAACGCATTTGCAAGCGCCTCAAGGAAGAGGCTGTCCGCAAGGAACACGCGGCACGCGAAGCCAAAGCGGCCGAAAGCCCCGACACACGCAACACCCTATAAAAGTTACAGAGACGGCGCATTGGCGCCGTTTTTTGATAAACGGCCGACGGGTTCCATACGGCATTAACTTAACCGGGAACACGATATATTCACACAAGGGACTCATTCAAAGCTACTATGCAGGCAGAAATTATCACCATCGGCGACGAACTGCTGATCGGACAGGTCGTCGACACCAATTCGGCATGGCTGGGCCGCACGCTCGGCGAAGACGGAATCAAAGTAACGCAGATCACCTCGGTACAGGACGATGCGGACCAGATCGCGCGGGCCGTGAACGAAGCGCTCGCACGGGTAAGCATCGTGCTGGTCACCGGGGGACTCGGCCCTACCCGGGACGACATCACCAAACATACGCTCGCGGAGCTGTTCGGTATGAGGCTGGTCCGCGATGAACAGGTGTATGAAACGGTCCGGCGGCAACTGGCCGTACGCGGAATCGCATTCAACGAACTGAACCGGGGGCAGGCGCTCGTGCCGGACGGCTGTACGGTACTGCCGAACCGCAACGGTACGGCCCCGGGAATGTGGTTCGAGCGCGGCAGGAAAATATTGGTGTCAATGCCCGGCGTACCGTTCGAAATGAAAGCGCTGGTCACGGACGAAGTACTGCCGCGCCTGCGAACGCACTTCTCGCTGCATGCGAACGTTCACCGCACCGCGATCACCTTCGGACTGGCCGAATCGATCCTCGCCGAGCGGATCGCGCCGTGGGAAGCGGCGCTGCCCGCGAACCTGCGCCTGGCTTACCTGCCCAGCGCGCTCTGCATCCGGCTGCGGCTTTCGGCCTACGAAACCGATCCGGAGAAGGCCCGCAGCGAGATCGGCCGGCAATTCGACCGGCTGACCGGCCTCATTCCGCACTACCTGGTCGGATACGGCGACGACACACTCGAATCGGTGACCGGATCGCTGCTGCGCAGCCGGGGCGAGACGCTCGCTACGGCCGAATCCTGCACGGGAGGCAACATCGCACACCGTTTCACCGCGATGCCCGGAGCCTCGGACTACTTCCTGGGAGGCGTAGTGGCCTATTCGAACGAGGTGAAAACCGCGCTGCTGGGGGTCGATCCCGACAGCCTGAACCGATACGGCGCCGTGAGCCGGAGCGTCGCCGAACAGATGGCGGAAGGGGTGCGCCGCGCGACAGGCGCCACATACGGCATCTCCACGACCGGCATCGCGGGTCCCACGGGCGGCACGCCCGGTAAACCCGTCGGGACGGTCTGGATGGCCGTCGCCACGCCGGAAGGGGTACACTCCCACTGCCTGGTATTCGGATCGGTACGCGCCCAGAACATCGAACGCTCCTCGTCGAACTGCATCAACCTGCTGCGGCTGCAACTGCTGGGTTTCGGAGAGCCGCCCCTCAGCGACAACATCTGACGTTTCGTCCGTTTTATCCCGCATAGTGTCCTTTCGGATAACACGTTCCGAAAAAAACACGATTTTTGCTTATATTTGCAGGAACCGGTCCGCCTCCCCGCTTTTTCCTTAATTCAATTAAGCAAAGGGATTTCCTCGTAAGTACAGGTGCAGACACCAGTCAGGTACCGATAAGGGGACCTCCCGGGACCGTACGCCCGTATATCCATCCGAAAACCGACGCAAATATGACCCTCGACACCGGAAACATCCTAATGGTAGGTTCTATACTACTCTTTATCAGCATTATAGCCGGAAAAGCCGGATATAAATTCGGCGTCCCGATGCTACTGCTGTTCCTCGGGGTAGGCATGTTTTTCGGCAGCGACGGCCTCGGGATCCAGTTCAACAGCCCGTCGGCCGCACAATTCATCGGCATGATCGCCCTCAGCATCATCCTGTTTTCGGGCGGCATGGATACCAAATATTCCGAAATCAAACCGGTCGCGGTGCCCGGTATCATCCTCGCCACGCTGGGCGTCATGCTCACCGCACTGCTCACCGGCGGACTGATCTACTGCATCTCGGGCATACTGACCGGCGTCCCGAGCCTCACGTTCACCGAATCGCTGCTGCTGGCCTCGGTGATGTCCTCGACCGATTCTGCATCGGTCTTTTCGATCCTGCGCTCGCGCGGCCTGCGCCTGAAAGAGAACCTGCGCCCGCTGCTCGAACTCGAGAGCGGGAGTAACGACCCGATGGCCTACATGCTGACGATCCTGCTGATCCAGATCATCCAGTCGGGCGATATGAGCTTTTCGCAGGCGGCGCTGATGCTGCTCCAGCAATTCGCCGTAGGTGCGGTGGCGGGTTACCTGCTCGGACGGCTCGCGCTGCATGTGATCAACCGGCTGAATATCGATAACGAGGCACTGTACCCGATCCTGCTGGTGGCCTGCGTCTTTTTCATCTTTGCCTTCACCGACCTGTGTAAAGGAAACGGCTACCTAGCCGTCTACCTGGCCGGACTGGTGATCGGCAACCGCAAGATGCTGCACAAAAAGAGCATAGTCACCTTCTTCGACGGCTTCGCGTGGTTGTTCCAGCTGATTATGTTCCTGGCGCTGGGACTGCTCGTCAACCCGAAGGAGCTGTTACCGGTAGCCGGGATCGGCCTACTCGTAGGCGGTGCGATGATCCTGCTGACACGCCCCCTCAGCGTCTGGCTCTGCCTGCTGCCGTTCCGCAAGATGAGCGGCAAGGCCAAAATCTACGTTTCGTGGGTCGGGCTGCGCGGAGCCGTGCCGATCATTTTCGCCACCTATCCGCTGCTGGCGGGCATCGACCATGCGCACCTGATCTTCAATATCGTCTTCTTCATCACGATCCTTTCGCTGCTGATCCAGGGCACGACGGTCAACTATTCGGCGCTGCTGCTCGGCCTGGGCAAGGTCGTCACAAAGAAGAAAAAAGAGTTCGGTATCGAACTGCCCGACGAGATCAAATCGACGATGCTCGAACTGGACGTCACCCCCGCGATGCTCACCGGCGGAGACCGGCTCATGGAGATCGACCTGCCTGACAATACGCTGGTCGTCATGGTCAAACGACAAGGCAGATTCTTCGTCCCCAGCGGCAACACCCACCTGACGGCAGGCGACAAGCTGCTGCTGATCTCGGATTCGGCCGACGACCTGAAGGCGCTTCGGCAGAAACAAATTGCAGGTTAGAGGCAGTTTCAGCGGTAAAAAGTTGTGATTAACGATAATTTTCGCTAAATTTGTCGCTCCTTTTGGAGTAACTACATTAAAAACGCATTGTCGTATGAAAATTTGTGAAATCACGGGTAAGGTGGCGCAGGTCGGCAACAACGTCTCCCACTCGAACAAGAAGACCAAAAGGCGTTTCAATCCCAACCTGAAAACCAAACGCTTCTGGAGCGAAGAGGAAGGCAGATGGATTACGCTGAAGGTCAGTGCCGCCGGCATGAAAACCATTAACAAAAAAGGTCTGTCAGTAGCCCTGAGGGAAGCTGCCGCACCCCGGAAAGTGTATTAATTAACAATCCCGAAACATCATGGCAAAAAAAGGTAACAGGGTGCAGGTGATCCTCGAGTGCATCGAACAGAAAGAGAGCGGGATGCCGGGCATGTCGCGCTACATCACCACCAAGAACAAAAAGAACACCCCCGACAGGATGGAACGCAAGAAGTACAACCCGATCCTGAAACGAGTAACCGTTCACCGCGAAATCAAATAAGGTTGAATCATGGCAAAGAAAGTAGTCGCAACACTCAAAACCGGCACTGGTAAAGCGTTTACCAAGTGTATTAAGATGGTTAAATCCGAAAAGACCGGCGCTTACGCATTCAAGGCCGAGATCGTTCCCAACGAACAGGTTAAGGATTTCTTCGCGAAAAAATAGGCGAAACCGCATCTTAATACAAAAAGCTCCTTAATATTTAAGGAGCTTTTTGTATTTTTGAGGGCCCTGTGGCAGCAAACCGTTACCGGGGGCAATCCGAGAACATGAACCCGAGTTGGAAATAGGCCAGGGCAGGTAAACCGACCTGCCGGAATGTGCACAGCGGAAACCGAAACCTACGACCGGAACCAACCCGGCGGCCCGCAACCTGCTTCCGGCGGTAAATTCAAACAAGTATAAAAATCACGATGGGACTATTCAATATTTTCTCGAAGAAAGAGAACAAGGCCGACCTCGACAAGGGCCTGGAAAAGACCAAGGAAGGCGTCTTCTCGAAACTCGCGCGTGCCGTGGCCGGCAAGTCGAAGGTCGACGAGGAGGTGCTCGATAACCTGGAAGAGATACTGATCTCCTCGGACGTGGGCGTCGATACGACCGTGCGGATCATCGAACGCATCGAACAGCGCGTAGCCGCGGACAAATACATGAATACCGCCGAGCTGAACGCGATCCTGCGCGAAGAGATTACCGCGATGCTGGAGGAGAACCGCGACGCAGAAGGCGCACTGTCGTTCGAGAAGCGGAACGGGCAGCCGTTCGTAGTGATGGTCGTCGGCGTCAACGGCGTGGGCAAGACCACGACGATCGGTAAGTTGGCCGCACAACTGAAAAAAGCGGGCAAGAAAGTATACATCGGCGCGGCCGATACATTCCGCGCCGCAGCGATCGACCAACTCGGCGTCTGGGCTGAACGCGCGGGCGTCCCGATGATCCGCCAGGAGATGGGCTCCGATCCCGCTTCGGTAGCCTTCGACACGCTCCGTTCGGCTGTCGCGAACGACGCCGACGTGGTACTGATCGACACGGCAGGGCGTCTGCACAACAAGATCGGCCTGATGAACGAATTGACGAAGATCCGCAACGTCATGGCCAAAGTGATTCCCGATGCACCGCACGACGTGATGCTGGTGCTCGACGGATCGACGGGCCAGAATGCTTTCGAACAGGCAAAACAATTCACGCAGGCGACACAAGTGACTTCGCTCGCGATCACGAAGCTCGACGGCACGGCCAAAGGCGGCGTGGTGATCGGCATCAGCGACCAATTCAAAATCCCGGTACGCTACATCGGCGTGGGAGAAGGAATCGACCAGTTGCAGGTATTCGACCGCAAAGAATTCGTGGACAGCCTTTTCGGATAGACCCCACAGGCCCCGAACACGCAAACACAAACACACCACATACGGGTAAACCGCGCACAAACACATAAGCGCACAGGCACACCGCATCTGCAACACCCGCAATACTCCTGATTCTCGCGGCAACCGTAGCATCCGCAGTAACTGCAATACTGGTTCCGTAACACTGGCGACACTCATAATGCCCGGGATAAACAATTAGGGTATGACAAACAACAGGTCTCGCAGGTTCGCCAAAATGCAGACGGCAAACGGCCGCCAGGCAAAACCCAGGTGACAAAAGCCGGCCAAACAAAAGGGGAAAAGATCAAAAGATGGTTACCGAAAATTCAGCAGTACCGGACAAATCGCTGCTGGCACAATACCTGCCGGCAAACTATACGGACGCTTACAGCAAAGAGGTGTCCGGCCGGGATGAAACCACACCGGAGGAACTGATGCAGGCTATTTTCACCCACCCTTCCCCACTGGCCGGAGCGCTGATGAAACTCCGGAACATACTGGTCAAGCCGTTCGGGCTCGAAACCGGCAGCCTGGAAAAACAGGTCGCAAACCGCATACTGTGCCGATCGGACCGGGAAATCGTAATCGGGATGAACGACAAGCATCTTTGGTTCGCCGTTTCGCTGCTATGCGCGCCTAAAAACGGCGGAAGCCAACGTATTACGGTGACTACGATCGTCAAATACAACCGCGCACTGGGAAAAGCATACTTCTTTTTCGTCCGTCCGTTCCACCGCCTGCTCGTGCGCAGATCGTTGGAAAAATTATAACTGCCGCCACCGGCTCATCGTAACCGTACAAGAAGCACCCGTCGCAAAATCCGAGAAACAGGTTTTCCGCCGGACCGCAAACGCCGGGACTGATATAAATATTGCAGACGCCGTAAAAGCACATTATCAAACACATAAAAAGCCACACGACATGCATAAAACGACACGCCTTCCTTGGATAGCAACCTCGCTCTGCCTCGGATTGCTGCTGGCGGGATGCGGTCCGCAACAACAAAAGAATGCCGCACAAAATACCGATTCAACCCCTATTGCCGCGACGAATACCGCCGGTTCAACGGGTGATACCCCGGCTACCGCAGGCACTCCCGCAGAAACAGCAGCTGCGGCACAACAAATGCCCGGCAGCGACCGCGACGAACACGGCTGTATCGGCTCAGCCGGTTACCAATGGTCGCAAGTGCAGAAAAAGTGCATCCGGATTTTCGAAGCGGGCACCCGGTTGGTATCGGCAACCGATCCGAACGCCACGCTGGCCGCCTACCTGGTTTTCGGAAAAGATTCGCTCCAGTCGGAACTCTTCCTGCCCGGCAGCCGGGAATCCTACCTGCTGAACCGCCGGAAAACTTCCGACGGCCACCGATGGAGCGCCGCCAGCGACGGCACGCTCACGGTGGGACAGGCCGACGGAAAATGGAACGCTGAACGCAGCGGCAAAGCCATCTACCGGCAGCAATAGGTGCGTCCGCACCCAAACTAGCCTTCACCTGAGCTTTCAACTAATTTCTGAGTCATGAAATTCATTATTTCGATTTGCGTTTGGCTGTCCCCACTGCTCTGTTGTGCCCAAACAATTCAGCACAAGGATCAGCCCGCAGTACAAAACCCAGTTTTGGACGATCCGGCACCGATGCCCCACGACGACTCCCTGCGAATGGCATATACGCTGGAACAACGAGCCAAATTCCCATATGCACAAGACAGTACGTTGGACATGAGAGTCTGGGGAATCGCTGCGCAAAACGACAGCCTGTTCCAGTACCTCACAGACAAGTTCAAAGTCATCAACGAATCGGACTCGGTATTTCACGAAGATGTCAACAACCTAATGATCCTCTATTACGGATATGCATACCGCGACAGCTACGGCCACATGCCAGTTACCGAAATAAAAATCAACCAACTACTCCAACAAGGCAAAACAGAGGACGCTTTCGACCTATGCGAAAAGACCCTCGAACAGGCTCCCGCATCTCCCCATATCCTGATATTGGCGGCCAATCTGGCACAAAAACTCGGCACCAAATCCTCCAAAGAGCTCGACTCCTATTACGCACGGTTTTTCACTTGCCTTTCGGCCATGCACTGGCTGGGTAATGGTAGTGCAGAAGTTCCTTTCATCGTAGTCAATGTATCCGATGAATATGCCTTTTTATACTCAATACTCAAAATACAAGGCATCGAATCCCAAGAGTTAATTCACAGGGAAGACGGCACTCCCTGCGACAGAATAGTCCTGCGGGAAGACGATGCCCGCAGAACCGGATTAACCGAAGTTTGGTTCGACATTACTTATCCCATGCGGGGTTTGGCTAAGATTTATGAGACGAACTCGCCTGCCCGGCAAAAATCGAAACCTAAGATAAGAAATAAAAAACGCCACCTTTCAAATAACAATAACACCGCACAATAAAACATGTGCAGGCAAAGTTCCTTCGGATCCTCTCGTATGAAAAAAAAGATCATCAACGTAGTCACGCTCGGCTGCTCGAAAAATATCGTCGACTCGGAGCACCTGATGGCGCAGTTACGCCGCAATAATTTCGAAATCAAGTTCGACTCGAACACGACCGATGCAAAAATCGTCGTCGTCAACACATGCGGTTTCATCGGCGACGCCAAAGAGGAGTCGGTGAATACGATCCTCGGCTTCGCGAACGCCAAAAGCACCGGAGAGATCGACCACCTGTTCGTAATGGGCTGCCTGGCCGAACGCTACAAGAAGGAACTGGAGCAGGAAATTCCGGAAGTAGACCGTTATTTCGGGGTGAACAACCTCGCCGACATCGTCGAAGCGGTCGGAGGACGCTACCGCGACGAACTGACCGGAGAACGCCACCTGACCACACCGCACCATTACGCCTATCTCAAAATATCAGAGGGCTGCAACTGGGGGTGCGGGTACTGCGCGATCCCGCTGATCCGGGGCCGACACGTCTCGGTGCCGATGGAACAGCTCGTCGCCGAAGCGGAGGGATTGGCCCACAGCGGAGTAAAAGAGCTGATCGTCATCGCACAGGACACGACCTATTACGGGTTGGACCTTTACGGTGAACGCAGGCTCGGCGACCTGCTGCGCAGGCTTTGCCACATCGACGGAATCGAATGGCTCAGGCTTCACTATGCCTATCCGGCCCAATTCCCCGATGACGTGATCGGCGCAATGCGCGATGAGCCGAAAATCTGCAAATACCTGGATATTCCGTTCCAGCACATCAGCGACAGCCAGCTCAAAAGCATGCGGCGCGGGTTGGACAAAGCAGAAACCTATGCGCTGGTGGAAAAAATGCGCCGCGAGGTGCCCGGCATCGCGCTGCGCACGACGCTGCTGACGGGTTATCCGGGAGAAAGCGAACAGGATTTCGAAGAGTTGCTGCAATTCGTCCGCGACATACGTTTCGAGCGGCTCGGCGTCTTTCCGTACAGCGAGGAGGAGGGCACCTATTCGGCGACCAAACTGCAGGACGACGTACCCGAAGAGGTCAAACAGCAGCGGGCCGACCGGATCATGGAGCTGCAAAACGAAATTTCGCGCGAAAACAACCTCCGTCGGGTAGGCCGTACCGAGCGGGTGATCCTCGACCGCCGCGAAGGCGACTACTGGATCGGCCGCACGCAGTACGATTCGCCCGAAGTCGATACCGAAATACTGATCTCAGCCTCCGAAACAGGGAAATCCGTCCGAGAAAATACCGGCGACAGGACTCTCTCCGCTGGACAGTTCCTCGATGTCAGGATCACCCGAGCGGATGACTACGACCTTTACGGTATCCCGAAACCGTAAAAATCCTGCCGCTGGCCCGGAGGCCCGGCGGCCAAAAGCGGCGACAATTTTTTACGCACCAACTGCATCGCCAAATCACTAATAATCAGAACAAACGACTAACCACCCGACCGAACTCCGGCACGGGGCATTGGAATATTCGTAATAATTTGTTACTTTTGAATGGGGAATTTTAAACTTTGAACATCCGCCCGTGGAAAGCAAAGCAGTCATAGCCTCGCTGAAGGAGAAGGTCGGCAAATTATTGGCCGATAACCGGATGCTGCGCGCCGAACTGAAGAAACTCGTGGCCGAGCGCGACCGCACCGCTCTCCAGAAACGGAATGCCGAAGAGAAAATCCTCGCTTTGGAAAAACAGGTGCAAACGCTCGAAACAGCACGCGCCTTTGCGGGTTCCAAAGCCGACAACCGAGCGGCAAGGCTGCGCGTCAACCGTCTCATCCGTGAGATAGACAACTGCATTGCCCTGATGAACAGGTAAAAAAGCACTATAAACGCACGATGTCCCGGACAAGGCGCATAACGGTCAAAATAGCAGGCAAAGAGTACGCGATGACTGTGCCTCAGGACGACGAAGAGAAATATCGCCGGGCTGCACGGGAGATCAACGAACTGATCTCTGCCTACAAAGGCAGCTTTGTGGCCGAACCGGAGGATTACCTCGCGATGGCAGCCATGCAGGTGGCGGTTAACAAAGTGAACCTCGAAATGGACCGGGCAATGAGCGACCAAATAGACGCGCTCGACGAGATTGGCCGGGAAATTGATAGTTACCTGAACGACATCAAACAGTAACACCTACGTTCTTTACATAGACCAGGAACAAGCCCGCACGGATTCCTTTTTAGCTTTGCGAAACTCAACACTTTAAAAATTGGGGTCAAGCTCAGTAATTCAAAAACAGGCCTTACCCTCCTTCGGGAGGTTTCCCGCTCCGCGGGGACGTTGGACGTTTGCGAGTAACGGCAGCCCCACACATGACGAGATAGGAGCTTCGTCAAACAGAAAGAAGGGAAAACCCGTGCGGGTATTTTTTATTGCAACCTTAACCCACTTATATACTTTTATTTAACGACCAACGGACATGAGCATACTTATCATCGTATTGATTGCCCTCATCGTCATCACCGGCGTATCGTCATATTTCATTATCTCGAAGGCCATGGCCCGCAAAAGCGCGATATTGAAGGAGGCGGAAGCCGAAGGTGAGATGATCAAGAAGGAACGTATCCTTCAGGCAAAAGAAAAATTCATCCAGCTCAAAAGCGAACACGATCGTGTCGTCAACGAGCGCAACCAGAAGATAGCGCAGAGCGAACAGCGCGCCAAGCAACTCGAAAGCACCCTGCACCAACAGCAGGAAGAGCTGAACAAGAAGATCAAAGAGCAGGAGACCCTGCGCGGCCAACTCGAAACCCAACTGCAGGGGATCGACCGCAAGAAAGAGGAGATCGACCGCAAAATCAAGGAGCAGAACGTACGGCTCGAGCAGATCAGCGGCCTGAGCAGCGAGGATGCGAAAAATATCCTGATCGAAAATATGAAGGCCGAAGCCAAAACCGAAGCGCTCGCCTATGTGAACGAAGTGATGGAAGAGGCCAAGATGACGGCCGGCAAGGAAGCGAAGAAGATCGTCGTACAGACGATCCAGCGCGTCGCCACCGAAGCGGCGATCGAAAATTCGGTAACGGTGTTCAACATCGACTCGGACGAAGTCAAGGGCCGTATCATCGGCCGTGAAGGACGCAACATCCGCGCGCTGGAGGCAGCCACGGGCGTCGAGATTATCGTCGACGACACCCCCGAAGCGATCATCCTCTCGGGCTTCGATCCGGTGCGGCGCGAGATCGCACGGCTGGCGCTGCACCAACTGGTGACCGACGGCCGTATCCACCCGGCCCGCATCGAAGAGGTGGTAACCAAAGTAGAAAAACAGATCGAAGAGGAGATCATCGAGGTAGGCAAACGCACGACCATCGACCTCGGGATACACGGGCTGCACCCCGACATGATCCGCCTGATCGGCAAGATGAAATACCGCTCGTCCTACGGCCAAAACCTGCTGCAACACTCGCGCGAGACAGCTAACCTGTGCGGCATCATGGCGGCCGAACTGGGCCTCAACGTGAAACTGGCGCGCCGCGCCGGTCTCCTGCACGACATCGGCAAAGTGCCCGACGACGAGCCGGAACTGCCGCACGCAATCATCGGCATGCGGCTGGCCGAGAAATACAAGGAGAAACCCGAAGTGGTCAACGCCATCGGCGCACACCACGACGAGGTCGAGATGAACAACCTGATCGCACCGATCGTACAGGTGTGCGATGCGATTTCGGGCGCCCGCCCGGGAGCACGCCGCGAAGTGGTCGAGTCCTACATCAAACGACTCAAGGAGATGGAAGACATGGCTATGAGCTACCCCGGCGTGATGAAGACCTATGCTATCCAGGCGGGACGCGAGCTGCGCGTAATCGTCGGCAGCGAGAAGATCTCGGATCAGGACGCCGACCTGCTTTCGCACGATATCGCCAAAAAGATTCAGGACGAGATGACCTACCCGGGACAGGTGAAAATCACCGTGATCCGCGAAACCCGCTCGATCAGCTACGCGAAATAATACGTTGCAGGACTCTTCTGCCAGGATACTGTTGTAGCCTTACGTTTACAAGCTTTCACCTACAAGATATTCAGGCAAAAGCAGTCATCCATTTATTTACCCCCACAAGCTCCCTCCGCCGCGAGGGAGCTTTTTTTGCATAAAAAACCGTGATTTTATTTGGATTGTAAGGTTTTTTCTTGTAAAATTGTCGTTATCATGTTCAGTAGCGCATTCGATACATATTTCTCTCTGCAGGGTGGTTGCGGCCGCAAGGCCTACTATGCTATTACCCTGACCGCCGCTACAGCTACCACTACCCCGTTCCGGGGTCGATAGAGTAGTTATTTCCAATTACATATGATGTATGTACAGTCCTGCTCTGAGCAGGACCGGCGGAAGCGTCTTCACCGACGGCCGCCCCATCTCAAAAACCAGCGGAACCCCTCTCCCCTTCGCGCCCGAATAACCATATCCTTAAATTCTCGAACCAATGAAACCAATCAACAAAACGATCCGGGTTTTCGCCCCGGCTTCGTCCGCTAATCTCGGGTGCGGGTTCGATGTCATGGGCATGGCCCTGGATGGCATCGGAGACGTGCTGCGCATCGCCATATCCGAAGGGGACGGTCTTACGATCCGCAACGCAAGCGCAGCCGAACTCCCCGAAGACATCGAAAAAAACGTCATCACCCCGGCTGTACGGGCTTTTATGGCTGCCGCCGGCAAAAAGGCCTGCCTGGAAATCGTCGTCGAGAAAAAAATACGCCCGGGCAGCGGGATCGGCTCCAGCGCCGCCAGTTCCGCAGCAGCCGTTTTCGGCCTGAACGAACTGTACGGACGCCCTTTCCCCCTTCCGGAGCTGGTCCCTTTCGCAATGGAAGGTGAAAAACTGATCAGCGGAACTGCACATGCGGACAACTCCGCCCCGGCCGTCATGGGCGGAATCGTGCTGATCCGCGGTTACCAGCCGCTGGACATGGTGAGGCTGCCGGTTCCCGATTCATTCTGCTTCTCGGTCATCCATCCGCATATCGTCGTCAGTACCAAAGCGGCCCGCGACGTCCTTCGCAAGGAAATTCCCATGCGCGAGGCCGTGACCCAATGGGGAAATGTCGGGGGGCTGGTGGCCGGCATCATGACCGGAGACCTCCCGCTGATCGGCCGCTCCATGCGCGACGTAGTCGCCGAACCCTACCGCAAGGGATTTATCCCCGGTTACGACGACCTGAAATCGGCCTGTCTGGCCGCGGGTGCGCTGTGCGTGAACATCTCCGGGAGCGGGCCGTCGGTCTTCGCCCTGAGCGATTCGATAGAAAAGGCACAGCAGGTCGGCAAGGCCATGAAAAAGCATTTCACCGCCCTGCGGATCGCCAACGACCTGTATGTTTCACACATCCCTTCGGTAGGCGCCAGAGTGATGGAATAACCGTACAAAACCGACAAAACAATTACGAACATGCAATATTACAGCACCAGAAACCACGCTGCGCTTTTCTCGCTGCAAGAGGCCGCTTTCCGCGGCCTGGCCCCGGACGGCGGCCTGTTCATGCCGGCCGTCATACCGCACGCCGACCTGGAAAAGGTACGCGAACTTTCGGAGTGCTCGTTCTCCGAACTGTCCCGCTACCTGACCAGGCTTTTTTTCGGGGACGAACTCCCCGAAACCCGAACGGACGCTATTGCTGCGGGAGCCTGCCGGTTTCCCGTCCCGCTGAAACAGGTGGGAAAGGACAAATACACGCTCGAACTATTCCACGGGCCGACCTTCGCATTCAAAGATATCGGGGCCGGTTTTATGGGACATGCACTGCGGGCACTGAACCGGACGGCAGGGGAAACAATCATCCTGACCGCGACATCCGGCGACACGGGCAGTGCGGTAGCGAACGGCTTCTACGGCATCGAAGGGGTCAAAGTGGTCATCCTGTATCCGGACGGACAGGTCAGCGGCCTGCAGGAGAGCCAGATGACTACGTTGGGAGGCAACATTTTCCCGCTGAAAGTGAAGGGAACATTCGACGACTGCCAGCGGATCGTCAAGGATATTTTCTCGGATGCGGATTTCCGGCGGGAGAAGCGGGTGACCTCGGCCAATTCGATCAATATCCTGCGCTGGATTCCCCAGTCGTTTTACTACTTCCACGGTTGGGCGCAATGGGTGAAAGCCACCGGCGGGAAGCGTCCCGGAATCGTCGTTCCGAGCGGCAATTACGGAAACCTCGCCGCAGGACTGCTCGCTGCAAAGATGGGGTTGCCCGTGAGACGTTTTATCGCCGCAGCCAACGCGAACGACACCGTCCCGAAATATCTCCGGAGCGGCCGTTTCGAACCGCAGCCGTCGGTACGCACGGTCGCCAACGCAATGGACGTCGGCAATCCGAGCAACTTCGAACGCATCGTCGACCTATTCGGCAACGACTTCAGCGCCGTGACCGCTCGTATCGGGGGATATTCATGCGACGACCAAACGATCCTAGAAACGATCCGGGAGTTGTACGACCGCTACGGCTACCTTTCCGATCCGCACAGTGCCGTGGGATATAAGGCCGCCTGCGAGTTCGGAATCGAAGGTTTCTGGCTCTCGACGGCCCACGGAGCCAAATTCGGCGAAGTCATCCGCACAGCGCTGGGGAAAGAGTTTCCGTTACCGTCCGGACTGCACGAACTGCCTGGAAAGGAAAAGCTTTTCACCCGGATCGGCCCGTCGACCTCCTCGGTGGAAAATTTCATCCGTTCGCTCTGACAGGAAAAACCGACAGGGATATCCCGCACAACGAAGAGTCCCGGGAGAACCCAAATAATGCAAAAGAGCTCCGGATAATCCGGAGCTCTTTTCTTACTCGATAAAAACCGGTGCGACCGCCGGACGTTCACTACGTTCGGACTGCAGCCGCGAAAAGCTACAAGCTGTCGCCGAAGTCCTTGCGGAACTTAAGCATCAGTTTTTCGGGCCAGTCGCTCGTCGGTTCGAGTCCACCCATAAAGAAACGCAGCACGGGCGGTTCGTACACGAAACGCAGGCCGCCGATCATCTCGCGGTTCTCATAGAGCCATACCACCCGGTCGACGACATACTTGATCTGCGACAGCGTGAAAACGCGACGCGGTACGGCCAGACGCAGCAGCTCGACATCGGCCAGGATTTCGTCGCCGTTTTCGTCGCGCACGCTCGACACCGTTCCGCGCTCCATGCCGCGGATACCCGAAATCAGGTACAATGCAGCCGCGAGGGCACCCGCAGGATATTCGGTCTGTGGAATATGCGAACAGAAGCTCATCGCATCGACATGCGCACCGAGCACACCCGGAGGGGTGACCACCGGAACGCCGTGTTTATCGAGCGTTTCTACCAGATATTTGATAAAATTGGGGCTCTGGCTGATCATAGTTTCGTCGAGCGTCTCACGCAGGCCGACGGTCATCGCCTCGATCTCGCGGACCGAGATACCGCCGTAAGTAAGGAAACCTTCGTAAAGCGGAATCAGTGCCTCCATCTTGGAGTAAAGATCCCTGCGGTTCGTGCAGATGCCGCCGCCGCGCGACGAACTGAGCTTGCGGGCCGAGAAATAGACCAGATCGGCCAGACCGGTCATCATCTTGATGATGTCGGCCATCGAATTCTCTTTCCACTGCTCCTCACGCTGCTTAACCAGGTAGGCGTTTTCACCCAGCAAACTGGCGTCGAGCACGAGCATAATACCGTATTTGTCGGCCACGCGGCGCACGTCCATCAGGTTGCTGATCGAGAAAGGCTGCCCGCCGATCAGGTTCGTCGAGGCCTCCATGCGGATAAACGGAATGTTCTCCACGCCGTTCTCCTGGATGCAGGCTTCGAGCTTCGCGATATCCATATTGCCTTTGAACGGGTTTTCGGAATGGAGGATCAACGCCTCGTCGTGAAGCAGTTCGGCCACCTTACCGCCGTTTTCGAGAATGTGCGCCAATGCGGTGGTAAAGTGGTAGTTCATCGGGATCACGTTGCCCGGTTTGATAAAAGTGCGGCTGATCACGTTCTCGGCCGCACGGCCCTGGTGCACCGGAAGCAGATATTTCTTGCCCAGCACCTCCTCGACTGCCTCCTGCAGGCGCTCAAAACTTTGAGAACCGGCATAGGCGTCGTCGGCACGCAGCATCGCGGAGATCTGGTTATCGCTCATCGCATTGGTGCCGCTGTCGGTAAGCATGTCGAGGTAGACATCTTTCGTACTGAGGCGGAACGTATTGAAGCCGGCATCCTTGATCGCCTCCAAACGGCGTTCGATCGGCACGAGATATAGTTTCTGAACCATCCGCACTTTGTGCAGTTCCAAGGGAATATCCTCTCCCAGGTAGAATTTGACGTTGCTCATGGATTTAAATTAGGGGTGATAGTTTTAAGTTAAACGCGGCCCTGAGGCCGGACGTTTACAAATTTATCACTTTTTACGACGGGGCAAAACTTTTATGCCTGAAATGTTCAAAGTTCTGCAAACTGCCGTATGCCGTTACTTTTTTAACGTCCGGCAGCGCTGCCGGAAAACAGGCCAGCGAACGGATGAAAAACGGACGGGACGCACGCGGAATGCGGCAACCGGCAAATCCTCCGGCATACCCGACATTCCCCGGACAGTAGTTCCCGGAAACGGCGCCGTAACCTAATATTTTATACTGGAATTGTGGGCAAATTGTCGGAAACTTCCCGCTCCCGGCAAACGCAATCCGGAACAAAATCGTTATATTTGTAACAATACAGTACCTTGTCCATGTCCTTATTGCAGGAAATCAAAGAGATGCTTTCCACCTGGCGGGCCACCGCGGTGTTGCTGCTGTTGCTGGCAGCAGCGATGGCAGCGGCGACTTTCCTCGAAGCGGGGCTCGGCACGGAAGCAGCCCGGGGCGTGGTCTACCATGCCTGGTGGTTTTTCGTCCTGTATGGACTGCTGATCGCCAACTTCGTGCTCGTATCGCACCGTTACGGCCTGTGGCGCCGGAAGCAATGGGGATTACTGTTGTTGCACTACGGGTTCGCCGTAATTCTCGGCGGTGCGGCCATCACCCACCTGTGGGGATACGAAGGCATGATGCACATCCGCACGGGCCAGAGCTCGGACCGGCTTTTTGCCGCAGACGGGTCGGTGCACGAACTGCCGTTCCGCGTTACGTTGCGCGACTTCCGGCTGGTGCGCTATCCCGGTTCCAACACACCCTCCTCTTACGAAAGCGACGTCACGATCCACGAAGGGAACTCTTCGCGCAACGTACGCATCTATATGAACAATATCGCCCGCTCCGGCGGGTTCCGCCTCTACCAGTCCTCATACGACCCCGACGAACGGGGCACCGTACTGTCGGTCAACCACGATCCGGCCGGCAATGCCGTCACCTATGCCGGATACCTGCTGCTTTGCGCAGGGCTGGTGGGATCGCTGACCCAGAAGGGATCGCGCTTCCGCACGCTGCTCGAGAAACTGGACCGGTCGAGCCAAACAACCGACGCCCATGAAGCCGAAACGCTTTAAATATATCTACCTGCTGCTCTGCGTGGCGCTCTGCATCACGACCATCAGCCGCGGCTACTACCTCAAGCACCACACCAACGAGGGAAACCCGTTCAGCCGGGCGATCAACACGATCATTCCCGAAGCGATTCCCGGGATCAATCATGTGATCGACGACTCGCTGTCGGACCTGGAAGAGACCAAAAAGATGGAACGCACCATCGAACGCTTTATGGCGCAATGGGAGATCAAAGGCGCCTCGCTGGCCATTATGAAAAACGGCAAACTACTATACAGCAAAGGTTTCGGTATTGCAGACAGCGCCAAAGGCACTCCGGTAAACGTAAGCAACATTTTCCGGATCGCCTCGCTCTCTAAACTGATTACCGCCACGGGTATCATGAAACTCTGGGAAGAGAAAAAACTTTCGCTCGACCAGCCTGTATTCGGCGAAAAAGGCATCCTCAACGATTCGGCCTTCCTCGACATCAAAGATCCCCGCATCCGCGAAATCACCGTCGAACACCTGCTGCGCCACCAAGGCGGTTATTCGATCCGCGCCGGCGACCCGCTCTTCTGTACCCCGTCCGTCGCACAGAGCATGCAAACCCCGCTGCCGCTTTCGGCCGACGATATGGTGCGTTTCGCCGTATCGACACGGCTCCGCTTCCGGCCCGGGGAAGGAAATGCCTATTCGAACCTCGGTTACGTGGTACTGGGCAAAGTGATCGAAAAAGTGAGCGGCATGCCCTATGAAACGTTCATCCGCGACAGCATCCTGATTCCGATCGGATGCTTCGATATGCACATCGGTTATTCGGAGCCCGACAAACATTTCCCGAACGAAGTGCATTATTACGAACCGTCGGACGCCGAACCGGTCGAATGCTACGACGGCAGCGGACGGACGGTACCGCGCAGCTACGGCGGATGTAACCTGCAGGTGCTCGGCAGTGCGGGCGGATGGGTCGCCTCCCCCACCGAACTGATGAAGTTCATCACCGCAATCGACCCCGACGACTCGAAGCCCGATATCCTGAAAGCCTCGACTATCGCCTACATGACCGAAAAAGACAAGCGTAAATATCCGATCGGATGGATGCGCACGACCGAGCACGACGACTGGTCACGCACCGGAACGCTCGCCGGATCGAGCGCAATGCTCAAACGGCAAAGCAACGGATACACCTGGGTCTTCGTCACCAACACCAGTTCCTGGTCCGGTTCGCGCTTCCCGCGCAAGATCGACGCCATGATCCGCACCGCGCTCGACAAGGTAAAAGATTGGCCCGAACGCGACCTGTTCCTCGATGCGGCAGATGCCTCGAACAACCCGGCCCTGCGAGCCGAAGCCGCTGCAGCCCGGCGTAACCGACCCGCTTCCGTTCCGAGCAACGCATCCCAGTTATAACCTGCCGACATATCCCCGGCACCCGATCGCATGTCCGGAAAACAAACCGGAAAACCCAGCACAACACAGTACTGCATACGGGAGGACACCACATCGAACAGTACACAACAGTACCTCAAACCGGGCCACAATACATGGCCATACAGCTCCAAGAAAAACCTTTCCCCGAGAGCTCCCGGTCTGAAATACACAGATCCGAAGGGGACAAAAAATAACGACGCGCTCTTGTGAGGCGTCGCTTCTTTTACAGGCCGGTAGGCACGTTACTTTTGTTCGAGACCGCTCAACGTGCGTTCCACGTAGCCCTTGTAATCCTTTACAACAGGAACGTAATCGCCGCCGAACAGGGGCGACGAGATCAGGAAGTCTGCCGAGGAACGGTTGATCGCCGTCGGCACGTTGTAAAGCGTAGCCAGACGCAGCAATGCCTTCACATCCACATCGTGCGGTTGTGCCTGCATCGGGTCCCAGAAAAAAATCAGCGCTTCGACGCCGCCTTCGGCAATCATGGCACCCAGCTGCTGGTCTCCGCCCAGCGGACCCGACTTGAGAAGCGTAATGTCGAACCGGCCATGCTCGTTGCCGCGCCGGTCCATAAGCGTCCGGGCGACCATCTTGCCGGTCGTTCCGGTACAGATCAGGTGGTGCTGCAACAACTTCTCCCAGTTCCAGTCCACCCATTCGGCCAAGTCGCGCTTCATGTTGTCGTGCGCGACGAGCGCCACTCGTTTCTTTGTGTCCATAATTTTTGTTTGATATCTAATTGTATAACGCCGCAAAGATACGAAACTTTGCGGCGGATCAGTTTACCTTATTGTGAAATTCTCCGGTGTTCAGCGAGCGAAGCAAACAGGAAGTCCCACGACGACGCAACCCTCCCGCAGAGGTGGTTCCCGCGGACAGGTCCGTTCTTCGGCTATCCTTCCGCAGATCCGTTCCGGCAAACCGCAGCAACCCCGGATCAATCCCGCCAAAAGCGGTTCTTGCAGATAAAATGGGGATTTCGGAGGGTCTCTTTGTTATAATCGAGCCGGCCGCCCGTAATATTCTCGACCCGGCCGCCCGATTCGAGCAGGATGACCTCGCCTGCGGCAGTATCCCATTCGCTGGTAGGAGACGTACGGACATAAACATCGACGACCGCTTCGGCCAGCAGGCAGAACTTGTAAGAGCTGCCCTGCTGGATCACGACAGCCGACGGATAACGCTGCTTGATGCGCGAGATATGCTCGAACGTCTCGTCGGTATTGTGCGAGCGGCTCACGGCAATGCGGATCGGCTCGTTGGCCGCCTCTACCAACGGCAGCGGCTCGCGTCCTTCGAGAATCTCGGCAAGACTCTTTTCCGACTCCGGATCGGGCAGCACCTCCGTCTTGCGGAAAGAACCCACCCCCCGGATCGCAAAGTACATTTTATGTATATAGGGAACGTAGATCACCCCTATCTCGGGGCGGTTGTTGTACATCAGTGCGATATTGACCGTAAACTCGCCGTTACCTTTGATGAACTCCTTGGTCCCGTCGAGCGGATCGACCATCCAGAAGAGATCCCAGTTGCGCCGCTCCTCGTAGAGCAGGTCGCGCCCCTCTTCGCTCAGCAGCGGGATATGGGTAGGCCCCAGGTAGCTTTTGATCAGCGTATGGGATTCGCAGTCGGCCAGTGTGATCGGTGTCCGGTCGCTCTTGAGGTTCACTTCGATATCCACCCCGTCGTTGTAAATATCAAGAATGCGCGCACCTGCACGAAGCGCCGCATTGTATGCCTTTACCAGGAAAAATTCGGTTTGCTCGCGTGTCAGCATGGTCTCCGGTTTTGTATGTAATAACGTATTGACTCCAATATTAATTGCCCTGTTTTTTCGTATCGCCGTTTTTCTCCGACTCGAAATAGAGTACATGGTCGTTCGATGCGGTTACGGTCGTCACCAAAGGCCCGCGATAGCGCTTGCCGGAAGCATCGACCCAAATACCCCGTGGAAACCGTACCATGCGGCTGTTCTTGCCGTCGAGCAGCGGCGCGATCAAAAAGCGCGACCCCAGCATGAACTGGTCGTCGCAGTCGGTGAATCCGTTGCGCGGGAACTCGTACTCGAGATGGCGCAGCACCGGCTCGGCCGTCCGCTTCGACTCGCTGACCAGCTGTTCGTAGTAAGCCCCCAGCCGCGCACGGTCGTTGACGATCGCCTTGCACGAGGCAGCCACGGCGGGGTCGGTGATGTTCCACGGGGCGAAGGCGATGTTCATTACCGGCATCACCGATGAAAGCTGCAGGTAGCGCAGGAAAACCTTCGGATCGACCCGGTCCAGGTCGGCCAGCTTCGAAACCCGCGGGCTTACTACCGTATAGGGATAGCCCAGCAGGTTGGCCGACACCATGTCCGAGGCGGCCCGGCGCAGGAAATCCCAATCGAAATCGTGGTCCAACCGCAGGTTATGCACGTACGAAACCAAGCCGCTGGTACCGCGGCTGACGGTATACTGGCAAAAATCGCACCCGTCGCTCAGTTCGCTCCAGCGAGAAAGATACGCTGCCGCACCGCCCTGCGCATATTTCAGGTAGGGCATCGCACCGCCGCAATCGAACAGGAACCCGTCGATCCCGTAATTGCTGCGCAACGCGTCCAAACGTCCTTTAATCAATTCGTACACCTCGGGACGGGTCAGGTCGTAAAAAGCGCTGTATCCTCCGTCCCACTCGGCCATCGCGACCGTCGAATCGGGACGCGAAACGAACATCTGTTCGCCCCGGTACCGGCGAAAAATCGGCCCGTCGCCGCTGACAAACGGCGTAACGGTGAGCATCACCCGGAACCCCTTGTCATGCAATGCGCGCACCATGCCGGCAAAATCGCCGAAAAGGTGCATGCTCGGTTCGTTGCTACCGATCGACGACTGCCATCCGGCAGGCACGACCAGCGTCCCGGCAGGATAGCCCGCTTTCAGAATCTGATCGGCATAATCGCAAAGGGCCGTTTCGGTAGCCTCAAAACCCAATTCGAGGAACGGGTCGTAAACCGGAGCGGTCATCAGTTCCGGGGAAGGAGCGTTCCCCCCGGGCGGGAAATTCTTATGGCAGCAAACCAGGTAGGCCTCGCGCAGCGTCCGGCCGGCCGAAACGGCTTTGACCTCCCCGGCCGACGATTCGATCAAGAAGCTGTCGCCGGTATACGTGATGCTGAACGGTTCGGCGCTCCAGACGTAGCGGCCGCGGCTCGAGACCATGAAAGGTGTCTTCTGGCCGCGTCCCTGCGAAAGGTCGATCTTTTGAAACGGCGCGTCGAACGGCATCGGACGTCCGCCGGCGATAAAGACGCCCCACCATTTTTCGCCTTTGAGCAGGTCGATACGGCTGGTGAAATCGGCACCCAAAAGTTGCACCGAGCAAAACAGGATCAGTAATGTAAAAAGTGTTGCTTTTTTATACATAATTCTATTCAAGTGGGTTAAACCGGAGCTACTGCGCCAAAGCCCGGTCACTACTCTTCGATCACCTTCATCAGCGTGGCGAAATGGAGCACCTGTCCGTCGAAAAGGCCGCTCGCGATCGTTTCGTATTCGGCGAACAACTCCCCGTCCAAGCGCTGATAGTCCGGAATTTCCGCCACGCGCACCTGCAGCGAGTAAGTAAGTTGCCCGGCAGTCTCCGGGGAGAGGATGCGGCTCAACGTAATGCGGTCGAAGCCCTCTTTTTTCAGGAAAGGGATATATTTGTCCCTGACCAATGCCAGCCAGCGGTCGTGCACCGGGGCCTCGACCATGAACGAAGTATTGTAAATGTACATGATGCTGATTTTCGTATAAAGGTACTACATTATTCCGAGTTAATAAAATTTTCGGCGGACCGCTCCCGCCGTTTCCGGGACTGAAGAGCATGCAGGAACGCCCCTATCCCGAGCAAACATCGTTCCGCGAAAGTTCTCTCGAAACGGAAATAAAAACCGAAGGAAATTTGTTTTGGGAAAAATGTTTGCTAACTTTGCAGTCCAATTTGTGCAAAAAATAATTTTATTTAATGTACGCAATCGTAGAAATCGCAGGTCAACAATTCAAAGTTGAGAAAGGTCGCAAGCTCTATGTTCACCGTCTTCAGGGGGATGAAGGTTCCTCTTTGAGCTTGGATCGGGTACTGCTAACAGACAATGACGGGCAGGTTAATGTAGGCTCACCTGTAGTTAAAGGGGCCACAGTTACGGCAACGATTCTCAAACACCTTCGCGACGACAAAGTGATCGTGTTTAAGAAAAGGCGTAGAAAAGGATACCAGGTTCAGAACGGCCACCGCCAGTACCTGACCCAGATCCAGATTGACGAAATCAATGCTTAACGACTAAAAACGAAGAGAAATGGCACATAAGAAAGGAGTCGGTAGTTCCAAGAACGGTCGCGAATCGGAAAGTAAGCGACTGGGGGTAAAACTCTTCGGCGGTCAGGTTGCCAAAGCGGGCAACATCCTCGTCCGCCAGCGCGGTACGGTGCACAACCCGGGCGACAATGTCGGCATCGGCAAGGACCACACGCTCTTTGCGCTGATCGACGGCGTAGTGACGTTCCGCAAGAAACGTGACAACAAGTCCTACGTATCGGTGACCCCGTTTTCGTAACGGCGCGAAAGGACTGGAAATATAAGAGACTGCGTCCGGAGGGTTCCGGAACGTTTCTCGGAAAGTAAAAAAGGAAGGTGCGAAATTGCAAGCACCTTCCTTTTTATATGGATATACGTCTCCTTTGACGGGAACGGGATCGGCATCTGATTATAACCTACCGACGTCCCGGGTCCGAACGAATTCTATGATCGGGCGGTCACGAAGGTCACGGATATTCTCCGATGACACCGAAGGTACGCGGCTCTGCCCAGACCTCCCGATCCAAGAGACAGTCTCCGATCGATCAACTCCAAGGCAGGTAAAAACTTCCGGACGGACAAACGGTTTCCCCACAAAACACATTGCAGCGTCCGGGGCACGCGCATCGGTACAACTCAAATCATCGGTACAATCAGTAAAAAAGAGCTTTGCTGTCGCTCACGCAGATCAGGCCGCGGCCAGCGAGGAATGCGTCGGCAATCTCGTCGTTGCCTTTGGTAATCTTGCATTTGGCGACAGTGGGATTACCCACGTCGTTCACACGTAACTTGCCCACCTTCTGCCGGGTAATCACTCCGCCGACAGGTATCTCTTCATACACCATGAACAGGTCGCCCGGTTTGACACCCATATAAGTTCCGCTATGGATATAGAGCTCCTGCACGCCCTTGCGCGGATCGGCCGGCGCCAGCTGCAGGATAGCCGTTTCGAATTTAAAATTCCGGTCGATGTAATATTCGAGCTGGCCGTACAGTGTCGAGAGCGCTTTCCGGTCGGCGTCTTCCGCTACCGGAGCATCGCCCCGGAGCTGGTAGACCTGATCGGGAACGGGAACGCCCAGCTTGAGGTCATAGGCGGAAAGGATCACCTGGAAAGTGGCCCGGAATCCGGGACGGGGCGTTTTTTTGGAATCGGCCGGCAGCGAGACGTGCTCGAACTTATAGTCGGCAATGGCTCCCGTCACCACATAACGGGCTCCCGCATCCTGCATGGTCTGCATCCGGTTTTGAAGAAATTCGCTCTGGACGGAAGCTACCGTCGCCGGGTCCACGAATCCCCATCCGGCCGGAGGACCGGCCAACATGCCCGGGGCTTCCCCGTCAACGATGCGATGGCGGCCGCGGTCGGCAAAAGCGGACAATACCTGTTGGCGCACCGCCTCCACATATACCGCGGGAACGGTACGGTTTCGTGCAAACAAATCGACTACCACCACCTCCTTCTCGGGAAGGGGAGCCGGATCCTGCGCCCATGCAGAACCGGAACCGAACAAAAGGCTTCCGGCCAGATACAACATAAAGAGGTTAATCCTTGACATAAAAGAAGTTTTAACGAAAGTAAGCAAAAAATCGGGACGTCCGTCACCTGTTCCGACACTTCTTTTCACCGACTTACCTCCGGCACATACAACCGTCACGATTTTCCAGAACTACCCGTGCAAATAATTATCGCAAAACGGTTTAGACGCATTATACCAGGCATATCCCCGCCGGGCTGTACCGGCTACCTCGGATCGCCGACCGGCTGGCCCCGTTTTTGCTTGAAAAGCAGGCCGGAGAGATACGGTAACGGCATATCCCAGGCAAAGAATCAACCTTCGCGGCGTACTTTTGCAAAAAAAGAATTATACTTGCACAAACAACCTTATTGCGCGCAATGAAAGACATTTACACGAACCTGCTGCGGCTGGCCCTGGCGGCAGGGCTCACACAGCGCGAGCTGTTCATCGAAAAGGTGTCGGCCTTCCTTTCCGAAAAAACGGACAGCAGCCCCGAAAACGGCGAAAGAATCGCCGCAGGGCTCGTCTCGTTGGCCGAATCGCTCAAGGACGAACTCTTCCTGCGCGAAATTTTCGCCGCGCAATCCAGAAGCGGTTCCGATCCGGACGGCACCCTGGCCAGCCGGATCGAAGAACTGAACGAAACGCTGCGGGAGCTGACCGCAGCACTCAAACAACACCCGTAACCCGACACGACCATGCACATCGTCAATATCTATATCTCCTACCTGAAAATGGTACGCGCCTCGCAGATCGTGTGGGTGCTGGCCAAACACTCTTTCAGCGAACTCTTCGCCCACTCCCGCCTCGGCAAACGGCGCCGCCGCAAAAACAAAGGGGAGGTACACAAACACGTCTACACCACCCCCGAGCGACTACGGATGACCATCGAGGAGCTGGGGCCGACCTTCGTGAAATTCGGACAGATTCTGGCCGACCGTCCCGACATGGTTTCGGAACGCTTCCGCGTGGAGCTCAAGAAACTGCAATCGCGGGCCGAACCGTTCGACAACAACACTGCGCTGGGACTGATCGAAAAAGAGATGAACGCGCCGATCGACGAAGTGTTCGCCGAATTCGACACCACCCCACTGGCCGCCGCATCGATCGGTCAGGTCTACCAGGGACGGCTGCGCAGCGGCGAAGAGGTCGTGCTCAAAATCCAGCGGCCCTTCATCGAGAACAAAATCAAGCTCGATATCTACCTGATGAAGTTTATCGCGCGCAAGTTCGCGAAAAGCTATCCGGAACTGGCCGCGATCAACATCGTCGGACTGATCGACGAATTTTCGGAAACGATCGTCAAAGAGCTGGACTACACGTTCGAAGCGTCGAACATCCTGCGTTTCGCAATGATGTTCAAAGACGACCCGACCGTGCATATCCCGGCCGTCTACACGAAATACAGCTCCAAGAAACTGATCGTGATGGAGAAGGTGGAAGGCATCACGCCCGACACCCCGCAAGCCCTGCGCGATGCCGGGCTCGACACACACCAGATCGCCGTGAACGGGGCCAACGCGCTGCTGACGATGATCCTGCGCCACGGCTTTTTCCACGCCGATCCGCACCCGGGCAACATCTTCATCCTGCCGGGCAACGTGGTCGCATTCATCGACTTCGGCATGGTCGGAGCGCTCACGCCGCGCGACATGAACTTCCTCGCGGACTTTGCGATCGGCTTCGCGCGCCGCGACAGCGACCTGATGTCGCGCGCCCTGCTGGTATTGTGCGGTAAAAAATTCTTCGAACACGAAGAGGAGATGAAATTCGAAATCCACCAGCTGATGATGCAGTATGCGGGCATTCCGCTCGAGCTGATGAATTTCGCGGGCACGATGCAAAAATGCGTCGACGTGATCGTCAAATACCAATTGCAGATCCCATCCGGCATCTTCATGCTGATCAAAGCACTCGCCACGCTCGAAAAGTTCGCCGGCACGCTGGCTCCGGACCTGTCGCTCACGCCGGTGATCCTGCCTTACGCCAAAGAGGTGGTCAAGGTCAAATACTCGCCGCGCAAAGTAGCCGCGCAACTTTATGATACGTTGACCGGTTATATGAATTTCATCCGCAACTTTCCCAACGACATGAGCGAAATCCTTTACAAGCTCAAGGAAGGGAAGATCAAACACGACATTCACCTGGCCGACGACGACCTTTTCGTACGGACCGTGCGGCAGGCCAGCCGAAGAGTCGCCTATACGCTGATCGTACTGGGCATGTTCGTCGGATCGATCCTGATGATCGCATTCGAACAGCCTTACGGCACGAGCCGCTACGGGCACTTCCTGCTGGTGGTCGCCTCACTGCTGATCCTGTTCCAGTTGCTCAAATGGTTGTTCGTTCCGGAGAAAAAATAGCGCGGCAATCTCCCTCGAACCGATATTCGGTGCAGGTTTCCCCCTTGCATTGGATCCGGTTTTCGAAAGTCCGGTCCCGCACCATTCCCAGAGACTCCTGCAACCGGATCGAAGAGAGGTTGCGGGAATCCGTAATTCCCCGGATCAGGGCCACTTTATACACCTCGGCACAATAAGCGACGAGCGTCTGCAACGCCTCGCGCGCCAGCCCCCGGCGTTGATAGGCCGGGGAAATATTGCAGCCTATCTCGGCCCGATCTCCGTCCAGATAAAACGCACAATCCCCGATCACCGCGCCGGTAGCTTTCAGCACCACCCCAGCCCCGTCCACGTCTGATTCTCGCCCGGCACCTGCCCGGCATACCGTTCGATAAAACTGCGGGCATCCTCCGGCGTATAGGGTTCCCAGTACTGGTAGCGCGCAACCTCCGCCAACGAACGGTAAGCCCATACCGCTTCTGCATCTCCGTGCCCGAAGGGTCTCAAGTACAATCGTTCCGATTCTATCCGTTCCATAATCCTATCCTTTCCATTTTTACAGGCCGCTTTCGAAAGGAGTACCGTCCATACACTCACCCTTCGTTCTTTTTTACCGAGTCCGGCTGCCGAAAGCGCAATCGGACATCCGTTTAGCACTTATTATTTACTGCCTCAACACTCCCCCCCTTCTCCCTGACATCCTCCTTGGCATTGCCGCCGGCTGTAAGGGCTAACGCATCAAAAAGCGAACGGCTCAGCCGAATCCTTATCCGACCGAGCCGGATATATCCGGGCTGTTTTCCCTGCCAACCATTTTTACTTCACATATTCCGCCACCCGTTCGGCACACCGCTCGCCGTCCATCGCCGCCGAGATAATGCCTCCCGCATAACTGGCTCCCTCGCCGGACGGGAAAAGCCCCTGCACCCGGGGATGCATCAGCGTATCGGGATCGCGCGGCACCCTCACGGGCGAAGAGGTCCGCGATTCGACACCCACCACCAATGCCTCGTTGGTCAGGAAGCCACGCATTTTACGGTCGAACGCGGCAAAACCTCCGCGAAGCGCCCCGGAAATAAACGGGGGGAGCCACCGGTGTACCTCGGTCGGAGCCACACCCGGTACATAGGAACACTTCGGCAGCGTTTTCGACGCCGTCCCGCGCACGAAATCGGCCAACCGCTGGCCCGGTGCCACCTGCCGGTCGCCGACCTGGGCATAAGCCAGCTCCTCGAGCTGCTGCTGGAAACGCAACCCGGCCAACTCCCCGTGTGCGGCGCGCAGGTGTGCGAAATCCTCCGGCCGGATTTCCGTCACGATGCCGGAGTTGGCGTAAACGCTGTTACGACCCGACGGGGACATCCCGTTGACTACCGACTCGCCGGAGCGTGTCATCGCCGGAACGATAAACCCGCCGGGACACATACAAAACGAATAGACCCCGCGTCCGCCCACCTGCGCCACGAGCGAATAGGCCGCCGCCGGCAGGTATTCGCCCCGCTCGGGCATGTGATACTGGACCGAATCGATCAGTCGCTGCGGGTGCTCGGCCCGCACCCCCATCGCAAACGCTTTGGCTTCGAGCCGCACGCCGTCGCGGTCGAGTATTTCGTAAATATCGCGCGCAGAATGGCCCGCAGCCAGAATAACGGCCGCTCCCTCGACCAGCGTATCGCCGAGCCACACGCCGCAGATACGGTCGTCTTTGATCTGCACGCCGGTCACTTTCGCACCGAACAACACCTCGCCACCGGCATCGGCAATACTCCGGCGCATCGCAGCGATGATCCGCGGCAGGCGGTCGGTACCGATGTGCGGATGCGCATCGTACAGGATCGACTCGTCGGCGCCGTGGAAACGGAACACCTCGAGCGCACGGCGGTAGTCGCCGCGCTTTTTGGAACGGGTGAAGAGTTTGCCGTCGGAATAGGTACCCGCACCGCCTTCGCCGAATGCGTAATTGGAATCGGGATCGACCGCGCCGTTGCGGTTGATCTGCGCGATGTCGCGCTTGCGCGCCGACACGTCGCGGCCCCGCTCCAGCACGATCGGTTTGAGGCCCAGTTCGATCAGCCGCAACGCCGCGAAAAGCCCCGCCGGGCCCGACCCCACCACGACCACCGGTGTACGGTGGTTCACATCCGGATAGTCGAACCGGATTTCGGGCGGACGCTGCTCACCGTCCACATAAACCTCGAAACCGAGGTTTACCCGCACGCTGCGGCCGCGTGCGTCGATCGAACGGCGCACGATACGCAGCAAAGCGATCCGCGCAGGATCGATACGCAGGCGCTGCGCCACCAGCGTTGTGTGCAAAACCGGGTCGGCGGCCTGTTTGGGGGAGAGTACAAGCGAGAGTTCTGTCGGCATTTTTTCGGAATAATCGGGTAAAAAGGAGATATTTCAGCCAAAAATACTAATTTTGTTTTAACACTGACTTGTGTCCAATACTTTGTTTGTCCCTTACCGCTGCACCGGGACCGATCGGGCGGCAAGGGCGAAGGAAAGGTTGCGACCGTTTAAAACGTTGGCCCCGATGAAGAACCTGGTAATCATTCCCACCTATAACGAGTTGGACAACATCCGTCCGATGATCGACAAAGTCTTTTCGCTGTCCGAAAAATTCGACCTGCTGGTCATCGACGACGGCTCGCCGGACGGCACGGCTTCGGTCGTGAAGGAAAAACAACAGGAGTATCCCGGGCAACTGCACCTGATCGAACGTCAGGGCAAACTGGGATTGGGAACGGCCTACCTGACCGGATTCCAATGGGCGCTCAAACACGGATACGACTACATTTTCGAGATGGACTGCGATTTCTCGCACAATCCCGACGACCTGGTGCGGCTGCTCAATGCCGCTCAAGAGGGAGCCGACCTGGTAATCGGTTCGCGCTACATTACCGGCGTCAATGTGGTGAACTGGCCGATGAAGCGGGTGCTGCTCTCCTATTACGCATCGGCCTACGTGCGGCTCGTGACGGGAATGCCCGTGCGCGACGCGACAGCCGGGTTCGTCTGCTATTCGTCGAACCTGCTGCGCTCGATCGACCTCGATAAGATCAAGATGAAGGGCTACGGCTTCCAGGTCGAAATGAAATATACGGCGTGGAAACTGAAGTTCAAAGTCACGGAGGTGCCGATCATCTTCACCGAGCGCACCTTCGGCGCATCCAAAATGAGCAAAGGCATCTTCCGCGAAGCACTTTTCGGCGTACTGGGACTGCGTTTCCGCAAAATCACCCCGCGGACAAACGCATAAACCTCACGCATAACCTTTCCGAAGAGACTATGAACCGGATCGTCATCGACAACGGCACACTCGTCAACGAGGGGCGCCGTTTCAACGGATATATCGTCATCGAAGGCGACCGCATCGCCCGTATCGGCGCGGGCCGCTACCCCGGCGCACAAGCAGAAATCGGAGCTGGGACAGAAGTCGGAACTGCAGCGAGGGCGGAAGCAGGCACTGCCGCCGGCATCCCGACCCGCGTGATCGACGCCAGCGGTAAATTGGTGTTGCCGGGCGTGATCGACGACCAGGTGCATTTCCGCGAGCCGGGCATGACCTACAAAGCCGACATCCGCAGCGAGTCGGCGGCAGCGGTCTGCGGCGGCGTCACCTCTTACATGGAGATGCCCAATACGAATCCGCCCGCCGTTACGCTCGAACGCCTGGAAGAGAAATTCGCCCGTGCAGCAGAAGTATCCCCGGCCAACTATTCGTTCTACCTCGGCGCCACAAACGACAACATCGGCGTAATCCGCCGCCTCGCCCCCCGCCGCGTCTGCGGCGTAAAAGTTTTTATGGGATCTTCCACCGGCAACCTGCTGGTCGACAAAGACGCGGCGCTGGCGGCCCTTTTCGCAGAGTCTCCGGTGCTGATCGCGACCCATTGCGAAGACGAAGGCACGATCCGGGCCAACATCCAGCGTTTCCGGGAAGAGTACGGCGACCGGGCCACCGCCGCGCTGCACCCGTCGATCCGCAGCGCCGAGGCATGCTACCGCTCCAGCGCCAAGGCCGTCGAACTGGCCGACCGCTACGGGGCCGACCTGCACATCCTGCACCTGAGCACCGCGCACGAACTGTCGCTTTTCGACGACCGGCCGCTCGCGGAAAAAAAGATCACCAACGAAGTGTGCGTACACCATCTCTGGTTCACCGATGCCGACTACGCGGCCAAAGGCAACCTGATCAAATGGAATCCGGCGGTCAAAAGCGCCGCAGACCGGGCCGCATTACGGGCAGGCATCCTCAGCGGGAAAGTAGACGTGGTGGCGACCGACCATGCCCCGCACACGCTCGAAGAGAAGCTGCAACCGTACTGGAGCGCCCCGTCAGGCGGCCCGTTGGTGCAGCATTCGCTGATAGCGATGCTCGAAATGAGCCGGGAAGGAACATTTCCGGTCGAAAAAGTGGTGGAGAAAATGTGCCACGCCCCGGCGATCCGTTTTGCCGTACACCGGCGCGGCTTCCTGCGCGAAGGTTATTTCGCCGACATCGTAATCGTCGACCCGGACAAGCCGTGGACCGTCTCGCGCGACAACGTCCGTTCGAAATGCGGCTGGTCACCGTTCGAAGGAACCGAATTTTCACACAGCGTCACGCATACGATCGTCAACGGCGGCGTCGCGTACGAAAACGGAGAACTCAGCGGCACACTGCACGGCCGCGCGCTCGAATTCGAGCGATAGCGCACACCGCACCGGGACAAAGGTTTGTCCCGATAAATCCTTAAATATAACTGAACCTGTCGAGGCACTGCAACAGCATAAACCCTACGCCCCATGAAAATCCAAGCGAAAATACGGACTTTCCTCGCCGAAAATCTCGTCACGCTGCGCCGTGCTCCGGTCGAAATGGCCATTGCGGCGTACCTGTTCGTCATCGGAGTGCTGGCCCAACACCACGTTTTTCCCTATAGCGGCGAACAACTGCTGGCCGGACCGATCGTACTGCTGCTGACTTTTCTCTGCAACAAATGGTTCGCAAAAGGCTGGCTGCGCGCGCTCTATTACCTGTCGGGGCTGGCCGTCATCCCGTTCCGATGGGCCGACATGGGCGAATGGATCGAAAATCCCGCCTATTACGTCACGATCATTATCGGACTGCTCGCCGGCCTGCTGTGCGGTTGGCACAAAGACAACCGGAGATTTACCGAAGACCTGCTGCGTTACGTGTGGGACGGGATATCGGCCCTGTTTCTCACCGGCGTCGCCTATCTGCTGTTGCTGGCGATCTTCTTCTCTATCGTTTACATTTTTGGCATTTTCAAAGGGATTACGTCCGATTTTTGCGCAGATGCGGCGCTCCTGTTCTTTATCGTACTGTGGCCTTTGGTTTTCCTCACGTTCAACCGCAAGTCGGAACCGGCCGAACCGGAATCCTCGAAGCTGCTCGACACGCTGCTCAACTGGGTGCTTTCGCCCGCCGTACTGGCATATACGGTACTGCTTTACCTTTATTTTGCGAAAATCGTCGCCACCTGGTCGCTGCCCCGCGGGGGTATCGCCTACCTCGTCTTCGGTTTCACGCTGATCGCCGTAGCAGCCCAAGCCGGCCAGACCCTGCTGAACAAACGCTATTACGACTGGTTCTATAATCGGTTCAGCCTGATCTCGCTGCCCGCGCTGGCGATGTTCTGGGTCGGCGTCGGCTGCCGCTGGAGCGACTACGGGCTAACGGAGAACCGCGTCTACCTGATCGCCTGCGGATTGATTATGACCGCCTGCATGGGACTTTTCCTTTCGCGCAGGACAGGACGCTACCTTTACGTAACGCTCACCGCGATCGTCATACTGGCCCTGTTCACCTACATTCCCGGACTGACGCCCCGCGACATCGAACGGTGGTCGCAAAGCGGCCGGCCGGCTAACCGGCAGGATAAATCGTACCGCGACGACGATAAGGCGGAAAGTTTTTACCTGTGGTGGGAACCCCTCACCGAGGGGATCGACCTGAAAGGTTATTCACGGTTGTACGAAATGCGCCACTGGTATTCGGAAGACAAGCCGACGCCGCATTGGGAGAGCACCGCCGATTCGCTTTTCCTGTACGACGGCTCGAACCGGGTGCTGCTGCGCGAATCCCTCGGCACCATCCTCGAACGGCAGCTCTCCGCCATAGGCTACCAGCCGACCGATTCGATTCCCGAAGACACGCTGCAGCTTTACCTGCCGCAGTTGCTCACCTACCGGTCGCCCGGCGGGAAGGTCTGTTTCGAACGGATCAACCTGAGCCGCGACTCGGTGATGCGCATCGACGATATCCTCGTAAAATATTACTTCGAGAAATAGCGTTTTAAAGACAGAGGCCCGCCGTCGAGCTGCCCCGTAAGGTCCTGCGGGGCCGGAAATGCTATCCGCTTCACTGCTATAAAATTAGCGGGGATTGTTTGCACCCTGATAAAAAAGCGCTATCTTTGCTGGGCTCTAAGGCGGATATGGCGTAATTGGTAGCCGCGCCAGACTTAGGATCTGGTGCCTTTATGGCGTGGGGGTTCGAGTCCCTTTATCCGCACTGGCAAACCGCCTCGTTACACAGGCGGTTTTTTACTCCGGCACAAAAACTCTAAAATAACAGACTGTTAGCATGAACATCGTAAGAGAGAATCTGGAAGACGGAACCACCCTGCTCAAGGCGACGGTGGCCGAAGCCGACTACAACGAAGCCGTGGACAAGGCGCTGCGCACTTACAAGCGCAAGGCCAACGTGCCGGGATTCCGCCCGGGCATGGTGCCCATGAGCATCATCAACAAGATGTACCGCAAGGGCGTCGTGGCCGAAGAGGCTTACCGCGCCGCTTCGAACGGCTGCTTCGACTATATCGAGAAAGAGAAGCTGACCTTGGTAGGCGACATGATCCCCAGCGAGAAACAGCAACCGCTCGATTTCGAGAATTCGACCGAATACGAATTCGCATTCGAGGTCGGACTCGCTCCCGAGATCAACATTCCGCTGAGCAAAAAAGATAAGGTAAAGAAATACACGATCGCCATCGAAGACAAGATGCGCGAAGGCTACCGCAGCAACTTCACGCGCCGTTTCGGCAAATTGGTCGACGTAGATACGGTCGAGAAGGAAGATGCGCTGAACGTCACCCTCGACCAGCCCGAAATGAAGATCGAAGAGGCCTATGTAGGGTTGATCGGCATGAGCGATGCGGCACGCAAACCGTTCCTCGGTAAGAAGGTCGGCGACACGATGGAGGTGAACGTAAACGAACTCTATCCCACCCCGGCACAGCGCGCCGCGATCCTGCAGGTCAAAGAGGATGAACTGGAGGGAATCAATCCGAAATTCACGCTGACGATCACCAAAATCCGCCGCTTCACCGAGCCGGAACTGAACGACGAGTTTTTCAAGATGGCCTTCCCGGAAGGCAACGTGAAGAACGCAGATGAGTTCGCACAGTACATCGACTCCCAGATCAGCCGCGACCTGAGCCGCGAATCCGATTTCCTCTTTACGCTCGACATCCGCCGGATGCTGCTCGACAAGGCGAACCTCGCACTGCCCGACGCCTTCCTCAAACGCTGGCTTTTCACGATCAACGAGGGTAAGTTCTCGCTGGAAGAGATCGAAAAGGATTTCGACAAGTTCCTCGAAATGATGAAATGGAACCTGATCCAGAAGCATTATGTAAACGAACTGAAGCTCGAGGTAACGCCCGAAGAGGCGACCCAGGAGGCCAAAGCGCTTGCCATGCAGCAGTTCGCCTATTACGGCATGAACCAGGTGGCCGACGACATGCTGGCCAACTACGCCAAAAGCATCCTCGAAAACAAGGAGGAGAGCCGCAAGGTATACGAAAAGCTCTTCGAACGCAAAGTAATCGACGCGGTCGTACCGCAGATTACCGTCACCGACACGACCGTGACGCCCGAAGAGTTCGCCAAACTGGCCGAGAAAGCCCAGTAAGGGTTTCTCGCCGCTGCCCGGTCGGAAACCGTATAAACGCCGCGACCGCAGCAGGCCTAACTTTGGCAACCGAACGAGGGCCGCAGGAAACCCTCCTGCGGCCCTTCAGTATTCTCCCGAACGGGGTTCGGGCGGTGTTGCTTACATTCCGCACCGTCGCGGATTCCGCAAGGGCAAAGACTCAAAAGACAGAACCATGCGAAACGGTTGGTTTATATCCGGAATGCTCCTGTGGGGCATGCTGTTAGGCGCGGCTCCGGCACAAAGCCGCGAACCGGCGGCCGTGCGGGTGATGACCTACAACATCCAGTACGGCAACGGCGCATCGCTCGAGGAGATCGCAGCGCTGATCCGGGAACAAAACCCGGATTTCGTCGCACTGCAGGAGGTCGACTGCAAAACGCGCCGCGAGTATGTCTCCGCGCGCCAGCACGGCAGGGATTTCATCACCGAGCTGGGACAGCTCACCGGCATGTTCCCGCTTTACGGCAAGACAATTCCGCTTACCGGAGGTTTTTACGGCATTGGCATCCTGAGCTCACGGCCCTGTATCCGCACGGAAAAGACCATGCTTCCCAAAGCGGACGGGAATGAAGAGGCCCGTGCATTGCTGCTGGCCGAAGTGGAGCTCGGCGATGCAGATACGATCGTCTTCGCCTGCACGCACATTGATTTTACCACCCCGCAGACCCGCATGCAGCAATGCCGCACGGTGGCCGAACGACTGAGCGCCGAGCGCTATCCGGTCATCGTGGGAGGGGATTTCAACTCGCTGCCCGGCTCGCCGGAGATCGGGACGTTCGGTTCCTGGGCGAAACTGTGCCCGGCAGGCCCGACTCATCCGGCCGATGCACCGCGCATGCAGATCGATTACCTGTGGGGCTATCCCGCTTCGGCCTGGAAACTGCAACGTTCGCAGATATTGCCGGTAACGTTGTCCGACCATCGTCCGATCGTTTCAGAGGTCGAGCTGCTGCGTTAATTTGGCTCCGGGACACGACCGACCGGGCAGTCGGCCCCTTTGGAGCATGATTTGCACTGTCGTACCCAAAGACTAACGGCATCCTAAAACAAAGGAACCATGAATAAGAATGAATTTGAGAAATACGCGCTCCGGCACGCCGGAATCAGCAGTTTGAAACTGCACAACTTCCGGTCGATCAGCAACGAGTACATCTCGCCGACAATCATCGAGGAGCGCCAGTTGAACGTCGCGACGATGGACGTTTTCTCACGGCTGATGATGGACCGCATCATCTTCCTGGGCGTGCCCATTTACGACGACGCGGCAAACATCATCCAGGCACAGATGCTCTTCCTCGAATCGACCGAACCGGAAAAAGACATCCAGATCTATATCAACTCCCCCGGCGGATCGGTTACCGCCGGTCTGGGCATCTACGATACGATGCAGCTGATCAGCTCCGACGTAGCGACGATTTGCACCGGGCTGGCCGCCAGCATGGGAGCCGTACTGCTGACCGCAGGCACCGCGGGCAAACGCTCGGCCCTCCCCCACTCGCGCGTAATGATCCACCAGCCGTTGGGCGGCGTCGAGGGGCAGGCTTCCGACATCGAGATCACGGCCAAGCAGATTCTGCGCACGAAACAGGAACTTTATGAGATCCTCGCTTCACACTCCGGCGTCGACATCAAAAAGATCGAGAAAGATGCCGACCGCGACTACTGGATGACAGCACCCGAAGCGAAAGAGTACGGCCTGATCGACGAAGTGCTCGTCAAACGGGGTAAATAACAGCGAGCAAACACATTTCCCTGCTTTTCCGGCGTTATTCTCCGCGATGCGCCGGACAGCAAACCCAAACAGACACCATGGCAAACGACGAAAATCATAACCGCCCCCACGAAGACCACTGCTCGTTCTGCGGACAGCCGCGCAGCGAGGTGGGGGTATTGTTTACCGGCAGCAACGGGGCGCAGATCTGCGACCAGTGCATCGAACGCGGGTACGACATGCTCGCCGAGAGCGAACGGATACAGGAACAGAGCGCACCGCAGATCGAGATGGACGAACTGCTCAAACCGGCCGAAATCAAGGCATTCCTCGACCAGTACGTGATCGGGCAGGACGCCGCGAAACGCTATATGTCGGTGGCGGTCTACAACCATTACAAACGGCTGATGCACGCACAGGGTACGGACCGTGATATCGACATCGACAAGTCGAACATCGTGATGGTCGGACAGACCGGTACGGGTAAAACGCTGTTGGCCCGCACGATCGCGAAGCTGCTGAACGTACCGTTTACGATCGTCGATGCAACTGTGCTCACCGAGGCCGGTTATGTCGGCGAAGACGTCGAAAGCATCCTTTCGCGGCTGCTCCAGGTAGCCGACTACGACGTAGCGCTGGCGGAAAGGGGCATCGTCTTCATCGACGAGATCGACAAGATCGCCCGCAAAGGCGACAACCCTTCGATCACGCGCGACGTGTCGGGCGAGGGCGTGCAGCAGGCGCTGCTCAAAATCCTCGAAGGAACGGTCGTCAACGTACCGCCCCAGGGGGGACGCAAGCACCCCGACCAGAAATTCATCCAGGTCAACACGGCCAATATACTCTTTATTTGCGGCGGCGCTTTCGACGGCATCGAAAAAAAGATCGCACAACGCCTCAACACGCAGGCGGTCGGCTACGGCCAATTGCAGCGGGAGCGGGTCGACAAGCAGAACCTGATGCAGTACATCCTGCCGCAGGACCTCAAGTCGTTCGGCCTGATTCCCGAACTGATCGGCCGCATGCCGGTGCTGACCTACCTCGAACCGCTCGACCGCGATGCACTGCGGCGTATCCTCACCGAGCCGAAAAACTCGATTATCAAACAGTACGTCGAACTGTTCAAGCTCGACGGTATCAAACTCACCTTCGAGCCCGCAGTACTGGATTATATCGTCGATAAAGCGACCGAGTACAAACTCGGCGCGCGCGGATTGCGCTCGATCTGCGAAAGCATCATGATGGACAGCATGTTCGAACTGCCGAGCCAGCGTACGCGCAAGAATTTCCGCGTGACGCTCGCCTATGCCAAAGGAAAAATCGAAACGGACAAGTTCCGCAAACTCAAAGCGGTCGGATAGACCGTCCCACCACCACTTCTTTTCATGCGAAAGGCTGCACTAAGAAAAGTGCAGCCTTTTTATATTTCAGGCCCGTATATTTCAGTTCCATTGCACGGAGAATGAATATGCCCGTTCCCAAATGCAAAACCCTCCTTTCGACTCCGAACCAAGGTTGTGTTCCATCCCGGTTTCCCAACTAATAATTTCCGGTCCAACAACCTTCATGTAATTTACAATCGTTTTAATTTAATCCGCCGGGAGAAATAAAAGCCGAGAATCACAACCGTCGTAAACATTTCGGAAAGTGGCATCGCCAGCCAGATACCGGCTACGCCTAACCATACCGGCAACAAGATAAAACTCGGGATAAGCAGCACGAAACCGCGCAGCAAAGCGAACACCGTAGCGGGCCTTACCTGTTCGAGACTCTGATAATACCCGATGCAGGCCAGGTTCGTGATAAAAAAGACAAATCCCGTAGCGAAATAAGGAAATCCCGCGATAGCGATACGGGCTGCAACAGTATCCGGATCAAGAAACAAACCGACCAGCAGGTCAGGAGCTCCCGCAAATACCGCCATCACCGTAACGCCACAGCCCATCGCGGTTATGAGCGCGACTTTCCCGGTGCGTGCCACCCGGTTCAGGTTCCCCGTCCCGAAATTGTAGCTGATGATAGGCTGGGCCGATTGTGCAACGGCATTGCCGACCATAAACACGAAAGGTATGTAGTAGCATCCGATCCCGAACGCGCCAACCCCGTCGTCCCCCAGGTAACGCATAAATACCTGGTTACCGACAAACATCAACGTCGCCAGCGTCGCTTCGCCGAGCAGAGCCGAAGAACCGATCCGGCATTGGTAGCCGATATTGCGCAGCGAGAGCCTCAGGCTCTTCCTGCTCCGTTTCACCGGGTGCAATCGCAGATGGCGGGCAAAAAACAACAGATAGGAAAGAGCCATCACCCCGCCGGTCACGATACTGACCGAGGTGGCGAAAGCGGCGCCCATCACACCCCAGCCCAGCGGAAAGATGAACAGCCAGTCCAACACGACATTGATGAGTGCGGATACGATACTGCACCACATCGCGAACTTCGGGGCGCCATCCAACCGGATCACGAACAGCGAAACGGCTATCCACATCTGAAAGGTCAGCGAAGGAACAAACCACACCAAATAGTCCCTAACCATCGGCAGCAAATGTTCGGATGCTCCGAGCAGATAAGCCGTTTGACGGGGAAAGCTCATCACGAACACCGACGGAACCAGCGTCACGACCGTTACGAACAGCAGTGCCTGCGTGACATTCAGCCGCGCGGCCTTCACCTTGCCCCGGGCCAGATGTATCGAAGCGACGACCGAACTCCCTACGCCCGCCATCAGTCCGATACCTGTAAAGATCATCAGCAACGGAATACAGATATTGACTGCGGCTATCCCGTCGCTTCCCACGCCATGTCCCACGAAAATACCGTCAATGGCGGTGACTGCCGACATGCTGAGCATTCCCAGCAATGTCGGGACGAAAAATTTTCTGAACAGGATCCGAATATCCGCAGTACCCCAATCGATAGCATCTCTCTCCATCATACGCATGTTCATTTTTCCTCCTCTCCGCGAAGGCCATAAAAAACCGGACAAGCTGATTGGTTTTACCCAGTCATCTTATCCGGCACTTTTATCAGGCCCTCCGATGAGGATTACAAAACTTCCATTGTTTTAAATCGGGGCAAAGATAAAGGTTATCTTCACCCCCTGCAAATCCAAAAATCCCGATCTTTCAGAATCCGTTACGGAATCGTGTCTCCCGAACGGTCTGCCTTCTATTTGGCCAATAAACCGTCCAAATCCTGCGAGGTTAGCCGCGACGAATTGCCGAACCACAACACACGCCCTTTGGCATCGAGCAAAACGCTGAACGGGACGAACTTCACGCCATAGGCATCGAACGTCTTGCCCTCGTCGTCCAAAGCCACGGCAAAGGCATAATTCGTTCCTTCGAACAGCGGTACTATTTTGTCGGCCCCTTCACGGGAGAGCAGCACTACGCTCACTTTGCCCGCTTGACGGCGGGCCAGATCATCGAGTACCGGAATACGTTTCCGGCTGGGCTCGCTGGCCGAAAAGAAAAATTCGACCAATACCGGCCGGTTGTCGTCCGGTTGCTGCCCGACGACATACTCCGACACCTTCAGGTCGGCCACGCGCGCACCGATCACCAGATTTTGGGCCCGAAGCGCAGGCAGGCAGAACAGAGCCACCAGCAACATCCAAAAACATCTCTTCATCGTGCAAAACCGTTTTCGTGCGAAGCCCGCAGCACGACACCGCACGCCGCGGAACAAACAAATATAACCATGTTTTACCAATAAAACGCCCGGACAGGCCAAAAGTTGCAAATCCGGGGCCGGTGCACGGTGCCGGCAACACGGTTTCCGGTTGTTTCCACCGGGTTCCTCACCACTTTCAGCCGAATACCGTACCGGACATTTTTACCGGTTTCCCGGACGTTTTAAGAAGCGTTCTGCCGGACGCTCTGCCGGATTTTCCGCACGATTTTGTTAAATTTGTCCGTACCGGTTCCCAAAACCTAAAATCCGAACCATGACTACACCGCAACTGTCCCACCCGATGCGCCGCACTATCCCCTCCCCGGCCGCAGTCGCCATTACGCTGAGCTGGACCGTTTTCACACTTACGCCTTCCTTTGCCGTCGCCAAAACACCGGAGACAACCGTCCGGCCCGGCAAAACTTCGCCCGAAGCCATGTACCGGGAGACTCCCGGCGTACACACCCCCGCAGGCCCTCCGGCAACCACCGTTCCGGCAGACACCGCGCAATTGCTGTTCCGGGCCGCTGCCAGCACGGGCGAAGGTGCCATTTGGCACCCCGGGCGACGATCGTTGCTGTGGGTCGATATAGAAGGCAAAACCCTGCACGAATATGTTCCGACCGCCTTCGGCAAGGTTTCCTGCGATACAGGCGAGTTGATGTCCAGGACAAAGCCGGCCGGCTCCGATACGCTCCGGACCGTAATGACCGTCCCCTCGGTAACCCGCCGGTGGACCTTCGACCGGATGGTCTCTACGGTCGTACCCGAAACGGACAGTACGGTAATCGTCGCTGTGCAGAACCGTGTCGAACGTATCGACCTGAACAGCGATACCCGCAAAGTGCTCGCCCGGATCGACGACCGGAACGGCAGCGTCCGCACCAACGACGGCAAATGCGACCCGGCGGGACGGCTCTGGCTCGGCACGATGGCTTTTGCCGGGACACCGGGAGCCGGAACACTCTACTGCCTCGACCCGACCGGAATACCGGCCGGCACACGGGACCTCTCCGGCCCGGCCGGACAAAACACTTCCGGACCGACAGCACGGTACGCCACCGGACAGACCAGAGAACCTGCCTCGGGGACAACTACACAGAATCCCCCCGAACCGGCAGTACCGAACGGCATCCTGCGTGCCTCAGCCCCCCTTATCCCGTCCGTCAAACTGGGCAGCGTAACGATTTCCAACGGCATTGTCTGGAGCGCCGACCGCAGGACGATGTATTACGTCGACACGCCCACCCGCCGTGTGTCACGCTACCGCTACGACGACTCCACGGGGGCGATCGCTTACGAAGGGATAGCGGTGCAAATCCCCGAAGAGATGGGCTTTCCGGACGGCATGACCATCGACAGGTGCGGCAACCTCTGGATCGCGCTCTGGGGCGGTTACGGCGTAGGTTGCTGGAACCCGCATTCAGGCGAATTGCTGCACCGGATTTTCGTCCCGTGCCCCAATGCGGCCTCCTGTGCGTTCGGCGGTGAAAACCTCGACACGCTGTACATCACCACGGCCGGCGGAACCCCAGATTCCCGGCTCCGGCAGGATTATCCGCTCAGCGGTAGCCTTTTTGTCTGCAAACCGGGCGTATATGGTGTGAAAGCGTGCTTTTTTTATATAAAAAATTAAAAATTACGCTGAAAAGTCCGGAATTACCTTTAATTTTGTAAGATATGCGAGCAAAGATAGCTTAAATGCTCATTATCAACAAATTGACGACAACACACATAAAATAACTACTAAAACGTTTGTATCATGAAACCATCACACATCGAACACCTGGGGATTGCAGTCAAAAGCCTCGACACGGCCATTCCGTTCTGGGAAAAACTGCTCGGCACCAAATGCTACAACATCGAAGAAGTGCCTGCCCAGAAAGTACGCACCGCATTTCTGAAAATCGGCCAGACGAAGATCGAACTGCTCGAATCGACCGCCGAAGACGGCCCGATCGCAAAATTCATCGAAAAGAAGGGCGAAGGGATCCAGCATGTGGCGTTTGCCGTCGAAGGGCTTGAAAACACACTGGCCGAATGCGAAGCCGAAGGCATCCAGCTGATCGACAAAGCTCCCCGCGGCGGCGCCGAAGGGCTGAGCATCGCGTTCCTGCACCCCAAATCGACAGGCAGCGTACTGGTCGAACTTTGCGAAGACAAGAACGGCGGCTGCAAGTGCGGCAAATAATCCTCCACTAACCGTATATTCCGATCAACACAATGAGCAGTAATCAGGATAAAATCAACGAACTGATCTCCTTCCGCGAACAGGCGAAAATGGGAGGGGGACAGAAAAGAATCGACTCACAACATAAAAAAGGCAAACTGACCGCCCGCGAGCGTATCGAAATGCTTCTCGACGAAGGTTCGTTCGAGGAGTTCGACATGTTCGTCAAACACCGCTGCACGAACTTCGGCATCGATAAGGAGAGCTACTTCGGCGACGGCGTGGTAACCGGTTACGGCACGATCGACGGCCGTCTGGTATATGTCTTCTCGCAGGACTTCACCGTCTTCGGCGGTTCGCTTTCCGAAACCTTCGCAGCCAAAATCTGCAAGGTCATGGACATGGCAATGAAAAACGGCGCGCCGCTGATCGGCATCAACGACTCGGGCGGAGCGCGTATCCAGGAGGGTGTCAACAGCCTTTCGGGCTACACCGAGATCTTCCAGCGCAACATCCTCGCCTCGGGCGTGATTCCGCAGATTTCGGCCATTTTCGGCCCCTGCGCCGGCGGCGCCGTATATTCGCCCGCGCTGACCGACTTCATTATGATGAACCAGGGCACCAGCTACATGTTCGTGACCGGACCGAAAGTCGTAAAGACCGTGACGGGCGAAGAGGTCAACCAGGAGCAACTCGGCGGCGCTTCGGTGCACGCGGCCAAAAGCGGCGTGGCCCACTTCGTCGTCGATAACGAGGAAGACGGCATCAAGACGCTGCGCAAGCTGCTGAGCTACCTGCCGTCGAACAACCTCGAAGAGGCCCCGATGATGGCCTGCAACGACGCGATCGACCGACTGGAGGATACGCTCAACGAGATCATCCCCGACAACCCGAATAAGCCGTACGACGTATTGGAAGTCATCCGAGCGATCGTCGACAACCGTGACTTCTTCGAATGCCAGAAATTGTTCGCGCAGAACATCGTCACCGGTTTCGCCCGTTTCAACGGCCAGAGCGTCGGCATCATCGCGAACCAACCCAAATACATGGCCGGCGTGCTCGACATTAACGCCTCGCGCAAAGCGGCCCGTTTCGTGCGCTTTTGCGATGCGTTCAACATTCCTATCGTGACCCTCGTGGACGTTCCCGGCTTCCTGCCCGGCACAGGCCAGGAATACGGCGGCATCATCATCCACGGTGCGAAACTGCTGTTCGCTTACGGCGAAGCGACCGTGCCCAAGGTGACCGTAATCCTGCGCAAGGCTTACGGCGGCGCTTACTGCGTGATGAGCTCGAAGCACCTGCGCGGCGACATCAACTACGCGTGGCCGACCGGCGAAATCGCCGTGATGGGTCCCAAAGGCGCTATCGAGGTGCTCTCGTCAAAGGAGATCGCCGCCATCGAGGACGACTCGAAGAAAGCCGAGTTCATCGCCGAAAAAGAAGCCGACTACCGCGATAAATTCGCAAATCCGTACGTCGCTGCACAGTACGGCTATATCGACGACGTGATCGAACCGCGCAACACGCGCTTCCGCGTCATCCGCGCGCTGCAGTCGCTCTCGACCAAAAAATTGTCAAACCCTGCCAAGAAGCACTCAAATATTCCGTTGTAAAGATGAAGAGACTTTTATTGACGGGAATGCTTTTGCTGCTGGGTGCAGCTCCTGCCTCTTTCGCCCAGGGCGCCAAGGACGTAGTTATCAACGAGTTGTTAATCAAAAACCGCAACAACTACCAGGATGCCTACGGCCACCGTGTCTCGTGGATCGAGCTGTGCAACTCGGGATACTCGAAAGTGAATCTCTCCAGTTGCTACCTCGTGCTCGAAACGGGCGGCAAAAGCTATTCGTACAGGATTCCCAAAGGCGACGCCCGCACGTGGCTCGATCCCGGTTCCTACACCGTATTTTTCTGTGAAGGTTCCGAAACCAAGGGCACGTTCCACACAAACTTCACGCTGACCGGCGAAACAGCCGACCCGGCCACGCTTCCGGGGTATGTCCCCGATTCGGTCGACCGGCCGCTCCCGGACCAGCTCGTTACACTTTCTTTCCTCGATGCGAACGGACGCGACACGATCGACAAGGTGACCTACAACCTCGCCGACCAGCAGGCCGACATCTCGATCGGACGCATCCCCGCAGACGATGCTCCCGGCCAAATCCTGTTCACTAAGCTGACCAGCACTACGCCTTTCGCAACGAACATCACCAATCCACCCATGCCCAAACATGAGAAGATGCGTCTGGCAGACCCTCACGGCATCAGCATGACGGTGACTGCGGTAGCCGTGGTATTCTCCGCGCTGATCCTGCTCTACCTCGCTTTCTGGGCTCTCGGCAAACTCATGATCCATATCGCAAAGCGCAACAAGCAGAAAGCCTCGGGTACCGCCACAGTTGCACCTCCCGTGAAGATCAAGAATGAAGGAGCGATCGTGGGAGCTGAAATCGCAGCGATCGGCATGGCGCTGAAAATGTACCAGGATGAAATGCACGACATTGAGTCGCACGTATTGACGATCAACCGCGTGGCCAAAGCTTACTCGCCGTGGAGCTCTAAGATTTACGGCCTCTCGCAGCCGCTTCGCAAATAAGCCTGTGTGTAACAGTTCTAATCAGAAAAACTTAACTACAAAATGAAGGAATATAAATTCAAGATACACGGAAACGAATACGAGGTTTCCATCAACAGCGTGGAGGACAACATCGCGGACGTAACCGTGAACGGCACGCAGTACGAAGTGGAGATCGAAGGTAAAGCTTCGAAGGTCAGCAAGATCACCAAACCCACTCCGTCGACGAGCTCCGCCGCCACGACCGCAGAGGTGATTTCGACGGCCAAGGCTGCCGCGAAGAAGAGCGCCGGTACGGCTGTGAAGAGCCCGCTGCCGGGAGTTATCGTCGACCTGAAAGTACGCGAAGGCGACCAGGTGAAAGCCGGCCAGCACCTGCTGGTACTCGAAGCGATGAAGATGGAAAACAACATCGACGCAGACCGGGACGGTATCATTGTCGAACTGAAGGTGAACAAAGGCGACTCAGTGCTGGAGGGCGACACACTTTTAACGATCGGATAGGCTTATGTTGGCAGAAGTAACCACCGCAAGCAAAGGATTCCTCGCATTTTTGGGGGATAACCTGCATCAGATCATCGCAAACACCGGGTTTGCCAATGTCACGTCAGGACACCTGATCATGATCGGCGTAGGTCTGTTTTTCCTCTACCTGGCCATCAGCAGAAACTTTGAGCCGATGCTGCTCGTCCCGATCGGATTCGGTATCCTGGTGGGTAACATCCCATTCTCTCCCGGTATGGAAATCGGCATCTACGAAGACGGTTCCGTACTGAATTACCTCTATTTCGGCGTTATTAAAGGTATATACCCGCCTTTGATCTTCCTCGGCATCGGCGCCATGACCGACTTCTCGGCACTGATTTCGAATCCGAAGCTGATGCTGGTCGGCGCCGCCGCACAAATCGGTATTTTCGCCACTTACATGGGGGCGCTCGCGTTGGGCTTCACCGCCGCCGAAGCCGGTGCCATCGGTATCATCGGCGGCGCCGACGGCCCGACCGCGATCTTCCTGACCAGTAAGCTGGCACCCGACCTGCTCGGCGCCATCTCGATCTCGGCATACTCTTACATGGCCCTCGTCCCGGTAATCCAACCGCCCGTGATGCGCCTGTTCACCACCAAAAAGGAGCGCCTGATCCACATGAAACCGCCCCGCCAGGTATCGACTACCGAGAAGATTCTCTTCCCGATCATCGGTTTGTTGCTGACGACCTTCGTCGTTCCGTCGGCAATTCCGCTGCTGGGTACTCTCTTCTTCGGCAACCTGCTCAAAGAGTGCGGCGTGACGAAGCGTCTGGCCAACACCGCGAGCGGTTCGATGACCGACATCGTGACGATCCTGCTGGGTTTCACCGTCGGTGCATCGACACAGGCCACCACGTTCCTGACGCCCAAATCGCTCTACATTTTCATCATGGGCGCCTGCGCGTTCTTCGTGGCTTCGTCCTGCGGCGTGCTGTTCGTGAAGTTCTTCAACCTGTTCCTGCCCAAGGATGCGAAAATCAACCCGCTGATCGGCAACGCCGGCGTATCGGCCGTACCTGCCGCCGCACGCGTATCGCAGGAAATGGGATTGAAGTATGACAAGACGAACTACCTGCTGATGCATGCGATGGGCCCGAACGTGGCCGGTGTGATCGGCAGCGCCGTAGCAGCCGGCGTGCTGCTCGCATTCCTCGCTTAATCAATGATTATCCATCTCAACTGACTGATTAAAGCCAATTTAATCAATTTTCAATATGACGGAGGCGGCCAATGAGGCCGCCTCCGTTGTTTTCACCCTCCTGACGGGAGGGATAAGTAACATGCCTCCGAATCTGGTTAACCTGATTTACCGATTGAATTATCGACCGACTGATCAATCCGACCGGTTGATGAACGGACAGGCTTCCTGCCTCAAAACATTCAGAAACATTACCCGTGAAAACAGTAAAGCGGGAGACCTCTATATCCCCCGCTTCACGAATACCCCTAATGCTCAGGCCTAGTGGCAGCCGCAGCTGCAACCGCCTTTGTGCTCCTTATCGCCGCAGCCATCTTCACAACCGTCGCCGCAGCCATCGCCGCAACCGCAACCGGCATTCATCGGGCCGAGGTCTTCCGGAGTTGCTTCGCGCACTTCTACGACCTGCCCCTTGAAATCGAGTGACTTGCCTGCCATCGGATGATTGAAATCCATCGTCACGACGTCATCTTTCACGTCTTTGACTACGCCTACCAAACGGTTACCCTGGTTGTCACTCATCGGAAGCTGGTTGCCTATCTCGAGCAGGCCGTCTTCAACCTTGCCGTCGACCATGAACACCTCTTTGGGCAGGTCTACCACCGCTTCGCCGATCACCGGGCCATAGGCATCGTCGGTATCGAGATGGAAAGCGAACTCATCGCCCTTGCTTAATCCTTTGAGGTGCGCCTCGAATTTGGGCAACAGGAATCCTGCACCATATACGAATTGCAGCGGACTCTCGGCCGTTACTTTCTCAACGAGCTCGCCGTTGACCGTCAGTTCATAGCTGAGCGCCACAAACGTTTTCTCTTTTTCTCCGATTTTCATCTGTTCTATGCTTGTTTAAAATAAATATACATATAATCCGCGCAAACGCCCCTCTCCCGCAGAAAGTTCCGGCAGGTACGACAGTCACAAATCCCTATTCTTCATACAATACACCGCAGGTGCATTGCAGGTTGCGGTCTCCATACCCGCCGTCGATCTTCGACACATAAGGGAAAAACTTGCTTTCGCGGATCCATTTCAGCGGATAGACCGCCTTTTCGCGGCCGTAGCCGTGGAGCCAAACATCGGCTGCCGCTTCGGCTGCCGTGTGCGGCGCCATTTTCACAACATTATCTTCCGCATCGGCCTTTCCGTCGCGGATCTCCTCGCATTCGCGCTTGATCTGTACCAACGCCTCCATAAAGCGGTCGAGCTCGGCTTTCGGTTCGCTCTCGGTCGGTTCCACCATCAGCGTCTCATGTACCGGGAACGACAGCGTCGGAGCATGGAACCCGTAGTCCATCAACCTCCGTGCAATGTCGGCACACTCCACGCCGGCGTATTCTTTCCGGAAATGCCGCAGATCGAGGATCATCTCGTGCCCCACGCGGCCTGTTTCGCCGGTATACACCACATCGTACTCACCCTTCAAAGCTGATGCCATATAGTTCGCATTGACGATCGCCATTTCAGTGACACGACGCAACCCGTTCGCGCCCAGCATTTTGATATAACCGTAGGTAATCGGCAGAATTGACGCGCTGCCGAACGGGGCTGCCGCCACCGACGTGATCCCATTGTCGCCGCCTGTTTTCACGATCGCGTGGCCCGGCAGGAACTCCACCAAGTGTGCGGCTACGCAGATCGGGCCGACGCCCGGACCGCCGCCACCGTGGGGAATCGCAAAGGTTTTATGCAGGTTCAGGTGACAGACATCCGCACCGATATAACCCGGGTTGGTCAGCCCTACCTGCGCATTCATGTTGGCTCCGTCCATATAAACCTGTCCGCCGTTGTCGTGCACGATTTCAACGATCTCGCGGATCCGGCTCTCGAACACGCCGTGCGTCGAAGGATAGGTCACCATGATGCACGCGAGTTCGCTGGCGTTCGCCTCGGCTTTCGCTTTGAGGTCTTCCACATCGATATTGCCCCGTTCGTCGCAAGCCACCGTCACGGTACGCATGCCCGCCATCGCGGCCGAAGCCGGGTTAGTGCCGTGTGCAGAGGCCGGGATCAGCGCGATGTTGCGGTGTCCCTGCCCCCGGCTCTGGTGGTAAGCACGGATAACCATAAGGCCGGTATACTCGCCCGATGCACCCGAATTGGGCTGCAACGAGGTGCCTGCAAAACCGGTGATAACCGCCAGGTCTTTCGACAAACCAGCGATCAGCTCCATGTAACCCTCGACCTGATCGGCCGGAACGAACGGATGGATATTCGCGAACTCGGCAAGGCTCAGCGGCATCATCGTCACGGCCGGATTCAGCTTCATCGTGCACGAACCCAATGATATCATACTGTCGGCCAGCGAAATATCACGATGTTCCAGCTTTTTGATGTAACGCATCAGGTCGGTCTCGTTCCGGTATTTCTTAAAGACCGGTTCAGTCAGGTATTCAGAGGTACGCTGCAGGCTCTTGGTCACATGGCTCTGCTCGTCGATCTTTTTCAGCGGCGCGAATTTCCTGCCGGCTGCCTGGGCGAAGATCGACAGCACTTTGTTCGCCTCGTCGAGATCGGACACCTCGTCGAAACTGATGCGGATGCGATTGTCGTCAACATAGAAAAAGTTAATCTTCTGTGCCAGTGCCAGCGGACGGATTTTGCCTGCATCAGCCTTCACTTCGATCGTATCGAAAATACTCCTGGTCGCCAATTCATAGCCCAGTTTCTCCAATCCTTCAGCTACCGCGACGGCATGTGCATGCGCATTCAGCGCAATGCGGCGGATACCCTCGGCGCCGTGATACACGGCAAAGAATCCGGCCATCGTCGCCAGCAGCGCCTGTGCCGTACAGATATTCGACGTCGCACGTTCGCGCTTGATGTGCTGCTCGCGCATCTGGAGCGCCATTCGCAGCGCCTTGTTGCCGAGACGGTCCACCGACACGCCGATGATGCGGCCCGGCATATTACGTTTGTAGGCGTCTTTGGTCGCCAGATAACCGGCCTGCGGACCGCCGAAACCCATCGGGATCCCGAAACGCTGCGTCGAACCGACCACGATATCCGCGCCCCACTCGCCCGGCGCCTTGAGCAGCGCGAGGCTCAGGATGTCTGCCGCCACGGTTACCAATGCGCCGCGGCTGTGAGCGGCGGCGGTAAAGTCCTCGTAATCGCGCACCTCGCCGTTAGCCGCAGGATATTGCACGATCGCGCCGAACTCGCGGCCCGTAAAGTTGTAATTGTCGAACCGGTCGCTGACGATTTCGATCCCGAACGGTTCGCTGCGTGTGAGCAGCAGGTCGAGCGTCTGCGGGAAAATATTCTCGTCGACGAACAACACGTTGCGTCCCTCCTTGACCGCCTCACGGGAACGGAGCGAAAACATCATCAGCATCGCCTCCGCGGCAGCCGTCGCTTCGTCCAGCAGCGAGCAGTTACTCACCTCCATGCCGGTCAGGCTGATCACCGCAGTCTGGAAATTGAGCAGCGCTTCGAGACGGCCCTGCGAAATCTCGGCCTGATAAGGAGTGTAAGAGGTGTACCACGACGGGTTCTCGAACACGTTGCGCAGGATTACAGCCGGCGAAGCCGTGCCGTAATACCCCATACCGATCAGGCTGCGGTAGATTTTATTCTTGCGGCCGATCTCACGGATGTGGTTTGCAAATTCATACTCGCTCATGCCTTCAGCCGGCAGATCGAGCGGTTTTTTGAGACGGATCGTCGCCGGAACGACCTGCGAAATCAACTCTTCGACACTTTTCACTCCGATCACCCCGAGCATCTGCGAGAGTTCCTGCTCTCCTATGCCGATATGGCGCTCAACAAATTTATCCTGTGACATATTATCAATTGTGATTTGTTTTCTGTTACCCGCACCTCTGCGCAATTCCGCTTAGCTAACTATGACGAGAGCCTCTTCCGGGATGCTTTCCCCATGCACTCCGGGCTTTCCGCCTCATCGCATAATCACTGCGCCACCGCTCTGTGGGCGAGGTTTCCCCTGTCAGGAAGCGACACAAAGCTACAAAACTTTCTCGGTGAAACAAAGCGGCCCAGGAGAAGTTATAAACATTGAATCACAGCCCCGCACCGCTCTCCCGCCCGGACTTCCGGCATCCTCTGTCGCCCTTTCGGAGTCCGTCCCTGTTCAAGCGACCTCAACAACTAAGCAAGACCGTTACGTCCTCAATCAGAATCAGAAACTGTCGCTGACATCACGTTGCATCAGAAACCGGCTCCCCAACGGCATATCGCGGCCCCAAGTAAGAACTTAATTCCGAAACTCCGGATACCAAGAACATTAAAAGAGAAACGGCGGCCCATCCCTGTGACATTCCAGCATCATACATTACTACCGGTATCGCCCAAATACTCAATATCCGGGAAGCCACCGGATACGCTAATAGGTAAAACTGCTGCCGCCGATAAATTCGCGCAGGATCGAAGTGGGCGGAATTTCACTGCCGTCCAGCGGGGTGAACTGGTCGAGGTACTTGAGCAACCGGCGCGCCTCCCCGTATTCGGGCATCGTATCGGGGACCTCGTGCAACAGCGGCTCGACAAAACTCTTCAGCACGGCGATCTCATAAAACAGCGAGGAGTTGAACATCACGTCGGCCTGCTCCTGGTTCGGGAAAATATGCAGGTCTTCGCCCCGGCGCACGCTCTCCCAACGGCGCAACGTCGCGGTCGCATCGTTGCCGCGTGTACGGTAATCGCGCACGATACGGCGGATCAGCCTGTTGTCGGTCGTTGCGATACGGTTCATGTTGTCCATGGAGATGGAAGTAAAGGCCGACACGTAGATCTTAAACTTCAGCTTGTTATCGATATGCGGCGTCAGGCCGGGGTTCAAACCGTGGATACCTTCGATAATCAGCACCGAACGGTCGTCCACCTGCAGGCGGTTACCGGCGAAAACACGTTTACCGGTAATGAAATCGTAACGCGGAATTTCGACCTCCTGTCCGTCGAGCAACTGGGCGAGGTGCCGGTTGAACAACTCGATATCGATCGCCTCGAGGGCCTCGTAGTCGTACTCGCCTTTCTCATCCAGCGGCGTATGCTCCCGGTCGACGAAATAGTCGTCCAACGATACCAGTACCGGATGCAGCCCCAGTATCCGCAGCTGAATCCCGAGCCGTTTGGCGAACGTGGTTTTGCCGCTCGACGACGGGCCGGAAATCAGCACGATCCGGCCGCCGCCGGTTTCGTGCGCCGCAGCGATCTGGTCGGCGATGCTGGCCAGCTTCTTTTCGTGGAAAGCCTCGGCAATCTTGATCAGGTCGCCGCCGCCCCCTTCCAGAATCCGCGTATTCAACACACCGATCGTCGCCACTCCGAGCACATCGACCCAACGCGTATATTCGCTGAATACGTCGAACATCTTGTGCTGCGGCACCATGTTCTCCAGCCTCGAAGGGTTGGTGCGGCACGGTACCGAAAGGTGAATGCCTTTATAATATTTATGCAGCCCGAAAAGCGGCACATAGCCCGTCGTCGGGGCCAGCGCACCGTAGAAATAGCCTGACAGGTCGGCCATCGTATAGAGCGTCACGTAGAGGTGCGGACGCGTCTCCAACAGCGCAACCTTGTCCTCCATGCCCAGTTTCGTATACAACTGCACGGCCTCCGCGGAGAGCAGCCGCTGCCGGATAATCGGAATATCCTGCGCCACCAGTTCGCGCATCCGTTCGTCGATCGCCCGGAGCTGATCGGGGGTAATATCTTCCATCCCTTCGATCTCGCAATAAAATCCTTTGGCGACCGAGTGTTTGATGTGCAGCTTCTGTCCCGGGAAAAGGTCGGAAACCGCCTTTTGCAGTACGAAAAAGAGCGTTCGCTGATAGACCCGCATCCCTTCGAAATGGGTAATGTCCACGAACCGCAGCGAAACGGGGCTGTAAATTTTGTAATAGAGCTCCTTGAGGCGGTTATTCACATATCCCGCCAGGAAGGGATTTGGATTCCTGATGGCGAGCATCGCGATCACCTGGGCCATCGAAGTCCCGGGATTTACATGCAGTTCGCTCGCAGTATTCTCACAGTATATTTTAATCGTATCGTTCATAAACTATTAAATGTAATCCGTTATGCAAGGTTCGTAAAAAGAAACGTCCGGTACAACTGTTTTGTTTTATCTTTTTATCGGTTTTACAGGTCATTATCTCTTTTTTGCAAATTCCCAGGAGCCGCCGTCCGGGCCGCAAATAAACTCGACTCCAGGCCGAAGCGACCGTGCCCCTCCGCAGCCGTTACCCTTATAACGGTCGCCAGCCGCGCAAATGCACGGCTGACGACGTATCCGGGAAAGGGTCACAATACCGCATTCGCCGAGGGAACGGCGGCGGGAAGAGCCGCAACGGTACCGCCGGAGCTCGCCGGAACATCCGGCGCGCAGAACAGTTGCAGATTCGAAATCAGCGGGCAGGCCTTCGCTTCTTCGACGGTCAGCCGCACCTCTTTGGCCGTCACGGTCGGCAGGCGCAGAATGCGTTTGTAACCGATGGTCGTCTCTTCGGCAAGCGTCCGCCATCCGTCGGCAGTCAGCGCTTCGACCCTGAACTTCCGCACCCGCTGACCCAACGGAATGTACTCCTGTACCAACAGCCGGTTGAAAACAGTCGGCTGGTCGAACATAACAGTCAGCGACGCGTTACGTACATCGTCATCGGTAGCCCAGTAAGTCGCCGTATCTCCGTCGGTCACCCGCATCGCGCCATACTTGCCGCTGTGTCCACGCACATTCGATGCCGAAACCCGCGCATCTGCCGCCAGATCCTTGGAAAATTCGGCTGCCAGCGCCCGGGCGAACTCCATCAGCCGGAGGGAATCAACGGCAGGAATGCGGCCGGTCTTATCGGGCGGAACATTCAACAGCATCGAGGCATTGCGCCCTACCGACGCATAATAGATATCGAGCAGTTGCGGCACGGTCCTGACCAACGAATCCTCGGCCTCGTGGTAATACCACCCCGGGCGGATCGACACGTCAACCTCGGCCGGAAGCCAATGGGTCCCGTCTTCCTGCCCGGCGTTGAGCGCCTCGCGGTCGGCCGCCCCCGGTGCAAAGTCGGCCCTCTTGAGCAGCGACCAGTTCGTTTCGCCGGCAAAGCCTTTTTCATTGCCGACCCAGCGCACGTCCGGGCCGCCGTCCGAAAACATCACCGCACCGGGCTGCAATTCCCGGACGACCTGCCACGTCCCCGGCCAATCGTAGTAGGTATTGCGGTCGATCGTGCGCGTTTCGTTGGCGCCGCCGTACCAGCCGTCCCCGCCATTGGCCCCGTCGAACCACACTTCGAACACGTCGCCGTAACCGGTCAGCAACTCCCGGAGCTGGTTGCGGTAATATTCGATATATTCGGGTTTGCCGTAATCCGCACGATTCCGGTCCCACGGCGACAGGTAGAGCCCCATCTTCATCCCTTCGGCCCGGCAGGCGTCGGCGAACTCCCGGACGATATCGCCCTGTCCGTCCTTGTACGGAGAGTTTTTCACCGAATGCCCGGTATAAGCAGAAGGCCACAGGCAGAAACCGTCGTGGTGCTTAGCCGTGAGGATCGCTCCTTTGAAACCGGCGGCCTTGAGCGTCCGGATCCACTGGCGGCAGTCGAGCGCCGTGGGATCGAACTGCGCGGGATCTTCGCCCCCGAGCCCCCACTCACGGCCGGTAAAGGTATTCATATTGAAATGCAGGAACGCATAACGCTCGAGGGCCTGCCACTGCTGCTGCCTTTGCGAAGGCACCGGCCCGCAGGCGGCCGGAGGCGGCGTGTTCCGGCAACCGGGAAACAACACGCATGACGCGACCGCGATCAACGACACACGCAAAAGAACCCGCATGACACCAATAGTATCCATAGTAGTAGTTTAGATGGTAATGGTCAACGATTTACAATCGGAAGATCGGGCACACCCGCGGCTGCGCCGCATCCGCCACCGGATTAAAACCAGATAAAGATAACAAAATCCGCTGAATCCCCGAAAAATCAGCTTCATTTTCACTCCGGCATACTTGTTTTGCAGAAAAAACACTACCTTTGTGCCACCTTCGGTGGAGCGCCCCCGGAAATCCCTCGGCGGGAATTTCGGTGCGGTCCATGCGAAAGGTTCTATAAATAATGTCCAACTCTTTAATTTACAAAACCTTTCAACAAACAAATGACAACAAAAACTGACAATCAACAGGAACAGAAGGCCGTTGTGGCTCCGGTAAACCTCGACACGTTCGACTGGAACGCTTACGAAAACGACCTGGGCGTCTACAACGCACCCAAGGAAGAGATCGAGGCCAAGTACGACCAGACCCTTTCCAAAGTACAGGTAGGCGAAGTGGTCGAAGGCACCGTGATCAGCCTCAACAAACGCGAGGTGGTCGTAAACATCGGTTACAAGTCCGAAGGCATCATCCCCGTGAGCGAATTCCGCTACAACCCCGAACTGGCCGTAGGCGAGAAGGTGGAAGTATACGTGGAGAGCGCCGAGGACAAAAAAGGCCAGCTGGTCCTCTCACATAAAAAAGCCCGTCAGCTCCGCTCGTGGGATCGTGTCAACGAGGCTCTGGAGAAAGACGAGGTTATCAAGGGTTACATCAAGTGCCGCACCAAGGGCGGTATGATCGTCGACGTATTCGGCATCGAGGCGTTCCTGCCCGGCTCGCAGATCGACGTGAAACCGATCCGCGACTACGATATTTACGTAGACAAGACCATGGAGTTCAAGGTCGTGAAGATCAACCAGGAGTTCCGCAACGTGGTCGTATCGCACAAGGCGCTGATCGAAGCCGAGCTCGAAGCACAGAAGAAGGAGATCATGTCAAAGCTCGAAAAAGGCCAGATCCTCGAAGGTACCGTCAAGAACATCACCTCTTACGGCGTATTCATCGACCTGGGCGGCGTAGACGGCCTGATCCACATCACCGACCTGAGCTGGGGCCGTGTGAACCATCCCGAAGAGATCGTCCAGCTCGACCAGAAGCTCAACGTCGTAATCCTCGACTTCGACGATGCGAAAAAACGTATCGCACTGGGCCTGAAACAGCTTTCGGCTCACCCGTGGGATGCACTGGACGCCAACCTGAAGGTGGGCGACAAGGTGAAAGGCCGCGTAGTGGTTATGGCCGATTACGGCGCGTTCGTAGAGATCGCTCCGGGCGTAGAGGGCCTGATCCATGTATCGGAAATGTCCTGGAGCCAGCACCTGCGTTCGGCACAGGAGTTCATGAAGGTGGGCGACGAGGTGGAAGCCGTTGTGCTGACCCTCGACCGCGACGAGCGCAAAATGTCGCTCGGCCTCAAACAACTCACCCCGGACCCCTGGGCTGATATCGAGACCAAATACGCCGTAGGCTCACGCCACACCGCCAAAGTGCGCAACTTCACCAACTTCGGCGTATTCGTAGAGATCGAAGAGGGTATCGACGGCCTGATCCACATCTCCGACCTGAGCTGGACCAAGAAGGTGAAACATCCTTCCGAATTCACGCAAATCGGTGCCGACATCGAAGTCGTTGTCCTGGAAATCGACAAAGACAACCGCCGCCTGAGCCTCGGCCACAAGCAGCTCGAAGAGAACCCCTGGAACGCATTCGAACAGCAGTTCGCCGTGGATTCGATCCACACAGGAACGATCACCGAGCTCAACGACAAGGGCGCCGTGGTTTCACTGGGCGACAACGTCGAAGGCTTCGCTCCGGCCAAACAGCTCGCCAAAGAGGACGGCACGACCGCCAAAGCGGGCGAGACGCTCGAATTCAAGGTCGTAGAGTTCTCGAAGGCCACCAAGCGCATCATCCTGTCGCACTCTCGCCTCAACGAGGAGATCAAACGCGCCGAGGTACAGGCCGAACGCGCCGAGAAGAAACGTTCGGACGACGCCACCAAAGACTCTGTCAAGAAGCTCAACGCATCGGTTGAAAAGACCACCCTGGGTGATATCTCCGGCCTGGCCGAGCTGAAAGCCCAGATGGAGGCCGCCGCCGAAAAGCCGAAAAAAGCTGCCGCCAAAAAGAGCGCCAAAGCTGAAGAGGCTTCCGCAGAAACCGAGGAGTAAATAATGTCAACTTCCTATGACGTTTCGGGTTACCATATTGGGTAGCAGTTCGGCATCCCCGACTCCGAAGCGTAATCCCTCTGCTCATGCACTGAACGTGCATGAGCAGTTTTTTTTGGTCGATTGCGGTGAGGGTACCCAGAAACAGTTGCGTTCGGCCGGGATCAACCCGCTGAAACTAAACGCCGTATTCATCACGCACCTGCACGGAGACCATGTTTTCGGACTTTTCGGGCTGATTTCGACGATGGGACTGATGGGACGGCGTACGCCGCTGAAAGTCTACGCCCCGCGTCCGTTCGACGAGATACTGGCGAACCATTTGCACTATTTCGATGCGGCACTCCCCTACCAAGTACAGTGGCACGAGGTGCGCACGCGCGAACACGAACTGCTGTATGAAAACAAGGTGCTCGAAGTGTGGTCTGTCCCGCTGCGGCATAAGATTCCCGCCGCCGGATTCCTTTTCCGGGAAAAGACCCCGCCGCTGAACCTGCTCAAAGAGGCGATCGGACGCTACGGGCTGAATGTCGCCCAATGCGTGGCAGCCAAACGCGGTGAAGATATCCCGCTCGGCGACGGCACGACGATCCCGAACCAACAACTGACCTACACTCCCTATGAAGGGCGCAGTTATGCTTACCTGAGCGATACGCTCTACTCGGCCAAGGCAGCCCGGCTCGTGACGGGCGTCGACCTGCTCTACCACGAAGCGACATTCGCCGAACAGGACAAAACCATGGCGCGTGAAACGGGCCACTCCACGGCATCGCAAGCCGCCAAAGCGGCACTTGCCGCCGGGGCGAGAAGACTGTTGATCGGGCATTTTTCATCCCGGTACAAGGATGCATCCGGATTGGTCGAAGAGGCCCGCGAACTTTTCGCGGAGACCGAAGCGGTGGTCGAAGGCCGAAGCTACGACATCCCGGTAAAAAAGACCCAACCGGAATAACCGTCATTTTCAGCCCGATTTTTGCATGTTAACCGGCTGATTGGAACTGTAATTATGGAGCCCAAAAATATAAAAGCGATCTTTTTCGACATCGACGGCACGCTCGTCAGTTTTCAAACACACGGGATTCCCTCGTCGGCCGCACGTGCCATCGAGACGCTCCACAGCCGCGGCACCAAGGTATTTATCGCGACCGGACGTCCCTTCTACCAGATCAACAACCTGGGAGAGTTGCGCTTCGACGGCTACGTTACGCTCAACGGAGCCTGGTGCATCGACGCGCAGGGCGAGGTGATCTTCAGCAATCCGATCCCGCATGAAGACCTCGAAGCGGTGAACCGGCGGCTGGACGCAGGGCCGCTTTTCCCGTGCGCCTTTATGACCCCGGAACAGGTATACATCAACCTGGTCAACCCCAAGGTGGCCGATGTGGCGCGCATGGTCGGGCTCGATCCGCCTCCCGTGCGGGACCTGCACGAGGTCGCCCGCGAAGAGGTGCTCCAGGTAAATATCTACGTCGGCCCCGAAGAAGAGACTGAACTGATGCGCACGGTCTTCACGCACTGCGGTTCGAGCCGCTGGAACCCCGCTTTCGCCGATGTCAATATTCGCGGCAACAACAAAAGCACCGGCATCGACAAAATCCTGGCCCGGTACGACATTCCGCTCAGCGAAACGATGTCGTTCGGAGACGGCGGCAACGACATTCCGATGCTGTGCCATACGGGAATCGGCATCGCGATGGGCAATGCCTCGGACCAAGTGAAACAGGCCGCGGATTACGTGACGGACGCCGTCGACTACGACGGTATCGCCAATGCACTGCGGCATTTCGGACTGATTTGAATTTTCCGGAGCGATGTACCAAAACAAATTGCAAAAAAATACGACATACAACAAGCCAAGACCAACATGAATATCCCGGCACAGTACCCGGATAACACCGAGTTTGCCTAAAGGAGACCGGGCACCGGACCGAAACGAAACTCACGAACGGCCTGACCGGGACAACTTCCCCGGCAAAACCAAGCCCGGAATAGAGGGCCAACATACGACAACCATGGAAATCACTTTAGCGATCGACACCGCCACCTGCATCCGCTGCGGCAAATGCGTCCGGGTCTGCCCGTCCGGCATCTTCACGCAACAGAAACCCGATGGGAATACCGAATCCCGGACGACCGGAACACCCGCCGGCAACGACCAAGAAAACACTCCTGCCTCCTCTTCTAAAAACAGATTCGAGATCCGGATCGTCAATCCCGAAACCTGTATCGTCTGCGGCCACTGCGTCGCGGCCTGCCCGACCGGATCGGTCGAACACGGAGACTTCCCCGCCGGCAAAGTACACAAAATCGATTACGGACAACTGCCCACACCCGAACAGGTCCTGCTGTTGTGCAAAGCGCGCCGGTCGAACCGCGCGATCACGTCCAAGCCCGTTCCGCCCGAAAAACTCGGCCTGATTCTCGAAGCGGCACACCGGGCCCCCACTGCGAGCAACTCGCAGTCGGTATCGTTCACAGTGGTTACCGATCCGAAAAAGCTACTGGAAGTAAGCGATTTTACCATCCGCACCTTCGACAAGGTCCGGGCCAAGCTCCAAAACCCGCTGCTCAAACCGGTACTGAAACCGCTGTTGCCGGGCCTTTACCGCTATGTGCCGGTCTTCGAACGGCTCAAACGCAACCATCTCGCCGGCAACGACCCGATCCTGCGCCACGCCACAGCACTGATTTTTATCCATACGCCCGCCTCGCACCGTTTCGGCGCCGCCGACGCGAACCTCGCCTACCAGAACGGCTCACTGATGGCCGAAAGCCTCGGTATCAGCCAGGTATATATGGGATTCGTGCTCTCGGCCCTGCAACAGGATCCGAAGAGTCTCGCCCGGACGCTGGGGATAGAGGGCCGTATCCATGCCGTAATGGCGCTCGGCGTTCCGGCCTTCCGCTATCCGAACTACATCGACCGGAAGGAAGTCCAGGTGCAGCAAATCTAAACCTCTGAGGGAAATACTCCCGCCCCCGGACACTCACGTTCTCTTTTGCATCGCAGTATGTCAAAGGAAGATATCACCTACAGGCTAAGAGGAGATACTGAATCTAAATCAAATGTCAAAACCCAGGCATATTCGAATGGCCAAGTACCCGGATACCGGATAAACCGGAACCTGTCCGGCCCGTCAGCATCCAATTCTATTGCGCATCCGCCGGGCTTTCGTCCTCACCGGAGGCCGGCTCATCGCCGCGGACAACCCACCCCGGAGCCTGCACAGGAATCAGCTGGTCGTCGGGCGTCACCAAAGCGACGCCGCTCCCTGCCGCGGTAATGTGACCGATCACGTCGATCCCCAGTGCAAAAATATCTTCCTGCCGCGCCAACGGCACCGTAAACAGCAATTCGAAATCATCACCGCCGTTGAGCGCCGCTACGACCGGATCGCTATGCAGTTCTTCGGCCATTTTGTTGGTCTGCTGTGCGATCGGCAACCGGTTCAAGTAGATGCGCGCCCCCTTATCGGAATCTTTGCACAGGTGCAGGACCTCCGAAGCCAAACCGTCGGTGATATCGATCATCGATGTCGGTACCAGGTCGATCTTCGCCAGCTCTTCGATGATGTCGAGCCGGGCGGACGGACGCAACTGCCGTCCGAGCAAATACTCGTACCCTTCGAATTTCGGATGCGGATTCGGGTGCCCGTCCAGCGCACGCTTCTCGCGTTCGAGCAGGTGCAAGCCCATGTAGGCTCCGCCGAGCGCCCCCGTTACGCAAATCAGGTCGTTGACCTGCGCACCGCTGCGGTAAACGATCTTGTCTTTCGCAACTTCGCCGACCGCAGAGACGGCGATCGTGAGCCCGTTGACCGATGCCGACATGTCGCCGCCCGCAAGGTCGACCTTGTAATCCCTGCACGCATAGCGGACACCCTCATACAACTGCTCCACCGTTTCGACCGAAAAGCGCGACGAGATGCCGAGCGCCAGCGTCACCTGCCGCGGAGTTCCGTTCATCGCCAGGATATCGGAAATTCCCGCAACCACGGCTTTGTAGCCGAGGTGCTGCAACGGGAAATAGGTCAGGTCGAACTGCACCCCTTCCAACAACAGGTCGGTCGTGAAGAGCATATATTTATCCCCGGCATCGATCACCGCAGCATCGTCTCCGCAGCCTTTCACCGTCGAGGGGTTCAACGGCGCGAACGGCGCGCAGAGGCGGTCTACGAAGGCAAATTGGCCCAGCGAAGCGATCGGAGTGTGTTTTTTTTCAGCCATAATCCGGAAAAAGTTAAATATTTATACAAAGGTACGGGTTCTTTTGTTTCGGCAAAAAAAAGTCTTAGCTTTGCATTAATAAAATTGTTTAAAAACTACTTACCGCCATGTTCAACCTCGTATTGTTCGGCCCTCCGGGTGCGGGAAAAGGAACCCAGGCCGAGAAACTCATCGAAAAATACGGATTCAACCACATTTCCACCGGCGAAGTCATCCGCGAACAGATTCGCAAAGGCACCGAGCTGGGCCGCAGCGTACAGAGCTACATCGAGAAGGGACAGCTGGCCCCCGACGGCCTGGTGATCGACATCATCGCCGACTATGTGGCGAAACACAAAGACGCCAAAGGCAACATCTTCGACGGCTTCCCGCGCACGACCGTGCAGGCCAAAGCCTTCGACGAGATCATGGAGAAGAACGGTACGCCGGTAAGCGTCATGCTTTCGCTCGAGGTGCCCGACGAGGAACTGGTCAAACGCCTGCTGCTGCGCGGCAAGGAGAGCGGCCGTGCCGACGACAGTAACGAAGGGGTGATCCGCGACCGGATCGACGTCTACAAAGCGCAAACCGCCGTGGTCGCCGACCACTACAAGCCGCAGGGCAAACACCGCGCCGTAAACGGTCTCGGCACGATCGACGAAATTTTCGGCCGTCTCTGCCAGGAGATCGAATCGCTGAACAAGTAAGGATCCGACACCATCCGGGTTTGCCCCGCTCCCGGACAGAGGACAGAGCGAAACAACAAGACACCGCGACGCCTCGGGACAAAACGACACAAAGCGAGTCTAAATACATTTCGACAAAAAATGCACAACCGGGCAAGTTGTGCATTTTTTGTTAGTCGCATGTTGGCAACATGTCGATTATATATTCATAACTCATATCAATCTGTTTATAACCCGCGACGGTGGGAATCATCTGAAAACAGCCGCATATCTGTCTGCATCTTGTTAAAAAGTCAACGGAATCCTGTTAGTTTCCTGTCGATATCCTATCAGGAAACAGTCGATAACCCGAGATCAGTCCAATGTCAGTCGCCGGTACAGCCGCCGGTAGCGGCGGATCAGCAGGAAGGCCGCGATACAGAGCCCGACGATGAAGCCGACCCAAAGCCCGGGTGCACCCCACCCCAGTATAAAAGCACAGAAGTAACCTACCGGCAGGTTGATGACGATATACGAGACAAAAGCGTAGTACATCGTGATGCGCACATCCTGCATTCCGCGTAGTACACCGAGGGCGATCGTCTGCAATCCGTCGGGAATCTGGTATAGCGCGGCCATCAAAAACAGTTGAGCAGCCACCCCGATGACCGCCCGGTCCGAAGTAAAGAGTTCCGGCAAAAAGCGGCGGAACGCGACGAAACAGGCCATCGTGAGCAAATTCGCAACGATTCCCAAGTGCCAGGAAGCCAGTGCGGCCCGGCGCATCCCCCGGTAATCGCCCGCACCGTAGCGGTGGCTCACCATGATCGTCGTGGCCGCCGAAATTCCGACCACGACCATATAGACGATATTGGACAGCGACAGCACCACCTGATGTGCTGCCAGCGGCACGGTCCCGATCCATCCCATCATAATCAGCGTGAGTGCGAAAGCCGACACTTCGAGCACCATTTGCATCGAGATCGGCAAGCCGACCGCAAGCAGCCTGCGTGTCGTCCGCCATCCCTGTGCAATCCAGGCAAAGAACAGGAAATAACGCCGCAGCGAAGGTACGGAGAGGAAATAACCGAGCGTAAAAAGCGGCATGCAGATACGCGAGATGAGGGTGGCCAGTCCGGCCCCGGCGGCCCCCATCTCCGGGAATCCCCAATGACCGTAAATCAGCAGGTAATTAAACAAGATGTTCACCCCGTTGGCCGTCAGCACGACCACCATTCCGGTAATCGTGTTGCCGATTCCCTCGAGAAACTGCTTAAATGCGGCAAAGAGCATAAACGGAACGACCGACCACGCCAAATAGCCGTAATAAGGGCGTGCCAGTTCTGCCACTTCGGGCGACTGGCCCATCGAGCCGAGAAAATCGCCCAGCACCCACAGGATCGCGAACAGGACAATACCGACCCCGCCGTAAAGCGTCAGCGCATTCTGAAGCAGCCGGGCCGACGACCGGTAATCGCGCCGGGCGTACATCTCCCCGACAAGCGGAGTCAGCCCCATCGACAATCCTGTTCCCCAAAAGAGGAAAATCACGAACACCGCCCCGCCGAACGATACGGCCGCAAGCGGCAGTGCACCGAGACGCCCCACCATCGCGTTATCGAACAGCTGCACGACCACCTGCCCGACCTGCGAAAGCATGACGGGAACGGCCAGCGAAAGGTTCTCACGGTATTGGGGCAGCCAGCCCCGCAAAGTTCGCAAAAGTCGCATACGAAAAAATCCCGGCATTTGCGCCGGGAGGCCAAAGATACGGTTTTTCGACCGTAAACCGACAACAGTGTCAGAAGAAATCGCCCGGGAATATAGCTATACAACAGGAATAGTATACTATTCCGGAGATGGACAGACATGCCTACGGCCTTATTGCCCATCCCGCTCGCAGGCAGAGCCCCTGCCAGGAAACGCCCCGCACAAAGAAACACCCGGAGCATCCCCGCTCTCCGTCAGGCCGCATAAAAGAGACGGCGTTACAGCCACCGGCGCTCGCGGCGGCGGATGCGGGCATTCAAAGAAAGCACCAGCACGACCATCGCCACGATATTGATCAGCAGCGCCACATTGATGTTCACCCGGTCGGCCAGCAGGAAATTACCGACGATGTATACGGCCTGGATCAGCACGATCATCAGCGTACATTGCAAATGCGTATACCCCAGTTGGAGGAATTTATGGTGAATATGCCGTTTGTCGGGAGTAAACGGGGACTTACCGGAGAGAATCCGCTGCGCGAACACCCGCGTCATATCGGCCATCGGGACGAAAACCACTCCCATCAGCGAAATCAGCGTCAAATGCGGCACGGTATGCCCGTGTTGCGCGCCGACCACCAATTGCAGGCACAGGAAGGCGGCGATATAACCCAGGATCAGCGAACCGCTGTCTCCCATGAAAATTTTCAGCTTGCGGCCGAACACATTATACATGAAAAAGACGAGCGTCGCACCTACCGCACACGCCCCCAACAGGGCCAAATGGGCATTGCCGGCCAACAGGTTCAGCAGGCTCAGCACCGAAAAGATCAGTACGCCCAAGCCGGAACACAGCCCGTCCACTCCGTCGATCAGGTTCGCGGCATTGACCAACGCGACGAGCAGCAGCAGCGTAAACGGCACCCCGGCCCATGCCGGTATCGCATACAGCCCGAACAAGCCCTGCAGATTATCGATGTAACAATACGGAAGTACGAGCAGCAGAGCCCCGACCACCTGGAAAACGAACTTGCACTTGTACGAAAGTCCGGAAATATCGTCGGTAATGCCGACAATACAAATCAGCATCAGTCCCGTAGTGAAAAAGAGGAAATCCTCGAACGGCACCACTGCGTCGAAGGTGTTGAACTGCCAGAAAAGCCCGCGCACGAACCAGTAAGCCATCATAATGGCAGGAAAAAACGCCACACCGCCCAGCCGTGGAATCTGAGACGAATGCACTTTGCGGGCATTGGGCATGTCCAGGATACGTTTCTTCTTGGAAATCAGGATAATTTTCGGAATCAGCATCCTTCCTACAGTGACCGCAAGCAGAAACCCCGCAACGATATAGAGGTACAAAGGCAACATGGTGTATGAATAGTTTGGTGTCTGTGGTTAGTAGGGGGGGAGCCATTATAAAAGTAGACAAAAAAGAGGAATTCGCAATAAACAGCCGACAAAAACTGTTGTTTCATTCGATTATCCACTCCTGACCCGCCGGCTTCCCCGAAAGGGCCAAACTTTATTATAATAGATTACGATTGCGGGGCAGAAGTTGCACCGGTATCCAGATTTAATTTCTCTTCGAGCGCTTTCAGGACATTCTCACTGCTGTTACGACCTGCCATAACGCTGCATACGTAGGCACGCCCCCATCCCTGTTCGCGTGCTACAGCCGAATAAACACCCCGGCAGCGGGTGGCCGCCGCACGAATAGCTTCGATGCGCTCTTCTTTGCGTTCTATTCGTTTTTTCATAATAATTGGATTATATTTGTTGCAGTAATACGATGCTTCTCAATAAGATATGCAGACAAAGTTGACATTTATTTTTGACACGTCCAAATGTTTACGTCAAAAATATGGATTCCCCTAAGCACATGGAACTAAAAAACCGCATAAAGGCCGTCTGCGTCATTTTCAAGCTGTCCGTCAGGGAATTCGAACGAGAGTGCCAACTGAACCGCGGAAATATCTCCAACATGACCGGAGCGCTCGGTTCCGATAAAATATCAAAAATAATTGCACGTTATCCTTCGATTAACCTCTATTGGCTGCTGACCGGAGAGGGTGAGATGTTCCTGTCCCGGTCGGAGAAAACGGGCTCAGACGCACCCGGGAAAGAGGAACCGGCCCAACGGGAAGAGCCGGCCAAAGCCGAAACGGTCGACCGTCCGGCGAACAGGACCCATGAGGGAGCCGCATCGGCCGAAAACGACAACTCGCTCTTACAGGCCCACCGGGAACTGATCGGCTTGCTGCGTACGCACATCCGGCTGCAAAACGAACAATTACGGCTGCAAAACGATCAGCTCCGCCTGCTCGACGAAATGATCGAACGGATAAAAAACAAGGGGAAAGTTTTGTAATCTTCCGAAAAAAGAGTACTTTTGCACCTCGTCGGTTCGGTTACCGACGCCTTTTAACTTAATAAAACTTAGAGAAATGCCTGTAAAAATCAGACTTGCACGCCATGGTAAGAAGGGCTATGCCTTCTATCATATCGTCGTTGCAGACAGCAGGGCGCCACGTGATGGTAAATTTATCGAAAAGATCGGAACCTACAATCCGAACACGAATCCTGCTACAATCGACCTGAGCTTCGAGAAAGCCCTGGAGTGGTTGCAAAAAGGCGCTCAACCCACCGACACCTGCCGTTCGATCCTTTCATACAAGGGTGTCATGTACAAGAAACACCTGCTGGGCGGCGTAAGCAAAGGCGCATTTACCGCCGAAGCCGCCGAGGCCAAGTTCGACAAATGGATCGAGCAGAAGGCCGGCAAAATCGCGGCCAAGGCCAGCAAAATCAGCGGTGACAAAGAGGCTGCCATGAAGGCCCGCCTCGAAGAAGAGAAGAAGATCAAGGAAGAACGTGCGAAAGCCCTCGAGGCCAAACGTGCTGAAGAGGCAGCCGCTGCCGCAGCTGCTGCTGCCGAAGAGGCCGCACAGGGCGAGGACGCAACCGAAGAGGCTGCCGCGCCTGCCGAGGAGGCTCCCGCAGCCGAGGCTTAGCCCGCTTCCGCAGCACATACCGTTATGCTTGAGGAGAATGCAAAAGCCGTAGCACGGGTATCCAAAACGTTCGGACAAAACGGCGAACTTACCCTGAATTTATACGACTCCTTCCCTCAGGATTTCAATCCGAGCGAACCGTTGTTTGTCGTCATCGACAAATTGGCGGTTCCTCTTTTTTGCGACCGTTTCCAGCGGCGCGGCCGTAGCGGAGCGGTGGTCGCCTTCGGGGACATCGATACCGAACGGCGCGCGGCCGAACTGATCGGGCTCGAACTCTACCTGAGCCCCGGACCGGACGAAGAGGATGACGAGGGCGACGGGCTAATTTACCTGGAAGACCTTGTGGGCTACACCGTCAGGTTGACCGGAGAAAATCCGGATACGCCCGTTAGCAATCCGCCCCCCTCCTCATCGTCACCCGAGTCCAAACCTGCGTCCGAACCCGGGCTTAAACATTCCGAAACCGGCAGTGACGAACAGCGGTCCGGCTGTTCCGCAGACCGGATCGAAGAGTTTATCGACGGGGAGAATCCGCTGTTCCGGGTCCGGATCGGCAGTCGCGAAGTGCTGATTCCGGCCGTCGAAGAGTTTATCGCCGACATCGACCAGGAACGGCAATCGATCGAATTCGACCTGCCCGAAGGACTGCTCGAACTCTACTCCTGAGCCCGGATACAAGCAAAAGAGCGGTTACACAAACGGTCCTGTTATCCACCGCAAACCGCACAAAAGAATTTTTCGGCAATACTTGCAAACCCGCTCAGCATCGACAGTATCCTGCAGGCACTTACAGCTATCACAAACAGATGATACGATTGAAGGGCACCTTTCGGCGCCCTTCGTTCATTTTCATTTTCTATAATTTTTTGAATAGAAATGTCCCGGGTAGCTACTCCCGGTATGGGATAGGAAACAATAATAGGTTCTACACACGAATCAGGATACGAATGCTTGCTTCTCGGGCACACCTCGTTCCACAGTCAGCTCAACCTTGCCGTCGCGGCAAGTCACACAAATCGTCTCTCCGCTCTGCACACCGCCTTCTACGATCAGCTCGGCCAGCGGCTCCTCGACATAATCGAGGATCGTCCTCTTGAGCGAGCGCACGCCGTAACGCGGCTCATAACCGATACTCACCAGATGGCGTTTAACCTCCTCCGTCGCACGGATCGAATAACCCAACGACTGCACCCGTTTCGACAGGCGGCCCAGTTCCAGGTCGACGATCTTGCAGATATCGGCTTCTCCCAGCGAATTAAAGACCACCACATCATCGATCCTGTTGATAAACTCCGGAGCGAACTGACGTTCCAGGCTTTTCCGGTAAACCGATTCGCGGTTCAACTCCTCGGCAACCGCGCTGCGCGCGGCTGCATAGCCGACGGCTGCACCGCGCTGCTGCACCTCACGCGAACCCACGTTCGAGGTCATGATAATAATCGTATTGCGGAAATCTACCCTGCGGCCCAACCCGTCGGTGAGCTGTCCCTCGTCAAAAACCTGAAGCATCAGGTTGAATACGTCCGGATGCGCCTTTTCGATCTCGTCGAACAGCACCACACAGTAAGGACGCCGCCGCACCTTCTCGGTCAACTGGCCGCCTTCGCCGTATCCGACATAACCCGGAGGGGAGCCGATCAGCCGGCTCACATTATGCTTCTCGCTGTATTCGCTCATATCGACCCGCACCAGCGCTTCTTCACTGTCGAAAAGATGCATCGCCAACTCTTTGGCCATATGGGTCTTACCCACACCCGTCGGACCGACGAACATAAATACGCCGATGGGCCGGTTCGGATCCTTGAGTCCGACCCTGCTGCGTTGGATCGCACGCGTCACCTTGCGCACGGCCTCGTCCTGGCCTACCACGACCGATGAAAAATAACCGTAAAGATCCTTGAGCCGCTGCTGTTCGCCCTGCGACATGCGCGCAAGCGGAATGCCGGTCATCGAGGCTACCACTTCACTGATCTGCTGTTCGTCGATCACCACTGCGGAAGCCGACATCTCCGTAGTCCAGGCCGAAAGCATGGCGCGTAACCGCGAGCGGAGTTCCAACTCGCTGCCGCGTAATACAGAAGCATGCTCATAGTCACGCGACTGCATCGCTTTTTTCTTATCCCGCACCAATTTTTCGATCCGCTCCTCGAGCTGTATCGCACCGGCAGGCATAGCATCACCGATCTTCTTCACATGCGCGCGGCTCCCGGCCTCGTCCATCACGTCGATAGCCTTGTCGGGGAAGAAACGGTCGGCCACATAGCGTTGCGTCAACTCGACGCAGGCGGTCAGCGCCGCATCGGTATAGCGCACCCCGTGATGCTCCTCGTACTGGCGTTTGATATTGTGCAGCACAGCGAGCGTCTGTTCGGGCGACGGCTGCTCGACCATAATCTTCTGGAAACGGCGTTCGAGCGCTCCGTCGGTTTCGATATTCTCCCGGAATTCGCGCAGCGTCGTCGCTCCGATGCACTGCAACTCGCCCCGGGCAAGTACCGGTTTCAGGATATTCGCCGTGTCGAGCGAGCCCTGCGTGCTGCCCGCACCGACGATCGTATGAATCTCGTCGATGAACAGGATCACGTTGTTGGTTTTGCGCAATTCGCCCAACAGCGTGTTGATCCGCTCCTCGAATTCGCCGCGGTACTTCGTTCCGGCTACCAGCGACGCCACGTCCAGGGCAAAAACCCGTTTATCGCGCAATGCAACGGGCACGTCGTTATCCACGATCCTGAGGGCGAGCCCTTCGACGATCGCAGATTTGCCTACGCCCGGTTCGCCGATCAGTACGGGATTGTTCTTCTTGCGGCGGCCCAGAATCTGCACGAGCCGCTCTATCTCTTCATCCCGGCCGATCACCGGATCGAGACGCCCTTCCCGGGCCGCAAGCGTCAGGTCCACCCCAAAACGAATCAAAGGGTCGGACGACGGCGACTTGCGCTCTTTGCGCACTGGCATTGCCGGTTCGCTTTCGGTCTCCGCCTGCGGGCGGGGCTTAAATTGTGTAAAATAGTGCTCAGCCTCCCGGTCGGCACTCATCTCGTCGAGGATCTTCATGTCCTCGTAATAATCTTCGTTGGGGGGTAGCTCGCGCACGAACTCCGAAAGAGTCTCGCTGTTGACGTTGTACATCGCCAGCACCTGCCCGCAGATCGAACTGCGGTCCTTGACGATAGCCATCAGCAGGTGGGCCGTATTGAGCAAGTTATGCCTCGGATCATCGGTCTCTTCGGCCAGGCGGATCAGGATGGATCCTTCGGATTCCTTCACCGACGGCAGCAAAACCGGATTCATCGACACGGCGTCGGCCTGCGCCCGTTTAAGGTCGTTTTCGATCCGGATCTTTATCTGATAGATTTCCCACTCCTTCAGCAATTTCCGGAGCAGATACGAAGCATGCCCTCCCTCCTGCTTCAGGATAGCCAGAAACAGGTAGTCAAGCGTAAGGCCCTGTGCCCCGAAGTGGCGCGTCTCGGCATAGCCCTGTTCGAACACGGACCTCAGGGTGTTTGTTTGCTTCAATTGCATGACATTATTCCTCATTTTATCTTTCGGGAAGATAACGCCGCCCGCCTCCTATTTAGTATAAACCCATATTTCGCTTCCATTCCCCCACCTCGAGCTCCTCGATGCGCTCCCCGTCGACGGTAAAGCGCAGGGCGGTCCTAACCTGGTGGAAACCACTCAGCCCCGCAGCCCCCGGATTGAGGTGCAACAGGTCGAGTTTCTTGTCGTAAATCACTTTCAAAATGTGTGAATGTCCACTGATGAAAATCTTCGGCCGGAGAGCCCTCAGGCGTGTCTCTACCCCGCTTTGATAGTGTCCGGGATAGCCTCCGATATGTGTGATCAGCACCGGCACCTGCTCGCAGTCGAACTGCTGCCACTGCGGATAGACCACCCGCAGGGCTCCTCCGTCGATATTGCCGTAAACCCCGCGCAAGGGCTTGAACGCGGCAATCGCATCGGCCGTTTCGATGTTCCCGAAATCCCCGGCGTGCCAGATTTCATCGACTTCGGCCAGGAATTTGCGTAACGGGGCATCGAAAGTACCGTGTGTATCTGAAAGTAGTCCGATTCGTTTCACAGTGGTATTGCTACGGCCTGCTTCGGCCTCTCTCGCGAAAGAACAAAAACAGGGCCAAACCGGCCTTCCGGCAAACAATTTTTCATCCCGCCCGATCGTTCGGGCAAGAGAGGGAGACCGGCGGATTAACCAAAAGTTTCCTATCTTTGTAAAGGTAAATAAAATTTTATGCAGAGCAACATTCCGTTGGCAGAAAGATTACGCCCCCGCACCTTGGACGAATACATCGGGCAGGAGCACCTGGTGGGTCCGCAGGGCGTATTCCGCAAGTTCATCGAGACCGGCAACGTTCCCTCGTTCATCCTCTGGGGACCGCCGGGCGTAGGCAAAACCACGCTTGCCAAACTCGTCGCCACGGCACTCGAGCGCAAACTCTTTACCCTGTCGGCCGTCACCTCGGGCGTCAAAGAGGTGCGCGAAGTGATCGAACAGGCGCGCAAGAGCCAGTTTTTCAATACCCCTTCGCCGTTCCTGTTCATCGACGAGATCCACCGGTTCAACAAATCGCAGCAGGATTCGCTGCTCGGCGCCGTCGAACAGGGTGTCGTCACGCTGATCGGCGCGACGACGGAAAACCCGTCGTTCGAGGTGATCTCGCCGCTGCTTTCGCGTTGCCAGGTCTATGTGCTCAAAGCGATGGAGGAGGCCGACCTGCAACTGCTGCTCGAACGGGCGGTCACAACCGACCCGACCCTGCGCGAACGGGGGGTCGAGGTAGTCGAGACAGAAGCGCTGTTCCGCTTCAGCGGGGGCGACGCGCGCAAGCTGCTCAACATCCTCGACATCCTCAGCAACGCTACCGACGGAAAGATCATCATCAGCGACAAGAACGTCACCGACTGCCTGCAACAAAACATCGCGCTCTACGACAAGAACGGCGAACAGCACTACGACGTAATCTCGGCTTTCATCAAGTCGGTGCGCGGCAGCGACCCGAACGCCGCAATCTATTACCTCGCGCGGATGCTCGCCGGAGGCGAAGACCCGAAGTTCATCGCCCGGCGCCTGGTGATCCTCGCCGCCGAAGACATCGGGCTGGCCAATCCGAACGGACTGCTGCTGGCGAACGCCTGCTTCGACACCGTACACAAAATCGGCATGCCCGAGGCGCGCATTCCGCTGGCCGAAGCGACGATCTACCTGGCGACGAGTCCCAAAAGCAATTCGGCCTATATGGCGATCAACGCGGCGCTCGGAATGGTCAACCACGATACCACCGACCGTCCCGTACCGCTGCACATCCGCAATGCGCCGACCAAACTGATGAAAAACCTCGGATACGGCGACAACTACAAGTATGCACACGATTTCGAAGGGAATTTCGCCGAACAGGAGTTCATGCCCGAAGGACTCGTCGGGCATCGCTTTTACCAACCGGCCGACAACCCGAAGGAGCGTGAACTGGCCCAACGGATCACAACATTATGGAAAGGAAAATACTAACGCCCATTCCGGCAGTCCGGTCGTGTCCGTCTTCACCGCCGGGCCCGGCGAATAGCCTGCGATCCGATAAAAACGAAAGCCTTACAAACGGAAATTCCCGGCTAAAACAAAATTTCCCGCCACGAACCGACCTATAACGACAAACGCAGTCCGGTTTTATCCCCTGATCTGCAATCGAACCATACACCCGACCCGACTTTAAACCCTTAATCCGAAATACGATGAACCCGATCCTGAACCATATTCCCAACCTGAAGCATCTTGGCAGCGGGATGTTCTTCGTGATGGCCGGCCCCTGCGTGGTCGAAAACGAAGAGGTGATGATGCGCGTGGCCGAAAAGGCCTGTGCCGTGACCGACGCACTGAAGATCCCCTACATCTTCAAAGCTTCGTACCGCAAAGCGAACCGCTCGCGCCTCGACTCGTTCTGCGGCATCGGCGACGAGAAAGCGCTGAAACTGCTGGACAAAGTGCGCCGCGAATTCGGCGTACCGACCGTAACCGACATCCACAACCCGGAAGAGGCGGCGATAGCGGCGCAGTACGCCGACGTACTGCAAATCCCGGCATTCCTCTGCCGCCAGACCGACCTGTTGGTAGCCGCCGCGAAGACGGGGAAGGTGGTCAACATCAAGAAAGGACAGTTCCTTGCCCCCGAAGCGATGGCTTTTGCGGCCGGCAAAGTGCACGACGCAGGCAACCCGAACATCCTGCTTACCGATCGCGGCACGACTTTCGGTTACCACGACCTGATCGTCGATATGCGCAGCATCCCCACGATGCAGGCGCTCGGGTACCCGGTGGTGATGGACATCACCCACTCGCTGCAGCAACCCAACACGACCAGCGGAGTCACCGGGGGACTGCCCTCGATGATCGAAACGATCGCACGTGCATCGGTGGCCGTAGGTACCGACGGACTCTTTATCGAGACGCATCCGAACCCGGCCGAAGCGAAAAGCGACGGTGCGAACATGCTGCCGCTCGACCGCTTCGAAGGATTGCTTACGCGCCTTTGCCGCATCCGTGAGACGATCAACGCATTCTAACGTTCACCTGCAAGTTATGGGTTGCAAAAAATGCGGAGGCTGCACAGACGGAACCGGTTGCAAAAAAGGCAGGGAACGTTTAGCCAAATTGCAGACCAAAGCGGAAAATAAGCTACTCAGCGACACGGAAAAACGCGAGGAAAAAGAAAAAAAGAGGAAAACGAAGAAGGTAAAAAAGAAAGAGAAGAAAAACAAATAGAAAAACGACAACGAACCGGCCCACAGGAATATGCTCCCGACGGACCGGACACCAATACAAAAAGGCATCCTTCCAGCGAAAGGTGCCTTTTTCCATATAAACCACGTATACATCACGGCTCGATCCACTTCAACAAAGGATAATCCGTTTCCCACGCAACGGCAACCGGCTAAAGCGAATCCAGCTCTTCTCGCTCTTTTTTCGTCAGGCTGCCGGCCACAAGGTCATACGAAGCCTTCACCAATTCGCGGATCAGGCTGTCCGGGACATCCTGCTCGAAATAGACGCTGATCCAATATTTTTTGTTCATGTGCCAACCGGGACGGATCCCCATGTAGCGAGCCTGCAACTCTCCCGACCGGTCGGGGTCGCATTTGATACAGCAAAAATCGAAAACCGCGACATTCACGAAACAAAACCATTTGTCCCCGACATAAAAACAGAGCACATCCCGGCTATACCGATCGGCAACATTCGGAAACGGCATTTTCTCACGAACACCCCTGAACGAAAGGCAATATTCCCTGAACTCTTCAACATTCATACGAACAACTCCGTTAAAACCGCCCTATATGCGACGAAATCTCCCCGACGAACCGCACCCGAAATACCTTGCAAAACGGGTCCGGACCGGCCGGAATAAAATCTTACAGCGAAATAACCCGCTTTATTTGGCAAACTCGAAGCCGAGATAGAGGTTGTCGATTTTCGATGCGAGGCTGTTCACCGTCGCCAGCGAAGAGTTCAGAGAAGCGGCCTTCTCCCCGACCTGCTGTACGAGCGAAAGCGCTTTAGCGGCCGAAAAGAGCAACTGCAGGTCCGTCCCGTTCAGGTAGGCGAAACCGTGCATCGCACCGAATTTGCGAAGCTCACCGCTTCCCGAAAAAGTGAGCGTGATGCCGTGCGTCGCCGATTCGAACGCATAAGTACCTTTGAGGGTGCGCGAACCGATTACCAGCGAAAACGTGCTGTCCTTGCTGAAGGTCACCGAACAGGAACCGCTTTTAATCCCCGCCTTCTCATAGATACCGGCCAATTTGGACTGTAACGACGCGGTCGTCGCAGATGCGGCCAAGTCGGCCACGGCATTGTCGCTCTCGAGTTTTACCCCCGGCTGCATATAGTTCCACGTAGCAACCAGTGCCAATTGTGTCAGCGCCCCGCCCGTTGCTTTATCCGCAACATTCGAAGCCACGCTTTTCAAGGCGCTCTGCCAATCCTGCGCCCGGACAGGAACGCAAAGCACAGCCAGCACGGCCGCCGCGCACCATATTCTTTTCCGATTCATCGTTTTCCTAAATTTACATACTTTGAGTCCGTGAAACACGACCGGTGCAGCTCAGTAAACAAACCGGTAATCGCAAAAAGCCGTAGCGTAAAGATGAACAAGATTCCGGTAAAATCCAAATCCGGGCCGCCCGGACACATGCCCCGTTACCCGGATACACAAACGCCCACCTCGTTTCGGAGGTGGGCATCTTTTATCGTATACCGGTCCGTCGCTACCCCGATGCTCCGAAAGCATCCGGATTCCCGACGCAGCACCGGATGTCCGCATCCCTACGACAATTCACTGCACCGGGATACTCCTGGTGGACATCGAAGACATTACGGTTTTCAAGCGCTCCGCCGCAGACAACGGCACAGAACTATTTTTTCGGTTTCGGCGCGAGGATCATGATCATCCGCTTGCCCTCCAGCTTGGGCATCTGCTCCACCTTACCCCACTCTTCGAGGTCGGTGGCAAAACGCAGCAGCAGGATTTCTCCCTGATCCTTGAAAACGATCTGGCGGCCGCGGAAAAAGACATAAGCTTTCACCTTATCCCCGTCCTTGAGGAAATTCTCGGCATGCTTCAGCTTGAAATTGTAATCGTGGTCATCGGTATTGGGGCCGAAACGAATCTCTTTGATCACAACCTTCACAGCTTTGGCTTTCAGCTCCTTGGCTTTTTTCTTCTGTTGGTAAAGGAACTTCGAATAGTCGACGATCCGGCAAACGGGGGGATCGGCCTTCGGTGAAATTTCAACCAAATCAAGCCCCTGCTCATCGGCCATCGCCAATGCCTCCTTCAGCGATACGACGGTCGGCACCTGAATGTTGTCGCCGACGACACGCACCTGCTGGGCGGTAATCAAATTATTGATCTTGTGTGCTGCCTCTTTTTCCGGCATCCTGCCGCGGAAACCAGGCCTTGACTGTGGTTTTCTTACTGGAATAGCTATAGCTTTGTCCTCCTTGATTAATTAAACACTAAACACGCTGAAACTTTCTATTTGTTCAAGGCTTCCACCTCTTTTTTCACGCTTTCGGTCACCAGTGCGGCGAACTCCTGCTGGCTCATCGAACCCTTGTCGCCCTCGCCCTGTACGCGTACGGAGACCTGCCCCTCCTGCTGTTCCTTTTCTCCGACAATCAGCAGGAACGGGATCCTTTTGAGTTCGTTGTCGCGTATCTTACGGCCAATCTTCTCATTACGGTCGTCCACCTGAGCGCGAATATCGCAATTATTTAGAAAATCCGAAACATTTTGCGCATATTCGTTGAATTTTTCGCTGATCGGCAGCACGACCACCTGTTCGGGCGACAACCACAGCGGGAATTTACCGCCGGTATGCTCCAAAAGCACGGCTACGAACCGCTCCATCGAGCCGAACGGCGCACGGTGGATCATGATCGGGCGGTGCTGTTTGTCATCCGAGCCTTTGTAGGTCAGGTCGAAACGCTCCGGCAGGTTGTAGTCCACCTGGATCGTACCGAGCTGCCACTTGCGGCCGATGGCGTCCTTGACCATAAAATCAAGTTTCGGGCCATAAAAGGCAGCTTCGCCCAGTTCGACCACCGTCGGAAGCCCTTTTTCCGCCGCCGCCTCGATGATCGCGGACTCGGCCTTGTGCCAGTTTTCGTCCGAACCGATGTACTTCTCCTTGTTGTTCGGGTCGCGCAGCGAAATCTGCGCGGTGAACTGGTCGAAGCTCAGCGTCTTGAAGATATAGAGCACAATGTCGATCACCTTCATGAATTCATCCTTGAGCTGGTCGGGACGGCAGAAGATGTGCGCATCGTCCTGCGTGAAGCCCCTCACGCGCGTCAGCCCGTGCAGCTCGCCGCTCTGCTCGTAACGATACACCGTGCCGAATTCTGCGAAACGCAGCGGCAGGTCCTTGTACGAGCGCGGCTTCCAACGGTAAATCTCGCAGTGGTGCGGACAGTTCATCGGCTTGAGCAGGAACTCCTCGCTGTCGTCCGGCGTATGGATCGGCTGGAACGAATCCTTGCCGTACTTGGCATAGTGGCCCGAAGTGACGTATAGGTCCTTCATCCCGATATGCGGCGTGATGACCTGCTGGTAACCGTACTGCTTCTGCACATTGCGCAGGAAGTGCTCCAGCCTGTCGCGCAGCGCAGCGCCTTTGGGCAGCCACAGCGGCAGTCCGGCCCCGACCCGCGGCGAGAAACAAAACAGCTCGAGCTCCTTGCCCAGTTTGCGGTGGTCGCGTTTCTTGGCCTCCTCCAGCATCGCCAGGTACTCGTCGAGCATCGACTTTTTCGGGAAGGTGATGCCGTAGATACGGGTCAGCATCTTGTTGTGCTCGTCGCCGCGCCAATAGGCGCCGGCGATCGAGGTCAGCTTGATCGCCTTGATGAAGCCCGTGTGAGGCAGGTGCGGCCCGCGGCACAGGTCGGTAAAATTACCGTTCGTGTAGAAGCTGATCGTACCGTCCTCGAGGGCGCTGATCAGTTCCACTTTATATTCGTCGCCCTTTTTCGTGTAAGTGTCGAGTGCCTCGGCCTTCGACACTTCGCGGCGGGTAATGGTCTCCTTACTCCGGGCGAGCTCCTCCATTTTCTTCTCGATCTTGGGCAGGTCCGCCTCGGTAATGGGCACCGGAGAATCGACGTCGTAATAGAACCCGTTCTCGATGCTGGGGCCGATGCCGAACTTGATGCCCGGATAGAGCGCCTCGAGCGCCTCGGCCAACAGGTGCGACGACGAATGCCAGAAGGCATGCTTGCCTTCGTCGTCATCCCATTTGTGCAGTTTAATCTGAGCATCTGCCGTGATCGGCATGTTCAGGTCGCTTACCTTGCCGTTCACCGTTGCGGCCAATACCTCCTGTGCCAGGCGGGGGCTGATGCTCTCGGCTATCTGCATAGCCGTCGTTCCTTCGGCGTACTCACGAATGCCGCCGTCAGGGAAAGTTACTTTAATCATCTGTTTTTATTTTATCGGTTTTGCTCGCGGGTTTCCACGTTACGAGATGGAACCCCCGCCAGACTTTTATTGATTTTTCGCATACTGTAACCCGGATGCCGGGGCAAGCGTCCCGTACTTCCGGCCCTCCCGGTTTGAGTCCGATGCCCGGTATTTACCGTTACATCCGGCCCAATGTCCTAATCGGCCGCCTCGGTCTGGGGCAGGTCGGCCACCGACACGTCGGCACCTCCCTCACGCTTGAACTTCTGCAGCGGATCGGCCGAAATCTCTTCATACACCTTCCGGCTGCGCAGGACGTCTATCGCCATGTAGATCGCATTGCGCATCGCCTGCTCGTCGGCTTTGTCCTGCCCGGCGATATCGAAACCCACCCCGTGCGCGGGGCTCGTCCGGACGACGGGCAGCCCGGCCGTAAAGTTCACGCCGTCGGGCGACAGCGCCTTGAACGGGGCCAGCCCCTGGTCGTGATACATCGCCAGCACGGCATCGTACCTGGCATATCCTCCCGAAGCGAAAAAGCCGTCGGCAGGAAATGGTCCGAATGCCAGGATACCTTCCGAAAATGCGGTGCGGATCGCAGGCGTGATGATCTCCCGCTCTTCGGTTCCGATCACTCCGCCATCACCCGCATGGGGATTGAGGGCGAGCACCGCGATCCGGGGTTCGCGCACCGAAAAGTCTCGGATCAGGCTACTGCGCAGGCCGCGCAGCGAGGCCAGTATCTTCTCCTCGGTCACCGAACGACTCACCTCTTCGAGCGGGATATGGATCGTTACCAATCCCACTTTCAGCAGGTCGCTGCACATCATCATCAACGGCTCGCCGCCGAACTGTGCGGCGAAGAATTCGGTGTGACCCGTAAAATCGAATCCGGCCTCATGCACATTTTCCTTGCTGATCGGCGCGGTCACCACCACATCGATCGCCCCCGCCTTCAAATCGGCGGCGGCGGCCTTCAGCGCGGCGATCGAGGCCTTCCCCGCTTCGGCGGTCAGTTGTCCCGGCTCGATGCGCAACTCGCCCGGTGTGCAGTCGATCAGGTTAACCCGTCTGGGATTAGCCTCCGACGCTTTCCCAATAATATTGAAGTTGAAATTCTCGGCATCCTCCACCTGGCGCCGGTAAAATCCGGCGGCTTTCGCCGAACCGTAAACCACCGGCGTGCACAACTCGCACATCCTCGGATCGAGCAGTGATTTGATAATCACCTCATAACCTATCCCATTGATGTCGCCTTGGGTAATACCGACTTTTATTTTGGCTTCACTCATCTGACTTTCGCTTTGATACCATCTTACAAAGATAATAAACTTCCGGGAAATCGCTCCGCCATGCCCTTGAATATATTACAAAACTGTTCCGGCGGAACGGGAGGAAACCGTTCGTTTTTTCAAAAAACAACTATTATGTATTGCATAGTATTTTAAATTTACATACATTTACCGTACAAACACTTAAAATTACCATTACGAATACCGCTATGAAAAAATTTCTGTTAAGCGTGCTCCTCGCTGCAGGCTGCGTGGCCCTGCATGCGGAGACCCCGATGGTCCGCCAAACCCGGTTCGAAGGCCGCAACATCACCGGTGTCGTAGCCGGCAGTTCATTCAATGTCGAGGTTTACCAGTCCGACACGACGCGGGCAATCGTCGAGATTCCCGCCGAATTGCAGGAATTCCTGATCTTCCAGATAGACGGCCAGGGTGTGGTTACCCTCGGCTTGGATTATTCATGGAAAAAAAAGAACAACGTATTGAACGAAATCATGCGCAGCCTCCGAAGTAATGGCGCACAAATGAAGGCCAAAATCTACATCACGGGCCTCCGCGTCCTCAAAGCCTCGTCGAGTGCCCGCATCCGCCCGATGACGCCGCTCACCGGCAATTCGGCGGAGCTCGGCATCAGCAGCAGCGGACGCATCGAAAACCTGAAGCTCAACGCCACCGGCCGGGTCCGGCTCGCCCTCAGCAGCAGCGGACGACTTACGAACGCCGAGATAGCAGCCCAAGATCTCGACTGTACGCTGAGCAGCAGCTCATCCGCCTCGCTCACACACCACGGCAAGAGCGCCACTTTCGGCCAGAGCAGCAGTTCGCGGATCGACATCAGCGGAGAAGTGGGCAGCGCGAACATCATCACCAGCAGTTCAGCGTCTTTCCGCGGCGCCGGGTACAACATCGGCAGCGCGACGCTGGGCAGCTCCTCTTCGTCGCGGATTACCGTAGGTGTCGTTCAGGATCTCAAAGCCACCGCAAGCAGCTCTTCGGCCATCTACTACAAAGGCGACCCGAAAACGCGGCAGGTATCGACCTCCTCTTCGGCAAAGATTCGCAAAGAAGAATAAATTTATCGCTGCAAATGCTCAGGGAACAACGAACCGGACAGTGCAGCCCAACCGGGAATACCTCGAAAGCCTCCGCCGTGGGCCGGTAAACGGATCCGCCGTGACACGATCCGGCAGCGGCATAGCTTTTGAAAGGAAATTTTGCATACATTTGAAGTGAAAACTACAAGTACCGAATTAAACGTCAAACCAGAGCATCTCATGAAAAAGACATTATTCTTCCCGCTGCTCACCGCCGCACTTTTCAGCACGGCCGCAGCTTCCGCACAGACACAGATGACACGCCAGACCCGTTTCGAAGGACAGAACATAACCGGCATCGCCGCCGGCAATAATTTCGATGTCGAAATCTACCAGTCGGACAAGACTTCGGCCAGTATCGAAATTCCCGCTGAACTCGAAAAAAAGCTGATCTTCAATATCGACGGCAATGGCGTGGTTACGCTGGGACTCACCGGTAACTTCCTGTCGAAAAAACAGGACGACCTGAAAGCGAAAATCTACCTTAAAAACCTGAAAAGCCTGAAGGCCTCTTCCAATGCGGAGATCAAGGCGATGACCCCGTTTACGGCGGCTTCGGTCGTAATAGACCTCTCTAGCAGCGGCAAGATCGACGACCTCGAACTGACGGCCAGCGAACGGGTAGTCATCGATGCCAAAAGCAGCGGCGAAATCGATGCAACGATCACCACGCCCCTGCTGCGTGCAGACCTGACCAGCAGCGCCGACGGGGAGATCGTCCACAACGGCGCGCAGGGCGTGTTCAACCTTGGCAGCAGTGCCGAACTGACCATCAGCGGCAAAGTCGGCGAGGTTACCGTAACCACCAGCAGCGCGAGCGGTTTCCACGGCGAGAATTACACTATCGACAAAGCGACGCTCAAAGCCTCTTCCACCTCGAGAATTACGGTGGGCGACGTCCAGACCCTCTCGGCCCAAGCCTCCAGCGCAGCGGGTATCCGCTACAAAGGCGATCCGAAAATCACCTCGCTGGATACCTCTTCGGCGGGAAGCATTAAAAAGCTCGATTAACCGTAAAAAAAACCGGGCTGCAAAACTCGCAAAACATCTGTAACCAAATAAAAACCAGGACAGTAATTACGATGTCCCGGTTTTTTTTCATTTTAGGCGTTGTAGAATCGTAAAAAAACGGATTGCGCATCCATATTATCGCTCTATATTTGTATGTTATTTATTCGACATGAAACTGCCGACACGCCCGGAAACGTTCGCTTGCCACCCTGCGGAGGTGGCGGGGGACGGTTTTTTCCCTGTACATGAACCGCATATTTCCGCAAATGAATACCCGCACAACCAAATGAAAAGCATTCAAATAGGCGATCTGAAAATCACGCTCCCGATCATCCAGGGGGGCATGGGCGTGGGCATCTCGCTCTCGGGCCTCGCCTCGGCCGTCGCCAACGAAGGCGGCGTAGGCGTAATTTCCTGCGCCGGCATCGGACTGATCTATCCCAAATTTTCGAACGACTACCGCACCAACTCGATCATGGGCCTGCGCGAGGAGATCCGCAAGGCCCGAGCCAAGACCAGCGGCGTAATCGGCGTCAACATCATGGTGGCGCTAAGCAACTTCGCCGACATGGTACGCACAGCCATAGAGGAAAAAGCCGACATCATCTTCTCCGGCGCAGGACTGCCGCTCGACCTGCCCTCGTACCTCGGGGAGAAAAGCTTGACCAAGCTCGTGCCGATCGTCTCGTCGGCGCGCGCCGCACATATCATCTGCGAGAAGTGGAAAACCAACTACAACTACCTGCCCGACGCGATCGTCGTCGAAGGGCCGAAAGCCGGGGGACACCTCGGATATAAAAATACCCAGATCGAAGACGACAATTTCTCGCTCGAGCGCCTGATCCCGGAGGTGGTGGCCACTGCGGACCGTTTTGCCGCACAGCACGCCCACCCGATACCGGTGATTGCGGCGGGAGGACTCTATACCGGCGAGGATATCTACCGCATCATGTCGCTCGGCGCCGCCGGGGTACAGATGGGTAGCATCTTCGTCACCACCACCGAATGCGATGCTTCGGAGACGTTCAAAAAAACCTATATCGAATCGAGCAAAGAGGATATCGAGATCATCGCGAGTCCCGTGGGCATGCCGGGCCGGGCGATCGGCGGCGAATTCCTGAGGAAAGTCAAGGCCGGCCTTACGCGTCCCAAACGCTGTCCGTTCCACTGCATCAAAACCTGCGACTACACCAAAAGCCCCTATTGCATCATCCTCGCGCTGTACAACGCAGCCAAAGGCAACCTCTCACGAGGCTATGCTTTCGCAGGGGCCAACGCTTACCTTTCCAAGAAAATCACCAGCGTGAAAGAGACGATCGAATCGCTCAAAGCCGGATTCCAGGCGGCAGCAGGTCGTAACACCCCGGCGCATCAATAGGGTCGAACTCCAGCAATCGCATTGAATTCACATCAGAGCCGGCCCGGGGCGCCGCGGACAGCAACGCCATTTCCGTCAGGAAACCACTCCGGAAGCAGGTGATAAACATGCGAACGGGCCCTGTTCCCGGTAAAAAACAATCCCGCAGTTCCCCTTCCGGGGCGTTGCGGGATTTAATTATTGTAAGGCTAAAACGTATATCTGTTTCTCCGAACTTTCGTTAAACACCTCTTCTTCAAAACTTCCAAACTTGTGGACGATCTCAAATCCAGCCCACTGCAGATATGAATCCGATTCTTGAGGAAAGAACAACCTCATATCCATATTCTGGACGGAATGGAATTCACCGTTTATCCAATAATGCCATTTGATGCGGTTGATTTGGGTCGCCTTTTCATAACGCATCGTTTGCTTTATCAAGACCTTCCTTTCATCGCAGGTCGTATATTCAGCTGTCAGCCTTTGTCCGTTTTCACTTTCAGCAAGGTATTGAATATCCGGATTAAAGCAATCTAACAGAAATTAATATTCATCAGGGTACAAAATCAATCCGGACTTCGGCCATACCGACACTATGCCCGGAACGTGGCTCGATCTGCATCCGCAGCCCCTCGCAGACCAACTCCCCGGCGGGACGCACGTCGTTAAACTGGTCGACCTCCAGGCCATAGAGGTCAGTCACATAACGAGGAAAAGGCAACCACCGCCCGTCGAGCAGATATTCCAGGCTCCAGCTGTCGGGCAACAAAGTCGTCGTCCGGGCATCGCTGATCCAATAGACAGACAGACCGGCCAAAGAACGGGGACGGGTAAAGAGGAACTCGACCTGCTGGAACTGTCCCTCACACCCCCGGCTAGTCCAACAGGGATAACCCTGGTGGTGGGAACGCTCGGGGGTCATACCGTCGAAAATAGCATCCCGGAAGGGCTGGTCGTCGTTACAGGTGAAACGAACCTCCTTTAACCAAACCTTGTTCTTCTCGGTGCGGGGCAGGGACTCCTGAGCCAACGCCCCGGTACGGGGCAACCAAACGGCCATGGAGAGATCGCCCCGGTTATCCCAAGCATAATAAGGGATCAGCCGCAAAGGCAAGCGGACCGTCGTGTCAAGGCGGGAAGCCGTGAGGTCGACGGCGGGAAGCCCTTTCAATAAACCCTCCTCGATGAGGCTCCGTCGCAAAGCCGGAAGTTCGGACAGATAATAACGCTGCACCAAACCGTTATCGGGCTCCTCGGCGCAATAGACCAACGGACCGCAGACCACGGCCACGCGATCGACATCCGCCTTGACTTCCGGACGGGCCTGCACATAACGGGGCTGCATCGGCAACGACAGTTCCACCCGGTCGCCGGGCCGCCAACGGCGGTCGATCACGGCAAAGCCCTCTTCCAAGGGAACATCAACCGGTTTACCGTTGACCTTGACGGTCCAGCGCCCGGACGCAGCATCGGCATAGGTATAAAGGCCGCCAGGCAAAAACTCGCCGCCGCGAGCCCAGGTGGGGATACGCAAACGCAAGGCGAAAGTCATCGGGTTCGCAGGGGTCAATACGATTGTAGACTCGCCAGAGAATGGATAGTCCGAGGTCTGCTCCACGGCTACCGTCCCATCTGCCAACGGAACTTCGGTCGAACTGCTCCCGTACAAGGTCAAATAAATATCACGTCCGGTATGGTAATACATCAAGCCGGGAACCTGCATCAGCAGGCGGGCGATGTTTGGCGGGCAGCAAGCGCAACCGAACCAGGAGGAACGCCCTTTCTGTCCGAGGTTAAAAGGCTGCAATCCGTCCGCCTCCAACGGATTGACATAAAAGAATCGATCCCCGGCCAAGTTGATCCCCGCCAAAGCACCGTTGAACAAAGCACATTCGAGCACGTCGAAATAGCGTCCATCATGCCGGGAACGGAACATGCGGTCATTGAACAGCACATTGGCGACCGACGCACAAGTCTCGTTATAAGAATTTTTGTTAGGCAGGCTGTAAGGCGGACCGAAACCCTCCAACCCACGGACGGCTCCAAGGCCGCCGGTCAGAGCGATGCGCGTGCGAACCAGGTTCTCCCAGATCGAATCCAACGGTACGCGGTAATGCTGCGTCCCGCACAAAGCGTCCACGTCGGCCATCCCCGAATAGATATAGGCGGCGCAAACGGCATGGCCCACCGGCTCGTACTGCTCCCGCAAGGGGATATGTTCCTGGCTCTTGCTCAAATCGCCAGTGAAATGGGCGGGAGGATCGGTTCCGCGGATCGCGACGAAACGCTGCGCCATCCGCAAATAAAGCGAATCGCGGGTCTGCCCGAATAATTTACACAAGGCGAGTTCGATCTCGGGATGGCCCGAAATATGGTTGATGGGCCGACCGCCGTTATAATTCGGATCTCCCTCGAAAAAAGCGCGGTTGACGTGACGCGCATGTTTTTCGGCTACAGCCAACAGACGATCCTTTCCTGTCGCTCGGCTGTAAGCTACCGCCGCCTCGTAGAGATGCCCCATGTTATAAAGCTCGTGGCTGGAGATGAGACGTTCGTAGGGACGGCTGCCCATCTCGGCGGTATCGGGAATCCCGCAAACATGCGCCTCGTACATATAGCCGTCGGACCGCTGAGCCCCGGCGATCCAGCCGATAATCGAATCCATCCGGGCTTCCAGAAGCGGATCGGGGGTGACCTGTAAGGAATAAGCCGCGGCTTCCATCACTTTATAGAGGTCGGAAACCAGAAAAAGGCTGCGAACGGGCATCCGGTCGGGCACGCCGGAGAGGAAATGGGCGGTGCGGCGCAGATTTTCGACCGCCGGTTCGGTTTTCACCAGACAATGGGGTAAGGTAACCCGATCCATCCGTTCACGCCAGGGCGCCCAAAGGCGGTCCCGGACCGTTACCTGACCGAACGGGACGGCCGTTAAATCAGCAGGCAAAGGGGATGATTCAGGCGCTCCCCAAAGCGTAGGGCAAATCATCGAAAGAGACAGAAGCCACGATATCATTTTCATCGACAAGCAGCGTTAATAATCCGGCGGCCCGCCGGGCCGCACACAAATTAATAATAAAGGAGAAAGACCTCGCGAAAATCACCCGTCCATAAGCCGGGGGCGTCCTGCATTTTCCCTGACGGAACACAAGAAGGACGGCAAATCCGAATGTCCGCAAAAGCAACCCGCAGGACATAGCCTACATTTCACAAATGTAAAAAAATCACCCGTTGGTTGGATTAAATTTATGAATATTTTATCTGTCCAATCCATGGCAACAGCGACATTCTTGCGTATATCTTCGACCGATCTCGCCGTCGACTTACATCTCTGGCGTCGGATTGCCGACGGCTGATAAGGTTTGGCAGGTCTTGTCGCACTTCTTGCGAAGACGATGGAAAAACAGATTTCCACTGTCAAAGCCCAACGCTAACCCCTGCGCCGGAACTCCGAGCAGACGATGGCCGTGGCCGTAGCGACATTGAGCGATTCGGACGTGGGTTCACCTACCGGAAACGGAGGAATAAACAGCCGCCGCGAAACGAGTTCCGCTACCTCCGGTGAAACGCCCTGCCCTTCGCTGCCCATCACAATCACACCGCCGGGAGAGAGGGCGGCATCGTAAATCGGTTCGCCGTCCAGAAAGGTTCCGTACACCGGAATACCCGCAGCACGCACCTCCCCGAGCCATCGCGCCAGCGGCACATAATGCACGCGCACCCTCGCGATCGCTCCCATCGTGGCCTGCACCACCTTCGGGTTAAAGCAGTCAGCCGTCGTCTCCGAGCAGATCACGTCACGCATACCGAACCAATCGGCCAGGCGCAGGATCGTCCCCATATTGCCGGGATCCTGCACTCCGTCCAATGCGAGCGAGAGCTCCCCGGAAAGTCCCCTTACCGACAAACCGTGCCGGGGAATTTCCACGAGCGCCAGCATATCCGACGGCGTTTTCAGGGAGCTGATCCGCTCCATCTCCTTGTGTGAAATCACCTCCGGACCGCCGTGCCAACCTCCCGGGCTCTGCATGCCACTGTTTTGCGACCGGACGATACCAGAACTTTCTCCCAAAACATCGCCCGGGCCGCCGACAGCATGGCCTCCCCGAAGAGCGCGTACAGCCTTGCCAAAATACTCCGCTCCCGCTACGGTACACAGCACCCGCCGCACGCGGAGCGGTGCAGCCATTCCCATACCCGCAACCAGTTCCGTCACCAGTTTGGGCCCTTCGGCGACGAACAATCCCGCTGCGTTCCGCCCTTTTTTGTCCCCGAGCGAGCGGATCGTCTGTATTTCGGCTTTGGTCAACATTTTTATCATCGATTATGCGAACATGCCCCGGATCATACCGCACCGATTGACGGACGGAGAGCATATACGACACAAATGTAACAAAACCCGGGAAAACTACCGCACCTCCAGAATCTCCACAGGTTGAATACCGGCATTCAGATCCCCGGTGCGGCAATCATCGAAACTGTCCGCAAATCAGACACCCGTACCATTACTTTTTACACGATTTTGTATGCGCATTCTCCCGTACACGACGGCGATCCATCCACGCAGTTCCTCGGGATACGGAACGATTTTTGAGAAAAATTCCCGTGCGATTTGCAAAACAAAAAACCACTGCGTACCTTTGCATTTCAGAAACTATTCTGAGAAGAAGACAGTTTCAGCAAGTGGTATAAATACTTAACTTACTGATAAAGAATGTCTGACAAAAAATCCGCCCGTCTCATTCTGGAAGACGGGACAACTTTCACCGGTTACTCTTTCGGGGCCGAAACGGCCACTACCGGTGAAGTCGTTTTCAACACAGCCATGACAGGCTATCCCGAAAGTCTCACCGATCCATCCTACAGCGGTCAAATCCTGGTCTCCACCTATCCGCTCGTTGGTAATTACGGCGTTCCCCAAAAAGAAAGTGAATACGGTCTGCTCAAGTTTTTCGAGTCAGACCGTATTCATGTTAAGGGGTTGGTCATTTCGGACTACTCGTTCGAATACAGCCACTGGAATGCGGGCGAAAGCCTCGGAGAATGGCTGCGCGAAAACGGCGTTCCCGCCGTCTGGGGGATCGACACGCGCCAACTCACGAAGATCATCCGCGAACGGGGAGTCATGCTGGGCAAGATCGTCGTCGAAGGAAGCGCGGAACCGGCCGCATTCGACGATCCGAACCTGCGCAACCTCGCCGCCGAAGTGAGTACGCCGCAGGTCGAAACCTACGGCGACGGCCCGATGAAGATCGTGCTGGTCGACTGCGGCTGCAAGTACAACATCATCCGCTGCCTGCTTTCGCGCGGCGCCACGGTGATCCGCGTGCCGTGGGACTATGATTTCACCGCCCTCGATTACGACGGGGTGATGCTCTCCAACGGTCCCGGCGACCCGCAGCAATGCACCGCCACGATCTCGAACATCAAAAAGGCGATGGCCCTCGGTAAGCCGATCTTCGGCATCTGCCTCGGCAACCAGCTGCTTTCGATCGCCGCCGGCGCGACCACTTTCAAACTCAAGTACGGCCACCGCAGCCACAACCAGCCCGCGCTGATGGTCGGCACGAACAAAGCGGTCATCACGTCGCAGAATCACGGCTTCGCGGTCAACACCGACACGCTGGGCCCCGACTGGGAACCTTACTTCGTCAACCTGAACGACGGTACGAGCGAAGGCATCCGGCACAAACGCCTTCCCTTCTTCTCGGTGCAGTTCCACCCGGAGGCCTCGGGCGGCCCGGTAGACACTGAATTCCTGTTCGACGACTTCATTCGCAACATCCGGGATCACGCCGGCTCAAAACGGTAAGCCCGGTTCGCCGGGCCGTGTGCGGGCCCGGCGAACCGGGCGCAACACCTGAACGGAATTACCAGATTGAGAAAGCCTTAAAATCAAGAATTATGCAAAACAAAATAGAAAAAGTCATCCTGCTCGGTTCGGGCGCCCTGAAGATCGGCGAGGCCGGCGAGTTCGACTATTCGGGCTCGCAGGCGCTCAAGGCCCTCAAGGAAGAGGGCGTCTACACGGTGCTGATCAACCCCAACATCGCGACGATCCAGACCTCGGAGAACATCGCCGACAAAGTCTACTTCCTACCCGTTACGCCCGAATTCGTCGAGCAGGTGATCGCCAGGGAGCGGCCGCAGGGCATCCTGCTCGCATTCGGCGGCCAAACGGCGCTGAACTGCGGCGTCAAACTCTACCAGAGCGGCGTGCTCGAAAAATACGGCGTGCAGGTCCTGGGAACGCCCGTGCAGGCAATTATCGACACCGAAGACCGCGAGAAGTTCGTGCACAAGCTCGACCAGATCGATGTCAAGACGATCAAAAGCGAAGCCGTGACGACCGTCGCCGAAGCGAAACGCGTCGCGCACGAGTTGGGCTACCCGGTCATCATCCGGGCGGCCTATACCCTCGGCGGCCTCGGATCAGGCTTCTGCGACAACGACGAGGAGCTCGATACGCTCGCCAGCAAGGCGTTCACCTACTCGCCGCAGATCCTGGTCGAGAAATCGCTCAAAGGGTGGAAAGAGGTGGAATACGAGGTAGTGCGGGACCGCTACGACAACTGCATCACCGTCTGCAACATGGAAAACTTCGACCCGCTGGGCATCCACACCGGCGAGAGCATCGTCGTAGCCCCGTCGCAGACCCTTTCGAACGCCGAATACCATAAACTGAGAAAACTGGCGATCAAGATCATCCGCCACATCGGGATCGTCGGCGAGTGCAACGTTCAGTACGCACTCGACCCCGACTCGGAAGATTACCGCGTGATCGAAGTGAACGCGCGCCTGAGCCGCTCGTCGGCACTCGCGTCGAAGGCCACCGGTTACCCGCTCGCCTTCGTCGCCGCGAAACTGGGGCTCGGCTACGGGCTGCACGAACTGAAAAACGCCGTCACGAAGAGTACGACCGCCTGCTTCGAACCGGCTCTCGACTACATCGTCTGCAAGATTCCGCGCTGGGATCTCGGCAAGTTCAAAGGCGTCTCGCGCGAGTTGGGCTCCAGCATGAAATCGGTCGGCGAGGTGATGGCCATCGGGCGCTGCTTCGAAGAGGTGATCCAGAAAGGGCTGCGCATGATCGGACAGGGCATGCACGGGTTCGTCGCGAACAAGGCGTTCGCCGGCATCGACATCGACGAGGCGCTCACGCATCCCACCGACAAACGCATCTTCGTGATCGCCCACGCGCTCAAACAGGGCTACACGATCGAACGCATCCACGAGCTGACCCGAATCGACAAATGGTTCCTCGAGAAGCTCGAAAACATCATCTGCATCGAGGGCGAGCTCGAAAAGCACAACGGTATCGCCGACGTGCCCGATGAACTGATCCGCGAAGCGAAACAGCGCGGTTTCTCGGACTTCCAGCTGGCCCGTACGGTCAGCCACAGCAAGTCCGACGAGATCGAGGCCGATATGCTGAAGGTCCGCCGCCACCGCAAGGAGCGCGGCATCACCCCGGTCGTCAAGCAGATCGACACGCTGGGAGCCGAATACCCGGCCCAGACCAACTACCTCTACGTCACCTACAACGGAACTTCGAACGATATAGATTTCGCACACGACCACCGCTCGGTGATCGTACTGGGTTCGGGAGCCTACCGCATCGGCAGCTCCGTGGAATTCGACTGGTGCAGCGTCAGTGCGCTGAAGACGATCCGCGAACAGGGTTACCGCTCGGTGATGATCAACTACAATCCCGAAACGGTCTCGACCGACTACGACGTCTGCGACCGGCTCTACTTCGACGAGCTGACCCTGGAGCGCGTGCTCGACATCACCGACCTCGAGGAACCCAAAGGGGTGGTCGTCTCGACCGGCGGCCAGATCCCGAACAACCTCGCGATGCGGCTGCACAACGAACATGTGCCGATCCTCGGCACCTCGGCCGAAAACATCGACAACGCCGAAGACCGCCACAAGTTTTCGTCGATGCTCGACAAGATCGGCGTCGACCAGCCGCGCTGGAGGGAGCTGACGACGATGGACGACATCTATAAATTCGTCGACGAAGTGGGTTTCCCGGTGCTGATCCGGCCGTCGTACGTCCTCTCGGGCGCCGCGATGAACGTTGTCTCGAACCGCTCCGAACTGGAACATTTCCTGACGCTGGCCACCAGCGTATCGAAACAGTATCCGGTGGTAGTGACCGAATTCATCGAACACGCGAAAGAGGTCGAGATCGACGCAGTGGCCAAAGACGGCGAAGTGCTGATCTACGCCATCTCGGAGCACGTCGAGTTCGCGGGTGTCCACTCGGGCGACGCGACGATGGTCTTCCCGCCGCAAAAGATGTATGTCGAGACGATGCGCCGCATCAAGAAGATCAGCCGCGAGGTGGCGCGGATGCTCAACATCTCCGGCCCGTTCAACATGCAGCTGATGGCCAAGGACAACGAGATCAAGGTGATCGAGTGCAACCTGCGCGCCTCGCGCAGTTTCCCGTTCGTCTCGAAGGTGCTGAAAGTAAACTTCATCGACATCGCGACGAAGGTGATGCTGGGAGTCGATCCCGAAGTCCCGCACAAATCGGCCTTCGAATTGGACTATGTCGGCATCAAGGCGCCGCAGTTCTCGTTCTCGCGACTGCAAAAGGCCGACCCGGTACTCGGCGTCGAGATGGCCTCGACCGGCGAAGTGGGCTGCATCGGCGAGGATTTCCACGAGGCGATCCTCAAGAGCATGATCTCGGTGGGCTATGCGATCCCGAAAAAGAACATCCTGCTCTCGACCGGCGACTCGCGCTCGAAGATGGACATGCTCTCGGCGGCGAAGGCCCTGCAACAAAAAGGTTACAACATCTTTGCGACGAAAGGTACGGCGGCCTTCCTCGAACTGAACGGCGTGCATGCGACGGTACTGCACTGGCCCGACCAGAACGAGCAGCCCAACACGCTCGACTACATCAAGGAGAAGAAGATCGACCTGGTGGTGAACATCCCGAAGAACCTCTCGAAAGACGAGCTGAACAACGACTACACGATCCGGCGCAGCGCGATCGACTTCAACATCCCGCTGATCACGAACGCCCGGCTCGCAAGCGCCTTCATCACGGCTTTCTGCCGCCTCGCCCCGGACGAGATCCAGATCAAAAGCTGGAACGAATATTGACTTGAACAGGATTCTCCTCAAAAAGCAAATCCCGCAGATTGATCTGAAAAAGCAGGGACCGGATTCCCTTCGGAAATCCGGTCCCTGTTCCATAAACGGACGGTAACCATTGAAGCGATTCTATCGGACTATTATCGAAACTACAGTAACCGTCAGTTGAAGTTTACGCCCGTATGCTCCCGAAGGCAGCCCGGGACGCGAAACCGTGTCAGTCGGCCGGCGAAACGATCGTCGCCTGATCGTTGCCGTACATGACAACGGACGGTTCCACGTTCACCTCATTGATCCAATTCTGCACCTGGACAGCATAAGGCAAGCGTTTCGTCGCACTCTGGTCGTAAATCGCGGTGGTACCGCGCAGATTCAGGACATTTTTACGGGGCGAACGCAACTGTGCCGCATACTGGATATTGGTGTCGGTCTCCGGATCATTGTAGCTGTAAATCCTCGAATCCTTCACCGTGATCACGTGATTTGCGGCACCGGCCCAGTTGCCGTCCTTCTCGCAGACCACGATAGTCGCGAATATCTCGGTCGGGCCCGGGAACGGATTACGCCCGATCAGCTCGGAGCCGTTCGTCACGTTGATAACGCTCCCCCCGTCGCTCCACAGGTTGAACGCACAGCGTCCGTCCAGGCGCGAGTCGTCCACGTACACTTCGAATTTATCGCTGTGCTGCGTGGCGTTGAAAACGTAAAATACGCCTTCGACAACCGATTTATTCTGCAGTCGAACGATGATATTGCCGGCATGGGCACCGATGCCGATACCGCGCGAGTCGGACATTTTCTTAAACGCCGTATTTTGCTCCGGGGTGTAAGCGACGTTGCCCGGATCGCCGCTTCGCGGCTGCGGGCCTATGTGGGTATTGTCCAGCGTCACGCGGCAAACACTCGCAGCGTCCTTCGCACCGTGGATATTGACCCCCCTCTGGTTGGCTTTCGGAACGATCAGGTCCGAATTCTTCACCAGCAGGGTCAGATTATTATAACCGGCGGCCAGGATCGCGCAATTCCGCGCGGCATTGACATCGGCCTCGTTCTGGCGAACCGTTACCCCGTCCAGCACGACATTGATATTGTCGGCCGCGAGGGTGATGCCGTTACCGGCAGGCGCATCGATCGTCAGGTTGCTCAACTCGGCATTGGCCGCAATTTCCAAAGGTGCGGCGAGGGTGGCTCCCTTGGCATCGAGTCCCGAAACGGGCTGTTCGATCAGCAAATAATCGTACCCGCTCTTGTCGTCGGCCAGGGCGCGGTCGAGATCGGCCTGCGAAGCCACGCAGCGGATGAGCTTATCCGCATAGCCCCCGACCTTGGTCACATTGTCCACGACACCGTAGATTTTAACGTTGCCCTGGCGCAGGGTCAGGTTTTCAACCGTAACGTCACGCGGCACGATCAGCGTGCTGGTGGCCGTAATCGCATCTACGGAGCTGTAATGCCTACCGTTGAGGGTTACGGTCGTATTGGGCATATTGAGCGTCACGGAATGTCCTTCGGGCATCGTAATCGCCAGGTTTTTGGGAGCATCAGCCGTAGCCTGGAAAGTGACCGCGGCCCCTGAGGCCACCGCATTCAGCGTCACGGCCACCGTCTCCGTTCCCTGATACGGGGTGGAGGCGGCCGAAAAATCGATGGACTTGCTTTCCTGCACCTCATCCTTCACCACCAGCATCTGATCGCCGCCGCTGAGGGCCGTAGCCACTTCGTCGATGGAGTTCACCTCGGTCAGTTCCATTTCGTTTCCCGGCTCGTTGAATTCGTCGCTGACCGACACAGACAGGTTCGCTCCGCGGGTAAACAGCGCACCTTTGACAGTCGTCAGCTTATTGGCCTCGACCGGAATCGTTTCGATCGCCCGCTCGGTCGTCCCTCCTGTACCGGAAGCCGAGAAGGTCAGGCTGACCGTCGGCTTCACCCCGGCGAAAACATAGTCCAGCGCAATCACTTTGCCGCCCGTAACGTCCTCATCCAGGATCGCCGCCGTTGCCGAAGGCAGGGCCGTCGGAGAGGCCTGCGCCGCCCCCGTCAGGGCATTAAACGTAGTGGGCAGCTCGACCGTATAGGCAATGCTCGTCTGTGTGGGCGTGTACCCCTGCGACGCCGCTGCAGCCAGGTCGGTAGCCAGCAGGCGGATTTTGCCGAACGGCCGTTTGAGCGTTACGGTCCGGTTCAGCGACGAAGAGGAGAGGTCCGCATCCAGGGTCGCCGTATAAGCGTCCCGGGCCTCATCGTTAATCGCATAAGGGGCGGTTTTCAGCGCTACCGCCTGCAGGCCGTGATCGGTCGCGGAGAGGGTGCTGTAATAAAGATCGGCATCGGCTTCCGAAGCCACGAAATCGGCCCAGAAGGCGAACTTGTATTTTTGGGCCAGCAGGGTCAGCGAGAACGAAGCCGGATCGGTAAAAGCGCCGGGAGCCTTGAAAACGGTCTTGCGCATGATAAAATTACCGCTTTCATCGTACACCTCGAGAATGTAGCGCAGGGTTTTGTCAGTCACATTGTTGATCCCGCCCTGATTGGACGCTTTGGTCGAATAGCTCTGGATCGCCGTAGGAAGAGACGCCGTCAGGTTAACGGTGACTTCTCCCTGGCCGGAGCCCGTCGCAGGGTCTTTGGTACAGCCCCCCATCAGCAACAGGAGCGCACCCGTGAGCACAAGTAATAAGTTTTTCATAGCGAATTTGTTTTGGGGTTTTATAATACCGGAAAGATTGAAATGCAATTTGTCCCGTCGCAGGGTCAGTTCGGCAGCGTCACGACGATCTCCCCGTCGAAACGGTCGTCGATACCGATATCGCCGTTGTCGTAACTTTGGGTCAGGAATGCCCCCTCAACGGTCGTGAGTTTACCACGCTCGAGGGGAACGCGGATCCCGGTGTTTCGAGAAATGAGGCCTCCGGCAGCGTCATATGCCTCTATATCGGCATAGACCACGGTGGATTCGGTGCAGATGAACACATAGTCGAAGGCCAGCACCGCCGAGGTCGCGCCCAATTCCGAAACAGCCCCGGTAAAAGCCACATCGGTCCGGAAATCCCCGCCAGTCGCATATCCGGTGGTTACATTATAGCCGCACGGAAAATAGCTCGAATATGAGACCCGAACCGTCACCGGAACAGGCGGGATAATCCCGGCGGCATCGGATCCGGCTTTCGATTCGCCTCCGGTCCGGATCCCATCCGGATTTGCAGGCCGGACGCGCGGCCCGGGACTCTCCTGTAAAGTCCGGCGGCGGGCTGCCAGTTCGGCCAGGTCGTTGGTCCGTATCCTGAATTTGCCGCAAGCGCGCTGCAACGTCACATCGGCGTCCACTTCGGCGAAATAACGGTCACGGTACGGTGTCAGGTCGATCTCCGCACAACCCGAAAAGGCATCTCTGGCATCGGTGCTGCCCGTATAGGGAAAAATCACCGTTACCGCGCTCAAATCGGCCGTATTGTAATATACATCGGCGGTTGCCCCCTTCCGGACATAATCGCCCCAGACGCAGACCCGGTATTTACCGGCATGCAGATCGAACGGCACTTCGAAGGTGGTTTCGCCGCCGGGCGTCCCGGCACTGGTCACCACCTCCCGGGCGACCCTCCCGCTTTGGGAACCTCCCCCATCGGCAAACAGGTCGACCGTCCAGCGCAATTGATAGTCGCCGGAGGATTCGGCCGCCTGCCCGGCACCCTCCGCAAACGGAGTACAGTCGACATGCAGCCGGAGCGTGGTCCGGATCAGCGTGGGATCGTCGCCTCCGCCTTCGGGCCATTCGTGGAACGAATTACAGGCAGAAAGACCCGCTGAAAAACAGGCGATCAGTACGGCAGCGGCAAGACGGGCATATATTTTCATCATCGGTCCTCCTTTTTAAACCCGAAACGGTACAGCAGCGTAATCCCGGCACGCGTTACGCCCCAGTAGGTATGGGTCAGGCCGTGCCCGTACCGCGCGCCGTTCGGGATGTTGTAAAACTGGTCGTATTTCACATTGACGAAACCGGCGCCGAGGGTGAATTCCGCGCCCCAGCAGCGGTTCAGCGGCACGACATAACCGTAGCTGATCCCCGCACCCCAGAAGGGCCGACAATCCTGATAGCGGGTCCGGGCATCGACCGCGATGTTGAATCCGCCGCTGTGCAGGTGGAACCCGAAAAAATGGCCCCGGAACGGACGGTCGAGCCAGTAACGGAACTCGGGTTGCACGGCAAACAGGTTCATCCGGTATACCCGCCGCACGGTGTACGGGGAGTAAATAACCGGCACATCGACCGAATAATGCCTGCCGAAACCGAACTCGACCCCCAGGTTGGCCACCGTTGCGGCCCACACCGCGAGGTTGGTCTTGACGGCCATCCGGAAGGACGGCGCGGGAGCCGTTTCCCGCACCGGACGATCCGCGGCGGCAACCGCTCCCGGAGACAAATTCCCCGATCCGGGAGCATCGTCAGGAGTATCGGGCGGTCCCCCGGATTCCGGGCCGTCCGGTAACGAAACAGCCGGAGAGACAGAACCGGCGGTACTGCCACCAGTATCATCATCACCAACCCTTGCAGCACCCATTCCAGAGGAGATACTCCCTTCCCGGCCCGGCGCTCCGGCTGTCCGCTTATCCGCCGCACGGTCTCCGGTCATGCAATAGGCCACCACGACCACATCGTGCTGCCCGTTCCATGCCCGCGCCGAATTGAACGTGCGGAAATGCTCTTCCCGCAACCGCTCGTGTGTAATGAAATAGGATTTAACCTGATTGCTCCGGTTTTTTGCAGCGGCCAGGTTCGCCTCCACGCTCCCGTACGAAGGACAATATCCCTCAACCCTGATTTTAGCGCGGTCCGCCTCTATCGAATCCCGGTGCTGCCGGATCATTTCCGTCAGGCGGGCGATTCCCGTCTCGTTTCCCCGGAACGGAGCCTGGAACATCAGTTTCTTCGGGGAAAACCGGAAAACGACCCGGCAGGTATCTTCCGCCGCAGGGGTTTCCTGCCTACCGTGATCGCACGCCAGATCAGCGTCCTGTCCGGCCGATAAGCTCAGCGGTACAAAGACCGCCGCTACCAACATCCATCGTCTTAGCCTCATTCCGATATGTTTTCATTCCCGCGCAATCGCGCTACTTATCGGAAAGCCGTCCGCCCGTTTTCTTCCCCACGGTCCCATGCGCCACCCGTCTCTTTCGTTGAATTTCATGCCGTCAGAAAAATTTTACGCGCATAAAACGAACATTAAAAACATACATCGATCGTCCCAGGACGAAACGACTCCGGCAGCGGAACAATGACACAGGTTAAATTGTTGGTATAAAAATTATTACAAATGTTTTTTTTCGTGTCAAAAAAAGTATTACATTCGCATATAAAGGGAAGACGTTCGTTTTACCCGTATTTTTTCTACCTCAAAGCCTTTCGACACCTTCATTTCCGGAACAAAGAACCTAATCGGCATCTCCCGCCGGCAGGATCGCCGTTGCTTTGCCGGAAATATTCCTATCTTTGTTAAACGATTCATCACGGCCCGCGTAGAATGAATGCGCCGGGACTCAATTTCACCGGAATCCATGCCCGTTCACCTGAAACTACCGCTACCCGGAGGCACGATCTTGGCCCTTTGGCGGATCGACGAAGAGGAAACCCCGCTCGCATCGCTCTGCACCGTCGCAGAACAGCAGGAGGCCGCCGCATTCGCCGCCCCCCGCCGCCGGCTCGAATATCTGGCCTGGCATGCGCTGTTGCACGCGCTGCTGCCCGAAGCACACGCGGCGCACGATCCGGAAGGAGGCCCCGTATTAGTTTTCCCGTCATCCGGCCAGAATACTCCGGCGGACATACCGGGAGGGCTCCCGCACCGGCAAAATTGCATACGGCCCGACACCGGCCTGCACAAAAACGCTCGATCCGACAACATTCCATTCGAACACACCCGGTTCGGCGACCCGCTGCAAACGGGAGAGTTCGCCCCGCTGCGCCACATCGGCGTCAGCCATTCGCACGGCTACGCGGCGGTCATTCTCTCTGCGCAGCCTTGCGCGGTGGACATCGAGCCTGCCGACTCGGATTTCTCCCGCGCGGCGCGGCGCTTCATCTCCCCGCAGGAACAGGCGCTACAACCGTGCGCCCTTCCCGAAGCTCTTTTCCCCGCACTGGTCTGGTGTGCAAAAGAGGCCGTATATAAATGGGTACGGATAAGCGGCCTGAGCCTGCTGCATGACATCCGCATCACCGAAATTCACCCGGAAACCACCCGTACAAATCCCTCCGGGACAGGATTCCCGGCCCTGGAGACATTCCACCGACTGACCGTCACTGCCGCCGGAAAAACGTTACAACTACACGGCTTTACCGTCGAAGGCATCTGCTGCGTATACGGAATCGGATAATTTTCGCTATCTTTACAACGGTCCGGCGCTACGAAGTGCCGGACCGTTTCTACGAACCTAAACCGAACCGTTCCATGCAACTCTCCCGCACGCTTTCATTGCTCCTGCAGTGTCCGGTCTTGCCGGACCGAACCTGTTCCGGAATCCGGCCTTGCCGGACCGAATTGTCCACACACAAAGCAACTATGCCGTTCCCGATACGGATGCTGGTACTCGCCCTCCTGCTTTGCCCGCTCGTTTCGCACGCACAGACTACCGTCCGGCTCGACGGCACGCCCGATGTCGCGGAGTGGATCGCCGCACGTTTTGCCAAAGGCAAACAACCGCCTTTCTCGTTCGTCTACAACGGCATTCCCTCGTCGGAATTCCTCACGCGCTGGCAATATGAAAAAGAAAAGATCGCAAGCCCCGATCCGCAGACCGTACGCGAGCGCCATATTTACACCGACCCGGCCACCGGGCTGAAAGTGGAATGCGACGTAACCGGATTCAAAGATTTCCACGCCGTCGAATGGGTCCTGCACTTTACCAATACCTCGCAAACCGATACGCCGATCCTCGAACGGAACGACGTGGCCGACCTGACTTTCACGAACCGCACGCCCGGCACCTTCTCGCTGTTGAGTGCGCGGGGCAGCGTCGGTTCACGCGCCGATTTCATGGTATCGCAACGCGAGCTTCCCGCCGACAGCACGATCCGCTTAGCGCCGCAGGGAGGCCGCTCGTCGGACTGCACGGCTTTTCCGATGTTCAACCTGATCGCTCCTAACGGACGGCAGGGCGTCATGGCCGCCATCGGCTGGAGCGGCGGTTGGCAGGCTGCGCTGACCGGCGGCACTTCCGCACCCATCGCCAACCGGCAGGCCGTACGTTCGGGCAATGTCACGGCACCGGGAACGAGGAGCGCCCTGACCCTGCAGACCGGGATGGAACGGTTCCACCTCTACCTGAAACCGGGCGAACGCATCCGCACGCCGTTGGTGAGCCTGATGTTCTGGAACGGCGACAACCTGATGACCGGGCAAAACAAATTCCGCCGTTTCCTGCTCGCACACCACAGCCGCCAGCTCGACGGCAAATTCGCCGAATACCCCTACGCTTCAGGGTTCGCGCTGCCCGGCCCCGAGCCCTGCACCGAAAACGGCTGCCTGACCGAAGAGATGGCTATCGCGATGGCACGGCGGCACAAGCAGTTCAACCTCGTGCCGGAGGTATTCTGGTTAGATGCGGGCTGGTACACCGACAGCGGGGCCCCGGTCTACGACTGGTGCGACTGCGTCGGCACGTGGACGCCCGACACGACACGCTTCCCGAACGGCCTACGGCCGCTTTCGGACGAAGCGCACCGGCTCGGCGCCCGTTTCCTGCTCTGGTTCGAACCCGAACGCGTCAGCCGCGGATCATGGCTCGCGCGGGAACACCAGCCGTGGTTGCTGCATACCCCCCGGCGCAACTCGGCACTGCTGGATCTAGGCAATCCCGAGGCATTGGAATGGCTCTGCACGCACGTCGGCGACATGATCGAGCGGGAAGGGATCGACATCTACCGGCAGGACTTCAACCATCCGCCCAAGCCGTTTTGGGAAGACAACGAGCAACCCGACCGGATCGGCATGACGGAGATCCGCCACATCGAAGGACTGTACACCTACTGGGACTACCTGCTGTCACGCTTCCCGCGGCTGTTGATCGACAACTGCGCGGCCGGGGGACGGCGCATCGACCTCGAAACCCTTTCGCGCAGCGCGCCGTTGTGGCGCACCGACTACCCGTACGGCGAGGTGACCGGCTACCAGAGCCACACCTACGGGCTCAACTTTTTCCTGCCGCAGCACGGCACCGGAATGTGGGAGACCGACGACTACTCGACCCGTTCGAGCCTCGGCGCAGCGGTGGTCGCCACCTGGGACCTCTCCACGCGCAAACTCAAAGTAGCCGACATCCAGCGCGCAATTGCGAACTTCAAGAAATACCGTCCCTATTATTATGAGGACTATTACCCGCTCACCGGCATCATCGACACGCAAAGCGACAGTATCTGGCTCGCTTACCAGATGCACCGTCCTTCGGACAACTCGGGCATCGTGGTCGCATTCCGCCGGCCCGAAGCGGTTTCCGACCGCATTACGGTACGGCTTTCGGGCATAGACCCGGCTGCGGCCTACGACGTTTACAACGACAATACCGGACTGACACTGCGCATGGACGGCCGCCAACTGCTCGACGGGCTGATGCTGCAAATTCCGCAGAAACGGGGTTCGCTGCTGCTGCATTACACCGCGACCACACCCGAAACAGCGCGATAAAGGCACGTCGCCCCGATCCGGCCACTGTCAGGTATTAGCTCCGCAAACCCTCCCGCCGTAAACGCTGCGGCTCCTTGGCAGTTTTCATTCTAATCACATACAACCAAACCCGATTAACTTCCCGCATGATGAATCAACGATCTGTACTCTCCCGCAGACGTCTGTTGCTGTCCGTATTGGCCGGCGCACTCCTGACTGGCTGCGGAGGCCCCGGACCCGTCTATCCCGGACCGGAAACCCTGCCGCTGCTCGACGGCAGCCGAACCCGCTCGATCACGCCCGAAAACCCGACCGGCGAACCGGGCCAAGGCGGCAGGGCCCACCCCGACTCGACACTCGACAGCCGCGCCACGAACGCACGCGCCGCCGATAGTCTCGGCCAAGGCTGGAAAGTGAGACCTTTTATCGCCGTGCAGGCGGGTGAAACGGTCACGCTGATGGATGCCGACGGCCCCGGTACGATCCGCCACATCTGGATGGTGGAGGGGCTGAGCCGCGACCACGTACTTCGTTTTTACTGGGACGGCGAGCAAGCCCCCTCGGTGGAGGTTCCGGCACCCGACTTTTTCGCCGTAGGCCACGAACGTTTCGCCCCGGTCAATTCGCAGATGGTGGCGGTCAACCCGGCCAATTCGCTGAACTGCTTTTGGCCGATGCCCTTCCGGCACCATGCGAAAATCACCTTCACGAACCAAAGCGACAAAGAACTCCGGCTGCTGGCTTACCAGATTACCTACTCACTGGGCAAAATCCCGCGCAACACGGCCTATTTCCACGCCCAGTGGCGACAGGCCGACACCCGCACCCAGAACCCGTATGTGATCCTCGACGGGGTACAGGGCCGGGGCAAATACGCAGGCACCTTCCTGGCCTGGACCCAGCAAACCGACAACAACTGGTTCGGCGAAGGCGAGATCAAGTTCTTCATCGACGGCGACCGGGAGTTCCCGACCATCTGCGGCACCGGCACGGAAGATTACTTCCTCGGAAGCTACGGGTTCCCGCAAAGCTATTCGGGGCTCTATTCGGGTACCACGCTTCCCGCGCACGAGGCCGACAGCCTTCCCAACCGCTGGAGCCTCTACCGCTGGCACGTGCTTGACCCGATTACGTTCGGGAAAGATCTGAAAGTGACCATCCAGGCGCTCGGCTGGTGGCGCAGTGCGGAAAACAAATACCGCAAGCTGAACGACCACATCTCCTCGGTAGCCTACTGGTACCAGACCGAACCGCACGCGCCGTTCCCGGCGTGGGATACATCAAAACGGAATAACCTTTAAAATCAAACACTGTAGATGTTAATCCGGACAAAAAAAGCAGCGGAATCCGCTGCTTTTTTTGACAAGACAACCGTTCTCATTATTTCAAGGTCTCAATTTCACACACCTTATTTCGGGTCGTGTTGACGCCGGTAATTCACCAGTTGCTTAACTGTATACCGATAATGGTGATCGTCCGTTGTTCCCAAAGTCGGAAAATCGTATGAATCCCCCTGCATGGGAGCGAACAAACCATCTAAGAAATATCCGTCACCTCTGCCGTCCCATCCCCAATTGATATGAAGTAATTTCGTAGAAGTCGGCACAACAGGAAAATACTCCATATCAATCACCTCATTTTAAGCATCATACCACGTCCTAACGAGTTGATATGAGGAATAAGTATCTTTATATCCATCGACGATCCAACCACTTGCCCCCATGTCTCCGTCCCACCAGTTGGTTGAACTGTAGCCGCTCATCAGTACCGGTCGCGCCTTGTCCAGATCTGTTCTGATCAATGAAGATGAGTAAGATTCCATTTTATCGGCGATATATCCGTACTCTCCATAAGTGTTTTTTATCGCTTCGACAGTCACTCCATAACTCTCACCCTCATTTTCAAGTAAAAAATTAACCACTTTATGACATGCCCGTGAAACCCGTTCGACCGCTTCCGGATACATTTGCAGGATAGGACCGAAAACATATCCCCGGTCTTCCGGCCAGTTGAAAACCGTGATGGATTGCGATTCATAGTTCTGCATGGGAAGCGGCCAATTGTAATAAGCCATTAACTGCACCACGGCTATGGTCGGTCCATATATCGCACTTGCATGATATTGATTGAACAGCCATAATTGTCCCCACCGAGTTGTAATGAACGGGCCCTTGGTCGTGGTTTCAGGACCGAAATAGTTATAATGATCGACGCAATATTCCCCGCTCGGCTCCGGACCAATTATACTGTCCTCGATCCGGCGCACGGAATCCATCGAAATAAGGTAGCTTTTCGTTGGTTGGGTTGCAGTGGTCTGCTCAGTTCGAAAATATATAGATTTAGTAAAGACGCATCCCAATGCCTGGCTTTGGAAATTTTTTACCGCTTAAAATTGGAAACCGACTTTAATACCTAATGCATCGTAGTTGCCATAAGCGCCAAACCTGTATTTGCCAAACGCCTGGTGGGTGTAGGCCAACGAGACGTTAATCGCACTTTGGGGAGATACTTTCAAACTGACGCCGAGAGCGGGAGAAACGATGACCCCGTTTATTTCACCGCGATTGGCCTTTCCCCAACCCCCACCGACGTCCGTTGAAAGGAACAAACTCATTTTTTCAGACACGAGCAGATAGCCTTTCAGATTGCCGAAAGTAGACAAGCCCCACGCATATTCGCCTCTGCAATCCCAACCCAGACCAAGCCCGACCGCAAAATATTTTCCGATCCTTACCCCATTGACGATTTGCAGACTCGCTTTATTACTGTCTATTTTTCCGATGCCGAAAGCATATCCGACAGAAACCTCGCCCTGATACTTCACCAGTCTGTTTTGCGGGAAAGCGTGTAAAGACAGCACGGATACCACCGTCAGCAAAAGTATTTTTTTCATAAGTCCATGATTATTAATGACACATTTGATCGTTTATAGTATAAATTTAAAATAAAATATTGAATCAGGCAATTTTATACTTACGAAAGTCCCTTTATTTCATCATAACACTAACAACCTGTGTTTCATCAATTCTGCCCCAACTTATCGCTGCATGCAAATAATGATGTTCCGTCCCCTAAAAATAACACACGGCGCATTGTTTTTTAACATTTTTAAATTATCTTTGCCCTGTATTCATTTTGAAACGGTTATGTTCACGACCCATCACATCCACGCCCATCATCATCCTTGCCTTCACAGGTAGGCTGCGGGAGTGTTTGTGTCCACCGGAACAGATTACGATACCACATGAGGCTTACCTGTCAGGGCGAGCCTCATTTTTATTTAACAGGTCCCGCGTGCCGGGGTAAAGTCCCCCGCAGCGGAGTGCAGCCGGAAACGGCAACCTGCATCCGCGGCACGGTAGCGAGAGCTAAAACGAAGAAAAAACCATAAAAGTCAATAGCAATATGATCAGAATCGCCATTCAGGCCAAAGGCCGGCTCAACGAAGAGAGCATCGCCCTGCTCAAAGAGGCAGGAATTTCCATCGAGGACAGCAAGCGCAAGCTGCTGGCCAAAAGCGAGGACTTCCCGATCGAGGTGCTCTACCTGCGCGACGACGACATTCCGCAGGCCGTCGCCATGGGCGTAGCCGACCTGGGAATCGTCGGCCTCAACGAAGTCGAGGAGAAAAATTTCAATGTCACACTGACGCACAAGCTCGGTTTCGGCAAATGCCGTATCTCGCTGGCCGTCCCCAAGACCGAAACCTATCCCGGACTGGAATACTTCAACGGCAAGCGGGTAGCCACCTCTTACCCGGCGATTCTCTCGCGCTTCTTCACCGAAAAGGGTATTTCGGCCGAAATCCACGAAATCGCCGGTTCGGTCGAAATCGCACCGTCGGTGGGTATGGCGGACGCCATTTTCGATATCGTCAGCTCGGGCGGCACACTGGTGACCAACGGCCTGAAAGAGGTGGAAAAGGTGCTTTTCTCGGAAGCCGTCCTGATCGCCACGCCGAATCTCGACGAAGAAAAGCGCCAACTGCTCGGCCAGCTGTTGTTCCGTTTCGAAGCGGTCGAGCGCAGCAAAGGCATGAAATACGTGCTGCTGAACCTGCCGCACGACAAGATCGCCGAAGCGATCGAAATCCTGCCCGGCATGAAAAGCCCGACAATCCTGCCGCTGGCGCAGGAGGGATGGAGTTCGATCCACGTTGTCATCAACGAACGCGAGCTGTGGAGCAAAATCGAACAGCTCAAAGCGATCGGCGCCGAAGATATCCTGGTGTTGTCCCTCGAAAAGATGATCCGCTGATGCAAATTATCGTCAATCCCGAAAAGCGCGAGTGGGCCGCGCTGACCGCGCGCCCGCAGATGGAGCGCAGTACGATCGGGCCGCGTGTGGCAGCGATCCTCGATGCAGTGCGTGCCGAAGGCGACGATGCGCTACTGAGGCTGACCCGCGAGATCGACGGCGTAAAACTGCCCTCGCCGGCCGTCACCGCGGACGAAATCGAAGAGGCTTCGCGCCTCGTCCCACAGGAACTTAAAACGGCTATCGCCACGGCCAAAAACAATATCGAACGGTTCCACGCCGCCCAGCAGGGCGAAGGCGTGGACCTGGAGACGATGCCGGGCGTGCGCTGCGTGCAGAAAGCCGTTCCGATCCGCAGCGTCGGGCTCTATATCCCCGGCGGATCGGCCCCGCTCTTTTCGACCGTACTGATGCTTGCCATCCCGGCCCGCATCGCCGGATGTCCGCAGATTACACTCTGCTCGCCGCCCGACAAACAGGGCAAACTCTCGCCCGCAATCCTCTACACCGCACAGCTCTGCGGCGTCACGCATATCTTCAAGGCGGGCGGAGCACAGGCGGTCGCAGCGATGGCATACGGCACGCAAAGTATTCCGAAAGCCGACAAAATTTTCGGTCCGGGCAACCAATACGTCACCGAAGCGAAACAGCAGGTCTCGCAGTTCACCGCGATCGACATGCCCGCAGGTCCGTCCGAAGTGCTGGTAATGGCCGACGAAACGGCCGATCCCGCTTTCGTCGCATCGGACCTGCTCTCGCAGGCGGAACACGGCCCCGACTCACAGGCGATGCTGGTCGCTTCGTCGCGTGAACTGGCCGAACGGGTCGTCCGGGAGGTCGAACGGCAACTCGCCGAACTGCCCCGTGAGGCGATAGCATCCCGCGCACTGGACCACAGCCGCATCATCGTAATGGACACGCCCGAAGAGATGGTCGAATTTGCGAACGCCTACGCCACCGAGCACCTGATCATCTCGATGGACAACCCGTGGGAGGTGGCCCGCAGGATTACCGCCGCAGGAAGCGTTTTCATCGGAAATTACACGCCTGAAAGTGCGGGCGACTATGCCTCGGGGACGAACCACACGCTGCCGACGTACGGTTGGGCACGTTCGTGCAGCGGCGTAAACCTCGACAGCTTCATGCGCAAGATCACCTTTCAGGAGATCACCCCCGCAGGGTTGCAGCGAATCGGCGGCGTGATCGAAACGATGGCCGCGGCCGAAGGACTAGGGGCGCACAAAAACGCGGTTACGCTCCGGCTCCGGAAACTGGAATGAAATCGGCGCCACGACCGGAACCCGGTTATCGCCCACCGCAGCAATCGCCCGGCGGCAGGGCCTAACAAACGGGGCCTGACAAAACAGTGTAAAACCGGCAACGAGCCATCCCCGAACGGACGACAGACTGCCGCTGAAACAAACTCCGCCCCGGCGGCACAAACAGACAAACCATGGACATACGCAATCTCATACGGGAGAATATCCGCAACCTCGCGCCCTACTCCACCGCGCGCGACGATTACCAGGGCACCGAGTTGAGCATAGCCCTCGACGCCAACGAAAATCCTTACGACAACGGAGTCAACCGCTACCCCGACCCGCGCCAGAAGGCGCTCAAGGCACGCCTTTCGCAGATCAAGGGCGTCCCGGTGGAAAGCATCTTCGTGGGCAACGGCTCGGACGAACCGATAGATTTGGTTTACAGGGTATTCTGCGAACCGAAAATGCACAACGCCGTAGCCATCACCCCGACTTACAGCATGTACAAAGTGGCCGCCGAAATCAACGACGTGGAGGTCCGCGAAGTACAGCTCGAGGAGGATTTTTCGCTCGACGCGGACAAGCTGCTCGCCGCAACGGATGCCAACACCCGCCTGCTGTGGCTCTGTTCCCCGAACAACCCGACAGCCAACAGCTTCCCCACGGCGACCATCGAACGGATCATCCGCGAATTCGCAGGAATCGTGGTGCTCGACGAAGCGTACATCGACTTCGCCGCAGAGCCGGGCTTTCTCTCGCGCCTCGGCGAATTTCCGAACCTGATCGTACTGCAAACGCTCTCGAAGGCATGGGGCATGGCGGGTTTAAGGCTGGGACTGGCCTTCGCAGACCCGCTGATCGTCGCTACGCTGTCGAATGTCAAGTACCCCTACAACGTGAACGGTCCCACACAGCAGACCGTCCTCGAACGGCTCGCCGGGTCGCCCGCCGCGCAGGTGGCCGAGATACTCTCCGAACGCCGACGGGTCGCCGCAACGCTGCAACCGATGAAAGTCGTGCGCAAACTCTACCCGTCGGACGCGAATTTCGTGCTGGTAAAAGTCGACGAACCGCGCAAGGTCTACGATCGGCTGATCGCCGCAGGGATTATCGTCCGCGACCGTTCGCGCATGCAAGGGTGCGAGGGCTGCCTGCGCATCACCATCGGCACGCCCGAGGAGAACACGCGGCTGCTGGAGGTGATGGCCCAGCTGTAAACCGCCTGTCGGACCCCGTGCATCCCCCCTATAGGTATTGCAGGATTTCCCCGGGAAACATTGCTTAGGCAAACGTCGCCCGCGAAAGAAAAACACCCCGGGAAAATAAACAGCCTCGCAAACAAGGGCGGCACGCAATCCCGGCATACCATCCGTTCCGCCCGCCGGCGGAATCGGAACCGAGTCAAACCGAAGGGCCCCGGCCCGCAATAAAATACCCCATGCCACAACCCAAGAAGGTACTCTTTATCGACCGCGACGGCACGCTGATCGTCGAGCCGCCGGTGGACTACCAGGTCGATTCGCTCGAAAAGCTGCGCTTCGTTCCCGGCGCGATCACCGCGATGAGCCGCATCGCCACGCTCGGTTACGAGCTGGTAATGGCCACGAACCAGGACGGACTCGGCACCGCGAGCTTTCCCGAAGAGACGTTTCACCCTGCGCACAACCTGATGCTCGCCACCCTTGCGGGCGAAGGCATTCGTTTCGACGAACAGCTGATCGACCGTTCGATGCCCGCCGACAACGCCCCCACGCGCAAACCGCGCACAGGCATGTTCGGCCGGTACCTGGACAATCCGCAATACGACCTGAAGGCCTCGTACGTAATCGGCGACCGGGTCACCGACATCGAACTGGCGAAAAACCTCGGTGCGCGCGGCATCCTGCTGCGCCCGGCCGAAGAGGGGCGCCGAATGCTCGCCGAAGCCGGACTGACGGATTACTGCGCGCTGATTACCGACGACTGGAACAAGATATGGCAGCTGTTGCGCGCAGGGGAACGCACTGCAGCGATCAGCCGCAAAACCCGCGAAACCGACATTTCGGTACGGCTCGACCTGGACGGCGGAGGGCCTTCGCATATCGATACAGGGCTCAAATTCTTCGACCACATGCTCGACCAAATCGTACACCACGCCGGCTTCACGCTCGAGGTAACGGTACGGGGTGACCTGGAGGTGGACGAACACCACACGATCGAAGACACGGCCATCGTGCTGGGCGAGGCAATGTACGCGGCGCTCGGCTCGAAACTCGGCATCGAGCGTTACGGTTACTGCCTGCCGATGGACGAGTGCGACGCTACGGTGCTCATCGATTTCGGCGGCCGGATCGATTTCGCCTGGAATGTCGTTTTCCGCCGCGAACGGGTCGGCGACGTACCCACCGAGATGTTCCGCCACTTCTTCAAGAGCTTCGCCGACGCAGCCCGGTGCAACCTGCACATCACGGCCGAAGGCGAAAACGAGCACCACAAAATCGAAGGCATTTTCAAAGCTTTCTCCCGGGCTCTGCGCATGGCCGCATCGCGCAACAGTTTCAAGTTCGAACTGCCCAGCAGCAAAGGCGTACTGTAAGTCCCGGCACCTGACAACAAGATAAACGACAACAATTTATGATAGCAGTCATCGATTACGACACAGGGAACCTCTGCTCGGTAGCCAATGCGCTCGGAAGACTCGGCGCCGAATACAGGATTACCGCATCGCCGGACGAAATCCGCGGCGCCGACCGGGTCCTGCTGCCGGGAGTGGGCGAAGCATCGAGCGCGATGCAAAAACTGCGTGAGAGGAGCCTCGTCGAGGTGATCCGCTCGCTCACCCAACCCGTGCTGGGCATCTGTATCGGCGTGCAGTTGCTTTGCCAAAGCAGCGAAGAGGGCGATACCGCCTGCATCGGCATCTTCGACAACCGCGTACGCAAATTCGACACGCTGTTCGCTGAAGCGGGAATCCTCCTCCCGGACGCAACCGGCACCGCAGCCCCTCTCTCAGATGCAGGCTCCTGTTCCGCTCGGCAGGCCGACGTCCCTGCCGATGCCACCATACTTCGCCCGGCAGGCCGGCTGAAAATTCCGCACATGGGCTGGAACAGCGTCGAGAATCTCCGTTCAGAACTTTTCACCGGCATCGACCAGGGCGCTTACGTCTACTACGTACACTCCTTTGCGCCGGAGGTGAACGCCGACACGATCGCCACGACCACTTACGGCGTGCCGTTCAGCGCCGCGATCCGCAAGGACAATTTCTACGGCACGCAGTTCCACCCCGAAAAGAGTGCCTCGATCGGCGCTCAAATCCTGCAAAATTTCCTGACCCTGTAACCAGAACCATGCTCCGTACCTCAACAATCCATCTTACCAAGCTATGATCACTATAATTCCGGCCATCGATATGATCGGCGGCGAGTGTGTCCGGCTCACGCAGGGCGATTACGACCGCAAAACCTCTTATTACAAAGACCCGCTCGAAGTGGCGCTGCGATATGCCGACTGCGGTATCCGGCGGCTGCACCTGGTCGACCTGGACGGTGCGAAGGCGTCGCATCCGGTCAACCTGGCGGTACTGGAACGCATCGTTTTGCGCACACCGCTCGAAGTACAGTACGGCGGCGGCATCAAGAGCAAAGAGGCGCTCGAAGCGGTCTTTTCGAGCGGCGCGAAGCGCGCGATCTGCGGCAGCATCGCAGCCACGCAGCCCGACATGTTCTCCCGCTGGCTCGCCGACTTCGGTCCGCAGCGGATGGTCCTCGGCGCCGACACGCGCGACGGGCTGATCTCGATCAACGGCTGGCAGCAGGCCGCCACCATGGGCGTCGAAGAGCTGATCGAGCACTTCCGTCCCGCCGGGCTTTCACAGGTCATCTGCACCGACATCGCGCAGGACGGTATGCTCAGCGGTCCTTCGACTTCCCTCTACACGAAATTGCAGGCCGCTTTCCCGGAGATAGACATCACCGTCAGCGGCGGCATCGGTTCATGGAGCGATATCGAGGAACTCGACCGCCTCGGACTGCGCAGCGTCATCGTCGGCAAAGCGATCTACGAAGGACGTATCTCGTTCGACCAACTCCGGGCAGCAGCACGATAAACAACCCGCGACAATCCGCAACCACCTAAGCCAATACACATGTTAGCCAAACGCATCATCCCCTGCCTCGATATCAAAAACGGTGAAACCGTCAAAGGCATCAATTTCCTCGAACTGCGCGAAGTGGGCGATCCTGTCGCCCTCGGGCGCCGCTATGCCGAAGAGGGAGCCGACGAACTGGTCTACCTCGACATCAGCGCCACATTCGAGGGACGCAAGACTTTCGCAGAACTGGTGACCCGCATCGCAGGGAATATCAACATCCCGTTCACCGTAGGCGGAGGGATCAGTACGGTCGACGACGCCGGTCGGTTGCTCGGGGCCGGGGCCGACAAGGTCAGCATCAACAGCGCCGCCGTACGCAACCCGGAGCTGATCGGCCAAATCGCATCGAAATACGGCAGCCAGTTCGTCGTCGTAGCGATCGACGCGAAAACGGTGGACGGACAGTGGCGCGTGACAACCCACGGCGGTCGCAACCTCACCGAGCGCGAGCTCTTCACTTGGGCGAAGGAGGCCGAGGAGCGCGGTGCGGGCGAGATACTCTTCACTTCGATGGACCACGACGGGACGAAGAACGGCTACCCGTGCGACACCTACGCACAGCTCTCGGAAATGCTGTCGATCCCGGTGATCGCCTCGGGCGGCGCAGGCACCGCACAGCACATCGCGGACGTACTGACCCTCGGCAAGGCCGACGCCGCATTGGCCGCCAGCATTTTCCACTACGGCGAAATCCCGATCCCCGTGCTCAAACGCGAACTGGCAAAGCAACGTATTCCGGTCAGGCTGACGAAATTTTAATTACCTTTGGGTGACAGTACCGGCCCTCCCACACGCACACGGGGATCCGGCCAAAACCGCATCCGCAACACACAACCGCATCAAACCGAAACGACCATGATAAAATTCAGCGAATTAGACACGACGAAAAACTGCGAGGGCATGGTTCCCGCAATCATCCAGGACGACAACACCCTGCAGGTGCTGATGCTCGGCTACATGAACGCCGAAGCCTATGAGAAAACCGTCTCCACCGGCAAGGTGACTTTCTACAGCCGTACCCGCCAGTGCCTTTGGACAAAGGGCGAAACGAGCGGCCACTTCCTCACGGTAAAAAGCATCGCCAAAGACTGCGACAACGACACGCTGCTGATCCGTGCAATTCCCGCCGGAGCGGTCTGCCACACCGGCAGCAAAACCTGCTTCAACGGCCGGGAGACCGAAGGGTTCATCAAAGAGCTGCAAAGCGTGATCCAGGGCCGCCACCGGGAGATGCCGGAAGGCTCCTACACGACCAAGCTCTTCACCAAAGGCGTGAACAAGATCGCGCAGAAGGTGGGCGAAGAGGCCGTCGAGACGGTAATCGAAGCGATCGACGGCAACAACGAACGGCTCGTGTACGAGGCTTCCGACCTGATCTACCACCTGCTCGTGCTGCTCGAAAACCAGGGGCTTTCGCTTACCGACATCGAAGAGGAACTCACCCGCCGACACAAATAAGCGGAAACGCGCGACGGGAAACCCTACTCCGGAACATTTTTTGTTCCATTCCCCACCCGCACGATTCCCCTCCGCTCTTCCGGAGCCAATCAAAAGCTATCGCACCAACCCAAAGCTCAATAAACCTTCAACGATATGGACAACAACAAACTCGGCATCGCCTGCGACCACGCCGGATATGAACTCAAGGAGTTCCTGGTCGGCTACCTCGGCTCGAAAGGGTACGACGTGTATGATTTCGGCACGAACAGTCCCGAAAGCGTCGATTATCCGGACTATGCCCACCCGTTGGCCAACGCGATCGAAAAGGGCGAACTGCCCCGGGGCATCGCGCTGTGCGGCAGTGCGAACGGCATCACGATCACGTTGAACAAACACCAAGGCATCCGGGCGGCCATCTGTTGGGAGCCCGAAATCGCCGAGCTGGCCCGCAAACACAACGATGCGAATATCTGCTCGCTGCCGGCCCGCTTTATCGACAACGATACGGCCGTGAAAATCGTCGAAACCTTCCTCAACACCGACTTCGAAGGAGGACGCCACCAACGCCGCATCGACAAAATTCCGCTCTGCGCCTGCACCGCACCTGAGCAATAGCGGCGCAGACCTATTGAGAATACGGGTACCCACACACCTGTACCCGCGGTTCTGTACCCCCTGCATCCGCATATCGTGCCCGGCCAAAGTGCATCCGCCGTATGCAACCGCATAAAACCGACAGGGCTGGTATTTTTGCCGTGCACATTCTATCGTACAACCGCTCCTGACCGGTTTTATCCGAACAGGAGCCGATTATATTTCTCATCCAATCCGCTTCTCTCCCTGCCATGAAAACCAAACTCTCCCTAATCGGCGTGCTGGCATCGCTGCTGCTCGGCGCCTGTTCGAAAAGCATCGTACTGAACGATTATGTAATCGTCAAACCCGCCGCCGCAACGGCCACCGAAGCGAAAGCCGCATCGGAACTGCAAAAATACCTGTTCGAAATTTCCGGGGCCGAACTGCCTGTCGTTTCCGACACCGCACCGCCGACCGACCGGGAGATACTGATCGGAATCACCAACCGCCTCCGGGACGACTCGCTCGCACGCTTCGGCGAGGACGGATTCGTGATCCGCACCGACGGAAAGCGGCTCGCGATTTACGGCGGCCCGCGCCACGGGGCGCTCTACGGCGTTTACACACTGCTGGAAAAGTATTTCGGCTGCCGCAAATACACCGCCGAACCGGTCGCGGTGCCGCACACCGCAAAGCTGAGGATCGGCGTGCCGCTCGACGACGAACAGATTCCGCAGATCACCTCGCGTTACACCTATACGATGCCGTATGATTCGCTCTACCTCGACTGGCACAAACTCAACCACGAACTCGACTGCCGCATCTCGGAATTCGGGCTTTTCGTCCACACGTTCAACACGCTGCTGCCTCCCGAGAAATACTACGCGCAGCACCCCGAATACTATGCGATGGTCAAAGGCCGGCGGGTCGCCACGCAACCCTGCCTGTCGAACCCGCAGGTGCTCGAAATCGTCTGCGACGAACTCTCGCGGCGGATCGCGGCGAACCCCGAAGCGAAATACTGGTCGGTCAGCGCGAACGACAACTACGGCTACTGTACCTGTCCCGAATGTGCCAAAATAGATGCCGAAGAGGAGAGCCCGGCCGGGTCGGTCGTCCGTTTCGCAAACAAAGTGGCCGCACGTTTCCCCAACAAAACGATCTCGACGCTGGGTTACCTCTACTCGCGCAAAGCTCCCAAAACCAAACCCGCCCCGAACGTCAACATCATGTTCTGCAGCATCGAGTGCGACCGTCACATGCCTATCGCCGACGATCCGGGCAGCGCCGACTTCCGACGCGACATGGAGGCCTGGGCCGCGCTGACCGACAACATTTTCGTATGGGACTACTGCGGCAGCTTCAAGGAGTTGCAAATGCCGACGCCGGGCTTCGGCGTGATGCAGTCCAACATCCAATATTTCGTCCGAAACGGCGTCAAGATTTTCTTCGAGCAGTGCTCCGGCCCGATGGGCAGCGAGTTCCACCAACTGCGCGGCTATCTGGCCGCGAAACTGCTGTGGGATCCCGAGCTGGACTTCGACGCGACGATGAACGATTTCCTCAACGGCTATTACGGTGCCGCCGGGCCCATCATCCGCGAATATATCGACCTCCTGCGGCAAAACCGGGAAGCATCGGGCGAGCCGTTCGGGATTTTCAACTATACGACCGATTTCGCCGGCAGCTGGCTCGCTCCCGACAAACTGCGCGGCTACCTCGCGATCCTCGACCGGGCCGAAGCGGCCGTGGCGGGCGACACGACACTGCTGCGCCGCGTACACTACACGCGCCAGCCGGTGCAATTCGCCCAGCTCGAACTGAGCCGCACCGATCCTTACGGCCCGGAAGGCTACCTCGAAGAGGTGGGAGGGCACTGGCAGGTCAAACGCGAATGGCTCGACAAACTGCACGATTTCGTGACCTCCTGCAAACTGAACGGCGTGAAGAACGTCTGCGAATGGCACAACGAACCGGACTCCTACCTGCGCCAGGTGCTCCGCAGCGCACAGGTCGAACAGGTCGACAACCTCGCTTTCGGCAAACCGGTCCGGGCCAGCGTCCCGGTCGCGGAAAACCGTAACCCGCAGGGACAGGGCACACAGCTGCTCACCGACGGCGTTCGCGGCACGGAGATCTACCGAAGCCAATGGCTCGGCTACTACCAGCCCGAGGTGGATTTCTATATCGACCTGGACACCGTCCAACCGGTCTACCACGTCGACGCATCGTTCCTGCAAATCCTCTGGGAATCGGCATTCCTGCCCGAAAGCGTCGAGGTATACACTTCCACGGACGGCAAACGGTACCAAACCGTAGGCCGGCAAACCAACACCGTCCTGCGCGAACCGTTTTTCGGCATCAAGCAGTTCGATTGCGATTTCGCACCGCGTCCGGTGCGTTACGTACGTGTCCGGGTCAAAGCGATGGAGCTGTGCCCCGCCTGGCACTACTATGCGGGCGACGACGCCCTGTTTTTCATCGACGAGATCGTCGTGCGCAAAGCCGATTACTGACCTTCACGGCAAACATTCCTGCAAGCTGCGCGAAAGCTAAGAAACCGGTGACCGCCCTGATTCCACAGGCGTTCCGGGAGCCGTTAACGAACTCGGCACGGAAACCCGTCAGAACCGCCTGAGCCGCCCGGTCATGAAGTACTGGAGCACGCCCCGCAATACGAGGAAAACCATGAAGGCGAGCCACAGCGCATTGTTGCCCGCCGCAACGCGCAACGCATAATAGGTGGCGAAGAAGGCCACCATCGAAAGGAAAACCGAATTGCGCATTACCCGCGTAGCGGTCGCGCCGATCAGCGCACCGTCTACCAAAAATGGGGCGAAACCGACCAGCGGCACGGCAATCACCCAAAGTATGTAATGCGAAGCTCCCGACAGAATCGCCTCCGACGAGGTGAAAAGCCCCAACAGATCGCGCCAGAAAAAAGCGTATATCCCGACATAGCAAAGCGCCGCACCCCCGCTCCACAGCAGCAGGCTGTGCAACGCGCGCCGGACCATCGCCGGGTTCCGGGCGCCGACATAGCGCCCGATCAGCGATTCGGCCGCAAATGCGAAGCCGTCCATCATGTACGAAAAGAGCGTGAAGAGCTGCATCAGCAGCGCATTGACCGCAAGCATCACATCGCCCATACCCGACGATGCGGACGTAAAGAAAGTATAGACTACGACGATACAGGCCGTGCGCAGGAAAATATCGCGGTTGACGCGGAAAAACCGCAGCATCGGCCGCATATTGAAACTCGTACGAAGGTCGACATATCCGATGAAACGGCGGTAATAGACCAGCCACAGCGCCGAAGCGGTAGCCAGGCCGCCGTACTGCGCCACGACCGTACCCCATGCGACGCCCGCGATCCCCCAGTGCAGGCCGTAGACGAACCAGAACCCGAACGCGACGTTCAGCAGGTTGACGATGATCGAAATGTACATCGGGAAACGCGAATTCTGCATGCCGATAAACCAACCCTGGAACGCGAAGAGCGACAGCGTAGCGGGCGCGGCCCACAGCCGCACATAGAAATACTCGGCCGCCTCGCGCATCGTCTCCGGAGTACCGTCCATCATCCGGAAAGCGAGGTGCCCCACCCCGTAACGGGCAATGAGCAGCAACAGCGCAACGGCAAGCGCAACGCTTACCGAACGGACGAACACCGAGCCCACTTCGCGGAAATCGCGCGCACCGTAGGCCTGCGCCACGAGCCCGCTGGTTCCCATGCGCAGGAAGGCGAAATTCCAGTAGATGAAGTTGAAGATGGCCACGCCGATGGCCATCGCGCCGATCAGCGAATCGACCCCCAGGTGGCCGACGATGGCCATATCGACCATGCCCACCAACGGCACGGTAATGTTCGAAATAATATTGGGAATCGCCAGTGCGAGAATCTTCCGGTTCATGGGGCAAAGGTCACAATTTTTCGACGGTTTGCGAAGTTTTCAGAATAAAAATTGGTATTTTCGTGCTTTGGGAAATGTACCGCAAATCCGGGTCCAATACATGCTATACTCCGGTGATTCGGTAACATTCCATAACCCGGGACAGCGCCGTCTGCAGACAAAAGCGCCCGCAGCGGAGGCACTATGCTGCCAGTGCTCCGAATAACGGCAGCAAAGCGGCAAAAACGCCCGAAATCAAGGCGGCTGTCCCGATACCGTTCCGTCCAAAGCCATTCCGATATGAAACACTACGAAGATATCCACTGCAAAGAGCATGACGACAGCGCGCTGAAAGTCAACGAAGGCGTCGTGCAACCGCCGATCGTAAATCCGTATTTCCAGCGCCGCAAACGTCATACGCTCTCCACCGACGACTACATCAAAGGCATCCGCGAGGGCAACATCACGATCCTCGCGCAGGCGATCACACTGGTCGAGAGCCTGCTGCCCGAACACTACGCGCAGGCGCAGGAGATCATCGAACGCTGCCTGCCGTACAGCGGCAACTCGGTACGCATCGGCATCACGGGGGTTCCGGGCGCCGGAAAATCGACCTTTATCGAAGCGGTCGGCGAAATAGTCGCATCACTGGGCCACAAACTCTCAGTGCTGGCTATCGACCCCAGTTCGGAACGCAGCGGCGGCTCGATCCTCGGCGACAAGACCCGCATGGAGCAGCTCGTGCACAACCCGTCGGTCTTCATCCGCCCCTCCCCGTCGGCAGGATCGCTCGGCGGCGTGGCGCGCAAAACGCGCGAAAGCATTATCCTGTGCGAAGCGGCCGGGTTCGACGTGATTTTCATCGAGACGGTCGGTGTCGGCCAGTCCGAAACGGCCGTCCATTCGATGGTCGACCTCTTCCTGCTGATCCAAATCGCAGGAGCCGGGGACGAATTGCAGGGAATCAAACGCGGCATTATGGAGATGGCCGACATGATCGCGATCAACAAGTGCGACAGTGGCAACCAGCAGCGCGCAGAGCTGGCCAAGCGCCACTTCCTCAATGCGCTGAACCTCTTTCCGATGCCCGATTCGGGATGGCGTCCGCGGGTGTATACCTGCTCGGCCACCGAAGGCAACGGGCTCTCCGATATCTGGAACGGCATCGAGGACTTCCTGAAGTTCACGAAGCAGAACGGCTACTACCAGCGCAACCGCCACCGGCAGGCCAAATACTGGATGTACGAAACGATCAACGAGGCACTGCGTGAAAACTTTTACCGCAACCCGCAGGTCGAAGCGCATCTCAAGGAAAATGAAGAGTTGGTCCTTTCGGATAAAAAGAGTTCGTTCATCGCCGCGCGCGACCTGCTGAACGACTATTTCGACAGCCTGAAAAAATAATCGTATACTCCGCTTCTAATAAAAATGAAAGCCGGTCATTGTACCGGCTTTCTCAGACCATTCAGCCCCACTCTTACCAATTTGCGTCCGAGGAAGTATCAAATGAACGATAAGATTTCTGTACCAAATCATTCAAAGAATCTTTTATCGTATTCATAACAGTTTTAACCCTGCCATTATTGGGATGGCGCTTCAGGGACGGAAGCATCGAAGCCCCATTATCCATATCGCTCGTTATATCGGTAATCACATAAGTATACCGATAACGGTCGTCTTTCACCTCCATCGTAAGTGTGAAGTGGACACGTCCGGGGACATGCCCGATCCCCGCTTTGAATGAAAAACTTTGCTCTCCCTTAAGTATCAATTTGCCGTTCTCTTTATCGTCTAGCTGTACAGCACTGTCATTAGGGAATTGAGTCACAGCCCATATTTTAAGCTGATCGTAAATTGCATTCGCACTTTTCCCGCTAACAGTCACTATCCCCTGATGTTCGAGTAATTCCTCTTTCTGGACTTCAATCTGGGCAAAACACAAATTACTTGTAAATACCAGTATAAAAAACAGAATTTTTTTCATCGTGATAAAAGTTAAGGTTAGTAGTATTTATCTGTGATTAAATTCACACTATATATCGAATAAAACACCTTATCATGCGATGATCAGTCAAGCGATACTGCAATAATCCCCTTGGCTGCATCAGGCATGAAATATTTTATAAATATATTGTTTTTTAACCACTTGACAAAAACTAACACCCAAATCAGCAAATCAGGAAACAGGTCCGGGAACCTCAAACACTTCACACGGACACGCCTTTCAAATTTTCCGTCTCACGAATAATAAAATAAACACGCATATTCTTCAAAGGTCCAAAGCGTTTATGTACCTTCGACAAATACGACTATAACTTACTTATATATTTTTATCCTCGTTGTTTAATCTCGGCCACGCGCTCCCCGGCCTCGCGGCACAGGGCACGCACATCTGAGGTCAGCAACCTGCCGCCTTCGACCACGATTTCGCCGCCGACAAACACCGTATCGACATCGGACGCCTTACCACAATAGGCCAGGTTCGCGATCAGGTCGTTGCGCGGCGAAAGGTGCGGTCGCTCCATATCCACGAGCAGCAGGTCGGCAAGCGCACCCGGAACGATTACGCCCAGTTCGCCCTCCCGGCCGATCGCCTTCGCACCGTGAACGGTAGCCATCTGCAACGTCCGGTAAGCCGACAGCGAACAAGGATCGGCGGTCGCCACCTTTTGCAACAACGATGCGGTTCGCATCTCCTCCCACATATCGAGGTCGTTGTTCGACGAAGGACCGTCGGTACCGATTCCCACGTTCACCCCGGCGGCAAGCATCTGCACGACCGGCGCAATACCGCTCGCAAGTTTCATATTGCTTTGAGGATTATGAGCGACCGAAACCCCGTAGCGGGCCATAATCTCAATGTCCGAATCGTTGACATAGACACAGTGCGCGGCCAGTACGGGCCGTTCGAACAGGCCCACGTCACGCAGGTGCTCGACCGGCGTCTTGCCGTACTGCTCGCGGATCGTCTGCTGTTCGTCAAGCGTTTCGCTGATGTGGATCTGGATGCCGAGGCCGTATTGTTCGGCAATCTTCAGCGTCTTTTTCAGCGTTTCCGGCGGACAGGTATAAGGGGCATGCGGGGCGAGCATGATCTGCACCCGGTCGTGTCCCCCTGAAGCGTACTTTTCGGCCATGCGCAGCGCTTCGGGTTCGAACGCATCATAACTGGCCCCGACGAAAGTCGGACAGACCACACCCCGGATCCCGGTTTCGGTCACGGCATCCGCCACCCGGTCGGAATGCCAGTACATATCGACGAACGTGGTCGTGCCGCCCAGCAGCATCTCGGCGATTCCGAGCCGCGCCCCGAGGTAGATATCCTCCCCGTCGAGCTTCGCCTCGAACGGCCATATCTTTTCGGTGAGCCACGGCATCAGCGGCATATCGTCGGCATAGCTTCGCATCAGGCTCATTGAAACATGGTTGTGCAGGTTGACGAGGCCCGGCATCGCCACCTTGCCGCGGCCGTCGATCTCGCGCAGCGATGTCCCGCAACGGGCACGGAATGCCGCCGCCTGCTGCGGATCGGCACCGGCAAAAGCGATCCGGCCATCGGCAATACCGATGTTCCCGGTGAAATATTTGTGTGCATCGGCCTCCGAAGCGGTCATCGGCAACACCGTGCAACCGGCAATCAATATATTCATAACGATCGGATATCCGCTGTCCGCTCCGTTGCGGGCAGCCTCTCAAAGATAACTATTTTTCAGGATTCCGTCCAGTTCCGGAATGCTCCGCCAAAACACAAAATACGACACGCGTAGACAACACACCCCGCCGGCAAAAAATTACCGGACTTCATACCATACCGTAGCTTCCGCGCTTTTCGATCCATTCCCCTCACGCGGCAGGGTGCCGCGTGAACTGGCGAACACTCCTGCGGTTAGCCACACAGAAACTGGCACCGTCCGGCACAGACCGCCAAACACAACCTAAGCGGGAGAAACCACGACACAACAGAAAACGGTACGGCATAACCTCGCATACCCGGAAAGCTCAACGCACGGTCACTTCACCGCGCAGCGTCACGACATAGCGCGCACCGGGCACATTCGTATAGATACTGATCGCCTTGTTGAACGCACCGTGCTGACGGCGGGGATTGTAGGTGACGGTAACCGTCCCCTCCTGGCCGGGCATGACCGGTTTTTTCGAAATGTCGGCTTTCGTGCAGGTACACGACGTTTCGGCCCGGACGACCACGAGCGGGGCATTTCCGCTGTTACGGAACGTATAAACCCGGCTCACCGTACCGCCATCCTCGGGAATAGAGCCGAGGTCATACCCTTTTTGCAACAGGGTCAGTGCAGGCTGCGCCCGCAAACCGCCCCATGCGGCGAACAGCAACAAAAGAATCAGCGAAAGACGTTTCATAATGTAGGGATCAATCGAAAACCGGGAATGTTCTGCCCCAGGAAGGAGACCTCGCATTAAAAAGCAGGTCTATTGCATCCGGAAATTGTAGGTGATCGTGCCGCGCTGTGAAAGCGGGGCATTGTCGTCGACATTGAAACGGGCGTTGCGCGCAGCCCGTAGCGCGGCAGCGACCAGCGTACTGTTGTTGGTCGTCGAACCGGACGAACGGTATGCCGCCGAAGTCACGCGACCGTTACGGTCGACGAGAATTTCGACCACCACGCGTCCTTCGTCGCGTGCCCCGTAATCGGGACGCGGCAATGCCGATGCCAGCGTGCGGCCTGACAAACTCGCCTGCCCCCCCGTACCCGGGGCGCCGCTGCCGGGTCCCGTACCGCCGGTTCCGGTACCCGATCCGTCGAAACTGCCGTTCGCCGCACCCGCTAGGTTACCCTGATTGCCTGCCCCTTTCCCGGTACCGTCGCTCGCAGCGGTACTGCCCGCCGTACGGCCCGGGAACAGCGCTTTGCGGTTCACTTCGCGCGGTTTTTCGGCCGGCGGCTGCGGATTGGGCTTGGGTTGCGGAGTGACTTTCTTCTCTTCTTTGGGTTTCTCTACCTTCTTTTTCGCCTCTTTTTTAATCGCGGGAGCCTCCTCGAAGTCCTGCGTCATCTGCTCCTCCTCGCTTTCGACTTTCGGGGTCTGCTGCTCCTGCTGGCGCGCATCGGCAATCTCGTCGTTGAGCGCCATATCGGCGCCCGGTGCGGCCTCATCGACATTGCCGAAGTTGATCATCAGGCCGCCTTCGGCCGCAGTCACCTCCTGCTGGTGGAACTTCACCAACAGAAACAACAACACCAGCACAATGAAATAGAGCAGCGTGGCCACGCCGCCGATCACGCGTCCGGTCGTCCGATTCTCCTCCTGTTGATAAAAGTAGATCACCGTTACGGGGTTTAAATGTTCATCATATTCTGCTCATCAGCCAAAAACGCGGAATGCTCTCAGCCCCGCTGGAACTTCCGGTAAGCTTCCGCTTCATCCCGGCCGGAGCCTCCGGTACCTGCCCGGCGTATTGTTCCGGTCCTGCCACAAAGCTCCTGTCATCGGAACCGAACGACCGGAGAACCGGCAAAACGGCCGTCACCCGGCCACAAGGGACGGGATCGCACGTCAATTGGGACTGGTCGCGAGAATCAGCTTGTATTTGTTATTCTTGGCGATATTCATCACCTTGACCACTTCATCCACCGGCACGCTTTTGTCGCAATGCAGCGATACGGTAGGATCCTCGGCCCCCTGCATCTTGGCCTGCAACGCTCTTTCGAGGCCATCGAGCGAAACGGGTTCCATCTCGACGTAATAGTTCAGGTCCTTGGTGATCGACACCGTCGTATAGGGCTTCTCCTTGAGCTGGTTCGAGCTTTTGGGCAGCATCAGCTTCAGCGCATTGGGATTGATCAGCGTCGTCGAGATCAGCATGAACAACAGCAGCTGGAACATCAGGTCCGTCATGGATGAAGCGCTGGTCGACGGATCGACTTTCGTACCTCTTTTAATTGCCATGATCGTAAGGTTTACTGCTCAACCGGCTGGTTGAGGATATCCATAAAGGCGATCGAATTGGCCTCCATCTGGAATACGAGCCGCTCGATGCGCGCCACCAGGTAACTGTAACCGAAATAGGCCGGGATACCGACCATCAGACCGCCGACAGTCGTAACCATCGCCACGTACATTCCGCTGGCCAGGATACTCATATCGACCGTCCCGCTGGCCGCAGCCATGTTCATAAAGGCCTGTACCATACCAAGCACGGTACCGAGGAAACCGATCATCGGCGCACCGCCGGCGATCATCGCCAGGAACGGCAGCCCGCGCTCGAGTTTCGACACCTCGAGGTTCGCCACGTTTTCGATCGACGTATTCACATCGCTCAGCGGACGGCCGATCCGCTCGATACCCTTTTCGATCATATGCGAAATGGGCGTACTGCTCGAACGGCACAGTTGCACGGCGGCAGCGATCTTACCCTCGTAAATCAGGTCGCGGATACGGTTCATGAAGTTGACGTCCATCACCGAAGCCTGCTTGATCGCCCAGAAGCGCTCGCAGAAGATGAAGATCGTCAGTCCGCCCAGCGCCAGCAGCGGCCACATCAGCCAACCGCCGGCCAGGAAAAGTTCACCGAGCCCCATCGTTTGGGCTTTTTCAGTCGTTTCGGCTACCGCCTCAGTCGCTTGCAATAACATACTCATATCGTTTTCAGGTTTTTATTGTCTCATCGCCAACCGTCCCGCACCGGTTCAGGGAACCGGGTTCCCGGCGGCAGTAACTTCTCGGCCAACTATAATTTTACCGGTAACCGTTCCGCATCCGTGCCGGGACAGGACCTCCGCTGCGGCCTTCCGCAAGGTTCTTTCCGCATCTGCGGCCCCCGTCACGCCCGAGCTTTACGGGAACGAATGGCCTCAGCGCACAAAAATACGTTTTTTCGCAAATAACGTCGCTTTTTGTTTACGATTTGTTAGCAATTTATACTGCCCCGCCGCATCACGGCACACCCCTGCCCGGACAACAGGCAGATAAACAGCTATACTGCCGGTACGGCCGACCCGACCCGGTGTACGGACACCCGCCCGATGGCTTTATTCGCCTTCGGCCCGGACGGGCGTCTCCTCCCGGCCGGCCGGCTCCCCTTCGGATGTTTTCACAACGGCCGGCACAGCATGCTCTGCTGCCTTGCGCTGCCGTTTCGCGGCCTTGCGCTCGGCCCGGCGGCGCGCGATGTTCGCGAAACGGTCCTTGAATAGCTGCACCAGATCCTTGAAACTGTTGAAGTTCTCACGGTAGAAAATCCCGATACCGCTCTCCTGCGTACCCTGGTTCGGGTTGAAATCCTCGATCGTCCGCGTAAAGGCCTGCACGCGCAGGTTGCCCGAACGGTCGAGGATCAGGCTCAGCGTCGCGTCGCCCGAAACGCTGTTCTGCCGCGTACTGGCCTTGTTGTTCTGCGTATCGTAGTTCACGTCGGCCTCAAGGATCAGTTTGTCCTTGATCAACTCGCCGTAGACCGAACCGCCCACCTCGTCGGACGAAAGCTCCCCTTTGGGCGTATATTTCGGCACGAGGCTGAAACGTTCGGTGGACATCAGGCTGCTGACCTGGTTGGTGAGGAAATCGACCCCGGTGGCCGTGGCGAGGCTCGTGCCGAAACTCTGGTATTCGCTGTAAAAGCTCTTCGTAGCCAACAGCCAAAGGAACTGCGTGGCCATCGCCTCCTGCGTGTTGATCGACTGGGACACGAGCGCCTGCGTCTCGGGCGTGGCATTGGGCAGCTGAATATCGAAATTGATCGTCGGATCGGTCAGCTTGTCGGTCAGTTTGATCAGGCAGTCCACCGACGTGCTCGCACTGCGCCCGGCTCCGTCGCCGGGTGCCATCAGCCCCGAAAGCGACGCTTTGAGTTTGTATGCGGCGGTAATGTCGAGCGTCGCGTCGAGCGGATCCCCCGTCCAGCGGATACTGCTCCCCGGTTCAAGAGAGAAAGTGCGCGCGACGATATTGCGCAGCGTGAATTTGTAGCTTCCTTCGGTAATATCGTAATCGCCGTAAATCGTGAACAGGTCGTTTGACGGATTGATCGAAAGGTTCAGGCTTCCGTTGCCGCGCCCCTTGAGGACATCGCCCGTAGCGGGGTCGATCACCAGTTGCATCTCCAGGTCGGGCCGCAACGTGAGCTGCATGTTGATATTCATGCGCGAGGGGACCGTATTCCGGAGCCGGGCCTTGCGGTTCAGCAGGATCTGCTTACGCCGGCTCATGCGGTGCAGGCTGTCCGTGCGCCGCTTCGAAGCGGGGTCTTCGAAGACGATGAAATCGGCTGCCGAGATATTCGACGCACCGCTCAGCGGCAGGAAAAACTGCGAATTGCCGGCCGTCGAGGCGACGATGTTCATGTTCACGCCGTTTTTATTCCCGCTGATGGTGGCCGAACCCGACGCATAGACCTTGCCGTAGAAGAGGTCATTCTCGGCCAGCGTCGTATTGAGCACGAGCACTCCTTCGGGCCTGACGCGCACGTCGTAGGCGAGGTTGCGCAGGTTCGAAAAATCGAAACTCATCCCGAATCCGGCCGAATGTCCCTGCGGGTCGCGCACCGTGGTGGGCTGCATCGTCATCACGTTCGACCGGACGTCGATCACCGACGAGTCGAGCGTATAGGGTACATTCGTATAGCCCACCGTCGTATGGAACGACGGGACGACGATCCTCCCGTCGAGCCGCATGCGCCCCTCGGGATTCGAAAGCCTGAGCGCCGCATTGGCCGTTCCCCGGCTGTCGCGGATCGCCCCCTTGAGCACCGGGTCCAACAGCGCCAGGTCGATGCTGTCGAGCTGTACGTCGGCACGGTAATAACGCTCCGAAGGCTGGTAGTAGCCCTGGACGATGGGCGTCTGCTGCTGCCGGTCCGCCAGTTCGAACAGCGCGCGCTGCGCATTGAAATCCCATTTGCTGCGGAAAACCGTATTGCGCATCGGAATGTCGTTCACCCGGATATCGTCGAAGGCGATATTCGCATAGAGCACGCCGCGGCCCAGCGCTGCAGCCATATCGGCCGAACCGCTGGTAAACCCGCTGATGCGGTAGCCCTGCCGGTCGGTAATCTGCGAAAGCGGCGTCAGGTCGAAGTTATCCATCCTCAGGTGCAACGTGTCGGCCATGCTGTGCGACGCGACGCCGTCGATCACCAACCGCTGCTTGCCGCTGACCATCATGAAACTGTCGACCACCATACGGGTCGAATCGTAAAGTATCTCCTTTGCGCCGAGCGCCCATATCTGTTTATCCGTACCGAACGTAGAAGGATAGAAATGTATCCTGAGCTGCGGAATGCCGCTGAGCGGATCGCTTTGGAGAGTCGATACGGTACTGATCAGTGCATAGGCACCGTTCTCTTTGTTGTTGAAACGGGTCGCCAAGCGGATTTGGTTCTCCTTCACACCGCCCTGCACCGAGAAATCCGGCATATAGACCCCGCCGACGAAAATATCGTCCGAGCGCAGGTACAGCGAAATGGAGTCGCCCTGGTTCCGGCTGCTGACATTGAGGTCCGAGACGAAGAAATTGCCGCGCTCGATGTAGTCGGACGTACAGGTGAGCGAGAAAATATCGCTCTGCGGATTGAACAGGAACGAAAGCTTCGTCCCTTCGGCCAGTTCGAGCCCGGGCAGGAAAATACCGGCCACGTTGTTCGCCTCTTTGACGTCGACTTTGACCAGGTAGTAGTTATCCACCGTGGCGGCCTGCGGTTTTTCGGGACGCTCGGCACGCCTGCGGCGCGAAGTTTCGTCGAGCGAGGGCAGGTAGGTGACCAGCGTATTGGTAAAATACGAAAAGAGGTTTTTGTAGCCGAGCCGACCGCGGAATTCGACGTCGGCAAACGAAGAGTACATCCCCAACTGTTTGCGTTCGGCATTGTTCTGCGCGACGAAACGGATGTTGCCCGTACGGACCGTATCGAGATGGTTGACATAGACCATGTGGCTGACGGTCGCCTCCCCGTTCATGTTGTCGAGTGTCGAGCCAGAGCCCACCGCCACCAGGTTGCCGCGCACGACCGACACAGAATCGCGCTTGTTGAAGTTCAGCCTGTGCAGGTCGGCCCGATAGAGCTGCAACGCGAAATTATAGGCGGGCACCGTATCGTTGAAAGCCAGCTGCCCGTCGAAATCGAACGACAGGTTTTCGTCCTTGGATTGAATCGCGCCGAGGAAACTGCGGTTGTCGAATTCGCCGTTGAGTTCGATATCGTGGTAATCGTAACCGTTGTAATAGATGCGCGGCAGGTCGGCTTTCGTCTTGAGTTTGAGCATGCCGCCCCCGTACGAACCGGTGACGCCGGCCGCAAGCGTGAACCGGCCCAACTTGGGCACTTGCAGCAGGCTACCCAGGTCGAACCCGTCGGTACGCACCTCGCCGCTGAATCCGGCAGTACGGGCCTGCAGCGACTTGAAATTCAATTTCAGGTTGACATTTCCCTGATCCATGCCGAGCCGCCCCGATGCCGCAAAATCGCGGAACAGGCCGTCGAAACGTCCCGTAAACGAGATGCGGCCCATCCGGCGCAACCGCTCCGCATCGGCAGGCTGGAGCGTCCGCCCGGCAATATCGCCGAGGATAAAGGCCACGTCCGCCTCGTTGGTTTCGAGCGAAGCCACGTCGAATGTAAAGCGCGTGCGGGGAATGTCCGGAACGCCGTACATGCCGAAGCGCACGCTCACGCGCGTATCGCGGCAATCCACGCGCGTCAGGTTGCCCGACATCGCGGCCACGGGCCCCTCGACGGTACCGTTCACATGTTCGAAAACGGTCTGCCAGTTGCGCAGCGTCGGGGCGAAAAAAGCGATCGTGCGGAAACTAACGCGCGAATCGACGATCTCCGACGAAATATCCACCTTCTCCAGGAAATCGTTGTAGCCTTTCCACGTACCGGTCCGGAAATAGAGGTGGTTCATGCCCACGCGCGAGTCGGGAGTTCGCAGGGCCAACCGTTCGAAACGCATCCCGGAACCGGAAATTTTGAAATTGCGTGTCGACAGGGCATCAATCACCAACCCGCTGCGCTCTTCGAGCGAAATGTGGTCGATCGCCAGGTTCACGCTGTCGTTCACAACCGAAACGTCGTGTACGCGCAGGTTGAACCGGCGTACATCGAGGTCGGTAAAATTCACCCCGTAATCGCGGTCACGCCGCTCGAGCTTCAGGTGCTTGAAAGCCATGTCGCTGATCGCAACACCCGCAGCCGTCAGCCGGAACGTTTTTTTCTCCTTTTTGCGCTCGCGCTTGAGCTTCAGCAGGATTTGTTTGAGGTTCGTGCGCCCCGTACTGTCCTGCATCAGGTAGAACTTCGGCTGCTCGAGCTCGACACGCCCCAGCGCGACACGGCCCGTAAAGGGGTTGAGGCTCTGCAACGGCACCACGATACGCCGGGCATAAAGCATCGTATCCTGATGGTAATCTTCGATATACAGCCCGTCGAGCGTCACACGGTTGAAAAGCCGCAGCCGCAGTTTGTCGACATGCACTTCGGTCTGCAATTTCCCGCTGAGCCATCCGGTCAGCTTGCGGCCCGCATAATCCTGCACCGAAGGAAGGTTCAGCAACAGCGAGCAGGCGATGGGCAAAATGATCAGCGCGAGGAGGGTCGCCGATAGGAAGGATAACAATATTTTTATAACTTTGCCCATGCACTCCCGATGCCGCCCGCAGCGCGCGAACGGATGCACAAGTTTACTAAAAAATAGCCAATAAATAAATTCCCCGCATGGATATTACAATCCTGGGCATCGAATCGTCGTGCGACGACACGTCGGCGGCCGTCATCCGCAACACCACGCTCCTGTCGAACGTGATCGCCTCGCAGGAGGTGCACCGCAAATACGGCGGCGTAATCCCCGAACTGGCCTCGCGTGCGCACCAGCAGAACATCATCCCGGTGATCGATACGGCCATTAAGGAGGCGGGGATTTCGGCCTCGGAGATCGACGGCATCGCCTTCACGCGCGGGCCCGGCCTGCTCGGATCGCTGCTGGTCGGCGTCTCGTTCGCCAAGGGACTGGCCCTGTCGCTCGACGTACCGATGATGGAGATCAACCACCTGCAGGGACATATCTTCTCGCATTTCATCGACCTGCCGGACCGGGAACTCCCGCACCCGCGCTTCCCTTTCCTCTGCCTGCTCGTGTCGGGAGGCCATTCGCAGATCGTACTGGTTAAGGACTACGCCGAGATGGAGATCATCGGCACGACGATCGACGACGCCGCAGGCGAAGCGTTCGACAAATGCGCGAAGGTGATGGGCCTGCCCTATCCCGGCGGCCCGGTGATCGACCGGCTGGCCAAAGAGGGCGCCCCGCAACGCTTCAAATTCGCCAAACCGTCGGTCGACGGCCTCGATTACAGCTTCAGCGGGCTCAAAACCTCGTTCCTCTACTTCCTGCGCGACGAGATGCGTGACAATCCGGATTTCATCGAACAGAACAAGGCCGACCTCTGCGCCTCTCTCCAGAGCACGATCATCGACACGTTGCTGAACAAACTGGTCAAGGCGGCGAAACAGTACGACATCGACGAGATCGCGATCGCCGGCGGCGTATCGGCCAATTCAGGCCTGCGGAACGCCGTAGCCGCCGAGGGACGCAAGCGCGGTTGGAATACCTACCTTCCCGAGTTCAAATTCACGACGGACAACGCGGCGATGATCGCCATCACGGGCTACTTCAAGTACCAGCGCGGCGAATTCGCACCGATGGACATCGCACCGGTCTCACGCATCGGCGATTTTTCAAAAACCGAATAGTCGGGCCAGACCGGACACAACGATTCTTCAAAGCATACCCGGGTAATCACCCCCGGACACGAAGAGAAACGCATCCTAACCGGATGCGTTTCTCGTATTCCTCTCATCGAGCCAACGCGCGAAACCGTCACGCGCAAAGCGACGCTATTTTTCCGTCAGCTTCCGCAGCGTTTCGTAGGTTTTCGGATCGGAAGGATCGGTTGCGGATTCCGACACGAAGTCGCCGTTCTCGCCGATGATCCAATAGTGCGGAGTTCCGCTGACTCCAAAATAGTGTCGCAATATCCTACTTTCATCTTCGTTCAACCAAATATTCTTCCCGGTATCGGCAATTCCCAATTTGACGATCTCCCGGTCGAAATCCCCTTTATCGCTGGAGGTACAGAGATAGACGAACTCGACAGGACGCCCCTGCAATTTTTCATGCAGTTCGACCGAATAGGGCATCTCTTGACGACATGGCCCGCACCACACTCCCCAGATATCTACATACAGCACCTTACCGCTGTTGCGGTACGGTGCGAACAGATCGGCGATAAACTGTTCGGTCGGACGCAGTTCGAGTTTGTACACATTCCGTTTCGGCGCGGCGGCAGCCAGGTAAGGAGCGACAATTTCCTCCCACGCTTCGCGCATGACCGGGCTTTGGAGATAACGGTCCGTAGCGGAATAGACGTCCGACAGAGCATCGCGGATCTCTTTGTGTTTGTAATGCCGTTGCAGCGCAACCAGCAACAACGCATCGCGCGACAATCCGGCCGGATAACGGGCCAGGAGCGTATCGAAGTTGTTGCGGAGAACCTGTATCTTCTCCGTCTCCGGTTTGCCGACCGTATCCGCCCCCCAGATATCGACCTGCCCCAATTGATCCAGGTAATACAGGTACGGCATCAGGAAAGTAAAATTCCGGTCATCCAACGACGATTCGCTGCCTGCGAAGAGAGCGGGGGCCTCTTTGGCAGGAAGCGGGCCACCACCACTGACCTCTATCGCATACCAGGTATACAGCTGCTTCGCAGTAGTAATCTCCCGATCCGCCAGGTCGAAGAATTTCGGATCGCACTGCCGCTTAACTGTGAATGCCTGCAATTGATCCCGATAGGTTCTGTACAACGCATCAGTCCCGGCCCTGAAATCCTCCGCTGTCTTTCCCTCGCGAAACGGATCATAACTTGCATTCCCCCTATATACAGCAAAGGCCAACAGGTCGGCATTTACCGCCGCATTCGGTCCGCTGAACCGCACCGAAGAGAATTTGCCGTCACTGTTTTTCATAAAGTCGCTGGAAGCGAATTCGACATGAAGCGTATCGCCAGGTTCGAGATAAACAGGAATGCCGTTGCCGCTATAAATCAGGTGTTCCCTTTGCGGACCATAAATATCCGTTTCCAGCATAAATGTTCCGTCGTCCTCATTCAGATAGGCCAACTCCGTATGGAACATGCCGGACAGCGATAAAGTAGGTGCGGTAAGTGTAACGGATTTGGCATAGCCGCTGTCGAGCGCGATGCGTCCGGTGACCCATGCCTTCGATTTTTCCAGTTTCCAGGCGGAAGCCGGTCGCTGCACCGGTGCCGGCGTTATATTTTTCTTCGCAAAAAGAACAAACGCCATCAGCAGGCATGCCGCGATGCCGAATATAGAAACGACAAGTGTTTTTTTCATAACAGTAAAGGTTTCTGTTAGTGTATATTAATATTTAGGTTAGTTTATATTCAGGTCAGGGTCAGATAACACGATTCCATTCCGGGACACACGCCTCACCGCATATCGGCCGGCTGCAATACTTTTTCCACCTCTTTCCGGAAAGTTCCGGGCCCATATCCGCCCCACAAGGCTACGACCCGTCCCTCCGGCGAAATCATCACATAACGCGGGGTCCCGTTCACCTTGTATTTTGCGGCCAATCCCACTTTGCCTTCGGCCGTACGCAATCCGGGCCAGGAGACCCGGTGCCCGGCAAGCGTGCGCTTCCATACCTCCGGACTGCGGTCGAGCGTAATGCCGACAATAACCAACTTGTCTTTGTACTGTTCTCCCACCTCATTCATCTCGGGGATCGCCTCCAGACAGGCCCGGCAGGCCGAATGCCAGAAATCGAGTACCATGTATTTGCCCTCGGAGCGGAAATCGGCCAGGTACCGCACAACCCCGGTAGTATCGAACAACTCGCCGTCGGCAAATTCATCGCCGATTCCGACCGCTTTCGGCGGAAAGAGTTTCAGCGCAATATACCGGCCCGGTTCGCTCTGCTTCCAACCGTCGCCGAGCCGGTCATAAAGGGTCAGAACGGTATCGCGCCCCTGAGATTTCGTAGAAGAAGAGACCCGTTGTACTTGACTCACAAATCGGTCCATCCACACGGTCGAAACCGGCGATACGGCCAGTAACTCCAACTCGCGGCTGGCAGCGATCCGGGCCGCGGAATCCCGGCTTGTCTGCAGGGAAAAGAGGCGCGGCGGTACCGAATCCTTACTCAGGTCAAGTTTATTGTAAATAGACATGAATTCGGCGTGGTATTGCTGCCGCAACAACGACATCTCCCGGGAGACCTCATCGTAACGGTTCGACTCGGTTTGCTCAGGCAGGTCGCTTTCGATCTTCCACGCTGCAGGAAACGGCCCTTCTCCGGTAATGGCAGTGGTCGCACCCGGGCCGATCCAACACTCCAACATCGTAGATATAGCTTGGGATGACAATCCTATTTTAACAGGTGCCTCGACGGATCCGGTAAACCTGAATGTTCCGTCACGCAGAGTATCCCGCGCGATCGACGAGCCCCCTTCGAAATCCAGGTCCATCAGAAAAAATACGGCTCCGGCGGCAATGCCTGTGACATGCCCCTCGATCACATAAGTTCCGGCCTGTTTTACCGGGCTTATGTCGTCGTAGTTCCCGGCAACATCCGCCTCCGCGGACATAAGCCCGGACGCCGCATCGGCCTTCGCGAACGCTTCTGCGACGTTCTTTTTGAGAAGTCCCGGTCCATACCCGCTCCAAATTGCGGACACTTTGCCGGCGGGGGAAATCAGCACATAAGTCGGGACCGCGAACACATCGTAATAAAAGGGCAACCCTTCGAAACCTTGCGGGTCGTTCAGGTTCGTCCATGTTATACCGTCCTTTGCCGCTGCTTTCAGCCATTGGTCTCGTATTCCGTCGAGGTTGACCGCCACCACCGTCAGCCGGTCGCGGTACTCCTCGACCACTTCTTTCATTTCCGGCACCGATTTGTGGCAAGGAGCGCAAGCCACTCTCCAGAAATCGAGTAGCATATATTTGTCCGGTGTACGGAAATCGGCCAGCCGGCATGATTTACCCGACGGATCGGCCAACACGCCGTCCGGCGCCATATCGCCGGGTTTCAGACTTCGCGGATAGAGCCTGTGTCCGATCTCGATCCCTTCCGGAGAGCCTTTCTGGCTGTCGCTCAACGCCTCATACAACTCCACGACGACATCCCGGTATGGATAATCCTTTGCATAACGGGCGTTACTTGCCTGCGTCGAGAGTTTATCCATCCAGACTGCGGAAGGAGTAACGCCTTCGGGCAGCGTTTGCAGGATCGCGATTTCAACACTGTCCACCAATCGCTGCAATGCCTGGTATTCGGCCCAAAGCGAATCGGTCTGCGGGGTTTGGACCCGTCCGGCCTGCCTAATTTCGATCATGCACTGTTGCTGGCGGTGGACGGCATCCCGGCAGGCATCCGCATAACGGTTCTGTTCGGTCTGTTCGGGCAGATCGCTCTCTGCACGCCACGACCGGATCATCTTGTCGTCACCGGCAACGGTCGTCCGCCCCGGCCCGGCCCAGAAATCGAGCCGTGTAAATGAAAATCCCTGCCGGGGATCGCCCATCAGCACCATGTGCGTCGGCCCATTCAGCAAACCGCTGAAGCGAAATTTTCCTCCCCGGATCGTATCCTGTCCGATTTGAGGGATGCCTCCCGGTTCAACCCGGCCCAAGCCGATGCCCAAGCCGTCTTCAACACCCTGCAGGTTTCCCTCGATTACAAAAGGTCTGCCCACCGAATCGGGCAGTATTTCATCGAGTTTTTTCTCAATCAAACCCGGAGCGTAACCCGTCCACGACGTAATCACTTTTCCTTCGGGCGAAATCAGGACATAATGGGGAATCCCCTTGACACCGTAATAAACCGACAGTCCGGTCAGGCTCTCCGGATCCCGCAGGTTCACCCCCTCGATCCCCTGCTCTGCGGAATACTTTTTCCAACTGGTTTCCCTGTCCTGGGTAATGCTGATCACCGTCAGCACATCCCGATAGACCTCTCCCATTCGTCTCATCTCCGGCATGGCCATCCTGCAAGGGCCGCAACCGATGCTCCAGAAATCGAGCAGCAGGTATTTGCCTTTATAATCCGCTAATCGGTGTACCCGGCCCAGCGTGTCGAGCAGGTCGGCGTCAGCCATCTCGTCACCGGGTTGCACTACGGGCGGCGGAAACAGGTTGAGCCGTATCGAGCGTCCCCGGGAAGTTTCCCGCAGTTGCTGCGGCAATTTTTCATAAAGGGCCAGCACCTCCTCACGATACGGATAATCTTTCATAATCCGTGCGGCAACAGCCTGATTACGGAGTTTGTCCAGCCATATCTCCGAAACCGGTGCCTGTTGCAAAATTTCGATCTCCGCCTTCCTGATCAGCATCTGGAGGGAATCCATCCGCTTCAGCAACCGGCTCCGCCGGGCTCGATCCGCCTCACCGGCCAGCGCGCTAAATTCAACCGCCGCCTGCTGCATCTGCACGTATTCGCTGCGACTCGCATCGATATAGCGATTCGCTTCAGCCTGCTGAGGTATCTTACTTGCCACCTTCCAGGTCACCAGCAATTTATCGCGCCCGCTGACCGACACGACCGCATCCGGCTCCACCCAGACATTCAGTCCCATCGACGGAAAACCTTCGCCCTGCACCGCGATCGACAGCATTTCAAGTTGTTCCACTTCGCCGCACAGCATGAAACGACCGTTGCGCAGCGTATCCGCCGCCACGGCAGCTCCCATGCTGCCGTCCGGCCGGAACAGCCTCACTACCGCGCCATCTTCGACTCCCGCCAGCTTACCGTTAATGACAAATGGGCCTCCGGCCAGTGCCGGCCACGCGATGCCCAGCCACAAAGCCAGCATCAGACGACTTTTGTTTGTTTTTTTCCTCATCTCTTCATTCAGGTTAGTAATTTATGGTCAGTAAGAGACGCGGAGGAGAGAAGGAGAGCTGTTGCCCCGCAGAATAAAATTAACAAAAAAAAAGCCTAAATGTTATACATTCGAACAAAAAAAGCTTCCCCGGCAACTGTCGGGAAAGCTTCTGTCTTATATTTTTGATACCGGTACCGAACGAAACCAGATACCCGGCGGGATGCGGGAAACCGCGTCAGGCAAGCGCTACTTGCGGGCCACTTCGACCTGTTCGTAACCTTCGATGATATCTCCTACCTTAATGTCGTTGTAGTTGTCGATGTTCAAACCGCACTCCAGGTTCGGGCCGACCTCCTTGACATCGTCCTTGAAACGTTTGAGCGAACCTAGCTTGCCGGTATAGACTACAATGCCGTCGCGGATCACGCGGATCGGGGTATTGCGCGTAATCTTGCCTTCGCGCACGATACAGCCCGCCACAGTGCCCACCTTCGTAATCTTGAAGGTTTCGAGCACCTCCACCGAGCAGACGATCTCCTCTTTCATCACCGGCGCGAGCATGCCTTCGATCGCGTCCTTGATATCGTTAATCGCATCATAGATGATCGAATAGAGACGTATTTCGATCTCCTCCTTCTCAGCCAGGCGGCGCGCCGAAGTGGACGGACGCACCTGGAAGCCGACGATCACGGCGTTCGACGCCGCAGCCAGCAGTACGTCCGATTCGGAAATCGGACCGACCGCCTTGTGGATTACATTGACCTGCACCTCCTCTTTCGAGAGTTTGATCAGCGAGTCGGCCAACGCTTCGATCGAACCGTCCACATCGCCCTTGATGATGATATTCAGCTCCTTGAAGTTGCCGATTGCAATACGGCGCCCGATCTCGTCGAGCGTAATGTGTTTCTGTGTGCGGAGCCCCTGCATGCGCTGCAACTGCTCGCGCTTGTTGGCGATATCGCGCGCCGAACGTTCGTCGTCCATCACGTTGAACGTATCGCCCGCCTGCGGGGCGCCGTTGAGACCCAGCACCAGCACCGGCGTCGAAGGCGGCGCCTCGGTGATGCGCGTACCGCGCTCGTTGAACATCGCCTTCACACGGCCCGAATAGGTACCCGAAAGCATCACGTCGCCCACGCGGAGCGTACCGTTCTGCACCAATACCGTCGCCACATAACCGCGCCCCTTGTCAAGCGTTGACTCGATCACGACGCCCTGAGCCATACGGTTCGGATTCGCCTTCAGGTCGAGCATCTCAGCTTCCAACAACACCTTCTCGAGCAATTTGTCGAGGTTGATACCTTTTTTAGCCGAAATCTCCTGCGACTGGTATTTACCGCCCCAATCCTCGACCAGGTAATTCATCGCCGAAAGCTCCTCGCGGATTTTATCGGTATTGGCCCCCGGCTTGTCGATTTTATTGATCGCAAAAACCATCGGCACCTGGGCGGCGGCGGCGTGATTGATCGCCTCGACCGTCTGCGGCATCACGCTGTCATCGGCCGCGACGATAATGATCGCCACGTCGGTCACCTGCGCACCGCGGGCACGCATGGCAGTAAACGCTTCATGGCCCGGAGTGTCGAGGAAAGTGATACGGCGGCCGTTTACATTCACGCTGTAAGCGCCGATGTGCTGCGTAATACCTCCGGCTTCGCCGGCGATCACGTTGGTTTTGCGGATATTGTCCAACAACGAAGTCTTACCGTGGTCGACGTGGCCCATCACGGTCACGATCGGCGGACGCGGTACCAGGTCTTCAGGTTTATCCTCTTCGGTGTCGATAGCCTCCTGCGTATCGACGGTGACGAATTCGATCTTATAGCCGAACTCTTCGGCCACCACCACCAATGCTTCTGCATCGAGACGCTGGTTGATCGACACCATCAGGCCGAGGTTCATGCAGGCCGTAATGACGTCGGTAACGCCGACATCCATCATCGAGGCGAGCTCGCTGACGGTAACGAACTCGGTTACCTTCAGGATACTCTTTTCGCGTTCTTCGCGTGCCTGTTCCTCCTGTATACGGGCCGATACCGCATCGCGCTTGTCGCGGCGGTGCTTGGCCGTCTTGAATTTGGATCCTTTGGAAGTCAGGCGGGCCAGTGTATCCTTGATCTGCTTCTGTACCTCTTCCTCACTCACTTCGGTGTGCACCGGAGCGGGTTTCGGAGCACCCTTCGGCCCCCTCTTCTTGTTGTTATCACGGAACGATCCGCGGCCGGAGCCTCCGCCCGAACCGGGACCACCCGCTGCGGAACGGCCGTCGGTACGCGGTGCGCCCGGAGCCGGTTTCTGGTTCAGGTCGACCTTATCCTTGGTAATGCGCTTGCGTTTCTCGCGGCGGCCGAAGTCCCCCTTTTTCTCAAGCAGGTTCACGTCGATCTTGCCGAGCACCTTCGGTCCCGACAAGCGGTTCTCCTCCGAATTGGGGCGAAACAGGTTCGTCTGGTCGGCAGCCACACGCTCGTCATACGTTTGGGTCTGCGCCGCAGCATCGGCCGTACGGGTCGAAACAACGGGCACGGGCTGTGCCGCAGGTTTTGCAACTGCAGCCGGTTTGGATGCGGGCGCAGGCGCAACGGCCTTGGGCGCAGCTTTAGCGGCAGGCGCAGCGGCTGTTGCCTCTGGTGCGGCGGTTGACACAGGCGCAGCGGCCGAAGGGGCAACGGATGTCGCCGCCGGGGCTTTAGGCGCCGCGGCGGCAGGCTGCGAAACCGGTTCGCTTTTGACGGCCGGGGCCGGAGCGGGTTTCTGCTCTGCGGCGGGTGCAACCGCCGGGACGCTCTTCTCCGAAGGAAGCTCAGGTTTCTTCGCTTCGGCAGGCGCTGCAGCGGGTTTCTTGCCCGACAGGTCTATCTTGCCCAATATTTTCGGGGTGCTCATCGCAGCCACCTCGTCCTTCACGCTGATCACACCGCTCTTGATGATCACCTCTTTCTTGAAGTCGGCGTCATCCTCGGCCGGAGCGCCGTCCTTGCGATTGCCGAGGGATACCGCCTCGAGCTTCTGATTGATCTTCTCGCGGATGTTGACCGTCTCGGCCTTGTTGGCGCCGAACTCCTTGTCGAGCACCTCATAGACGTGCGGCTCGATCAGCGTACTGGGGGCGTTTTCCACCTTAATCCCCTTCTTCTCGAGATATTCGACAATCGTGGTCTGTCCTACTTTCAACTCTCTTGCAACCTGATGGAGTCTCAGTCTTCGTACATTTGGCATATGCTATTGTTTTTCGGCGTTACGCTTTGCGGAGCCTCGGGCGCCTCCCGGCATCGGGGCCCCCGACCGGGAATCATTCCCGCGGGTATCACTAACTAAAGGATTCGATAAGGGCTTCGATAGCTATATTTTGTGTAAAAATAGTTCAAATTTTTCAATTCTGCACGCACCATACCGCACAACCGCCCCCTATCGGGGTCCATATCCGGTGGGAAACAGGGCTTTCCCGCTATTTCCCATGGGCACAGCCGCCGTCTCCGGCCGCCCGGTGCGACAGACTGCAGAGCGGCACGCCATCCGCAGCGCCCTGCAAAGTCTCCCCGTCCGACTCTATTCGAACTCGGATTTGAGGATACGCATCACCTCGTCGACGGTCTCCACCTCGAGGTCGGTACGCTTGGCCAGCTCCTCGACGGAAAGTTCGAGCACGCTTTTAGCCGTATCGCAACCGATGCTTTTGAGCTGGTCGATGATCCACTGATCGATCTCATCCGAGAAATCGTCGAGTGCCACGTCTTCTTCCTCGACTTCGCGGTACACATCGAGGTCGTAACCGGTCAGCATGCTGGCCAGGCGAATGTTCAGGCCGCCCTTACCGATGGCGAGTGACACTTCGCTCGGTTTGAGGTAAACGGCAGCCGTTTTGGTCTCCTCGTTGAGCTGGATCGACGACACCTTGGCCGGGTTCAGCGCGCGCTGGATCATCAACTGCGAATTCGACGTATAATTCACTACGTCGATATTTTCGTTACGCAGCTCTTTGACGATCGAATAGATACGCGAGCCCTTCATGCCGACGCAGGCGCCGACCGGATCGATGCGGTCGTCGTACGATTCGACGGCCACCTTCGCGCGCTCGCCGGGAATGCGCACGATCTTCTTGATCGTAATCAGCCCGTCGTAAATCTCGGGAACCTCCATTTCGAACAGCCTTTCGAGGAATTCGGGCGCCGTACGCGAAAGCACGATCAGCGGCGAGTTGTTGCGCATTTCGACGCGGGCAACGATCGCCTTGATCGTATCTCCCTTGCGGAAGAAATCGCTCGGGATCTGCTCGGCCTTGGGCATCACCAGTTCGTTGTCCTCGTCGTCGAGGATCAACACCTCTTTTTTCCACACCTGATAAACCTCGCCGGTGATAATTTCGCCCACCTTGTCCTTGTACTTTTCGTACAGGTTGGCCTTCTCCAGCTCCATGATGCGCGAAGCGAGGTTCTGGCGCAGCGACAGTACCGAACGCCGGCCGAAGTCGGCCAGTTTGATCTCGTCGGCAACCTCCTCGCCCACCTCGTAGGTCGGGTCGATCTTGCGGGCGTCGGTCAGCGAAATCTGCTGGTTGGGATTCTCCACCTCGCCGTCCTCGACGATCGTGCGGTTCCGCCAGATTTCGAGGTCGCCTTTCTCGGGGTTGATGATCACGTCGAAATTCTCGTCGGTCTCATAGGTCTTGATCAACAAGTGGCGGAACACGTCCTCCAACACACCGATCATCGTGCTCTTGTCGATATTCTTAAGCTCTTTGAACTCCGCAAAAGTGCTTATCAGATTGAGGTTGTCCATAACTGTAACTTATTCTGAATTTGTATGTTTTCACTTAAAGCTAAGATGTTCGCAGGTCGATTTGACCTCGGCGAGCGGCAACTCGCGCCGGCGGGTAACGAGCTCCTTGCGCTTTTTACCCTCGACAACCGCCTTCTCCTGGTACTCCACCGTAATCGCCTCACCGGTCGCATCGGTCAGGGTGGCCACCAGCTTACCGCCCTCCTTGAGCACCACTTCGACCTCGCGGCCGATCAGTTTGCGGTACTGGCGCAGCATTCTCAGCGGCTGCCCGATTCCGGCCGAAGTGACCGTCAGTTCGAAATCCTCCTGCTCGCGGTCGAGCGACGCCTCGATCGCCCGGCTCAGCGCGACGCAACGGTCGATGCCCACCTGCGTATCGCTGTCGACGACCACTTCGATCCCGTTCCCCGGCGCAACGCGTACGTCGACCACAAAGAGGTCGGTACCGTCCATCTGCGCCTCGGCGATTTCGCGTATCCGTACAGCGTCAATCATAATCGATTCGGTTTCATATAGTTAACAAAACGGGGGACTTACCGTCCCCCATCCCATCGCGTAGAATATGGTGCAAATATAGCTATTTCCCCATAAAAAACAATACTCCGCCCCGATTTTATTCCACTTTTTCCGGTTCCTACGAACCTGAGGCGAGTTTCTATCCGGACGCCCCTTACGAACCGTCCCTGGCGAACCGCCCCGATCCCGCCATGGATTCGCCGACCTTGTACAGTTCCGGCCCCGGCTCACATCCCTTGTCCGCCGCACGGGTCCAGTTAGCCGCGCCGCACTCACCACCCCCACCGCCGCACGGCCGGAATCCGCCGGATCAGATGGGCGGCACCGAATCCGGTAACGATCGCAGCGACACAGACGAATGCCGCTCCTACCCACGGCCCCATTCCCCGGCACTGGGCCAGGAATGTGGCTCCCACGACGAAAAACGGATGCAACACATAAGTCATGTAACTATCGGCGGCCAAAGCCCGGAAGAACCGGTCGGCCTCATTCCCCCAGCGTTTGAATGCTGCCAGCAGAAAATACGAAAACCCGACACACAGAATCGGCTCCCACATGGCATAAGCAAAAGCCATCCGGTTCCAACCTCCCGAATCGGAATCTCCGGACGAACGGTTCACGAAATAAAACGCCACAAACGCGACAATGGCGACCCATGCCAGCCCGAACCAACCCAGGGCGTTGCGCACCTGCATCCGTTCGAGCCACCCGTCGCGCCAGGCAACGATACCGGCACAAAACATGCCCACATACAACGGGAAATATCCGAATTGCAACCCGAACCAGCTCTTCCCGGCCGGACATACCAACCGGATAGCAAACGCAACCAATCCCATCACCACAATAAATGCGACGACCGTCCGGACGGACGGCAACTTAGTTGCAGCGGAGATCTTCGGAACGGTTTTGCGACAGGAGCGGTACACGACATACAACAATTCGAAAACGAGTAACGTCAGCACGAACCACATCGGGCCCGGGTAATGGTTGTGCAAGAACACCTGCACCCAATCCACCGGCACTCCCTTATAGAACCGAATGATACCGACCAACGCAGGATTCAGCACCAGGATAAAAACCAGCAGAGGAACACCCAGCCGCACCAGCCGGTCCCTGACAAATGCCATCGCTCCTTTCCGCTCGTACGATGCGGGCATCAACCAGGCGGAAATAAAGAAAAAGAGGGCCATAAAATAGGACTGATCGATCCCCATGACCAGCGACATCAGTCTCTCGCTCCAGCCGCTCCAAAGGTCGGGCGATTTATAGTACCAGCCGCCGGAAGCCCCGAACGCAATAGCTGTATGATGAAAGATAACCAGACAGGTCAAAAAGACCCGCAATTTATCCAGATAGGGGTAGTAGGTTTTCGCAGCAGGGGACATGAGTCAAATTTTTCCGGTAAAATAACAAAAATATTCCCGGCGAACGTCCGATCGCCGGGAATATTAGCGGAAATATTACAAGCTTATAACCTGTTTGGATCTTCTTCATCCGGCGAACGAACCACTCCGGACCCCACCATGCAGAAATATCTGTACACGCACGGGAGATTAAGAACGCAGCCCATAGCAATACCAGCCGCCCCGGAAAGGATTTAGCCGATATCCTCGTTTTTTTTGCGCGGATTGTACGGTTTGATGATGCCGCGCTTCGAATTACGGATAAAACTCAGCATCATATCCCGCTCAGGACCCTGCGGCATCTCTCTCTCGACCAACTCGCACCCTTTCGTGTAGGAGTACCCCGATTGGAACAAGATGCGGCACATCTCCTGGATCTGCTCGATCTGCTCGTTGGTAAAGTCGCGCCGGCGCAGGCCGATCGAATTGATGCCCACGAACGAAAGCGGATTGTGCGCCGCCGTCACGAACGGGGGGATATCCTTGCTGATGAGCGAGCCTCCGCTCACCATCACGTGCGCGCCGATACGCGAGAATTGGTGCACGGCGCAATGGCCGCCCAGAATCGCCCAGTCGTCGATCTCGACCTCACCGCCCAGCGATACGCGATTGGCGAGGATGCAGCGGTCGCCCACCACACAATCGTGTCCCACATGCACATAAGCCATCAGCAACACATTGCTGCCTACCACGGTCTTTCCTTTAGCCGCCGTTCCCCGGCTGATCGTCACACTCTCGCGGATCATCGTATTGTCCCCTACTTCGGCTGTCGTATATTCGCCTTTGAACTTGAGGTCCTGCGGGATGCCGGCCACCACGGCGGCAGTATGCACCTGACAGTTCCTGCCCAACCGGGCTCCGTCCATCAATACGGCCCCGGGGCCGATCCAGCAACCGTCGCCTACGATTACGTCGTCGGCAATATAGGCGAAAGGTTCTACGGTAACGTTCGCTCCGAGCTGAGCCTTGCCGGAAACGTAAGCCAATTTGCTAATCATGCTTGCGGATAAGGATATATGAATGTATTCGTAACTCTGTGCTATTATGCTTTATTGCGGGCCACCTGCGCCATCATCAGCGCCTCGGTTTTGAGCTGGTCGCCGACGAACGCCTTGGCTTCCATCAGCACGATACCGCGCCGGATCGGTTCCACCAGCCTCAGTTCGAACTGCAGCGTGTCGCCCGGAACCACCTTGCCGCGGAACTTCACGCCGTCAATCTTCATGAAATAGGTCGAATAGTTCTCCGGATCGGGAATATCGTGCAGCGCCAGGATTCCCCCGCACTGGGCCATCGCTTCGATGATCAGCACGCCCGGCATCACCGGCTCCTGCGGAAAGTGTCCCACGAAGAACGGTTCGTTCATCGTCACGTTCTTGATGCCGATCACATGTTCCGAATCGACATGCATCACTTTGTCGACCAACAGGAACGGAGGGCGGTGCGGCAGCATCGACCGGATCTGGTTGATATCGTATTCGGGTTCCGTATTGGGATTGTACCGGTAGGAAGGCCGCACCGAATCACGCTTGATGTTCTTGCGCACCAGCTTCGCGAACTCGGTATTGGCGAAGTGACCCGGTTTGTTGGCCACGATGCTGCCCCGGATACGCACCCCGATCAGCGCCAGATCGCCCAGTACGTCGAGCAGTTTGTGGCGCGCGCATTCGTTCGGGAAGCGCAGCTTGAGGTTGTTGAGGTATCCTTTGGTAACCTTGATATCGGCCTTGTTGCAGAGCTTCGAAAGGCGTTCGAGCTCTTCGGGCGTGATGTCGCGCTCGACGATCACGATCGCATTGTCCAGGTCGCCGCCTTTGATCAGGTTGTGCTGCAACAGCTGCTCGATCTCGTGCAGGAAAACGAACGTCCGGCACGGGGCGATTCCCGAGGAAAAATTCTCGATGTTGTCGAGCCGGGCATACTGGTTGCCCAAAATTTTCGAATTGAAATCTATGTTGACATTGACCGTGAACTTGTCGTCGGGATAGGCCGCGATTTCGACCCCTTTGTCCTCGATCGAAAAGACCGTCTTTTCGTTGATGTCGTAGTACACCCGGTCGGCATCCTGCTCCTGAAGCCCTACGGAGGCGATCGCCTCGGCATATTCGCGGGCCGAACCGTCCATAATCGGCGTTTCGGGCGCATCGACCTCTACCACCGCATTATCCACGCCGCACGACCACAGCGCGGCCATCACATGCTCGATCGTGCTCACGCGCACGCCTTTGCGCTCAATGGTCGTCCCCCTCGAGGTGTCGACCACGTAATCGGCCAGGGCCTCCACTTCGGGAGCCCCTTCCAAATCCGTCCGGCGGAACCGGATCCCGCTACCCGCCTCGGCAGGCAGGAAAGTCATCTGTACATTAAGCCCGGTATGTAGCCCTTTTCCCTGAAAAGAGAGGGGGCCGTTCAATGTCTGTTGTTTCTGCGACATGATTTTTGTAAATAATTTAGGTGCAAAGGTATTATTTTTTTTCAAAGAAATCGTAATTTTGCTTCTCTTTTGTAACAAAGCGATGAATCCAGATCCCCGTCCAACCTCCACTCAGGCAGCTTTCTCCGGACAGCAACAGCCCGCCGCGCCCCGCGATCCGAGGCGGGGCCGGATCGTTTTGCCGTTCGATCCGCAGCCGGTCGACCTGGGCACATGGACCTACGAACACAAGGTGGGACTCTGTGTGATGATCATCGCTTATCTGGTGCTCGGCATCATTTTCGTCACGACCAAACTGGTCGTAGGAGGCGCTCCGCCCGACCAACATACGATCTACCTGGACATGGTTCCCCCGCCTCCCGAGCAAAAACAGGAGCTGACACCCGAAGAGCGCCGGCAAATGGAGGCCGACCTGAGCAATGCGCATAACGCCATTTCCAACGAAGACGCCCGCAACGAAGCCTCCCGCCAGAACGAACGCACCAGCGGGGCCGGTTCGGGCGGCTCGCAGGGCAGTTCGAACGGCAGCCCGATCCCGGACAATATCGCCGACGAGGCCGACGCCGTGGCGGCGCGCATGCGCGCCTCGCGCGAAGCCTACGAACGCGGCCTGCGCGAAGAACAGGCGATGATCGACGCGCACAACGCCGGCAAGCGGAGCAAGGACAACCAGGGCAAAAAACAGGAGGATGTCCGCGTCACAGGTAACGTCTTGATCTCTTTTTCGCTGGCCGGGCGTACGTTTACCTACATGCACGTCCCCGCTTACCAGTGCGAGGGAAGCGGCCAGGTGGTCGTTTCCATCAGCGTCAACCGCAACGGCAAGGTCACCTCGGCCAGCGTGCGGAGCTCCACTTCCGGCGAGGAATGCCTCTCGGAACGTGCACTGGAAGCCGCACGCCTGTCGCGCTTCAATGTCGACGCGTCAGCTCCCGCGAGCCAGTCCGGCACGATCACCTACCTGTTCCAGCGGCAGTAATTTTCATTGCAACCGGTCTCTCTTCCCGGCCACAGGTTTTCCTCCGGGCGGAGTTACAGGACCATATCCCACTAAAAAAGAACGCGCCAAAACGCACCGGAGTCCCCGTACCGACAGGAAAAAGCACACCGGCTCAAACAGGATAAGCATTTCAGCATAAGCCGAATAGCGGCACGGAGTTTGCTTTCCGGGATATTTTAGTACCTTTGCCCCGACCAATTTATAGAAAAACATATGGCATACAATCTTCTTAAAGGGAAAAAGGGCCTCGTCTTCGGGGCACTGAACGAACAGTCGATCGCATGGAAAGTGGCACAACGGGCCGTGGAAGAGGGCGCCGAGATCGTACTGACCAATACTCCCGTCTCGATCCGCATGGGCACAATCGACGAACTGGCAAAGGCGTGCAACGCCCCGGTGATCGCGGCCGACGCGACCAGCGTAAAAGACCTCGAGAACCTGATCGACCAAACCATGGAACATTTCGGAGGCAAGTTCGATTTCATCCTCCACTCGATAGGCATGTCGCCCAACGTCCGCAAGGGACGCACCTACGACGACCTCGATTACGACTACCTCGCCAAAACGCTCGACATTTCGGCCATCTCGTTCCACAAAGTCATTCAGGTCGCACGCAAAAAAGATGCGATCAACGATTGGGGCTCGATCGTCGCACTGACCTACATCGCAGCGCAGCGTACGCTTTACGGCTATAACGACATGGCTGACGCGAAAGCTCTGCTCGAATCGATCGCACGCAGTTTCGGCTACATCTACGGCCGTGAAAAGTGCGTACGCATCAATACCGTCTCGCAGTCGCCCACCCCGACCACGGCCGGCAAGGGCGTATTGGGCATGGAAGACCTGCTCGACTACGCAGAACGCGTTTCCCCGCTAGGCAACGCTTCGGCCGACGACTGTGCCGGCTACGTGCTGACGCTTTTCTCGGACCTGACGCGTAAGGTAACAATGCAGAACCTGTTCCACGACGGCGGTTTCTCGAGCATGGGCATGAGCCGCAAGGCGATGACCACCTATGGCAAAGGCCTCGAAGTGGAATACGAGGACATCCGGCTGAAGAAATAAGCCACAAAAATAACTGAACGACAAAGGCAGCCTCCTCCTGAGACTTCACCGGCCTTACAAACTTGCGGTGACAATAAGAATCACAAGACCGGAAACGGCGGCAAGTCAGCCTCGGGCGAAAGGCAACCCGGCACAATCCGGACCGTACAACAACAAGGGAACCGCATCGATCGATGCGGTTCCCTTGTTTATTTAGGTTTAAACCAAGCCCGACCGGGACTTATTTATTCGCAATGTTGATCACCGCGATGCAGAGCGCCCGGGCGGCATCGGCCATAATAACGGGATCGAGCTGGTCGATCGTATCTTCGGGCACGTGGTAAGCCTGCGGCCACGGACCGCCGGTCGCACGCATCTCGATAGTCGGGATCTTTTCATTCTGGAACGCATTGCCGTCGGTGAACATCCGCGTCGCATAGCTCCAATCGTTCATCACCGTCGAGAAAGGACGGCGCGCCCAATTCTCCGATCCGTCACGAAAATAGGGTACCAGATCTTTCCATTCGGTCGCCGTATTCACCATCAGGCCGTTACCCTTTCCCAGCATATCGATGTTGACCATGCAGGTGATTTTATCTTTCGGGAAAGGCATGCTTTTGAGATAGTGCCCGGCTCCGAGCACGCCGAGTTCCTCTGCGGCGAACAGCACGACGATCACGCTGCGCTTCATCTGCACGCCCGAGGTAGCGAGCGCCTTGGCCGCCGCCATCATAATCACCGAACCCGAAACATTGTCCAGCGCACCGGGATACATCTCCGGCAGCATACCCAGGTGGTCGAGGTGCGCACCGAGAATGATGTATTCGTTCTTGAGTACCGGATCGGTACCTTCGATGACGCCGACGACATTGGCCGTCGTATTGTCGGGATAGAATTTGGTATCGGCCGCCACGCTCACGGTACGTCCGGTGAAAACGGGCTTACCTTTGAAGGCTTTGAAACGGTCACGCCACTGGCCGAGCGTACGTCCCGTACCGGCCATCAGTTCCTTGGCCGTAGCCTCGCTGATGAAAGCCACCACCACGTCGTCCTCCGCACGGCGGGGAAAAGGATTGGCATATTTCGACACGAAGAGCACTCCGGCCGCACCCGCCTCGGCCGCCGCAGCGATCTTGGCCCCGGCACGCTGGTGCTCGCTCCACATCTTCAGCGTATCGAGGTTTTTGCCCTGATAGGGGTAACCTCCTTCGCACAAGACGATCTTGCCGCGCACGTCGACACCTTTGTAATCGTCGTATTTGAGTTCGGGCGCAGTCACGCCGTAACCCACATAAACCAGCTCGCCGGTCACGTCGCCGTTGCCGGAAAGAGCGGTCGGGAAATAATCCTTGCGCGGCAGGTAGTCTTTCACGACGGTATCTTTGCCCAACAGGTAAAAGGCTTTCAGGTGTCCCACGCTCTGCACGTCGTTGTAGGGCTGCGCAAAGGTGTTCTCGTATGTGCCGTTGTCACCCATCGGCTTGAGGCCCCATTTCTTGAAATGGTCGATCACATAAGTCACCGCCTTGTCGTAACCGACATCTCCCGAACGGCGGCCGCGGTACTCGTCCTTGAGCAATTCATGCGCCCAGGTGTGGATGTCCTCGGGTGTCGCCGCATGGAATGCGGTCATCATGGCTTTTTGCTGGTCTGTCAATTGCGACGGCTGATCCGCTGCCGAAATCCGCCCGGCAAAGACCGCCACCATCAAAATTAAAATCAGTTTTTTCATTACGGTTTGATTAATCGTTTTAGTAGCTGTTTGATTATGGTTTTGTTGTTCTTGTTCTTGTTCTTGTTCTTGTTCTTGTTCTGCTGCCGCTTTTTGCCTTTCCAATCCCTCCCATTCGGCTCCGGCACCCTCCGGATACTTACTCCCCGAGCGCCACGCGCACCTTGTCGATCCGGTGCCCGTCGACCGCTTCGGCCGTCAGGGTCAGCTTGCGGCAGTAGAGCACCTCGCCCTGCCGCAGGAAATCGCGGCGGATTTCGAGCATCAGCCCCGCTACCGTTTCGGCATCGCCACGGAAGTTGTCGAGGTATCCGTCATCCAGTTCCAACACTTTCAACAGGTCGTTCAGGTGCGTCTTGCCGTCGAAAATATAGGTATTGGGGGCAACCTTCGTATAAAACTGCTGCTCGATATCCGACTCGTCGGTGATCTCGCCCACGATCTCCTCGAGGATATCCTCCAGGGAGATCAAACCGAGCGTCGAACCGTACTCGTCGACAACGATGGCAATGTGGATTTTCTGGGTCTGGAACTCCTCGAGCAGGCTGTTGATCTTCTTGTGTTCCGGCACGAAATAGGGCTTGCGGCAAAGGTTCGTCCAGCCGAAATCGTCCGCGGCGGAAATATAAGGCAACACATCCTTTACATAGAGAATGCCTCGCACATTGTCCAGGTTTTCCTCGTAAACCGGAATACGCGAATAGCCCGACTGCATGATCACCTCCTTGACCCGTGCGAAGTCCTCCGTTTCGTCGAGCGCGACCACCTCGACCCGCGAGCGCATGATCTCCCCTACTTCCGTATTGACGAACTCGACGATACCCGAAAGGATTTTCTTCTCCTCGACGGTCTGGTCCGAAGTCATCTCGATCGCATTCGAAAGCTCGTCCATCGAGATATTGACCTTTTTCTGCGCCATGCGGCGGTTAATCAGACTCCCCGAACGGATCAGCAGGTACGATACCGGACGGAACAGCGCACAGAGAAACCTGAGCGGCACCGCCATCAGCCCGATGACACGCAGAGAGTTATAGGTGGCGAAAATTTTAGGCATGATCTCGCCGAAGAGCAGCAGCAGGAAAGTAACGACCACCATTTTCACGGCAAATTCCAGTCCCGTGGCACCGCCGAAATCGATCCACGAATTGATCAGCGCGTTCGACAGGATCACGATGCAGATATTGACCAGGTTATTGGCGATGAGGATCGTCGAGAGCAGGTAATCGGACTTGTCCAACAGTCTCAGTGCCGCGCTGTTGCTGCGTGAGGGACGGTTGCGAAGTCCCTCCGCCTGATGCGGAGAGAGCGAGAAAAAGGCGGTTTCGGAAGCCGAGACCAGCGCGGAACAGCAAAGCAGCACGGCAACACCCCCCAGCAGGAGAAAATCCTGCGGAGCGAGCGTATGGAACACGACTGCCGGAATAGAATGTATCAAACCTTAAAAAACCTAAAAAAAGCGCCGGAACACTGGTGTCCCGGTTACTGTAAGCCTTTTTTCCGCAGGCGACGCAGGCAACACCAGCTTCGCCTTTCCCTTACGGAACCCCGTATCACCGGGTGAAATGCGCCGAGCCTTCCGCTGCCGTCCGGATAATGCCGCTATCACGACGCCGATCCGGTTCCGCAGGATTTCTCCCGCACCGCATCCGACCGTCCGGCTATCAACGGGTCAACCCGCTTACGAACCAGATTCCCGCCCTTTTAATCGAACAGTGACCCGCCCCCGGGGTTGTCGTTTTGAGGGGCATCGTCCTTGAGCACGACGCGGGTGGCGCGTCCGCCTTCGTCGGAGCTATCCTTGACGAACTTCATGTTACGTCGCACGAAAGCGGGGACATTCTCCAATTCGTCGATATTGACGTCCGAATCCGGGCGCTTGGCCTCGATCACCTGCGGTGCTGCGGCCGGGCGGCTCAGCGGATTCGATCCTCCGGCGGCATTGGCGTTTTGCCCTCCCGGCATGCCGAACGGATTTTGTCCGGGAACGCCTGCCTGGGACTCGCCCGCACCCGGCTTCTGCACTCCCGGCTGGACGGGACGGTTGAAACCGGGACGATCCTGCAACGGATTCATTCCCTGCGGTGCTGCGGAATTTTCGGTCGGGGGCGTCCACCTCGGCCGCGGAGCGAAGGGGCCGTGGCGGCGCGGTATCTCGGCGGCAGGCGTCTCCTCCTCTGCGGGAACTTCGTCTCCGGCCGGCACATCCTCCTGCAAAACCGAACTGTCAATACGCGCCTGCAACGGCGACGAGGTCATGCGGTCGAACGACTGAGGCAGCGTATCGATGTCGAACCCGGTGGCGATGATCGTCACCTCGATATCCTGGCCGAGCGCCTCATCTGTGCCGGCGCCCCAAATGATGTCGGCATTGTTGCCCGAACGCGTCTGGATATATTCGGTAATCAGGTAAGTCTCTTCGAGGGTGATTTCCTCTTCACCGGAAGTTATGTTGATCAGGATATTGCGTGCCCCGATAATGTCGTTGTGGTTCAGCAGCGGAGAGGCGAGCGCCGCATCGGCCACTTTCATCGCACGGTCGTCGCCCGAAGCGCGGCCCGAACCCATCAGCGCGATGCCGCTGTCCTTCATCACGGTCTGCACATCGGCGAAGTCGACGTTCACCGTATTGTCACGCGTAATCACCTCGGCAATGCTCTTGGCCGCCGTGGCCAAAATATCATCGGCCTTGCCGAACGCCTCCGAAAGGGTCAGCTTGCCGTAAATATCCTGAATGTTCTCGTTGTTGATCAGCAGCAGCGAATCCACATACTGCCGCAACTCGTCGATACCCTCGTAAGCATGTTTCATCCGCTTCGGGCCCTCGGTCTTGAACGGCAGCGTCACGATGGCGACCGTCAGAATGCCCAGTTCCTTGGCAGCCTTGGCGATCACCGGTGCGGCACCCGTACCGGTACCGCCGCCCATTCCGGCCGTAATGAAGACCATCTTGGTTCCTTCGCGCTTGTAGATTTCGACGATTTCGTCGAGGCTTTCGAGAGCGGCCTCGCGTCCCCTTTCGGGGTTGTTGCCCGCGCCGAGCCCCTGCGTGAGGCTCTCGCCGAGCCGGACTTTGATCGGCACCGGACTGCGGTAAAGCGCCTGCCGGTCGGTATTGCAGACCATGAACGACACATCGGCTATCCCCAGGTCGAACATGTGGTTGACGGCATTGCTGCCGCCGCCGCCCACGCCGGTCACCATGATGATCGAGGGAGAGATCCTCGGACGGTCGAATTCTATGATATCGGGCATATTCTCTTGCTGCGGCATAATTCTCTGTGTACTATATTTCGTTATCTTCGATCACATCGAACATGTTGTCGATCTTCTGTTTGAGGCGTCCGAAAAGGCCGCCCCCCTTTTTGGTCTTGCCTGTAACGGGTTCTTCCTGAGTTTCTTCATCGATAAACTCCTGTTCGCGGTCGGCCGCGGCCTTGCGTTCGCGGTACAGCGTGTTGATCGTGCGGCGCTGCGGATTCTCGGTCGAAGCCGCCCCGTAGGAATTGCCGCCGAGCTCCGGCTGCGCCTCCTGGCGGGCCGGACGCGTCTGGGGACGGCTGCCCCGGACCGGTCTGCCCGAGCTAAGCCCTTTCAGCAACAGGCCCACTGCCGTAGCCAACGCGGGATTCGATGCGGACTCGATGCTTCCCGGCTCGATGACCGTATCGGGCGTAGCGACGCGTACGTCGATCCCGGTATAATTCTTAAACAGCAGGTCGAGGTCTTTCATCTGCGCGGCACCGCCGGTAAGCACGACGCCCGCACCGAGCTTCTGCTGGCAGCCCGACGCCTTGATCTCGGCCATTACGAAGTCGATGATGTCGAGCATCCGCGCCTCGATGATCGCCGCGAGGTTCAGCAGCGAAATTTCTTTGGGCATGCGTGCGTTCAGTCCCGGGGTCTTGATCGACATTTCGGTCTTGATCTGGTCGCGCATCGCGCTGCCGTAACGCACCTTCAGGCTCTCGACATGGCGTTCGAGAATGCCGTAGGAACGGATATCGCGGTTGATCGCGTTGCCGCCCATCGGCACGATGCCCACATGGCGGACGCTGTTCTTGTAGAATACGGTCACGTCGGTCGTACCGCCTCCGATATCGACCACGGCCACACCCTCCTCCTTCTCGTCCTCGGTGGCCACAGCCTCGGCCGAAGCGACGGCGTTGAGGAAAAGCCCTGCCTGCCGGATTTCGACCTTTTGCAACGCGCGTTTCACACGGCTGACGGCGTTGTTGTCGCCGAGCACGAAGTTGAACACCGCCTCGAGCTTGTTGCCGAACGCGCCCACGGGGTTCATCGTCTCCTCGTCGTCGACGATATAATTCTGCGGAATGATCTGGATGATGGTCTCTCCGTCGGGAGCCTGCACATTGCCCATGCTCTCGTGAAGCTTCTGGACGTCCTCCTCGCGGATCTCGCCGTCGCGGCCGACAAAAACGTAATAGGGATATTTGACGCAGCGGATGTGCTGTCCCGAAATGCCCGCATAGGCTTCCCGGATCGTGATCTGCTGGCGGGCCTCGATCGCCTCGATGGTTCGTTTGATGCTCTGGGCGACCAGTTCGACGTTCTTGATCTCGCTGCGGACGACGCCCTGCACGGGGGAGATTTCGCAATCAATGATGCGGACTTTGCCGCCCTCGCCGCGCGTGCCGACTACCGTCGCCACCGTGTTGGTGCCCAAATCAATTGCAACTACATAATCTCCGTTTTCCACTTCTCAGCCCTGTATTTAGCGTACAGTTTCCTGCACTTGTGATAATAAAACATATTCCGTACTCCCCACCCCGCAAGCCGCATCGACCCCCGGCACTCTTTCCGGAGGAACCGGGCCTTAATCGGAGCAGACGACCTGCCCGCGGTAAGCCAGGTTGATATAACGGCACGCCTCCCATCCTTCGTAAGCGAGGCCGTTGCGGTAGAAGCTCGTCAGCTTGTCGAGCTTGGAGCGGTAATCGTCGAGCGATCCTAAACAGACGATCTGGTCTCCAGCACGCGGAACCAGCTCGATCTGAGGATCATACCGACCTTCCGAACCGCCGTCCCGGACATTGATCTGCACCCAAAAAGCGCTCCAGAAGCCATCACTCTCCACGAATTTCACAAAATTAATCAGATTAGCCAAAAACAAATAATTTTCGGACACTTTTTTTTCGCCCTTTTTCGACCAATCGTCCAAACTTCCCACAAAGTCCGGGCCGAAAGGCGGCACGATCATCCCCGTGACAACCGGTACATAGACCGAATAGTAGCGCTGCGTAGGCAGGATATAATTGTCGTCGGTCACGTAGAAATCGTAACCGTTTACGCTGTTGACCCTTAGAACGGGTTTCCGCTGGGTAAGCTCGATGTTCAGCATGCCGTCCATCGACGTATAGGCGCGCACCGTTTTGACGAACCCGCGACGGCGGACGAACGCTTCGACCTCCAGCGTGTTGACTTTGCCGACCGGCTCGCGGAGAAACTCCTTCTGCTCGGCGGCAAACCAGTTCTTCACCATCGCCGGAGTGATGAATCCCCGTTCGGCACTGTCGAGCACCTTCACACGGAGACCCCGGCAAAGGGTCTGTTCCTGCTGCGCATGACAATACCGCGACGCGGCGATCAGGTAACCTACGATCACCGCCCACGACAACACGCCCAGCGTTATGGAGAAGATCCTTTTCAAAGCTTTATTGACTTATGCCGGTGCGACATGAACGTCTGTCGACCGTAACGGTAACAACAGCCCATGAATACCGGAAAGCGTCCGCAGCCCTGCAGTCCCGACGGACGAAAGGGCACTTATCTCTTTCCCAACAATTCCGCGATCGGCTCGCAAAAACGGTCGATATCGCCCGCCCCAAAGGTAATAATCGTATCGGGATTTTCCGCGCCCAGCAGTGCCAGCAGTTCATTTTTGGGAACCACTCGCGCGGGAGCCGTAATCAGCGGCAGCAACATCTCCGAGCAAACCCCCTCGATCGGCTCTTCACGGGCCGGATAGATCGGCAGCAGCAGCACCTCGTCGGCCAGGGACAACACGGCGGCGAACTCGCGGCAGAAGTCGCGGGTACGGGTATAGAGGTGCGGCTGGAACACCACGGTGAGCCGCCGCCCGGGAAACATCTCCCGGAACGAGGTGATCGCGGCTTTCAGTTCGTTGGGATGGTGCGCATAGTCATCCATATAGATGCGCTGCGGCGTATTGATGTAAAAATCGAAACGGCGCTTCACGCCCCCGAACGACGCCAGCGCGCCTTTCAGTTTTGCTTCGTCGAATCCGGCCACCCACAGCAGGGCGGCGGCGGCCACGGCATTCTCGACATTAACCCATCCCGGCACGCCCAGCGTACAATCCGCCAGCACCCGGTCGGGACAGACCAGATCGAACGTATAGCGCCCGTCGCTTCCAACACGGATATTCCTCGCATAAAAGTCGCACGGCGAATCGTAACTATACCGGTAAACCGTTATCTCCCGGTTGCGGATCGCCAGTTCCACGCCCTTCTTAAGGATCAGCGCGCCGCCCGGTTTGATCTGCGAAATAAACTGCGCGAAGGCCTCCCTGACCGCTTCGTGCGTACCGTAAATATCGAGGTGGTCGGCATCGGCCGACGTCACCACCGCCGCATCGGGCCACAGTTGCAGGAACGAACGGTCGAACTCATCGGCCTCGACCACCAGCCTCGGCCCCGGCCCCAGCACCAGGTTGGAAGCGAAATTCTTCGAAATACCGCCGAGGAAAGCGCTTCCGCCCCCGCCGGCTTCGTGGTTCAGCCAGGCGGTCAGCGTCGTAGTGGTGGTTTTGCCGTGGGTACCGGCCACCGCCATTACATATTTGCCCTGTGCAACGACACCCAGCATCCGCGACCGCTTCACGATCTCGAAACCCTGCGCCAGGAACCACTCCCACTGCGGATGGTCGTGCGGTACGGCCGGAGTATAGACCACCAGCGTCGATGCCCGGTCCCGGAACGGCTCGGGAATCGCCGCCACCGCTTCATCATAGGTTACCGCGGCCCCTTCCGCCGAGAGCAGGCCGGTCAGTTCGCTTTCGGTGCGGTCGTAGCCCGCCACCCGTTTGCCTTCGTGGAGGAAATAGCGCGCCAGCGCACTCATGCCGATCCCGCCGATCCCCAGAAAATATACGTTTTGAAACTCCATGTTTTATTGATTTTGCAACACCGCCCCCTTATCGGACGACAGGTTCTTCAGTCGAGTAAACTCATTGTGGATAAGAAGCCATCCTCTACCTCTCGTGTATGCGCACCGTCTTTCCCCTATCCTCTGCCGGAATCCTCCTGCCGTACCGTACAGAGTCGGCACACCTGCGATAAATAACCGGCGGATAATTTACGAACGTTTGGATCCCGATTTAATTTTTCCGCACCACCGCCACGATCTCGTCGACGATCCGTTCGGCAGAGTCCGCGATGCCCAGCACGCGGATATTGGCGGCCATGCGCCGCATCCGCTCCGGGTCGGCCAACAACGCATCGACCACCGGGAAAAGCCCCGAAACCGCCTCGCCGTCGCGCACCAGCAGCGCCGCACCCTTCTCCACGAGGGCCAGCGCATTCTTGGTCTGGTGGTCTTCGGCCACATTGGGCGACGGCACGAAAATCGCCGGCTTTCCGATCAGGCACAGTTCCGACACCGTTCCGGCCCCGGAACGCCCGACCACCACGTCGGCAGCGGCATAAGCGAGGTCCATCCTGTCGATGAACGCACCGCGCCAGATACCTTCCGACGAACGGCCCTGCATAAATTCGGTCATCTCGCGCTCGTAGAATTTACCGGTCTGCCAGATCACCTGCAGGCGTCCTTCGGCGGTAATACGTTCCACATTGGCTTTCATCATGTTGTTCAGCGTGCGCGTACCGAGGCTGCCGCCCACGACCAGTACCACCGGCTTATCCGCTTCGAGCCCGAAATAGGCCAATGCTTCGGCCTTCCGTGCTGCCGGGTCCGCCCCTTCGGCAAAACGTCCGCGCAACGGATTGCCCGTCATCACGATGCGCTCCTTCGGAAAGAAACGCTCCATCCCCTCGTAAGCCACACAGATGCGTCTAGCCCGCGATGCGAGCAGCTTGTTCGTCACCCCGGCGTAGGAGTTCTGCTCCTGGATCAGCGTCGGAATACCCATGCGCTGGGCGCTCCACAGCACCGGTGCGCTCGCATAGCCGCCGAAACCGACCACTACGTCGGCCCCGAAGCTGCGGATCACGCGACGGGCCTTTCGGAGCGACGCGGCGACCTTGAACGGCAACGACAGGTTGCGGGCCGTCAGCCGCCGTTGCAGCCCCGCCACGGGCAACCCCTCGATGCGGTAACCCAATGCGGGAATCTTCTCCATCTCCATCTTACCCTCGGCACCGACGAACAGCAGTTCCACACCGTCGCCCAGCCGGCGCTGCAACGCTTCGGCCACCGCGACCGCCGGGTAGATATGGCCTCCCGTACCGCCGCCGCTCAGAATGATTTTTATTTTGTCCATAACCACACCTGTTTACAGTTCACATACCGGGATCTTATACATACAGTCCGGATAAAAGATTCTCCTTTGCGCCGGGAGCATGCTGCAAAACCGCACCGACTATCCGACAACCATCCAACTCTTTACAATCCCCGCAGGTTTCGAATCCTTTCGCATATACGCATTTGCGGATTTCGCAATACTCGCTGCAATAGGCAAATTTCACCCCCTCCGTACGACACCCCATGCAATTTACAGTCGCTGCGGTAATCTCCGGCGCACCGTTCATTTCACTCCACTTCCGGGCTGTCGTTTCCCTCAATTCATTGTCATCGGTGAGGGTAGCCCTGCGGGCGTCGCAGCTTTCGCAATCCAATCCGCAACAAGCTATCAATCGCTTCTTCATCCGGCTATCTTTCAAATATCCCTATGTAAGTATCCCTGTTTATTTTGCCCTTTCACACTCTCTTTTCCCGCTTCCCGATTCAGGGCCTTTCCCGCCACAAACCAACGGTTTTCCAAATCCAGGTACCGACTGCGGTTCTCCGGCCCTTTCGCCGCACCCCTACTCCAGCAAGGACTCGCCTTTGGGGCGGTCGAGCGACTGCTCTTTCATCTGGCGGCTCACGCCGAGGATAATCCCCAACGACAAACTCGTAAATACCACAGACGAACCTCCGAGACTGATCAGCGGCAACGTCTGCCCGGTCACCGGAAAATAGCCCACCGACACCATCATATTGATCAGCGCCTGCAACGTGATCATCAGGCTGAGGCCCAAAACCAGCAGGCTCGGCAGCGCCGTTCCGCACCGCTGGAAGATTACGATTCCCCTGAAAAAGACACACAGGTACAAAAACAGGATCAGACACGAGCCGACCAAACCGTACTCTTCGACAATGAATGCGTAAGCGAAATCGGAATAGGCGTGCGGCAGATTCGACCGCTGCGTGCTGTTACCCGGCCCCTTGCCGGTGATACCTCCCGAGGCGATCGCGATCTGCGCCTGCTCCTCCTGCAGGTTGTCCTCGTCGTTCTGGACCTGCACCTGTTCCGTTTTACTGAGCGCGTCGCCCAATCCGAGGCGGTTGACCCACGTATGCGAACGGCCGATGTTGAACATGTACATCACCGTCACGGCCGCCGCCATCACCACGACCACCAGCGCAATGAGCCGCCAGAGTTCCCGCACCCGCACCCGGCCGATGAAGAGCATCACCCAGCAGGTGAAAAAAGTGAGCGCTGCGGTCGAGAAGTTCGAAAAGAAGATCGCGCCGCAGGCTACGACCACGGGTCCCAGCAGCGGAATCGTCGTATCGAAAAGAATGTCGCGGTTCTTGCGCGGGTTCTTGCGCCAGCCGCCGGGAGTCAGTGCGGGCAGGATCGGGATCTTGTCGATCACCTTCTGGCGTTTGGCGAGTTGCTGCGCGAGCAGCGCCACCAGCGTCACACGCATAAAATCCGAAGGCTGGAAGGTCATCCCGATGATCGGGATACGTATCCAGCGCGACGCGCTGTTCAGGTTCACGCCGATCACGAACGTAAGCAGCATGAAGCCGAGTGCCAGGATGAACAGCACCACGGTAAAGCGCACATAGCGCTGGTAGTTGATCCGGTGAACGAACCACATGATCACGAAGCCGATGGCGATGAATTTGAGCTGGTTGAAGAAGTAATGTGCGGTGTTGCCCCCGGCATTTTTGTAGGCCATCGACGCAGTCGAGGAATAGACCACCAGCAGCGAAATGATGGCCAGTGAGATAACGATGATCCACAACGGCTTGTCACCGCTGAACAAACGGTCGAAAAAGCCCGTTTCCGCCGGTTCTTCGGTCTGCCCCGGTTGCAGTTGCTGTTGTTCCGCCATTAGTCTCTGTCCTCGCTCGTAAATTATTTTTCAGGGGTTTTCCCGTGAACGCTTCGTCCTTCCATCCACGGATACTCTTCCGGTTTATTTCTACAGAATCTGTCGCCCGTTTACCGGTGCGTCGGCTGCAAATCCACGGCTGCCTTATCACGAGCTTTCCGTAAATCCCTTCCGAATCACGATCCCCATCCGCTCGCCGCAACCGGACCGTAAGTCCCCGCATCCCATCGGCATCTGCGGCTCCCTGCCAAATGCTTGTACTCCGGCCTCTTCCGGACATTTCGCCGGCCTATCGGCAGATCGCCGGGTGCCGGGACTGCACATTCACCGCATATCCGCCGTGCATCTCCCCCGGCCGTTACCGGACAGGACGCGATCCCGCACCTCCGTGAACCGGCCTTTCAAAGCCGCACGCCTCCGGGACTCGCCGCACAACCGGCCCGAAACGTCTTACCGGCCCTTTTTCCCGACGGCATGTTTCGCCACCCAGGCTTTGAACTGTTCGCCGCGCTGCTCGTAATTTTTGAACAGGTCGAAACTCGCACAGGCCGGAGATAACAACACCGTATCCCCCGGAGCGGCGCTCCGCACCGCAGCCTCCATCGCTTCGCCAAGCGAATGCGTGTCGACGATCTCCGGTATGCGTCCCGCGAACTCGCGCATCAGCTTCGCATTGTCCACACCCATGCAGACCAATGTCTTGACCCGGCCTTCGACGAGCGGGAAGAGCCGCGAGTAATCGTTGCCCTTGTCCGTTCCCCCGGCGATCCACACCGTCGGACGGCGCATGCTGTCGAGCGCATACCACACCGAGTCGACGTTCGTCGCCTTCGAGTCGTTAATGTACTGCACGCCGCCGTACTCGCCGCACGGCTCCAGCCGGTGTTCGACGCCGGTGAAGGTGCGCAAGGTCTGACAAATGCTCTCGGGGGGTACTCCGGCCGAAAGCGCCGCGATCGACGCGGCCATCGCGTTGTAAATATTGTGTACCCCTTTTATCTTCAGCTCATCCACGCCGATCGACAGCTCCTTGCCGTCCACCCGCACACGGATCGTGTCTCCGTCGAGACTCGCCGCACAACCTTCCGTGCATTTCACGCCGAAGGGCAGCACCTCCATGTTCCGATCGTGCCTGCCGAGGTTTTCGAGCGTCAGCGGATCGTCCGCGCAATAGACGAACTTATCGGTCGCTCGCTGGTTCTGAAGGATGCGAAACTTGCTGTCCACGTAATTCTGCAGCTTGTGGTCGTAGCGGTCGAGGTGGTCGGGCGTAATGTTCATCAGCACTCCCACGTCGGCCCGGAAATCGTACATGCCGTCAAGTTGGAAACTGCTCAGCTCGATCACGTACCAGTCGAAATACTCGGTGGCCACCTCCAGCGCGAAGCTCTGCCCGATGTTGCCAGCAAGGCCCACGCTCAGGTCGGCCTGCCGCAGCATTTCGTAGGCGAGCGTAGTGGTGGTCGTCTTGCCGTTGCTGCCGGTGATGCAAATCGTGCGCGAACCGTCCGTGTAGCGCCCGGCGAATTCGATCTCCGAGACTACCGGAATCCCGCGCTCACGCAGCGCCTTCACAATCGGAGCGCTCTCCGGAATGCCGGGGCTTTTGACCACCTCGTCGGCATCGAAAATCAACTCTTCGGTATGGCGTCCCTCTTCATACGACACGCGCCACTCTTCGAGTTGTCCCCTGTATTTCGGGGCGATCGCCCCCCGGTCCGACAGGAACACGTCGAACCCCTTGACCTTAGCCAGCACGGCCGAGCCGCAGCCGCTTTCGCCCCCTCCGAGCACTACAATCCGAGCCATCGTTATCTGATTTTAAGCGTTGCGAGCGTAATGGCAGCCAACAACAGCTGCACGATCCAGAAGCGTACGACGATCTTCGATTCGAAGTAGCCCTTCTTCTGGTAATGGTGATGGATGGGCGCCATCAGGAAGACGCGCCGCCCTTCGCCGTATTTGCGTTTGGTGTATTTGAACCATCCCCGCTGGATCAGCACCGACAGCGCCTCGACCAGGAAGATACCGCAGAGCAGCGGCAACAACAGCTCCTTGCGGATCAGCAGCGCGAAAACCGCGATGATGCCGCCGATGGCCAGCGACCCGGTGTCGCCCATAAAGACCTGCGCCGGATAGCAGTTGTACCACAGGAAACCGAACAGGGCCCCCGCGAATGCCGCGGCGAAAACGATAAGCTCGCCGCTCGAAGGAATGTACATGATATTCAGGTAGTCGGCATAGATCACGTTACCGGAGAGCCACGCCAGGATGCCGAGGATCACGACGATCGTGGCCGAGACGCCCGAAGCGAGCCCGTCGAGCCCGTCGGTCAGGTTCGCGCCGTTCGACACGGCCGTGATGACGAAGATCGCCACCAGCACATAGACCAGCCACCCGGCCCGGTCGCAGCCGTCGCTGTCGCCGGGAATCAGCCAGTGATAATCGAATTCGTTGTCTTTGACAAACGGGATCGTCGTCTTGGTGGTCTTCTCCGCAGGGCCCATGTAGACGGCCGCGCGCGCGCCGTTGTTGTTCACGTACTCGACCTGCGCTTTCGGCGCATGACGGTCGAGCTTCTGTTTGACGACCACTTGCGGGCTGAGCCACATGACCAGGCCCACGATAATGCCCAGGCCCACCTGTCCGATAATCTTGAAACGACCGTTGAGCCCCTCTTTGTTCTTGCGGAACACCTTGATATAGTCGTCCAGGAAACCGATCAGCCCGAGCCACACGGTCGAAACGATCATCAGCAGGACGTAGATGTTGGTCAGGTCGCCGAACAGCAGGATCGGGATCAGGATCGACGCGAGGATGATAATCCCGCCCATGGTCGGCGTGCCGCGCTTCTGGAGCTGTCCTTCGAGGCCGAGGTTGCGGATCTCCTCGCCGATCTGGCGGCGCTGCAGCATGCGGATGATCCGTTTGCCGAAGATCATGCCGATCACCAACGCGAGGATAATGCCCATCGCGGCCCGGAACGACAGCGAGAGGAACATGCCCGCGCCGGGAATATCGAAATGCAATGAAAGATACTTGATCAGGTGGTATAACATAATAACTACATTTTATCGTTTGGGGAGGCGCACAGGGCCCCCCGCCCCCTTCCATACAGTGCCAACGCCGTTCCGGCCGCCCGCTCCTGCGGCACGGCAGGCCGCTCATAGCGACGATCCAGCAAAGGTTTCAAATCGACTTTGGCCAACCCCTCCTCAGTATAAGAATACATCGTCGTACCCCGCAACCTCGTCGCCGGGAGAGCCAGTTCCGCATATCTGCAACCGTTATCGTCGATCAGGCAGCTCTTGTCACCCAAGCCGACCAGCAGCAGGTTGTCATATCGGTCCCGCTGAACCCAACAGGAATCGACGGGCACGATCCGGGCTTCATCACGAAGCACATTCCACCTCAACAGGTTATCTTTGTCAGTCCTCAGCGTCCAGTCGTCCAATCCCCCCGAAACGAATTCAAAACGGTCCTTCACCGAATCGTACAGGCAGTAACGTTCGTTATCCTCCCGCAGGATCCTCCCGACGACGGCCGTATCGATTTGCGTTTCGCGCTGCAATTCACCCGTATGCAGGTCATGCACCGCAATCCGGTCCTGTAAAGCCAACAAAACACTGCCTTCGTGGAATGCGTAATCCATGATCCGGCACCGGCGCTGGTCGACCACCTGCAGCATCGTCATCCGTCCCGTAGCCTTCTCGTATGCAGCCAGAAACGGTCTGCCGTACTCGACATACCGGTTTTGGAATACGGCTACCCCACGGTTAATCAGGAAAATCGACGTATCCGTTTCAAAAATATTCGAACGGCTTCCGGCTTTTTCCGGTAAACGGGTTTTCCACAACAAATGCCCGTCGGTACTGTCGAGTGCCACAATTTCCTCACGCGAAGCCCAGTAGAGCACACTATCCGACAGGATGGCATTGGAATGCAACTCCTTGATCATGTACGCCCCTCCCGTCGCAAAAGAACTGCTGGCAAACCCCAGCACCTGCAACGCGATCCGCTTATCATACGGCGCGCTCATCACCGCCTCGTAATCCCATCCCTGGCCCGTATAGAGATTGAACAGGTGCAGGCCGTCCGCTTGTACCAGCACGACCGAATCGCTTACCATATCACAAGCGCTCCATCCGGACTGGAAATTGAGCGGGCGTTTCCAAAGCGTCGAACCGTCCGCCAGATTGAATCCCTGAGCCTTCTCGCCCCTTGCACCCATAATCTGGGCATATCCCAATCCAATTTTCGGTTCCGCTCCCGACCAATCGTCCGGAAGCGCATACAGGCGGATTTTCTTTTCCCACAGGTCCGTACCCGTTTCCGGATCGATCCGCCGTGACTTTTGCAAATCGGTTTCTACGATCAACTCCTCATCGATCCACGTATGACCGAATATATAGCCAATGTCACGCTGCCATAAGACCGCTCCGTCCGACAGTTCCATCGAGATCATCGGTCCCACAGGCTCCAGATACTTCCCGTTCTTGGTAATATCCCGGAACTGTACAATCGCCCTGCCCGCGACAGTATCCAGCACCGGAATACGCTCCACCCGCCGGTTGAACCGGTACAGCACAGCCGGAATACTATCTCCCGAAACACAATCCCTGCCGACGAAACGGTTTTCACACGTCACCGTCACGGGTGTGTTTTTCTGCCCGCAAAGTCCTACCGGCACCAGCAGCAACCACAGGATTATATGTCGTCTCAAAGTCCCCATATACATTCATGCGGGTTATACCTCGTCATTTTTCACACGCTTACCAGGCCCGGGCCCCCGCCATACCGGCCGGTCATGCCCTCAAAACACCGTCCCGAACGCCGCGCGCACCTCCTCCCGGTCGTCGAAGTGGTGCTTCACGCCGCCGACGTCCTGGTAGGTTTCGTGTCCTTTGCCGGCCACGAGGATAATATCGCCCGGACGGGCCAGCGCAACAGCCGCTTTGATCGCCTCGCGGCGGTCCGTAATCGCCAGGTAGCGCGCACCGGGCTCCAACCCGGACTTCATCTGCTCGATAATCGCCCCCGGTTCCTCCAGCCGCGGATTGTCGGAAGTCAGTACGGCCATATCGCTGCCGTCGACGGCGATTTTGGCCATCTCGGGTCGCTTGGTCGCGTCGCGGTTACCGCCGCACCCCACGACCACGTATAATCTCTGGTCCTTCTTGCGGATTTCATTGATCGTGCCGATCACGTTCTGCAACGCATCGGGCGTATGGGCGTAATCGACGATCGCGGTGACCCCCTCCTTTGAATGGATCGGCTCGAAACGTCCGTCCACCGAGGTCAGGTCACTGAGGATACGCAGCACTTCGTCCCGCCGGGCGTCCAAAAGCAGAGCCGTCGCATAAACGCTCGTGAGGTTATAGGCGTTGAAGCGGCCGAGGAATTTAACCCACACCTCGCTGCCGTCGAGATTCAGCAGCATACCGTCCAGCAGCGTCTCGACAATGCGGCACCGGAAGTCGGCGAACGATTGCAGCGCGTAGGTCTTGACGGTCGCTTTCGTATTTTGCACCATCACCATTCCGTTGCGGTCGTCGGCGTTTGTCAGCGCGAAAGCCCCGGCGGGCAGTCCGTCGAAAAAGAGCTTCTTGGCCCGGATATATTCGGCGAATGTCTTGTGGTAATCGAGGTGGTCGTGCGTGATGTTGCTGAAGATTCCGCCCACGAAGGCCAGCCCCGCCGTGCGGTGCTGCACCAGCGAGTGCGAGCTCACCTCCATGAAACAGTAGTCGCAGCCCGCTTCGACCATTTCGGCCATCATCGCGTTGAGCCGGATGCTGTCGGGAGTGGTATGCGTAGAAGGGATCTCGCGGTCGTCCACGCAGTAGACCACGGTCGAGATCAGCCCGGCTTTATAGCCCAACCTGCGGAACATGCGGTAGAGCAGCGTCGCGGTAGTGGTTTTGCCGTTCGTCCCGGTCACGCCCACCAGCTTCAACCGGCGGCTCGGATGCCCGTAAAAAGCCGACGCGACCTGCCCCAGCGCAACGGTCGAATCGGGCACCTGTACGAAAGTCACCCCGGCGGGCCGTTCGGCGGGCAGCTCCTCGCACACCACGGCCGCCGCCCCGGCTGCGACCGCGGCAGGAATATAGGCATGGCCGTCGGCCTGCGTGCCCCGCGTAGCGAAAAAGAGCGTACCCGGCACCACCTTCCTCGAATCGAACTCGAGGCGGCCGACCGCGACGGTCCCGTCACCCACGAGCGAGCGCACCTCGACGCCCTGCAACAATTTATCTAACATCCGCATACAAAATTTGCAATATACAAATATAGGCTTTTGCACAATACCGTCCCGTCCGGCCCCGGGCAATTAGCTGACATCTTATTGACACTTTCCGACCGCGTCCCTTTAACGGCTCCGCCCGGTAAGCCACAGCCACAGCCGCGCGCCGATCCGCATCAGGAGTCCGTGACCGGCGCCTTTTCCCGGGTCCTTCCGAACCGGAAGCGCATCGCTGCCGAGCAGTTTGCGCAGGGGTTCCCGGGTACCCGCCACCCACACCAGGTCGTAGGGACGGAAACGGACCAGCCCCAGCGGCTCGACGAAAGTCCCGTCCTGCCGTTCGATCCCGATCACGATCCCCTCGCCGCCGCACATCACGACGAACTGCGAGACGGTCATCCCCACCAGCACCGAAGAAGGACTTACCGAAAACTGCCGCATCACCACTTCGTCCACTCCGGAAGTAGGTGCAGCGGGTTCGACCTCCACTTCGGCGGCAAAACGCTTCAGTTCGGCATCCGTACCCACCACCGCAATCCGGTCGGCCGGCAGCAGGATATCGTCCGAATGGGGAATGTTGATCTTACGGCTGCCGCGCTGGATCGACACGATGGTGATGCCCCTGCGCGTGCGCAGGTCGAGCGTCCGCAGGCTCTTGCCGACGAAACGGCTGTCGGCCGAAACGGTAAGCCGTGCCAGGTGCAGGAACTTCGTGCGCTTGTCCAGCACCGTGATCTTATCGCGGTCAACCGCATGTAGGTTCGCGTAGAAACGCCTTTCGAAATGGAGAAAATTATGTTTGATCCGTTTCCAGAAGACCGCTATCGAAAGCAGGATCAGCAGGAAACCGATGATCGTCCCCCAGCGGTACGAATAAAGATGCACAAGTACCGCCATCACGAATGCGGCCGAAAGGAAGAACCTCAGCAGCATCAGCCCGACGAGCAGGCCGTGGTTGAAACGCGGATCTTTCCACAGCGCCGCGAACAACTTGCGGTTCAAATGTCTCAGCGCCAGTGCCCACAGCAGCGGCGCCATCGCCAGGATCGTCGTCGTGGTCGAGAGGATATTCCCCCAGAATCCCGGGACCCACTCCTCGACCCACGGCATATAGTAGGTCACGGCCACCCACACCAACCCTCCCAGCAGGATGCTGTAAAACGATATGCTGAGCAGCGAGCGCTTGAGCAGCTGCCGCCATGCGCTCTGGTTCTCGGCGCTCTGCGACGCCGCACTGTACCGGGCGAGAAACATCTTGAACCTCCGAGGCAAATGCCCCTCGAGCCAGCGGTAGGCAGGCTCGCTCTGCTTAATTACGAAAGGCGTTGTGAAGGTGGTAATCACCGAAACGGCCACCGCCACCGGATAGAGGAACGAACTGGTCACACCGAGCGTAAGCCCGAGCGCCGCGATAATAAAGGCGAACTCTCCGATCTGCGCGAGCGAAAAAGAGGATTGCAGCGACAAGCGCAAATCCTGTCCCGAAATCAGGAAACCGATCGTCCCGTAAAAAATCTGCCCTGCAATCACCACGAGGGTAAGCAACAGGATCGGTCCCATATACTGCCACAGCAGCGGAGGTTCGACCAGCATGCCGACCGACACGAAAAAAACCGCCCCAAAGAGGTCTTTGACCGGCGCCATCACTTTTTCGATCGCTTTGGCTTCGGAGGTCCCGGCCAGTACCGAGCCCATTACGAACGCGCCGAGGGCCGACGAAAAGCCGACCGAATTGGCCAGCACGACCATACCGAGGCACAGGCCCAGCGAAATGACCAGCAACGTCTCGGCATTGAGCAACCGCCGTACGCGCCGCAACAGCGACGGGATCAGGTAAATCGCCACAACGAACCACGAAACGAGGAAAAAGAGCAGTTTGAACAACCGTCCTGCAATATCTGCCTCTTCGACGTTCTTCTGCATGTAAAGGGTCGAAAACAGCACGAGCAGCACCACGGCGAACAGGTCTTCGACGATCAGTACGCCGAACACCTGCCCGGTAAATTTGCGGTTACGCAGGCCCAGGTCGTCGAACGCCTTGATGATGATCGTGGTCGAGGACATGGACAGCATGCCGCCGAGGAAAATACTGTCGGTCGTGGTCCAGTGCAGCATGCGTCCGGCCATAAAGCCGGTGCACATCATCCCGGCGATGATCACCATCGCCGTCATCAGCGCGGGGCCGCCCACCTCCATCAATTTGTTGAAGCTGAACTCGAGCCCGAGCGAAAAGAGCAGGAAGATGATGCCGATCTCGGCCCAGATATTCACGTTATCCACGTTCGACACCCCTTCGAGCAGGAAATTCCCGCTGCAAAGGAATCCGGCGACGATGTAGCCCAGCACGACCGGCTGTTTCAGTTTTTTGAACAGCAGTGTGATGATACCCGCCACGCCCAGAATCAGCGCGAGGTCGGAAATCAGCGGATTAAGGTGTGCCATCTTTCGGATTCGGATTTGGAAGTCCGGGACATCCCCATGCGGAACAGGCTTTGCACAACCCCGGCCCTGCATACTGGCAAACGGGGGTGGAAAGCCGGCTGCACAAAAAAAAGAGCCCGGGTGCCTCGGAACTTCACTGCAAAAGTAGCCATTTCCGCGCAAAATGCACCGCCCCGTGACGAATAAATCGCCGCGATTTTCCGATGCTCCGTGCCATACCGTTTACCCCCGCCCGACGGCGTGCGGGACAAGTCGCCTTCCCCTCACAAACCTCCGCCGACACGACAAACGCACCCTATACAACGGACAGGACCGCAGCCCCGCAAACGAACCGAAAACAAACCACCAACGAACCGGGAACCACGAACCGCCCCGCCTGGCAATCGCCACTCGCTGCATACAAAAAGGGCCGGCACCTTCACGGCACCGGCCCTCGCTGAGAAATACTTTTACTAACCTTAAATTTTTATAATTCAAACTTAAAACACGATAATCGTACTCAATCGGATATCCTCTAAATAATATAAAATAAATTTATTCAATAGATTATTAAACAGACTCTTCCATACCGATATTCGATAAATTCTTCGGCATCACGCTTTTTTCCTGCGTGCCAGCAACTCTTTGGCGGCGAGGTTCAGTTCGATCTCCTCGGGCGTCTCGGGACTGGCCGACAATCCGTGCGGACAGGCGTGCGTATGCTCGTCCACATGGCAGAACGTGATGAACCCGTCGGAATAGATACGATCGGGGGTCTTGCTCTCGAACGATTTGACGTAAACGACAATCGTGCTGCGTCCCGTCGCAACGATGCGGCTCTCGAAGGTAAGCACACTGCCGAGCGTCACCGGGTGCAGGAACTCCATTCCATGAATTTTGAGACAAACCACCGTTCGCGGGTCAAGTTTCGCCGCCACGGCGATAAAACCCGACTCCACAAACCACTCCGCACACCTGCCGGCGAAGAGCGTCCCGTGGTGGTTCAGGTCTTCGCTCTTGATCAGGCGGCAGGTTTTCAATGCTTCCAATGCCATTTTAATTCGTATTATTGCTTAGTTATCGGTAAAGGAGCCGCCTCCCGCGGTCCCGCAGTTTTCAGGCCGAAACGGCTACGTTTTTGGCGGCTGTCTGCGGTTCTTTAACGGCAGCCTGCGAAAACCGCGCCACATCGGTCACGGCGACGAATTCGTGCGGTACGTACTCCTGCACCTGAGCCAGTGTGCAGGAACCGCTGGGAGTAGTGTAAATCATCAGCAGCACATTGGAGCTGTGGCCGTGCGGGATCCGCTCGATTTTTTCCATGTCTCCGGCCTGGAAAGCCGCCAGCAGCGCCTGTCGGTCCTGCGCCTCGAAAAAGAGCTCCTTGCGGGTCAGCGTCTCACCGGTAGGCCCGTAAACGGGTTTCTTGCCGGTGAAGGCCATCACCAGCCGGATCAGTCCGAGCAGCGCCACGACGCCGCCCACCAGCATCAGCGATGCGGAAAGGTTCTTGCTGTCTTCCAGTGCAGGAGCGTTCAGGCTCCAAATAGACAGACCGATACCGGCTGCGACTACAACGAGGGGGAAAACGGGGTTTTTCTTGCGGGCTACGACACCGTCCTGGTGATAAAGGACATCTGTCAACAAATGGTAATTGCTCATAATTTAAAATCATCGTTAAATTCGACATAAGAATTAGTTGCGCTCCCCTCGTTCAAAGGGAGCGGCGGCAGGGCCGGCACGAACATGCCGGGGCCGGAAACCGATTCAAATGCGGGCTAAACGATGATTTTGCGCAGGGCAAAGATGTAATACCCCGACGCATCGAGCGATGAACGAAAGAGGGTGCAGAACTGTTCCTGCACACGATATTGCAACATGGGGGCCGGGGTGTTCCGCAGCATGGCGGGCATCGCTCCGGTCAGGAAGTCGAGGCGGGGATCGAGCCTGAATACCGGTGTCAGGACACGCGAACCGTTCACGCCCTGTGCGGCAGGCAGGTTATCGCTGCGCAGCGAGTCGTGGATAAACTGGCGCATCGCCGCACCCTGCGTATCCAGCGAGCAGACCAGCTCGGCGGCAGTGCGCGGGGAACCGCTGTCATGCGGCAATCGCTGCGGCACCTCCGCCCCCGAAAGGCTCAACGCGCCGAACAGGCAGCACACCCACAAAGCGATATGTCCCAGTAACCGTTTCATCATCGATCCGTAAGCCGTCAAAAACCGTACCCGGAGAGCACTCCGTCGCACGTTTTTCCGGCAGGTGTACAAAGATAAAGCTTTCCGGGCAAAATTCCCGGAACGACGCCCCGCCCCGCCGTTAAGTTAATGTTAAGTTTTCGGGAGCGACCCGATTCCAAGTATTTTAGCCACACGCAATCCATCCCGTTTTTGTGCAGCCACCTCCCCGTTTCACCCGGACGCAAAACACAGGGCATACACACAGGAAGGGAAACCATCCAAAATGGACAGACCCAGGACGAACAAGCGATACAAGGCAGGCTGGTCGCGCTACCGCTCAGGCCCGGCGGACGCATCGGATTTCACGGCCCGGGGGCGCACCTCGGGCCGCCCGGCCCCCAGCTGCAACACCACCAGCGCGCCCCGCTGCGCGGGAGCGCCCGCGGGAATGGACTGGCTCCGGACACAGCCCGTGCCGCTGAACGCGACGCGCAGCCCCTCGCGCTCGAGCAGGTAGATCGCCTCTTTGATCCCCATGCCGACCACCTGGGGCACGGCTCCGGACGGCTCCCCGGAGAGGGGCGCCAGTTCCATTCCGGTCGAATCGGCTTTCGCAAGGCACTGCCACTGCACGCCCCGTTCCGGTGTATAGGGCACGTCGAACCGGCGCGCCACGCGGCGCACCTCGTCGGCCCGGCCGCTTTTGAGCGCCGGAACTCCGTCCGCCTTATCGCTCCGCTCCGACAGCGGCGTCTGCCACGACGTGTTGCGGGCGTAAACGCGGTCGGCAATCGCACGGAACACCGGCCCGGCCAGCGATGCGCCGTAATAGGTGCCGCGGCGGCCCGGCCCGTTGTAGGTCTTGATCGCGACAATACAACTGTAGCGGGGCTTGTCGGCCGGGAAATACCCCACCAGCGTGGCCAGGTAGTGCCGGCCGCCGAAACGGTCAGTATAACCGTGCCGGCCCATCGCGATCTGCGCGGTTCCGGTCTTGCCCGCCACCGAATAATAGGGATTCTTGAGCCCGCGCGCGGTACCGTCGTTCACCACTCCGCGCAGCGCCTCCTGCACCTGCGCGATCACCTTGGGCGAACCGATCGAAGGGACCATCACCTCGGGCGGGAAGGTGCGCAGCGTCTGGCCGTACTGTTTGAGCTCCTTGACGAACATCGGGCGCACCATCTTGCCGTCGTTGGCCACCGCGTTGTAAAAGCTGAGCGTTTTGAGCGGCGTCAGCCGCAGCGCATACCCGTAGGACATCATCGTAAGGGTCACGCCGCTCCACGAAGCGTCGCCCGGCCGGAAAATAACCGGGTCCGCCCCGCCGGGAATCTGCAAATCGAGCGGCATACCGAGCCCCATTTTATAAAGGTGATCGACAAAACGCCGGGGGTTCTCTTTATAATATTTGTTCACGGCCAGCGCGAAACCCACGTTCGACGAGTGTTCGAACACCTCGCGCAGGGTCACGTCTCCGCACGCGTGCGAATCGACCACCCGCGCCCGGCCGATCATCATCCGCCCGTCGCCCGTGTCGTAATGCTCCTCGAGGCTCGCGCCCGCATCGTCGAGCAGCGTCATCAGCGACGCCAGTTTAAACGTGGAACCCGGTTCGAGGTTCATGCCGACGGCATAATTGAAATCCTCGACAAACTTACCCTCCCCCTTGCGCGTCAGGTTCGTGATCGCACGTATCTCGCCGGTGGAAACCTCCATCAGCACGGCCGTACCCCAGTCGGCATCACCCAGCTCCAACTGTTTGCGCAGCGCGTTTTCGGCCACGTCCTGCACGTCGATATCGAGCGTCGTCACCACGTCGATCCCGTCCACCGGCGCCACGCTCAGCGCGTCGGGCACAGGAATCTTGAAACTGCCCGAAATGCGCTGCATCAGCATATTGCCGTCGGTCCCGCGCAGCACGCTGTCGAACGCTCCCTCGACGCCCCATTTTCGTCCCGCCTCGTTGACGCGGCCGATCGTGCGCGAGGCCATCGGCCCGTTGGGCAGCAGTCGTTTGTTGATCTGCACGGGAATAAACCCGCCCCGGTTCTGGCCGAGCCTTAGGATCGGGAATTGGGATATTTGTTTGATTTCAAGGTGATTTACACGACGCGGAGCGATCTGCGTGAAACGATTCTTGCTCTTGTTGCTGTAAGCGCGGTTAAGCAGGATCAGGTAAGCGTTCTTGCTTTTGTCGCCGAAAAAGGTAGCCAGCGCCCCGGCCAGCGAATCGGCATATTTGCGGAACACCGAATCGGCGAGCCCCTGTGCCGCGAAATCCATCCGCACTTCGTACATCGGCACGGAGGTGGCCAGCAGCCGTCCGTCCCACGCGAGGACATCTCCGCGGTCGGCCTCTATGGCCACCCGTTCGTAGGAGATCCGCTCGCCCTTGCTGCGCAGGCTTTCGCCGCCGGGCCCGTATTGGATATATAGTATTTTGCCGGCAATGGCCACCCCCACCGCAAAAAAGAGGATGTAAAGCATCCGCACACGGTTCAGGATGCTCTTCTTGATATCGGGTTTGCGTGGCTCGGCCATGGGTTATTTGTCGATGATTTTGGGCGGGGTGAGCGACTCCTGGAGCGGAATTCCGCGCGCCTCGAGTTCCTTGATGATCTCGCTCTGGCGCGTCGCGGTCATCCGGATCGACGAGAGGGTGAGCGAACGCGAGCGCAGTTCTTTGATCTGTTCGGAAATCCGGTCGTGCCGGCGGTGCAGTTTCTGAATGTGGTAGCCGTTGGCGATATAGAGGAACATCAGCACCGCGATAAACAGCACGTAGGGATACATACGACGTACCTCGGCACGCGTGAGAATGTTACCCGACAGCACTTGCGCCACATTGCGTTCGACCCACGACGGCCGTTTCGGCCGCGGGGTTTCCGCGTCGCCGGAAACATTGTCCCGTCCGGAAGCCGGGATTTCGGATGCGTGTCCCCGCCCGTGCGATGCCATGCCTGACGCGCCCGAAACTCCGGAAGTGCCCGAAGTGCCTGGAACGCACCCATCCGCGGCTGCCGCTTCATGCCACTCCTCCGACACGCTATGTCTGCTCTTTTCGCTCATTGCTGGTGGTGGTATCCGGAGACAAAAATACACTATTTTTCGATACGAATCCCCCCCTGCGGCACATTTCCGGAGTTGTTTCTCTCCACGCGTCCCCGCCTGCCCGGACTTCGCTGTTTTCCAGGCGTTGCCCGTTTCTCTTCCGCGTCCGGCGGCGCTCTTTTACCCTTATATCCTGCCTCTTCTTCCTGTTTTCCCTATTTGTTAGTTAATACATCCTTCTGAATGCGGTTCTTCCCTTTTCTCCCCTTCAGCCTTTCCTTTCTCCTTCACTCCCCGCCCCTTCTGTTCATTTCCGATTCACGTCCTATTCATGTTTCGTCCGTTTCCAGTCCACGTGCATCCCGCCCCTGTCCTCTTTCTCCCCCACTCCTTCTCCTCCGCATTTTTACCTGCCCGCCACCGCTTCCGGCACACCGCGGCCGGCAGCATTCCAATACGCCGTACGGTCTCAAAAACCATTGTTTTTGTTTGCCATGTCGTTTTTTTAATTACCTTTGTTATTACCGGCACTAGGGTGCCGGGCCGTTACCTGGTCAAAAACTTAGGAAATTTTTCACCACGGGTAACAGGCACAGCGCTTCTGCTGAGGCTCACGCCTTGGCATGGTAAGTGCTGTGGCGGCACTGGGTTAGTGGCCATGCTCTAGGCGTGAGCTGCTGTGCTTGTCTCGTGGTGGGTTCCTAAGGCCTTTGACCGGATGGGTGGCAGCAGTCTCACGTCTTCTTTTTCCGGCCTCGCCTTTGAGGAAATGCTCCTTTTTCCTTCTACTCTTACGCCCTTCCTTTCCTTATTCTCTATTCTCCTTCTCTTTTTTCTTTCCCTTTCCCTTTCCATTTGCCTGTACGATCCGCAATGCAGCCCCCCCATTAGGGACTCATTTTCAGATTATTATCCCTCACACCCGTCGTCCATCCGTCGACGGGCACCTATTTTTGACACACTTAACGCATAATCTTCAAAGAAATATACCATCCAAAATAAACACTATCAATTTATTACATAAATGTTAGCGTAAAACAACCAATATAATCTTTCTAATCAGGGAAATACGAGTATTTTATTCTTGGTTATTTGACCCGAATAGGTTATTTTTACTACAACAAAAACGGGACGGGACTCCCCTGCCGGCCATCCGGAGATGATTCCGGAGACCCGATTCATGCCGCATAATACCCCAAAAAACAGGACTTTACAACTACCAACCAACTCGACATCGTTCTTTTCTGCTTACCGGCATAATACGAGCAGAAGATTGCGTAAGGTAGACTTTTTGTCACATTATATTCATATGAGGAGAGCTGCGCATATAGTATGGTTGCTGCTGGCCGTTCTGGTCCGGCAGTCCGGCCTGTGCGCCCTCCTGCCGGGCACCGTTCTCCCGCAAGCCGCCCTTGCGGCTCCTCCCGCCCCCCTTTCCGGAAACCGATCCGACACCGTACAGCATGTCGAACTCAGTTTCCGTTTCGACCGTTCGCTGCTCGACAGCGCCTACCGCGACAACTCCAGCGCATTGCATACGCTGCGAAACTGGCTCGGACCCTCCTGCTGCGCATCACGGATCGATTCGATCGGCATTTTTTCCTACTCTTCCATGGAAGGTTACGGCTGGCACAACGGACAGCTGGCGCGTGACCGGGGCCGGGCCGTCAAAGGTTACTTGGTCTGGAAATATCCGCACCTGAACCAGTACAGAATTTATATTCATCCGCAGGGCGAGGATTGGGCCGGTCTCCTTCGCCGGTTATCCGATATGCCGGATCTGCCTTCCCGCGACCAGATAGCAAATCTGTTCGACACAGGCCTGTCGGAAGAAGAGCTCAAAAACCGGTTCCGGATACTAATCGACAGCCAGTCGTACCGCTACCTGCAATCGACGCTTTTCCCGTCGCTGCGCAGGGCCATCGTGCGCATCTACTGGAAAGATTCCGTTCCGGACGTCCTGACCGCGGGAATCCAATCGGACGCCTTCTCCGCCGCCATCGCGGACGCTCCCGAAAAAGAGGTCATCTACACAGCGGAGGAAAAGCCTCCGTTACACGGGTCCGCAACCCCGCAGACGACAACCCCGCAACCGGCGCTCCCTCCTGTTCCGGCATCGCTCCCGGAAACGGCTCCCCCCGGCCTCTCCGTCCCGAACCGCCGGCCCCCCCTCAACGGCTTCTGCATCGTCCCCTTCCACACCCACTCACTTCGCATCCCTTTCACCGGTCGGACAAAACGACCGTCGCCAGCGGCAGGATTCCCCGCCCGCCCGCTGGGCAATCAAAACCAACCTTTTATATTGGGCGGCACTCGCCCCCAACCTCGAAGCCGAACTCGGCCTGGGCCACCGTTGGTCGGTAGGCCTCGAAGCGTTGTGCGCCTGGTGGTCGAACGAAAGAGCCCACCGCTACTACCAGCTGTTCGCCGCCGGCCCCGAGGTGCGGTTCCGCTTCGCCGGGCCCGGGCGTTTCCACGGCCATTACGTCGGCCTGTACGGCAGCGCGGGATTCTACGACCTCGAAAACCGGAAGACCGGCTACCAGGGGGATTTCTGGTCGGCGGGAATCACTTACGGCTACCAGCTTCCGGTAGGCCGCAGTTTCGGGGTCGAATTCGCCGTCGGCGCCGGCATGATCGGCTCCAGTTACAAAACTTACGAACCGCGGGACGGCCTCTATGTCTACCAACAGACCAAACGCATCCGATATACCGGGCTGACCAAAGCCCGTATCTCACTGCTGTGGCGTTTCGGCGGGAAAGGGGGACGGTTATGAATATCCGCAGGCCACATATCCTCCGCGCCGCCGCCGTCACCGCCGCCTGCCTCGCCGCCCTGTGCTGCAACGCCTGCCGCAAGACGCTCACCTACGATTACCGGGGCATCCCGGTACGCGTCTCTTTCGACTGGGAGGGCGTGGGCGCCAAACCCGAAGGCATGCGGGTGATCTTCTACCCGCTCGACCGCGAGGGCACTCCCTACGTCGACAATATCGCTCCGGACGGGGGCACCGTCGAACTGCCTTCGGGCCGTTACGCAGTAGTGATGTTCAACAACGACTCCGAGACGATCCTGATCGACGGCGAGAAGAGTTTCGGTACGATCCGGGCCTACACGCGCACGGTAACCACGGTCGACCCTTCCCTGGCGAACGTGGGATCGGGCGGCGGCCTGCTCGACGCACGCGCCGAAACGGCCGCCGGGATTCCGGTGGTGAACCGTCCGGACAAACTGTTCGGCGTGTCGATCGGCGAACTGTCCGTGGGCGGCGAAACCTCGCGCGGCAGCGAGCAGGCGTTGCGGGTCAAGCCCGCTGCGCTCGTCTCGCAATACTGCCTGTGCCAGCAGGTCGTCGGCGGCGAGTTCGTGCAGCGCGTCCGCGGCGCCGTCGCAGGCGTTCCCTGCTCGATCATGCTCGGCAGCCAGCGACCCGTGGCCGCGGCTTCGTACATCCCGGCCGACTGCGCCCGAACCGAAGGCAACGTGGTCACGGCCACCTTTACCTGCTTCGGCACCGCCGTCCTGCAGGAAGAGCCGAAACCGGTCACGATCACGCTCGAACTGACGCTACCGGACGCATCGCGGCAGGTAGCGCAGACCAACGTCACGCAGGTCGTGGCGCAGGCCGCACCGTCCGATCCGACGACCGATCCGCCCGCACCTACGCCGGTTCCCGACCAGATCGTCATCGAGTACACCCCGCCCGAAGGCGGAGGCGGTGTGGATGTCGGGGTCGGCGACTGGGGCGAGGAGATCGTTCCGCTCCCGCTGGGCACCCGCGCTGTGCCGGGCCGCCGTACGACAGTGGGCAGCCCCATAGGATACCGGCGCCGCACAACCACCCCCGAAGCACCGCGGACAGGCGAACTTACAACCAGAAAACCAACCAGTTAATCAATATTCATTAACCAACCAAACCCTTTTTATTTATGAAAAAACAAATGATGATGCTTCTTGCCATAGCAGCTATGGCAGGTTGTTCGAAGAGCGAAGTCGTGGATACCCCCAACGGCGACGGTAACACCCCGATCAAACTGAAAACCTTCGTGGGTAAATCGGTCAAAGCTACGGAAACGAAGACCGACAACCTGACAGCTTTCCAGATGACGGCTTACACCACCTCTGCCGCGTTCCCGGGTACGGCTTCGACCGATGAACCCACCCCTTTCATCGCATCGCAATTAGTATCGCGTACCGGCGAGAGCAGCCCTTACAGCTGGCCTTATACCGGCCCGCAGTACTGGCCGCAGGGCAAAAAGGTCTCCTTCTTCGCTTACGCGCCTGCCACCGATGTGACTTATGTCGCTCCCACGGGCGCAGGCTGGCCCGGCTTTACCTACACGGTAGCGGCAGAAGCATCCCAGGCGGACCTGGTCGTGGCGCAGCGCACCAGCCAGGACGCAACTTCGAACAACGGCAGCGTGGCGCTGAATTTCAACCACGCGCTCTCGCAAATCCTCTTCTCGGCCAAATGTGCAAACGCCGATTTTACCGCAGTGGTCAAGACGATCGAGCTGAGCGGTATCCAGAACGCGGGTACCTATACTTACGCAACCTCCGCCTCTGAAGGCACCGCCATCGAAGGCGCATGGAGCAGTGTCTCCGGTACCGCAAGCTACGCTTACCTGACGAACGGCACTGCAGCGATCGCCAAAACGACCAGCGATCCGATCGCGGGCACCAACGGCGCACTGATGCTGATGCCGCAGGCGCTCACGGGCGCGAAACTCAAGGTGGTTTATTCTGTTACCCTCGGCACCGGCGAAACCGCGCAGACTTTCGACGTGACCAAAGAAAATGTGGAACTCAAAGGAACCTGGGCTCCGGGCATGAAGTACACCTACGACCTGACCCTTGTTTCGGATGCTAAGCAGATTACGCTCGATCCGAGTGTCAAACCTTGGACCGAAGGTACAATCACCGATCAGCCCTCCCTGTAACAACCTGACGATGCCCCGTACAGCGGCTCCGCCGCGGCCATCGGCCCGGCAAACCTAAATAAGGCGACCGAAGTACGGGACATACGAACAGCAGCGAGGCGGCCGATCATGGCCGCCTCGTTTTTTCTGCCTTATCGCTTCGTCGCCTCTTTCGCTGCCGCTCCGGGACGTACGACGCCGGAACCTTGCACGGGTTCGCCCGCTACTCACACGTTGTGCGAAAGCGGTTGCGGCACGATCTCCGACGCGTCGAAGTCGCCCCACGTCTCGGCCACATAGTCGAGCGTCGCGCGGATTTCGTCCGGATCGAACAGCGTCACCAGCTTCAGCCGCGTCGCCTTGAAATCGGGCAGTCCTTTGAAATAACACGACAAGTGGCGGCGCATCTCCAGCACGCCCCCCTTTTCCCCTTTGAATTCCAGCGACTTGTCCAGGTGCAGTTTCGCCAGCTCGACCCGCTCGCGCACCGAGGGCTGTGGCATAAGCCGACCTGTGGTCAAGTAATGACGTATTTCAGTAAAGATCCACGGACGGCCGTAGGTGGCCCGCCCGATCATCACGCCGTCCACGCCGTAGCGGTCGAACGCCCCGGCGGCCTGTTGCGGCGAACCGATGTCGCCGTTGCCGATGACGGGAATCGTCATGCGCGGATTGCGCTTCACCTCGCCGATCAGCGTCCAGTCCGCCTCGCCGCGGTACATCTGCGCCCGGGTGCGGCCGTGGATCGTCAGCGCCGCAATGCCCACGTCCTGCAACCGCTCGGCGATCTCGACGATATTCTTCGAATCGTCGTCCCACCCCAGCCGCGTCTTGACCGTCACGGGCAGTTTCACCGCCCCGACGATCCGGCGCGTCATCTCGACCATCTTCGGCACGTCGCGCATCATGCCGCTGCCCGCCCCGCGCCCGGCGATCTTGCGCACCGGACAGCCGAAATTGATGTCGATCAGGTCGGGTCCGGCCGCTTCGGCCATGCGCGCGGCCTCGACCATCGGTTCGATCTCGTGGCCGTACAGCTGGATGCCCACCGGCCGTTCGTAGTCGAAGATGTTGAGTTTGGCGAGCGCCTTCGACGCGTCGCGGATCAACCCGTCGCTGGGGATAAACTCGGTATAGACCATATCGGCCCCGTACCGCTTGCACATGAAGCGGAACGAAGGGTCGGTCACATCCTCCATCGGAGCCAGAAAGAGCGGCTTCTCGCCGAGGTCGATCGTTGCTATTTTCACAGGTTCGGATATTAAATTTCAGGTTACATGCGGATATGCACCCATACCTTCCGGCAGCGCCGGGATGTTTTACAGTTTTCCCGGAGTTATCCGGGCCGCCCGGACCGTACGCCTGCTTCATCCGCCTCCTTTTGCCGGTACGGGCAGGCAAAAAACGTACGACGCGATGCGCTTCCGCGCAAAAATAGCTATCTTTGACGACAAAATCGCAACCGTATCACCCATGAACATTGAAAATTTCCTGCAACAGCAGGCGGCCGACACCATCGCCGCACTATACGGGCCGGCCGATCCGGCCGCCGTCCAGATCCAGAAAACCCGCAAGGAATTCGAGGGCGACTACACGCTCGTGGTCTTCCCGCTGCTGAAACTCAGCCGCAAAAAACCCGAAGAAACCGCCACGGAGATCGGCGAAGCGCTGGTGAAAAACGTTCCCGAAATCAAAGGCTATAACGTCATCAAGGGCTTCCTGAACCTCTCGTTGAGCAACGCGTTCTGGGGCGAAAGGCTCGCCGAGGTGGTGGCCGACGCCGATTTCGGCAAAGGCTCCCCCACCGGCAAAACGGTGATGGTCGAATATTCGTCGCCCAACACCAACAAGCCGCTGCACCTAGGCCACATCCGCAACAACCTGCTCGGATACTCGGTCGCGCAGATACTCTCCGAAGCGGGCAACAAAGTGATCAAGGCGAACCTCGTCAACGACCGCGGCATCCACATCTGCAAGTCGATGCTGGCCTGGCAGCTGTTCGGTAACGGCGAGACCCCGGCCTCGTCGGGAATGAAGGGCGACCACCTCGTGGGCAAATACTACGTCGCTTTCGACAAAGCCTACAAACAACAAATCAAAGAGTTAACGGCCAAAGGCATAAGCGAGGACGACGCGAAAAAAGAGGCCCCGATCATGCAGCAGGCCCAGGAGATGCTGCGCAAGTGGGAAGCCAAAGACCCGGAAGTCTACAAGCTGTGGGAGACGATGAACGGCTGGGTATACGAGGGTTTCGACAAGACCTACGAAGCGATGGGGGTCGACTTCGACAAGGTATACTACGAATCGCAGACCTACCTGCTGGGCAAGTCGCTCGTCGAAGAGGGGCTCGCCAAGGGCGTCTTCTTCCGCAAGGAGGACAACTCGGTCTGGATCGACCTGGCCGAAGACGGCCTCGACCAGAAACTGCTGCTGCGGGGCGACGGCACGTCGGTCTACATGACCCAGGACCTCGGCACCGCTTTCACACGTTTCAAGGAGGAGCGCCTCGACGCGATGATCTACGTCGTGGGTAACGAACAGAATTACCATTTTCAGGTGCTGAAACTGATCCTCGGCAAGCTGGGCTACCCGTGGGCCGACCAGATCACGCACCTCTCGTACGGGATGGTCGAACTACCCGAAGGCAAGATGAAATCGCGTGAAGGAACGGTGGTGGACGCCGACGACCTGATCGGCGAGATGGTCTCCACGGCCCGCGAAATGTCGCAGGAGCTGGGCAAGCTCGACGGCCTGAGCGAACGGGAAATCTCCGACATCTGCCACATGGTGGGCCTCGGCGCACTGAAATATTTTATTTTGAAGGTCGATCCGCGCAAGACGATGCTCTTCGACCCGCGCGAGTCGATCGACTTCAACGGCAACACCGGCCCCTTTATCCAATACACCCACGCGCGGATCAAGTCCGTGCTGCGCAAAGCCGCCGCACAGGGCATCGCCCCCGCCGGGCAGGTCGACGGCTCGCTGCTCGTTCCCGAGGAGGTGGCGCTGATCGGCATGCTGACCGACTACCCCGCGACGGTAACCGCCGCCGCCGATAATTTCGCCCCGTCGATCATCGCGAACTACGCGTTCGAATTGGCCAAAAGCTACAACAGCTACTACCACGACTTCCCGGTGATCCGCGAAAGCGACCCGGCCAAGCAGGCGCTGCGCCTGACGCTGGCCGCGACGGTAGCCCGCACGCTCTCCGCATCGATGCGCCTGCTGGGCATCGGCGTACCGGAAAGAATGTAGCATACCGGCAGCGGGCTCCCGGCGGCACGACCGCACAGCGGCGAAACGCGAATGCTCCCGGCACCGCTGCCCGAGCCGCAGCCGAGAGCCCCCGGATCGGGCCGCCACGCAAACCGAACACCAACACCGAAACCGAAGCGCCATGGGCATCGTCAAGCGGGACAGCATCGCGATCACCGTCCTCTCCTATGTGGGAGTCGTGGTGGGCTATGTCAACAAGATTCTGCTGTTCCCGAACTTCCTGAGCGAGGAGCAGGTCGGCCTGACCAGCATCCTCGTTTCTCTGGCGGTGATGTACGCGCAGTTCTCGGCCCTCGGCATCAACTCGACGGTCGTCAAGTTCTTCCCGTTTTTCCGCACTGCGGACAAACGTCACAACGGCCTCTTCTTCTGGTCGGCACTGGGGGTCAGCGTCGGTTTCGTGCTCTTCACGGCGCTCTTCCTGATCTTCCGCGAGCCGGTGATGCACTACTTCGCCAAGGAGTCCCCCCTGTTGTCGGAATATTACCTGCTGCTGATCCCGCTCGGGCTGGCGACCCTTTTCTATAACTTTTACAGCGCGTGGCTGCAGGCGCTCTCGCGCACGATCATTTCGTCGGCGGTCAACGAAGTGCTGCTGCGGCTGCTGATTACCGCCGAAATTTCGCTCTATGCGCTGGGGGTGCTCAACTTCGAACAGTTCATCGTCGGTTACATCGCGATCTACTTCGTCCCGATGCTGATCCTGCTGCTCTACACGCTCTACCTGCGCGAATCCCACCTGCATCCGGTAATTACCTCGCGCACCAAAAAGCTCGTCACGATCGCAGGCATCTACGGTCTGTGGCAGTACCTCGGCGGCGCGTCGGTGTTCCTGACCAACGTGATCGACCAGACGATGCTGGCAGGTATGGAAGGGCTGATGCAGGGCGGTATCTATGCGATCATGATGTACATGGTCAGCGCGATGCTGATCCCCTACCGCTCGATGGTGAAGGTAGCCACGCCGGTGGTGACGAACCTGTGGAAAGAGCGCGATATGGCCGGCATGCAGCGCATCCACCGCGACGTGTCGCTGATGAACCTGATCGTAGGCTGCTTCTTTTTCCTCGCGATTTGGATCAACCTGGACAACATCTTCTCGCTGATGCCCGCCTCTTACTCGGCCGGACGCTACGTATTCCTTTTCCTGGGACTGGGACGCATCTTCGAAATGTACGCGGGCCTCACGGGAGTGATTCTCATCACGAGCAAGCGCTACCGCTACGACTTCACCTTCTCGGTGCTGCTGGTGGGCATGACCGTCGCGTCGAACGCCGCGCTGATCCCGTCGCTGGGCATGAACGGTGCGGCGATCGCCACGATGAGCACCGTGATCGTCTACAACCTGATCCGCATCGGTTTCGTGTGGAAATTTTTCCGCATCCAACCGTTCGCCGCCACCGACTGCTGGATCGTGCTGCTCACAGGGGCCATGGTGGGCCTCTCGGCACTGATCCCCTACCTGGGCAATTTCATCCTCGACGCCGCCGTACGCACGCTGGTCATTTCGCTGCTGTTCGGCGCCACAGTCTACTACACCAACGCGAGCCCGCAACTCAACGCCACCCTCGACGGCCTGCTCGCCCGCATCGGCATCCGCCTGCCCCGGTAGTCCCCGCCCCCCGGACGCTCCGCGCACGGGAGGCAACCATGCGTTCACTGAGCCACGAGATTATCGACATCAACCGGATCCGATTCGTCACGCATCTCGCTCTTCATACATGCGGCTTATCGCTCCGGTTTCGTCTTCGGCTCCTTGTCCGATCCTGGCTAGTTCAGTTCCCCCGCGACCGAGTGCTTCAGCAGGTCACCGGTTCCGAAGCGAGCGACCCGCAAATGGCCTTACCTTTCCAAAAAAGGGAAAAGTTCAAAAGGGAAGGACCCAGACAAAAAGGCCCTCCGCAAATGCGGAGGGCCTTCCCTGTTTCAATACCTGCGCTTACCTCGCCCCGGACGGCGGCGTGTTCAGCAGCGGCTCATTGGCCGCCAGCGACCCCACGTACTTGATGGTACTCCGCGGAGTCAGCATCGTCATGATCGCCTCGCCCGTAGCCGTGAAAAGGTTGATGCCGAATGTGTAGACATTCCCCTCCCCGTCGGCCGCATTGAACGAAATATTCCAGCCCGACTGGGTCTTCGAAGCCTTGTAATCCTTCGGTCGCGGCGCATCGAAATTGAGTACCTCGACATAAGGATTCAGGTAGCCCCTCAGCGTAGGCAGGTGCACCTCGATATGGTCGGGGAAAACGGCGAGGTAGTAGTAGATGTTGTTGATCGTCTGCTCGCCTCCGCCGGGCACCTCGAGCACGCTGACGGGCAGGAACTGGAAGTTGCGTGACTGCACCAGGCTGTCCTGCCGGGCTATGAAACGTGCGTTGCGTTCGGCCCGTTCTTCGGCCCGGGCCTGCCGGCGCACCGTTCCCGGAGCGAACTCCGCAGAAGTGACCGGCAGAGAGGGCCGCTGGGCGAAAACCACGGTTCCCGCGAGCAGCATCAAAACCGACAAAATCCCTTTTTTCATCGCCGTAGTGGTTTTACTTTTAGAACAGCGCTTTGACCGTACCCTGGTAGGTCACGGTATTGAACTGGTCGGTAGCGACGGTCAGTACGCCTTCCTGCGTGAGCGAATAGATCGTCAGCGTGAAAGTATACGTGTATTCGGTCATCGCATCGGTCTGGAAGGTAATCGTCCAGCCGTCGGAGTTCTGCACGGCGGCATAGCCTTGCACCTGCGGCATCAGCGCATTGAGCGAAGTGATGATGGCGGGACCTGCAACGGCGTTCTGGATATACGGCAGGTCGATGTCCACATACGACGGTTTTACCGTCAGCATGAAGTTGGGATTGTAAATGGTGTGTGCCACGCCGGCGGGCATCTGCTGGAACTGGTCGGGCACGAAACGGTAGCCTTTGGACATCACGATCGAGTCCATGCGCTTCAGGTCGGCGGAATTCCGCGCAGCGCGGGCTTCGACGCGTTCCGTACGGCGCGAAAGGTATTCGGCGTCGGTAATCAGGACTTGGGCGGATGCGCTCAGGCCGAACAGGCTGGCTGCCATCACAAGGAATAAGTTTTTCATAGCTTTAAAAGATTAAAATATTGAATAAAGTTATTGGGAGTCTCTATACGTTTATCAGTAGTTACCCATTTGCAGGGGATAATATCAAATTCCCTGCCTGAATTTTGGCTATAAGCCGTTTACCCTCTTTTTAGCGCGAAAAACTGTTTTCACGGGGCGGTATTCCGAACGATTTTGCTATCTTTGCTTACAGGGTCCGGCATTAGGATTTACGGGGCTTGAAAGGGTTTCCGGCCGTCGCGCGGAAGGGCGAAAAAAATTCCGCCGCCGTGCAAAAAAAAACGAACCCATCCGATTTTTCCGGTGAGTTTCCGCCGGTTGTAGAGCGTTCCCCCCCGCCAGGCGCCCCTTTTCCGGGACATTCCGCACTCCGGAAAGGTTTCAGTTTCCGCCCCCTTTCCCCAACCGTCCGGGTGCCCCAACCATCCGTGCGGCCGACACCAGCCGAATAGCCCGAGCCTGCCGGTCCGACCGAAGTACCTGAATGACGTGAAGAACCCGAATCGACCAAATTACCGCACCTACCCAAACGACCTGAATCACCCGAACCCAGACTCGGACAAAACCGCTAAACCTCAAAAAGACCCATACCGATGAAACCGACCTTCCCGTTTGCCTGCCTCGGCTTGTTGCTCTGCTGGAGCGCCTCTTCCCCGGAAATCCGTGCAGCCGCCTCGCCTTCCACCGTCATCGCCGCCGCCGGGGCGGCGGAACCGAAAACCGCCATACGCAACACCCGGCCGATCGCCGCGTTTCCCGCCGTCCGCACCGCGGCTCCCGACTCCGGCCTGCTGACGGCCACATGGGAAACCCGCTGGGCCCGCGACGGGGAATCGTCGCCCTATGACTTCGGCGTCTACCATTTCCGGCGCAGCTTCGACCTGGCCGCACGGCCCGAAACGTTCGTCATCAACATCACGGCCGACAACCGCTACCGCCTCTTCGTGAACGGCACCCCGGCCTGCTGGGGTTCGGCGCGCGGCGACCTGCGCAGCTGGTATTACGAGACGGTGGACATCGCACCGCTGCTGCATGCGGGCCGCAACACGCTTGCGGTGCAGGTGTGGAACGGCGGCGAGCTGAAACCGCAGGCGCAGGTATCGTTCATGAGCGGCCTGCTCGTGCAGGGTAACACCGAGGCCGAATCGGCCGTCAACACCCCGGGCGAATGGAAGGTTTTCCGCAACGAAGCGATCGCCCCGACCCCGGTTTCCTACGTCGGATTCTTCGAACAGATCGACGGCAGCCGCTATCCGTGGGGATGGGAACAGCCCGGTTACGACGACAGTTCGTGGCACGCCGTGCGTGCCGAGGGTGAAGGCATCCCGTTCGGCCATTCGATCTACGGCGGTTACCAGCGGGCGCTCGTGCCGCGCCAGATTCCGCTGATGGAGGAGACCCCGCTGCGCATCCCGCAGATCCGCCGCAGCGAAGGACTCGCCCGGGTGAGCGACTTCATCTCGGGCTGTGACCCGCTGCAAATTCCCGCCCGCACCACCTGCTCGATCCTGCTCGACCAGACCTTCCTGACCAATGCCTATCCGGAACTGATCCTCAGCGGCGGCAAGGGCGCGACGGTACGCCTCGCCTACGGCGAAGCGCTCTTCGACAGCCATAAACAAAAAGGCAACCGCAACGAAATCGACGGCCGTACGATCGAACTGACCCATTACGACATCGTCCGCCCGGACGGCGCCGAGGGACGCCTCTACCGCCCGGTGTGGTTCCGCACCTACCGCTACATCCAGCTCGACATCACCACCACCGGCGACCCGCTCACCATCGAGGACCTCTACGGCCGCTTCACCGGATACCCCTTCACCGAACGCGGTTCGTTCTCGTGCGACGACCCGGGGCTGGCCAAGATCTGGGAGGTGGGCTGGCGCACAGCACGCCTCTGCGCGATGGAAACCTATTTCGACTGCCCCTACTACGAACAGTTGCAGTACGTGGGCGACACGCGTATCCAGGCGCTCATTTCGCTCTACGTATCGGGCGACGACCGCCTCATGCGGCAGGCGATCCGCGCTTTCGACCTCTCGCGCTCGCCGGAGGGAATCACCGCCAGCCGCTACCCGAACCTGCAGATGCAGTACATCCCGCCCTTCTCGCTCTACTGGATCAACATGGTGCACGACTACTGGATGCACCGCGACGACGAGGCGTTCGTGCGGCAGTTCCTGCCCGGGATACGGTCCGTACTCGAATGGTACGTCGGCCAGATCGACCCCGCAACCGGTATGCTCCGCAGCCGGATGCCGCACTGGAGTTTCGTCGACTGGGTACGCGCCTGGTGGGTGCCCGAACGTCCCGGCTGCCCGCCCGAAGGTGAAAAAGCCGGGTCGTCGATCATTACGCTGAACCTCTCCTCGGCCATGCGCGACGGGGCCGAACTGCTCGCCCGCTTCGGCGACCGGGCGGGTGCCGCGCGCTACGATTCGATCGGCAGGCAGTTGGCCGCCACCACTTACGAACAGTGCTGGGACGAGCAGCGCGGCATGCTGCACGACTACATCGGCAGTCCCACCTTCAGCCAGCACGCGAACATCATGGGCATCCTCACCGATGCGATTCCCGCGGAACAGCAGCAGGAGGTCTTCAACCGCATCGACAGCGACACGACCATCTCGCAGGCCACTTTCTACTACCGTTTCTATCTGACCCGCGCGCTGAAAAAGACCGGGCTGGCCGACCGTTACAGCTCGATGCTGCAACCATGGTACGACATGATCGACATGGGCCTCAGCACCTTCGCCGAGAATCCTGAACCGACCCGGTCGGACTGCCACGCATGGAGCTCCAGCCCCAATTACGACTTCCTCGCGACGATCCTCGGCGTCGAACCCGACGCCCCCGGTTTCGCCAGCGTCAGGATCGAGCCGCACCCGGGGCACCTGAACCGGATTTCCGGCGTCGTGCCGCACCCGCAGGGCGACATCCGGGTCGAACTGCGCCGTACGCAGCCCGGCAACCGGAACAGCGGCGGCCGGAACAGCACCGTCTCCGGCCACGGTGGGCTCCGGGGCGAAGTGACCCTTCCCGGCACGCTCACCGGGCGCTTCGTCTGGAACGGCCGCGAGATCGCCCTCTCGCCGGGCTTAAATAATATAAACATTTAATAATCATATAGTTAATATAACCATATCAGTAAATACAGGAACATACCCCAACCGGAGAATATGCGCAATTATAAAGAACACGCACAGTCATGCAGCCCGGAAACACGTATCATCGCGGCCCCCGAGAGACGCATCGGGCCGTCTGTCCCCGCCTGCATTTGCTTCGTGCTTGTTCCTGACCGGTGATGCATTCCGCAGCTCTGATCCAAATACGACAGGAGCGCCCCGCAAGGGACGCTCCTGTTCTTTTGACGGTACGAGAACCTCTTAGACCTCTTCGAAAACCTCCTTGCCTTCCTGGCAAACGGGGCACACCCAATCTTCAGGCAGATCTTCGAACGGTGTACCCGGTTCGATACCGTTATCGGGATCGCCTACGGCGGGGTCGTAAATGTATCCGCACACTTCGCATTTGTACTTTTTCATCTTTTCGTTACTTTTAATCGATTAGACAATTTTTCTTACTGACAATTATTTCCTATCCTGATTCAAACAAATCATTCCACAATCAACGGCACCGGAACCGGTGCGCCCCGTCCTTCGGGCAACGCCCGAGCTTTCCGGCATCCGCACCATGCACACCGGACTTCAGCGCCCTCCGGCCCGTTTACCGCCCCCCGGGCAGTTCCATCCGCAACAGCGGATAGGGTTTCCCTTCCGGATCCCGCTCGCAACGCCCGGTCTCGCGGAATCCCATCCGGCGGTAAAAGCCGGCGGCCTGCCCGTTATGGCTGTTCACCCAGAGCCGCGTCAGGCCCAATACCCCGGTCGCATACTCCAGCAACTCACGGCCCACGCCCCGTCCCCGCGCTTCGTCGCGGACGAACAGCATCTCGATCTCCGAGGCCGATACGCCTAAAAAGCCCAGCATGCGCCCGGCCTCATTCCGTAGACAATATACGCATAATTCCGGCAAATAACGTTCCGGAATCGCTTTTTTATAGAACTGCAAATCCTCTTCGCTGATAAAATCGTGCGTGGCGCGCACGGCGCTCTCCCACACTTCGAGCAATTCGCCCCACTCCCGGGGCGTCACCTCCTTCACCATCGGCTTATCGTTTTTCCGCCGCAGCCTCCTTCCCGAAGATCAGACGGTTGTAATCCTTACACATTCCGTTCCAAGATGGCCGCCCTCGTGCATAAAATTCGCCCGGTACCGAGCGGCGATGACAAACAGCACATAAACAGCGCACAGCAGACGCATGCAAAACACCTGAAGACCGCACGAAAAGCACTTTTGCGGCACAAAAAAGCGGCAGGATCGCTCCCGCCGCCCGCTTTGTCATATCCGGAGGCTAATAGTTGCACACGCCGGTATAGGTCTGCGGCGAGAGGCGGCGCAGCTCCTCCTTCACGCTCTCCGAGACATCGAGCGTATCGATGAACTTGCGGATATCCTCGTGCGTGATCGCCTTGTTCGTCCGGGTCAGCGCTTTAAGCGCCTCGTAAGGGTTCGGATAGCTTTCGCGGCGCAGGATCGTCTGGATACCTTCGGCTACCACGGCCCAGTTGTTTTCGAGGTCTTCGTTGATCTTGTCGAGGTTGATGATCAGCTTATTCAGCCCCTTGAGGATCGACTTGAACGACACCACGGTATGCGCCATCGGCACGCCGACGTTACGCAGCACGGTCGAATCGGTCAAATCGCGCTGCAAACGCGATACGGGCAGTTTGCCCGACAGGTGGTTGAAGATCGCGTTGGCGATACCGAGGTTGCCCTCCGCATTCTCGAAGTCGATCGGGTTCACCTTGTGCGGCATGGCCGACGAACCCACCTCGCCGGCTTTGATCTTCTGTTTGAAATACTCCATCGACACGTACGTCCAGATGTCGCGGCACATATCGATCAGGATCGTATTGATACGCCGGAACCCGTCGAAGATCGCGGCGATATTGTCGTAATGCTCGATCTGGGTGGTCACCTGCGAACGGTCGAGGCGCAGCACGCCGTTCACGAAGCGGTTCGCGAACGCCACCCAATCCACCTGCGGATAGGCCGCCATGTGTGCGTTGAAGTTGCCGGTCGCGCCGCCGAACTTCGCCGGGGCCGGAATCGACCGCAGCATCGCGAGCTGTTTTTTGAGCCGGTCCACGAAGACACATATCTCCTTGCCCAGTTTCGTGGGCGATGCGGGCTGTCCGTGCGTATGGGCCAGCAGCGGAATCTCGCCCCACTCCTTGGCCAGCGAAACGAGTTTCGCGATCAGCTCCTCGAGCAGCGGATAGTAAACGTCGTTGGTCGCCTCCTTGAGGCTGTACGGAATCGCGGTGTTGTTGATATCCTGCGAGGTGAGCCCGAAGTGCACGAACTCCTTGAACGGCTGCAATCCCAATCCGTCCATCTTCTCTTTGATCAGGTACTCGACCGCCTTCACGTCGTGGTTGGTCGTCTGCTCGATCTCCTTGACCCGGAGCGCATCGGCTTCGCTGAAGTCGCGGTAAACGTCGCGCAGCTTCTCCATGGCGGCCTTGTCCACGCCGGCGAGCTGGGGCAGCGGCAGTTCGCACAGCGCGATGAAATACTCCACTTCCACCAGCACACGGTAGCGGATCAGCGCATATTCGGAGAAATAATCGGCCAGCACCTCGCACTTGTCGCGGTAGCGGCCGTCGATCGGGGATATAGCGGTCAGCTTTGTCAATTCCATGTTTTCCATAGCGTTTTAACGGATTACAAATATAGGTTTAATCCGGTTCACTGCAAAATTATTACCAAAACTTCCTCCGCCTGCACACGGAAGTCCTCCCGTGCAACGTTGTGTTTTCGGATAAAACCGTTACCTTTGTGAATTGCAGGAGTGTGTGCGGAGCACTACGGGAGTGCCCTCCGCCCGCAGGAAGGTGGCCCGTCCGGGTACGCCTCCCGCAGCGGCCTCCCGCTTCCCGCTAACGGAACACCACCTATAAACTATGGACAGCGTGCTGAGCTTTATATTTTTCCTTATCGTCGGCTTTTACCTCGCGGGGCTCCTCGGGCGGCTCCTGCTGCGCCGTTGGATCATCCGCAAGCAAAAGGAGTTCGAACAGGGCGGCAACCCGTTTTTCCGCACCTACACCTGGGGAGGGGGCGGACACTCCCGCAACGCTAAACCGAAGCCCGAAGGCAAGGTGACCGTCGAACAGACGCGCATGACCCAGAAGCGTGTCAGCGGCGATGTGGGCGACTACGTCGAATACGAGGAGATCAAGGTCAGCCGCGAAACAGAAAGCGGAACCGATGCGGATGCTTCCGGCCGGGAACCGCAGCAAAAATAAAGATCCCGCCGGGATCAGGGTGTACTCCCACGCAAGAATCCCGTCGAACACAAAAAGGGAACGGAAATTGAGCGTGCTTTTGCGCAAACGGCAGCGGAAAACGGCAGCGGAAAAACACGACTGAACGACAAAGCAACAGAACAACCGGACGCCCCGTCCTGCGGCCTGTCCGGGACCACAATAGAACCGCAACCGGGGGCCGACCCCGGGAAACCCTGAAAGCAACAGGCGGATGAAAAACTTTTTTGAACTGATCGGGCGCTACTTCATGCTGATGAGCAAGGCCTTCTCCCGTCCGGAGAAGTTCTCGATCTACCGCAAGCGGATCCTGGTCGAGATGGCGAGCCTCGGGCTCAACTCGATCGGCATCGTCGCGATCATCTCGGTGTTCATGGGCGCCGTAATCACGATCCAGATGGCGCTGAACCTGCAGTCGCCGTTCATTCCGAAATACCTGATCGGCTATGCCACGCGCGAGTCGATGCTGCTGGAGTTCTCGTCGACGGTCGTCGCGCTGATCCTCGCCGGCAAAGTGGGGTCGAACATCGCCTCCGAAATCGGCACGATGCGCATCACCGAACAGATCGACGCGCTGGAGATCATGGGCGTCAACTCGGCCAGCTACCTGATCCTGCCCAAGATCATCGCCACCGTCTTTTTTTTCCCGTTCCTGACGATCATGAGCATGGGCATCGGCGTGGCGGGCGGTTACGTGATCTCGCTGCTGACCGGTGCGGTCAACCCCGAGGCCTACCTCACCGGCATCCGCTACGACTTCAAGCCGTTCTACATCACCTATTCACTGGTCAAGTCGTCGGTCTTCGCCTTCATCATCACCTCCATTTCGGGCTTCTACGGCTACTACGCCAACGGCAACTCGCTCGAAGTGGGCCGCGCCAGCACGAAAGCCGTGGTGGTGAGCAGCATCGTGATCCTGATTTTCAACCTGATCCTCACCCAAATCATGCTGACTTAAGATGATCCGAGCCGAACATATCGTAAAATCCTTCGACGGAAGGGTCGTGCTGAAAGACATCTCCGCCACGTTCGCCACCGGTAAGACGAACCTGATCATCGGCCAGAGCGGATCGGGCAAAACCGTGCTGCTCAAATCGCTGGTCGGGCTCCACGCGATCGACAGCGGGCAAATCTATTACGACGACGTCTGTTACACCTCCCTCTCGTTCACCGAGCGCAAGGCGATCCGCCAGCAGATCGGCATGATCTTCCAGGGCGGCGCACTGCTCGACTCCTCCACGGTCGAAGAGAACGTGCGCCTGCCGCTCGACCTGTTCACCAACCAAAGCTCGAAAGAGAAACGCGACCGCGTGAATTTTTGCCTGCAAAGGGTCAACCTCAAGGATGTGAACGACCTCTACCCCGCCGAGCTGAGCGGCGGTATGATCAAGCGCGTAGCCATCGCACGCGCGATCGTGATGAACCCCAAATACCTCTTCTGCGACGAGCCCAATTCGGGCCTCGACCCGATGACCTCGGTGGTGATTGACAACCTGATCAAGGAGATCACCGAGGAGTACAACATCACCACGATCATCAACACGCACGACATGAACTCGGTGCTCGAGATCGGCGAACACGTGATCTTCATCTACAAAGGGGAGAAGTGGTGGGAAGGCAACAAGCACGACATCCTGAATTCCGACAACCGGGAGCTCAACGAATTCGTTTTCGCCTCGACAATGGCCAAACGTGCCAAAGCCTGCAGCGGGTTGCACATCTCCGAAACCGGCCGATAAGCCGGTGGCATAACGGCACAGGACATAGCGACAAGACACAAACAGGCCTGCCCCACGAGCAGGTCTGTTCTCTTTTGCGCGGTCTGTCCCGCATGCAAACGGTCCGGAATCACTCCTCCCCCTGAATCCGCAACGGATCGGTCGAGGCGGTCAGCTTTTTGCCGTCCTCGTTGGTCCAGGTGCAGGTGAACACATACTCCCCGGTTACTGCGGGAGCTTTTTTCAACCTGAAAACGAAAGAGGATCCGATCAGTTTATGCCGTTTCAGGTTAAACTCCGACAGCATTTCTTCGAATTCATAAAAACTCCACTTATTTCTCTTCTGCTGCTCCGTAACGAAATGCAGCATATATTCGCCATGAACCAGAAAATCGTCGAGGCCCTTGTAGTAAACGGAAATCAGGTCGTCCAGCAACGTCCCCGCCGGATGACCGGCGTCGTAATCCCGGTCGCACACGATATGCAAACCTGTCGTCAAACGGAACATATAGCCCCCAACCTGCAACCATCTATTCCAATGATCGTCGCCGTGCGCCACAACCAGCGAATCGAAACGGTTGGAATTGGTCACCTGCGAAATAAGACCTTCATGGTCGCTCCCGACGACCCACATCACATCCTCCAAGGCAACCGGCCCTGCCGGGTTTTTGGCGTTCCCCTTCCAGCCGTAAAATTTCATCTGCTGGGGATCATCGTATTCTTTTATCAAATTCGGATAGGTCGGCTCAGGATACCACTCCTTACACCCGAACATTCCCATGCAACAAACCAGAAAAATGAATATTCGTGTACTCATCGCCAGATTCCTTTTATAATTTTCAAATCATTCGTATACGGGCGAATGCTTACATGCGCATGCCCCGTCCCCGCGTCCGGTATCTCCGGACTCTTGGGAAACAACCACGTGTGCAGGAAATAGCCGTTCCCGTCCCAGCCCCAGTTGCAATGCACGAAATCATGATACTCGTTTTCAATGCCCAGATAATACCCCCGGAGCAGGTTGCCGTTGCTGTCGTACACATCCATAAACACATCGACCGGATTACGTTCCGTTTTATAGCCGTCAACAACCCATGCATGACCTCCGTCATCGTTCCCCCTGAATCCGCAACGGATCAGTCGAGGCGGTCAGCTTTTTACCGTCCTCATTGATCCAGGTGCAGGTGAAGACGTAATCCCCCGTCTCAGTCGGAGCTTTGTTAAGCCAGAAAGTAAACAACATCGACAACAATTTGAGCCGTTTTCTGTTAAATTCGGTTAGCGGGGCATCGAATTCATAGCCTGTATATCCTTTTTGAAGTTGTTGGTCAGTCACTCCTGTCCATACATATTCACCGTCTACCAGTATCTGGTCCGCAGACCGATACTTGACAGTCAGTATGTCGTCCAGCAATGTGCCGGTCGGATGGTCAGCATCATAATCCCGATTGCAGACCACATGCAGTGACACCGTTACACGGAACATACAGGGAATGCTGATCGGATCGCTCCGATTCCAATGGGTATCCCCATGCGCTTTCACCAATGAGTCGAAACGTTCCGGATCAGACGACCTGGAAATCCAGCCTTGCCCCCGATGCAACGGATTCCATCCTCCGGAACAGATGACCCACACCGCGTCAGTGAACGGATTCGGTTGCACAGGATCAATTTCTTTGGCCCATGAACCGAAGATCATCTCTTGCGGATCGTCATATTCCGTTATCAATTGTTCCGATGCAGGTGGCGGTGAAGGGATCGGCTCATCCGAACACGCTGTTGCAAAGGCTGCCAAAAACGGTAATGCGATCAGTAATCTTTTCATGGATGTACGTTTTTGATAATTTCAAAATCCTTTATATAAGGACGAGAACTCGCCGGAGCACTACCCGTTTCTTCATCCCGGATAATCGGACCACTCGGAGAGTAACAATCGTTTAGGAAATAACCGTTGCCATCTCCATCCCAACCCCAGTTGCAGTGGGCCAGCGTGTGATATTCATGCTCGACACCCAGATAATATCCCCTGATTAAATTACCGTTAGCATCATACACATCCATAAACACATCGGTAAGATAGTAACCGTATTTATAGCCGTCTATTACCCAAGCATGACGGTCTCCGCTCAGGGGAGTAGCTGCCGTAAACACCGGTAGGCCATGATCAATATCTTCCCTGACCCGATCCCAGGTATAGCTCATTACACCGTCGGTATGATATCCGTAACCTTCAAACGTTTTTTTTATATTCTTCACGGCAGCACCGCTTCCGTTACAGCCATAGTCAATACTTGCATTAATCCCCAGCATATGTGTAAATCGTGCTATTCTATTTTCGGCGGCAGGATCCCTGCCGAAGTCAAGCCCTCTTTTATAAGAGATGTAAGTGGCCCAGTCTAATTCTACACGTGTCAGATCAAGAATTTCAATGTAAGAGGTCGGATAGCAATGGGAAGACATGATTTGTAACATAGCCGTTATCGTACACCCTGCCGGTGCACGACCTGTCATTTTATTAGGGCATAATGTTGTTACTCTGTTGTTAAATGGATAGCCCTGCCCCCATTCAACTTTTACATAAGGGCCCTCAGTTGTCGTGCATACGAATTGGTTGTGATGATAGCGGTACACCACGGTCGTATCGGAGGGATCGGGCGCCGGCCCGGGGTCGGTGCCTCCGCCGCCCGGATCGGGATCGACCGGAGGATCGGGATCGGTCAGCGAATCCCACAATAGCGAAGTCGCCACGAAATCGGGCAGCCGCTCCAGGAAGAGTTTGATGCCGGGATTGGTCATCGTGTCGGTGATGTTGCCGCTGTCGGCATATCCCAGCACCGAGGGCAGTTGCCGGTCGGCCGACAGGATCGCGAAGCCCGCGTCGTCCTCGTAATTGACCACATAGATACGCCCCAGCGTCGCGGCGACATCCGCCTCGGCAGAAAGGGAGCCAGGGGAGGCATTCGCAGGGGCAACTCCTCCGGCACGCGTGGCCGCGGCTTTGGTACCGGATGCCGCGACAGACGCGGCGAAAGGTTCCAGCAACGAACCGTCGATAAAATCGGTCACCGGAACCACTTCGCGGATCATCCTGCGCGCGGAGCGTGTGGAGAGGCCGTCGGAAAAATCATCGGGAAGCTCGAGCGCCAGCTCCTGCAGGCGCTCCATCGACATCACCGGATTGCGCGACGCTCCGGCAGGGTCGGAATTTCCGTCTCCCGGAGAGATGCCGGGCTCACGGGTACAGGCCGCCGCCAACAGCAGCAGCCCCACTAACCATAAAGCTCTTCTCATAAGCGATAGGTTTGGGGATTAAACAATTTCACAGCAGCACCAACCGGTGCCTGAAACAAAGATAAGAAAACCGCGAAGCAATCGCAACTTTCTGATTATCAAATACAAAATAAATATTCTTAAAAACCGCGCAAAGCCAGTCGCGGCAACGGATCCGGAGGTTTCCGCTTTCCATGCCAACGGAAATACCGGCAGACGTACCGTGCAGCCGACACGGCCGGATACCTCTTTTCTCCCCTCTTTCCCCCATCGCGGCCACCGCTCGATCCCCGCCGTCACAGCGGCAACAACAGCCCCCGCCAGCAGCAAAATCCGGCCGTACAAAAAAAATACAACCCGCTGATTATAACCCGGCCAACGGGTACGGCACCGCAGCCCGCACTTTAATAAAAAAATTTAATATTATTTTTTGCAGGGTTTTTGTTTTTTATGTACTTTTGTGACTGCAACATGCTCTGAGATCAATTCAAATAACCTTAATACAAACAATTATGTCAAAGATTAAAATCGGTATCAACGGTTTCGGCCGCATCGGCCGTTTGGTGTTCCGTGCCGCTATGGCCAAGGACAATGTTGAAGTTGTCGGCATCAACGACCTGATTAGCGTAGAATACATGGCTTACATGCTGCGTTACGACACGATGCACGGCCAGTTCAAGGGTACCATCGAAGTTAAAGACGGCAATCTGGTTGTCAACGGTCAGTCGATCCGCGTAACTGCTGAGAAAGACCCCGCAAACCTGAAATGGAACGAAGTCGGCGCCGAATACGTAGTAGAGTCTACCGGTCTGTTCCTGACCAAAGAGAAGGCCGAAGCCCACATCAAAGCCGGTGCGAAACGCGTCGTGATGTCGGCTCCTTCGAAGGACGACACCCCGATGTTCGTAATGGGTGTAAACAACGACACCTACAAAGGAGAGGCTATCATTTCGAACGCTTCCTGCACGACCAACTGCCTCGCCCCGATCGCCAAAGTGCTGAACGACAAGTTCGGTATGGTAGAAGGTCTGATGACCACCGTTCACTCGACCACCGCTACGCAGAAGACCGTCGACGGTCCGTCGATGAAAGACTGGCGCGGCGGCCGTGCCGCTTCGGGCAACATCATCCCGTCGTCGACCGGCGCTGCCAAAGCCGTAGGCAAGGTAATTCCGTCGCTGAACGGCAAACTGACCGGTATGTCGCTGCGTGTCCCCACGCTGGACGTGTCGGTTGTCGATCTGACCTGTACGCTGGCCAAAGACGCCACTTACGACGAGATCTGCGCCGCCATGAAGGCTGCTTCCGAAGGCGAACTGAAAGGTATCCTCGGCTACACCGAAGACGCCGTAGTTTCTTCGGATTTCCTGGGCGATCCCCGCACCTCGATCTTCGACGCCAAAGCCGGTATCCAGCTCTCGCCGCGTTTCGTGAAAGTCGTTTCTTGGTACGACAACGAATGGGGCTACTCGAACAAAGTGCTCGAGCTGATCGAATACACCAGCAAGATCAACTAATCCGGACTTTCCGAAAATTTTGTAATGCACTGGAAAAGGTGCCCGCTGGACGGGCACCTTTTTCTTTTGTTCCTGTACTGCCCCGCATAACCCCGCAACTCCCCTGCCCGGAAGCGTCCGCTACCCTGACGGCCCCGTGCTCCAGTATCCGGTGCTCCAGAATCCCGTTCCCCGATTACTCATTACGCCTCCGGAACTTCGCACAACAGCCGATTCCTAACCTGCATGTTACTTATTTCCAGCTTGATTATTGACAAAAAATAATCTATTTTTGTCATACTACCGATACCTTCCCACCATGAAAACCATCCTGTCAAAACTACTCATCCTGACAGTCCTGCTGTTGCTGGCAAGCCTTCCGTCCTGCGTCAAGCAACCCGCCCCCAAACCCACTCCCGGTAAAGACCAGGAGCAGGAGGACGACGACAAGGACGATAACAAACCCGTCGTCGAGACAGATCCGGCCAGGCTCAAATTCCTCTCCTTCTCGTTCGCCCCGGAACACAACGGCCAGATCTATTCCGAGGTGGCGCTCACCGCCTCCGGGAACACCCTTTCGGGCGACATCCTCTACTACCGGACCGACCTTACCCAGCTCGCCGCATCGTTTGAGACGAACGGCGCGAAGGTGACCGTCGGCAGCACCGAGCAAAAAAGCGGCGTTACGGTCAACGACTTCACCAAAGCGATCGCCTACCGGATTTACACCCCCGCGGGCCAATTCCGGGAGTTCAAGGTCACGGTGCGCAACCACTCCTATTCGGGGCTGCCGCTGCTGGTGCTCTCCACCGAAGGTGCCGCGCCCGTCTCCTCGAAGGAGACATGGATCCAGGGTACGATGCGCATCGACCGGCAGGAGAACAACTGCGACGAGTTTTCCGGACAGATCGAAATCAAGGGGCGCGGCAACAACAGCTGGGCGAAAGACAAAAAGCCCTATGCGATCAAGCTCGCCGAGAAACAACCGGTTATGGGCATGAACAAACATAAACGGTGGGCACTGCTGGCCAATGCGAGCGACAAAACCCTGCTGCGCAACCGCGTCGCGTTCGAGATCGCGAAGCATGCGACGGCACTGGACTGGACGCCCGACAGCCGCTATGTGGACGTAATCCTCAACGGGCGGTTCCTGGGCAACTACCTGCTCACCGAGCAGATCAAGATAGACAAAAACCGGGTGGCCCTCGCGGAAATGGATCCGGCAGCAACCTCGGGCGATGCGATCACGGGCGGTTACCTGCTCGAGCTGGACCGTTATTTCGACGAAGTGAACAAGTTCCGTTCGGCCTTCGCCGACCTGCCCGTCAACTTCAAGGAACCCGACGAAGAAGGACTCAACTCCGCGCAGTTCAACTACATGAAAGACTACTTCAACGCGGTCGAGGCACTGCTCTACGCCCCGGATTTCCCCGCCGCAGGCGAATACGCCGAACTGCTCGACACCGATTCGTTCATCGACTGGTGGATCGTGCAGGAACTCACGCACAACCAGGACACGCGGCTGCCGGGCAGCTGCTACATGAACAAGGACCGGCTCGGCAAGCTGAAAGCGGGCCCGGTGTGGGATTTCGACCTGACCACCTTCATCGACAGCCGCAGTTTCCTGCTGAAGGACGAAAGCGCGAACAACCACTCGTGGTTCCCCCGGCTCTTCCGCGACCCGGCCTTCCGGCAGCGCGTCCGGGAGCGCTGGCAGGCGATCAGGCCCTCTCTGGAGCAGATTCCCGCCTTCATCGACAGCGAAGCCGCCTACATCCAGAAAGCGGCGTGGCAGAACTGGGGTATGTGGGAATACGAAATCGCCCGCTCGGACGTCAACCACGACGAGAAGCTTTCGTGGAACGATGCGGTGGCCGCGCTGCAAACCAACTACGCGAACCGCTTAGCGTGGATGGACGCCCAGATCGCCGCCCTGTAAACACAGCAACGCAAGGACACACCGAATAAGGACGAGAAGGGGTTGCGCATGCGCAACCCCTTCTCGTTTAATTCCGGTCCCGGCCTCGGCTTATTCCTGGGCAGACCGCATTCAGAACAGCCGGTTGACCGCAGGCACGGGCTTGGCACCATCGGGATCGACGACCGTCAGGCGGAACCCTCCGTCGCCCTCCTCGCCATAGAGTTTCACCGGAGCGTCGAACACGAGCAGCTCCTTGCCGTTCTTGCGCAGGCTCCTGAGTCCGGTCGAGGCCAGTTTCACCACCTCGCCGCGCTCGGGCAGGAAGGCCAGCATACCGGTATACTCGCCGCTGAAGACGTCGCGCCCCACCTCCACCGAGAAGGCCACAGGCTCGCCGCTGCACAACGAAGGATAGTCGGTCAGCACGATCGAGCCGTCGTTGTTGCGCGAGGCCCCTTCGAGCACGTTCTTAAGCACGCCGAGCTTCGGCATATCCTCGACGCTGAACTCCGTCGCAACGGCCTTTTTCTTCCACGCCCCGAAACGGTCTTTCACGTAATTGCCGTCGAAGTCGTAGTTCATTTCACCCTCGATCATCAGCTTACCCCCGCCGGCCATATAGCGCTCCATCAGCTCCATCGTCCCGGGACGCGAATACTCGGGATAAAGGAAGATCATCGCGTCGAACTCGTGGCCGTCCAGCACTGGACGGTTGCTCCTCGAGAGGGTCAACCGCCCGTCGGTAATCAGGTCGGTCGGCACGAGCGCGGTGAGGTACCCCGCCTGCTGCAGCTCCACAGCCTTCTCCTCGATCGCCAGTTTGCGCACGTCGTAAGCGGTACGCTGCGCAGTGTCGGGGAACCAGTTGCAGAGCGCTTCGGTCCCGAACACCACCAGCACGTTCGCGTCGGGTTTGCCGGGATCGAAACGGTTCAGCAGCCGCGCCGCCTCGACGAGCCGGTTCACCTGCGGAATCTGGTCCGGGGCCTTGAAATCCACGCCGTACTGCACCGGTGCGTCGTCGATGGCGTGGTAGCCGGTGCGGATGCCGTAGCGCAGGTCGGTCAGCACCTTTTCATAGAGGATATAATCGTTCGGATCGTAAAACATGTTGTAGAGCACCTTGGACGGATAGGCGTACAGCATGCCGATCTGCGTGGGCAGCGGCGTCCACTCGTCGGTCATCGGATAGTCGCGCCGGGTGCTCCACCACGTCGCGCCGGTGGTCCACAGTTCGTCGCCGCCGAGCTGGTTGTGGTAGGTGTCGTGCCAGCCGATCCACGCGTCCTTGCCCAACTTCGCTTTCGCCTGGTCGTAGAAGGAGGCCTGCGCCCGCACGACCCCCTCACGCATCAGGTCCATGTAGCGGTTGACGGCCTGCATGCGCTGCTGCTCCTGCCGTTCGGGCACCATGCGCATCGCGAGCATCGTCCCGGCCATATCGGTACGGTATTTCGCCCGGAAAGCCGAATCCATCGCGGGCGAGTAGTACCGGCCGCGGTACTGACGCTCACCGATCTGCCAGGGCGGCACGGTACGCAGGTAGGTGAATTCGTCAAGTGCCGCGGAGGTCAGCCCGACATCGCCGAAACGGTCGAGTATCGCGCCGAAATAGGCGGGCATGCCGGCGAACATATCGGGATACTCGTACTCATAGGCCACCATCGCGAGCACCGGCCTCCCGCCGATAAACGAATTGCCGTCGACGGTCACCTCCGTCAACTCCGGGTGTGCGGGATCGGGTGTGCGCACGCTCGCGCGGTCCGTAATGTCACGGAGCGACCCCGCCTCGTAATGCCCCTCGCCACGGCTCAGGTAGGAATAGACCTTGTAAACTTTCGCACCGACGGGTTTCCCGTTACGGATTCCCCAGCCGTCTACCCGAATTTTCCCCTTGCCATCGGCATCGAGGCGCCCCGTGCCGTCGAAGATTACCTGCTGGCGCTGCACCCCTTCGGGCAGCGGATTGGTTCCGGCCGGGACATGCATCCCGATGCGGACGCCCTTCGCGGCAGCCTGCCGGCATATCTCACGGTAAATGGGATTCATCGCGGCCGTATCGGCGAGGTTGGCCCCGCGCGGAGAGAGGACATAGAGGTCGAGCTCCAGCTGACCGAGCATCGTGTCGAGCTGTCCCTGCCAGCTTTGCGGAAAGCCCCCCCGGGCGAACCAGACGGCCGCTTCGGGATAGTTCACGTTCCCGACCTGCGGGACGTACTCCACCGCGCCCCGGGGCCCGCAGGCGGCGGCCAGCAGGCCGAACAGCCCGGCGAGTACCCCTTTGGCGTAATTTTTTCTCATTTCAAATCAGTTTTATCGGTTTCACAGTCGTAGTTTTCAACACACAGGGCGCCATCGGTTCGCCCGATATTCACGGCATACCCGGAACAGCATATCCCCGGCATCGGGTCGCGGACAATACGTCCCGGCCCGCTATAATTCGAGTTTGTAGACATAGACCGGCACCTCTGGGCGGAACTTGCCCGGCAGGCTCATTTCTATGCCGTTGCCGTCCATCTTCCAGTCGATTTTTCCCTTGTAGCCGAGCAGCGACACCCGCTTCACCGATTCATGCGGGGTCAGCAGCAGATCCTGCACGCGCACCGCAGGCGCTTTCCAGCTCCGGGCAAAGACATAGAGTACGTTATCCTTTTTCGTAAAACGGATGTCCGGTTCGGTGCCCTTGGCCGTCTCGTCCTTCACCTCGTCGGGATTCTCGGCACCGGTCTTGCCGCCGATCTTCTCGCGCACGAAACTCTCGCCGTAAACCCGCCACGGACGGGTGCCGTACACCGCCTCGCCGTTGGTGCCGAGCCAGCGGCCCACCGCATCGAGGTTCGCCACCGCCTTCTCCGGGAAAGTTCCCCACGGCGTCGGCCCGATATTCAGCAGCAGGTTACCGCCCTTCGAGACGATATCGGTCAGCAGCCGCGCGACGATTTCCGGCGATTTGAAGACGGTGTCGCGCTTGGTGTACCCCCACGAACTGCCGATGGTGATGCACGATTCCCACGGATCGGGATCGAGCCCGCCGCTGACGGTCTGCTCCGGGGTGATAAAGTCGCCGAGCCCGTTGCCGACACGGTCGTTGATCAGGCAGCCGGGACGGTATTTCTGAATCGTGTCGATCATCCGCTGCGACTGTTCCGGCGAGCAGTAACCCGGCGTATCGAACCACAGGATGCTGATGTTGGGATACTGCCGCAGCAGCTCCAGCACCTGCGGCATCGCCTTGCGCTCGAAATAACGCGAGAACTCCTTGGCGCGTTCGTTCGGATAGTCCCAGTCGTTGCTGCGTCCGCCCTCGCGGGGCCAGTTCGACGGGCAGTCGGGATCGTCCCAGTCGCGCCCGAGCGAGTAGTATACGCCGAAAGGCATCCCCTGCCGCTGGCAGGCCGCCGCCAGTTCGCCGATGATATCCCGCCCGAAGGGAGTCGCCTTTACGACGTTGAAATCGTTGCACGGCGAATCGAACATCGCGAAACCTTCGTGGTGCTTCGACCCCATCACGATGTATTTCATCCCGGCGCGCCGGGCCGCCGCCACCCACTCGTTCGCATCGAACTGCACGGGATTGAACCGTTTCGCCTCTTCGCGCATCTCGGCAACGGGAATCTTGTTGTTCAACTGGATAAATTCCCCGAAGCCCCCCTTGCCTTTCCACTCGCCTCCGGCGACCGTGTAGAGGCCCATGTGCAGGAAGAGCCCGTAATGGCTGTCCTGCCACCACTGCATGTCCACCCGTTGGGGAACACCGGGCCGCAGGGGCCCGTATTGCTGCGCGGCATCTTTTTGCGCCGCGCCTTGCCGCACCCCGCCCGTTTGGGCCGGGGCATTACCTCCCAGCAACAGCAGCGCCATTGCCGCGAGACCCATTTTTCTCATCATCATAATCGGTTTCATTCAGGTTAGATTCTCATTGCTGCGGCATTGCCGTACAAAAACAAGCCGCCTCCATTTCACAGTATATTACCTATTCACACATTACCGGCCGACCGCGAACCTAAGCCCGCACCCCCTCCCCCGCTTCCCTCCAGGCGAAAAACGCTATCACGGACGCTTTCTGCCGGTCCATATTCCACAGATAAGGAGCACTGTCCGAAACAGCCCTCCGGCACGGACGGCACTACTTCGCCGCCCGCCGCCGACCGGCCGGCTTCCGAACCGGCACTATTCCGCGTAAAAATAACGGATCGTCTGCTTGCAGTCCGGATGCAGCGTCTTGGCGACCGGACAGGTCGCGGCGGCGTTTTCGAGCAGTTTGCGCTGTTTGGGTTCGTACGCCGACGGGAAATGCACGTCGATAACGATCTCGCCGATGCGGCGCGGATCGGCCGCCATCACCTTGGTTATGCTCAGGCGCGTACCGTCCACGTTAATGCCGTGCGTATCGGCCGCGATACCCATCAGCGTCATCATGCAGCTGCCGAGCGCGGCGGACACCAGGTCGGTCGGCGAGAACGATTCGCCTTTGCCGTGGTTGTCGGTCGGTGCGTCGGTCACGATCTTCGTGCCCGACTGGACATGGGTCGCTTCGGTGCGAAGCCCGCCCATGTAAATGGTCTCTACGGTTGCCATATTCGATTTGTTTTGGTTGATTACAGAATTTTTCCTGATTTCCGGGCCGTCTCCGCAGCGGAGCGCTCCGGTCAACAAAGATAGGATTTTATTTGACAAAATCGCGGCCACACCGCCTACAAACGGCTATTCCGGAAAACTCCGGCGGCCTGTCCGGCAAAAACCGCCGGATAACAACCCGAAATCCCGGCAAAAGCCCCACACCGGCAACGAATATCCATACGAAAATCCCGATACCGCCCCATCGCGGCAGGCATCCCGCAATGGACACGCTCCGGGAGCCATCCCCGCGACAAGCGCCAGACAAAGGCCAGACCGACACAATCTCCAGAACAGGACCTCTGGCGGCAAGTATTCCGGCGCCCACCCAGGCATCAAGTCCCGGTAACGAGCATCCGGCATGTATCCTCCTGCAACGGCAAGGGCGGCCCGCAAAGGCCGCCCTCCCGGCGACGGGTCCACAACCCGCCGTCCGTACTCCACAACGCCATCCCCCGGGCGGCCGGACCTCACTCATCCGCCGATACCGGACCGTCGCCGTCCGCCCCTATCGCGCGCAGGTGCCGCGCCACTTCGTCGACCGTAATACCCAGTGACCGCATCCGGAGGGCGAGGTTCGCGAGGTCCTGTTCGTAAAACACGCGGCGCGCCTCGGTGCGGATCCGTTCGCCGGCATCCGCGCTGACAAAGTAGCCGAGCCCGCGTCGGTTGTAAATAACGCCCTGCGAAAGCAGGTATTCGCACGTCCGCACCACGGTATTCGGATTCACCTCCAGCAACACGCCCAGCTCCCTGAGCGACGGAATCCGCTGGTCGGCGACCCACTCGCCGCGCAGAATCTTCTCGCAGATCCAGCCGCTGATTTGCAGGTAGATCGGACGGTTATCCCCGAAGTTTGCCGTTCGCTTCATCTCATTCATATTTTCTTTCTGTTCTTAATATCTTTGTTGGCGGCACCCGCGCCGGACTACCGAAACTGGAACCTGACGACCCGGTAAAGCGCGACGGCCCACAGCGCCAGCGTCAGCACGCCGGAGACCGCCAACTGCATCCCCAACGACGTAATGCCCAGCAACGGCGCGCGTTCGAAAAGCATCACCAGCAACACCATCAGCAGGATGCCGATATAGAGGCGCTTCGTGAAAACTGCATAGCAGCACAAAATCATCGCATGAATGCCCAATAATCCCACCGTCAGCGCCCCCAGCACCGATAGCGACCGATAAAGCATGCCCAAATGCACGGCCGGCGCCCAGCCGGTCAATGACGCGAGCTGGATCTCGACCCACATGATAACTGCGGCGATCAGCGTCCAGAACAGCGAATTCCCCCAGGCAAAGAGTTTCCGTTCGGCACCCGACACCGGGAGCGTCATCTCGGCGACAGTCACTCCCGGCATGACGTAAGCCCGCAGGGTCAGCCTGACAATCACGGCGGTAAATGCAAAGATACAACAAAGCAGCGCCATTACCCACGACGGTTCGACCCGGGCGGAGCCCAGCAGCATAAATCCGACCAACAGCCACGGCAGCACCGCCGGAATCAGCAGCGCAGTCAGGTAGTGGCGCCGGTACATGGCATAATGCCGGTCGATCAGGCATCCCAAACGGGACATATTAAAAGTATCGTTCATCTCAGTAAGTTTTTAACGGTAAATTTTAACGGTCGAACAGTTGGCGCACGGCTTCGCGTTCGCTTACCGCGGCATTGAACAGCATCTCGAGGTCGGGACGGCTGTCACTCCCGGCGGGGTTCTCCAGTATCCCGCGTAAACCATCAATCCCCTCTTCGGCATAAATCGCATGATCGGAGGCTTCCACCGGACCGAACCACATCCGCCCGGAGATCTCCTCGACCGTCCGGTTCAGCACCACGCCCCGGCTGTCGAGGATCACGACGTTGTCGATCATCCCCTCGATGTCGCGCACCTGGTGCGTCGAGACGACCACCGTCCGCCGCTCGTCGGCATATCCCGCCAGCAATTTGCGGAGTACCCGCTTCGAAGGAATGTCCAGGCCGTTGGTCGGTTCGTCCAACAGCAGCACAGGCGTATTGCAGGCCAGTGCGAACGCGAGCTGCACTCGTTTGCGCTGGCCCATCGAAAGGCGGTCGAGCCGCAGGTTGCACTCCAGCGAAAACTCCTGCAGGTACTCCCCGAACTGCCTGAACGAAAAGTCAGGATAAAACGGCGCGTTCACCTCCCCGTAACGTCGCAGGGTGATCGCCGGCAGGGCGAACTCTTCCGGGACGAAAAACAGCTCACGGTAAAATGCCGCTTCCCGGTGCGCGGCGTCGAGTCCCCCGACCCGCACCGTTCCCTGCGACGGAAACAGCAGTCCCGATGCGAGCTTGAGCAGCGTCGTTTTGCCGGTGCCGTTCACACCGAGCAACCCGTGTATATGCCCGGGCAGGAGGGTCAGCGACAGGCCGTCAAACAGCTTGTGCATACTCCCGTAACCAAAAACAATCTTTTCCAATCGAATCATAGCCTCTGATTATAAAAAATTAAGTAAATAATACGGCTCGTCGCGGATGGTATGCCATTTTCGCTGCGGTTGCGGTCTGCAGTCTACGGTTTGGCCTCTGTCAACAGACAGCCTGCAAGCCACTGACAGGGGTCCTTGGTTCCGGCACCCAGACCACAAGCCCCAAGACCCGACACCCGGTATCGAATATCAGATACGGATATCAAACACCAGAGCCCTGAGCTTAAATCCCAGACACCTGGCATCATCAAATATCAAACACCAGGTATCATGGACACAGACAGCTAACGAAGACATTCACCCAGTATACTAGTGTACTAGTTAACTAGTACACTAGTATACCACAAAAGTAGTAAAGCGTATCGGTTCTCCAAATTTTTTACGGATATTTTCCGGTTACCGCACTGTTTTTTTAATTCTCCCATCCGGATATGTCTACCTATCGCCTTCCCCGCCATTCAAACCCGATACAATACGCTCCGTGTACAGCGCGACCGGATACGAAAACAATACACATTCGTTACCGGGGCAAGATTATATACCAATATATAATCTTACACAGGCACTCACGGCGCCCCGGGCCGCAAGAAAGGTCTCCGCACGCCGACACCGGTAGGTTATCCGCACGGAACACCGGCCCACACATGGCCGATCCGCACAAAAAAGCTATCTTTGCGGAGAACCCTTTATAAAACCGTCACCGGCATGAACATCACCTCCGCCGTCTTCCGCTGCAGCAGCCAGAAGCTCTCGCAATGCCCCGCAGACAACCGCTGGGAGTTCGCCTTTATCGGCCGTTCGAACGTCGGCAAGTCGTCGCTTATCAACATGCTGACCGACTCTCCGGCGTTGGCCAAAGTCTCGGCCACTCCCGGCAAAACACGGCTGATCAACCATTTCCTGATCAACGGCTGCTGGTACCTGGTCGACCTGCCCGGCTACGGTTACGCGCGCGTCTCTAAAGGGCAGCGCAAAGAGTTCTCGAAGCTGATCCTCGACTACATCCTCAAGCGCGAGCAGATGTATTTCCTCTTCGTGCTGGTCGATTCGCGCCTCGAACCACAGAAGATCGACCTCGACTTCATGAGCCTGCTCGGCGAACACGGCATTCCGTTCGGGATCGTCTTCACCAAATGCGACAAGCTCTCCGCGAACCAGACCGAATCGAACATCGCACGCTACCGCCGCACGCTGCTGGAGAGTTGGGAGGAGCTCCCGCCGATATTCCGCACCTCGTCCGAAAAGCGGCAGGGCCGCGAGCCGATCCTCGATTTTATCGGGACATGCCTCGCCGATGCGCCGGAACCTCCGGCCCCACCCGCAAAAGACGGACATAAAGCCTAACGTCCGCACCCCTTCCCGGAAAATACTCCTACCCGGCAGGAGACCTCCATCCTGAAAGTAGAGAAATCCATATCCGGAGGACCATACGCCGCCGTGCCCGGGTAGCCATTGCGCCGTCAGTAACCGCCCGCTGCTTTCCGAATGCTCCGGGTTCACCGGCCGCCGCGGCCCATCCGCAGGTGCTATTCACGAAATCTTACCCGTCCCGGAAAAAAGTTCCGGATTTCAACCCGCTTTTTGGTAGAAAAAACGTACTTTTGCAGAGCTAAACGCAAAATTCATCCCGCCATGGCGATTCACAAACTCAAATTTTTTGCCTGCCGCGAGTCCCGCTACCTCGCCGAGAAGATAGCCAAAAGCTTCGGCAGCGAACTGGGAGACTCGACCGTGCTGGAGTTCAGCGACGGCGAATTCCAGCCCGCGTACAACGAGAGCATCCGCGGATGCACCGTCTTTATCGTGCAATCGACCTTCCCGCCCGCAGACAACCTGATGGAACTGCTGCTGATGATCGACGCCGCACACCGCGCTTCGGCACACCGTGTGATCGCCGTGATGCCCTACTTCGGTTGGGCGCGCCAGGACCGCAAGGACCGTCCCCGCGTTTCGATAGGCGCGAAACTGGTAGCCAACCTGCTGCGTGCGGCGGGCGTGGACCGCATCATGACGATGGACCTGCACGCCGACCAGATCCAGGGATTCTTCGACATCCCGGTGGACCACCTCTATGCGAGCGGCATTTTCGTTCCCTATATGAAAGGGCTCCAGATGGAGAACCTTTCGATCGCAGCGCCCGACATGGGCGGCGCCAAGCGTGCGAACGCCTATTCGCAACACCTCAACGCGCCGATGATCATCAGCCACAAGCAGCGTGAGAAACCCAACGTCGTGGGCCAGATGACCGCTATCGGCGACATCTCCGACCGCAACATCATCATCGTCGACGACATGATCGATACGGCCGGCACGATCACCAAAGCCGCCGACATGTTCATGGAACGGGGCGCGCGCAGCGTACGCGCGGCCGTAACACACCCGCTGCTGTCGGGCCCGGCCTACGACCGCATCAACAAAAGCGCGCTGTCGGAAGTGATCGTGACCGATACGATTCCGCTCAAGCAGAGCGAAGACCTGTCGAAGTTCACCGTGCTGACCGTCGCCGACATCTTCTCCGACGTGATCGAGCGCGTGCACAACTACAAAGAGATCAGCTCGCGCTTCATATTTTAGCGCTATTTTTTTGGAATTAACCAAAAATAGCTTAGCTTTGTAGCCCGGTTGGAGAGCCTTGCGGCGCTCCCGCCGCAATTCAGCTAACAAGGTCAGGAGAGGTGGGTGAGTGGCTGAAACCACCAGTTTGCTAAACTGACGTACTGGGTAACCGGTACCACGGGTTCGAATCCCGTCCTCTCCGCTAAGTTGGGGTAGTGTTTTAAATTAGGGGACGGCTTAAATTCAACGATTAAAACACTGGTTTTCAATACAAATTCTCCTTTCACAGGTGAAACAAAGGCGGCTATTACAGCCGCCTTTTGTATTTTTGTGCCCTTAAATCCTTCGAAAACGAGTTTTCAAAACGGATATTCGATCTTCATGTTTCAAATTAGGGGATGACTCCAATTCAAAGATTAAAACACTGACTTTCAATACAAATTTTCCTTTCATAGGTAAAACAAAGGCGGCTATTACAGTCGCCTTTTGTATTTTTGTGCCCTTAAATCCTTCGAAAACGAGTTTTCAAAACGGATATTCAACCTTCATGTTTCAAATTAGGGGATAGCAAAAATGGATAGCAAATATTGCGGAGGCACATGCGTAAAAGACGGAACGCAGAGCAACGGCAGGCAGCGCTACAAGTGCAAATCATGTCATCGAAAACAACAGGCACTATATAGTTTCATATCATAGCATTAAATCATCTGCAGCAAAAAGAAAAAAGGAAATTGAGAGCAGAAGACTAAAAGAGGAGTGTATATAACCGGCGTAGGTGATAACTAAACAAAAAAGCAAAGCCAGGTGCAACCCTCAAAAAGCCAATTAAAACCAAAGTCACGTTACTATCCCGTTACTTCGCTTGAACATCAAGAGGATTTCAGGCAGCTTCCAACATGCAGATTTACAAGGCTCAAGGTCTACTCTGAACGCAAATACACCCGAGTTCTCGAGAAGCGGAAGAGACTGCATCGAAAAGAAATACATCGAATTATTGATCGCTGGCTACCGGTGTTTTGTATATCCAAGAACGACCTACAAGTAATAATTTTGCACTTATAAAGGCGTGTTTACGACTGCACACCGTGTCACGAAAATCCATTTCGTTCCCCAAGCGACTCAATAGGTACGACCCCTATTTTTCGGTGTGGGCAAAATAGCGGCATTTCAGGCAACGGCAACTTTTTCGGCATTACAGAATCAGTGCATGAATCTTCCACCGTAAGAATTGCCGTCATCAATATTTGCCTGCCTCTTGAGGCACAGGCACAAAAAAGTACCCTTCCTGCCAAATACTATGAAGGATAGTACACGGTTTCATTTCGAATCGCGCACGCACCGGACCGGTCCCGCCACCGACTTTACATAATAAAAATAGAATTGGTATTCGAATATATGGAACAGGCCTTGATTCATATGGATATGCAAAATGTTCACTCGGTTGTCCGTGTCCGTGGTCGCATTGTGGTAGTTCCCACAACTGCTCGTACGAATACCCCCTCCATCGCCCACACGCGTTCCCTGCATCGGGAAATAAGACGTCGGCCCCTCTTTCCATTGCTGCATATACATATTCATTCCATATCCGTTCGGAAACTTGTCGTCATAATTGATGTCACTCATGCTTCCCGGATTGAGCCCCGTATTCGTAAATTCGAGCCACAATTCACCCGAGGCAACCCTCCAGCCCGTGGGACAGGGATCGAAAATGGATTTTTCCGTTCCGTAATTATCGTATAAATGGACATTGTTGTTCTGGTTAATCGTGTAGGCCTTCATTCCCTCGGAGGCCGGTTCCAGTCCTCCCCAAAGTTTGTTGTCGCTTTCTCCTACGGGACACCAGTCTCCATTATTGAAATAGTTACTTTTTGTTTGTACATAACTTTCATTTCGGTTGGCTTCGTTCGTTCCACAGATAAAAACCGTGGGATTGGCGATGGCGTGTCTGACAGCTCCGGTCAGGGCGCTTCCAATCACCGAATGGAACAGCTTGTTTTCATCGGTCGCGGATGTCTTATGAACTTCAGCCTGGTTGGAGTTGTCATAATGCAGGTCCGTATGTTCGTCGTTATAGTCCTGATGTTCGTTTGCAATGTTGCGTAAAGGAGGGAACGGGTCTTTTCGTCCCCATTGATACAACATGCCGAAAGCCTGCGTCATTTCATCCGGATACCGATGGAGACCACTTCCTATACCTTGCTGATTCTCGGCCAATGCACCGAGGTTGCATGACATGACGGCATAGCCCTGAATGCGCGGCTTCTCGGGATATATGCCGTTCTGGTCCCAGTCGTATGTATAATAAGTAACGGCTCTGCCGAGATTGTCCGGCTCATGGTCTGTAACCCAGATGTGCCAAGACCATATAATATCTCCCTTGCTGTTGTAGGCACCGATCAAGGCATTCCCTTTCTTTTGCGTTTTAACATAAATTTTCTGATGAATGTCGCCCGTGTTCTCCCCGAGCTGTACCAGCGTTCCGTTCGTATTATCGCCGATGCAGTCTTTGGTTTGCCAGATAATGCCGACACGGGCTATTTTCAGATTCCCGTCATGAGGATTCAAATAGTCTGCAAAATTATATCCGCCCCCTGTCTCTACACGGTAATAGGGCTCAAAAGAGAGGAACCCGTCCGGTTTCACGACAAAACAGTTGGACGATGGATTGTTTTGGCCTTTCTCTCCTGTGACAGTCAACGTCATGCGGTAAACTTGGTTACGCTGTATATTAAAATTATTGAGTGAGTTTCCTCCAGGATAAGCTACATAGAGATATTTTTCACCACCTATTTCGGTGGTTACATCCACCACAAGCGCATTGGAGGGAGCCACATCAGACTTGTTCCCGCCCTGAATTTCTGTTTCCCCTTGCAGGTTTTCGGGAACATAGAAAACAGCCCATTCTTTATCTTCGCTCTTTTCCAAATCCGAAGCGGCAAAAGCTATGGAACTGAATGTCGTTCCACCAGGAAACGGAACCGCATTCATCGGCTCTCCGTTTCCATCACCAGCCAATGTCTCTACCCGGCAAATATTCGGAATTTGCCTTACGTTGACGTTGTTCAGTTCCATCTCTGCGTTCAGCATCTCCACCTTTACTTTGAGTTTGGCATACATACGTGTAACCGGTACCGTGACCGTAATGCCTGTCGTTACCTCCACCTGCCCGCTCGCTCCGGCCATAGGTATCGACACCTTGTCTATCGACCGTAACGGGAAAGCGGTCGGCAAGGTCTGCTTCTTCAATTGTTCCAAATCCTTAAACTTTTGCCATGAAGCGTCCGTACCGTCATTGGCCCAATTATCATAGCCCGTGTTGGTTACGGCATATACGAGGGACGGCACTCCGGCTTTCAGGTATACGGGTAGCTCTTGCAACATGGCCTGGTCGGTGATGGTATAGTAACGCGGCTTTATCAGCAGTTCTTTCGTAGCCGCATCGTACTGGAATACCCAGATGTTGTGCACCTCTTTTTCCTGAGCAGTCTCCATTTCAGGTGTGCTGCTCGGTATAGACGCCCGTGTCTTTGCCTGTGCTTCAACGGCAAATGTATTGACGGACAAATTCAATACGGCTTCCGTCAGTTCGCCCTCATCGAGGATGGCGTTATTCGTTCCATTTGCCTCCGGAGTCAGATCTTTCGTGCAGCCACCCATGGCGAGGGCCGCCCATAGAAGCGTGAATAAGGTGTAACGTTTCATATCAGTCAAAAGTGTATTCGTTGTCATAAGCATATTTCCATTCCTGCACGTTCACCGCGAGCCTGTGGTCTCGGACGGTGACGGTGAAACGGTAGAGGTTGTTGCGGGAGATGTCGAAACGCCTGGCGTTGTCGTTATTATCCGTCTTTCCGCTCTCGTCGTAATTGGCGAAATGGATGGTATGCGGTTCATCCTCTCCGGTCTGTGCATCGAGCCTCATTTCAATGCTCGAATATTGGTCGCCTGCGTCGATGTTCCGGTATTCGGGCAGGTAAGCGATCCATTTCTCGTATTTGTTTCCGTCGGTCCCCGTCCATCGGCTTACGAAACGGAAATCTTGTGTTTTCTCCTCCGTGTCGTTGCCGTTTCCCACCAGGTGCAAGCCGCTGACGTAATCGCTGTTCCACTCGCCGCCGTGGTCGTAGTCGTTCTGTGAGAAAACGTCTTTCGGGGCACAATACCCCGCTTTATTATAGCGACGAATCTTCACCTCGCTGAACGACAAGTCGAAATGGCCGTCCGTCTCGAGTACCACCTCCACCTTGGCCACGGCCCGCAACAGGGTAACGGGCTCGGGCAGCCATGTGGCCACTCCGGGCTTCAACTCTATGTTATTGTATTCATGGACACCGTAGAAAGGAATCAGTCGTTCCGGTCCCAACTCGAAAGAGGAAAAACGATCGAACTGCCCCCATCCGGCATTGCAGATATCCGCGAGCAACGTTTCTCCTGCCTTCATCGCATCGTCGCCATATTGCGTCCAGTTGGCGAGCACGACCATCTTGAAGTTTTTGTGATCGGCCAAAGCGGCGGGTGCCTTGCCGAGCACACCGTAATCCCTGTAATCGCTTCCTTCCGTCACCACGAAACCTTCCGGCTCAAAACGGGCGATGAACTTATTGTCCGAGGTGAAGAAATATATCCTGTAGTTGTTGTTTTCTACGTCTATGTAGTTTTCATAGGTTTCGCCGATCGCATAGCCTTCACCGGTCTTCGGGCTTTTTGCAGGCACTCTGAGACCGATGCTGAGAGCTGTTTCTGGATCGGATATGCCGAAGGTCTCCGTGTCATGGCTGCACGAGGTACACCACAACACAAGGAGCATCATAGTTCCCGTGACGATATGTCGTACCACATTCTTCATTTGCATTCCTCCTATTACAATGCGCTGTTGTGCAGCACCACTTTCCAAGAGTTGACGTAAATATAGGCATCTAGCCAACGGTCGCTTTCGTCGAGGAAGAACACCATGTCGTACACATCCTGCCTGTCGAGATACTCCTGATCGTCCATATCCCGGTTATAGAAACCTTTCACCAGCAAAGCATAGTCGATAAGGGGAATGGAGAACACCGTTCTTCCCGTTTCCTTGTCGGTTACGGTAAGCCGCAGCTCCTGACCTTTCACAAGGCGCGGCACGGTCAGTTCGGCTATGGCCGCGCTGAAGACGGCGCGAGATACGATCGGCATTGCCTCGATCCCGGGGTCCATACCCGCTTCCCCGGCATCGGTATGCCATGCGTAAAAAGTCACCGGCTCGTCGGGCAGCAGCGTGTTGTCCCAATCCATGCTTCCGTTAGTGCCGGTGATGGTGAAAACGAACCTGTCTTTGTCCACAGCCTCTCCCGAGATGTGTTGCAACACCACTCGCACGTTATTGGTGTTCTTCACCAACGGTACGGTATAAGTGTACGTACCTTCGGTTTTACCGAACGTCTGTTCAGGCAGCCATCCGTGGAACAAGCGGTCGAGATCTTCGGTGACGAATGCCTTATTCCCGGCATCGTGTTGCCTGTCAAGCGTGCAGGTCAATTGTTTGCCGACGGTTGTTGCGGGTATCGAGAAAGAGCCTTTGTCGGTAGTACCGCACCAAGCAAGCAGGCCGTATTCACCCGGTTCTACATCTACAGTCATGGCATAGCCATCGGCCGCAAGGGCTTCTCCCTGTTCCGTACGTTGCCAGACCACCCTGCCGTCGGCATCAAGCAGGTAAAGTGTCACTACGTCCACCTCATGGGCAAAAGCATCGGCAAACTTCATGTTGTAATCGTAACGGAACTTCACACGGTAGCTCACCGAGCAGTCGCCTTCACCGTCATAGATTAAGCCGTCACAGGCATATAGCATCAAAGCTCCAGCGATGGCCGCCAGCAACTTTCCGCTTGCTTTTTTTATGTAAGGCCGTATATCCATTTGACTTATATTGTTTTATTCTATATATGCCGCGGAAAATGCAGCAGGAAATTTTCATTTCCGGAGAGCAATGGCAGACGCGCCCTTTCCGGTTTCGTCCTCGCTTTGCGCCGGAGCGGAAGCGCTTTTCTAAAACCATTCCATGAGGCCCCCCTCATGGAATGGTTGTTTATAAAATAAGATTGCTTCAAGAAACATTAAAGTTCCACATTCTGGCTGACAATTTTCCAGGAGAGGATGTTGATTTTCGCGCCTACGTAATAAGCGTCCGGATCGTCACCGGGAACGATTTTTTCGTTTCCGTCAAAGATTCCCCTGCCTATCTTTTCCAATTTGTCAATGGTGACTACGTAATGGTGATTGCGCACCACGCCGTATTTGGCTTCCGGAATCGTTCCGTTTTCCGCGACATCGCCATTATTGAGGTGTTCGACAGGAATGTTGTAGTACATCAATCCGCCGTTGTACGCGATGGCGTCCGCGGAAGCGGAGGCCAAATCATCGTTGAGAGCGGTGATGGTTTGATCCGAGCAGTTGGAGCCGTCCTCTGCATACAATGAAGTTCCATGCTCATTCGTAAATACCACTTTTACTTTTCCGTCGCCCACATGCTCCAACTTCACATACTCTTTGCCGATCTGGGTATATCTCGCATTCCCTTCCTCATCCGTGCCGTTTGCATACCACACGTCCAACTGGTTTCTCGTCTGCAATACGTTGAGCACGTATTCGAGGAAGGAGTCTTGTTTGAAAAGCAGGCCGTTGTAACGCACGAGGTCGAGCGCATTGCCGTTTGCATCGCAAACCTTGGCTTTGAGCAGGATGCTCGTAACGCCCGTAGGGAAGTTGGCGGTAACGATGGTGTTTGTATTGGTGTTCTCAGCGCAATAGGCAGGATTTTCCAATGCTGTTAAGCCGTTTTCCAGATCGACATAGTTCAGATATTCGGAATTGGCGGGAACTCCCGCTGCATTTTCAGGATAGCCGGAAAAGCCGTAATTGAACGACTTGCCCCAATGGCTGCGGCGGTCGGTCGGTCGGTTCCAGGTAAAGCCCAAGTCATTATCCATCCAAGCTGCATCTATATTCTTGACCATGAACGACTTCTTTGCCGTAGCATTCAATTTCCATCCGAGCAGTTCCACGTAGAGGTCTTCCGAAGCGATATCGCCGCTTCCGGCTGAGTTGTTTTCGCCTGCCACGGTGACTTTTATCGGATAACGCCCGTTTGCATCTTTGGGAAGGTTATCGGACACTTTCAGAGTTACTTTGGCAGCCAAACGCTCCACATATACGGTCACCGTATTAGCAATGGCACTCGCATCCGTCATCGGTTCAAGAGAGATGTTTCCCTCATTGACTTCCGTTACGAAATGCTTTTCCCGATTGGTTTCGGTGTAGCTTGTGGTACTCATGGTAAAGTAATTGGTCGTGACGTTATTGGTTGTTGCCGGATAGTAAATGCCTTCCGCATTATTGTCCGCAAGCACCGTTTGCATTTCATCGAGCGTTTTTCCATGCACGAAGCCGGTCGGTTTGTTGAGCACTGTTACCATATACCTAGGATAGCTCTTCTTGTCCAACCCTTTCAACACAACAATATTGTTGCTCGCAAATTCGATGTTTCCGGCAGGGGTTGTCGTCGAGGCGCTGCCATCCGTCCAAACATCACCCTGTGTCACGAATACACCGTCTGCGTCATAGAAGTAAAAGCTGGCATTTTTTATGGACTGTTCGTTTGTTCCGTACTCAAAATCACCTTCTTGCGCCCTGGTAAGGGTACCTGCATCAGCGAGGCGGACCTTGATATACGCTTTGTCTCCGGTGAAAACATTCGGAGTATCATTCGGAATGATTCCCGATTCGTCGTTCGAGCATGCACACAATGCGGTACACACGAGCAGGCCTAATAATTTATTCATCTTCATAAACGTGTATAATTAATTTGATTAATGATATTTATATTCGTTAATGTCGTTTTTCCCAAGTTGTTCGAGCGTGATGGCGGCCTGCTCCAATCCGAGCGATTTCGCCTCGTTCAGGTAGCGTCGGGCACCGTCGTAATCCTTTTGCCGGATGGCCAGTGCGCCTCGGGCATAAACGGCCTCGGGCGAATCGCCCGTCTTGGCCAGGTAACGCTCCGCACCTGTGAGGTCGCCGCGGCGCATGGCGGCGTTGGCAGCGTTCAGGTTGGCGACGGTGTCGTCCGGGAACATGCGTACTGCGGTCTCGAATACTTCGGCGAACTCGTCCGTACCGGGTTCATACTCCTGTGCAACGAGGTAGAACTCGTTCAGGCTCAGCTTTTGCGGCCGCTCACGCATGATTCGTTTTATCTCCTCCACGTCGCTGTAATTGCGGATGGTGTAGGCTATGCGGTAGTCGGTGCGGCGCAACGCCGGATAACAGTTCTGTAACAGGAAGCGGTATTCCTCCGGATAGGTACTTTTTATTTTCCACTCTCTGGCATCCGGTTCCAAATCGCCGTCTATCAGAGCGATGATTTCCTCGCGATGCCCGAGGTTCGACCGTTCCACGTAGCGGCGCAATCCCGCCCAATCCTCCGGTTCGTAGTCGGTCGTTATGACATCGCCTTCAAACCGGTAGAGTTGCTGTATGTGTTTCTTCAATGCGGCGGTACGCCCGATGGCCAACTCTTGGTTATGCACATAAGGACTTTCGGGCGAAGCGTAACCTTTCAGCCATACCGAGGTGATGGTTATATCCGTGTCGCTTCGCACGGAGTCGATCGACGACTGTATTTTCCCAAGTTCGGCAGTGTTGCGCCGATAGCCCGGATAAATCACCGTTTGGTCCACCGGAAAGTCGATGAACGCCGAGCCTTCGAGCGAATCCCTTTTTTCGATCTGCCCTTGCGGATGCACATATACCAGTTCGGGAAAAAACGCCTCGGTGTATTGTCCGAGCAGACCATTCTGCTCCGCCAACAAAGTATTGCAACACCCGTAGTCGCTGCGATGAAGCGACAGCACGGAACCGTTCATCCATTCGGCATATGGCACCAGGTTGCGGTATTCGATGGCATCGGGCTTCTCCGAAGCCTTATAGCTCGTTTCATCCTTGCCCGACAGCATGCTCTCGCCGTTGCGCACATAGAAGTAATAGCGTCGCCTGCCGTAAACCCCTACCGATTGCAGGCCGAGCGAGTCGTTGCCATTGACTAACCATGGCGTAAGAAGCACGGCACGATTAGCGTCCACGTCCAGCCCTAACAAGTCCCAAAGCATGTCTATGGCGATGTATCCGCCGTTCCGTTCCATGCTGAGATTCTCCACGGAAACACCGTCCACGATGTCCTGTTTCCGCAGGTCGGTTGCGGTCTGCGCTTCCGCTGCCGCAACCATGCCCAGAAGGGCTGATAGGATATATAATCTCTTTTTCATCTTGCACACGATTAAAACACATAAACAAGGTTGATTGCCGCTTTGGTCGGCCCCACGTAGTGGTGCGGCTTGTCCGTTTCGATCCTCCTGCCGCACCCGGCACACTGGAAGCGGTCATAGCGTGTATAGGAATAGCCGAAGCCGATTTCCGCCTCCAGGTTCCAATGCTGCCCCAGTATCCACGCATAACCATAAGCGATGCCTGCGCCGACGAACCAGCCCTGGTAACGGGTATCCTTCAGTTTGCGGGTATCCGTACCGAGGAAATTGATTTTCCCGTCGAAACCTCCGATGTTATACTGTCCGCCGTGAACGTGAGCACCCACGAAGTGACCTGAGAAGCGGTCGCAGAACCAGTATCTGGCTTCGGGTTGAACAACCCAGTGTTTCCAGTGCCGATCGTGCGAGAGCATCCACGCGTTGAACTGTCCCGTAACGTCCAAAGTCCACTTGGGTGCAAGTCCGACCTCTATTCCCAAATTCGGATTCAGGAAAGCATCCGCCAGAACATTACTCTTGACAGCCACGCTCTGGGCTTGGACACCCTGCGTCATGCCGGCGAAGGCAATTGCCAGCAGAACGCACATCCGTTTTATAATTCCATTGTTCATACTTTATAGCTATAGTCAATTATTACGTTGCAAATTTTACAGTCTGTCCTGACCGAGACAATTTCAAGAAGTCAGCTGCGGTACCCGGGCTGTCTTTTATTTTCTGCCCTGCACAAAGAAACGGCGTCTTTGTTATCGCATAATGCCAAAACGTATAAATCATATCCGCAAAATCGTAATGACCAATCTACTCAAACTGCAATTTTGTAACGAGTATGTCAAAACATCAAAGCTGGACTCATTTTTGAAGTGTACGAAACCATTATCATCAACTGTAATACAGATAAATACAGTAAACGGGACTATATTTGTATGCCATAATGCCAGTGAGTCCACGGCTGAACATCGTGATTGTCGGAGGAGGGGCGTTATCTTTGTATATTATAAATGTCAGAGAGTCTATGACTGTCTACCTACGCAAGTTTAGCGCACCGGGCAAAGCCTGCATACATACGCTCTCGAGAAGAATAATTTGAATTCGATTGACATGGGAGTATTTGCCACATACAGCAACTTGATGACCTATATTTTACCGATCATTTGCTCGGCCATATGTTCGGTCTTTACCTTTTTCTTGATATGGAATTATCGCAATCTTGCCGAAAGAAAATTAAGGCGGGTCGTGAGCATTTATTGTATCCTGATAGCCGTATGGTGGTCATCCTTTTTATGGCACGCGCGCGCTGACGATCCGGTATTCCTCCCGGTCGATATTCCTTTTGCCCTGTCGTATATCTATATTCCCATATTGTTTTACAACATCGTTTATTACCTGACCTATTTAGGGGACAAAAGAAACTTTCCCGTACTGAATTACCTTTGGCCGGTACCCACGTTGGTAATCATCCTGATAGCGACAACTTGGATATCGCCTCCCAAAGAAGGAATTTTTACCGGGTTGTCGCCGCTCGAGCGATATACGGAGCTTTTCATATCCGGCCTTTTACTGCGGTTTATCACAGCGGTAGCCTATATCGTTCCGACCGGCCTATTGTTGTCGCGGTATTATAAACAGACGGTACGTCAAAAGGCCGACACGGATCGGAAATATCTCAGTATAAAATCATCGCGTTGGCTCATCGTGTTCTTCATGCTTTCCATCGCTATATTGCTGATCGCGTTTTTACCTTCGTTGGTCGGCGCAAGCCAATGGCTTATCTGGCTGAACGCGTTATGCATTATGGCTCAGGAAATATTGCTTACCTACCAGGTTATCCGCAGACAATATCTCTCCTACAAAACCTCCTATTTGTTTCCGGACAACGAAAAGAAAGCCGGGAACAACAGCTTGACCGCCAAACAGCGTCATGCGCCGGACAACACGCGTGGGCAGTTGAACAGGAGGGCGTTCGAAAACTATTTTTCTCGACAAAAACCATATCTCAATCCTGATTTCAAACTGACAGACTTGGCCGAGACGATGGGTGTGAACCGTACTGTCATGTCTAATTTTATCAATCAAACTTACAGCATGAATTTCAAGCGTTACCTGAACCTATGGCGGATCAGGGAGTACCAGACTCTGATCAAGCGTCCTTCGAACGAACGTAAAAATCCGTATCAGGTAATGGTTATGGCTGGGTTTAAGGACTCCAGACATTTCCAGCGTGCGATTCAATTAGAAAATACCTATAAAGAACAGTCTCACAAGGGGCCACAAATAAAAAAGAAGGCATGAATCAAGATATCGGACGTGCAATAGTTTTCTCAATACCCGTGGTAAGCGCTGCGGTCAGCCTGATCATGATTTCGCTCGACACAACCCGCTCTTCCAATACGGTCAACCGGAAGATACATTACAGCATAATCACGGTATACTGTCTGATGATGCTGTACTGGAGCGGACAGGTTATGCATTCCGTCGACCGCGACGCTTTCATAGCATACCTGCCTGTTTCCTTTTCCTCGTTCAGTTTTATTCCCGTATTCCTGTACCTGATCACCTATATTATTACAGGAACAGGCGAACGGGAACGTTTCCCGGCATACCATTTCGTCCTTCCGCTGTGTTTAACCGTAACGATTTGTATGATTGCCTTTATAGTCCCGTTCCGGCAACGATGGAGCGCTATTTACGACAACGGAGTAAGCCTGACCAGTGCGATCGTCGACACCACGTTTATCGTCTGTATTTTGCTGAACATCTTATACTCCGGGCTAAGCCTGCTCCGCATAAAGTCGTATAAACGTCAGGTAACCGATTATTCCGCCGATATTTACCGGATGTCGCTGGATTGGCTCTCCTTTATCATCCTGTTCAGGGTCGTGCTGCAAATCTTGCCGATAGCCGGATTGGTACTGGGCATCGGGCTGTTCAATAAATTGGGGTTTATCTGGGCATTTACCATATTGCCGGCGGTTTTTACCCATATCGTACTGTGCCTGAATATCCTTTCGGAGAATTATGTGATTATCGAACCTGTTACCGCCAAAGAAAAGGAAATAACCGCGTCGGGAAATTATGCGCAACTGGGGCGGCAGCGGGTCGAGAAGTATTTAGAGAATAAGAAACCTTATCTAAATCCGGAATTCAAAATAACCGATATGGCCAGGGACCTTTTTTCCAACAGGACTTATATATCGGCATTCATCAACCGGGAATATGGCGTGAATTTCAACCGTTTCATCAATAATTACCGGCTGAAAGAAGTGGAAAGATTACGGTCGGAGGCCGTGCAAAAAAAACAAAAAGTATCTTCGCTGGAGATTGTTATCCATGCCGGATTCAGTAATTACCGCAGTTATTTCCGGGCTAAAAACCTGGTAAACAACGATGCCGTTTCTATAGATAAAAAATGGAATTAGATTCGATTTGAAAATATGACAGGAGCGCCAATACGATCTACGGGCTTCTGAAAGCTTTCAAAAATGAGCGATAGGACAAGTTGAATCCGGAAGCCTATTCCCGGCACCGGACGGTCGAATTCCGACAATATTCCGGTACAACCGATTTTACAAAGATGGAGAAACGGGTAGTGTTTGAAATTAGGAGATTGCAAAAATGGAATGCAAGTATTGCGGAGGCATGTGCGTTAAAGACGGAACGCAGAGCAACGGCAAGCAGCGCTACATATGCAAATCGTGCCATCGAAAACAACAGGCATTATACAGTTACAATGCCTACTAAAAAGGGATTAACGACAAGATCTTGACATTGACCAAAGAGGGAGTCGGGATTCGAAATACAGCACGGATTCTGAATATCTCCCCGACAACACTACTCAGCAGAATTATACAAATTACCTATACAATCTCTCAGCCGGCTGTCATTACTCAACGGACATATGAAGCAGATGAAATAAAGAGTTTGGTACGCGGAGTGGTCCTGAATAAATGAATCCCTGTTGATTGTCAATACATGAACGCCCTTACCATAACATCTTGTTCTGATTTGGGAATACTGTATTTCGCAGCAAGTTTTCTCCAGCCGGAAACGGTATGCTTGCCCTCTGCGAATATCGCTTCTCCCTGGGGCGACTCCAGTCTGCAATACAGCGTAAAGCTAAAAACCAGGTCGAAATCCAATGAATTGTCGTTCTCCGAACTATTGAATTCCAACCCAGTGCCGATTCGTCTGTAAGCCGATAACAACAGCCAACCTGCGGCGTAAATAGAAAACCGAGGATTTGCAGGTGGTCGTCGCAATTTGCAGTGGCGACATTGAATGTAATCACGCGAAAAAATGCGGTTTCGCGGTGTACTATCCGGTGGCACTTCCCCTATCGGCTTTTCGCCACCAAATAAACAACCAACGCATTGCAAAGCAGCGTTTTACATGTTGACTTTTCGTACTTTAAAACATATTTACCCCCTCAAACCATGTGCAAAATGAAAAGAACGACACCCAACGTCCTGTTTTACGTCCACAGGGCGAGGCTCAACCGGTCCGGCAAAGCGCCTATCTTTAGGAGAATCATCGTAAACGGCAACCGGAAAGATGTTCATCGAAAATAGGTCATCGAGCCGAAACATTACTGGCGTATTTCCAATCTGATCCCGCTTGAAGTAATTGTAGGTGTAAGTAGTGCCGGAAGATCCCTCGTTACGGGTTACGGTTCCTTCTGGAGTGAGGATGTACAATAATTTATTGTCATTGCCGTAGACCATCACACTGCGGTAATAAGTCAAAGAACCGTTCGCGTTCGTCGCGAGTTTTTCGCCCGACGCACTATAAATGTAAGTAATTTTTTGAGTTCCTACAACGATTTTTAGTCATCAAAAACTATCATAAAAGAATAAGCCAGAATGAAATTACATTTTCTGGCTTATTCTTTTTAATCCAATTAATCAAAGAAAAACTTTTCCTTCAAAACTAATGAATCATTGATAAACGTCACTTCCCAGTATTCATCATCAACAAGCATGTGAGGCGCAACTTGTATCTTGGGGTCTGAAATTTGCGCTTTCTTAATTTTTTTGTAGTCATCGTACAACCAAGGAAAATCATCTCGCAACAATTCAATTAAAGTATTTTCAGATAATTTAAAATCAGGTAATGTACTCAAACTGACAATCACATAAACATCATTTAATTTAGTAACAAATGAAGTCTGCTGTGCAAACAAATAAAATAAATCCGGAACACTCGTTATTTTGTATCGGACTGTATTGCTATTAGCAAAATCGACCGAAAGCATTACTAATTTCCGATTTTTTATATTTGAGATATTTGCATGATCACTAAAATCCACAATTTGTTGTGCAAGAGAATCATTATTTAGCAACACAAAATTTCCAGATTTATAAGGATGACAGCTATAAAAAAGGACTATCATCAGAAGTAATATCATCGTACTACTCCTGTTGGCACATATTTTCCTGTTGGCCATACATCATAAATTGTTGAGTTAATAATAATTGTAAAAATCGTCGTTGGATACTGGTTCATAAATCGAATATCTCCATCACTTAGCCTATCTATTGTATAACTACCTGGATGTGTATGAATTACCTCGACAACCATTTGATTATTATAATAAGCTTTGCTATCTCTACCTGTAATAGTAAATGGAAAGTTATGAAGTGTTGCATTGTTATTCGGTAATATCCAATATAATCCATTATTAAGCAATAGAGCGGCATTTTCAGTGAACGGCTTACCATTTTGAAAAGAGTTGTACCATAAAAATTCGGCTACATCCTTCGGATCGGTCAATGTAAATGGTTTGTTAAAACGATATCCCTTTTTCCCAATTTTATCTTTCATGGATCGTTTGGGATTCTGGGATGACTTTTCAACATAATTCGACGGTTTCCCATTATTATTGCCATTTCCACCTCCCCCTCCGCCAACGGGTCCGGGATAACCCGGCCCTCCATCATCACCCATGCCAGTAGGGATGGAACCAGGCCATGTCGGCGTATAGGGCTGATAACCAGGACTAGGTTTATCACCCCCTGAAGTAGTTCCCGTAACAGTGACCTCATCCAAAGTGTAATAATAAATCCAGCCGCCATTTCCATCCGACATCGAATCCTTGGTCGGCTCCAAGCCAAACGGATCGATCAGGTTCATCGGATTGTTCAAGCAATAGTTGTAAGGCGAAACTCCCGGATACTTGAGCGCATAGAGGTCGAGCGTCGTCCACCTGCCGATAATCGCGTCGTACTGGCGCATCCCGAAATCGTACAGTCCAAGCATTTGATTGTTCACTGTGCCGTCCTGCAATTCCTTCCCGCTGAACAAATATTTGTTCTTGTTCAGGTTATTCGTCGAGTGAGCAAGACCGAAAGGATAATAGTCCGTGGACTGAACATTTTGCAAGGTAGTGCCGACTGCCGATAAGACAGCCCGCGTACTTCCCACCTGATCCCGCTTGAAATAATTGTAGGTGTAAATAGTGCCGGAGGATCCCTCGTTACGCGTTACGGTTCCTTCTGGAGTGAGGATGTACAATAACTTATTGTCATTGCCGTAGACCATCACACTGCGGTAATAAGTCAAAGAACCGTTCGCGTTCGTCGCGAGTTTTTCGCCCGACGCACTATAAATGTAAGTAACTTTTTGACTTCCTGCAACGATAAAATAATTGGGGAAAAGAAATTCCATAGTATTCCTTTTCCCCAACTACATTAACCTAACCTACTTTCCCTCAATATAAGTTAGTATGATTAAAATTTATTAATAATTCTTTTACTAACTAATGAATCATGCACAAATTGCAAGTGCCATTCTTCATCATCATAAAGAGAATGTGGTAAAAAAATAGATTTCACCTTTCCGGTATCTTGTTTTTGTTTATCAATGATTTTTTTATAATCAATCCCTATTTGCGGGTATTGATTTATTAAAATTTTGACTACATTCTCAGGTGGCATGCCAACTCCCAAAGATTGAGAAGATGCGCCAACTACATAAATACTGTCTATATTTACCACAAATAGATTTTCATTAGCAAGCAAATAAAAAAGTTCACGGATAGGCCATATTGCATAATTAACGGTGTCCCCATTCATAGCAAAAGTCAACCTGATTAAATTTTTATAGTCAGTATTTTCAATATCTTGATATTTCATGTGATGAGCATAGTCCAAAATATTCTCATGTAACACTTTATTATCAAACGTCAAAGGTAATACTGATAACTCGGTATCATTATTAATCTTGGGAGATGAATATTGGGTTTGTTGATTTTTACAGCATCCCACTAATAAAACCACAGTCAAAATGTTGAAAATTATTTTTGAACATGGCCAATACTGTCGTACGCTCCGTTTTTCCATACCTGATAGATTGTTGAGTTATAAATAGTTTCAAATCGTATCCCGTCCAATTGATTCATTAAATTAATATCTGCAGCACTCACTCCAATACCATAAATCTGCATACTAGGATGCGTATGAATAAAAGCCTCAACTTGTTCCCAAGTTCCACTATAATTAACCACAACATTTCCTCGTTCATCTCGTCCAATCGAAGGAAAATTCAAACCTTCGATTTGAGCGCTATGTGTGGTATTTAGACTATTAGGCAAAATAATAGTTTGCCCATTTTTCAATCGCCATGCACTGTTTTCCAAAAATGGCTGATTATTGTAAAAGGAACGCAACCATAAAAGAATAGATGCCATTTGTTTATTATTAACGACTGTTATGTTGGTCGTTACAGGTTTAGCTCGATATGGAATTTTGACTTTATTGGATGATTTCTTTTTTGATGTCGAGTTTCCATTTCCACCTCCCCCTCCGCCAACGGGTCCGGGATAACCCGGCCCTCCATCATCACCCATGCCAGTAGGGATGGAACCAGGCCATGTCGGCGTATAGGGCTGATAACCAGGACTAGGTTTATCACCCCCTGAAGTAGTTCCCGTAACAGTGACCTCATCCAAAGTGTAATAATAAATCCAGCCGCCATTTCCATCCGACATCGAATCCTTGGTCGGCTCCAAGCCAAACGGATCGATCAGGTTCATCGGATTGTTCAAGCAATAGTTGTAAGGCGAAACTCCCGGATACTTGAGCGCATAGAGGTCGAGCGTCGTCCACCTGCCGATAATTGCGTCGTACTGGCGCATCCCGAAATCGTACAGTCCAAGCATTTGATTGTTCACTGTGCCGTCCTGCAATTCCTTCCCGCTGAACAAATATTTGTTCTTGTTCAGGTTATTCGTCGAGTGAGCAAGACCGAAAGGATAATAGTCCGTGGACTGAACATTTTGCAAGGTAGTGCCGACTGCCGATAAGACAGCCCGCGTACTTCCCACCTGATCCCGCTTGAAATAATTGTAGGTGTAAGTAGTACCGGAGGATCCCTCGTTACGCGTTACGGTTCCTTCAGGAGTGAGGATGTACAATAATTTATTGTCATTGCCGTAGACCATCACACTGCGGTAATAAGTCAAAGAACCGTTCGCGTTCGTCGCGAGTTTTTCGCCCGATGCACTATAAATGTAAGTAACTTTTTGACTTCCTGCAACGATTTGCTCCGGAAAATTCAATAGATTGTAATCGATCGTAACGCCGCGGCGGCCGTCCGAAGTCATGTTGCCATTCCGGTCGTAGCCGTAGCTCACGGCTGCGGAGCCGTTCAGCTTCAGCGATTGCAGGCGGTTGCCGTCGTAGGTCATATCCGACAGCGTGTGCAGCACGGCACCCGAAGCATCCGTACGCTGCAAGCTTTTCAGGTTGCCGTGACGGTCGTAGCTCAGGTTCTGCTCCGCGTAGGCCTCCGAAGCCGTCCATACGCCGGACGACGCGGTCCGGTAGGACGCAGACGCAAGCTGGCCGACCGGGTCGTAGGTGTAGGCATAAGCCCGGTCCGGGGCCTGCCCGCTGCCCCAGCGCAAGGCGGAGATGTTGCCGTCGAGACGGGGTGTCGCACCCGGAAGGTCGCTCTGCTCGTAATCGAGCGCGTAGCTGAACGACGGAGAGCTCGAGCCGGTAACCCGTCCCGTGAGGTCATAAGCGTAGGTTTCGGTTTCGGCGCCGTTATGGATCGACTTCGTCGCCGGATTCCCCAGCGCGTCGTACGTGTACGAGGCGAGCGTCACCGCACCGTTGGCTGCATCGCCGGTAATCTGCTGGCGAATAGAGAGCAGACGTCCGAAATTATCGTACGCAAACCACTTGTTGTACTCGTACTCGGTCTCCCCGACCCGCTGCTTCACCTTGGCCTGCGTAACCGCACCCGTAAAACTGTATACGTTAGAGGTGATCTCCACACCCGACGGATAGAGGTCGGACACGGACTGAATCGTCCGGTAGTCCCTGTCGTAGTAGGTCGCCGTAGTCAGCCACTGGTCCGTACCGGAGCCCAGCACCTTCACCCGGCTGCCCGTGGCAAGCCCCTGCGCCGCAGCAACGCGCACCTGGCCGAGAGCATCGGCTTCGGAGAAGGCGTGCGGATCATTCGCGGCCAACCAGTCGTAATCGTCGTAATAGGTCACGCTCAGGTAGCTGTTCGCGTCCGAGACAAACGGGTAGCAGTCGTTCGTATAGCCGTGGACGGAGGAACCCCGCCGTTCACTGAAAACCGCAACGGTGTCCAGGGCCGCCTTGTGAGAAGAGTAGGTACCCCCCGTGGTAACGCCTGATAGCACAGGACGGTCGAAAACGTCGTACTTCGTGAAACTCCACTGGTTCGACAAGCGCTGGGTGCCGCTCTGGCTCATCGCAAGGCGCCCCCGGCGGTCGTAAACCGAAAGCGTGTAGTCCGCACCCGGACTCTGGCTGCGCGTTACGAGACCGTGCTCGTCGTACTCGCTGTAATAGCAGTACGCGTTGAGTTCCTGCGCCGTTTTCGGACTCGAACAGTCGAAGGTGTCGCCCAGCGGAGGAAGGATGTAACGCTGGCGGCCGAAATCGTCATAGACATAATACGTGATCCGACGGTCGGTAGCCGAAACGCGCACTTCGCTCGCCAGAGTACGCCCTTGCGGATCGGTATACTCGAGCACTTCGCGGCGTTGGGCGTCGGTACCGTCCTTCGCGTTGACCGTACGGCGGACGGAGAGCTGTCCGGCGGGGAACGTCCCCAGGGAGAGCAGGGAACCGTCGGGCAGGACACAATAGCGGACAATAGCATCGGCAGCGGTATTCAGCCTGTACTCGTAGCGCGTGTAATAACCGTCCCCGAGGCGGTGATTCTCGCCGGGTGCGGTCCGGGCGGCCGCTAGCCCCAGGCCCGTGGCATATACCGTACGGCTTTGGGCGTAGGGAGAAACAGCCGCGCCGAATCGACCGGAATAGAATGCCTGCTGGGAGCCGAAGGGGTCAGGATCACTATTCACGCTGCCGGACGAGGTGCGAGCGTAAGGCAGATAACTCACCGAGTCGGAGCGGCCCATACAATCGTACGTAACGAAGCCGATCAGGTCGCCGCCCACAGGAGAAGCGCCCGCCCGGACAGTCTGTACCGGACGGCCCAGGCCGTCCATATAGGTGACCGAAGTGTTGTAACTACTGCCGTCGGCATTGAGGTAACTGCGCTCGGTCACCGTGCCCGGTATTGCAGCGGGCATCGTGTAGGAGGGCTGGACGTAGGTAACGGTACCCGTAAGCTCCTTGCCGGCATCCAGCGGATCGGCATAAGTAAGGACGAAAGTACCCTGCAGCGTAGTGCCGGTATTGTTGGCCGGGAAAGTGACGTTGACCCGCGAGCCTGCGGCCTGAGCCTCAGCTCCGGGGGGAAGGTCCGAAACCCTTTTGTAAGTCAACGTGTAAGCCGTATCCAAATTCAACTCGGCACTGATCATATACTCTCCCCCCGACGCCGATACGGTGAGAGAACTGGGCGTCAGGCTCAACATATACGGCGTCGACTCCTGCAAATAGTCGAAATAGGCCTGTACCGCATGCTCATCGGTACCGTCGGTGTATGTGATCGTCGCACGTCCGTTCAGGGTACGTCCAGTCCCGTTGGGTGAAAACGAAACCGTCAGCAGGCCCGGCGTGCCAGCATGGGCGGTCATGGAAGCCCACTGCGGCAATCCGGTACACTCTTTATAAGACAAGGTGACCGGACCACTTTGGGCGGTGTAGGCTACCTGCAGGTTTTGACTCTCACCGCCGGGAGCTACCGTAATACTCTGCGGCGACACGGCAATGCTGTAATCCAACGGCGCCTGCGTAACCGTAAAGGTAACCGATACCTGAACCGTCTGGTCATAAGGAGTATAATAAGAGACACGGCCTGTAAAACGACGCTGGGCCCAAGTGGTATTGGCTCCGACATGCAACGTCAATGCGCCTCCGGCTCCAGCCGAAAGAGTACATCCCTCCGGCAAGCCCGAACTACCGGCATACACCAGCTGCATACCGGCCGTCTGGTTGGAAAACGAAACGGTAAGCTCTCGATCACCCCCGGCAGCAGCCATCTCAAAATCAGGCGAATCAATCTGCAACGAATAATCCAGAGCGGGCTGCACATAATGCAGGGAAGCGGTAACCGCATGCGCGCTGTTGTTCGGATCGACATAGGTCACGACCATCGTACCGGTACGTTCCGCTCCGGAATCATTGCCCGGCAGCGTCACTTGCAACTGCCCTTGCTGACCCGCCGTGACGCGACTGCCTTCGGGTAAGCCTTCCGTCTTATGATAAATGATCTGCGAGGACTCTATACTGCCGCTGAAGGAGGTATAGCCGAGCTGGAGCGTATAGGTTTTGCTTTCCGCCACGGCATTGAGCTGTACGGGGGAGATGAAACGAATGCTGTAATCCGCCGGTTGCTGGCTGTAAGTGAAAGTACCCTGAACCGAATAATTGGGATCAAGCGGATTGTGATAAGCAACTTGGATAGTGCCCGTACGTTTTTCCCATGTATTGTTGACATCCATATGCAGATTCAGGTTATAGTTTTCCTTGGGGGTAACCGACCACTGCTGAGGCAAGGAAACCCCACCCGGGAAAGACGCAAACATAAACGTCATCTTCACGGGGCCGGTCCGGTGGGCATAACTTACCGCAACTTCGGCATCCCCGCCTCCGGGCTCTACGACAATCTCCTGCAAAGGCAACACGATGTCGTAACCCAACGGAGGCTGGGTAAAGGAAACCGTAGCCGTAACGGGCTGGAAGGCATTCAACGGGTTATCGTAATACACGGTTACGGTGCCGGAACGCTCGGAGACTTCCTCATTGGGTGAAAACTCCAATGCAATGCTACCGTTTGCTCCAGGCGTCAATTTACACCACGCGGGAAGGCCCGTGCATTTTTGATAACCCAATGCAACCGGACCCGGGCGTTCCACGTAAGAAACCGCCAAGGTCGAGGTTCTCCCCGCAGCAGGCACGGTCAGACTGTTTTCCGAAAATTTCACAGCATAACTGGCCGGTGCTTGTGAAAACGCCACAACATCGGAAATGCGTTTGGCGGCATTAACCGGATCTTTGAATGTAAACGTAATATTACCCGATACTGCCGAATTGGCCGTATTCCGTTTAAATGTAACGGTCAGCCTGTTGTCACTTACATAGTAAGATTGCACCTGCCCCTGATCGCCGCTGTAGCCGGTACACTCGAAACCCACGAGCGAATCTATCGAATAGCCGATATCCAGCGTTTTGGTTTCACCGCCTCCGCCCACGTCAATGCTTTTAGGCGTCAGGGTGATCCACGAACTCAGCGACTCCTGGGAGAGGCTGAAAGCGGCGGTAACCGGTTGGGCGCTGTTCAGCGGATTGGCATAGCTGACGACCAAATCGGCGTAGCGGGTATACCCGGTGATGTTCCTGGTCGCGGCCAAAGTCAGCCTGCCTCCGCCGCCGTGCGTAAACGTACACCAATCGGGGACACCGGTACAGCCCCGATATTCCAAATCCATACTCCCGGAACGCTCCGTATACACAACGGACACCGAAACATTACCGCCTTCGGCTGCAATAGCGTATGAACCGGACGAAGCATGAACGGCATAACTCAGCGGTTGCTGCGAAAGCGAGAACGAAGCTGTAACCGGCTGGGAGGCATTGAGCGGATTGACATAGGAAACCGTCACCGAAGCGCTGCGCACAGCGTTCCCCGTGTTAGACTGGCAAACGACCGACAGGGTCCCGTTGGCCCCGGGCGTCAGCGTACACCATGCGGGAAGCCCGGTACAACTTTTATAAGTAAGTGTCACGGGGCCCGTCCGCTCCGTATAAGCTGCGATAAGGGTTTTCGTCTCGCCTTTGGCCGCCATGCTCAGGCTGTTCCCCGGAATAGTGATGTTATAGCTCAGCGGCTGCTGGCTGTAGGTAAACGTAGCCGAAACCGGCTGGCTGCTGTTGAGCGGATTGTTGTAAGAGACCGTTGCAGTGCCGCTGCGTACCGCTGAGGTCGTATTGCCGGGAAACGCCACAGAGAACGTGCCGTTGCTGTTAGCCGTTACCGTCGCGCCAGAGGGTAAACCCGTACAGCCTTTGTAGGTCAGATTCACCGTGCCGGTACGGTCGACATACGCCAAAGAAAGCGTTTTGGTTTCCCCTTTGGCTGTTACGCTCAGGCTGTTCCCCGGAATGGTGATGTTATAGCTCAGCGGCTGCTGGCTATAGGTAAACGTAGCCGAAACCGGCTGGCTGCTGTTGAGCGGATTGTTGTAAGAGACCGTTGCAGTGCCGCTGCGTACCGCTGAGGTCGTATTGCCGGGAAACGCCACAGAGAACGTGCCGTTGCTGTTAGCCGTTACCGTTGCGCCGGAGGGTAAACCCGTACAGCCTTTGTAGGTCAGATTCACCGTGCCGGTACGGTCGACATACGCCAGAGAAAGCGTTTTGGTTTCCCCTTTGGCTGTTACGCTCAGGCTGTTCCCCGGAATGGTGATGTTATAACTCAGCGGCTGCTGGGAGAGAGAGAACGAAGCTGTAACCGGCTGGGAAGCATTCAGCGGATTGTTATACGAAACCGTTACAGTCGCACTTCGCGCGGCATTGCCTGTATTGGCCGGACAAACAAGAGAAAGGGAGCCGTTGGCCCCGGGGGTCAGCGTACACCACGGGGGAAGTCCGGAACTGCTTTTATAGGTCAGCGTGACGGGGTTATCCCGTTCGACATAAGATGCGGTTAAAGTTTTAGTCGTGCCTGCCGCGGGCATCGCAAGGCTGTTCTCCGACAACCTGATCGCATAACTGGCAGGAGCCTGTGAGAAAGACACCGCATCGGAAAGCGTCAGAGCCGAATTCGCAGGATCTTTGAAATTGAATGTAATATTCCCGGAAATAGTCGAGTTGGTTTGGTTCTTTTTGAAATCGACATACAGTTGATTGTTGGCGATACGGTAAGATCGGATCTGTCCCTGTCCCCCGCTGTAACCCAGACACTCGTAGGTAACGGTAGAATCCACCGCATACTGGAGATTAAATGATTTTTCCTCTCCCGCCCCCATGACGGTCACGCTTTCCGGCGTAATGGCAATCCATGAGGGAACGGTCGCCTGGTACATTCTGAAACTTGCCGTAACGGGCTTCGCAGCGTCCCGGGGATTTTGGTACCGGACCGTTACTGTCGCGTTACGGTCCGTGCCCGACGCATTTTTGTCGCACCGAAGCGTCAGCTCCCCGTTCGTGCCGGCCGAGAGCGTACACCCGGCAGGCAATCCCGTCGCTCCCAGATAGGTCAGATTGACCGCCTCCTGCATGTACACATAGGAGACTTTCAGTTTCTGCGTACCTCCATACGGGTCGACCGAGATGTTGGACGGCGCTATCGAAAGCGTATAATCGGGCGTCGCGGCCGGCTGGGTAAATGAAAGCGTACCCCAGACCTGGTTGTTCCAGTTCGCCGGATCCGGATAGTAGACCGTGACGGTGCCCGATACCGGGGTATAGCCCGTGTTCGCTTTGAAGGTGACTGTAAATTGTTTGTTCCAGCCGCCCGTCAGGGAGGCGACCTGGGAAGAGGTGGAAGTATAGCGCGCAAGATCCCACGACATAAGCGAATCGGGAGATATAGTATAGTCTACCGAGCAGGTATATGTACCGCCTCCGAGCGGGACGGAAATCGAACTAGGACTGACTGAAACGTACTGCTGACCATACAGGGACAGGCCGCAGAACAGAAGTAACAGGGATAATATATCTTTTTTCATATCCGTAGCATGTTAAGTTGGGATTATTGGTACTGATACGTCCTAAGCAACCGGCGCTCGTTGTCGCGGATGGCCGAGAGGCGGCCGAGCGCATCGTATTCGTAGTAAGTGGTATTGCCGTTGGGATCGGTCTGAGAGGTCATGCCGATGCCCGGCAGATGGGTATAGGTCGTCATCCGGGCATCCGGCGGGCACACCCTCACCTCGTCGATATAAGCGCCCTCCTCGCCCAACGTGACCTGACCCCAAAGATTCCGGATCTGATCCACTTTGTTCCAGGTCCGGCCTTCATCCCGGCTGATCCAATAACTGAGGTGAAAATCTGTTTGGTAAATACCTTGATACGGCAGTGTGTACACACCTTGATAAGCCTTCCTGCCGGTTTTGGCCAGAGGCAGGATTTTCACCTGCGAGGCCGTGTCCTCTTCGAAACTGGTATAAAAAATCTCTTGCCGAATCGACGGGGTATAATCCTCCGGGGTTTCATAAGTCATTGCATTGCGGACCACGGCTATCGGCAAGCTCTGATCGTAACCGTAGATGTATGCCGATTCGCCTCCCCGCTTATCGGTCGTACAGACGGGATTCAACGCATCGTCAAACGCGAGAACGGTCATCAGCGTGTCATAACGGCTATCCATGTCCAGACCTTCCCCGTGATTGGAATGGACGAATTCATTGTCGGGAATCGGACGGGGCAGCTTCAAGGCGCAGTCGAATTGCTTGCGGAATAGCCTGCCCGAGAATATGTTGCCTTTGACTTTATAAACAGCCATTCGACCTCCGACGATCTGGTCGTTTTTGTAATACAGCACTTCCAGAGATCTGTCCGTCATATGGGCATCCAGCATACCCAACAACATCAGGAACATATTGCCAGAACGAGATGTCGTATCATAATCGCAGGGATATTTGAAAGTCGTCTTGTAGAGATCGTTCCGGGCATCCCTGACATACTCTTCTTTCACATGGAGATAGGTCGTGTCGTACTTATAGGACGTTACCGACGGCAACAAGAAAGGCCCCTGCTCGACAATCACACTATCCAGATAGATGGGTTTGGAAATCCATTTGTAAGTTGCGAAACGCTTGGTAGGCGTACCGAAAATAGGATACTGGCTCTTCTCCATCGTTGCGCACAGGAAACTGGCTTTGGCCGGAGCATCCATGTCGTAACGGTTGGTTTGGCGTGTTTGCAAAGTACCGTCGGCCGAATAAACGCTTTGTTGCAACAGCAGCCCACGCTGCCAAGCGAAAGAGCTGCGGGGTAAATAGGTCCGGGAAGTATATGACGACGGTTCGTGCATCATGCCCGCCACGTACGGCGTATAGATTTCGGGCAGGCTGTCCGGATATTGGGAAAAAGAGGTGTAGCGATAAAGGGTATACGATCCGTCGGGTAAAATCTCTTTGACCAACGGATAGACGACAGAGGAACCGTTCATGTCGAACAGCGTATTAAAACTCATGCCGTTAATCTTGTAAGTGAATGTATTGGCCAGATAGGGACTTTCGGTATCGACCGAAGTGTAATAGGGCACCGAATCGTATACTTCACCTTCCAGGTATTCGTATCGTATGACAGACGGAACGGAAGATTCGGATGCATATTCTTTAATCTTTTTAATGCGGACACCTCCTACGATTTTTCCCGACGGCAACTGGTTCTGTTCATATTCGAACTCTTTTTTACCGCCTCCCTTATATGTAATCGAAGTCAGCATATTGGCGATCATATAAGGCCAGCGGGGCGATCTGTCCGCTCCTTCGATAGCATGTCCCCGAACCGTATGGGCCGGGAACATTTTCCCATTGCCCGTATTGGGCCCGTTGTAATACCCCCAATGATCCATATCCAGGGAGTTGCGGTACGGCAGGTTCTGCTCTGTATTGTAATTGAAATGGCAGATGAGTTCGCTGGCGCCCTGCTCCTCATTGGTTTCCTCGACCTTCCAAAGTTGCAGGGCGGAATTAAGAAAGGTATTGTAAGTCAGCTTGAAAGATTTGACATAACGGTCAGGTTCGGCATACAACTTGATTTCCGTCAGCCGGCGCGTACGGATATCCAGGGCGGCCCGTTGGTCGTCGGAAATAAATTCCAGTTTGCCTGACGGCCATTGGATACTCCGAAGATACCTCGGAGAAATACTGATATCCTGGCTGAAAGAGACATTATCTTCCTCTTTCAGTATACGGGAGAACGGAGACAGGGTTACCTCATAGGTAGCGCACCGGTTGTAAGCCATATAGCTGTATTTGAGGTCGAGTCCGGATATGTAATCGAATTTGATCCAGTCTCCCTGCGGACTGACGATTTGACTGAGACTCCATGCGGTAACCATCGAGGTGTATGTATCCAGGTATGTAAATTCGGTCATGTCAAATACATACCGGTTCCCCTGTTCATCCGTCAGGACAAACTGATAAAAGGGGGCCGTAGGTGAGGAGTTGTAATCTATTTTCAGGTTTTGATAGGGAACGGTGTAAAATTTTTTCTCGGGACTGCATACCATCAAACCGGATTTGCCGGGTATATCGAAATAAAACAGATCGGCTTCGCTGTCGCAATTGTCGATTTTCGCATCGAACAGCGCTTCATTCCACTCTCCGTCGCGAACCAGAGCTCCGTGCCCCGCCCCGAAACCGTATTCATCATATCCGGACCGTACCACCCGGGTAATGGAGCCCGGCACGGATAATCTCCACCCTAGGCCCACCCATGTCGCGCAATCCTGCACTTTAATCCCGGATGCCTGGTAATCGAGTTGGACAGGTATCTGGAAATCCCTCGTCTGGATCGTATATAAAGGGACGCTGATATTGGCCGTCCCGGTATAATGACTGACCGGGATGTTGATGTTGCGAATCTGTGCCGCAACCTCGGGTGACGGCGGAATAAAATTTTGCTGACTGTATCCCGGTACAGCCATTCCGGCAAATAACGCCAGGCAAAGCAGTTCGGGGCGAAATCGTTTCATAATCGGTTGTTTTAGTTAGGTTAGACGAGACAGAAGAATATGCGGTAATGAGTAGCAGCAACACCAAACATTGCGGGGACAGCGTGATTCGGCAAGTATGCTCAAAGTAGGTTACTCGAAGTATCTTAAAGATCGGAAGAGCCAATCAAAGAGATGGATAGGTTACCGGTAACACATCTCCTATCTTTCTCCTTCCCGGACGGAATCCGGGTTTCACCCCCTGCAAGCAACGGTTGCCACGGGACAAATGACGAAACGGGTTCAGGGATTCCGCCGGGAATCAATGTATTCGGGCCGCATCAGGCCATAAACGGACCTTCCAGGCGTATCAGACAAAAAAATGCAGGAACGAGCGATATTGAAAGGAAAGGATGTCCGGGAGCCCGAATCAGCCCCGAATCATCTCTGAATGAGGCCTGAATTGCGGCCGGCCGGTCGTATACGTGGATGGTTTTCCGAGATGATTCGAAGATGCCGGTAGTTCCCGGCACCTTCGTGGCAGGTCATCGGGCCTAATTACTTCCGTTATCGGGCGAAATAGGCGGAAAACGGCAGGAACGGATGAAAACGGTAGTACAGCCAAACTCAATACCCGGATCTCGCATGCTTCGAAGCGCAGCCAGAGGGAACAGGCAGGCAACCTACCGATAACCTATCCGCCTTTTCCATTGCTGATACCGATTTTTGATAACACGCAGATTCAACTCACCCGTTAAGGTTATCGACTATGGAAACTCAATCCGCCAAACGCCTCCCGGCTTTTTCGCTGCCCGAACTGCTCGTCGTGCTGGTCATCATCGGAATTCTGGTGCTGATCGCACTGCCGAACCTGATGCCGCTCATCTCGCGGGCGAAAAGCACCGAAGCGCAGCAGCAGCTCGTATTCCTGCACACACTGCAAAAAAACAACTTCTACACCTACTCGAAATACTCCTCTTCGGTCGAGGAGCTCGGCTTCGAGCAACAGCCGCTCGTGACCGACGGCGGGCACGCCAACTACCGCATCGAGATCATCGAAGCGAGTGAGAAAGGCTTTCGCGCGACGGCAACTGCCGTAGTCGATTTCGACGGCGACGGCGAATACAACGTTTGGGAGATCGACCAGGACAAAAACCTGCGCGAAACGGTCAAGGACTGACCCGGCGAACAATCCTGCATCAACCTTTTTTTATAATCAGAGACCACAGCGGCCGGGAGTGATCCCGGCCCCCGGTCAAACCGAATCTTCCCTGCATCCCTTATGACGTGGCCGCAAATCCTATATCTGCTTCCGGTCGTTCCCGCGACCGTACTGGCCGTCGCCGATCTTCGCCACCGGACTATTCCGATGAACTGGCTCGTCGCATTCGGCTTGTGTGTACCGCTGCCGTCCGTGTTTTTGTCGTCTGCAGGAACGATACTGTACAACATACTGACGAACACGTTGCTGCTGGGCTGGGTCTTCGGCGGAGTGTGGATATACCTGAAGCTACGCTGCCGACGGCCAGGAAACCTCTTCCGGCAATATGTCGGTTCCGGCGATCTGGTATTCGCATTGCTGCTGACACCGTTCGCTCCGTTGCCGCAATATCTGTTGCTGCTGTTGGGGGGATGCATGGGCGGATTGGCATACTGGATTGGGGTTCGGATAGCCGTGCGGTATTCGGCAACGATTCCGCTGGTTACATTCTTCAGCCTCGCTTTTATTGTTTGTACACTATACCGCCTGATAAGATGAATCTTCCCGAACGCATCCCGACCGAAATCGTCCAGTTGTTCACCTCCGCCGAGGCTTGGAGTTACCTGCTCGTGCCTTATGACCGGAAGGGAAACACCGTGGTGTGTGCCGGCGAGCGGGAGCGGGATTACGAGTCGGCAAAACAGGAGATCGAGGTGCTGTCGGGCTTTGCAGTGAAGATCGAACCGGTCGAACCTGAAGAACTGGTCCGACAGCTGAACCGGTACTACCGCAAAGAGGCGACCCGTGCCGCGACGGCCCAATCGGCGGACCTGAGCCGGATCGGCAGCGGGCAGGGATTCCTGACGGAGCTGATCAGCAAGGCGTTCGACGAATATGCGAGCGACATTCATTTCGAACCTTACGAGGAGCGTTGCCGCATCCGGTTGCGCATCGATGGCCGGTTGATCGAAAAGTACGTGCTCGACCGGAACAACTACGCCTCGCTGGTCAATCAGGTCAAGATCATGGCAGGTCTCGACATCTCGGAACGCAGGCTGCCGCAGGACGGGCGTATCCTCTATCACCGCGGCGAACGTAAGTTCGACCTGCGCGTCTCGTCGCTCCCGACGATTTACGGAGAGAAAGTCGTACTGCGTCTGCTGACCCGGCATGCCGAACTGCTGGAACTGGCAAACCTCGGCTTCTCTCCGCGTCAACTGGCGGACTATACGGCGGCTATCGCCCGTCCGCACGGAATGGCGTTGATTACGGGGCCGACCGGTTCAGGCAAAAGTACGACACTCTACGCCACACTCAGGAGGTTGAACCGTGAATCGGGAAATATCCTGACGATTGAGGACCCGGTCGAGTATACGCTCGAGGGCGTGAACCAAGTGCAGCTCAAGGAGGAGATCGGGCTGACGTTCGGCGCCGCACTGCGGACTTTTTTGCGTCAGGACCCCGATATCATCATGCTGGGGGAAATCCGCGACGCCGATACGGCCACCATGGCGATCCGCAGCTCGCTGACGGGACATCTCGTATTCTCGACGATCCACACGAACAGTGCTTGGGGCAGTGTTTCACGCCTGCGGGATATGGGCGTGCACCCATACCTGCTGTCGGGGACGCTGATCCTTTGTGCAGCGCAACGACTCGTCCGCCTGCTGTGTCCCGACTGTAAAAAAGAGACTGAATTGACCGGGCCGGAACGGGAGCAGGTGTATGGCGTACAGGAAGAGCTCCCTGCAGCGAGAAAAGTCGGATGCGATACCGGCGGATACACTGCGGAAGCGTCGGCCTCGGAAGACAACGCGGATGATTGTGCCGGAACCTTTCGCCAAACACACTACCGCCCTGTCGGCTGTGAAAGGTGCTACTACACGGGCTACCGGGGACGTACGGCGATTTACGAAGTGGTCCCGATCGACGAAACGCTGTCCGAGGCGATACGCGAGAGCCGTCCGGACATCGGGCCATTGCTCAGGGAGCGGGGCATTACCACACTGCGGGACTCGGCCCTCGAACTGTTCCGCGCAGGACTGACTTCACTCGAAGAGCTTTTACCACTGCTACGGGAATGATCACTGAGAACGAATACAGACACGAAAATAAATTCCAAACCGGCTGCACAGTACCCGAACAGCTTCTAAACCGCGCTGGAGAACCAGACAAGAGAGATGCACACTTCAAATCACTGCCGATGAAACAACTGTACCTGTTTTTCCTACTACATATACTGCCGTTCGTGCTGACAGGTCCATTCCTGTCGTATGCCGGGCAGCCGACCATTCCGGACAAGGTCGACCGTATCCCCGCGATCCGTGCCCGGCTCGATACGCTGACAGTACGCGACCCGGCTTACCTAGGCGAAGTCGACCTGTCGGTAGGCCAAGCCCCGCTGCCGGAACTGCTTCGCTCGGTCGCCCAGGCGGGAGGCGTAAACCTGAGTGTCCGCGACGGGGCGAATCTGACGGTCAGCTGCAATTTCTCCCGCGCCCGGATCGACGAACTGCTGCTGTTCCTGTGCGAACAGTACGGACTGGACATCCGGGTAATCGGGAATATCGTATCGGTGTTTCCTTTCCAGGCACCTGTCGCCCCGCCGCCCGAGCCGTCGATCCGGTTCGACCGCGCCGACTCGACGCTCAGTTACGACCTGATCGCCGTACCACTGCGGGAAGTAGCCCGGCGCATCACCGACAGCACCGGTATTAACCTGATCGTCCCGCAGGCGCTATATGACCGACCGATATCGGGCTACATCGCGGCGATGCCTTTCGCGGAGGCGCTCGGTTCGCTGGCCGGGATCAACAAACTGGAAATTACTCCCGTGAAAGGCAGCGGGGCATGGATGTTCGCCGAGGCGGTTCCCCTCGGCGGAGGCGCACAGGCTCCCGCACCGAACTATGTCCGCCGCCGGCAGTTCGCTCCCTCCCAGCTCTCAGTCGACAGCACGGGACGCATTACGGCGATGATCGACCGGGGTAACGTCTACGACATTATCCTCGACGTATGCGAACAGCTGAAGCTCGACTATTTCTTCATCACGCCGGTCAATGCGCAAACGAGCATCTACCTAAAAAACACCGACGTAAAGACGCTGTTCGATCTGCTGCTGACGGGCACGGCCTACACCTATTACGAGGAAGGGAGCGTGTATATGTTCGGTGAGGCGAAACACGAGGGATTGTTCTCAACGCGGATCGTCCCGATGCGCTACCGCACGGTGGACAAGCTCCCGGAGGTGATCCCCGACAACCTGAAAAAGGGGGTGCAGATAGCCGCTTTCGGCGACCTGAACAGCATCATCGCCAGCGGCGACCAACGCCAGGTGGCGCGGGTCGAGCAGTTTTTGCGTTCGATCGACAAGACCGTACCGCTGATTACCATCGAGGTGATGATCGTCGACGCGTCGAAAGACGTGCTGCTGGAGGCGGGACTCGGACTCGGGGTGGGCACGAAACCCATACAGACGAGCGGTACGCTCTCCCCGGGCCTCGACATGACGCTCGGGGCGAAGGCCGTCAACAGTCTGGCAAATAAGATAGGTCTCGTAAAGCTCGGCAAGGTAACGCCCAACTTCTATGCGAACCTGAAGGCGATGGAGCAGAGCGGCACGATCGAGCTGCGCTCGACGCCCCGCCTCTCGACCCTGAACGGTCACGAGGCCGTGCTCACCAGCGGCGAGATGCAATATTACAAAGAGACGAACAATACCTACATGGGGACACAGAACCCGGTGCAGTCGACTTCTTACGTATGGAAAAGCGTCGAGGCGAACATGACGCTCACGATCACGCCTTACGTCAGCGAGGATGGACATATCACGATGACGATCGACCTCTCGCAGAGCGAATTCACCGAACGCACCGAGAAGGAGGCTCCGCCGGGAACCACCACGCGCAGCTTCAAATCGATGGTACGGGTACACAACGAAGAGATGGTACTGTTGGGCGGTATCGACCGCCAGTCGCATGAAAAGAGTTCCAAAGGTCTGCCTTTTATCGCCCGCATCCCCGTACTGAAATGGATTTTCGGCACGCACAAGAACAATCGCCAGGAGCGCCGGCTCAATGTATTCATTAAACCGGCCGTGATCGAATAAAGAGTGCGGCGACGCCCCCATGCGCTATATGCCGGCCGGAGAGCACCGAACGAAACCTCTAGTTAAAGAAAAAACGACCGCATAAAAACGAACATGAAAAGAAGTCTGCTGCAACGACTGACGGGCCCGGTAACCGTGCTTCGCATCCGCTTTACCGATACGGCCAACTACTCGATGTCCCTTTTTGTGCTGGACTGCACCGGGGAACAGATACGGGTACTGCACCGGGAAGACGAACCGGATGCCGCAGTCCTGAAAAGAGAGTGCGCGGCCCGGCCCGTACTGGTATCGGTGGCCGGGCACGGCATCATTACCAAACCGGCGGACGGGTCCCCGCTTGTCGAAAAAGTGAAGGCCGATCCCGAAACGTTTGCATGGAGTTTTTCGAACGACGATCTCCCTTCCGGCCCTGACGTTCAAACCCGATCGATCACCTTCGTCCGCCGCGGGCAGGTAGAACCGCTCCTGCTACAACTCGCAGAAAGCGGCATTCCCACGGCCGGAATGCGGTACGACACTCCGGGCGAAGAACCGGAACCGGAAGCGAGCCGGGAAGCCCTGTATTTCTACCGGGCCCGGCTGAAATGGCGTACTGCGGTCCGTCCCACACCCTGGGGCAACATGCTTTGCAAAGCGCTCGCCCGACGTCTACGCCTGCCCGTGCTCGGCCTTATGCTACTCCTGCTCGTAGTGAATGCCCTGGCCTCCGCCTCCCTGGAAGACCGCCGGGCGGAACAGCGAACCGTATTAGCGGCGCGAGAAAAGACACGGGGAGTGTCTCAGGCCCGATCCGAACAACGACGGGCAGCGGTGACCGAATTCTCGCAGCGGTTGGCCTATAGACATGCATGGCTTTTGGACCGGACGGCCTCGCATGTGCCTCGGGAAATCACGCTGACCTCTCTGGCGGTGCAGCCGCTCGTCAAAAGGTTGGAAGACGCGAAGGATCCCGTATTCGCTTCCGAAACGCTCTCGGTCCGGGGCCGCACGGACGACGCGGCAGCCGTGTCCCGCCTGATTGCCGGTCTAAAGTCCGATCCGCCTTTCCGTAAGGCGAAGCTCGAGCAACTGGAACAGAACCGCGAAAGCGGATCGACTGAATTCAAAATTACCATCGCATTATGAAAAAGCTGGGCAAATACGAGGGAATCGTACGGCTCTTCCTGTTATTGATCGTTCTTCCGATCGCCGTGTACCAACTGTCGCTCCGCAGCACGGTCGGCCTGTGGATCGAGGTATGCCGCAGCGAGCGGCGGATTGCCGAATCGCGTACGGACAGCGTATCACTCTCCGCAGCCGGGACCGTCCATTCCATCGTGCCCGATACGACGGACCGGATCGCTGGAGGCGGATTGCTCGACTCGCTGGGGCGTTTTCAGGCAGACGGGAAGATTGCGGTCGTCCGCTATACGCCATACCTGACCCGCGACGGCAATGACTTCGCACTGCGTACAGCCGAGATCGTGCTCTCAGGCACGTTTTCTCCGCTACTAAAAACACTTGACCGGCTTGAGCGAAGCCTGCCGGACGGCCGTTTCCTGTCCACCGAATTCAAAACCGTACGCCGGGGACGGCAGAGCTCCCTGCAACTGACGATTCTAGTCCAACAACTGACCGACAAACCTTAACCGCTACGATATGAAACCAATCTGTATTTTCTTGCTCGTCTTCCTGCTTTTGTCCGGTTGTGAGGATATTTTCGAACAGGATATCGAAGATGCGTCGATTGAGGTGATCGCCCCGAAGAACAATACCCGCACCGAAGCAGGAACGGTCACTTTCCTGTGGCGCCCCCTCGACGGTGCCCGGAGCTACCGCCTGACGATCGTCTCACCGACATTCGCCGGGGCTTCGCGCCTGGTCGCCGACACGACATTGCTGGCAGACTCAGCCCACAGGGCCGACCGTTTTACGGCAACACTCGATACAGGAAACTACCAATGGAGCTTGCAGGCTGCCAACGGAGCTTTCCGAAACAAGGAACAGGTCTATACGCTGACGGTCGATCCGCCGCAAGCGGACGAACCGTCGGAACTGCCAAAACCCGATCAACCGTCAGAGACGGAAGAGACGGATAGGGAGTCTGGTTCCGAAGAAACGGCCATTCAGGCCAAATCGAAAAATCCGACGGCAACGATTGCCCAAATCATTCAGGCCGTTCAGGCGACACCGGATGTCCGGGTAGGCTCGAACGTCCCGGCAACCATTCACGATAAACACGATGCGTCCGGCACTGACGCAGGGACCCGGCCATGAAATCGAACGGGCTGACATACCTGTTGTTGGTCGTGGTGCTCGGCGTATGGAGCGTCGTAGTCTGGAAGCTGTTCTTTTCCAAACCGGAAGTGACTCCCGCTGCCCCGGCAGCCCTTGTCACCCGGCAGAAGAAACCGGCCAACGGCGATACGCTGCAGCTCGACTACCCCGACCCGTTTTTACGTGCCGCTGTCCCTCAACCTGCGCCCGGGGCCATATCCCGCACGGTAAAAAAGACAGTGCCTGCCGCTGGAAAACCGGAACCGGTAGTAAACCTTGCCTGCAACGGACGTATCCGCAGCAAAGGAACGGACCGTTACCTCGTTTCGTTCGACGGGCGCGTACACCTGCTCGGCCGGGGAGAGTCGGCCGAAGGCTTTACACTGCAACTGCTGCGGGGAGATTCCATCGGTTTGTTCCGCTATGGAAAAATCTATTTTGTTCAAATACCGTAAAAAATTGCAGCCGCATGCATACCATAAACCTGACTCCCGTATGAGCTGTTCCGAACGCATACCTGCCAGCGTACTGGCGACCGTACTGGTCGTCTCGGCGCTGATGCTGCTCTCGGTACTGGGTGTATTGACGCTGTGGGACGCCGACTTCGTGTTCTTTGCGCGGGCGGGGTACCTCTCCCGCCAGCGGACGTATCTCGAATCGGCCTTCGTACTCTATGCCGCCGACAGTACGCTCGCCGGACGGAACGGTACAGACGGCAACATACAGCTATTCGACAACCTGCCGGACAGCCGCGTGCGGATTACAGCCTGGCCCTGGGGACTGTACGAGGCGGTGCGGGTCGAATCCGCCGATCCCCGGACCGTCGCGGTCCGGTTATTCGGAACGGAGAATCCGTTCCCGCAGGAGTGCAATTTCTGGTATGCGACCGAAGCCCCTTCACTGACACTGGCAGGCCGTACCGTACTGCACGGACAGCTCCGGCTGCCCCGGCACGGTGTGCAGTACGGACAAATCCGGTCGGTCTTTTTCAACGGCGAGCGAATCGAGGGCCAACGGGCTAGCTACGCCGGGAAAGAGCTGCCCGCACTCAGGCCCGGTGTGCGGCAGGCAACAGACAACCTGCTGCATCTCCTGGAGAGCCCGACTACACGGGAAACGGCACCCGACAGCCTGGAGGCCGGTTTCGGAACTGTGTTTCCCCGGCTGCTGAATGCTGCCGATCTGGCACAAGGTACCCATTTAGCGGGAATGATCGTGCTGGTCGGCGACGAAGTGGTGATCGACAGCACTTGCCGTCTGCAAAACATACTGGTCGTCGGAAGGACGGTCCATATAGGCGACGGGTTCCGGGGAACGGCCCAGTTGTTCGCAACGGATACGGTGCTGATCGGCCGGCAAGTCACGCTCGGTTATCCGTCGGGGGTGTTCGTCGCCCGTGAAAATCCAGGCCGCTATGCAGAGATCGGCCCGAAGAGCCGCGTCGAAGGATACGTAATCGTAGACGGGGACGGCCGCCCGGAGGTACGACGCACGAATTACCGACAGGAACGCACGGCCGTTGTGCGGGGCCTGCTGTGGGCGGACGGCGCGGCGCAGGTGCAGGGCATCGTATCGGGCTGCCTCGTCGCGAACCAGCTTGCGTACTACACCCCGGAGGGTTATTACGAAGATATGCTGTACGATATGACATTGCTCGAAAATCCTGCGGCGGCCTACCCGCTATGGGGCACGACGCGCTACCGGAGAAAGGAGGCTGCATGGGTACCCTGACTCACTTCGGCAGTGAACCGGCAAACGAAGCGCGGACACAGCACGGGTTAAGTTTGCAAGCGGGATACCGGCTGCCGGCGGCATCGCTGCTCGAGGCGATCGTCGCATCGGTCGTACTGATGGTCGTGTTCGCCGTAAGCCTTGAAACCGTCGTCCGGCTCACCGCCGGGGACTCCGGCAGCATCGCCTGCGCCGAAGCCGACTACCGGGCAGCTCACGTACTGGGAAAAGTACGGGAAGGAACTTACGGTGAAGGTACGACCCAGCTGACCTTCGGCTGGGGTTCGCTGACGATTCGTATCGAATCCTACGATCCGTGCCCGGAGCTGTGGAGTGTGACACTGACGATGGAAATTCCGGGAGAGCACAAAAAGATGGAATACAAACACCTGATCGATCCCGTAAACTCCGGCGCCAAACGGACGCCAGCCGAACCTTAAACCTGAGGAAATGACGATGAATCCGACAAAACGATTACCCGCATCTACGCTGGTCGAGGTACTGATCCTGATGATCCTCGGCGGCATCGTCTTTTTGTCAGTAATGGACGGCTTCGGACTGCTGCGCCGGTTCCTCGACCGGACATCGCTACAAATCGCAGGACGCACGGAACAGTACGCCAGATATTTTCGGACGGCCGATCTGGCCGGCATGTCGGACAGCCTGCTTGCCGAGGACAACGGAGCGCTGGCTCTGTATCGAGGGGGAGAGATTTATGGCCGGATCGAGCGAATCGATTCGGCACTGATCGTACATCAAGGAGAACGGACCGATACCCTGCTGCGGAAAGTCGCCGGACTGCGCACGATTCCAGAAATCCCGCGAGATCGGCCTGTCGACACGCTCGTCGTCGAACTGCGAACGGCGCAAGATTCGTTGCGGTGCATCGGGTTCGCACCGCGGCACCGTTCCGATCCGCTGCTCAGAAAACTCTCTGAGGCGGAGGGGAAATATCGGTATGACGAATCGAACTGAATTGATACAAATTCTCCCGATACAATCTGGCCTACTTATGGAATTAACCGATTTTTTCACGTCACGGAAACAAACAAAACAACCCCTGCAGGATGCCCGCAAGGAGGCGATGTTCGCCGAACTGCACTCGCTACTCTCCTCGGGACTCGATTTCAGCCGATCGTTTTCACTTTTGATCGAGGGCGAACGGAATGCTGCCGGCCGGGCTTTGCTCACAGAGCTGTATCGCTCCGTCGTACGCGGAGAATCGTTGGGCCGCGCGTTCGAGCGGAGCGAACGCTTCGCCCCACTCGACTGCGGCGTGCTTCGGATCGGCGAGGAGACCGGACGGCTCGACGAAGCACTGGCATTCCTTGCCGACTATTACGGCAAACGGATCGCACAGCGACGCATGGTCAGCGGCGCGGTCAGCTATCCGCTGATCATCCTTTTCACGGCCGTTGTCGTCGTGATTTTCATGGTACTGGTCATCGTACCGATGTTCGAACAGGTCTACTCGCGCATGGGAGGCGAACTCCCGGCCATGACCCGATGGATCATTTCGCTGTCAAAAGCGTTTCCGGCGTACCTGGCCGTCACAGTATTCATGGCGCTCGGAGGATGGTTTTGGTGGAGGACTTTCGGTGGACGACCAGGAGTGCAGCGTATGGCTGGCAATCTGCTGCTGCGGATGCCCTTGTTGGGCGACACGCTGCGTAAAAACATGCAGGCCCGTTTCTGCAAACTGCTTTGCCTGCTCGCCTCGTCAGGCGTTCCGCTGCTGCAAGGCATCGATATGCTCCGGGGAATCATCACATTCCATCCCTACCGGACCTCCTTCGCCGAAATAGTCCGCGAATTGGAGCAAGGCTCCTGCCTGTCCGACGCAATGGAGCGTTTCGGGAGGATTTACGATCGCCGGCTCGTCGTGCTGCTACGCGTCGGCGAGCAAACCGGACGTCTCCCTGAGATGCTGCGCCGTGAAGGGGATGTGCTCACAGGAGAGCTCGAACACCGCCTCCGCTCGCTCGGAGGTATGCTCGAGCCAATCCTGATCTTGCTCGTCGGCCTGCTCGTCGCCGTCATCCTCATTTCGATGTACCTGCCCATGTTCCGGCTCGGCGGAATTATGGGGTAATACGTGCCCTCCCGTATCCCTAAAAAACAGAATCCCACTGCAACAGGTACAAGAACAGGCGCAGGAACAAGAACAGGAAACCCACCAATAAAAATCCCGACTATTGAAATAGCCGGGATTCACCGAACGTTGCCCATACCGAGATCATCCTACCAGACGAAAGTATATTTAGAGCCGTACGAATAGACATCGGTGATGACATACCCCGCATCGGCCGGACCGGTACGTACCGAAGTCTGTCCCTGCGGAATCACGTAAGTGGCGCCGAGCACGTCCCATCCGTCGCAGGTGACGACCACATCCCGGTCGGGAACGTTCTGCGTCGCCTCGATGATCCATTCGTTGCCGGAACGGGTCAGCGTAATCCGGATTTCGTTAGATACCGCGGAACCGGGTCCCGAGCTGAAATCACCCTTCGTATAGGTGTAGTAGCCGTCGCGCACCGGAGAGAAGCTCATGCCGGGAGTGACAGAGAAGAGCGTGGGGTTGCCGTTGCCGGTCAGGATACCCTTGGCTCCGGCCGGGATGGTGGCAACCAACTGCGTGCCGTTGACCGATACGGTCAGATCGGACCGCACCGGAAAGGCCGTGATGAGCAGCCATTGCTGCCGGCTGTAAGACCAATGCAGCGAAACGGGGTTGTCGGGCAGGCTTACCCCGCTGGTGGGCTGGCGCGTCGGCAACACGGCCGAATAGGTGTCTGACAGGTTGCCGAACTGGTCGTAACCCGTGTAATTGACACGGAACTGAGCGACTTCCCCATATGGATCGTAGCCGTTGATCCACATCCCGGAAAGGGTCGGTTTGAGGCTGGGTGACGAACACGGGAAATTCCACTGCTGGTAATCGCTTAGGATGACCGCCTGCTGACCGTTCGAATACGGGAGGTAAATCTCGCCGTAACCGGGCCAGGGATCGCAACTGAGCTCCACATGCGCCGTATAGCCGGTCGACTCGATGACCGTTACCGTATCACTGGGTCCAGGCGGAACCCCGGTCTGACCGGTGGGCAACACAACGTCCTCCACTTTCCATCCCTGACTGAAAGAGATGCGACCGGTAATGCTGTACGTAACGACGCTTGCCGCGGCCTTGGAAGCCTGAGGATTTTCACCTTCGCCGGGGAAGGAAGCGTCACGGGTGCAGTCCGAAAGGATCGCCAGACCGGCTGCAAGGATCAGGATTTTTTTCATAACCACAACGATTAAAAGGGCTCGACTCCGGGAGAACGCACCCTCAAGTTAGTAAAAAATACAACAATTCGTCGTAATTATGAAAAATAAACATACGCCCGAAAGTCCGGGATGCGGTATCGGGCCTTGTAACGATAGTAGGCCGGAAAAGCAGGCACAAAATTTACCGATGCGAGACCTGCCGCCGGGAAACAGTGTTTGCGAACGTTCCGGAACATTGGCACACGCTCCGGGACATAGGTTCTACAACCGCCGGCAATCAGGGAATTGACAACAGACCGGATTTTACAAATGCCGCAGGCGCAGTTCCACCTTGCGGCCACCGTCGATCCTGTAGCGGCATGCGCCCGACTGCCCGTCGTGCAACAGATCGCTCAAGCCTCGCCCTACTCCGTCCTGCAATCCGTTTTGCAGCCCGTCACCCCCTTCGGACGCAACCGGCGGAAACGGCACCTTCTCCCCAGCCGGAAGCACCAGTTCGGCGGTAGTACCAGCCGGAACGGTGAACGAGAGACGGCGGTTGCCCCGCTTGCCGCTGACGGCGAAGTCGATCGGTCCTTTGACAGTCTGCACGGTAAAGGCCGCATCGGTGAGGTCACCCGGCTGCGGCGCTATCTCGAACCGGCCGTAACCCGGCTCCAGCGGGCGGATACCCGCAATACCCTGTTGCAGCACGATCAGCGGTGCAATCGGACAGTGGCTCCACTGTTCCCGGTTGTCGGGCTTCGCATGCCAACCCTCCTGCAGCGTATTGTTCAGCGAAACCGACTCCATACCCGCCCAACGGGTGCGCAGATCGTTCAGCACCACGTCGATGCGGTTCGCCTTGATCAGCGCCCAGAGGCGCCAGACCGCGTTGGCCGGATAGGAAAATCCCATCTCGGCAGGTTCTTCGGCAAGCAGTTCGACCGAACGGGCCGTCTTGCCGCCGGGACACATGTCGAAAAGCACCGCCGTGGCCAGGTCGCGGTCGTGGTAGCGCGTTTCACCCTCTTCCCGCTCCCAGGGCAGGTTGCAGACGAACACCTGGCGCTCCGGCGACCAGAACCGGCGCACGCACGCCTGCTGCAGCGCCTCGCCGAACGCCCTCGCGCGGACAGCATCGGCCGTGCGTCCTGTCAGTTCGCACAACGGCGCGAGCGCATATTGGCACATCGCCGAGACATACAGATTAAAGGCCAGTATCTTGTGCCGGGATTTCTTATAACCGTGATGATCGATCCAGACCGACGGGATGCCGAGATTCTCGACCGGGAGCAGGCTGTCTGCGGGATTCATCAACGTGGTGAGGTAATCGAACGAACGAAGCAGGCGCGGCAGCGTCTCGGCCAGGTGGGTCGTGTCGCCGGTCTGGCAATAGTAGTAATAATTGTCGAATACGAAACCGACCCCGTGGTCGAGCAGCGGTCCCCAGTTAGAAAGACCGAGTTGCTTCTGCATCACGCGGGCGAGGCGGTCGTAAGCCGGCCAGCAGTCGAGGAAATAACCCTCGGAACTAAGTCCCTGCGAATAGGTGATCAGGAAGCGGCGTGGCAAGCGGGTTTCGCCGAAGGTCCCCATAACGGCGTGCAGCTGGTGGCCGCAATCTCCGCTGTACTGCTGCCGCTCACGGCCCATGCCGTCGACGATCAGGTCCTGTGCCGAATTGTTCAGCGTATTGACCGTCGCATCCATTACCCGCTGGATCGCAGGGTCGCCGATACGGATCGCCGGATCGTGCGGCCACGGGAAGATGCGGCGGCGCAAGCCGACCCCGCTGACGGTCACTTTACCGGTAAAGTTGCGAATGTGCAGCTGCAGCCAGCGCGCACTCTCGAAGTCGAACGCCTCGAAACGGTTGCGGCCCTCCCGGCAGGTCCAGCGGCTCCACGCGTTGAAATGCGTATTGAGCAGTTCGGGTCCCCCCACCTCGTGCGCCTCGTGCGTAAGCAGTTCGACTACCGTCCCCGCCGGGGCGTCGATCGTGAAAGCCGGGAAGCCGACCACCTGTTCGCCGAGCTCGAAGGTCAGCACCGCAGCGCGGCCGTCCGAAGCGACGACGCTCCAGGTGCTGTCGTTCTCCTGTACGGCGCACGGCGTGCGGTCGGCCCGGTAGCTGTGCGGCGTATTCATCTCGAAATAGGTCCGGGGGTCCTGGTCCCATGTCAGCCACATACTCTCGGCGAGTTTCGACACGGGAACCCAGTATTCGCGCATCAGCGGGATGCTGCGCGGTCGAATCCGCGACACATCGCGGTTGCTGGCCCAGTAGTCCTGCAGGTACTCCGGATAATCGGTCGCCAACTGCGACCGGTCGGCACGCCCCCCGAGCTCCATCGCAGAGACCCACTCGCTGCCGGGGGTATAATCCGCCTGCCGCCAACCGTCGGGATAACGGTTCGCATCGAACTCCTCCTGGAAAGCGCGCACGTAATGGCGCTTATACTGCCCGGCGGGCCAGCTGCGGGCCACGCTCACGAGCCAGGTGCTGTCGCTCGCTACCAGGCGGTTCCCGACCTCCAGTTTGCAGATGAAACCGGGCTTGCCGATGGGCGACGTACCGTCGCCGAGGCCGAAGTAGAGCACCTCCGCCGCCAGTACGTTCTTTCCTTTCTGCAGGTAGGACCGAATGTCGAGCGGATCGGCCTCGGGCCAGCGCGGATCGGCAGGTGCGGGCCCCCATTGTACACGCTGCCCGTTGACCCAGAGTCGGTAGCGGCTGTCGGCGAGAATCCACCCGGAGACCTTTTCGGGCACCGAATCGAGCGTAAACTCCTTGCGCAGCATCAGCATCGTGTTGGAGAGGGTGCGCTGCGACGGATACCAAATCCAGCGAGCGGGCGCAAGGTCCAGCTCCGGCTCGGCGCCGCGCAGCGAAAGGATCGACAGGCCTGTAAACAAAAGTGCGAAAACGGAAGTCAGGGTCAGACGTTTCATGTGTCGGTTTTTAAACGAGATTCGTAAAATTTCGGTATAAACCCCGGGCAGGTTCAATATTCGGGCAGGTTCCAATACCTGTACGAACGACGGGGCGAGCCCGGACGGCTAAGATACCATTTTTCGCGAAAGCGGACAACATCCCCGCCCCGGAAGAAAAAGAAAAACAAAGCAAGAGAAAAAGAAAAGGAAGGAGAAGAGATGATAAACAGAGACTGCCAGCAGCGGCGGAATAGGTAACCGAAACACACAACGGTCGGGGCAAGGAAGAGACCTCTGCGCACAACAACAACAACAACAACAACAACAACAACAACAACAACAACAACAACAACAACAACAACAATAACAACAATAACAACAATGGGGAACGGGAACAACAACGGGAACGCATAAAAAATCCGGCGGCCCGAAAAGGGTCGCCGGACAGATTAATCTCAGTCCAATGGAAGCGGAGCGTTGCGGCCGGACCGCTCGTACTTGCGGTCGTTGTTGTTTCGGCACCAATGGCTGTTACAACTGCCGTTCCACCGTTCCCGCTACCTCGGTTGCTGCTGCACCAGTTCGTAATCGATCGTGTACTCGACCTTGCGCAGGCGCGGGTAATAGTCTTTCAGCAACGTCGCATAGGTCGCTCCGCCGTTGAGCGCTTTGATGCTCGCCTTCTTGGCCGCATCCGAAGCATCGGAATCGAGTATCTTCAGCAGAGCCTCTTTGCCGCGGATCGAAGAAGCGGCGACCAGCGAACGCAGGCCATTCCAGTCCTCGCCGCCCGACCGGGCCGAAATCAGCCCCGGATCGCCTTTTTTATAGTTCTGCAACAGGTAAGCTTTCAAAGCATCGGCACGTTCCGCAGAGAGACGGTCGTTGAGTTGAGTGCTACCCTCGGGTGAAGCATAACCTACCAGGGTAATTCCACGGACGCGTACATTCTTGGCCTGAATCAGCGAATCGAGCGTGCCTCGGATCTTGGCCAGTTCGGCCGCATTGTTGCGGAAATCGGGCTGGATCGCCGACTTGCCCACCGGGAAATCGAGGTAAGCGTTACCGGTCACCTTCTTCACCTCAAACACGAGCGGTTTGGCCGGAACGGGTTTCTCGACCACCACGACCACCGGGGGTGCGGGCGGAGCGGGAACCGGCTCGGCCAGCAGCGTATTCTGCTCGGCCACCATATCCTTCTTGCAGCCGTACCACTGGCTGTTCAGCACCAAGCCGCCACCGCGCATCCAATCGCGGAACGGAACAACCGCATGGTAGTAAGTGAGTCCTTCGAGGTCACTGTTCGTATCGGGCAGGCTGGGCCTGCGGCGGCTGAACACTTCGTTGCGGGAGTGTATCTTTTCGGCCAGCCTGCCGCGGTAAACCAGCGGCTCCAGCGGCAGAACCTGTCCCGTCCCACGGATCACGGGAGTCAGGATCAGCGTCCCGCGGGGCATGATGTTCTTTTCCCCGGGCACGACCACAAAACGGATATGCACCGAATCATCCACGTTACTCATTCCGACATCCCGGACCGAGTAGACCGGCTGTGCCGAAGCCCCTCCGGCGGCCAGCGCCAGAAAACCGGTTAAAAAGAGAAGTTTTTTCATAATCATAATTTTATTCGATAACCTATTCAATGGTATATTTCCTACGGTCGGCGGCCCTCCGTCCGCAACCGTTTTGTATCCATCCCGTCAAAAAACAGTCCAAGATCGGTTTCCACGGAAGATGTTTCGTCCGAAATTTGTTTCGAATATCGAAACTAGCCAAATAACACACTCATTAACAACCATTTAAACAACAATCTAAATCCACAGCGAAAACAGGCCACAATCCTTTCGTTTTCCACTCCGGTTTTCCATTCCGGCTCCCGCAGGCCTCGGGGCGCTTTCCGGGTCCCGGTATTTTTTCCTTACGGCTCCGCGCGGCGAAACCGGATTGTTTCCGTATATTTGTCCCTAACACAGACAAACGACACAGAGAAAACACGCAAATTGTATGAGATTCGACGAACTCGGCCTGGACGCCGATATCCTGCGGAGCCTCGAAGCGATGAACTTCGAAGAGATGACGCCGGTACAGGAACACACCATCCCCATCATATTGGAAAACAAAGACCTGATCGGCTGCGCGCAGACCGGGACAGGTAAAACGGCCGCGTACACGCTGCCGCTGCTGGACAAACTGCTGCGCGAAGGCAACCCCGACAACGTGGTCAAATCGCTGATCGTCGTGCCCACGCGCGAACTGGCCCAACAAATCGACGTACAGTTCCAGGGATTCTCCTACTTCCTGCCCCTCTCCACGACGGTGGTTTACGGCGGCGGCGACGGCATCGGCTGGGAACAGCAGAAGCAGGGCATGCTGCGGGGCTCGGACATCGTCGTGGCGACGCCGGGACGCCTGCTGGCCCACATCGCCAACAGCGGAATCGACCTCTCGCACGTGAGCTATTTCGTGCTCGACGAAGCCGACCGGATGCTCGACATGGGCTTCTTCGACGACATCATGAAGATCATCAAGGAGCTGCCCACCGAACGGCAAACGATCATGTTCTCGGCTACGCTGCCGCCGAAAATCCGGCAGATGGCCAAACAAATCCTGCGCAATCCGGCCGAAGTGAACATCGCCGTATCGAAACCCAATGAAGCGATCCAGCAGGGCATCTACGTCTGCTACGAAAACCAGAAGATGGAGATCGTTCGCGCACTGTTCGGCGAACCTACCGGCACCAAGACGATTATCTTCTCGTCGTCGAAGCAAAAGGTCAAGGAGCTCGCCTACACGCTCAAACGCATGAAGCTCAACGCTGCGGCGATGCACTCCGACCTGGAACAGGAGCAGCGCGAAGAGGTGATGCTGGATTTCAAAAACGGCAAAATCGACCTGCTCGTAGCGACGGACATCGTCGCGCGCGGGATCGACATCGAAGATATCGGCACGGTGGTCAACTACGACGTACCGCACGACCCGGAGGACTACATCCACCGCATCGGACGCACGGCGCGCGCGAGCGCAACTGGCCGCGCGATCACCTTCGTCAGCGAAAAGGAGCAGGGCAAGTTCCACCGCATCGAAACTTTCATGGAGCGGGATGTGGAAAAATTGCCGATCCCCGAGCATCTGGGCAAAGGCCCCGTATACAATCCCGACGAAAGCGACCGCCGCTTTTCGGGCCGCGGAGGCCACGGACGGGGAGGCAACCGGCGTGACGGACAAAGCGGTGCCGGCGGCCGCGGGGGACGCAACGGGCGCAACCGCAGCGGCAGGAAGAATCCGGAGCAGGGCGCCCAGGCGCAATCCTCCGCACAGGCCCCGCAGAACCAGGGGGCAACGCCTGAAGGAACACAGCCGCAGGGTGCGAAAGAGCGGACCGACGGACAAAAAAACCGCCGCAACAACCGGCGCCGCTTCCGGGGGCCGAAGGGCCCGCAGGGTTCCCCGGGGCCGAAGCCAGGCGATAATTAGCGCGAATCCCGGTAAGCCGGTCTTAGCGACTACTCGGAGACGCCACAGAAGCCCGTTCCGGCGCACCATTTAATGATTCGAAAGACCGCAAAGGTCGCAGGAAATCACAAAAGGGACACCGCAAGCCGCAGAAAACGCCGGAAGTCCAGGCAGATCACAGCGTCCGGACAACCGACATCCGGCGGCGAGTCGCTCCCCGAAACGGTGCCCGACGGAATCAGGTGCCACAACCGGAATTGTGAAGAGTGATGATGGAAAACCGGTGAGGCCCGCTATACGGCAAAACGCCGCACGAACACCCGCACCCCTGCAACCCGCAACGATTTTACCTTTTTGATTGGATATGAGACGAAACGCATGGATGCATTGCGCACTGATACTGGCGCTGACGACCGCCGTTACCGGGACGCTCCGGGCTGCGGACCCAACACGGCAACAGGATGCTGCCGGACAACAGCAGGCGCCTTCGCCCGGACAGAATAGCGCCGCTGCCTGCCGGGAAACGGCGAAAAAACTCCCACAACTGGGAAAAGACCCGATCCGGGAGGTTATCGACGCGATGACCATCGAGGAGAAGGTCCACCTGCTCGTGGGCGCGGGCACCAGCGCGACAGACCTCGAGGCCGCGATCATCGGCCAGACCCGCAAACTGGTGCCGGGCGCCGCCGGGACCACCTTCCCGATCGAGCGTCTCGGCGTGCCGGCAATCGTCTTCGCGGACGGCCCGGCGGGGATCCGCATTTCGGCCACACGCGACAGTACCGCACAAACCTTTTACGCCACGCAGTTTCCGATCGGCACGCTGCTGGCCGCGACATGGGATACGGTCCTTGTCCGCCGCGTGGGCAACGCGATGGGGGAAGAGGTGCACGAATACGGTGCGGACGTACTGCTCGGCCCCGGCATGAACCTGCAGCGCAACCCGCTGAACGGCCGCAATTTCGAATACTTCTCGGAAGACCCGCTGCTGACAGGAAAAATTGCCGCAGCGATCGTAAACGGCATCCAGCAACAGGGCGTAGGCACCTCGGTAAAACACTTCGTCGCGAACAACCAGGAGACCAACCGTCTCAACAACAATACGATCGTCCCGACCCGCGCACTGCGCGAGATGTACCTCCGTCCGTTCGAAATCGTCGTAAAGGAGGCGCAGCCGTGGACGATCATGACCTCGTACAACAAACTCAACGGCACCTACACCGCGGAACGCGCCGACCTGCTCACGACCGTACTGCGCGACGAGTGGGGCTTCAAAGGGCTCGTCACTTCGGACTGGCTCGGCGGCGTGAACCCGGTCTGGAGCGTGCAGGCGGGCAACGACCTGCTGATGCCGGGACTGGCCAAACAGCGCGACTCGATCCTGAAGGCGATCCGCCTGGGCACGCTGTCGCTGCACGACGTGGACCGCAACGTACAGCGCGTGCTGGAGCTGATCCTGCGTTCGCCGCACTATGCGAAATATACCTTCTCGAACACGCCCGACCTGAAAGCGTCGGCCGCCGTGGCACGGGAATCGGCCGCCGAGGGCATGGTACTGCTCAAAAACGACGGCACGGCGCTTCCCCTACCCGCACAGGCTCGCAAAGCGGCTCTTTTCGGCGTCACCTCATACGACTTTATACCGGGAGGAACCGGCAGCGGCACCGTGAACAGCGCCTACACCGTCTCGCTCGCACAGGGGCTCGCCGCAGCGGGAATCAAACCGGACAAGAAACTGCAGCTGGCTTACGAAAGCCATATCGCAGCCGAAAAGGCCGCGCGTCCCGCGCCGAAGCGCTGGTGGGCGAAGCAACTGCGTCCGCAGGTGTCGCAAATGGAGGTTTCGGACGCCGAAATCGCCCGGTTGGCCCGCACGCAGGATGCGGCCGTCATCACGATCGGCCGCATCTCCGGCGAACTGCTCGACCGCATCGTTTCCACCGACTACAACCTTTCGGAGGCGGAACACCGGCTGATCGAACGCGTTTGCAACGCCTTCCACAAAGCCGGCAAAAAGACGGTCGTCGTGCTGAACGTCTGCGGCCCGGTCGAAACGGCTTCGTGGAAAGCCCGGCCCGATGCGATCCTCGTCGCGTGGCTGCCGGGACAAGAGGGGGGACACGCCGTCGCGGACGTGCTCACGGGCAAGGTTAGTCCCTCGGGCAAGCTGCCGATGAGTTTCGCGATGCGCTACGAGGACGATCCCACCGCGCCGAACTTCCCGCACCGCGAGGATTACGACACCGTCACGCTGCACGAATCGATGTCGACGAACCACACGCTGCCCGACACCGGTAGCAAGAACCTCGACTACACGATCTACGACGAGGGGGTGTTCGTCGGCTACCGCTACTTCGACACTTCCGGCAAGGAGGTCTCCTACCCCTTCGGCTACGGACTCGGCTACACGACCTTCGGCTACGGGGGACTGGACATCGCCCGCGACGGCGACGACTACAGGATTACCTGCACGATCCGCAATACGGGCGCCAGGGCAGGCCGCGAAGTGGTGCAACTCTACGTCTCGGCGCCGGGCAAGGATATGCCCAAACCGGCCAAGGAGCTCCGTGCCTTCGCCCGCACGGGATTGCTCCAGCCGGGAGCGGACGAAACGGTGACGCTGCGTGTTCCTGCCGCATCGCTCGCATCGTTCGACGAGGCTTCGAGTAGCTGGCGGACGGAAGGGGGAACCTATACGTTCCGCGTCGGCGCTTCGTCGGCCGATATCCGGCTTTCCGGAACGGCGGACGTGGAAGCCGCCTGCGTCGAAACGGTGCATCCGGTCATCCTGCCGCCGGAAAAACTGCCGGAGCCGGGACGGCCGCAAGCTGAACAATAAACGGCCTCCTGCGCAACCGGTTCCGGGGGTACAATAAGTTTCGGAAACAAAATGAGTCTCAACCTGCAAATGAGATTCAGTGACCGCAAAGGACACGCCCGGAAAGAAGGAAAAGTCCGCACTAATTTAAGTCAATAAAAATGTTCTGGGAATTTACATTGCGACTGCTGCTGGCCGGGGTGCTGGGGGCGGTCATCGGGCTCGACCGCGAGTACCGGGCCAAAGAGGCGGGCTTCCGCACGCACTTCCTCGTCTCGCTGGGCAGCGCGCTGTTCATGATCGTTTCGCAATACGGCTTCGCCGGGGTGCTCGGAGAGGCCGGCGTGGGACTCGACCCGAGCCGCGTCGCGGCGCAGATCGTCAGCGGCATCGGCTTCCTCGGCGCCGGAACGATCATTTTCCAGAAACAGTTCGTACGCGGCCTGACTACCGCCGCAGGCATGTGGGCCACCGCAGGAATCGGCATGGCCGTCGGCGGCGGGATGTACTGGCTGGGCGTGTCGGCCACCGTGCTGACGCTCGCAGGACTCGAACTGCTGACCGTGCTGTTCAAAAACCTGGGCCTGCGCACGATGCTCGTCCATTTCACCACCACGCGGCAGGAAAACCTGGTACGTATCCTCGACCAGGTGCACCAGCGCCGTTACCGCGTCGTCAGCTACAAAGCCGCCGAAGAGAAACACGGGGAACTGTGTTCGTACCGGGTGTCGCTCGTGGTCAAAATCAAGGAACAGCGGGAAGAACAGGCTTTGTTCACCTTCATTCAGTCGCTGCCGGACTTGGTGCTGACCGAAATGGAATAGGCGGGCCGATGCCAGGGATTTTACTACCTTTGCCGCCTCAAACCGACCGAAAGATGAAAAAACGCATCACCGAACAGGACTACCTCAAAGCTCACCGCAAGGCGAGCCGGGAAGAGGAGATCGCACGGCACGGCCGTCCGGTGGGACAGAGCCGGGTACACCGCTCGAAAAAAGCTTACGACCGTAAAAAGACGAAGGCAGGCGTTTGAGGCCTGCCTTTCGATTTTATTCCGGCCCTTATGTTCCCACACTCACACTTACTCCGTTCCCTGCTCTCCTGTCATTCCTGCACGCCCCTGTTCGGCCGGGAAATATAGCGCCGCAACGGAGAAGGCACGACACAATAGACGAATTGCCCCCGGTTCCATTCGTAACAGCGCTGGAACAGCAACAGTGCTACGGCGATGAAGACAGCCGCCCCGCAGGCGATCTGGACCGGCAGCCGGAACAAATCCTGCGGCGGTACAATCATCGGGATCAGTGCGACCGCTCCGACAGGCGCGAAATAACGGCCGACCCGTTCGAACATCACGAACAAACAGGCACACACCGCCAGCGCAACGACACTTTCGGGCCATCCGAGCCGCACATGGCACGCCCACTCCAAAAGGGTTCCCGCCGAAGCCCCGGCCACCAGCATCAGCCACACCTGCACGGGACGGTTGCGAAACCCGGATTTGGAATTCGCAAACTCAACGAACGTAACGACCAACGGGGGCAGAATGCAATACCGGTATCCGGCCGAAAGCGGCAGCGCCGCAACGGCCAGTACCGCCAGCAACAGCCACACCCACCGCACGCCGTCGCGACGCCAGCTCCACTCCAGCCGGTCGTAGTACACCTCGGGGCGCAGGCCGCCGCGCTCCATCGCCCGCTGCCCGGCAACGACGATCAGCGACATCGCCGTCACCGCCGCGGGATAGACCCAGCTTTCGGTGTGCAACAGCACGGGCAACATACAGGCCGACACGAGCGGTACCAGCGTCGTGCGCGACAGCGACAGGCACCCCGCGGCAAACGCGAAAGCCAGCGCGAGGTTAGCCGCCAACGGCCACGGCGACCAGCGCACGATACAGACGCCCGCCACGGCCCCGGCACCCATCAGCAGCACCAACTGCAGCCGGGTGACATTCCACACGCGTTTCGGCGCGATCCACATGCCGATGGCCAGGGCCGCCATCTCGGGGAAGATCACCTCGCGCTCGCCCGTCCGTTCGGCCACACCGACCATCAGCACGACCACCGCCATCGCCGACAGGTAGCGCCAGCGCCGGGGCCGGTCGGCAAACAATCCCCGGCGCGAACCGGTATGTTCCTGTTTTTCCAATTTGTTTTCCCAATTACGATACTCCTGCTGTCAGTGCGGGACTCCTTCTATATTCTATGCACGGGACCTCCAATGCGGCGATCCCGCCGTACCGCCGTTATTCACCTTTTCCGGCAAATGCAGTCCGCCAGATGATCGTCGATAAACCCCGCAGCCTGCAAGTGGGCGTAACAAATCGTAGTTCCGAAGAATTTAAATCCCCGTTTTTTCATATCCTTGCTCATCGCATCGGATTCGGGGGACGATGCCGGAATCTCGGCCAAAGATTTAAACGTGTTGACAATCGGCTTTCCGTCGGGAAAGAACGACAGCGTGTAGTCATAAAAACTACCGAACTCCTTCTGCACGGCGAGGAACAGCCTTGCATTCGCGATCGTTGATCTGATTTTCAGGCGGTTTTTCACAATGCCATCGAACTGCATCAACCGTTCGACATCCTCGTCGGTCATTTGCGCCACCCGCCCGGCATCGAAATCACAAAAGGCTTTGCGGTATCCCTCACGCTTCCTGAGGATAGTGATCCAACTCAGCCCGGCCTGGGCGCTCTCCAGCACAAGAAACTCGAACAGCGTCTTGTCGTCGGTCACCAATTTTCCCCACTCCCGGTCATGGTATTCCACATACAGCCGGTCGGTTCCGCACCAACCGCAGCGCCCGTTTATTATATCCTGCATAATCACAACATTTGCCATACGCTGCAAAGATAACGTTTTACAAGGGCGGAGCAAACCAGAAATATCTTGCGGTTCCACAAGCAAGCACGCCAGATCGAACGGAAGCTTCCACCGGGATCGGCACCCGCTTTCCAAAATAAAATGTTAAATTTGAAATAATCCGTCCCCGAGCCGGCTTTCCCGCTACGACAGGCCGGCCATGCCAGGATTCGGAATGCATCCGCATTATGATCAATTACGCACTACATACCCGGCTCAAAGGCGCAATCGTGCTGACCGACGCTTTCCATGCCGACCCGGCCCTCGGGCGGGACCGCAGCCTTTACAAATTCATCTGGGTGCGCAGCGGCACGCTGCGCCTGGAGATCGACCATGTAGAGACGACGCTCGAAGCCGGGGAAGTGGTTCCGCTCACACCGCTGCACCGCATCGCGGTACGCGAGGTCGCGGGCGACTACCTGACGCTGCTGTTCAACAGCAATTTCTATTGCATTTACGGCCACGACGACGAAGTATCCTGCAACGGGCTGCTTTTCAACGGCGGCCCGGAAACGGTACGGCTGCGGCCCGATGCGGCGCGAACGGCCGCACTGTACGAAATCGCAGACAAGCTGGCAGGCGAGTACGCGATCGAAGACAGCCTGCGCGAAGAGATGCTGCGCATCCTGCTCAAGCGCTTCATCATCACCTGCACCCGGCTGGCGCGGGAACGGTTCGCCGTAGCGCCCGGAAAGGAGAAGGCTTTCGACATCGTGCGGCAGTACTATGTGCTGGTGGACGAACATTTCCGCGAAAAGAAGCAGGTGCAGGAGTACGCCGACCTGCTAAACCGCTCCCCGAAAACGCTGTCCAACCTCTTCGCCGCCTACGGACTCCCCTCGCCGCTGCGGGTGATCCACGAACGGACCGGCGCCGAAGCCCAACGGCTGCTGCTCTACACCTCCAAAAGTGCAAAGGAGATCGCCGCGTTGCTCGGATTCGAGGATACCGCCGCATTCAGCCGTTTTTTCAAAAAGACAGCGGGCGAAAGCATCACCGGTTACCGCAGGAAGAACAAACATGCGGCACCCACATCCCAAGCCCGATAAGAACCCGGAGAGGAAAAACAGGACTGAGGCAGACAGGAAAGGCAAACGGATCCTTTCCCGCCAACGGGAATAATCGCCAACTCTTCCGGCAGAATCGCCATTGACCGCCCGGACCGGAAGCCCCAACTTTGCATCGTTGGAAAACCCGTAAAACTTACGACCATGAATGCAAATATTTCCCGCCTGTACGACAACCTGCTGCAACTGGCAGCCTCCTCGCAAACCCTGGGCATCAACCTGATCCGTGTGGCGATCCTGATCGTCTTCGTCTGGATCGGCGGACTCAAGTTCCAAAATTACGAAGCCGAAGGAATTGTCCCGTTCGTCGCCAACAGTCCCTTCATGAGTTTTTTCTACACGCAAAAAGCACCCGAGTACAAAAACTACAAACTCAAAGAGGGGGAATTCGACGCCGCCAAACACGAATGGCACGTCCGGAACAACACCTACGGTTTTTCGCACGGGCTCGGCATCCTGATCATGGCGATCGGCGTGTTGGTCTTCCTGGGCATTTTCAGTGCGCGCATCGGCCTGGCAGGCGCGATCCTTGCTGTGATTATGACCGTCGGCACACTCTCGTTCCTCGTCACGACACCCGAAGTGTGGGTTCCCGACCTGGGCAGCGGCGAAGCGGGCTTCCCGTTGTTGTCGGGAGCCGGACGGCTCGTGGTCAAGGACACGGTTATCCTCGCCGGGGCACTCGTCGCTCTTTCGGATTCGGCCCGGCGCATCCTGCGGAAAAGGAACGCAGACGGGATACAAAACCGTTAACCCGGAAAGAGCGCCCGGCACGATACCCCGCGCCCCGCGTAACGAACCGGCGATCCGAAAGAGTATGATATCCGGAAATGCACGGTACTGTATATGTACTTCATCGAGGAGATCGAAGCCAAGTACGACAGATCCCCTGCTAACGTACAAATAGGCGGAGCGGCCGACAGGAAAGCTGATTACACCGATAAAACCATCAAACCGCAATACACTATGAAAACCTACGACGCAATCATCATCGGTTTCGGCAAGGGCGGCAAAACGCTCGCAGCCGACCTCGGGGCACGCGGCTGGCAGGTAGCCGTTATCGAACAATCCGACCAAATGTACGGGGGAACCTGCATCAACGTGGGGTGCATTCCGACCAAAACCCTCGTGCACCAGGCCAAGTTGGCCACCTACCGTCCGGAACCGACTTTCGGACAGCGGAGCGAACACTACCGCCGCGCGATCCGGCGAAAAGAGGAGGTCACGGCGTTGCTGCGGGACAAAAACTACCGCAACCTCGCAGACAAACCGAATATTACCGTCTATACCGGCACCGGCTCGTTCGCCGGGCCGGACGAGGTGGATGTGACGTTTACGGCCGACTATCCGGACCGCCGGGACGCCGGAACGGATCCGGGGACTGCCGGCAGTACAAACGCTACGAGCGGCACGGCAACGGCAAAAATCCCGGCCGGAACCGCTGCTGGCGGATACACCAAAGGCGAAAAGCTGCGCCTGAAAGCGGACCGCATCTTCATCAATACCGGTGCGGAGACGGTTATCCCGCCCATTGCAGGGGTGCGCGAAAGCGACCGGGTCTATACCAGCACGTCGATCATGGAGCTGGAAGAGCTGCCGAAACGGTTGGTGATCGTGGGCGGCGGTTACATCGGGCTGGAGTTCGCGTCGATGTACGCCGAATTCGGTTCGCAGGTGACCGTGCTGGAGAGTTATCCCGAGCTGATCCCGCGCGAAGACCGCGACATCGCGGCCAGCGTCCGCGCAACGCTCGAGAAGCGCGGGGTGACGTTCCGCCTCAACACGCAGGTGGAATCGGTCCAAGACGGCAAGACATGCGCCTACGTGACCGTCCGCGACAGTGGCAACGGTGCCGGGAGCACAGGCAACCGCAATACAAACAACCCGACCGGCAGCGGCACCGACGGCAGCCGCCAGGTGCTCGAAGCGGAAGCCGTACTGCTCGCTACGGGACGGAAGCCGAACACCGCGGGACTGAACCTCGAAGCGGCAGGCATCCGTACCGACCCGCGCGGTTCCGTCATGGTGGACGACCGCCTGCAGACGACCAACCCGAAAGTATGGGCGCTGGGCGATGTGAAGGGCGGCCTGCAATTCACTTACATTTCACTCGACGACTACCGGATCGTTCGCGACGAGCTGTTCGGCACCGGCGAACGCAAAACGCAGGACCGACTGCCGGTAGCCTACGCGGTATTTACCGACCCGCCGCTTTCGCGCATCGGAATCAACGAAGAGGAGGCGCGCCGCAAGGGTCTGGACATCCGCGTCAATTCGATCCCCGTCGCATCGATCCCGCGCATGCACACGATCGGGGAAACCGAAGGAGTGCTCAAGGCCGTAATCGATGCCAGGACGGACGAAATTCTCGGCTGCACGCTCTTCGCACCCGAATCCAGCGAGGTGATCAACACGGTCGCCCTTGCGATGAAAAACGGGAACAAAGCGTCCCTGCTGCGCGACATGATTTTTACCCATCCGAGCATGAGCGAAGCGCTCAATGACCTGTTCAAATAATCCGGAGCCAAATCCGGCGGCCAGCCCCCGTAAGCGGCCCCGGGCGTCCGAGGCCCGCGGCTTCGTGCGCGGGAGGCGGTATCCACGGTACTTCCGGGGAAGATTTCCGGGGACGACATTGCAATTCCGGCCGGGAAACATTACCTTTATGGGGACACACGCGGACAGCGGAGCAAAAAAACAACGGCACAATATTCGCACGCTTCCCCGCAGGCAAATCAAAATCATCTTACCATGAAATCACTTCAGGATACTTTCAAACTGAGTAACGGCGTCGAAATTCCGTGCGTCGGTTTCGGCACGTTCCGCACCCCGGACGGCGAAGTGGCCGTCCGCGCGGTCAAAGAGGCCATCGCCGCAGGCTACCGCCACATCGACACCGCCGCCGTTTACGGCAACGAACGGAGCGTCGGCGCCGCGGTACGCGAAAGCGGCATCGACCGCAAGGATATTTTCATCACCAGCAAACTGTGGAACAGCGACCAGGGCTTCGATTCGACGCTGCGCGCGTTCGACAAAACGATGCAGGCGCTCGGGACCGACTACCTCGACCTGTACCTGATCCATTGGCCGATCGCCAAAGGGCACGACGGGGACTGGGATAAGATGAACCGCGAAACCTGGCGCGCGATGGAACGGCTCTGCCTCGAAGGGCGCATCCGTTCCATCGGCGTGAGCAACTTCAAGGTGCGGCACCTGACGCGCCTGATCGAACAGGCCGACATCGTTCCGATGGTCAACCAAATCGAACTGCACCCCGGACTGAATCAGGACGAAACGGTCTCCTACTGCAAAGAGCAGCATATCCTCGTCGAAGCGTGGGGGCCGCTCGCACAGGGCAAAATCTTCGGCAACGCCGAAATGCAGGCGATCGCCGACCGCTACGGCAAAAACATCGCACAGATCGCGCTGCGCTGGATCCTTCAGCGGGGCATCCTGCCGCTGCCCAAGTCGGTCACCCGGGAACGGATCGTCTCGAACGCGGAGCTGTTCGATTTCTCGCTGAGTCCCGAAGACATGAAACTCATCGACCGAATCCGGTGCGAAGGATCGGGCTCCGATCCCGATACGTTCCGGATGTAGCCGCATAAGGTTCGACGGAAAAAGCGGAAAAAAATCGAAAAACCCGAATCCGGAACAATCCCGGAAATCAAACGAGTTCCACACAGCACAAACAGCGAACGCAGGACGATTTTCCTGCGTTTGCTGTTTTATGCACAGGTTCAGCCAAACCGCATATTTTCAGGTATGCCAAGGCGCCGCCGAAGCAAACTTAATCTCCGGACGGCTCGTCCGGTTCCGGCCAGATCAGCTTCGAGGTGTCGTACCCCAGCCCGCGGGCTACGCCGAGCATCCGCGCACGCTGTTGCGGGGTGACCTCCGGCGTCCGCGCCAGCAGCCACAGGTAGCGCAGGCTTCCGCCCGAAACCACCGCCAGCGAATAGTCGTCGTCGAGGTAAGCGATGCGGTACCTACCCGGGACCAGCGGAAAAAAATAAACCTTCAGGTAGTTCTTTACCCGGGTCTGCACCGCATAGGCTTTCGCATCGCTCCAGCGCTTTTTCGCGAGATCGTACCCCCGGTTGACGACGCCGACCTTACCGTCGGGCCGCAGCGTATAGGTCGCCGTAATCCGTTCGAGCCCCCGCTCGAAACGGTGATCGAGCCGCGCGATCTCGTGCCAGCGGCCCAGATAACGGTTCACATCGAAATTTTCCATCGGTTCGACCGACACCTTGCGCCGGTTGCACCCGCAACAACATCCTGACATAATTTTTATTTTTAACATTTCTTTCAAAACCAGTATCCCGTCACAAACCGATCCGGAAACTCCGCAAACCGAAGTCCGGAAACGACTGCGAAAAAAAACGTCCGGATCACTTTCCGAGCGGTGCCGACCGTTCCAGAAACCGTTCGATATTTTCTGCATCGAACGTAAAACCGGCCGCTGTCAACTTTTCGGGCACCGCACACTGGCCCGACAGCAGAACCTGCGCGGCCTCGCCGTAAATCGCCCGCACGATCCAACCCGGCACGCCGACCCGCAGCGAAACACGATAATGGCGCGCAAGCGCACCGGTCAGTTCCGCATTGGTCAGGTGTTGCGGGGCAACCATGTTCACCGTACCGCGCACCGCAGCGTCCTCCAGCACGAAACCGATCGCGCGCACCAGATCCTCGAGCGCGATCCACGAGACGTTTTGGCTCCCGTCGCCGAGCCGTGCCGCGACGCCCATACGGAACGGGCGTGCGAGCCGCGGGAACGCTCCCCCGCCGGGTGAAAACACCACGCCGAAACGGGTAACGACGAGCCGTACGCCGGGCGGGACGCGCTGCGCCTCCTGTTCCCAGGCCGCGCAAAGATCCGACAGGAACCCGGTTCCTTTGCGCGCATCGGTTTCCTTATAACAGCCTTCGGCGGGATAATAGCCGACGGCGGAAGCCGACACCAACACGCCCGGCGGGGTTTCGAGCGCACCGATCGCCTCTACCAGCCGACGCGTCGGGCCGATACGGCTCGCATAAAGCTCCTCTTTATAGGTATCGCTCCAACGACGGTCGATCGGGGCTCCGGCAAGGTTAACCACGGCGCCGCACCCTTCGAGCGCAGCAACGAGACGGCCCATGGCCCCGTCCCAGGCCCGATCGCCGATCACCCCCGGTCCCGGAGCGGGAAAACCCGAAAAATAACCGCGCCCCAGCGACACCACCTGATGTCCCTGCGCAGTAAGGTATCCCGCCAGGTGCGAGCCGATAAATCCCGATGCTCCGCTGATCGCTATTTTCATCGCCGTACGGTTTAACGTTTCGTTCGTGTCGTTCGCGTCATACGCTTTGTTCGTTTCAGGCGGTTCTTCCCCTCCCCCTCGCTTTCCGCCGTCCAGCTCCGGTGCAGTCCGTCCCGAGCAGTCAAATACCGCCGAACGCAATCCCGGCAAACAGTCCGTATACCGCAAGTTCAGGGCCGGACCGGTTCATACCTATTCACTGCCTGTTCGCGCAGTGCGAACGGAAAGGGCCCGAAATAAGCCGACGGGCACTGTATCTCGTTGTGATCTATTAGTATCCTCTCCATGCCTTTGCTTTCAAAACCGGTGCCGCAGAGCGCGACCGAGACAACTCTTTTTTGCACCGCCGCCGAAAAAAGGAACCGGCGTCCCCACGGGAACGCCGGTCCAACCAACACATTAACACAAATCAACAATAGTCCGTAGTAATTCCGGTCTCCTGTTTTTCTCTTCTTATCCGGCGGCAAGCGTACGCTTGCGGTTGCAGAACCGCTCGCACTGCATCGGAATATCGTAGCCGAGCATCGTACCGAGCATAAAATCCTCCTCCGGGGTCAGGCGGTTCAGCGGTTTGTCGATGAACATGCGCACCGCATCGAGGCAGGCCCGTTTGCCGAAATAGAGGTTCACCCGCTGTCCGTCTATATCCTGCGCGAGGTACTCGATCTGCTGCCGCCGAAGCCGTTCGGTCACCAATTCGGCGCAGGTGCGGCACATCGTGCAGAGGATCAGGTCACGCACCCCCTTTTTATATTCATAGATGTGGTGCATGAACATCTTCATCTCGCCGAAGCGGACAAAATCCTGGCTGTTCACAGCCCCTCTTTTTTCAAGGTTTCCACCCAGGCTGCGATGCGCTCCGCAGTACGGTCGTCCTCGTTGGTCTCGTCGAGGGCCAGCCCGACGAACTTGCCGTCGCGCACCGCCTCGGAACTGTCGAACGAATAGCCTGCGGTATCGCATGCGCCGATAAAACGGCAGCCGGTGCCCGAAAGGTCGTCGTAGAGGTGTCCCATCGCATCGCAAAAGGTATCGGGATAAGAACCCGAATCGCCGCAACCGAACAACCCCACGAGCTTACCCGAAAGGTTTTCATTTTTCAATTTTCCGATAAAATCGTACCAGTCGTCCTGCAGGTCGCCGGCCCCCCAGGTCGAAGAGCCCAGCAACAGGCAGTCGTACCCCTGGACGGCCGAAGGATCGGTATCTGCCACATTGTGGATGTCGTCCGGGGAAATGCGCAGCGCCGTGGCGATCTGCCCGGCAATATTCTCGGTCGTGCCGAGCGTGCTTCCGAAAAAGATTCCTGTTTTCATGGTTTCTGATTTTTGACAAAGGTAAATATCCGTACCGGGCGATGAAATCCCCATTTGTAGGGAAATCGTCCCGGGAGCATCCCCATTTCCGGTATTTGCCCTTCAGGACGGATGCAATTACCGTTCCAGCATCCCGAAACGAAAAGTCAGGCCCTTCCACACGGAACAGTGCGGGAATAGTGCGGGGTCACGCCTGAACGAAGGACGGGAAATGTAACCTCGTACGGCAAAAAGCATCAGGATCGGAAAATAGTAAGGCGGGGTTGCGGGAAACACAGCGAACAGCGGGCCGTCGCCCGCAAACCGGAATTCAATCCGTGATTCCGGCACCGCTCGTAAAACGGTACCGGCCCGAACCTTTCACCTCGTAAACCGCGTAGCGGTGAAACCTGTCTCCGGATATCCCGCCGTTTCCGGGCCGGACCTCAGCGGTTTCATCCACACGGACGAAAGAAACTCCGGCGGGATGCGAAAGCCGTACATCGGCCCGGGTCTGGCCATCGCCCAACGGCACCCAGACCGTCGCCGTGGAGCCGGCCGGGATGTCGGCCTCGAGCATAAACCCTCCCGCAGTGCGCTCCCAGCGAACCGATGCCTCGCCCCGGGAGGTGAGTTGCGCATACCGCGCCCACGTCAGGTCGCCCACGGGCCGGGGACGGAATACGATATGGCGGTAACCCGGACGTTCCGGATCGGATTCCATGCCCGCCACCCGGCGGTAGAGCCACGTAAGGCAGGCCCCGAACATCGGGTGGCAGTGCGAATTGCCACCGTCCCATTGCTCCCACATCGTCGTGGCCCCCTGTTCGATCCAATGTCCGAAACTCGGGAACGTGCGCTTGGTCATAATGCCGTAAGCGAGATCGTTCATCCCGTTGTCGCAGAGCACCTCCAGCAGGAACTGGGTGCCGTAAATGCCGGTATCGAGGTGGCCTCCGTTACGCCGGATGTTGTCGCGCAGTGCGGCGTAGACGCGGGGATACCGCTCCGGGGGCACGCCCATGTACAACGCGAAAACGTCGCCTCCGAAGGGACCGTAACTCCCTGTGCCCGGATCGTAAAAGCGCCCGTGAAACGCCCTGCGGACACGCTCCGCCAATGCGCCGTAACGCTGCGCCCCGGCCGAATCCCCGAGCACGCGGGCCGTGCGGGCCGCGATGTCGGCGCAACGCCAGTAATAGAACGTATGCACGAGCGTATCGGAGGGCAGTTTTCCCGGAGGACACCAGTCACCCAGGTTCATCCAGTAAACCGGTTCGCGGCCGTGCGGCGCCCGGGCATAGATCACGCCGTCCGCATCGGCCCAGCCGTCCAGGTAATCGACATAACCTTTCATGCCGTCGAGGTTGCGCGCGAGCATGTCGCGGTCGCCGTAATGCAGGTAAAACTCCCACGGCATGATGCAGATCGCCGCCCCCCAGGCCACACCGCCCCCGCAGCCGGGCTGCCACGGCGCGCCGTTGGGCACGTAACCCGTATCCGGGTTCTGCGCAGCGAGGATATCTCCGATCCATTTGCTGTAGAATGCCGCCGCATCGAAGCGGTGCATCACCGTCGCGCAGACCGTCTGCCCGTCGCCGGTATAGGCCGAACGTTCGCGGTGCGGGCAGTCGCTCGCGACCGCCCCGTGCATATTGTCAAGCTGCGTACGCCACCAGATGCGGTCGATCCGGTTCAGCAACGGATTCGAGCAGGCGAACCCGCCGGTCGTTTCCACATCGGAATAGACCGCCTCGGCGGTAAGTTGTCCGGGATGGAGCTCGCCGGGCCAGCCGCTGAGTTCGACCTCGCGGAAAACGTACCACGTAAAGCGCGTCGCATAGTCTTCCGGACCCTCCCCCTTCATCGTATAAGCGTTCGAGCCGTTCGGCGACTCGCTCAGGTATTTGATTTCGATGCGCCGCCCGGCCTCGCCCCGCACACCGTGCAGCCGCACCCAGCCCGAGACGGTCTCACCGAAATCGACCCGATAGCGTCCCCCGCCGAGTTTTTCGACCTTCACCGGCTTCAGCACCTCCATCACGCGGTCGGCCGGCCCGTTCTGCGCCCGCAGCCGACCGTAAGGAGCCCGGCGCGGGACGGCATTTTGCCAGGCCGAGTCGTCGAAACCGGGTGCGCACCAACCCGGTTGCTCGCAGCGGGCGTCGTACTCTTCGCCCGCATAAATCTGATCCATCCGCACAGGGCCTTCGGCCACCTTCCAGGTCGGGTCGGAAACCACCCGCTCCTGCGAACCGTCGTCGTAAACAATCTCCAACTGCGCGATCAGCCGCGGCGAGCCGTAGGCCATCGTCCACCGGCCCCGCACGTTGTAAAAACCGTTTCCGAGCATCGCGCCGATCACGTTTTCGCCGCTGCGGAGCCGCTCCGTCACATCGTAAGCCAAGTAAGGCACCGTGTACTCCCGGAAATTATCTTCGACCGGAATGCCGCAATCCGCCAACCCCGGACGTTTGTCGTAGTTGGTCTGGTTCGGGGCGAGCACGTCGCGGCCCACCTTCTCCCCGTTCAGGTAAAGTTCGAAATAACCGAGCCCGGTGACGTACACACGGGCCGAAACCACCTTGCGGCCGGGTGCCACCCCGAAACTCTTGCGCAACAGCGGGGCAGGAAGGGGCGGTTCGGTTCCATCGGGGGAAAGCGGCCCGTCGTCCTGCCCCGGCGCACCGATCCACTGCGCCTGCCAGTCGGCTTCACCGAGCAGCCCCATGTGCCAATGGGCGGGGGCACTCCATGCCGAGGGGCGTCCGCCGGCATCCCAAACGCGCACGCGCCACCAGCAGGCATCCCTGCTGCGGAGCGGTTTCCCGCCGTAACGCACCCGCATCGAATCACCCCCCACGCGGCCGCTGTCCCAACGGTCGGCACGGCCCCGACGCAGCAGCTCCTCCGACGAGGCGACCTGCACCTGCCAGCCGCTCTGGCACTGGCCATAGACCGTGCTGTCAGTACGAACGATCCACGACAGCCGCGGCGAGGGGACATCGACCGCCTCGGGATTTTCAAGGTACTCGCACCGCATCCGGTCGGGACGCACAGCACCTTCCCGGCCCGAAGGACGGGATTCGTTTTTTTCACCCCCTCCGGTTACGAATTCCGAACAGATACCGGCCCCCGTGCCGGCCATAACAGCGGCGGTCGCACGCACCGGAACACTCAAACAACAAACGACCGCCACGAACAACGGCAACCGGAATTTCAGGGAGATAGTTTTCATCAAACAGGTTCAGCTTACAATATGAGGTTCGGACCGGAACGGGATGCGGGTTATTGCAGCACACCGGTCCTCCCGTGTCGTTTGCGGGGATCCCGATTCAGATTTTCCGGGAACGGGACTGCGCAACCCGGCGCATAACCTGCCGGAACCCCGGGAACAGCCGTCGGACAGCCCCGAAAGGTACGGCGAGGCCCCGCGCCTCCTACAGCGGAATACGCCCCTCCGAACGGCTTTCATGCCGCAGACAAAGATAGTTTTTTTCGCGGATCAGCAAACCGACCAGACCCGGTTCCGCCTGTTTTCAACGGATTTTCGCCGGAAATTTCACCACAACGGAACCTGTTTTACAAAAATAGCTGTAACTTGAGCCGCAGTTCCGGCCTGTATCGACAAGGGCTGCGACACTCCCGCCCTCCGGCCCGACAAACCCGATCCACCAAGTATCTATAAAACGAAAAGAGAGAGATGAACGAAAAACTGAAACCGGCCACGCTGTGCGTACAAGCGGGCTGGACGCCGAAAAAAGGGGAGCCGCGCGTGCTTCCGATCTACCAGAGCACCACGTTCAAATACGAAACGAGCGACCAGATGGCCCGCCTGTTCGACCTCGAAGAAAGCGGCTACTTCTATACACGTTTGCAGAATCCGACCAACGATGCGGTAGCGGCCAAAATCGCCGCGCTCGAAGGAGGTGTCGCCGCGATGCTCACCTCGTCGGGACAGGCAGCGAACTTTTACGCCGTCCTGAACCTCTGTTCGGCGGGAGACCATTTTGTCAGCGCAGCGACCGTGTACGGCGGCACGTTCAACCTTTTCGCCGTCACGATGGCCAAGATGGGTATCGAAGTAACCTTTATCGACCAGGATGCTTCCGAGGAGGAGATCGCCGCAGCTTTCCGCCCCAACACGAAACTGCTGTTCGGCGAAACGATCACGAACCCCGGCGTAGAGGTGCTCGACATCGAGAAATTCGCACGCATAGCACACAACCACGGCGTACCGCTGATCGTCGACAACACCTTCGCCACGCCGATCAACTGCCGCCCGTTCGAGTGGGGCGCCGACATCGTGACGCATTCGACCACAAAATACATGGACGGCCACGCCACGGCGGTCGGCGGCGCGATCGTCGACAGCGGCAATTTCGACTGGGAAGCGCACGCGGATAAATTCCCAGGACTTACGCAGCCCGACCCGTCGTACCACGGCCTGACCTACAGCACCGCCTTCGGCAAGGGCGCCTACATCACCAAAGCGACCGTGCAGCTGATGCGCGACCTGGGTTCGATCCAGGCGCCGCAGAACGCGTTCCTGCTCAACCTCGGGCTCGAGACGCTCGACCTGCGGATGGAGCGCCATTGCAAAAACGCACAGCAGGTGGCCGAATACCTGCGTTCGAACGACCAGGTGGCGTGGGTGCACTATCCGGGACTGCAAGGTGACAAATATTACGAATTGGGACAGAAGTACCTGCCGAAAGGTTCGTGCGGCGTGATCGCGTTCGGGCTCAAGGGAGGCCGCGAAGAGTCGATCCGCTTCATGGACGCGCTCAAACTGTGCGCGATCGTCACGCACGTAGCCGACGCGCGCACTTCGGTACTTCATCCCGCGAGCCACACGCACCGCCAGCTCACCGACGAGCAGCTGGCGGCCGCAGGCGTAGCGCCCGACCTGATCCGCCTGTCGGTCGGCATCGAAGACGCGGGGGACATCATCGCCGACATCGCACAGGCGCTCGCCGCCCGCTAACCCCCGGAACGACGAATGGCCGGAACACTGCAAAATCCGGCGTGCCGCAAAAATGGTCACACAAAAACAAAGATAAAGGGAGCCGAAACGTTTTGAACGGCTCCCTTTTAGTATTCATACTCCATATACAGGCACATACGACTCCCCGCATGCACGCTCCATGCGCCCGAACGGCAACACCGGCAGGTATGGGACGAAAACAGGAAGGAAGACGACCCTGCGTATTCACTCCGAAAAGCGGATCAAAAGTTGCGGCAGGTATTTGGAGCGAAAAAAATTTTGTTTATCTTTGCACCACAAAAACCGCCCGATGCTCTGTTCGTCTAACGGTTAGGACGACAGATTCTCAGTCTGTAAATAAGGGTTCGATTCCCTTACAGAGTACAAATAAGTACTAATAATCAACTAAGTACAGATTAATTACCCGATTTTGCAAAAAAGTAAAATCGGGTGTTTCTTTTTCTTCTCGCCTACCTGGTAATCGATAAAGATTTGTACAACTTCAAGTTTCATTAAAAAGTTGTTCGCTGACAAATCTGTACCTTTTACAGGCAAATTAGATTCGCCTGAACACAATCGGGCAGCATATTCTCCGACAGGTTCAAGCCGAAATATCTGGAAATAAAGCCTACAACAAATTACGATCAAAGCGCCAGCCTCAAATCTGAAAAGGACAACGACAAAGGCACCGGGAGACAAGCGCACTGGCTTATCCGGCAACTACAGGCTTATGAGCAAAAAGAACACCTTAGCTGTACGGCGGGAACCACAAAACGAAGAGAACTATTAACCAATCTGATAACTTTGAAAAGTATGGAAAACAAGAAAGTAGTGGTGTTTCTGGCCAAGGCGTTCGAGACGATGGAATTTTGCACTTTTATAGATGTCCTGGGCTGGGCCAGAGTTGATTATGGACATAATATAATCGTTGATACTTGTGGTTTTACTGAAAAAGTTATCAGCACTTTTAATGTCCCCGTAATAGTAGACAGGACCATTGAAGAAATAAACGTTGACGAATATGATGCTTTAGCAATACCTGGCGGATTTGGTGAATTTGGTTTTTATGAAGAAGCCTATGACGAAAGATTCCTAAAATTAATAAAGGAATTTAATGCACAAGGTAAAATCATTGCGGCAGTTTGCTCCGGGGCATTCCCGGTAGCGAAAAGCGGAGTCCTGCAAAATAGGAAAGGAACAACTTACCACTTAAAAAACGGCTATTGGCAAAACAAGCTGAAAGAACTTGGAGTGAACGTTGTGAACGAACCTGTAGTCGTTGATGGGAATATTATCACGTCCTATTGTCCTGAGACAGCTCCGAAAGTCGCATTTGAATTATTAAAAATGCTGACCTCCGAAAAAGAAATGGAAGTCATAAAAAAAGCCATGGGATTTTAAGAAGAGTGCCGACAAAATGATTGAACGGTTAAGTTCCGGAAACGATACATGCCTTTCATTCGCACGAAACGGCCGCCATACCACTACTGACACCTGATGCTGAAACTTGAAAAGTGAATTATAAGCAACTAATGTATAGCCGAATATAAAGACAAAAGGGATTTCCCGTCGGCTGTACACAATAAAACCCGCCGTTCGAGGTGTGCCTGATGGAGAAAAAGCTTATAGATCGTGCGAAAAAATCATGAGCAAAGCGAACTGCACGGCATAAGAACTACCCCGCATAAAGCGTCACCGGTCCGATCAGTCCCATCGACTGTTCGGGTTGGGTTTTGCGTCCCGCCGTCCACTTCTGAGCGGTAGGATTATCCGTCAATGTCCGCATATAATTGCCCAATGTGGTGGTTACCTTCACTTCGAGGGTATTCTCCCCGGCGTGCAGCAATCCCGTCAGGTCGTAGAGCCGCCGTCCGCACCAACGCACACCGCAGGGACGGCCGTTCAGCGCCACCTCGGCGATTCCGGCCACGCGCCCCAGGTTCAGCACCGGACGCGCAGGCAGCTCCTCCACGGCGAACCGCGTGCGATAAACGACATCGCCAGCGAAATTCACGTATTCGGTCCCGCGCAGGTCCGCCGGCTCCTCCATCCGCATCGTCCGCGTCCAGCCCTCGCGGGCATGGTGCAGCCCGACATCCCAGCCTTTCAGCACGAGCGTATTCCCGCCGGTGTCCGGCAGCGGGTTCCACCTCGGCCCCTTGCGGTTGCGGTCGAAAACGATCAGCATCGATTCGGCGGGCCCCAGATCGAGGTCGATCCCTCCGTCGCGGTCCAGTTCCATCCGGTAGCGCTCCCCGCTCATCAGGTCCCAATACCACGGATATTTGCCCCGCAAAAGCTCCCCGGAGAAGGTGACCCGCGTGCGGTGCGGTTCGTACAGGCGCGTGTTGGCGATGAAGAACACCTCTTCGCCTCCGTCGGCCGTATAGCGATTCTGGATCAGGAAAGGATCGGGATCGGAGAACGTCAAATAGGGCGTGAGGGCATATTGCCGCTGTACCCCGGCATACCAACCCATGAAATCGTTGTCGGCAGGCTTCTCGAGCACGATGAAACGGTCGGGGTACCCGCGCAGTTGCCGAACAAGCTCCCGCACCCGCCGGTCGGCGGCTTCATGTCCGTTCCAGCCCAGCGAAAGGCACGGCTGCCTGTCGACACAGAAGAGGCGGCCGCCCTGCCGCACGAATTCCAGCAACCTCTCGAGCCCCTCGGGGTGCATCCGTTCGACCGCGACGAGGAAAACCGTCCCATAGGCTTTCGGGCCGTAGCAGAGCTTACCGCCGCGGACGGCCGCATCGCGGATGATTTCGTCGGAAAGGTAATCGCAGCCGTTCCCGTGTTTGTGGATCGCCTCCCACACCAGCGTGAACCACGGCACGTTGGTACGTTCGGGAAACGGCTCGTTCTGCATCCCCATCGTGCTCCACATATCGGACAATGGCGGCAGCACGCCGATGTCGGTGTACATATCCGCCTGCTGCAGCACGGCCGACAGCCGCCCTTTGTAATCCATGAAATGGCGCAGGTAAGGCCACCAGGTGTTATTCTCATTGTAATAGGCCCCGTAACGGATCCAACCCGGGAACGGCGCTTCGGGCGGCGAATAGTTGAACCCGTGGAACACCGAGTGCGTAATGCCCGAAAAGACGCTGTGGTCGGAGCCCAGCTTCAGGAATTCGAGCGTCGCGGTGAAGACGAGGTAGGTGTTGGTCATATCCTCGGCGCTGATCGTGCGGCGGCCGGCGAGGTGGCCTCCCGAAGACATGTATTTGTTGATCATCGTGTAGCCCCGTCCGCGGCGGTAATCCTCGTTACCCATCTCCTCGCCGAGGCGGTGCTTGAGCCAGTTGGTCGTCCACGACTCCCCTTCGGGAATATCGCAGTGCAGGCTGCTACCCAGCGGATGGACGCCGCGCCCGTAAGCCTGTACGCGCGAGAGCACGCCCAGCGAACGACACCATTCGCTGTACGGTACGAAGAAACGTTCGTCGATCAGTTCGGCCTGCGTGCGGCAAAAGTCGTAGCGCACACGGTCGATCCGCCCGCGCACCGCATCGCCCATCTCCACGCCGTAACGGTAGTCGATCACATTCCCCATGCCGCCGGTCTTGTACATCGTCAGCGGCAGCAGTTCCATCGGGTCGTACCCCCGGCGGCGGATGAATTCTTCGCGCATATCGTCGCTCCAATTGGCGCCTTCCAATTCGAGCCCGTCGATGAAAAGCGCGCGGATGTGGTCCCTGAGCGGCCCGATGCGGCTTTCGATCGCACCGGACATCCGCGTAAGGTACTTGCGCACCGCCTGCGCATTGAAGTGGTTGAGCGTCGGTCCGTTCGCGCCCGGAACGCCGTTGATCACCTGCATGAAGCCGTGCACCTTGACCAAAGCATAAAGCGCGTGCGAGCCCGCCGGTACCTCGACCGTAATCCGGTCAAGATCCTTTTGTTCCGAAAGATCGGTAATCTGTGCCAGGTCGTCGAGCGGATCGGGCACCAGTTGCAGCGAAACCAGCTCCATCGTACGGCCCGGATAGGGGTTATTGACCTGCGGATCGGCCTCCAGAAAGAGTTCGAACGGCGAGTAGACGACCGTCGCGGGACCTTCGAGTTTTTTGACGGCGACCACCATTACCTGCCCGCGCTCGTCTCCCTCGAGATACTCGGCGCCGAAAGGCCAGCCCGAACCGACGATCAAATCGCAGGTCATCCCGAGGCGCTTCGCTTCGTCGAAAGCCGCTTTGAGCATATCGATCCATTCGGGCGAAAGCCAGCGCAACGGATGCGTATCGAGCGGATCGGCCTCTTCGGGGAATTTTACCGGGTTGATTTCGACGCCGCCCACGCCCGCGGCGTGCAGCAGCCTCAACTCGCGCACCAGCTCGTCGGCCTTTACGCGGTCGCCGTTCCACCACCACCGCACGAAAGGACGGTCGGTGCTCGCCGGATCGGTAAAGCGGCGGTAAAGGTCGCTGTCGAAACGAAGGGTTTTCTCTTCGAGGGCGCGCTGCGCCCACGAAGGCAGGGTGGCTGCGAGCACGCCTCCTGCGGAGAGCGCAGCACAGCGGATCAGGAAAGTTCTTCTGTCCATAACGAATCCGGGGGAAGCACCCCTGTGTCAAGGTTTATTTCAGGTTATCAGGTTTCATTTCTTGCCGGTCGGGGAAGATTCCGGACCGCCGACGAATCTTCCGCCAATATCGCAAAACGCAGCTGAACGGCAGACGCAACGGCACGGAGACAGCCGGTGAAACACAGGTGCGGCAAGCCCGGACCGGAACCTGCCGCACCCCGCGATGCAAATATAATCACTCGGCCGCATTCCGGAAACATCCGTTCACATTTCAACGCATTTTCCGGACGCTAACGCCTATTCCGCCACGAGCACGCTCTTTTTACGCACATCGGGCTGGGTTACCGCCACTTTCAGCAAACCGTCGCCGTAACTCCACGCATCCGTTTTCACGCCGTCGACGGTCACCGAACCGGGACGCGAAGCGAGCCTCATCTCGACTTCGTACACGCGTGCGGGATACATGCCGTTGTAATCGCCCTCGGCCGGGTTCACTACCAATTCGGTGCGGCCGCCGGACTGCCTGCAATCGAAGACCGTTTTGGCGATCTTACCCTGCTCGTAATCGAAAGTAACGCCGTCGTCCTCATAGAGCGTATAAGAACTGTTGCCCGACGGGTACACCTTCAGGATCAGCGTGTCGAGCGGACGTTCGCCGATATACTGCACCGGCTTCTGCATCGGCAGGATCGCACCGGCTTTCACAAAGGCCAGCCCGGCCCGGTTGTCGGGAATCGCGTGCCGAATCTCCTTTCCTTCGCCGCGCAGCTGTTCGCCGGTCCAAAAATCGATCCAGTCGCCCTTGGGCAGGTAGATCGAGTCGCTGAAGACGCCGATCAGCAGGTTGTCGCCGAACATATACTGGAAAACCATGTCGTCCACGTTGCGGTCGTCGGGATATACCAGAGGCATCGAGCGCAGGATCGGCATACCGGTCAGGTGGCCGTTCAGCGCCGCAGAATAGATATAAGGAAAGAGGTCGTGTCTGAGCTGGATATAATCGCGGTACATCGCCTTCTCCTTGTCGGGGAAGTACCACGGGTGCAGCAGGCCGAACCAGCTGTTGATCTGGATCCACGGCAGGAAAACGCCCATGTGCAGCGCGGCCATTTCGTCCTTGGCCGACATCACGTCGCAGGAAGTGTTCATCAACCCGCTCGAACCGAGGTTCAGCTGGTCGAACAGCGCGGTACGCTCGCCGCCGTTGTCGCCGCTCTGGTTGGCCGTCCAGCGCTGCGTCCCGGCAAATCCACCGCAGTAGTGCTGCCACGGACGGATGCCCTTGTGGTCGCGGAACACACGGTTCATCTGGCGCGGCATCAGCACCTGGTTCAGGTTATGCATCTCTTTGTCGGTGAATCCGTTGTAATACTCCCGGTCGGGATGCTCGTCGAGCGTGCGCGCCGGATCGAGCTTGAAGCCGTCGACGCCCTGGTCCATAAAATTGGTCAGGTGGTCGAACCAGTGCTCCTTGCCCGACTGCGGGCGGCCTTCGCGCGCTGCGATAATATCCTCTTCGACAATGCTCTGGTCGTGGTCGATGCAGAGCCACAGGCCCAACTTATAGCCCAGCCCGTGCAGGCGGCCGACGAAGCTGGTTTTCCATTCGTGCTTCGGGAACTGTTTCTCGACCCAGTAGCCTTCGGGCGGGAAGAGTTTGTAATTCCAGCTCTTTTCGGTCGAGAAGTCGTAATATTTCGACATCCACTGCGGTTCGATCCACATCACGTCACACGGCACCTTTTCGGTGCGGAAACGCACCGCGTCGTCCATCATCTCGAACTGGTTCTCCTGCATATGACCGCCGAACGAAAGGCCGTACATCCAGCGCGGCAGCACGTAGGCGCGGCCGGTAAGCGACGTGTAGAGGCCGAGGGTCTGCGGCATGGAACCGCCCACCATCACGTAAAAGTCAGCGCCGGGAGCCGTATTATAAATAAGGAGACGCTCCTTGTCGTAACGGGCTACGTCGAAATAGCTGCGCACCGTGGTATTGTCGAAAACGCCCCACCCCGCCGAGCTCATCATGAACGGAATCGGTGCCTCGGCGATCTGGTAGCTGGCCCACATGCGCAACACCTCGCCGCGGTGCTGGATATGGTCACGGCTCGTGCTGCCGCCGCCGTAAAAACGCTCGTCATCGGCCAGGGTAAAGCTCAGGATGCTGTTGCGGCTCATATCGCCCACTTCGGTCTGCTGCTGCTGCTGAGCCCCGTTTTTGGTCGTATCGCCGATAATCGCCTCGTCGCGGCGCGGCTTCTGGAACTTCTCGTTGAGCGACTGCCCGAGCGCCGTGATGAGCGGAGCGCCCGGGGCGAGGTACGAGGCCTCGCGCAGGATGGCGTTTCCCTTCAGGTCGGTCACGCTGATGCGCCCGTCCTTCCTATCGATGCGTATGCGGCAGGCCGGAGTACCGAGCACCACGACACCGCCCTCATTGCGCTGGGTCACCTGCACCGGCTCCCAGTCGGTTTTCAACAATCCGTAACGCTCCAGCAGCGACTCGGCAAAGGTGTCGGCAGGCGTCACGCGAACCCGGAAAATCCGGTCGCTGCACACGTCGATACGCATCTTCTGTCCGCTGCGGAGCTTCAGCTCATACCGCGCGGGTGCGGCCGCCCACGCTCCTTGCACCGCCAGCAATGCGGCAATCACATACAAAAAAAGTCTTTTCATATTCGTTTAGGTGATTTATTTAATTTGGGATTCGCTCCTGTCCATTGCGACCCCTTGCCGGCAACGCCACCGCCGGGTTTGTAAACCAACCGCACCGCCTATCGGGGCGCCGCCGGCAACAGTCCCGATGACTAAAGCGCTGCCCGGCAAGGTATCCCGACAAAGATAAACAATTCGACGGGATTCCCACGCCCGGAACGGGACGGCAATCGCACGCGGCCGCACCTAAACGGGCCTTCGGATGAATTCTTCGTAAATTTTCAGACCCGGAGCGTACACATTTCATATTTATTCGCTATTTTGCGGATTGTTCAGCGGGAAAACGCTTTGCTCCGGACAAATCGAACAATGCGGCATCAGCTTCCCAATCCGGCACACCCGGCGGGAAAACCGCTGCGAAACACGCTCCACAAGGTATTACGTGCCTTCCGAAACAATGGATAAAAACGCACATTGTTTATAAAAAAAGTTAAAAATCTCAGAAAAGCGAGATTTAGAACATCAAAAAGAGCGATCAGGACTTTTCAGTTTCGTGTAAATGCGTACCTTTGATTAATTCTAAAATTTTGAAATAACTACATCTTTAGCATATGGAAGCGGAAACTACATCGGGCGTTCGTCAGGCCAAAGAGGTAACGGGCCGCGTCTCGCAGATCATCGGACCGGTGGTGGACGTCTATTTCGAAGGCGCCGAAAACGAAGTGACCCTGCCGCGCATCCACGACGCGATGACCATCGTCCGCGACGACGGCCGCAAGCTGATCATCGAGGTGCAGCAGCATATCGGGGAAAACACGGTGCGCACGGTGGCGATGGACTCCACCGACGGACTGCACCGCGGCATGAAGGCCGTCTCCTACCTGCACCCGATCACGGTGCCCATCGGCGAACAGGTCAAGGGACGCCTGCTGAACGTGGTGGGCGACGCCATCGACGGGCTCAAACAACCCGACATGAACGAAGGCGCCTACCCGATCCACCGCGATCCGCCGAAATTCGACGAGCTGACCACCTCGCAGGAAGTACTCTACACCGGCATCAAGGTGATCGACCTGCTGGAACCCTACTCGAAAGGCGGCAAAATCGGCCTGTTCGGCGGCGCCGGCGTGGGCAAAACCGTGCTGATCATGGAGATGATCAACAACATCGCCAAAAAACACAACGGCTTCTCGGTGTTCGCCGGCGTAGGCGAACGTACCCGCGAGGGTAACGACCTGCTGCGCGAAATGCTCGAATCGGGCGTTATCCGTTACGGCAAAGAGTTCATGGAAGGACTCGAAAAAGGCGAATGGGACCTGTCGAAAGTGGACTTCAACGAAGTCGAAAAATCGCAGGCGACACTGGTGTTCGGCCAGATGAACGAACCGCCGGGAGCCCGTGCGTCGGTGGCCCTGTCGGGGCTGACCGTGGCCGAGTCGTTCCGCGACGAAGGCACCGGCACGAAAGATATCCTTTTCTTCATCGACAACATCTTCCGTTTCACACAGGCGGGTTCCGAGGTGTCGGCGCTGCTGGGGCGTATGCCCTCGGCCGTAGGTTACCAGCCGACGCTGGCGACCGAAATGGGCGCGATGCAGGAACGCATCACCTCGACGAAAAAGGGCTCGATCACCTCGATCCAGGCGGTCTACGTACCGGCCGACGACCTGACCGACCCGGCTCCGGCGACCACCTTCACGCACCTCGACGCAACCACCGTGCTGAGCCGTAAGATCACCGAACTGGGTATCTACCCGGCCGTCGATCCGCTCGAATCGACCTCGCGCATCCTCGACCCGCTGGTGGTAGGCGAAGAGCATTACCAGACCGCGCAGCGCGTGAAACAGATCCTGCAACGCAACAAGGAGCTCCAGGACATCATTTCGATCCTCGGCATGGAGGAGCTCTCGGACGAAGACCGCCAGACGGTGAACCGCGCGCGCCGCGTGCAGCGTTTCCTGTCGCAGCCGTTCACGGTAGCCGAGCAGTTTACCGGCGTAGCGGGCGTGATGGTCTCCATCGAAGATACGATCAAAGGTTTCAAGATGATCCTCGACGGCGAGGTGGACTACCTGCCCGAGCAGGCGTTCCTGAACGTCGGCACGATCGAGGAAGCCATCGAAAAGGGTAAGAAAATTCTAGCACAGGCTGCCGTATGACCTTAGAAATCCTGTCCCCCGAACGCACGCTGTTCAGCGGTGAAGTGGAGAGCGTGACCCTGCCGGGCACCCTCGGCGAATTCACCGTGCTGCGCCACCATGCGCCGCTCATCTCGTCACTCACTGCGGGCGAGGTGCGGTTCCGGCAAAAAGGCGGCGGCGAGCAGAGCTTCGCGGTGAAAGGCGGCTTCGTGGAGGTTAAAAAGGACGAGGTTTCGGTCTGCATCCAGCAATAAACGGCACAGGAACAGGGATATCCCGGCTCCACCGGCCTGAACGCAAAAACGGAGCATAACCGGAACCGGTTGTACGGCCGGACACGGAGTGCGGGCCGCAAACAAAAACGACACATGGCAAACGAGATAGACACATACACCAAACGGAGGCTCTCGCAGCGGTACATCCTCTGGCTCACGGCGATCACCGTCGCGGGAGGCTGGGCCGTGGCGCTGCCGCTCTACGGCTGGCTGCCGCAGTACTACACGCCGCTGTATCCCTACATCATGCTCTATTTCTACGTGTGGGCGCTGGGATTCGCATGGATGCTGAACCGGCCGGTACGCGACGGCAGGCTATCGACACAGGGCTTCATGTATTTCAAGGTCGCGAAGCTCGTGGCAAGCGTGGGCGTCGTGGGCGCATTCATCGCACTGAGCGACCAGCCCAAGCATCCGTTTATCCTGCTGTTCTTGTTCTGGTACCTGGTCTATCTGATTTTCGAAACCCGGTTCTTCTGGCTGTATGAGAAGAGCCGTAAAGGAGGAAAGGCTTAAGATGAAAGCTTACAGACATATCCTGCTCGTAACGGGCCTGCTGCTGACGCTCTTCGCCTTCGTGCCCCAGGCCAGGGGCGAGGGATGGGAACACCACGACACCGTACCCGCCGCCGAAGCGCCGGACGCAGGGGTGATCGGCAACGCGGACGCGACGGCCGCCGAAGAGGTAGCCGCCGAGAACAAAGCCGAAGAGGCGGTCGACGTAAAAGGCATCGTCTTCGGGCACATCGGCGACTCCTACGACTGGCACATCACCACATGGGGCAAAACCCACATCACCGTACCGCTGCCGGTAATCGTGCGCGGGGAGAACGGGCGGTGGCACCTCTTCTCGTCGTCGCGCGTGGCCCACGGCCAGAGTTACGAGGGCTTCTACATCGCACAGGGCGGCGACTACGACGGTAAAATCGTCGAGCGCAACGCCGCAGGCGAAGAGGTGCGCCCGATCGACCTGTCGCTGACGAAAACGGCCTTCGCCCTGCTGTTCAACTCCGCGCTGCTGATGCTGATCGTACTGGGCGCCGCACGCTGGTACAAACGCCATCCCGTGCGCACATCGGCCCCGGGCGGTTTCGTCGGACTGATGGAGGCGGCCGTGATGATGATCCACGACGACCTGATCAAGAGCTGCGTGGGCAAAGACTACAAACGCTTCGCCCCCTATCTGCTGACGGTGTTCTTTTTCATCCTGATAAACAACCTGATGGGGTTGGTTCCGATCTTCCCCGGCGGGGCGAACGTCACCGGTAACATCGCGATCACCCTGCTGTTGGCCATCGCGACGTTCATCATGACCAACGTATTCGGAACACGCGAATACTGGAAAGAGATTTTCTGGCCCGAAGTGCCCACCTGGCTCAAATGCCCGGTGCCGATGATGCCGGCCATCGAGTTCGTCGGTATCCTGACCAAACCCTTCGCACTGATGATCCGTCTGTTCGCCAACATGATGGCGGGACACGCGGTGATCCTCAGCCTCACCTGCCTCGTGTTCGTGACAGTGAGCATGGGCCCGGTGGTGAACGGTTCGATGACCGTGGTGTCGGTGATCTTCTGCATTTTCATGAACCTGCTCGAATTGCTGGTAGCCTTCATCCAGGCCTACGTCTTCACGATGCTCTCGGCGGTGTTTATCGGACTGGCGCGCGTGGAACCGCACCACAAGAAAGAAGAACAGGAAATATAAACTGCCGGGGCCCATCCATGCCGCACGGCTCACGCACTACACTGATTTAAACCAATACAGGCACAATAAAAAACCAATAAAACCAAACGATTATGTTACTTTCCATTTTACTGCAGGCAGCAGCCGGATTAAGCATTGGGAAACTGGGCGCAGCCCTGGGCGCAGGACTGGCCGCCATCGGCGCCGGCATCGGCATCGGCAAGATCGGCGGATCGGCCATGGAGGCCATCGCACGCCAGCCCGAGTCGGTCAACGACATCCGTACGAACATGATCATCATCGCGGCGCTGGTCGAAGGCGTTGCTCTGTTCGCCGTGGTAGTCTGCTTCCTCGCGCTGTAAACCGTTAAAAAAGAACGATCATGGGACTCTTATTACCCGAATCGGGCCTTCTGTTCTGGATGCTCCTCTCCTTCGGAGTGGTTTTTGCCGTGCTGGCCAAGTACGGCTTCCCCGTCATCACGCGGATGGTGGAGGAGCGCCGGGCATACGTGGAGCAGTCCCTGCAGGCGGCCCAAGAGGCCAACGACCAGCTCGCGCAGGTCAAGGCCCAAAGTGAAGCGCTGCTCCAAAGCGCGCGTGAACAGCAGATGAAGATCCTGAACGAAGCGTCAGCCACACGCGACCAGATCGTCGCCGAAGCGAAAGCCAAGGCACAGGCCGAAACACAGCGCCAGATCGACGATGCGAAGCGGCAGATCCGCCTCGAACAGGAGGCCGCCGTCCGCGCAGCCCGCAGCCAGATCGCACTGCTGGCCGTGGACATCGCCGGGAAGGTCATCCGCGAGAAACTCGACACGTCGGCGGCGCAGATGAGCATGATCGACCGCCTGTTGGACGAAGCGCCCGTCATGAAGGCAGGACAGAATAACATCCAGTAAAGCACCGAGCAGATGAACACAGGAATGATTCCCTCGCGCTACGCCAAGGCTCTGTACGAGTACGCCGGAGAAAAATCGGCTACCGAACGTGTCTACGGCGAGATGCAACGGCTCGCCGGCAGTTTCGCGGCAGAGCCCGCCTTGCGCCGCGCGCTGGACAATCCCGTCCTCACGCCGGAACAAAAGAGCGGGTTGGTTTACAACGCCGCGGGCGGAGACCCGAGCGACGAGCTGAAACGGTTCGTGGAACTGGTGCTGAGCCACAAACGCATGCAGTTGCTGCACCGCATGGCGCTTGACTACATGGCCCTCTACCGCCGGGCGCACAACATCAGCACCGGCGAGTTGCAGACCGCCGTGGCGGTGGACGAAACCACCGAGCAGCGGCTCAAGGAGTGGATCGTCTCGCGCACGCACGGGACCGTCGAACTGCGGACACTGGTGCGCCCCGACATTCTCGGCGGGTTTATCTTCGAGATGAACTCGATGCGCCTGGACGCGAGCGTCGCGACGCAGCTGCGGGAAATCCGCGAGCAGTTCATCGACCGCAACAAGCGGATTGTCTAAATGTATCAATGCCTGCCCCGGCAGGCCCATAATTAAGATCGACTATGTCTGAAAATATCAAACCAAGCGAAGTATCGGACGTACTGCGGATGCAGCTCGAGGGGATCGATACCGACCTGCGGTTCGACGAAGTGGGTACCGTGCTCGAAGTGAGCGACGGCGTGGCCCGCATCTACGGACTGGAGAACGCCGAGGCCAACGAACTGCTCGAGTTCGACAACGGCATCAAAGCCGTGGTGATGAACCTCGAGGAGGACAACGTCGGCGTCGTGCTGCTGGGCCCCACCGACCGCATCAAGGAGGGCGACACCGTCAAACGTACGGGCCGCATCGCCTCGATCCAGGTGGGCGAAGGAATGCTCGGCCGCGTCATCAACCCGCTGGGCGAGACGCTCGACGGATTCGGGCTGATCGGCGGCGAAACGACCGAAATGCCGCTCGAACGCAAGGCCCCCGGCGTCATCTTCCGCCAACCGGTGAACCAGCCGCTGCAAACCGGACTCAAGGCGATCGACGCGATGATTCCGATCGGCCGCGGACAGCGCGAACTGATCATCGGCGACCGCCAGACCGGAAAAACCTCGATCGCGATCGACACGATCCTGAACCAGAAAACGAACTTCGACGCGGGCAAACCGGTTTACTGCATCTATGTGGCCATCGGCCAGAAGGGCTCTACGGTAGCCGCGCTGGTCAACACCCTGCGGGAGAAAGGCGCCATGGACTACACGATCGTCGTAGCCGCCACGGCCGCCGACCCTGCCGCACTGCAATATTTTGCGCCGTTCGCGGGCGCCGCGATCGGCGAATATTTCCGCGACACGGGCCGCGATGCGCTGGTCGTTTACGACGACTTGTCGAAACAGGCCGTCGCCTACCGCGAGGTGTCGCTGATCCTGCGCCGTCCGTCGGGCCGCGAGGCCTACCCGGGCGACATCTTCTACCTGCACTCGCGCCTGCTGGAGCGTGCGGCGAAGATCATCAACCAGCAGGAGGTGGCCGAACAGATGAACGACCTGCCCGAAAGCCTCAAAGGGAAAGTCAAGGGCGGCGGTTCGCTCACCGCACTGCCGATCATCGAGACGCAGGCGGGCGACGTGTCGGCCTACATTCCGACGAATGTGATCTCGATCACCGACGGCCAGATCTTCCTCGAAACCGACCTTTTCAACCAGGGTATCCGCCCGGCGATCAACGTCGGCATCTCGGTATCCCGCGTGGGCGGCAACGCACAGGTCAAAGCGATGAAGAAAGTGGCCGGAACGCTGAAGATCGACCAGGCGCAATACCGCGAACTGGAGGCCTTCACGCAATTCGGCGGCGATATGGACCCGGTTACCGCACAGACGATCGACAAGGGACAGAAGAATACGCAGCTGCTCGTGCAACCGCAATACTCGCCGATGCCTGTCGGGGAGCAGATCGCAATCCTCTACTGCGGTGTCCACGGCTTGCTGAAAGACGTCCCCCTGGACAAAGTGCACGACTTCGAAAAAGCCCTGATCAATAACCTGCAGGGTACGGATGTACTCGAAACGCTGCAAAAAGGTGTTATCGACGATAAGATCACCGCAAAACTCGACGAAGTGGCCGCGTTGGTAGCCGCATCGCTCAAAACCGCATAGGCCATGGCATCGCTCAAGGAGGTCAAAGCAAGAATCGCATCGGTCAACAGCACGCTGAAGATTACTTCGGCGATGAAGATGGTGGCCTCGGCCAAGCTGCACCGGGCGCAGGCGGCCATCGAGAGCATGCTGCCCTATGAGAAGAAACTCAACAGCATGCTCGCGGGGTTCCTTACCTCGGGCGTACAGGTCGACTCGACGCTGGCCCGCGAGCGCGAAGTACAGCGCGTGGCGTTGGTGGCCGTCTCGTCGAACACGTCGCTCTGCGGCGCTTTCAACGCGAATGTGATCAAAAAGCTCAATGCCCGGCTCGAAGATTACCAGTCGCTGGGCCGCGAGAACATCCTGATCTACCCCATCGGCAAAAAAGTGGAGAAAGCAGTCAGAAAAGAGGGCTACGAACCTCAAGGCAGCTACCAGTCGATGATCGACAAACCGGACTACCAGGCCGCTGCCGAATTGGCGGAACAGTTGATGGAGATGTTTGAAAAGGGCGAAGTCGACCGCGTGGAGTTGATCTACAACCATTTCAAAAGCACGGCCGTACAGGTGATGACCGACGAACAGTACCTGCCCGTCGAAATGCCGGAAGAACCGCAGCAGGCCCCCGACCAATACCGGCCCGACTACATCGTCGAACCGAGCGCGGCGGAAGTGGTGCAGACACTGGTTCCGCAGGTACTGAGCCTTAAGATCTTCACGATCCTGCTCGATTCTTCAGCTGCGGAACATGCGGCCCGCACAATCGCGATGCAGATGGCGACCGACAATGCGACAGCGCTGCTTCAGGAGCTGAAAATCCAGTACAACAAGTCGCGCCAGCAGGCGATCACCAACGAACTGCTCGACATGATGGGCGGCGAGACGGCTGCGAATTAATCCGTACGACGACCGGCAAACCGGTTGATTCACAGACACCCATCAGCGGGGGCGTAAATTACGCCCCCGCTGATTTCGATTTACAGTGATCCTTAATCCGCAGATAATAGCATATATATGGCCATGTCCTCCTTCCGGGACAGGACAGCTATCCCTGTTTTCAGGTTTGCCCATCCATCCATCCATCCATCCATCCATCCATCCATCCATCCATCCATCCATCCATCCATCCATCCATCAATCAATCAATCAATCAATCAATCAATCAATCAATCGTCTAATTCAGCCGACAAGCCGATACCTTCTGTTATAAATAAAAAGCTCCGGTGCATACCGGAGCTTTTTATTTTCATTCTCGCGGCCCGAATCAACCGGGACGCCGAAAACAATCGTATTCAACCGTCCGACCTTCAGCCGGTCCAGACACTACAAGGACTATTTGTTGTTCTGGCGGAACTCCTTGCGAAACTTCTTGCCTTCTGCCTTCACCGCTTTTTCAGCGGCTTTCGAGCCGATCTTTACGCTCATGTCACGGCCGCCGCCCAAAGCCTGGTAAAGGTTCACCACGGCCTGCATCTTCTGGAAGTCGTCCGACACCTGCGTCAGCTGGGCGTTCAGCAACGACTGCTGGGCGGTCAGCACCTCGAGGTAGGTCGAAGTGCCCAACTGCAACAACTGCTGCGTGTAGTTCACCGACAGCTCCAGCGAATGGATCTGCTCTTTGCGCGAAGCACTTTTGTCTCCGGCGGCTTTATACTGGTAAAGCGCATTGCTCACTTCGCTGCCGGCTGAGAGGATACTCTGCTGGAACGCGTTGAGCGCCTCCTGCTGCTGGGCTTTCGCTATACGCAGTTGCGCACGGTTCTTCCCCTGGTTGAAGATCGGGATAAGCAGCGAGCCTGCGGCATTGGCGATCGCCTTACCCGGATTGATGACCATATTGCCCAGCGAGTTGGTCCATCCGGCGGCCCCGCTGATCGTCAGGCTCGGATAGAACGCCGAACGGGCCACGTTCGTCGCGGCGTAGGCGGCCATCAACGCGGCTTCGGCCGACTGGATGTCGGGACGGTTGCTCAGCATTTGCACGGGTACGCCGGCCGAAAGGGTCGACGGAATCGACTGGTCGGCCAACACTCCGGGACACTCAATCGACTGCGGAGCGACACCCAGCAGGTTCGACAGCGTGTTTTCGACCTCACGGACATTCTGCCGCAGATCGGGCAAGGAAGCCTCGATCGCATAGCAGTTCGCCTGGCTCTGTACCACAGCCGCTTCATTGACGCTTCCGGCCAGTTTGAGGGCCTTCATCGTCTCGACGCTCTTGCGCCACGAGATCACGGTCTGTTCGCTGATCGCCAGTTGCTGGTTCAGCATCTGCAGCGTATAATAGGTATTCGCGATCGACGCGATCACCTGCGTGCGGACAGCCTGTGCGTAAGCTTCACTCTGCATCAACGCGGCACGTGCGCCGCGTTTGGAGTTCAGCAGGCGGCCGAACAGGTCGACCTCCCAGCTCGCAGCGGCCGGAACCTGGTAGGTCCACTGGCGGCGGCCGTTCTCATACCACGAAAGCGCACCGTTCGGATTGAGGTTGAACGACGGCACGTAAGAGAGCCGTGCGGCCTGCAGGCTGGCTTCGGCCTCCTGGACCCGGAGCCGTGCGGTCTGCAGGTCGAGGTTGTGCTCGAGGCCCTGCGCGATCAAGCTCTGCAGGTAAGGATCGCGGAACACCTCCTGCCAGGGCAGGTTGCCCATCGAGGTCGTATCCCCGCGCAGCGTGTCGGCCGCCGAGAGCGTGTCGCGGTACATACCCGCGGTAGTCACCTCGTCGGGACGGCTGTAGTTGCGATAAATGTTGCAACTGCTCAGCAACATCGCTGCCGAAAGCCCCGCCAACAAGATTCTGTATTGGATTTTCATAACGGTCATTTACTTAAAATTTCACAATCACTCCCACTAAACGAGCTTTTCGATCTCAGCCTCGATCTCTTCGGGCTCCGGCTCTACCTCCATCGGCGTAAACCGCTCCTGCAGCGACTGGAAAGCTACGAAGAGCACCGGCACGATGAAGATCTGAGTCAACATACCGATCAACATACCGCCAATGGCGCCCGTACCGATCGTACTGTTGCCGTTGGCGCCGACACCCGACGCGAACATCATCGGCAGCAGGCCGATCACCAGTGCGAGCGAAGTCATCAGGATCGGGCGCAGACGCGCAGCCGAACCGGCGATCGCCGACCAGAGGATACTCATGCCCTGTCTACGCCGGTCGAGTGCGAACTCTACGATCAGGATCGCATTCTTGGCCAGCAGGCCGATCAGCATGATCAGTGCGATCTGCAGGTAGATGTTGTTATCCACATGCATGAACTGCGCGAAGATAAACGAACCGGCCAGACCGAACGGAATCGAGAAGAGCACGGCCAACGGCAGGATGTAACTTTCGTACTGCGCACTCAGCAACAGGTAAACGAATACCAGACAAAGCACGAAAATCAATGCCGTGGTGCTGGTACCGGTCGACGACTCCTCACGGGTCATACCCGAAAATTCGAAGCCGTAACCCTGCGGCAGCGTCTCGGCTGCCACCTCTTTGATCGCCTGGATCGCCTCTCCGGAACTGTACCCGGCATTCGGAGAACCGTTGACGCTCATCGAAGTATACATGTTGAAACGGTTGATGTTATCCGGTCCGTACACTTTTTTCAGCGTCAGGAACTGCGTGATCGGCGCCATCTCGCTGCCATTCCGGATTTTCACCTGGTTCAGTGTCTCGGGACTGATCCGGTACTTCGGATCGGCCTGGATCATCACGCGGTACAGCTTACCGAAACGGTTGAAGTTCGATGCGTACAGGCCGCCGTAATAACCCTGCAACGCCGTCAGGATATCGCGCGGACTGATACCGGCCTTCTTACACTTGGCCGCATCGATATCGATCATGTACTGCGGGAACGTCGGGTTGAACGACGTGCGTGCAGCCGCGATCTCGGGACGCTGGTTCAGCTTCGCAAGGAACTGCTGGGCGATGCCGAAAAATTTATCCAGGTCACCGCCGGTCTTGTCCTGCAGGTTCAGCTCGAAACCGTTGGTAGCACTGTATCCCGGAATCATCGGCGGGGCAAAGATCAATACGTTCGCATCGGAAACACCCATTTTCGACTGTACGTAAAGCGAGCCGATCACCGAATTCAGGTCCTGTCCCTTTTTGCCGTCGCGCTCACCCCAGTCTTTCAATTTGACGATAATCGTTCCGTAGGTGTTGCCCTGTCCGGCAATGAAACTGTAGCCGGTGATCATCGAACGCGATTTGACGGCCGGATTCGCCGCGATCAGACTATCGACCTTCATCAGCAACTCTTCGGTACGCTCCTGGGAGGTGCCCGGAGGCGTATCGACTACCGCGAAGACGGTACCGGTATCCTCGTTAGGCACCAAACCGGTCGGGGTGATTTTCATCAGGAACACCAGCAGCACGATACCCGCGCCGATAATGCCGAAAGTCATCCAACGGTGGTGCACGAAGAAGAGCACGCTCTTCTTATATTTCTGAAGCAGCGTAGCGTATGCCGTATTGAATCCGGCATGGAAACGGCTTACGAAAGTGCTCTTTTTCTCCTTATCCGGATCGTGAGGTTTGAGGAACAGTGCGCAAAGCGCAGGGCTCAGCGTCAGGGCATTGATAGCCGACAAACCGATAGCGATAGCCATCGTCAAACCGAACTGGCGGTAGAAAGTACCCGACGTACCGGTCATGAAGCTCACCGGAATGAACACGGCCATCATCACCAGCGTAATCGAAACGATCGCGCCGCCAAGCTCGCTCATCGCATCGATAGAGGCTTTCTTAGCCGATTTATACCCCTGGTCCAACTTGGCATGGACACCCTCGACGACGACGATCGCATCGTCGACCACAATCGCAATAGCCAGCACCATCGCGCAGAGGGTCAGCAGGTTCACACTGAACCCGATCAGGTAAAGCATAAAGAAGGTACCGATCAACGCCACCGGGATGGCAATCATCGGGATCAATGTCGAGCGGAAATCCTGCAGGAAGACGTACACGACGATCACCACGAGCAGGAAGGCCTCCAGCAGCGTTTTGATCACCTCTTCGATCGATGCGAAGAGGAAATCGTTCGCACTCATCAGCACCTCTTCCTCGACACCGGGAGGAAGCGTATTTTCGATGCTCTTGAGGTATTTCTCGACGTTCTGGATAATGGCCGTAGCATTCGAACCGGCGGTCTGGAAGATAATCACCGACACACCCGGATGCCCATTCACATTATTACTGAATCCGTAAGTCAGACGGCCCAACTCAATATTGGCGATATCCTTGAGCCGCAACACTTCGCCGTCGGCATTGGCTCGGATCACGATATCCTCGAACTCCTGCTCGGTCTGCAGGCGCCCCTTATAGCGCATCACATACTGGAACGACTGGTCGCCCAGCTCGCCGAACTGGCCGGGCGCAGCCTCGATATTCTGTTCGGCCAGCGCCGCCGACACGTCGGACGGCATCAGTTTGTACTCGGCCATCACATCGGGCTTGAGCCAGATACGCATCGAGTAGTCGGCACCCATCACCATCGCATCGCCCACACCGGGAATACGCTTAACCTCGGGCACGACGTTGATGTTCGCATAGTTTTCGAGGAACTGCTGGTCGTACCGGTTGTCGGAACTGTAAAGCGAGAAGATCAGCAGCATACTGGTCTGTCGCTTCTCGGCGATGACACCGACCTGCGTTACCTCGGCAGGCAGGAAACCCTGCGCCTTGGCCACACGGTTCTGCACGTTGACGGCCGCCATGTCGGGGTCGACACCCTGCTTGAAGTAGACGGTGATCGTCGCATCACCGGTATTGGTGGCGGTGGAGGTCATGTAATCCATGTTCTCCACACCGTTGATCTGCTCCTCCAGCGGAGCGATCACGCTGTTCAGCACAGTCTGGGCGTTCGCACCGGTATAGGTGGTATTCACCCGGATCGTCGGGGGGGCGATATTGGGATACTGCTCCACCGGCAGCGACATCAGCCCCAGCAAGCCCAGGATGACGATGAGGATCGAAATCACCGTCGACAGCACCGGGCGGTTGATAAATCTATCTAATTTCATAAGGTTTTCTTCGTTTTATCGGATCATTTCTGTGCGGCGGCTGCCTGTTGCATCTGCTGGGTCATCGCCTGCACTTTGGCTGCGGACTGCTCGGGAGTGATCGGCTGGATCGGCATGCCGTCACGCAACGTCGCCACACCTTCGACAACCACCTGTTCACCCGGTTTCAGACCGGACGTCACCACGTACTGCTTGCCGTTATCGAGCGGGAACACCGTGATTTCGGTATTCTTCACCTTCGAGCTGTCGCCCAGTACATAAACGAATTTCTTATCCTGCACTTCATAAGTGGCGCTCTGCGGGATCAGCAGGGCAGAATCGAGAACGCTCGGAATCAGCACCGTACCCGTACCGCCGCTGCGCAGCAGGCGCTGTGCGTTGGGGAAGGTGGCGCGCATCTGCACGGCGCCGGTCGAAAGGTCGATCACGCCGCTGAGGGTTTCGATCTTGCCTTTGGCAGGATACATCGTTCCGTCGGCCAGTTGCAGCTGCACCTCGGGCATCGCACCGATCATGCTGTTCACCGAACCGTCCTTCTGGCGGGTCAGCGCCAACAACTGCTTCTCGTTCATCGAGAAATAGACGAACATCTTGTTGATGTCGGAAACGACGGTCAGCGGCTCCTGCGTGGTGGTGCCCACCAGGCTGCCCACACGGAACGGGATCGTGCCGACCACTCCGTCCGAAGGACTGGTGATCGTCGTATAGGAAAGGTCGTTGTGGGCGCTTGCCAACTGGGCTTCGGCCTGTGCCAGCGCGGCTTTGGCCGATGCCAGAGAGTTTTTGGCGGTCTGCAGGTCGTAATCGCTGATAATATTCTGTGCGTGCAGTTCGGTCTTGCTGTCGACGGTCAACTGGGTAGTGGCCACATTGGCTTTGGCTACCTCCACGGCGGCCTCGGCGGCCTCGGCGGCCTGTACCGCCTTCTGGTACGGCACGGCGTCGATCAGGAACAACGGTTGTCCCTTGTGTACCACTGCTCCTTCGTCCACGCAAAGTTTGGTGATGTAACCGCTCACGCGCGCACGGATCTCGATATCCTGTTGCCCTTTGATCGTAGCGGGATACGCGCTGTTGAGCTCCTGACTCGTAGGTTCAACAGTCATTACAGCCAAAGAGAGCGCGGGCATGCCTCCCTGTTGCGAATTTCCGCAGGAGAACGCCAGCAAAGCGGTCAGCGAGTACGCTGCGCCTTTCACGAAAGCCCCGATGGCTTTCCTTTTCTTCATTTTTTCCATATGCTTACCAACAAATTGATTATAATCGTTTGAAACTTTACGAAACACCGTGCAAAACTAATAATTATTAACGACATCCCATCCGGTTTGTTATCCCGGAGAGATGTTTTTTACGCCCAAAAACGACAAATCGAACATTACACCGGGATATCCTAACATCCCTAACACCAAAACGGACACGAATACGTCCACCCAGGAAAGGCCGCCGCTACGGAAACTACGGCCCTGCAGCACCTGGAACCGGCCGCAAACAACCCGCACACACTTAAAACGCACAGTCCATCCGGAACGGACAGGGTAAATTCGATTTTTTACCTGTTAATCAAAATATCGGCAAAATAACCTGCCACCGGATTGACCGTACGCCCGGCGAGCTTCACCTCGCTGATGCGGAACAGTCCCTTGCCGTGGCGCAGCTCGCAGGCCGCCATCACGGGGCCCCGGTCCTCGACCCAGCTCGAATTGCCGCTCAGCAGCAGCGGCGTCCAGCCGGGAGCCGACACGGTGTGGCCCAGCAACGGCTGTACATAGCCCGCAGCGGGATCGTACCACATCTTGAAATCCATCGGCTTGAAAGCCTTCATCAGCGGATGCGGCACTTCGGGCGAGGCGAAATAGTATTCGCCCATGGTCGTACGCTCGACCTTCACGTCACCGGCGCCGATGCGGTAGTCGCCCGCAGGAAGCTCCAGCAGCACCAGTTTGCCGCCTGCAGCCACCCATGCGTCGATCGCCTCCTTGTCCTTGTTGTACGCCGCGATATCGTCGCAAAGCATCACCTGCGCCCCGGAGAGCGACGGCACCGTAACCGCGCCCGCTGCGGCGGCCAGCTCCGCCGCCTTGTCGCCCACGGCACAGACCTTCGCCGCGCTCTTTTTCAGCGCCGGGAAAACCTCGATCGTCTCGACGTTCTGGTGCACGGGATTGCCCGCAGCATCGTTCAGCGAGATGCGGAGCTGATATGCAGTGCGTTTACCCACCTTCGGGGCCTCAAAGTCGATAAATCCCTGGAAACGGGAATCGTTCCGGGGAATGTCGGCACGCACGCTGTGGGCCCACACCACCCGGCCCTCTTTTTCGAGCTGGTAGTGCAGCGTATAGTCCTGCGGCGCATCGTTGCGGTCGTTGCAGACCCACGCTTCGACATTCACCCGCTCGCCGGGAAAAAACGTCCAGCGGTCGGTACGCAGCGAAGTCATCAGCGGCGCGAGCGCGTTGCGGTAAGCGAAGTAAGCCGGTTTCGGCCCCCGGTCGACATCCATGATCGTCTTCATCCAGCCCGACGGAAACGCGTCGATAAAGAGGTGGATCGCGAACGAAACCATCCGCCCGTCGCGGCGGAAGGCCTCGGTCGTGAACTTGGTCACCCACTCCTGGTGGTCCCAGCTCGCCCGCACCCAATCGTGCAGGTTGTCCTGCGTGTTGTACCACATATAATGGAAACGGTGCGTCTGCGCCTGCGGGATCAGGTTCGCCGTCCAGCTCTTTTCGTCCCCCTTCACGGGCAGCCACCCTTTCGGATAGTATTTGTACATCACCTCCTCGGGGTCGAGTCCTTCGGAACCGAACTCGCCGCACGCATAGAGCCACCCCGGTTTGACGGACTGCCAGTAACCGCGGTGCATCTTGCCCAGGCCGAGGCCGTGGCCGTTGTACCAGCCGTTATAGCAATGGCTGTCGGGCAGGCCCGGCGAGGGCGGATCGTAATCGCCGTCGCCCGCCTTGATCACGCGGTCGGGGTTGGTGATCAGCACCGCCTGGTCGAGCGCCGTGAAGAGCCGTTCGTATTCGGCCAACTCGCCGAAACTGCGCTGCGGCTGCCCCTCGGCATTCGGGAAACGTTCGTTGATATAACTCACCATGATCGTGCTGGGATGCTTGCGCACGAGGCGCTCCATCTCTTCGGCCTGCTTCACCGCTTCGGAGAACAGGTTTCGCCTCAGGCTGCCGAACAACGGCAGGTCGGTCTGGTTGAGCAATCCCAGTTTGTCGAACCATTCGTAAATTTCGGGCTGGACGGGCCGCTGCGTGAGGCGCAGGTAGTTCATGTTGCAGAGCTTCGCCAGCAGGATGTCGTCGATGAGCTGGGCCGTGTCGCCCCTGATTACACACTGCTGCAGGTACCCCATCGTGTTGGCTCCCCGCAGGCGGATCTGCTCTCCGTTCAGGTACATGCGCCCGCGCGGCACCGAAACGGTGTCCATCGTAAAACTGCGCATGCCGAACTGCTGCTTGGCCGCGTCGAGTTCGTTGCCCTGCTCGTCCTGTACGGTCACCTGCAACTGGTAGAGCCACGGCGTGTCCGGATTCCACCAGCGGAAACCGGTCATGTCGAGGGGGATGCGCAGGTAGTTGACCCCGTGCCCCATCTTGAGCCGCACCGCCTGGTTGTCGGTCGGTTTGGCAAGGTCGCCCACGCCGGGGATAAAGGTCGAAGACGGAATGTATTCCATCTCTTTGAGGATCGTCTGTTCGAAGTTCTGTCCGTATACCGAGACGACCAGCTTCACGTTTTCTTGCGTTTCGTTGAAATTATTTATTTCCACCCACGCCTCGGCCCGGTTCTCTTCGGGCAGCGGACGCACGAACAGGTCGTTTACGTGCATCGGGTTACGGGCCTCGATGCGGCAGGTCTGGTAGATGCCCATACCGGCGGGACAGTGGTGCCATCCCTGCACCGGTTCGTCGTAACCGGGACCCGTAGCCGCATAGATTTTGTCACCGCGCACGTTCTCGCCGCCCAACGAATTGCCGGTCGTCGTATAGTCGTTGCTGACCTTCACGAGAATCGTGTTTTTGCCCGGACGGGCCAGTTTCGCGATGTTGAACTCGAATGGCGCGAAGAAGCCGGTATGCGTACCGGCCAGCGTGCCGTTCACGTAGACTTCGGCCTTGTAATCCACCCCTTTGAAACAGATGAACAGCGCCCCCGCGCGGAACATCGCGGGCGAAAGGTCGACCACCTTGCGGTAGTAGGTCACCGCACGGCCCAGCGGCGCTCCGTAGTGCGGAATCTTCACTGCGGTCCATTCGCCTTCGCCGCGCTCGACCGCGGCGAAATCACCGGCATCGGCTTCCGTCCCGATCCGCCAGTCGAACACGTCGAGCGGCACGCTCGCGCGGGAAACCGGCAGCGCCGGGGCCACGTCTTTCATATAAGGGGCGTACTGTTCCCGCAGCTTCGCCAATTCGGCCTTCAACTCAGCCCCGGTCGAGAGGGTATGCATCGGCCGGAAAGCAGCCTGCGGATCGTTCTCCACGGGCAGGAACTTTTGCGGGAGTTCCGGCGGCGCCGGTTCGACCAACGTACTGCGCAGCTGGTAGCGGGCGGTGGCGATATCGGCGAATTTATCCTGCGCCGACAGGGGCGCCGACGACAGCGCAGCGGCCAGGGACAACAGGGCGAAGGTCACTTTCGGGGTAGCGTTCATGCGTTACGTTTTTTGAGGGTTTGCGGCAACTGCCGTTCCGGGACAGGCGGGGGAGAAGGAACCGGAGAGCACAAATTTACAAAATCCGGCCGATATTTCACAATCCCGCGCGGCCGTTCCGCGGAATACCGCGGGCGAAGAACGACAGGGACCGGAAACCCGTTCCGGGAGATGACCGGACGAAGGCTCGGTCTCCGGTCAGAATCAGGATATTTCGGCCTTCAGGGCCCCTCTGAAGCCGGTTCGAGGATCGAACAAAATTCCTGAAATATGTTAATAATGCATGCAAAGGCTATGAAAACCCGTAAATTATCGCTAACTTCGTGGAGTTTCGGCCGTGCCGTAAGGCGCTTCCGGAGTGTCAAAATCCTCAAAATCACCCGCCCAAGCGGATGATTTTCTCCGTTTCCCACCGGCGTTTTTCGCTGCGGAACGGGCACAGGAGGCACTCCCGGGAGCGGATCACGTCCGGAACGCCGTTCGGTATTTTCGGGGCGTTCTGTTCTGAAAACGCGGACGGTCCAGGAGGCGGAGGCAGACGGGGAACAAACGCAAATCACGGCGCGGCAGCGCGGCAGACCAGAACGAACCGTTGCAGGGACAGACCGAGTCGCCCGACCGGAGGCAACACACGCGGCAGGCAACCCGGAACGGAAACAGCAGGACGACGGGCGGTGCCGCGAGACGCTTCGACCGCACGGCCACAGGGTCCGGCAGCCAGGTATCGACAAAACATTATACTACAACATAACTTAAATCTCCTCACACAACCTATCATGGACAGAAGAACCTTCCTTCTCCGGAGCGCCATGCTGGCAACAGGCACCCTCGTAGCCGCACTTTCCCCCACCCTGGCCGAGGCCGCAGCCAAAGCCGCCGAAACCGGCTCGCTGAGTTTCGATTCCGAAGCTTACAAACGTTTCAAGAATTCCGAGTTCAAATACCACCCCTACGTACGCTGGTGGTGGAACGGCGATAAGGTCGAAGCTGCGGAACTGGTCCGCGAACTGCACCTGCTCAAGGAAGCCGGCATCGCGGGCGTTGAGATCAACCCCATCGCATTCCCCACCACGGGCGACGACCTGGGCAAAAAGTCGCTGCGCTGGCTCAGCGACGAGTGGATCGACGCACTGAAGGTCACGTTCGACGAAGCGAAGAAAATCGGCATGACCTGCGACCTGCTCGTAGGTTCGGGCTGGCCTTTCGGCTCAGAAGACCTCACCCCCGAGGAGCGCGCACAGGTCGTATTGGTTGACGCCGAGAAGATCGAGGGACCGACCACGTTCGAAATCTCGAAGTTCACGATATTCAAAACCGTCGATCCGGGCGTGACGGACGTCAATCCGCTGCGCACGTTCGAAATCATGTCGCTGAAGCTGGTTCCCAACCCGATGAGCGGCATAGACCAGGCGATCGACCTCTCGGACCAGATCGGCAAAGAGGTGATTTCGGTCGACGTACCCGAAGGGAAATACGTATTTTACGCATTGGTGAAGGTCAATTCGTTCGCCTGCGTGATCAACGGCGCGCCGGGAGCCGCCGGTTCGATCCTCAACCACATGGACAAAAAGGCCGTGCGCAAGTACCTCGACCACATGGCCGACACGATCCAGAACCGGATCGGCCCGCTGAAGAACTACGTCCGCGCGATGTTCACCGACTCGATGGAGCTCGAGGGATCGAACTGGACGGGCGACTTCGCCGAGCAGTTCCGCCTGCGCCGCGGTTACGACCTGATGCCTTACCTTCCTTTCATGATGTTCAAGGTGGGCCGCCTGGGCGACGTGCTCGACTACAATTACGGAGCGGAAAAGACGCCCGAGTTCAAAGCCGAGCTGCAGCGCGTGCGCTTCGATTTCGAACTGACGAAGGCCGAACTGCTCAAGGAACGCTTCACCGACACCTACACCGGCTGGTGCAAGGACCTCGGGGTGCTCTCGCGCGCGCAGGCCTACGGCCGCGGCTTCTTCCCGCTCGAGAGCAGCATGGGCTATTCGATCCCCGAGGGCGAATCGTGGACGACCAACTGGCTCAAGCACCGCCTCGGCGAAGAGATGCGCGACGACGAATACCGCGCAGGCCGGGGCTACACGATGATCAACAAATACGTCTCTTCGGCCGCGCACCTTACCGGCAAGCGCATCGTCAGCGCCGAGGAGATGACCAATACCTACCTCGCCTTCCGCGCAACGCTCGAGCTGATCAAAATCGGCTCGGACATGAGCGCCGTCTCCGGCATCACGCACTCGGTATGGCACGGCTTCAACTACTCGCCGGCCGACGCGCCGTTCCCCGGCTGGGTGCAATACGGTTCCTACTACAACGAGAACAACACCTGGTGGCCTTACTTCAAGTACCTGAACGCTTACAAGGGGCGCCTCTCGTCGCAGTTCCAGAACGCGGACATGTACACCGACATGATCATCCTGCCGCCCAACTACGACATGTGGGGCGAGATCGGCGTGCAGACCGACCCGTTCCCCGGCACGCTGAACGTCCTTTACACCTCTTTAATATGGGAAGCGATCTGCAAGAACGGCGGCGCCGCCGACTACACCTCGGAGATCGTACTGAACGCCTCGACGGTTAAGAACGGCAAGCTCTGCTACGGTCCCAAACAGTACGGCACGCTCTTCCTACCCGAAGTGACCAGCACCGCCCCCTCGACGCTCGCGAAGATTCACGAGTTCGTTTCCCAGGGCGGCCGCGTTTTCTGCATCGAAAAATACCCGTCCAAGTCGCTCGGCTTCAAAGATTACAAAAAGCGCGACGCCGAGGTACAGGCGTGGATCAAGAAACTGCAGGCCTACCCCGACCGCTTTATCCTCGTCAAAAAACCCGAGGACAACAAGTTCCTCGAATGGTACCGGGAGCTGATCGGCCAGTACAACCTGCCGCACTACATGACCGTCGAGAACCCCGACCGCTTCTTCCTGCAGACACGTTGGAACGGCGGCGACGGCAACACCTTCTTCTTCCTGGCCAACGTGCACATGCACAACCCCTACAAGAGCAAGATCACCTTCTCGCCGGAGATTACGCGGGGCCGTTACCCGTGGATTTGGGATCCCGATACCGGCAAGCGTTACCGCATCACGCTCACCGACGGCAGCTTCGAACTGGAACTCGGCCCGGCCGAAACCCTCTTCATCGTCTTCGACAAGGTGTCTAAGGGCGAGCCGTGGAAACCGCTGCCCGTCAGCGCCCCGAACGCGCTGACGCTTAAAAACTGGCAGGTCGAACTGCACCATGCCCGTGAAGGATGGGTCAAAACCACGCAGATGGAGACGCCCACCGACCTGAAGGAGACCGAATGGAAAGATTTCGCCGGAACGGTCGTGTACCGCACGAAGTTCGACGTGAACAGCTCGAACGCCGGGGACACCGTCCTGAATCTGGGCAAAGTCTACGGCATCTCGCAGGTGCTCGTCAACGGCGTGGACTGCGGCGTGAAATGGTACGGCAACCGCATTTACGACATCGCCGATCAGCTACACACCGGCAGCAACGAGATCGAGGTGCGCGTGGTCACCGTCCTGGGCAACTACATGCATACGCTCACCGACAACGCCACTGCCCAGAAGTTCACCGCCGGCAGGAAAGAGTGGCCGACCCTGTCGCTGGGCATCCTCGGACCGGTAACGCTATACAAATAAAATTGTCTAAACAAGCTGCAGAGATAATTCACAGGGGCAGCGGACAGGCTGCCCCGGACTACTGCCAATAAACTTCAATTTTTCAAAAAACTCTCTCAAACCAACAACGATTCATGAAAAAGTTTATTCTCTCAGCACTGGCCGTCCTGTGTGCGATGCAACTGGGGGCGAAGGATTACAACGCCTCGCTCTTCGGCATCAAATCCAACGGTACGACGCTGAACACCTCCTCGATCCAGAAGGCGATAGACTACATCCACTCCGAGGGTGGCGGACGCCTCGTCTTCTACGTGGGCCGTTACCTGACCGGCAGCATCAACCTGCGCTCGAACGTCACGATCCAGCTCAACGAAGGCGCCGTACTGCTCGGTTCGACGAACCCGTACGACTACCCGATCGACAGTTCCTACTGCGCATTGGTGCGGGCGGTTAAGGTCGACAATGTCGCGATTACCGGCAAGGGGGTCATCGACGGCCAGGGCCGCGAGGCGTCGTATAACCTGCTCGACCAGATCCAGAAAGGGATCATCAACGACCCGGCCAAATACGACCGGCCCGATGGATCGCGCCGCGCACGGACGCTCTATTTCCGCGAATGCAAAGACGTCACCATCGACGGCATCACGCTGAAGAACTCGGGCGACTGGGTGCAGACTTACGACCAGTGCGATCGGCTGAAGATCAACGGCATCACCGTCGACAGCAAGGCCTACTGGAACAACGACGGGCTCGACATCGTCGACTGCCGCAACACCACCGTCACCAATTCGTTCATCGACGCGACCGACGACGGTATCTGCCTCAAATCGCACAGCCACGAGCACATGTGCGAGAACATCGAAATCCGCAACTGCGTAGCCCGCTCGAGCGCGAGCGGCATCAAGTTCGGCACGGTAAGCGCCGGCGGCTACAAGAATATCCGCATCATCAACAATAAGGTATACGACACCTTCCGCTCGGCCTTCACGATCGCCACGCCGGACGGAGGCGTCGTCGAGAATATCCTCGTCGACAGCCTTTACGCATACAACGTGGGCAACGCGATCTTCCTGCGTATCGGCAACCGCTGGACCAAAGGTTCGGTGGGTTCGATCGACGGAGTCACGATCCGGAACATGTACTGCGAACTCTCGGACGGCAAGCCCGACGCGGGTTACGAATACGAAGGCCCGGTGGAAGACCTGCCGCGCAACATCTCGCCCGCAAGCATCGTCGGCCTGAAAGGGTACGACATCCGGAACGTGAAACTCGAAAACATCACGATCGTCACCCCGGGCGGCGGCAATCCCTACTACGCGAAGGTGGGCACCAGCGCGAAGGAGCTCGACGCGATCCCCGAGATGGCCGACCGTTATCCCGAATTTTCGCAATTCAAGGAGCTGCCCGCATGGGGCTTCTACATCCGCCACGCGAAGGATATCGCTTTCGACAACGTGAAGTTCATTGCCAAAAACCGTGACTACCGCCCGGCGATCGTCACCGACGACGTGAAGGGCCTGAGCCTCGCAGATGTCACCTTCGAAGAACCGGGAGCAAAGAAAAAACAGATCCATACTTACCAAACGACTAACATTCAAATCAATAAATAACAAACCATGACTAAGCTCAAATTTCTCGCATTAGCCATCGCCTTGCTGTGCGGCGCCACGCAACTCTCGGCCAAGGACTACCAGGTTTCGGACTTCGGCGCCAAGGCCGACGGCATCACCCTGAACACGGGTGCGATCCAGCGCGCGATCGACGCGGTGAACGAACGCGGCGGCGGACGCCTCGTCTTCGGCCCCGGCAAGTACCTCACCGGCTCGATCTACCTGAAAAGCAACGTGACGCTGCACCTCGAGCGCGGCGCCGTGCTGCTCGGCTCGACCAACCCGTTCGACTACGTGAAAGACCCGTATGTACGCTGGATGGCCATGGTGTTCGCCATGAAACAGGAGAACATCGGCATCACCGGCAAGGGTACCATCGACGGCCAGGGTTTCAAAACCGCCAACAACATGGTACAGTACATCCAGCGCGGCATTTATGAAGACCCGCTGAAACTGGACCGCCCCAACGAGACGAACCGCCCGGAAAACATCTACTTCCGCGAGTGCACGAACGTCACGATCACCGGCATCACGCTGCGTGACCCGGCCAGCTGGAACCAGACCTACGACCAATGCAAGAACGTCTATGTGGACGACATCTACGTGGAGGCGAACTCTTACTGGAACAACGACGGCATCGACATCGTCGACTGCGACGGCGTGGTGATCAAAAACTCGTTCTTCAATGCCGCCGACGACGTGCTCTGCTTCAAATCGCACGACGCGAACAGCATCTGCCAGAATGTCGTAGTCGACAACTGCGTGGGACGCTCGGGCGCCAACGGACTCAAATTCGGCACCGTATCGAGAGGCGGATTCCGCAATTTCAAGGTGACGAACATCACCATCTACGACACCTACCGTTCGGCCATCACCTTTGCAGCCGTGGACGGCGGCCTGATCGACAACATCCTCGTGGACGGCGTGCGCTCGATCAATACCGGCAACGTGATCTTCCTGCGCATCGGCGACCGCTGGGGCAAAGGCAAACAGCCGTCGATGAAAAACGTGACGATCCAGAACGTCTATGCCGAAGTGCCGCTGCGCAAACCCGACGCCGGCTACAACTACGAAGGCCCGATCGAAGACATGCCGCGCAACATCTCGCCCGCGAGCATCGTCGGCCTGCCCGACTACCCGATCGAGAACATCACCCTCAAGAACATCACGATGGTCTACCCCGGCGGCGGCAATAAACTCTTCGCTTACCGCGGCCTGACCCCCGCCGAACTGGACGGTATTCCCGAAATGCGCGATACCTATCCCGAATTCTCGCAGTTCAAAGAGCTGCCGGCCTGGGGTTTCTACATTCGCCACGCCAAGGGTATCACCTTCGACAACGTGAAATTCATTGCCGAGAAGCCCGGCGACTACCGTCCGGGCCTGGTGACCGACGACGTGCAGGGCCTCACCCTGCGCAAGGTCGAATTCGAAGAACCCGGTGCCAACGGCAAGGAACAGGTGTTCACCTACAAGACCACCGGCATCGTAAAGGAATAACCGCAAACAAATTAATAATCTCAACTTAAAAACAGAGACCATGATCAAAACGAAATTCCTCGCACTCGCCCTCTTGCTGATCGGCACGGCCGTGAGCCCCGTTTCGGCCAAGGAGTATAAGGCCGCGCTCTTCGGCGTGAAATCGGACGGTACGACCAACAACACGCGCTCGATCCAGAAGGCGGTAGACTTCATCAGCGAAAACGGCGGCGGCGAGCTGGCGTTCTACGTAGGCCGCTACCTGACCGGCACGATCCACCTCAAGAGCAACGTGACGATCGTCATCAAGGAAGGCGCCGCACTGATGGCTTCCACGTCGCCTTATGACTACGACTATGTGAACGGCACCGCCGCACTGATCGTCGCCGATACAGCCAAAAACATCGGCATCACCGGCAAAGGCCTGATCGACGGACAGGGAACCCTCGTAACCGGCCACTACAACACGCAGGCAGCCCAGGGCAACCTCGCCGCCGGTAAGAACACGGTGCCCGCGCTGATCTACATGAACGGTTGCACCGGCGTGACCGTCGAAGGTATCCTGCTGAACAACTCGGCCGAGGACGTGGCCATTTTCAACAACTGCACCGACGTGACCGTTACCGGCATCACCGTCGACAGCAAGCTGAACCCCGCCACGGCCGGCGTCGTGTTGGAGGGCTGCACGAACGTGAAGCTGAATGAATCGTTCATCGACGTACCCGCCGCTGCATTGCAGACCAAAGGCGCCGCGTCGAAAGGCGTTTCGGTAACCAACAGCATCACCCCCAACGGCAAAAAAATCTCGCCGCGCAAATAAGCGAACCTTTGCCCTGCGTCCGCTGACCCGGACGCAGGGTCCTAATCGGGGAACCGTACCGAAACCGGCTACAGTCCGTCCCGGCAACCGTTCCGTTTTCCCGCCCCCGAGTTCCGACGCGGGAAACAAACGGAACCGCCCGAAAAACCGACGGACCGGTCAAGCGGATAGCTCTCGGCACGCCCCGGACAGATACAAATATTAAAACAGATACAGGTATAAAATAGGACAACCGGTACTCCCAATACAGATACAGACAGCAACTCCGACTCAGAAATAAAAACCTAACCAACCGATATTTTCCCAATCTAAAACTTCCATGGATCGCAGAACTTTCCTTATCCGCAGTGCCATGCTCGCAGCAGGCGGCCTCGCCGTCACGATGCTGCCGGGTGTCACCGAAGCCGCCGAAATGGCCGAAGCGGCCGCAAAAGCGGCCGGTGACGGCTCGTTACGTTTCGACGCCGAACTCTACCACCGCTTCGCCAACCCCGATTCAGTCTACCGTCCGTTCGTACGCTGGTGGTGGAACGGCGACAAAGTCGAACCCGAAGAGTTGCGCCGCGAGCTGCGCGTCATGAAAGCCGCCGGTATCGGCGGCGTCGAGATCAACCCGATCGGTATCGCCGAGGTGGACAACGACATGGGCAAGCGTTCGCTCACATGGCTCAGCGACGAGTGGATCGAAGCGCTGGAAGCCACTTTCGACGAAGCGAAGAAACTCGACATGACCTGCGACCTGATCGTCGGTTCGGGCTGGCCCTTCGGCGGCGAATTCCTCAAAGGGGACGAGCGAGCGCAGGTGGTACTGATCGACGCGCAGAAGCTCGAAGGCCCGACCACGTTCGAAATCTCGCGCTTCGCGATCTTCAGCACGGTCGATCCGGGCGTCACGGTGCCCTTCCCGGGCCGCACGTTCGAACTGCTGGCCCTCAAGCTGGTACCCGACCCGATGGACGGCCTCGAAGGGGTGATCGACCTGTCCGACCAACTCGGCAACGAGGTAATCTCGGTAAATGTTCCCGACGGAAAATACGTATTCTACGCACTGGTGAAGGTCAATGCCTTCGCGAGCGTGATCAACGGCGCACCCGGCGCCGCAGGACCGATCCTCAACCACATGGACAAGCAGGCCGTGAACAAATACCTGCACCACATGTCCGACACGATCCAGGCGAAAACCGGGCCGTTGAGCGCGCACATCCGCTCGATGTTCACCGACTCGATGGAGCTCGAAGGATGCAACTGGGCCACCGATATCCTCGAAGAGTTCAAAAAGCGGCGCGGGTACGACATCTTCCCCTACCTGCCCTTCATGATGTTCAAGGTGGGCCGCCTGGGCGACGTTTCGGACTACAATTACGGCGCCGCCAAAACCCCCGAATTCGCCGCAGAAATCCGCCGGATGCGCTACGACTTCGAACTGACCAAAGCCGAATTGCTGCGCGAACGCTTTAACCGCACCTACCTCGACTGGTGCAAAGAACTCGGCGTGCTTTCGCGTGCGCAGGCTTACGGCCGCGGCTTTTTCCCGCTGGAAAGCAGCATCGGATACGACATTCCCGAGGGCGAGTCGTGGACGACCAACTGGCTCAAACACCGTCTCGGCGAAGAGATGGGTAACGAGGACTACCGCCGGGGCCGGGGCTATACGATGATCAACAAATTCGTCTCTTCGGCGGCGCACCTGACCGGCAAACGGGTCGTGAGCTGCGAAGAGATGACCAATACCTACCAGGTATTCAATGCGACGCTCGAGTTTCTGAAACTGGGATCCGACATGAGCATCCTCTCGGGTATCACCCACTCGGTGCTGATCGGCGTGAACGTCTCCCCTCCCGACATTCCGTTCCCGGGTTGGGTGCGTTACGGCGCCTACTTCAGCGAGCACAACAACTGGTGGCCCTACATGCCCTACTTCACCGGCTACCGGGCCCGCGTTTCGGCAGCGCTGCAAAACACCGACATGTACACCGACATCGCGCTGCTGCCGGCTTATCCCGACATGTGGAGCGAAGTGGGCGTCAAGACCGAGCCGTTCCCCGACCGGCTGAACGTGCCCTACATGACCCTCGTCTGGGAGGCGATCCACAAGAACGGCGGCGGATGCGACTACACCTCGGAGATCGTGCTCGGCGACTCGACCGTCAAAAACGGCAAGCTGTGCTACGGTCCGAAACAGTACGGCACACTCTTCCTGCTGGGACTGGACAGCATCCGGCCCGAAACGCTCGCGAAGCTTTATGATTTCGTAAGCCAGGGAGGACGCGTCTTCTGCATCGAGAAAATTCCGCACCAGTCGCTCGGTTACCACGACTACAAACAGAACGACGCGAAGGTTCAGGAGTGGATCGGTAAGCTGAAACAGTTCCCCGACCGCTTCGTATTGCTCGAAAAACCGGCCGACAACGATTTCATCAAATGGTACGCCGACGTACAACGGCAGTACGGCATCGAACCCTACGTGAAGGTCGAAAACCCCGATCCCTTCTTCACGCAGAACCGCTACCAGGGCGACAACGGCGAAGAGCTCTTCTTCCTGGCCAACTCGCACCTGCACAATCCCTACCGCGGCCGGATCGTCTTCACCGACGAGATCACCGCCGGGCGCTACCCGTGGGTGTGGGACATGGAAAACGGCAAGCGCTGGCGCATCGAACTGGACAAGGAGGGCGGCTACACGCTCGACATGGGTCCGGCCGACTCGCTGGTAATCGTCTTCGACAAGAACAAGAAAGGGCCGGCGTGGAACCCGCTGCCCTACGAAGGCCCGCAAAGCCGGACGCTCACGGGCTGGGACGTGGAGTTGCACCACAGCCGCGAAGGATGGACCAAGACCGACCGCATGGAGCAGCCGACCGACCTGAAAGATACGCCGTGGGTGGACTTTACCGGCACGGTCACCTACCGCACCACCGTCGACGCGGGCAGCAAACCCGGCAAGATGCTGCTGAACCTGGGCAAAGTGTATGGCGTGGCCGAACTGAAGGTCAACGGCAAGGATCAGGGCGTACGCTGGTATGGCCGCCGCGTCTACGACCTCTCCGACGCCCTGCAACCGGGTGAGAACGAGATCGAAGTGAAGGTGGTCACCACGATGGGCAACTACATGAAGACGCTCACCGACAACCCGACGGCCCAGAAGTGGACGAACCGCAAGAACAAGGAACAGCCGACCCAGTCGATGGGCCTGCAGGGTCCGGTGACGTTATACTCCGCCGGAAAATAGGTACCGAGCCTGTGCGCATTCCGGAATAGGCGCACAGGCCTTTACCCGCCCGCACACGGACTGCACGGACTTCCGGATGCGAACGCCAAAAATACCAACGGGAAGTCCGGAAAAATAACAAGGAAAACACACCGGACACACCGAAACCAAAACTGACGCACAAACCATACGAACCAAACCACTACCTAACCACCCCAACCGAACCTCTCTCCCGATGAACAGACGCGACTTTTTAATACGCAGTGCCTTGCTGGCCGCCGGAGGCTTCGTCTCCGCGGCCTCGCCGGCGTTGGCCGAAACCGCCGCGAAGGCGGCTGCGGCAGCCGGGGCCGCAAAGGCGGCCGGCGGTCAGTTCAGCTTCGACAGCGACATCTACAGCCAGTTCCGCAACCCGGACATCCGCTACCGCCCCTTCGCACGGTGGTGGTGGAACGGCAACAAGGTGGAAGCGCACGAGCTGGTGCGCGAACTGCGTCTGTTGAAAGAGGCGAACATCGGCGGCGTGGAGATCTACCCCGTCGGGCTTCCGGAGGATACCGACGACGCGGGTATCCCGACGCTCAAGTGGCTCAGCGACGAGTGGATCGACATGGTGAAGGTGACCCTCGACGAAGCGGACCGGCTCGGCATGACCTGCGATCTGATGGTCGGCACCGGCTGGCCCTACGGCGGCGATTTCGTGCCGCACGAAGACCGGGCGCAGGTGGTGGTGGTCGATGCGGTGAAACTCACCGGCCCCACCGTGTACGAAACCTCGGCCTACAGCATTTTCAAACGAGCCGACCCGGAAGCGACGACGCCCGCCGACAGCCGCACGTTCGAGTTGCTGTCGCTCTCGCTGGTCCCCGACCCGCTCTCCTCGCTCGACCGGGTCAGGGACCTCTCCGGCCAAAAAGACAACGACCTGATCCGCGTCGACGTTCCAGCAGGCGACCACTATTTCTATGCGTTGGTCAAGGTGCACGATTTCGCCGGGGTGATCAACGGCGCCCCGGGAGGCGACGGCCCGTTCATCGACCACATGAAAAAAGATGTGGTGCAGAAATACCTCGACCACATGTCCGACACGATCCAAAAACGGATCGGGCCGCTCGCGGGCCGCATCCGTTCGTTCCTCACCGATTCGATGGAGCTCGAAGGGTCGAACTGGACGGATTCTATGGCCGACCGGTTCAAGGAGCGTTACGGATACGACCTGATGCCCTACCTGCCGCTGATGCTGTGGAAGACCCACCGCCTCGGCGACGTGTGGGAGTACAGCTACGGGGCACAGAAATCGCCCGAGCTGCAGGAGGCGATCGACCGCGTGCGCTACGATTTCGAGACGCTGAAGGCCGAAATGCTCGACGAGTGCTACACGCAGACCTACTGCAAATGGTGCAACGACCAGGGAGCGAAATCGAAAGGCCAGGCCTACGGCCGCGGCTTCTTCCCGCTCGAGAGCAGCCTGCACTACGACATTCCCGAGGGGGAGGCCTGGACGACCAACTACCTCAAGCACCGCCTCGGCGAAGAGATGCCCAACGACGACTACCGCCGGGGCCGCGGCTACGTGATGATCAACAAATACGTCTCTTCGGCGGCGCACCTGACCGGCAAACGGGTCGTGAGCTGCGAGGAGATGACCAACACCTACCACGTCTTCAACGCAACGCTCGAACTGCTGAAAGTAGGTTCGGACCAGAGCATCATCTCCGGCATCACGCAGTCGATCTACCACGGTTTCAACTACTCGCCGCCCGCGGCTCCGTTCCCCGGCTGGATCCGCTACGGCTCCTACTACAACGAGAACAACCCGTGGTGGCCGTACTTCAAATACTTCAACACCTACAAGGCGCGCCTGGCCACGTTGTTGCAAAACGCGGACATGTACACCGACATCGCGCTGCTCACGCCGATTCCCGACCTGTGGACGCGCTACGGCGTACAGACCGAACCGTTCCCCGGCCCCGGACCGCTGGCGGTGCCCTACACCTCGCTGGTGTGGGAAGCGATCCATAAACACGGCGGCGGATGCGATTACACGTCGGAACGCGTGATCGCCGGCTCGACGGTCGAAAACGGCAAGCTGTGCTACGGCCCGAAACAGTACGGCACCCTCTTCCTGGTGGGTATCGAAGGCATCGAGCCGGCTACGCTCGAAAAGCTCCATACGTTCGTACAGCAGGGCGGCCGCATCTTCTGCATCGAACGTTACCCGTCCAAATCGCTCGGCTTCGTCGATTACGAACGGCGCGACAGGGAGGTGCGCGACTGGGTCGAAAAGCTCAAAGGCTACCCGGAGCGTTTCATCCTGCTTGAACGGCCCGAAGGCGACGATTTCTACGCATGGTATCCGGCCATGTGCGAAAAGTACCGCATCCCGCACTACCTCGGCTTCTCGTCGCCCGACCGTTACCTGATGCAAAACCGTTACCGCACCGACGACGGCACCGAAATACTTTTCTTCGCCTATGCGAACCGCCGCGAACCGCACCGGACCGAAGTGCGCGTCGGGCCGGAAGTGGCGGGAGGCCGCTACCCGTGGCTGCTCGACACGCAGAGCGGCGAGCGTTGGCGCATTCCTTCAGAGGGTGGCACTTTCACGCTGGAATTCGGCCCGTGCGACTCGTATGTCGTGGTGTTCGACAAGCAGAAAAACGGCGAACCGTGGCGGCCGCTGCCCGCCGCCGGAGCGAATGCCCAGCGGCTCGAAGGCTGGGACGTGGAACTGCGCCACGGCCGCGAGGGATGGACCAAATCCACGCGCATGCAGACCTTGCTCGACCTGCGCGACACGGAATTCACGAGTTTCATGGGCACGGCCGTTTACCGCAAGAGGTTCGACGCGGACGAGTTGCGGGGCACCGTACTGAACCTCGGCGAAGTGGCCGGGGTGTCGGACGTGCGCCTCAACGGCAAGGAGCTGGGGGTACAGTGGTACGGACGGCGCCTGTACGACCTATCGGGGGCCTTGGAACCGGGTGAAAACGAACTCGAAGTGCGCGTGACCACGACGATGGGCAATTACATGAAGACGCTCACCGACAATAAGATCGCGCAAAAGTGGACGAACCGCAAAAGCAAGGAACAGCCGCAGCAGTCGATGGGCCTGCTGGGTCCGGTAACGGTCTACCGCAACCGGGCATAATCCGGCGTGCGGCCCGGGAACAGGCCGCCCCCGGAAACGACTGCCGCAAGAAGTGCCGGACGGGACCCGGTGCGGCACGAACGGAACACAGAAAATGAAACAACGCATTTACGACCAAACAACATAGCAAAACAGACAAAATGATGAGAAAAACAACAATCCTCACGCTGACGCTCTCCCTGCTCAGTTCCGTACAATTGTGGGCCAAAGATTACCGGGTTTCGGACTTCGGGGCCGTGGCCGACGGAACCACCCTCAACACGCGTGCGCTCCAACGTGCGATTGACGTCATCCATGAAGAAGGAGGCGGCAAGCTGATTTTCCCGCTGGGCCGCTACGTCTCCGGGACGCTGCACCTGCTCTCGGGCGTAACGTTGCACCTGGAGAGCGGCGCCGTGCTGCTCGGCTCGAACAACCCCTACGACTACGACCGCGAACCGGGACTGAACACCGCGTTCCTGCTGGCCAGGGGTCAGAAAAACATCGGCGTGACGGGCGAAGGGCTGATCGACTGCCGCGGCCGCCAGACCGCCTATAACCTCGTGGACCTGATCCACCGCGGACTGGTCGACGACCGGCTGGGACTCGACCGCCCGAACGAAAGCATCCGCCCGATGATCTTCTACTTCCGCGAATGCGACGGCGTAACGGTCGAAGGCATCAGCCTGAAAAACTCGGCCAGCTGGGTGCAGACCTACGATCAGTGCAAAAACCTCAAGATCGACCGCATCAACGTCGAGAGCAATGCCTACTGGAACAACGACGGCCTCGACATCGTCGACTGCGAGAACGTCACCGTGACGAACTCCTATTTCGACGCTTCGGACGACGCGATCTGCCTCAAATCGCACAGCGGCGCCCATATGTGCCGGAATATCCTGATCCGCGACAACGTGGCGCGCTCGGGAGCCAGCGGCATCAAGTTCGGCACCGTATCGGCCGGGGGATTCAAAGACATCAGAATCATTAACAACAAAGTATACGACACCTACCGTTCGGCCATTACGATCCAGGCCGTCGACGGCGCCAAGGTCGACAACATCTTCGTCGATTCGCTCTATGCGATCCATACCGGCAACGTGATCTACCTGCGGATCGGCGACCGCTGGAGCAGCGGCAGGCAGCCCTCGATGAGCAACATTACGATCCAGAACGTATACGCCGAAGTTCCGGCCGGCAAGCCCGACAAAGGCTACGACTACGAGGGTCCGCAGCACCATATGCCGCGCAACATTTCGCCTTGCGGCATCGTCGGCCTCTCCGACCACGACATCACGAACGTAACGCTCCGCAATATCAAGATCATCTACCCGGGCGGCGGAAATCCGTTCTTCGCCTACCGCGGCCTGACTCCCGCCGAGCTGGACAGCATTCCCGAAGCGAGGAAAAGCTATCCCGAATTCTCGCAGTTCCGCGAACTGCCGGCCTGGGGCTTCTACATCCGCCACGCGAAGAACATCACGATGGACAACGTGCAGCTGATCGCACAGAAACCCGACTACCGCCCGGCGATCGTGCTCGACGACGTACACGGGATCAAATTCGACAACGTGACCTACACGGAACCGGGCGCAGAGAAGAAGCAACAGCTCTTCCCGTACCAGTCGACCGAAGTGACCGTCAACCAGTAATCCGACAACCTGAATCCCCATAGCGATGAACCTCACAAACAGACCCATACGCAACATGCTGCTCTCCCTGGCAGGCCTGTTCGCAGCGGCAGCCACCCTACAGGCGGCTCCGGCTGCAGCGGCCAAAAGCGATACGGGCGGCGCAAACGGCAACGCTTACTACCAGCAGTTCCGCAATCCCGATCCCAAGTACCGCCCCTTCGTGCGGTGGTGGTGGAACGGCGACAAGGTGAACGCCGACGAGCTGCGCCGCGAGCTGTACCTGCTCAAGGATGCCGGTATCGGCGGCGTGGAGATCAACCCCGTCGAGTTCCCGCGCGGAGCCGACGACCTCGGGGCGAAGCCGCTGTCGTGGCTGAGCAAGGAGTGGATCGACATGCTCGCCGTGGCTTTCGACCAGGCCGAGAAACTCGACATGACCTGCGACCTGATCGTAGGCTCGGGCTGGCCTTTCGGCGGCGAGTTCCTCAAAGGAGACGAACGCGGCCAGGTGATGGTCGTCGGCGTCGAAAAGCTCGAAGGACCGCAAGAGTACACCACATCGGTCTTCTCGCTGCTCAAGGAGGCCGACCCGGCCATCAGCAAGGCCTATAAAGGACGCGTGCCGCACCTGCTCTCGCTGCAACTGGTTCCCGAACCGCTCGGCAGCCTCGACCAGGTGATCGACCTGAGCGACAAGATCGACGAAAAGGGGGCCTTCACGATCGATATCCCCAAAGGCAAATACGCACTCTACTCGCTGGTGCGCATCGACTCGTTCGGCGCGGTGATCTGCGGCGCCCCCGGCGCACAGGGGCCGACGCTGAACCACCTCGACCAGGCGGCCGTCGAAAAGTACCTGAACCACATGTCCGATGCGATCCAGGATCAGCTCGGCCCGCTGCGCAACTACATCCGTTCGCTGTTCACCGACTCGATGGAACTCGAGGGTGCGAACTGGACGGGCGATTTCGCCGCCGAATTCAAAAAGCGGCGCGGCTACGACATCATGCCCTACCTGCAGTACACGATGTTCAAGACCGGCGGCATGGGCAACGTCACCGACTACAACTACGCCGCGGAGATGACCCCCGAGTTCAAGGAGATGATCGACCGCATGCGCTACGACGTCGAGCTGACGAAAGCCGAAATGTTCCGCGACCGTTTCACGATCCCCTACACCGAATGGTGCAAGAAGCTCGGCGTGCTGTCGCGCGCACAGGCCTACGGCCGCGGCTTCTTCCCGCTGGAGAGCGGCATGTACTACGACATTCCCGAGGGCGAGTCGTGGACGACCAACTGGCTCCAGCACCGCATCGGCGAAGAGATGCGCAACGACGAGTATCGTGCCGGACGCGCCTACACGATGATCAACAAGTACATCACTTCGGCTGCCCACCTTACCGGCAAACGCCTGATCAGTGCCGAAGAGATGACCAACACCTACCGCGTCTTCAACGCGACGCCCGAGTTCCTCAAGATCGGCTGCGACCAGAATGCCCAGGTGGGCGTGACGCATTCGGTATGGCACGGCTTCAACTACTCGCCCGCCGAAACGGAGTTCCCCGGCTGGGTGCGCTACGGGTCGTTCTACAACGAAAAGAACAACTGGTGGCCCTATTTCAACTACCTGAACACGTACCGCGCACGCGTTTCGTCCCAGTTGCAGAACGCCGACATGTACGCCGACATCGCGATCCTGATGCCGGTGGCCGACATGTGGACGACCATGGGCATGCAGAACGAACCGTTCCCCTCGTCGATCAACCGCCCGTACCAGACCCTCGTCTGGGAGGCGCTGAACAAGAACGGCAACGGCACCGACTACGTTTCCGAACCGATCATCCGCGACGCGGAGATCCGCAGCGGCCAACTGTGCTACGGCAAACGCAGCTACAAGGATCTCTTCCTGGTGGGCGTCGAGCGCATGGAACCCGCAACGCTCGCGAAACTGTACGACTTCGCCCGGCAGGGCGGCCGCATCTTCTGCATCGAGACGGTACCCTGCAAATCGCTCGGCTGGAACAACCACGAACAGCGCGACGCCGAGGTGCAGGAGTGGGTAAAGAAACTCGAGGCGATGCCCGACAACTTCATCCACCTGGAAAAACCCGCCGACGACAATTTCATGGCGTGGTATCCCGCGATCCAGAAGCAGTACGGCCTCACCCCGTCGGTACAGATCGAAAGCCCCGATCCGTTCGTAATGGCCAACCTCTTCACGCGTGACGACGGTTCGGAGATCTACTTCTTCACCAATGCGCACCTGCACAACAGCCATTCGACGCGGCTGGTTTTCCCGAAGGAGGCGACCCGCAAGAATGCGTGGGTGTGGGATCTCGACAACGGCGAACGTTACCGCCTGCCGCTGGACAAAGAGGGTGCTTTCGTGCTCGACCTCGGTCCGGCCGACTCGCGCATGATCGTCTTCGACCACGACAACAACAAGAAGGCTCCGGTGTGGAGTCCGCTGCCCACGACCGGTACCGACAGCCGCACGCTGACGAATTGGGGCGTCGAATTCCACCACAGTCTCCAGCACTGGATCAAAACCGCGACGATGGATACGCTGAGGGACCTGAAGGATACCGAGTGGAAAGCCTTCACGGGACGGGTGGTGTACCGCAACGACGTGGAAGTGGACGATCCGCAGGGCATGATCCTCAACCTGGGCAAGGTGTACGGCATCGCCGAGGTGAAGGTGAACGGCCGTGACCTGGGTGTCAGCTGGTACGGACGGCGCATCTACGACCTCTCGGATGTGCTGCACAAAGGCTGGAACCGGATCGAGGTGACCGTCACCACGACGATGGGCAACTACCTGCAGACCTGGACCGACAACAAGCTCGCGCAGCAATGGACGAACCGTCCCGGCCGCCCGCAGCCGGTTCAGTCGATGGGCATGGCGGGCCCGGTAACCCTGTACCGGGAATAATACCCCGGCGATCGCGCACGGAGCGGTTGCCCCGGAAACTTTTCCGGCGGAAAGTTCCGAAAAAGAGCCGAGAAGCAGACTCCGGCCCGGGCCCGAAAAAGCCCCGGAGCGCCGACCGGCCGTCCCCGCTGCAAGCTACACTTTTCCAAACACATAATGCTTAACAAAACACTTACAAATAAAACGACTATCGACATGAAAAAAACAAAAGCCCTGATTCTCTCGCTCCTGCTGCTCGTATGCTTCGGCGGAGCCCAGGCCAAGGACTACAATGCGTCGCTGTTCGGCATCAAATCGAACGGTACGACGATGAACACCACCGCGATCCAGAAAGCGATCGACTACATCCACGAACAGGGCGGCGGCCGCCTCGTCTTCTACGTGGGCCGTTACCTGACCGGTTCGATCGAACTGAAAAGCAACGTGACGATCCACCTCAACGAAGGCGCCGTGCTGCTGGGCTCGACCAACCCGTACGACTACCGCCAAATTCCCGGCACATGGCTGGGCCTGATCCTCGCCAACAAAGCCGAGAACATCGGCGTTACGGGCCGGGGCGTGATCGACGGCCAGGGCCGAGAAACCTCGTACAACTACATCGACCAGATCCAGAAAGGCGTGATCAAGGACGAGCTGAAATACGACCGTCCCGCTTCGCGTCCGACGCTGATCTTCCTGCGCGAGTGCAAAAACGTGGAGATCAACAACGTAACGTGGAAAAACTCGGCCTTCTGGGTGCAGATCTACGACCAGTGCGAGAACCTCAACATCGACCGCATCACCGTGGACAGCAAAGCTTTCTGGAACAACGACGGCATCGACATCGTCGACTGCAACGGCGTGAAGCTGACCAACTCGTTCTTCGATGCGACCGACGACGCGATCTGCCTCAAGTCGCACGATCCGAAAAGCATCTGCCAGAACATCGAGGTGAGCAACTGCGTGGCCCGTTCGAGCGCGAGCGGTATCAAATTCGGCACCGCATCGCGCGGCGGATTCCGCAACATCAAGATGACCAACATCAAGGTTTATGACACGTACCGTTCGGCCATCGCGATCCAGGCCGTAGACGGAGGCCTGGTCGAGAACATCACCATCGACAGCCTGCACTCCTACAACACGGCCAACGTGATCTTCCTGCGTATCGGCGAGCGCTACGAAGGAGAGAAGGCTAAACTCAACAACGTGACTATCTCGAACGTGTATGCCGAAGTTCCCGCCGGCAAACCCGATGCGGGTTACGAGTACGAAGGCCCGGTGGAAGACCTGCCGCGCAACATCTCCCCGGCCAGCATCACCGGCCTTCCGGGACAGTACGTAACCAACGTGACGCTGAAAAACATCACGATCGTCTATCCGGGCGGCGGCAACCCCAACTACGCGAAAGTGGGCACCGACGCGAAATCGCTGAATGCGATCCCCGAAATGCCGAAAGCCTATCCGGAATTCTCCCAGTTCAAGGAGCTGCCCGCATGGGGCTTCTATATCCGCCACGCGAAAGGCATCACCTTCGATAACGTGACCCTCACGGCCGAGAAACCCGACTACCGTCCGGCGATCGTGCTCGACGACGTACACGGCGGCGACCTGGAGAACGTAACGATCAACGACCCGGATAAGAAGAAAAACGAGATCGTCGTCTTCCAATCGACCGACATCAAGAAATAACGAAACGCCTTACGCGGAAAGGCCGCAGCGTGCTGGCGGCCTGACCTGCGCCGATAAAAAAGGCCGGAATCGAATGGTTCCGGCCTTTTTTATGACAACTATACTTCGGCACGTTCTGCCACGACCGCACCGGCTCCATTACAACGTACCGTCTATTGGCCCAGACCCTTTTGCGGAGACCATTATTTTCATTATTTTTACATCATCCGGTCACGTCTCCCCGTTGCGGAACGTTGTATCTTCCGGACTGCATATCCGAATCCAACCCCGACCACCGGACCCGACACCCGTGCCCTGCATGCCATACGCGCCCATGAAACCCGATCCGCAGCCTGTTTCCGCCACCGCCTCCAAACCCGTATCCGCCCCTCGAACAGCGTCCGGCACGGGATCCGGACCAGCCTCCGAAGCCGGATTCAAACGCCGGTTCGTCCCGGGGTTCTCGTCCGCGGTCCGTTGCCTGTTAACAGGATTGATACTCTCCCTTTGTACTGTATTTCAGGGTGCGGCACAGCACACGGCACAAAACGCCCCGAACCCGGAAAATCTTGCAGACACAGCCATTCCCCGGATAAACAGCACGGATGGTCCCGCAAACCGCCTGCCTGGCGGGGAGAACACGGCCATTTCCGACGGCGAAGTTTCGTGCTTCGGGCGACTGCTGGTCCAAACGCCGCAGGGACGTATCGAACCGGTAGACACATATGCCTCCGAATTGCTCCGCAAGCTGCACCACCGCGATCACTACGGACGGCTGACGGCTACGGAGTGGCTGCTCGGGGTGCTCGCCGATCCGGACCGCTGGAGCCGCGAACCGTTCATCTACCTGCCGGATAAAAGCGTCCGCACGCTGCTTGCCGGGGCACAAGCCCCCCGAACGGACGGGGCTCACCTGGACCCGGGATCTGCCACGGGCCGGACATCGCAGCCCGCCGCAGGCAAATACGCCGCACTGCATGATTTTTTCGATCCGCAGGGCGGGTACCGGCTCGCAGGTGCAGTCGAAAAGGCCTATGCAAAAGCTCCCGGGGCACGCGACAAGCGGGACAAAGAGCTGCTCAAGGCCGATGAGAAGGTCAATATCCTGTACGGCCTGCTGGCGGGCCGTATGCTGGCGATGTTTCCCACACCGTTGCGTTGGTACTCGCCGGGGGACGACCTGAGCGGGCTCGCACGGGAAGATTCGTTGCTGATCGCCAAAATCCTGCCGGCCTACTCCGCCGCGCTCGCCGGCGGCACCCCTCCCGGCGAGCGTGCCGAACTGCTCGGCATGATCGAAACCTTCCAACAGGCGCGCGGGGCCGGCATGCTGCCCTCCCCCGCCCGCATCAGCGCCGAAATCTTCTACAACCGGGCGGATATTTTCCGTACCGCATTCCGGGCCTACCTGCTCCTCGGTTTCCTGTTGCTGGTCGTCGCGACAAACAGCAACACCCGACGCAAAAAAGCGCTCTTGCAAACCACGAGTAAGCGCCGACGCTGGCTTCCGCGCCTGCTTACCGTGCTGATCGTCGCGGTATTCCTCTGGCAATGCGCCGGGCTGGGGCTCCGTTGGTACATTTCCGGGCGCGCACCGTGGACGAACGCCTACGAATCGATGGTCTACGTCGGCTGGACGACCGTCCTGGCCGGGCTGATCTTCGCCCGCCGTTCACAGCTCGCACTCGCATTGGCCACACTGATGGGCGGAGTGATCCTCTTCGTCTCGAACCTCAACTGGCTCGACCCGCAAATCACCCCGCTCGTACCGGTGCTCAAATCCTACTGGCTGATGATCCACGTCTCGGTCATCACCGCCAGCTACGGCTTTTTCGGCATCGCAGCCGTCACGGGACTCGCGTCGCTGATTGCGATGATCGCCGGACGCCCGCGGCACGACCTGCGGATCATCGGCGAACTGTCGATGCTGATCGGGCTGGTGCTGTTAGCGGCGGGGATCTTCCTCGGGGCGGTATGGGCCAATGAATCGTGGGGGCGTTACTGGGGTTGGGACCCGAAGGAGACCTGGGCGCTGATCACGCTGTTGGTCTACACTTTCGTCACGCACTCGCGCCACATCCCACGCCTGAGCAACGACTTCGCGTTCAGCGCGATGTCGCTCGCCGCGATCGCCTCGGTACTGATGACCTTCTTCGGCGTGAACTACTACCTGTCGGGACTGCACTCCTACGGCGGCAGCGGCGAAGTAGCCTTCGCACCGGCCGCCGCAGGCACGGCAATAGCGGCCGTACTGATCCTCTGGGCCGGAATCCGCTATCGCCGCCTGCAGCGCTGAACGCCCTCCCCCCTGTCCTGACCATTCTCCGGTCCGCGGCATATACGCTTTCCGCATCTCTTTCCGGCTGCATGCATGCCTTTTCCAGACTCCGTCTCACGGAAATTACAGTCGCTTATTTCACCAATATTCCGGACAAACCGGCCGGCCGCAGCCGTAAATATTTAGCCGTGCGCCCGGCAAACCTATCGTTTTTCTTGTTATATTTGTATGATTGCCTGCCCTTGAGAGGGCCCCGATCTCCCCGGCAACCGGAACTAAAACACGAAAAATAAACCCGTTAACATGCAGACAAAAAGATTTATCGGAGAGAACCCCAAAGTGGGTATCCGTCCCGTGATCGACGGACGCCAGGGCGGCGTACGCGAGTCGCTCGAAGAACAGACGATGAACATGGCTGGGCGCGTGGCCGAACTGATCACCTCGACGCTCAAATACACCGACGGCACGCCGGTACAATGCGTAATCGCCGATTCCACGATCGGACGCGTGCCCGAGGCTGCCGCCTGTGCCGAGAAGTTCCGCAAGGAGGGCGTAGGGCTCACTATCTCCGTTACCCCGTGCTGGTGCTACGGCAGCGAAACGATCGACTACGACGACCGCATGCCCAAGGCTATTTGGGGTTTTAACGGCACCGAGCGCCCCGGCGCGGTTTACCTCGCCGCAGCACTGGCCGGCCACAACCAGAAAGGAATGCCCGCATTCGGCATTTACGGCCACGACGTGCAGGATGCCGACACACAGACCATTCCCGACGACGTGAAAGAGAAACTGCTCCGCTTCACGCGCGCAGGCATCGCCGTAGCGCAGATGCGCGGCAAGAGCTACCTTTCGATCGGCTCGGTGACGATGGGTATCGCCGGATCGATCGTCGATACAGACTTCTTCCAGACCTACCTGGGCATGCGCAACGAATCGGTCGACGAAGTGGAGATTATCCGCCGCATCGAAGAGGGTATCTACGACAAGGAGGAGTTCAAAAAGGCGATGGCCTGGACCGAAAAATACTGCAAAACCAACGAAGGCCACGACTTCAACCCCGCAGACAAGCAGAAAAGCCGCGCCCAGAAAGACGCCGACTGGGAGTATATCGTCAAGATGATGATCATTATGCGCGATTTGATGTGCGGCAATCCGAAGTTGCGCGAATTGGGATTCAAGGAGGAGGCATTGGGCCACAACGCGATCGCCGCGGGCTTCCAGGGCCAGCGCCAGTGGACCGACCACCTGCCCAACGGCGACTTCGCCGAAGCGATGCTCAATTCGTCGTTCGACTGGAACGGCATCCGCGAAGCTTTCGTGATGGCTACCGAGAACGATTCGCTCAACGGCGTGGCGATGCTCTTCAGCAAACTGCTCACCGGCAGCGCACAGGTATTCGCCGACGTGCGCACCTACTGGAGCCCCGAGGCTGTGGAACGCGTGACGGGCAAGCGCCCGACCGGTGCGGCCGCGAACGGTTTTATCCACCTGATCAACTCCGGTGCGGCGAGTCTCGACGGCAGCGGCGAACAGACCAAGGACGGCAAACCGGCGATGAAGCCCTTCTGGGAGATCACCGAGGCGGAAGCCGAAAAGTGCCTGAAGGCAACGACCTGGTATCCGGCCAACCGCGACTATTTCCGCGGCGGCGGCTTCTCGTCGCATTTCGTTTCCAAAGAGGGTATGCCGGTGACGATGGTGCGCCTGAACCTGGTCAAAGGACTCGGCCCCGTACTGCAGATCGCCGAAGGCTACACCGTAGAGCTGGATGCCGATGTGCATAAGGCTCTCGACGAACGTACCGACCGCTGCTGGCCGACTACCTGGTTCGCACCGCGCCTGACGGGCAAAGGGGCGTTCAAGGACGTCTACTCGGTGATGAACAACTGGGGCGCGAACCACGGCGCGTTCAGCTACGGGCACATCGGCGCCGACCTGATCACGCTCGCGTCGATGCTGCGCATCCCCGTTTGCATGCATAACGTCGAAGACGACAAGATTTTCCGTCCGAGCGCATGGGCCGCATTCGGCATGGATCCCGAAGGGTCGGACTACCGCGCCTGCAAAAACTACGGCGGCCTGTACAAATAGAACCGGAATCGGAGAGCGCCATTGCGGTGCGGGCTCTCCGCGATTCCCCAAATCCGGAAACGTCCCGAGAATCGTACGATTCTCGGGACGTTTTCATACCCTACCGCTATGTACCGGAGCGCCGCCTCACGAGCCGACCGACGCGCACGACTAATAAAACCGGAACGACGGCCCGTTCAGCTGCATTTTGTTCACTTGCGAAGGGAGCATAACGTACCCTTGCAGACCGGCGATCAGCGGAACCAGGTTCGATCCCTGGAAAAGTTTGAAACGCATGTGCAGCGGCCAACCTCCGTAAGAGATGCCGAAACTCACCACACGCATCGCAGCATCGATCTTCACGTCGATATTTCCTTTTTTATCGGGAGTCATCTCGAAGCGGGAGATCGTACCCTCCGAACGCGCATACCCGCCGCCGCTCCGGTATGCAGCAGCGGGACTGCCCGGCCAGGCGGCCTGCATGACGATGCTGTCACCCTGAATTTCGATATAGTTGTAACTCGCCCGGGTCTTGGAGGTACTGCGCGAATCATAGATCGCGATCACACAATTACGGCTCTCGAGCGCATGTTTGGCCAGGGAGAACTTCAACTCACCTTCGGCCTGCTGCTGCACCTTCCGCTTCTGCTTGCGTGAAAGCGCCTCCCCGTCGGCAGTATCCACAGCATTCGCGCCGCCTGCCGCAGCAGGGTCTTGCACGACGGGCTGCGTGGCGGGTAAAGCCGGGGAACCGGTTCCGGATCCGGTCTGCGCCGTTGCAGGAATTACTCCAAATGCCATCGCAACCAGCATTTTGCAAAAAATAGATTTCTTCATTTTATCTAAGTATTTAATTCATATCAAGCAAAAACAATGTACCCGCAACCGAACATGAAATCGCATGCGGACCTTTTATCCCTGTATCGTGTTATGCCCGCATCGGACGGCTTCCGGATTCATTACTAACGCCATAATTTATCATGAAGCGCTTCGAGCGTATTCAAAGCGCCTCCAGGCTTTTGGAATTCCTCAAAACCAGAGGCACTCCGCCCGATATGCACGGACACCCGGCATCGGACGATACCGGGTGCTTATGTTGAACCGTTAACCCGTTTTATTTGATAAATCCCTGCGGAATATTGAGCGGCATCGACCCGCTGAGCCGAGTGACATTGGCCTGCGAGGGCAGGACGATGTAGCCTTCCCAGCCCCCCATCCAGGGTGCGGCATTGCTTCCCTTGAAAAGTTTGAACGAGCTGGTCAGCGTCCATGTCGTACGCCACGAACTCTGCACATCGGTCATATCGGCCTTCATGTAAACTTTCATGTTGCCTTTCTTGTCGGGGGTCATCGTCAGCTGTTCGATCTTGCCGACGCTCTGGCGGAATCCTTCCTGCATCCTGCCCTGGGTAGACCATGCAGCCTGGAAATAGATCGAGTCGCCCTCGATCGTCATGAAATTGTAGCACACTTTCGACTTGTCGGTGCTCCGGGGATTATAGAACTCCCACACGAAATTTCGGGCCTTGATCGCTTCGACGGCCGTTTTGAAAAGAATATCCCCCTGAACGGCCTTCGCCTCCTGTTTCTGTTCTTTTGTGCTTTTGGCGACATCTGCTCTCTGCGCATAACCGGAGGTGGCACACAGGCAAAAGAGCATGCTCCACAATGCGATTTTTTTCATAGTCGGTTGGTTTTTAACATAAATTGAGTGTCAGAGTTGTAGGTAAATTGAAGCATATACAGGTGTAATTTACGGTATCCGCATCCGCCGGGGGAGCTATCCGGGAAACAGGTATATATAGATAGATACAAAAAAGGCGGTGTATGCTGCATGCCCGTGCAGTTACATCACCTTTTTTTGTTCCACACCCCGGAGCATGCGCCGCGCGGCATGCTCCGGACCGGAATTAATTAACCAATCCCCAGGGAATTAAAATATTCGGCTGTGCTTTGTAAACATCCGACTGCGAAGCGGGATACAGCCTTCCGAAGAAGGTAAGCCGCGAATTGCTGTAAGTCGAATTCAGCACGACCGATACCTTATTATCCCCGTTGAACAGGGTGATGATGACCGTAGACGAGATCGAATTACCTTGCAGCTGGTACTGGTAAGTGACGTTACCATGCTTGTCGGTGCGGATTTTCAGGTCCGAAATGGTACCCGACAGCGTCACGCCGCCCGCACCGTTGAGTCCCGGCACGCCGTTGTTGAACGCGAGCTGCACGGTCGAAGTGTTCTTGTTCAAAGCCACGAAGTTGTCGTTGGCGGTGACATAAACGACCTTGCCGTACTGTCCTTGTATCTGGTTGACTTCAATAACGAAAGAACTGTCCTTGAGTGCCTGCATCGCCGTCTGGAAATTACCCGCGTTCTGCACCTGCTGTTGCTGTTGTTGCTGCTGGCGGCGCGCCTCGCGGGCGGCTTTGCGGTCTTGTGCCTGAGTCAGTGTGGCGGCTCCCAAAAGCAGGAATACGCCCAAAATTGCGATCCTTTTCATATGCATGTGGTATTAATATTGATGTTTAAAGGGTTAATTGTATAGCCCCACATGCAAATTACTAACCAAATATACAAAATTCTTTCACAATTTTCTGATTTATTGTTAGATTTCTCAAAATTTTTCCTTTCCACCTTTATTCTCACATATTCTCGCACATATCGACCCTTACATTCACCCCGAAAAGTCCGAATGAATTATAAAAACTTCCGTTTGGATTATCGGAATATAAATTTTATCTTTCAAACTCTAAAACCGAACCGACATGGAAACAAACAATTCCCGGGTTATGCTTTGGAGCGCTGCGCTGATCGCGGCAGGGCTCGTATTGCTGGGCTGGACGCTCCGCAGCGGCATCGTACACTTCAAGGACAGCGAACGCGTGGTTACCGTCAAGGGGCTCTCCGAACAGGAGGTGAAGGCCGACCGGGTGATCTGGCCGCTGATGTACAAGCAGGTGGGCGACGACCTGACGGTGCTGTACAACAACATCGAAAAGACGAACGGCACGATCATCGCCTTCCTCCGCAGCAACGGCGTGGATGAAAAGGAGATCACCATCGCCCCGTCGCAACTGGTTGATATGGCCGCCGAACTGTACAACCCAAATGCGCCGCGCTACCGATACAGCGTTACGACCGTACTGACGGTCGTAACCGACAAGGTGGACCTGGTGCGCTCGCTGATGCAGCGGCAGGGAGACCTGCTCAAGCAGGGCGTAGCGGTCACCGGAGGCGACTACCAGTACCGGACGCAGTTCCTTTACACGGGACTCAACACGATCAAGCCCGGCATGATCGAGGAGGCGACAGCAAACGCACGCACGGCAGCCGAGAAATTCGCCCACGATTCGAAAAGCAAACTCGGCAAAATCCGCTCGGCTACCCAGGGACAGTTCTCGATCGAAGACCGCGATGAAAATACCCCTTATATTAAATCGGTCCGCGTAGTCACGACCGTAGAGTATTACCTGAAGGATTAACCTTCGACGCCACAACACACCGGCCTGCCCTACCCACCGTGCCGGAACAGGTTCTGCGGAGGAAATTCCTCGGCAGAACCTGTCACTAACCCAAAACTTACCGTTCTATGAAAAGCTTGACCGCCGTATCCGCAGTACTGCCGTTGCTTTTATTGGCTTCGGGTTGCAGCAAAGACCGCAACGAGCCTCGGGGCAACGGCACGCTGAACATCCGCCTGGAGATGGACGACCGGATCGACCTGGTCGCGACACAGGCCTGCAACACCAAAGCGGCTCCCGACCTGGGCGCCTTTACGCTCGAAGTCACGCAGGATGAAACCGTAGTACACAAGATTCCGACCCTCGGCGCCAACACATCGCCGAGCCTGACGCTCGAAGCGGGAGACTATACCGTCAGCGCCTATTCGCAGCCGTTCGCCGCACCGGCTTTCGACACGCCGGTCTACGGCGCGTCCCAACTGCTGACGATCATGGCCGGGGGGACGAAGGACGTCGCACTGGAGTGTACGCAAACTAATGCCGGTGTGAAAATCAACTATTCGGACGATTTCAAGGCGCAGCACACCTCCTACTCCACCCGCATTGCGCACAGTACCGGCACGCTCGACTTTTCGGGCAGCGACGCCGGCCGTACCGGATACTTCCCCACCGGGTACGTGGATTTGATCGTCACCGCCGACGGCAAGGAGTATACGCAGGCGATCCAACTGAAAGCCCGCAGGCTTTACACCATCACGGTCAAGGATGCCAACGTGCCTGTCACTTCGGGCCATGCGAACATCTCGATCAGCGTCTCCACCGACGTGACCAACGAGAATGTCGAGATCACCTTCCCCGCAAACGGAGGAAACACCGGCGGTGACGGCGGCACCCGGCAAACGATCTACGGGGAGAATATCGGAAGTACAGACGTCACTAGCTCCGCGTTGGTGTTAAGTTTCAAGGGTTGGCAGAACCAAACCGGATCGGGCATCTCCTATTCGGGAAGCGGCAGGATCGACAGCCAGTCCGCGCTCCAATCGGCCTCCTATTCCGGCGCGTCCGGAGGAAACTACCTCACCCTCTCGGCCGGCAACAAGTTCAACATCTCGGGCCTCAGCACCACGGGATACAGTTCCCCCGTCTTTACGTTCGGCCTTGCCTGTGCGACCGCAGGGTTCGACCCCGCCCAACTGGAAGTCTACGTCAACAGCGCCGATGCGGCCGACGACGGCCCCGCACTCAGCTACACCTACGAATCCAATGGGGAGTGGATGCTGTGCACGGTCAGCACGGGCATCCCCTCCGGCGACAACCTCCGCATCCGGATCGTCTCGCAGGCCTCCTTCCGACTCGACGACTTCAAACTCACCGGTGAAAAATAGCGGAGAGTGATTTTATCGGGTTCAGAGAGTGTTTGTTTTTTTAGTTAGGATTCTGTATATATGATGGATGAAATTTTTGATACGGCTAGGAACTTTTCAGAAACGGGTTCATCCTGTGACGGTTGACGGATGGGATTTCAGTAATGGGAAGAGGGAAAACGATACAACCGGTATGTGCCTGTAAGCAGGCGCATACCGGTTGTATGTCAGTCGTAAGGATCTCTCAACTCTGCCTTCCGGCGAGGTTCAGCGCCCCGGTTGTCGCATTCAGCACTTTACCCTCGATATTCGTATAGGTGATCGTAAAACGGTGAATACCGTTTTGGTCCGGCTGAACCTTCGGATAAAACGTGAAATTGAACTGGATTAAGGTGGGCTTCCTGAGATTGAACGCCGATACCTCGTCCTTAAACATCCATGCGGGAAAACCTGATTCGTTTTGTTCATCCGTTCCCTTAAAATTATACGGCGGTTTGAGAATATCGTCGACACAAACGTATTTCACAAGGAATAGATCGTTTAGCGACGTACCCGCCGGATGGGCCGCGTCATAGTCGTTGTCCGAGACGATATTCAAACTTTCGGTCTGCACATACATCATCGGTAGGGTCATACATCGTTCGGTCGTGCCGGCAAAATCGGTGTCGTTGAACCGTTTGGCCAATGCCTCGAATGTCGCCTCATCGACCAAATCCTGCGATTCGCTCTGAGCCGTACTCCAATAAGGACGGGTATTGATGGTGATTTGACTATAAGTAATCTCCGCCGGCGAGCTTCCCTCCGGGGGAGTATTTGCCGTGCCTTTTATTTCCGCACACATCGACACCGGATTCTGATAACGAAGAATGTAGTGGTCCGAGGGAGGAAAAATGGTATACCGAGTGTTACAACCGTACAATCCCGCACACAAAAATCCAACGCACATAAACAGTCGTAGTTTCATGGTCAATCACAGTTTAAATGTTAGGTCTTATGTTTTTTATGATCTCAAGTTTGAAACGGTAATAATAAAACTTATTCGGTTTGACACAACCCGGATCTAATTCGACGGGAAACTCGGTATTGAATACGCCGACATAATAGTAACCGTTACCTGCTCCTTCCCAGCCATAATTGCAGTGCAACCAGCGGGTCTCTTGTTCTTTGCGTTCCCCGGCCGGTTCCTGGCGGATTAAATTCCAGTTTTCATCGTAGAAATTGTTGTAAACGCCCCATACCCGGTAAACATCCTTGCGTCCGTCAATTACCCACGCATGGCCGTCGGAATGACCGATCCAGTTGTCGGTTGCAAAACCGCTCACGAATACCGCCCGTTTATAATACAATTCCATGCTAACCCGGTCGGCATTAAAACTGTAAATACCATCCGTCAGATAATTGAACCGGTTCCGGAAAGCTGCATCCGCTTTCTTGATAGTGGAACTGCTTCCCGTACATCCGTAAGACATATCCACTGCCGAACCGATCTCTTTCACCAATGCGGCTATAGCTTGCTCGTCGTAAGAATTCTTAGGTATGCTTATTCCCATCAGATACTTCCGCCATTTATCCCAATCGCAGGAGAAGTGGTTATTCCATGTCTGAAAAGAAGCCGGGTAACTGTTGGCCGCCATAATTTGCAACATAGCGATTGCCACGCAGCCGGCCGGGGGATTGTGATTATCACAAGTTAAAATAGGTCCGAAGTATAAAGCGTTATTAAAAGGTGTCCACTGGCTCCACCGTACCGGAACGAACGGCCCGACCTGTGTATACTCCCGCCTCAAAAGAATCTCCGATTGCGCCGGGTATTTGTCTTCCATGCTCATGGAATCCCAACCCGGATCATGCGCAAGCTGCGCGGCGGCATATCCCGGTATCATCTCCATAAACATCCGCACGCCGGGGTTGTCCATCGTATCGGTGATATTACCCTGATCGGAGTAGGCCAGAATCGTCTCCATCAGGGTGTCGGCGGCAAGAATCGCGAAGCCTCCGTCGTCGGCGTAATTGACCACGTAAATATTTTTAGTGACTTCTGCGTCGTCTGTTTCTCCCGATTTAGTGGCGGAGGAACGAAGTATATCGTTCAACGGAAAGAGGTCGGCCACGGATTTCGTGTATCCGGAGCGCGTCAGCGCACCCTCTCCGAAACACTCCGGCAATTCGGCGGCCAACTGTTGAATAGAGTCCAGCGTCAGAAAACGCGACTTAGCCTGCCCGACCGCTATGGCGGCGTCCGGGCGCTGCGGGAGGTTTTCTTTCGCACAGCCGAATAACACAGCCATGCAAGTAAGAAATAACAGTTGTTTTTTCATCATCAGGCTTTGTTAATTTATTAAGTTGGGTTCTTCGTAAGCCAATATTAGGTAAATATATACAAATACAATTGTTATTGATAAGAAACACACAAATTAAGTTCAATTAAATATTTTTAATAATTTACTGACAGTAAGTTTATTGAATAAAATATTCCGTTTGGTCGCGCATTAATGTCATATCGCAATCTGTGCGCTCCGTTCAGTCGGATATCACAGGTTCTCCAAGTTATCCCCCTCAGCGGCACTTTTCGGAATTTCACTTCTGGCAGATGCGGTCTGTTTTCATCTGTCCGAGAGAGTCCCCGCAGCAAAATAAAAAGTGGAGATTCGGCTTCAGCGACTTCGCCCCGAAAATTTTCACAGAAAGAATACCGGAAGTACTCCAGCCCGAACAAAGAACCGCTCCCTGCACAAAAGAAGCGGGGCTGTCGTTTGCAACGACAGCCCCGCCCTACTATGAAGCTTTTACTATGATGAATTACAATTTCGGACCGGCAGCGACCAGTTTCTTGCCAGCCTCGTTGCCGGTGAATTTGGCGAAATTCTTGATGAAGCGTTCAGCCAGGTCTTTGGCTTTCACATCCCAATCGGCAGCGTTCGCATAAGTATCGCGCGGATCGAGGATCTTCGGATCTACGCCCGGCAGAGCGGTCGGAACCTTGAAGTCGAAATAAGGCATCGTTTTGGTCGGAGCCTTGTCGATCGAACCGTCGAGGATCGCGTCGATGATTCCGCGGGTATCCTTGATCGAGATACGCTTGCCGGTACCGTTCCAACCGGTGTTCACCAGGTAAGCGGTAGCGCCCGATTTCTTCATCTTCTTCACCAGCTCTTCGCCGTACTTGGTCGGATGCAGCGACAGGAAGGCTGCGCCGAAGCAGGCCGAGAAGGTCGGGGTCGGTTCGGTGATACCGCGCTCGGTACCGGCCAGTTTGGCGGTGAAACCGGAGAGGAAGTAGTACTGAGTCTGCTCGGGAGTCAGGATCGACACCGGGGGCAGTACGCCGAATGCGTCGGCCGACAGGAAGATCACCTTCTCAGCGGGACCTGCCTTCGAAACCGGTTTCACAATGTTGGTGATGTGATAGATCGGGTACGAGACGCGGGTATTTTCAGTTACCGACTTGTCGGCGAAATCGACCGAACCGTCCTCGCGAACAGTTACGTTCTCCAGCAGTGCATCGCGTTTGATTGCGTTCCAGATATCGGGTTCGCTCTCCTTGTCGAGGTTGATCACTTTGGCGTAGCAGCCGCCTTCGAAATTGAAAACGCCTTCGTCGTCCCAGCCGTGCTCATCGTCGCCGATCAGCAGGCGCTTCGGGTCGGTCGACAGGGTCGTCTTGCCGGTGCCCGACAGTCCGAAAAATACGGCGGTGTTTTTACCCTGTTTGTCGGTGTTGGCCGAGCAGTGCATCGAAGCCATCCCCTTCAGCGGCAGGAGGTAGTTCATGTACGAGAACATACCCTTCTTCATTTCGCCTCCATACCAGGTATTGAGGATAATCTGCATCTTTTCGGTCAGGTTGAACACGACCGCGGTCTCCGAATTCAGGCCCAGTTCCTTGTAGTTCTCCACCTTCGCTTTCGATGCGTTCAGCACTACGAAATCGGGTTCCCCGTAGTTTTTCAGCTCTTCGGCGGTCGGACGGATGAACATGTTGGTCACGAAATGAGCCTGCCAAGCCACTTCCATAATGAAGCGGATTTTCAGACGCGAGTTCTCATTAGCTCCGCAAAAGGTATCCACGACGAACAGGCGCTTGTTCGACAGTTCCTTGTCGGCCAGCTCCTTGAGCGCCTTCCAGCTCTTCTCGCTAATGGGCTTGTTGTCGTTCTTGTACTCGTCCGAAGTCCACCAGATCGTATCTTTGGTGGTATCGTCCAGCACGAAGAATTTATCTTTGGGCGAACGGCCGGTATAAACGCCGGTCATCACGTTCACGGCGCCCATGTCGGTAACGGTGCCCTTCTCGAAACCTTCCAGGCCCGGTTTGGTCTCTTCCTTGAACAGCTCGTCGTAAGAGGGATTGTGTACGATCTCGGTCACACCCGTGATGCCGTACTTGCTCAAATCAATTGCCATAGTTTTTTATTTTTTAGTTAATACATCCTTCTGAATGCGGCTCTTCCGGTATCGGACAGCGGCTCCGTCGCCGAGGTCCCGCACTCCGGGAGCTTTTCCCGCCGGGAAGACTCCTCCGCACCGGCCGGGCGGTTTTCCGCCGCGCAAGGCGGCTGCAAACGCCTTTGAAACCGGGACAAAGATAGTAACTTTTTAGATTGTTACAAAAATAACAGTGTTAAAATATTAAAATTTCTTAAAATTACAGCTAATCAGCAGTTTGATCTAACAATCAGATTGTTATAAAACAAACGAATACTTGCCCGTGTGATAAAAATCAGCGTAGCGACCGTTTTACGAACCGTTGCAGCAACGGCGCTACAGCCACCGCGACCAGCGCTCCGGAGCTGTTGGCCACGAAATCCCAGAAATCCTTGGAGCGGTAGCCCAGTGCACCCTGCACGAGTTCGACCGCACCCGAACAGAGGATCACCGCGGCGACCGCAGTCCAGCGGCGCCAGCCGCGGGGTTCGAAAAGTAGCAGCACGAGCAGCGTTTCCCCGAAATAGAAGCCGAAATGCACCACTTTATCGAAATAGGGAATCATCGCCAGCCACCCGGCCGGGGGCAGGTCGTCGCCCGGCGCGAGCGAACCGTAGAGCACTCCCGCCGTCCAGAGGACCAGCAGCAGGGTTAAGACGAATTTATAGTGTGGCTTGTGCATAATTCACTATCTTTGAAGCTCGGCAGAGGAGCCATTCCGGGCTGCGGCTTTGAGCCAGACTCCAGGCCGAACCTGCCGCCGGTGGGAAACCGCCCCAACCGGAGACCGGCAGGCGGACAACCCGTAACCGCATCCCGCACATGCGAAACCGGATCCTGCGCACGGATACTGCCCCGCAAAAGTAGGTTTTTTCCTGCAAAAGCGATGCCCCGGATTGCGACGACCGCAGGAAAGGCCCGCGAAAAACAAACGGGTACCTGGCCCGGCAACGATGAAAAGGCCGTTGCAGTTGCGATAAAGACAGCGACCGGCACCGAAAATCCATTCCGAAAAACATGGCAGGCGTCTACATCCATATCCCTTTTTGCAAAAGTCGCTGCCATTACTGCGACTTTTTCTCCGGCACATCGCTCGAGCGCCGCAGGGAACTTCTCGCGGCGCTGCACGCCGAACTGGAACTAAGGGCAGGTACAGCGGGGCCGTTCCCGGCCGGAGAACCCCTGTGCCCGGCGAATCCCCGAACAGACCCGGCTGCAGCCTCCCGAACAGCCCCGACCACGACCTCCCGAACGGACCAGGCCCCGGTTTCCCAAACCACTCCGGCAAAAGGTCCGGGCGTCATAACCCTCTCCGCCGCAAACCGGATCGAGACGCTCTACTTCGGCGGCGGCACGCCGAGCCTGCTCACGCCGCATGAATTGGGGGACTTTATCCGGCAGGTGCGGGAACAGTGGCCCGATGCGCCACTGGAAGAGGTGACCGTCGAGGCGAACCCCGACGACCTCTCCCTATCCTACCTCGCAGCCCTGCGCCGCGAAGGGGCCAACCGCCTCAGCATAGGCATCCAGTCGTTCCTCGACCGCGACCTGCAGTGGATGCACCGCCGCCACGACGCCCGCACGGCGGTCGAAACGGTGAAGGCCGCACGCCGGGCCGGGTTCGGCAACCTGAGCATCGACCTGATTTACGGAGTGCCGCAAATGACGCGCGAAGAGTGGCGCTACAACCTCGAACAGGCCCTCGAATTGCAGCCGGAACACATTTCGGCCTATCACCTCACCATCGAACCGCAAACCCCGTTCGGACGACAGGCGCGCCGGGGCACGCTCCGCGAAGCCGATCCGGAGACGAGCCGCGCCCAGTTCGCATTGCTGCGCGAGATGCTCTGCGGGGCGGGTTACGAACATTACGAAGTTTCGAACTTCGCGCTGCCGGAACGCCGCGCCCGGCACAACAGCCACTATTGGGACGGCACCCCGTACCTCGGCATCGGCCCGTCGGCGCACTCCTTCGACGGGGAGCGCCGCCAATGGAACATCGCCAACCTGAGCCGCTACCTCGAACTTCTGCCGCAGGGCGCGCAGTGCGAAACCGAAGCGCTGACGCCCGACATGCAATACAACGAATACGTGATGACCCGGCTGCGCACGGCCGACGGGCTGCGCACCGGCGACCTGGCCGTCCGGTTCGGGGCACGCAAATTGCAGTATTTCCTGCGGCAGGCGCAAAAATTCACCGCCGCAGGAACGCTGCAGGTCGAATCCGGACGCTACTATATCCCTCCCGCACATTGGTTTATCTCGGACAGCGTCATTTCTGATCTTTTTCTCGCTTAAGGGGTGCGCCAAACCGCAAAAAACGTATATTTGTAAGGGACGGCGACAAGCCCCGCCAACCGGAACGGGAGGATTTCCGACCCCGAAACAAGGGTATTCGCAGCCAAAACGGGAGGATTTCCAGTCCCGGAGTAACCGGCAACACGTCCAACAATGAACAACCGAAACCAACAAGCGATATCAAAAATATGTCAAACACGCACGAATTCCATTTGGCTCCCGACTACCTGTTCGAGGTAAGCTGGGAGGTCTGCAACAAGGTGGGAGGCATCCACACCGTGATCGCCACGAAGGCGCTGACCGTCGAAGAGAAACTGGGCGACCACTATATCCTGATCGGTCCCGACATCCACCGCGAGGAGGGCAACCTCGAATTCGAGGAGGATCCCTCGCTGCTGGCCGACTGGCGCGAAACGCTGTACAGCAGCGGCGTGCGCGTCCGTATCGGACACTGGAAAATCGAAGGGCGCCCGGTAGCGGTACTGGTGGACTTCACCGAATATTTCTCACACAAGGACGAAGTGCTCAAACGGCTGTGGGAAAGCTACCGCGTGGATTCGCTCAGCGGCCAGTGGGATTACATCGAGCCGGTACTGTTCGGGTTCGCGGCCGCGAAAGTGATCGAAAGCTACGTGCAGAACTTCTGCTCGCCAACCGACAAGATCGCAGCTCACTTCCACGAATGGATGACCTCGAGCGGCGGCCTCTACCTGATGAAGCACGACCCGAACATCGCCACCGTCTTCACGACGCACGCGACGGTGATGGGCCGCTCGATCGCCGGCAACGGCATGCCGCTGTACGGCGACCTGACCAAACTCAATGCCGACGAGCTGGCGCGCAAATTCGGCGTCGTGGCCAAACACTCGCTCGAAAAGACCGCGGCGGAACAGTACGACTGCTTCACGACGGTGAGCGACCTGACCGCGCGCGAATGCAAATACCTGCTCCACAAAGACGTCGATCTGGTCACGCCCAACGGTTTCGAAGACGACTTCGTCTGGGCCGACGACGTTTTGAAACAAAAACGCAAGGCCGCCCGCGAGCAGATGATCGCCGTGGCGGAAATCTGCCTCGGCATCCACTACGACACCGATCCGCTGATCGTCGGCACCAGCGGCCGCTACGAATTCAAGAATAAGGGACTCGACGTCTTCGTCGATTCGCTGATCCAGTTGGCCGACGGCCCCGCCGCGGCGCTCAAGCGCCCGGTGCTGGCTTACATCACCGTGCCGGCCGGCAACGTCGGTCCGCGCAAGGACCTCCAGGCACGCCTCAAGGATCCGAACGCGCAGATGGATCCGTCGGTGATACGCAACATCACGCACTACCTGTCGGCCCCCGAGTGGGATCCCATCATCGGCAAGATCAAAAACACGAAGCTGATGGATCCCACCAGCCCGGTGCAGGTGATGTTCGTCCCTTCGTACCTCAACGGCGTGGACGGGATCTTCGACAAGGACTACTACGAACTGCTCTGCGGCATGGACGTCACCGTATTCCCTTCCTACTACGAACCGTGGGGCTACACCCCCCTCGAAAGCGTCGCGTTCAGCGTACCGACGATCACCACCTCGCTGGCGGGATTCGGCCTCTGGGTGGCTGAGCACTGCAAGGAACACAAAGGCGTCGAGGTGATAGACCGCAACGACGCCAACGACTCGGAGGTAGTCACCGAAATCGCCTCATCGATCGAGAAGTTCTGCAACATGAGCGCAAAAGAGTACGCCTCGTACCAGGAATCGGCGCTCAAAACCTCCGAAATCGCGCTCTGGGAGAACCTGTACGCCTATTACGCGCACGCCTACGACGTCGCGCTCGCCAGGATGACCGAGCGTAGTTCCGGATTCAAATACGAGGGCGGAGGCGACCAGAACGAACAGATCAACTTCGTCCGCCAGCAACTCGTCAGCAACCGCCCGACCTGGACTCGGCTGATGGTCGAACGGACGCTGCCCAAACGGCTGCACCCGCTCGAAGAGCTGTCGAAAAACCTCTGGTGGTCGTGGAACTCCGAGGCCTACGAAGTGTGGGAGTACATCAATTACGACCTGTGGGTAGCCTGCGAAAAGAACCCGATCGACTTCCTCGACAAGCTGCACTATTCGCGCCTGCTGGAGCTCGAGAAAGACGAGGTTTTCCTTTCGAAGATGGACGCCACCTACGAGAAGTTCAAAACCTACATGGCCCAGAAAAAAGATGCGAAAGGGCCGAAGATCGGCTATTTCAGCATGGAATACGGCATCCACAGCTCGCTGAAAATCTATTCCGGCGGCCTCGGCATCCTCGCGGGCGACTACCTCAAGGAGGCCAGCGACAAAAACGTACCGATGATCGCCGTGGGGCTGCTTTACCGGTACGGCTACTTCACGCAGCGCCTCTCGGCCGCAGGCGACCAAGAGGCGGGCTATGAGCCGCAGAACTTCGCAAAACTACCGATCTCGCCCGTCCGCGACCAGCACGGCAACTGGCTTTCGGTCCAGCTCGGCCTGCCGGGCCGTATCGTCACCGGGCGCATCTGGCGCTGCGACGTGGGACGCACCGAGCTCTACCTGCTCGACACCGACCACGACCTGAACCGCGAAGAGGACCGCTCGATCACCTACCACCTCTACGGAGGGGACTGGGAAAACCGCCTCAAACAGGAGATGCTGCTCGGCATCGGCGGCATCCGGCTGATGCACGCGATCGGCGCGCACCAGAACGTCTACCATTGCAACGAGGGCCATGCAGCCTTTATCGGCATCGAACGCATCCACGACCTGATCGAGAAACGCAAGCTTTCGTTCAGCGAAGCGCTCGAAGTGGTGCGCTCCTCGGCGCTCTTCACGACGCACACGCCCGTCCCGGCGGGGCACGACGCATTCCCCGAATCGATGATCCGCCAGTACATGGGCCACTACCCCGACCGGCTCGGCATCACCTGGGAGCAGTTCATCAACCTGGGCAAGACGAATCCGAACGATCCGAACGAAAAGTTCTCGATGAGCTTCCTGGCCTGCAACCTCTCGCAGGAGGTCAACGGCGTGAGCTGGCTGCACGGCGAAGTGAGCAAGGACATCCTCGGCGGCATGTGGCCCGGATATTTCAAGGACGAGCTGCACATCGGCTACGTGACCAACGGCGTGCACTTCTTCACCTGGTGCGCGGCCAACCTGCAACGGCTTTACGCCAAATATTTCCCGGAAGGGTTCTCCCTGCCGGACTACTCGATCCCGGCTTGGCAGAAGGTGCATGAAATTCCGGACAGCGAACTGTGGGCCGAACGCCTCGTACTGAAAAACAAGCTGATCGCACACGTCAAGAAACGCGTGAGCGACCCGGCCCATTTCCGTTTCGACTCCCCCGTGCAACTGATCCGCATCCACGAGTCGCTCAAGCCCGACGTGCTGACCATCGGCTTCGCCCGCCGCTTCGCGACCTACAAGCGGGCACACCTGCTCTTCACGAACCTCGACCGCCTCGACGCGATCGTCAACAACCCGGAGCGCCCCGTGCAGTTCCTCTTCGCCGGTAAGGCGCACCCGAACGACAAACCGGGACAGGACCTGATCAAACGCATCGTCGAAGTGGCGGCCATGCCGCGTTTCGCGGGCAAGGTGATCTTCCTGCAGAATTACGACATGGAGCTCGCACGCCGCATGGTGCAGGGCGTCGACATCTGGCTCAACACCCCCACGCGCCCGCTCGAAGCTTCGGGAACCAGCGGCGAGAAGGCCGTGATGAACGGCACGATGCACTTCAGCGTGCTCGACGGCTGGTGGGTCGAAGGCTACCACGAGGGCGGCGGCTGGAAGCTGCCGATGGAGCGCACGTTCGAAGACCAGAACTTCCAGAACGAACTGGACGCCGAACTGATCTACACGACCATCGAAAACGATATCGTACCGAAATATTACAACCGCGGCACGGACAACGTTCCGCACGAGTGGGTCGAGGCGATCAAGGTCTGCCTCGCCGATATCGCGCCGAACTTCACCACGAACCGCATGCTCACCGACTACCAGGAACGTTTCTACGGCAAACTTTACGAACGCAACACGCACATGCGTGCCGACGACTTCCGCATGGCGCGCGAAATCGCGGCCTGGAAACGCAAGGTGAGCAACGCGTGGGACAAGGTGCGCATCGTCAGCGCACAGCGCATCGACATGGGCAAAGAGGCGATCCTCATCGGGCACTCCTACAACGTCGAGGTGGTGGTCGACATCGACGGGCTGAAAGCGGACGACATCGGCGTGGAAATGATCATGGCCGACCAGATCGACGACGGCAACAACGTCAAGGTGGTCGCCAAGCGCGAACTGAAGCTCGAACGTCAGGAGGGCTCGCTGGCCTTCTACCGCATCGCTTCGACGCCCGACACGACCGGGTCGTTCGACATCGCGATCCGGGTCTTCCCGAAGAACGCGAAACTGCCGCACCGCATGGACTTCGCGCTGGTGAAATGGGCATAACCCTCCGGGCGCGCGTCCAAAACGGCCCCGAACGCCCCTGAAGGCAAACGGGAGCCAAACGACGCACACAAACCGGCGGAATGCCGAGATTGGAAAGAGGCATACGCCAAAAACACTACCGGATAAGCAGATCGCTTCCCATGTAATTAAAAGTGACCTCATCTGTATGAACCGTGGAAGCCCGGGATCTTCAGTGGCCCGGGCTTCCGTTTTGCACAAACAGCAGCAACGCCCGTCCCGGCGCCCGCATGCTGCCTTTCGTTATGCAGGTCCACATACGCCGGTTCCACGTAATGCCGGCACCGCGCACCGCGCGATACCCGCCCCGTACTATCATTCCGGAAGGCATCCGCCCCACAAGAAGACATATCGACTAAAAAACAACCGGTATTGCGGACGAGCGCGGCGTCAGAGACGAGCTCTGGCCGCCCGTTGCAGAAGGTAAGCGTCCGCAAGGAGCCTGTCTAACGAAGCGTGTCCGAGCGAAAGAAGTTGCGCCGACCAGCAAACCGAATGCCGTAGCCGGCAAACCGGTTTCTCAGCAAGCGATCCACGGCACCGGGACACAAATAAGGCACGCAAACAACAGGACATTATCGCCCCGAACCGCCCCACAGGCATTTACAGGACGGTTTCATTCCGCTGTTACCTTATCGCTATATTTTGCCGAAGACGGTTCCTTTTTTAATTATTTTTTTATATATTTACAAGTAAAGAAAAACAAACCCGTATGAGCGTTTTACATTTTGACAAAAACGAACTGGGCAACCTCGAATACTCGCTGCGGCGCGAAATGCTGAGCACCAACCGCGCCGGAGGGTACATGAGCACCACGATGGTATGCTGCAACACGCGCAAGTACCATGGACTGGTAGTCTGCCCGCGCAACGACGAGGAGGAGGAAAATTACGTGCTCCTTTCGTCGGTCGACGAAACGATTGTCCAGCACGACCAGAGCTTCAACCTCGCGATTCACCGTTTCCCGGGCGTTTATGAGCCGCGCGGTCACAAATACATCATCGACTTCGACTACACGCCGACCCCCACGATCACCTACCGCGTAGGCGGCGTCACGCTGAAAAAGGAGCTGCTTTGGATCCACAGCCGCACGCAACTGCTGATCCGTTACACGCTGCTCGAGGCGCGCTCGGAAACCTGGCTCCGGCTCAGGCCGTTCCTCGCATTCCGTTGCAGCCATACGCTCACCCACGCGAACATGGCGGCCGACACGCACAGTTACCCCGTCCCGGGGGGCGTGCGCAACCGCCTCTACGAAGGCTTTCCGTGGCTCTACCTGCAGACCGGTACGGCTTCCGAGTTCGTCGCCGCACCCGACTGGTTCTATAACTTCGAGTACGCCGAGGAGGCGCGCCGCGGCTACCCCGCGCACGAAGACCTGCTGACGACCGGATATTTCGAGATGAATATCGCCAAAGGCCAAAGCGTTATCTTTTCCTGCTCCACCGAAGAGGCCGACCCGGCAAATTTCGACACGGTTTTTGCAGAAGAATTATCGCGGCGGTCGAACAAGATCGACTTCCTCTCCTGCCTGCGCCATTCGGGGCGGCAATTCATCGTCCGGCACGGCAACCGCACCGAACTGGTGGCCGGCTACCCGTGGTTCGGACGCTGGGGACGCGACACGTTCATCGCGCTGCCGGGCGTAACGCTCACACAGGGCGGACTTGAATCCTGCCGCGAGGTGATCGACACGATGGTGCGCGAGATGCACGACGGGCTATTCCCGAACATGGGCAGCGCCTACAATTCGGTCGATGCTCCGCTCTGGTTCTTCTGGACGCTGCAGGCGCTTGAGAAACACGTCGGCGCCGACGAGATATGGAAAAGCTACGGCCACGCGATGAAAGACGTGCTCGCAGCTTTCCGCCGCGGCATCGGCGACCACATCCGCGTACACGACAACATGCTGATCTGGGCGTCGAACCCGCACCTGGCGATGACCTGGATGGACGCGGTGGTGGACGGCAAACCCGTGACGGGGCGCGACGGTTACCAGGTCGAAATCAACGCGCTGTGGTACAACGCCATTTGCTACACGCTAGAATTGGCGCGCAAACACCGCGACAATGCCTTCGTCCACGAATGGAAGGAGGCTCCCGACCGGATCAAAGAGGCATTCAACGAACTGTTCTGGTATCCGCAAGAGGAGTATCTCGCCGACTATGTGGACGAGCGCGGGCAGAACACCTTCATCCGCCCGAACCAGATCATCGCCTGCTCGCTTCCTTACGGCATGCTGAGCGACGACCGGAAACTGAGCGTAATCTCGGTCGTACGGCGCCACCTGCTGACCCCCAAGGGGCTCAGGACGCTCTCGCCGCGCAACCCGCTCTACGAAGGACGGTGCGAAGGCGACCAGCCCACCCGCGACCGGGCTTACCACCAGGGAACCGTGTGGCCGTGGCTGCTCGAACACTACGTGAAGGCTTGCTTCGACATCAAGGGGAAAGAGTTCTGCAACGAGGCGGTCGAGATCGTCAAGAACTTCGAAGAGGACATCAGCGACAACGGACTGGCGTCGATCTCGGAGATTTACGACGGCGATCCGCCTTACAACGCACGCGGCACCATCTCGCAGGCATGGAGCGTCGGGGCGATCCTGCGCATCAACGAGATGATCGAGGAGTACGGCGGCTGCAAAAGCAGCTATTGGGACAACCTGTAACCCCAGCCGGAAGTAAACGAAGCCCGATCGTCTGTTTTGCTCCGCCAGACAGACCGAACGGCAAACGCAACCGCTAAAACAATAATTAACAGAACAGTAATCACGATAAAAACGAAACAGATGAGAGTACTGATGTTCGGATGGGAATTCCCCCCGCATATCGCCGGAGGACTGGGCACCGCCTGCTACGGCATGACGCGCGGACTGGCCCAGCACGGCGTAAAGGTGATCTTCGTGATGCCGAAAGCATACGGCGACGAAGACCAGCAGTTCGTGCGCGTGGTCAACGCTTCCGACGTGGAAACGCTCTACGGCGACCCGAAGCAGAAAGACATCTGGGAAAAGATGACCTTCATCCACATCAACTCGAACATGGTGCCCTATATCTCGCCGGAAGAGTTCGCCGACTACTCCGAGCAGGTACGTAACGGAGGTACGGTTCCCGTAGGGGGCGACCTGTGGAAGGAGCGTTACAGCTTCTCCGGCACTTACGGGGCGAACCTGATGGAAGAGATCGCACGCTACGCGATGGTGGCGGCCCAACTGGCCAAAGACCTCGCCGGACAATTCGACGTCATCCATGCGCACGACTGGCTCACTTACTATGCCGGCATCGCGGCCAAGCGCGTTTCGGGCAAACCGCTGGTGGTGCACATGCATGCGACGGAGTTCGACCGCAGCGGTGAAAATGTCAACCAGCAGGTCTACAACATCGAGCGCGCAGGCATGGCGGCTGCCGACCGCGTAATCGCGGTGAGCAACCTCACGCGCAACATCGTGATCAACAAGTACGGCATCGCCCCCGACCGGGTAGTGGCCGTGCACAACGCGGTGCGTTTCGCCTCGCAGGAACTCGAAGCCGAAGAACGGGGCGTGGACGACAAGATCGTGACCTTCCTCGGACGGATCACCTACCAGAAAGGGCCCGACTACTTCGTCGAGGCCGCCGCCAAGGTGCTCAAACGGCTCAAGAACGTCCGCTTCGTGATGGCCGGCAGCGGCGACATGCTCAACCACGTCATCCGCCGCGTGGCGAAACTCGGCATCGCCGACCGCTTCCACTTCACCGGATTCCTCAAAGGGGACGAGGTGCAGCGGATGTTCGCGCTGAGCGACGTATACGTGATGCCTTCGGTTTCGGAACCGTTCGGCATCTCGCCGCTCGAGGCGATGAAGTCGAACGTCCCGGTGATCATCTCCAAGCAGTCGGGCGTCGCCGAAGTGCTCGACTATGCGATCAAAGTGGACTACTGGGACGTCGATGCGCTGGCCGATGCGATCTACGGACTGGTCAAATATCCCGCGCTGGCCGAGATGTCGTCGAAAAAAGGACGGCACGAGGCGACAAACCTGCGTTGGGAAGACGCCGCCACCGAGATTATCAACGTGTACGAATCGGTACTCTGAGCCCCGGCGCCGCTTCGGACATTTTAACAGCAAGGGAAAGACCGGCCCGGACAAAACGCGCCGCTTTCCCGGAACTCCCGGCCGTTAGAGGTACAGGCCGCCGAACATACAAAATGAACAGGCACGGACCACACCGGCCCGGCGCTACGATACGAAATCAAAAACACGACGCATATGAAGACCGTCTGCTTCTATTTCCAGGTCCACCAACCGCTGCGGCTGAAGAAGTACCGCTTCTTCAACATGGGCAAGGACCACAACTACCTGGACGACCTGACCAACCGGACGATCCTGCAGAAGGTAGCCCACAAATGCTACCTGCCGATGAATACGCTGCTGCTCGAGCAGATCAAGGCGCACAAGGGCAAATTCCGCGTCAGTTTCTCGATGTCGGGACTCGCCATCGAGCAGTTCCGCATCTATGCCCCCGAAGTCCTCGACAGTTTCCGTGCGCTGGCCAAGACGGGCTGCGTCGAGTTCCTCGGCGAAACCTACGCGCACTCGCTCGCCTCGCTGATCAACCGTGACGAGTTCGCCGAGCAGGTTCAGATGCACTCCGACGCGATCATGCAGGAGTTCGGCACGCGGCCGCGCACGTTCCGCAACACGGAACTGATCTACTCGGACACGATCGGCGAAATGGTCGCCGATATGGGGTTCAGTTCGATGCTCACCGAAGGCGCCAAGCACATCCTCGGCTGGAAAAGCCCCAATTTCATCTACGCCAACGCGCTGAACCAGAAACTCAGGCTGCTGCTGCGCAACTTCAAACTCAGCGACGACATCGCGTTCCGCTTCTCGAACCGGAGTTGGAGCGAATGGCCGCTGACCGTCGAAAAATACGTCGGTTGGCTCACCGACCCGGATATGGGCGGCGACACGGTCAACCTGTTCATGGATTACGAAACCTTCGGCGAACACCAGTGGGCCGAATCGGGTATTTTCGAATTCATGAAGTACCTGCCCGGTGCGGTGATCGCCGACGGCAAGCTCAAGTTCGCCACGCCGGCCGAAGTGGCCGAGGCACACCAGCCCGTCGCGATCCTGCATTCGCCCTACCCGATTTCGTGGGCCGACGAAGAACGCGACGTAACCGCATGGCTCGGCAACGAACTGCAGAACGAGGCTTTCTCGAAACTGTACGCGCTGTACGACAAAATACACGAACTGGACAGCCCCGACCTGAACTACGTCTGGCGCTTCATGCAGAGCTCCGATCACTTCTACTACATGGCGACCAAATGGTTCTCGGACGGCGACGTACACAGCTACTTCAACCCGTACGGCTCGCCCTACGAGGCGTTCGTCAACTACATGAACGTGCTGAGCGACTTCGAAATCCAGATCGAGCGGAGGCTGGAAGCCTACCGCAGCGCACAAAGCGTTCCGGCCTGATCTCCGCGCATCATCCGGCTGCCGTTTTCGAACGCCACCCGTCCGGCCGTCGCCCGTACGCATTTTCCCGAAAGGGGGTCCCCGGATACGGGGCTTTCGAAAAACGGGACTCCGGGACCACGCCCCCGCAAACAGGTTTATTCCGGTCTCCGGCCATCCGTCGGAGACCCTGTTTTGAACGGGTTGTTTTAAGCGGCCCCTGCGGCAACGACCCTGTCAAGGAGGATGCCCGTCCACGGCGCCCCCCTATGACAAACGGCAAACGGCGAACGACGATCGTTCCCCGTACCCGGAGACCGTACGATCCGCCGCTCCCGGCCGGTGGATGCGAACCAATCCCCTGAGGCCGCATACACCGTTTGCATGCGCCGGTTAAGCCCCGGCCCGCGTACACCAAGCCGCGCTCCGGCTCATCCGGGCGGTTAATCAACGCCGGTGGCCGCGCATCAGCCAACGCATACCGATCCACCCCCGGTTGACCGGATGGCTCCACCGCAAGGAAAAGCCGCGCGGGATGCCGATTGTTGAAAAATTGTTGTATTTTTGACCCGTAGAACCCAAATATCCGAAATGAAAAAACTGCTGTTACTGTCGGCAACGGCCCTGGTGGCCTTCTCCTGCGGACAAAAGAACAAAGCCCATATCTCGGGAACCTTCTCCGGAATCAGCAAAGACACGATCTATCTGGAGATGCTCACGACCAAAGGACGTACCGTCGTCGATTCGACCGTTACCAACCAGCAGGGGAACTACCGCTTCACGGTGAGCACCCCCGTGGCAGCCCCCACTTTCTACAACATCGTCTACAAACAGAGCAGCATCCCGGTGATCGTCTCCCCGGGCGAAAAGGTGAAGGTCAATTCGCTGTGCGACCTCGGCCGCAACTACACCGTCGAGGGCTCCGATGACTCGAAACTGCTCAAGGAATTCAATACGATGTATTCCAATGGCGTCCGCTCGCTCGACTCGCTGGCGAACCTCTATTCGGAAACGCGCCCCACGCCCGACAACGACGCGCGGCGCACGGCACTGTTGCGCGAATACACGCAGCGCTATGTAAAAATCAAACGCGAACACATCGCCTTTATCGTCAAAAACGCGTCGTCCATGGCCGCCGTTTATGCGCTCTACCAGCGCCTGCCCAACGACGAAGCGCTCTTCAATGCGAACGACGACCGCGTCTACTACCGGATGGTAGCCGACTCTCTCGCGGACAAATACCCGGCCTCACCGCATGTAATCGCACTGCTGCGGGACGTCAAGACGCAGGACGATGCCGCAGCGCTCGCACAACAGGTTAGCCGCCAACAGGCCGAAACGGCAGGGCTGAACCATCCCGAAATCACGCTGCAGGATATGTTCGGCAAGGACCATAAGCTCTCCGAATTGAAAAACAAGGCGATCCTGCTCACCTTCTGGTCGGTAACGGACCCGAAAGGACCGGCCATGAACAACGAGATGAAAGAGCTCTACAAAGAGTTTTCCGGTAAGGGTTTCGACATTTATCAGGTGTCGCTCGACAGCGACAAGGCCTCGTGGATATTGGCCGTACAGGCCCAGAAACTGCCGTGGACGAACGTGATCGACCCCAACGGTTTCACGGGCCTTCCCGCCATGAGCTACAACGTCGCCGCCACACCGGTCAACTTCCTGATCAACCGCCGGGGCAACATCACGGGCCGCAACCTGCAGGGCGCCGCATTGCGCACCCGCGTAGCCGAACTGACGCGCTAATATGTACTATTTCGCCTCGGACATCCACCTGGGCCTGCAAATAGGCTCCGATCCGGAGAACCGGGAGCGGCTGTTGGTACAATGGCTCGACGAGGTATCGAAAGATGCCGACGCGATCTTCCTGGTCGGCGACATTTTCGATTTCTGGTACGAATACCGCTACGTGGTACCCAAAGGTTTCACGCGGCTGCTGGGCAAGCTCTCGGAGCTGACCGACCGCGGAATTCCCGTACACTTTTTCGGCGGCAACCACGACATCTGGACCTACCGGTACCTGCACGACGAATGCGGCGTCACACTGTACCACAGCCCGTACACCGAATTCGAACTGGACGGCCGGAAAGTGATTGTCGGCCACGGCGATATGCTGGGCCCGCGTCCGGCGGGGCAACGAATACTCTCCGCCATTTTCCGCAGCAGGCTGCTGCAATGGCTCTTCTCAATGCTGCATCCCTACTGGGCCATGATGCTCGGCAAGGGGTGGAGCCGTTCGAACCGCACTTCACGGCCGGTCGCGCACATTTTCCGCGGCGAAGAGGAACCGATCATCGGGTTTGCGCACGAATACCAACGGACGCACCCGTCGGCCCCGGCCGACCTGTTCATTTGCGGCCACACCCACTGCGCCGAAGTGTATCCGCTGCCAGAAGGCGGCGCAGTAGCTTTCCTCGGCGAATGGATCGACAATCCCCTGTACGGCGTGCTGGGCCCCGGCGGATTTGAACTGAAAGGCTATCCGGACAGAGCCGTAATCGGGAAGTCCGGCACCACAAGGCAATAACACCCTGCGGCCACGGCGGCGCTCCCGGACCGGAATCCACGAAACAGGCGCCGAAAACCCGACGGTGCCGTGCCAGCGTACAACGGACTGCCCCGGCATCCGCAAAACTTCAAACGATATATGCAAGCTTACCTCGACCTGCTCCGTCACATCCAGACCCACGGCACCCCCAAAGGCGACCGCACCGGAACCGGAACGACCAGTACGTTCGGTTACCAGATGCGCTTCAACCTGAGCGAAGGGTTTCCGCTGCTCACGACAAAAAAACTGCACCTGCGCTCGATTATTCACGAACTGTTGTGGTTCCTGAAGGGCGACACGAACATCCGATACCTGCACGATAACAAAGTGACCATCTGGGACGAATGGGCCGATGCGAACGGCGATCTGGGCCACGTCTACGGGTACCAGTGGCGCAGCTGGCCCGCGCCGGACGGACGCCACATCGACCAGATCGCACAAGTGGTCGAGTCGATCCGTACGAATCCCGACTCGCGCCGGCACATCGTCAGCGCATGGAACGTGGCCGAGATCGACCAAATGGCGCTGCCGCCCTGCCACGCCCTGTTCCAGTTCTACGTGGCCGGCGGCAAGCTCTCGTGCCAGCTGTACCAGCGCAGTGCCGACGTTTTCCTCGGCGTGCCGTTCAACATCGCCTCGTACGCCCTGCTGACGATGATGATGGCACAGGTCACGGGACTTATGCCGGGGGATTTCGTGCATACGCTCGGCGACGCGCACATCTACCTCAACCACCGTGAACAGGTCGCGGAGCAGTTGACACGCACGCCCCGGCCGCTGCCCGTGATGAAGCTGAATCCGGACATCGAATCGATTTTCGACTTCCGCTACGAAGATTTCTCGCTCGAAGGCTACGATCCCTATCCGGCGATCAAAGCCCCGATTGCAGTATAACCAGCGCCCCACGGCACTCCGGGCGCAGGCTGCCCGGACGCCCCGGAAGAGCCGGCAACCTTACCGGACCATACGATACAAACAAACAGACAAAATGCTTTCGATTATCGTCGCCATCGCCCGCAACGGGATCATCGGGTCGGGCAACAGCCTGATCTGGCACATCAGCGAAGACCTGCGCCGCTTCAAGGCGATCACCTCGGGCCATCCGGTGGTGATGGGCCGTAAAACGTTCGAGTCGATCGGCCGGGCGCTGCCGGGGCGCACGAACGTCGTTATCACGCGGCAAAGCAGTTTCCTGGCCGAAGGATGCACGGTCGTCCACTCGCTCGAAGAAGCCCTCGCACTGTTTCCGGAGAGCGAAGAGGTCTTCGTTATCGGCGGCGGCGAGATCTATGCGCAGGCATTGCCGCGCGCCCAACGCTTCTACCTGACCGAAGTGGACGCGGATTACGAAGGCGATACCCGTTTCCCCGACTGGGACCGGTCGCAATGGCTCCTCACGGAGCAGGAACACCATCCGCACGGCGAGAAGTTTCCATCCCCTTTTACGTTCCTGACCTACGCACGGAAGCCTGCCCGGTAATCCGGACGTCTATCCTCTCTCCCCTACGGCGACAGCCCGCCCCGGGTTCCATACGACCGAAAAATTCTCCGCAACCGGGTTCCGGGCAAGCGGTTTTCCGAAATCTTCCCCGTCCATCAATGCGCTTCGAGCCAGTTGCGGCCCACACCGCACTCGGCGACCAGCTTTACTTTCAACTCGGCGGCTCCCTCCATGCAGCGGATAACGATTTCACGCACCTGTTCCTGCTCGCTGAGCAGGACGTCGAGCACCAATTCGTCATGCACCTGCAGGATAATCTTCGATTGCAGCCCTTTGCGGCGCAGCTCGCCGTGCACGGCAATCATCGCCAGCTTCATGATATCGGCCGCGCCGCCCTGGATCGGAGCATTGATCGCATTGCGCTCCGAAAGGCCGCGCACCACCGCATTGCCCGAACGGATATCGGGCAGCATCCGCTTGCGCCCGAAGAGCGTCTCGACGTACCCGTTTTCGCGCGCCTGGTCGATCACACGCTCCATGTACTGCCGGATATCGGGGTACGACTGGAAATACCCGTCGATGATCTCCTTGGCTTCCGTACGAGGAATGTTCAACCGTTGGGCCAGTCCGAACGCCGAAATGCCGTAGATGATTCCGAAATTGGCCGTTTTGGCCCGGCGCCGCTGTTCGCGCGTCACATCCTCTTTGGCCGCATGGAACAGCAGGGCCGCCGTCGCGGTATGGATATCCTCGCCGTGCCCGAACGCTTCGATCATCGCCCGGTCGCCGCTCAGGTGCGCCATCAGCCGCAGTTCGACCTGCGAATAGTCGGCTGACAGCAGCACGCGGTCGTCCGACGACGGGATGAACGCCTTGCGGATTTCGCGCCCGCGGTCGTCGCGGATCGGAATATTTTGCAGGTTCGGATTCGTCGAACTGAGCCGTCCGGTAGCCGTTACCGCTTGGTTGAACGAGGTATGGATCCGCCCCGTCAGCGGATTGACCAGCTGCGGCAGCGCATCGACATAGGTCGAAAGCAGCTTGCGCAACCCGCGATATTCCAGGATCATCCCGATCACCGGATGGCGGTCGGAAAGCATCTGCAGGTACTCCTCGTCGGTACGGTACTGTTTGGTTTTGGTCATTTTCGGTTTCGGGTCGATCTTCATGCGGCCGAAAAGCGCCTCGCCCAGCTGTTTGGCCGAATTGACGTTCAGCGACGGATCGCCCGTCGTTTCACGGATACGCTCCTCGAGGGCCGCCAGCTCCCCGGTCAGCTCCTGCCCAAAGGAGGCCAGCGCAGCAGTGTCGATCTTCACGCCGGTCATTTCGATGTCGGCGAGCACCGGAATCAGCGGCTCCTCGATCTTCGCATAGAGTTCGGTCAGTCCCGCCTGCATCAGCAGCGGCCACAGCACACGGTAAAGCCGCAGCGTCACGTCGGCATCCTCGGCGGCATAGGCGGCCACCGTCGCCACCGGCACCATATCCATCGTTTTCTGCTTGGCCCCCTTACCGATCAGCGCCTCGATCGGCACAGGATCGTACCCGAGGAACGTGCGGGAGAGATGGTCCATGCCGTGCCGCGACTCGGGGTCGAGCAGGTAATGGATGATCATCGTATCGTAGAGCCGGCCCCACACCTCGATGCCGGCACTGCGCAGCACCATCAGGTCGAATTTGATGTTCTGGCCGATTTTCGCGATCTTCTCGTCGGCAAAGACCGGACGCAATGCCGCGACCACACGGTCCGTGTTCTCCCTGTTGCACGGGATATACCATGCCTCGTGCGGTTCGATCGCGACCGAAATTCCGACCAGGCGGTCTCCGAACACGTCGAATCCGGTCGTCTCGGTGTCGAAGCAGAACGCTTCGCAGGCGGCCAGCCGGGCCGCGAGCGCCTCCAGTTCGGCAGGTTCGGTCACGGTATGGTAAGTATGCGGCACCGTGTCGATCGTCTGGTACTGCTGCCCGAAAAGGCCGCCTGCGGACGTTACCCGGTCTCCCGCCGCGCCCGCATTCGCAGTATCCCGATTGGGGTCATGCTGCACCATTCCGCCAACCCCGGAAACCTCTCCCGGTCCCGCAAACAGGTCTCGCTGTCCCGCCGGGGAGTTCCCCGCGTAAGGCTCCGAAACGCTATCGGAAGGTGTCAAATCACCTGCCCCGGGAAACGCGGCCCCGGCATCCGGAACCTGCCCGAACGCATCGAACAGCGAACCCTGCGATGCATCCTGCACGGCATTTCCCGACGCCCGGCTGCCTGCAACGCCCGCTCTCCGGCCATCCGAAGCTCCCGGCATTTCGGTTGTCCCGGCCCCACCGGCAATTCCGCCTGTATCCGTAATGCCCGAAGCGTGTGCGCCCACCTGACCCGCACTTCCCCGTCCGGCACCGGATGCGGTGCCGGCAACGCCCGCCGCCGTAACGAACGGATTGCCCTGCAATTCATTGAGGAACGAACGGAACCCCAGCTCCCGGTAGACATCGGCCAGCATCTCGAGATCGGGGTTCACCATCGTAAGTCCCGCCGGATCGAACTCGACCGGCACATTCAGCTCGATGGTCGCCAGCCGTTTGGCCAACAGTATCTGTTCGCGCAGCGCCTCGATGTTCTCGCGCTGCTTTCCTTTGAGCTTATCGGTATTTTCGAGCAGGTTCTCCACGGTACCGAACTCGCACACCAGTTTGATCGCACTCTTCTCGCCGATGCCCGGCACACCCGGAATATTATCCGACGCATCGCCCCACAGCGCGAGGATGTCGATCACCCGGCACGGGTCGTCGATACCGTAATGCTCGCGGATCTGTTCGCAGCCAATGACCTCGATTCCGTCTCCTCCCTTGCGCTGCTTATAAATGCGCACGGTCGGACGGATCAGCTGCCCGTAATCCTTATCAGGCGTCACCATGTAAACTTCATACCCGGCCCCGGCAGCCTTCATCGACAGCGTGCCGATCACATCGTCGGCCTCGTAGCCGGGAACCTCGATCACCGGAATACGCATCGCCTCGAGCACCCGCTTGATGTAGGGCACCGCCGCAATGATGTCCTCCGGAGTAGCCTCCCGGTTCGCCTTGTACTGGGGATAAATTTCATGGCGGAAATTACCGCCCTTGGGGTCGAACGCGACGCCCAACAGGCGCGGCTCCTCGCGGCGGATCAGATCCCGCAGGAATTTGACGAACCCGAAAATCGCCGAAGTATTCAACCCTTCGGAATTGCGCATCGGGCGGCCGATAAAAGCATAATAAGCGCGGAAAATCAGCGCGTAGGCATCGATCAGGAACAATCTCTCCATCAGCAGTTCGGTATTGGCTTTGAACGGAGTGGCGCGATGCGGACCGATGTCGGCCCGTGGCGATCCGGCACCGGGCGACTGCCGGTCCGACTCCAGCGGGCAGCCGGGCACCGCCCGGCACAAACCGCAGTGCGCCACACCGGGACATGCGTTCTCCGTTTGTTTCAACAAAATCCCGTGCACACACGGGGCTATTCCCTCAAGTCTGTCGCAACCGGCATTTCCGACGTACCGGTTACCCGATTTCAATCCCGTACACGGCAAGCAACCCCGCAAGGTTGTAAGGGGAAAACTTCGCCCGCCGCAACATATTGCGGCCCGGATCGATCGCGAACTCCGTCGCCGTGCGGAAATCGGCTCTTTCGAGCCGGCAACGGTCGAATTCGGTTGCAGACAGTTTGCATCCGTCGAACGAAGCACCGGTCAGGTCGCTCTCCGCGAACAGGCATCCCGTCAGTTCGCAATCGTCGAAACGGGTTCCGGGCATTTTCAGTTCGTAGAACGAGCTGTTATCGAGCCGCGAGCGGACAAACGATACCCCGAAGCCCGCCTTCACGCACTGTCCGAAATCGAGCCCCGAAAGCAGGCAGCCGTCGAAAACGGCTTTGCGCAGGTGTACCGCACTGAGTCCGGGTACCACCATGCGGCATTCGCGGAACAGGCACTCCGAAAAGAAGGCGTGCGACAGGTCGGCATATGAAAAATCGCACCCGGTAAAAGTACAGTGCTCGAACTCGGCTTGCACGAAATCCCGTACCGCGCCGTCGAGGCGCGTAAAGGTCCGGTCGGCATAGAGCCCGCCCCGGACGACATCGGCGGCCTCCGGCCGCTGCGGTTGCTGCGCCGCCGGTGCTCCCGTACCGCTGTCCGTGCTTTTACCCCTGCCCATACCTTTGCCTGTGTCCGGTTTATCCTGTATCGTCTCCTCGCTTAGCCCCGCTCTCCGTTCCCGCCTGCACCGCGGGACGTATCAGGATCAAAGGTTATCCGAGGCATACCACTCAGCGAACGAGGTGGCCGTCTCGTGCAGTTTCACGCTGAACAACTCCACGCCCGCAGGCAGTTCGGCCGCGATCGCACGGGCGAAATCCTCCACCATATTCTCGCAGGTGGGTTGGTACGGAGTAACGATGATCTTCGTGTAAGTACCGCGCATCGCTTCCAGCGCCGCATGGTTCTCAGGCGTTTCGCGCAGTACGAGCGCATGGTCGTAACGCTCGACGATCAACCGGCCAACGATGTGTTTCAGGTCACCGAAATCCATCACCATGCCGTATTTCGGACTTTGCGGATCCCTCACCGGCACACCGCGTACCGTAACGAACAGGCGGTACGAATGGCCGTGTATTTCACGGCAAGGTCCGTCATACCCGGCGAGGGTATGCGCCATTTCGAACGAAAATTCCTTGGTCAGCCGTATCATAAGTTTTCTGTAATTAATCATTGCCCGGCAAGGGCCAAACATCATCCCGGACGGAGCGCATTACCGGGCAGGGCGCGTACGCCCATGCCCATCTTCTCCTGAAACACACCTGCCGCCGGATTACCCGGCGGCAGGCTCAAGACTCCGGACAAGCTACCGCCCTCAACCCTATTGGTCCAGATCGCGGACACTCACCTGCCGCCCGAACGAATCGGAGAGCGAAATGAAGGTCTCGGTTTCGGAAACGCCCGGCACACGCAGAATATGGTCGAGGATCGTGTGCATCAAGTGCTCGTGATCCACGCAGTAAACGCGCGTCCAGATGTTGTATTTACCGGTGACGAAGTGGCATTCGACCACCTCGGGAATCCGCCTCAAACCGTCGACAATCTCGAAATTCATCGACGGATCGTTGATGCGGATACCGATCATCGCACTGACGTTGTACCCCAGTGCCGTAGGATCGACTTCGAGGCGGAAGCCCCGGATCACGCCCGATTCCTCCATCTTCTTCACCCGCTGGTGGATCGCCGCGCCCGAAATACCGCACTCGCGCGCGATCTCCAGAAAAGGCATGCGCGCATTGCGGATCAACAGGCTGAGAATCTTGCGGTCGGTGGCGTCAATGGTCGCTTTTCCCATAATTCAATTGTTTTCAGACCGCCTGTACCCGAGACGTTTAGACTTCCCCTCTCGCAGCGATCATCCACACTATTTAATCACTCCCAGTTCGCGGCCCACCTTCGTAAAGGCCGCCACGCACTTGTCCAGGTGCGATTTTTCGTGGCCTGCAGAGACCTGCACGCGGATACGCGCCTGTCCTTTCGGCACTACCGGATAGTAGAACCCGGTCACGTAAATTCCCTCGTCGAGCAGCTTCGCGGCCATGTCCTGCGACAGCTTCGCATCGTACAGCATCACTGCGCAGATGGCTGACTGGGTCGGCTTGATGTCGAATCCGGCGGCGAGCATCTTCGTGCGGAAGTACTCCACATTCTCGACCAACTTGTCGTGGATCGCATCGCTCTCGCCCAGCATCTTGAACAGTTCGAGCCCGGCGCCCACCACTGCGGGAGGCAGCGAGTTCGAGAAAAGGTACGGACGCGACCGCTGGCGCAGCAACGCGATGATCTCCTTACGGCCGGTCGTGAACCCGCCTACGGCACCGCCGAACGCCTTGCCCAGCGTACCGGTGATGATATCGACCTTTCCGCGCACATCGAACTGTTCGGTCACGCCGCGGCCCGTCTTGCCCACCACGCCGGCCGAGTGGCACTCGTCCACCATCACCAGCGCGTCGTACTTCTCGGCCAATTCGCAAATCTTGTCCATCGGGGCGACGTTGCCGTCCATTGAGAAAACACCGTCGGTGGCGATAATGCGGAAGCGCTGCGCCTGGGCGGCCTGCAATTGCTTCTCCAAGTCGGCCATATCGGCGTTCGCATAACGGTAGCGCACCGCCTTGCACAAGCGCACGCCGTCGATGATCGACGCATGGTTCAGCGAGTCGGAGATAATCGCGTCCTCATCGGTGAAGAGGGGTTCGAACACACCGCCGTTCGCATCGAAGCAGGCGGCGTAAAGAATCGTATCTTCGGTGCCGAAATAGTCGGCGATCGCTTTTTCGAGTTGCTTGTGGATGTCCTGCGTGCCGCAGATAAAACGCACCGACGACATACCGTAGCCGTGCGTATCCATCGCCCGTTTCGCCGCATCGATCAGCCGGGGGTTGTTCGACAGCCCGAGGTAGTTGTTCGCGCAAAAGTTGAGCACTTCTTTACCGCCTTCGACCGTGATGTCGGCCTTCTGCGGCGAAGTGATAATACGTTCTTGTTTGTACAATCCAGCCTCTTCGATCGCCTTGAGCTCGGCCGAGAGGTGCTCTTTCATTTTTCCGTACATGGTGTTATATTAAATTAAGTCTGTATCCTTTTCATTTACCTGCCGGCCGCATACCGCGGCCGCTTCGGTGCATTCCCGCCGCACTGCCGCAGGAGCCGACCGCACAGGGATTCACTTCACAAAAATATCGAAGAACTGCGGTACGTAACGAGTGAGCCCTGCCGGCCGCGACAGCGGAATCGTTTTTCCGTCCTTCCAAACCATCGCGGTTCGCCAATCCATCTGCCCGGCCGCATACACATGGCCGTCCGACACAATCATAACAGGCCCGAAAAAATACGATATCCCGGGCAATAAACTGAGCTCTCTGAACTCGCCGGCTTTCCACAACACAGCATGACCGTCCGCACCCTTATCATAATCATACTTCAAAAACCACCCCGTAATATACACATCCGCACCATCCACACTTATTCCATCAGGGAAACATTCATTATGCACATTCGCACCGTCTACGTTGATTCCGTCGGGGTACCATTCATTCCCCAAATCAGTCGGCATGCCGTTGCACCACAACATCGCCGAAGTGCCGGTTCCGTCCCGGAAAGCCGTTCCGGTGACATAAACCGTACCGTCCGATACGGCAATCGCATCCACACTCCCATCCTCACCATCGGGCAACGATTGCGGCACGCCGTTCTTCCAGAGTGTGGCCATCGTCGTATCTCCGTACACCAGACCGGCCACATATACATCGGCATCCGAAACAGCCACCGCTTTCGCTTCGGCGGGAGTGTTTTCGTCGGTCAACCATGTCAACACACCGTTTTTCCATAGTGCAGCCCGAGGTTTAAATCTGGTTTGCAACACAGTGCCTACCACATACACATCGCCATTCGAAACAACCATCGCCGTAGCCCGCGAACTTGCGGCTTCACCGGTTTCCAGCACCTGCGGCACACCGTTTTTCCATACAGTGGCTTTACTGTGACGTCGATCGGCATCATACACATTCCCTACGACATAAACATCACCGCCGCAAACCGAAACCGCCTCAGCCAAAGCGTATCCCTTTTTGTCGGTCAACTGCTTCGGCACGCCGTTTTCCCATACCACAACGACATTATGCCCGCGTTTATACAGCGTCCCGACCACATACACCCCTTCGAGTTCATTCGCTTGAGTCTGCCCGGCATGTTTTCCACGCGGCACGAATCCGCAACAGCATAGCAACGCCGCGATGCAGGCAAAGCGGGCAACCGCCCGCAAGGGTTGGTGAAATCTCGTCATTTCCAATCCGACGAATCGGCCTCTCCGACCGACCCGCATGGAAGAAAACCGCCTTCGTTCATCGGGAGACGCATTTCAGCCGGGGCCGAATCGTTAAGACAAAAGTAAAAAAAGATTTTCAATTCCATGCACCGCCCGGCGCCTGATTCACCCCCTCAGGGCGACATATCTTCCGCAAATAAAATGTTTTGCGCAAAAATTGCTGTAAATTGCGAAAATTGGAAACAATGCTTAACTTTGAGATGTTTTTAAATATTTTTATTAAATTAGCCTTCTCAAAGGGGCAATTCCCTGAAAGAGCGTGCCGCCCGCGGCAGGAAAGCCCACTGGAAGCCCCGCGAAAGTTCCGGTAGACGGAGATTCAGACAACTTTAAAACATATCAGCCATGCAATCGATCGAAACGTATGATTTCAAAGGAAAACGCGCGATTATCCGCGTCGATTTCAACGTGCCCCTGAACGACAAGTTGGAGGTAACCGACGACACCCGCATCCGTGCGGCGATCCCCACCATCAAAAAGGTACTCGAAAAAGGAGGATCGGTGATCCTGATGTCGCACCTGGGCCGTCCGAAAAAAGGGCCGGAAGACAAATTCTCGCTCAAGCACATCATCCCCGCCATCGAGAAGCGCCTCGGCGTGAAGGTGGACTTCGCCGGGGACTGCCAGGGCCAGGAGGCCGCCGACAAGGCCGCCGCACTGAAACCGGGCCAGGTACTGCTGCTCGAAAACCTGCGTTTCTACGCCGAAGAAGAGGGTAAGCCCCGCGGACTGGCCGAAGACGCCACCGACGACGAAAAAGCCGCTGCGAAGAAGGCCGTGAAAGCCTCGCAGAAAGAGTTCGTGAAGCGCCTCGCTTCGTACGCCGACTGCTACATCAACGACGCGTTCGGCACCGCGCACCGCGCACACGCGTCGACGGCGCTGATCGCCGAATATTTCCCGAGCGACAAGATGTTCGGCTACGTGATGGAAGGCGAACTGAAAGCGATCGACAAAGTGCTGAAAGATCCGGCACGTCCGTTCACCGCTATCCTCGGCGGGTCGAAAGTTTCGACCAAGATCAGCGTGATCGAAAACCTGCTCAAACTGGTGAACAACCTGATCCTCGGCGGCGGCATGACCTACACGTTCAAGGCCGCCCTCGGCGGCAAGGTGGGCGACAGCATCTGCGAGCCCGACCAGTTCCAGACCGCGAAAGACATCCTCGCAAAAGCCAAAGAGCTGGGCGTGAACATCTACCTGGCCGAAGATGCCGTGGCCGCCGACGCATTCAGCGCCGACGCCAATACGCAGATCGTTCCGGCCAACGCGATTCCCGACGGCTGGGAAGGCCTCGACATCGGCCCGAAAGCCGAAGCCGAGTTCGCAAAGGTAATCGCAGAGTCGAAGACGATCCTGTGGAACGGCCCGGTGGGCGTATTCGAGATCGACAAATTCGCCAAGGGCTCGAAAGCTATTGCTGAAGCGATCGTGAAAGCTACGAAGAACGGAGCCTTCTCGCTGATCGGCGGCGGCGACTCGGTAGCCTGCATCAACAAGTTCGGCATGGCCGACCAGGTCAGCTACGTCTCCACCGGCGGCGGCGCGCTGCTCGAATACATGGAAGGCATCGAGCTGCCCGGCGTGGCCGCGATCCGCAAGTAACCCGCCGAACCTTCTCGGCAAAAGGGAAGTACAAACGGATATGCCTCCTCCCGGCAGGGATACGGATACGCACAAATGAAGAAAGCCCGAAGCGCAATGCTTCGGGCTTTTATTGTCTTTCACAGCAGCAGTTTCATGCGTTCAAAAGCCGTCAACAGTTCCGCCGACAACAAAAAGCGGGGACGCACACGCATCCCCGCTTCCGAACGGTCGAAAACCGACCGGTAGACAATACTATTCCTCAGCCAGTTTGCCGGCAGAACCGAGCACGCTGACGATCTTGTGCTCGTAGAGTTTCTTCATGTTGTCGCGGGCCGGGCCGAGGTACTTGCGCGGATCGAATTCGGCGGGTTTCTCAACGAACACCTTGCGGATCGCTGCGGTCATCGCCAGACGACTGTCCGAATCGATGTTGATCTTGCAGACGGCCGAAGCGGCGGCCTTGCGCAGCTCCTCTTCGGGAATGCCGATCGCGTCTTTCAGCGCTCCGCCGTACTTGTTGATCGTAGCGACCTCTTCCTGGGGCACCGACGACGAACCGTGCAGCACGATCGGGAAACCGGGAAGTTCCTTCATCACACCGTCCAGCACATCGAAAGCCAGGGGGGGCGGAACGAGAACGCCGTTCGCGTCGCGGGTGCACTGCTCGGGTTTGAATTTATTGGCGCCGTGCGAAGTGCCGATCGAAATGGCGAGGCTGTCGCAGCCGGTCTTCGTAACGAAATCCACCACCTCTTCGGGGCGGGTATAGGTGTGGTGGTCGGACGAAACTTCATCCTCCACGCCGGCCAGCACGCCCAGTTCGCCTTCGACGGTCACGTCGAACTGGTGGGCATAGTCAACGACCTTCTTCGTCAGCGCCACATTCTCGTCGTAAGGCAGGTGCGAACCGTCGATCATCACCGACGAGAAACCCATGTCGATGCACGACTTGCAGGTCTCGAAAGAGTCGCCGTGGTCGAGGTGCAGCACGATTTCGGGGTGCTTCAGGCCGAGTTCCTTGGCATACTCCACGGCGCCTTCGGCCATGTAGCGCAGCAGGGTCTGGTTGGCATACTGGCGGGCACCCTTCGACACCTGCAGGATCACCGGCGATTTGGTCTCGGCGCAAGCCTGGATAATGGCCTGCAACTGTTCCATGTTGTTGAAGTTGAATGCCGGGATGGCATAACCGCCCTTCATGGCCCGTGCAAACATGTCGCGCGTGTTGACAAGGCCAAGATCTTTGTAATTAATCATTGTACTTTGAGTTTTTATGTTTGAAACGATTTGTCTGCGAATCGAAAAATCCGGTACAAGAGTACGAAAAATCTTTGAAAAAAGCAAAGGATGCCCGCCGTTAATCGCGGGCATCCCTGTGCGATAGGAGCATTTCCACCCCGCTTCCCGGGATTATTTCGCCAGGTTGATCACCGAAGCGACCATCGCGGCGAGCGAAGCGGTCGAGGTCATCATGCCCATCACGTTCTGCAGGCCCCTGCCGTTGCGCTCCATCTTCTGCGGCACGACGATCTCGCAGCCCGGCTCCACCTTCGGATAACGCCTAGAGAAGAAACCCGTGCGGGTCGAAGCCACCTTGCCGTTCATGTAGATCACGAACGGACGGCGGCGCGCGCTCTGCTTGTACCAACCGGCCTGCGCGATATAGCTTTTCACGTTCTTTTTGTCGTAAGCCACCGAATTGGGATAATTCACCGCCCCCGAAATCTTCACGGTTCCGGTGTATTTCGGAACGAGTATCTGATCCCCGTCACGCAGGATAATGTCGTCGTTGCCGCCGGGATTCTGAATCGCGGCCGCCACGTCGACGCCCACCGCATAAAAGTCCTGCACTTCGAGATTCTCGAACGCCATCGAGTCGCGCCCGGTGGTATTGCGGCTGTCGCGCGCCATCTTCAGCATCGATTCGACCTGTGCGAGTTCATCTCCGGTCAGTTTGCGTTTCACGCTGACTCCTTTGACGTAGGCTTCCGGCGTGAAACCGCCCGCTTTTTTAATTACGTCCGAAATCCGCTCGCCCGCCGTGGCCAGCACATACTCGCCGCCGTAGAGCACTTCGCCCGTAACCGCGACGCGCTGCTGCTCGCTGTATCCCGGCGACCGGCGCACGTACACCTCGTCGAACGGCTGCAGCACGAAGCGGCTCGCCTCGGGTGCGATGCTCAGGTCCTTATCGATGTTGAACGTATACAGGTCGGCCGTTTTGTTCGTATAAGAGGTCGAATTGGGGTCCTTGATCCGGCGCGCCACCTCTATTTTGGCATAAGAGGCCGACTCCTTGAGCCCCCCGCTGCGCAGGATCGCATCTTCGACGGTCATTCCGTCGCGGAACGGCAGCGTATCGGGGCGGTTCACCTCGCCCCGGACACCGATGACATACTCCTCCCGCAGTTCCAGGATATTCGGGATATAGACGGAATCTTCGCGCATGAGCGGAATATCGTTGACACCTGCGGCAGCCTCGCGCACGTTGAACGGAATCACCTCGTAGGTATAGTCGCTCTTGCGGCGCGTAACCTGCCCGCGCGAGGCGAATTCGTTCCCCTTGAGGCCTTCGGCTTTTGCAATCAGCTTCGAAAGGGTCGCCGTATTATCGGTTAATTCGTAGTTGCCCGGACGCCATACGGCCCCGGTAATTACCAAACGGTTAGCATACTCGTTGAAAATCCGGCCCACCGACACGCTGTCGCCGTCGGCCACCGCGAACGCATCGAAATCGGGCTTCTCGACCGTCAGGATGCTATACTGCCGTCCGGTCTTGCGCTTCACGTTCACGTTATCGTTATAGGCATCGCCCGTGAATCCGCCCGCATACTCGAACGCCTTGGCCAGCGTCTCTCCTTTTTTCATTTCGTAAATCCGCGGACGTTTCACCTTACCGGTCACAGCCACGTAGCTGTCGTAAGGCTGGACGATAATCATGTCGTTGTCCTCGATGCGGATGTTCGTATCGTACTTGCCATTGATCAGGTAATCGTACACGTCGAGCGTCGCGACCTCCTTGCCGTCGCGGAACACCTTGATCGCACGCAGCGAACCGATCTTGTTGACCCCCCCGGCCGAGTAGATCGCATTGAAAACGGTAGCCAGCGAAGGCAGCGTATAGGTGCCCGGCACCATCACCTCGCCCGCGATATTGACCTTGATACTGCGGATCTGGCCCAGCGACACCTTGACGTTGGCGCCGCCCATCACGCCGCTCAGCTTCGAAGCGATCCGCTTCTGCGCCTCGGCGATCGTCAGGCCGTTCAGGCTGATCGGGCCGACGCCCTGGATATTGATCGTCCCGTCGGGGGTAATTTTCTGCTTGTCGTAAAGCTCCGACGGTCCCCACACCTCGACGACGATCTCGTCGCCCGCGCCCAGCACGTACGAGGGCGGCGTGGCCATGTTGTAATTGGGGGCGAAAGTGAGGTTCTTGTTCTGGAATATTTCGCGGCCGAACACCTTCGGGATCGGCCGGCGGACAAACTTGCCGTCTTCCCACAGCACCTCGAACTCCGGGTCCTGGTACGGGGTCGTCATCGACTGCAGGATGCGCTGCTGCTGCTGTTGCAGCTGCCAGTCGTTGCTCAGCACCTGGTTCCAGGTAAGGGTATCCACTCCGGTGACTTTGGTCGGATTCAAATCCCGGAGCACCTTCTGGTCCAAAGCTTTGCGGTCAGCGCTTCCGGTTGCGCTCTTGCCGGCCCCCGCATTCGTCCCGGATTGGGGCGTTCCCGGAACCGACATGCCGCCGAGCGCCTGCTGAATCTGTTCTTCGGTGGCGCCCGACTGGCGCGCTTTCTGGATTACATCGGGCGTCACGCCCGGGAGTTGGGCCGAAACGTAGCCCGGCACCGCCGCCGACAGCAGCACGGCCGCCAGAGCTGTCTGAACTTTACGTCTGATAAGCATATAAAATAGACTGTCTTTATTTTTCACTATTATTTTGAACGCGGTTTTGCGCGATATGTTGTGAAGAAACGTCGATCCGGCCGCCCAGCGCATTGAGTCCCTGGATCAGCAGCACGCCGAGAACGAGGTTGATGCCGAACAGCAGGTTGATGTTCACGTTACGCAGCAGGAAATTGAGCAGAATAAAGCAGGCCTGCAACACGACGATCACCAGCGTGCCCTGCAGGTGGGTCAGGCCGATGCGCAGCAGTTTGTGATGGATATGCCTGCGGTCGGGATAAAAGGGCGAAAGGCCCGCGGCCATCCGCACGCAGAAAACGCGCACCGTGTCGAACGCCGGGATGAAAACGATTCCCAGGAAGACGGCCGGCGCCGCGTCGATCCGGTAAAATTCGCCGTTGATGTTCAGGTCATAGAACTTCAGCCCGAGGAACGCGATTACGAAACCCAGCAGCAGCGAGCCGGTATCGCCCATAAAAATTTTCATCCGGTGCCCCATCACGTTATAGAAAAAGAAGATGGTCACCACGCCCCCCATTGCCATCGACATCATCGCATACACATAGATGTGGTGGGTGAGGAACCAGACCCCGAACGTGAACAGCGCGAGAATCGAGAGCCCGGAGCAAAGCCCGTCGATGCCGTCGATCAGGTTGTACGCATTGGTCAGCAGAACGACCACCAGCACCGTCAGCAGCGCGCCCACAGCCGTCGGCACATGGTGCAGCCCGAACAGGCCGTCGAGGTTGTCGATCCAGACGCCCGAGCAGAGCAGCAATGCCGCGCTGAGCAACTGGGCGAGGAACTTGATGCGGTAACCCACCCCGGCCAGGTCGTCGGCCAGCCCCACGCAGAAGAGCACGGTCGCTCCGGAAACCAGGAACATGAATTCGCGCGGAATCGCCATCTCATGCGGGGCCGCCACGTCCAGGCCGAGCATATACCGCAAGCCTACCGCGAGGGAGAAAGAGAAAAGGAATGCCGGCAGGAACGACACGCCGCCCAACCGGGGAACCGCGCCGGTGTGCGATTTGCGGGCACTGAGCTCGTCGAACAGTTTTTTCTTTTTCGAGATCATCACGATGCGGGGAATGGTGAGCCATCCCGCAGCGGCGGACAGCAAAAAAGTGGCGATGACAAGTAAAGTCAATTCCATTTCGTGGCGGTGGTCGTTTTTAACTGGAGTAGTGTCTGTCGGCAAAGGTACAAAAATAACCGATACCGAACACTCCAACATATAAATTACTCTTTCTGAACTTTATCGGTTCGACCCTGCATCCATTTTACCCGCAAACAGGCCTGAACGGCACCGCACCGGAGCGTTTCCGGCAGCAGGAGCGCTTCCGGGCCCGCTTTTTGAAGGAAAATCCGCAGAAAAAACTACCTTTGTACTATTCGTTTATCCCGTTACCGTTTTAACGCCATTGCCCTTTCACCGCACCGCCGGCCGGCATCCCGCATCCGGGACAGGAAACGTTCCCGGCCGGACCGCACCTTATTAAACGCAAACCGCCATGTATACCGCACAAAAGACCCGCAAAGAGAATATCGCCGAATACATCCTCTACCTCTGGCAGCTGGAAGACCTGCTGCGCGCACTGCAATTCAGCCCCGAAGCGATTTATGCGAAACTCGTGAAGCCGCTCGGACTTCCCGAAGAGCAGAAACAGGAAGTTTTCCTCTGGTATATGGATATCGTGAACCTGCTGCGCGAGGAGGGCAAGGAACAGCAGGGCCACCTCGAACACACGCTGCACCTGATCGCCGACCTGAACAACCTGCACAACCAGCTGACGGTCCTGCCGGTGGGAGCCGAATACCGCCGGCTCTACGCGCGGGTGGCGCCCGAACTCCCGGCGCTCAAGGCAAAACTCAAAGACCCGGAGATCAGCGACGTCGAACTCTTTTTCCGCGCGCTCTACTCGGTCGTGCTGCTGCGCATCCAGGAAGCGGGAAAACACGGCGATGCCGGCAAAGGCTGCGGCACCAATCCCCAAGCCGCAGCCGATAAGGATACGGACGTTTCAGCCGCACCGGACAGCATCGCCGACAGCGGCAAGTCGCGGCAAAAATACATCGACGACGTACTGACGCTCATCTCCCCGGTAGTGGCCGAACTGGCTACCGTGTTCCGCAAGGTCGAGCGCGGCGAGGTCGACCTGTTCGGCAACGCCCCGAACGGTGACCGGCATGCTGCGGCCGCCCCAGAACAGGGGACCCAAGCCTCTTCCGGAGCACAAGACGGTCCCCGGCCGGCCGCTGTTGCCCCGGAAGGAAAAAATTCCCGCAATTCCGGAACCGGTTCCGCATCCTGACCCCGGTCAAATTCCGCAACGAACGATGATCCTGCTTCCGACGGCCTACCTGGGCAACCTGCAATACTATTCGAAACTGCTGAGCGGAGAGGCCTGCATCGACCTGCACGAGCATTACCTCAAGCAGAGCTACCGCAACCGCTGCGACATCCTCTCGGCAGGCGGCGTAATGTCGCTTACCGTCCCGGTGTACCACACGGGGGGAGTGGGCACGCCCACGCGCGAAATCCGCATCGATTATTCGAAGCGGTGGCAGCACCGCCACTGGCAGGCGATCGTCTCGGCCTATCGCGGTTCGCCCTACTTCGCGCATTACGAAGAACATTTCGCCCCGCTCTACCGGCAGCGGTTCGACCTGCTGACCGAACTCAACGACACGCTGCAGCGAACCGTCCTGCACCTGCTCGACCCTTCGGGCGGGGCGGCCGCCCGGATCGGCTATACCGACCGTTACGTCTCCCCCTCCGTACCATCCGATCCGCAGGGACAGGGACATACGCCCGGACACCTCTCCCCGCACACGGGGCCGGAGATGCAAACCGCCGCCCCGTCCCGCCCGGGCACGGAACCCCATGCCGAAAACCCGGCCGGCACCGCATCTGCAACATTCGACACACCTTGCACAGCAGAGCCCGCCCGCTACGCCGACTTCCGCCTGTCGCTCTCGCCCAAACCCCGATTGAGCCGTCCCGACCCGACCTTCGCCGCACCGCAGTACTACCAGGTTTTTTCCGACCGCCTGCCGTTTGCAGGGAACCTTTCGGTAATCGACCTGTTGTTCTGCGAGGGCCCGGCCGCCGCGGACATCCTCCGGGCCGCCCATCTGAAATAACCGAACTTACGCTCCCCATAACCTATTTTCCGGGCACGACGCCGAACATCCGGCCTTACGTCCCTGCCCGTTAACCACCGCGACAACCGCACCGGCAACACGACCGCATTCCCGAAACAGGTTCGTGCCCCGGCCCCCCGGTACGGATTTCCTTGCTTACAATCCCTGCTTTACCCGCTAAAGCGTTCGGACGCTGAACGGCATAATTCGCTTCGCTCAGGCATATGCCGCTTTGGGCATCCGCTCGCGTGAGGAGAGCAGGAGCCCGAAGCGGATCAGACACCGGAACCCCGTACCGGAAAATACGCATAGCATAAGCCCGGCCGATAGACCGATAACCAAAAACAATTTGCACAACCGGCCCGGATTGCTTACCTTTATATCAAATTCCACCGCAGCGGCTTTCGTCCGCGCCAGAGGACGCCGCATCCGGCCTGATCGGCCGCACAGACGGCAATCCGGCTGCTCGAACACCTCTCCCGCCGCGCGATGAGAATCACGGTGAAACCATGTAAAAATCAGGTAAGAACCACGATCAAACCACTAACGCCCCCGCGCAACGACATTTATTTATTATAAACCCATAAATCATACAACCATGGAAGAGAAAATTCTGAAAGTACTCGCCGAAAAAGGCGCCATGCGTCCCGGCGACATCGCCACGGCAGCGGGCATCGACAAGGACGAAGCCGGCAAAGTGATCAAACAACTGGCCAAAGAGGGTAAAATTTACTCCCCCAAACGCTGTTTCTACGACATCAAGAAATAGCACCGCCATGAAAAGAAATCTATGGATCGCGGCCATTGCCCTGCTGCTGGTCGCAGGAAGTTCGTTCACGGCCGCCCGGGCCGCCGCTCCCGCCACGATGAATGTCGGCACGTATAACATCTGGTGCGGCGTACACGACGACGGCCCGCTGCCTTGGAAAGTCCGCTGCCAGCGGATCGCCGCACTGATCCGATTCCACGACTACGACATCATCGGCATGCAGGAGGTCCGCCCGGAACAGATGGCCGACCTGCGTACGGCGCTGCCCGAGTTCACCGCCGTCGGCACGGGCCGCGAAGGAATCAACCAGGGCGAGCACTCGCCGGTATTCTTCCGGACCGACCGTTTCGCGCTGCTCGACAGCGGCACCTTCTGGCTGTCGGAAACCCCCGAAAAGGTTTCACGAGGCTGGGATGCCGATTACAACCGCATCTGTTCGTGGGTCAAACTGCGCGACAGGCAGAGCAAAAAAGAGTTCTTCTATTTCAACACGCACCTCGACCACATGGGCCCTGTGGCACGCCACGAGGGCGCAGAGCTGATCTGCAGGCGGATCGCCTCGCTGGCCGGCGACAAATATCCGGTCTTCTGCACCGGCGACTTCAATGCAGAACCGAAGGACGAGCCCATTAAGGTCATGCTGCAGCACCTCGCCTCGGCCCGCGACGTATCGCAAACCCCGCCCTACGACCAGGGCAGCGAGGTGAGCTGGACGGGCGTCCCGGTCGGTGCGATGACCGTCACGATCCCCGAAGCCCAGCGCGGACGGCAGGCGATCGACCACGTCTTCGTCAACGGCCGTGTCGATGTGCTCAAATACGGACTGCTGCGCGATTCGGACGGGATCAACTACCCGTCGGACCACATTCCGATCCTTGTTCGCGCAACGCTCAAGTAGCCCCTGCCCATCGGACGGGATCCGGCACCGGATCCGCAGTCCACACAAAATGCAACCGGTCGATATTCAATCGGTTGCATTTTTTATATCCCTGACGCCCCCCTGCCGTTTTGTGCAAAAAATATTCGATTACCTTATTTTTGAGTTGATAGGTTCTTGAATTATATGCCGCGCAGCCTCGATGTATTTTTTATCTTTTTGTTAGAAATCCGACATATTTACTACCTTTGACCCGGCTCCGACGCATGCCGGCCCCGTTTCGGGCGAATTTGTGCCTCCCAAAACGATCAAATACATGAAACAACGCAGTTCATTCGGCAGCCGCTTCGGCGCCGTAGCCGTCGTCGGCGGCTCGGTGGTGGGGTTGGGCAACATCTGGCGGTTCCCCTATATCGCGGGTGAAAACGGCGGCGGCGCCTTCATCCTGGTTTACATCGCGATCAGCGCACTGATCTGCATCCCGATCATGCTCACCGAGTTCAGTCTCGGGCGCCACACGCGATCCAATGCCCTGAGGGCATTCCGGCGGCTTTCGCCCAGGGGATACTGGAACGGCGCGGGCTACCTGGGTATCGCCACCTCGACGATCATCCTGTCGTTCTATGCGGTGATCGCGGGCTGGGCGCTCAAATTCTTGCAGGTCGCCCTCGTAAACGGATTCCACCGGCAGAGTTCCGAGGAGATCCGGACGGTTTTCCAACAGTACATCGACCACGGCTGGGGTCCCATGTTCTGGACCTTCGCCTTCATCGCCTTCATCGCTTTCATCGTGGTGCGGGGCGTCGAAAAAGGGATCGAAAAGTTCGGCAAGATCGTGATGCCGTTCATGATCCTGCTGCTGATCGGACTGGTCATCAACTCGCTGACGCTCGACGGCGCGAAAGAGGGCATCTCCTTCCTGCTGCGTCCCGACTTCAGCAAAATCAACAGCCATGTGATCCTGCAGGCATTGGGCCAGGCCTTTTTTTCATTGAGCCTCGGCATGGGCACGATGATCACCTACGGATCGTACATCCCCAAAAATGAAAACATGTTCCGGCTGGCCGGTACGGTGGCCGTCACCGACACCTGCGTCGCGATCCTCGCCGGACTGGCGATCTTCCCGGCCGTCTTTTCGTACGGCATCAGCCCGACGTCCGGCCCGGAACTGGTCTTCATCACGCTGCCCAACGTATTCGGCAACATGACCGGAGGCTACCTGCTCGGCATCGCCTTTTTCTTCCTGCTTTTCACCGCGTCGATCTCGTCGTCGGTATCGCTGCTCGAGGTGGCGACACTCTATATCTCCGAGGAGATGCACCTGCGCCGCCGTACCGCCACGCTGATCGCCGTGGGAACCGTCGCCGGGCTCAGCGCGCTGTGCCTCTGGTCGCAGGCTCCCGATTCATCGCTGCGGGTGGCCGGGCAAAACATCTTCGACCTGTTCAACAACGCCACCTCGCTCTACATGCTGCCGCTGGGAGGCCTGCTCTCGGTGCTTTTCGCCGGATGGGTGCTGCGCGGGCGCACGCTGCAGGAGGAGGTCACCTCGCGCGGACGCTACGGCAACGCACTCTTCCCCTACTACCGCGTCATCGTGCGCTTCGTCGCGCCAGTGGTGATCGTACTGCTTTTCCTCAGCCAGATCGGCGTGATCTGAGCCGCTCCCTGAAAACGCCCTGCACATAAACAGGCTTTCGGAACCCTTTCCGGCGGGAAGCCCGGCCCCCGATACCCGAATGCGGGTATCTCGATGCCCAAATGCGTATGCCTGGACGCCAGAATCCCGGAAAAAACCGTACCTTGGAGGACCCACACAAACCGGCAAACGCCGGAACCCGAAATACCATGCAAACCGTTACCCTGACCACCTGCGACAACGCCGCCGAAGCCCACCTGCTGCAGGGAGCGCTGGCCAACGCGGGCATCGAGTCCGTCCTGACCAACGAATACACCGCATCGACACTACCCAACCTGTGCGGCATGATGGGGATGGGCGTCACGGTCGTAGTGCTGGCGAAGGATTACGACCGGGCCCGGCAGCTGTTAAATACGCTGTCGCCCGCTTCCGGACAGCCGTGCTGCCCCTATTGCGGCTCGACCGACATCGGGACATCGCTGGGGCGCCGCCGCGGACTCAAGGCATTTTTTGCGTTCCTTTCGCTACTGGCCTGGACGCCGCTCGGCAATATCAAGACTTCCTACCGCTGCCGCCGTTGCGGGGAGGATTTCAGCAAACCGGCTCCATCTCCCGGACAAACTCCCGGAGACCGCATCACAGGCACTCCCCCGGACACGAATCCGGAGGCGGAACAATGAATCGGTTCCGCCACGGAGACCGCCACGGCCACGGGATCCCCTGCCGGCTCCGCCACGGAAACCGGCCTGTACCGCTGAGCCGATTTTATTTCCCGCCCGATTGGCCGGAAACGAAAAAAGACGTATCTTTATCGTCCCGTTCATGAAGAACGGTTATCCAAAACCCCAAGAGACATGACCAAAGGAATCATTCATACCGAGAAAGGCGACATGACCGTCGAGTTCTACGACCAGGAGGCACCGGGCACGGTGGCCAACTTCTGCAAACTGGCGAAAAGCGGTTTTTACGACGGGCTGACGTTCCACCGGGTAATCCCGGACTTCGTGATCCAGGGCGGCTGTCCGCTCGGCACCGGCGCGGGCGGCCCCGGCTACACGATCAAGTGCGAAACCTCGGGTGGCAAACAGTACCACGACCGCGGCGTACTGTCGATGGCGCACCGCGGCAAAGACACCGGCGGCTCGCAGTTCTTCATCTGCCACAACCGCACGAATACCGCGCACCTCGACGGCGTACACACCTGTTTCGGCCGCGTGGTCGAAGGGCTGGAGGTGATCGACCAGATCCGTCCGGGCGACCTGATTACCGGAATCGACATCATAGAAGAAGCATAGAACCATGGAATTTGAAGGAACCGTAGTGAGCGTGCTGCCGGTCGTCAAGGGAACGAGCGCACGCGGAGAGTGGATGAAACAGGAGGTAATTTTCGATCAGCCGGGCGAATTCAACCGCAAGGTGTGCGTAGGCTTCTGGGGCGACAAGGCCCAGGAGGCGGGTACGCTGCGTCCGGGCGAAGTGGTCGCCGTCTCGGCCAACGTCGAGTCGCGCGAGTACAACGGCCGTTGGTATACCGAGGTACGCGCATGGCGCATGACCCGCAAGGCGGCCGGAGAAACGGCCCCGGGCCCGGGTGCGCTGCCCCCGCTGGACGCCTTCGCACCGGAAGAGCCCGCCGCGTCGAAAGAGGTGGACGACTTGCCGTTCTGATCCGGCAAACGGCTTCCGCCCCGGAAATCCGCAGGCAGCAAACAGAGCGAAAAACGCCAAGTCAAACAGGTACGAACGCAAGTCGCAGAGACCCAAAAGGCCGTCAGAAATCTCTGACGGCCTTGTTTATTTATACCGGCTCCCCGGTTCACCGCTCCCGATTTACCTATACCGGCTTTCCCGCCTACACGGAAGCGCCAGCCGAACGTTTACAGGAGAGCCGTCCGCATTTACTCAGTCGCCGGCATTTTTGACCGCAGGGACCAGGCCGCAAGCGGTATCGGCGGCCCAAACGCCCCCTTACGGATCCCGCTCGCAGGAGTGCTCCCGACGGGCCTCTCCGCCATTCGCTACTTTCCGGGGAGCAGGCCCCGGCCGATCAGCCAGCGGTCGAGCAGGCTGAAGAGCATACTCGAAAGCACCCCCGAAACCAGTGCGACCGGCATAATCCACAGCGCCGTAATGCCGAAGATCCCGACAAAGGCGATCAGCACCGCCACGAGCATCGCGAACAATCCGCCCGCCACCGTCCCGCGCGAAGTGGCCCACGGCACGAACAGCGCCATGAAAAAGAGCACGAACAACGGCGCTACCACCAGGTTCACCACCTTGATCACCACATCGAGCAGGTTGCCGCTCACATAGGCGACCAGAAAGCTCGACAAAGCGACCACTACCCCGAGCGCTACGGCGATCAGTTTGATGTGGTGCAGGCTTTTCGACGAGGTATTGCTCTCCTTGCGGTTGCGGTTGATGATGTCCTCATAGATCACCGTGGCAGACGAATTGAGCCCCGACGAGAGGCTCGACATCGCGGCCGACATGATTCCGGCGGCGATCAGCCCGGTAATCCCCGCCGGCAGCCCGATCAGGATAAAACGGGGGAAAAGCGTGTCGGCATCGCCCACCACGGAGGTGCCCGGCGCGAGCATCTGCGGATAGCGGAGGAAATAAGTCATTACGACGAGCCCCACCACGGCCAGCAACAACTGGATCGTGCAGGAGGTGACCAGCGAGATGCGGTAGGAGCGTTTGGCCGTTGCCACGTCGGGCGTGGAGAGGTAACGCTGGATCGCCATCTGGTCCGACCCGGCCGTGCAGACCTGCCATACGAGAGTCATCAGCAGGATATTGCCGACGGTCATCCGCTTCGACATATCGAAACCCCAGTCCACCGGGGGCCAGTGTTCGAAAAGCTGCGGCTCGAAGAAGGCTCCGAACGAACCCACTTTCCAACCGATGATGCCGATGGTGAGCAGCACGCCCGCAAACATCACGACGGTTTGGATCACGTCGGTCGTCACTACGGCCTTCAGGCCTCCCATCGTAGTGTATATCACGGTAATAACGACCAGCACGACGCTGACGGGAGGCACCCAGCCCGGATCGAGGCCGAACACGGGAATCAGCGCGACATCGACCGTCGCATAGATGATCGTCGCCATCCACAGGAAGCGCAGCGACAGGAAAAAGACCGTCGCCAAAGAACGCACGCCGCGCCCCAGCTTGATCTCAAGAATCTCGTAAGCGCTGGTGACGTTCATCTTCATGTAACGCGGAATCATCAGCCGGCTCACGATGTAGTACGCGACCGGAAACGCCGCCAGCCCGATAAAGACCACCGGCCCGTACTTGACCATTTCGCCCGGATACGACAGGTAGCTCAGCGTGCTGAGCAGCGTCGCGAAGAGCGAAATACCGACCATCACGGGGTTCATCGTGCGGCCGCCCAGCACATAATCCTCGGCCGTGCGGTTGCGGCGCCCCGAGCGATAGCCGATCCAGAGCATCCAGAGCAGGAAAAGCACCACGACCGCCCAGTCGAGCGGCCGGAAGCCGGTCGCCGCGCCCGCGATCATACCGTCGGAAGAAGGTGTTGCAGCAAGAAGGTTCATTCGTTCAGGTTTTCAGGTTTAGGTTAATACGGTATTCCCTCGCGGACTCCGGACTTCCACAGGCATACGGACGTACGGACAGTGCGACACGCTGCAGCCTGCCGCAGGAAGACAACGGCCGTCCAACTGCACAACAGAGACGGCATAACCGCCCGGGCGCGACAATTCAACAGCCCGGCAGGCACCTCAACGGCAACGCAACGGGCAACGGTACAACAGCGTTTAAACACGGAAACCGTCCGGACGGGCGGCGCTCAAATCCAGCCGATCGCGCGCAAGTCCGCTTCGAGCGCTTTCATCCGGTCGGGGGTCAGGTTGCGCATCGGCAGCCGCACCGGGCCACAGTCGACGCCCATAACCTGCAGGATGGCCTTGATGCCGACCACCGAATTTTCGTACTTGATCAGCACGCGGATAAACTCGACGGCCTTCTCCTGGAGTTTCACCGCCCCGGCCAGGTCTCCGGCCCAGAAGGTGTCGAGCAGTTTATTGTAAAGCTCGCCCGTCACGCTGTACGAAGTACCCACACCGCCCGTCGCGCCGAGCATCAGCCCGGTGAGGATCGTTTCGTCGTGGCCGTGCAGGATGTCGTAGTAGCCGCCTCGGTAGGCGATGCACTCTTGCATCGTCATCGAATCGTAGGTGGTGTACTTGATGCCGCGCAGCGTCGGAATCTCCTTTTCACCGAGTTTCAGGAAATCGAGCATGCTGACGTTGACGTGCGACGTGCCCGGAATGTGGTAATAGTAAAACGGAGTGCCGGGGGCCGCCGCCGCGACGATCTTGTTGAACGCCACCAGCTCCTCGGCCCGCGACGGGGGCAGGAAACAGGGACCCATCGCCGAAATCGCATCGGCGCCGATCTTTTCGGCATGGCGCGCCAAGTCGACGGCGGCCGCATAACTCGTGCCGCCTACATGCACCATCACTTTGAACTTATCTTTATAGGCCATCCACGCCTCGGCCACCGCCTTGCGCTCGTCGGAGGTCATCAGCAATCCCTCGCCGGTGGTGCCGTTGACGAATACGCCCGCCAACCCCTGCTTCTCGAGATGCTTCACATAGCTGTCCAGCGCAGGCAGGTTCACCTCCCCGTTCGCTTTCATCGGGGTCACCGTAGCGGCTACCAGCCCTTTGATCTTTTCGCTTGTCATTTCCTTTCGATTCGGTTGTTTGTATGAGGAAAATAAGATTTCTGTCTCCCTGTCCCTTTGCGGCTATCGGTTCCTCCCGCATGCGGAATCGAAACCTCCGCCGCACGCCGTCCGCCCGGGGCCCGCCCCGGACCGGCGCCGTTACAGGACCCCCTGTTCGACCATGCTGCGGGCCACCTTCATAAACCCGGCGATGTTCGCGCCCTTCATATAATTGACGTAGCCGTCCGGGCCGGTGCCGTACCGGACGCAAACGTCGTGGATCGAAGTCATGATCTCCTGCAGCCGCCGGTCCACTTCGGCCGCGCTCCAGCTCATCTTCATCGCGTTCTGCGACATCTCCAGGCCCGAAGTGGCCACACCGCCGGCATTGACCGCCTTACCCGGCCCGAACGGAATTTCCCGGGCGATAAAGAGGTCTGCGGCTTCGGGCGTACACCCCATGTTGGACACCTCGGCCACATATTTCACCCCGTTTGCGACCAGCGCTTCGGCATCCCTGCCGTCGAGCTCGTTCTGTGTCGCACAGGGCATCGCGATATCCGCCTTCACTTCCCACGGCTTGCGCCCCGGAACGAACTTCGCGCCCGGGAAACGGTCGGCATAGGGCGCCACCACATCGTTGTTCGATGCGCGCAGCTCCAGCAGGTAGCCGATCTTCTCGCCGTCCAACCCCGCCTCGTCGCAGACATAGCCGTCCGGGCCCGACACGGTCACCACTTTCGCGCCCTCCTGCACGGCTTTGAGCGCCACGCCCCAGGTTACGTTGCCGAAACCCGACAACGCGATCACCTTGCCCCGCAGCGAATCACCGGCCGTTTCGAGCATCTGCCTGACAAAATAGACCGCTCCGAAACCGGTCGCTTCGGGACGGATCAACGAGCCGCCGAAGGTCATTCCCTTACCGGTCAATACGCCGGTATTCTCGCGGGCCAACTTGCGGTACATGCCGTACAAATACCCCACTTCGCGGCCGCCGACGCCGATGTCGCCCGCCGGCACGTCCGTCTCCGGACCGATATAGCGCCACAATTCGGTCATGAACGCCTGGCAGAAGCGCATCACCTCCGCGTCGGACTTCCCCTTCGGATCGAAATCCGAACCGCCCTTCGCACCGCCCATCGGGAGCGTAGTGAGCGCATTCTTGAATATCTGCTCGAATCCGAGGAACTTCAGGATACTCAGGTTCACGCTCGGATGGAACCGCAGCCCGCCCTTGTAAGGGCCGATCGCATTGTTGAACTGCACGCGGTAACCGATATTCACATGCACCGCACCCCGGTCGTCCACCCAAGGCACTTTGAATGTGAAAATACGGTCCGGTTCCACGATCCGTTCGGCGATGCGGTTCGCCTCGAATTCCGGATGACTGTTGTAAACCTCCTCGATCGAAAGCAGCACTTCGTGTACCGCCTGCAGGTACTCGCTCTCGCCGGGGTGACGCATTGCGAGTTCGTCCATCAGTTTCTTGACCTCCATAGCGCGTAGGTTTTAGATTTGTTTTGTCAAAAATAACATATTTTCGCAACGTTTCCTTACCGTCCCGGCAGTTTTTCAGCCCGGCCCGGCATTTTATTCCCGCGTCCGGCCGCTGCCGAAACGCGGACCCGCACACCGCAATGCGCCCCCCGCGGCAATCCCGTTTTTTTTATTATCTTTGCAAAGCGTCATTATGCCCGCACGACGGCCCGGCACGGCCCCGTCCAATGCACTGACGGCCAACATAGAATAGAAACCCGCAGGGACCCCCCTGCCGACCGGAAAAACACATGGATCCGAAACACGACAACCATACTTTCCCCCGCCCCGAAGGCGACTGCGACTGCAGTCTCGACGTGGGACGCGGCTGCTCGTTCTGCCGCCGTGGCGGCGAGACGTCGGCCGAAGTTTGCACGGGCTGCTACAAGCTCGGCTCGACCAACTGGCTCGAAGGCATGCCGGAAGTATTCCCCGACGACATTTTCGAGGTACGCTTCAAAAATACGCGCAAAAGTTTCTACCGCAACGTAAACAACCTGCCGCTCAAAACGGGCGACATCGTGGCGGTGGAGGCCTCCCCGGGCCACGACATCGGCATCGTCTCGCTCACGGGCGACCTGGTCGCGCGCCAGATGAAGCGCGTCGGCTTCAACCCGCTCAACGGCGAGTTCAAAAAGATCTACCGCAAGGCGAAGCCGGGCGACATCGAGAAGTGGCAGGAGGCCATCGCGCTCGAGCACACGACGATGATCCGCTCGCGGCAGATTGCGGCCGAACTGGGACTCAACATGAAGATCGGCGACGTCGAATACCAGGGCGACAAAATCAAGGCTATTTTTTACTACATCGCCGACGAGCGCGTGGATTTCCGCGAACTGATCAAAATTTTCGCCGAGCAGTTCCGTATCCGCATCGAGATGAAGCAGATCGGCGCGCGCCAGGAGGCCGGACGCATCGGCGGGCTGGGGTCGTGCGGCCGCGAACTGTGCTGTGCATCGTGGATTTCGAGCTTCGTCTCGGTAACGACCAACGCGGCACGCCACCAGGAGATTTCGCTCAACCCGCAGAAACTGGCCGGGCAGTGCGGCAAACTGAAGTGCTGCCTCGTGTACGAACTGGACACCTACCTCGACGCCCGCAAGGATTTTCCGCGCGTGCGCGAACCGCTGCAGATACTCGACGGCGAATACTACCTGGTCAAGACCGACATCCTGAGCCGCACGATGTGGTTCAGCAGCGATCCGCACGCATTGGGCGGCATGCAGCCGCTGAGCGTCGAGCGCGTCAAGGAGATCATCCGCCTCAACCGGCAGGGCGTCAAGCCCGACCGCCTGAGCGACGTGGACCTGTCGGCCGTCACCAACGAACCGACCTTCTCGGACGGCGTGGGCGAGGAGAGCCTCACCCGCTTCGACAAGCAGGGGGCCAAGCGCCGCAAAGGACGCGACCGGAAACGGTCCGACCGCGACAACGGCGGAGAGAACGCCCGCAGCGGTTCCCGCAGCGAGGAAGGCCGTGAAGCCCGCACCGCAGGCCGCTCCGGCGACGCCCCGAGGCGTTCCGGCAGTGAAAATCCGCAGGCCGGCGGCGCCGGTCGTCCGAACAGCAACCGGCGCGGACGCGGCGACAACCGCCCAGACCGGCCGCAGGGCTCCGCTTCCAGAGAAGAGCGGCCGAACACCCGTAACAACGGACAACCGGGTGGGCCGCAGCAGCGGCGGCAGCCCCGGCCCACCCAACCGGACGGACAGACCCCGCGCGGCGAAGAGCAACAACGGCGCAGCCGGGGACGGGGACGCAGGCCCGACGGCCCGAACCCGAACGACAACAACATTAATCCGAACGGCGGCAACAGGCCGAACCGGGTTCCAGCGAATACCGGGAACAATAACGGCAATCGAAACGGCACCCCTGCGGACGGCGGCGACAACGCCGGGAACGGCCCGCGCACAAACGGTGGCAACAACAACGGTAACGACCGCAACGGAGGAAACTCCCCGGCGGAATAAGACCCGCACCCCTGCGACTGAACCATGGCCCGGCGCACACCCCCTTTCCGAGACACAGCTTACGTCCGCCGAACCGGACAGGCAGCCAACCGTTACCCGTCCCGCCTTCGCCGGGCGGCGATGGCCTGTGCGGCGGGCTGCACCGTCCTAGCGACCGGCTGTCTCTCGCCGCTCGAGATCCGGGTCGCGGAGACCGACCCCGGCGGCTGGGGGAGCCCGGCGACGGTCGCGTACGACAACCGCGACACGCTCTCCGAGCGCACGCTCTATGTCACGGCGCGCCTCCGGAATAATTTCGGCTACGACCGGCTCACGCTCGCCGTCACGACCACGACGCCAGATGGTTACAAGTGGCGCGACACGGTCAGCATCCGGGCGTTCGACGGGGTTCCCGAAGCGGGCCTCTTTTTCGACCGAGAACAGCTGGTGCGCACGCGCACGACGTTCGCCCGCCCGGGACGCTACCTGTTCACCTTTTCACCGGTAATGCCCGGCGGAAGCATCGAAGGAGTGGCCGCCGTGGGCATCGACATCCGGTAAAACCGCATCCCGGCCCGTAACCCCGCCCCGGCCTGAAACCGGCAACGCGCGCTTTCCCGGCACACGCCGTTGCGGCCCGAACCGCAAAGCGGAAAAACCGTAGCGCCGCAGAAACAGCCGGACCCGCACGCACCCGCAAGCGCCGCTATACGAACAGCAAACACACTAACAACCAATACCTGAACACAACCCGATTTCAATCCGAACCGATATATGGCCCGAGGAAAAGACAAACTGAGGCGTTTCGCCGAGAACCTCACTTTCCGCTGCATGGTACAGCCCGAATTCGAAGAGGTATTCCGCACCGATTTCAGGCTCAAAGGCCGTTGGCGCGAAGACTTTTTCGGCAATCCGAACCCGGTCGTACTCGAACTGGGCTGCGGGCGCGGCGAATACACCGTTTCGCTGGCCGAACGCTACCCCGACAAAAACTTCATCGGCGTAGACATCAAGGGCGCTCGGATGTGGCGCGGCGCAAAAACCGCGACCGAACAGGAGATGCGCAACGCGGGCTTCCTGCGCACGCGCATCGAGTTCATCGACTCCTGTTTCGCACCGGGCGAAGTGGACGAAATCTGGATCACGTTCCCCGACCCGCAGCTGCGCAAGGGGCGTGTGAAGAAACGCCTCACCGCACCGGAATTCCTTACCCGCTACGCCCGCTTCCTGCGCCCGGGCGGACCGATCCACCTCAAAAGCGACTGCCGGCACCTGCACGACTACACGCGTACGGTGGCCGAAGGCAACGCCTTACCCATAGAGGCTTGCAACACCGACATTTACGGCACCGGATTTGCGGACGACCTGCTGTCGATCAAGACCACTTATGAAAAGCGATTCCTCGCCCAGGGCGTACCGATCACCTACATCCGCTTCTCGCTGGACGGCCACACGGAGTTCGCTCCGGTCGAATTCGCCCCGGACGAGCTGTTGCAGAGATAAGCCGCACGATCGGGCTACCATACATCGCACAGGAAGAGAAGGAACAGGAAAGCACCGGAACCGTACGAACGAAACCGCCTCGGAACAACCCACGCTTTAAAAAAGCGAGGCGCGGACTACGAAAACGACAGGCATGACAGCACCACAGACGAACAACGCCGACTTAACAAAAGGGAAACTTCGCCACTTCCTGCGGCTGTGCTACCTGGTGGTCGCCGTAACCGTAGCCGTACAAGCCTACTGCATTTACGAAAAGACGGTCGTCAACGGATGGATTTTGCTGGCTGCGGCTTTGTCGGTCGCAATCGTTACGCTGCCGCTGCGGAACAGCTGGAAATGGCTGGTCGTTCCGGACAACGGCATTCTCCGCACAGCCTGTCATTTGTTCCTCGTAACGACTTTCTGCACGGCCTTTGTCCTCGACGGCAACTATTACCTGCCCTCTGGCCCGGAAGCTACCCGCCGGGAGCAGGCATCGGTCGTGTCGAAACACACCAAAGAGCGGCAAATGACCCGCCGGGCCGGCAAATACAGATACGTTGCCAATGGCGTAAGACGGTCGTATTTCCTGCGTCTGGCTTTCGCAAACGGACAGGAAAAAACCGTTCCCGTATCGCAGGCGGTCTACAACCGGACCCGACAGGGAGGAACCAAAAAACTGATGCTAACGAAAGGTATCTTCGGGCTAACCGTCATCACAGGCGGACTGTCGGGAAGTCCCGTAGCGGGCGCCGCCGCCGACATCCGCCCGGGCCCGCACCGTTGAACCGCAACCGGCACACAATCCACACACAACCCGCCGTAACCAGATGTCCGGCCGTCCAACCGCCATCACACGGCCGTTCATTAATCCCATCGATATGAAAAGATCCATTATCCTTTTGGCATGCACAACCCTGTTTTGCGGCTGCGGCACGCCGAACCGGAGCGCCTTCACCGGAGCGCGGGGCGAAGCGGAACTGATCGTGCTGCACCCTGCCGACGAACAGCTCGCTCAGGTACAATCCCGCATGAACCCGCAGATCAACCGTACCGTACACGTCTTCGCCCCCGAGGGCGAAGGACTGCAAAGTTACCTCGCACGGATCAACGCCTTCAACAGCCGCCCCGACTCGGCCACCTCGTGGAACGAAGTGGTCAGCAACGAGGGGGATTTCCTCGCGCGGATGCTCGGAGAAAAGCCCGGCAACGTCGCGCTGCTTTCGGGACGCACCGCAACGGCGGCAGGTTATTCGGCCGCCTGCATCGGCGCAGGCCTGAACGTGCTCTCGACCGCACCGCTGGCCTCCGGCACGCCGGAGTTCCGCGAACTGGAACGCTCGCTGGGCCTCGCGGACGAAAAAGGACTGGTGCTCTACGAACTGATGCCCGAACGATACGAGATCGCAGCCCTGCTGCAACAGGCCCTCGCCCGCAACGCCGACTTCTTCGGCATCCAGCTTTGCGGTTCGCCCGAAGCCCCGGCCATCGTATCGGAAAGCGTCCTGCCGCTTTTCACCGCGCGCATGGAGGGTACGGGAAGTTCCACGGCCTTACGTCCCGGGATAACCGGGTCGCCCGCAAACGACAAAACGGCTAATGCGAAAGGTGAAAGCCGGGATAATTCCGCTTTCGAAACCGCCCCGGCCGATTACGACGACTGGAGCTACCCCGCCGACAGCCTCGGACTGCAAAACGCCTTCTTGCTCGCCGCCGCACCGCGCATCGACCTGATCCAACTGGCCGTCTTCGGCCGGGAACGGATCAAATACAACCGCCAGATCCAGTTCACCTCGGCCCGGCAATACCCCGCTGCAGTTCCCGAACGCGAATACCTCCGCGCCAGCGGTTCGGCCGCCCTTCCGCCCGCATTACAACCCTACCGCTCCGGCGACACGCTGCGACTGCCCGGCAACGGGGAGTTACGCTACGTTCTCAACGGGGTGCACACGGGCGTGAGCATTCGCCACTACCTGCCCGGCAGCGGGACGGCCCCGGCCCAACGCGAATCCCCGGCAACTGCCGCCACCGCTCCGGAGGATAAGGCGGCATCGCACGCAGATGCCGGGACGACGGCAGGAATGACAGTCGGGACGACCGGCATCCCGCAGGCGCTTCCGGCTCCCTACCGGAAACTGGCGCTGCAAGGGGAGAAAGCGACCCTGACGCTCGTGGAACGAGGCGGCGCACTTCCCCAACTGTACATCGTACCGGCGCCGGGCACCGATTCGACCCGCTTCGCTCAGTCGTTGCTGGCGGCGCTCGGGCAACTCGCCCCGCTGTGTCCGGGCCTGGGGATCGAACCTGCCGGAACGGCTTTCCGCGTGGTCATTCCCGCCGAAGCACGCACTGCATTGCCGCAACGCATCGAAAAAGCCGCTTCGCAATACCTCGACTACCTCGTACAAGGCTATCCCCCGTTCTGGGAAGTAGACCAGATGCTGGCCAAATACTACACGCTGATCCGTCCGTTCGACGAATCGCAGCAACAGTAACGGTTCACAGAACCGGCAACGGATCGTAAAAATCGTACCCCTCCCGCAACAAAAAAAGGACGCTCAACGCGTCCTTTTTGCATGTCCTTTTATCCGATTGTTTCCTTCGAACGGGATCGGCTATGCCCTTCGGATCGACCGACCCGTCCAATCGTGCCGACCGGAGCGACTTTATCGTCCGAAGGCCTGCACATCCGGGAAGACTATTCGCCGGAGAGGGTCACTTTCAGCGGATGCTGCAACAGCATCTGCTCCCGGGTAGTCATCAGCACCCACTGCTCGGCCGAAATATCCTGCTTGCTCGTGCCGGCACCCATGTAGTACATGAGCGGCTGTCCGCTGCGGGCCGTCCCGACGCAGGCGGCAATATCGCCGATACGTTCGGGCTTGCCGCCGGGCATCACCACGGAACCTCCCAACGGGCCGTCATTGCCGCTGTGCGAATCGGAAGCCGGTTCATAGAGCGCGTAGTAAGACTCTCCGGGAAACAGTTCGGCTCCTGCATGGATCACGATCCCCGCAGCAATGGAGAGCGTATCCGGACCGCCCGAATAGATATCGGCAATCCGGTTGAAGTGCGTATTCGCATCCAGCGAAATGATCTTCACCAGCGACACCTGCCGACCGTCCACGTCGAACGGGGCGTATGTGATTTTCGCCGTAGTGCGGATCGGCCCGTTGTCAAGCGTCTCGGCCTCTCTGAAGTTGCGGCTGTACCACAATTTGCCGCCCGCATACGGAGCCGAAGCGCCCATCCCGAGGGTCTGGCCCACGTTGTAGCAGTCGCAGCCCTCGCCCGTGTCGAGGTGGTAGCTGCCCTCGCCGCCGAGGTCTTTCTTGTACCAGTCGTCGATCACCAGGTTCGGAGTCGATTTGGCCCAGTAGTCGATACCGTTGCTGACCATGATCTTCTCCAGCGCGGGACCGTAGAGCCGGAACGCCGCGAGGTTGTTCTCCCATGCGTAGTCGTCCATGCGCTCGGGTACGAAACGGCCGTAGGCACGGGACTTGAACTCGCCGCGCACGCCCTTGGTCACGGTATAGACACTCGATCCTTCGGCATCGACGCTGGCCTGGAAGATCAGCGCCTGCGGCGCCGCTTCGCCCGCATAGATCACCTGCGAAGGAATCTGCTCGCCCTTGGCGTTGGTGACGATCACATTCTCAGCCGTCAGCTCCGCGATTTTCGTATTGAGCGTCTTCCACGACAGTTCGACGGTTTCGTTCTCACGGGAAACGGCCAGGTCGTTCTCGACGGTGACGGTCGCCTGCCGCCCGCCCGTACAGGCCGCCAGCAGCGCGGCCAATACAATGATCAGACTTTTCATCTCTGTATCGGTTGTTTTTATCAATCGATCCGGGTGCGACAGTCTCCACCGCCGCACCCGTATCGCGATCTGTTTTTAGTTACCCGCAACTGCGGCGCACCGAATCCTCACGGCACCGCAACCGCCGGGCGACGAATTATTTGGGCTGCTTGCCGATGTAGGCGAGGATACCGCCGTCCACATACAGCACATGGCCGTTCACGAAGTCCGAAGCCTTGCTGGCGAGGAACAGCGCCGGGCCCATCAGGTCTTCGGGGGTACCCCAGCGTGCGGCCGGAGTCTTCGCGATGATGAACGAATCGAACGGATGGCGCGAGCCGTCCGCCTGGCGTTCGCGCAGCGGCGCGGTCTGCGGGGTAGCGATGTAACCCGGGCCGATGCCGTTGCACTGGATGTTGTACTCGCCGTACTCCGACGCGATGTTGCGGGTCAGCATCTTCAGGCCGCCTTTGGCCGCAGCATAGGCCGAAACGGTTTCGCGGCCCAGTTCGCTCATCATCGAGCAGATGTTGATGATCTTGCCCGCGCCCTTCTTGATCATACCGGGGATCACGGCTTTCGATACGATGAACGGAGCATTCAGGTCGACGTCGATCACCTGGCGGAATTCAGCGGCGCTCATATCCACCATCGGGATGCGCTTGATGATACCGGCGTTGTTCACCAGGATATCCACCGAACCCAGTTCCTTCTCGATCTTGGCCACCAGCTCATTCACCTGCTCCTCGTTGGTCACGTCGCAGACGTAGCCTTTGGCGTCGATACCTTCCTCCTTGTATGCAGCGAGCCCTTTGTCCACGAGCTCCTGTTTGATGTCGTTGAACGCGATTTTCGCGCCTGCGCGGGCAAAAGCCGTTGCCAGTGCGAATCCGATGCCGTAAGAGGCGCCCGTTACGAGGGCTACCTTGCCCTCCAGCGAGAACATTGCATTTACTTTTTCCATAACAGTTATAACATTAAATTTATTGGTACTTGCTTATCGTTTCATTGCGAAAGAACTGCGGGAGACTCCTGTGTCCGGACTCCGCAACAGGGACATCAGCCGGATTGAGGCCGTCCTTCCCGCTGCAGTCGCCCGTAAAGGACTCCGGCCGGAGGCATCCCGCCGGACCGGACCCCGTTAACGGAGGTCCGTGGCGGCCGCGCCGTCCATGTCGTTGTAATTGAGGTTCTCGCCCGCCATACCCCAGATGAACGTGTAGTTCATCGTCGCGCAGGCCGAGTGGATCGACCACGACGGCGAAATCACGGCCTGGTCTTTTTTCATCCAGATGTGGCGCGTCTCGTCGGTTTGCCCCATGAAGTGGCAGACGGCCTGCGTCTCGGGCAGGTCGAAATAGAAATAAGCCTCCATGCGGCGGTCGTGGGTATGGGGCGGCATCGTATTCCAGACGCTGCCCGGCTTCAGTTCGGTCATCCCCATCTGCAGCTGGCAGGTGGGCAGTACCTCCTGCACGATCATCCGGTTAATCACACGGTGGTTGCTCTCCTCGAGCGAGCCGAGTTCGAGGATAACGGCCTTTTCACGCGTCACTTTCGTAGTCGGGTAGGCGGTATGCGCCGGGGCCGAGTTGAAGTAGAATTTCGCGGGAGCCGCTTTGTCGTCGCTGCGGAAGACCACCTCCCGGTTGCCGCGGCCGATGTAGAGGGCCTCCTTGAAACCGATCGCGTAGGTCTCTCCTTCGACGGTGACGGTTCCAGCGCCCCCGACGTTGATGATTCCCACCTCGCGGCGCTCGGTAAAGTAGTCGGCCCGCAAGATGTCCACCGGCTCGAGCCTGAGCGCCTCGTCCACCGGCATCGCACCGCCCACGATCAGGCGGTCGTACATCGAATAGGTGAGGTTGATCTCATCGGGAGCCATCAGCCGCTCGACGAGGAACTCCTCGCGCAGGCGTGCCGTATCGTAATTTTTCGCATCACGCGGGTTCGACGCGTAACGCAGGCTGAAATTGGTTTTCACTTCTGGTCTTTTTTGTGGTGGTGTCGAATAGTGCCCGCTCCGGCGATAACCGGATTGATCCGGGAAAGGGGTCACGGTAAATTTTCCGGCACAGGGCCTCCCTGTGCCGGATGGGCCGCGGGTCCGGATGCTTCAAGCGAACCGGCGGGGCTCCTGCCGAAGCGGAGCCCCGCCACACTCGCCGTAATCGGGGGTTATTTCCTGATAAAATCCGCGCGGATCGGGGTAAAGCTGTCCACCAGGCGCAATTGCTTGGTCGTCGACTTCACAGTGTGCGGCACATTGCTCGGCACGGCGAAAATATCGCCGGTCTTGAGGTGCTGTACCGGACGGTCGCCGATGTAGACGTCGCACTCGCCGATCGCCACGTAGCTGATCTGCTCGGCAGGATGCGAATGGGGAGGATCGGGCTGCGCCATCGGGCCGTTGTCGAAATCGACGATCACGGTCATCAGGTCGTTCAGGTAGATGAACTTCCGGGTGACGGTTTCGCTCACCTTGATCGTGTCGGTCTTGTCGTATTCCAAAAACAGGTTCATGTCCTGAAGATTAAGGGGTTGATTCGGATCATACACCTGCAGGGCCAGTTTGGCGCTGTCCACGGCGCACGCGGCCGTGCAAGCGCAGCTGTCGCCGCAGGCACAATCCGCACCGCAAGCGGTGTTGCAGGCTTTTTTCGCGCCGCCGCAGCACGAAATGCCGTAAGCGGCCACCAGGGCCAGCGCTGCCAGCCTCAGGGTCGATTTCATGGTCTTTTTCATACAGTTATCGTTTTGATATGTGATTGCTTTTACTCACTATGTGGCAGGTAGCTGTCCCCGAACATGGGCCACTCCCCCTCATCGGGTTATGCGTACCTTCACCGCACCGGGCCGGAACTTCGCGCCTGATCCGGGGAAACAAGCCAACTTAACAAAGGTATGCAATTCCGCGCTCAGATGCAAACGGCAGGCCAACAAACCGGCCCGCTGCCGGGCTGCGGAAGCGCACGGGCGCGCAGGAACTCCTCCCGGGCGCCCGGCAACCTCCGTTACTGTTTGAACTTCACGACGCGGGTCCGGCCCATGCCGCCGTCGACCTTCACCTTGAGGGTCAGCGGGCTCATCGACACGACCTCAACATCGGGATTCCCGACGCTCACGGCGCTCACCGACATCGGCAAGCCGACCGTAACGGGCTCTTTCTGCAACTGCGTCGGGTCGCTCACGCCTACCTCCAGTTCGCCGCCTTTGCTGCGGACGATCACCGAAGCGGGGGCGCTCGAAGAGATCGTACCCTGTCCGGCATCACCCTGGAGCGCAGGCACCTGGCCCGCCTCCCAGAAGTTCACGCCGGTCACGCCCACCCCGGGAATCGTCGCTGCCTGGGCTTGCGGGGTGTTGGCCAGCACGGTCACACTGTTCTTCTCGGCATACGCACGGGTCTGTTCGGCCGTCGCGCCGGGCAGCAGCACATAGCAATAAGTCGCATTCTTCGGGTTCTTACCGTGGTCGAACCACACGCTCACGTAGTCGCGCACGCGTTCGGCCTCGTCGCCGTACTTGGTCACCTCGATCGAACGGCCTTTGCGGGTCTCGCGCAACAGTTTCACCGGAGCTTTGTCGGGGAAGTAGTAACCCACCGAATAGGACGCGTCCGGCCCCTGCAAATAGGCCCACGACGCGACTACCGGAGCAGTCTCGCCGCAGGCGGCGAGCACTTCCCGGCCTTCGACCAGAACGCTGTAAGGCTTGCCGGGGCTCAGTTTGCGGGTATCGACGATCGTTTCGATCGTGCGGTTGTCGGAGCTATTGATCCCGGCGCCGAGCGCCACGACCTCCTCACCGGCCATCAGCCAGCTCTTCTTGGCTTCGAGCGTACTCAGCTCGTCCTTGAACCACATCCCGGCCATACCGCAATCCGCGAGCGACGCACCGCCGACCCAGGCGTGCGGGCTCTTGTAACCGTCCACATAGAGCACGCCTTTGCCGAACTCGTAGTTCTGCACCTTGTGCGTCTGCTGCGCATCGACGGTGATGCCCGGCAGGCGGTAGCGGTTGACGGTGTACCAGTAGTCGTCGCCGTACTGCGCCAGGTCGCCGTTATAGATATAAGTCATGCCGTCGCCGGTGTGCCAAGCGCCCTTGTTCTCGCTGTCGAGCGTCTCGTAATTCTGGATGCGGCTCGACGAGAGGGCCAGCCCCAGCGCGAAACGCGGAGCGGCGAACACCTCGCGGTCCATCATCGCGAACTGTTTGTAGTAGGGAGCCGGGTCGACCGCCGCGATGGTCGAATCGGCCAGGAATGCACGCACTTCGGGAATCAGCTCGGTCGGCACGGCGGTAGCTACGAAATCGCACAGCGTGTCGGCGAGGATGTTGTATTTGACAATGCCCATCACGCGGTCGCGCACCTCGGGTTTCGCGATTTTCGCCACCTTGTAGGCGCTCATCAGGATGCTGCGGCCGGTGCTGTGGTCGGTCACGCGCGTAATCTCGCGGCCACGGGCCATATCCATAAACGCTCCTTTGTAGACCAGCGGCAGGTAAGCATTCTCCACCCAGCTGCCGAGCATGTCCGAATACTGTTCGGGCAGTTGCCACTGCGAGCCGTGCAGCAGCGAGGAGATCGTCGTCAGGTCGGCGAGCATGCCGTTGCCGTAGCCGCCGGTGTAGGGAATCCAGCCGTGCTGTACGAACGAGCCGTCTTCGTAGAAGCCGTCGCCCGTATCGACGTATTTGAATTCGGTGCCGAGGCCGTCCACGCCCATCTTGATCTTCGCCTCGTCCTGGGCCAGGATACCGCGCACGATCATCGAATAGCACTGCCAAACCTTGTTCGCGCCGGTGGCGGCTCCTTCATATTCGACGCCGGGAGCATAGAAGTCGATCGCCTCGATATACTTGGCCCGCTGTTCGGGGGTCAGTTCGTCGTAGAGCGACGCGATGATCCGGTTCATCGAATAGGGCATGCCGATGATCCAGTCCCACCAGTTGCCGTAGGCCGGGTGCTCGGGGCTGTACTTGTTCGCGTACATCCACTCCATGCCGTCGATCACGTCCTTCTTCAACGAGTCGTTTTTATAAAATTTGGATGCGGGCGTCGCGTAAGCCTGGGCCATGTGCGCGAGCCGCCCGATCGGCGTGGTCACCGAGGTGGGACGCCACGGCGAGAGGCTGTCGTCGATACAACTGCGGTCGTTCCACAGGTAGGTGCGGTCAGCGGCCTTGTTCATCGTCTCCCACTCCTTCTGCACGCCCTCGTCCTGCGCGGCGAAGCGTTTCAGGATAATCGAGTCGGTCAGGTCGACGCTCGCGCCGCCGGTCGCCTGGTCCATGTAGCGCTGGCGCAGGTCGTCGAACGAAAGTTTCTGCCGCGAGCAGGCCAGTGCCAGCCCCGCCAGGGCAACGACGAGGACAGCCCGTCCCGCGATGCCGAAAATTCCAAATTTGCTTTTCATCGTATTGTTTTGGTAGTTAGTTGATTCGTATTTACCATACCGCTACGGCACCCGCTTTCATTCGCTCACGCCCGGCAGGAACGGCAGTCGCTTTCGGCTGCGGACTCTCTCCTTCCCATGTATCGGAGCGGGCAGCCGCCTATTTCCGGAGCGTAACGCTGCGGGTGCGGCCCAGAGAACCGTCCATACCCACTTCGAGCACGACGGGCGAGAGCGACACCACCTTCACTTCGGGATGCTCCTCCGCCACCTTTGCGGCCTTCGCCTCGGAGAGCGTCACACGAACCGCACCCGTATTCAGGTGCGTCGGATCGCTCACGCCGACGGTAATCGTTTCGGGCGTCTCGTGCACGATCACCGACGCGGGCGCATCGGCGCTCACCCCGGCCACCGGGCCGGCAGCCTCCCAGAAACTGAAACCCGTAACGCCCTCTTTCGTATTGCGTGCGGCCTGCACCTGCGGGGTATTGGCCAGAATTTCGACACCCGGCGCTGCGGCGAAAGCAGCCGTCGCCGCGGCGTCGCGGCCCGGCAGCAGCACGTAGGCATACGTCGCGTCCTTGGGGCTTTTGCCGTGGTCGAGCCACAGCGTGAAGTAACTGCGCGTAATCGGTTCTTTCGGATTGTAGGGCTGGCTGATCGCGTACCACGATCCGGTACGGGCCTCGCGCTGGAGGTTCACCGTCGCCGGCTGCGGGAACCAATAACCCACGTTCGTATGTTCGTCCACCCCGGCAAAGTGCGCCCAGTGCGCCGAGGGTGCGTTCAGCACGCCGTCCGCAGCGAGCACCGCCTCGCCGTCGAGCGTCAGGCGGTAGTCCGCACCCGGATTCATCTTGCGGTTCTCGACGGTCGTTTCGATCGTACGGCCGTCGGTACTGCTGATTCCGGCACCGAGCGCAACGATCTCGTCGCCGGCCATCAGCCAGCTTTTTTTCGCCTCGAGCGTGCAGTCCTGCGCGTCGTACCACATCCCGGCCATGCCGTAACGGCCCTCGATCGACGAACCGCCAACCCAGTGCTGCGGGCTCTTGTAGCCGTCGGCGTAGAGCAGGCCCGGCCCGAACGGCAGGGTCTTCGCCTCACGGACACGCGTATCCTCGGTGGTGCCCGCCATGCGGTACGGGTTCACCGTCGGCCAGAAACTATCGGAGTATTGGGCCAGGTCGTTGTCATACAGGTAGGTCATCCCGTCGCCGGTATACCAAGCGCAGAGGTTCTCGCCGTTGATCGTCTCGTAGTTCTCGATCCGGTTCGACGACATTGCGATACCCAGCGCGAATCCGGGACGTTTGTGCACTGCGCGGTCCATCGCCCCGAATACCTTGTTGAGCGTCTGCGGCGCTTCGGGCTTCACCTCGCCGTCGGCCATCAGCGCACGCGCCGAGGCCAGCAGGTAGGTGGGCACGTCCTGCATGAAGTCGCGGTTATCGTCCGAGAGCACGTTCGCCTTCACGAAAGCCTGCAGGCGCTCCTTCTCCGCCGCAGGGGCCACTTCGCTCAGCCGGAGCATCGACACGAGGATGCTGTGCCCGGCCCAGCGGTCGGTACAGCCCGGGCGTGAAATCTCGCGGCCGCGCACCATGTCCATCATCGCGCCGCGGTAGACCAGCGGCTCGTAACCGTTGTGGATCCACTCGTAGAGCATCGCTTCGTACGGCTGCGGCACGGCCCACGGGGTGCCGGAGAGCAGTGCGATCAGGTCGGCCATCTGGCTCAGCATCGACCGGCCGTAACCGCCGGTATAGGGGTGCCACTGGTGCTGCACGAACGAACCGTCCTCGTAGAAACCGTCTTTGCCGGTAACGTATTTGAATTCGGTCCCGAGCCCGTCCACGGCCATCTTCAGCTGGTCCGGATTCTGCCCCAGGATGCCGCGCACGGCCATGATGCCGCACTGCCAGATCTTGTTCGCCCCGGTCGCAGCGCCTTCGTAGGTCACATCCGGCGCGAAATGGTCCATCGCACCGAGCGCAGCGCGGAGCTGCTCGGGCGACAGGTCGTCGTACATCAGCACGAGCGTGTTGTTCAGCGTCATCGGAACGCCGATCACCCAGTCCCACCAGTTATCGTACCACTCGACCGACGGGTTGTAGCGGCTGGCGATCGCCCAGTCCAAGCCGGCGAGGATATCGGCCTTCATCTCCGGGTTCCCGTAATAGCGCGACCCTTTGGTCCGGTAAGCGGCGGCCAGCGTATTGAGTTTGGCGAAGTTGCCGCCCATCATCATCGAAACGGTGGTATCCTTGTTCTCTTCCCACAGCCACCCGCGGTCGGGGGCTTTGTTCAGGCTCTCCCAAAGAGGCCCGGCGGCATCGTCCAGCGCATTGATGCGCCGCTGCACGAGCGTATCGGACAGGTCGGCGTCCGGAACCAGCGTCAGGTAGTAACGTTCGCGCATCTGGTCGAACGAGAGCGGGGATTGTTTCGCACAGGAGGCGAACAGTCCGCCGAGAAGTAATAGCGATGCAAGCACGGAGAGTGCCCGGCGGGAGATCGTGTGGGCCATTTTTCGGTCGGTTTTCGAATGAGTAGCAAATTTACGATTTTTTTTCGACTATGCAACCGCGCCTTTCTGCCCTGCAGGCACCCCACGGGCAATTTACGACGACCTTCGCTGGCACCGTACAGGTCCCCGTCCCGTATTTCCGCAGGCACGCCGAAGAAAAACCACGGACACTCCGAAGATACACCGCAGGCATACTGCCGGGATATGCACTCCGTAGCCCCTCCCCTCCGGTCCCGTTGCACGGCATCCCCGCTTTTTCCGGGCCATTCCACTCCCCACTTCCCCGATACTCCCGGATGATGCCGGCACGGCACCGACACACCCCCATGACCGCCCCCGGCGCGCATCTCCGGCTGCAATCGGCAACGGTTCATTCCACCGTACTACGGCCCGGCACAGAAATTGAGATAGCATCCTGCGACGGAGCGGTTGCCTTGCGACACTCCCCCTGGGCACCGTTGCATAAACGGACGACAGCGGTGACTGCGCCTCACCCGGACATTTTCCGCGCTTCAGCGCTCCCGGGCGCCTCCCGACGAAAACCCACCTTATAGATTGCCCTGGCTCCCTGCACACGGGAAACGGCACGACGATCCGCCCCGAAAGGGTGCAGGCCCACGCACGAACGCGAACCGATTATTCATCAAATACCAATTGATTATGAAATACTTTCGACTCCTTTCTTTGGCAGCATGCTTCGCGCTGCTGGGCGGCGCGGCGCATGCGCAAATCCTGCAAAACCACGCCAAATCCCACGTCATCTTCGTCAATACCGGGGGTGAAAAGCTCGATTCGGCAGCAACCGAGCAGGTAATCGCGGCCTATTACAACACCATCGAGCGCGGTTTCCAGCAAAGCGGGCTGCCGCGGTTCATCATCTCGGGCAAAGACCAGAAAATGATTTTGGGTATCGGCGGCAACGTGAGCCTGCGTGCCTCTTACGACTTCGGCGGCATCGCCGACAACCTCGACTTCATTACCGCAGACATTCCGGTGCCGAACACCGAGCGCTACAACCAGCAGTTCCAGCTCGACCCCTCGACGTCGGGCCTGTTCTTCAAAGCGATCGCGCACGCCGGTAAGCTGGGACCGATCGTCGGCTACATTTCGGCCAACTTCCGGGGTTACCAAACCACCGGATTCTCGCTGCGCGACGCTTACATTACGGTAGCGGGATTCACCGTCGGACGGCGCTTCACGACCTTCTGCGACCTGACAGCGGTACCTACCACCGTCGATTTCGAAGGACCCAACGGCTATACGACGCTTTTCAACACGATGATCCGCTACACGCACACGTTCAACGCCCACTGGCAGATCGCCGTGGCGGCCGAAATGCCCGATGCGAGCATCACCACCTCCGCAGCGACAGGCACCACCACCCAGCGCATGCCCGACTTTCCCGTCTATGCGCAGTATAGCTGGAACAAAGGCATGAGCCACGTCCGGGCATCGGCCCTGTTCCGCGACCTGGACTACTACAACGAACGGTTGGACAGCCGCGAATCGCAGTTCGGCTACGGCGTGCAGGTCAGCGGCGAATGGCAGCTGGGCCGCAAATGGACGGCTTACTGGCAGGGAATTTACGGCAAAGGCGTCGCAGGTTACATCCAGGACATCGCCGGGACGGGGCTCGACCTGGTTCCGGTCACGGGCGATCCCGGCAAGCTCCAGGCCGTAGAGGCAGGAAGCTGGATCGGCGGCCTGCAATACGTATTCAACAAGAAGTGGACGGCCACGGCGGCTTACAGCGGCGTCAAGGTAGCCGCGCCGAAAGATTACTACCAGGCCGACCTCTACAACCTCGCGCACTACGTCTCGACCAACGTGTTCTACAACATCACCGACAGTTTCCAGGCGGGCCTTTCGTACATGTACGGTTCACGCAAAAACCTCGACGGGCAGCTGGGGCATGCCAACCGCATCCAGGCGCTCGTACAGTATAATTTCTAACGGAATCACGCCCCGGCCCCGAACAGGGACACTCCCGGACAACCGGCTCGTCCCGCACAGCGGGCGGCAAAGAGTTGCCGGACCGCTCACCGTTAACTTTCGAACCTTACGTTTATGAAAAAAACGATCCAAACCGGCCGCGGAATGATTTCGCTGGCGACACTGGTAGCCATCTGGTCGGTCTCGTCGGTCAAATCGCTGCCCGGACTGGCCATCTCGCCGATCCTCGGCGACCTGGACAAGATTTTCCCGCACACCTCGCACCTCGAGATCCAGATGCTCTCGTCGCTGCCCTCGCTGCTGATCATCCCATGCGTACTGCTCGCGGGCAAGCTCTCCGAGAACCGCAACAAGCTGAAAATACTCTATGCGGGACTCGGAATTTTCTTCGCCAGCGGCATGCTCTGCCTCGTGGCGAAGAGCATGTGGCTGCTGATCCTGTTCAACTGCCTGCTGGGTATCGGGGCCGGGCTGGTGATCCCGCTCACGACGGGGCTCGTGGCCGACTACTTCGACGGACGCTACCGCACCCGGCAGCTGGGTATCAGTTCGTCCATCAGCAACCTCACGCTCGTACTGACCACCGCATTGGCGGGCTGGCTCGCGATGGTCGACTGGCACCTGCCGTTCCTGGTCTACGCAATTCCCGGCATCGCGCTGCTGCTGACGCTGCGGCTGCGACACACCCCGCAACCCGAAAAAGCGGCCGTCCCAACTCCGCATTCTGCCCCCACACCGTCCCGGACCGGAACGTCGCCGCAATCCGCAACGGCACTCCGTCCGGAAACCATATCCCCACAGGCAACGCGGCCGCCTGCCCCCGCCACGACCGGCGGAGAAGCGGAGCGTTCCCGCAAGCCGCTCTACGGCAAGGGTATCGACGCACCGAAACTCAACGCGGTGATGGCCGTCTACTTTTTCGCCACCTACACGGTGCTCGCGGTGGCTTTCAACCTGCCTTTCCTGATGCAGCACTACGGCATGAGCAGCTCGGCCAGCGGCATGATGATCTCGATCTTCTTCCTCGCGATCATGCTCCCGGGCTTCTTCATCACGCAAATCCTCGACCGCCTCGGCCGCAACTCGGTCTTCATCTCGTTCGGCATGATCACGGCGGGCCTCGCGCTGATCCTGTTGCTGCACCGGGAACCCGTCATCGCACTGGGCAGCTTCCTGGTCGGGGCCGGATACGGCATCCTGCAACCCATCGCCTACGACAAGACCGTCATCATCGCACGGCCCGACAAGGCGATCTTCGCACTGTCGCTCACGATGGCCGCCAGTTACCTGGCGATCGTCGTCTACCCATTTATCATGGCCTTCTTCCAAGGCATATTCGACGACACATCGGCCAGCTTCCCGTTCCTGGTGAACGGCATACTGACACTGCTCGTCGCCGTGGCCGGCTACCGCTACCGCCATACGTTCACGTTCGGGGTCGATCCGTCGAAACTGAAATAACGCCCTGCTTCCCCGTGCGCAATGCCTCCGTTCCGCGCTGAGACGGCGCATCCGGCCTTCCGCACCTTTCCGGTCCCGCCCCTGACAGGAGCGAAGGGCCAATCCGAACGACCCGGACCGCATGCCGCCGCGACCAAGACGCCGATACGGCAAAGGCCGCCGGACAACGGAAGAAACGCCTCCGCCCACAGACGGCCAAATAACAGGCAGTAACACAACAAAAGGTGCGCCCTATCTTGGGCGCACCTCGTTATTATGCGACGACTACGTAACGATCGTGATGCCGCGCAGGTTGCCCCCGACCGGCCGGGCAACCCCCTGCCCTGCGATTGCACCTGCGGTTATTTCACCCGCCGCGACCGATCGCACGGCCGCTCCACCGGTCCGAGGCCTCCGACGGCTCCGCGACCGGGAACCGCCGGTTTTAAAACTTATAGCCGAAATTGAAACAGAGCAGCGTATTAAGCGTCTTTTCACCATCGCCCTTCATTATATCGACCGTCCCCTGCTGGTAACGGACATCGAAAGTGAGGTGCCCGAAATCGTAGCCGATACCGAGCGGTACGCAAAAATCGTATGTATTGCAATCCCCCTCATCATCGAACTCATACTTATCGCCGCGGTAGTTGAGCCGCTTGCGCACAAGGAAACCCGGCTGCACACCCACATGCACATTCAGCCCCTTGACGAGATAGATTTTAGCTGTAATCGGGATATTGAGGTAGGTCATGTTCAAATGCACGACATCGTCAAACGATATATCGTCCACTTCGTCGATATACATGCTCGTTCCCGAACCCGAGTAGAGCAGTTCGGCCTGCACGGCGAGGAATCTCCCCACCCGGTAGCCTCCGAAGACGCCGCCGTTGGTGCGCACCAGCGCATCGCCGCCCTCTTCTTTGGCCATGTTGGCCACATTCAACCCCACGGTTACTCCGTAATACCACCCTTCGTGGGCACGGTTGGGATTGTAGTCATCCTGCGCACGGGCGACAGTCGCCGCCAGCAGTACGGCGGCCAAAAGCATGATTTTTTTCATTTTCTGGTTTTTATTCGTGGGTTTGGGCGATGACGGCGCCATGCCCGCAAGGAAGCAAACGGCGACACCGTGCGGAAAAGCCCCATCCTGGCTGCCAGGGTCCCCGGCAGTCCGCCGGCGCGCTCCCGCAGGCATTTCGCCTGCATCCGGCCCGCACGCATTCCGTTAACGCACCGGACCCCGCAGGGGGTCACCTCGCTAACTGCAAAAATAGCAACAGATTCGAACAAAGCAATGGGGGAACGAAAATTCGATCCCCCATGCGGTGTAAAGTGTCCGGACCGTGCGGAACGTTAGTCGAGTTTCTTGACCGTGATGTTGCGGTACCACACGTCGTCGCCGTGGTCCTGCAGGCCGATGTAGCCCTCTTTTTGGTCGCCGCCGCAGTTCAGCAGCAGGTTGTAGGCTTTCTCGTTCTTATCCTTGCTGAACTTGCTCTTGTCGAGCATAGCCTGCCACTCGGGCGTCCAGAGGTGGTACTCCAGCACGTTCTCTCCGTTCTGGTAGTGCACGACGGTACCCTTGTAAACCATGATCTTACCGGTGTTCCATTCGCCGAACGGTTTGGAATTCTGCGGCTTGGCCGGGATCATATCGTAAAGCGACGCCGACTTGCGGTTGCCGTCCACACCCAGCTTCGCGTCGGGGTGGTTCTCGTTGTCGAGGATCTGGTACTCGGGAGCCGAGTAGTAAGACGGGGTATCGGGTACCTCCTGGATCATGTAGAAGACGCCGCTGTTGCTGCCTTTGGCCACCTTCCATTCGAACGAAAGCTCGAAGTTGCCGAACTTCTCGGCCCCGAAGATCAGGTCGCCGCCGTTGCGGGCACCGGCTTCACCGGCCCCGGAGCCGTTGATTTTGATGCAGCCGTCCTCCAGGGTCCATGCCGAAGGAACCGTGTCCTTGTTATAGCCGCGCCATCCGTCGAGGCTGGTGCCGTCGAAGAGCACCACCACATTCGAATCCGCTGCCATAGCGGTACTGTCGGCAGCCGCTTTTTTTGCGCCGCCGTTGCCGCACGAGGTGATCACCGCGGCCATCGCCACCATGCTCGTTGCATAAAAAAGTCCTTTCATCGTCGTTATTCGGATTAATTGTTTCAGTTAATTGGTTAGTCTGACGTATCTGATGTAAATGGGGCCGGATTCAGGCTTCATCTCCCCCGCACCCGCACGGAGCCGGAAGCTCCGCTCGGGGCGGCAGAGAGGGTCGTTTCACGGGAATCCGAAACACGCAAGCGCATGCCTGGGGCTTACTTAGGCATGTCGACGAGTTTCCAGCCGTCGCGGTAGTTGTGCTTGATCATCTCCTGCGCGAACTGCTGCGCGTTGATCGGATCGGTGTAGCGTTTGTTGAAGGTCGGATGGCCGTCCTTGATCGAGAAACCGTCTTCGACCATAATTTTTAGCGTCTCGTCCGGGCCGATGTTCGTAAAGCGCATGTTCTCCCCGTCCCAGTCGAGTACACGGTTGAGCCCCTGGAGCCTTACGGCCAGCACGCCCATCACGACGATCTCGTTGAACGGGCCGGCTTCGCTGAAGTCCGACGCGCTCTTCACGCGGTTGGCCTTGTCCTCCTTGCAGGCGCGCACCCAGTCCATCTGGTGGCCCGCCTCGGCGTTTTCGATCTTGCGCGTCATCTCCGGCGCGTTGGGCACGCGGCCCGACACGAGCCACGGGTTACGGCCGTAGCAACCGCAGATCAGCGTATCCTTCGTCCCGTAGAAGATCGCACCGCCACCCGAATCATTGAGGTCTTTGCCTGCAGGCACGCCGGCCGGAATCTCCGGTTTGAGGCCGCCGTCGTACCAGGTCACGGTCACTTCCGGCAGGTTGATCTTACCGATCTGTCCGCGTTCGGGGAAGGTGTACTTCACGATCTGCGCATTGGGCGCGCAGTCGGTCAGCAGCGAGGTAGAACTGCCTTCGGCATGGGTCGGGTAGCCGAGCTTCAGTCCCTTGAAGATCGGATGCATGATGTGGCAGGCCATATCGCCGAGGGCTCCGGTACCGAAGTCCCACCATCCGCGCCAGTTCCACGGCTGGTAAATATGGTTGTACGGGCGCATCGGCGCCGGGCCGATGAACAGGTCCCAGTTCAGCGTGTTGGGAATGGCGTCCACCTGCTGGGGGCGCATCAGCCCCTGCGGCCAAATGGGGCGGTCGGTGAAACAATCCACGCGGGTCACCTCGCCGATCTCGCCGTTCCAGATCCAGTCGCACACCTTGCGCACGCCGTCGCCCGACGAACCCTGGTTGCCCATCTGCGTCGCCACGCCGTACTTGTCGGCGAGTTTGGTCAGCAGGCGCGACTCGTATACGCTGTGCGTCAGCGGTTTTTCGCAATAGACGTGTTTGCCCATCGTGATCGCATCCGATGCCACGAGGCAGTGGGTATGGTCGGCGGTGCCCACGACAACCGCGTCGATGGTATTGCCCACCTGGTCGAGCATCGTCCGGTAGTCCCAGAAACGGCGCGCATTGGGATAGCGGTTGAAGGTCTTTTTCGCATAATTCCAGTCGGTATCGCACAGTGCGACGATATTCTGGCTCTCGCAGCCCTTGAGCACGCTGGCCCCGCGGCCGCCGACGCCCACGCCCGCGATGTTGAGTTTGTCACTGGGAGCGGTATGTCCGTGCGATTTTCCGAGCACTACGTTGGGCACCACCGTCGCGGCGGCCAGCCCGATCCCGCCTTTGCGCAGGAAATCGCGTCTTGAAATTTTGTTTGCCATAACTTTAGGTTCGGTTTTTATTTAAATTCAGGTTTTTATTGACAAGGGGTCATCCGGCGGAACCGGCCGTGCGGCCGCAAACGCCGCCCGACTTCTCCCGTGTTGCGCCCTGCGTGATGCACGCCTTATTTCACGTAAGGCGCCGCAGCGAGGAAGTTGTAGCTGGCAGCCACGTCTTTCTCCGGGGTGCGGCCGTAACGCTCCACTTCGACGAAATAAGACTCCAGCCCGCTGTCGTACGCCGCGTCGAAGATCGACTTGAAGTCCATCGTGCCGCTTTCGCCGATAGCCTGTTCGTCCTTGATGTGCAGCAGCGGAATACGGCCGGCATATTTCCGGATATAGTCGACGGGATTCACGCCGCCCTTCTGCGCCCAGTAAACGTCCAGTTCGAACATCACGTTCGTGGGATCGGTGTTGGCCACCATATAGTCGTAGATCACCTCTCCTTCGCGCTTTTCGAACTCTTTGGCGTGATTATGGAAACCGAAACGCAGCCCGCGTTTCTTGGCCTCGGCGCCCACCTGGTTGAAGTAATCGCAGTAGAGTTTGATGTCGTCGAGTTTTTCGCCGATCGGGTACGAAGCCTGCACGGCATAGGAGCACCCGGCCTCGGCCTGCGCGTCGAGCGCCTGTTTCCACCAATCCATCACCTCGGCGTCGGTCTCTTTGGTATAACTGCGGCCCAGATGCGCGCCCATCACCTGCATCCCGAGGTCCTCGCACATTTTGCGGAATTCGGCGGGAGCGTAACCGTAGAGTTTGCCGTCGCCGTAACCGGCGGTTTCGAGGGTCTGGTAACCCATTTTGGCGGTTTTTTTCAACGTGCCCGGCACGTCCTTTTTCATTGCGTCGCGCAGCGAGTAGAGCTGCAGGCCGACGATTTTGTGCGGGGTCTTGCTGAAAGTTCCCTCGGCCAGCAGCCGACTTCCGACCACGGCACCGGCGGTCAGCAACACGGATCTCTTCAAAAATTCTCTTCTGTCCATAATTGGCGTTAGCTGTTCGTTATTTTTAGGTTTGGTAGATATGCCCGGCTTGCGCGCAAGGTTTGCGGATTCCACGGGCGAATCCCGCCCCCGGCTTCGGCACCGGCCCCTCCGGGAGCCGCACTTTCCGGTACCCGCGCATTGCGCTGAGTGTCATAACAAAGCATACACTATAGACAAAATTAAATAAAAAAAACCGTTTTTCCCAAAGAAAAATCCCCTCTTTCGGCCCTCCGGGGCCCCCGGGCAGCCGTCGGCGCGATTTTCCGGCAAAAATTCCTGTCGCCGGAAAACAGGCCGCCCGCCTCGTTATGAGGCGGGCGGTCCGATGCGTCCCGGAACAATTCCGGCGACGGTAAAGTTATCCCCGGGCCCGGCAGCGACAAGCCGCAACGACTGCAACAGCAGCAACGGCTGCCAACTAAGGCCGTGGCGGATACGGCCGGATTATTCCAGTTCGGCGAGGTTCTTCGCGATCTCTTCGTCCGAGAGCGCATAGTTTTGCAGGTCGCCGGAAAGGTATTTATCATAGGCGGCCATGTCGATCAGGCCGTGGCCCGAGAGGTTGAACAGGATCACCTTCTCCTCGCCGGTCTCCTTGCATTTGTTGGCCTCTTTGATCGCCGCGGCAATCGCATGGCACGACTCGGGAGCCGGGATGATGCCCTCGGCCTGTGCGAAGAGGGTTCCCGCGTCGAAACTCTCGAGCTGGTCAATGTCGACGGCCTCCATCAGTTTATCCTTCAGCAGCTGCGACACGATCACGCCGGCACCGTGGTAGCGCAGCCCCCCCGCATGGATGTGGGCCGGGGCGAAGTTGTGGCCGAGGGTGAACATCGGCAGCAGCGGCGTGTAGCCCGCCTCGTCGCCGAAGTCGTAACGGAATTGTCCGCGCGTCAGCTTCGGGCACGACGACGGCTCGGCGGCGATAAAGCGCGTTTTCTTCCCTTCGAGGATGTTGTGGCGCATGAACGGGAACGAGATACCCCCGAAATTCGACCCGCCGCCGAAGCAGCCGATCACGATGTCGGGATACTCGCCGGCCATCTGCATCTGTTTCTCGGCCTCGAGGCCGATCACCGTCTGGTGCAGCGTCACGTGGCTCAGGACCGAGCCCAGCGTATATTTGCAGTTCGGGGTGCTCATCGCCAGCTCGATCGCCTCGGAGATGGCGGTCCCCAGCGACCCCTGGTAGTTCGGATGCTCGGTCAGTATCTTGCGCCCCGCTTTGGTGGACATCGACGGCGAGGCGGTCACCTGTGCGCCGAACGTCTGCATGATCGAACGACGGTAGGGTTTCTGCTCATAGCTGATCTTAACCATGTAGACGGCCAGTTCGAGCCCGAACGCCTTCGCTGCGTAAGAGAGCGCTGCCCCCCACTGGCCCGCGCCGGTCTCGGTGGTTATGTTGGTCACACCCTCCTGTTTGCAGTAATAAGCCTGCGCGACGGCCGAGTTCAGCTTGTGCGACCCGACCGGACTCACACTCTCGTTTTTGAAATAGATGTGCGCCGGAGTGCCGAGCGCCTTTTCGAGGCCGTAAGCGCGTACCAGCGGCGTCGAACGGTAATTCTTATACTGCTCGCGTACCGCCTCCGGGATGTCGATCCATGCGTCTGTCTGGTTCAGCTCCTGATCGGCCAGCGCCTTCGCGAAGATCGGATAAAGGTCCGAGGGTTTCAGCGGCTCGCGTGTGGCGGGATTCAGCGGCGGCATCGGTTTATTGACCATGTCGGCCTGTATGTTGTACCACTGGGTCGGGATTTCGCTCTCCGGCAGGAAGAATCGTTTGGTTTTCGTTGTCATGCTCAATTATTTTTATCTGTTTTTATGTTTGTTCGCTTCTCTATGCAGGCGATATAAACCGGAACGGTTCCCTTTGCCAAACCTGCATGTTATCGTGCATCCGATATATGGTATATCCAGCTATACATACATATATATTATATGCATAATACGGCACAACCCGTCCCGGAGCCCGGGCCCGGCCTGCCATTACGACCCGCACAACGCGGTTCCGCAGGGCCGTCCACCCGCGTCAACACTCCTCCAAAAGCCGGGAACACCTCTTTCGAAAGCCCTCTCCGGGAAAGCCGGGGAGGCCCCTCCAAAAGAAAAGGCCGTCGCGAGCCGACAGCCTTCATTATGCTTGCAAACCGTTCCGGGTTCCGCATACATCCGGTGCGCTCACGACTTGCCCCGCGAACGCCACCACCAGTCGAAGACATGGTAAAAACCCGGCATATTGCTTATCCATAAATAGTATTACCCAAGCAGGTTACAAAGATAAGAAATTTATTTTCAATAATGCACTCTATGCCCCGAATGCACACCACACCACACCACACCACACGGCTCCCCACCACCGGGCGCATTTCACCGGCCGCCGCCGGAAGGCATATTTTACCGGGCGGACGGGTTCCAACTCCTGCGGACATCATTTTATGTCAAATTATGTCAAAAAAATCCATCCGCCCGACATCTCCCGATTCCCTTACGGAGACTGGCTTCCGTGCGTCAGGAACCATTCCGGGGCCGTTTTTTTTGTAACCTTTCCACCGCATCTCCGTTGTATAAGTATTACAAATACAATTTATTTCCCGATCTTTACCCCCGGGCCACACGAGTGCGGGAGAAAAAAAGGGTTCCGCGCCACGCCTTTTGCACCATGCATTCAGGCGCGTCCCGCCGACTTAATGAAAATGAAAAACACCGTCCGACAGTCGATCATTCTGGGCATGGTTGGAACTGCGGTATATTTTTGCGTGGGATGTTCCGCCAAACAGGATACCTCCAAAAGTACCGCGCCGGTCGAGGTATTCCTCAACGCCACCGCGCAACAGGAGCCGGCCGCATCGTTGGCTCCCGGAACCAAAACCATCATCGGCGGCGACCGGCTCGACAAGGTTTTCTGGTCGGAGCGCGACACGATCTCGGTTTACTGGCGGGCATCCGGCAGCACCGACGCACTCAACAGCGGCCAACGGTTCCATTGCTACCAGTACTCCCCTTCCGTCTCGACATTCGCCACGCAGATGGATGTCATGGCTCCGGGCAGCTATGACTACTACGCCGCATTCCCGCGGCCCGCGGCCGTAAGCGGGACACAGGTCTCCTACGACCTGCCCGCCTTGCAGGACGGCACCTACGATATGCGCAGCGGTCAAAGCTATTCCGCGCCCTATACGGGCAACCTCGATTACATGCTGGCCGAGCCCCTCACGGGCCGCCCCGGCCTCGCGTCGGACAACGCGATGACGATGAATTTCATCCACCAGTGCCACGTCATGCGCATCCAGGTACCGACCGGACGCAACCGGTGGGGCCGCCCGATCCGCAAGCTGCGCGTCGAGTTCCCCTCCCCCGTGGTGGGCCGCATGACGATGGACCTGACCGCCCCGACCGCCGCCCCTTCGCTTTCGGACGGCAGCAATACGGTGACCGCCGAACTGCGCCAATCGTTCGACGAATCGGCCGAAGACGCCTCCGACGGCAAGTACGTCTGGCTGTTCCTCTGCCCCGGGACGGTCAACGGCACCGTGCGCTTCATCGCCTACGACGAGGACGGCAACCGGATCACCTCCATTTCGCAGCAAATCAACCGAAAGCTGGAAGCAGGACGCATCACGCCGGTCAACCTCACGATCCCCGGCTCGCTGTCGATTACCCGCCTCACCTTCTCGATCGCCGGCAACAACCTCGGCGAAACACCCAACACCTTCACCGTCAAGGCCCCGGACGGCGCGCTGTTCAGCGACGGATCGAACACGCAAAACTTCACGGTCAATGCCGGCAACAACTACGCCGTGAGCTTCTACAACCAGACCAACGGAGTCAACCACAGCGAGCTGATCCGCACAGGCGGACTGACCTTCACCTACGATTCCGACAATGCCATCGTCTCCGAAACGCGGCAGGTCGCCTTTACCGAGGAGGGTTCCGTGGCCGTCGGGCTGACCGTGCCTTACCTCTATTTCGAGGATTTCGCGAACGTTTCGGGCAACGATTCGCATGCGGACGACAAGGGCGACTCGGCCTACGGCATGGACGCCGCCGGACTGCCCGGCTGGACCGGGTCGAGGTGGAAAACCGCCGCCAACACATCGCTGGAAGTCCGGACTTACATCGGTTCGAGTACGATCATCGGCAGGCAGGACAACCGCTACGGGCGCGTCGACTCTCCGCCGCTCAACGGAATCAAACCGGGCAAAACACTGAACCTGAAACTGTTTTACGATGCTGGCAGTACCACCGACGCCTCAAGTGGTACGACCACCTGCAAATTCGCAACCACCACGCAAACCGGGGCTATCGCCGGCGGCTACGGCTACCCGGGATCCCCCCCGAGCCCCCTGCTCGAAACCTACAACCCGGCCGCGGGCGGCTCCCCGACCAACATGACCGTCAAAGACCATACGAACGACCTGAGCGGATGCACATCAACCACCCGGCTGACCTGGTTCATAGACTACACCCGAACAGGAACTACCGTAACGGCCAAAACTTTCTACTTCTACCTCGACAACATACGCGTTTCGATCAGATAACCGCATACGGAACAACCACCACACACTTTATATAATATGAATATAAACAGACATATACTCCTGCCGGCCGCAAGCCTTTTCGCACTCCTGCTGGGTGGGGGATGCTCGAAAAGCCCGTCGCCCGCCCCGGACGATCCGCAGAAGGGTGCGATCGCGTTCGACTGCACCGTTTCCCCGGAGGTTGCGGTCGTGGCGGACGGCACCAAAGCCGGGGCGACGCGCACACTGCCCGCCTCATGCCTTCCCGCCCCCGAGCAGATGAAGCTGAAGCTCAAGCTGGTCGACCCGGACAAAACGTTCGAGATGACCTACGAATCGATGGTGGACTACGACCAGCCGCTGCTCGACCCGGGCAGCTACACCGCCGGATTCTCGTACGGCGACCCTGCTGAAGAGGGACCCGACGCCGCCTATTTCGTGGGTTCGACGACCTGCACGATCGTCGCGCGCAAGACCATTACCCAACAGGTATCGCATACGCTGGCCAATGCGCTCTACACGCTCCACCTCTCCGACTGGTTCAAGAACTACTACACCTCTTACAACCTGACCGTCTCTACCGAATCGGGCTACCAGAGCGGACACACGCTGGTTCCGGATACAAACCCCACGCCGATTTTCGTACGGCCGAACACCAAACTCTACCTCAGCGGCAAGGCCACCAAGACCAACGGCGTAGAGGTCGAATTCCCGAAGACCGAGATCGGCGTCACCGCCGCACGAACCTGGCACAGCATCGAGATCGACGCAGGATCGGCCGGACAGGCGAGCCTCGACCTGCGTTTCGACGACACCCCTACCACGGTCGAGACCCGGGAGATCGAACTGAACCCCGAAGCCTAACGACACGACACCGAACATCCACCGCAATCCCCAAATACGACTCCATATGAAAGAGTTTTTCCAAATAACCTGCATGGCCCTGCTGCTGTTCCTGGCGGGGTGTAAGAACGAGACTCCCGGATACAACGGAGGGGGCGACGATCCTACGCCCGACGACACGGAGATGGGCTACCTGGTCACTTCGGGACTGACCGTTTCGGTCGCCGACGACGAGGTGATCTCCACGACCACCGGAGGATCCGTCTCCCAGCCTGCAAAACCGGCGGACCGGACGGCCAAAGCGCAGGAGACCACCCGCGCCTCGTCGCCGCTCGCGGATGCCGGCGACGACTACAAGGTCACGATCCGCAACGTGAAAACTTCCGAGACGCTGAACTACACGTACGGCGACCTGAAAAAGACGGAAAACCAGAAGATCCCCCTCGCGCCGGGCTCCTACACCATCGCCGCAGAATCCCCGGATTACGCGGCCTACATGGCCGGGGCGAACTACGCCGCATGGGAGAGTCCCGTTTTCGCAGGATCGGTCACCAAAACCATCGTCAAAAAGACCGAAACCACGGTCAACGACCTGGTCTGTTCGCTGGCCAACATCAAAACCACGGTCATCCTCTCTGCCGACCTGCAGAGCATGTTCCTTCCCGACGCACAGGCCACCGAGGCGCTTCCGGCCCTCAAGGTGACGCTGTCGGTCGGGGAGAACAAGCTGGTCTTCAACCGGGCCGAATCGAATAACGAGGCGCGCGGATACTTCAAGGCCGTCGAAGCGTCCAATACGATCAAAGTGGAGCTCGAAGGTTCCTACAACAAGTCGCCCGGCGACGCCGCACCGGTTTACGTCCCCGTCAAGTGGACGCGCGAAATCACCGACTGCAAAGCCGGCCAGTGGCGCAAGATTTCGATCAAGATCCTGAACGCGACCCAGGGCAACATCCAGTTCCAGATGACAGTCGAAAACTGGGTGTACGACCAGAAGATCGACGTGGACGTGATGCAGCTGTTCGCCTTCGCCGGCGAGGAGACGATTCCCGACGAGGACCTGTCCGACCCGAACTCGCCCGTGGTGACGCTCGACGGCCGCGACATCGCGCAGGGCTACACGATCAGCAAAAGCATGTTCGACGAAGAGCTCGGCAAATGGAGCGAAAACCTCAAGGCGGTCATCACCCCGCAGGCAGACGCCTCGGTACGCACCGCGAAACTGGTCTTCAGTTCGGATAACGCCGAGCTGCTCGCCGCGCTGGACGGCGCCGGATACGTCAACGGGACGATACCGGTATGGCCGCAAAACGACGACCTGCTCGCCTACCTGGTGATGAAAGAGGCCGCCTCGACCCACATCCTGGCCGGAACGGTCAAGGACGCGGGCATGTCGGGCCTGTTCGGATACAAGGGCACGCACAAGGTGAAATTCGTCGTCACCGACACGAAGGGCCGCACCTCCTACACGAACCTGACCGTCAAGGTCACGGAAGGCGGATCGGTCGGCACCGGTCCGGAAGTCAAGTGGACGAACAAGGCCGGGACTGTCTCGTACGACTTCGGCACACGCTATAAGATCACGAAGCTCTCCGACTCGGAAGCGGATCCGGAAGTGAAGATCACCGTCACGTCGCAAACCGGTATCGTCGGCTTCAGCGTGGACATCAACAGCACCACGCTGACCCCCGAAGAGCTGCAGGGCCTCGGCCTCTCGACCCACATGGACCTGGTCAACCCGGGCAGCTTCGAAGGCCCGCTGACCAACCTCGGCTTCCCGACGGGCAGCGCCGTGGCGGGCAAGAAGTCGCTGACTTTCGACATCTCGTCGTTCATGCCGATGCTCACCGTCCTCGGCCCGGGCAACAGCGACTTCAAGCTGACCGTGATCGACGCCTCGGGATCGGTATCCAAGACCATCCAACTCTATGTTCCGTAAAAAGATGAAATCCATGAGAACCCTCATCACCCGACATATCCCCCTCGTCTGCCTGAGCGGCCTGCTGCTCCTGCTGGGGGCCTGTACCAAAGACGACTCCGGGAGGGCGGAACCGACCGGTACGCTGCAACTGAACCTCACGGTCGCCGGCAAGGTCATTCCGCTGCACTCGAAAGCGGCAGGAGACTACAATCCACTCGATATCAGCACGCTGTGGATCTACAAAGTCGAATCGGACGGCGCGGGCGGCACTGTCCAGGAGCTGATCCGCAAATACAAACCCGCGACGAGCGTTCCCGACAACCTCTACCTGGTTTCGGGCCGCTACAAGGTGATTATCGAGGCGGGCGACCGGAGCGAAGCCACCTACACGAACAAAACCTATGCGGGCGAGGCGGTCTTCGACCTGGACGCGCACGAAACGAAGATCGTCCCGATCGAATGCAAGATCACGAACGTCGCCGTCCGCGTGCAGTTCGACGCAACCGTCGCGCAGAAGTTCGACAAGGGCTACCATGCCTACGTCTGCGCTTCGGACAACTTCTCGCAGACCGATGCGGAAAACGGACTGGTTCCCACGCTGCTCTACCCCAAGGATTCGACCGGGTTCTTCCTGCTGCCGGAAGGCACCTCGAACCTGAGCTGGTGCTTCTCGGGCGAAAGCTCCGATCCGGACGTCAACAAGAACAACACGAAGACGGGCAAGATCGAGCTGCCCCAGGGCGGCATGCAGTACACGCTCAACTTCAAGTACTCGAAAACCCCGGACGGCTACCTGACCGTCGTGGTCAAGGTGCAGGAGTACGTGAACGTCTTCGACGATTCGTTCATCTTCAGCCCCGAACCCAGCGTGATGGGCGACGGTTTCGGCATCGGCGGCGTGACCGGCTACTACTCCGATCCGGTCAAATTCAACGTCGCGTCGATCAACCCGCTCTCGTCGCTGAAATTCACGGCGAAGAGTACCAACACGACCTACGAAGTGCTGCACGACGGGCAGTTGCTGCCCGAAGCGGCCGCCAACGGGATCACCTACACGGTCATCGACAACGCGAACGGCTCGCTGGCCCTGACGCCGCTCTTCTTCGAGCAACTGGAGGGAGGCATCAACACGCTCGACTTCGAGGTCACCGACAACGACAACAACACGGGCAAAGCCTCCGCCCGCGTAGCCGTCGCCAAACCGGTGGAGATTGCCGCGCAGGACCTGTGGTTCGGGATTGCCGACATGAGCGCGATCGTGACGAACCCCGCCACCACTTCGGTGGGCGTCCGGTACCGCCTCCAGGGCACCTCGTCATGGACCACGATCGCCGCGCAGAAAGGCAGCGACGGCTATACCTACACGGCCCGGGCCACGGATTTCAAACCGGGTAAGACGTACGAATGCCAACTGCTCGAAAACGATTCTGAGAGCGGTACGGTCAAGACGGCCGCGACCGCCGCCGGTGTCCAGGTTCCGAACGCCGGCTTCGAAGAGTGGCACCAGTCGGGCAACCCGTGGTATCCGTACGCCCAGGGCGGAGAGGAGTTCTGGGGAACGGGCAACCCCGGTTCCACCTCGATCGGGGCGAGCTACAACATCACCACCCGGCAAAACGATCCCCGTCCCGGCTCGTCCGGACAGTACTGCGCGAAGCTGCAAACCACCAATGTCGTCATCAAGAAAGCCGCCGGAAACATTTTCGTCGGATCGTTCGGCGAAGTTCTGGGTACCGCCGGTACGGTCTATATGGGCCGGGCGTTCGCTTTCAACGCCAAACCCACCGCGCTGCGCGTCTGGTACAAGGGCAACGTCGGCAGCGGCGACAAGGCGCGCATTTTCGTCTGCCTGACCAACATGACCAAACCGGGCTGCACCTACCATACGGTCAACACCAAAAGCAGCGAGATCGACAAGACTGTTCTCGACCCCACCCAGGAGTTCCTCTACACGAACCTGAACGACCCATCGACCCTCGAAGGACATATTATCGGCTACGGAGACCTGCTGATCGAGCAGTCCCAATCGTCGTGGACGCAGGTAGACATCCCGATCCGTTACCGGGACAAGTATGCCTCAGAAAAGCCCAACGTGCTGATCCTGACGGCATCGGCCAGCTACAGGGGCGACTACTTCGAAGGCAGCACGGACAGCAACCTTTACCTCGACGACATCGAGTTCATCTACGAATAAACCCGCATGATGAAAAAAGGGATTGTCTTTGTAGCACTATTTTTATACCTATGCCTGCCGGGAGGTACCCGGGCTCAGGATACCCCGCCTGCCGCAGCCCTCGCGCCGCGGCAGGCGGCGGGTTCCGTCCCCGGACAATATCCCGTCCCGGCGGACATCGACGACGACGTCCCCGCCGCAGCGACGACCGCAACGGCCGGAGCTCTTGGAACGGGAACAACCATGCCGCCTGCCACGACCGCAACTCCGGCAACGGCATTGGCAACACCGGCCGCCCGGCCCCGGAGCGGAGTGCTCTCTTCCGGCACATCGCCCAAACTGCGCGAGAAAAAGAAGAAAGACAAGCAGACGCTTCCGGAACTGTCGGCCGATTCGGTCCGCACGCTCAAAAAGCAGCGGGGCCTGACCAGTTTCTCCAACATCTTCGTACCGCAGGGCCAATGGGTCGCGGGCATCAACGCCTCTTTCTCGACTCACTCGAACAACGACTACACGTTCGTCGTGATCGAAGGGATCAACTCCGAAGGCCATACGCTGAAGGTCGCGCCGATCCTGGCCTACGCCTTCCGCAACAACATGGTCATCGGCGCGCGGTTCACCTACTCGCGCACCTACCTGCGCATCGACAGCGGCAGCATCCAGCTCGGGGACGACGACACGGGTGTCGACCTGAAAGTGGATTCGTACTACTCGCTCAAGCACACCTACGAGGCGGCGCTGATCTGGCGGCAATACATCCCGCTGGGGCAGAACAAACGCTTCGCGCTGTTCAACGAGATGCAGCTGGGCATGGGCAGTTCGCAGGCCAAATTCGCCGCGGACACCCCGGTACGGGGCACCTACGAAACCGGGAAGCACATTTCGCTCGGGCTGACCCCCGGACTGGTCGCCTTCGCAACCAACAACATGGCCATCGAACTGAACGTCGGCGTGATGGGCTTCACCTACAACAAAGTGCGGCAGGTGCACAACCAGGTGAGCGTCGGCACCCGGAGCTCCAGCATGATGAACTTCAAAGTCAACATCTTCTCCATCGGCTTAGGCGTCGCATTCTATCTCTAACCCGGCAGACACGATGAAAACACGGATATACCCACTCCTTATACTGCTGACCGTTACCGCACTTTCGTCTGCGTCTGCGGCCGCATCCACGCCGCGGAGACAGCACGAAGCCCGCCACGAGCAACCGGTTCCGGCGGCAGCCGTCCCGCAACAGGCCGGCACTCCGCTGACCGGCATATCGTCGCCGGATATATCGGCGGCAACATCGGCGGCGAACACATCGCAAACCGACACTTCACGGACAGAGACATTACAAACCGATACACCGCAGCCCCCCCCGACCGACTCCGCGGTCCTTACGGGCGATTTCACCGGACACCGGGCCGCCGCGATAGACACGCCTGTCATGGATTCGCTGCTGGCGGGCGGCGGCACGCTTCTTTCCGGCCAGCTCCCGGACACGCTCGCCCTCGCCCATACAGCGCCCGGCGACTCGGCAGGCACCCCCGCCGACCGGAAACGCTTCCTGCCCACACGCAGGCGGATCGACCGCGAGATCAACCGTATCCGTTTTATATTCAAGCGGGAAGTGGCCATCGGGCTGACCGTCTCGTACGGGACGATCACCAGCGACGACACCGACTACATGCTGATCCTCGACGACCTGAATTTCAGCGGGAGCATCTTCACGATCAACCCCTCGTTCAGCTATTTCGTCAAGGACAACCTCAGTTTCGGCGCCCGCTTCGGCTACTCGAAGACGGACGGGCATATCGACAACGCCGCACTGGACCTCGGGGAAGCCAACGACATGAACATCTCCTTTTCGGACATCAACCTCAACAGCACCTCTTCGTCGTTCGGCATCTTCATGCGCTCCTACGCCGGCATCGACGCGAAAGGGCACTTCGGGCTGTTCGCCGAACTGGAAGCGTCGTACAAAACCGGGAAATCGGTTTTCTCCTACAAATCGAACGAAGAGATCAAATATACCCACAGCAACAACCGGCAGTTTAAATTTTCGTTCAACCCCGGCTGTGCGGTCTTCGTCTTCCCGAACGTATGCACCACCCTCTCCTTCGGGCTCGGCGGCGTGCAATACACGAAAGTGACGCAGACCGACAGCGAAGGCAAGGTGATCGGCACCCGCGAAGCCTCGAAGATGCTGTTCCGCCTGAACCTGGCCAATATCCGCATCGGCCTCAACATCCTTTTGTAAAACGCCATGAACAAGATCCGCCGCCTGCTCCTCTATGTCCCGATGCTCGCGCTGGCCTCCTGCATCCAGAACGACATCCCGTATCCGGTGATCGCCATCGACATCCTCGAAATCAAGGGCGAGGGCTTCACCTGCACCGCCTCCGACATCGACGCCAAACTGCGCACGGTCACGCTGCACCTCGACGAAACGACCGACATCAGCCGCGTGCCGATCACCGAGATCGTCATCACCGAAGGCGGCAGCGCATCGGTCCCCCTTTCCGGCGAATTCGACCTGCGCAGCGACCTGCCCGTCACGCTGTCGCTCTATCAGGACTACGAATGGACGCTGAAGGCCGAGCAGCAGATCGAACGCATCTTCACCGTCGAATCGCAGATCGGTGCGGCCGAGTTCGACGAAGAGAAACACACCGCCACCGTCCACGTCCCGACGGGGACCGACATGCAGCATATCACGATCAAGGAGCTGAAACTCGGCCCGGCGGGAATCACGACGATGACGCCCGACCCGAGCCAATTAACGTCGTTCGAAACCTACCGCACGATCGACATCCGCTACCACGACTTCGAAGAGCGGTGGTCGCTGTACGTGGTTCCGACCGACGTGACGGCCGAGTTCAAGCAGGTCGACGCGTGGACGCGCCTGATCTGGCTCTACGGCGAAGGCCGCAGCGGCACCGACCTCGGCTTCCGCTACCGCAAGCAGGGCGACACGCCGTGGATTACCGTTCCCGGCGACAAGGTCGAAGTATCGGGCGGCGCGTTCAAAACCTGCCTCACCGGCCTCGAACCCGAAACGGCTTACGAACTGGTCGCCTATTCGGGCGAGGACGAGTCCCCGGTAGAGACCGTGACCACCGAACCCGAGACCCCGCTGACCAACGGTGGCTTCGAAGAGTGGTGCACCGAGAAGGACATCGTCTACCCGGGCCCGACGCGGGATGCAGCCTACTGGGGCACAGGCAACACGGGGGCGGCCGTGGCCAATACCACACTGACCAACAAAGTGACCGACACCCGGCCCGGCAGCACCGGCCAGTACGCCGCGCAGCTGGAATCCAAACTGGCCGGCATCGCGGGCATCGGTAAGCTGGCCGCGGGCAACCTCTTCATCGGGCAGTACGTCGGCACACGCGGCACCAACGGCATCGTCGGCTTCGGGCGGCCTTTCACCCGGCGGCCGGTAGCGCTGCGCGGGTGGGCCAAATACAACTGCGGCAAGATCACCGACGTCGGCACGACGCAGCCCACGGGCGTCACCATCGCGAAGGGAGACCCGGACAACGGCATCATCTACGTCGCACTGGGGACCTGGACACCCGAAGAGTACGGCGTCTGCGAGAAGGAGACCGACAACAAGATGCTGGGAACGGCCGAGGTGCCGATCTGCGTCGACACGCGCGACAAAAACACCTTCTTCAACCCGAAGAGCGCGGCGGTGATCGCCTACGGGGAGCTGGTCTTCGACAAATCGGTATCCGAATGGCAGCAGTTCACGATCAAGCTCGCCTACAACGCAACGAACCGGGTCCCGACCCATATCGTACTGGTATGCTCCGCCTCGCGCTACGGCGACTACTACATCGGCAGCCGCGACAGCAAGATGTGGGTGGACGACTTCGAGTTGGTGTACGACGAATAGGCGCCCCGGCGGGCACCGGGGACTCCGGTGCCCGTCCGAACACCAGCCGAAGACCCGCACCGCAGCCCTACGACTCCGCAGTTTTGCGGTAATACGGCTCTGTAACGCCGCGACACTGTAAAGTCAAAAAAACTTCCCCGGCTCTTTTCAATTGGATTTCCCGATTGTAGCAAAATCGGGACAGGCTTCGGGACTGAATCGGCAGGATGAGGTTCCGGGTGGCAACGGACGTATAATTACGATCACCTACGGCCTCGGATATTCCCAACGAATCGGCGGTAAGTTCTCGGAATCTTTCAGCGTTTTGGAGATGACACACAACAAATGATATTCGATAGAGGAGGCATCCTGCATCGGTTCTCTGACATGTATTTTATTGACCATCACTCGATACTCATAGCCCCGTTCAGAATCAAAGCCTTTTACAAAACAAACTCAGTCCGAATGTCATGTTGCATATTCTACAAACAAGACACTTAAAATATGTCGTAATCGTTTGTTTATATATTAAATTATTCCAAATAAACCGGTTTGTGTATAAATAAATTCTTTGAGCGCACAGTCCCCCTTGAACCAACAGGGAAGTCACAAAACAAACAATTGCACAAGCCGACCTATTCGAAGGCGTGCGCTATAAAATGAAATACGCTATTTCTGCAACATAGACGCCGGAAAGGCACGCAACAGGCCCGGCAGCCCGGCAGTTTTGTCGCATGAAGCCGCAAAATGCGCGGCGGTGCGGCAGGCTACACCGGATCGCCCGAATCGTTTTTCTTGCGGAAAATATTGAGCCGGTCGAGCAGGCGGCTCCGGCGTTCCGGGATCAGGAAATCGAGCAGCAGCAACGCCAGTCCGACCGCGAGCGGATACTGGTACTGTTCGCTGAAATCCTCGAAAATCGACTCGGTGAGCTGCTTTTTCTCCACCTCGCCGATCTTTTGCACGATCTCATCCAACCCCAAACTGCGGTTCGTCGCGCGGATATACCCGCCGCCGGTGGTGAGGGCTATCTGCTCGAGGGTCTGTTCGTCGAGCTTCGAAACCACCATCTTGCCCTCCTCGTCCTTGATGAAGTCGCCGCCGATGCGGATCGGAGCCCCTTCGGGCGTACCGATGCCGATCGTATAGATTTTGATCCCCTGCCTTGCGGCGGCTTCGGCGGCGGCCATCGCATCGTCCTCGTGGTTTTCACCGTCCGAGATCAGGATAATAACGCGGCTCCCCTCGCTGCCCGAAGAAAACGAGCCGGACGCGAGTTCTATCGCGGCACCGAGGGCCGTTCCCTGCCGCGAAACCATGTCGGGTGAAATATTGCGCGCGAAATTGCGCGCAGTAACGTAGTCCGAAGTGATCGGAAGCTGGACGTAGGCGTCCCCGGCGAAAACGATCAACCCGATACGGTCCTCGTGCAGTTTTTCGGCCAGGCGGTCGATCGCGAACTTGGTCCGCTCCAGGCGGCTCGGTTCGAAATCCTGCGCCAGCATGCTGTTCGACACATCGACCGCCAGCATGATCTCAACGCCCTGGCGCGTCACCTCGCGAAGCTTCGAACCGAACTGCGGCCGTGCGAGCGCCAGGATGATAAACCCGAGTCCCAGGCACAGCAACACGAATTTGAGCCGCAGGCGCACGGGCGAAGCCTCGGGCATCAGCCCCGGCAGCACTGCCTCGTCGGCAAATCGCTCCAGCGCACGGCGGCGCGAACGCACCGCATAGACGTAAAGCCCCGCCAGCAACGGCAGCAGCAACAGCAAATAGAGGTATCCGGGAGTCGCGAATCTGAACATTATGATTGACTTTTAAAGTCTTCTTATTTTTAACCGGACCGGCATGCGTTCACCGGGCCACTTTTAAAGCAGGCTGTAACGACCTGCCAGGGGTTAAGCGAGCGCCACGGCCACTGGCGCTTCGGGACTTTCCCCTACTGCGTCCTCCGGCCGCCTACGGCAACCGCCTCAGCCAGGTCTGCCGCAGCAGGAACCCGGCCACCGCCAGCAGCACCGCCAACAGCGCGAAAGGTGCGAAGCACTCGTCGTAACGGGTGAAGTTCTCCACCTCGACGCGGCTGCGTTCGAGGTCGTTGATCTGGTCGTAAATCTCGCGGAGCTTGCGGTTATCGGTGGCACGGAAATACTGGCCGCCGGTCATCTGTGCGATTTCGGTCAGCATCTTTTCATCGATCTCGACCTTCATCGGCTGGAAGGTCAGGTTGCCCCACATATCGATAGCGGGATAAGGCGCCATTCCCATCGTGCCGACGCCCACCGTATAGACGCGGATGCCGTACGACTTAGCGATTTCGGCCGCGGTCAGCGGCGCGATCTGGCCGCTGTTGTTCACGCCGTCGGTGAGCAGGATCACCACCTTGCTTTTCGCACTGCTCTCCCTGAGGCGGTTCACGGCCGTCGCCAGTCCGTTGCCGATGGCCGTCCCGTCGTCGATCATGCCGCTGCGCACACCGCCCAGCAGGTTCAGCAGCGACCGCTTATCGGTCGTCAGCGGACACTGGGTGAAACTCTCTCCCGCGAACACCACCAACCCGATACGGTCGTTGGGACGGTCCACGATAAAATTCGAGGCCACCTCTTTGGCCGCGCCGAGGCGGTCGGGGGTAAAATCGCGGGCCAGCATACTGCCCGACACGTCGAGCGACAATACGATATCGATTCCTTCGGTGGTGCTGTTCGAATTGTGCTCGGCGCTCTGGGGACGGGCCAGCGCCACCGAAAGCAGCGCCACGGCGAGGCAACAGAGCACCAGCGGCAGGTGGCGCAGGTAATATTTGGCCGTACGCGGCACACGGCGCACCCCGTCGATCGTCGAAATGCGCATCGTCGCGCCGCCCTGGCGCATCCGGTAGACGTAATAGGCGACCATCGGCACGATCAGCGCCGAGAGCCACAACATATCCGGATTGACAAATCTTACGATATCCACAACGTTCCTTTGACTTTATTTGTTTGCACCACTTCCTTCACGCGTATTCAGGCCTTCCGTACATTACCTCCCACCGCGCACGCACTATTTCTCCTGTGCCATGCACCGCTCCACACGCAGGTCGTACGTCTCATGCGCCACCCCTTGTCCCGCGTACATTTACTGCGCATGCGCGGGGCCGTATCGCACCTACCAGTTCTTGCCCGAACGGCCCACCGCGCGCGCTTTGCGGCCATCCACCTTCTTCTTGGTGTTGTCCTCGCTGCCCTGTACGGCGTCGAGCATCCTCTCGGCCTCCTCGCGGCTCATGCGTTCCTGCTGGGCCCCGCCTTTCCCCTGGTCGGGTTTCTGGTCCTGCGGATTCTCACCGCCGTCGCCTTGGTCGGGATCCTGCTTGTCGGGCTTGTCGCCTTGGCCGTCCTGATCCTTCTTCGGGGGCTGCTTCCGGTCCTTGTTATCTTTGTCGTCCTGATTATCCCGGTTGTCTTTGTTCTGGTCCTGGTTCTGCCGGTTGTCCTGGTTCTGGTCGTTCTTGTCGTCCTGGTTCTGTTTCATCAGTTCCAGCACATAAGCCAGGTTGTAGCGCGCCTCATCGTCCAGCGGATTGCGCCGCAGCGCGTTCTTGTACGCTTCGGCGGCCTCGGGCAGCTTCTTCTGCTGGAAGTAGGTATTGCCCAGATTGTAATAGGCATCCGGGGCATGGGGTCCCGCCACTTCGTCGCGCGAAATCTGCTTGAGGATATTGAGCACCTCGTCGTAACGTTTCTGCTTGTAGAGCGCGTCGGCCAGGTTGAAGAGCCCTTCGTACGTCGGGCTCTGCTCCTGCGCCTTGCGGTAACGGATCTCCGCCTCGGGATAGTTTTCCTGCTCGTAGAGCGCATTGCCGGCACGCAGCACGCGCCGTTCGGGATAACGCTGCGCATAAAGGCCCTGCACGCCCGCAGATGCCGCCAGTACCAAACCCAGCACCAGGTTCCGTATCATCGTCCTGCTCACGACCGCACCTCCTTTCCTTCCCCGGCTTCGTCCGAGGTTCCTCCTGCGGCTGCGCCGCCCGGGGTATCCGGAATATCCGGCGCTCCGGGAACACCCGAAGGTTTCAATCCGCCTGAAGTCCCCGTCGGTCCGGGAACGTTCCCCTGCGGGGTATCGTTTCCGGCCTGCTGCGGTTGCAGTTCCGGCGGCAGTTGCTTGGTCTCCTCGACGAAATAGTAGGCATCCTGATAGGCATCCTCGTTCTGCACCGCATCGGGCTCGTACTTCGCGAACTTCACGAAATCGGCCACTTCGAGCAGGCTGCCGAGCCGTTTCGACGCGCGCTCTTCGACGGACAGTTCGCGGATTCGCGCGATGATCTCGGCCGAGGTCATCTCCATCGCCTGGAAGTTGTAACGTCCGGCGAGGTATTCGCGCAGGATATCGGTCAGGCCGGTGTAATACTGTTTCGATTTGCCGCTCTGCCACAGTTTTTGCGTATGCAGTTTTTCGAGCTGCTTGATGGCCGCCACATGCGGCGGGTCGGCGGGGCCGCGCAACGCCGCGAGCAGCCCGCGTCCGCGCTTCAGCAGCAGGACATAGACGGCCACTGCGATCAGCAGCGCCGCGATCAGCCCGAAGAGCAGGTAACCGCTCACCTCGCCGAAACGCAGCGGCACCTTCAGCGGAGCTTTGATGTCATAGATCGTATGCGAAGCCGTATCGACGGGCGGGGCCGTCACGATCACCCGCAGCGAATCGGGCGACCAGATCGTATCGACGAGGTTTTTGTCGGCATAGAGCGCCGGGAAGCGCCCGAGCCGATAGTCGGCAGGTGAAAAACAGGTGAGCAGGTACTCGCGCGCGAGCACTTCGGTGCGCCCCTCGCGGCTGACGGTATCGACCGGGCCCTCCAGCAGGATTTCGAGCGAATCGGTCAGCCGCCCGTTCTCGAACTCCGGGAAGGCGACCATCTGCATCACGTCCTTGGTCACCTCGACGCGCAGTTTGAACCGGTGCCCGATCAGCACAGTGTCGGCACTCAGCTCCGCGCGCACCTGCGGCTGGTTACGGCCCGCAGCCTTGTCCGCCGCAGCGGTGCCCCGGGTCGAGTCGTCCGCCGCCGGGCCGGAAGCCCCCGCAGCGGGCGCGGCACTGCGCCCCGAGACCGGCTCCACGCCATGCAGCGCCGCGGTTCGTTGCACGGCCGCCCCGTGGGTCCTCTTCGCGGAAAGCAGTCCCACCGCGAATATTCCCGCCGCCAGCAGCAGTGCGACGGCGCAACGCCTGATATATTTCCAGAAAATTCCCTGCATCATCTCCGCTTAAAGAGTTTCATCAGCGATTTGACATAATCCTCATCCGTCGCGATCCGCACGTTGTCGACCCGACATCGGCTCAGCGTGCGGTCGATCAACGCGTTAGTACGCTGCCAGTGGTCGGCGTACGCGCCGCGCGTCGAAGCCGACGAAGTATCGACCCACACGTTCTCGCCGGTTTCGGCGTCCTGCAGTTCGAGGATGCCCACGTCGGGCAGCGCCTCCTCGCGGCGGTCGTAAATACGGATCCCCACCAGGTCGTGCTTGCCCGATGCGATTTTCAGCGGGTCTTCGAACCGGGCCCGTTCCACGCCGTCGCAATCCATGAAGTCCGACAGCACGAAGGCTGTCGAGCGCTTTTTGAGCACGTTGGTCAGGTAACGCAGCGCCTCGCCGACGTCGGTGCCGCGGTCAGCGGGCGTGAATTCGATCAACTCGCGGATAATCATCAGGATGTGCGAACGCCCCTTTTTGGGCGGGATGAACTTTTCGACACGGTCGCTGAAAAAGATACAGCCCACCTTGTCGTTGTTCTCGGTGGCCGAAAAGGCGAGCACTGCGGCAATCTCGGTAATCAGGTTCTTCTTGAGCTTGGTCGTCGAACCGAACATCCGCGAGCCGCTGACGTCCACGAGCAGCATCATCGTCAGTTCGCGCTCCTCTTCGTAAACTTTCACATGCGGCGAACGGCTGCGCGCGGTGACGTTCCAGTCGATGTCGCGCACGTCGTCGCCCACCCGGTACTCGCGTACCTCGCTGAAGGCCATACCGCGCCCTTTAAAGGCACTGTGGTACTGCCCCGCGAAGATATCGTTGCTCAGTCCGCGCGTCTTGATCTCGATCTTGCGGACCTGCCGGAGTATGTCGTTGCTGTTTTCGCTCATGATTTATCCGCTCCGCCCACAGGCGGCCATATTGTCGTCCCGGTAAGATTCCTCCGCAGGCGTTTCTTCCCGCGGCTTTCCCCATCCGAAGGAAAAATAACAGGCATCGCGCCTAAGGCACCTCGACGTTATTGAGTATCTGGGTGATGATCTCCTCGGAGGTGACGTTTTCGGCCTCGGCCTCGTAGGTGAGCCCGATGCGGTGGCGCAGCACGTCGTGGCAGACGGCGCGCACATCCTCCGGAATCACGTATCCCCTCCGCTTGATGAAAGCATAGCTCTTGGCTGCCTTGGCCAGCGAAATGGACGCGCGCGGCGAACCGCCGTAGGCGATCAGCGAGGCGAGTTGCTGAAGGTTGTTGTACTGCGACGGCTCGCGCGTGGCGAAAATGATGTCGACGACATACTTTTCGATCTTCTCGTCCATGTAGACGTCGCTCACCACGGCCCGCGCCTTGACGATATCCTCCGGCTCGATCACGCGGTTCGGTTTCGGGAAGCCGCTCCCGAGCAGGTTCAGGCGCATGATGTCGCGCTCCTCCTGTTTCTTGGGATAGGTAATCCGCGCCTTGAGCATGAATCGGTCGACCTGCGCCTCGGGCAGCGGGTAAGTCCCCTCCTGCTCCAGCGGGTTCTGCGTCGCGAGCACGAGGAACGGCTCGGGCAGCTTGTAGGTCTCGTCTCCGATGGTCACCTGCCGCTCCTGCATCGCCTCGAGCAGCGCGCTCTGCACCTTGGCGGGCGAGCGGTTGATCTCGTCGGCGAGGATAAAATTCGCGAAGATCGGTCCCTTGCGCACGGCGAACTCCTCCTTCTTCTGCGAGTAGATCAGCGTACCGAGCAGGTCGGCGGGCAGCAGGTCGGGCGTAAACTGGATGCGGCTGAACTTCGCGTCGACGGCCTGCGCGAGCGTCGTGATGGCCAGCGTTTTGGCCAGGCCCGGCACGCCTTCGAGCAGGATGTGCCCGTTCGAGAGCAGTCCGATGAGCAGCGTGTCGACCAGGTGCTTCTGGCCCACGATCACCTTGCCCATCTCCATGTTCAGCGTATCGACGAACACGCTCTCGCGTTCGATGCGTTCGTTGAGCTCCTTGATGTTGATAACCTCACTCATTCTATATTGTCGTTTATGTGTTGTCCGAAATTCGCCGCCTCGCTGCCCGGAGCGCCCCCCCGGGGCGGGAGGTCCGCGCCCGCTTCCGGCAACCCCTGCCCGCACAAAGCGCGGCACGTTGTATAAAGATACTTTTTAAACGGCTGACCTGCAAATTTATTATAAAATTTTCGAAATCGCCTGCGGCAAAAAGTTTTTTAGCGGTTGTTAAGCAGCGCGGGTTTAAGTAACTTTGCCCCGGAAACAGGGGAGACGGAGACGCACCTTTCCCTGCCCGGATCAAACGCCCGGGAAGAGAAGACCGTCCTTCCGCAATACCGCCGGAGAGAAGCGTATCTCTTTCGCCGCCCGAATAAAAAACGATTGGGAAAGCTGCGCGCCTCGCCCGCAAAGGAACGGTTAACAGCACGTTGCTTTCCCCGCCCAATAAAAATGTCGGAATACATCCAAAACCTCAACCCCACCCAGCGCGACGCTGCGGTGAATTACCAGGGGGCCTCGCTGATCATCGCCGGGGCCGGCTCGGGCAAGACGCGCGTGCTCACCTGCCGGATCGCCTACATGCTCTCGCAGGGCGTGCAGGCGCACACCGTCCTCGCGCTCACGTTTACGAACAAGGCCGCCAAGGAGATGCGCGAACGCATCGCGACGCTCGTTCCGGGCGGTATGAGCCGCAGCCTGTGGATGGGCACCTTCCACTCGGTTTTCGCCCGCATCCTGCGCGCCGAATCCGACAAGCTGGGCTACCCGTCGTCGTTCACGATCTACGATTCGGCCGACGCGAAAAACCTCGTGAAGCTCGCGATCAAGGAGCTGAACCTCTCGGACGAGACCTACAAGCCGAACGTCGTCGCGGCCCGAATCTCGAAGGCGAAAAACAACCTGGTCACGCCGCAGGCCTACGAGGCGAACAGTTCGCTGCAGGCCGAAGACCGCGAGCAGCGGATTCCGCAGTTCCTCGACATTTACAAACTGTACGCGCGCAAATGCCGCGAGAACGGCGCGATGGACTTCGACGACCTGCTGCTGAACACGAATATCCTGATGCGTGACTTCCCGGAGGTACTCACGAAGTACCAGAACCAGTTCCGCTACATTCTCGTGGACGAGTACCAGGACACCAACTTCGCGCAGTACGTCATCATCCGGCGGCTCGGCGAGTTGCACGGCAACGTCTGCGTGGTGGGCGACGACGCGCAGAGCATCTACTCGTTCCGCGGCGCGAAGATCGAGAATATCCTGCGCTTCCAGCAGGACTTTCCCGGCGCAAAGCTTTTCAAACTGGAACAGAACTACCGTTCGACACAGACGATCGTCAACGCCGCGAACTGCGTGATCGAGAAGAACCAGCGCCAGATCCGCAAAAAATCCTTCTCGGCCGCCGACGAGGGCGACCCGATCCGTGTGATCAAGGCCTACACCGACAAAGAGGAGTCGGCGCTGCTCGCGTCGGACATCTACACGACCGTCCGCACCCGAGGGGTACAGTACAGCGACGTGGCCGTACTCTACCGCACCAACGCGCAGTCGCGCGCGCTGGAAGAGGCGCTGCGCAGCCGCAACATCCCTTATAAGATATACGGCGGCATGTCGTTCTACCAGCGCAAGGAGATCAAGGATATGCTCGCCTACGTTCGGCTGGTCGTGAACCCGCGCGACGACGAGGCGCTGCGCCGCATCATCAACACCCCCGCGCGCGGCATCGGCGACGTGACGATCGGCCGCATCGCCGGCGCGGCAGCCGCAAACGGCCTGAGCATGTGGGAAGCGGTCAGCAGGCTCGACCCCGCCACGATCGGCCTCGCCGGGGCCGCCGGAAACAAGGTCGCGCAGTTCGCCAAAATGATCGGCGAGCTGTCCGAAATGCGCTCCACGACCGAAGCCTACACGCTCGGCCTGGAGATCGCGACGCGTTCGGGCCTGATCGGCACCTACAAGATGCAGCAGACGCCCGAGTCGATCAGCGCGCTGGAGAACATCGAGGAGCTGCTCAACTCGATCCGCGTCTATACCGAAGAGCAGGAGCGGATGGCCGCCGACACCGCGACCGAAGGAGAATCCGCCCCGCAGGCGCTGGTCCAGATCGACGAGTGGCTGCAAAACGTCGCGCTGCTCACGGACATGGACAACGAGAATCCCGAAGAGCGCAACAAGGTGACGCTGATGACCGTCCACTCGGCCAAGGGGCTCGAATTCGAATACGTTTACGTGGCGGGACTGGAGGAGAACCTCTTCCCGAGCATGATGAGCATGGGCACCCCGGAGGGACTCGAAGAGGAACGCCGCCTCTTCTACGTGGCCCTCACGCGGGCCAAGCGCGCAGCGGTGCTGTCGTTCGCCGAATCGCGCTTCAAGTGGGGCGAGATGACCTTCGGGCGGCCGAGCCGCTTCCTCAGCGAGATCGACCCGCAGTACCTCGACCTGCAGTTCGAACTGGGCGATTCCCGCGACAGCGACGAGGAGGCGAACTCCGCGCCGCGGTACGGCCGGCCGGGCGGCCCTTCGCGCTACGGACGCCCCGGTACGGGCTCTTCGCAGGATTACGGACAGGGCGGCTACAGGAAAAGAGCGGGTGCACCGGATACAGGCGCGCTGCGACGCACCGACACGCCCTCGCCCGGCGCACGTTTCCGCAGCCTCAGCGCCCGGGGCGCCACGCAGGGCTCTCCGGCAACAGGATCGCCAGCATCGAGATTCTCAGCCCCGGGAACCGGCCGCCCGGCTGCCCGACCTTCCGGTCCCCCCGCAGGATATCCGCCCCGGCCTATCGGCGGTGCGACATCCGCCTCCCCACATGTTACAGGCGCCACGAACGGCTCCGACCCTCCCGGCGCATCCTCCTCGCAGGGTTCCGGCGAAATGGCCGTCGGCACACGGGTCGAGCACGCCAAGTTCGGCGTGGGAGAGATCGTCGCGATCGAAGAGTGGACCAGCGACGTAAAGCTGACGGTGGATTTCGGCGCGGCCGGCAGGAAAGTGCTCCTAAAGAAGTTCGCCAAACTGCAAATCCTCTGATCCGCCGGCTAACCGCCACACGCCGGCGGAGACCCGCTCTCCCGGCACCCGGCCCCGCGCACTCCCCCGCATTCGGGCCGGCACGATAAACCGCAACAACCAATTTTCCGACCGATATGCAAGGAATCGTCTGGATTTTGTTTTTCTACCTGCTCGGCTGCGTCGTCTCGGCGCTGACAGGCAACTTCATCCCCGGCAGCGTCGTGGGCATGCTGCTGCTCTTCGGCGCGCTGTCGGCAGGGTGGCTCCGCCCGTGGCGCATGAAGCGGGCCGCGGGTTTCCTGCTCGACAACATGATGCTCTTCTTCATCCCGGTGGGCGTAGGGCTGATCGCCTCGTACTCGCTGGTGAGCAAATACCTCGCGGCGATCCTCGTCGCATCGATCGTCAGCACGGTACTGGTGATCGTCGTCGTCGGCATGATCGAACAAAAGCTCGAAGGCAAGCGCCGGGAGGATTCCCACACGCCGGAAAACTCCGCACGCCCGAACCCCGCGGCATCGGCGATGCCGGCTCCGGTCGCCCCCCCAGGGATCGAATCCACCGGAGCCGAACCCACCGCTGCCCGAGCCCCCGAAACCGCAACGCCATCCAATCCCGGCCGCCATGAATGAAATCCTTTCGTCGCAGACCTTCCTGCTCACACTGACGCTGGCCGTCTACCTCGGCTCGATGTGGCTCTATAAAAAGGTGCGTTTCGCACTGCTGCACCCGCTGATCGTCTCGATGGGGGTGCTGATCCTCTTCCTGAAACTCTCGGGTATCCCCTACGACCTGTTCATGAAGCAGATCCAGATCATCGACTTCATGCTGGGGCTTTCGGTCGTCGCGCTCGGCTACCTGCTCCACGAACAGATTTCACAGATTAAGGGCAATGTGATCGCGATCGTCACGGCAATCGTCACAGGCAGCGCGGTGGGCATCCTGAGCGTCGCGCTGATCGCCCGCGCAATGGGCGCCGAACAGGCCGTCATCGCATCGCTCGAACCCAAATCGGTCACCACCGCCATTGCGCTGAACGTCTCGGCACAATCGGGCGGCATCCCGGCCCTCACGGCCGTCGTCGTGATCCTCGTCGGCATCTTCGGCGGCGTGGCAGGGCCGTTCATCCTCAAAAAGATCGGCGTCGAAAGCAAGATCGCCAAAGGGCTCGCGATGGGGGCCGCCGCACATGCGATGGGCACCGCCCGGGCGATGCAGCTCGGCGCGGTAGAAGGCGCGATCAGCGGATTGGCGATCGGGCTGATGGGCATCGCCACCGCGATCCTCGTCCCGATCATCGCGCGGCTGTTGTAAAAAACTCCTGTCGCCGAGAGCCCCGGGCGGTCCGTTTTCCGTACCCGGCCGCAAAACGCGCTGCCGTGCAAAAAATTCCCGCCGCGGGACCCGCAAACCGGAACTTCTTGCTAAATTTGCAAAAAGCCTTAATACCCAATGCCCATGACGACCCGACAGCGCTTCCGCGGCATCACCGACTGGTTCCAGCAAAACATGCCGGTTGCGGAGAGCGAGTTGCAGTACCAGAATCCGTACCAGCTGCTCGTTTCGGTAATCCTCTCGGCGCAGTGCACCGACAAACGCGTGAACATGACCACCCCGGCGCTCTTCGACCGGTTCCCTACTCCGCAGGCGATGGCCGACGCCGATCCCGAAGAGATTTACCCCTATATCAGGAGCATCTCCTACCCGAACAACAAGGCCAAAAACCTCTCGGGCATGGCGCGGATGCTCTGCGAAGAGTTCGGGGGCGCCGTTCCTGAAGATATCGAACAGTTGCAGCGGCTGCCGGGCGTGGGACGCAAAACGGCCAACGTCGTGGGCATCGTAGCCTTCGGCAAGAGGGCGATGCCGGTCGACACGCACGTTTTTCGCGTGGCCGACCGCCTCGGGTTGTCCACCGGAGCCAAAACCCCGCTGCAAACCGAAATGCAGCTCACCGAAGGTTTCCCGCCCGAAGTGCTCCCCCTCGCACACCACTGGCTGATCCTGCACGGGCGCTACGTCTGCACGGCCCGCAAACCGCACTGCGAAGCCTGCGGCCTCACCCCCTGGTGCCGGTATTACGCCACGCAGCAGAAAACAGCGCCCCAGGGGAACGCCCCCGCCGAACCCCCTATCCGGCACGCACGGAAACGGGCCGCCGCCGCTCCCCGCAAGAAATAACCGCCGGGCCGCGTTTTGATTTTCGCCAGCAGTTGCGTACCTTTGGAGATTCAGTCAAGAACCATTGATACCGCCACGAAGATGATGCTTTCAGCCGACAAACTGAACCGCCTGCGCGAACTGATCGGGGGAGCCCCCCGCAAGATCGCGCTGCTCTGCCACACGAACCCCGACGGCGACACGATCGGCGCGGCGCTGGCCTGGCGCGCCTACCTCGAGCGGCTCGGCCACACGACCTGCTGCATCGCACCGAACCGATACCCCTACTTCCTGGAGTGGATGAGCGATATCGCGCAGATCGGCGTTTTCAAGGAGGACAGCGACGGCGCCCTCGCGCGTTTCGTCGCCGAGGCCGACATCATCTTCAGCATGGACTTCAACCAGATCGGACGGCTCGACCGCCTGACCGAAACCGTACAGGCCAACACGACGGCCACCCGCGTGCTGATCGACCACCACCTGCACCCGCCGCTGGACGAATACGCGCTCTCCTTTTCGGACGTGAAGGCGTGCTCGACTTCATACATCGTCTACCGGCTCATCATGGCGCTGGCCGGCGAGGAGGCGATCACCCGGCCGATGGCCGAATCGCTCTACGTGGGCATCATGACCGACACGGGCAACTTCGCTTACAGCATCCTCGATGCCGACCTGTTCCGCGCGGTAGCCGTGCTGATCGACCGCGGCATCAACGTGCCGCACATCTACAGCGCCGTGTACAACAATTTCTCGGAGGGACGCATGCGTTTGCTGGGCTATGTGCTCAACGACAAGATGAAGCTGCTGTGGGAGCACGGCACCGCCTACGTGGGGCTGACCGAGGAGGAGATGCGCCGGTTCAATTTCAAGCAGGGCGACTCGGAGGGATTCGTCAACTACCCGCTTTCGATCCGGGGAATCAACCTTTCGGCGATGTTCATCGAGACGCACCGCGACATCCGCGTCTCGCTGCGTTCGCGCGGCGACGTGGACGTCAACGTCTTCGCACGCCGCTACTTCGGCGGCGGCGGCCACCGCAACGCTGCGGGGGGCAAGTCTTTCGTCACGATGGAGGAGACGATCCGCCACTTCGAACGCTCGGTGCGCGAATACTTCGGCGAACTTCCCCCGCCCGCGACGGACAACGGCGACACGGACAACGGAAACCCCTCTCAGGTAGAGTAAAACATAAGCCCCGGAAGCTCTCCGGAAACGAGTGGCCCGGGAAGAGCCCCATCCGGCGCTGAAAAGACCCGGTGCCCAAAAGCCGGGCGGGAACTTTCCGGACCCAACGCCGGGACACGAGCCGCAACAGGCCGCAACAAATTCAGCACACAAACGTTTCTTAAACGGACTGCCCTACCGGAAGATGACCGCTACGAAATTCAAATACCGCCTCGACCGCCGCAGCCGCCGCATCACGTGGGGGACCTTCGCCGCGATCGCCGCACTTTTCGTCGGGTTCCACTTCATCTGGGGAGGCGCCTACCTTCCGGCCTGGTTCCTGCTGCTGCTGCTCTGTATCATCACGCTGTTCGTGCTGTCGTTCCCGCGCTACCTCACCATCGACGACGACACGCTCCAGATCCACTGCATCGTCGAACTGACGCGCATCCACGTCGAGGAGATCGAGACGGTCCGGCGCATCGACCGCAGCCATTTCCGGCGAATGATCCCGCTGCTGGGCAGTTACGGTTTCGGCGGCTACTTCGGCTACTGGTTCCACCTCAGCGACTGGACGATCTGCAAGCTGTACACGACCGAACGCAAGCAGCTGGTGCTGATCGAGGACATCTACGAAGATATCTACATCGTCAGCTGCCCGGATCCGGACCTGCTGGTGACGCTCTGCACTGTGGCCCGCGACCGGAAACGGGAAGAGATTTACCGCCATGCGCTCGCCGCAGGCAAACTCTCCCCCGAAAGCATCCTACCGGAAAGCACTGCACCAGGAAACACACGGGCCAAAGCCGCCGGCACGACATCCCCCGGCACAGAAGCCGCCGGCACCCGGGAGGCACCGCCATCTCAAAAGGAACCGTTCCAAGAGGAGCCGTCCGGCGGGAAGGGCACCCCGCCTGCGGATGGAGCCGGATTACCCGCCAAAGAACCGACACAAAACACAAACGACAAACGATAGAAAAGATGCTGTTCGACCTCGATTTGATCCGTACCGTTTACGGAACCTTCGCCAACCGCGTCGATGCCGCCCGCAAGGCCGCCGGCACGCCGCTGACACTCACCGAGAAAATCCTTTACGCGCACCTGTTCGACGCCGACGGGACGAAACTGCCCATCGGGCACGCCTACGTCCGCGGCACGGACTACGTCAATTTCCGTCCCGACCGCGTGGCGATGCAGGACGCGACGGCGCAGATGGCGCTGCTGCAATTCATGAACGCCGGACGCGACCGTTCGGCCGTCCCCGCCTCGGTGCACTGCGACCACCTGATCCAGGCCGACATGGGCGCGGACAAAGACCTGCCCACGGCCAACAGTGCGAATCGCGAAGTGTACGGCTTCCTCAGCAGCGTGTCGAACCGCTACGGCATCGGCTTCTGGAAGCCCGGCGCCGGGATCATCCACCAGGTCGTGCTGGAGAACTATGCGTTCCCGGGCGGCATGATGGTCGGCACCGACTCGCACACCCCCAACGCCGGGGGCCTGGGCATGATCGCGATCGGCGTGGGCGGCGCGGATGCCGTCGACGTGATGGCGGGCATCCCCTGGGAGCTGAAGATGCCGAAGATCATCGGCGTGAAGCTCACCGGAAAACTGGGCGGATGGGCTTCGCCGAAAGATGTGATCCTGAAACTGGCCGGCATCCTCACCGTCAAGGGAGGCACCAACGCCGTGATCGAATACTTCGGCGACGGTGCGGCGGCGCTCTCGGCCACCGGCAAAGCCACGATCTGCAACATGGGCGCCGAAGTGGGCGCCACCTGTTCGCTCTTCCCCTACGACGAGGCGATGGAACGTTACCTGCGGGCGACGGGCCGCACCGAAGTGGCCGACGGTGCGAACGCGCTCGGCGACAACCTGCGGGCCGACGCCGAGGTAGCCGCCGATCCCGGAAAGTATTACGACCGCGTAATCGAGATCGACCTTTCGGCGCTCGAACCCTATATCAACGGTCCGTTCACGCCCGACGCCGCGCACACGATCTCCGAATTCGGCGCCTTCGTCCGCGAAAAGGGTATCCCGCAGCAGATGGAGGTCGGCCTGGTGGGTTCCTGCACGAACTCCTCGTACCAGGACATGGGCCGCGCCGCTTCGGTGGCGCGCCAGGCCAAAACCAAAGATTTGAAAGTGAAAGCGGAGTTCATCATCAACCCGGGCTCGGAGCAGGTTCGTTACACGGCCGAGCGCGACGGCATCCTGGGGGACCTGACCGCCATCGGCGGCGTGATCATGGCCAACGCATGCGGCCCCTGCATCGGGCAGTGGGCCCGCCACACCGACGACCCGACGCGCCCGAACTCGATCGTCACGTCGTTCAACCGCAACTTCGCAAAACGCGCCGACGGCAACCCCAACACGCACGCCTTCGTCGCGTCGCCCGAACTGGTGACGGCACTTACGATCGCGGGCGACCTGACTTTCAACCCGCTCACCGACACGCTCACGAACGAAAAGGGCGAACCCGTGCGCCTCGACCCGCCGCAGGGCGACGAGCTGCCGCGTCAGGGCTTCGGCGTGAAGGATAACGGCTACATTGCGCCCGACACCGCGAACCGCGGCGAGGTGGCGATCGACCCGCAGTCGAAACGGCTGCAACGGCTCGAACCGTTCGCGCCGTGGGACGGGGGCGACTTCACGGAGCTGCGCCTGTTGATCCAGGCCGCAGGCAAATGCACGACCGACCACATCTCGATGGCAGGTCCCTGGCTGCGCTTCCGGGGCCACCTGGAGAATATCTCGGACAACCTGCTGATGGGAGCCGTAAACCGTTTCAACGGCCAGACGAACAGCGTCCTGAACCCGCTCACGGGCGCATACGAGGGCGTTTCGGCCGTAGCCAAACAGCTCAAGGCGCAGGGCATCGGCTCGATCATCGTCGCAGAGGAGAACTACGGCGAAGGGTCGTCGCGCGAGCACGCGGCGCTCGAACCGCGCTTCCTGAACGCGAAGGTCGTACTGGTCAAATCTTTCGCGCGCATCCACGAGACGAACCTCAAAAAACAGGGCATGCTGGCGCTCACCTTCGCCGACGGAGCCGACTACGACCGCATCCGCGAGGACGACCGCATCTCGGTTACCGGACTCAAAACGTTCGCACCCGGCAGCCGCATGACGATCACGCTGCTGCACAGCGACGGCACCTCGGAGAGCTTCGAAGCGCTGCACACCTACAACGAGCAGCAGATCGGCTGGTTCAGGGCGGGTTCCGCGCTGAACAGCTGACACGCGAAGCGAGACCGAGCTGACGCACAAAGGAGAACCGACCGGATCCCGCACCGTGTACCCAAAGTGTACCCAAGCCCCATGCGAAGGTACGGGCACATAAAGAAGGGACGATCTAATTTTTTGTCGCTCCCGGCTTCCCGGGTGACTCCTGGCCTCCTGTCGGCAGCACGCTGAGCCAGGGGATCCCCCCGACAGCCGACAAATCGACTTTCCCGGACTCGATCAAACCGCTGATGATCGTATCACGCGCATCGGCGCTCTGGAACGCATACAATTCAAACACCGGTAATACGGATACGAAATGTTCCATGATCTCGGCCTGAATGGACTCGTAGCTCGGCCAGTTCTTGTTGGAGGAAAAGCAGTAAATCTGCACGGGCAGTCCGTTCCCGGTCGGGGCCAGCGTGCGCACCATCAGGTCCAGATCCTTGTTGATAAAGGGATGGCGCCTCAGATACAGGGCCATATAAGCCCGTAACAAACCGACATTGGTATCGATGGTACCGTTCACCAACCCGGCGGGGTTATCCGTGTTGGCGACCCGGCCTTCGGCGGCCTGTTGCTGCTTGCCGGTGATGAACTGCGCCAGCTCGTCGTCGAAAGCCTTCATCTTCTCCAGGAATTCCGGCGTACAAGGTTTTATGTAATCGAGTTTCAGCGCATATTCGCGCATGATGCGGCGACCGCCGGAGTCGCTCATGCCCCGCCAGTTGATAAAAGAGCCCGATACCAGCGAATAGGGGGGAACGGTAACGATCGTATTATCGAAATTCCGGACTTTGACGACATTCAGGGAGATATCGGTCACAACCCCGTTCACATTGTTTTGCGGCATCTCTATCCAGTCGCCGATACGGACCATGTCGTTCTGCGAAATCAGCACTCCCGCGACGAAACCCAGAATGGTATCCTTGAAGACCAGCATCAGGACGGCGGCAAAAGCGCCCAGTCCCGTAATCAGGTTGAACGGCGATTTGTTGATCAGGATGGAGACGATGACGATCACGGCGATACAGGAAAAAATCACCTGGAAGATCTGGATAAAGCCTTTCATCGGGCGGTTCTGCAGCTGCTGCTCGCTTTTCAGCGCATCCCCCACCGTATTCAATATCGCATTGACGGAGAAGATCAATGCTATGAAAAAATAGATCCACGTAACTTTCTCACTGACGACGTACCACTCGGATTTGCTGTCGAAAGCGAAAGGCAGCAGGGCCGAAATCATCAGGGGCGGGATAATGGCCGTCAGTTTCCGCAATACGTTATATTTGGCCAACGAACCGAGGAAGCTGACATTCTTACGTTCCAATATCCTCCGGGTAAAACGCACGGCCAAGGTATGAACGATAGCGGCAAAGGCGAAGGCTATCACGACGATCAGGACCAGGAACAGCGCCTCGTCCAGCTGATCGAGCATGTGCCTCGGAATACCTATCCACGAGAGAAATTCTTTGATCCAATGCAACAAAGTTTGAGCGAATTCACTTGTATTCATAATCGTTCTTCTGCATTAATGTTCAATATATAGAGGCATTCACCCGGAAGCAGCCTGCTGCTTCCGAGCGGATTCCCATCGCCCCCCTGCCGATATTCGCGGCGGCACAGGGCATGGGATATCCTGCCGCAAAGCCTTCCGATCCTTTTCACCGGCAAGAATCCGGAAAGGACGGGACAATCAGTTACAAACCGTCTCTACCGGATCGGACACGGCTCCCGTCGCAGCATCCGGTTCGTTTTTGGGCTGTATGTAAAACCCCTGCGAAGGCGTCCACTCGACACAAAACAGGTCCGAAGGCGTGTCGTACCCCAATTTACGGAGATTTTCGGCGAGCCACTCCGCGGTCTGTCCGGCGCTGCGCAGCGAACTCTCCAGCACGGCGCCGTTGTTCACCAGCAGGTAAGACTGCAAACGGTCGCCGCGCCGTGAAACCGTCAGCCGGCCGTTCGTCTCGAAGCGCACTTCATCCACTTCGAACATCGAAAAAATACCGTTTTCACGCAGCATAGTACGAAACTGCTCCATCTCGAGGCCGTTGCGACGGAACTCCTTCAGGTTGATCTTGCCGCCCTGCACGATCATCACCGTATCGCCCTTGATCAGCCTGCGCAGGTGCTTGAAGCGCAGCAGGAAGCGGATCAACAGGTTGAACACGGTCCAGACGCCGAGCGCGAGGACCATGTACCAGGCCGAGAGGTCCGGATTGTACACCACGCCGCCGACCAATGCCCCGAGTACGAATGCATTGACCGAATCGAGCGGCGTGAGCTGCGCCATCTGCGTTTTCCCCGAAATCCGCAGGAAAAAGAGGACCCCCAGCATTCCGACCAGGACTTTGACCACAATACTTTCAACCATTGCACACGCTTTTTAATCAACACTTTCGATGCTGAAAAAACCGTGCCGGAAATGGCCGCCATTCCCTACTTCCGCTGCAACCGATCCGGATTCCCGTACGACCGCAGGACTGCGCCGGTTTCACCACTTGCGTACCGCTCCCGGTCCGACCCCACATACAATACGGTTTTCACGGGTCCGACAGCGGCCCTGTAAAACAAAAAATGAAGCAGGCCGCCCGATGGGCGGCCTGCTCGTTTCATCCTGCGTTCTCCTTCCGGACGGGCGCAGTCCTTCGCTAAAGATTAGAGGGCGAGGAATTCGGTGGTACCGAACAGTTTCGCGAACTCTACGTCTTTGGCAGCTTTAGCCTTGTAAGCGCTGTTCTTCGAAATGGCGCTCTTCAGGTTGGCGATAGCCGAGCTGCTGTTGCCTTCACGCATAGCGATGATGGCTTTCAGGTAGTCAGCCTGTGCGGAGTTGTCGCCGCTCAGAACCGATTTAGCTTTTGCCAGGTTGCCGTTCAGCACCTCTGCGACAGCCAGGTTGTAGCCGTCCAGTGCGCGGGCAGCCTCAGCGTAGTTGCCTTCAGCCAGGTTCACCAGACCCATGCTCTTGCGAGCCTGCGGGATGCTCAGTGCGGAGAGGTAGCTCTTAGCCTTGGCCACGTCGCCGTTCATCAGGGCCAGAACACCCAGGTTGTTGCTGATGATCGGGTCGTTGCTCAACGTAGCGGCCTTCTCGATAGCGCTCTTAGCCTCGCCGGCTTTGCCGGTCTGACCCAGAACCACACCCATGTTGTTGTAACCGCGGGCGCTGTTGAATTTGGTAGCGGCAGCCTTGTAAGCTTTGATCTTCAGGGCAGCATCGCCGGTCAGCGTTGCACCGTAAAGCATCTCCTCTTCGTTCAGCACGTCGATGTTGCCGGAAACGGCAGCCAGGATCTCAGCGTCGGTACGGCCTTCGATGTCCACGTCGGCAGAGAGTTTCGTGCGGCGCAGCTGCGGCAGGATCTCCTTAGCCAGTACGTCGAATACCGACGACATGTTGCGGATCTCTTCGTCACGTTTCACGGGGTTGTCGTACATGGCCAGAACCTGCAGGATCAGATCCTTGTCCTTGATGTCCGATGCGGAAACCAGTTCCTTGAAACCTTCCCAGTCCTCACCGTAAGCGGCGATGTCGTACTTGGCGTTTTTCACGTCTTTCAGCTGCTCGCTGATGGCCTTCTGGCCGGTCTGGCTACGCTCTTTCGACAGTTTGTCGTTGAAAGCCAGCGGGCCGTCGGGAGAAGCGTAACCCTTGGCGTAGATGTTGCCCAGCGTTGCGCGGTCTTTGTTCGAATACTCTTTCACGAAATCCTCGAACATTTTGATCTGCTCTTTGGTCAGCTCGCCCTTGCGAACGTTCGCACGGTTGATCAGGTACATGATCTCGGCACCCTGAGAGATGGTCGTCACGCGTTTGAAGTTGTCCGGCATGATGGCCAGGCCGGCAGCGTTGTCAGCCAGCTTCTGGATGGTGCTGATGCCCTGAGCCACCGGAATAGCGGCGATCGGGGTGAATTCGCTGTGCTTGCCCTTGGCGCATTTGCCTTCCACGCGAAGCTCCATCGTGCAGAGGTCAGCGCGAGAATCGTACGGGAAAGTCACGGTCTGAGTGTAAGAGCCGCCCTGTTTTTTGGCAATAACGGTGTAGTTGTCTTTCACCTTTTCGCCCTGAACGTACTTCGGAGTACCGGTGATTTCACCGCCTTCGAATACCAGAACGGGGGTCACCTTCAGGACCGCCTTCTTGTTGAAGTAGGCGGCGGGGTAGGTAACGGTGATATCGGCTGAAACGGTATTACCCTTCAGCGACAGCACGGTCGGCGTGCAGGTGATGTTCACATCGTCAGCGTTTTTTGCCATTTTCTTGTAGCAGTTACAGCTGGAGAGCAGGACCGCTGCAGAAGCGAGCATCAAGCTTACTTTTACAAACCTTTTCATAATCAGTGTTTTAAAGTTAATTAAATATGTATTCTCTTTCGTTTTGCACTAATCGCATTGGTAGCCACAAAAATAGAAATATATTTTGGAAAACCTCAAGCTTTTCCGATTTTTTTTCGGTGTGCGCGCTGCAGCGCTTTCGGTTCACAATCTATCGTTTATCCCTATTTGCGTTCCTCCCTGCGGTGAGCGTGGTGGCCTTCGCGGCGTTCAGGACGGCCTTCGCCCTTCTCCTCGGACTTTTCGCCGCCCGGAAGCAGCACTTTGCGGGAGAGTTTGAGTTTGCCGTTCTTGGGATCCAACCCGATGAGTTTCACCTCGATCGTGTCGCCTTCCTTGAGTCCGGTCTCCTCCATCGTCTCGTAACGCTTGTTGCCGATCTCGGAGATGTGCAGCAGGCCGTCCTTACCGGGCATGATCTCAACAAACGCGCCGAAAGCGACGATCGAACGGATTTTCCCCGTATAAATTTCGCCTACTTCCGGAATCGCTACGATACCCTTGATGCGGTCGAGCGCAGCATCGAGCGCCTCCTTGTTCTCGCCGAAGATGTCCACGAAACCCTTGCTGTCCTTCTCGGTGATCGTGATGGTCGTTCCGGTGGTCTTCTGGATTTCCTGGATCACCTTGCCGCCCGGGCCGATCACGGCGCCGATAAACTCCTGCGGGATAGTGATCTGGACGATACGCGGCACGAAAGGTTTGTAGTCCTCCCTCGGTGCAGGCATAGCTTCAAGAATCTTGCCGAGAATGTGCATGCGGCCCTGTTTGGCCTGCTCCAATGCGTTGGCCATCACCTCGTACGAGAGGCCGTCGACCTTGATATCCATCTGGGTGGCAGTGATACCGTCCTTAGTACCAGTCACTTTGAAGTCCATATCGCCGAGGTGGTCCTCATCGCCGAGGATGTCCGACAACACGGCATATTTTCCTGATTTCGTGTCGGTGATCAGACCCATCGCGATACCCGAAACCGGTTTTTTGATCTTGACGCCGGCATCCATCAGCGCGAGCGTACCGGCGCAGACGGTAGCCATCGACGACGAGCCGTTCGACTCGAGGATATCCGACACCACGCGTACGGCGTAGGGATTCTCCTCTCCGACGGGAACCATCGGTTTGAGGGCGCGCCAGGCGAGGTTGCCGTGGCCGATCTCGCGGCGCGAGAGGCCGCGTGCGGGACGGGCCTCGCCGGTGGAGAACGGCGGGAAGTTGTAGTGCAGTACGAATTGCTCCGAACCTTTGAACAACACGTCGTCGATCTGCTTTTCGTCGAGCTTCGTACCGAGCGTAACGGTCGTCAGCGACTGCGTCTCGCCGCGGGTGAAGATGGCCGAACCGTGCGCGCAGGGCAGGTAACCCACTTCGCACCAGATCGGGCGAATCTCGGTGGTCGAGCGGCCGTCGAGGCGGATCCCCTCGTCGAGGATCATGTTGCGCATCGCTTTCTTCAATACGTCGTCGTGGAAGTAACGCTTGATGAGCGGGCGCTTCTCGGCAAGCTCCTCTTCGGAGAACTGTGCGCAGAACTCCTCCTCCAGCGCATCGAACTTGTCGCTGCGCTCGTGCTTGGCCGAACGTTCGCGGGCAATGGCGTAAGCCTTGTCGTAGGTTTCGGCGATCACCTTCTCGCGAAGGGCCTCGTCGTTGGTCTCGTGGCAATAGGTGCGCTTCACGTCTTTGCCCAGCTCCTTGCTCAATTCCATCTGGGCCTGGCAGTGCTTTTTGATTTCGGCGTGCGCAAACTTGATCGCTTCAAGCATCTCGGCTTCCGAAACCTCTTTCATTTCGCCTTCGACCATCAGGATGTTGTCGTAGGTGGCGCCTACCATGATGTCCAGGTCGGCGTCGGCATTCTGCGTGAAGGTGGGATTGATCACCAGCTCGCCGTTAATGCGGGCAACGCGCACCTCGGAGATCGGGCCGGCGAACGGCACGTCCGATACGGCCAGCGCCGCCGAAGCGGCCAGTCCGGCCAGCGCGTCGGGCATAATGTCCTTGTCGGCCGAAATGAGGTTGACCTGTACGAATACCTCGGCGTGGAAATCCGAAGGGAACAGCGGGCGCAACGCGCGGTCGATCAGTCGCGAAACCAGGATTTCGTAATCCGAAGGGCGGGCCTCACGCTTGAGGAAGCCTCCGGGGAAACGGCCCGCAGCGGCGTATTTCTCTTTGTATTCGACCGACAGCGGCATGAAATCGCAGTCGGGTTTGGGCTCCTTGGCGGCAACTACGGTGGCCAGCAGCATCGTGTTCCCCTGTTTCACAACGACCGACCCGTCGGCCTGCTTCGCTAATTTTCCTGTTTCGATGACGATCTCGCGGCCTCCGCTGAGCTGAATCACCTTCTGTGTGGCATTATACAACATCCTTTGTCCTGTTAATTATTTGTTTTCTGTCTCTTGTCTCTGCTTCGTCCATTTTTCCGTCTGCGCGCCTTCAGTCCCGGCACTCTCACAGCTTCCCGGGCCTATCCGCCCCGGAATCGTCCGGAGCGCGCTGCCCGCCTGCTCCGGCCCAACCGGAAAGCCCGGGCGATTCCGGCCCTTTCCGAGCGGTCCGGACGGCTTTTTTAAAAGAGAATAAAGCTGTCCCCGGTAAGGACAGCCCCATTCATCTCGTTGCGCATACGGTGCGCGGCTATTTTCTCAGGTTCAGAGCCTTGATGATGGCCCGGTACCGCTCGATATCCACCTTCTTCAGATAGTCAAGCAGACGGCGGCGCTTACCCACCAGGCGGAGCAGCGAACGCTGCGTGCCGTAGTCGTGCTTGTTTTGTTTCATGTGTTCGGTGAGGTGGCTGATACGGTAGGAAAACAGCGCGATCTGGCTCTCTGCCGAGCCGGTGTCGGTGTTAGACTTCCCGTAGTTTGCAAAAAGCTCCTGCTTTTTGTCTGATTCTAAATAACCCATTTCGTGTAATTTATTTGGTTTTTTTCGCCTTGGCTACTTCCCCCCTCAGAAGAAAGTCTTCTCAAAGCGATTGCAAAACTAATATTTTTTTCAAAACCAAGCAACTAATCCCCGAAGAATCCTCATTTTTTCGGCCCCCAGACCACAAATCCCGGCTTTCGGAGGACAAATAGTCTCCGGCCGGCCGGGAACATTCCGGAGTCGGCATCCTGCCGAGGAGGGATCCGCAACACCGGCCCGGCCAGTACCGGCCGACACGCGGGACCTTTGCGGGTACCCGCAGACATTCATTGTCCAAGGAGCAAATTCCCGCGGCGGAGGGCTTACAGCCACTTTTTCCAGCGGAAGAACAGGTACGTGAGCGCGGAGACGACCACCATCAGCCCCAGCGCGAACGGATAACCGTACTTCCAGTGCAGCTCCTGGATGTAGGCGAAGTTCATGCCGTAGATACTCGCGATCATGGTCGGCGGCATGAAGAACAGCGCCGCGACGGTAAAGATCTTCGTCACGTTGCTCTGCTCGATGTTGATCAGACCGAGCGCCGTGTCCTGCAGGTAATCGAGGCGTTCGGAACTGAAGTCGGCGTGGCTGATCAGCGAATTAACGTCCTTGATCATCAGCGTCAGGCGGGGATAGACGTCGTTCGGGAAGCGTTCGCTGCGCTGGATGCCCGACAGCACCCGCTGCCGGTCGAAGATGTTCTCGCGGATCAGCATCGTATTCTCCTGCAGGTGGCTGATGCGCTGGAGGGTTTCGCGGCCGATCTGTTCGCTGATGTTCACCTCCTTGCTCAGCGCGGCGATGTTCTTGGCCAGCGCTTCGACCAGGTCGGCGTCGTAGTCGATGCGCACCTCGAGGATCGACACCAGCACATGGTAGCCGGTGGCATAGGCGCGGTAGTTCATCTGCAGGCGCTTGGCCGCCTCGGTGAAGGTCCGGAACTCGGCGTTGCGCACCGAGACGAGCACCCCCTCGGCGATGATGAACGAGACCGGTTCGATGGCGAAGGTCTCTGTATAGGGCATGAAGAAGTTCGAGTTGCAGATGATCGCATTCTCGGTTTCGGAGTATTTCGACGAACTCTCGATCTCCTCGACCTGCTGCTGGGTCTGGAGGTTGATCTCCATGAAGTTTTCGACCGCCTTCTGCTCCTTGATCGAAGGGGTGAGCAGGTCGATCCACAGAATGTCGTCGTAACCCAGTTCGTCGAACAGCTTGACGTCGGCGTTGCGGACGATCTTGTTGAATTGCTTGAGGTAGATGGTAATCATGGCTTCGGCTCTTTACGGTTGTACTCTGCGGCTCCCCGCCGCACCCGCCTCCCGGGCGGTTTCCGCGCCGTCCGGGGTGCTTCCTTCGGCGGCTACCGTTCCCCGCTCCGGCATCCAGTACGCCAGATCTGCCGGGAAACGGCCTCAGCGCCCCAAGGCGCCTCAGCCGGGGGTGGACGGGGGGTCGTACCGCCGTCCGAGTTGCCAGTATAGTTCCATCGCCCGGCGCTTCGGCGCGTCGAGCACAAAGTCGATATTTCGGATCAGGTAATCACAGGCGTAAGGCCGCGCGGCATACCCGGACCACGCCACCGCTTCGGGGATGTGCGCCGTTCCGTAACGAAGGGCCTCTTCGAGCTGCGAAACCCGTTCCTGCGGCACCTCCCCGCGCGCCACCCACGCGGCGAACGCGAAAGGCAGCCCCGTCATCGCGCGCCACTCGTCGGAGAGGTCGTACAGGTAGCGGAACCGCGCCTCGTGGTCGAACACCTTGTCGCCGATCAGGATATAGCCGGACTTGCCGGTGCCGGACTCAGTTCCAGTTCCAGTTCCGGCCGCACCGCCTGTCCCGGTTGCTTCCGCCGCGGGGATTGTTCCGTGTGTGCCGGCCGCTGCACCGGTTCCGAACGAATAGTCGGTCAGTGGGCGCCACTGCGGGGCGATACCCCACTTTTCGGCCGCGAGGATGCGGGCCAGCCGCACCGATGTGCGCGAATGGCTGTCGAGCCAGATCGTGTCGAGCTCCTCAACGGGATAGTCGGACGCGAGCACGACGGTACGCACCGGGCCGCTGGCGCCGATGCAGAAGGGGGTAATGATTTGCAGGTCGGGAATTTCAGGAATGGCGGCCACCGGGATCAGTCCCACATTGGCCTCCCCGGTGCGCAGCGCCTCCGCGCAGAGCCTGGGCGGACACAGCAACAACCCTTCGCGCAGGCTGCCGCCCGCACGGGTAATACCGTATATATAAGGTATCGTATTGAGGTAAGAAACGGCGACTATCCGGGTTCGCGTCATCATCCATACAGCGTCAAAATTGGTGGATACTCTCCGGGGGCCCGCAGGCCTTCCGGGCTGCCTGGCAGGACGCGCGCCCTCATCCGGGCGCTCTTCCGCAATGCGAAGGTAACGAAAAAAACGGCACTTCCGCCCGCCTTCCGCATTTTTTCTTCAACCCTCGGACGGCTTGCCGCCCGACGAAAAGCAAAACGAACCTTCCTGAATGAGTGCGGGAATGCGACAAAAAAGCTATCTTTGTTACGACTGCCTGTCCGCCTCCGGAGCCGCAACAAAAATACCCCGGCGCATGGCTCCGACAGCTATAAGACTTGATTGAACCCGAATCCGATGAGACCTATCGCTACGTTCTGTTTACTGACCGCACTGCTGCTCAGCGGGAGCATCCTTCCGGCTGCGGCTTCGCAGGCCTTCCCCGCCACCCTCTCTTCGTTGCACAAAGAGCCCGCCGGGCAGGACGGCGACGATACCGGAATCGACGCGGTGGCCGGCGCATCGGGCGAGAAGTACGTCGTCCCGGGATCGCGCGGGGCCGCGCAATCCGGCACTCCCGGAGCACAGAACGCCACCGCAGCCGGAACACAGGGAAAGCCCACGGTCGTCTATACCTTCCCGATCGACGGCGACATCATGCCCGCGCAGCAGCGGCTGGTGGCCAAATGCCTCGCCGACGCCCGCTCCGGCGGCGCCGAACTGGTGCTGATCCGGCTCAACACCTACGGCGGACTGGTCAACGCCGCCGACTCGATCCGCACGATGATCCTCAACTCGCCGGTACCGGTCTGGGTCTTTATCGACAACCAGGCCGCTTCGGCCGGGGCGCTCATCGCGATCGCGGCCGAGCGTATCTACATGCGTCCGGGCGGCAGTATCGGCGCAGCCTCGGTCGTGGACCAGAACGGCAAGCCGATGCCCGACAAGTTCCAGAGCTTCATGCGCGCGACGATGCGCGCGACGGCCGAAGCGCACGGCAAGGTGATCGAACGCATCGACGGCGACGACACCCTCTGGCGCTGGCGGCGCGACCCGCAGGTCGCCGAGGCGATGGTCGGGCGCACGGTGGGCGACAGCACGACCGCCGGGGTGCTCGCCTTCACCGCGTCGGAAGCGTCGGAACACCATTACAGCGAAGGGACGGCCTCCACCGTGGACGAAGTGCTTGCACAGGGCGGCGTACAGCAGTACACGCTGCACGAATACACCCCCACGCGGCTCGACCGCCTGCTGGGCTGGCTGATGAACCCGGTGGTGCAGGGCATTTTCGTGATGATGATCGTCGGCGGCATCTATTTCGAGCTGCAAACCCCCGGCATCGGCTTCGCGCTGGTGGTGGCGATCCTCGGGGCGGTGCTCTATTTCGCGCCGCTCTACATCGAGGGTGTCGCGCAAAACTGGGAGCTGATCCTCTTTATCATAGGGCTGGCGCTGTTGGCCGTCGAGATTTTCGTGCTGCCGGGCTTCGGCATCGCGGGCGTCGCGGGGATTATCGCGGTGGTGACCGGCCTCTCGTTCGCGGCGATCGACAACGACCTGCTGCGCCACCTCTCCACGGGCGAACTGACGCTCGCGTGGCTGCTGAGGCCGGTGCTGGTGGTGATCATCGCCGCTTCGGCAGCGCTGGTCGGGGGTATCGTCCTGGGACGCCGCTTTCTCACGGGCCGTTCGCCGCTGCAAAAAAAGGTGGTGCTGACCGCAGAAATGAAGCCCGAAGAGGGTTACGTGAGCCACCCGCAGATCGAACCGGAACTGGTGGGTCGCACCGCGCTGGTGATGGCGGTGCTGCGACCCTCGGGCCGCGTGATGGTCGACGGGCGGTATTACGACGCGGCGGCCGAGGACGGCCTGTTCGTCGCGCGCGGCCGCACGGTGACCGTCACCCGCATCGAGGGCGGCGTGCTCTACTGCACCCCGCAGGAGCGCAAAACGGAGTAAAAACCCGCGCCGTCATCACTATGCGGCGAAAAAAACAGGACGTCCGGATACGGGAATAAGAATTTTATACTATCTTCGTATCAGATACATACACGGCGTAAGCCGTAAATATATCAGAGACACAATTTTTATCCTAAACAGTCAACTTAGGGAGCCTTCTTCGGAAGGTTGTTGAACCGGGAATAAAAGTTGCTAGTCCTCGCTATACCCCGGCGGCAGATCCTGCCGGGTATAGCTTGGGCGCAGTGCAGCTGCCGGTTTCAGGCTCCCTAAGGCCTACTGTTCACAGTTGTATCTGCGTCCTTTTTTTGTGGCGCAGTGCGGGAAAACGGGTGCGGTGTCCAGGGATACGGCGCGGCAGGACGCGACGGTACCGATATAACGCGATCGGATGCGGCAAGGGGCATGGCTCCGGCATCCGCAGGGCGTAGCGCAACCGTCGGCAGGAATACCGGAAAAGCTTCGAATGGGGAGCCGTTTCTGTGCCTGATTTTGAAACCGGTGGGCCCGGCAACGCTCACCGGCACAGTTTGGGCGGCGCAGGCGGTACGTAGCGGACTTTCCGGACTCCTGCGGCGGTTGCGTCTGCGTTCCGGGTCAAAATATTCCGGCTGCGGCCCAAGGTGCGCGGCAAAAACGTGCTGCCAGAAAGTTCGACCGGGGAGGGCGCTCCGGGACGCGGCGCGGCTGCATACTACCTGAGTGAAACGGACTGCCGGGCGTTCCGGCACATACCTACTCCCCCCTGAAGCGGCTCAGCACCCCGGCCGGATCGCGCACGGTCTGCTGCATCCAGCGGTAGAGCACCTCGTCGCGGTCGCGACGCGAAAGCTGCCACACCGCCCGGGCCGGAGCGTCCGCAGTGCACACGACGCCCGTACCGGCCGGAATGTCCATCGCGCGGACGCGGGTCGAAAGCGAGTAGAGCAGGATCGCCGCCGAGGCCGACACATTGAGGCTTTCGACCATCCCGCACATCGGGATGCGCAGGAATTCGTCCGCCCCGGCCTTCACCTCGTCGCTGATACCGGCGTGCTCGGTGCCGAAGAAAAGCGCGAACGGTCCCGCCGCCACGTCGAACGTTTCGGGGGTGGCGTCGTCCAGGTGCGGCGTCGTGGCGACGATCCGGTAACCCCGACCGCGCAGCGAGCCGATCAGCTCCGCCGTCGTCGGATGCTTGCGGATTTCGATCCATTTGTCGGTGCCGCGCACGATCTGCACGTTCGGCGAAAAACGGCACAACTCTTCCACCGCATGCAGCTCCTGCACGCCGAATGCCTCGCAGTTACGCACCAGCGCGCTCGCATTCTGCGGATGGAACGTATTCTCCATACAGACGGTCATATAACGCGTCCGCATATCCACGGCGCGACACAGCGTCGCGTAACGCTCCGCGGTCATAAAACCCGACAGGTATTCGATCCTGCGGGCGAGCAGTTCGTCCGGAAATCCGGCGCTATCTTCTATATTTTTCATCGTCGTCCAGCAGTTTGAGGTAGCTTTCATAACGCGAGAGGCTCACCTCTCCTCGCGAGAGCGCCTCTTTGACCGCGCAGCCGGGCTCGTGCGTATGCGTGCAGTTGTAATAGGAACAGCCCGGTGCGAGGCGGAACAGTTCGGGGAAATAACGGGCGATCTCCGCCCCGTCGAGGTCGATCAGCCCGAACCCCTTGATCCCCGGCGTATCGATCAGCCAGCCCCCCTCCGCGAGCGGGTACATCTCCGAAAAAGTGGTCGTATGGCGGCCTTTGTGGTGCGCGTCGGAAACCTCGCCGACCCTCACCTCCAGCGACGGATCGATCGCGCGGATCAGCGTGGACTTGCCCACGCCCGAATTGCCCGAGAGCAGCGTCACGCGGTCGCGGAGCCGCTCCAGCAACGGTTCCGTCCCCATGCCGGACATCACGGACGTTCCCGCGCCGCTCCCGGAATCCGCATCGCCGCCGAGGCCGGACGTAGCTTCCGTCCGGGTTTCCTGCCGCCGCGCGCGCGCGGGATTGATGCGCAATACTTCGCCGCGCGAAGCCGACAGTTCGACCACGTCGTAGCCCGCACGGGTATAGGTTTCGATAAACCGGGCCCGCTCCTGCTGCAGCTCCCCGGTCGTATAGAGATCGCTCTTGTTGAGCAGGATCGCCGCCGGAATGTGGTACGCCCCGGCCGTCACCAGGAAACGGTCGATAAACTCGCTGTTCGTAGCCGGACGGACGAGCGACACCACCAGCAAAGCCTGGTCGATGTTCGCCGCGATGATGTGTGACTCCTTCGAGAGGTTCGACGCGCGGCGGATGATGTAGTTGCGCCTCGGGTGCAGCGCCACGACCGTTCCGGACGTACAGGATTTTCCCGGTACGCCGGCCGCCCCGGCACCGCCCGCCGCACGGCCGCCGGTTCCATCCCCCTCCGTCCCGGGCGCGGTACGCCCCGTTCCGTCTCCGGCCGTTTCAATCCCGGCCGGCAGTTCGGGTTCGTAATCCACGATATCGCCCACCACCACAGGGCTGGTCGAGCGGCTGCCGCTCAGGCGCAGGCGCCCCCTGAGGCGCCCCTCGACGGTGGCCTGCGAGGCGAGGTCGTGCAGCATGTAGCGGCTGCCTGTCGCCTTGACGACAACTGCGGTACGTATGGTTTCCATGGGCAAACTGTTGTAATATATAAAAACCGAAGCGAGCCTTCGCATCCCCCCGGAACGACTCCGGGCAACCTTAAAGAAACTGCTCTTTCAGCGATCTCAGGTAGGGAAATGCGAGCTCCCCGGCCTCTTTCACCGGGCGGTAGAGCCACGACCGCTCCGTTTTTTCGCCGTCGGTCCAGTGGCGGGTGAGGTTGATCGACTCGTAGGCGCCGAGCAGTACGCTCACCAGCAGCGCCACTTTCACAATCCCGAGCGCGGCGCCCCCCAGCTGGTCGAACAGCCCGAGGCCCGCGAATTTGAACAAGCCGCGCATCAGGCGTCCCAGCAACGCAAGGGCCACAAGCACCAAACCGAAAACGAGCAGGAACCCCGCCGCCTGTCCGGTCATTCCTTCCGAACCGAGCCAGCGGCTTGCGGGAATGCTGTAACGGTAGGCCAGGTAGACCCCCACCAGCAGCCCCAGGATGCCCGAAAGCTGCACGATGATCCCGTCGCGCCATCCTTTCCACGCCCCCACGGCCAGCAACAGCCCGCATACGATATCGAAAACGGTCATTTCCCTTTTAAGTCTTTGGGACACGTACGCCCCGGCCCCGGTCGATCCCGGTGCAATTTTTGATACGAATATAGCGATTTATTTTCTTTTCGCTATTTTTGTACACGAATCGGCCGGCCGTGCCCGAAAGCTCGCGCAGGAGGCCGATACGACGGCATGCATGCCATCCGGGCCGCCTGCGGACCGGGCGGGGTGCTGCGGTATGCAGATCGCACGCTCCTCCGCAGGCAGCCGGCGGGACCAATCCACCGGGCTGAATATCCCGGGGAACGCCCCGCGTACAGGAACGAACGACCCGTGCCACCGAACTGCGGAACGAAACCCGCGGCGGGCATATTAAAATACCTTTCCCGATGAGATTTCCGATGAAAAACAGAGCCCTGATCCTCACCCTGCTGCTGGGTACGCTGCTTGCAGGGAGCGCCCTGCAGGCCCGGGCGCGCGAAGTGATCAACATCAACCGCAACTGGCGCTTTTTCAGCAACAGCCACACCAGCGACAACGCCACGATGGTGAACCTGCCGCACACCTGGAACCGCGACGCGCTCGGCGGCCACAACGACTACTACCGCGGCATCGGCAACTACATCAAGGATATCAAGGTTCCGGCCGAATGGCGCGGCAAGCGGGTCTTCATCCGCTTCGGCGCGGCGGGCGACGTGGCGAACCTCGCCGTGAACGGCCGCCATGTGGGCGAGCACCGGGGCGGCTTCACCGGCTTCACCTTCGAGCTGACGCCCTACCTGCGCTTCGGCGAGACGAACTCGATCTGGGTGATCGTCAACAACTCGCCGCAGATGGACGTACTGCCCACCGCGGGCGACCACAACGTCTACGGCGGCCTCTACCGCGACGTCGAGCTGATCGTCACCGAGCAGTCGGTCATCCGCGCCTCCGAAGGCGGCATCCGCCTCGTGCAGAAAGCTGTCTCCTCGGAACGGGCCGCAGTGGATGCGGTCATCCGTATCGACGGGCAGCGAGACCGCAACCTGCTGGTGAACCTCGCGGTCACCACGCCGCGCCGCGATACGATCTTCTTCCAAGCCTCGCGCTTCCGCGTGCCGGCCTCGGGCATCGGCACGGTGACGATCCCGATCGAACTGGAGTCCCCGACGCTGTGGAACGGCGTGGAAAACCCCTACCTCTATAACGTCATCGTCAAAGTGACCGACCAGAACGTCACCTGCGACTCGCTCGCAGTGCCGCTGGGACTGCGTTACTTCTCGGTCGACCCGAAAACGGGCTTCGCGCTCAACGGACGGCCGCTGCAGCTGCACGGCGTGTTTTATTACGAAGACCGTGCGAGCGTGGGCCCGGCGCTGACCGAATACCAGATCCGCGAAGACCTCGACTACATGGTCGAGATGGGCGTCAACGCGGTACGCACCTCTCCGGGACCGCACTCGCAGGAGTTTTACGACGAATGCGACCGCCGCGGGCTGATCGTCTGGAGCGACCTGCCCTTCGTGGGCCCGTCCTATCTGACCGACCGCGGCTACATCGGCACCGAGTCGTTCCGCGCCAACGGCGTGCAGCAACTCCGCGAGATGATCTCGCAATACTACAACCACCCCTCGATCGCGATGTGGGGGCTGTTCAGCAACCAGAGCATGCGCGGCGACGACCCCACCCCGTACATCAAGGAGCTGAACACGGTGGCCCGGGAGGAGGATCCCACGCGCATGACCGTCGGCGCGAGCAACCAGGACGGACAGATGAACTTCATCACGAAGCTGGTCGTCTGGGACCACATCTTCGGCTGGAAAGAGGGCCTTCCCTCCGATATTTCAGTATGGCTGAAACAGCTGCAGGCCAACTGGAGCAACCTCAACTCGGGACTCAGCTACGGCGCGGGCGCAAGCATCTACCACCAGGACGACTCGCTCTACCGGCCCGACTACCTGGGTAACTGGCATCCCGAGCGGTGGCAGAGCTACCTGCATGAACAATACTATTCGTTCGCGAAAAATGCGCCGTTCCTCTGGGGCGTCTTCATCGCGAACATGTTCGACTACGGCGCGGCAGGCCGCGAATGGGGCGACGGCACCGGCGTAGACGACCGCGGACTGGTCACCTTCGACCGCAAATACCGCAAGGACGCCTTCTATTTCTACAAGGCCAACTGGAACCCCGACGAACCGTTCGTCTACATCGCCGAACGCCGCTGGGACCGCCGCGTAAAACGCACGCAGACGCTGAAGGTCTACTCCAACGCACCGGAAGTCGAAATGCTGCTGAACGGCGTTTCGCTCGGCAAGCGCTCCGGCGTGAACGGGGTCTTTACCTGGGAGAACGTGACGATGGCCGAAGGGATGAACGACCTGGAAGCCCGCAGCGACTCGGGCATCGACCACACGCGGATCGAAATCGCCGAGGACAAAATCCACCACGGGATCAATTAGCCGGAGAGACACGTCTCAGCACCGGGTAAAGTGCCCGACCATGACCCGACCATGATACGCCGCCGATAACCGAAGGCCGGCACATCCGCCGGCTCTCCGGCTCCGACCGTCCCTCCCGAATCCTCCCCTGCGGTTAGGGGAGGAATTATGCGGGTCCGACAAACGTTCCGCCGCCGGTCCCGAAAGGAGAGCCGTCCCGGGGAACCGACCGCACGCCCGCACAACGCAATATCCGACCAACCCGAAACAACCGACCCGGAAACAATGCCCGAACAGACCATACCCCTTCCCGCCGACGTGCGGTACTTCACCCCCGCCGGGCCGTTCCGGCTCGAATGCGGCGCGGCGATTCCGCTGAGGATCGCCTACCACACCTACGGTACCTTCACGGGCGACAACGCCCTGTGGGTCTGCCACGCGCTGACGGCCAACTCCGAGGTAGCCGACTGGTGGCCGCACACGGTCGAAGCGGGCAAGTTCCTCGACCCGGCGCGCTGGTTCACGGTCTGCGCGAACATCGTCGGCTCGTGCTACGGCACCACGGGACCCGCGAGCCCCGACCCCGCCACGGGAAAGCCCTATTACGGCGCCTTCCCGCCGGTAACCGTCCGCGACATGGCGCGGGCAAACCTGCTGTTGGCAGACCACCTCGGCATCGCGCACGCCCGCGCTGTGATCGGCAGTTCGATCGGCGGCTTCCAGGCGCTCGAGATGGCGCTCGAACGGCCCGGTTTCGCCCGGAAGCTGATCCTGATCGCCACGGCGGCCCGCGCCCAGCCGTGGACCATCGCTGCGGACGAAGCGCAGCGCATGGCCCTCGAGGCCGACACCACGTTCGGCACCGACTCTCCGGACGCCGGGCGCCGGGGCATAGAAGCCGCACGCGCGATCGGTCTGCTGACCTACCGCGGCTCGTCGGCCTACAACGCGACGCAGCAGGAACACGACGACCCGGACAAGACGCGGGGATTCCGCGCCTGCTCCTACCAACGGCACCAGGGCGAAAAGCTGAGCCGCCGTTTCGACGCCTACTCTTACCGGCGCATCACCGAGGCATTCGACTCGCACAACGTCGGGCGCGGCCGCGGCGGCGTGGAGCGCGCGCTGGGCACTATCGGGGCCGACACGCTGGTGGTGGGGATCACTTCGGACATCATCCTGCCCGTGGGCGAACAGCTAGCCCTCTGGCGGCACATCCCGCACTGCCGCATGGAACTGATCGTTTCGGATTTCGGACACGACGGCTTCCTGGTCGAACATGCCAAACTGGACGCCATTTTGGGGCCGTTCATCGAAAGTTGATAATTTTCGCACGGCAGCACATTTTTATTCCCCCGATTTTTAATACCTTTACGCATCCTTGTCCGCCCGTATTCAGGCCGCAGGCACGGAATCCACAACCGAATCCGCAATACCATCCGTGCCGTTTCCCTCCACGGGAACGCACACCTACAATAAGACAGAAGAAAACCGATGAAATTCTCCAACTCGTTAAATGTCCTCCTGCTGGGCTCGGGCGGCCGCGAGCACGCTTTCGCCCGCAAGATCGCCGAAAGCCCCAGCGTAGCCAAGTTGTTCATTGCACCGGGTAACGCAGGTACCGCACAATGCGGCACCAACGTCGATATCAACCCCAATAATTTCGGTTCGGTCAAGCAGTTCGTGCTTTCGAACAACATCAACCTGGTGGTGGTCGGCCCCGAAGAACCTCTTGTGCGCGGCATCTACGACTTCTTCTGCGAGGACAGCCAGATCAGCAACATCCCGGTGATCGGCCCGTCGCTGGAAGGCGCGCGCCTGGAAGGAAGCAAGGATTTCGCCAAGGCCTTCATGGCACGCCACGGCGTACCTACAGCCCGGTACCAGAGTTTTACCAAAGGCAAGCTCCCCGAAGCCGAGGCCTTCATCGACTCGCTCGCGGCTCCCTACGTGCTGAAAGCCGACGGGCTGGCCGCAGGCAAAGGCGTGGTGATCCTCGACGACGCTGCGGCGGCCAAAGCCGAGCTCGCCGAGATGTTCTCCGGCAAATTCGGACAGGCCGGCAACACGGTGGTGATCGAGGAGTTCCTCAGCGGCATCGAATGCTCGGTCTTCGTCGCCACCGACGGCAAGAACTACAAGATACTCCCGGTCGCAAAAGACTACAAGCGCATCGGCGAGGGCGACACCGGCCCGAACACCGGCGGCATGGGCGCCGTCTCCCCGGTTCCGTTCGCGGACGAGGCGTTCATGAAGAAGGTCGAGGAGCGCATCGTGCGCCCGACCGTCGAAGGGTTGCAGCAGGACGGAATCGCCTACAAAGGCTTCCTGTTCATCGGGCTGATGAACGTCGCGGGCGACCCGTACGTGATCGAATACAACGTCCGCATGGGCGACCCCGAAACCGAAGTGGTACTGCCCCGGATCACTTCCGACCTGATCGCGATGTTCGAGGGAATCGCCTACGGGCGGCTCGACCGCTACGTGCTCGAAGTCTCCCCGCAGACGGCCGTTACGGTAGTCTGCGTCTCGGGCGGCTACCCCGGCGACTACGCCAAAGGAATGGAAATCAGCGGCCTGGACACCCCGACGCAAAGCATCGTATTCCACGCCGGCACCACAGCCAAAGGGGACAAGACCTACACCGCGGGCGGCCGCGTACTGGCGGTCACCTCGCTGGGCGGCTCGATCGCCGAAGCGCTGCACGCCTCCTACGACACCATCGGGGGAATCGCCTACGAAGGCAAGAATTTCCGGCGCGACATCGGGCAGGACCTGATCGGACTGCTGAAATAGGCGCGACCGCCTCACCCGGATACATGCCGCCCGGACGTCCGCTCTGTACGAGCGGGTGCCCGGGCTTTGCTTACGATAGTTATGAAAGTCGACATCACGCGCCAGAACCTCGCTTCCACGCTGCTGCTTTTCGCGGCACTGTGCCTGGTGCTGTGGCACCGCTACGCCGCCGCGCCGATAGAGGCGCTGCCCGGTACGGCCCTCAGGATGCCGCTGGGCGGCCTGCTCCGCGGCTGGGGCGAAGCGCTGCCCGGCCCGTTGCGCAACCTGGCCGCGCTCGGGATGCTGTTCATCGGGGGAATCTGGATCACACGGCTCATCGCGCGCAACATGATCCTGCTCGAACGCACCTATATGCCCGCAATCATCTTCCTCATCGTCGGATGCGGAAGCTGGTACGACCCGGCGGCACTCGACCTTTTCGCCGCAACGCTGCTGATGATCGGTTCGTTCGACCGCACGATCGGCTCGTTCCGCCGCGAGGTGGTCTACACGCACATCTTCAATGCGTCGCTGCTGCTGGGCATCGCACTGCTGACGTACGCCCCCGCCGCGGTCTACATTCCGCTGCTTCCGGTGGCGCTGGTGCTTTTCCGCAAGCGGTGGCGCGAATGGATCGTCGCGCTGGCCGGCCTCGTCCTGCCCACGGCCATCTGCTCGTACGTCTGGTGGGCGCTGGGACGGCCGCTGACGGAAGTTCCGGTACGGCTGTGGGAGGCGCTCTGCGATACGTGGTACGCCCCGGCGTTCCTCGTGCACTGGCTCAATCCGCTGCTGTTGCTGCTCTGGGCGATGATCGCCGTGCTCACCGTCTGGTCGCTCGTGATCTTCGTCCGCCAGGCACACTCGATGCGCACGCGCCCGTACAAATCCTACCTCTATTTTATCTGGATACTGTTCTTCTCAGCGCTGCCGCTGATCCCGCCGGGCCGGTCGGTCGGAGAGCTGATGCTGCTGGCCGTCCCGCTCGCAGTGATTATCCCCACCTGCTTCAACCGCCGCGAAAGCACCTGGCTGGGCATCGCCTACCTGCTGCTGCTGGTCAGTATGATCGCCTACAACCTCTTCCCGGTTTCGCTGTAACCCGGACGGACCGGCGCACGAACAAGCACACGATTTACAAAGGATTGCGAGAACCTCCCGCTAATCTTTACGGTGGTGGGCCGGGCGGATCACGCGCAGCGCGCCGGCCTCGCAGGTGATGCGCACCGGGAAACGCGGGCCGGGTTGTCCGTCGATGTCCGTCACTTCGTTGCGGCGCATCGGCGAATCGACGACGAAATCGCGGCTCTTGAAGTGTAGCACCCCCTCCGGATAATCGCCCGGATCAAGGCGGCGCAATCCCGCATTCTGCCGGATAAAATGGAACAGTGCGCGGAGCGTCCCGATCGGGCCGTCGCCCTTGACGACGATCACGTCGAGCAGCCCGTCGTCGATCTCGGCGCTGTACGCGAAGCGCATCTTGCCCGCCGTCCGGCCGTTGAACACGAAGAATATCAGCGACGTCCCGTCGTAATCGACCTCTTCGGAACGGATCGTAATGTGCATCTTGCGGAAGTTCGGCAACTCTCCCAGGCCGCCGAAATAGTAAGCCAGTTTGCCGAAATTGTTCTTCAGCACGGTGGGCGTCTTTTGCGACACATCGGTGAAAAGGCCGCAACTGAAGACGTTGACGAACCGCTCGCCACCCGCGACACCCAGGTCGACACGCTGCTCCTCGCCGTCGAGGATCGCGCGGCACGCGCGCGAAATGTCGCCCGGCACGCCGAGCATGCCGGCGAAATCGTTAGCCGTACCGGTCGGCAGCACCGCCACCGGCAGGTCGATGCCGTGGTGTTTCATGATCCCCACCACGTAATTCACGGTGCCGTCGCCGCCGGCGACCAGCACATGGCGGTAACCGTGTCCGAGCAGGTCGGCGATGAGTTCCGGCTCGCCGGCGCGGAACCCGAGCCGGTAGGGTACGATGGTGCAGCCGCGCCGCTGGTAGATCGAAATGATCGTGTCGAGCCACTCGGTAATGACGGTCTCGCCCGCCGTAGGATTATAGAGAAAACAAACCGGTTGCATAATAGCTTTTCTGTTCGCGTGATGGCCCGGGGCGTCCCGTCTGCGGCCGTTGGCCGCGGATACGCATCCGCCGGACCGGAATTTTTATTGAAGCACCAGCGACTCCATGCCCGGAGTCATGTAAGTACGGTAATTGCCCCGGTCGTCCGACCAGACGAGGTAGGCCTCCAGGTCGGGACGGCTTTCGAGGAAACGGATGCTTTCGTTCAGGCCCATCACCATACAGAGCGTGCCGTAGGCGTCGGCCTGTGCCGCGGTGCGCGCGACGACCGTGGCCGAGAGCAGGTTGCTGATTACCGGCGCCCCGGTACGCGCATCGAACGTATGGACGATCTTGCGGCCCAGGCTGTCGGTGTAAAATTTGCGGTAATTGCCCGAAGTGGCCAGCCCGCGGTTGCTGATGCCGATGCGCACTTGGAGCTGCGCGCCGGGAATCACGTTGCCTTCGATGGGTTTGTCGATACCCACGCGCCACAGGCCGCCCTTCGCGTTGTGCCCGCGCGCGAAGATCTCGCCGCCCACCTCGACCAGGTAATCCTTCCACCCCAGCGAATCGAGCCAGCGGGCGACGTAGTCGGCCGTCGCGCCCTGCGCGATGGAATTGAGGTCGATCTGCACCGAAGGGTGCTTTTTCACCAGCCGGCAGCCGTCGATGCGGATTTTATCATACCCGATGAACTGCAACAACGAATCGACGTTGGGCTGTTGCACGGGACGGTCGCCGGTAAAGCCGTAGGCGGCCGTCAGGGGCTTGATCGTGATGTCGTAACGGCCGCCGCTCTCGCGGCTGATCGTGTCGGCCGTCCGGATGCAGTTGGCGATAAAGCGGTCGAGCGTATCGGTTTCGCCGCGGTTGATACGGCTCAGGCGCGAGGTCGGATTGTAGAGCGACATCGAATTGTCCACCCGCCACAGCAGCGAGTCGAGCTGTCCTTTGAGGCCTCCCGAGGTACTGTCCCCCACCAGCACGATGTGGTAGGTTCCTCCCTGCGCAAAACCGTCGATCACCGTCTGCGGACGCCGCTGCGGCCCGGACTGGCAGCCGGCCAGCAGTACGGCCAGCAGTACGGCCAGTCCTGCATGTTTTTTCGCTTTTCCCATCGTTTCCCGTTTTATCGCTTGTCCGGATTTCGTCTCTCCCGCGGCTTCCCCCCTCCTTGCCGCCGGAACGCACCCGGCCCCAAACGGCCGGGTCACACCCGGGGCGGCCCCGCGGCAAACAGTGAAGGCGCGTGCAATGGCGCGGGCTCGCACGCAAAGATTGCCGGACCGCATTTTAAATATTATACAAATATACTAAAATAGTGTGAGAAAATTGCGCCCACAGTAACCCGTACGCAAACTTCCGGCCCCAAAACGGACAACTTCCGATATTTTTTTATTACTTTGCAATTTCAACACAGGAAGGAAGACGGGGGTGCCGCAGGCCGCCCCGCCGCTGGGAAGATGACCCCGCGCTCCGGACCGTCCGCCGAAAGGACGGAAAAGCCGGGCAGGAAACTCCCCGCGCGGCAGGCGAAGGAGGCAAGCGGCTGAGATCAGACCCCAGCACCTGATACGGCTCGTACCGTCGGAGGGAGTTTTTCCGCACCATCTCGCACCCGCCGCCGTCGCTTTCCCAAAACGCAGAACGTTATGGAAATCATGTTCAACGGCACCCCGACCCACACACAGGCCGCCACCCTCGCCGAACTGCTCGAAGAGCAGGGCATAGCCACGCCCGGCACCGCCGTCGCCGTAGACGGAAAGGTGGTCCGCCGCACGGAGTGGAATGCAGCGCCGCTGCACGACGGTGCGTCGGTCACGGTAATCCGCGCCACACAAGGAGGATAGCGCGATGGACACCCCCTTACACTTTCCCTTGGGCAAGCCCGTTGCGATCACGCTGCCGCGCTGTTACGACGGCGAGGCCGAGGCCCTTTGCGCGCTGCTCGACGCGGGCGCACCCGTCATCCATATCCGCAAACCCGACGCCCCGGCCGCACAAGTTGAAGCGCTGCTGCGCCAACTGCGCGATGCGGGCGCCGACATGACGCGCCTGACGCTGCACCACGATGCCGCCCTCGCCCGGCGTTACGGCCTCGGCGGCATCCACCTGCGCGAAGGGGCCCTGCGCGAGTGGCTGCGGCAGCATCCGGACAAACGGCACGCGACAGCGCAGGGAGCATCCGCACCGGACGTTCAAAAAACACAAACCCAACAGACCCAGCAGGGGAACGACACGTATACGCCGCGCCTGAGCGCCCCGGCCCACTCGTGGGAAGAGGCCGCACGGCTCGCTCCGCTGTGCGATTACGTAACGCTCAGCCCGCTGTTCGATTCGGTGTCGAAGCCCGGTTACCTCGCCGGAATCGACCCCGCCGACGCGTGCCGGAGGCTACGGCGCCGGACGGACGAAACCGCGAAGCCAATCCCCGCCGCCATTCCGGCAGAGTTACCCGTTTCCGGCTCCGGGAGCCGGATCATCGCACTGGGCGGCATCACCCCGGATAATATCTCCGTCGCCCGGGCCGCGGCATTCGACGGGGCCGCCGTGATCGGCGCGGTCTGGACGACCGAATGGCTCGGTACCGGCCCGCAGCCCGACCCCAAAAATTCCGACCGGACGCCATCCCCCGGAAACCGCCCCCCCGCCGGCACTCCGTCCCACGACATCTCCCGCATCGACCTCACGGCCACGCTGAGCAACTACCAACGGCTCACACGCCGCTGGCAGGCCGCCGGAGGCACGCTGCAATTCATTTCGGACGGCGATCCGGCCGCCGCAGAGGCCTTCCTGCAGGGCGGAGGACGCTGGGTGCAGCTGCGCATGAAAGATACCCCCGCCGAGGGGATCATCGCGCGCGGCCGCGAGATACTCGCGCTCTGCCGCCGCTACGACGCGCTGCTGATCGTCAACGACGACCCGCGGCTGGCCAAGGCGATCGGCGCCGACGGCGTACACCTCGGGCAGAACGACACGCCGCCCGACGAGGCGCGCATCATACTGGGCAGGCAGGCCATTATCGGCTGCACGGCCAACACGTTCGCCCACATCGCACGCATCGCGCAAAGTTCGGCCGACTACATCGGCCTCGGGCCGTTCCGCTATACGACCACGAAGAAGAACCTCTCGCCGATCCTCGGCGAAGAGGGCTACCGGCGCATCCTGCGGCAGATGGCCCGCGCGGGTATCCGGCTCCCGGTGGCGGCCATCGGCGGCATCACCGAAGAGGACGTGCCGCAGGTGATGGCCTGCGGCGTGAACGGCATCGCGCTGAGCGGCGCGATCTCCCGGGCCGGGGAGATCGCCGCGGCAACGGCACGCTTCACGGAGCTGGTCGCCGCCCACCGCACCATCGTGACGCCCTGAACCGAAACAGCAGAAATCCGCAGGCACCGGCAGCGCGGCAAAAACGAAAATGATTTACAGAAATAATAGAAACTGGAAAATGAAAGATTTAGTAATTGCAGGCAAGAGCTTCCCGTCGAGGCTTCTGCTCGGAACCGGGAAATTCGCTTCGAGCGCGCTGATGAGCGCGGCGATCGCCGAAAGCGGCACCGCGATGGTGACCGTAGCGCTCAAACGCGTCGAGATGAACAACCCGCAGGACGACATCCTCAGCCACATCGACACGCAGAAGGTAAGCCTGCTGCCCAATACCTCGGGCGTACGCAACGCGAAGGAGGCCGTTTTCGCCGCGCAGCTCGCGCGCGAGGCGCTCGGCACGAACTGGCTCAAGCTCGAGATACACCCCGACCCGCGCTACCTGATGCCCGACCCGATCGAGGTGCTCAAGGCAACCGAAGAGCTCGCCAAAGACGGCTTCGTCATCATGCCCTACATCCACGCCGACCCGGTGCTCTGCAAACGGCTCGAGGAGGCGGGCGCAGCGTGCGTGATGCCGCTGGGCGCGCCGATCGGGTCGAACAAAGGGCTGGCCTCGCGCGACTTCCTGCGCATCATCATCGAACAGAGCAACGTGCCGGTGGTGGTCGATGCCGGAATCGGCGCGCCGTCGCATGCCGCCGAAGCGCTCGAAATGGGCGCCGACGCCGTGCTGGTCAACACCGCGATCGCCGTGGCGCAGGACCCCGTGGCGATGGCCCGCGCCTTCCGCCTGGCCGTCGAGGCGGGCCGTACCGCATTCGAAGCGAAACTCGCTCCGGTCAGCAGCGCCGCACACGCCACCAGCCCGATCCAGCCGCTGCTGGACGACGTGCTGAGTTTGAAATAGCCGGAAATAGCCGGAGGAACTTGCCCGTATAAGCATGCCTGCGTACCCCCCTCGGCCTCCGGCGCAACCGGTTACCCGATTGGCGCATCCGCTTCGCCGGGCGCCCCCCCGCGAACAGGCAGGCCCGAATAAAGGCAGTCCCGTGAACGAATAAACCCGTGCACGAGCTGTCCCGCAACAGACAGCCGAACTTCCTCCGGACGCAACGGCACCGGTTCCCTTCCCCGCGCCGCGTACCGCGGTTATACGGAACGGCCCCGCAAAACACCGAACACCAACAAAATCAAGCATATAATGAGTTACTACGATACGATCCTCCGCTACGACTGGGAGACGACGCGCCGGGCGATCTATGCGAAGAACGACGCCGACGTCGAACGGGCGCTCGCCGCCGAACGACCGACGATGGACGACTTCGCGGCGCTGGTTTCGCCCGCCGCCGACAAATACCTCGGCGAAATGGCCTCGAAAAGCTACGCCACCACGCGCCGCCGCTTCGGCAACGTGATGCAGCTCTACGTGCCGCTCTACCTCGCGAACATCTGCCAGAACCACTGCGTCTACTGCGGTTTCAACTGCACGAACAAGATCCACCGCGCGATCCTCACCCCGGAAGAGATCCACGCCGAAGCCCAGGCGATCAAGCGCGACCCGTTCCAGCACATCCTGCTCGTGACGGGCGAGGCACCGCGCAGTTCGAGCGTACAATACCTGGCCGATTCGATGAAGATCATGCAGCGGTACTTCGAGCAGATTTCGATCGAGGTGCAGCCGCTCGACACCGACGAATACCGCCTGCTGAAAGACTACGGCCTGCACGCAGTCTACGTCTACCAGGAGACCTACAACCGCGACCGCTACCCGGTCTACCACCTGCGCGGCAAGAAGACGAACTACCGCTACCGCCTCGAGACGCCCGACCGCCTCTGCGAAGCGGGCGTGCACAAGGTGGGCCTGGGGAACTTGATCGGGCTCGAGGACTGGCGCACGGAGGCCTACTTCACGGCGCTGCACCTGCGCTACCTGGAAAACCGCTACTGGCGCACGAAGTATTCGGTCGCCTTCCCGCGGCTGCGGCCCTATGTGGGCGAGGACGGCTTCAACCCGGAACATCCCGCCTCGGAGCGCAACCTATTCCAGTTGATCTGCGCCTACCGCCTGCTGAGCGAAGATGTCGAGCTGTCGATCTCCACGCGCGAAAGCGCCGACTTCCGCGACCGGGTGATGCCTTTCGGCGTGACGGTCATCAGCGCCGGGTCGAAAACCACCCCCGGCGGCTACGCGCACCCGAACCGGGAACTGGAACAGTGGTCGATCAACGACAACCGCACCCCGCGCGAAGTGGAAGCGGCCGTCCGGGCCAAAGGGCTCGACCCGGTGTGGAAGGACTGGTCGTTCTTTATGCAGGAGGAGGTCGAAACGCCCGCCCTGCTGACCCACAGCGCATAAAAAGACGTTGCGGCCCCGGACGGCCCCTGAATATACATGTTACCGACGTAAAAACCGACCCAACCATGAGAATACTGATCCAGCGGGTGCGCGAAGCGTCCGTCGACATCGGCGGCGAACGGCACAGCGCCATCGGCGCGGGCATGCTCGTGCTCACGGGCATCGAGGAGGCCGACACGGACACGGACGTGGAGTGGCTGTGCGGAAAATTACTGAAACTTCGTATCTTTGACGACGAAGCGGGAGTGATGAACCGTTCGGCGGAAGAGATCGGAGCCGACATCCTGATCGTGAGCCAGTTCACGCTGCACGCCTCGACGCGCAAAGGCAACCGGCCGTCGTACATCCGCGCCGCGAGGCCCGAAAAGGCGGTGCCGCTCTACGAGTCGTTCGTGGCCGCCGTGCGCCAAGGCGCCACGGGCCGCGTGGAGACAGGCGTTTTCGGCGCCGACATGCAGGTCGCGCTGGTCAACGACGGCCCCGTTACGATCTGGATCGATTCGCAGAACCGGGAATAACCCGCGACAGGGCACCGCACCGCACCGCCCAGCCGCACCGGAAGGCCAACGGACGGCACCCGCACGAAAACCGCACGCCGCACGCCGCAAGCGGCGGGCACAAAACTGACTTAACCGAACAGCGATGACGATCGAAGAGGCACAACAACTGGTAGAGGTGTGGAATGCGAAGCATCCCGTCGAACGCTGCACCTGCGGCAACGAAGGGGACGGCTCCCCGGTACGGGCAACTGCGGCAACCCCTGCCAGCCCGGGCACATCCCCCGCCGCGACGCAGGCACCCGAGCCGGTTACGGCTGCCGCACCGGCACGGATCGCCCCCCCCGACCCACAGGCCGCCGCAGTACTGGGCCGCCGTTTCTGGGAACTGCTCGCCGAGGCGAACCGGCAGCAGGTGGACCTGACCGTCGCGCTGACCGAAACGCTCGCCCGGCTCAACACCGCACGCGGACGATAACCGCAGTGCCGGACACCCCAGGACATACCCCCCGTACATTCCGAACACGTTTGTTCTTGCGGCCTCTCCGGCCCCCCCGAAAGCTCCGTCGCCGGGCACACCGGCAGCCCGAACACACCCCGGGATGCGCCCGCTCCGCACGCCCCCGGGCAACGCAAAAAAACACGACAACCGATTACAACCGATTACGACACCCCGACACGACACGTCGATACAACCTCCCGATACGATGAAACCGAACCTCAGACAACTCTTTTTCGAACACGTCGGACAGACTTCCGATTTCCCGATGGGCCTCGAGGTCGAGCGCGCCGAAGGCGTGTGGCTGCTCGGCCCGAACGGCAAAAAGTGGATCGACCTGATCTCGGGCGTCTCGGTCAGCAACGTCGGCCACAACAACCCGGCGGTCGTCGAAGCGGTCTGCTCGCAGGCGCGCGACTACCTGCACCTGATGGTCTACGGCGAGGTGATCCAGTCGCCTCAGGTTCGCTATGCCGCCCGCATCGCCGAACTGCTGCCGCCCCGACTGCAATCGGTCTACTTCGTCAATTCGGGCAGCGAAGCGGTCGAAGGGGCGCTCAAGCTGGCCAAACGCTACACGGGCCGCACCGAACTGGTCTCGTTTAAAAACGCCTACCACGGCAGCACGCACGGCTCGCTGAGCGTAATGGGCGGGGAGGAGTACCGCAATTCGTACCGTCCGCTGCTGCCCGACGTGCAGCAGCTGAGGTTCAACCGTCCCGAAGACCTGGAACAAATCACCGCCCGCACGGCCTGCGTCATCGTCGAGCCGGTGCAGGGCGAAGGGGGTATCCAGCTGCCCGCACCCGGTTTCCTCGAAGCGCTGCGGCGCCGCTGCGACGAAACCGGAGCCCTGTTGATCTTCGACGAAATCCAGACCGGCACGGGCCGCACCGGCACGCTCTACTACTTCCAGCAGGCGGGAGTCACCCCGGACATCCTCTGCACCGCAAAATCCTTCGGCGGCGGCATGCCGCTGGGCGCATTCATCTCGTCGGACGGGATCATGTCTACGCTCAAGACCAACCCGGTGCTGGGGCACATCACCACCTTCGGCGGACACCCGGTCTGCTGCGCGGCGGGACTCGCGGCGCTCGAATACCTGCTCGGCGAAGGACTGATGCAGCAGGCCGATGCGAAAGGAGCCCGCTATGAACAGGCGATGCGCGCGCACCCGGCCGTAAAAGAGGTGCGCCGCGCCGGACTGCTGATGGCCGTCGAATTCGGCGACGCGGCGCTCTGCGAGCGGGTCGTACAGCGCGCCGTGGAGACGGGCCTGCTCACCGAATGGTTCCTCTTCTGGCCCACGGCGCTGCGCATCGCACCGCCGCTGACGATCACCGACGACGAGATCGACGCCTCGTGCCGCATCCTGCTCGATGCGATCGACCATGCCGTAGCACGGGCAGGTGGCAGGTAAAGCATATACCGTTCTCCCCAACTCCCGAGCGGAGCTTTTTTCGGCACCCGGCACCCGCCAATACCGCCCCTTATCCCTCCTCGGGCCCCCGAAGGCCGCCTTATCTCCCCGACCACACTCCTGCTATCCTTCCGGCCCGAAAACCGGGGAAACGCCCCGGACGACGAGGAAAGCCGACCCGCGGTGACCGGAAAATCGTCCGTCCGGGCCGCACCGCAGGAAGCGGCATACGGCCCCCTCTGACAGAACCGGGCAACATTGCGTTTCACTTTTTTTTGACTACCTTTGACCTGACAAATGGTCAGAAAGCGTTTGTCATATTGCTCCCCTTGAAAACTGCGACCTTTCATGTTCCTGGAGCAATGAACGCAACGTGCTGATGGCCGGGCTCACGTCCCGGCATGAGTTATGTTGTATGGGTTCATGCCTACGGCGTGAGCCGTTGCGTTTATTCAGGACAGGGCTGTCGCAGGCCTTCATGGGGGTAAGTGACAACGGTCTCACGCTTTTTTCTTCATTCTCCCGCCGCAGGGACCGGGCCGGACAACACCTACCGCAATGTCCACCTCCAAAACCGCCTTTGACATGATCGCGGCCGAGCGCGCACCGTCCGACGCCAGCGCCCCGGCACGCCATCCGGCCGCCGAACAAGCCGCATCCGCCGAAACAGGACATCCTGCGGCCGCCGAAACAGCCCCCGATTTCGAAACCTACACCGCCGTGGTGCAGGCGCTGATGAGCTGCCAGGAGCGTATCAACAACTACCGCCGCATGATCACCGAGCTGACCGAGGTGCTCGAAAAGCTCGAATCGCTGAACGGCTACTACCTTTCGTGCATCATCGCACGCGAAACGCGCCAGACCAAGGAGTAATTTTCCAGCCTGTCCGGACGCGGAAATCCCGGCCGGAACCGGGTAGCGTCCCGCCGCTGCGCACAATGCGAACGTCCTGAACAAAGGCAGGTTGCATTTCCGCATTTTTTCATTACTTTTGTTATGACAAACGGTCAGAAAGCGTTTGTCATATTGCTTCGTTCTGAAAACTACGACCTTTCGAACGTCATGGAGCAATGAGTGCAACGTGCTTGGCCGGGCTCACGTCCGGCATGAGTTATGCCCGTACAGGTTCATGCCATCGGCGTGAGCCGTTGCGCTTATTCATGACAGGGCTGTCGTAGGCCTTCAGGACAGGGTAAGTGGCAACGGTCTCACGCTTTTTTTCATGCATCTCCGTCACGGGACCGGACGGGACAACACCGACCCCTCATGACCCGGCACTCTTCCAAATCCGGATCGAAGGCTGCCCTCCGGCCGACCTCCCCCGGTCTTCCGGTATCGTCCAGTCCGCCCGACTTCCCGCATCCGACCCCGCCGGCCGATCCCTGTCAAGCGGAAGTTGTCCGTCCCGACAGCGGCAAGCTCGACCGGTCCGCACTGCGGGATGAAACCGGAGCAACGGCGCAAGCCCCGGCAGCGCAAACTCCTACGGCCGACCCGGTCCCCGCGAGGTCCGCAGTCCCGGCGCAGGCTTTCGCAACGGCCCCGGCCGCCGAAGCGCTCCCCGCCCAAACGGGCGCACTGATGCGCCGGGCCCAGGCCGAATGCCGGGAGCGGATCGCCACCTGCCGCAAACTACTCGACGAACTGAACGGCATCCTCGCGACGTCCCGTTCCCATGCAAGCTACCGCACGGGCTGCGCCGCACGCGACGCGATGTCCCGCACGCTCGCCCGGCTCGAAGAGCTCGATGCCGACTATACCTCGTGGCTCGGCTCGCTAGCCCCGGACAACCCGGACCGGTAAGTCCCCGCGCCCGCGTCTGCGGACTGCAGTCCGCGCCACTTGCCCGACCTTTAGCAATCCCGCAACACCGAGGCCCCCGGAACAGATCGAATAAGAACCTCCTTACGGCGGCAACGGACAGCCCTTAACAAAAAATCCCTGCCGGCAGCGCGACAGGGATCGTGATACTTATTTACCCTACCTGTAACTCCCTGTACATCGAGGTAGATCAGAACACCGGGACGCATCGGGGAGCATCGGAATCACAAACGGGGCACCTGAGTACATCAGGGACAACCGAAACAAATTCGGACCGAAGGCCGGTTCCCTTGGATAATCCGGCCTTCGGTCGAACCGGCTTCGGTCTTCGGAATCGGGTCACGCCCCGACCGGGATGCGCTCCGCAAAGCGGCCTCCCAGCGGTTTATTTGTTATGCCCGGGCGCATAAGGAGCGGCCGACTGGCTGCCGGTAATCTTCTTGGCCTGTCCCGGAGGAAGCGGTTTTTCCTGTCCCGGAGGAAGCGGCCGGCCGGTACGCACGCGCACGGAACAAGACCCCAGAGCGAGCGCCAGTATGCAGGCTCCCAGCCAAAAACGGTTCTTCAGGTTTTTCATCTTCTCTTTTTTAATCGTTCCGAAACGGGACTACCCGGCATCACCGGACCGTTTCCACTCTGTCCTGTCTGCAGGAAACCGCATCCAAAACGCATAACTATGTATTTTTCGTGTACCCTGCACGTGCCGTGCCGAACCGGGAAGCATGCCGGAATCGAAACACAGACAGAGGGAAACTCCGGCTACGGTTCGCGCCACTTGCCGTCGGCGCGCAGCAGCGCGACCAGCTCGTCGAGCGCTTCGGCCTGCGGGATACCCCGCCGCACCACCTCGCGGCCGCGGTAGAGCGTAATGCGTCCGGGGCCTGCGCCCACGTAACCGTAATCCGCATCGGCCATTTCACCGGGACCGTTGACGATGCAGCCCATCACGCCGATTTTCACCCCGACCAGGTGCGCCGTGCGCGCCTTGATCGCCGCGAGCGTCTCCTGCAGGTCGTAGAGCGTCCGTCCGCAGCTCGGGCAGGCGATGTATTCGGCCTTCGAGATGCGCACGCGGGCTGCCTGCAGGATCGCGAGGCTCAGCGCGTCGATCCGCTCCGGGGTAATCGTATCGTCCGCCCCGGGAACCGGCGTTCCGGGACCCGCCATCTGCGCGGCCTGCTCTTTTCCACTGCATCCGCCCGCAGCGGACATCGCATCCCCGACCCGCGCTTCGCCAGCGGCGGATATCGTTGCGGCACCACTCAGGCCGCCTGCGGCAGAGGGTCCGTCTCCTGCAGGCGTTTCGTTTTCGATCCAAAGCCCGTCGCCGTAACCGTCCAAAAACAACATGCCCGTGTCGGCGGCGGCCTTCACCTGCAACGCCTCCAGCGAGCGTTCGCGGTAACTGCGTTTGACAATGACCGGGTTGCGTTTGCCCGCCTGCTCCATGCGCAGGAAAAAGGCGCGCTGCTCGGCCACGCCGTTGCCGTTCGCGGTAGTGAGCACCACGATACGCCCGTCGGGCACCTCCCCGACGGAATGTATATCGGCGTAAAAGACCTTCCCGCGCAGCGCCTCGGGCAGCTCGCTCCAGATTACCGGGGGCCGGTCGCCTCCGACGCCCTCCACCGGCTCCGAGCGGCGGCGGCGGTATTCGTACGGCGAGTAAAACGATTCGTCCACGGCCGGAATCGGCGCGTGTCCCTCGCGGGCGGCAAAGTAATCGGCCAGCTGCCGTGCGACGGGAATTTCGCGCTCGGGCGCCTCGGTCAGCGAGACGCGGATCGTGTCGCCGAGACCGTCGGCCAGCAGCGCGCCGATGCCCACCGCCGACTTGATGCGCCCCTCCATGTCGTCGCCCGCCTCGGTGACGCCCAGGTGGAGCGGGTAGTCCCAGCCCCGTTCGCGCATCTCGGCGGCCAGCAGCCGGTAAGCCTGCACCATCACGCGCACGTTGCTCGACTTGAGCGACACCACCACCGGATCGAACCCGCGCTCGCGGCAGAGGGCGAGGTACTCGACCGCCGAAGCGACCATCCCCTCGGGCGTATCGCCGTAGCGCTCCATCACGGCGGCCGACAGCGAACCGTGGTTCACGCCGATGCGCAGCGCCGTGCCGTGCTCGCGGCAGAGGGCGACCAGGCGGTCGAACTGGCCGCCCCGGTCGTTGAAATTACCGGGGTTGATGCGCACCTTCTCTACATTTTCAGCCGCCACGAGGGCCGCCTCCGGCACGAAATGGATATCGGCCACCAACGGCACGGAGCATCCCTCCTCCCGCAGCCGGGCGCGGATCGCGGCGAGGTTCGCCGCCTCGCGGCGTCCCTGCGCGGTGAGCCGCACGATCTCGCCGCCCGCCCCGGCAATGCGCCGTACCTGCGCCGCAGAGGCCTCGGTATCGTTCGTGTCGGTGTTGGTCATCGACTGGATCCGCACGGGATTCCCCCCGCCGATCACCACGCTTCCCACCGCCACCGGACGGGTGGCCGCACGCGCATAAGCGGTAAGCGAATCGCAATATTTTCTCATGGTGCTCTTTTTATCGAATCTTCATTCATTAGCGGCTCCCCTTCGGCCAAACGTTCGCCCGGAACCCTCTCCCTTCCCCGCTTCCCCGGCGCTTCCGGAAAACCGGCCCCGGCAACCAACCGGACAATCGGGCCTAAAACCCGCCGGGCCACCGGATTCCGGCCACGGCCTGAAATTCGTCCGGACAGCCCGGAAGCTGTGCCCCGTCGCCGAAAACGGACCGGGCACCTCGCAAATTTAATAAATTCGCGTATCTTTACACAACAGGAGCGGATTTACCGCCGCACCGGCGAAGAGAGCGAAACACGACGACATGAGCCAGCCACTCGACAACGATATCAAGTTCCTCACGGGCGTCGGCGAGGCGCGCGCGAACCTGCTGCGCACGGAGCTGGGCATCCGCACCGTGGGCGACCTGCTGCGCCACTACCCGTACCGCTACATCGACCGCACCCGCTTCTACCGCATCGGCGAAATCCGCGACGATTCGCTTTCCTACATCCAGCTCCGGGCGCGCATCACCGGCTTCCAGCACGCGGGAGGCGGCGCGAAAAAACGTTTCGTCGCCACCGTGAGCGACGGTTCCGGCACAGCCGAACTGGTCTGGTTCAAAGGAATCGGCTGGATCGAAAAGCAGCTCGAAATGGGCCGTGAATACATCATTTTCGGCCGCCCAGCCTTCTTCAACGGCTCGCTCAGCCTCGTGCACCCCGAGGTCGAATCGACCCTCGCGCAGCAGAACCGGCCCGCCGCAGGCGTGCAGGGCGTCTACAGCACCACCGAAAAGCTCAACAACAAACGCCTCGGCACCAAAGCGATCTACAACCTCGTCTGCAACGCGTGGGCGCTCGCCGGGGAGCGGATCGCCGAGACGCTGCCGCAGCGCATCCTCGAAGAGTACCGGCTCCCGTCGCTGCGCGACGCGCTGCACGACATCCACTTTCCCGAAAACGACCAGAGGCTCAAAGCCGCCGAACTGCGGCTCAAGTTCGAGGAACTCTTCGGCGTGCAGCTCGTGATCCTCGCCGACCGGCAGCAGCGCGTAGGCAAGAACAACGGTTTTCTCTTCACCACTGTCGGCGAAAAGTTCAACCGCTTTTACAGCGAGCGGCTCCCCTTCCCGCTCACCGGCGCGCAGAAGCGCGTGATTCGCGAAATCCGGCAGGACACCGCCACCGGCCACCAGATGAACCGCCTGCTGCAAGGGGACGTGGGCAGCGGCAAGACGCTCGTCGCGCTGATGAGCATGCTGATCGCGGTCGACAACGGCTTCCAGGCCTGCCTGATGGCCCCGACCGAAATCCTCGCCGCACAACACTTCGCCACCATTTCGCGGCTGACCGAAGGGATCGCTTCGGTACGCCTGCTGACCGGCTCGACACGCAAGAAAGAGCGCACGGAGATCGCCTCGGAATTGCTCGGCGGCACATGCGACATCCTCATCGGCACGCACGCGCTGATCGAAGAGGGCGTTCAGTTCCGGAACCTCGGCTTCGTGGTGATCGACGAGCAGCACCGCTTCGGGGTCGAGCAGCGCGCGAAGCTGTGGCTCAAAAACGACTCGCCGCCGCACGTGCTGGTAATGACCGCGACGCCGATCCCGCGCACGCTGGCGATGACCCTCTACGGCGACCTGGACGTCTCGGTGATTGACGAACTGCCGCCGGGCCGCAAACCGGTGCGCACGGTGCACTACCACGACTCGCACCGCCTGCGGGTGTTCGGCTTCATCCGCGACGAAATCAAAAAGGGCCGGCAGGTCTACATCGTCTATCCGCTGATCAAGGAGTCCGAAAAGATGGACTACAAAGACCTCGAAGACGGCTATGCGGGCATCACGCAGGCCTTCCCGCCGCCGGAGTACGTGACGGTCGTGGTACACGGCAAGATGAAGCCCGCCGACAAGGAGTACGGCATGAACCTCTTCAAGAGCGGCACGGCGCAGATCATGGTGGCCACCTCGGTGATCGAGGTAGGCGTCGACGTGCCCAACGCGTCGATCATGGTGATCGAAAGCGCCGAGCGTTTCGGCCTCTCGCAGCTGCACCAGCTCCGCGGCCGCGTGGGGCGCGGCGGGGAACAGTCCTACTGCATCCTGATGAGCGGCGACAAGCTCTCGGCGGAATCGCGCAAGCGGCTCGGCGCGATGGTGTCGACTTCCGACGGTTTCGAGCTGGCCGAACTGGACCTGCAGCTACGCGGCCCGGGAGACATGACCGGTACGCAGCAGAGCGGGCTGGCGTTCGACCTGAAGATCGCGAGCCTGGGCAAGGACGGACAGATACTCACCCTCGCGCGGGAGGCGGCCGAAAAGGTTCTCGACGACGATCCGGGACTTTCGAAGCCGGAAAACCGGCAGCTGCGCGAACTGGCCGAAAGGTACCGTCCGCAAAAAGTGATGGATTTCAGCATGATTTCATAACTTTGGGCCGGATTTTGCGTTGTATTGAAAATGAGGTTCGGGAAATCCCGGTCCTCCCGGAAATGCCGTCGGCCCCGGCCGCCGCGAAGCGAACCAGGCCGCCTTACAGGCCGGCCGTTCCAGCGGGAAGGCCGGCTTCGCAGCACGCCGGGCCGCACAGGTGAAAATTAAGGGAAGAAACACCCCGCAGACCTACAAACAGACTGAAAGATGCGCATGAACAAATTGTTTACGACCTTATACCTGCTCGCCGCCTGCCTGTTCGGGACGCCGCTCTGCGGGCAGACTTCCGGCACCCCGGCGGACGCCGCCCAATCCAAAAACCCGGCCTTCACGCACGGGGAGAAACTCACCTACGTGGTCAGCTACAAGGCGGGTATCAATACCGACGTGGCCGAAGTGACCTTCGTCACGCGGGAAGGATGGCTCGACGGAACCAAAGTCTACCAGATCGACGCGAACGGCCGCGTTTACCCCTTCTTCCGCTGGTTTTTCGACCTGAACGACTCCTATTACAGCAGCCTCGACTACCGGACGCTGCGTCCGCTCGAACTGCGCGCCGAAATCCGCGAGGGCAAGTACCGCACCTTGAGCAAATACACCTACGACTGGGACGCGAAACAGGTGCACACCTCGTTCCGCAACCACAAGAACCCCACCGCGACGCTCAAGACGATGCCGCTCACCGAAGGGAGTTTTGACGCGGTCGCACTCTTTTTCAACCTGCGCTGCGAAGATGCCGCAAAGTTCCGCCCCGGCGAGAAGCATACGCTCGAAATGGTGCTCGAAGACACGATCCGCCGCATCAACTACCGCCTCGCGGGGCGCGAGGTGCGCAACATCAAAGGCGTGGGCAAGTTCCGCACGCTGAAGTTCGTCTGCGAGCTGGCCACCTCCTCGGGCGAATCGTTCAAGGACGGTTCGGAGTTCTACCTCTGGATATCGGACGACCTGAACAAGATTCCGCTCTACCTCGAATCGCCGATCCGCATCGGGTCCGTGCGCGTGCGGCTGCTCGACGCGTCGAACCTGAAATACCCGCTGACGAGCAAAATCAAATAGGCGGTTCAGCCGGACGGTACGGTCTTCCCTGTAACGGTAACGGGCCCTCCTTCCCGGCCAGGCAACGGGCCGTCTGCAGAGAAGCGGCGCCGGGAACGAAGTCCGCCCCCGCAAACGGGACAGCCCGGCAAAAATGCACGGATTTTGCGGGTAGCGGACCCGGACACCCGGACGAACGGCAAAAAAGGGACGAACCGAAGCGGAATAACGGCACCGGAACGGGAAAAGTCACACAAAACCGCCGCAAAAGGCAGCAATTTAACCGCATTCTGTTATCTTTGCACCATAATTTACCGTAGTCTTTTTGTCTTCGTACACTTTCCGAAAGCTTTGAGAGATGGACAACTACAACAACAACTACCAGCAGGATTACAATCAGGGCTATAACCAGGGGTACGACCCGGGATACGGCGGCTACCCGCCGCAGCAGACCCCGCCGCAAAAGTCGATCAAAGGGCTCAAGATCATGATCGTGATCCTGGCCGTGATCCTCGGTGCGCTGTCGGTACTCTATTTCACGCAGGTCAAACAGATGCAGGCCGACTACGCCGAAGCGCGCGACACGCTGACGGCCCGCCTGACGATGATGCTGGCCAACTACGACACGCTCAGCACCGAGAACGACACGCTCGCGCAGCACCTGACCACCGAGCGCTTCAAGGCCGACTCGCTGCTCGAAACGCTGAAGAACGAACGCGTCCTCACGCGCCGCAAAATCAAGGATTACGAGAAACGGCTCGGCTACATGCGCACCGTGATGGAGGGGTACATCCACCAGATCGACTCGCTCAACACGCTGAACCAGAAACTTGTCAACGAAAATATCACTTACCGCAAGCAGATTACCTCAGCGCGCCTGCGGGCCGACAAAGCCGAGGAAAAGGCGCAGGAGCTCTCGACCAAAGTGCAGAAGGGGGCCGTCATCCGTGCGCGCGACATCGCGCTGGTGGCCCTGAACCGAAGCGACAAGGTGGTGAGCCGCGCAGCGAGGGCCGAACGGCTCCGCGTGGACTTTGTGCTGGTGGGCAACGAACTCTCGCAGCCGGGCGAACGCAACGTTTATGCCCGCATCATCGGCCCGGACGGCTACGTGCTGGCCAACCGGAGCAACGCCGCGTTCAACTACGAGGGCGACATGATCACCTACTCGGCCACGCGCCAGGTGGACTACCAGAACGAAGACCTGAGCGTCAGCCTCTTCTACAACGGCACAGGCATCACGGGCGGCAAGTACCAGGTGATGATCTACATCGACGGCCACCTGATCGGCTCCAACGAGATCATCCTGCGCTAACGACTATTCGCTACAAAATCAAAAGCAATGCTCATCAAAAGTCAAAAACCTTTTGATGAGCATTGCTTTTTGTCTCATTCCAAAAGACGGGTAACATCACTTTCGATATCCGATAAATGCCGAAGACACATAACCCTACTTACTCCCTTGACGGTTTCCCGTTCGTAAAAGTTATGGCTCACCGAATCGGGGTTGACAATCGAATGGGACGGCATCCCGATCTGGCCATAAACCGGAACGAAGGAAAAACCGACGAGACAGAGCAAAAGAATAACGAATCCGTATTGTTTCATGCTGGATACCTATTAAAATCAAAGCTTATCCAAAAAGCTTTTAAACGAACAATCTTGGGAAACTGTGATAAACTTATACTCCCGCAGATAGGCCATATGCGGAGGGATAAAATACGATACCGTAGATTTGAGTTTAGTTTCTAACTTCTCCAGGTATTGCGGGGGAATATTATACAGATGAGGACGGTCACGCAACATCGTAAAACGCACTTCTAGGACCGCTCCGGTTTCGTTCAGCGCATAACCGATACGCAAAACTTCGTTATTCTGAGCCAACACACGAATCTCTTCGGGGGTGAAAGTTTCCAGAAAAGCCTGATAAACGGGATTCAAAGACGTGATTTCCAAATCCCCTCCCCTATCAACAGGCTCCGTGGGAGTCGAGCCGTCCTTCAAGGACATCAATTGACCGACGCGGGTGTTGTTGATGTTGGAAATCTGATACAGCAAACCTAAAGAATAATCGACTTTATAGGTAATCGTATTCCCTTTGACAATTTCCCGTTCGTAAAAGTTATGGCTCACCGAATCGGGGTTCACAATCAAATGGGACGGCATCCCGATCTGGCCGAAAACCGGAACGAAGGAAAAACCAACGAGACAAAGCAAAAGAATAACGAATCCGTATTTTTTCATACTGGATACCTATTAAAATCAAAGCTTATCCAAAAGACTTTTAAATGGGAAAACTTGAGAAACGGTGATAAACTTATACTCCCGCAGGTATGCCATATGCGGAGGGATAATATACGATACCGTAGATTTGAGTTTGGTTTCTAACTTCTCCAAGTATTGCGGGGGTATATTATACAGATGAGGACGATCGGACTCTATCGTAAAACCAACTTCCAAAACAACCCCATTCTCGTTTAAAGCATAACGGATACGTATAACATCATTATTCTGTGCCAACACTCGCATCTCTTCGGGGGTGAAAGTCTCCAAGAAAGCCTGATAGACAGGCTTTAAAAAAACCACATCCAAACCACCTCCCCTATCGACAGGCTCCGTGGGAGTCGAGCCGTCCTTCAAGGACATCAGTTCACCGAGCCGGGTATTAGAGGCATTACCAATACGGTAAAGCATAGGATAAGAATGATCTATCTTATAAGTAATGGTATTCCCCTTGACGGTTTCCCGTTCGTAAAAGTTATGGCTCACCGAATCGGGGTTGACAATCGAATGGGACGGTATCCCGATCTGGCCGAGAACCGGAACGAAGGAAAAACCCATGAGACAAAGCGAAAGAGCGACGAACCGAGATTTCATCTTACACGTCATATTCGAATCACAATTTACTTTCAAGCCATGAAAAAGAAATATCCTGAGACACCGTTATAAATTTATATTCACGCAGATATTGCATATGCGACGGAATAATAAATGATACCGTAGATTTGAGTTGGATTTCGAGTTTCTCCAAGTATTGCGGAGGAATATTATACAAATGTGGACGGTCTCGCAACATCGTAAAGCGGACTTCTAATACCGTTCCATTCTCGTTTATAGCATAACCTACATTAAGGGAGGCATTATTTCGTGCTAGCGCCCGAATTTCCTCCGGCGTGAAAGTTTCCAGAAAAGCACAATAAACCGGCACCCAAGATGCAATGTCCAATTCATCACCTATGCCTAACGGTTTGGTGGGTATAGAACCGTCCTTCAAAGACATCAGTTCACCGACGCGGGTGTTGTTGATGTTGGAAATCTGATACAGCGAACCTAAAGAATAATCGACTTTATAGGTAATCGTATTCCCTTTGACAATTTCCCGTTCGTAAAAGTTATGGCTCACCGAATCGGGATTCACAATCGAATGGGACGGCATCCCGATCTGGCCACAAACCGGAACGAAGGAAAAACCAACGAGACAAAACAAAAGAATAACGAACCCGTATTGTTTCATGCTGGATACCTATTAAAATCAAAGCTTATCCAAAAGGCCTTTAAACGGACAAACCTGGGAAACGGTGATAAACTTATACTCCCGCAGATAGGCCATATCCGGAGGAATCACATACGATACCGTAGATTTGAGCTTGGTTTCTAGCTGCTCCAGGTATTGCGGGGGAATGTTATAGAGATGAGGACGGTCGGACTCTATCGTAAAATCAATCTCTAGTACCGATCCGGTTTCGTCCAGCGCATAACCGACAAACAAAACTTCGTCATTCTGAGCCAACACACGAATCTCTTCGGGGGTGAAAGTCTCCAGGAAAGCCTGATAAACGGGATTCAAAGACGTGATTTCCAAATCCCCTCCCCTATCAACAGGCTCCGTGGGAGTCGAACCGTCCTTCAAGGACATCAGTTCACCGAGCCGGGTATTGCAGGCATTACCAATACAGTAAAGCATCGGATAGGAATAATCGACTTTGTAGGTAATCGTATTCCCCTTGACGGTTTCCCGTTCGTAAAAGTTATGGCTCACCGAATCGGGGTTGACAATCGAATGGGACGGCATCCCGACCTGACCGAGAACCGGAACGGCGGAAAACCCCATGAGGCAAAGTAGGAAAAAAGCTAAAAAAAGTTTCATGATATGCGGTTTTAATCGTGATTGCAATCGACGGACAGACTTTTCAGGGCATCGATACTCCGGTAAGCAGAGTTTTCGGGATATTCCTGTGTTTTGTAGCCAATTTTGCGTAAAATATAAACGATATGGGTGTATTGTGTGGCAGAAGGAGTTCTAGCATAGCTTAAAAACATTTTCTCGTATTCTCTTTCTAAAGAACCTCCTTTTGCAAACTCACCAGCACGCTGTTTAATTTGCGTTGCCGCTACTTTCGCTTCCACCTCGTAATTAAGCTTGGCGTCGGTAGTATAGGGTTTTGCAGGATCGTACCCCTGGTAGGCGTGAAAAAGCTCTTCGGTAAACGTAGACAGGGATTCCGTGCCTATGGTAATCGTATGCGTGGATTGAGTATAGACGCCGTTGACGCGTGCGGTTACCATAATATCCGGATTGTACTTGATCGTAAGTTCTCTATTGAAATTATAATTCAACGCGGCCAGCAACTTTTGCCCCATGCAGTCCTCATGGATTTTTTTGAGTAATTTATTGAGTTTCTTTTGCGTGGCCGTATCCATTTTCATATTGACCAGCGGAAAACCGGGCGATTCCGGACGGTCTGAACCGCTGCCGCCGGGATCGCCGGGGTCGGGTTTATCCGGAGGCGCCTGACACTGCTTTCCATCGCAGAACTTGCTGCCGCAATGCGGACAGATCCAGCACTCGCACGGATATTTGTTGCACGTCGTGCAGCAGACGCAGGGATCGTGCCCGCAACGGTAACAACAGGTGCAGGGGTCGTGACGGCAACTCGGACACGGACGTGCCGGAACACCCACCTCGCCCAATTCGTTGGTGTCCCAGATAGACCTCAGCGATATGCCGTACAAGAGCAATTTCTGGCTGTCGGCAGATGCAGAAGATGGCAAACTGCTACCCACCAGCGCCATATCCGTCCGTTTCCCGTTTTTCCATCGGTCGCACCACAGGAATTCGCCCGCAACATCGGTAATCAGCACGTAAGAATCCCCGGTCAGACTGCGATCCGACCGGATAACGGTTTCGACATACTGCCTTATACGGCCGTCTTCATGCAGCATTTGCACAATCAGGCTGGACCGGGTGCGGGCCTCGCGATATTCGATCCGGTTTTTATCGTCTCCGAAACCTATCCGCGAAATTCCGGACACATTCTCGGACAAGGGCACCCGCAACGTGGAATATTTTGGGTTGACGATCACCACAGCCTCTTCCCAAAGGGGCAGCCCGGAGCGGGATGAGGTCGCAAAAGTTTTCGTGAGAACGCCCGCAGTATCGCCACCGGACACAGCAAAGAACGCATTTTGCAGATACAATCGATCCCGGTTCAAGGCCGAAACCGAACCGTCGGAATGCCGGAAGAAATAGATTTTGGCTTCGTCGACCGTAATCATGCCCTCCGGTACCGCGGAAATATCATCCGGTTGCGGATACTGTTCCTTCACACAGGCGGCAAAGACGGTAAGCAATACGCTCACTACCGCGATTACGATAAAAGTTTTTTTCATGATCAAAACATTATCGGGTGAAAAGGTAGTAATCGAACGGTCAGATGTCGGATCGGGGTTCAGCGTCTTCCAATTACTTGAAATATAAGCTATTTTTACGAGAACTGCAAATGAAATATCGCAGGATATCAAAATCGGCTCAGACAAAATGATTCAGGCCGGTTCGGCAGGCTGCCCGGCACGCAAATGCGAGAAAGCAACAATACGACATAAATTACCTCACGGCCATCCATGCATCCACCCGATGCAACAAGCCACAGTCAAGACTGTGGCTTGTTGCATGCGACTATAATCTTCCCCCCGTCCCGGCACGGGAAATTTCCCGGACGGTTGCACCTATCCCCGTTCCGGCCGTACATTCTATCGTCGCCGTTTATCCCGCAGTCCGGTCTATGCGGCAGGTAATCCCCTCTTTTCCTGCGGAACCGGCGCTCCCGGCGGCTTTACCACACGACCGGCGTGCGGCCGTTGGCCTCGAGGTAGGCGTTCGCCTGCGAGAAGTGGCGGCAGCCGAAAAAGCCCCGGTACGCCGACAGCGGCGACGGATGCACCGCCTTGAGGATACAGTTGCGCGCCGGATCGACGATCGCGCCCTTGCGCTGCGCGTAAGAGCCCCACAACATGTAGACGACCCGGTCGCGGTGCGCGGCGATCGCACGCACCACCGCATCGGTGAACTGTTCCCAGCCCCTGCCGGCATGCGAGGCGGGCTCGTGTGCGCGCACGGTCAGCACCGCGTTGAGCAGCAGCACGCCCTGCGACGCCCAGCGGTCGAGGTTGCCGCTCGCGGGCACGGCGGCCCCGGTATCGTCGCGCACCTCCTGGAATATATTGACCAGCGACGGCGGAAACGGCACGCCGTCGTTCACCGAGAAACAGAGCCCGTGCGCCTGCCCCTCGCCGTGGTAAGGATCCTGCCCGATCACGACCACTTTGATGTCGTCCGGGTCGCACATGTCGAACGCATGGAAAATGTTGCGCCCGGCGGGAAAAACGCGCCGCGTGGCATACTCCTGTTTGACAAACCGCACCAGCTCGGCAAAATAGGGTTTTTCAAACTCGGCCCCGAGCAGCTCTTTCCAGCGGGGCGATATCTTTACGTCCATATCGGTTGGGTTATTTTGTCACGCTCCGGGAGTGCCGGACTTCGGCCCGTACCCGAAACATTTTCTTGTCCATATCTATTACACCTCTATTGTATCCGTGCCGCCGCCCCCGGATTCAATCGGGCGGATTCCTGCGCCACCCCGCCGCGCGCTACCGGATCGAGTTCATGCGGATGCTCGCCTTGACGAACGCCAGCGCACGGATCCGCTCGACCGGTACCTCCTTGTCGGCATGGTGCGGGTTCTGGCTCACGAGCTTCACGCACCCCTCGTTTTCGGACTTCTGGATATACTTGACCGTCACGTACTCCTCGCCGTCGATATCGATCGAGAGCAGGTACATGTCCCCCCAGAAGATGTTCTCGATGCCGCTTACCTGCTTGTAGAGCACGATGTCGCCGCTCTTGAGCAGCGGATACATGCTGTCGCCCACCACGTAGATCGCACCGTCGCAGCGGGGCAGGTTCGGAATGTGGATGTAGTCGACCGGGCGCACCGACTCCCGGTCCAGGAAAAGCGGCACCAGCCCGGCGGTTCCCTCTATATTATAGAGGGGTACGCTCTGCGTGGGCAGTCTGCGGTCGGTGCGGTTCGTGAAGACCGCCTCGGGCCGCTGTTCGAAAAACATCTGCCCCTGTCCGGTTTCGAGCCACTCGGGATTAACGTTCAATTCCTGAACAATAATATTTTTATTTCGTTCCGAAAGCGATGCGCGGCCGGTCTCGATCATCGACAGCGCACTCTTCCCGATGCCCAATTTTTGGGCAAGCGCCTCTTGCGTCAACCCCAACTCTTTGCGTATCAACCTCAATCGCTCCCTCATATCGAAAAGATTTTTTTTGCAATTATTTCTTGCAAAAAGAGTACAAAATCCAAAATTTGAACTTATATTTGTAAGACAAAGTTAAGAGGTTTTATTTTATTAACCAAATACAGTGGCAGTCAATTCTTTTGTTTCACGTCCGGAAATTCAAGAATTGTATAATCAGCCAATCTCCCGGCAGGCTACTTTTGTAAAAAACGACACGACCATGATTTCCATCGACGACCAAACTTACCAGGCCATTGCCGCACAGCTGCGCGACGAACTCACCGGGAAGGAGTTCTTCAACGGCCAGCTCGAATACGACACCGAAGAGTTCTACTCCACGCTCACCTGCACGCTGATCCTGCGCAACGACCCCGACACGGGACGCCTCGCATCGGCCACGCCCGTGTGGTGGGAATACCACCTGCACCAACGCGACGGCGAAGTGCTCACCGATTTCAGCTGGAGCGAGCTGAGCCGTTTTCTCGAAGCCTAACGCACGACCGACTACTTCTTCACCCTGCGCGTTCCTTGCTTGCTCCGCCGGCAGAATACGCTGCCCGGCAATGCCGGGCAGCCCGCCCGCATAGCAGGAAACAGCCGGAGCACAAGCAAAGAACGTTCAGAAAACATCTTCAATAAACGGATTTTCCACGGAAAATCCAAGCCCGGACCCGGAAATTTCTTCGGGTATCCGCATCACGGAGCGCATGCGTCAGGCGACGCCGCGAGAGACACCCGCCCACCGGGGGACGCCCCGCCTCTCGACCTTCCGGCCCCCTTCGGCACGGGGACGCCCGTCAGGGCCGGAACCGCGGACGATCTTCCGTCCGGCAGGTTGGACTCCTGCCGCTCCGTCCAAACAACCCGATCGAAATGCAATCAAATCTTGTAAATCCCTGCGTGGCAGGCCTCTGGAACCTGGAGCTGCCTGAAGGGTGGCAGCTGACCGAAAACAGGGTCCTTGCCGACAGAGCGGAATCGCCCGGCCCTCCCTCCGCCGGAACCGGCGCTCCGGGACAGGCGCTCCCGTGCGAAGGGTTTCCCGGTTCGGGAAACCCGAATGCAAAAGTTCCGAAAACAGCCGTACCGGAAACAGCAACCGTCAAAACCGAAACGGGGTACCCGCCCGGCGAGGCGCAGCGCTGTGCGCTCGAAAAGAAGGCGCTGCAAGGACTGGCCCGCTGTGTCAGGGGCTATACGATGCAGGAGGTCAAACGCACGTACGAACCCGATCCGGAGGGCGGGCGGCGGCTCAAGAGCGAGGTGGTGACGCGCCGCACGGTCGCACCCGACCTCGACGCGATCCTCTTCGCACTGACGAACCTGAACCCGGACCGGTGGCAGGCGAAGCCCGTTCCGGGCCCAGCCGTGAAAAACGCAGCAGGCAAAACCAGCCCGGAACGCAGCGGCGCGAACACTCCCCGCACCCCGGGCGCACCGCCGGACGACGGCGCGCCCGGCGGCGATACGCCGGTCGACCTCTCGACGCTCTCCGATGCCGCGCTGGCCGAACTCTCCGCACTGCCCGAATGGCGCGCCGCGATGCCCGCAGCCGAAACCAAACCTCAAACCGAAGCCGGCCTCAACCCCAGCCCCGACCCGCACGATGAACGAAACCTTTCCCGCAAACACCCCGCAGCCACCCGGCTCCGGCGAGACCTTCCCGGATACCGCCCCGGGCCGAACTCCGACCCCGAGCACCAGTCCGGCCGCCGCTATAAACTTGCATTCCGTTCCCGATCCCCGGCCCCGGCTGACAATCACGCGCCGGGCAGTCCAGAGCGAACTGGCGCGGCGCAGCCTGCCGGACTTCGCGCGACGGTGCGTTCCCGGCTTCTGCCCGACACCTTTCCACACCGCCTATTACCGTACCTTGGACGCCTTTGCCAAAGGGCTCGTCAGGCGGCTGATCGTCTCGGTACCGCCGCAGCACGGCAAGTCGCTCGGCTCTTCGGTGTTGTTGCCCGCCTATGCGCTGGGCATCCGCCCCGGCCTGCGCATCGCGCTCGCGTCGTACAACCTGCGGCTCGCGTCGCGCTTTAACCGCCGCATCCAGCAGCTGATCGACAGCGCTCCCTACGCAGAACTTTTCCCGGACACCCGGCTCAAACCGCTGCACGGAGGTACCGGAAACAAAAAAGAGGCTGCCGCCCCTTCCGCCGCCGGGGCCGGAAATCTGGTCCGCACCGCCGAGGAGTTCGACCTCGCCGGGCAAAGCGGCGGCCTGCTCGCGGTCGGGCGCGAAGGATCGCTCACCGGCAACACGGTGGACCTGCTGATCCTCGACGACCTGTTCAAGGACGCGCTGGAGGCCAATTCTCCGCTGGTGCGCGACAACGCGTGGGAGTGGTACAACGCGGTAGCGCGCACGCGCCTGCACAACGGCTCGCAGGAGCTGATCGTCGGCACCCGCTGGCACGAAGAGGACCTGCCCGGACGCATCGCCGCGCACGAACGGGTCGTCGGGCTGACCGACTTTTCTCAGCTCGGCACGCTGCCGCCCGACTGCTGGCTGATGCTGAATTTCGAAGCGATCAAAGAGTCGCCGCCCACTCCGGCCGATCCGCGCGACAAGGGCGAGGCGCTGTGGCCCGCACGCCATTCGCGCGCGCTGCTCGACGCGCGGCGCAGACTCGACCCGCACCTGTTCGAAGCGCTCTACCAGGGGCGCCCGGCCTCAAAAGAGGGATTGCTTTACGGCGAAGGGTTCGCCACCTACGACGAACTGCCCGCGACGGTGGTCAAACGCGGCAACTACACCGACACCGCCGATACGGGCGACGACTACCTCTGCTCGCTCTGCTACGCGGTGGGCGGCGACGGCATGATCTACCTGACCGACGCGCTCTACACGCCGGAGCCGATGGAGGCGACCGAACCGCAGGCGGCCGCGATGCTGCGCCGCGCGGACGTACGCGAAGCGCTTTTCGAAAGCAACAACGGCGGACGCGGCTTCGCGCGGGCGGTGGGGCGCCTGGTGCCGGAGGTGCGCATCGCGTGGACGCACCAGTCGCGCAACAAGGAGGCGCGCATCCTCTCCAATTCGGCCACGGTGCAGCGCCTCGCACGCTGGCCGCGGGGCTGGGAGGCACGCTGGCCGGAACTCGCGCGCGACCTGCTCGGTTACCGCCGCCTCTACCGGGCCAACCGCCGCCACGACGCTCCGGACGCGCTGACCGGGGTGGTCGAGACCGAACTCGACCGTTCGCGCCGCACGATCCGCGCGGTGGGTTTCCGTTCGCCTGAGAGATAAGACCTTCCGGGTACATTCGCCACACATTTCGAGGAATCGGCCCGACCGCTACCGCCGCACCGGGAAAAGCAGCATCATTCGCGTCCGCATCCATCGGAGCCGCACCTGAACAAAGCGAGCCACGGGCAGATGCCCGTGGCTCGCTTTCATCTCCTGCGCTCTTTTTCCGTAAAGCAGCGGCATAGCGCAATTACATCCCGTCCCGGCAACGCGCCCCGTATCGACAGTACCTGAACCGCACCCTGCCGGACGCACCCGTCCTGCGGCTATTTCAGCGCCGCGATCCGTTCGCGCAGCGCCGCGATCTTCGCCTCGGCATCGGCCTGCTTGGCCCGCTCGTTGGCGACCACTTTCTCCGGGGCGCTCTGCACGAAACGTTCGTTCGAGAGCTTTTTGTTTACCGAAGCGAGGAACCCTTCGAGGTATTCCAGTTCGGCTTCGAGCTTCGGCAGCTCTTCGGCCGCGTCGATCTTCCCCGGCAGCGGCACGAAATACTGCGTCGTCTTGACCACGAACGCCGCCGCATCGGGCAGCTTCTCCCCCACCGTGCGCACGGCGGAGAGGTTCGCCATCTTCTCCAGCAGCGGGGCGAAAGCCGCCGGGTAGTTCTCGTCGGCGATCACGCACAGCTCCAGAGCCTCCTTGTTCGGCAGGTTGTGTTCCTTGCGGATATTGCGCACGCCCGAAACCGCCTCTTTGAGCAGTTCCGCCCCGGCGAGCAATCCTTCCGCCCCGGCATCCCGGGAACCGGAAGCCTCGCCGCACGCGCATTTCACCTCCGGCAGGCGGCTCATCATCAGGCTCTCGCCATCCTCCCGCGGGGCGATGTTCTGCCACAGCTCCTCGGTCAGGAAGGGCATGAACGGGTGCAGCACGCGCAACAGCTTGTCGAAGAAACCGAGCGTCGCATCGAGCGTCGCGCGGTCGATCGGCTGCTGGTAGGCGGGCTTCACCATTTCGAGGTACCAGCCCGAAAATTCGTCCCAGAAGAGCTTATACAGCTGCATCAGCGCCTCGGAGATGCGGTACGCGGCAAAATCGGCCTCGACCGATGCGAGCGTGCGGTCCAGTATCGCGTCGAACCACTCCACCGCCAGGCGGTTGCCTTCGCACTGGACCAGCCGTTCATCCACCTGCCAGCCCTGTACGAGGCGGTAGGCGTTCCAGATCTTATTCCCGAAATTGCGTCCCTGTTCGCAGAGCGATTCGTCGAACAGCAGGTCGCTGCCGGCGGCCGAGCAGAGCAGCATCGCCACGCGCACGCCGTCGGCGCCGTAGCGATCGATCAGTTCGATCGGGTCGGGCGAGTTGCCGAGCGACTTGCTCATCTTGCGGCGCAGTTTGTCGCGCACGATTCCGGTCAGGTAGACGCTGCCGAACGGTTTCTCGCCGCGGTATTCGTACCCGGCGATAATCATGCGCGCCACCCAGAAGAAGAGGATGTCGGGCCCGGTCACCAGGTCGTTGGTCGGATAATAGTATTTGATCTCGTCGTTTTCGGGGTTGTTGATGCCGTCGAAAACCGAAATCGGCCAGAGCCACGACGAGAACCACGTGTCGAGCACATCGGGATCCTGCCGCAGGTCCGCGGGCGAGAGCGACGGGTTGCCGGTCTTTTCGCGGGCCACCTCCAGCGCCTCTTCGGGCGTCTCGGCCACCACGTAACCGCCCTCGGGCAGGTAGTAGGCCGGAATCTGCTGCCCCCACCACAACTGGCGCGAAATGCACCAGTCCTTGACGTTTTCCATCCAGTAGCGGTAGGTATTCTTGAACTTGGCCGGAACGAGCCGTACCGTATCCTCCATCACCGCCTTCAGCGCGGGCCGGGCGAGCTCCTCCATCTTCAGGAACCACTGCATCGAGAGCTTCGGTTCGATGGGCACGTTGGTACGCTCCGAGTAGCCCACCTGGTTCGTGTAGGGCTCCACCTTTTCGAGCAGCCCGGCCTCCGCAAGGTCGATCTCGATCTGCCTGCGCACATCGAAGCGGTCCATGCCCGCATACTGCGCGCCATGAGCGTTGAGCGTGCCGTCGTCGTTGAAGATGTCGATCGTCTCGAGGCCGTATTTCTCACCGAGCATGTAGTCGTTCACGTCGTGCGCCGGGGTCACCTTCAGCGCGCCGGTACCGAACTCGATATCGACGTACTCGTCGCGGATCACCGGCACGGAACGGTTCACCAGCGGCACGATCACACGGGCGTCCGCGGGCAGGTGCCGGTAGCGCGGGTCGTTCGGGTTCACGCACAGCGCCGTGTCCCCGAGGATCGTCTCGGGCCGCGTCGTGGCCACGACCAGGTAGTCCGCCGTCCCCTCGATCATATAGCGCAGGTAGTAGAGCTTGCCCTGCGACTCGCGGTGGATCACCTCTTCGTCCGAGAGGGCCGTCAGCGCGGCGGGGTCCCAGTTGACCATCCGCACGCCGCGGTAAATCTTCCCTTTGTTATAGAGGTCTACGAAAACCTTGATGACGCTCCGGCTCAGCGCCGGATCCATCGTGAACTTCGTCCGCTCCCAGTCGCACGACGCACCGAGGCGGCGCAACTGGCTCAGGATGATGCCGCCGTGCTTCTCCTTCCACTCCCACGCATGCTTCAAAAACTCCTCGCGCGTGAGCGAACCCTTGTCGATCCCCTCGGCTTTGAGCTTGGCCACGACTTTCGCCTCGGTGGCGATCGACGCGTGGTCGGTGCCCGGCACCCAGCAGGCGTTCTTACCCTGCATCCGCGCGCGGCGCACCAGCACGTCCTGGATCGTCTCGTTGAGCATGTGGCCCATGTGCAGCACGCCTGTCACGTTGGGGGGCGGAATTACGATCGTATAGGGCTCCCGCGCGTCGGGAACCGAGTGGAAGAAGCCGTGCTCCATCCAGTAGTCGTACCACTTCTGTTCGATCTGCTGCGGAGCGTATTTCGCTGCGATTTCCATAGTCGTCTCTCTTTCTGTTATGTTTTGATCTTTTTTCTTTGTCATGTTCCGGCCGGCGGGGCGGTCCCCCCCCCGCTATTTTCCGCCAAATGCAGCTGCGGCGCAGGATTTGCATCCAATTTGCAAAGATAGTGTTTTACAATAATAAAATGCCCCGAACGTTTAATTTTTAGCAGGCAGGCCAACGCCCCGGACGCAGGAGGCCGGAGCGCTGCAAGGCATTAGTTCTCAGCAAACAACATCCGGAACGAAAAGCATTCCGGGACGAAAAGGCAACGCGGCGGCCATCGCAGGCCGTTTCCGCAGCCGGCGGAGAGCCCCCGGGACACCCCCGGTTCCGCGCCGCAAACCTGACAGGATGGCAGGCTCCGACCTGCCTTCGCGTCGGGAAGCGGACAGAACGGCAGCAACACCGCCCCGATGCAGGGGTTTGGACAAAAAAAACTATATTTGCAGATTATCAAGGAGGAAAACAATGAGTAAGAAACAGTATAACGAAGAGGATTTTTCCGGCATTTCGGACATGCTCGAAGGTAAGCACCACGTGATTCCGATCGTCTCGAACGAGGACGAGGAGGAGGCCGAAAACACGGAAGTCCCCGACACGCTGCCGATCCTGACCCTTCGCAGCTCGGTGCTGTTCCCCGGCTCGATCACGCCGATCACCGTGGGGCGCCAGCGCTCGATGAAGCTGATCCGCGACGTGGAAGCCGCCGGCGGCCTGATGGGCGCCGTATTGCAGAAGGAGCCCGAAGTGGAGCAGCCCGGCCCGGACGACCTGTACCGTGTCGGCACCGCCGCGCGTATCCTCAAGATCCTCGAGATGCCCAACGGCAACCTGACGGTGATCCTGCACGGCCTCGAGAAGGTCGAGATCAAGGAGTACCTCACCGCGGAACCCTATTTCAAAGCGAGCGTCGCCCCGCTGAAAGACAGCGTGCCCGAACGCAGCAACATCGAGTTCGACGCACTGGTGGATTCGATCAAGGACGTGGCCCTCGGGATCATCAACATCTCGCCGAACATGCCCAAGGAGGCCGCCTTCGCGATCAAGAACATCGACAGCAAGCGCGGCATCATCAACTTCATCTGCTCGAACATCGACCTGCCCGACGCCGACCGCCAGCGGTTGCTGGAGGCCCCGGGCCTGCTGGCGCGCGCACGCCGCCTGCTCGAAATCCTGATCCGCGAGCAGCAACTGGTCGAACTCAAGAACGAGATACAGACCAAGGTAAAGCAGGATATCGACCAGCAGCAGCGCGACTACTTCCTGCAGCAGCAGATGCGCACGATCCAGGACGAGCTGGGCGGAGACCCGGCCGACAAGGACATCGACGAACTGCGCAAGAAAGCCGAAAAGAAGCAGTGGAAGGATGAGACCAAAGAGCTCTTCTTCAAGGAGCTGGGCAAGCTGGAACGGATGAATCCGGCCGTAGCCGAATACTCCGTGCAGCTGAACTACCTGCAGCTGATGGCCGAACTGCCCTGGGAGCACTGCACCACCGACAACCTCGACCTGAACCGCGCGAAGAAGCGGCTCGACAGCGACCATTTCGGCCTCGAGGAGGTGAAGGACCGCATCCTCGAACACCTGGCCGTGATCAAGCTCAAAGGCGATCTGAAATCGCCGATCCTCTGCCTGTACGGCCCCCCGGGCGTGGGCAAGACCTCGCTGGGCAAATCGGTGGCCGCCGCGCTCAAGCGCAAGTTCGGCCGCATTTCGCTGGGCGGGCTGCACGACGAAGCCGAGATCCGCGGACACCGCCGCACCTACATCGGTGCGATGCCGGGCCGGATCATCCAGACCATCAAGCGGGCCGGATCGTCGAATCCGGTGATCATCCTCGACGAGATCGACAAGGTGACCGTCTCCAACCACGGCGATCCGTCGTCGGCGCTGCTCGAGGTGCTCGACCCGGAACAGAACACCACGTTCCACGACAACTACCTCGACACCGAGTACGACCTCTCGAAGGTGCTGTTCATCGCGACGGCCAACAACATCGCCAACATCAACCCGGCGCTGAGGGACCGCATGGAGATGATCAACATCCCGGGCTACATCCTCGAGGACAAGGTGCAGATCGCCCGCAAACACCTCGTGCCCAAGCAGCTCAAGGCGCACGGCGTACCGGCCAAGGACCTGAAGATCGCCCCGAAGGTGATCGAGAAGGTGATCGCCGACTACACGCGCGAATCGGGCGTCCGGTCGCTCGACAAGCAGATCGCGAAGATCGTCCGCACGCGGGCGAAAAATATCGGCTTCGGCGAGGAGTTCAAGCCGGAGGTGTCGCCCGCCGACGTCGAGAAGATCCTCGGCGTGCCGCGCTTCACCAACGACATCTACGACATCCAGGGCATGGTGGGCATCGTCACGGGCCTCGCCTGGACCGAAGTGGGCGGCGACATCCTCTACATCGAGTCGATCCTCACCCCGGGCAAGGGCGCCCTCACGATGACCGGCAACCTGGGCGACGTGATGAAGGAGTCGGCCACCATCGCGCTGCAGTGGGTCAAGGCGCACGCCGACGAACTGGGCATCGCCCGCGAAAAGTTCGAAAAGAACGACATCCACATCCACGTGCCGGAAGGGGCGATTCCCAAGGACGGCCCGAGCGCCGGCATCACGATGATGACTTCGCTGGTTTCGACCCTCTCGGGCCGCCGCGTAAAGGACTACATCGCGATGACGGGCGAGACGACGCTGCGCGGACGGGTGCTGCCCGTAGGCGGCATCAAGGAGAAGATCCTCGCCGCGAAACGCGCGGGGATCAGGGAGATCGTCCTCTCGGAAGAGAACCGCAAGGACATCAGCGAGATCAAGCCGGAATACCTCGAAGGGCTCACGTTCCACTACGTGAAGACCAACGACGACGTGCTGAAGCTCGTGATGGCCGAATAGCCGCTACCGTCCGGGGCCGGCCCCGGTTCCCGGTACGCCCCGCCGGACGCGGGCAACCGGACAAACCGATCCGACCATTCAACCGGCACAACTCCCATCAACAGGAACGCCCCGCTCATCGAGCAGGGCGTTCTCTTTTTGCTTTCACAGTCCCTATTTCGCTTCACATCCCCCCTCAAGGGTCCGAAAGTGAACCGATCATCCGGAGGACCGGCCAACCCGGTACCGGACGGCCGGATTCCGAACATTCCGCAATCGGCGGACAGACACCGGAAAACCGGAAAACGGGAGAGCCGCACAAAGCGGCCCGAACGGAACGTCACGACTCCGCCCCAGGCGCCGGAACCCTTCCACGGGAGCCACGGGGACTGCGGGAACCACGAAAGCCGGGGCGCCAGGAGTGCCGGGTCAGTTCTGCAAATACTTGCCGTCGGTTACGTTCACGTCGCTCTTGGTCCTGAAAAGCCCCAGGTCGGCTGCCGGGAAGGCGTTTGCCGGGACGGCGTCCCGGTCGTAAATTTCCGAAAAATCATACGAGGCAGAGCCCGTCAGCCAGTTCCACAACTCGGGATAGACTTCCGAAATCGGCGTATTTTCACACGGATAGTTAAACCAGTCGAGCCCGACCACGCCTTTACCGTCCTCGGTATACGAGGAGCCTGTCTGCGTGATCACAAGTCCATAGGGACGGCCCTGTTTATCGAACGACTGGTTGAGGTAGGCGGTCGAGAGGGCATACAGCTCGACGTCTCCGTCCACCTGGATGTACCACTCGACGCGTACCGCACCGTCGTCCGCGATCTTCGAGAGATCCCAGCAACGGCAGGTCGAGCCGAGGTACTGGTTCCAGCCGGTCACCCGCCCGTCGATCCGCTGGTTGATCTGCCGGTCGGTGCCGGTATTGATAAAGCCGGCCTGCGACTGGAAATACTGGGTCCGGGCATCCGCATTCCCGGGTGCGAGCAGCCCTTTGAAGATGCGCGTGGATCCTTTATACACCACGGCTCCGAGACGAACCTCCTTGGTCGAGCCGAGCGCGATCGGGTGCACGCCGAACCCGAAACGCGTGCCGTTCCACTGGTACTTGACATGGATCACCAGGTCGTTGTAGTCGTAGTCGCCCGAGCGGGAATCCTCGAAACAGACCACCTGGAACAGCTGCGCTTTGTTCCCGGCAAACCCGTTCGGATACTCGTCCGCGGGCGTGTAAATCACCTCGGGAGCGGCAGCCGCCTTTGTCCGGGCGTAGCGCGGAATCCAGATTTTCATCGGACTCGACGCTTCGGCCAGCGTCACGCCGTTCATCTTCACCGTGGTAATCTGCCCCGCTTTGGTCGGCACCGCGTACTGCTCCGCTGTCTGGAAATGGCTCACGTCCGGAGTGTCCGTGCCGGGACCGGGAGTCTCCGATCCGGGATTTTTCACGCACGATACGGCAAGCACCGCACATGCGACAGCCAGAATTGATCTGTACATTATAGGTCTATTTTTATTCACGGTTCAAAGTTACAGACAATCCTGACAGCAAACAAGATAAATAACATATTTCCCGGCTGCAACAGATGAAAAAATTCCCCGGAAAGCGCACAAATACCACCGGAAAAGCTGTTAAAAAACATTGCATTTTTATCACTGAACTACCTGCGCGAACGGAGGGATAGCGGCGGTTCCGGTTATTTTTGTATCTTTGGATGCGATATTTCGCAGGGCGCCGGGAGAGACCGCGCGGGACCGGAAAGAAAACGTCCGGCGTTCAACAACATGGGGGCGAGCGGGCGAAGCGATCCGGTCCCGGGAATCCGCACGGGCGTGCCGCCTGCCCCGACAAAGCGAAACAAAGGCGAATACCGAATACAAACAAGATAAACCAACAGCCATGAACGAAAAATACGCCCTCGGCGTCGATATCGGCGGGTCGCACATCGCCTGCCAGGTGGTCGAGCTCGGCAGCAGCAGACCCGTCGGGGAGACCTACACCGAAGTCAAAATCGCCGAAAACGAGTCGGCGCAGAAGATTCTCGCCGCGTGGGACAGCGCGCTGGGAGCCTGCATGCAGAAAGCCGGCGCGCGCGCCATCACGGGCCTCGGCGTAGCGATGCCCTCGCCGTTCGACTTCATCAAGGGAATCGCGATGGCCGAACACAAATTCGCATCGATCAAAGGCATGAACGTCCGCGCCGAACTGCACCGCCTCACCGGCATCGACCCGTCGCGTATCCTGTTCACCAACGACGCGGCGGGCTTCGGCATGGGGGCCTGGAGCCTCGGCGGCGGCAACGCGCGCCACCTGATCGGCGTGACGCTGGGCACCGGATTCGGCGCCTGCTTCATCGTCGACGGCTGCTACGCCACCTACGGCCCCGGCGTACCCATCGGCGGCGAGCTGTGGGACTACCCGTTCCGGGGCCGGATCGCCGAGGATTTCGTCTCGACGCGCTGGTTCGAAGAGAAGTTCCGCCAGATCACCGGCGTGGCCATCACCGGCGTCAAACCGATGATCGACTACTACCACGCGGACAAGTACACCGCCGAGGTGCGCGCCATCTTCGACGAATTCGCCCGCACGTTCGCCGAGATCATGCTGCCGTTCGTGCAGCGCTTCGGCGCCGACACGCTGGTGGTGGGCGGCGGCATGGTGCGCGCCGAGGAGTTTTTCTTCCCGCAGCTGCGCGCCGCTTTCGAACAGAAGGGCGTGCAGATCCCGGTGGTGGCGATGGCCGACACGACCACCGCGATCATCGCCGGGGCGGCCGCGCTGTGTAAATAACCGCACCGGGCAAGTTTCCGGTTACCGTCCGGATAACCTCCGGGGGGTATGGTTATGGTTCCGGTTGCCGCACTTAACCCTTGGATCGCAGTCCCTGATCCCGGTTCTCGAGTACAGCTCCTGATCCCTCTTCCGATTGCAATCCCGCCCCGGGGCTCCGGAAAGTATCCCGATCGACAAATGCAAAAACAAAAAGACATACAACGGTGAAACGGGTCGTAGTAGGCCTCTCGGGAGGCGTGGATTCGAGCGTCGCGGCTTACCTGCTCAAGGAGCAGGGCTACGACGTGGTGGGACTGTTCATGCGCAACTGGCACGACACCACCGGCACGCTCGAAGGCGACTGCCCGTGGTACGACGACCAGATGTTCGCCGAGCTGACCGCCAAACGGCTCGACATCCCGTTCCATTTCATCGACCTGAGCGACGAATACCGCCGCCGCGTGGTGGACTACATGTTCGCCGAATACGGGCGCGGCCGCACGCCGAACCCCGACGTGCTGTGCAACCGCGAGATCAAGTTCGACGCGTTCCTCCAAGCGGCGCTGAAGCTGGGCGCCGACTACGTCGCCACGGGGCACTACTGCCGCCGCGAAGTGACCGAAACGGCCGAAGGGCCGGTCTACCGCCTGCTCGCGGGCAGCGACCCGAACAAAGACCAGAGCTATTTCCTCTGCCAGCTTACGCAGGAGCAGCTTTCGCGCGCGCTCTTCCCGATCGGGCACCTGCTCAAACCCGAAGTACGGCGCATCGCGGCCGAACAGCACCTCGCCACCGCGCAGCGCAAGGATTCGCAGGGCATCTGCTTCGTCGGCAAGGTGGACCTACCGGTATTCCTGCAGCAGCAGCTCAAGGCGCGCGAGGGTGCGATCGTCGAGATTCCGGCCTCGTGGCCGGGGTATGCGCTGCGCGGGCGGATTGCGGCACCGGGGGAGCGCAGTACAGCTTGGGAGATTCCGGCCGACGGGCCGTTCTCGCAGGAGCAGCTCGACGCGCTGGCGGAACCCTACCGGTATACGCCGGAAGCGGGCAGGCAGGCGGGCACGCACCGCGGCGCCCACTTTTTCACCATCGGCCAGCGCAAAGGCCTCGGCGTGGGCGGCTACGCGGAACCGTTGTTCGTGATCGCGAGCGACGTGGAACACAACGTACTCTACGTGGGCATGGGCCAGGAGCATCCGGGACTCTACCGGCGTGCGCTGCGGATCCTGCCCGAAGAGATGCACTGGATCCGGCCCGACCGCGCGTTACAGCCGGGCGGCAGCGCCCGCTTCTCGATGCGCATCCGCTACCGGCAGCCGTTGCAGGGCGGCGTGCTGCACGTCACGGAGCAGGGCGGTTACATCGTCTTCGACCGGCCGCAGCGCGGCGTCACCGCAGGGCAGTTCGCCGCGTGGTACGACGGCGACGAGCTGGTCGGCTCCGGGGTAATCCACCGGTAAGACCGGACCGAAAGCCATCCAAAAGACGGAAAGGGGCGCGCCGGATACGGCGTACAAAAACATACGAACAGCCACCCGGACACCCGAACCCGAAACACGGGAGCGTAAAAGGACGGCATCCCGCCACGCAAAAGCTGCGCGCAGCAATACAGGACGGGACGCCGAAATACCGGTACCGCACACTGCGGCACGGAAACGGCACATGGAAAGAGGGGTGCCCCCCGCAAAACACAGGACAAGATACCGGAACAGGACCAAACGCAAACGCGTACAGGCACACGAAAATACGACATACGGCAACAGAGAACCCCGGCGCATGCGCCGGGGTTCCGAAAAGCCCCCCTGCAACGGAGGACGGAAGATCTACCCTGGAGTTATTCCACTTCCGAAATCACCTTCAGCAGGCCGCGGGCGAGTGCTTCCAGTTCGTTGTCCCGGATGACGAAGGGAGGCATCAGGTAAACCAGCCGCCCGAACGGGCGCACCCAGATACCCTCTTCGACGAAGCGCCGCTGCAATGTCGCCATATCCACCGGGCGACGCATCTCGACGACACCGATCGCGCCCAGCACACGCACGTCGGCCACCTGCGGCCACTGGCGCGCAGGAGCGAGCAGCCGGCCGAGCAGCGCCTCGATTTCGGCGATGCGCGGCAGCGGGGAGTTCTCTTCCAGCAGCCGCAGCGACGCGCCGGCCACCGCGCAGGCGAGCGGGTTGCCCATGAAGGTGGGCCCGTGCATGAACTCGGACGGATCGCCCGCCGAAATGGTCTGCGCCACACGATCCGTAGCCAGCACGGCGGCGAAGGAGAGGTAACCGCCCGTCAGCGCCTTGCCTACGCACAGGATGTCGGGCGTGATGCCGGCCCACTCGCAGGCGAACATGCGGCCCGTGCGGCCGAACCCGGTCGCGATTTCGTCGGCGATCAGCAGGACGCCGTAACGGTCGCACGCCTCGCGCAGGCGGCGCAGGTACTCCGGGTGGTAAAACCACATGCCGCCCGCACCCTGCACGACGGGTTCGAGGATCACGGCCGCCAGCGTGTCGTGGTGGCGCTCGAGCAGTTCGGCCATCGGGGCGAAGTCCCGTTCGTCCCACTCCGCGCCGAAACGCACCTCCGGACGCGGCACGAAGTGCTGGATCGGCAGGCGGCCCGAAAAGAGCGAGTGCATGCCGGTGACCGGATCGCACACCGACATCGCGTGCCACGTATCACCGTGGTAGCCGCTGCGTATCGTGGCGAGCGTGTTCTTCTGCGGCGTGCCCTGCGCGTACATGTACTGCATCGCCATTTTGACGGCCACCTCGACGGCTACCGAGCCCGAATCGCAGTAGAAGATCTTTTCGAGCCCCGCGGGCGCCAGCCGCAGCAGGCGGCGGGCCAGGTCGACGGCGGGACGGTGCGTGAAGCCGCCGAACATCACGTGCGACATCTCCCGCAGCTGGGCTTGTGCGGCAGCGTTGAGCGCCGGATGATTATAGCCGTGCACGGCCGACCACCACGACGACATGCCGTCGATCAGCCGGCGGCCGTCACCGAGCTCGATCCACACCCCTTCGGCGCGCGCCACGGGATAGACCGGCAGCGGATCGGCCATCGAGGTATAAGGATGCCACAGGTGTTCGCGGTCGAACGAGAGCAGTTCGGAAAGGGTTTCGGGTTCCATATCGGCTTGGGTTGTTTGAACGTTTTATGGTATTGTACGAACGTTTTGTTATATTAGTGGCGCCGGAGCGACGGAATTTCCGGACCGGGGCGCAAAAAAGCAGGGAATGCGCGGACGCCGGCGGCGGTACGGGAGGCCGAAAGGACCGGAGCCTGCGGCAGGGCGGCAGCGGCAGGGCTTTACAGCCACGATAAACACAGCGCGACAACGGCAAAAGTAGCCATTTTCCCGAGATACCGCAAACGTGCCGGATCCCATTGCCGGAAGTGTCCCGGAAAACATTTTTCGGATACGCACTTTACGTAAATAGAAACTATAGACAATGGATTTTGCATCGTTTTTGACAGTTCCGGGGTTTAAATAGAATATTAAAATATATAAATATTATATTGTAATTTCAAATCTTGCATTGTATATTTGCCGTACACCCTGTTGCTGCCCGGTTTCTCCCCGGGTTCCGGTCAAAGCAGTCGCTCCCACGTCGTAAAATAAAAAGTTCGAGAATATGCCAAAGCACCTCCCCAAATCCATTCCCCCGGTCCCGCAGCAGCCGACGGTGGTCAAGTATGTCCAGCCTTCGCGCATCGGAATCCAGTCGCACACGCTGACAAGGCACTGCATAGGCTATGTACGGCGCGGCACCAAATACATCTACTACGGCGACGTGCGCCATGCGGTAGGCGCGGGCGAGGTCTTCTACCTCAGTGCCGGAACCCACTACACCGAGGACGTTCCCACCGGCAGCAGGAATTTCGAGCAGGTGGTCTTCTACTACACCTCGGAACAACTCGCCAGGATCCTCAACAACCTGAGCCTGACCTACCAGTTGGCGATCACCAACGACCACAGCTGTCCCGAATGCGAAAAGCAGTCGCACGTCGTGGCCCCGGGATGGCCCGCGCTGAAAAACTTCTTCTCCACGATCAATGCCGGACTGCGCGACAACCTGTTCGCCGACGACGACACGGCCGTCCACCTGAAGCTCACCGAACTGGTCTACCTGATCCTGTCGCAGGGCGAGTGCTGCCTCAAAAGCAAAATCCTGAGCAACATGGACCTGACCAAGGAGAACTTCGAACAGATCGTGCACAACAGCATCTTCACGGATATTTCGATCGAGGAACTGGCGGCCAAATGCAACCGGAGCCTCACCTCGTTCAAGAAGGAGTTCCGCAAGCACTTTTTCGAGCCGCCGCACAAATGGTTCATCCGCCAGCGGCTGATGCACTCGCGCCTGCTACTGATCTCGACCAACAAGTCGATCTCGGAGATCGGCCTCGCGTGCAACTTCCCGAACACGTCGCACTTCATCAAACTTTTCAAAAAGGAGTACGGCATGACGCCCGCCGCCTACCGGAACCGCCACCAGCAGAGCATAGCCGAAGACGGCGCCGGGCCACGGGACATTCCGGCGGAACGCGACGGCGAGCCGGATGCGGAAATCCGGGCCCAGGCGCACGACAAAAAAACCTTCCCGGCAGACGTATAACCCCGGGCGGGATGCTGTGCCGCGCGGGTTAGTTCCGGAAAAATGCTTCCCGGACTTGCAAAACCGGAATTTCCGGGCTATATTTACTCTGTCTGATTGTTCAGAGTAACCGCCTTGTTTGTATGCCGGCTCCTTCGGGAGCCGGTTTTTTATTGAGGGCGGAACGACCGGATGCACGGCGGCAGGACGATACAAGGCAAGCGAGAGAGGGGCAACGACAAGCCAAGAAGGATACGGGAACGCGACGACAAACGCGCGGTTACTCTTCGCTGATCGCGACCAGCTGGTCGCGGTAGGCCGCCAGGATGCGCGACTTGGAGATAAAGCCGAGGTAGTGCCGGTCGCTGTCGATCACCGGAAGCATCCACGCCTTCGACTGCTCGAACGCATCGAGTACGCTGCCCATCTGCTCGTTGGGATAGACCACGTCGGGCGGCGGGATCATGTAGGCGTCGATCTTCGTATCGTACTTGGCCGGGTCGAACATATCCGCCCGCAGGTCGTCGAGCTGGACGACCCCCAGCAGCACCCCGTCGCGGCTCACCACCGGGAAGATATTGCGACGCACCGACGAGATGAGACGCACCACGTCGCCCAGGGTCGTGTCCATCGTCACCGGGTGGAAATCGGTCTCCATCAGCCGCTTCAGGTCGAGGAAGACCAGCACCGAACGGTCTTTGTTGTGCGTGAGCAGCTCGCCGCTCTGGTAGAGTTTTTTCGTATAGATCGAATAGGGTTCGAAATAGTAGCTGATACCGAACGAAACGGCCGACGTGAGCATCAGCGGAACGAAAAGCGAGTAGCCGTTGGTCAGTTCGGCGATCAGGAAGATCGACGTGAGCGGAGCCTTCATCACGCCGGACATCACCCCCGCCATGCCCACCAGCGTGAACGAGACGATCGGGACATCGAAACCGAAATAGGTGTCGAGGATAAAGGCGGCCGAAGCGCCGGTGAACGCGCCGACGAAGAGCGACGGCGCGAAGGTGCCCCCCACCCCGCCGGCGGCGGTCGTGGCGGCCATCGCCACCACCTTGAAGAAGAGCGTCGCGACCAGGTAGAGCGCCACGAGCCACCCGATGTGGCGGTAGGAGAAGAACATCGAATTGTCGAACAGCGCATCGATGTTGCCGTGCATCAGGTCGACCATCGCCTCGTACCCTTCGCCGTAAAGGGGCGGGAAAATAAAGATCAGCAGGCCGATCACCACGCCGCCCACGAGCCATTTGCGCCCCAGAGTCCTGAGGCGGGCAAACGCGCCGCCGATAGCCGTATTGATGCGTGTGAAGTAGTACGACATGAACCCGCACAGCGTGCCCAGGACGACGTAGAACGGGATGTTGTGCAGGCTGAAGGTCTTGATCTCGATGCTGAAAACAGGCTCGAAGCCGTTGAGGAAAAACATCAGCGAGGTGGCCGTGACCGTCGAAATGAGCAGCGGGATGATCGAGCTCACCGTAATGTCGAGCATCAGGATTTCGAGCACGAAGACGACGCCCGTGATCGGCGCCTTGAACACGGCCGAAAGGGCGCCCGCCGCACCGCAGCAGAGCAGCAGCGTGATGTCCCGGTAGTTGAGCCGCATGAACTGGCCGATGTTCGAGCCGATGGCCGAACCGGTCAGCACGATCGGCGCCTCGGGGCCGACCGAACCGCCGAAACCGATAGTCGTCGCGCTGGCCACCACCGACGTATAGCAGTTGTGCGGCTTGATGCGGGAGCCCTTTTTGCTCATCGCATAGAGTACGCGCGTCACCCCTTCGGAGATGTCGTCGCGCACCCAGTAGCGCACGAAAAGCGTCGCGAGGATCACGCCGATGATCGGGTAGACCAGGTAGAGCGGGCTGGCCGTGTCGATCGCCAGCCAACTGGTCAGCCCGGTGCGCACCAACACCAGCAACCCTTCGAAAAGGTAGGTCGCGAAGCCTGCGGCGAGCCCGACGACGACGGCCAGCAGAATCATCAGCTGCTTCTGCGAGAGCCGCTTCGTCGCCACGATCAGGTAGCGGTACAGCAGCCCGAGCCGCCGGTATGTCCCTCTGGTGGAATAACTCATCTCTACTGTTGCATCTTGCACCGGCGCGTCTTGCGCGGTACATTTCTTATCCCAATCCGTGGCGCAGGCCTCTCTTCCGGGTGCGCTTGGTTGCCGGGTGCAGATCTGCCTTTCGGGTGTGCCTCCTTCGGGGTGGCGGCCCGGTACAGGCGGGAATTCGTATCAGCTTCGGCATTGCGGTCCTCCGGCGTTAGAAACAAGGTTTGGCACCTGCTCGGGTTTGCCGAACGTCCGCACGAACCGGAACTGTAATTCCGGGCGTGCAGTGAAAGCAAAGCCTCGGCAGGTAAACCGGTTTCGCAGCCGGAGGACCGCAACGCCGAAGCAGGGCTGTCCGTTACCGCCCGCTGTCCTTTCGACCGCGAAGCACGAATCCGAAGGATCAGGAGCCGCTAAAACCGCGTAATGCCCATGATCTCGCGCACCTGCGAAACGGTCCGGTCGGCACTCGCGCGCGCCCTCTCCGCCCCCATCGAAGCCACCTTGTGCAGGTAAGCGTCGTCGGCGAGAATGTCGCCGATGTTCGCGCGGATCGGCGCCACGGTCTTGATAATATCTTCGGCCAACTGCTTCTTCAGGTCGCCGTAACGGATTTCGCAGCGGTTCCAAAGCCCTGTAAAGTGCTCGACGGTATCGGGGGTCGAAACGGCCTTCATGATCGTGAACAGGTTCGCGATCACCTCCGGCATCGGACTGTCGGGAGCCGTCGGGCCGCTGTCGGTCACCGCCTTCATCACCTTCTTGCGGATCACCTCGTCCGGATCGGAGAGGAAGATGCCGTTACCCTCGGACTTGCCCATCTTGCCGGTGCCGTCGAGGCCCGGAATCTTGACCGACGCCTCGCCGAAGTTGTAAGGCTGGCTCTCGGGGAAGAACTCGGTGCCGTAAATCTGGTTGAAGCGGCGCGCGAAGCGGCGCGTCAGTTCGAGGTGCTGCTCCTGGTCCTTGCCCACCGGTACGCGCGTGGCGCGGTGCAGCAGGATGTCGGCGGCCATCAGCACCGGGTAGCACAACAGCCCCGCGTTGACGTTTTCGGGCTGTTTGCGGATTTTATCCTTGAACGAAGCGGTGCGCTCCAGCTCGCCGATGTAGGCGTGCATGCTCAGCAGCAGCGACAGCTCGGCCACCTGCGGCACGTCGCTCTGGATATAGATCGTCGCCACCTCGGGATCGAGGCCGGCGGCGAGGTACTCCGCCAGCACGTTCTTCACGTTGCCGTGCAGCGCTTTGGGATCGGGATGGGTGGTCAGCGAGTGGTAGTCGGCAATGAAAAAGAAACACCGGTCGGTGTGCTGCATCTTGACGAAATTGCGCAGGGCCCCGAAGTAGTTGCCCAGGTGCAGCCGGCCGGTCGAACGGATGCCGCTTAGTACTGTTTCCATAGTGGTGAAAAAGAGTCTGATTGGTATTTTGTTCCACAAAATTAACAAAATCGAGGGAAAACGGCTCCTTTCGTCCGAAATTCTCGGGGGTTATCCCGATTTTGGATTACTTTTGCGACTGAGTGTCCCGGAGCGTCTCTCCCCCCGGCAGGACGGCGGCGATGGTGCGGGGCGGTGTGCCGCGGGCCGGGGCGAACGTGAAGCCGGGCCCGAAAACAACCGCAAAGACCGGGAGCTCGCATGACGGCAGCAGGCCGGGAACAAGAGCAAAAAAGGCACGGAAGCCCGGAACGACCGGGAAAATACGGACGAAACGACAAAGTACAGGCAGCGTCCGGAGCAAAACACAACATACGAAAACAGAACTGACAAACCGATAAACACCCGCCGATGAACACCTACTGGAGACTGCTCGGATTCGCCAAACCGATCGAAAAATACGCGATACCCTACTTCTTTTACACGCTCTTCTACTCGCTGTTCAACACGTTCAATTTCGTGATGATCATCCCGATCCTCAACTCGCTGTTCGACCCCGCGAAGCAGATCGCACAGGTCACCTCGATGCCCGCCTTCGCGCTGAACATGGACTACTTCGACCGGCTGGTCAACTTCCTGCTCTACAAAATCTACGGCCCCGACTACTCGGTGATGAACGTGATGCTCTTCCTGAGCATCTTCATCGTCTCGTCGGCCCTGCTGAGCAACATGTTCCGCTACCTGGGCCAGTGGACCATCGAAAACATGAAGATCCACACGCTGCGCCGCCTGCGCAACGCGGTGTTCGACAACGTGATGGGCCTGCACGTGGGCTACTTCAGCAACGAACGCAAGGGCGACATCATCTCGAAGATCACTTCGGACGTCACCGTCGTGCAGTTCTGCATCACCAACACGCTGCAGGTCGCCTTCCGCGAACCGTTCCTGATTATCGGCTACATGATCGCGCTGGTCAAAATCTCGTGGGAACTGACGATCTTCTCGGCGATCTTCCTGCCGCTCACGGCACTGCTCATCGGTTCGATCGTCAAACGGCTGCGCAAGTCGGCCAAACAGGCGCAGGAGAACTTCGGCGACATGACCAGCCTGCTGGACGAGGCGCTCACCGGCGTCAAAGTGGTCAAGGGCTACAACGCGACGGGGTACATTACCGGTAAATTCCGCAAAATCAACGATATTTACTCGCGCATCACGCGCTCGATGGCGCGGCGCCAGCAGCTCGCTTCGCCGATGAGCGAATTCCTCGGCATTTCGGCCGCGGCCGTGCTGCTGCTCTACGGCGGCAGCCTCGTGCTGGACGGACGGCTCGAAGCGGCCGGGTTCATCGCCTACCTCGCCATCTTCACACAGATTACGCGCCCGGTGCGCTCGTTCACCGACGCCTTCAGCAACATCAACCAGGGCATCGCCGCGGGCGACCGCGTGCTGGGACTGCTCGACGAGAAGAGCCGCATCCCCGAAGCGACGGGAGCCGTCCGGCTGGAACAGTTCCGCGACAGTATCGAGTTCCGCGACGTGTCGTTCTCGTACGACGATTCGCGCAAGGTGATCGACTCAGTCAGCTTCACGATCCGCAAGGGCGAGACCGTGGCGCTCGTAGGGCCCTCGGGCGGCGGCAAATCGACGCTTTCGGACCTGATCCCGCGCTTCTACGACGTTACCTCGGGTGCGATCTTCGTGGACGGGATCGACCTGCGCGAATACCAGCTGGACAGCCTGCGCAGCCACATGGGCATCGTCACGCAGGAGACGATCCTGTTCAACGACACGATCGCGGGCAACATCCGCCTCGGCAAGCGCGACGCGACGGACGCCGAAGTGGAAGCCGCCGCACGGGTGGCCAACGCGGACGGTTTTATCCGCGAGACCGAGCACGGCTACGACACGAACGTCGGCGACCGGGGCATGAAGCTCTCCGGCGGGCAGCGCCAGCGCCTCAGCATCGCGCGCGCGGTGCTCAAAAACCCCGACATCCTGATCCTCGACGAGGCCACTTCGGCACTCGATACCGAATCGGAAAAGCTCGTGCAGGAGGCCCTCGGTTCGCTGCTCAAGGGGCGCACGTCGCTGGTAATCGCGCACCGCCTGAGCACGATCGTGGGCGCCGACAAGATCATCGTGATCGAGCACGGCCGCATCGCCGAACAGGGTACGCACCACGAATTGATGGAGCGCGGCGGCATCTACGCACACCTGATCGAAATGCAGCAACTCGCGTAAAACCCTCCGGAGCCCCGGAGGCGGGAACAAATCCTTCCGGAGCAAACAGCAATACCGACTCCCTGCGCTTTCCGGCAACTTTTTTGTATCTTTGAGGGGCGCCCTGCAACGGGACAGGTACCGGACGGAAGTATCCCACAGGAACCGAACGGGCCGCAACGAGCCGGGCCCGTATGCCGCGCGACAGACAAACAACCCTACCCGTAACCATGAGCACCATTCTTTTCGACCGCGTCATCTTCGGTCCCGTGCACAGCCGCCGACTCGGACTGTCGCTCGGGGTGAACCTGCTGCCCACCGACAACAAGCTTTGCAACTTCGACTGCATCTACTGCGAATGCGGCTGGGGCAAACATGGCTTCAAGCCCCGTTTCAACACGCGCGAAGAGGTGCGGACGCTGCTGCGCGCGAAACTGCGGGAGATGGCCGCCGCAGGAACGCCGCCCGACGTGATTACCTTCGCGGGCAACGGAGAACCGACGATGCACCCACAGTTCGAGGAGATCATCTCCGACACGATCGCCGTACGCGACGAGCTGTGTCCGTCGGCAAAGGTGTCGGTGCTGAGCAACGCGACGATGATCGGCCGTGACAATGTGCGCCGCGCACTGCTGAAGGTGGACAACAACATCCTCAAGCTCGATTCGGCGCTGGACGAAACGGTGCGCCTGATCGACCAGCCCCGGGGACGCGCCGGCGTGGCAGAAACGGTACGGCTGATGAAGCTCTTCGGGGGACGGCTGATCGTGCAGACGATGTTCCTGCGCGGCATGTACGACGGCCGCAGGGTGGACAACACCACCGAAGCGGAGGTGTCCACCTGGCTGGAGCTGATCCGTGAGGTGGCCCCGCAGCAGGTGATGATCTACACGATCGACCGCGAGACCCCGGCGCACGGACTGGAGAAGATTCCGCTCGGAGAGCTGATGAGGATCGGGGCGCGGGTCGAGGCACTGGGCATTCCCTGTTCGGTTTCGGGAGCGACGGACCATCCCTCGACACCCGACAGCAAACCGAATCCGGAAGAGTAACCGGGCAGCGGAGCGGCACTGCACGGCGCACCCCAGCCGGTCCCCCAACAAGCCGGAAGGACCCCGCGAAAGTACCGGCGGAGGCTGGTCAAACGACCTCAGGCCAAGAGGTCCGCCTGCAGGAGGCACCGGCACGCGGCAGATAGCCCCCCGGGGCAACGCGAGGACGGAAACGGCAGGGCGGCACATGCCGCGGCCAGCGACCGGAGGTGCGGGAAAAAGCAGGGCGGGGAAAGATGCAAGGGACGCCTACTGCGAGAAATAAAAAACGATACAACGAACCGGACGAACGGCCGGACAAACTGAACCGGATGAACAAAACCGGACAAACTGACCGGACGAACCGAACAGCCATAAACGACACGAAAGATGGTTACCACCGAACAGATCAAAGCGCTCGAGGAGCGGCAAACGGCGCTCCATACCCACTTGCATATCGACGACCGGCGGCTCGAACTCGACGAACAGGAGTCGCTGACCCATGCGCCGGACTTCTGGGACGATCCGGCCAAGGCCGAGGAGCAGCTGAAAAAGGTGGCCGGGATCAAATACTGGATCACCGCCTACGATGCGATCGCCTCGGCGATGGAAGAGCTGCACCTGCTGCCCGAATTCATCCGCGAGGGGGTATCGGCCCCCGAGGAGCTCGACGCGCAATACGGCCGGGTACTGGAGATGATCGAGGCGCTCGAAATGCGCAACATGCTGGGCGGCGAAGAGGACCGGCTCGGCGCGATCATGGAAATCAACTCCGGCGCGGGCGGCACCGAAAGCCTCGACTGGGCTTCGATGCTGATGCGCATGTACATGCGCTGGGGCGAAGCGAACGGTTACCAGGTCAAGGTGGTCGACGTGCAGGACGGCGAGGAGGTCGGAATCAAGTCGGCGACTCTCGAATTCGTCGGCGAGTTCGCCTACGGCTACCTCAAAAGCGAGAGCGGCGTGCACCGCCTCGTGCGCCCCTCCCCGTTCAACGCGAACAACAAGCGCCAGACCACCTTCGCTTCGGTGTTCGTATCGCCTGCGGTGGACGACACGATCGAGATCACGATCAACCCCGCCGACATCGAATGGGACACATACCGCAGCGGCGGCAAGGGCGGCCAGAACGTCAACAAGGTCGAAACCGGCGTACGCCTGCGCCACCTGCCCTCGGGGATTATGGTCGAGAACACCGAAACGCGCTCGCAGATCATGAACAAGGAAAATGCGATGCGCATCCTGCGTTCGAAGCTCTACCAGATCGAGCTGGACAAACGCCGCGAACTGCAAAACGAGCTGGAAGGACAAAAAAAGAAGATCGAATGGGGGTCGCAAATCCGCAGCTACGTGTTCGACGACCGCCGCGTGAAGGACCACCGCACCGGGCACCAGACCTCGGACGTACAAAGGGTGATGGACGGCGAGATCGGCGACTTCATCAAAGCCTACCTGATGGGCGACTACCAATAGCTCCGAACGGTACACGCCGCCGCGCCCGGCGGGCAAGCGGAAAAATGCCGGACCGGCATTTTCGGTAAATCTATTTATCCACTTTGTAATTGCCGGTGTCGACTCGGCCGCCGGTACGGGATTTGTTGACCGTGAGGCTGCCCGTCGAACCGGAAATCCGGATGCTGCCACCCGTGTTGGAGGCTAAAGCGGCCGACTGTCCCGTATGCGACATCGAGAGGGAAGCCCCGGTGCCCGCTTTGCACGACAGCGCCGAAGCGTCGAACACGGCACCGCTCAGCGAAGCGCCCGTCGAGCCTTCGGCAGTCACCTGCCCGGCTACGATATGCAAATCTTTGACCGAAGCGCCGGTAGACACTTTGATCCCCACGCCGGATGCAGTCAGCGTCAGGCCGCTGACCATGCCGCCCGTGGAGGCGCTGATCTCCGCATTGCCGCCCGTAAAACTGCCGTTGCAGGTGATTTTCGCCCCGGTGGAGGCTTTCATCACATCGACTTTGCCGAGATTGACCACCGCCGTCAGGTCGTGGCCGCGGAAATTCCGAAGGCCCTCGGTGTCGATCCCCAGGCGCACCACCCCTTCGGGCGAAATTTCGCAAATCAGGCGATCCTGCCATTCGGCCGGAATCTCGACCCGAACCGAAGTGCGGGCCGACTCATTCACCTCGACACGGAATCCCACCGATGCGGAGACGCCGGTAATCGGCTGCCCCTCGAAACGGGTCACACGGTACATCTGCCGGTCGCCCGCAGCGGAAATCGCCCCAGCATCGGGACGCCCCTGGGCATAAAAGCCGGTCATTGCCGCTGCGGCAACCACCGAGAAAAGAAGAATCAGTTTTTTCATACTATCGGGTTTTAGGAAAATTTGTAGGTGTTTTAAGAAAAGGTCCGGGATTCCGGGAACGGCTTTTCGGGGAACCGGGCTCACGGAAGCCGGGATTTTACAGGATCGGGAGGTCACGGGAACGGATAAAAAACGGGACGTAAGGAGACGGCGGGTCCGGACCCGGAATGACCGGAGCCCCGGAACCGACTCTATAGGGAGGAACTGTATAGGACAGGAGGCTGAAAGAGAGACGCCCCCGGTAAAAACTATTGCACGCGATAAGACACTGTGTAGCCGTCGGTATTGATGTTTCCGCCGGAACGGGACTTGTTGACCGTCAGGATCCGAGTCGAACCGGTAATCCGGATCACACCGCCCGAAGAGGTATTCAGCATCGAGTTGTTTCCGGTGTGTTCGAGGGTGGCGACGGCGCCGGAAGAGGCTTGGCACGTGAGTGCCGTGACATCGAGCGACACCCCTTTGACCACGGCCCCGGAAGAGATTTCCACACCTGCTTTCGGAGCGGTAACGGCCACATTCCGGATCCCACCGCCCGAAGAGGCGTCGATAAGCGCCTCGGAGGCCTTCAGGCTCAAACCGTCGACCATGCCGCCGGAAGAGGCCCGCAACTGCACGGTACCGCCCTTGAAAATACCGGTACAACGGATCACGGCACCGCTGGAACACTTCAGCAGGCTAAGCTTCGGCAGGCTTACCACGGCCGTAAGCTGTCCCTTGTTGATGCGCAGTCCCCTGGAACCGGAAAGCCTCTTGGTGTCGAGGCCCAGCTGCACCACCCCGTCCGGGGTCAGCTCGCAGGTCAGGTACTGCTGCCATTCGGCAGGCATCACGATCTCAACGGAAGTGCTGTTCGATTTGCGCACCTCGACACTGAAACCGGACGAGGCCGAAACACCGGTGATCGTCTGTCCCGCGAAACGGGTCAGGCGGACCATATTGTCCTGCACGTGGCTTTTGGAGGTCTCCCTGCTGTCGCCGGCATATTGTCCGGCGAAGGTCCCGGCCCAACGAGAGGTGTCGTCGTCCAACTGCTTGCGGAGCCGGGCGGCCTCGGCCACAACTTCGGTTTTGGCACGTTCGATGTCAGCTTTGGCTTTTGCAATATCCTCTTCGACCCGCGCGGCCTCCGGCTTTGCCCGCGAAACGTCGCCGGAGGCGGAGATTCTACCCCGGGATGAAACAGCGCTCCCGGAAGAAGCGGCACCGAGCGCATTCGCCGTCAGGTCCAACGTCGAGGAGGCCAGCTTCAGCGCACTCTGCTCGATGGCCGCAGCGGCAGCCTCGATCGCCTCGTCCCAACCATCGGCCTTCACCGGAACGGAACCTCCGGCACGGGATCCAGCACTCGCCTGCGGATCTTCGGCCGAAGCGTTCAGAAACTCCCTGACGCCGAAATCACCCTCGCGCTTGCGGATCGCGGCGGCCTCCTCCGGGTAGTCACGCAAGTAGCGTTTGGTCGTCACCATCACCACCGGAGAGTCTTTGGTCCCCACGGTAATCCGTTCGACATCCGACGGATCGAGCTCATTGAGCGCCTGCACCCCGCGAGGATCGACTTTGCCGTCGACCATAATCACGACATCATCGCCCTTTGACGAGACGCGCTGTACGGCAGGAGACTCCCCCGAAACCGGAGCACCGTATCCGGAAACACCGGATGCGTCCGCGAAAGCCGCACCGGGCTGTACCGCAGCGGTCGGTTCGGCATCATCCGACGGGACGGCATCGTCCCCGGAAAAGAGTATCGGCCCTTCCTCCGCGGCCGTTTGGGCCTGCACGGCGGCCGGAACCGCATCGGCGGAATAACCGAACGCGGAAAGCAGTTGGTCGGAGAGTTCGGCAGGAACTTGTTCCGGGCTGCCGGCTGCGACCGGCCGCTCGGTGAACGAGAAGAGCGCGAGCAACACCGCAAGGGCGGGCACCACCAGCAGCATGCGCAGCCCGGCCCTGCGCGAAGCCCCACGGGAGAGCATTTGCAGGCGTTTACGCACCAGCGAGTAACTGAAACCGCTCGCGAGCGTCGTACGGGCACCGGCAACGGAACTGACCATCAACATGATGTATTGTTCCGCATCGAACCCGCACTGCAACACGGCGTCGTCGGCCTGGTATTCATGCACCTCGCACAGCGAACGGTGCCACAACCAGACGAAGGGATTCCACCAGCAGAAAAGCGTCACCACGACGGCCAGCAGCCGGTCCCAGCTGTGGCGCAGCCGGATGTGGCAAAGCTCGTGCGCCATCAGTTCGCGAAATTCGTTTTCGCCCAAATCCCGGCGGTTGATGAAAATGCAGTTGAACAGCGAGCAGGGGCTCGACACAGCCGGGCTGTAGACGACACGCACGTCATCGAGCATCCGGGAAACGTTGCCCTCGCGCATCAGCCTGACCCAACGCAGCGTGTGCCCCAAATAATACAGCAGCAGCAATAGCGAGCCGGCAATGCCGCACCAAAGCAGCCAGGCGTACATCAGCCCGGACCAGCCGGCCGGAACCAGCGCGGCGAAGGCCGAAGCGGCCGCCTCCCGGAAGAATGCCGAAGCCTGCGCACCGGGAGAGGCAACAGTCACGGCAGTCATGGCAGAAGCGGCGCCGGAAGCCGGGGATGGCGCCGGGGATGCGGAAAGGGCCGCCGGAGCCGCCTCAGCGAAAAGCGAGGCATCCTCCGCAGCGGAAACAGGCTGCGCCCGAACGGGGGCTTCGGCGACCGCGGCGACCGGAACAGCCGGAACGGGCGCAGGCTGTGAGGCCGGCAACACAGGGATCGACAGCAGCGGAATCAGGAACGACACCGGTACGGACAACAACAGATAGGCGCGCGAACGGGCAAACCGACCGTCACGCTGCAAGAAAAACCTGTAGACGATCCATAACAGCGCGAAGCAGATCTGGACTTTGACGAGGTAAGGTAATGTACTCCACATAGCGGGGGAATTTTAAGGTTACGGGGGTCTGTCGGGAGTATCGGAAGACAGGTTAAAAAGTGAGGTAGTGTTTGTAAATATATGTTTGCAGAGATGCAGGTGCAGAAAATACAGGCCGGTGAAACGTGCCGGAACAAAGGAAACCGCTGTACGGTGCAACAAGTACGCGAGCAGGGTGCGGGAAACCGCAGGGCCGGAGCGGGAAGCGGCCATACGGGCGGCTACCGCCCTACCCCTTTTTTCTTCTCGATCGCCTCGCGGGCGATCGCCAGGATACGCTCGGTTTCGCGCACCGAAAGGTCCTCCTTCTCGCAGAAGAACGAAACCATCTGCGAAAGCGAATTGTCGAAAAAGTTGCTCATCACCGAGTTCATAAAGCTGCGCGTGTACGCCTCCTTGGCCACCAGCGGCCGGTAGCGGTGGCTCTTGCCGACGGGCGTGTAGCCGACCACCCCTTTCTTTTCGAGGATGCGTACGATCGTCGAAACCGTGTTGTAGGCCGGACGCGGCTCGGGCATCGCCTCGAGCAACTCGCTGACGAACGCCTCGCCCTTGTCCCAAAGGATCTGCATCACTTCGAGCTCGGCTTTGGTCAGCTCCCGGATCTCTTTTTTGCTCATGGTAAAATCGCTTACCGCCCGCAGGCGGAGTTTCTGATTGTGCGGCCGGAGGTTCCGGCCTACTGTCAATACAAATATAAACTATATTTTTAGTTTTACCAACTAAAACATTAGTTTTTGCAAACAAAAATTCGCTCCTGCAATTATATTGCTAATACAAAAGACATTACATCAAATCGACATTGAAGGAACCGGACGCTATTTTGTCCATTTTTTTGACATATCGGACATAAGGAGACGACAAAAGGGCCGGGAGATACAAGCAGTCCGGGAAACGATATGAAAAGCTGCGGCAAACTTTCGGGGTTTTGAAATTCCCGGCTGCCGGGCGCGCAGCGGAACGGCTGAATAAACGAAAGGCATCCCTTTCGGGGATGCCTTTGCTGAAATTCCGGGGCGTAAAGCCGGAAGCGATACCGCGAAACCGGAGTACCGGGCCCACGCCCTTACAGGCTGCGGGATTCCCGCCGTTGCGGGCTGCGGGGCGTTTGCCGCCGCAGCGGCTGAACCGGACGCGGGTTAATCGCGCCGCGGCAGCGCCACTTGCAGCACGATCGCTTCGGCAACGTTCCTTGCGGGAAGGCGCCCTGGGGCGGGGCTGATTTGCGCAGCGGAACGCTGCGAGTCCTTCCTCTACTATTTGCGGTAAATCTTCGTATAACCGTAAACGGCTTCGTCGCCCAGCTCCTCCTCGATGCGGAGCAGCTGGTTGTACTTGGCCATGCGGTCGGAACGGCTCATCGAACCGGTCTTGATCTGGCCCGAGTTGGTCGCCACGGCGATGTCGGCGATCGTCGAGTCTTCGGTCTCGCCGCTGCGGTGTGAAGTGACCGACGTGTAGCCGGCGCGGTGCGCCATCTCGATCGCGTCGAGCGTCTCGGTCAGCGAGCCGATCTGGTTCACCTTGATCAGGATCGAATTCGCGCAGCCCATCTCGATACCCTTCTTCAGGAACTCGACATTGGTCACGAAGAGGTCGTCGCCCACCAGCTGGCATTTGCCGCCCAGTTTGTCGGTCAACGCTTTCCAGCCGTCCCAGTCGTTCTCGCTCATGCCGTCCTCGATCGAATCGATCGGGTATTTAGCCACGAGCTCTTCGAGGTAAGCCACCTGCTCGGACGAGGTGCGTTTGGCTCCCGAAGGGCCTTCGAACTTCGTGTAATCGTACACGCCGTCCTTGTAGAACTCGGACGAGGCGCAGTCCATGCCGATCGAAACGTCGCCGCCTTCGCATTTGCGGCCCGGTTTGTAACCGGCCTTCTTAACCGCCTCGATAATCGACTCGAGCGCATCCTCGGTCCCTTTCAGCGCCGGGGCGAAACCGCCCTCGTCACCGACCGCCGTGCTCAGGCCGCGGTCGTGCAGCACCTTTTTCAGCGCGTGGAATACCTCGGCGCCCATGCGCAGTCCTTCGCGGAAGCTCTTCGCGCCGACGGGACGGATCATGAACTCCTGGAACGCGATCGGGGCATCGGAGTGCGAGCCGCCGTTGATGATGTTCATCATCGGGACGGGCAGCGTTTTCGCGTTCGTGCCGCCGATGTAGCGCCACAGGGGCACGCCGACGTAGTTCGCAGCCGCATGGGCACAGGCCAGCGACACGCCAAGGATGGCGTTCGCACCGAGGTTGCTCTTCGTGGGGGTGCCGTCCAACGCGATCATCGTTTTGTCGATGCCGACCTGGTCGGTTACGGGCATACCGAGAATCTCCTTCGCAATCACCTCGTTGACATTCTGCACGGCTTTCAGTACTCCCTTGCCGCCGTAACGGCCCTTATCGCCGTCACGCAGTTCGAGCGCCTCGTTTTCGCCCGTCGATGCTCCCGAAGGCACGGCCGCACGGCCGAAAGCGCCGCTGGCGGTGGTTACTTCGACTTCGATGGTCGGATTCCCGCGGGAATCCAGGATCTCTCTGGCATGAACACTTACAATCTGACTCATTTCACTACTATTTTTTAATGTTTAACATTTAGACGGCCAATAAACCATTCGGTGCTGTAAAATAAACGATTTTCTTGCAAAAATCGTGCACGCGGAGGTTGTAAAATCATTAATTTCTGCTGCAACGGCTCAGGAACGGGCTGCGACGGGAACAGCGCAAAAGCCGGAAAGGAGGCAAAAGGCCGGAGCAAGGACGAAAAAGGATGGGGTGCGGCACATCCAGGGGAAATATCCGGACCGGGGAAAGCTCGCAGCAAGAACAGCAGCAAGAAGCAGAAAGAAGCAGAAATCAAAACGTATAGTGTAAACCAAAATAAAACCCGCACAAAAAACGGAATCCCGGCAAAACCGGGACTCCGTTTAAAACCATCTATGTTACTGTTGCCGGGGATGTGTGCGGCGACCGGCCGGTAAGACCGCGAGTCGCCGACAGCACCCGGCGGCGGGAAACCGTTACTCGGCAGCGGCCTCGTCAGCCTTCTTCGCCGCGGGTTTCTTGGCAGCTGCGGGCTTCTTGGCGGCAGCGGGTTTCTTCGCTGCTGCCTTTTTGGCGGGAGCAGCCTCGGCTGCGGTATCCGGCGCATCGGCAGCTACTGCCTCTGCGGCGGGGGCGGCGGCCTTCTTGGCCCCGCTGCGGCTGCGGCGGGTCTTGGGGGCTGCAGCGGCCTTCGGAGCGGCATCGCTGGTGTAAGCGGCGTCGAAGTCAACCAGCTCGATGAAGCACATCTCGGCAGCATCGCCCAGACGGAAACCCGTCTTCAGGATGCGGCAGTAACCGCCCGGACGGTCGGCGATCTTCGGAGCGATCGTGCGGAACAGCTCGGCGGTAGCCTCTTTGTCCTTCAGGTAGCTGAACACCGTACGGCGCGAATGGGTGGTGTCCTCTTTCGACTTGGTGATCAGCGGCTCGACGTACATCCTCAGAGCCTTGGCCTTCGCCAGAGTCGTGTTGATCCTCTTGTGCATGAGCAGCGAACTCGCCAGATTCGCCATCAGCGCCTTGCGGTGACCGGCCTGGCGGCCGAGGTGATTGATTTTCTTGTTATGTCTCATGGTTACTTAATCGTTCGTGTTAATCCTTGTCAAGTTTGTAAATGGATACGTCCATTCCGAAGTGCAGGTTGAGCGTCGTGAGCAGCTCGTCCAACTCCGAAAGCGACTTCTTGCCGAAATTGCGGAACTTCAGCAGGTCGTTGCGGTTGAAACGAACCAGGTCCCCGACCGTCTCCACCTCGGCCGCCTTCAGGCAGTTCAGCGCGCGAACCGAAAGATCCTGCTCCGAAAGCTTCGTCTTCAGCAACTGGCGCATGTGGAGCACATCCTCGTCGAACTCCTCGGTCGCACTGCTTTCCTCAAGGTTCAGCGTAATCTTTTCATCGGAGAAGAGCATGAAGTGATGAATCAATATTTTGGCCGCCTCCTTGAGCGCGTCCTTCGGATGAATGCTTCCGTCGGTCGTGATCTCCAGATTCAGTTTCTCGTAGTCGGTTTTCTGCTCCACGCGGTAGTTCTCGACCGAATACTTCACGTTCTTGATCGGCGTGTGGATCGAGTCGATCGGCAGCACACCGAACTCCGCATCGGCGGGACGGTTCTCCTCGGCCGGAACGTAACCGCGGCCCTTGGCGACCGTCAGCTCGATCTGGAGTTTCACCTCGGGATCGAGGCGGCAGATCACCAGCTCGGGGTTCAACACCTTGAAGTTGGTCAAGAAGTTCGAGATATAACCGGCGGTGAGTTCGCTCTGACCGGCCACGTTGACCGTCACCTTCTCACCCTCGACACTCTCGACGGTCTTGATGAAACGCACTTGCTTGAGGTTCAAAACGATCTCAAGCATTCCTTCCATAACACCGGGGATAGCAGCAAACTCATGATCGACACCGGCAACCTTCACCGTTGTGATCGCATAGCCCTCCAGAGAAGAGAGCAGGATGCGCCGCAACGCATTGCCGACGGTCATGCCAAATCCGGGCTCGAGCGGACGGAATTCAAAACGTCCGAACGAAGAGGTGGATTCGAGCATTATTACCTTTTCAGGCTTTTGAAATGCTAATATTGCCATAATGATTGCTCCTCGATTAATGATTACTTAGAATACAACTCGACGATAAGCTGCTCTTTGATATTTTCGGGAATATCGGCCCGGTCGGGCTTCTGCAGGAACTTGCCGCTCATCTGGCTGCCTTCCCACTCGAGCCACGAGTAACGGCTGCGGCCGCCGCTCAGGGACTCCTGGATCACCTCCAGCGACTTCGATTTCTCGCGAACGCCCACGACGTCGCCCGAACGGAGCTGGTACGAAGGGATGTTCACCACGGCGCCGTTCACGGTGATGTGGCGGTGAGAAACCAGCTGGCGGGCAGCGGCACGCGTCGGGGCGATGCCCAGGCGGTATACCACGTTGTCCAGGCGGCACTCCAGGATACGGAGCAGGTTCTCGCCGGTGATGCCGCCCACGCGGGCAGCCTCCTCAAAGGTGCGGCGGAACTGCTTCTCCTGTATGCCGTAGATAGCTTTGGCCTTCTGCTTCTCGAGCAGCTGGGTGCCGTACTCCGACACCTTCTTGCGCTTGCGCATCAGCCCGTGCTGTCCCGGGGGATAGTTCTTCTTCTCGAGCGATTTGTCCGTTCCGAAAATGGCTTCGCCGAATTTCCTGGCGATTTTTGACTTAGGTCCTATGTATCTTCCCATAATAGAAGTTTGCTTTACTGTTTTAAATCTGTTTTAACGAAGGGCGGGCCTCCGTTTTGGAGTGACGCCGACATTCCGCCTGCAAGGTTGGGAATGCGGCCAATCCGCCTGTCGCCGCGGCCGGGCTGTAACCGGGCAGGAAGCCTCCCGAAAGGAAAACCCCACTCCCCGAAACCCCGCCAGTGTGGCCGTCGACGGACCGCTCCGGTGGCGTCGGACCGGAAATTAGACGCGGCGGCGGTTGGGCGGACGGCAGCCGTTGTGCGGCAGCGGAGTAACGTCGACGATCTCGGTCACTTCGATACCGGCGCCGTGAACGGTGCGGATCGCCGATTCGCGGCCGGCGCCGGGACCCTTCACGTAAACCTTGACCTTGCGCAGACCCAGGTCGTAGGCTACCTTCGCGCAGTCCGTAGCAGCGGTCTGAGCAGCATAGGGAGTATTCTTCTTGGAACCACGGAAACCCATCTTACCCGCTGAACTCCAGCTGATAACCTGGCCGTCGGCATTCGCAATCGTGATGATCACGTTATTGAAAGTAGAGTGTACGAATACCTTTCCCTCGGTACCCACTTTAACAACTCTCTTCTTAACTGTTCCTGTTTTCTTTGCCATAACTCTCTATGATTACTTCGTTGCTTTTTTCTTGTTGGCAACGGTCTTCTTGCGACCCTTGCGCGTACGGGCATTGTTCTTCGTGCTCTGACCGCGGACCGGAAGACCGATACGGTGGCGGATGCCGCGGTAGCAACCGATGTCCATCAGTCGCTTGATGTTCAGCTGAACGGACGAGCGGAGCTCGCCTTCGACCTTGAATCCCTCCTCGGCGATGGTGTTACGGATCGCGGCGATCTGGTCGTCGCTCCACTCCTGAACCTTCAGTTCGGGATCCACGTTGGCCTTTTCGAGGATCGTCAGGGCGGTGCTGCGACCGACCCCGTAGATATAGGTCAGCCCTATATACCCTCTTTTATTTCTCGGTAAATCTACACCTACTATACGTGCCATAAATTTGAATTATGCTTTTTTGTTTGATTCCGTTGACTATCCCTGACGCATTTTCAGCTTGGGATTCTTCTTGCAGATCACGTAGAGGCGCCCCTTGCGTTTCACGATCTTGCAATCCTCGCTTCTCTTCTTGATGGATGTTCTAACTTTCATTTTTCAGAAATCTTTGTGGGACGTCCTCCGCGCATCGCGGGCCTCACGGCCTCCGCTTCACGCCAACGAACCGGTCCCGGGTTCTGTTCTATTTGTACCTGAACGAAATCCGTCCCTTACTCAGGTCGTACGGGGACATCTCAACTTTTACCTTGTCGCCGGGCAGGATCTTGATGTAGTGCATCCGCATCTTACCCGAAATGTGGGCGGTGATTACGTGGCCGTTGTCGAGTTCAACCCTGAACATCGCGTTGGACAACGCCTCGATAATCGTCCCGTCCTTCTCAATAGCAGCTTGTTTGGCCATAGGAGTCTTACGAATTTATTGCTTGTTCGATTACACCGAAGTCGGTCAGTACGTCCGGGCCCTCTTTCCCGACCGCCACCGCGAACTCGAAGTGAGCCGACGGTTTGCGGTCCCTGGTGCGTACGGTCCAGCCGTCGCGCTCGAAAACCACATAACGTGCCCCCATGTTGATCATGGGTTCGATGCAGATGACCATCCCCTCTTTGAGAAGAGGCCCCCTGCCCCGGGCGCCGTAGTTCGGAACCTCGGGCTCTTCGTGCATCTTGCGACCCAGTCCGTGCCCGACCAGTTCCCGCACCACGGAGTATCCGTGCCGCTCGGCGTGCTCCTGCACAGCGCTGGCCACATCGCCTACGCGATTGCCGGCCTTAGCCTGTGCGACACCTTTATAAAGAGCCTCTTTGGTGACCCTCAGCAGATCGGCCACTTCCGGCGCGATCTCGCCTACTGCAAACGTGTATGCAGAATCACCGTAAAACCCCTTCATAAGCGTGCCGCAGTCCACCGAGAGGACATCGCCCTCCTTCAGAATGCGCTTTGCGGAAGGTATCCCGTGCACGACCTCTTCGTTGACGGACATGCACAGCGTATTCGGAAAGCCGCCGTAACCCAGAAACCCGGGTTCCGCGCCGTGAGAACGGATAAACTCCTCGGCGAGCTTGTCCAGCTCGAGCGTCGAAACGCCCGGCCGGACATGTCTGCCGACTTCCGCCAGCGTCGCGCTGACCAGAAGGTTGTTCTCGCGCAGCAGCTCGATCTCTTCCGCTGTCTTTAAGTATATCATTTTTCAGAACTCGTATTAACCGACGCGCCCTTTGATACGGCCCGTCTTCATCAGTCCGTCGTAATGGCGCAGCAACAGGTAGCTTTCGATCTGCTGCAGAGTGTCGAGGACGACGCCCACCAGGATCAGCAACGAGGTACCGCCGTAGAACAGCGCGAACTGGTTGTTGATGCCCAGCTTCATCGCGAAGGTCGGCAGGATAGCCACGATCGCCAGGAAGATGGAGCCCGGAAGGGTGATCCGCGTCATGATGGTGTCGAGGTATTCGACGGTCTTCTTACCCGGTTTCACGCCCGGGATAAAGCCTCCGTTGCGTTTCATGTCCTCGGCCATCATGTTGGGGTTCACGGTAATCGCCGTGTAGAAATAGGTGAAGGCGATCACCAGCAGCGCGAACACTAAGTTATACCAGAACCCGGTGTAGTCCGCGAAAGCGGCCGCGAATCCGCGGGTAGCCTCGAAGCGGGTGAAGAACATCGGGATGAACATCAGCGCCTGGGCGAAGATGATCGGCATAACGCCTGCTGCGTTGATCTTCAGCGGGATGTACTGGCGCACACCGCCGTACTGCTTGTTACCCACGATCCGCTTGGCATACTGCACGGGGATCTTGCGGGTGGCCTGCACCAGCGCGATCACGGCGCAGAACACGAGGAACAGCAGCACCAGCTCGACAACCAGCATCACCAGACCGCCGGTGGCTTCGGTGAAACGCGTGTTCAGCTCGGCCATCAGCGCATGCGGCAGGCGGGCGATGATACCCACCATGATGATGAGCGAAACGCCGTTGCCGATACCTTTGTCGGTGATCTTCTCGCCGAGCCACATCACGAACATCGTACCGGCGATCAGCACGATCGTCGCCCCGATGGTGAACAGCACGCTGCCACGGCCCAGTACGAACGCCGCATCGGGCAGCTGGGCGTGCAGGTTGGCCAGGTAAGCCGGACCCTGCAACAGCAGCACGATGATGGTCAGGTAACGGGTCCATTGGTTGATTTTGCGGCGCCCGCTCTCGCCCTCCTTCTGCAACTTCTGGAAGTAGGGAACCACGATCCCCATCAGCTGGATGACGATCGAGGCCGAGATATAGGGCATGATACCCAGTGCGAAGATGGACGCGTTGCTGAAGGCTCCTCCGGAGAAGATGTTCAGCAGGCCCATCAGCCCGTTGCCCTCGACCTGCTGCTGCAGGGCCGAAAGCGACTCGGGGTTGATGCCCGGAATCACCACAAAACTACCGAACCGATATACCAGGATCAAGGCGAGCGTAAAGAGGATCCTCTTGCGCAGCTCCTCGATCTTGAATATATTTTTGATGGTTTCGATTAACTTTTTCATCGCTGAAAATTAAAGTTTGGTCACCTTGCCTCCCTGGGCTTCGATAGCGGCCGCAGCCGATTTGGAAAATGCGTGGGCCGTCACCTCGAGCGCTACGCTGAGCGTACCGTTGCCGAGGATCTTCACCCGTGCATTCTTGTTTACGAGGCCGGCCTCGATCAGCGTGTCAACCGAAATGCTCTTCAGCGACGACTTCTGAGCCAGTTCCTCCAGGACAAGCAGGTTGATACCCTTGTACTCTACCCTTTTGAGATTCGTGAAACCGAATTTGGGCAAACGTCTCTGAAGAGGCATCTGACCGCCTTCGAAACCGAGTTTGGAAGAGTAGCCCGAACGCGACTGCGCTCCTTTGTGACCGCGCGTCGAAGTGCCGCCCCGGCCGGAACCCTGACCGCGGCCGATACGCTTATCGCTTTTGGTCGACCCTGCTGCTGGTTTTAAATTACTGAGATTCATTATGCGTATTTTTTTATTATTTCCCAATAGTACCCCCTAAAGGGCATCCGGAAGAAACAGTCCCGCAGGACTATTTCACCTCCTCTACCTTGACCAGGTGTTTCACCTTGGTCACCATGCCGAGGATGATCGCCGAAGCGTCGTGCTCGACCGTAGCGTTCATCTTGCGAAGGCCCAACGCGTCGAGGTTCTTCTTCTGCTGAGCGGTCGCGCCGATGCGGCTTTTGGTCTGCGTGATTTTCAATCTAGCCATTTTCGTCGCTGTTATCCGTTAAACACTGTATCGAGGGAGACCCCACGCACCTGTGCGACGCTGTGCGCGTCACGCAGCTCCAGCAGAGCGGCGATGGTAGCCTTCACCAGGTTGTGGGGGTTCGACGAACCCTTGCTCTTGGCCAACACGTTGCGTACGCCCACGCTCTCCAGCACGGCACGCATGGCACCGCCAGCGATTACGCCGGTACCGGGAGCGGCCGGGCGGATCATCACCAGCGAGCCGCTGTAACGCGCCTCCTGCTTGTGAGGGATCGTACCGTGCAGCACCGGAATCTTCACCAGGTTCTTCTTGGCGTCCTCCACGCCCTTGGCGATGGCCGAGGTAACCTCGCTGGCCTTGCCCAGGCCGTAGCCCACCACGCCGTTCTCGTTGCCCACCACGACGATGGCCGAGAACGTAAAGGTGCGGCCGCCCTTGGTCACCTTCGTAACGCGCTGGATGCTAACCAGACGGTCCTTAAGCTCCAGATCGCTTGTTCTGACTTTCTTTATGTTCGTATTTGACATATCTCTTAGAATTTAAGTCCGCCTTCGCGGGCTGCGTCCGCCAACATTTTCACTCTTCCGTGGTACAGGTAACCGTTGCGGTCGAAAGCGACCGTGCTGATGCCCTTCGCAATACCGCGCTCGGCGGCCAGCTTGCCTACCAACGCAGCGACCTGGGTTTTGTTCAGGCCCGCAGCCTTCTCGGCAACTTCCTTGTCCAGCGACGAAGCCGAAGCCAGCGTCACTCCGTTCAGGTCGTCCACGAACTGAACATAAATCTGCTTGTTACTCCTGTACACAGTCATACGAGGCATCTGGGCCGTTCCGCTGACGATCTTGCGGATACGCATCTTGATCCTCTCTCTTCTCTCTATCTTAGTCAATGACATAGCTATACGATTTTACTATTTGGCATTAGCAGATTTACCGGCCTTGCGGCGGAGCTGTTCGCCCACGAACTTGATACCCTTGCCCTTGTAGGGTTCCGGCTTGCGCAGCGAGCGGATCTTGGCAGCCACCTGTCCGATGAGCTGCTTGTCGATGCTCTTGAGGGTGACGATCGGGTTGCTCTTCTTTTCGGTCACGGCCGTAGCGGTGATCTCCTTGGGCATCTCGAAGTAGATATCGTGAGAGTAACCGAGGCTCATCTGCAGGACGCTGCCCTGCATTTCGGCCTTGTAACCGACACCCACCAGCTCCTGCTGGATCTGGTAGCCTTCGGATACGCCTACGACCATGTTATGGATCAACGAACGGTACAGGCCGTGCATCGAACGGTGGCGGGGCTGATCGGTCGGACGGGTGACGTGCACCTCATTTCCCTCGACGGTGACGGTAATATCCGAGTCCACCTTCTGGCTCAGCGTCCCGAGAGGTCCTTTCACGCTTACCACGTTGTCGGGACTAACCGTGACGGTCACCCCGGCGGGCAGGTTTACAGGTAATTTTCCAATTCTTGACATGATTCTTGTCTTAAAAAAACATTAATAAACATAGCACATCACCTCGCCGCCCACATTTTCCTGGCGGGCCTTCTTGTCGGTCATAATACCCTTAGAGGTGGAAACCACGGCGATACCCAGACCGTTCAGTACGCGCGGCATATCGGCGGCGCTGCAATAGCGGCGCAGACCCGGACGGCTCACACGTTTGAGGCCCTTGATGGCGTTGGTCTTGGTTTCGGGGTGGTACTTCAGCGCGATCTTGATGACCGGCTTACCCTGCTCGTTCGTATCCTCCTTGTAGGCCAGGATGTAACCCTGTTCGAAGAGAACACGGGTGATCTCGAGCTTCAGTTTCGATGCGGGAGCTTCAACCACCTTGTGGTTGGCTTTCACCGCGTTCCTGACTCGCGTCAGGAAATCCGCAATAGGATCAGTCATTGTGTTTTAAAATAAAATTAATACCGGCCTTCAGCACTTTGCGGGCAAAGCGCCCGGCCTTCGGGTTGAATTCGTTGCGTCCCCGGAGACAAACTCCGGACTTGTTTTACGGGACGACGCGGCAGGGGGTGTCCCCCCTCCGCGGCAGATCCGTAAAAATCAGGCGGTAAAGGTAAGAAAAAAAAATCGTACCGTCAAAAGGCTTCCGGGAAACCGCCCGGTCCGGTTTTCGTCCGGCGGCGGCACACCCTTCGTCCTCCGGCGCCCGGGCCTCGCGGCACATGGCGCCCCGCAGGCTACCAGCTGGCTTTCTTCACGCCCGGGATCAGTCCCTGCGAAGCCATTTCGCGGAACTGGATACGGCTGATGCCGAACTGGCGCATGTATCCTTTCGGACGGCCCGTCAGCTTGCAGCGGTTGTGCAGGCGGATCGGGTTCGAGTTGCGCGGCAGCTTGGCCAGACCTTCCTGGTCGCCGGCTTCTTTCAGAGCGGCGCGTTTGGCAGCGTAGCGTTCCACCAGCTTGAGGCGTTTCACCTCACGGGCCTTCATCGATTCTTTTGCCATGTCTTATGCGTTCTTTTTTGCGTTTTTAAACGGTAAGCCGAACTGCTTGAGAAGCGCGTAGGCCTCTTCGTCAGTTTTGGCCGTAGTCACGAAAGTGATCTCCATACCCAGGATCTTGTTGATCTTGTCGATGTCGATCTCCGGGAAGATGATCTGCTCGGTAATGCCCAGGGTGTAGTTGCCCTGGCCGTCGAACTTGTCGTTGATCCCCTTGAAGTCGCGGATACGCGGCAGGGCAACGGCAACGAGCCTTTCGAGGAACTCGTACATCTTGTTCTGGCGGAGCGTCACGCGGGCGCCGATCGGCATCCCCTTGCGGAGTTTGAAGTTCGAGATATCCTTCTTAGAACGGGTGGTCACAGCCCTCTGGCCGGTGATCTTCGTCAGCTCTTCGATGGCGGTCTCCAGAATCTTCTTGTCGCCGATGGCCTGGCCCAGACCCTGGTTGATCACGATCTTCTCGAGGACGGGGACCTGCATCACGCTGCTGTAGTTGAATTCCTTGACAAGGGCCGGGACTACCTGCTCCTTGTACATTTTCTTAAGCGTAGGAACGTAAGCCATTATTTAATCTCCTCCCCTGACTTTTTTGAATAACGTACTAATTTGCCGTCTGCACCCTCCTTGCGGCCCACACGGGTCGCCTTGCCGCTTTTCGCGTCTACAGGCTGCAGGTTCGAGATGTGGATCGAGGCCTCCTGCTTCACGATACCACCCTGGGGATTCTTCGCGTTGGGCTTGGTGTGTTTAGACACCATGTTCACGCCTTCGACGATCGCACGCTCCTTTTCGACCAGGACCTTGAGCACTTTGCCCGTCTGGCCCTTGCTGTCGCCGGCGTTCACGATTACCGTGTCCCCTTTTTTGATATGTAATTTAACTGACATCTTTTAACCTGTTTAAGATTACAATACTTCCGGCGCCAATGAGATGATCTTCATGTACGAGTCGCGCAGCTCGCGGGCTACCGGCCCGAAGATACGCGTGCCGCGCATCTCGCCCTGGTTGTTGAGAAGCACCACGGCGTTGTCGTCGAAACGGATGTACGAGCCGTTCGTGCGGCGGATCTCCTTGGCGGTACGTACCACCACGGCCTTCGAAACGGTACCCTTCTTAACGTCGCCCGACGGGGTGGCGCTCTTCACGGTCACCACAATTTTATCGCCGATGGTGGCATAGCGCTTGCCCGTGCCACCCAGTACGCGGATACAGAGAACCTCTTTGGCCCCGCTGTTGTCGGCTACTGACAGTCTGCTTTCTTGTTGTATCATGGCTTACTTCGCTCTTTCAATGATTTCTACTAATCTCCAACGCTTGGTCTTGCTCAGGGGGCGGGTCTCGGCGATGCGGACCGTATCCCCTGCGTTGCAGCTGTTGGCGTCGTCGTGTGCGACAAATTTCTTGGTCTTGTTCACGAACTTGCCGTAGATCGGATGTTTCTCCTTACGCTTGATGGCAACCGTAATGGATTTATCCATCTTGTTGCTGACAACCACCCCGATTCTTTCTTTTCTGAGATTTCTTTCCATGGGTAATTACGCTTTTACAGTTTCTTTCTGGCCCAGAATCGTCAGCATGCGAGCGATATCCCTGCGGGCCTTTCTGATCAGGGTGGGATTCTCTACCGGTGAGACGGCATGGTTGACCTTCATGCGAAGAAGGTTGGCCTTCTCTGCCTCGATCCGCTCTGCGAGTTCCGCTGCGGAAAGTTCTCTGATTTCTGAAGTTTTCATGTCTCTCTTAGATTGATGTTTCGGTATAGTCTCGTCTCACAATGAACTTGGTGGTAATCGGAAGCTTCTGGGCACCCAGGCGGAGCGCTTCCTGCGCAATGGCCAGGGGCACGCCTTCGGCTTCGAAGAGGATGCGGCCGGGGGTAACGGGGGCCACGAATCCTTCGGGAGCACCCTTACCTTTACCCATACGCACCTCAGCGGGTTTCTTCGTGATCGGCTTGTCCGGGAAGATCCGGATCCAAAGCTGACCTTCACGTTTCATATAGCGCACGATAGCCTGACGTGCGGCCTCGATCTGACGGCCGGTAATCCAGGTGGACTCCATAGCCTTGATGCCGAAGGAACCGAACGCAAGCTGGGCTCCGCGCTGGGCGTTGCCTTTCATGCGCCCCTTCTGCATCCTTCTGAATTTCGTTCTTTTTGGCTGTAACATTGTTGTATCGCTTTAAGAAGTCCTACTTATTCGATTTTCTGTCCCTGCCGCCGCGACGGTCGCCACGGCCGCGACGGTCGCCGCGATCGCCACGTTCACCGCGGAAACCTCCGCGGTCACCGCCCTGAGAAGGCGCAGCGCCGGTGATTTCGAACAGGTCGCGTTTGGCATATACCTCACCGTTGCAAATCCACACTTTCACGCCGAGGATACCCACCTTCGTGAGTGCCTCGCACAGCGCGTAGTCGATGTCGGCGCGGAACGTGTGCAGCGGAATACGGCCCTCTTTGAAGGTCTCGCTGCGGGCCATTTCGGCGCCGCCCACGCGGCCCGAGATCTGGATCTTCACGCCTTCGGCGCCCATGCGCATCGTCGAAGCGATGGCGGTCTTCACGGCGCGGCGGTAAGAGATACGGCCTTCGAGCTGGCGGGCGATGTTGTTGCCGACGATCACGGCGTCCAGTTCGGGACGTTTTACCTCGAAGATATTGATCTGAACCTCCTTGCCGGTGAGTTTGCGCAGCTCTTCCTTCAGCTTGTCGACCTCCTGGCCGCCTTTGCCGATGATGATGCCGGGACGGGCCGTCGAGATGGTGACGGTCACCAGTTTCAGCGTACGCTCGATGATGATCTTCGAGATGCTTGCTTTGGCCAGACGGGCGCCCAGGTATTTACGAATCTTGGAGTCTTCGACCAGCTTGCTCGAAAAATCCTTGCCGCCGTACCAGTTGGAATCCCAACCGCGTACGATACCGAGTCTGTTTGCTATCGGATTAACTTTCTGTCCCATCTGCTTTGCTTTTTTTATCTTCTTTAACTACCATTTTGTCCACCACGATCGTCACGCTGTTCGAGCGCTTGCGGATGCGGTGGGCGCGACCCTGGGGCGCAGCCTGGATACGTTTGAGCATCGTGCCGCCGTTGACAAAAATCTCGCTTACGCAGAGCTTGTTGTCCTCGAGGCGCTGACCCTCGTTCTTCTGCTCCCAGTTGGCGATGGCCGAACGAAGCAGTTTTTCCAATTTGATCGAGGCCGCCTTCTTGCTGAAGCGAAGCATACCCAAAGCCCGGTTGATCTCAACGCCGCGGATCGTGTCGGCCACGATGCGCATCTTCAGAGGCGAGGTAGGACAATCGTTCAGGATCGCGATCGCCTTCTGCTTCTTTTCGGCTTTGTACTGTTCGGCCATTATGTGTTTTCTTGAACCCATCTTTACCTACTATTTTTTCTTGTTACCTGAATGGCCACGGAAGGTACGAGTCGGGGCGAATTCGCCCAGCTTGTGACCCACCATGTTCTCTGTTACATAGACCGGGATAAACTTGTTCCCGTTGTGGACGGCGATCGTCTGGCCGACGAAATCGGGCGAGATCATGCTCGCACGCGACCACGTCTTGATGACGCTCTTCTTCCCCCCCTCGTTCTGCGCGATCACCCGCGACTCCAACTTGGGTTCGATATACGGTCCTTTTTTTAATGAACGGCTCATTACGCTACTATTTTAAATTTATTTTTTCCTTCCTGATACAATGAACTTAGAAGTGGTTTTCTTCGGGTTCCGGGTTTTGTAGCCCTTGGCCAGAAGACCTTTGCGCGAGCGGGGATGGCCTCCCGAGCTGCGTCCTTCACCACCACCCATCGGGTGATCCACCGGGTTCATCGTCACACCGCGGTTGCGCGGACGGCGGCCCAGCCAGCGGCGGCGGCCGGCCTTACCGTGCGATTCGAGGCTGTGGTCGGGGTTCGACACGGCTCCGATCGTAGCGCGGCAGGTAACGAGTACCATGCGAGTCTCGCCCGAAGGAAGTTTGATAATAGCGAATTTACCTTCACGAGCCAGAAGCTGTGCGTAGGTACCGGCACTGCGCGCCATCGCGGCGCCCTGGCCGGGGTAGAGTTCAATGTTGTGTACCACCGTACCCAGCGGAATGTCCGCGAGGAACAGCGTGTTGCCCACTTCGGGAGCCGCACCGGCGCCCGTAGAGACTACTTGGCCGACCTTCAGCCCGTTGGGAGCCAGCATATAGCGCTTCTCGCCGTCGGGGTAAGCCAGCAACGCGATGCGTGCCGAACGGTTCGGGTCGTATTCGATGGTCTTGACCGTAGCGGCCATGGTATCCTTATCGCGTTTGAAGTCGATGACGCGGTACATCTTCTTGTGGCCGCCGCCGATGTAACGGACGGTCATCTTACCGCTGTTGTTACGGCCGCCGGAGTTCTTCAGCGGAGCCAACAGCGACTTCTCGGGTGTGGACGAAGTAATATCGTCGAAGGTACCGATCACTTTGTGGCGGGTACCCGGGGTCATGGGTTTGAATTTTCTTACTGCCATCTCTCTTAGATATTACTGTAAAAATCAATCTTGTCGCCGTCCTTGAGCGTTACGAACGCCTTCTTGAAGTTGTTCGCACGGCCGCTCAGCAGACCGGCGCGCGTGTAGCGGCTTTTGGCCTTGCCCATGTAGTTGGCGGTGTTGACCTCGGTCACGACCACCCCGTACATCGCTTCGACGGCCGCCTTGATTTCCAGCTTATTGGCCCTCGGATCCACGATGAAACCGTAACGGTTCAGCTTATCGCCCTGAGCCGTCATTCTCTCGGTTAAAATTGGCTTAATTAAAATATCCATTTCTCTTGAATGATTACAATCCGAACATTTGGTTAACGGCCTCTACCGAAGTCTCGGCCAGCACGATGCCCGCTGCGTTCATCACGTCGTAAGTGTTCAGGTTCGAAGCCGGAATCACCTTCACGTTCTGAAGGTTGCGTGCGGACAGGGAGACTACCGGGTTGGTCTCGGGGAGCACCACCAGGATCTTCTTGCCGTCGAGCTTGAGGTTTTTGGTAATGGCGATGAACTCCTTGGTTTTGGGAGCCTCCATAGCGAAGTCTTCCACCACGGTAATCGCATTATCCTTGGCCTTGTAGGTCAGCGCGCTCTTACGGGCGAGCTGCTTGAGTTTCTTGTTCAGCTTGAAGCTGTAGTCGCGGGGAACCGGACCGAATACGCGGCCGCCGCCCGGGAACAACGGAGAAAGAATGCTGCCGCTGCGTGCGCCGCCGGTACCTTTCTGCTTCTTCAGCTTGCGGGTCGAACCCATCACTTCATTACGCTGCTTCGATTTGTGCGTGCCCTGGCGTTTGTTGGCCAGATACTGCTTCACATCGAGATAAATCGCATGGTTGTTAGGTTCGATACCGAAAATCTCATCGTTCAGGGTGGCCTTCTTGCCGGTCTCTGCGCCTGAAATATTATAAATTGCTACTTCCATCTTAGTCTTCGATTAATAAGTATGAACCTTTGGCGCCGGGAATGGAGCCTTTCACCAGAAGCAGGTTGTTCTCGGGAAGCTTCTTGAGGATACGCAGGTTGAGCACCTTGACCTGGTCGCCGCCCGTCTGGCCCGGCAGGCGCTTGCCCTTGAACACGCGCGAGGGGTAAGACGACGCACCCAGCGAACCGGGTTTGCGCTGACGGTTGTGCTGGCCGTGGGTCTGGCCGCCGACACCGGCGAAGCCGTGGCGTTTCACAACGCCCTGGAAACCTTTTCCCTTTGAAATACCGGTCACGTCGACCCAGTCGTTGTCCTCGAAAACGTCTACCGTGAGCACGTCGCCCAGGTTCAGCTCGCCTTCGAAGCTGCCGAACTCGGCCATCTTGCGCTTGGGAGCGACACCGGCCTTCTTGAAGTGGCCCAGCAGGCATTTGTTCGTGTTTTTCTCCGCTTTGTCGTCATAGGCAATCTGAACCGCCGAGTAGCCATCCTTCTCGACTGTTTTCACTTGCGTAACCACACACGGACCGGCCTCGATGACCGTGCACGGAATGTTCTTACCCTCTTCGTTGAACACCGAGGTCATTCCGATTTTCTTTCCAATTAGTCCTGACATTTTTGTCGTTTGGTTTGATTGTTTGAGAGCGCGTCCACTCGGAACGTCCATTGCTGCCGAACGTCGCCGGGCAACCTTCCCGAGCCTTCGCCCTTTGTAAAAGTGTTGCTATCGTGTTGAAAAATTCCGATCTGAACAACCGGGTGGGTCCCTGCTCCTGCGGGAGACGCGACCGGGCCGGCCGGAAGCCGGCAGCCGTCACGTCGTCCGAAGGTCGGAGCACCCCGCCCCGTCCTATCACACCTTGATCTCAACCTCCACACCGCTGGGCAGCTCGAGTTTCATCAGCGCGTCGATCGTTTTGGGCGTCGAGCTGTAGATGTCGAGGATACGTTTGCAGGTGGAAAGCTCGAACTGCTCGCGGGCCTTCTTGTTCACGAAGGTCGAGCGGTTCACCGTGAAGATCTTCTTCTGCGTCGGCAGCGGAATGGGTCCGCTGACCACGGCGCCGGTGCCCTTGACGGTCTTTACGATCTTCTCTGCCGACTTGTCGACCAGGTTGTGATCGTATGCTTTCAGTTTGATTCTTATTTTCTGGCTCATAATCTTGATTATTCTACGGATCCTTTTTTACCACTTGATTTCTCGATGATCTCCTTGGCCAGGCCTGCGGGTACTTCGTCGAAGTGCGAGAACTCCATCGAAGAGGTCGCGCGGCCCGAAGAGATCGTACGCAATACGGTCACATAACCGAACATCTCAGAGAGGGGAACCTTCGCGTTCACCACGCGAGCGGTGCCTTTGCTCTCCATGCCGTTGATCTGTCCGCGACGCTTGTTCAGGTCGCCGATGATGTCACCCATGTTCTCTTCGGGGGTCACCACCTCGACCGACATGATCGGTTCGAGAATAACGGGGGATGCCTTGCGAGCGGCTTCACGGAAACCGTTGCGGGCGCAGATTTCGAAAGAAAGCGCGTCGGAGTCGACCGGGTGGAACGATCCGTCGATCACCGTAACCTTCATGCTGTCGAGCGGGAAGCCTGCCAGCGGACCGTTGGTCATCGAAGACTCGAAGCCTTTCTGGATCGCAGGAATATACTCCTTGGGAATGTTACCGCCCTTGACAACATCCTCGAACTGCAGGCCGACCTTGCCTTCCTCGGAAGGACCGATCTCGAAGATAATGTCGGCGAACTTACCGCGGCCGCCGGTCTGCTTCTTGAACACCTCACGGTGCTGAACCTTCGATTTGAGCGACTCCTTGTAGTTCACCTGCGGGGCGCCCTGGCTGATCTCCACGCCGAATTCGCGTTTGAGACGGTCCACGATGATCTCGAGGTGAAGCTCGCCCATACCGCTGATGACGGTCTGGCCGCTGTCCTCGTCGGTCTTCACCGTGAAGGTCGGGTCTTCCTCGGAGAGCTTGCCCAGCGCGATGCCGAGCTTGTCAAGGTCTTTCTGCGTCTTGGGCTCGATAGCCAGACCGATCACCGGTTCGGGGAAGGTGATCGACTCGAGTACGATCGGATGGTTCTCGTCGCAGAGCGTATCGCCGGTGCGGATATCCTTGAAACCGACGGCAGCGCAGATGTCGCCGGCGCCCACGATTTCCATCGGGTTCTGCTTGTTGGCGTGCATCTGGTAGAGGCGGCTGATACGCTCCTTCTTGCCGCTGCGGCTGTTGTGCACATACGAACCGGCCTCGAGTTTACCGGAGTAAACACGGACAAAAGCCAGACGGCCTACAAACGGATCGGTGGCGATCTTGAAGGCCAGCCCGCAGAACGGGTCGCTCTCGGTCGGCTTGCGCGAAGTCTCTTCGCCGGTGCGCGGGTCGGTTCCGACCACTGCGTCGATATCCAGCGGAGAGGGCAGGAACGCCATCACGTAGTCGAGCAGCAGCTGGACGCCCTTGTTCTTGAACGACGAACCGCAGAGCATCGGAACGATCTGCATGCCGATAGTGGCCTTGCGGATCGCGGCGAGCAACTCGTCGGCAGTGATCGAATCGGGATCCTCGAAGAATTTCTCCATCAGCGCGTCGTCCGTCGCAGCGACCTCTTCGATCAGCTTCGCACGCCACTCGGCAGCCTCGGCTTTCATGTTCTCGGGAATCTCCTCGTAGGTATAATTGACCAGTTCGGCTTTTTTCGCATCGTCGTAAATGATAGCCCTATTATATATAAGGTCTACCAGGCCGGAAAATTTGTCTTCCGCGCCGATGGGCAGTACGACGGGCATCGCGGTGGCGCCGAGGCGCTCCTTGATCTGAGCGCAGACAGCCAGGAAGTCGGCTCCGGTACGGTCCATCTTGTTGACGTAACCCAAGCGGGGTACGCGGTACTTGTCGGCCTGACGCCATACGGTCTCGGACTGGGGCTCAACGCCGCCCACGGCGCAGAACGTCGCAACGGCGCCGTCCAGCACACGAAGCGAACGCTCCACCTCGGCGGTGAAGTCCACGTGGCCCGGGGTGTCGATCACGTTGATCTGGTAGGTCTGGTCCTTGTAGTGCCAGAAGGCGGTGGTAGCAGCCGAAGTGATGGTGATACCGCGCTCCTGCTCCTGAACCATCCAGTCCATCGTCGCAGCGCCTTCGTGAACCTCGCCGATCTTGTGGGTCTTACCGGTGTAGAAAAGGATACGCTCGGAGGTAGTGGTTTTACCGGCATCGATGTGAGCCATGATCCCGATATTCCTCGTAAATCTTAAATCTCTTGTCGCCATAAATTCTCTTTCCTCTACCGATTAAAATCTAAAGTGTGCAAATGCCTTGTTGGCCTCTGCCATGCGGTGCATCTCCTCCTTGCGTTTGAAGGCGGCACCTTCTTCGTTGTAAGCCGCCTGGATCTCGGCGGCCAGTTTTTCAGCCATGGAGTGGCCCGCGCGCTTGCGAGAGTAAAGGATAAGGTTTCTCATTGCCAAAGAAACTTTGCGCTCGGGTCTCACCTCCGTCGGCACCTGGAACGTAGCGCCGCCGACACGGCGGGACTTCACTTCGACCTGGGGAGTGATATTCTCCAGGGCCTTTTTCCAGATATCGAGGGGAGCCTTGTCTGCATCCTTCATCTTCTCGCCCACGATCTCTACGGCATCGTAGAAAATGTTGTAGGCAATACTCTTCTTACCATCCAGCATAAGGTTGTTGACGAACCTCGTCACAAGCACGTCTCCGAACTTGGGATCTGGAAGTAGAATTCGCTTTTTAGGCTTCGCTTTTCTCATTACTTAAAAATTGTTAAAAATCTTTGGGGTTTCAATTTCGTTCTTTGCATTACTTCTTCTTTGCGGCTGCCGCACCCTCTTTGGGCCGTTTGGCACCGTATTTCGAGCGGCGCTGACGGCGTCCGTCCACACCGGCCGAGTCCAGGGCGCCGCGCACCAGGTGGTAACGCACGCCGGGGAGGTCCTTCACACGGCCGCCGCGCACCAGCACGATCGAGTGCTCCTGCAGGTTGTGACCTTCGCCCGGAATGTAGGCGTTCACTTCCTTGCCGTTGGTCAGGCGAACCCTGGCCACCTTCCGCATCGCCGAGTTCGGCTTCTTCGGGGTCGTCGTGTACACACGCACACAAACGCCACGACGCTGCGGACACGCATCCAACGCCGGAGCCTTACTGGTAAAGCTGGGCGTCAATCTTCCTTTCCGTACTAACTGTTGAATCGTTGGCATTTCAAATCCTTTACTTTAATTACTTTATCCTTTACTCAAGGGCATAAAATCCCCTTACATTTATACAAAACGGACTGCAAAGATACCGCTTTTTTCCAAACCTGCAAATTCCCGCATGCTTTTTTCGCTGATAATCCGCTGTTTTAGGCGGTTATTCCATATTTTCACACCGTTTCATATATCGTTTTTACAAATGATTCCACAATTTTCATCAGAAAAACAAATACCACTGCATTAAGCTCTGACAATCAAACAATTACAAACAGAACAAAAAGAGGCCTGAAAAGTTCACCGTTTTCGATTATCTTTGCGAAAGGAACCGCCCGGCTGAAGGCCCACGTACGAAGGACGCGCGCCCGTCGCCGGGAAACCACCGAAAACAGTATGAAAAAACAGTTTTTCCTAAACCTGTCGCTCGCGCTGCTGCTTTGCACGGGCACAACCTTCGCCCAGCGGGTAGATACGGTAGCCGTACTGAGCCCGTCGATGCACAAAACCGTCAAAAGCGTCGTGGTACTGCCCGCCAGCTACGACCAATCGCCGGAGAAGCGGTATCCGGTCGTTTATCTGCTGCACGGGCACGGCGGCAACTACGCCGCCTACGTAAACCAGACACGGCCCCAACTCCCGCAGGACGCCTCGAATATGGAATTCATCGCGGTCTGCCCCGACGGCGGCAGGGACAGCTGGTACTGGGACAGCCCCGCCGACCCGAAAAACCGCTACGAAACATTCGTCGCTTCCGAATTGGTCAAATACATCGACAAGCATTACCGGACGAAAGCCGACCGCACCGGGCGTGCGATCACCGGTTTCAGCATGGGGGGCCACGGCGCGCTGTGGCTCGCGTTCCGCCACCCGGAGACCTTCGGGGCCTGCGGCTCGATGAGCGGCGGCGTGGACATCCGCCCCTTTCCCGACCAGTGGGGCATGAAACGCTGGCTCGGCGAATACGCCGACCATCCGAAAGTGTGGGACGACTACACGGTCGCAACACAACTCTACCGCCTGCGTCCCGAACCGCACGTACTGGGAGGCCGCAGCAACGACTGGCTCGGGAAATCGGAGGTGCGCCGTCCGGCGATCATCATCGACTGCGGTACGGACGACTTTTTCTACGGGGTCAACCTGGCGCTGCACGAAGCGATGCTGCACAACAACATCGCGCACACGTTCATCGTGCGCCCCGGGTCGCACAACCACGACTACTGGCGCAACGCACTGGAATACCAGCTGCTCTTCTTCCACAACTATTTCGACCGGGAAGCGCAGCCGCAATAGCCACTAAACCGGGAGAGCGCATGCCGGGACCCGGTGTAAGGCCGGAGAAAGCCGGCACAATACTGTTATCAGCATGAATAACGCAATGGATGCATGGATGCAAACGATTCCCTGGTGGGTCTGGCCCTTGGCCGTCTGGGACGCCGCATGGAAAATGGCCGGCTGCTGGAAAGCGGCCCGTAACGGCCACCTGGCCTGGTTCATCGGATTGGCCCTGCTCAACACCGTGGGCATCCTGCCGGTTATCTACATCCTGACGCACCGCAGCGAGCCGGCCAGCAAGCCCGGCGACCGGCACGACGATGCCTCCGGTCCGGCTCCGGAAAACTAAACGACAACTCTCTGCACGATGCTCAGGTACAATTTTCGCACGTCGGAACGCATGCCCGGGAAAAACAGATGGAGCTGTACGGTTTACACCGGAACCTGCAGCGAAAGAATCGCGCTGTCGGGGTTGCTGCTCGTAACGGCGGCGGCCATGCTGGTTGCACCGCTGTCGGCACGGGGTACCGAAAATACGCCGGGGAGCAGCCATATCTTTGCAACGGAAGCCGTGACAGCCACAGGGAACGCATCGCCCGCAGAGGAGATCGGCTCCATCGTGGCGGCAACGGCCCCGACAAGGAACCCGGCCGAAACATCCCCCCAGCCGCCTCCAACTACCGGCGCGGGGGCTGCGGCAAGCCGAACGCCCCGGGTCGATACGCTTACCGTCTGGAGCACGGCGATGCACAAACCGGTAAAAAATGTGGTGATCCTGCCCGCCGATTACGGACAGGACACTGCGCGGCGCTGGCCGGTGGTCTACCTGCTGCACGGTTTCCGCGGACGTTACGACACCTGGATCGGCAAGACGCAGCCCGGGCTGCCCGAAGCGGCCTCGCGCACGGGTGAGGTCATCGTCTGCCCCGACGGGGGTTACAGCAGTTGGTACTGGGACAGCCCCACAGACCCGTCGATGCGTTATGAAACCTATGTCGCGGAAGAGTTGGTCTCGGCGATCGACAGCCTTTACCGCACCCGGAACGGACGCGGGGGACGGGCGATCACCGGTTACAGCATGGGCGGACACGGCGCGCTGTACCTCGCGCTGCGGCACCCGGAGACCTTCGGGGCCTGCGGGTCGATGAGCGGCGGTGTGGAGCTGTGCCCCTTCCCGAAAAACTGGGACATCGAAAAGCGCCTCGGCCCCTACCGCGACAATCCGCAGCGGTGGGAAGAGTATTCGGTGATGGGACAGCTCTGGCGGGCCGTTCCGTTCAACGACCGCAGCCGGGAAGTGGCGGGCCTTCCCGCGCAGGATCCCTCGTCGGAACTGCAGCCGGGACAGCTGGCGATCTTTATCGACTGCGGCACCGAGGATTACTTTTACGCGGTAAACCTGCGCCTGCATGAAGAACTGCTCTACCGCAACGTCCCGCATGAATTCATCGTGCGTCCCGGACGGCACACGCACGACTATTGGCGCCATGCCGTGGAGTACCACCTGCTCTTTTTCCGCGATTTTTTCGCCCGGGAAATACAGCCCCAGTAACGCAGGAGCCCCCGGAAAATAAATACCGGGGCAGGAACAGGAAAAAGCCGAGGGCGGAAATACAAAAAACAAAAGCAGAGACAAAGGCGCGAACAAAAAGGCAGGCAGGAAGAGAGGCAGACCGAAGACCCGAAACAGCGACAGGAACGGAACAAGGGCAAGCGAACGCATGCAGCCGGCACGGCAGGACGGAAGCACCGGCGGGAGCCACACGCGGTTCCGGCCGATCCCGAACATCGACACCGATCCAAACGACCTGCGACAAAAAACAACGACACCATGGACAAACAGCATACCTTCACGCTCGAAGCCGAAGGCGACGAGCGCATCTGGCGGCAGATGAACGTGCACCTGCACCTCTACTCGTTCGACGCGGAAGGGAATCCCTGCGGCGTCGCTAGCGCCGACAACGGCAACGACCACACCGGAACGAAACTGAGCGTCACGACTCCCGTCCCGGCCGCCGAAACGGCCGTCTGCCTCTATGTGGTTCCGTGCGGGCTGCCCGAATCGGACCGAGTCTCGGATTCGCCGCCGCTGAAACTGACCCTGCGCGTACTGCGCGACGGCACGGTGATCGACACGCTCGAACGCCGGGTCAACCAGTTCGGCGGCGACCAGCTGATCGGGAAGCGGTACAAATAACAATACGAAACAGTACAAACGCCGGATGCCGACCCGGCAATACAGACTAAGACGCAGCCCTGGAGAAACCGGAAAGTATGCTCTATACGAACACAGGAAACAGGGCCGACCGTCTATCGGCCCTACGTTAATCGGGCCGCCAGTTTATCAGTCCGTCCCGTTTACCGGGAAGCGGCGGCTGTTCGCCGGGAAAGGGTCGCCGTTCACCGAAAACCGCTTGGACGGGAGCCGGAGGCAGTCTACTTTTGCGCCGAAACCCAAATCAGGAAAGCTATGAAATTCAATCCCGGCAAAACTTTCGGATGGCTGCTGCTGCTCGCGGCAACGGTACTGATCCTCTCGGTCACGGGAATCGTCCCCGGCTGGGCGATGCGCATGATCGTCTCGTGGCAGGCGCTGTTCGTACTGCTCGGGGTACACCTGCTGCTGACACGGCGCGACGGATTCGGGTGCGCCGTCCTCTGCACGGGAGCCTACTTCATGATCCCGCACGTTTACCGGGTGCTGGGCATGCCGATGCCTTTCGAGAAGAGCCTGCTCACGACCCTCTTTTTCGCCGCACTGTTCTTAGCGGCGGGGCTTGAAATGCTAAAAGCGGGACGCAAATGGCACGCCTCGGATAAAAAATTCCTCGAAGTGAAAACCGGGAAAAAAGGCGTGCCGCAAATTTCCTGCGCCTTCGGACAGATCGACCACGCCATTATCGAAAAACCGTTCCGAGGCGCGGTAGCCTCTACCGCTTTCGGCGAAACCCGCCTCAACCTGACGCACACGAACCTGCCCGAGGGGGACTCCTTCCTGGAAGTCAACAACGCCTTTGCAACGACGAAGATCACCGTACCGGCTTCGTGGTGCGTACAGGTCACGGTCGGCTCGTTCATGGGCGATATCAAAGACCGGCGGACAGAAAAGGCTCCGGCCGGCGACCGGCGACTGATCGTCCGCGGAGCGAACGCCTTCGGTTCGATCGAACTCGAAAGCGCGGGCGAAGCCGTCTCCGCAGACGAAAGCACCGAAGAGAAACCGGAAACCATCTCCGTGAAGCACAACAACCGCGTGCACATCATCCCGCTCGACGAACTGTTCTACATCCAGGCCGACGGGGACTACGTGACGCTCTGCACCGCACAGGGAAATTTCCTCAAGGAGCAGACGATGAAATATTTCCAGCAGACACTGCCCCCGGCACGTTTCGTCCGCATCCACCGCTCCTACATCGTCAGCCTCGCCGAGATCGCCTCGGTCGACTGCCGGGGCAAAGAGAGCTACTACGTGATCCTCAAAAACGGTACGGCGCTGCGTACCAGCACGACCGGCTACCAGGAACTGAGGCAGAAATTGGAAATCTGATTCGGCAAAAAATCAGGAAAAACGAGAAAAAGCAAAGCCGAAAAAGGACACAAGCAGCCCGGGAAAAGGTCGAAGATAAAAAAGCGGGGACAAAGCACGGGTAAACCGGAAACAAAACAAGAGCCGACCGGAGGCGGTCGGAAGAAAGTGTGTGAATAAATAATAAAGAGAGAGAGAGAGAGAGAACCCCTACATAAACAAAACAACGAGCGGCGCAGATGTTATCTGCGCCGCTCGTTCCAATTCCAGGCCGTTACCGTACCGGATCGTAATCCTCCGCAGCCGGAGTGGACGATGCACCGGCGATCTTAAAACCCGGAACCGAGACCAAACCGGAGCCGGAACCGGGCCTGCCGCCTCCCTAACGAATCTTACGCACCCCGGTATTCCAGAACAGGAACGAATAGGTGTCGGTCAGCTCGTCGATCTTCTTCGAGGTGGGCTTGCCCGCCCCATGGCCCGCATCGGTGTCGATGCGGATCAGCGCCGGGCGGTCGCACCCCTGTGCGGCCTGCAGCGTCGCCGCAAACTTGAACGAATGGGCCGGAACCACCCGGTCGTCGTGGTCGGCGGTGGTGATCAGCGTGGCCGGATAGCAGGTTCCCTTGCGGATGTTGTGCAACGGCGAATAGGCGTACAGGTAGGGGAACTGCTCCGCATTGTCGCTGCTGCCGTACTCGACGGCCCAGCCCCAGCCGCAGGTGAAATACTGGTAACGCAGCATATCCATCACCCCCACGGCAGGCAGTGCGACAGCGAACAGGTCGGGCCGCTGGGTCATGCAGGCGCCCACGAGCAGGCCGCCGTTCGACCCGCCGGCGATCGCCAGTTTTTCAGGCGACGTATAGCCCTCGCGGATCAGGTACTCCCCGGCGGCGATAAAGTCGTCGAACACGTTCTGCTTGTTGGCGAGCATGCCCGCCTTGTGCCACGCCTCGCCGTACTCGCCGCCGCCGCGCAGGTTCGCCAGCGCATAAATGCCGCCCTGCTCCATCAGCAGGATGTGCTGCGGCGCGAAACCGGGCGTGCGGTTGATGTTGAAACCGCCGTAACCGTACAGGTAGACCGGATTGGAGCCGTCGCGCCTGAGGTCTTTGCGGTGCACGAGGAACATCGACACCTGCGTGCCGTCCTTACTCGGATAGAAGACCTGCTCGGCGACGAACTCGCCGGGATCGAACGTCACGGACGGCGTTTTGAACGGTTCGGAAGCACCCGACGAAAGGTCGTAACGGTAGATTTCGGTGGGCATCGTAAAGCTCGAATAAGCATAAAAAGTCTCCCGGGCCGAAGAGTCGCCCTCCATGCCGGTGACGGTGCCGATACCCGGCAGCTCCACGTCGCGCACTTTCTCGCCCGAGAGCGTATACTGGCTCACGCGGCTCTGCGCCTTGTCGAGCCAGAAAACCATCAGATTGCCGCCCGCGGTGACAGCTCCCTCCATCAGGCAGTCTCCTTCGGGAACGAGCGTCGTAACGACGGGTGTCACACCGGAGAGGTCGGCCTGCAACAACCGCCCGTTCGATGCGCCGTCGTTCGTGTAGAACACCGCCTTGCCGTCACGGCCGTAGACGAGCGAATAGTCGTATGCGAAACCGGGGAAGAGCACTTTGAAGCCGTATCCGGGCGTGGTTACTTTGGAAACAGAGGCGCGGGCCGGGGCAGCGGAAGCCGGATCGAGCTTTTTATACAGGATTTCGGTACCGCTGGTACCTTCGGTAGCGGTAATGAAAAGCATCCGTCCGTCGCGGCTCACCGACGCGGAGAGATACCGCAGCGGATGCTGCGGATCGCTGTACACCAGTTCATCGGCATCCTGCGGCGTGCCGAGCCGGTGGTAATAGACCTTCTGGTCGCGGTTCTGGCCCGAGAGCAGCTGTGCCCGGTCGGGTTCGTCGTAGCCGCTGTAATAAAACCCCTCGCCGCTCCACACCGCACCGGAAAACTTGACCCAGCGGATCACGTCGGGCAGCGTGCGGCCCGTAGCGGTCTCCATCACGCGGATCTCGACCCAGTCGGAGCCGGCCGACGCGGCGGCATAGGCCAGGTAGCGGTCGTCCTTCGAAAAGGAGACGTCGATCAGCGCAACGGTACCCTGATCGCTGAGCGTATTGGGATCGAGGAAGGGTTCCGGTTTGCCGCTGAGGCCCTGCTGGCGGTAGAGCACGCTCTGGTTGCGCAGGCCGTCGTTCTCGAAAAAGAAGTAGTATCCGCCCACTTTGCGCGGAACGTCGTACTTGGGGTAGTTCCACAGCTCGGTGAGACGGCCCCGGATTTTGTCCCGGTAAGGAATCTGTGCGAGGTAGTGCTGCGTCACCTCGTTCTCGGCACGCACCCACGCCGCGGTTTCGGAAGCGTTGTCATCCTCCATCCAGCGGTAGGGATCCTCCACCCGGGTGCCGAAATAGTCGTCTACGGTGGAATCCATCCGTGCGACGGGATAATCTTTCACGGTAATCTTTTTCATTTCGCTGCGGCATGCCGCCAGGGCCAGCATCAAAACCGGCAACGCTGCGGCGTAAAATATTTTTTTCATCCTTCTGGCATATTTGTGCGCGGTTCGGAACAACCGGCCGGAAACAAAGGTAGCGATATTCATAGAAAATTCATATATTTGTTGTACGGACAGCAATCAAAAACACAAAGAGATATGTACGAAAATCTGAAAAAAGAGGTAGAGCTGGTGTGGGAGGACCACGACCACATCCGTGACGACCAGGCCAAAATCGCAATCCGCGAAACGGTGCGCCTGCTCGATGAAGGCCAGATACGCGTTGCGAATCCGAACGAGGATGGCTCATGGAGTGTCAACGAGTGGGTGAAAAAGGCTATTCTGCTCTATTTTCCGATCCAGCGGGTCGAGACCCAAACGGCCGGACCGATGGAGTACAACGATAAAATTCCGCTCAAAAACGGATTCGACCGCCTCGGCGTGCGCGTCGTTCCCCCCGCAGTGGCCCGTTACGGCGCATACCTGGCGCCGGGATCGATCCTGATGCCCTGTTACGTGAACATCGGCGCCTATGTCGACACCGGTTCGCTCGTGGACACATGGGCCACGGTCGGATCGTGCGCGCAGATCGGCAAAAACGTCCACCTGAGCGGCGGCGTGGGCATCGGCGGCGTACTGGAACCGATCCAGGGCTCGCCCGTAATCATCGAGGACGAATGCTTCATCGGCAGCCGCTGCATCGTGGTCGAAGGGGCTCACATCCGCAAAGGAGCCGTGCTGGGCGCTGGTGTGGTGATCACCGGATCGACCAAAATTATCGACGTATCGGGCCCGGAACCCGTCGAGTACCGCGGCGAAGTGCCCGAACGCTCGGTGGTGATTCCCGGCACGCTGCCCAAAAAATTCCCCGCCGGGCAGTACGACGTGCCGTGCGCGCTGATTATCGGCAAGCGCAAGGCCTCGACCGACGCGAAAACCACGCTCAACGACGCGCTGCGCACGTACGACGTGATGATTTAACCCTGAATATCCGGTACGGGAAGCGACTATCGCCCGGGGAACGGGTACCGTCCCGCGCCCCTGGACGGCCGGGAAACGGACAAGTAACCGAAACCCACCGGACGAACCGCCGGCGTTCCGCAGAGCGGACGGGCAGAAAACAGCGTAACGGACAGGAAGCGGCGTAACGGCAAAAAACGGCCGGGGCGCCAGCAAACAACGGAGCGCTGAGAGGCCGGACGCCTCCCATAAAAAAGTGTCAACGGCAAAACTCAACCGGAAAAGCACAACAGAAACAGCACAGCCGGAACCATAACCGGAAAAGCAAATAAGGAAACGAGTGCCGTACCCTACCGCAGAGGACAGGGGAGGTTCCCGTTTCCGGTAATTCTCGGCAAAACGCGCGCATCCGCCCTCTCCCCGGGCCCGGTACGGGCCACAACTGCGGAAAGGACAGGTATTGTGCCCGCCTGCCGGCAACTTTATAGGCGTGATCGTACAAATACTCATTCTGCTGGGCGCCGTCGGACTCTTCCTCTTCGGGATGAAGACGATGAGCGAGGCGTTGCAGAAGCTTTCGGGGCACCGACTCAGGAACATGCTCACAACCATGGCCGGGTCGCCGGTGCGCGGCATCGTGGCCTCGACGGCCATCACCGCGCTGGTGCAATCCTCCAGCGCCGTTACGGTGATGATCGTCAGTTTCGTCAATGCGGGCATGCTGCACCTGACCCAGGCGATCGCCATGGTGATGGGCGCGAACATCGGAACGACCGTCACGGCATGGCTCGTCGTGCTGTTCGGAATCAGTTTCGACATCGACTTGGCCGCCGTGCCGCTGATCGCATTCGCCGCACCGCTGTTGTTACTGCGTAGCGAACGGCTCCGCAACCTCGGCAACACGCTGATCGGACTGGCCCTGATGCTGCTGGCGATCCACATCCTACGCGATGCGGTCACGCATTTCTCTACCCTGTCCTCTTTCGAGAACTACATCACACTGCTCCGGGGGCACGGCCACTGGTCGCCGCTGCTGTTCGTGCTGGCGGGCGCCGCGATGACCGCAGTGCTGCAATCCTCGAGTGCTACCACGGCACTCGCCATCATCCTGTGCAGCACCGGAGTAATCCCGTTCAAATGCGCCATGGCGCTGATCCTCGGCGACAACGTCGGAACGACGCTGACAGCCAATATCGCCGCCACCATGACGAATACCGACGGCAAACGGGCAGCCCTTTCACACCTGCTCTTCAACCTGGTCGGCGTACTGTGGGCGCTCCCGCTGCTGGCAGTTCTCGCCCGGGGAATCGCCTCGCTGGTGGCCGCTTTCGGCGGTGTTTCGCCGTTGCTCAACGGCTCGCCTTCACAGGCGGTGGCCCTCGCGCTGTTCCACACCCTGTTCAATGTCGTCAACACATTGCTGCTGGCAGGCTTCATCCCGCAGGCGGCACACGCGCTCGACAGGCTGATTCCCGGCGACCGGCATGCGAAACGGACGAGCCCGCTGGAAGGTTCGGCACTCGTCTCGACCAGCGAAATGGGCCTTTACCAGGCACGGGAAAACCTGGCGCTCTGCATGAAACGCGGAGGCGAACTGACAGCGCGCGTGAAGACTTACTTCGGAGAAGTCAATGCGGACAACGCACAGGAACTGTTCCTGCTGGTCCGCCAACGCTCGGACGAGGAACAAACCGCATACAAGCAACTCGAACAACAGCTCGCACGGCTCACGCAGCAGGAGCTGAGCCAGGAGGGGCGCCTGCTCGTGCAGGCGATGAACCAGTTGCTCACGCAACTGCGGGCCGCCACATGGCTCAGCGTCACGGCAGCGCAGGTGATCCGGCGCAAAAAAGAGCGCAACATCTGGTTCACACAACCGATGCGGGAAGACCTGGGCGTCTACTTCTCGATCATCCAGGAAGCCTATTTCATCACGCACAACAACCTGACCAGCGACCGCGAAGGGCTGCCGCAGCGCGAAGATCGCCGCATCCGGATGCAGGCCTTCCTCGAGGAATTCTCCGTATCGCTCGAAGAGAAATACCTCAACCCGGACGACGAACAAGAGACCCACTACCAGGCGGCCGTGATCTTCGCCGAACTGACCTCGTGCATCGGACGGCTCGCCATGTGCGTGCTCAAGATCGCCGAAGGCACCGCCCAGCTCGAACAGGACCACCAGTAACCCGCAGGCGGATTTACCGCCCCTCCGGGAAACAGCCCAGCCCCCACCAGAAACGACGCCATCCCGCGACGAAAAAACGGCAGGGCAAAACCCAAGCCGAACAAAACCCGATTGATTTCCCATTTTACCCCGGACATGAAAGAAATCCTCGCACAATTCGCCCGACAGGCGGGCGTAACGATCGACATACTCGAACAGACCGACTCGACGAACAACCGTGCCGCAGAGAGCCGTTACGGCGCCGGGGACGTGGTGATCGCCGAAAGGCAGGAGGCCGGGCGCGGCCAGCGCGGCAACTCGTGGAGCAGCACGCCGGGTGAGAACCTCACGTTTTCGGTCGTACTCCGTCCCGACTTCCTGCCGGCCGAACGGCAATTCCGCATTTCGAAAGCCGTCGCGCTGGCAGTGGCCGACACGATCGCCGAAGCGGGACTCCGCCCCGCGATCAAATGGCCCAACGACATCTACATCGGCGACAGGAAAGTGACCGGGATCCTGATCGAAAACGACCTGATGGGCCCCTACCTTTCCCGGTCGGTAATCGGCATCGGCCTGAACGTAAACCAGACGCGCTTCGATCCCGCGCTGCCGAATCCAACTTCACTGGCGGCCGAAGCGGGACACCCGTTCGACCGGGCGGAGGTATTCATCAGTTTTTACCGCCACCTGGCCGAGCGCTACCGGACGCTGGCCGGGGAAGAAACGGGGGAAACGGGGAAGACTGGAAAAACCGGCCCGGTCCGGACACAGGCGGCCAACCAAACGGACAGGCCGGACGAAACAGGCGGCATGGCCGACGGCTACACGCAGCCCCCGACAGGATACGACTGCCCATCGACACTCGACTCGGACTACCTGCGGCTGCTCTACCGACTCGGACAGGAGCACCTGTACACCGACGGACGCACACGGCAGCAATTCCTCGGCACGATCACGGGCGTGCAGCCCGGAGGCGAACTGGAAGTGCGCCACAGCGCCGACGGCCAGCTAAGAAAGTACCTGTTCAAAGAGATCGAATACGTGATCGGCACCCCAGAACCGTGAAATTCCCAAAAGCGCCCGAAAGATTTATACAAATCGGCGGCGTCATCCGAAACTTTGTGATAGCTTTGCGGAAGTTCCGGAAGCGGAGGGAATAAAGCGTGCCAACGGTATCGGGCAAAAGCCCTGAAAACTTTTGCGGCCGGCCGGCAAAACGGCACAACTTGTGAAATCCCTATGCTGAAAGCGCAGACAGGGAAAGCCCGGATCGGGCATGCGGTCCGGGGCACGCAATTTATTCGCAACCCCAGCACGGGCGCGGGCTGAGCGAAAGAGAGCCCGGGAAAGTTTAAAAAAGGTGTAACTTTGTAGCAGTCTCACCGTTGTAATTTTAACCATGGGAGATCAATGACCGTTGCGGAGTACGAAAAGTGTGTGCAAACGCTCTCCGACAACCTCTACCGATTCGCCCTCAAGTCGCTGCGCGACGAAGACCAGGCGAAGGATATCGTGCAGGAGAGTTTCCTGAGACTTTGGGAGAACCGGGAGGCCGTACTCGACGGGAAGGAGAAGTCATACCTGTTCACGATCGCTTACCGGCTCATCATCGACCAGGTACGCCACATCCGGCGCTATACGACCGACGATACGCTGCAACACCGCCCCGACGAGGGAAACCGGGGTTACAGCGGAGCGGGCGAAGTGGTGCAACGCTACCTCGACCAACTGCCGGAGATACAGCGGACGCTGATCCTGCTGCGCGATTACGAAGGCTATTCGTACCAGGAGATGGCCGACATGACCTCGCTGAGCGTGGCGCAGGTGAAAGTCTACATCTTCCGGGCGCGTATGGCGCTCAAACAACAGATCGGAACGATCCGGAACTTACTATAACGATTACGACGATGATCGACGAACACAATTACGAACAGTGGGCGATGGACTACATCGAAGGGACGCTCGGAGCCGAACAGCGGCGGGCTTTCGACGCATTCCTCGCAGGCCATCCGGCTATCGCGGCGCAGATCGGCCCGCTGCAAAGCGACCTGCCGGTACTGCCGCCCGAGACGGTGGTTTACCCCGACAAAACGGGACTGCTGCGCGGACGGACGATTTCGCTGGCCCGCAGGCAGGATCGGCTGCAACGCTTCGGGGCGATGGCTTCGGGAGCCGCCGCCGCGGCCGTCCTTTTCGGCGGACTGCTCTTTTTCCACCCCGGCGAAGGCACCAAAGGGCCCGAGCGGATTGCGGCAGAAGCGGCAGAAGCTTACCCCGAAGGCGCCGAAGCGCTCGCCGCACGGTTCGACCGACAGGAGGCAACCGACACGGGGCATGACGCGACGACCGCCGGAACAGGAAACGCCGGCACCCGCAACAGCATCGCCGCCGCCGTTCCGGCAACGGACGCCACGCACGCTCCGGCAGCCCTCGCCGCACATTACGGAAACACCGGCGACCGCACAGCGGCCAACGGCCAGGGCACTGCGGCCGGACCCGCCCGGACGGGAAACAGCTCCTCTGCCCCTTCGTTTATCAAACGTACGGATGCGGCTCCGACCTCGGGAACGGCTGCCGAAACAGGTATTTTCGAAAATTCGCTGCCGACGGAAAGTGTGTTGGGTTCGCTGTCGCAGCCTGCCGAACTCTACCTGCCGGAACCTGCCCTGACCGCCGTACCGGTAGCCACCCTGCCGGTCCGCACCCCGGAGCCCCAGTCGCTGATTGCGCACCGTATCGAAACAACCCGGACGGCAACCGCCCGGAATGCCTCGCAGGACGACGGCAGCATCCGCTCGTCGCTGGGTTCGCTGCTCTCGACGCTGAACGACCTGAGCCCGGTATCGCGCTACAACACCACCGAGGAGAGCGGCGTGACCATCGCGTCGTTCATCCACATCAGCAAACGGAAAAGCAGTAATTAACCGGAAATATCCCTGTCCGGAGTCACCCCATACCCGGACAGGAGGGCACCTCGGAGCGGAACAGCCGAAAGCCCTGCACGCGGGGAAAACACGAGAAGCAGGAACTTCGTGGGAAAAGAACCGAAAAAACCGGGGCCATCGTGTAAAACAGAGAGAAAAAACGTATATTTCCTGAACAAGAACAAACCCGTACCGATATATCCGCTCGCAAGAGCCTAACGCAACCGACATGAGAAACCTCCTGATCTTGGCCGCCATACTGCTGATCGCTTCCGGAGCGACGGCGCAGGAAACGGCCCGGCTCTTCACTGCAACGACCTTCAGTGCAACGGATTCGCCTTCCGGCGAGCCGCGCAAACCCAAGGCGCAACCGCCGCAGAGCGCTCAGCAAAAGGCCCAGGCGGGAGAGGAGGCACTCCCCGCAACAGCCCCTGCCGCCGGCCAGACCGCCGGAACCGGGGGAACGGACAAACGAGGGGAAAGGAATAAACGGGACGGCCGTTTTATCCAAAGCTACAAGGTCATGCTGTTCAAAAAACCGGAAGGCAAGGAGCAGACGCGCCGCGTCCTGTGGCGCGACGGCCGCTGGGCCGGAGTCGGCATCCACTACAACGGGCTGGTCACGAACCTCGGCAACTTCTCGCTGCCGGACGATGCGAAATACCTCTCGCAAAGTTCCAAATCAATCGGCGTAACCATCAATCCCATCGACTTCATCCTGCTGGGCAACCGTAAAATCCACCTGATGACGGGCCTGGGCTTCGAACTGAACAACTTCCGCTTCGACCAGGACATCGCACTCAAGTACGAAAAGGGCGTAACCGTTCCCGACTACCAATACATCGAACAGGGGATCAAACTCTCCAAATCGAAACTTTTCACCGCCTATATGAACATTCCGCTGCTGGTCGAGTTCCAGACGGGCCGTAACCACAACTTTTTCATCAACGCGGGCCTCGTGGGCGGACTGCGTATCGGCGCGCATACGAAAATCAAGGGCGACGGCCCGCTGGTCGGAGGCACGGCGAAGGACCACAGCAGTTTCGGGCTGCGTAATTTCCACTACGGATACACCCTGAACTTCGGTTACTCGAACATCGGCTTCAACGTCACCTACTACCATTCGCCGCTGTGGCGCGAAGGCGCGGGCCCACAGGTGCGCCAGATCAACGTGGGCATCTCGCTGGTGCTCTGATCCGGAGACCGGGAACAAATTCCATCGGGAGTACGGGACGTCGCGATCCGGCGGGAGGTAGAGAGAAAGTAGAAAGAAAAGCAAAACGCACACACATTCCGGAAAGCTACAGGGGGCACCGTTTACAAGCAGGGCTGCAAAGGGTCCGCAGGCGATACAAAACCATTATTCCAAATAATTTCCCGGGCAGGGGCGCTCTTCGGAGCGTCCCTGCCATTTTATCGTGCAAAATCACTATCTTTGTAACAAGGATATTCGCTCCCTTCCGGCACCGGCCGCCGACACGCGACCGCACAGGCCCCGGAAAAGCAGGAATGCTCCCGACCCCACCCGCACAAATTCCGACTGCTATGGAATACACCCCTACCCTTCGCAATTTCGGTCCCGCCCCGACGGCGGACGAAGTGAGCGCGCTGCTCGAAAAGATCGGGCCGCAGGCCCGGCGTAACTGCCGGACAGAAGTGTACAAACGGTGCTTCGGCTGTATCGACCTCACCTCGTTGGGCGCTACGGATTCGCGACGCTCGATCGGTGAATTCACGCGCAAGGCGATCGAGCTGCCTCGGCATTTCCCGGAAGCAGGCAGCGTGGCGTCGATCTGCGTCTATCCGGTTTTCGTCGAGACCGTCGGACTGGCCGCCGGCGATTCCAAAATGGCGATCACCAGCGTGTCGGGCGGATTTCCTTCCTCGCAGACCTACCTGGAGGTGAAAATGCTCGAAACGGCGATGGCCATCGAAAACGGCGCCGACGAGATCGACATCGTCATCAGCATCGGCGAGATGCTCGACGGCGAATACGACCTGGCGGGCAACGAAATCGAAACGCTGCGCGCAGAAATCGGCGACGATGCGATCCTCAAAGTGATCCTCGAATCGGGTACGCTCTCCGATCCGGAACTGATCCACAAGGCGGCGACGATTGCCATGGAGGCGGGCGCGGACTTCATCAAGACCTCGACCGGCAAAAACGGCATCGCCGCGACGCCCGAGGCTGCCGTGGCCATGTGCCTCGCGATCCGCCAGTTCGCCGAAAAAACAGGCCGTAAAGTGGGTTTCAAAGCGGCCGGAGGTATCTCTACGGCCGAAAGCGCGGCACTCTATTACAGCATCGTCGAAGAGATCCTCGGCGAAGAGTGGCTCACGCCCGAGCGCTTCCGCATCGGCGCCAGTTCGCTGGCCAACAACCTCCTCAGCGAGATCGAAGGACGCGAGATCAAATACTTCTAAGGGGAAAGATTCCCGCAACGCTACGGTAACGAACCCTAAAATCCATAGCCTATGAAACGCATCGCTTTTCTGCTGTTGGCGATACATGTTACCATGCTATCGGGTTGTAAAAAAGATGGCGGAACAAATGGCGGAACGACGAAGATTTGGGACATCAACCCTGTTACAGTATCTGTTACGGCAACCGATGCCCAAGGAAACGACTTGCTGAATCCGCAGACCCCCGGCGCCCTGGAAGTAGGCAAAATAAAAGCCCTCTACAAAGGAGAGGAATATGCGTGCGACGAAAAGCTGGCGGCAAGCAAGGCGGTCCTGCCCCGCTTTTACGGCCTGAAGACGGAAAAAAGCGCCCTCGGGATTTGTCTGCTTCGCTTCGGGGAACTCGAAGGAGCACAAAGCTACACGAACGAATCGGTAACAATCATCTGGCCCGACGGCTCCTCCGACCAGATAAGCTTCAACAGGGACTTCAGGTGGAAAGCCAACGGAGACCCTGAGATCAAAGAAAAGTGGTTTCTAAACGGCTCCGAAGTATCCGGAAAACTCGTCAAAATCATAAAATAGACATCAAACAGAATGGTAGTCGGATACGACGGAAGCGCCTTTTCCTGTCGCATCCAACGACTGCAAATACAGCAAACACATGAGCAAGATTACGATCAGCGCCGCGGGAAAACTGCAGGTCCCGCAACAAGTGGAGATACCTTTCATCGAGGGGGACGGCGTCGGCCCCGAAATCACGGCCGTAACGCAAAAGGTCGTGGATGCGGCCGTGACGAAAGCCTATGGCGGGGAGCGCCGCATCCTGTGGAAAGAGGTGCTCGCGGGCGGCAAATCGTTCGAACAGACGGGCAGCTGGCTGCCCGACGAGACGATGCAGGCCTTCCGCGATTATAAGGTGGGCATCAAGGGTCCGCTGACGACCCCCGTGGGCGGCGGTATCCGTTCGCTGAACGTGGCGCTGCGCCAGGAACTGGACCTGTACGTCTGCCTGAGGCCGGTACGGTGGTTCCGCGGCGTGGTGTCGCCCGTGAAAGAACCGCAGAAGGTCGATATGCACATTTTCCGCGAGAACACCGAAGACATCTACGCCGGGATCGAATGGCAGGCCGGAACGCCCGAAGCGGAGAAATTCCTGAAATTCCTCACCGACGAAATGGGCGTGAAGAAGGTGCGTTTCCCGCAAAGTTCATCGTTCGGCGTGAAGCCCGTCTCGCGCGAGGGTTCGCAGCGACTCGTGCGCTCGGCGCTCGAATACGCGGCAACCCGCAAATTACCGTCTGTCACGCTCGTCCACAAAGGCAACATCATGAAATTCACCGAAGGCGGCTTCAAAAACTGGGGTTACGACGTAGCCGAGGCGGAGTTCGCGGAACAGACCTTTACCACGCGTCAGTATGATGCGATCAAAAAGGAACAGGGCGCCGAAGCGGCCGACCGCGCGATGGAAGCGGCCAAAACGGCGGGAAAAGTGATCGTCAAGGACGTGATCGCCGACGCGTTCCTGCAAAACACGCTGCTGATTCCCGAAGAGTATTCGGTGATCGCGACGCTGAACCTCAACGGCGACTACATTTCGGACCAGCTCGCGGCAATGGTGGGCGGCATCGGCATCGCCCCCGGCGCAAATATCAACTACCTCACGGGCCACGCGATCTTCGAAGCGACGCACGGCACCGCACCGAACATTGCGGGCAAGGATACGGTCAATCCCTCTTCGCTGTTGCTTTCGGCGGTGATGATGCTCGAATACCTCGGCTGGAAGGAAGCGGCACTGCTCATCACCGGCGCAATGGAAAGTTCGTTCGAAGCGGGACGCGCCACCGGAGACCTCGCGCGCTTCATGCCCGGCGGTACGGCGCTCTCCACGTCGGCATTCGGCGAAGAGTTGCTCGGCAGGCTGTAACCGCAAAACATCCGAGTTCCCGCAGATGCACGACTGCCCGGCAAAAAAGCGATGGGCAGGAGAGCAACATAAAAGCGGTACACGGGGGAACAAAAAACCTGTTACGAGATAAAATTATCGGAAATTCCAGGCTACACCCCCTAAAATAAACACGGTTGACGGAAAATTTGTAAAATTTTGCCGAAAATCGGATAAATTCGGATACACCTATTCCTTTTTTCCGTGTTTTTCGTACCTTGCCCCTGAAACGACGGCAAATATGCCGGGGAGTCGCTTCTGTCGCCAGAAAAGGAACCTGCCCGGGAATAATCCATCCGAAGGCGGAACGACCCGAAAACAGGACTCTCCGGGAACAGGCGTGCCCGAAAACAGGATTGCCGCTCCCGGATGGGCGGACCGTACGAATAAAGGGGGCTACCCTAAAAGACGAGGCGAAGGCAGAGGTAAAAAGAAATATCACAGAGAACAAACGCAAATCAACTGAGGCTTATGAAAAAGGAGTACATCATCTACAAGCTTTCGGAGTCGATCAAAAGCACGAGCCGCATCGACAACGAACTCTTCACGAAATACAACGTCAAGCGGGGGCTGCGCAACGAAGACCATTCGGGCGTGCTGGTGGGACTGACGCAGATCGGCGACGTGGTCGGCTATGAACGCCTGCCCGAAGGCCTCAAGGCGATCCCCGGCCGGCTGCTTTACCGCGGCATCGACGTGAACGACCTGGTGAAAGGCATCCACGGGGAGAATCGCTTCGGGTTCGAAGAAGCGGCCTTCCTGCTGCTGTCGGGCTACCTGCCCAACCGCGAAGAGCTCGAATCGTTCCAGAGCCTGATTCACGCCTTCATGCCGCTGGGCCAGAAGACCAAGATGAACATCCTCGACCTGGAAGGATCGAACGTGATGAACATCCTCGCGCGCTGCGTACTGGAGATGTACACCTTCGACGAAAACCCCGACGACACCTCGCGCGACAACCTGATGCGCCAGTCGATCGACCTGATCTCGAAGTTCCCGACGATCATCGCCTACGCCTACAACATCATGCGCCACAGCCACGGCAAGACGCTGCACATCCGTCACCCGAAGGAAGAGTACTCAATTGCCGAAAATTTCCTTTACATGCTCAAAGGCGAGTTCTCCGAACTGGAAGCGAAAACCCTCGACCGCGCACTGGTGCTGCATGCCGAACACGGCGGCGGTAACAACTCGACCTTCACGGTACGCGTGACCAGTTCGTCGGGCACCGACACCTACTCGTCGATCGCCGCAGCGATCGGTTCGCTCAAAGGCCCGCTGCACGGCGGCGCGAACCTCGCGGTAATGAAGATGTTCGACCACCTCAAGGAGAACATCCGGCACTGGGACAAGGTAACCGAAATCGACCAGTACCTGAACAAGATGCTGCGCAAAGAGGCCTACGACCACACCGGGCTGATCTACGGCATCGGCCATGCGGTCTATACGATTTCCGACCCGCGCGCACTGCTGCTCAAGGAGATGGCCCGGGACCTGGCCAAAGAGAAGGAGCGTGAAGAGGAGTACGCATTCCTCGAACTGCTCGAGGAGCGCGCGATCGAAAACTTCATGAATTTCAAGGGAACGAAGGTCAACAAGCGCGTCTGCGCGAACGTCGACTTCTACTCGGGCTTCGTCTACGACATGATCGGCCTGCCGCAGGAGGTCTTCACGCCGCTCTTCGCGATGAGCCGCATCACGGGCTGGACCGCGCACCGCATCGAAGAGCTGAACTTCGACAGCAAGCGAATCATCCGTCCGGCCTACAAGAACGTCGCCGCCGAACGCAAGTTCGTACCTTTGAAACAGCGGTAGGCGATCGCCGCCGAACGGGCGGAACCATGCCACATAAAACCACGGTAAACGACGGCATCCGGAATACCGCATACAACCCGGAACCGCATGCAGGCATACTGAAACGGACACGACAGAACGGTTCCCGACAGGGGGCTGTTCTGTCGTATTCCCGTTTGCCGCCGCAACCGTATTCCGGGCAGAACGCACACAACCCCAAACGCCGGTGCCGCTTTGCGTCGCCGTCTTCCGCGACCCGCCTGCACAAAAACACCCGGATAAAAAATCCCGGTGCATTTTTTTCAACCGAAACAGTCCGCAATGTCAGTGCGAATGACTAACTTCGCACCGGTTTATCCGTTCGATCCGGCAAACGGAACAGCCGCCCGGGAACGGGCTGCAGCGAGCTCCGGGACATCCCGGCAGTCGAAACGCAACCAGTCCTGGCAGGATTTACCGGCCGCGAGCCCCGCTGCGACGACAACCCGGAACGCGGCGACAGCTGACCCCGGCGACAGCCCCGGATACACCAGGGACCGAAACACGACGGCAACCGGGACACCGCACGGTACGGCATTTTCCGAAACGGCACAGCTCGACAAGGGAGCACATCCCGGACAAGCGGCCTGCAAACCCTTAACAAATGTCCTCACAGCGGGATTACACATCATATTCGTTTCTCACCACCATCCTCGTGATCGCGGCGATGGCCGGGCTGTCGCAGCTGCCCAGATTCAAGCTGGGATCGCTGACCTTCAAGCGTACGAATATCCTCGCGGACATCATCAAGCAGGAAGAGTCGCCCGAACTGCTCGAAGCGGACCAATATTTCGACACGACCTTCCTCAACGAAGCCGCCGCGATGAAAGTGATCGACTCGGCGACCCGCAGCGCGGAGCGCGACACCCTCTCGCTGCCCGAAGCGAAGCTCGAAGAGTGGAACATCGCGACCGATACGCCCGCCGCCGCACCGATCCTGCTCACCAAGCCCGCCGGAGCGGACCAGAACGTCGTGCCGATCGAACTGTTCAGCCCCGATGCGATGATGCGTTTCAACCGGGCGCTGACCCGCGGCGCAGCAGGACGGCCCGTGCGTATCGCCGTACTCGGCGACTCGTTTATCGAGGGAGACATCATCACCGCCGACCTGCGCGAACAGCTGCAAAACCTCTGCGGGGGCCGGGGCGTGGGCTTCGTGCCGTTCGCTTCGCCGCTGGCCAAGTTCCGCGGCACGGTACTGCACTCGTTCTCGAACTGGGACATCTACAACATTCGCGACCGCGCGCAAATTCCCGCCGCAATCAAAGACCGCTTTTTCGTCTCGGGCTTCGTCTGCATTCCGCAGGAAGGCGCCACTACCCGGCTGCAGGGCGTCACTTTCCGCAAGCACATCAACCAGGCGGGTACCGCGCGACTCGTCTTTACCAACCGCAACAATACGCGGCTCAACGTCGTGATCAACGATTCGGTAAGCCGCCTCTTCGCACCCGAACCGAGCGAACACGTACAACAGATCGTCATCAACGCACCGGTACACAGCATCAGCGTGACGCTGAACCGGACCGACGGATTCACCGGCTACGGGATCGTGCTCGAGGACGCGGGCGGCGTTAGCGTGGACAACTACTCGATCCGCGGCAACAGCGGCATGGCGCTGTTCGAAACCAACAGCTTCGTGAACCAGCAGATCGGACAGATGCTCGGCTACGACCTGATCGTGCTGCAGTACGGCCTGAACGTCATGTCGCCCGACGTGCTCAAATACGACTCCTATTCGAAGACCTTCACGCGGATCATCCGCTATGTACAGCAGTGCTTCCCCGGTGCGAGCATCCTCGTGATGGGCGTCGGCGACCGCAGCACGCTGCGCGACGGACAGTTCGTGACGATGCCCGCCGTGAAGGGCATGATCGACGCGCAGCGCAAGGCGGCAGAGGCGGCGGGAGTCGCTTTCTGGAATACGTTCGACGCGATGGGCGGCGAGAACAGCATGGTGAACTTCGTACAAAAGAAGTGGGCCGCGCAAGACCATACGCATATCCGTTATCCGGGCGGCAAATATATCGCGCAGCGTTTTGCTACCGCGCTCGTATACGACGCGCAGCAACACCCCGGCGACGGCGACGAGCCGATGCCGCTCTACCACAGCCCCGCGGCAGATACGGGCAAAAACGCCTTCCCGGCCGGATGGGAACACGAAGGGACGGAACAGAATCCGGCCGAAAGCGGCACAGAAACGGAGGCAGGAACCGCAGCAACGGACCGGGAACGCGGCCAAACGGATCAAAACACGGCAAGGAACGGTAACGGGCAACGGACCGGAACCGGAACTGAAGCCGGGGCAGAAACGGGTACAGGTACCGGAACGATAACCGGAACAGGTGTAACTGCGGGTACAAATGCCGGGGCGGGAGTCACCCCGGCCAGCCCGGCTGCCTCCGGCATGCGCGATACGACAAGGATCCAAGCTGACAGCGTACGGAACGGCAAAAGGGAGCATGACACCCGACCAAATGGGACACGGCCGAGTGAAATCCAGCCCGGCAAACAGCCCGGAAGCAACAGCGGCAATGGCAGCAACGGCAACAATAACGACGACTCCGGCAACAATCGTCATAACCGCAACGACGGTAACGACAATTTCAGCGAAACGCGATGAGGTATATCCCGGTCATAATCCTACTGCTGATCACCGTGCTGGCGCGCGGTTTCGTCCGGGGAACGGACGAGGCTCCCGCCGTGCCGGCGCTGACGCCGTTCGAGATCGAGCAGATGCCGGCGCCGGGTATCGCCGATACGTCGTGCAACCGGATCACGGGTAACGTGCAGGCACTCGAAGGCCTGTTCGGCGAGTTCGCCCGGCTTGAGCGCGGCGAGAAGCAACTGCCCGTAGCGATCCTGCAGCTGGGCGATTCGCACGTGCAAGCCGGATTCTTCCCGAACCGCGTACGGAGCCGCCTGCAAATGCTTTTCGGCGATGCGGGACGCGGGCTGATCGCACCGTTGAGGCTCTCGGGCACCAACGAACCGCCCGACTACGCAATCGCCTCGTCCGGGAAATGGACCACCTCGCGCTGCACACAAGTCAGCCCGGACGAAATGCCCGGCGTAACGGGGATGGCGCTCTCCGGCAACGGGCGTACGGCCGAATTCACGATCACGGCGAAGGATTCTCCGTTCGACCGCCTCCGCGCATTCCACCACCGCGAAGCGCCGCTGCTGAAAGCCCCAGACTCGCTCACCGACGACATCCTGTGCCCGCTGGGCGATACCGAAGAGAGCACGATGATTCCGCTGCGGGAGACCGTCACCTCGGTCACGCTCCGTTCTGCGACGACCGATACCGCCTATGCCCGGCAGGTTTACTACGGCTTCTCGCTCGAAAACGGCAACCGGGGCATCCTCTTCCACAGCATGGGGATCAACGGCAACACCTTCACGGCGATGAACCGCAACCCGCAGATCGTCCGGCAGGCCGTTCCGTTGCAACCGGAACTGATCATCCTCTCGCTGGGGACGAACGATTCGTACGGACGTAACTTCGACGAAGCGGCCGTAGGCGCACAGGTCGAAAAACTGATCGGCCTGCTGAAAGAATATTTCCCGCTTTGCCCGCTGTTGCTCACCACGCCGATGGAGTGCTGGAGCCGCGTGCGGGTGAAAGGACGCTACGTGCGCAAGCCGAACCCGAATGCGGAGCGGGTGCGCGACCAAATCGTACAGGCCGCCGGGCGGCACGGACTGCCCGTGTGGGATTTCTATGCGGTGGCCGGGGGCGACGGAGCGATGGAGCGGTGGTACCGGGCCGGACTGGCCGGGGCCGACCGGATACACCTTTCGCACGACGGTTACCGCCTGCAGGGCGACCTGCTCTGCGACGCGCTGGTGAAAGCCTACAACGGCTACAAGGAACTGCACGGAACGACCGGTACTGTCGCGGGCGACCTTCAACTGAAAAAGATCGGAACGCGTACGGCGGCAACGGATGCCGCAGAAAAGAAATAGGGGAAACGACATATCCGGCCTCCGGGACAGAAAATCCTGCAAGCCGGACGGGCAGCAGGAAGCTCCCCCAAAGATGAACGGCAAGAGACGAAGCCCGAAGAAACCGGGGCGCAGGAGATACGGCCAAACGGTAAAGACACGGATCACTAAAACGATTGAACGGATAACGAGCGATGAACGAACTGGGTGAAATAACGGATAAAATCGTACAGCTGTTGCAGTACGACCCGGTCTCGCCGCTGATTTTCAGCAGCGGGCTTTTCCTGTTCCTCTTCGGCGGGTTCACCTTCTTCTACCAGTTCATGCGCCGCGAGGTGATGCTGCGCATCGTCTACGTCACGCTCTTCTCGCTCTACTTCTACTACAAGACCAGCGGCTTTTTCTTCCTGCTGCTGATAGCCGTATCGGTCTCGGACTTCCTGATCGGCAAAGGAATCGCACGAAGCGACAGGCAGGGCCTGCGCAAAGGGTTGCTCGCGCTGAGCGTCGCGCTCGACATCGGCCTGCTGATCTACTTCAAATACACGAACTTCTTTATCGGCATCGTAAACGGACTGAGCGGACACCACTGGCTCGACTTCCAGAACATCTTCCTGCCGGTGGGCATCTCGTTCTTCGTCTTCCAGTCGATCAGCTACACGGCCGACATCTACCGCCGGCGCATCGAGCCGCTGGGCATGTGGATCGACTACATCTTTTTCCTGTCGTTCTTCCCGCAGCTGGTGGCGGGCCCGATCGTACGGGCGCGCGACTTCATTCCGCAAATCCGCCAGAATCCGCTGACGGTCACGCGCGAAATGTTCGGTACGGGTATCTTCCTGATCCTGTCGGGCCTTTTCAAAAAGGCGATCATTTCGGACTACATCAGCCTCAATTTCGTCGACCGCGTGTTCGACGACCCGCTGCTGTACAGCGGCTTCGAGAACCTGATGGGCCTTTACGGCTACGCGCTGCAGATCTACTGCGACTTCTCCGGTTATTCGGACATGGCCATCGGCATCGCGCTGCTGCTCGGCTTCCACTTCAACAAGAACTTCGACTCGCCCTACAAGTCGGCGACGATCACCGAATTCTGGCGGCGGTGGCACATCTCGCTGTCGAGCTGGCTCAAGGACTACCTCTATATCTCACTGGGCGGCAACCGCAAAGGACACCTGCGGACCTACCTGAACCTGATCGTCACGATGCTACTGGGCGGCCTGTGGCACGGCGCGGCATGGCGCTTCGTGTTGTGGGGCGGCTGGCACGGCGCCTCGCTCGCGGTGCACAAATGGTTCATGGCCCATGTGCCGGGCTTCAAGGCGCAGGGTGCCGACATGCCGCGCTGGCGGCGGATCATCGGCATCGTCGTGACGTTCCACGTCGTCTGCTTCGGCTGGATCATGTTCCGCGCCAGCGACCTGCAGACCGCCCGGAATATGCTGTCGCAAATCTTTACCGACTTCAAGCCGGAACTGATCCCGCAGGTCGTCTCGGGATACGCCGCCGTAATGGGACTGATGGCCGTGGGTTACCTGCTGCACCTGATGCCGGTGCGGAGCGAACTGTGGGCTCAGCGCACCGTGACCGAGTCTCCGCTGCCGGTGAAGGTGGTGACGATCGCGGTACTGGTCTGGGCCGTGATGCTGATCAAGTCGGCCGAGATCCAGCCGTTTATCTATTTCCAATTCTGATCGCGGAGACGCCGAAAACCGCCCCCGTACGCGACAGCAAGCAACTGTACCCCCTCATTTAAACTTCCGGTTAACAGTAGGTTAACAAATGCTTATATCCGGCCCCTGGGAGGGGAAAGTTCCGGAAATATTTGTTATCTTTGGGTAATTATCTGTTATTAACCAAGATAACCTGCAAAGCCATGAAAATGAAAAAACTGCTCATCCCGCTGTTTCTCTGCTGTGCGGTCGCGCTACAGGCCCAGCCCGAAGTGCGTCCCGGCAACGAAACGCCCGAATTCACCGACCACTTCTATACCCATACGCGCGACCTGATCCGCGTCCCCGACATTCCGGGGTACACGACGTTAAAATGCGACTTCCACATCCATTCGGCCTATTCCGACGGCAGCGTGTGGCCCGACGTGCGGGTCAACGAGGCGTGGAACGAAGGACTCGACGCCATCGCGATCACCGAACATATCGAATACCGTCCCCGGGTAAAGGAAGGGCTAGTCTGCGGCGACCAGAACCAATCCTACAAGATCGCCGCCGAAGCGGGCGAACGGATGGGCATCCTGGTGGTACCCGGAGCCGAGATCACGCGCCAAAAACCCTTCGGCCACATGAACGCCTTTTTCCTGACCGACGCCAACGCGCTCGACACGGACGATCCGGTACAGGCGGTGGAAAACGCCGTGAAACAGGGAGCGTTCATCATGTGGAACCACCCCGGCTGGCCCGACAGGCAGGTCACGATGTACGACGTGCACCGCAAGCTGATCGACGAAGGCAAAATACACGGGATCGAACTGATCAACGGGCCCGAATACCATCCCAAAGCGATCGCATGGTGCAAAGAGAACCGCCTCGCTTACATGTGCGGCTCGGACGCACACCAGCTCATCACCGGCAAGTACGGCCTTTCGCGCATGCCGCGCCCGATGACGCTCGTCTTTGCCAAAGAGCGTTCGGTCGGGGGGATCAAAGAGGCCCTGTTCGCCCGCCGCAGCGCGGTGATGTTCCACGACCTGCTGATCGGTCCCGCCGACCTGCTCCGCGCGCTGATGGACGCGTCGCTCGACTACCGCCGTTTTGCACGTGACGACAAAAATAAAACCACCACGTACGACGTAACGAACAATTCGGATATCTCCTACAAGGTGGTTATCGACGAATTGCCGGTGATCCTGCGGGCCAACTCCATCACGCGTATCAGGATTCCCGACGCCCAGCGCACCACACCGGTACTGAACTGCCTGATCACGGCCGATGAAACGCTTGAAGCGCAACTGCCGGAAGCCCGTATCCAGTAAACCCGCGCCAGGCAACACAGGGACAGCACGCCTGCCTCCGGGAAACAGGTCAAACAGTAACCGCACAAAAAGCCATCTTCACATGCCTGGGGTATTACATCCAAGAGTGTGCCAACGGTTTTACCGGGCCCCGCTCCGGAGTACGAATCCCTGCCGGCTAGCGGCAGGGATTTCGCTCTCAGAGTAACCCTTTCGCTTTTATTTCGTATATTTGGATTGCTTTTGCCTCCGGCAACGGCGGACAACGTCCGCCCGGAGGCACCGCAACAAACAACCATCAGCCATGTGGCAGCAAATCCTGCATATCGACCAGCAACTGTTACTGGCCCTGAACGGAAGTTGGGGCGGTTTCTGGGATACGTGCTTTTATATCGTCACGGCGCGCCTGACGTGGATTCCGCTCTACGCGGCGATCCTCTACTTCGCATGGCGCAAGATCGGGACGCGTAACCTGCTTTGGATGCTCGTCTGCCTCGGCGTGGCGGTAATCGCAGCCGACCAGATCTGCAACTTTTTCAAGCACTATACCCCGAAGCTGCGCCCGTCGCACACCCCCGCGATCGAACAGTTCGTGCACACGCTGCACGGCTACCGCGGCGGCCTGTACGGCACCGTATCGGCCCACGCGGCGGTGAGCTTCACGATCGCGATGTTCAGCGCACGGCTCTTCTCTCGGAGCTGGTACACCTGGACGATCATGCTGTGGGCGGCGCTGGTTTGTTACAGCCGTATCTATGCGGGCCTCCACTACCCGATGGACATCCTGTTCGGTACCACACTCGGGTTGCTGCTCGGAGCGGCGGCTTACCGGACATACCGCAAAGCGACGGCCCCCCGGCCGGAAAAAGGGGATGGAAACGCACCGGCCTCCTCCCGGGAAACGCCGAAAAGCCTTAACGATCCAAACGCATGACCCTCTCCGAACAATCCGCCGCACTGCGCAGGCGTCTTTACGATAACCGGCACTGGCTGCCGCTGCTGCTCTACCCAGCCGCACTGCTGGCGCTGCTCATCGCACGGCCGTTCAACATCATTCCCGACTCGTTCGTTTTTACGCTGCTCTGTGCGGTGATTTCGCTCTCGGGCGTGGCGGTGCGCGTACTGACGGTCGGCTACCTCCCCCGAAAAAGCGAAGAAGAGGTCGAAAGCGGCGTCCACAGCACGACGCTCATCACCCAGGGCATGTACTCGACCGTCCGCCATCCCATTGCGCTGGGCAACCTGCTGGCCTGGTACGGCATCATCCTCTACGTGGGCGTAACGTGGTTCATCATCGGGGCCGCGATGCTCTATACGCTGTTCACCTACCTGGTGCTGATGAGCGAGGAAGAGGAGCTCAAACAGCGCTTCGGCGAGCGCTACACCGACTGGGCCCGGTACACGAACGCGCTGATCCCGAACCGCAAGCTGTGGGTCAGCAACCGCTACCGCTTTTCGCTGATGCAGGTCATCCGCCGCGAATACGTCGGTTTCTTCTGCCTCGTGCTCGCTTTCGTAACGATCAACCTGATCCGGAACCGCGTGATCGAATTCACATGGGGCCTCTCGCCGCTGTGGAGTACGGTGGGAGCCATCACGTTGCTGTTCACGATCTTCATCCGCGTCATCATCAAACTGATCAACAAATAAGCCCTCTCTCCATGACAAGAGTTCTACTCACAGCAACCCTCGCGGCCGGTTTACTGGGTTTCGCGCCGTCGGCCGGGCATGCCGGCTCCGGAACCGGAACAAGGTCCGGTGCTGCAACTGTAACCCCCCCCCGGACTGCGAATCAGGCAAGGATAGACGCGGCAGCTGCCGCACAGGCAAACGGCATCCAGCGACCAGACAGCCGACCACGGAACACCCCGCAGCAGAACGCTCCGCAACAAAACACCCGGCAGCCGGACAGTTCCAAACCGCAACGGGGGCTGCACTCCTCCCGGGGCATGCATCCGGGTCCGGCCGTTCCTCCGTGGGCGACGGCGCAACCGTTCACGATCACCCCCTCTCCGGCACCCGGGCAACTGCGGATGCCGTGGCGCAACTGCGTCGCCGTGGGAAGGGCCTACCTGCTGCTGCGGGCCGACCTGCTCGAACAGTTCGCCGCGGCGCAAAAAGAGCTGGGCTACCGCTACTGCCGCTTCCACGCGCTGTTCGACCGCGACATGGATGTAGTCGAACGGGCGAAAGACGGCTCGCTGACCTTCAAGTGGCACCAGATCGACAAGATCTACGACGCGCTGCTGGCGATGGGCATCCGCCCGTTCGTCGAACTGAACCCGATGCCCGACGCGCTGGCTTCCGGCACGCAACAGCTCTTCTGGTACAAGGCCAACGTCACCCCGCCGCAGGATTACCGCGAATGGGAACTGCTCGTGCACGAGTTCGCGAAGCACCTGGTGCGGCGCTACGGACTCGACGAAGTGCGCAAATGGTATTTCGAAGTGTGGAACGAACCGAACCTGTCGGGATTCTGGTCGGGTACGAAAGACGAGTATTTCAAACTCTACAAAGCGAGTGCAGACGGGCTCAAATCGGTGGACAGGGGCCTGCGCATCGGCGGCCCCGCCTCGTCGAAGGCCAACTGGATCCAGGACATGATCGACTACTGCACCGACAACGGCGTACCGCTGGACTTCATTTCGACGCACCTCTACCCGCAGGACGAACAGGTCGACTACCCCGACCGCAAAGGCAGCCCTTACGGCGTAGGCGAGTATTTCCCCGCGAAGATCAAAAGCGTGAAGGAGATCGTCGCGAACTCGAAGTGCCCCGACCTGGAGATCCACTGGACCGAATGGAACACGCAGCAAGCTCCGTCGGCGGACAAGGTTACGTGGGGGGACAACCGGTACGTGGACGACCTGCACGCCGCCGCGACGATCGTGCGCAACTGCGTCGAGACCGACGCCGATGCACAGACGATGGCCTACTGGGTGCTCAGCGACATCTTCGACGAGGGATCCATTCCCGACGCACCGTTTTCATGCACCTACGGGCTGATGACGATCCACGGCATCCGCAAGGCAAGCTACAACGCCTTCGCACTGATGCGACGCATGGAAGGCGACCTGATGCAGGTCGCCTCTCCCGAAGCCATACAACCGGGCAAAGGCATCACGGCCACCGAAGAGGGCGACATCGTCCGGGTATTGGCCTGGAACCAGAATTTCGTCGAGCTGAATAAAGCCGTCCCCTTCAACGCCGCCATTACCCTGCCGACATTGAAAGACACCGCTTACATCATTACGCGCGCCACGATCAAAGAGGGCGACGGAAGTCCGTGGGAAACCTGGGTCGCAATGGGACGCCCGCTGAACCTGACGCCGGTACAGCAGAAATTGCTCGAAGCGGCCTCAGTACCGGAATACAGCCTCGTACAGGACTACACGGCAGGACCGGGGGGCTTGTCGCTGAATTGCTGCCTCGCACCGGGCGAAGTGGCTTTCTTCGAGATTACGCCGCGCGCATCGGGCTACGGCCGCAGCCGTATCGACGACGCGGAATTCCGCATCTGGGACAAGGCCATGGGCGACCGGTCGAAGTAACAGCGCAATCCAGCAACGGGAACGACAAACAAAACGGCACAGGAAACGGCGGACCGGAAGAGTCCAAACGCATATTCCGCACCCGGGCAGGCGTTCCGGCAGGAATTACAGTTCCGGACCCGACGTCGGGTCCGGTGCCGGCGCCGACTCTGTTTCGGATTGCCCGTTCACCTCGTTGCGGCGCTTAAGCTCAATTCCTTCGCTCTTCATATAGCGGTAGAAACTGCGCACCTCGAGACCGCTTACCGCGCAGATTTCGCGCACGCTCATGCCGGAACTCCGGTAGAGCATCACTCCGGCCCGGTAGCGCTTGAGCCGCTCGGGCGGGCTGCCTTTGGGGCGCCCTACCGACTGCCCCGAAAGTTTGCGCTGGCGAAGCGCCTCTTTCGTGCGCTCCGAAGTCGACCGGGACATAAATTCGAGTAATCCGCCGATCAAATCCATCCAATTGCATCCTTTCGCCTCCATATCGAGCCACGGATCGGACTGCGAGCGCAGCGAAGCCCCGCGCGAAGCTACTGCATAAAGTACCCGCAGCAATCCGGATACACTCGTACAAACATCCCCGAGTGAACAGACCTCCAACCGCTCGCCGGCACGCAACCGCTCCACGACCGTCATACAATCCGCACCCACCGTGATCCGTCCGAGCGGGACACCGGCAGCACAAAGCTTGTCGATGTCCTTGCGAATCATCTCTGCATTGATATGATATTTAACAAACCCTTTCCGTCCCGATACTTCTCCTTGCCGATGTACTGCCCCGACTCGTTTCCGGGGGGCCGACGGGGCGGAGTGATCATTCCGTTCCATAGCCTACAAGTAGTATTTACTACACTAATTATGTGCATTTTACATATGCACCATCTGGTTAAATAATACGTTTAACCTTCCTTCTTTAGTATTTAATATACTAAATTAACTGTACAATTCCATCGAATTATTAAAAATATCAATATTAGCGTTCCATCACGATTTCTTCCTTGTTCTTTGTCAGGAATTTCTGTCATAAAAATCAAACGGGACAAAAATATACGTTTTTGCCCTACACAAGAAGTGCCGTTTTTGGGGGAGGCGGGAACCCGTTTTTTAGGAAGCCGCAGCGTAGACATAGCCTTCACCTGGCAGCCCGGCAGGAATCACCGTCCCTGCGCCGGTACCGACTCCACTACCTGCGCAGGTTCGGTTTCGGAGCGAGCGTCTTCCCCCTGCCGGCGCTTAAGCGGAATCCCTTCGCTTTTCATATAGCGGTAGAAACTGCGCACCTCAAGACCGCTTACCGCGCAGATATCGCGCACGCTCATGCCGGAACTCCGGTAGAGCATCACTCCGGCCCGGTAGCGCTTGAGCCGCTCGGGCGGGATGCCTTTGGGGCGCCCTACCGACTGCCCCGAAAGTTTGCATTGGCGAAGCGCCTCTTTCGTACGCTCGGAAGTCGACCGGGACATAAATTCGAGTAATCCGCCGACCAGATCCGTCCAATTGCACCCTTTCGCCTCCATATCGAGCCACGGGTCGGACTGCGAATGCAGCGAAGCCCCGCGCGAAGCTACTGCATGAAGTACCCGCAGCAACCCGGACACACTCGTACAAACATCCCCGAGCGAACAGACCTCCAACCGCTCGCCGGCACGCAACCGCTCCACGACCGTCATACAATCCGCACCCACCGTGATCCGTCCGAGCGGGACACCGGCAGCACAAAGCCTGTCGATGTCCCCGCGAATCATCTCCGCATGGACGTGATACTTAACAAACCCATTTCGACCCGACACGGTTTCTTGCCGATGTACCGCCCCGACCGGTTTGCGGAGCGCCGGTGACCCGGGCCGATTATTCCGTTCCATAACCAGCAAGTTTTATCGTATTAAACTTATTACATGCATTTTACATATATATATTATGGCTAAAACGTACGTTTAATCTTTGATTGACAGCTACTAATATACGAATTTCCCCGTATAATTCCATCGGCTTGTTAAAAAGATCAGCGTCAATTTTTTGCCGGAGCCCCGCCCCGCATCTTTCCGGGTGATGTATACGGCAACAACAGTATATGTTAAAAACGTACATTTTTCCCCCATAAAAAAGCGGCTGTTCAATCCGAACGGCCGCTTCTGTTTTCGGGTGCCCGCAGAATGGGCGAGAAGGGATGGGACTTTATCCGAAGAGCGCCGCCCGGCAAGAATCATCTGGCGGAAAAACGCGCACCAGGCAGGCATAATCCGGACCTGCGATCGAACCGAGAAAGATAGTTGCCGAAAACTTCCGGGGCCGGAACGTCAGCATCAAAACGGGCATCAGAATCGGAACCAAGGCCTGAATCGAAACTGGAATCAGAACTGAAATTATCCCATCTACAAACAAAAAATCCCCGCACTTACGTGCGGGGAACGGCATGGACAAAAAGAAAAATTTGGCGGAGAAAGCGGCTCTCGAACTTATATATTGTTCGGTTTATCACAATTTCGCAATATACTATTTTAAAGATACTTGCAAATATAACTATTTTATAAAATCCAGTAAAATTTATTATGATATATCAAAAATGGTCCCTACTTTTGTAGGGGAGGGACCAACTTCTCACCCGCTCGTTGTGCCCCTCTGAAATACTCATACGAAGATAGGGATAATGGTAGCAAACCTAAACATCAAACGCAGTTATCTATTCTTTCCCGACAAGGAGAAAGAGGGCGACGGATACAAGCCGGACGCAAAACTCCGGTTGCGTGTTCGTTGGTCGGGTCATAAAGTCGATTTCAATGTAGGGTACCGAGTGAAACTAAGCCAATGGGACACACCAACCCAGCGCTGCCGGGTAAAGACTACCAATCTGCAAAAGCAATCCGCCACCCTGATTAACGGGGTGATACAAGCTTTTGAAACAACAATAGACAGCGTTTTTACCTCTTTCGAGCTGGAGGGAATATCACCTACACCGGATCAGGTTAGGGCGAAATTTAACCTTTTATCGGGCCGGACAAACAATACAGAAGTACAAACGGACAAAACGCTGTTCGACTATTTCGATGATTTTACCCGCGAAATGGGGAATATCAACAGTTGGACATCAGCAACCTATGCAAAATTCGCCGCCGTTCGCCACCACCTTGAAACCTTTAATGCCTCTTTGCAATTTGCCGATCTGACAGAGTTCGGATTAACTCAATATGTCAACTACCTGAGAGAAGTTAAGGGAATGCGGAATACGACCATAACTAAACAACTCGGATTCCTAAAATGGTTTTTGCGCTGGGCAACCACAAAGGGGTATTGTCAGACGCTCGACTACATCAATTTCAAACCGAAGCTAAAGACAAGCGAGAAAAAGATTATTTTCCTGGACTGGCCGGAACTAATGACCGTCTACAATTATCCGTTTACCGATAAGCAGAAGACCCTCGAACGGGTACGGGATGTATTTTGCTTCTGCTGCTTTACGTCGTTGAGGTATTCCGATGTGGCGAACCTGAAACGGTCGGATGTGTTCGACAGCTATATTTCCCTTACGACGATTAAAACCGCCGACAGCATTAAGATCGAGTTAAACAAGTATTCCCGTGCGATCCTCGACAAATATGCGGATCAGCAGTACCCAGGCAATTTAGCCCTGCCGGTAATCAGCAACCAGAAGATGAACGATTACCTCAAAGAGGTTGGAAAAATCTGCGGGATCGATCAGGCGGTAACAATCACGTATTACCGGGGAAACGAACGTATCGACGAGGTTTATCCCAAATACGAACTGCTGGGAACCCATGCCGGCCGCAGGACGTTTATCTGCAACGCCCTGATGATGGGTATAGCTCCGCAGGTCGTGATGAAATGGACGGGGCACAGCGACTATAAAGCGATGAAACCCTATATAGATATTGCTGATTCCGCAAAGGTCGAAGCAATGAAATTGTTTGATGAAAAGACAATTACAGTTAGCAAGTAGTGAAAACCTCGAACGATTGATCAAATATTACAAATACAAATACGCGTACAAGATGAATACAGGGTTAACGCTTTATGACATAGAGCAGTGGTTAGTCGAATACAGTATTGCAATTAATGAAATCGTTTGCTTGTATAGTAACGAAATTCAACCGCCAAATAAAGAGATTGGCGATGCGATTGAATGGATTGGCAATTCATACGCTAATATGTGCACATTTATACCCGTGAAAGACGGAACGCGCATTTGCAGCCTTTATCACGCTACTCATTTTTGTTTCACCGAGATAGAATGCCTGGTAGCTAACCTAGATAAAGAAAACAGAATCCCGTTTATCATGGGTATAACAGATTTTTGTGGAGAGTTAATAAGCGAATACGATTTTTTTAACGGGGGGCGTGGTTGTATCTACGATGTAGAAAAACAATGGGGGTACAGGTTCGATGCTTCTTTTAAATCATTGGCACATGATTTAGCGGAGAATGCTAAATATTTCGTCACCCATTTTACTGAAATGTGTAGCAGATACGGCATAGAACTAGCAGAAGATATACTCGCTGCAGTCCCGGCGAAAATTGGGTCTGCGCGTTTAAAAGAAATGCGAACAGGACGCGTAGTATATGATACCATGCCCTCCACACATCGCCGGGCTGCTGTTATGGCACTAATCGACAAATCCGGGCTTTGCAAAAACATAGATCGGACTAAAAAGGCCGCATTCGTCGAAGCTGTAACAGGCGGGAATATCAACGCAAACCCGAAAGATTCCGTATCGTACAAGAAACCCGAACAAAAAGCAATTGACGCAGCATCCGAGCTACTGAAAACGATAGGAATAGAGTAAAAAACATACTATAAAATACTAAACGCACGGCAAAGTCCGTGCGTTTTCGTTTTTGCGCCCCTTGCAAATGATTGATAATTAGATTTATGTAAATTTAGGACGTCCGACATTTAGTCCTACACTACTATTATTCATCTCTTTGCATTATCAAATTTGATTTAGCGGAATAGCTAACCGCAACCTATGTTGAATCAAAAAATGATACTGCAATGTATGCGAATATTACAGGGGAAACGCCTATTGCGGCTCTGACTGTTTCTCAGCTTATCGATCTGCTGGATAAGCATAAATCGGCGCCGGCAGCACCTATCGCCCCGGCCCGTGATTATACGCAAGGTTATGCGTACGGGCTCAAAGGCATCAGCAAACTCTTCGGCGTATCCCACGCCACCGCCCAGCGTTACAAAGACACGTTCCTAAAACCGGCTATCCGTCAGAATGGCCGTAAGATCGTCGTTGACGTAGCAAAAGCCCTCGAACTGTTCGATGAACACGCTAAAGGATAGGAGGACTCGGCGATGAAAGACAAAAGAAAAGCCACTCCCACAAGAAGCGGCAATATCTTGGCAGGTGAACAAATTTCTTACTGCAAATATAATCACAGATCAGGAAAAAGCAAGCGGAAAATTCATTTTTCCGACACCCAGTCCCAGGCATTTGCAGCTATTCACAGGCTGCACGAAATCGAAATGCGGAAAGCCCGCAAATTCTTTCTTGAACACCCTACCCGTACCTACTCCCGCGTTGATCTCGTTGAGGTATTGGAACAGCCGATAAACCACATTACGCGGATTGTGTACGACCTGCTCGATGCCGGATTTATCCGCATAACCGGTAAGGATCGTAATCCCCGTAGCGGGATTACCGTAGAGATGCTGCAACTGACCGGAAAGGAGGCGATACATGGATAGCCGACAACCGCCCGTCCGTCCCTTTACCGGAGATTTTATCGGCCTGCTCCGGTCGGATATACAGCACCGGGAGCAACAGATGGAAGAAAATAACGCCCGTAAGCGGATCGAGGATTTGAACGGCAAAAGCTGCCGGAGGGTTTTATCCGAGCTGTTGGAACAGTTCGACGAACTGGATTTTCGGGAGCGCGCCGGATTGGACGAGGACGCAAAACTGACCCGGAAAATCTTTGTCGTGATTGCCGTGGAGGAGATCATAAGCAAAGCCACCGCCAACAACTGGGGACTTTGCGTCAAGAACGATTTTATCTACCTGTATAACGGCAAGTACTGGCAGCCTATCAACGCAGAAGAGTTTAAACCCTTTCTGGCCGAGGCGGCCCTCAAAATGGGAGTGGCACCCCTCGAGGCCAAATACCACCAATTCAAGGAGGAGATCTACAAGCAGTTCGTATCCGAGGCGAATATGCCGACCCCGGAACGAGTGGCAGGAATTACGCTGATAAACCTGCAAAACGGAACCTTTGAGATCTCCGGGAACGGGCAGACACTCCGGGAGCAGCGCCGGGAGGACTTCCTGAAATATCAATTGCCGTTCGAGTACGACCCTTCGGCCCGGTGTCCTCTTTTCGAGAAGTACCTGCAACGGGTATTGCCGGACACGGATTGCCGCAAAGTGCTGGCCGAATACATGGGCTATATCTTCACAACCGGACTGAAACTGGAGAAAGCGGCCATCCTGTACGGCAGCGGGGCGAACGGCAAAAGCGTATTCTTCGAGGTCGTAAACGCGCTTATCGGGCCGGATAATATCTGTTCCTATTCCTTGCAGAACCTGACCAAATACGAAGGCTACCAGCGGGCGGAGCTATCCAATAAACTGCTCAATTACGCTTCGGAGATCAACGGTAAACTGGAGGCGTCGATATTCAAGCAGCTCGTAAGCGGAGAACCGGTAGAGGCCCGGCAGATATACGGGCGCCCTTTCGTGATGCGGGAATACGGCAAACTGATGTTCAATTGCAACGATCTGCCCAAAGAGGTGGAGAATACCAACGCTTTTTTCCGCCGATTCCTGATTATTCCTTTCGGGCAAACCATACCGGAGAGCGAACAAGACCCGGAACTGGCGGCAAAGATCATCCGGGACGAGTTAAGCGGCGTTTTCAACTGGATGCTGGAAGGGTTGAGGCGGTTGCTCCAACAACGCAAATTTACACGTTCGGCAATGATCCGGGAGCAGGTCGAGGATTTCAGGCGTGAATCCGACAACGTGGCGATGTTTCTCGACGAAGGGGGATATAAACCCGATCCACAGTCCAGTATGCTGTTAAAGGATTTGTTTTACGACTACCGGTCGTTCTGCTATGAGAACGGGTATACCCCCTGCTCGCTGAAAACAGTATCGAAACGGCTTAAAAATGCCGGGTATAAAACAGAACGCCGAGCACCTGGCTATACGGTTTATATAGGAAAAAGTGTAGAAAGCATGTAGATAAATGCAAGCCGATTCCCCCCGAGAAAAGTTTTTTCTTGCTACACTACGTACATCGATAAATTACTATACACTGATTACCAAAACATTAATCAATATGTGAAATACATTGCTACATAGCACACCGTCTCGCATCATGTACGTAATGTAGGAAATGTAGCAAGAAAAAACTTTTTTCAGGGCACGGCATAAAAACGGAGTTATGACGCACCGATACGAATTGGAAAAATACAAGGGGATACGGAGCCGATACGAGTGCCCGGCCTGCCACCGTAAACGGGTATTTACCCGGTATGTCGATACCCGGACGGGGAAGTGCCTTTCCCCTGATGTGGGGCGTTGCAACCGGGAGGATAATTGCGGGTACCACTACACCCCCAAAGAGTATTTCCATGATCATCCGGAGAATGATTCTAGCGAGATGCGGCGGGATAATTTCGGGAAAGACAGGACAGGGTATGACACCAAGGTTACACCAAGGGGGAAAACTTCGCAACCTCAACGTATAGACTGCATTTCCCAAGAATATATACCGAAGTATCTGGGTACCCGATCTGATTTCGTCTATTTCCTGCGGGGATTATTCAACGAACCGGAAACAGGCCCGATTATCCAACGGCTGACAGGTGAATACTGCCTGGGCTGTACGGACACAGGAGCGGTTATTTACTGGCAAATAGACGGACAGAAACGGGTAAGGACGGGCAAAGTGATGCGGTATAACTCCGAGACCGGAAAACGGTTGAAAAACGGTTGTAACGCGATCGACTGGATGCACGCCAGGCTAAAACGCGATAAGGTTTTGTCCGATGAATGGGAGTTGTCGCAATGCCTGTTCGGGGAACACCTGCTAAAGAGGAGACCGGAGGATACGGTTTGCCTCGTGGAGAGCGAAAAGAGCGCCGTTATAGGCAGCGGAGTAATGCCGGGGTGTATCTGGTTAGCCACCGGAGGGAAATGCAATCTAAAGGCTGAAAAATGCGAATGTCTCAAAGGCCGCAACGTAATCCTTTTCCCTGACCTCGGAGCCTTTGATGTTTGGAAAGAAAAAGGAGAGACGATAGCCCGGCGGGTGGGGTTTACTCTTTCCGTATCCGATACGTTGGAGCGGATCGCTACCGTGGAGGATCGGCGGGATGGTCTCGATATAGCGGATTACATGATAAAGACAATTAAAACAAAAAATTGAAATTATGGAATTTACAAAGACTGTTAACGGTGGGCATCTTCATTTGGACGGAGAAATTATCTGGGAACACAAGACCCCGGATTACATCGAACTCGTTGTACTGACTATTAAACAAGAAATCCCCATAACCTTACGGCAAATGCTGGATTCCGGGGATATTCTGATACAGGTAGATACTGCGTTTGCCGTGGCTGGCGGGTACAACTCCGTCGAACACATGGAGGCCGTAATCGGGCACTCCGCGCCGCGTTGGGTGCGAGCGGAAGGTAAGAGGGCAACACTAAAGCGACACGGGAGGGTGAATTAGGCCTAATATTTCGGCATCACCGCGCGTACATGAAAACAGTTCGAGTTGATTTTATAATAAAGAGGGCGAATGTGAGAAGTAAAAGATCATTATATCAAAGTATTACGCCGAAACCCTGGAGCCGGATATATCGGCAGAACAATTTACGATCATGCCCAAGGAGATCGACGCACGTCTGACGAGGAGCTCGATGGATATGGATGCAGAATGGTAAGTATAAACGACACAAAATATGCAGATGCTCTTGTGCCACATTTCGTAACAGACACAATCTCGGTCCGGAAGCAATATGGATTTGTTGCCAGCTAAAACTACATGCGAATTGCCCAGCAATGGTATGTATGTCAATCCTCCGTCTCAGACGTTTTCGAGCTACCCAAGACTCTTAGGAACAGCAGTTCAGGAAACCTTAAACGGTTATATATTGCGGTCAAAACCATCATCAGCCCACTTTTATCGAGTAGCTATAAAATGCGAACGACCAATGAAAACCGAGCGCACCATATCCGAGACTAATGAGACAGTCTCATCACATGATACAATAAAGAAAACACGAACAATAAACCATAACCGGCTTTCGCAAGGGGCCCAAAAGGGAACAGATTACCATGTAAGATTTAACACTGAACAAGTATGGATAAAATCATTTACGTCAAGGAGCGAATATGTTTAAGATTCCTCGCCCGACTGAAAGAATTATCGAACCTCTCCGGAGAAGTCCGGCAGAAATTCGACCCGCAGATATTGGAGGGATGATTGGATAGTCAGGATGTGTGCTTGCTGCTGAACGTCACCAAGCGTACACTTCAAACTTACCGGGACAAGAAGCTGTTGCCTTATACTTCGGTAGGAGGCAAGTTCTTCTACCGGGAGAGCGACGTTGCCGAATATCTGAAAAATAAAACCATTAAAAGTAAGTAAGTCATGTCTTGGGATTTTTTGAACAGCGGAAGCGAAGAGGTTAAGAAAGTTTTTTCGCAGATCAGTGAAACGGAGAAGGCTTTGCAGAAAGCCTTCGACAACTACCACCCCTCGGTTATGAGTGAACGCAACTTGACCGGGGACGAGGTGTGAGAATATCTACATATCTCGCCCCGCCCGTTACAGAACCTGCGCGACACACGACAATACCTTTTACCGTTATCGGCGGACGAAACGAATCTCTGTCGCATGTCGAATCAATTACCCAGTGTCTCCTTGAAATACTCGATCGTCTTTTGCAGGCCTCGTTCGAGTCCGACGGAAGGGCTCCAGCCGCCGAGCCGCTGGGTTGCGAGGGCAATGTTCGGTTTCCGCTGTTTCGGGTCGTCGCTTGGCAGGGGTTCAAAAGTGATTTTGGACTTCGATCCGGTCATCTGAATGACTTTTTCAGCAAGTTCGAGCATGGTAAATTCGTCCGGATTTCCGGTATTCACAGGACCGGTAAAATCGTCTTCGGTGTCCATCATGCGTATCATCGCTTCGATCAGGTCGTCTACGTACTGGAAGCTTCGGGTCTGGGTGCCGTCGCCGTATATGGTAATGTTCTCTCCGCGAAGCGCCTGAACGATGAAATTCGAGACGACCCGTCCGTCGTTGGGATTCATTCTGGGCCCGTAGGTGTTGAATATTCGGATGATCTTGATCCGTACCCCGTTCTGGCGATGATAGTCCATAAAGAAAGTTTCGGCGCAGCGCTTTCCCTCGTCATAGCACGATCTCAGTCCGATGGGGTTTACGTTCCCCCAGTAGGTTTCCACCTGCGGATGGACGAACGGGTCTCCGTATACTTCGCTGGTCGAGGCCTGCAGGATTTTGGCCTTGGTGCGTTTGGCGAGCCCGAGCATATTGATGGCTCCCATCACGGAGGTCTTCAGGGTTTTGATCGGGTTGTACTGGTAGTGTACGGGCGATGCGGGGCAGGCGAGGTTGTATATTTCATCGACTTCGGCATGGTACGGTTCGATGATATCGTGGCGCACCAGTTCGAAATGGTCGTTTTCCAGCAGGTGGCGGATGTTGTTTTTACTGCCGGTGAAATAGTTGTCCATGCAAATGACGTCGTGTCCTTCGCTTAACAGTCTTTCACAGAGATGCGAGCCTATAAATCCGGCTCCTCCGGTTACGAGTATTCGTTTCATTATTCAGCCAGTTTTTTCCCGATTCTGGTATAGCGGAATCCTTTGTCGGCAAGTTCGTTTTGGTCGTAAATATTTCGTCCGTCGACGATCAGGTTTCCGCGCATGGTTTTTCGGACGGTGTTCCAGTCGGGGAGCCGGAATTGCTTCCATTCCGTGGCCAGTGCGATGGCGTCGGCTCCTTCTGCGGCTTCGTAGATGTTATTGCAATACATGATTTTGTTGCCGATCTTTCTTCTGGCTTCGTCCATGGCGATCGGGTCGAAAGCCCGGACTGTTGCCCCGGCTTCGAGCAGTTTATCGATAATGACCAGTGCCGGTGCTTCGCGCATATCGTCGGTTTCGGGTTTGAATGCGAGTCCCCACAGGGCAATCACTTTTCCGTTCAGGTCAGCTCCCAGTGCCTCTTTGAGTTTATCCGCCACGATCTCTTTCTGGTTTTCGTTGACCGCCTCGACGGCTTCGATTACCCGCATGGGATATCCGTTCTTCCGTCCGGTGTGGCAAAGCGCCTTGACATCTTTCGGGAAGCACGATCCGCCGTAACCGCATCCGGCGTAGAGGAAACGGCTGCCGATACGGTCATCGGTTCCCATGCCTTTGCGTACCATGTCGACATTCGCACCGATACGCTCGCACAGGTTGGCGATGTCGTTCATGAAACTGATGCGGGTGGCAAGCATTGCATTAGCGGCGTATTTGGTCATTTCGGCCGACGATACGTCCATAAACAGGATTGGAAAGCCGTTGAGTAAAAACGGCTTATAAAGGCGCTCCATCAAAGTGCGGGCCTGTTGGGTATCCACTCCGACTACCACCCGGTCGGGGTTCATGAAATCCTTGATGGCCGCACCTTCCTTGAGAAATTCAGGATTCGAGGCTACGTCGAAAGGTATGTTTACGCCGCGTTTCTCCAATTCTTCCCGGATGGCGGCTTTTACTTTCTGTGCCGTGCCGACGGGTACGGTGCTTTTGGTTACCAGCAGGGTGTAGCGGTTGATTTTCTGTCCGAACGTTCGCGCTACATCCAACACGTAATGCAGGTCGGCGCTGCCGTCCTCGTCCGGCGGAGTTCCCACGGCGCTGAAAACGATTTCAACTTTATCGAGAACCGAGGTAAGATCGGTCGTGAAATGGAGACGTCCCTCACGGATGTTTTTTTTGACAAGTTCCTCGAGTCCAGGCTCATAAATCGGCATGATACCGTTGTTGAGCTTATCGATCTTTTTCGTGTCAATATCCACACAGGTCACATTCGTACCCATTTCGGCGAAACAAGTTCCTGTAACCAGGCCGACATACCCGGTTCCAACGATTGCGATATTCATATTAATTGATTTATTTGATGCTCGTCTGTGAATGGTCCACGCATGCCCAAAAGTTCCCTCTCCGCGCTACAGCGAACGTTTCCCGCCAAGCCGGCCCCAGCGGGCCGTCCCGGTCCATACTCCCACATGATCCGTTAACGGCTTGCGCAGGGTCTTCGGCGGGCAGGCGGCTTCGACTATCCTCGGCCCTGTCCTTTCAATGCTTCGATGCAGGCCCTGTTGGCACGCCTTCGCTCACGATCTATGACCCATCCCCATTTATTGAAATACTTGACAATGCTGCCGATGTGGATCAGCAGCATTTTCCTATTTTTACGCGAAGCGGCCTCGTGGACATGTACGACGACCGCATCGGGACAGTACACGGTACGGGTAACGCGGTGGATACGACGCGAAAAATCGATATCCTCGGCGTACATGAAATAGCGCTCGTCAAAAAGCCCCGTTTCTTTCAGCGTCCCGATTCTCAAGAACATAAAGCAACCTGAAAGAAAGGGTACGTTCATCTCGCGGTCGTAACCGGTAAAGCGCAGTTCAAACCGTTCCCTGCTCGCCTTAAAGAAGTCGGCGGGCAAGAATCTCCGTAGGATCAGATCGAAAGGTGTGGGCAACAGCTTGCACAGATACTGCGTCTCGCCGTCGGGATACACGATCTTGGGGGTGACCAGGCCGGCGTCTGGATGCCGATCCATATAGCCGGCGAGGATTTCGATCACGCCCTCGCCGAACCAAATGTCCGGATTAACGATCACATGATAGGCGGCTCCCGCCTCGACGGCCTCGCGCATCGCGATGTTATGAGCTCCGCCGTACCCGATGTTAGCGCTGTGGATATAACGAATACGTTCCGATATTTTTCCCAAAAGACGCAGCGCGTCATTCGACGAGTTATCGACGACGTATATTTTCGCGACCGGACTTTTCAATAGGCAGTCCAGCACTTTCCCGATCTCGGAATAAGAATGATGGTAAGCGACGACCGATGCGGTAATCACGACTGTAAACGCATTAGTATTATTAAAAGGATTTTGATTGATTCTGCCTCGGAGGTAGCATATACCAAAGAATCAGAAAATACGAAGCGAGTTTCTCTCTCTTGTGCAAACGAGCGAGTTTCGCGATATAAGTGTCGCCCTCACATGGCGTTTCAACTGATTCGCGATGCCAATAAGGCCGTTTATGCACGAATAAATCAGCACTGCTCGTCCCGAACGATTGCCAAAAACTGTCCGGCCGAACGCTCCCAAGAGAACCGCAGAGCCGTAGCTGTGCCCGCTTTTGCCAAGGTTTCTCGCAATACATTGTCGTTCAGCAAAACGAGAAGCCGGTCCTCGAGGGCTTTCTCATCCCGGGGAGGAAAAGTCAAGCAGTTCTCACCGGCCCGGACGTACTCGTCTACTCCGCCCGATTCGCTAACGATGCAGGCACAGCCGCAAGCCATGGCTTCAAGCGGAGGAAGTCCGAAGCCTTCCCGCCATGAAGTGGAGATGAATATCCCTGCCTTACGATAGGCATCGGCTATCTCCATATCATTTTTCGGCCGGACAATCTCGATACCCGTAAGATCGAAGGCTGAGAGGTCATCGTGGCTAACGAACGTGACCGGACCGACCCGGTCTCGGACTGCTTCAGGCAGCCGGCGGTATACGTCGAGAAACGTGACCAAGCCTTTCCCCGGGTGCTTCCGGGCAATCAGACAGATGCCCGTATCGACACCGGATCTTCCCGTTGCCGTAAAGATGCGTTGTTCGATAGCCGGATGAACCAATCGCAACGCTACGTCAGTTCGGCCCGCATCCCGGCAGAACCGTTCATGTACGAAACGCGAGTTGAAAATGAACCGGACCCGGCTCGAACGGAACGAGCGCTTGCACAGCCATTTGTATATTTTGAGGAATACGCCGTGCAAAAGCATCCCGTCGTCGAAGATTCGATAGTCATCCGCCTGCACGAAACGCCACTTTCGTTTGGCCTTCAGCCATCCGGCAAACAGGGCGAACAAAGGATCGCTATAGACGGTCGTCCAATCCGCATAACGGCGGTTGGCGTAACGAATCGTCCGCCAAAGGTTAATCAGTTTGCCGATTTTGCCTGAGGCAGTCTTCCCGACCGAAACGAATCGCACATTCCCGCTGACAGCAAACGTATGTTTGTCCGTCGAGTTATTGGGATAGAGCATCGTGATTTCATGATCTCGGGACAGACGGCTGGCGAGCTCGATAAAGACGCGGTTGCCGCCTCCCGTTTTGACCGAAGGAATGATAAAAAGTATATTCATCGCAAAGGTGTAGCTGTCGTCCATAAATCGAGATTGGTCCGATAAGGAATCATGTACGCATCCGACGCCTTAAGCGACAGGAAGCACAAAAGCAGACAGTAGGCCGACGCTATGCCGAGAACGATCGGGCGCGAGCGGTATGTAAACGGCATGGCGAGCCTCGGAAGCAACAGAATGATGAAAATATGGAAGTAGTACGAAATACGCAGAAATACCATGAAATCGTTAAACAGGGTCATCAGCGCCACATAGAAGATAAAACCATTCATGACGACGGTATATTTGACCGCCTCTACGCCAAGCAACTTTTTCCTGAACAGAATGACCGCAAATGCTATCAGCAGCTTCGAGAAATAGCCGAGTCCAAGCGCTGTGGTTTGATTGGCCTCGCTGTAAAGAGTCAGGTACTGGCCGTAGCGAGGAATCATACTTATCAGCCCCTTGAGAGGAAAGATGAAGCTCAATACGAGCGAAAAGCCAAGGATCCCGAACAGCAGCCAACCCGGAAAACGTATGCGGAGCAACCAGTAGAAAGGGAGCAATACGAGCGCTGAAATATGAAATAAAGACGCGGCCAGCACGACGAGCATGTATTTTGTCGGCGACCGGCCGACGATATATCGCGATCCCCAGAAAAAAAGGGCGATAGCTACATACTGTCTGACCAGATTCAAACTTTCGAGGAACGTACCGGCGAATAGGAAAACAAAAAAGGCGAAACAGACGTGAGTCTTATCATAATAGACTGCCGCTTTGTAGACAAAGACGACTACGATAGCGCTCGTAGCCAAAAACATCGTTTGCGGACCAAAACCCAGCCTAGTGAGGATGCCGCAAAGTAATCTGAAGCCAGCCTCCGACTGCGAATATTCATTTCCTCGATAAAGGTCCCAATAAGCTGGAAAATCGATTCCGACGCCATATCGAAGACCCGAGAACACGATCAGCAGGCCCAAGCTCATCCATACGGCGACCGGGATATTGCGCCGGTTACCTATGCAAAGCAATCCCAGAGCAGTAGTGAATACCGATAGATAAACTAACATTCGAGCAAGGTCTTGAACAGAGGAAGCGTGGCGTCGAATGAATACCGATCGAGAAAAAGCCGCCGCGAACCCGTGAGCGCAGGAGATGTAGCAAATGTTCGGATTGCCGAGACGAATTCGCTCGCCGTATTGCAAACTACGATCGAATCCGCACGTTCATAGCCCTCGAGTGCTTCCGCGGTGCCAATGATAGGCTTGTCGTACATCAAGGCTTCTGCGATCTTGACCTTCATGCCCCCTCCTGTAAAAATCGGAGCGATCACAAAATCGGCTCGCGCATAGAACGCCTCCAATGAGGGAGCGCTACCATGCAGCTCTATCTGGGGATGAGTTCCGACAGGAAGCTGGTCCATGCCTTTGCCTGCGATGACCAGCCGGATGTCAACCAAGGGCAATACGTGGGCTATAAACCATTCGATTCCCGATCGGTTGGCGTAGAAATTACTTCCGATGAAAAGAGCCGTACGCACTTTTTCTGTCGCAGTATCTCCGTCTTGCGTCAATCGGTGGAAATGCCTGAAACGATCGTGCAGCGAGATGGGGATGATGCGCAATGCGTGCGGAATACCGTACAGTTTTTCTATCAACTTTCCGTCACGACGGTTCAATGCGACGGTACAGTCAGCATAGCGGACACTTAACTTCTCGTTGACGAAGGCGGGTAGCAGTCTGAATACCGATCCGACATTTCCCGACTGCAGATGGCGTCTGATAAAAGAAAACTCACAATTATGGAAAAACACGATCACCCGAACGTCCGTCCGTTTTTTTATTTTCCGTATCAGCAAGCCGTTCAGCGACGAGTCGACAAAAATATGAGTGTAACTTTGCTGCTTGAGCTTTTCGATGATCCGCCGCTCCCTGCCTAAAGACGAACCGTTTATTCTGAACGTAAATATTACGCGCGTCAAGGCGCTGAGAGCATGCCACAGCCGTTTCACCGGGTTCGCCCTACTATTGACCGTGAACGGAGGCAGTATCTCGCAGTCAACCGCTCCTTCTCCCGCTATCCGCTTCATCGACTCGAGGTTGCGGCTCGCACATTGCCATCCGCCGTGGAGCGACGAGGCTAAGTTCGATGAAATAAAAAGTATTCTCGCCATTGTCATTCCACGCATTTTTTGAGCCGTTCAAGAAATTGCAGCCCATATCTTCGGTCTGGTTCCATATAATTGCCTTCTCCCCACTCGTTCCACGATTTGACAAAAACGATTTTCAGCGAAGCGGGCTTATTCTCTACGGCACGAAGCACCTGCTCGACATGTCGCTCGAATACATCAGGCGTATAATGACTGAAAACCGTTCCTTCACACCCGCTTCGGGGAGTATGGTCCCAACCTGAGTAAATCGTGGGGATGATGTCGTCGCGCGCATCTTCGGGTCCGACAAACCATCGGGCCGCTTCGGCATACCGAAATACGCGAGGATGCTTGAAAAGATTGATCTTGATGCGTTGAACGGCTTTTTTGAAAAACGGCCGACGATTGACGCATTCCATCATTCGGAAAATGCAGGCAGCATCCATACCCAAACGGAGTATTTTCTGTTCTTGTCCTACGTCTGCCTGCCCGACAAAATAGATTCCCGGCAGCCCGTTCTCCCGGGCAAGCCGCTGCCATAGCCCGACAAAAGCCGGCATGTCGGGATGCTGAAGCGGCTTGTAGACCATGAACAAAGGCTTCCCGTCCACGGTAATGTACCGCCTGTCCCGGAAAGCGGGCAGCACGGCATGGAAATGGTCAATGTAATCTTGCTCGCCCAAATAACGCTGTTCGATCAGCGTGTTGCGGTTAGTGAGACCGTGAGCAAAGCCTTTCCATGTCTCGTTGGCCCACGCGAGAGCGAAAGGAAAATCCGGCTCGCCTCTGGCGAGAACTTCGTTGAACGGACGCTCCAGCAGGCGCTTGCCGCCGCCGAACCAATAGTGCCAGTACATAAAGCCTTCGACGCCATAGGATCGCGCCATATCGGCCTGCGCCTGTCTGGTTTCGGGGACCCTCAGATCGTAGTATCCCAGGTCGGCCGGCACCCGAGGCTGATAATGTCCGCGATACAAGGGCTTCGCCTTGCCCACATTGGTCCATTCGGTGAACCCTTTGCCCCACCACGCGTCATTTTCCGGAATCGGGTGGTACTGAGGCAGGTAAAATGCAATGATTCTTGCTTTCACAGCGGTATTTCGGTTGAGGGTTTATGAATCGAGGGAACCCTGTTTCTCAGAGTTATTTTGCGACTGGCTGATCTGACGGATGACGCGGGCCGGCACTCCGGCGGCGATTACCCCTGCCGGAATGTCGTGCGTAACTACGGCATTGGCTCCGATCATGGAGTTGTCTCCGATAGTAACGCCGGACAGGATCGTCACCTTATCGGCAATCCACACGTTGTTTCCGATCGTTACGACACCTTTCGAATAAAGGGGCTGGTCCTCCGGGTGCATTCCCAGCTCCTCTGAAGTACCTCGGCCGTGCGAGTTGTCGACGATCGTAACCCGACGGCCCGTGAGCACGTAATTTCCGATGCGGATCGCCCGGATAGCCGACAAGTGACTCCATTCGCCGATCGAAACATGTTCGCCGATCGCAATCTCCGGCGTGAAAGACTGGTCGCCGTATCGATCCCACGCGTTGAGTATGCATCCTTTCTGAATCACGCTATGGCTTCCGATCGATATGTACTTTCCGCCTTTCAGCGATACGGGCCGCCGGATATAGACATTGGCGCCTATGTGTTTGAAATGGCGTGCCAGCCAAGCCGTGTACAGATAGTCCCCGAGCGTGCTCAGGCGTCCGCCGCTCCGATAGGGAACGAGGTAAGATCCGGCTCTGCCGATCCCTCTCAGTAAGGTCTTGATTGTATCGATCATCGTTTCAGATATTTTTTGAACTGTTCTATGCCGTAGCGGTACAGCGTTCCAGGTACCGTCTTGAGCGCCGCCAACGGGAAATAGCGAAACGCCCAGATTCCGTACTGGCTGAGAAGCAGCATGGCGAATTCACTCCAACGATTGCTATTTTCGGCCTCGTAGTAAAAGTCGAGCCGCTTTCGGTAGTCAATGCCGACCCGGCTCCCGCTATGCGGACGAGCGTATCCGGCCAACAGATTGCGCAGACCCTCGGCGAACTCGTCCGGCGAGGTGATGCACTGCTTCAGCCTACTCCCTTCTTCGGCTCGCAGCGCAGGGTCGGAGCACAGCGCCCGGGCATGACGGGCAAAAGATTCGACATCGGTATGCGTGATTTTCAAGCGCGCCTTGTGACAGACGACTGTTTCGACGAAAGCCGATGGGCATTTCTCCGAGGCGTAGGCGAGAACCGGTTTGCCGTTCACGGCCGCATACTGCGACATGAGCCCCCCGCCGATCGGGTAAGTTCCCATGTAAATGTCGCATGCGCGAAAAACGGCATTGATGTCGCGTCGGCTTCCGAGCAGGAACACCCGTCGCTGGAAACCGTTGCTACGAATGAACTCCCGGAAGATGCGCGCATCGCCGTCGCCGGCATACAGCAGCACGGCATCGGGATTCTCGTCCAGCGTCCGCTTGACAAGATCGAAATAGAGTCCCTTTCCGCCATAAATCTTATAATAGCTCCCCCCCGAAAAGATTTTGACGCTACCGACCGGGACTTCGGCAGGAAATCCTTCAAACGGGGCTTCGTTGAGAATGGGATAATAAGGCAGCATGAAAAGTTGCGACGTGGCGAACCTGCGTTTTTCCAACGAGATCGTCCAGCCGAAATCCCTGAACTCGATGTTACGGTCGAAGATACCGCTACCCAACCAGAAAGCGTGGTCGGTGAGATTTATGTTGTATTTCGTGATTTCCGGCAAAGCGGAAAAAGCGATAAGCGGCGTGACCGACCAAGGCGCTACCTGTATCAGAAGGACCTGCGGGGCATACTCGCGCAGTTTCCGGTGCAACTGTTTCGCCTGCTCCGTCGTGGGGAGCGACGGGGTTATCTCGAAAATTTCGACTCGGTCGCCGCAAGCGGCCAGATCGCTCTCGACGCCCGCCATCGCCTTGGAACGGTCCTCAAAGATGTAAAGAAACTCGACCTGCAACGCCCGCAATGCCCGGATGTACTGCTGGGTGAGTCCCCTGTTTTCTCGGCCGAACGAATTGTACATGGCGTATCTGGCGGTCTGTCGCGACTCGGGAGGCTTTTCGACGAAAAGCGCCCGGCCGATCGTGCGGATCATGTCGTCCGTTTCGGGATCGCTATATATCCAGTTGAACAGATAGGCGATCCGGGCTGACAAGGCCAGTTCCCCGGCGGCCCGGTTGTAGTCCCTTTCAGATATAGCGGTTCGGGCCAGTTGCTTGATTTTCGAGTAGCAACGCCGGATGTCGCGGATAGTCGGTTTCATATTTTTCGAGATGAAACTTTCTGACCGGGCTACCCGGCCGGAATGGATTTACGAACGCTTCCCGCCGATTCTTCGCCGTATCTGAGTTATTAGCGACGATACGGCAACGACCTCGTTCAGGTGCCTGTACGAAATGCAGCATACGATAAGTACGATCGCTCCGCCTATCGCATATTTGACCCATCCCGAGGCGAGAAGCACCGTAAGCAGCGCTCCGGCGATCAGTCCGCCGTACAGGCCGATCAGCCTGAGATTGCGCCGGGACCAACGGAACCGGAACTGCGTCCGGACAAGGACATATACCAGCACGAGCTTGGCAAAACTGCTGCAAATGGCCGCGATACCGAGAATTTCGAGCCCGAACCGGTTCCATCCGGCAAAAACGATACTGAGATATGCCGCACACCATACTCCGTCGGTAAGGATACAGTAGTGTCCCTTCCCTTTTGCCAGAAAAATTACGCCGAGCGGCCATGCAAGGAATCCGGTGAAGGCTCCCGCCATTTGCCATTGCAGAATAGCCGTAGCGGCCATGAATTGCGACGAGTAAAGAATGTTCAGTACGGCAGGAATGAACAGCAGAATGCCGGCGACCATCGGCGCACCGATAATCAGAGCGATCTCCCCCTGCTCATTAGTAAGCCGGGCCATGGCGGCGTGGTCGTTGCTCCTTTCGCTCAGGCGCGGGAAGAAATCGGCCAGCATAGCACTCGTAATCAATCCTACGTATACATTTGAAATGTTCCATGCAGCCTGAAACATTCCGACGCCATCCGTTCCCATCTTTTGCGAGACGAATGAACGGACGATATACATAGTAGCCGTCGACGCAAAAGTGGTAACAACGATGAAAAAACCCAGCTTGGCGATCGACAGACCGCCCCGAAACGTTTCCTTCGGCGTAAGCTTGGCAGGTTCGACCCGGATGCCTCGGACAAACCACCATGAAATGGCAAGCATCGCCGCCGCCGTCAGGATCATGGCGGGGACGATTCCCTTCACACCCAGCCACCAGTACATCGGTACGGTGAGAACGAATCCGGCTACGGCTCCTGCGACTTTCGCTTTCGCCATCTTGCCGATCATGCGCAGGCCTTGTAGCAGGGCGAGCTGCCCCTCTTGCAAACTGGTCAGCAGCAGAACTACCGAAACCAGAACAATCGGTACGGCATATTCCGCACTCCCGAACGAGAACCGACTAAGCGGGATACTCAACGCGATGGCGACCGTCATGCCCAGCAGACCGGTACCCCAGACCCACCGCCGGAGAATCCGGATGGTCCGCCCTATCCGCTGTCCGTCGCGCGACGCATTCGCCGCCGCAACGTCTTTGACCGCGCTGAAATGTATGCCCAGTCCCGTCGCATTGCGGACCATGTCGACAATACCCTGCAACAAGCCGAGCACGCCGACGCCGGCAGGCCCCAGCAGCAGGGCGACGATCTTGGTCTTGACGACCGTAATCAGGATCGTGAGAAACTGCGCGCCCCCGACGATTCCGGTCGACTTGAGTGCCTGCTCGTACGAGGTGTCTGCGCCGGACGTGTTTTCTGTCATTCCCTGTTGCATGACATGTCTTTGGGGCCCATTCCCAAGGCCAGCTTAAGCTCGATCAGAAAGCGGAATATTTTATAATCGACTGCCCGGTTGCGGTGCTCACTGTTGAAGAACTGCCGCATCGAATGCCGATAATTTTCGCACATGGAACCTTTCTCTTTCTTTCGGTAGTGCATCATGTAAGCCCGGCTCCAATAATGGTTAAGTTGGAAGGATATATTGTCGACTGTAGCATTTCGCCGGGTTCGATGTATCTGCTCCCAACGAATGAATTTACCGAACTCATTGACCGGAGGTATCCATAAATGAAAATGAAAGGGACCGATTTTGTAATTGGCATAAATGATATGATGATATATTTTCGAAAAAGACCAACCTGTATTGATGATTACTTTTCCTTCGTTATACATTTTGTCCCAGCAGACCGTGTATTGTTCGATAGTCAACTGTTCGGGATCATGTTCGATCCTTCCCGAGGTCCCGAACATTTTCCAATAGACGATTACCGAGGGATATTTTTCGTACTTTTCGAGCCATGTCCCGACCGAGGTTTCGTAGACAGGGCATAGAAACTCGTCGAGATCGATCAGCGCAATCCAGCGAGTCGTCTCACGAAATTTTTGCCAGCAGTCCTCGTAGGCAGGAAACTGTCCTTGGGGAACGGGCCAATCGATCAGGTCGACGACTCCTCGTTCGATATATGGGGCCAGAATTTCGCGGTAGTTGTCATCGCTGAAGTTGTTGTACAGGAAAAAGTGATCGACACCGACCAGCAAATGGTATTCAATCCACTCTCTGAGAATCGACCCCTCGTTCTTGAAGATAGCACAAACCGACAGATAATAAGGCTTATCGGCCGTATCCTGTTTTTTATGTCGGATGATCTGTCTATACAGTAAGTCTAAACAAGGAGATAAAACTTTTTTTATACCGAGGGAAAACTTGTTATATCGGCCATGAGGAGTGCTGATGAAGACTTTATGGTGTACCATGATCGCTATTTATACGATTGTTAAAAATGAAGTGCCGGGAAGAACCCCGAACGATTGTTCCGCTACCGAGCGGATCGTCTCATCGAGGAACGGCTCGGTGTTGTACACAGGCATAACGATCGATATTTCTGATCTAATTTACCGATTTAAAAATTATTGAGCAGCCGCACGACTACCTCCGCCTCGGTCCGCTCCATAACCGGGCTGATTGGTAAGCTAAGCTCCTCGCGATGAATCCGCTCGGTAATCGGATAGGAACGGTCGTTCCATGCACGGTAACATTCTTGCTTGTGGGGTGGAATGGGATAGTGAATGATGGTTTGAACTCCATTTTCGGTCAGATACCGCTGCAACTCGTCCCTATCAGCGCAACGGATCGGGAAGATATGGAATACGTGTGCGTCGGAGTCCGGTACGTTCGGCAGTACGATTTTCGGATTATTGATATGCGACAGGTAATAATTTGCGATGGTCCGACGGTGCGTGTTGTCTGCGTCCAGATGGTAGAGTTTCGCGTCGAGTATGGCGGCTTCGATTTCATCGAGTCGACTGTTGCGGCCGGTGTACCGGAAAACATATTTTTGTGTTGAGCCGTAATTGGCCAGTGCGCGCACTGTGGCGGCCAGTTCGTCGTCGTCCGTGGTTACTCCTCCGGCATCGCCCAGTGCTCCGAGGTTCTTGCCCGGGTAGAAGCTGTGCCCGGCGGCGGCGCCGAGCGATCCGGTTCGCCGGCCGCGGTAGAGGCAGCCGTGCGCCTGTGCGTTGTCTTCGACCAGTTTCAGCCCGTATTTCCGGCACAGTTGGCCGATTCTGTCCGTGTAAGCGCACTGCCCGTAAAGGTGGACTATCAGAATAGCCCGGGTACGGGGAGTGATGGCGGCTTCGATGCGTGTATCATCGATCTGGTAAGTCTGTAAGTCTGGTTCGACAAGTACCGGGACGAGTCCGTTCTCAGTGATCGCGAGGATAGAGGCGATGTAGGTGTTCGCTGGGACAATTACTTCGTCGCCGGGTTGGAGTACACCCATTTCGAGGTAGGCGCGGAAGATCCAGACTAGTGCATCGAGCCCGTTGGCAACGCCGATCGCGTGACGCGTCCCGATGTAGCGGGCGTAGTTGGCTTCAAACTGCGCGTTCTCTGTTCCCTGAAGGTACCAGCCAGAACGAATGACACGCTCCACAGCCTCACGGATATCCGCGCCATGGCTTTCGGTTACTTTCTGTAAATCGAGAAATTTGATCATCGCTTATTTGTGTTAATCTTCGCGGACGCGTTTCATAAATTTGGCGGGTGTCCCGACGTGAATTTCGTAGTCTGGAATATTGTGCGTGACTAGACTTCCAGCTCCGGCCACGGCGAAGTCGCCGATTTTGACTTTTTCGATCACTTTGGCACCGAGTGTAACATCGGAGCAAAGACCGATAGTGATGTACGAGCTGGTGATCGAGCCGACCGAGAAATGGCAAAGCGGTCCGACTGTCGTGTTGTGTCCTACCAACGAGTTGGCCATCATCAGCGAACACTGGCCGAGCCGCGCCTGGGCCCCGACGTAGCAGTTCGACATGACGAAGACGCCCGGTTCGAGTACGGCGCTGTCGGCCACGAATGCGGTTTTGTGGACGATCGTGGCGAATCGCTCGCGCGGAATGTTCACTTTGCGAAAGGTTTTTTCGGTCAGTATGTTGCGGCCGATCATGTGGATGCCCCACATGAAGTGGTAGTCCGGATTTTTGAGCAGTTCCTGCACGTCGTCCGTCCCGCCGAGCACGGGATAGCCGCAGACCTGTGTTTCGTAGTCGTTGACGAAGCCGGTCACCTCCCACTCGAGGTCGCCGAACCGTTTGCGGTTGTCTTCGATACAGGCAGCGATCACGCCTCCGTTGCCTTCGCCGCCGATAATGATTACTTTCTTACTCATTGATGCTGTAATTTTCTTTTTTTACGCTCTTCTTTTATGGCTGCCAGATGCTTAACCGCTAAAACATCGAACGCCATGAGATCGAGATCGCGATAGAACGCGGCCCGACACGAGCGGTCGGGTTCCTCGGGGTCCAAATGCAGACGCAGGTTATACCGGGTAGCATAGTCATTTATATCCAATGGGATTGCAGCAATGTCCATATCCTTCATGCCGTTGACCATCCGCTCGCCTTTCGTCGTATTGGTCATGACCCACGAGGTCCCCTTATCGTCGTCAAAAAACGGATCGTATTTCTCGATAGCCCAGAAATCGCCGAGCGTAATGTCGGCGACTCGGCGCAGACTACGGTATTTGCAGTGAAAGCAAGACGGACGAATATTGTACCGACTGTGAACGAAACGACATAGTCGTCGTCGAGAATGGAGTTGTAATATTCTTTTCCGTTGTCGAAAGCAATAGCGATCGACTTGGCGCGCCAGCCCTCGCGTTTGTCCTTGAAATTGACAGCGATGACGGTTCCGTCATATTTTTCGCTGAGATACTCGATATAGCGGAGGTATACCTTAGGCGATGAAACGCATCCGCAGATCAAGTCGCAGGTAGTGAGGCCAGCGTACTCCCTACGCAGATATTGTCGGAGACCGCTTGCCTCGCAGGGGGTACCAGTAAAAAGTACCTCTGCACCCTGATCAAGCAAGGTCTTGATGGTTTTGTATATGTCATACTTTGTACTTTGCACGAACTTCGATCGCCTCAGGTTATCCAAAGCGGTCTCATCGCGAGCAAGCAGGTGCCGGACCTCACCACACCCGTCTACATAGCCGGCGCCACAGACATAACCGCCGCGAGCGATTACTTGCCGGGCCAATGCGGTGAAAGCGCCGCCCGACGAACTGCGTGCCCGAAGCCCCGTATCCCGCGATCGGCAGGCATAAACGGTCTGCGGAGCCGTATAGAACGGCAAACTGCGGCAGGTGCGAAGGCAGAGCCCGCAGTTAGTGCAGCGTTCCGGATCAATCTGCGGATAAAGGTAACCCTCGAAATCGGCGCGCATGCCGATCGCTCCGACAGGACAACATGAAGCACATGCACTGCAACCGCAGCATGCCTCTTTCCTGATCAGGGTGACGTTGTTTACATTTTGCATTTGGCTTGGATCATACGGTGTTTGCTAAGAATGGTTTGCGCCATCTTGACCATCGGCGGACCGATAAACTTGTTGTCTTTGAGCGCCACTCCTTTGCCTTCACGCTCGGCTTCCTCGGCCAGCGCGAGCATCTCTTCGGCCCAAGCTACCTCGTCCTCGCCGGGCGAGTAGTAACGATGGCAGAGCGGTAACTCTTTGGGATTGAGGACGAGCATTCCTTCAAATCCGAGTTTTTTAGAAAGAACTAGATTATGTTCAAGGTCTTCGAGATCATGAACATGGATATGTACCGTGTCAATCGGAACCACCCCGCACGCTTTAGCACCCATAGCGATCTGGGCCCGGGCCGTGAAAATGCTCTGTCCCTCGGGATCGTGTTTGCCGCCGAGGTCGGTGACGAAATCTTCGCAGCCGAAAGCGACTGCCGTAACACGGTTCGGGCAGGCGTTGCAGATCTCCTGGATGTTCATGACTGCGCCCGTTGTTTCGATCAGTGGAATGATCTTGAAGGTCCCGATCGGGAAACCCTTTTCATACTCGATCGTTTCGAGCAGCTTGCCGAAGAAATAAATGTCTTCTCCTTTCTTGCTTTTGGGGTACATGAATCCGGTGATCCCCTCGACGGTCAGTTGGTATACGTCGCGCAGCAGCTCGCCGCTTTCTCGGTCGTTGACGCGGGGATAGAGTACGCGCCCGCGGAACGTGCCGTCGGCAATGTATCGCAGAATGTTGTCGCGGGCTACCTGTTTGTTTGAGGCCGGCTGAACCGAGTCTTCGATGTCGAGCAGCAGCACGTCGGCGTTGACGCGTGCCGCACTGTTCATCAACCGATCGTTATGGGCCGGGACGAACATCAGGCTTCGGAATAAATGGTCCATGATTATGCTTGTTTTTTGACGAGAACGTGACGGCGGAAACTGATCACTGCTTCATCATGTTGGTTATAGCCTACGGTTTCGACATGAACGATTCCCCGGTCGGGTTTAGACTTCGATTCTCGTTTATCGAGGACGATGGTTTTTGCGTACAGTGTATCGTTGATAAATACCGGTCTGAGATGTTTGATATCTTCATATCCCAGATTGGCAATCGCTTTACCGCTGATATCGGGAACAGTCATGCCGACAACAAGTGAAAAGACCAGTGTACCGACGACTAGGAGCTGGCCATGCTGGTTCTTGCGTGCATAGTCCAGATTGGTGTGTACCGGATGGTGGTTCATCGTGAGCAGGCTGAAGAAATTGTTATCGCTTTCGAAAACGGTTTTGGAAAGAGCATGCTCGACGGTCTCACCGACGACGAATTCGTCGAAGTAGAGTCCGAGTTTACTTGGTTTCATGGCGGGTGTAATTGATGAATGATGCATAATCACGGATATAGTCGGCCTCGTCGTAAATGTGCGAGGTTAGTACCAGGCAGATCGAACCCGAAGAAAAGCCTTGCTCGGCAGCCCAGATACCCGGCGGGATGTGCAAACCGAAGTAAGGCCGATTAAGCGTGACGGTCCGTTTGTTGTACCCGTCATCGAGCACGACCTCGAAGCTACCGCTCGCCGCAACCAGGAACTGATGGCATTCGCGATGGGCATGCGCTCCGCGAGCCTCACCTCCAGGGATGTCGTACAAATAGAAAATCCGGGCGATCTCGAACGGCAGGTTAATCCCACTGTGTACTGGTGTAATGTTCCCTTTTGCGTTCTCTATGCGCGGCAGTTCGATCACCGAACAATCATACACAGATTTCAGCATGATATTATGTAAGTTTGCGTTTTAACCATCGGGTTATGGGGCGTTCGATCCATTTCAGGCAAGCCACACTGCTAGCGTGGTAAGCACGAGAAAAACGAGTAGGGCCGGTAGGTTGTCCGTGTCGAGACTGGCTTTGGCGGCAAAGGTACGTCCGACCAGAATGGCTTGTTAATGAATTAGATAAAAACAAAAACTGGCTTTCCTGAACAATTGTACGGCACGACAGGACAACCCTTGTGAGAAGATGCCTCCCGTCCGGTTTTGTAGCGGCTTACGCCGTTTGCGGGGCTCCCGTTGATTTGGGTAATACGCAATGCGTTTCTCGTGATGCAGGTGGTGTTTGGTGGAGTGTAAATTACTTATAACGAACTAATTGTGAACATGTATAGCTGTTTAACAAAACGGGTAGGACGAACGGGAACATCAGGTAGAAAAACAATTCGTCCGATCAAAACCATGATACGGCATTGTATGACATATAGTAGTCGGACAGCGGAACCCAGCTTTGCAAAAGGAGCAGGTTCAGAGCCGCTTTGGGTAGGTCTGTCATGGCAAAAGAGCGAATACCTAGCAGAAATATTGCAGCGAAACACAAAAGATGAAGCGGATATAGCTTGACCACTCTGGCTTTCCAAAAATCACATGTTGTCATTTCCCGGGTCAGCAAACGTTTTTTTATAGTCGTAAGCGAGTAGAAGCCAGCTCAGTATGAAAAAAAACGTTACTCCGATCACACCTCCTGCCTGCAAGGCCGATTTACCGTCGATCAGATAATGGTGCAAAAAAAAATCACGACAGCGAAAACGTATCGCCATCCGGTCAATGAGCGGATCATCGGCATCCTTCAATTATGAATTGATCGAAGTCGCGGATATAATCTTTAGAGTCGTAGGTAGTCGATGAGAGAATGAGTGCCAGTGCATTGGTCGAAAAATTTTCGAGCATGCGCCACGTCATTTTTGGAATATAAAGTCCATAATACGAACGGTTCAGACTGAATCGCTGTTCCTGCTTGCCGTCGTGCAGGACAACGTCGAAACTTCCGCTGAGGGCAATGACCAGTTCCTCGTTTTCACGATATGCATGTCCGCCTCGGACTTCGCCTCCCGGGACATCGTAAATCCAGTATGTTCTGTGAATTTCGAAAGGCACATGGCGCTTCTCTTCAATGAAAGAGAGGTTTCCGCGTTTGTCAAGTATTTTCGGCAGGTTGATGATCTTCGCTGCGTGGGTCATAATTCAAATTGTTTCACCGGTTTTCGTACATTTCGGAGTAATATTTTTGGTATTGACCGGATGTAACGTTATCGATCCATTTTTGGTTATCGAGGTACCAACGGACGGTTTTTTCGATGCCTTCTTCGAACTGGAGTGTCGGTTCCCATCCGAGTTCGTTTTTGAGTTTGGAGGAGTCTATAGCGTATCGCAGGTCGTGTCCGGCCCTGTCTGTGACGTAGGTAATCAGTTTTTCGCTGGTCCCTTCCGGCCTGCCCAGGAGTCGGTCGACGGTTTTGATGACGACCTTTATCAGGTCGATGTTCTTCCATTCGTTGAAGCCTCCGATGTTGTATGTACCGGCAATTTTACCTTCGTGGAAAATGAGGTCTATGGCCCTTGCGTGGTCCTCGACATACAGCCAGTCGCGTACGTTTTCACCTTTACCGTATACGGGCAGGGGCTTGTTGTGCCGGATGTTGTTGATGAACAGCGGGATCAGCTTTTCGGGAAACTGGAACGGCCCGTAGTTGTTCGAGCAGTTGGTGACGAGGGTGGGCATTCCGTACGTGTCGTGGAATGCCCTGACGAAGTGGTCCGAAGAGGCTTTGCTGGCCGAATACGGGCTGTGCGGGTCGTATTTTGTCGTTTCGGTGAAGAACTCCTCGCCGTAGGGTCCGCCTCCGCATTCGTTTCCGTCGGGTTCACCGTGGGGTTTTGTGAGCTCGAGTGCCCCGTAGACTTCGTCGGTGGATATGTGGTAAAATCGCTTTCCCTGGTAATCTCCGTTCCAGAACTCTTTTGCCGCCTGGAGCAGGGAGAGGGTTCCCATTACATTTGTCCGTGCGAAGGTGAAAGGATCCTTGATCGACCGGTCGACATGGCTTTCCGCTGCGAGGTGTATGACCCCGTCGATTCGGTATGTCCGGAAGGTTTCCAGCATCTTCTCGAAGTCGCAGATGTCCGCCTTTACGAAGGTGTAGTTCGGCGCGTTCTCGATGTCCGCCAGGTTTGCGAGGTTTCCGGCATAGGTCAGTTTGTCGAGGTTGACGATTCGGTATTGGGGATATTTGTTGACCAGCAGCCGTACTACATGGCTGCCGATAAAACCGGCTCCGCCGGTGACGAGTAAATTGCGTTGGAAGGTCATATGCAAGGAGAGTTAGATTGCCGTGCCGGCCGTTTGCGCCCCCAGGCGTTCGAGACATCGCTCGAGCGCATCGCGCCAGTAGGGTATCGTTAGGTTGAAAGTCTCTTTGATTTTGGTTTTGTCGAGCACGGAATAGCGGGGCCTTTCGACAGGGGAGGGGAACTCTTCGGAGTGGCAGGGTATCACCCGTGCGGGGTCGAGCCCTGCCAGTACCGCGATTTCGTGAGCGAAGTCGTACCAGGAGCATACCCCTTCGTTGGAAAAGTGGTAAGTCCCTTCGTTTCCCCGGTATGCCCCCGAGGAGATCATGCGGTGTATGGCCCCGGCGAGGTCTGCGGCGTACGTGGGCGTTCCCGCCTGGTCGAAGACCACTTTTACCCGGGGCGTCTGGGCCGTTAGCCGGAGCATGGTCTTGACGAAGTTGTTTCCGAACTCGGAGTAGAGCCATGCGGTACGCAGGATCAGTGCGGCACAGCCGGCTTCGGCGATGGCCTTCTCCCCGGCGAGCTTCGTGCGTCCGTATACGCCCAGCGGCCTTACGGGATCGTCCTCGCGGCGGGGGACGTTTCCGTCCCCTCCGAAGACGTAATCGGTGGAGATGTGGATCAGCGTGGCTCCCCGTTCCCGGGCTGCGGCAGCGAGGTTCGCCACTGCGCGGTGGTTGAGCAGGTCCGCCGTGGCTTCGTCCTCTTCGGCTTTGTTGACGTTGGTGTATGCGGCGCAGTTGACGATCACCTCCACGTCGTTCTCGCGCATCGTGCGCCGCACGGCTTGGGGATCGGTGATGTCCAGCTCGGCGACGTCGGTGAACAGGTAGCGGACGTTGCCCGGAGCGGTTGCTGCCGCCGGGGCTGTTGTCGCATCTGTCGCCGCGATCCTGCGCATTTCGTTGCCCAGCTGCCCGTTGGCTCCTGTGACGAGCACGGTTATGGCTGCGGTGCGCCTGCCGGTTCCGGGGAGCGTTGCGCTTCCCGCCGTAGCTGTGGGGGGCGTTGTCGCCGGGGCTGTTGTCGCATCTGTCGCCGCGATCCTGCGCATTTCGTTGCCCAGCTGCCCGTTGGCTCCTGTGACGAGCACGGTTATGGCTGCGGTGCGCCTGCCGGTTCCGGGGAGCGTTGCGCTTCCCGCCGTAGCTGTGGGGGGCGTTGTCGCCGGGGCTGTTTTTGCAGCAGTTGCCGCTGTGTCCGGCGCTGCGCCTGCGGTTTTCTCCGCCGTTGCGGGGGCCTGTGCCGCCGCCGTTTTATCGTTGGGCATAGTAATCCGTGTTATAGTCGAACAGTTCGGGCGCCTCATCCAGTCGCGGATGGCGGCTGTCCTTTTCCGAGAGGAGCACGTCTGCGGGGTCGAGCCGCCAGTCGATACCGATCTGCGGGTCGTTCCAGGCGATCGCCCCTTCGCTCTGCGGCGCGTAAGGCGCATCGCACTTGTACTGGAAAAGCGCGCGGGGGCTCAGTACGGCGAAGCCGTGCGCGAAGCCGCGGGGGATGAACAGCTGGCGGTGGTTCTCTCCCGAAAGCTCGACGGCCACGTACCGTCCGAATGTGGGGGATCCGCGGCGGATGTCCACGGCCACGTCCAGTACGGCACCTTCCACGACGCGCACCAATTTCCCCTGTGCATGTTCTCCGCGCTGGAAATGGAGCCCCCGCAGCACGCCGTATGAGGATCGCGATTCGTTGTCCTGTACGAAGCGGACCGGCCGGACCGATTTGTCGAACAATTGCCGTGAGTAGCTTTCAAAAAAGTATCCCCGCGCATCGCGGTGCAGTTCGGGCTCGAGGATCACGACCCCTTCGAGCGCAGTTTCGATAACTTTCATAAAGACGAACCCCTCGTTTATATTTTGGGTTTTGGTGTAGAAGAGTGTTTGGCAGATGTTCCGGATTCGCCCGGGGCTCCTGCCGGATCGCTTCGCAGCCCGACAAGACCGGGCTGCGACGGACGGACGATGGCAGGGCGGAGATGCGTCTTGATCCCGTTTCCCGGTCAGCGCCCGTCGCGGGCGACCTCTGCGATCACTTTGAGCAGGTATTGTCCGTACTGGTTTTTGAGCATGGGTTCGGCCGCCTCGCGCAGTTTCCCTTCGGAGATCCAGCCGTTGCGGTAGGCGATACCCTCGAGGCATGCGATCTTGAGCCCCTGCCGCTTTTCGAGCACCTCGACGAAGATGGATGCCTCCGAGAGCGAATCGTGCGTTCCGGTGTCGAGCCAGGCGAAGCCGCGTCCGAGGGTCTGCACCTTGAGCGCACCCTCGGCGAGGAACCGCTGGTTCACCGAGGTGATCTCCAGCTCTCCGCGTGCGGAGGGTTTAATCGATTTGGCCACGGAGACCACCTCGTTCGGGTAGAAGTATAGCCCGACCACGGCATAGTTCGACTTCGGCTCTGCGGGCTTCTCCTCGATGGAGAGGCAGTTTCCCCGGCGGTCGAACTCCGCCACGCCGTACCGCTGGGGATCGTCGACCCAGTATCCGAATACGGTTGCCTTTTTTTCCGCTTCGGCGGTGCGTACTGCCCCTGCCAGCAGCTCGGAGAATCCGGCCCCCTGGAAGATGTTGTCCCCGAGTACGAGGCATACGGCATCGTCGCCGATAAATTCCTCGCCGATCAGGAACGCCTGCGCGAGCCCGTCGGGCGACGGCTGTTCGGCATAAGAGAGATGTACCCCATAATCGGATCCGTCGCCCAGCAGCCGCCGGAAAGAGGGCAGGTCACAGGGGGTGGAGATCACCAGGATCTCCCGGATTCCGGCCAGCATCAAAACCGACAGCGGATAGTAGATCATCGGCTTGTCGTAGATCGGGAGCAACTGCTTGGAAACTCCCTTCGTGATCGGGTACAACCGCGTACCAGACCCCCCAGCCAATACAATGCCTTTCATAGAGTCTTATTTGGTATGAACTTGTATATCGTTAGAAATGCTATTCGTTCCGTGCTCCCGTCCCGCTTCCTGCTATCCTACCCTGCCTCCTGAATCGCCTCTTGCTGCAAGTCGTCCATCAGATCGGAACAACATTGTACCACGGCATAACTGATAGCGAGGTACCATGCATCGGAACGGGGTTTCACTTGCGATGCAAACTGTTCCATCAATCGGGCGACTTGTTTCAGTCTCTTGGGAACATATGGGAATATGCCAGGAATCCGCAACAGGTCATACCATGCACCGAACAAAGGAAGTTGGTCGGCAGTTATTTTCATAGGCAGGGTGAGCTGTTCGCTGTAATAATTGTATGCCTGCAAAAGCGTATCATCGAAACGGTCATCCCTGAATATGCAACTGTTGTCTTGTAGCAGGGCCAGTCGGCGTACGGCTGTTTCTTGTGAAATTCCTTCCCAACGACCATCCGTATCCAGTTCATTGATCCATTGCCTGCATTTGGTTTGGAAAAATGGATAATAGTCCAGTCCCGTGACGTCATCCGCAATGCTGCCCAGTTCATAGACAATACATGCCATGATGTCCAGTTCCTGTGCAGGATCGGGATTTTTCACATAACCGGCTAAGAGATCATTATACAACCTGCTGCACTCTGTGTCTTTTATTCCATAGACGGTTAACGTACTCTCTTTGGTCAGGCGATACATCCGTCTTAAACCGCTTGCAGAGGTTCGGTCAATAACCCTGTAAAGCGCATTGATTTTATGGGTGATCTTCTTCCTGTTTTCATAATCGTCGATGGCCGACACGCATATCAGATCGTTAACGGCGAGATACATCCGTGAGAGCGCATCCATCCGGCATGCGCTTTGCGCGCGGACACGATGATTATACAGAAACGGAAGAAGGTTCTTCAGTTTTTCTGGATTCATATTCAGGGGGATCCCTTTTGCAGGTTATATTTTTTCGACCAAATAGGCGGGAACGGTAGCAGTAGCAACAGCCACGAGACCTTCGATACAGACTACGACCTGCTTGTCTCGTACACCTTTGATTCTTTGGTAGATGCCCTCCACCCCCTCGAATGTGCCCCCGGTTATGCGTACGCGGTCTCCATGAGCTAAATCCACTTCCGAATAGGGTAAATAGAGTATACGTTCCTCGCTCGTTCCTGCGATAGCGATGAAATTGCGCATCTGTTCGTCCGGAACGATGACTTTTGCGTCGAAACCTTTTTCATTCGGACGCATCAGGTAGCACAGGTTTGGAAGGCGTGTTTGTTTCAGGTCATTGAGTGCGGCAGCCGTGGAATGAACGAATACATAGTTAAATGCCAATGGTTGTTCATTCCACCTGAAACGGCCTGATGGTGTCCGGGTCTTGATTTTAACCATTGGAATGAAGTGTTCGATATGTAAGTCCGTTAATATCGATTTACATCCCAATATGGACCGACGCATACTCCGAAGGGCGTACCATTGTGTCTTTTCCGGGGCTTGTTTTTCATCCATATTTTAGAAAAGGGATGTCTCTATGGACTCCGAAACTATTGCAAATGCAATAATATCAGATAATTACAGTCGAACCATAAATACATATCTCTCGCAAAAAGGCCCTATCTCTTGATAAGAAATAATTTTGTATTATAAATCAATGTATATCAGCATATTGAATTAATTGAAAGGTTGAATGAGTACGCAACATACGATCTGTATTTATAGTATTGAGATAAGTGATGAGAGCCGGATTATAAACCTACCGACCATATAAGTACCTGAATTTGTCCAACTTTCTATATTGTATAATAATGAAAAACAATGTATTAGTTGTACAAAAAAGTCTTCTAAAAGATTAAGATAGTTTGGTTGTTAAAAATATAATTCGGATATTTGAATTGTAAAAGTCCCGTTTCTTATCAAGAAAGAGGAAAGGTTTTAAAAGAGTGGGTTTCTTTACGTCGGTCTTGTCTGGATATTTATCGGTTAGACTATGTTTATCATTTAATTCATTCCTATAGACAAGCTTCGAACTTCAACAATTAGGGGATTGTTACTCCGGCCCTTTTTTTATATGCGGAATTTGCGCAAAAATAATTTCCCCTTATCACATACGCGCGTGTAAGAGGGTATTAGTGTCGGCCTGCAAGCCTATTCGGTCATCACCGCGCGCATACAATACATAAAGAGTAAACCTATTTTGACATCATTAACGCGCACGCGAACTTTAGCCAACAAAGAACGGTGAGGTTACGGTGAGGTAAAAACGAAGATCACATCGCACATGAATTTTTACAGGTATAGGTAATATAGGAAAGTATGGAGCCAATGAATCCCCCACATCATTCAATATGCTGAATGTCAGATCATAGTAAATTCACTCGTGTACGTAATGTAGGAAATGTAGCAAGAAAAACCTTTTCTGACTTCGATAAAAAACGGAGCAATGGCACACCGCTACGAATTGGAAAAATACAGGAAATACGGAGCCGGTACGAATGTCCTGCCTGTCACCGTAAACGGATGTTTGTCCGGTATATCAATACCACAACAGACGGGTATCTATTCCTTGACGTGGGACGGGATTGCGGATACCTTTATATCCCCCAAAAGTATTTCCACAACCACCCGGAGGAAGAAGAACAGCAAGGCTACATCAAGGGTAAAAGCTGATATAATATGTCGAACAACCCAAAGGTCACCCAAAGGGTAAAACAGTAAATATTTGTCTTTAATTCGCTAACTTACTGGATTATTGCTGGGTCGGAATCTCGACTTCGGGCTACAGCCGCTCTTCGTTGGGATTGGTAGGAGGTTCGAAATTACCGGATGCCCTCATATAACATTATCGCCTTTGATCACTATGGAAGTTTACCACCTTCAGATAGAAAGAACGGAATCTCGTTATTTTTCCTTGCTACTCGTTGATCCTACCACAAATTACGGAAAGATGATCGCGGAAATATTCTAAAAATAAACAGCCACCTCAACGGGTGACTGTTCTTTTAAAATCACAGTTTCGAGACCCCTACGTGTATCAGGTGGTTATTTTTTGATAGCCTTTTTAACACTCAACGGGCTAACGACCTTTTGACCGGTTTGTGTTTCCAGTTCTTTACGGGCAGCACCGGCAACCCTACCGCCTCGTTGTGCGATCTGTTTGCTGTGTGCAAAGGTTTCGGGTTCTTCATTTTGAGAAATCTCAGTTGTGGAGGCTTCTGCGAGCATATTAAGGACTAATTCGAGGTTAGTCATATTATCCCGCAAACTCTCGGTTTTAAGCCCTTTATACTGCTTGTATTGCTTGGTGGTAAACCCCGACCAGCTTTGAGTGATGACGTCGGTAAGGATAGCGTATTGCTGGCCTTTTTGAATTCCCCGCCGCTCCCATTCATCGGTAAGCTCTTTGCGCACCTCGATAGATTTAAGCCGTTGATTAATCCAGTTGGCCGAATATCCTTTGCGGTGGTAATACTCCATCAGGCGTTCAATACCTTGTTCCGGATCGTCTATTTCCTCCAGTCGTTCCCGGCCTAATTGCGCTAACCATTGCTTGAAAGGTTCCGCCTTTGGGGATGGGATGGACTGGATAAGTCTAAATAGTTGTTCCACATCAGCCACATCGGTATTGTAGCTCTTTCCATCTGCAGATTTCATTTTGAGTTGTACGATATTTTCGTACAACTGACTTCCCTCTGCATTCAATTTGCGTTTTAAGTCACTCCAATACCGGCGAGGATTGGCACTATCGGTCAATACCTCGATCACATCAATCACCGAGACATACCACTTTTCGGCATCCGAATCCCAAACAGAGCGCACCTGTCTATCCTCAAATAACTTTACAGCATCTTTCTTTGTCATCGTCCTAGCCTTTTAGCAAAGCTATAAAATTATTTCCCCTTCTCAAATTTGATCTGTTTACCGCAATGAGGACAGGTGATCGTATTTGTTTTTGGTTCGTCTATTAGTTCCGACACAACCACACCCAAAGCGCTAGCAATTTTTTCCAATGTTTGGATCGTTGGATTACCGTTGATAGAGTTAGACAAGCTCACCCTATTTACACCTATAACTTCCGCGACGTGTTGCAAGGTTACCCCTTTCTCTTTACAAACTTCTTTTATCCTCAAATTCATGTCATGTAGTAGTAAATATTACTTTCACAAAGGTGGTAAATAAACTTAAAACCATACATATTCAGATCAAAAGTAATATAAATCATTAAGATCGCTACTAAAATACTTGGCTTATACGTTCGACAAATATTGCATTTATGATAAAAAAGAAATACAAACCACTACAACTATGAAATCCACGAGCAAATACAACAAACGCAGATTATGAAAAGAGCTTGAAATATCTACAAAGGCAACACCCGTATTCTTACAGCTTTTCTGCTGCTTTGCGCCAGGCTTGGGAGGGTAAGCAAGCAACATAAGCAGGAAACCAAACGGGCCGCTATCAAAGCTAAAAACGCAGCGGCAAAGGCTGTACGGACCAGCAATGCAGATACCTATTGGACTACCGGAGCGATCGCCTATTACAGCAACGTCCCGTCAGGTCAGTACCTCAAAGACTAATCGTGTGACGGAAGTGACTATTACAAACAAACTTTTTCCAAATGCAGTAATAGACGTGTCCGGTCGCTGTGGGTGAACTGTTTACGAGGTACCACCGCACGGAATAACGGAAACCGAGGAAAAGCAACTACACAAGTTATTATCCAAGCGTGTAAAAGAGTGGAAAGCGAAAATAAACGCATTAATTCCTACTGACAGACTTTGAACCTCAACAATCAGGGATCGGTAAATTACCGATCCTTTTTTATAGTGTAGTAAATGTAGGGTTTGAAGGTTAGGAATGAGCCACAAAATAATTTTCCCCTATCACATACGCGCACGCGCGAACTTTAGCCAACAAAGAACGGGGCGGTTACGGGGAGGTAAAAACGAAAATTCTAACGAGGCATAACGGCCAAAGTAGACCAATAGATACTCCGCTTAATAACCTATCCAGAGGGGCCCGTTTACCCATAAAAAAGAATAGGAACTACTTAAAGTAGTCCCTAATTTAGTCCCTTACTCTGACAACACACTGATTGTCAGAGCATACTGCGGAGAAAGCGGGATTCGAACCCACGATACCCTTTTGGGGTATACGCACTTTCCAGGCGCGCTCCTTAAACCACTCGGACATTTCTCCAAAACGTCGCTTCCCACACCCGATCCCCCGGTGACAAGCCCGGTCGCAGGGCCGCATCGAACGGATCCCGGCCGGAAAGCGCTGCAAGATACAAAATTATTTTGGTTCCGAAAAATCGCCGTCGATTTTCTCTCCGATCCCGTCTCCGACAGCGCCACAAACCGCCAAAGTAACGCTCCGCTGCGTACCAACATGCGCCCACTCCACAGACGGAACGGATCAATCGGAAATCTCGCCGCACCGGTCGGCCTCAAGCCCGCGGCGCACCTCCTGCGGATCGTCCGAAGCACCGAGCACGACCATCATCTTGGTCACGGCGCTCTCGGTAGTGATGTCACGCCCGCTGATCACGCCGGTCTGCCCGAGCCGTTTGCCCGTTTCGTACATCTCCATCGAAACGCTGCCGCCCAAACATTGCGTGACGTTCAGCACCACGACGCCGCGTGCGACGGCTGCGGACACCGCATCGATGAACCAGTCGGCCGTGGGGGCGTTGCCCGCACCGTACGTTTCGAGTACTACCCCGCGCAGCCCCGGAATGCCGAGCATCGCCGTGAACGTCTCGGCGCTCATGCCGGGGAACAGCCGCACCACAGCGATACGCGTATCGAGCCGCGTGACGATCCGCAGCGGCCCGGGATCGGGGGCAGGCCGCCGGATAAAGGGACGGTTGTAATGGATGCTGACGCCCACCTCGGCGAGAATCGGATAGTTGTCGGAACGGAACGCATTGAGCTGCTCGGCGCTGTGCTTGGTCGTGCGGTTCGCACGGAAGAGCTTGTTTTGAAAACAGATGCACACCTCCGGCACCACAGCGCGGCCGCCTTCGCGCGCCGCAGCGATCTCGACCGCGGTAATCAGGTTTTCGCGCCCGTCGGTACGCAGCACGCCGATCGGGATCTGGCTGCCGGTAAAAATGACGGGTTTGGCGAGGTTCACCAGCATAAAACTGAGCGCGGAGGCGGAATAGGACATCGTGTCGGTACCGTGCAGCACGACAAAGCCGTCGTAAGCGTCGTAGTTGTCACGGATCAGCCGCGCCAGTTCGCACCACAGTTCCGGCGTCACATTCGACGAGTCGATCGGCGTGAGGTTGATCACCTCCAATTCGACATCGAGTTTTCCCAGGTAGGGAAACTCGTCGTAAATGGTACTGAAGTCGAACGGCGCCAGTACGCCCGTTTCCGGATCGGGCTTCATGCCGATCGTGCCGCCCGTGTAGATCAGCAATACGGATGATTTGGCACGTGGTTCCATGCGTTAGATTCTAAATTTATCCACCCCGGCTACATGCCGGGCAACGGGTACAAAATTACGAAATTCTTTCACCGAACAAAGCCCGCGCATTGCGGGTCGTCACCGCAGCGACCTCTTCGGGCGTCGTCCCGTATATTTCGGCCAGCCGGCAGGCGACCAGTCCGACGTAAGCGCTTTCGTTACGCTTGCCCCGGTAAGGCACCGGCGGCAGGTAGGGCGAATCGGTCTCGAGCACCAGATCGGACAACGGAATTTCGCGCAACGTATCGGGAAGCGACGACTTTTTGTAGGTGACCGGACCGCCGATCCCGAACAGGAACCCGCCCGCCGCTTTCAGCGCCCGGTAGTGGTCGGCCGTGCCGCAAAAGCTGTGCAAGATACCGCGCACGCCACGCCCCCGAAACGCATCGAGCAATGCACACATCTCGTCCCATGCATCGCGCGTATGGATCACCAGCGGCAGGCCGTACTGCAACGACAGCTCCACCTGGAACCGAAGCGCCTGTTGCTGCTGGGAGAGAAAATCCCGGCTCCAGTAGAGGTCGAGCCCCACCTCTCCCACCCCGCAAAAACGAATCCCTTCGGGCGGAGCGGCCAAATAACGCGCCACCTGCTCCAAATCCTCCCGCCAGCGGGGATTGTCGTTGACCGAGGTGGGGTGCAGCCCCATCATCGGGCGGCACAGTTCCGGGTACTGCCGCGCCAGAGCGAACATCGCCCCGTAGGACTCGGCATCCACAGCCGGGAGCAGAATCCTCCCTACCCCAGCGGCGCGGGCCCGGGCAACCGCCTCGTCGCGGTCGGCATCGAATTGCGGATCGTAAATATGCGAATGGGTATCGATCAGTTGCAAAGACATCGGTGTATTGCTATTATATAGTATGTTCTGTGTATGGATAGACGTAAACGCTGTTCCGGCCGCCGGCCGTCACACTCAATTTTTCATATATAAGTTCCCGGGCAGTGCGCAGATCCGTCCCGCAAGCTCCAACTCGAGCAGCAGGGCCGGCAGCTCCGCCACGGCAATACCGCTGCGGATGCTCAGCTCATCGAGCGAAACGGGATCGTCGCCCAGCAATCCACGCAACGAAGCGACGCGACCGTCTCCGGCTGCAGAAGCGGCGACCGAATCCGGCAAAACCGCTTCCCGATATGCCGCCCCGGTCGCTCCGGCAGATTCGTTTCCGACGGACGGAGCAAGCGGGCCGGTTTCCGCAAACAACGACTGTCCGACGGCCTTCCCGGACGGAGCGGGCGCTTCCCACCCCAATATCTCGGCAATATCCGCGCCGCTGCACACCATCTGCGCCTTCAGCGAGCGAATCAGCGCATTGGTTCCCTCGGCACAGCGGTCGCCTACACGCCCCGGTACCGCCATCACCTCGCGGTGGTAACCGCCGGCCATGTCGGCGGTAATGAGCGAGCCGCCCCGGACAGCCGATTCGACGATCACCGTCCCGTCGCTCAGTCCCGCGATGAGGCGGTTGCGCTGCACGAAACCCGCCTTATCGGGCCGGGCCGTGGAAGGATACTCGCTGATTAGGGTTCCGCCGAGCGACACGATCCGCCGGGCGGTTTCGGTATGGGCCTGCGGATAGATGTGCGTCAGCGGATGCCCCAGCACGGCGACGGTACGCACCCCGTGCTGCATCGCGGCACGGTGCGCCGCCACATCGATCCCGTATGCCAGGCCGCTGACCACGACCAGATCGGGAAACAGTGCCGAAAGCTCACCGATCAGCCGGTCGCACATCTTCTGCCCGTAAGGAGTCGCCTTGCGCGTACCGACGACCGACAACCAATGGCCTCCGCTGAGTTCCGGGCCGCCTTTGAGGTAAATTACATGCGGATAATCGGCACACTCGAGCAACCGCCTCGGATACGACTCATCGCCTGCCGCAACGGGCCGGATGCGGTTGCGTTCGCAAAACGCCAGCTCCCGTTCGGCCGCCTGATGGTACTCGCGGCGGCACAGACTGCGGGCCAGCGCCGGCTTCAACTCGGCCCTCCGGACCAGTTCGCCGGCAGATGCGGCGAAAACCGCCTCCGCCGAACCGAAACACTCCAGCAGATGGATCGCCGTACGGCACCCCAACTCGGGATGCAGCGTCAATGCGAGATCATCGATCGTCATGGGTTATAGTTTAACATTTCCGGTCAAAGGAGTTTCCGCAACCCGGACGAAACTTCCAAACCGCAGGCAACGCTGCAACGAAGCGCTACTGCGACGGGATAACGCACACTCCCCCGATAATATCCGATACGTACAAGTAAAGGTAACAAAATCCCGGCAAATACCTGCAGTCGGATGAATAAGCGGACCCGGGGAGATACCGGTTCTTCGAAAACCCGGCACCGCACAATACGCCGGAATGATTTCCAGAAAACGGGCACAAGGCTATCGGATTCTGCCACATCGTCAACCGGCATGCAAATTCCTCCCAGATCGATTGCAATGATGTGCTAAATTTATTATATTTACTTTCGGACCAGGGTCGCGGGCAGCGACCCCGCTGTGCCGCCGCAACACACCCGCCGCCGGGATCCCGGCGGCGAATCGTGAGCCCCTTGCCGCATCCGCCCTGGCAAGGGGCTTTTTCACAGTGAGTAATTTGGGAATTCAAAAAAATGACGTATATTTGCAGTCCGTTCGACAGGGTCTGATGGCCGAGCGGTTAGGCACAGCTCTGCAAAAGCTGCTACAGCGGTTCGAGTCCGCTTCAGACCTCCATTGAAAATGCCACTTAATTATTCATTAAGTGGCATTTTTCTTTCATTGATGTAGGAAATGATGAATTATCCTATTTCCATCGATTTCAATTTGCATTCGGCTGCAATTTCGCACAACACTTCGATTTCCTCACGAACTTCTCTTCAATAAAACCCCGTATAGTTCCACGCATGGCGAGTAGCGGACGATGCGACCGAGAATAGCTCCGCGACGATTGTCCATGCATGTGTGAAAAACGCGCCAGTTTTGAGCTGGCGCGAAAACCGACAGGGTCGGAGTACAAAATGCTGACGGGCGGCATTTACGCGATGCTGCCGTTGCCGGTCGAACAAGTGCAGTATCTCTACAGTGCCGACGCAATCGCGCGTGCCGCGCAGAGCGCCGCGGAAAGCCGGATACGTCCTTTACGCTCGATGAATTGGCAGAAAGCCTCGACCCCGACCTTTTTCCGTGCCAACCGCCAGTATTTGATCTCCCCTCTTTCCGGTAGCCCGAAAGAAAGTTTGCTTTGTACAGCGCAGGAGATCGCCGATATTGGCACGTTTCGCCGGACATAACCGTTGTGCCGTACCTGCCAACTGTCCGGGAATGTTGCCTTTTTAGCTTCGCTCCCTCAGCGGTCGATCCCCTCGCGTGAAAGTACTCCCTGCGTATAATAGTGCTTCACTTCCCGCATTTCGGTCACCAGGTCGGCTTCGTCGACCAGCTCCTGCGGCGCATAACGCCCCGTAACGACCACTTCGACGGAAGGATGCCGCGCCCGCAGCGCATCGAGCACCTCGCCCACCGTCAGCAACCGGTAATAGAGCGCAATGGTCAGTTCGTCGAGAATCACCAGGTCGTACTCCCCCGACACAAGCAACGCCCTGCACCGGGCCAATCCTTCGCGGGCCATCCCTACATCGGCGGGCTCCGGATCGTGGCCGATAAAACAGCCGCGCCCGAGTTGCTCGATCCGCATCCGGTCGAAAATGCCTTCTATTTTCGTCTCGTTGTAGCGCATGCTCTTGACGAACTGGCCGATGTAGACGCTTTGCCCGGCACACAATGCACGCACGGCCAGCCCGAAAGCCGCGGTGGTTTTGCCCTTGCCGTCGCCGGTATACACGTGCAGGTATCCGCAGGAACCGGCCGGGCGCACCTGCTTCCCGGCATTGGCGGGATCGACAGAACGCTCGCGCCCGGAAAACCGGGAGTCAGGAGTGCCAAGGACATTCGGGACGGCTGGCACGCCTGTGCCATCGACTGTTTCGACCTGACGGGCCGAAGCGGACATTTCGTGTACGGATTTCGTCATATTTTTACCGGCAACTGTTTTCTCAGGAGGGTTCATGCGGAGTTGTTTTTACAAAAATAACGAATATTTTTGTACCGTTGCCCTGAAAATATGTACCGGACCGAAACGCTCACCGAAACGCTGCCGCTGGCGGAACTGACCCGCCGCTTCCGCAATCCCGAGAAATTTATCGCCTACTGCCGCGAATGCGGCCGTTACGGCCATTGCTGGGCCTGCCCGCCCTACGAGTTCGACCCTTCGGAAGTGCTCGCCGGTTATACCGTGGCGTGGATCGCGGGCATCCGGATCATTCCGGACGAGGCTCTACGCAATCGCCTCGCCACCCCAGAGGAAGCGACCGAAGCGGGACGGGAGATGCTGGCCCGGGTACGCGCGGCGGTCGACCCGCAACTGCTGGCGATCGAACGGAAGCATCCCGGCAGCCGCGCCTTTTTCGCCGGAACCTGTTTCGCTTGCCCGGAAGGCACCTGCACCCGGCACAAGGGTATTCCGTGCCGCCACCCGGACCGGGTGCGGCCTTCGCTCGAAGCGTTCGGCTTCGACATCGGCGCCATCAGCTCGGAATTGCTTCACAACGAATTGAAATGGAGCCGTGACGGACAGCTTCCCGAGTACTTTACACTGGTCAGCGCGCTGTTCTGTGCCGAATCCGGAGACACGGGAACATTCACGCTAACGGCACAAAACCCGATACCATGACGCACCACATCCGCTCGAAAGCGGTTTTCAACTGGAGCGGCGGCAAAGATTCCGCCCTCGCCCTCCACCAAGTCCTGCAAGAGGATCGTTACGAGATCGTCGCACTGCTCACGACAGTCAACCGCAGCACCCGGCGGTCGTCGATGCACGGCATCCCGACGGAGCTGCTGCAACGGCAGGCCGACAGCATCGGGATTCCGCTTTATGTCGTCGACCTGACGCCCAAAGGGAACATGGAAGATTACGAAACGGCGATGCGCGGCGCCGTGGAGCATTTTAAAGCGATCGGAGCCGGCCGGTTCATTTTCGGCGATATTTTCCTGCACGACGTGCGCACATACCGGGAAAAACAGCTTGCCCCCTACGGAATCGAGGTGATCGAACCGCTGTGGGGCCGCACCTCGGGGCAGATCATGGAAGAGTTCCTGGCTTCGGGACTGGAAACGGTCATCGTCACCACGACGGCCGACGTGCTGGGCAGAGAGTTCATCGGGCGCCGGATCGACGCGAAACTGGTCGCCGACCTGCCCGAAGGAGTCGATCCCTGCGGGGAAAACGGCGAATACCATACGTTTTGTTACGGCGGGGGAATGTTCCGCACGAGAGTGCCTTTCACGCTCGGGGCTCCGATGCAGCAAAGTTATCCGGTCAGGCTCGACGACGGTACGGAACGTTTCTATACCTACTGGTTCGCCGACCTGAACGCGTGAATCCCGGAACCTGCAAAGCATCAGACATATCCGGAGAACAAACAGGAAAAATGAGGGAACGGCCCGGGAATGCCAGGAGACAACCGGAAAACAATCGGGAAAAGCACGGGAGCAATCCGGAGCGCCCCGGCAAAACAGGAAACACCGACCCGGACAAATACTGGAAATCTACAAAGGAAGGCGCGTGCGGCACCCCTTGACACGCCGCGGTTCGCTTCTTTCGTGCGCCAGGACGTAGCGGTTGTAATCGAGGGCGAGCGAGATCCACTCTTCGAGCCGTTCATCGCAGGCCAGTTCATCCGCGCCCAGCGCGATAAAGCCCCTGAGGTGCCGCCCCGATTCATCGAGCCGGCGGAATTTGCGGCCGTGCAGGCCGCGGGCCACCTTATCCGGAGAGATGTGTATCTCCAGTTCTTCACCGTTCACACCGGCGCAAAAGCAATCGTTCACCAGAAAATTCAACTGCCCGAAACTGACCGTTTCGGTATAGGCGGCGTTTTTGTTCGCGAACGCCTTGCGCACGCGGTTCGCCAAAAAGTCGTTGTATGTCATAATATATCGTGTGTTAGATGGAAACCATTCAGGTATCGGTCCCGTGTTGATATCCCGTATAATTTATACACGAAGGATATTCAATCCCGGACGGGTTTCCACAGCGCCGGGAAATCGGCTTCATACACGGTACAGGGAGAAGATCGGGCCAAAAAATGCGGGAATGCCCCGCACAACCCCGGTTTATGCGTCTCAGAAAACCGGAAAACCCGCAAACATTAACGCTTTATCAAGCGGGCAATTTTATTGCCATTTTGTCAAATATAATCATAAAAATCGTTTTTTGCAATTTTACAGGAGCTTTTTTCGTCCTCTCGACGGTTAACACATCATGAAAACCCGACAAACCAATAAAATATAAACCGTCCGAAAGACAATCCGTTTTTATGACAGGAAACCTATAAACCGGTTTAATGGTACGAATCAAACATTTTAGCTAATATCATTAAAATAAAATGGTTATTTTTGCGCGACGTGGCGGGATTTTTTGCCCCCTCCACAAATTCGACCTAAACTTTACCAAATCAACAATGAAGAACGCAAACAAGGTTTCCCGTTCTTTCCAGCACATGATCCTGTTGTGCGGATGCTTGCTAATATACTATTCCGTATCCGCCCGGCAACATAAGCCCACAGAATCGGGTTACATCGCACAAAAAACGCAGGGCATAGATTCAGATTACGTACTGATTTTCAACTCGTACAGCGAATCGGCTCCCTGGTGCCGCAGCCTCGTTGACTCGACGGTAATGGACCTGATCAAGCTTTCCCCGCAAACCATGACGGTGACCCAGAACCTGAATTCAGGACTGCTCCGGGACGAAAAAGCGCTTGCACAACTGCGACAACAGGTGGATGTCTCCTACCACGACAAACCCCGGATGATTATCTACATCGGTTCCACCAGTTGGCCGTTCCTGCACGAAACCATCGAAAAGAAATGGGGGAAAGTACCTTCTATCATCTTCTCCGACATCGATTATACCGGTCCTATAACCAATCTACTCCGGAAAACACCGATCGCACCTGCCCTCCGCATCCCGTACGACAAGATTGTCAAGGAGTACGAAGGTGCGCTTAGCGTCGTCTATATGCCTATTTACCTGCGGCAAAGCCTCGCGCTGATGCATCAGCTGACGCCGCCGATGACCGAGCTGTGCTTCATTTCCGACACCCGCTGGATCAGCGCACAAATGCGAGCGGACATGGCCGCCATCACCAAGACCGATTTTCCGGAGCTGAAAGTACGATACCTGATTTCGGCAGACATGTCGACGTTGGATTTGCTCGATTCGCTGCAGCATTACGGACAGGAAACCGGCGTACTCTTCTTCTCCTGGCTCAAGCAGAGCCAAGTGGGAGATTCGTTCGTCAACGACTCCCATTTCCGGATCATCATCAGCAAATCGGCCCGGCAACCGCTGTTCGTACTAAACGACAATGAGGTCAATACGGACAGCGATGTCCTCGGCGGCTACTTCCCGACCCGGGCCGCCGTTTCACACCATGTCCGCCTGGCACTTGAGAAAACGCTTGCCGGCCAGCCGGGTTCGTTCCAGACGGTGGAACCCGCGCAACCGGTAATCGACTACCTGACACTTATCCGCAAAGGCATATCCCCCGACCTGCTGCCCAGCAATACCCACATTTACTGGAAACCCGACAATTTTTTCCACCAATACCGTTACCTGCTGGGCGGAGGCGCACTTATCGTCGCGGTTCTGCTGCTGATCATTTACTTCCTTTCCCGCAGCCGGACCCAACAGCGAAAAGTCCTGACATACATGGCCCAATACCGCAACCTGTTCGAAAACATGCCTATTCCGTACCTGCAGATGGAAATGCTCTTCGACCAGAACGGCCGATCGCACGACCTGATCGTCCGTGACGTCAACCCTGCGTTCGAAAAAGCATTTTATTCGCACAACTGGGTGGTCGGCCGGCGTGTCACCGGACAACACACACAACGGGACAATACACTGAACCTCGCCCGCACTGTTCTCGGTGAAAAACGCGCCGTGAGCGTATCCTACTATTTCAAACAAACCGATACGCATTACACAGTGATCCTCGCCCCATCGAAAGAGCCTAACTTCATCGATGTCTTCTACACCGACAACACGGCGTTGGTCCGCGCACAACAACTGCTGCGCACGATGAACCACAAACTCGCAATGGCTCTGGAGATTTCGAACATTACCCCGTGGAAATGGGATCTGGAAACGGATACGATCCTATGCGACGTAAACCGTTCGGTGGAACTGATGGGTGGCGAGAATATCGACGAGAACAGACTTGCGGTGCCCGAAACGGCCTATTTCGCCAAAATACACAAAGAGGACCGCGAACGCATCAAACAGGCCTACCGGGACCTGATTGAGGGGAAAGTCCCGAAAATCCGCGAAGAGTACCGCGTGGCCGACCCCGGCCGTTCGCACTTCGACTGGGTGGAAGTACAGGCTGCCGTGGATGCCCGCGACGCTGCCGGCAAACCGCTGACACTGATCGGCTCGTCGCTGGTGATCTCGATCCGCAAACAAATGGAGCAGGAACTGATTTCGGCCAAGGAGAAAGCCGAAGAGTCCAGTCGCCTGAAAAGCGCGTTCCTCGCAAACATGAGCCACGAGATCCGTACCCCGCTCAACGCAATCGTCGGGTTCTCGAACATTCTCGCCACCACCGATGCAGAAGAGGAGAAACAGGAGTATGTCAGCATCATCGAGAACAACAACAACCTGCTGTTGCAGTTGATCAACGATATCCTCGACCTGTCGAAAATCGAGGCCGGCACGCTCAACTTCACGTATACCGAAACCGACCTGAACCGGCTGCTCGAAGAGATCGTGCACGCAGCGCAAATGCGCAATACGTCCGATCAAATGGATGTCGTATTGGCCGAAACCGTCCCCGGCTGTATTGCCCGGGTAGACCGGAACCGGCTCACGCAGGTGCTGACGAACCTGACCACCAATGCACTCAAATTCACACAGCGAGGGAGCATCCGAATCGGCTACAGGTTAGAACCCGACGGCAAATTCCTGTACTTCCACGTCAGCGACACCGGCTGCGGTATCCCGACCGACAAACAAAAATCGGTATTCGAACGTTTCGTAAAACTGAACAGTTTCTCACAGGGAACCGGCCTTGGACTCTCGATCTGCCAAACGATCGTCGAACATGTTGGGGGCCGGATCGGCGTCGAATCCGAAGAGGGGAAAGGATCGAACTTCTGGTTCACGATCCCTTACCGTCCCGTCTCGGATCAAAAGAACAGAAAACCGCAGGACAAACAGATCGAGCCGATACCGGTCGAACGCGACAAACTGACCATCCTGGTAGCCGAGGACAGTGCGGACAACTTTAAACTATTCGAAACAATCCTGAAAAAAGACTACACGATCCTGCATGCGTGGGACGGCCGGGAAGCCGTGGAACTGTTCAAAACCCACCAGCCCCATCTGGTACTGATGGACATCAACATGCCGGTACTGAACGGCTACGAAGCGACGGCAGAAATCCGCAAACTTTCGGAACGGGTACCGATCATCGCCGTAACGGCTTATGCCTATGCGTCGGACGAAGAGCGCATCATGAACAGCGGCTTCGACGCGTATGTACCCAAACCACTCAACGCCAGTATCATGCGAAGCAAGATCGTCGAACTTCTGAAAAAACGGCTGGTTTTCATTTGACCGGACAAAACGGATAACCACAGAAAAGCAGGGGGAGAATTTTCATTCTCCCCCTGCTTTACCTAAATAATATAAAAAATAAAATCGTCTCTATTGCCTAAACAGGACACGGCCGTTTATCCCCATGCAGGAGCGTCGTTCGATCCTTTGACCGGCTCCGCGGCCGAGACCGTTACAGGGACCGTATTTACGTTCCCCGGGGCAGAACATCGGGACAGGAAAATCCCGGCAAAATCCACTCCTGCTACTCTCCCAGATACAGGATCAGCTTCTGGTTCAGCAAGTCGCGTGAGATCGGCTTGGTGAGGTAGTCGGTACAGCCCGCCTCCAAAGCTTTCTCGCGGTCGCTCTCAAACGCAAACGCGGTAATCGCCAGGATCGGCACCTCTTTGGAAATTTTCCGGATCGCACGGGTCGCTTCATAGCCGTCTACGACCGGCATTTTGATATCCATGAAGACCAGATCGGGCCGCACTTTTGGGAACAGGTCGATAGCCTCCTGCCCGTCGTGGGCGCGGATCACCTCATAGCGCTTGCCGATAAAGGCTTTCATCAGCATGTAATTGCTTTCGATGTCCTCCGCGATGAGAATACGTTTGCCGGTACGCCCTCCCACACCTTCCGAAGCCAGCTCCGCCAAAGCGCCGCCCTGCGCCGAAGCGCCGGCATCAGGCTCCGACATCAGGCTCCCTGTTTCCTGTGCTGCGGACGGTTCATCCAACGCATCCGCCGCAGCCTTTTTTTCGGAACGATACGGAATGGTAAAACGGAATGTGGTGCCCTCGCCCTCTTCGGATTCGACCCAGATCCGGCCGCCGATCTTCTCGACGATCATCTTCGAAATAGCCAGTCCCAAACCGGTACCGGAAGCGAAGCTGTTCAATTTGATAAAGCGGTCGAAGATCCGCTCCTTAGCCTGTGCGGACATTCCGATGCCGGTATCCGCAACATAAAACTCTATCGTATCTCCCATCATATCGTATCCAAAGCGGATTTCGCCGTTGTGCGTAAATTTAATTGCGTTGCTGAGCAGGTTCGTGACCACTTGGGCCAGGCGGTTATGGTCGCACTTGATCTCGACATCTTCGTCGCGACCGTCGAAGACCAGTTCCACTCCGTCATGAACACGCCCTTTATGAATTTCATACTCCTCACGGCACAGGCTGTTGAGGCTCATGTCTGCAAAATGGAACTCGAGGGTGCCGGCCTCGATCTTCGACAGGTCAAGGATATCGTTGATCAATTGCAACAGCAGATCGGAATTGCTGTCTATGATATCGGTATACTGCTGCACCTCTTCGGCGTTTTCAGCGCTTGAAATCAGCTTCGAAAAACCGACGATCGCATTGAGCGGCGTACGGATTTCATGGCTCATGTTCGCGAGGAACGCGCTTTTCAGGCGGTCTGATTCCTCGGCTTTGATCCGCGCGGCGATCAGTTCACGCTCGGCGTTCTTCTGTTCGGTGATATCCCACGAAATGCCGATAATCAGCGGCAGACGGTCCTCCGACGGCACCAGCGTCTTGGAAGTCGTCACCACACGCGTTTCGCCCGACGCGGCCGTATACTCTTCGACCATCTCCAGCCGCTGACCGGTACGCAGCAACTCCAGGTCGTCGCGCCGGAACTTCTCGGCGTCGGACAGGCGCGGGAAAATTTCGAAATCGGTATGCCCCAGGGCCCGCGAAGCCGGAATGTGGGAATATTCCTCGAAAGCCTTGTTCCAATAGACATAACGGAACTCGTTGCTCGGGTCCTTGACGAACAGGTACACGGGGATATTGTTCAGGATCGCGTCCATCACGTAGTTGAGTTCGCGCACCCGGTTCTCGTGTTCGAGACGGGTCGTGACATCCCGCGAGAAGAACCACAGCACTTCATGCTCCTTGGCATGGTCGTATACCACATAAATGACCACCTCCTGCGCCTCGATCCTGCCGGTACGGGGATTTTTGGATTTGGCCGTATAACTGTACGACCCGTCGTTCGCACGTACCTTCGACACCTTTTCCTGCCACTGGCGGTAAAGATTCTGGGACGATTCGAGCAGAATACCCTGCGGGCTCTCCAACTCATAGAGCTTATAATTGGAAATATCCCCGCTGAGGTTGTGGCGTTCGATGAAACGCTGGTTGGCAAACTCGAGCGTACCCTCCAGGTCGCAGGAATAAATCTCCTCGACCGCATTGTTCAGGGCATATTTTACCGCCTCGAAATCGTGCAGGCGCTTGACCACATAGGTCATATCCTGCGCATAACCCTCGATAATGCGGCTTCCGTCTTCCTTCCTGATTATCCGGAGAATGCGGCTGTGGTAATAGCGGGTCTGCCCCTGCACCGAAATGCGGTACTCGACATATCCGTCGCCCGCCTGCCCGTAACGAAGCTGGTTGAGCAGTGCGTCACGGTCGGCCGGATGGACATGCGACAGGAACAGCTCCTTGCGGCAGCGTTTCAGCTTGCCGTCGCCGCCGCCGACCAGCCACGGAATAATCTTCGGCGCCTCGAACTCCTTGATATCCTCGTAATAATACCAGTGGCTCAACAACGCGATATCCTCGGCCGCCACCATGCGCAGGTTGGCCTGTTCGAGCTCCTGCTGGACGATCACCTGGTCGATCACGTCACGGCACATACAGAGCGCGTGCTCGTCGTCCAGTGGGAAAATCCTGTTTTCGTAATGGCGGGTATGGTTGTCCAGGGTAATGTCGTGATGGGAAGTCGAACCTATCTTGTTCCGGACCACGTAATCGAGGTTCTCCTTCACATTGTGATACGCCTCGGGGGAGAGCAGCGTACAGATATCCCGCCCGATAAGCGAATCGCTGGGCGCGCCGACATGGTTGGTCTCTTCCGAGGAGACCAGATCGACAAGCTGCCCCGAATGATCGAGAACGGTCAGCATATCGGGCAGCGACTCGAGTATCTGCGCGGCATATTTATCCCGGAAACCTCCGGGAGAGTCGGCAAGCATCCGTCTGGCACCGCCGCGGGAAGCCTTTTGCCCGGAAGACAATGCAGCATTCTCCCGTTTCAGCCGCTCGATCTGTTCGATCAATTCCTCCCGTGAACAATCGTCGTACTCGCTCATAACCTTAATGTTGAATAAAAAACGGGCTTCCTTTTCCCCGATTACCACCTGTCCCGCCGGCAAACACCCCGGTAGGATAAGGCAAGATAGGTAAAAATCTCTGTTTTACGGCACGGAAAGACGCTTTTATTGATACAAAAACCCTTTGACCGGACGACTGTCCGCCGCTCAGGCCATGCCCGAACCGACAGAGACCACAGCGTCACCGTCCTCAAGGGGACGGATCGGATGCGTAAAGACAAAGCGGCTCCCGGACGTATAGGTCCCATCGACCCATATCTTGCCGCCCACCTTCATCACGATCTGGCGGCAGATGGCCAACCCGAGCCCCGTGCCCTGCTTGAATTCATCGAGCTTTTCAAAACGGTCGAAAACTTTGGCCTGCTTTTCGGGCGGAATGCCGCAACCGGTATCGGCCACCGCAAAACGCACCATTCCCTCTTTCTCCAACACCTCGAACGAAAGGGTAATCCGGCCCTGCTCGGTAAATTTATTCGCATTGGTCAGCAGGTTGATCAGCACCTGCGAGAGCCTCTGTACGTCCGTCCGGAGGGTATAAGTCTCGTACGACGACTCGAATACGCATTCGACGCCCTCCCTGCGGTTATGGGTGGTCGTCATAATCACCTGCTGGCACAGCGACGGGATATCGATATCTTCATAGGCGAAATGGATCTTGCCCGTTTCGAGCCGCGAAATATCGAGGATATCGTTGATCAGGGTCAGCATCAGCTCCGAGTTGGTCGAAATGATCGCGCTGTACTCCTCGCGCTCTTCAGGCGAAATTTCAGCGGAAGTCAGCAACGACGAGAAACCGACGATCGCGTTGAGCGGCGTACGGATCTCATGGCTCATATTGGCCAGAAACGCACTCTTGAGCAGGTCGGACTCCTCGGCCTTCTCCTTGGCTTCGATCAGTTCCGCCTCGCGGTTTTCCAGTACATTGCGCAGCCGCTTGTTCTTGTAGTAAAGGAAATAGATGAACACGGCAATCAGCGACAGCAGGATCAGCGCAGCCACGCTGGAATAGATCACCGAACGGTACTTGCGCAACTGGGCCTCGGTATTATCCACCACGACACTCCCGGCCGGAAGTTTGTACTCGGCGATATCGAACTCTTTGAGTTTATTGGCATTGAAACGGTACTCCCCGTCGGACAGTTCGAAATGTACCGCACCCGGCTTACCGTGGTAATAACCGGCAATCTGCCCGGCGATCTCGCCTGCGCCGCTTTTGTATTTGGGATTGTAACCGCCGATAGCCACGCTCACCAGCCCGGCCCCGGACAACGTGAAAACCGGCACCGTGGGATTCTCGGCGATCAGGTCGTTCATCGCGCTGTACATCAGGTACTGGCCGTCATCGCCTACACGCCACGTCCCGATCAGCAGAGCCGAATGCTGCGGCAGGCGCGTAATCCGCGAAACGACGGAATCGCTCCCCTCGCGCGAATCGATCTGGATCAGCCGCAGATCGTCATAGCGGAGCATTTCGCGCCTCATCAGCGCCTGGAGCGAAACGCCGCCGTACGTGTTGTCCGACACGAAAGCGATATTACGCACATCGGGATAGAGCGAGCGGATCAGGTCGACATTCTTGTCCACATCGTAGCGGTTCAGGCAGCCGCCGGCAGTCCCGATCGAATCGGCCAGTGCGGCCATATCGACCGAATAGCTCCAGTCGCGCTGCGGCACATTGAGCGAAGAGAGCGCAATCCCGTTCACACTCGCGTAGCAGCCGAAAAAGGGGATATCATCGGGAAAATCTCCCTGGGCGAGAAAAGAGGCCCACGCCTCCTGCCCCAACAACACCACTGCCTTGAGCTGCTTATTCTTCCGGTAACGATCCAAAATGTCCCGCATCCGTTCCTGCCATTGCGGCGCTTCGGAAAGGCCCTTGCACCCCATGTCCTCGACGACAATCTCATAAGGCACCTTTTTCTGGACGATCGCCTGTTCGAAATCGGAAATAAACCCGGACATGCGCCGCGTGTCGGGATTGTAAGAGGCGACGACCAAAATGATGCCCTCCCTGGAATCGATCTGTGCCCGAAGGGTACCGGGAATGAGCGCCAACAGCAGGAAGAAAAGCACTGCCGCGGCAGCTGTTATTTTTCGGATCGGACGGGATGCAACAATACGGAATACCGACATAGGCCAATCGAACCTCTAAACACAGTGGTGCCGGCGCAATATGCAGGCCGGCGCAACGCTAGCACTTTGCATAACAAATAGCTGGCGATTACCGACAAAGATAAAAAACTTTCCGCGGAAAATATTTATTGCCTACACAAAAAAAGCGTCTTATTATGACAAAATGATGTGCTATCGTGTCAAATTAAAGCACCAACAATAATTTATTATCTATATTTGCCGCATACATCCGCAACAAATCCGTTTATCACAAAAATTTAATTCTAAATTCCTTACAACCGACACCTCCGGCAAACCCCGTCGGAAACGCGGTTAAAAAAACCGGGAGGCATGGATTTTCAACGCTTTTGTCATCTGTAATTTAGAATTTTGTTTACCTTTACATATACGTATTAATAGCAGCTTTTCATTCACACCCCATACTGCACTGAACTAAAATAATGAAGAAACGGATTCTGATTCTCGACGACAAAGAGACGATCGGCAAAGTATTGATGATGTACCTGGCCACAGAGTACGACTGCACATGGTTCGACAATCCGCTCAAAGGCCTCGACTGGATGCGCCAGGGGAATATCCCCGACCTGATTATCTCGGACATCCGCATGCCCGAAATGCGCGGGGACGAATTCCTCGCTTACCTGAAAAAAGACCTCATGTTCGCATCGGTTCCGGTGGTAATCCTTTCGGGCGAAGACAGCAGTACCGAGCGCATCCGGCTGCTGCAGGAAGGCGCCGAGGATTTCATCATCAAGCCGTTCAACCCCATGGAACTTAAGATCCGCATCAAAAAAATACTCGATTGATGCCCCTTGAATTCTGGTATATCGGCACGGACGGTCATTGTGCCAGACATTTCGGCTCACTGTTGCACGCCGAGTTGCATGTCTTTCCCGATGTGGAGGATGCGTTGGGCAATAACAGTAAAGGCCCCGTAATCGCACTGTGGGAGGGACACTCTCCAGACGACGATCTCGATGCCATCGAACGGCTGAAGAAAGAAAACAGCCAGCTGCAACTGATCCTGGTCGCAGGCGCGCTCTCATCCAAAGAGCGGGCCGCATATTTACATGCAGGTGCGACTGCCGCCTTGGCACCGGACACCGACCGGGAAAGTCTCGAAGGAATCACCCGCATGCTCGCCAACACGTTCCTGCAGGGCCGGACGGACGTACAACCCGGGGAACCGGCGCAAACGGCCGGGAACTACCGGATCCCGCCCGGCAAGCGGTTGTTCGACATTGCAGCTTCGGGCATGGGACTGCTATTGCTTTCCCCGTTGTTGTTGATTACCGCCGCGGCCATCCGCATCGAAAGCCGGGGGGCGGTCATCTACCGCTCCAAACGGGTGGGCAGCAACTACCGGGTATTCGACTTTTTCAAGTTCCGCTCGATGTACTCCGAAGCGGACCTGGCGCTCAAAGACCTGAAGGTCCTGAACCAATACCGGGAAGCGGAACTCGCGAACAGCTTCACCGCGCCGCAGCGAAACCAAGGATCGGCGCACATCGACAGCGCGATGCTGATTTCCGACGACTGCGTCATCTCCGAGAACGCTTTTATCTCGCAGGCGACAAGCGAGAAAAAGAATGCTTTCGTCAAATTGGAAAACGACCCCCGCGTAACGCGCGTCGGCCGCTTTATCCGCAAATACAGTATCGACGAACTGCCTCAGCTGTTCAACATCCTGCGCGGCGACATGTCGGTGGTAGGCAACCGGCCGCTGCCGCTCTACGAGGCGGAACGCCTCACCGGCGACGAATATATCGACCGTTTTATGGGCCCGGCCGGACTCACCGGGCTGTGGCAGGTCGAAAAGCGCGGCGGCGCAGGCAAACTCTCGGCCGAGGAGCGCAAACAGCTCGACATCGAGTATGCGAAACACTATTCGCCGTGGATGGACCTGCGGATCATTTTGAAAACCTTTTTGGCATTCGTCCAAAAAGAGGACGTATAACGTAACCCCGATTCCCATGAAATTAACTGTTTCATTCGTAACACTGCTGGCTTTCGCCGCAGGAGCATATGCGCAGCAGACCTCCAATTCGCTGCTCCCCCAACCCGCTTTGCAGGAACTTTCACCGGCACCTCTGCCCGGACAGGCTCCGCCGAACGACAATCCGATGCAGGAAATCGCATCCGACCCCTCCGACATGGCGCACATGACGGCCGAAGATTACCTCGCAATGGAATTGCCGCCGCTGGGCGTACTGATCGACAATTCGCGCCAAACCGCGCAGATGCAATATTACAACACGGCCATCGACGAAGCCAAAACCGACCTGAAAACCGAGCGGCGCAACTGGTTGAAATATTTCCGGGCTACGGGCAACTACCAGTACGGCCAGATGAACTGGCTCTCGACCCTCTCGGGCAGCGACGCCACCGACCCGCTGCCGGTGGTACCCACCTACCAGGGCAAGGAGCAGAGTTACTGGAACGTGGGCGGAGTCGTCTCCATTCCCCTGAACGACCTTTTCGACAGGCGCAACCGGGTGAAAAATAAAAAACTGGCCGTCGAAGCGGCCGAGCAGAACGTGGAGCGCTGGCAGGACGAGTTGAGCCTGAAGATTATCGACGCTTATACCACCGTACTGCAAAACCTGTCGATGATCAAGACGCAGGCCGAAGCGGTCACGCTGGCCATCGCACAGTATAAAATCACCGAAGCCGATTTTATGAACGGAAAAATCGACGCCGTCACGCTGAGCCGCCAGAAAAACATCCAATCGGCCACCGTCCGGGAGTACGAGCAGACCCGCGCATCGCTGAACAACGCCCTGTTGCGGCTCGAGATTATGTCCCACACCAAAATCATCACTAAATAACACGAGCCCATGAACTCTCTGATCTACCTGTTCAGGTTCATCTACCGCATCCGCTGGTGGCTGCTGATCGGTCCGGCGCTGGCTGCACTGTTCGTCATCTACAAGACGCAGAAAATGTCGCATACGTACCAGACCCGCACGACCATTTACACGGGCGCGGTCTCCGGTTACAGCATCGACCCGGACGACAGCGGCAAACAGGACTGGGCCTCGACCAACAATACGATGGACAACCTGGTCAACATCATCGTGTCGCAAAGTACGCTCCGCAACGTCTCGCTGCGCCTGTTCGCACAAGCCATGATGTACGGCAGCCCGGATAAAAACACCAATTACATTTCGGCGGCCAACTACCGCACCCTGATGCGGCATGTGCCCAAAGAGGTGGTCGCGCTGATAGACAAGAACTCGGAAGAAAACACCCTCGCCAACCTCGAAGATTATGAAAAGGCCAGCCCCGACAATTACGTCTACGGGCTGTTCCATTACACGCACCGCCATTACAGCTACCAGGCGCTGAGCAAGATCGTGGTCAAGCGGCTGGGCAACAGCGACATGATCCAGGTATCCTACGAATCGGACGACCCGGGCATCGCCTACAATACGCTCGTCCTGCTCAACGAAGAGTTCGTCAAACAATACAAGGACCTGCGTTTCGGCGAGACGAACAACGTCATCAAATATTTCGAGCAGGAGCTGGAACGCACGCGCAAAGTGCTGACCGAAGCCGAAGACTCGCTGCGCGACTACAACGTCGAGAAGCGTGTCATCAACTACGACGAACAGACCAAGCACGTCGCCGTACTGAGCCGCGACTTCGAACTGCGTTACGAAGACACCCGCATCGAACTGGCCAACACGCAGCGGCTGATGGAAGTGATGGACGACCGGATCGACGAGCACGTCAAGCAATTGCGCAACAACACGCTATTCGTGGACAAGCTCCGGACGATCTCGAACCTGACGGCGCGCATCACTACGCTCGAATCGTTCCAAAACGACACGCTCGCCCAGGCCCTCGACCAGCCCCTTACCGCACGTCCGGCCGGATCGTCAACGACTTCGATCAGCAGTTTGAAGCGACAACTGGCCAAGGCGCAGGGCGAACTGACGGAACTGACTCACGCTTTGGGCACCCAATACTACACCAAGGAGGGGCTGTCGACCTCCACGCTCGTCGACCAATGGCTCGACGTGCTGATCCGCAACGAAAAGGCAAAGGCCGAGATGAAAGTGCTCCAGGAGTGGAAGGACAGGCTCGATGACCGGTACGTTTTTTACGCACCGGTCGGTACGACGATCAAACGCAAACAACGGGAGATCAATTTCACCGAACAATCTTACCTGTCGATCCTGCACGGCCTGAACATGGCCCGGCTCAAGCAAAAGAGCCTGCAGATCACCTCGGCGACCCTGAAGGTGATCAACCCGCCCTCGTTCCCGATCGCAGCGATGCCCACCAAGCGCAAGGTGATGGTACTGGCCGCATTCTTCGGCACGATGATCTTCATCCTCGGCTACTTCATCCTGCTCGAACTGCTCGACCGGACGCTGCGCGACCGGGTACGCACCGAACGGATTACCGGCGGACGCGTGCTGGGCGCCTTCCCCGCACCCGGAAAATTCCGGTTCCGAAGCTACACGAAAGCATGCAGACAGGTGGCCTCGCAATATCTGGGCAATGCGGTACTCAACTATTTCAAACCCGGGAAGCCCAACGTCATCAACCTGCTAAGCACCGACACCGGCACCGGCAAAAGTTTCCTCGGCGAACAACTCAAAACCTACTTCGAAGAGATCGGGCTAAACGTCCGGCTGGTCACCTATCATCAGGATTTCACCGTCGAGCGGAAAAACTACCTGCTCGCGCAGAGCCACAAAGACTTCATTCCTGTTTGGGACCGGAAGCCGGACGGCGAACCTGAAACCGGCCGCGAAGACGTCGTCATCATCGAGCATCCGTCGCTAAGCACCTGCACGGTTTCCAAAGCGCTGCTGCAGGAGGCGTCGGTCAACATCGTCGTCGCCCGGGCCAACCAGGTGTGGAAGGATACCGACCAAATCCTCTTCGACAAGGTCCGGGAGCAGGCCGGGGAGACCCCGGTCATGCTCTACCTGAACATGGCACGCCGCGAGGTGGTCGAAAGTTTCACCGGTATGCTGCCGCCATATACCCCGCTGCGCAAACGGCTCTTCCGGTTCTACCAGTTCGGACTCACCTCCAGCGGAAAATAACAATCAGGAAAAACCGCCGGAAAAATACGCACACTCAGGTCCGCAATTCGGATTCGCGACAGAATGGCGTTCCCGTCATTTATCGCAGTAACGACAACCGGACAACCGTCCCGGAGCATCCCTCCGCTACGCGAAATCCGGACGGGAAGAATTCCGGCAACGGCGAGTGTGCGATCTCGAAGACCACCCCAAAAGCCAGCAGAGCAAACGCATGGAACGACACGGAATCATATCGGGCAAAGGATTGCTTCCTTACCTCGGACTGACGCTCGGGATCGGGGCGGTGGCCCTGGCCGTTATCCGCGTCGGTTATATGGCGGGCGCCGCGCTGGGCTGTCTGCCGATCCTGCTCTACATCATCCTGTTCGCAATTAAAAAACCTTACTGGGCCTACACCTGGCTTTTTATCGCGAACTACTTCGTCCTGGGACTGACGCGCTACATCCCCGGCCTGCCCGCAGGCATCGTGATGGACTGCCTGATCATGTTCAACCTGTTCACGCTGCTGATCCGTTCGTGTTACAAGCATGTCGGCTGGGAGCGGGCGCGCAACGGGCTGACCGTCGCATCGCTGGTGTGGTTAACCTACTGTTTCCTGGAACTGTTCAATCCGCAAACTGTCTCGGCGACCGCCTGGGTCGCGCTGATCCGGGGCTACGCCCTCTACTTCGTCGCGATCGCCATCCTCACGCCGATCATCTTCTACCGCTACAAAGACCTGAAACGTATCCTATTCATCTGGTCCGTGCTGACGTTGCTGGCCGTGCTCAAAAGCTGGATCCAGCGCAACATCGGTTTCGACCAGGCCGAGCAATACTGGCTTTTTGTCGAACGCGGACATACCACGCACATCATCCGGACCGGAGTGCGCTACTTCTCGTTCTTCAGCGACGCAGCGAACTTCGGCTCGTCAATGGGCCTCTCGATGGTCGTATTCGGCATCGCTTCGCTCTATTACAAAAACCGGTGGATCCGACTCTACTACATTGCCGTAGCCGCCGCGGCCTGCTACGGCATGATGATTTCGGGCACGCGCAGCGCACTGGCCGTACCGTTCGCCGGTTTCACGCTTTTCATCATCCTTTCCAAACAGATCAAAATGATCGCCGCCGGGGCCATCATGCTTGCCGGGGTATTCATCTTCCTGAATTACACGCACATCGGACACAGCAACGCGCTGATCCGCCGCGCACGCAGTGCCTTCGACCTGAACGACGCCTCTTTCCAGGTCCGGTTGAAAAACCAGGAACTGATGCGGGCCTACATGAAGGACAAGCCTTTCGGAGTGGGCATCGGGCTCGGCGGCGGCAAAGCGAAAACTTACGCACCGAACGCCTACCTGTCGCAAATCCCGACCGACTCGTGGTTCGTGATGATATGGGTCGAAACGGGTATCGTCGGGCTGATCGTACACCTGGGGGTGCTTTTCTATATTCTGGGATACGGCTGTTACCAGGTGATGTTCCGGCTGCGGGACAAACAGTTGCGGGGACTGACCGCCGGATTGACCGCCGGCGTATTCGGCATCGCCGTTTGCTCGTACAGCAACGAGATTTTCGGCCAGTTTCCCACCGGCATCATCATGTACATGAGCCAGGCCTTTATCTTCCTCGCTCCGCGCTTCGACCGGGAACTGGCAGAGGCGCGTGAAAAACGGATCGAACACGAACACGAATACCTCGATGAAGCCTGATATATCCGTCATAACCGTCAATTACAACGGCCTGGAACTGACCGCCGCAATGATCGCATCGCTGCGACAGTACGTATCGACGCCCATAGAGACTATCGTCGTCGACAACGGATCGCTGCGCGACGAAGCGCACCTGCTCGCGGAACGCTTTCCCGGTATCGTTGCGATCCGCAGCGAGCGCAACCTGGGTTTTGCCGGAGGCAACAACCTCGGACTGCGTGCCGCACGGGGGCGCTACCTGTTGCTGCTGAACAACGACACGGAAGTCGGGGACGATTCGCTGCACTACCTCTGCGACGCGCTGGAAAACCATCCGCGCTGGGGTGCCGTGTCACCGAAAATCCGCTTCGCCGATCCGCCGCGACCGATCCAGTTCGCCGGCTACACGCCGCTGTCGAAAATCACCCTGCGCAACGGGTTGGTCGGTTTCAACCGGGAAGACGACGGCAGTTACGACACGCCGCACGAAACGCCCTATGCGCACGGCGCCGCGATGATGGTCCGCCGCGAGACGATCGAGCAGGCCGGGGAGATGCCGGAGCTCTATTTCCTTTACTACGAGGAGCTCGACTGGTCGGAGCGGATCACCCGCAGCGGCTGGGACATCGGCTACGAACCCCGCTGTACGGTATTCCACAAAGAGAGCCGCACGACCGGCCGGGAAAGCCCGCTGCGGACCTACTACCTCACCCGCAACCGGTTGCTGTTCGGCTGGCGCAACCGGCGCGGTGCGGCACGCTTGCTGACGGTGCTCTACCAATGCGGCGTAGCGGCGCCGAAAAATGCGGCGACCGCCCTGCTCCGCGGTCGGGGAGACCTCGCCCGCGCAACGGTACGGGGCATCGGCGCTTTTTTTACGATGAAAAACAAAACGGACTAGATGCGGCCCCCGGTGCAACCTCACAGTATCCGGCCTGTTGAGGTCGATCGGCAACGGCACACGCCCCGGAAACCGCACCGGGCACAGGCATGTTTTTACGCCGCCTGCACAGTTTCGGACTTTGAAAATAACACGATATTCTGACCTCTAGCATTTCCCCGACGATGCAAACGATCCTGACCATAACCGACTGGGTGCTCTTCGCACTGCTGGGCTTTGCCACCGCCTACCTTTTCATCTTCGCGCTCGCCTCGATGCGCCGGCGCCGCGACAGGTTTCCCGCGGCCAGAATAGAGCACCGCATGGCCGTGCTGATTCCGGCCTACCGCGAAGACCGCGTAATCGACCAGTCGGTGGAGGCGATACTCGCGCAACAATACCCGCGCGAACGGTATGAAGCGGTCGTGATCGCCGACCACTGCGCACCCGCCACGCTGGAACGGCTCGGACAACTGCCGATCCGCCTGCTGGAGGTCGAATTCGAAAACAGTTCGAAAGCCAAAGCGCTCAATTATGCCGTCGCACAGCTCGCCGCTGCGGGTGAAACCTTCGATATGGCCGTGATTCTCGATGCGGACAACACCGTCGCTCCCGACTTCCTTTCGCGGTTGAACGACGGATACCACAGCGGGGCACAGGCTATTCAGGCACACCGCCGCGCCAAGAACCTGCATACCGATACGGCCCTGCTCGATGCCGTGAGCGAAGAGATCAACAACTCGATCTTCCGCAAAGGGCACGTCGCGCTGGGAGTCTCTTCGGCATTGATCGGTTCCGGCATGGCATTCGACTACAATTGGTTCTGCAACAACATCACGCAAGTCTCGTCGGCCGGCGAAGACAAGGAACTGGAAGTACTGCTGCTCAAGCAGGGCATCTTCATCGAATACCTCGACGACGTGGAGGTACTGGACGAAAAGACCGCCGGGAGCCGCGCGTTCTACAACCAGCGGCGGCGCTGGCTCGCCGCGCAGTGGTACTCGCTGAAGGCCGCCGTCCGCGACCTGCCGGGCGCGGTCCTGGAAGGAAATCTCGACTACTGCGACAAGCTGGTACAGTGGATGATGCCCCCGCGCGTCCTGCTGCTGGGCCTCATACCGCTCGCGGCCCTCGTGATAACGTTCGTCGATCCGGCCTCTTCCGCAAAATGGTGGCTGCTGCTTGCAGCACTGCTCTTCGCGCTCTGTTTCGCAATCCCGGACTACCTCGTGGATAAACCGCTCAAACGGGCGATCCGTAAAATCCCGCTGCTGATGCTGCTCATGACGCTGAACCTGCTCCGGTTGCGCGGCACCCGCGACAAATTTTTCCATACCGAACACGGTTCCACTGAAAAAGCTTAACACACAAGCCTTCCAAGACGAAGCACAAACCGGCAAGGCAGCCAGACAGCCAGACAGCCAGACAGATAAATGAACGACCGGAAGAGCCGGCAGACGGAAACAAGTAGAAAATAATATCTAGCTCCCAAACTTCAACCGGCACAAGAACCTCCAGCTCTGCCAGGGGCAGGGTTCACCCCGCGTCAGACAGAAACAAGGAACCATCAGCCACAAGACAAATTTTCGCCCCCATAACCCGGAACCAAACCCGCAAGCCATGAAAATAGCCATCGAAGCACAGCGCATCTTCCGCACCAACAAGCACGGCATGGACTTCGTTGCGCTCGAAACCATCCGGCGACTGCAGCAACTCGACCCCGAGAACGAGTATTACATCCTCGTGAGCCCGGGAGAAGACCGTTGCCTCAGCGAGAGTGCGAATTTCCATATCGTCGAGATCAGTTGCCCCACCTATCCGCTCTGGGAGCAGGTCGCACTGCCGCGCGCCGTGCGCAAAATCCGCCCCGACCTGCTGCACTGCACGAGCAACACGGCCCCGGTGCGCTGTTCCGCACCGCTGGTACTGACCCTGCACGACATTATTTTCCTGGAAAAGCGCGCCGCCCAGAACCGTTCGATGTACCAGAACCTCGGCTGGCATTACCGCCGGCTGGTGGTTCCGCGCATCCTGCCGCACTGCCGCAAAGTCATCACGGTATCCCGTTTCGAGCAGCAGCGCATCCAGCAGGCGCTGCAGCTGCCCGAAGGGGTACTGACAACGATCCATAACGGCGTGAGCCCGCATTTTCGCCCGGTGGCCGATCCGGGTGCCGTCACCCGCAAATACCTGCCCGAAGATCGTTTCCTGTTCTTCCTGGGCAATACCGACCCGAAAAAAAACACCCCGCGCACGCTGCGGGGCTATGCCCGTTACCGCGAACTGTCACAGCACCCGTTGCCGCTGCTGGTCGCCGACCTGAAACCCGAAGCCGCCGACGCGCTTCTGCGCGAACACGGGATCGAGGGGATCCGTCCGGCACTGCGTCTTCCGGGATACATTCCCAACACAGACCTGCCTGCGATTTACAGCAGGGCCGAAACATTCCTGTACACTTCACTGCGGGAGAGTTTCGGCATACCGATCCTAGAGGCGATGGCCTGCGGAACCCCGGTGGTCACTTCGAACACGTCGGCGATCCCCGAGATTGCCGGCGAAGGCGCCATCTTGGTCGATCCGCTCGACGAAGAGGCGATCGCGGCCCAGCTGCTCCGCCTCGAAACCGACCGGCAGGTCCGCGCAGATCAGGCGGCCTACGGCCTCGCGCGTGCCCCGCAATTCACCTGGGAGGCAACGGCCCGCAAGCTGCTCGACCTCTACCGCAGCGTCGCAGCGCAATAAACGCCTATCGCGAAGCAGGAAACCGCACCCCCAAACCGCCGAAAGGCGCATCCCCTGTGCTCCTCAAAGACACGACAAAAATAGGAGAGCTACAAAACAAATGTAGAATCGATAAAAGCACGGAACTCGGTTCCGTGCTTTTATCCATATTGCCATTCCGCCGTACCCATCCTTTTCCACTCCGTTCCTGCTGCTGTTCCGCGATGGGAAAGGGCAGGCTCCGACAGGAGTACGGGCGGCACGGACTATTTCATCCGTACCAGATTTTCCGGATTTCGGTTTCCCGGCGCATCGGTATACCAATCCGTATTGCTGACACCGCCCGACTGGGCCCATTTCGCAAAATTGGGATAGGCCGTCAGGAAATCCCGCGTCTCATAGGCATGCGGTATTTCGGCAGGAATACAAATCCCCCACACCAGGTTATCGTTCGAATAGTAATATTCAGACTGCGTGTTCGCATTCGAAGTCGGCTGCGTGCGCAATGCCCGATAGCGGTCAGCACCAAAGAGCACCGGCTCGAACCCGGCCAGGTGTATTTCCTGCTGTTGGTCGTCGCGCGCGATAAAGAAATCAAAGGTATCGAACGCCAGGTCCCGGGTCGAAATCGCATTGCGGAAAGTCACATTGAACGATACTACGGTCAGATCGCCGGTTTTCATCTCCTCGCCCGGTCTAACGTTCAGGAAAGTCGTTCCGCCGGGTTTATTAAGGTTCTGTTTGATGTCCACGAATTTGAGGATGGCCGGTCTGGAGTTGCCGCTATTGACTTTAACCAGATCACAACTCTGCACACCGTTCTGCAAATCATCCATTTTAATATCGGCGATCTGGTCCGGCCGCACGCCTCTAAGACTGAGATATAGGTCATATGGAAGCTTACCGCCGATCGCCCGAACACATAGGGCAATGAACATTTCGCGCGCCTGGTTCTTGTTCTGCATCATCAGGTCGACCTGGTAATTCACGACTAAATCGTTAAAATCATAGTCGCCGTAAGAGGGCCACAGGTCCTCGAACATCAGCGTACCCCAGCCGGCAGCAGGATAGAGGATATGCCCCCTGTTGGAACCGGCATAACCGGCGCGCGTGGTCGATTCCGTTGCTTTCGCGGCCCCGGCGGCCACGTCCACAAACTCTTTGCTGTCGGCAGGAACGGTATACGCGAGGGTTGCTCCCATAACAGGAAGTTCTTTCGTAACGAATGTACCGTCGGCCTTTTCATATTTTACATAAAGCGACTTCACCGGTACGGGGACATTCAATGTAACCGGTTCGGCACCGTCTCCTGCGAATACAACGGCAAATGGCTCGGCATCGGCAGCAGACGCAACATAGACACGGGTCAGATGTGCAGAAGCGAAGTTACAGGTGATGCCGCGCGACATCTTCCAATCGAAACCGGCCGGAACGGCCATCTCCTTCACCGTACCGGAACCGGATCGCGGACCGTCCGGCTGAGGCGTCTCCGGATTCTTCACGCACGAACCCGCTGCGACAACGATCGCTACAAGCGGCAGGATCAGTAATTTGATTTTCATGGGAATGGTATTTTTTGTGGTGGTAGCTTATAGTAACGGACCTATAATGGCCTTTTTTTGTCTCCTTTATCTACTTATTCCCGTTGCTCCCAGCAACCCCGGCACATATTTATCTGCGACCTTGGCTGTCCGCGCGCCCGATTTCCAGTACAACGGCCCTAATTGTAAGCAGTCCCCGGCCGCCTATTATTTCTTCGCAGGTTTTTTATACCAGTCGCGCTGCAACACGCCGTTGGACGACACCCAACCCGGGAAACTCGGATAAGCCTTGTCTATGCGCACCTTTTCATCGGGATAGCTGAAAGCGTCGGTCGGAATATTGATCGCAAAGGGAAAATTATCTTTCGACACATAGTAGAGTTTCTGTGCCGGATCCGAAATGTCGGAGCTCTGGCCGAAATAGGCCGCATCCGCCAAATCGGTCGGCACGCCCTTCGCCAGGTGCAGCTCACGGCCGCGCCCCTTGTCCGACGAAATGACGATATAGGGATTATAGGGCGGCTGCACCAGGTCGCCGACGACCGGATAGGCGAACTGGGTCGTCACGGTAAAGGTCGCTCCTTCGTTCGTCCGGGAGTTATCGAACAGGATTACGTTCGGTTTGCTCTGGTTCGGTTCGAGCATCTGCCCCTGCATAAAGGAAGAGGTCGCCCCGGTTTTGTCGGAAATCACCTCGACGCTCCCGATCGCCGCCTTGTCGAGCTTGTCGAACTGGTAGCCGAATCCGCAGGGCAGCGTACCGCCCACATGCGCCAGCGTAAAGCGGTCGACCACCTTCGTCGCACGGTTCGAAAGCACGTTCTTGTAGACGGTGCTTTTGTAGGTCACCACCACATCGTTCATATCGTAGTCGCCTTGGCTCGGCCAAAGGTCTTCGAACGCGAGCGTTCCGTTCACCACATGGTAATTGTCCTCGTCGGTGACGCCCGGCACTTCGGGCATCACGCCCGTACCTTCGGACGTGGCAGCGTCCTTATCGCCGTAGTCCAGCATGAAGACGGCATCGCAAAAATTGCCCTCACCCGCCTCGGTGATACCGCTGTCCTCGAAACCTATCGCCAGCATACGTCCGCTCTGCTGGTCTCCCAGCGCGATCGAACGGTGCATGTTGTTCGGGTTCAACGCGCGTGAAGCATAATAGACAGGAGTATTGTCCTCCAGTACCGTCCCGGTCGTAGGATCGAACGAATAGGCGTCGAGGAACCACCCGATACTGACTCCGGCCGGGAATTCGTCTTCGAACCGCTGCGTCCTGGCATTCCAGTATTTGAGTTGCACCTGGTCGCCGGTAAAAACCGCGTCGGCATTGTCGATATTGCAATTGAACGTAGAAATGAACGGGAAAGCGATGATCGGCTGGATATCGCTTACGCTTTTCGGCTCCTGCCCGGTGGGATAGGTATAATAACCGAAGACGTTACGCATCGTCGCTGTTGTCTTGATGAAGATCAGTTTGATGGTCGTAGCCTTGGTGATATTGAGTTTGATGTTGACATTGTCCGCGATCAGCTCCCTTTGCGGGAAATCCTTGATATGCTGGCCGCCCCAGAGGCTGAACATGCTTTTTACATCGTAATATTGCTGAGCGGTCAGGTCGGCCGGGTCGAGCAGGTAATCGGGACGCCCGTTCTTACTCCAGTTGCCGAGCACCTTGTAGCGGTCGGGATAGGCCGTGCCGGTCGGGGTGGTGATCAGTGCGCGCGTCAGCGGGTTGCCGGCCCGGGAGCGCACCTGCTTTTGATCGTATGCAATAGCTCCGTTTTCACCCACGGTCAGCTTCACCGGACTGACCGTACCGGGATAGTCCGAATAGAGGTACACCTCCGTCAGGTCGGCCGGCAAAGTGACGGTACCCGAAAAGCATCCTTTTTTGTCCGTCGCAGCCCGATACAGCGGCTCTTCGGAGGTCTTGACCAAACCGCCGTCCACCTCAGCCAGCGGATTCCCGCCATAGATTTCGAACAGCACCTGGTAATCGCTGAAGCCATAGTCGATTGCAACCGTATATTCACGCGTGGTGGCATAACTGAAGTATTTCGAGGCCGATTCACCGCCATCCGGCGTATCCTCGCCTTTTTGCGGATCCTTCACACAGGCGGTCGCCAGCACTCCGCAGCAAACCACCAGGAACAACCGCGTCAAAACGGTGTGGATCCTGTCTATATCAATCTCTTTCATCATCCTGATTCTATTAAGTTCGGGAAGCGGCCGATCCGTTCCGTGTTCCGGCTTCGTTTTCCAAACGCTTAGAGCCGTACAGTCACACGCCGAGCGGAATCCGCTTTGCGACAAAAATACTACATTTAATCACAAAATCATGACACTAAATACAAAAGAACAGATGTTTTCCGGAAAAAGAAACAACATAAGATCAATATGATATGATATTTCCGAAAACAAATTGCCGGGATAGCGAAACTTGTCTATATTTGTGTAAAATAAAAAATATTTATCGTCTCGATCCGGCACATCCGGTATAGCAATAATCCTCCCTGTCAGTAACCGCACATGATCGACAAAATCAAAGGAAATCCTGCCCTGAAACGATTTATCATCGGCCTGATTACTTCGCACAAGAATCCTCGACCCCGTCTGTGGGTCAAATGGTTCGTCAACCCGTTCGTACACAAACGCGGACGGGGTGCGATCATCCGGCGGCGGCGCTCGCGCATCGATGTTTTTCCGTGGCGCCGTTTCGAAGTAGGCCGCGATGCGCTGATCGAAGATTTTACCACGGTCAACAACGGCGCGGGCGACGTACTGATCGGCGACGGCGCGCGCATCGGTATCGGCTCGGTAGTGATCGGCCCCGTCCGGCTGGGCGACCGCGTGGGATTGGGCCAGCACGTCTTCATCTCGGGCTTCAACCACGGATATAGCGACGGCACCCGGGATTCTAACGAACAGCCGCTCGACCTGAAAGAGGTGGTAATCGGCAACGAATCGCACATCGGGGCGAACTCGGTTGTCGTGGCCGGCGTGCATATCGGCGAGCGCGTGCAGGTGGGCGCAGGCAGCGTCGTCACCAAGGATATTCCCTCTTTCAGCGTGGCGGTGGGCAATCCGGCCCGAGTCATCAAACGCTACGACGATGCGCTGGGGGTATGGGTCAAAACCCGGAATCCGCAGGAAGGCATCCGGCGGCAGGACGACAACGATAACAGCTGTAACAGCGGCGCAACCGAACCATAAATCCATTCCGGCTGTGATTTCCCCGAACGTGAACATTTATACCATCATTGTCACCTACAACGGAATGCGGTGGGCGGACGCATGCTTCGGTTCGCTGCGCGGATCGACCGTACCGCTGCATACGGTGGTCGTCGACAACGGCTCCACGGACGGAACGCCGCAGCGAATCGCGGAACGTTTTCCCGAAGTGCACCTGATCCGCAGCGACGAGAACCTCGGGTTCGGACGCGGCAACAACGCCGGGATCCGTTATGCCCTCGGGCAGGGTGCGACCCATTTTTTCCTGCTCAACCAGGATGCCTGGATCTACCCCGATACCGTCGAACGCCTGCTCGGGGCCGAAGACGACCGTTCGGGCATCCTGAGCCCCGTCCACCTCGACGGCTCGGCCGAACGCATGGACGAAGCGTTCAAACGCTACCTGTTCGGCGACGCTGCGGCGACACGGGACGACGGGCTGCTGCTCGGGGGACTGACCTCCCCGCGCGAAGCGCGCTTCATCAACGCCGCCGCATGGCTCCTGCCGCTGCGGACGATCGAGGTGGTCGGCGGATTCGATCCGCTATTCCTCCACTACGGCGAAGATAACAACTACTGCCAGCGGGTACTCCACCAATCGCTCACGATCCGCGTCGTACCGCAGGCCCTCGTCTGCCACGACCGCAAATCGGCGGCCCGGCCGCTCCGCAACGCGTGGGTCGGACGCTACCTGCTGATCACCTACGCCGACCCGCGCTTCTCGCCGTGGCAGGCGACGCGCCGGACACTGCGCCGGCAAGCGGCAACGCTCGCGCGCGTTCCCTATTACCTGCTGAGGGGTGACGGGAAAAGCGCATCGGAAATCCTGAAGGCTTACCGGACCCTGCTGCGCCGCCGCAACGAAATTCTTAAAAGCAAACACACGAATGCCTCGCGAGGGGCACACTGGCTATGACAACAGCACAACAACCGGCCCCTGTGCCTCCCGAACCGCACGATCAAACGCCCCAACCGAAGAGCCCGGACCAACATACCGTCCGCAAACAACTCACGTCGGGCGTCTTTTACATCGCGATCGCCAAATACGCGGGTATCGTCATCTCGCTGGCGGTCTCCGGTGTGCTGGCGCGCCTGCTGTCGCCTTCGGATTTCGGTATCGTCGCGGTGGCTACCGTTATCATCACCTTTTTCAGCATCTTCAGCGACCTGGGCATCGCCCCGGCGATCATTCAATACAAGAAACTGACCGGCGAGGAGCTCAACGGCATCTTTTCGTTCACGATTTGGTCGGGATTGGCCGTATCGCTGCTCTTTTTCGGCAGTTCGTGGCTGATCGCCTCCTATTACGACTCGCCCCAGCTGGTACGCATCTGCCAGTTTCTGTCGGTCAACCTGCTTTTCGCAGCGATGAACATCGTCCCCAACGCATTGCTTTACAAACAGAAACGGTTCAGATTCATCGCAATGCGCAACCTCTGTGTCCAAGGATCGGTCGGAACCATCGCAGTGATTGCGGCCCTTTCGGGCGCCGGTATCTACGCACTGCTGATCAACCCGATCGTATCGAGTATCGTGCTATTCATCGTCAACCTGCGGGAACATCCGCTACGGGTACGCTGGACGGCAGGCCTGCAACCGTTGCGCACGATCTTCGCCTTCTCGGCCTACCAGTTCTCGTTCAACGTGATCAACTACTTCACGCGGAACCTGGACAAACTACTGATAGGCAAATACATGGGCATGAGTCCGCTGGGCTTCTACGAAAAATCGTACCGGCTGATGATGCTGCCGCTGCAAAACATCACCAACATTATTTCGCCGGTGATGCACCCCATTTTCTCCGACTTCCAGCACGACCTGCGCAAGCTTTCGGAATCCTACCTCAAAGTGGTGCGCGTGCTGGCCTGGATCGGCTTTCCGCTGGCGGCCGTCCTCTACTTCACGGCCCCGGAGCTGATCCTGCTGATTTTCGGTTCGCAGTGGGAAGCGTCGGTGCCGGTATTCCGCATCCTCGCACTGTCGGTAGGCGTACAGGTGGTGATGTCCACCTCCGGGTCGATCTTCCAGGCGGCGGGATCGACACATATCCTGTTCCTGAGCGGATTGCTTTCGGCGCTGCTCAACGCAGGCGGGATTTGCCTCGGTATTTTCGGATTCCGTTCGCTCGACGCAGTAGCCTGGTGCATTTGCATTTCATTCTCGGTCAATTTCGTGCAGGCCTACTGGCTGATGTATTACCGCACGTTCCGCCTGCCCTGGGGTCCGTTCTGGCGGAAACTCGCTTCACCGCTGCTGCTCGGGGTCCTGCTGTGGAGTATCCTGTGGGGATTCGACCGGATATTACCCGCCCGGGAACTGTTCTTCACGCTGATCGCCAAAGGCGTCCTGTCCCTGGTAATCTGGGGCGGCTACCTGCAGCTGACCGAAGAATTCAATATCCTCGGCAGGCTCTCGGCCTTGTCGGGCAAATTTTTCAAGCGTTGAGGCCATGCGGGTGAACGGTCTACAATCCCGCAGCATCGATGTGATGCGTTTTGCGATGATCCTGCTGGTCGTCGTGTTGCACGCCTACACTTCGACGCGCAGCGATTTCAGCGCGGGCGACTTCCCGGTCTACCGACTGGTGAGTTTCGTCTGCTCGCTGGAGATCGCCCAAACAGCCGTACCGGCGCTCTTTTTCATTTCGGGCTTCCTCTTTTTCCTGCACCCGAAACCTTACAAGACGAAACTCCGCAAAACCTCCAAACGGCTCATCGTCCCTTACCTGCTTTGGAATGCGCTCATCCTGGCCCTCTATTTCGGGGTGGAACAAATCCCCGCGCTGAGCAAATATTTTTCGGGCGTGAATCCCCCCGTCAGCGAATATTCGTTCGTCAATTTCCTTCAGGCATTCTGGGACAGCGGAGAGTGGAGAGGCGGCAACGGCACACCGATCCTGCACCAGTTCTGGTACATCCGCAACCTGATCCTGCTGGCGTTGCTCTCCCCCGCGATCAGGCTGTTCGTGCGCGGATTCGGCTGGTGGGGAGCCGCAGCGCTGTGGGGAGTGTGGCTCGCCACACCCGGACAGGCTTTCCTGATCGAAAGCCTCGCTTTCTTCACCGCAGGAGCATGCTTCAGTCTCCGCCACACGGATTTTCTGTCGATGTTCAGCCGTTTTGCGACAACGACACTGCTGCTTTACATCGCCTTGATGACCGTACACATGATTTTCCGGGACAACGGGCTCGTTCCGCTCGACAGGGTCGTATTCACGCTCGGAATCATCGTCGGCACGAACCTGTCGGTACGTTTCGTAACGGCCAGGGAACGACGGGAAACGCCCCACAGCATCCGCGCCCGGAACTACCCGGGACTGCGGGGGATGGGGTTTTTCCTGTTCGCACTGCACGATCCGATGCTCACGCTGCTCAAGCGCATCGCGATGAAACTCTCCGGCACACCCTCCGACTTCTCGCTGACCGTCATCTACATCCTTATCCCGTTGGTGGTCATTGCAATCGCCGTGGGCCTGTACCGCCTGCTCAACCGCCATACTCCATCGCTGCTGAAAACCCTGACCGGCCGCTAGCAGCCTGAAATACCGACCGCCATGAAAGGACTTTTCATCGTCTTCCACGGATTCGCCGCCCACAACGGCATCAGTAAAAAGATTTTCTACCAGTGCGACGCACTGCGGCGCTGCGGCGCCGAACTGCGCCTCTGTTCGCTCGAAGTGGGGGCGGACGGCAGCCACAGGCGGATACTCGACGGAGAAACGCTCGAAAACTTCGGGCACGGGCTCCGCGCCAAGCTCAAAAAACGGTTCAGCTACCGCTCGGTGACCGACTACATCCGCCGGGAAGGAGTCCGGTTCCTGTACGTGCGCTTCGACCACAATGCGAATCCGGCGCTGATCCGGTGGTTCGCGCACCTGAAAAAACTCGGTGTGCGGATCGTGATGGAAATTCCCACTTTCCCGTACGACCCCGAATACGCACGCGCATCGCGCAAAACCAAGCTGGTGCTCTCGGTGGACAAATGTTTCCGCAATGCGCTCGCACGCCAGGTCGACCGGATCGTCACCTTCTCGCAGTACGATACGATTTTCGGACGTCCGACCATCCGCATCTCGAACGGGATCGACTTCGCACACATCCCGCTCAAAACGAACGTGAACGACACCTCGAACACGGTGCACCTGCTCGGCGTCGCCGACATCCATTTCTGGCACGGCTTCGACCGCGTGGTAGCCGGGCTGGCGGATTATTACCGCCGTCCGCACGAAAAGGAGGTGATCTTCCACATCGTCGGCGGCGGGAGCCGGTTCACCGTGCCCGAACTGCGCGAACAGGTCCGCGAACAGGGTATGGAAGAACGGGTGGTTCTCCACGGCCCGCTCTGGGGCGAAGCGCTCGACCGCGCCTTCGAGGAGGCCGACCTCGGCATAGCCAGCCTCGGGCGGCACCGCAACGGGATTACACACATCAAAACACTGAAAAACCGCGAATACGCAGCACGGGGCATTCCGTTCGTCTACTCCGAGAACGACAGCGATTTCGATGCAATGCCTTACGTGCTGAAAGCCCCGGCCGACGAATCCCCGATCGACATAGATGCCTTGCTACATTTCCTCGACGGCGTGGACCGCGACCCGGCCCATATCCGCGCAAGTATCGAGGATACCCTCTCGTGGGACGTGCAGATGCGCAAGGTACTCGACCAGATCGAGAGGCTGGAATAAACGGCCCGGCAACAAGTTGACCTCATATAACGTGATAACTACCGCTATAAACTTATGAAAACTGCGACAAACCTCCCGGCACAAGCCGCCCGGCCCCCCATTACACAACCCCGAACCCCTCAAACGTACGCATGATGAAAACCATTGAGATTCTCTTTTGGATTGCCCTGGCGATCGTCTTTTATACTTATGCAGGCTACGGCATTTTCCTCTACTTGCTGGTACGGGTCAAAGAGGCGCTGTGCAAAAGAACACGCATCGAACTGCCCGAAGAGCTGCCCGAAGTGACACTGCTTATCGCCGCGTACAACGAAGAGGCGATCATCGCCGACAAGATGCGGAACTGCCGGGCGCTCGACTACCCGGCCGGCCGGCTGAAAATCGTCTGGGTGACGGACGGTTCGAACGACCGCACGAACGAATTGCTGACCGGATATCCGGAAGTCACGGTGCTGTTTGCTCCCGAACGGCGCGGCAAAACAGCCGCACTGAACCGGGGAGTTCCACTGGTCACGACACCCCTGGTCGTTTTCACCGATGCGAACACGATGCTGGGCCCGGAAGCGATCCGCGAAATCATCCGGCCCTTCGGCGATTCGAAGGTCGGCTGCGTGGCAGGCGAAAAGAGGATCGTACAGAGCCGTGAACAAGCGGCCGCATCGACCGAAGGTATCTACTGGAAATACGAATCGAAGCTCAAAGAGTGGGACGACCGCCTCTATACGGCCGTCGGAGCCGCCGGAGAGCTGTTCGCGATCCGCCGCGAACTGTTCGTAGCGATGCCGGACGATACGCTGCTCGACGATTTCATCCTCTCGATGCGCATCGCGATGCAGGGCTACCGGATCGCTTACTGCAAAAACGCTTACGCGCTCGAAGAGGCCTCGGCCGACATGACCGAAGAGGGCAAGCGCAAAGTGCGTATCGCGGCCGGAGGGCTGCAATCCATCGGCAGGCTCGCGCCGCTGCTCAACCCATTGCGCTACGGCATACTCTGGTGGCAATACCTCTCGCACCGCGTACTGCGCTGGTCGGTGACACCGATCCTGCTGTTCGCACTCGTGCCGCTGAATATCGCGCTGGTCGCCGGCGGCCCGCACCGGATTTTCTACGGTACGATCCTGCTGCTGCAAGCGGTTTTTTACGGCTGCGCACTGCAAGGTTACCGCCTCTCACAACGCAAAATCAAGAATAAGTTGCTGTTCGTCCCCTACTATTTCCTCTTTATGAACCTGAACGTGCTGCGCGGCATCGCCTATCTGCGCCGGCGACGCGGCCAGCAGACAGGCGCCTGGGAAAAAGCGAAGCGGGCTGCCTGAACTTCGATCGGATCGGCCGGGCACAAAGATATTCAGACATACCGGATGTCCAGGGAACTACTGGCACAAGAAACATCATATATTCCGGAAACAACGGCGTGTCCTGGGCGGATAACCCTGCGAAGCGGACTCGCGCCCGTGCCGGAAATCCGGTCAATGCTTGTCCTTGACGAACTCCGACAACTTTTGTTTCAATTCGGTCACATCCATCGGCTTGGTCATGTAATCGTTGCAACCGGCCTGAAGCGCCTTCTCCCGGTCATGATCGTAGGCATAGGCGGTCACCGCGATCACCGGCAGCGTCGGATTCACGGCCTTAATCTTGCGCGTCGCTTCCAAACCGTCCATAACCGGCATTTTCATATCCATCAGCACCGCCACGAAACGGTATTGCTCGACCAGCCGCACCGCCTCGTCGCCGTCGCGGGCCCTCAACAGCTCATAATCGTTGCGCAGGATCGCCGAAAGCACCTGGAAATTGCTGTCGGTATCCTCGGCCACCAGAATAACCGGTTTACCGGGAGAAATCTGGGAAAGACCGTGCGAAGGCGGCAGCAACGCATCCTCTGCCCGATGCAAACCGGCGGGCTCATACGGTACCGTAAACCAGAAACGGGATCCGATTCCCGGCTCCGATTCGACACCTATCGTACCGTCCAGCTTCTCCACCAAATTGCGGCAGATGGTCAGACCGAGACCCGTCCCGTGGGCAAAGTGGTTGAGTTTCTCAAACCGATTGAATATCAACTGTATATTTTCGGCAACAATGCCGATACCGGTATCCTGTACATAAAACTCGATCCCCTTCTGAAGCTTGCGGAACCCCACCGTAATACACCCCTGCTGCGTGAATTTGATCGCGTTGTTGATCAGGTTCGAAAGCACCTGGACCAACTTGCTGCGGTCGCTGATGATGTAACAATCGTCGCATCCGCCGGCAAAAACGATGGGCACCTCCCGCTCGGTATCGGCCATGTAAGAGCTGACGACCTCCTGGCAAAGCAGGTTCAGTTCGATCTTGGTGTAGGAGAGTTCGACCATCCCCGCCTCGATTTTCGACAGGTCGAGGATATCGGAGATCAGTTGCAGCAACTGCTCGTTATTGCGCTGGATGATATCGACGTACTCTTTTTTGTCGGCAGGGTCTTCGGTTTCGATCAGCAGGTTCGAAAAACCCACGATCGCATTGAGCGGCGTGCGGATCTCGTGGCTCATATTGGCCAGGAAAGCCGATTTCATGCGATCCGACTCTTCGGCCTTGAGCTTGGCTTCCTGCAGCCGCAGCTCGGTCTGTTTCAATTCGGTGATATCGACGTTCAAGCCGATCACCTCGATATCGTCATTCCCCTCCTCGCATTTGACCCGGTACGTGCAACGGATCCATTTCCAGGCATTGCCGTTGCGCACGCGCAGCACATCCCGGAACCCCTGCGCCCGACCGGCGACGGCATCGTCGAAAAACTGCTTGAGCTTGGCGAAATCGTCGGGGTGCGTCTTGACGTAAGCATCCTTGATATCGGCGATCGGACCGCGGGTATTCACATTGCTGTACCACTGCTCGGACGCCGTGAAACTGTTCAGGCGCGGAATCCACTTGCAAAGGCCGATCTGGGCCATTTCGGCCATATAGTCGAACCGGTATTCGATGTCGCGCAACCGGTGGTACGTGCGGTTCGATTCGGTGTTGTCCACCACGATGATCACATACTGGTCGATATTGCCGTCCGCATCACGCAACGGAGTACACCGCGCGAGCAGGTTCCGGACTTCGGTGTGAGTGCTTTTGTAGTATCCGCCCGAAAGAATTTTCCCGAAGTCGTAATCCATCGAAAACTCAATGTGCTGCCCCCTGCGCATCGCTTCACGCTCTTCGGGCGAGACGTTCGGATTGTCGAACAGGCTGACCCCAAGCGCATCCTCTTTCCGTTCGATCCCGAAAATACGCATATCTTCGTCGTTGAGGTCGAGCAGCACCCCATCCTTATCATAAATCTCGATGCCGACCGGAATGGTCTTGTAAAGGTTTTGCAATTTCGCCTCGTTGCGTTGCGACTCTTTCTGCGCCCGGATCGACTCGGTAACGTCCGAAAAGAGCGCCGTGCAGTGGTCGCGGTCGGTCGAAAAAACGATCGCGTTGAAATAGCGGTTGTTACGAACCTTATACAACTTATTCGAAACGACTGTCCGCCTGGTTACCGTCTCGTACAGGTCCGTCCATATCTCCTCGGAAATGAGGAAGCCCGGTTCCCGGATGCTGCGCCCCACCATGCCGGTAAGCTGTACGTGCAAGATTTGCTCGACGGCGGGATTGTACTCCTCGAGCAGGTAATCCGCCGGCTTCCCCTGCGGGTCGTAAGCCACACGCATTTTGGCATAACCCAGCGGCATGTGCATATAAATATTGCGGAAATACTCCTTTTCTTTCCGGATAGTCGCTTCGGAGCGTTTGAGCTCGATGCAGACGCTGATGATGTTGGCCAGCGACAGGAACCATTGCCGGTCGGCCTCGTTCCAAATACGGTACTGGCCGACGATGTCGACCCCTATATAGCCCCAGGTTCCTTCCCGGTTGATCAGCGGAACGACCATCAGCGACTTGATCCCCTGGGGAGCGAGTACAGCCTTTACGCCGTCCGCCTCGGGCGGAAGCTCATCCAAGTCGCTCAGGATGATCGGCAGGTTCTCCTTCAACCGCTCCGACCACCACAGCGTCAAATCGATCGGAATATCCTGCAGGCTGTCGATCTCGGGGGTAACCCCGTCGCGCACCACTTCATAGCGGCAGCTGTGGGTCTGTTTCGCCCAATCGTATTCGAAAATATAAGTCCGGTCGCCATCGAACTGGTGCAGCAGGTTTTCGAGCAAACCGGTAATCACATCCTGTTCGTCGGAATGCTTGAGCAGCATCAGCAGCGACTGCGAAAGATTATTCTGCCGCGTCAGCAGCTCTTTAAGCTGCATGTGGGACGCACTCTCCCGCGTATGCTGGGCCTCCTGGACGGACAGGTACCGCATAAACCCCTGTGCGAACAGGTGCCCGTCGGGTCCCGTCTCTTTGGAAGCGAGCTGCGAATGCATCCAGATATCACCGACCTTAGAGCGCACCGGAAAAGATTCGTCGTAAAAATCGACCTCGGGGAACATATCCAGGCTGTGCATGACCCGTTCCCGGTAATCTGGGTGGATCAACTCCGCACATCGCTCGAACGGTACGGGTTCCGGCCCGACTTGCAGAATATCGGCCAATATCTCCGAAAAACAGGCTTCCCGGGCTGTGAAATCGGCTTTCCACCACCCGACATGCGCCACCTGCTGAAGGTTGCGGAACCTTTCCGCATCACGACGCAAAGACTCAAGCTCTTGCTCCGAAACGGTAGCCTTACTCATAAACGAAACATTGGAAGTTTACACAAAAATACAAAAATATCACCACCCCCCACTCTGCACAACACGAAAGGCGAGTTTTATGTGAAAAATAAGTAAATTAAGCTATATTTGTCATAGCATTTAAAAAACATCATTACATACCGAATGAAAAGGATATTAGTGACGGGAGGCGCAGGCTTCATCGGTTCGCATTTGTGCGCACGCCTGGTCAACGACGGGCACGACGTAATCTGCCTGGACAACTATTTTACCGGCAGCAAAAAAAACGTATGGCACCTGATCGGCCGGCCCAACTTCGAGCTGGTGCGCCATAACGTGATCAACCCTTACTTCGCCGAGGTGGACGAAATCTACAACCTCGCATGCCCGGCTTCCCCGGTCCACTACCAGTTCGACCCGATCAAAACGACGAAGACTTCGGTAATGGGCGCCCTCAACATGCTGGGACTGGCCAAAGAGACCAAGGCGCGCCTGTTGCAGGCCTCGACCAGCGAGGTGTACGGAGACCCGATCGTGCACCCGCAGACCGAAAGTTACTGGGGGCATGTCAACCCGATCGGCATCCGGTCGTGCTACGACGAAGGAAAGCGCTGCGCCGAATCGCTTTGCATGGACTACCACCGGCAACACGGCATCGAGATAAAGATCATCCGCATTTTCAACACGTACGGCCCGGGCATGCTGCCCAACGACGGCCGCGTAGTGTCGAACTTCATCGTGCAGGCGCTGCAGGGCAACGACCTGACCATCTACGGCGACGGCCAGCAGACGCGCAGCTTCCAGTATGTGGACGACCTGATCGAAGGCATGGTCCGCATGATGGCGTCCCCGGCCGATTTCCTCGGCCCGGTCAACCTGGGCAACCCGCATGAATTTACGATCCTCGAACTGGCTGAAAAAGTGATCCGCCTGACCGGTTCCCGTTCGAAAATCGCTTTCAGGGAGTTGCCGCACGACGACCCGCGCCAACGCCAACCGGACATTACGCTGGCCCGCGAGAAACTGGACTACGATCCTTCGACGCAACTCGAAGAGGGCCTCAAACACACCATCGAATATTTCCGCTCGCTGAACTAATCCAAACATTCGTTTCCGTTAACCGCGGCCCGCGGCCGCACAACCCGAACCCAAACCGCGCAAGCGATGCAAGTAGAAATCAATCCTTCGGAATATACGGTGCTGATCGTCGACGATACTATAGCGAATGTCCTGCTGTTAAAAGTGTTGATCGGAAACCAGAAATACAGGATCGTTACCGCGGGTAACGGTATGGAAGCGTTGCAGGCCGTCGAAAAAGAGTCCCCGGACCTGATCCTGCTCGACATCATGATGCCCGGCATGAACGGTTACGAAGTGGCCGAGAAACTGAAAGCCGATCCGCAAACGCAGGAGATTCCGATCATCTTCCTCACGGCACTGAACTCTACCAACGACATCGTCAAAGGGTTCAAGACCGGCGCGTCGGACTACATCTCCAAACCGTTCAACAAGGAGGAACTGCTGATCCGCGTCACGCACCAGATTTCACTAATCGCAGCCAAGCGTTTGATCGCCAGCCAGATGAAAGAACTGCAAAGTACGATCCGCGGCCGCGACCGGCTCTATTCGGTCATCGCGCACGACCTGCGCTCGCCGATGGGTTCGCTCAAGATGATCTTCAACCTGCTGATGGCGCAGCTTCCGCCCGAGAAGATCGGCCCCGAAATGTACGACATGCTTTCGATGGCCAACCACACGGCAGAAGAGACTTTTTCCCTGCTGGACAACCTGCTCAAATGGACCAAATCGCAGATCGGGCGCCTCAAAACCGTATACCAGGAGATCGACATGATGGAAGTGATCGGCGATGCCGTCACGCTCTTCTCTCCGGTCGCTTCGCTGAAGAATATCAAAATCAGGACGGAGTGGCCCGATCATGTCGATGTCCGGGTGGATGTGGATATGATCAAGACGATCATGCGCAACCTGTTGAGCAATGCCGTCAAATACAGTCCCGAGGGCAGCGAAATTATAGTCACGGTGGAAGACCTGGGCGAAAAAGCCGTGGTGAACGTACGCGATTTCGGTAAGGGAATTCCGGAGGAAGACCAGCCCAAGCTGTTCCATTCGGACACCCATTTCACCACCTACGGCACGCACAACGAGGAGGGATCCGGGCTCGGCTTGCTGCTGTGCAAGGACTTCGCCCACAAGAACAACGGAGATTTGTGGTTCTCTTCGAAAGCGGGCGAAGGATCAACTTTCAGTTTTTCCGTTCCCACCCGGACCGGGGCCGCCGCGATGAACGCTTCGGCCGACAGCGCGAACGCACCGGCCAGTTTATAAATAATTCATAACACCCCGGAGTCAGTGCCGAACCGGCACGCGGCCTGTCATCGACCGGTCGGGGGGGATTGGCTTGTCTGCTTGTCACCGGTTTATTGCGGGCATTGCAGGCGGCTCATCGCTCCGAACCTGTTTTCCCGGAACCGTGATCGGTCTCCCCTGAACGGAAAGAAAAATCCATCAGGACAGGTTTGTGGTCGCTGTAAGGCACGTCCAGCGTATAATAGCGCTCTCCCGAAAAAGCATCGTTATAGAACATGTAATCGATCCGCAACAGCCCTTTGAAATGGCGGAACGTACCGCCGTAGCCGCTGCCGCAATCCTTGAATCCATCGTGTAAATCTCCCTTCATCGCCCGATAGGTATAGGATGAGGGCATGTCGTTAAAGTCGCCGCAAACAATCAACGGCATGCGCAGCGTATCGACCATCTGCCGGAGCCGCGCCACCTGCTGCGCACGGACAACGGCATTGGCACGATAGCTCGCCTGCATTTGCTCCATCGCTTCGGAACTTCCTTCGACACTCAGGTTGCGGCTCTGGTAACTGAGGTTCCGCTGGGCACGGTCGACACCGGTCGTCTGCAAGTGCACGGCCAGTACGCGGACTTTTTGTCCGCTGATCAGCAGGTCTACCCACAACGCACTATTGTCCGTATCGGGAAAGGGAATCACCTCGGCATCGAGGATCGGATATTTGCTGAAAATCGTGATCGCAACGCCGGCCGCCACATGCGGCCAGTCGTGGAACCGGCTGATGATACTGTCCAATCCGAAACGCGGCGCCGGGACGAACTCCTCCAGGCAGACCACGTCGGCGCCCTCTTCCCGAAACAGATAAGCCATCTGACGGACCGTCTGGCGGATATCGGCGCCCTGCTCCCGGAACGCATGCACGTTGTAAGAAGCCACCTTCAGATCGGCCGGGCGGGACTCGTCCCCGCCGCCCGGCCACTGGTACATGGCGGTAAAGTAACCCGTATTGAGCAATAACGCGGCCAGAGGGAAAAGCAACCACACCTTGCGCCGCACGCACCAATAGACGAGCAGCGACAGATTGGCGAACAACACCACCGGCAACGCCAGTCCGAGGAATACATAGAATCCCGACCGGGCAGGATCGACCTGCGGCGCACGCCAACCGCCCACCGCAAGCAGGAAAATCCCGATCGTTGCGAGAATCAGGAAATTATACAACAGGTAACCTACTGCCTTTTTTCCCATAACGTCATTCGTATTATCCGCGTTTATATTATCCGGTCCTGTCCGGATGCCCCGGACGATACCGTGACACAAAAATAACCTTTCCCGGCAAATATTCGCACCGCCGCCGAAATATTCTTCGCGAGCCGGCGATGTGCCAAACCCCAACAAAAAGACAGGGCAACCCATCCGTTACAGACCGGTTGTCCTGTCTTTGAATTAATCCTAATCCGGTGAGAAACTTACTTTTTCCGCCCGAAACGCCACACCACCTGGCCGTTCTGCGCCAGTACGAGCGAGTCGGCATCGAGTTTGACCACCTGCAGCGTATCGGTCGTTTCAGCGTTTACGCCGTTACCGATACTCTCGGCGGTCAGCATCACTTTCCCGTCGGCAAGGCTCCAATTTTTGAACTGCAACGTAGCCATACCCACCGATACGGCCGAACCGTCGGCCTCGAGCGTAACGCCCTGCATCTCCGAGGCTTTGATCGGATTGGGTTCGAACCATGTCCCTTGAATGTAATAATAGGGGGAATGGACGGTCACGGTCAGCTCCTGCGCCGTCAGCACCTTCACTCCGTCCACGTCTTTGCCGGCGCATACCACGCGCACCGAATCGTCGATCAGCACACCCGGCACCTTTGCCGGATCGGTATCCATCGTGCTGATGTCCACCGTATCCCCCGCATCGGTCCGGACCATGATGTTGTTCATCGAAGCGTCCACCACAACTCCGGTAACGGTCTGCGGACCTGCGGCCCCACCGCACGACACCAGTCCGACCGCAAGCGCCGCTGCCAAAAACATGCGTACACAATTGTCCCTTTTCATTTTCTTCGGTTTTTCAGCCGGGAATCTCTTTGACCGGCTCTGTTTCAAGGACAAAGATAGAATAATTTACTGCCGTTAGGCTTCCCGCCGCTTTTTTCCCTGTTTTTTCACAAAAGCCTGCCCGACAGTTCCGAATGTCCGCGTTCGAGGTTCAGCAGAAACTCCTTTTTATCCAGTCCGCAGGCATACCCGACCAATTTTCCTCCAGCGCCAATCACCCGGTGGCACGGCACGATAATCATCAGCGGATTGCGGTTATTGGCCATACCCACGGCCCGCGAGGCTTTCGGATTGCCCGCCCGTGCAGCCACTTCGCCGTAAGTGAGCGTTTGTCCGTACGGAATCGAACGCAACACGGCCCAAACCCGGTGCTGGAACGGGGTCCCTTCGGGGGCCAGAGGCAAGTCGAATACTTTCCGTTTACCGGCGAAATACTCCTGCAACTGCGCCGCGGCACGACGAATCAGCGGCGTCTCGTCCATACGGCACCGTGCTATATCCGCACCGTTTCCATTCCCGGATAACGACTCGGCCCCGGTGTGACACAAGGCACACTCCGGTTTCACCGGCGAAACGGCAGTAAGGCCGCGACCGTTCTCTTCGATCCGTAACATGCCGAGCGGAGTGGCATAGTCATAATAAAAGACTTCCGGTTCCTGCCGCTGCTTCATTCTCATTTCATCCATAACCGTCCCGATTACTAATTCATTTACTTCTATTCATTTCCAAAGCCTGGCTCATTCCCTGCAATCCATCGCCGTTCGTTGTCCGGTATTCCAACCTGTTCCGGACCGATCCCGACCTGTTTTCAATCAGTTTCCGATCCGTTCCCGGCCGATGTATGACGTATAGGGGCAACTTCCGGGTCACCGGTCACACAGGACACAAGCGACAGGTTGTGCAGATCCAGGTCAGCAGCCAAGGACGGCTCAGGGATAAAGATAGCCGCAATTCGCTTCGTTCACACCCTCACGGGCCATTTTCCTGCAAAATACGTCCGTTTTTTCTATCTTTGCTCCGAACCGATCCTTTTCTCCGGCGTAAAACAGATGGCTAAAATCCTGATTATCGACGACGAAACCCAGCTTCGCGGACTGCTCTCCCGCATCATCGGCCTCGAAGGCTACGAGGTGATCCAGGCGGAAAACTGTACGACGGGCCTGCGCCAACTCGAACGTACGCACCCGGAAGTCGTACTGTGCGACGTAAAACTGCCCGACGGCAACGGAGTCGAGATGGTAACCCGGATCAAACAGGCCGAACCCGACTGCGAGGTGATCCTGCTGACCGCCTACGGCAATATCCCCGACGGCGTACAGGCGATCAAGAACGGCGCATTCGACTACATCACCAAAGGGGATGACAACAACAAGATCATTCCGCTGTTGAGCCGCGCGGTCGACAAGGCCCGGACGAACCGCCGCCGCAACGCCGCAACGGCCGCCGGGAGTACGGGACAAGGCTTCGATGCGATTATCGGCTCATCCAAGCCGATGCGCGCGGCAGTCGAGCTGGCCCGTAAGGTGGCCGGTACCGATACCTCGGTTTTACTTACGGGCGAAACGGGCACCGGCAAAGAGGTTTTCGCACAGGCGATCCACCGGGCCGGCAAACGAAAGGACCGGACATTCGTAGCGGTCAACTGCTCGGCATTTGCGAAAGACCTGCTCGAAAGCGAACTGTTCGGACACACGGCAGGAGCGTTTACCGGAGCGGCAAAAAATAAAAAGGGATTGATGGAAGAGGCCGACGGCGGGACGCTCTTCCTCGATGAGATCGGTGAAATGCCGGTCGACCTGCAGGCAAAACTGCTGCGGGTGCTCGAAAGCGGAGAATTCATCAAAGTAGGCGAAACGAAACCCACGAAAGTCAACATGCGCGTTATCGCCGCGACCAACCGCGACCTGCCCGCAGAGATCGCAGCGGGCAACTTCCGCGAAGACCTCTATTACCGGCTCTCCGTTTTCCAGATCAAACTGCCTTCGCTCGGCGAACGTCCGTCCGATATCGACGAGTATGCCCGCCATTTCACGAACGTCTTTGCCGCGAAGATGGACAAGCCCGTCGAAACGATCGAGCCCGGCTACCTGGAGCTCCTGCGGCGCCATCCGTGGCGCGGCAACATCCGTGAGCTGCGCAACGTGGTCGAACGCAGCATGATTATGGCTTCGGACGGTGTACTCCGGGCCGAAGACCTGCCCGTCGAACTGCAACACGGCGCTCCCGCGTCGGACGACAGCACACTGCCGCTCTCGCTGCGGGCGATCGAAAAGCAGCACATCGCCCGGATGCTGGGCCACACGGGCGGCAACAAAACCGAAGCGGCACGCCTGCTGGGCATCGGCCTGACCACCCTCTACCGCAAAATCGAGGAGTACGGTTTGTAGGCCGACCCGTTACCAACGCCGGAACCGGGCATTGTTCCGGTTACCGGAGATGCGCTCCCATCACGGTACCGGTATCCCGGGAGTTTCTCCGGGCGAAACGCTCCTGCCCCTTTTTACATAATACTTTCAGTATTTCAACTCCCCCGAATTGGGTATTTAAGCGTATGGAAACGGCCCGATCCGCGATTAGCTTTGCAAAAAGGATAAATCCCGCCGCTATGCAAGCTATCAAGACTCCCGTGCTGGCCGACAGCTACCCGTTGCAACCCCGAATAACCGAGGGGTATGAACCGTTTTTCACCGGATTACTCGGTTTCTGTGCAGACGCCACGATCGACGAGGCGCTTGCCGCCCGGATCAAAACCTATGTCCAGGGGTGGCTCGCCACCCACCCCCTCGATGCCTTCGACCGCTTTTCGGACGAATCGTACCTGCGCACCTACCTCGGACGGTGCCCCCGCACCCACTGGGAAGCCATCGTGATGAGCTGGAAAGCGGGCAACCGCACCTCGATCCACGCCCATCCGCAATTCGCCGGGTACTATTTCGCAGACGGCGAGTTCCAGGTCGAGATTTTCGAACAGGCCGGCCCCACCGCGCTGAAGCTCGCGAACGTCGTGCGCGTGAACGGACAGGAGGGTTTCGCCGCCATCGGCCACCCGGGCCGTTTCGACAACCACATTCACCGCATTACCTGCCTGAGTGCCACGGCCCATTCGCTGCACGTCTATTCGGACGATGCGCTGCGAGGGATGACTTTCGTCCGAAACGATTCGGAATAATACCCGCCTGTTATCGGCACCACGCTCCTCCGGACGCACGATACTCCGGAGAATCCGTATCAGAAACAATCAATACGCAAGGTTCCGGATACCCCGATACGGATTGTCCGGGAGGACCGTATACGGACTCGGAACTGCCGAGGCATGGAACGACCGAAGTGTAAAGCGGCCCATGCACATAATAACGATTCTTGCTATCGAACGATCCTTTCCATTCCGGAAAGCTGACCCTACCAAAATGGTAGGGTTTTTTATTTTCCGAACAACACACTCCTCCAAATCAAATAACTGATTAACAATACTATACACTCTAATCATTGCATCTGGCATCCGTTTGGCAGCACCCTGCCGCGAAACAAACTCAAATGCGAATACGATATGAATGGATTACTGATGTTTTTACTCTTATGCGGACTGGGAGCCCTTTGCTACTGGTTCTTTTTCAAATGCGTCGACTGGTTCGGCAAAATCTAAGGAAGGAGACCCGAAATGTATACGATTTTACTAATTATCAGCATCCTGATCTTCATCTATCTGATGTATGTACTGGTAAGGCCCGAAAAATTCTGACGGCCGCGCCACCGAAAAATTCCGTTAACCCGTAAATGCCGGAACGGTATGACACCGCAAATCCGGCACGACAAAACAAAACGAATAAATGAATACCGAAATCCTGGGCGTCATCCTGCAACTGGTCTGCCTCGTGGGGCTGAGCTATCCGCTGGGACGCTACATCGCAAAAGTGTACAAGGGAGAGAAGACCTGGTCGGACTTCATGGCTCCCATAGAGCGTTGGATCTACAAATTCTCGGGAATCAACCCCGAAGAGGAGATGAACTGGAAACAGTTCCTCAAGGCATTGCTCATCGTCAATCTCTTCTGGTTCTTCTGGGGAATGATCCTGCTCGTTTCACAGGGTATCCTGCCGTTGAATCCCGACGGTAATCCGGGCCAGAGTCCCGATCTGGCGTTCAACACCTGCATCAGCTTCATGGTCAACTGCAACCTGCAACACTACAGCGGGGAAACGGGCCTGAGCTATTTTACGCAGCTGTTCGTCATCATGCTGTTCCAATTCATCACGGCAGCCTGCGGCATGGCGGCACTGGCCGGCGTCTTTAAGGCCATGGCCGCTAAAACGACCCAGACGATCGGCAACTTCTGGGTTTACCTGGTCAAAAGCACGACCCGTATCCTGATGCCGCTCTCCCTGCTGGTCGGTATCCTGCTGATCATCAACGGCACGCCGATGACCTTCAAAGGACAGCAGCACCTCACCACGCTCGAAGGTACCGAACAGGTAATCTCACAAGGACCCACCGCGGCAATCGTACCGATCAAGCAGCTCGGCACCAACGGCGGCGGCTATTTCGGCGTCAACTCTTCCCATCCGCTGGAGAACCCCAACGCCTTCACCAACATGCTCGAATGCTGGTCGATCCTGATTCTGCCGATGGCGATGGTCTTCGCGTTGGGCTTCTACCTCAAACGGCGCAAACTGGCCTGGACCATTTACGGCGTCATGCTCTTCGCCTACCTGGTCGGAATAACCGTCTCTGTCAATCAGGAAATGGGAGGAAATCCGCAAATTGCCGGGATGGGCATTTCGCAAGATATGGGCAGCATGGAAGGCAAAGAGGTACGTATCGGTTCGGCCGCATCGGCCATGTGGGGCATGACCACCACCGTCACTTCGAACGGCTCGGTCAACAGCATGCACGACAGCCAGACCCCGCTCAGCGGTATGCTCCAGATGCTGAACATGCAAATCAACTGCTGGTTCGGCGGCGTGGGCGTCGGCTTTATGAACTACTATGCCTTTCTGATTATCGCCGTCTTCATCAGCGGGCTGATGGTCGGACGCACGCCGGAATTCCTCGGAAAAAAGATCGAGGCGCGGGAGATGAAAATCGCGACGCTCGTCGTGTTGCTGCATCCCTTCATCATCCTGGTGGGTACCGCACTCGCGGCAGGACTCATCGCGCACAACCCGTCGTTGGGCTGGCTCAACAACCCGTCGTACCACGGCCTGAGCGAAATGCTCTACGAGTACACCTCGTCGGCGGCCAACAACGGTTCGGGCTTCGAGGGCCTGGGCGACAACACCCCCTTCTGGAACATTTCGTGCGGCATCGTGCTGATCCTGGGCCGCTATTTCCCGATCGTCGGACAGGTCGCCATCGCAGGACTACTGGCAAACAAGAAATTCATTCCCGAAAGCGCCGGCACGCTGAAGACCGACACGATGACCTTCGCCGTGATGACTTTCGCCGTAATCGTGATCGTCGCCGCACTTTCGTTCTTCCCGGCACTCACGCTCGGTCCGATCGCCGATTACCTCGGTTTCTGATGCAGCCCGGCACCGACCGGACCGCACAAGCAAACTACCGTTGAAATATAATACAGACAACGACATGAAAACAAAAAATAACAAACTGTTCGACAAACAGCTGCTCCGCGAAAGCCTCCGCGCCTCGGTGCGCAAGCTCGCCCCGCGCACCATGATCAAAAACCCGATCATGTTCACCGTGGAGATCGTGACGGCGATGATGCTGACGATGCTGTTCTACATCCTCTTATCGGGCGACACGTCGCAGGGTACGTTCGGCTACAACCTCGTCATCTTCCTTGTGCTGCTCGCAACACTCCTCTTCGCAAACTTCGCCGAGGCGATCGCAGAAGCGCGCGGCAAAGCGCAGGCCGACTCGCTGCGCAAAACCCGCGAGGAGACTCCCGCCAAACTGGTTGCGGGAGGTTCCGTACAGATCATCAGCAGTTCCGCTCTGAAGAAAAACGATATTTTCGAATGCGTCGCCGGAGACACGATCCCCGCCGACGGCGAGATCATCGAAGGATTGGCTTCGATCGACGAAAGCGCGATCACGGGCGAAAGCGCACCGGTGATCCGCGAAGCGGGCGGCGACAAAAGTTCGGTGACGGGCGGTACGAAGGTGCTGTCGGACCGTATCCGCGCCAAAGTCACCGCACAGCCCGGCGAGAGCTTCCTCGACAAAATGATCGCACTGGTCGAAGGCGCTTCGCGCCAGAAAACCCCGAACGAAATCGCACTGACGATCCTGCTGGCCGGATTCACGCTGGTATTCGTAATCGTCTGCGCCACGCTCAAACCGTTCGCGGACTACGTGGGAGCGAACCTGACGATCGCCGCACTGATCTCGCTGTTCGTCTGCCTGATCCCGACAACGATCGGGGGACTGCTCTCGGCCATCGGCATCGCCGGTATGGACCGTGCGCTGCAGGCCAACGTAATTACCCAATCGGGCCGCGCCGTCGAAACCGCAGGCGACGTCGACACGCTGCTGCTGGACAAAACCGGTACGATCACCATCGGCAACCGCAAGGCCACCCGGTTCCATCCGATAGCCGGCACGGACCCGGCGCAGCTGATCCGGACCTGCATGCTCTCTTCGGTTTCGGACGAGACGCCCGAAGGCAAATCTATCCTCGAACTGGGCCGCTCGCAGAATGTGACGATCAACGACATGGAAATAGCCGGTGCTCGTATGATCAAATTCACGGCCGAGACCAAATGCTCGGGCGCCGACCTGGCGGACGGACGCCGGATCCGCAAAGGAGCCTTCGAGGCGATCCGCAGGATCGTCGAACAGGCGGGACACCCGTTCGACACAGAGGTGGAACGGACCGTAAAGAAAATTTCCGAAAACGGAGGCACGCCGCTGGTAGTCTGCGAGAACGAGAAAGTGACCGGTGTGATCGAATTGCAGGACATCATCAAACCGGGCATCCGCGAACGGTTCGACCGCCTGCGCAGGATGGGCGTCAAAACGGTGATGGTCACGGGCGACAATCCGCTGACGGCAAAATACATCGCCGAGAAAGCCGGCGTAGACGACTTCATCGCCGAAGCCAAACCGGAAGACAAGATGGAGTACATCAAACGCGAACAGCAAAGCGGCAAACTCGTCGCGATGATGGGCGACGGCACGAACGACGCCCCGGCACTCGCGCAGGCCGACGTCGGCGTGGCGATGAACAGCGGCACGCAGGCCGCCAAAGAGGCCGGCAACATGGTCGACCTGGACAACGATCCGACCAAACTGATCGAGATCGTCGAGATCGGCAAACAGCTGCTGATGACGCGCGGAACGCTGACCACCTTCTCGATCGCCAACGACGTAGCCAAATATTTCGCTATCGTCCCGGCGCTGTTCATCGCGGCGATCCCTTCCCTGGAAGCGCTGAACCTGATGCACCTGCATTCGCCCGAAAGCGCGATCCTATCAGCGGTAATCTTCAATGCGATTATCATCCCGCTGCTGATCCCGCTGGCCCTGCGCGGCGTGAAGTACAAACCGATCGGAGCCTCGGCCCTGCTGCGCCGCAACCTGTTCATCTACGGCCTGGGCGGCGTGATCGTCCCGTTCATCGGCATCAAATTGATCGACATGTTCATCAGTTTATTCTGCTAAAGTCGGTCCGGCCAACGCAAGACGGACAAACACCGAAAAACAAAAAAGCCGTTCCGCCCCGTGGGAGCAAGCCCGCCGAAATACATGAAACGAGCGGAACACATAAAAAACAAAGCCATGAAAACCTTTTGGAAATCGTTTAAAATCACCGTTGCATTCTGCATCCTGCTGTCGATGGGATATATACTCATCCTGTGGATTTTCGCACAGGCAGCCGGTCCGAACCGGGGCGAAGCCGACATCGTGGTGGCCGAAGGTCGTACGGTCGGAGCCGCCAATGTCGGCCAGTCCTTCACTGAGGCCAAATATTTCTGGGGACGTCCGTCGGCCGTCGATTACAACGGCGGCGGCTCTGGCGGCAGCAATAAGGCTACGACCAATCCCGAATACCTGGCTGAAATCGAGGCGCGGATCGACACCTTCCTCGCGGCACACCCCTATCTCACCCGCAAGGACGTTCCCTCCGAGATCGTCACAGCCAGCGGCAGCGGACTCGACCCCGACATCTCGCCCGCAGCAGCCTACGTACAGGTGAAACGGGTCGCCGACGCAAGGGGACTGTCGGAAGAGACCGTCCGGACGATCGTCGAAGAACAGGTGCAGCAACCCTGGCTCGGCCTGTTCGGCACGCAGAAGGTCAACGTTCTGAAACTGAACCTTGCGCTTGACGCGAAGCAATCCAAATAAACCTACGAAAGGGCCGAAATCCGTTTCGATTGAAACCGATACGACCCGAACAACCGCTCACACAGCCCATCCCGCAAATACGGAGACAACGGCTGCGGCAACATCCCTGTAAAATTTACGATCATGAAAAAAACGACTAACTCGATTAAAAAGAATTTTATCGTACTTTTGAGTACGCTGGGTTGCCTGCTGATCGCAGATACACTTTTCGCCGGGGAACCGGGCGAGCAGGCTCCTGAAAATATCGACAACCGGTATGATGCACCGACAACTGCCGCGACGACATCCGCACCGGCAGAAAAAAGCCGCGGCGTCCGGATCGTTTTCGGCAGCGACCTGGTGAGCAGCTACATCTGGCGCGGCTTCTACAACGCCGGAGCCAGCATCCAGCCGACGCTGGGCATGAAAGCGGGCGGCTTCGCGCTGACGGCATGGGGTTCGGTCGACTTCGCCTCGTCGAGCTACAAAGAGGCCGACCTGACTGCGGCTTACACGATAGGCGGCCTGACCGTATCGCTGACCGATTACTATTGGACCGGATCGCCGATGGCCGTAACCCCGGACAGCCCTGTACCGAGCCGGAACTACTTTCGGTTCGGTTCGGACACCCCCCATCGGGTCGAATTGGGTGCAGCCTACTGTTTCGGAGAGCGTTTCCCGCTGACCATAGCGTGGTATACGATGCTCTTCGGCGCCGATAAAAAGAGCAACGGCGACCAATGTTACTCGACCTACGCCGAGGTGTCCTACCCGTTCAGCGTCGGCAGCGTGGATATGGGCGCCTGCGTCGGATTCACGCCGTGGGAAACTTCCGGCACGTACGGAACCGACGAATTCGCCGTTTGCAACGTAGCGCTTTCGGCAACCAAGGCTATCCGTTTTTCCGACCGGTTCCAGCTGCCGGTTTTCACCCGGCTGATCTGGAACCCGGCGATGGACGACGTGCACTTCGTGGGCGGCCTGTCTATCATGCTCTAAGGAGAGCCGCAACACTTCCGGCAATCCGCTCCCTTCCCGGGGCGGATTGGCCTGTTCCCAACCAGCCCGTAAACCCGAAAAAAGACCGGCCGAAAACCACCGCCGGACCGGACACAAGACATGGACCAGAAACAGAGCGTACAACACTTCCTCGACCTGATCAAACGATCGCACCGGGGAAAGTTTAAAATCTACATCGGCATGATCGCCGGTGTGGGCAAGAGCTACCGCATGCTGCAGGAGGCACACCAGCTGCTCGAAGTGGGCGTGGACGTAAAGATCGGCTACATCGAAACGCACGGACGTCCCGAAACCGAAGCGCTGGTAGCAGGACTGCCCGTCATTCCGCGACGCAAACTCTTTTACAAAGGCAAGGAGCTCGAAGAGATGGACGTCGCGGCCATCATCAACGCCCATCCCGAAATCGTGATCGTCGACGAGTTGGCGCACACCAACATCGAAGGCAGTGAACACGGGAAACGGTGGCAGGACGTGCTGCAGATCCTCGATGCGGGAATCAGCGTGATCAGCGCCGTCAACATCCAGCACATCGAAAGCCTCAACGAAGAGGTACAGGAAATCGCCCGGATCGAAGTCCGCGAACGGGTGCCGGACAACGTGCTGGCGCTGGCGGACGAGGTGGTCAACATCGACCTGACGGCCGAGGAGCTCATCACACGGCTCAAGGCGGGTAAAATTTACAAACCCGAAAAAGTGCAGACGGCGCTCGACAATTTTTTCCGGCAGGAGAACATCCTGCAACTGCGCGAATTGGCGCTCAAAGAGGTAGCGCTGCGCGTCGAGAAAAAGGTCGAAAACGAGGTAACCGAATCCCCCGGCCTGCGCCACGAAAAATTCCTCGCCGTGATCGACAGCAGCGAAAAAAGCCCGCGCCGCGTGATCCGCAAGACCGCCCGGCTGGCCACCCGTTTCAATGCGCACTTCGCGGTCCTCTACGTGCAGACCGACCGCGAGAGCTCGGACCGGATTCCGCTCGCCAACCAGCGATACCTGATCAACAACTTCAAGCTCGCCTCGGAACTCGGCGGCGAAGTACTGCAGATACATTCGAACCATCCGATCGAAGCGATCATCGACACCTGCGTCAAACAAAAAATCAGTACGGTGTGCATCTGCAAACCGAAATTTACGTTACTTTCGTTACTCTATACGGCCCTCTCGCTCAAACGGCTGATCAACAGACTTTCGCACATGAACATTGACCTGATTATCCTCTCCTGACCATGCAGATACAAAAAAAGACTCACACTGGGCATCGGCGTCCTGTTCGCAATGATCCTGCTGCTGGGCATCCAGTCGGTGGGTTATATCCGCGACCTGTCGAAGGCATCGGTAAACATCATCGCCGACAATTACAATTCGCTGCGCTACGCAAGCGACATGATGACCTCGCTGGACAGCATCGAATACGACTCGGCGGCCATGCTGCCACTGCTGGAAACCCTCGCGCTGCAGCAGAAGAACATCACCGAAGCCGACGAATTCCAGGCTACCGGTGCGCTCCAACAGAGAATCGCGATGTTGCAGGACACCGTCACACCTCGCACGATCCAGTTAGTCCGCAGCGACCTCTACCGCATCATGGAGTTGAACATGGCCGCAATCCAGGCCAAAAGCCGCCTGTTGAGCGATGCGTCCGAAGAGGCGATGTGGTGGCTGGCGATCACCGCGGTGCTCTGCGTGCTGATCGCATTCGTTTTCCTGATACGCTTCCCGCGCGGCGTGGTCAAGCCGATTACAATGCTGAAAGAGGGAATTCTCGAAATCGCGAATTTCAACTACGATAAGCGGCTGGACTTTAAACACAACAAAGAGTTCAAAACCGTTGCCGAATCGTTCAACAAGATGGCCGAAAAACTGTCGGAGTACCGGCGCAGCACGGTCGAGGACCTGATGACGAACAAAAAAAGGATCGAAGCGATCGTCAACAGCCTGCACGAACCGATCATCGGGCTCGACCCCGACAAGAAGATTCTCTTTATGAACAACGAGGCTTTTACGATCCTGAACCTCAAACCGATCGACGTGATCGGCAAAAATGCGGCGGAAGTGGCCCTCGGCAACGACCTGCTGCGTAGGCTGATCCGCGGTCTCTATTCGTCCGAAAAGGACGACGAGCCGCTCAAAATTTATGCGGATAACAAAGAGAGTTATTTCCAGATGGAGAATATCCCGCTCTACATCAGCCCGATCGGAGAGAAAGAGCAGAACTTCATCGGGAATGTAATCATCCTCAACAACATCACCAAGTACAAAGAGCTCGACTCGGCCAAAACGAATTTCATCTCGACCGTTTCGCACGAAATGAAGACCCCCATATCGTCGATCCTGATGAGCCTGCAGCTGCTTGAGGACAGCCGCCTCGGGGCGCTGAACGACGAACAGAAAGCCCTCTCGCAGAGCATCCGGGAAAGCTCGGACCGGTTGCTGAAAATCACCGGCGAACTGCTCAACATGACCCAGCTCGAAACCGGGAAACTGCAACTGATGCCGAAAGTGACCAAACCGATCGAACTGATCGAATACGCGGTAGGTGCGACGCGCGTACTGGCCGAGCGCTTCGGCTGCTTCGTCGAAGTGGAGTACCCGGAAAAGATTTCGAAACTGTTCGTCGACAGCGAAAAGATCGCATGGGTCATCACGAACCTGCTCAGCAACGCGATCCACCATTCGCCCGAAGGATCGCGCATCATCGTAGGCGCTGCGGAACACGACAAAACGGTGGACATTTACGTGCAGGACTTCGGCCGGGGCATCGACCCGCGCTACCACAAGAGTATCTTCGACCGCTACTTCCGCGTGCCCGGCACGAAGGTACAGGGCAGCGGGCTGGGCCTCGCGATCTCGAAAGAGTTCGTCGAAGCGCACGGCGGTACGATCGGCATTGAAAGCGAAGTAGGCAAAGGCAGCCGCTTTACGGTCACGCTGCCGGTCTGACCGGCGGCACGATGCCACATGCTGTCGAAAGTCCGGCAATTTGGAGAATGAAAATCCTGCCGTACCGCAGCAAGGGTCTATCCTTGCCAAATTCCTGCGCCGCGCCATACGCGGGAACACGGAGGGAGGAGGAAAGTAACGAGGGGAAAACCGGGCCTGTCAAAACAACTCGTGAGATAATCAGGCAAGAGGGCTGTGCGATAAACGCACAGCCCTCTCGTCACAATTGACGCGAATCGCCCAAACGGCTGCAAACCACAAACCGCAGGCAGGAACTCCGCCTAATCGTCGAAACCGATCAGGTTGAATTTCAAATCGAATTTCAGTTCGACGCCGTTACTGAGCTTCACCTCATAATCCTTCGAATCGCGGTCGATCGATACGATCCGCTGATCGGGATGTTGCTGAGCAACGTGGTTGCGGATCGCCTGCGGAATTACCGCGGCGGGCACTTGTGAAGCTTTGCAGCTGACATCGGTCCAGTTGCCGTTCTTGTCGAATTCGACACTGCTGCCGTCGGCCATCAGAACATCATAATTTTTGCCCCACAGGTCGTTATCGACCTTGGCATAGGTCGCCTTGACATCGGGGAAATACTGTTTGAGGAATTGCTGCGCAGCGGCGGGAAGATCCTTCAGTGCGATGGGTTTGTCGTCGGCACACGCCACGGTTTGCAAAGCTGCGAGGCCAATAAACAAAGCAAATAACTTTTTCATACTCTTCTTCGTTTAAGGATTTATGCTATTCTCTGTCCCGGTTACACAAAATCGGGGCCTAATCCGACCGAAAAACGAAAATTTCACCCGGCCGGCCCTGGTCCCGGTGACTTTTGTTTCAAATATAACAAATTTGACGTAAGAAAAGCGCACTTTGACCCGGAAGAACGGCAGCGAATCGCTATATTTGTTAACCACTTGAATTTTTTGAACCTTTCGACCACCATGACTTCACCCAGAGAGAGGGTCCTCACGGCCCTGAAGCGCAACGGCACACCCGACCGGACGCCGTTTGAAATCAGCTGGGGCGCATTCACGCCGCTGCTCATGAAAACCTACCGCGAAAAGACCGGCTCGGAGCTGCCGCCCGAAGAGTATTTCGATTTCGACACGCGTTCGGTCTTTCCGGGCCCCACCCGGCTCAAAACCGATTTTACGCGTTTCTTTCCCGACGGGGTCGAACCCGAAGCGTCGTTCGACGAATGGGGCATCGGATCGGTGCCGACCCTGTACGAAATTCCCGATTTCAAATACCATCCGCTCGGAACTGCCACAACAGTCGCTGAAATCGACGCCTATCCGTGGCCCGATTTCGATGCCCCCTACCGCTACGAAGGGGTCAGGACGCAGGTCGCAACTTTCCACAAGCGCGGCTATGCCGTCTGCGGCGAGATGTACCAAACCCTGTTCGAAACGGCATGGCTGATGCGCGACATGCAGGCCTTCCTGATGGACATGATGCTCAACGAGGAGCTAACCCACGCCATCTGCGAGCGGATCGCGCAAATCCGCGTGGGGCAGGCGCGGCAATACGCACTCGCGGGCGTGGATATCCTGCGCCTGGGCGACGACATCGTAAGCCAGCAGGGACTCATGTTCTCGAAAGAGCTCTACAATACCTACTTCAAGCCCCGGATCAAACGGATCGTCGCAGCGGCCAAAGAGGTGAATCCCGACATCATCATTTTCATGCACAGCTGCGGGAAGATCGAAGGAATGATCGACGAACTGATCGACGCAGGCGTCGAAGTGCTGAATCCCGTACAACCCGAATGCAACGACCAACAGGCGATCAAGCGCACCTACGGCGACCGGCTGTCGTTCTGGGGCGGCGTAGGAGTACAGTCGGTACTGCCGCACGGCACGCCCGACGAAGTACGCGCCGCCACACGCAAGACGATCGCGACCCTCGGTCCCGAGAACGGATTCCTGGTGGCGCCGGCACATATCCTCGACCCGGCGATCCCGTGGGAGAATATCGAAGCGTTTATCGAAACGGTCAAAGAACAGCGATAAGACAATCCGTCAAAGGGTTGTGTCGGTTTGCTCCGGTCGGCGTCGGTCAGGCCGTCTGGTCAATCGGACGGCAAAGACCACCCGGCATCGCAGCGCCGATGAGGACAGCCCGGAGAACGGAGCCGGTATAACCGATACGAAAGGGGCGCCGCTGTTTGGCAGCGGCGCCCCTTCATCCAAACCAAACCCTTTCCCAAAACATATGGCAGTTCATCCGGCGGCACCCCGACAGGGTCTCCTACCGACATTCCCCCGCCGGGAAAAGAGGCAGCTCTCCTACTCGACAGCGATATCCCAGATTCCGGCGCTCGTCTCCAGTTCGACCAGCGACGCGGCATAGTTGTACAGCGTCTCGATATAGAGTGTGCGCACCTCATCGTAAGTCCGCTGGGCATTGAGCACTTCCAGCAGCGAGGTTTCGCCGCGGTCATAACTGTAAATTTTGCCTTTGACCACCGATGCGGCATTTTCCAGCAGTCCGTTGTCGTAATGGCGCACCTGTCCGATCAGCGACGTGTAACGGCGGTAATTCTGCATCACCTCGGTCTGCACCTGCAACCGTGCCTGCTCATAGGCCGTCTGCGCCTGTTGTTCGCGGTAACGCGCCGCCTCGACCGTTCCCTTGTTGAAATTCGAGAACTTGAGCGGTACCGAAAGACCGACCGTAAAACCGGTAAAACGCGGGGCCGGAGCAATTTCGTTGCGAACGGTGCCATTGTGGTTCACGCCGAGGGCCAGGTCGAAATCCATGTTACGTTCGCGCCGCGCCACGGTTACGGCCCGCTGTGCGACATCGACGTTACGCATCGCAGCGACCAGGTCTGCCCGGTTTTCGAGCGCCGAAGCGACCAGCATACCGGCAGGGAAAGCGCGTTCGGCCAAGCGAAGCGATCCCTGCGGCAGGTAAAGCGTATCGGTCGCGCTACCGAGCATCATCCCCAGCGACAGGAAGGCATTGTGCAATTCCGCCTCGGCCTGCAGCAAATCGTTGCGCATCACGCCGGCCTCGACGCGGCTTTGCGTCGCATCGACCTCGGTGATCTTGCCCAATGCGAATTTGACGCTGTCTCCCTCGGCCAACCGCCGCATGTTGTCGTAAGCGTTCTGCTTGACACGGAACAGTTCGGCTTGTTTCAGCGCATCGAGGTAAGCCAGGGTCGCCTCGCAGCGCAGGTTGCGGAAATAGTCGTCCAGAAGCGCCTGCGTCAGCTCTTTTTCGCTGCCGGCCAAATGGATGTTGGCGCTGCGCTTACCCGGTGAGAACGTTTTGCTCAGTTCGCCCGAAATGCCCTGCCCCATCTGCATGTTCCAGTCCTGGTTGTTGCCGTATTCGACCGAAAGCTGCGGATCGTTGAACAGCCTGGCCGCACGCACCCCGGCTTCGGCAATGTTCATGTTGAGTTTTTCTGCCGCATAGGAGAGGTTTCGCCGGGCCACCTGTTCCATGTATCCGGCGTATCCGACCGGACGCTCGACCGCCCCATAGGCCGGAATCATTCCCGCCAGCGGCAGGGCTGCCCCGGAGAGGCCAGCAGAACCTTCCGGCCGGGAAACTCCGGCTGAAACGGGAAAAGAAACAGGGAAGGAAACCGGAGCGGATGCCGCAACGGAAGCTGTGGCCGCCGGGAAGGCCGTCCGGACAGTGTCCGCATTACCCCTTGAGAGGGTATCCGGGACGGCATCCGTAACAAAACTTGCAGCGGGGGCAGTAACCGCATCTGCGACGGCCTGCCGGTGCAGGGCCAACGATACCGCAGCACCTATACCAATCAATACCAAATGCTTTTTCATACCTCTTCGGGTTCAGGTTTTTTACGCGCCAGATGACGACGCTCTACCAGGTAGTAGAGCACCGGAAGCGCATACAATGTGATGACCGTAGCGAACAGCAACCCATAGACGATCACCGTCGCCAGCGGGCGCTGCACGTCGGAACCGATACCGGCCGAAAGCGAGGCGGGCAGCAGTCCGAGCACCGCCACCGTCGCCGTCATCAGGATCGGCCGGAACCGGTGACGCGTGCCGTCGATCACGGCCTGCTTCAGATCTTCGCCCTCCTGCCTGCGCAGCATGTTGATGTGTGAAATCATAATCACGCCGTTCTGGATCGCGACGCCGAACAGCGCGATAAAACCGACGGCCGACGAAACGTTCAATGTCATGCCGCGCACGTTGAGCGCCAGCATACCGCCGAACAGCGCCAGCGGCACGACGCACATCAGCACGGCGGCCTGCCGGAATTTACCCATAGCGGCGATCAGCAGCAGCAGCATGATACAGAGGGCCAGCGGCACGACGAAACCGAGCCGGGCATAAGCGCGGTTCTGGTTCTCGAACTGTCCGGCCCACTGCAGGTGGACATCCTCGTGGTCGTACTTCACCTCTTTGTCGATCAGCCGGTCGGCACTGCGCAGGAAGGTACTCAGGTCGACCCCGCGCAGGTTGACGCGTACGGTCAGGTGGCGGCGGTTCATTTCGCGGGTGATCGTGCTCGCACCGGTGGTCATCTTTACTTCGGCCACCTGCGAAAGCGGGATCTTGGTCCCCGCGCCGGTCGTCAGCATCAGCGATCCGATCTTTTCAGGCGTATTGCGGTACTCCTCGTTCAGACGGCAGGTTACGTCGTAAACCTTGCTACCGACAAAGATTTGCGAAATAGAGGTACCCCCGATCGCCACCTCGATTAGTTCGGCCACGTCCGAGACATTGAGTCCGTACTGTGCGATGCGGTCGCGGTCGGCGATGATCTGCAACTGCGGCAGCGGCGGTTCCTGGTCGACCGCCACGTCCACCGCACCGGGCACCCGCTTGAGCACATGCTCGACCTTTTCGGCGATAAGGCGCGTCTCCCGCAGATCTTCGCCGTAAATTTTCACAGCCAAGTCGCTGTGCGCCCCGGCGATCTGGTCCATCACCATATCGATGATCGGCTGCGAAAAACCGACCGAATAACCCGGCATCTTCGCCAACTCGGCCGACATCGCATCGATCAGCTCGGCCTTCGTACGGCCGCTCTCCCAAGTATTGTAGGGTTTCAGCCCGACGCCGACCTCCACGTGCGAGAGCGAGAAAGCCTCGGCCCCCTCGTCGTCGCGGCCCACCTGCGTCATCACGTACGACACCTCGTCGAACTTCCCCAGCGTCCGGCGCAACTCGGCGCCCATCTCCTTCGACCGTTCGATCGAAATGCCGGGCGGCAACTGCACCTGAATCCAAATCGATCCCTCGTCGAGCGGCGGCAGGAAATCTTTTCCCACCGTCATCGACAGCACGCCCGCGCCCACGAGAATCGCGGCCAGCGGGGCAAAGATCACCTTCGGGCGTTCCATCAGCCGCTTGATCTGGTTGTTATATCCATTGGTCAGCTTTTCGAGCCAACGGTTCCGGTAGGTTTTGCGCGGTTTGCGGTAGGCCAGGAACGCAAGCCCCGGAATCAGCAGCAACGCCACCGCGAGCGCCCCCAGCAACGCATAACCGACCGTATAGGCCAGCGGCGTGAAGAGCTTCTTCTCGATGTGCTCGAATGCAAAAAGCGGCAGGTAAGCGGTAATGATAATGACCGTCGAAAAGAAGATCGGCCATGCCACCTGCGTCGCCCGGCGGATTACCCCCTCTTTGGTCAGTTCGGCTTCGGGACGGCTTTCGCGTTTCTTGAGGATCGTCTCCATCATCACGATCGCACCGTCGACCAAAATACCGAAATCGATCGCCCCCAACGAAAGCAGGTTGGCCGGAATATCGGTCACCTTCATCAGGATAAAAGCTACCAGCAGCGACAGCGGGATCGTAAGGGCCACCAGCAATGCACCGCGCCAGCTTCCGAGGAACAGGATCAGCACCAGCAGCACGAGCAGCATCCCTTCGAGCAGCGTGCGGGAAACGGTGTGCAGCGTGGTGCCTACCAGATCGGTACGGTCCATGAACGGGTGGATCGAGACACCTTCGGGCAGCACGTCGCCGTTCAGCTCGTCGACCGCCTTGTGCACATCCTTCAGCACTTCCGACGGGTTCTGTCCGCGCAGCATCTGCACGATGCCCTCGACACCGTCCGAATAGTCGCGCTGCTCGTCGGTGAATCCGAGCACGCCTTTGCGCTCCAGATTGCCGTATTTGAGCTTACCGATGTCATTGAGGTAGACCGGCACACCGTCGACCGTCTTTACGACGATATTGCCGAGGTCCTCGAGCCCCTTGATCAGCCCGATGCCCCGGATCACGTAACCCAGATCGCCGCGCGAGACGATACTGCCGCCGGCGTTGATATTGTTCTTTTCGACCTTCTCGGAGATGTCCGCCAACGAGATGCCGTATTGCTCCATCTTGCGCGGATCGATTTCGATCTGGTATTGTGTGGTGATGCCGCCGTAATTGCTCACGTCCGCGACGCCGGTTACCTGTTTCAGGCGCGGGATCACCACCCATTTGTGCAGGTCGGTCAGCTCGCGCAGGTCGTGCGTCTTACTCTCGAGGACATACCTGAAAATTTCACCGGTCGGCGACGTGAGCGGATTGAGTCCCGGAACGGCATGGTACGGCAGTTCGACATCGGCAAGGCGCTCCTGCACCCGTTGCCGGGCCCAGTAATCGTCCACGCCGTCGTGAAACACCAGCACGACCGTCGAAAGGCCGAACGTGTTCTTGCTCCGCATCACGTTCAATCCCGGCAGGCCGTTCATCGCGCGTTCGATCGGGATGCTGATCTGCTGCTCGATCTCCTCGGCAGCCAGACCCGGAACCTGCGTAACGACCTGCACGGTCACGTCGGCAATGTCGGGATAGGCGTCGATGGCCAGTCCCCGCCACGAAAGATAACCCAGCACGCCCAGCATGCCGAACAGTACGAACATCAGCGCCCGCCGATGTATCGCCGCATGAATCAGTTTTTTCATGGTCAGCGGGCGTCAAGCAGGTAAAAGGCCCCCCCGGTGACGATCTCTTCGCCGGGACGAACGCCCGAAAGCACGACCGTCCGGTCCCCGTCGGTCGACGCTGTGGTCACTTCGGCCTTGCGGAAACGGTTTGCACCTTCGCAGACCAACACATAACAACTCTCTTCCTGTTGCAGAATCGCGGAAGTCGGAACCAACATCGCTTCGGTAGCCGCATCGGTCAGCTGCACCGTGCCGTACATATAAGGTTTCATCCTATGGTCACGGTTGTCGCACTCGATCAGCACCTCGACCGAGCGCGTCTCGGGATCGAGCAGTTCGCTGATGTGGTAAACCGTTCCTTTGACCGGAACGTCGGGCATCGCCGTCAGGCGTACCTCGACCTCCGAAAGTCGCTGGATCAGCCGGATATCCTTCTCCTTGACATGCGCGACGACCCACACCTTGCTCAGGTCGGCGACCAGGGCCAGCGGACCGGCGTCCTCTTTGATATACTGGCCCAGCACGATATTGTCCTTCACGACCTCGCCCGCAATCGGCGAACGCACCACCAACGGCTGGCCGAGCACCATCGTCCCGGGGTCGATCTGGTACACTTTCAGCGCCGCAACGGCATTTTCATAATCTTTCTTTTTCAGCTCGTAGTTGACCTCGGCCTCCTCGACCTCCTTCTCCACGCCGACGTGGTTCTTCAGCAGGTCTTTTTCACGGTTCAGGCTTTTGAGCGCGAGCTCCATCTCCTGCTTGGCCTGGTAATAGGCCTTGCCCGTGTCGAAGAACGACGGCGAGCTGATTTCGAAAATGGGACTGCCCTGCACGACTTTCTGTCCGAGGCGAACGAAAGACTTGACGATACGTCCGGCGAACGGCGTCGCGATTTCGGCATAGCGGGCCGGGATCGCCTGCACCATGCCCGAAGTGGTGAACGTCGCGCGGTAGGGCGTGGCAGTCACTTTACCGGTGGTGAGGCGCTCCAGAACGGGGGAGCCGGGCGCCACGGCGATAATATCGTTGTCGACGCGCACCTGCGGTGTGGTCGTCTCTCCCGATTTGGAGGAGCGTGCACATGCGCACACCGCACCCGCCAACAGGAGGATTACAATTCGTTTCATAAGGTTTCTTGGCTAAGTTTCAGCAGGCGCACGAGCCTCGGAATCGGGCCGGATCATCAGCGTCTAAAACGACTCCGGCCTTTCGCAGATCAATCGCACAAAACTGCTGTAAGGCTTGATAAATAAGAAAGGCCGCGCTGCACGGGAACAGGCGGCACCGGGACAGATCGCCCGGAAATCAAACCAACGCGGGAGGCGCCCTCAACTGCGGGAGCGGTACGGAAGAAGACTCGCGGCCGTGCCGTACGGGAGGCCTGAATCTAACCTCAACGCCGGGGACGAAAAACGAAACCAAAGAGATGCCTGCAACGAACAACAGCATCGAGAGCTGTGCGATCGTGTCGCACTGGACGGGCGTATGGTTATGGCCCGGGGTGCCGCTACCGGCAGGCAAATAAGGGTGCGAGTGGGTGACGACACCCCACGAGAAATAGTGGGTATGGTAGAACAGCGACGATTCGCAGTAGTAGCTGACGAACAGCACCACCAACAACAATTTCGCTATTTTCAATACCTTTTTTTTCATCCGAGGCGGGAGTTTGCATGTCGTGGCGGAAGTCGCCGAAACACTCCAAAAACCGTAATACTAACGTGAAAGCCTGGAAATATACTCCGGTCAAAAACACACCGGCAATCAGCACGATCAACGACCGGCACAAAGGGTGCGGAACCCGGTAACCTGTCTTGCAGGGAACAAAGATAGGTTTTTTCACGATACAAGCAGCCCAAAGGCCTGAACTTTACCTAAAATATACCCTGCCGGGAACAAAACATGCCCGGATACAAGTATCCGGGCATGTTCCTAAGTCGGTTGAATCCGATCGGCAAACGGTCAGCTATTGTCAAACCGCCCCGATAAATTTACGTTCCGGTGTCCTCGGAATCCGACCGCACGGCATGTTTCACGCTGCGAGGGCCGGACCTAAACCGGATTCGCTATTTTTTCAGCAGCACGTCGTTAATCACCTTTTCGAAATCGTCCTTGCCGATAGCCCCCTGCACCATCTGCGGCTTGCCGTCCATCGGCACGAACAGCAGCGTGGGAATCGAACGGATGCCGAAGGCCGCCGCAAGCTCCTGCTCCTTCTCGGTATCTATCTTGTAGACATAAATCTTACCGTCATACTCCTGGGCCAGCTCGTCGAGGATCGGAGCCACCATTTTGCAGGGCCCGCACCACGAGGCGTAAAAGTCGACGATCGCCGGTTTGTCCCCGAGGTATTTCCACTCGTTCGGATTGGCTTCGTAATTGACCACTTTGTCCAGAAATTCCGCTTTTGTCAAATGAATCGTTTTCATAGCTTTTTCTATTTTTTGATTGTTATTTTCTCCGCTCTTCGCTCCAGAAGCGCCGCAAGCCGTCAGAAGAAGGGCCGACAGTACACCCGCAAAAATTGTTCTCATTTGGTTCGATTTTGTAAGTTTTCTTCTTCGAGGAGCTCATAGCCCAGTTTTTCCAGTCGGGAAAGCAACTCCGCACGGCTCACCTCGTCGGTATGGTCGATCACGATCCGGTCGTACTGCGGCTCGACCCGTACGCCGAATACCCCGTTCAGTTCACCCAAACCTTTGTGAATCGAATTGCGGCAACCGCAGCTCATCACGTTTTGTAATTTAACCGTTGTTTTCATCTTTTCCAGGTGTCTTTTCTCCGGGAGCCGCCTTGCACTCCGGCAACTCGTTCCGCCGTACCTTGAACATACTCAGCAGCAAGCCACCGAACACCGCGCCCCAAAGCGCCGTAATCACCGGCGAAGAGGTAATCGGACAGCTTCCGCTGCTGCAGCCTACGAACCGCCAGTAAAGGTACCCCCCGACCATACCCGCCGCTACGCCGATCAGCGTCAGCAAGTTCCGCTGCACGAATCCTTTGATTTTACATGAATTGCATTCCATAGTCCTATTATTTATAGTTTCTTTTATTCCGTCAATTTCATCGGCCCCTGGTCCACATTTACCCGTTACACGCTTTACGCATTGTCCGGGACCGGCAGTCACCGCTTTCCGTATCCGTTTCCCGCATTCGTGCCATCCGGCCCGTTTCCGCGCTGACGGGTATTCCGGATGTTATACGGTTCAGACCCGCCTTATTCCCGGTCGTCGCACCGGGCCCGGAACACCGGTAGCAGGATCTCGGGCACCGCCACGCTGCCGCACTTCATCCCCGCAAGGCATTTCTTTCCGGCCGCCGTCAGTTCGAAATACATTTTGCGCTTGTCCTGCTCTCCGAGTACGCGCTTGACGAACCCCTTCTCCTCGACCGAACGGATTACCTTCGACGTGTGCGACGGGCTCATCGCATTGATTGCCGCAATTTCGGCCGCAGAACGTTTGCCCCCCGAAAGCGAACAGAGCAGCATCGCCTCATTCATGCAAACACGATGCACTTTCTGGAAGTCGGCTTCGAAGGTCTGGATCGCCCGGTAAATGTCGCGCATCAGGCATATAGTTTCCATAATAAATTATTTCTTTATTCAACTAACGTTGCAAAGGTGTAATTTATTTTCCAATAAAACAAATTTCCGATGGAAAATAAATTCAACCATCCGTTTCCTTTACCGGGAATCCTCAACAGGGTGCCGACGAAAGCAGATTTAGGCCGAACCGTACGTTTCTTCAACGGATCCGCGCAACCATTCCGCTACAACCGGATAGACGGCATACGAGACAATGAAAAACTCTTTCGGAGGAACAATTATCGTCAAAAGCCGCTAACTTTGCACCGACCAATTCCGATCCGCCCATGGCCAAGGACCGCCTCGTCACACCGAGCTACTGTTGTATCCTGGCAGCCAACTTCCTGCTCTACTTCGGCTTTTACCTGCTGATGCCGGTACTGCCGTTTTACCTCACCGAAGTGTTCCACACGGGCAACACGATGGTCGGCATCGCGCTCTCCTGCTATACGGTAGCCGCCCTGACGATCCGTCCCTTTTCGGGTTATCTGCTCGACACGCTCGCGCGCAAGCCGCTCTACCTGATCTCGTTTTTCATTTTTACGACGATTTTTGCAGGCTACCTGTTCGCCGGGTCGCTGACGCTTTTCATCATCCTGCGGATCGTCCACGGCTTTGCGTTCGGTACGGTCACCGTATCGGGCAATACCGTGGTAATCGACATCATGCCCTCATCGCGGCGCGGCGAAGGAATCGGATACTACGGCCTGACGAACAACACGGCGATGGCGATCGGCCCGATGGTCGGGTTGTTCCTGCACGATTTCTATTCATTCCCGGTCATCTTCCTTTCGGCGCTCACGTCATGTTCGCTGGGCTGGATCATGGCTTCGCTCGTCCGGACGCCGCCGAAGGAGCCGGTCAAGCGGGCACCTGTCTCGCTCGACCGCTTCATCCTGATCAAAGGCATCCCGGCCGGGATCGACCTGCTGCTGCTGTCTATTCCCTACGGCATGACCACGACTTACGTGGCGATGTACGCGAAAGAAATGGGTATCCAGAAAGGCACGGGCATCTTTTTTACGCTGATGGCCGCCGGCATGGCCATTTCGCGCATCTTTTCCGGAAGACAGGTGGACAAAGGACGCATCACCCAGGTAATCGCACTGGGCATGTACCTCGCCTGCGGCTGCTTTTTCGTGCTCTCGGCCTGCGAAACACTGATGAGTTGGAATCCGGTATTGACCCCTTATATCTTTTTCGGGATCGCCCTCTTCCTGGGGATCGGTTTCGGGACGATGTTCCCGGCCTTCAACACGCTCTTCGTCAACCTGGCACCGCACAACCAACGGGGTACGGCCACCTCGACCTACCTCACTTCGTGGGACGTCGGCATCGGGGCAGGGCTGCTGCTGGGCGGTTACCTCGGCGAAATCACCACACTGGACCGGGCCTACCTTTTCGGAGCCTGCCTGACAGTCGTTTCGGCAATCTATTTCCGGATCAAAGTGGGACCGCATTTCGAAAAGAACAAACTGAGGTAAATCCCTTTGAAGACGGCTCCCGCAAGATGCGTGAAAAGAGCCATCTGCAAAACACGACCGCCAAAACCCACCTTCCCGATCCCACGGAACTGATTTCAACCGATCCCTTCCGGACAATTCCTTCTCGGACAACCCCTCGTTGCACGACGGCCTTCCCACAACGGCACTGTTCCGAAACCGGGTATCGATATGTTGGAACCGGCACCGAAAAAAGTACAGGCGCTTTCCGGCCCTGTGATATGCTTCCCCGCACCGCCCGGAACATCCGGCCGATGTACTTTTCTGTTCATCGGCAAAAACCGCCAGCCGGACGATAAAATCCAGCATTGCGTCCAGCGTTGATTCGAAAACCTGACAATCAACATAATATACTGCAAAACAAGGGCGTTTCCTTTTCGGAACGAATCATTTTCGTCCATCGAATTCACCCTTAAAACAATATAACTATGGCTCGTAAATCTCTTTTCCCCTTCCTGATGGCCGCCGCACTGGCCGGGGGCTACATGCCGGGGTATACCCAATCCACCGGTGAAACAGCCGGAGCCGTCCATCCGGCAATCCTGCCGGAAGATTCCGCCCGGGCAATCCGGCGACAACCTCCTACAGTAGAACAACAAGCCGAAAGGATCAGCCGGCAGATGCAACGTCGTTTGGTACTCGACAACAAGCAGTATGCAAAGGTTTATAAACTGAACCTGAAATACCTGAAAAAACTCGAAGACTCCGCAACCGGATGGAAAACCTCTCCGGACAGGCCGGAGGGTTTCGGCGGCAGGATGGGCGGGCCGCACGGCTCCGGTGGTCCGGGTGGAATGGGACATCGGGACGGCATGCCCCGTCCCGGCGGGAAGGACAGACCCGGCGGTCCCGGAGCAGGACGGCCTCCGATGGGCGACAAATCGCAGATGAAGGAGAAACGGCCGCACGGAATTTCATTCGCAGGACTTTCCGAGCAAGACCAAGCAAAACGGGAAAAACAGTTCAGGAAAATCCTATCCGGCCGTCAGTACGCCGAATGGCTCAAGATGGAATCGGAGCGCGCAGGCAAAGCGTTCCACGAACGGTTCCGGCCGGATTTCAGGTCGGGACAGCAACGCCCTTAGAAACTTCGACTCTATCAACGCACTATAAATATCCCCCGCTCCGCACAAGGTTTTCCCCGGATACGCAGGGGATATTCACATTCACGGCTGTTGCGCGGAGAGATAACCATTCAACTGCTCGAAAGTCGCATCCTTGAGCAGCACTTTTTTGTTACGGTCCAGCAGGTAAAGCGTCGGGATAGCCTTCAGGTCGTACAAGTTCGCCTCCGACAGCGCCCCGTCCCTGCCGCGCACATAGCCCCAGCTCTCCGGGAAGTCCGCGCCGTGTTCCTGCCACGCCTTCAAGTCCTCGTCCGGATACACGGCCAATACCGTGAGCCGTCCGTCGCGAACCCGCTGCGTTATCTCCGGTGAGGCGACCATCTGCCCGGCGATATCCCGGCAGGCGGGACAACCCGGATTGTTGAAGAAGAGAACCGTATACTCCGAGCGCAGACCGTGCATCCGACCGCTGCATCCTTTCAGGTCGACGTAGGCAAAATCGGCCGCCGTGTCGCCGGGGCGGTTCTTCAACGCCATCTCCAACCGGGCCCGCGGACGCAGCTTCGCAAGCGAATCGAGCTGCGGAGACGCCACCAGGTAACGCAGAACCGGAATGTAGAGCTCCTCGCTGCGCATCGGTGAATTGGGATCGTACAGGTACTTCTCCAGCAAACCCGTCAGGTAACGAAACATCGCCGTATCGGCCGAAGCTCCCGCGAGGAGTCTGTCCAGCGAGGCGGCCGCATCGGACGGTGCAACATACTGGCGCAGGATATTCAGGAAATCGGCCATACCCTGTTCGGTCACAGCCGGCTTATCGAGATAGGCCGCCGTGTCCGTAAAATCGAACTTATCCCAATAATGCGCCGCCACATATTGCGCCCTTTCTTCGGGCGTGGAGAGCATCGCGGGCACTTCGATCATCGGGAAACGGTCCGGAATATGTTGGTCCGAAGCGGCAGTTCCGTTCCGGTTACTGCCGCGGCAGGAGGCCAGCACGATAGGCACACAGGCCAACAGGCAAAAAATGCGATAAGTCTGTCTCATTATTCCGATAATAAACGGTTCAAAATCTACTGTTTCCCAGTACCGCCCGAAGAGCCCTGGGGACGGGATACTCCCACGGCGGAACCGGTTGCCGTCACGTCCGCTGCCGCACGGATACCCGGGTCAGCCGATACGGACTGGACGGAACCGTCGAACGTGACCGCATCCGCCTGGCCGGCCGCACGGTCCGGATAATCGTCCGGCTTTTGTCCGGGCACTTGTGCCCGCGCAGGCTTGACCACCATAAACGACGGGAACGACGGAATCAGCGCGGAACGGCTGCGGGTAATGTGCAGCCAGCTGTTGTAGCTGACGATCAGCATCTGCTGCCCGGCTATAAACTCGCTGAACGGAACCGAAGGCGGACTGACCGCCAGGGCCGGGCCGCCGTCCAGGTGCCGCACCTCTCGTTGCAATTGCGCGGCAAAACCCGCATCGGCCACACGAAGCGTCACCTTCACCCCCCCGAGAATGGCGTCGATCTCATCCAGCATCGCACGGTCGCGTTCATCGAGCATCAGCACTCCGATACGGTCCGCACCGCGGAAATTACGGTTCACGAATACGCCCACCGAACAAGAGACATTGGCAAACAACCGCCGGGCCTTATCGCGGGTCGATTCCCCCGGGAAATACATCTTTTTGCGAATCTGCCGGCGGATGCGGTTCAGTTCGTCGGCCAGCAACAGGCTGCTGCGCCGGGGCGCGACATAATCGTTAATGAACTCCGGCCCTCCGCCCAACAGCACGAAATCGTACGACTCGCGGCGGATCAGTTCGATCAGGTCTTTCAGGTAGTGGTCGGTCACGCGGTAGCGCGTTTCGATCTGCATCCCCAGCTCCCGCGCCTCGTCACGCAGCGGCACAAAACTCTCGGACGAATAGCCGTAGGCGTTCATCGGACTGGTCTCGGTACCGATCGTATAGTGCACAGCCGTAATGTGCAGTTTGTCGATCAACCGGCCGCACAACACTTTTACGAGTTTCAGGAAAACCGGCGCACTGGAAGGACGCGCGAACGAAATCAAGATACGGGCTTTCGCCGAGTGCCGCCGTTCGGGCCTGCGGCGAGCGAAAAGTTTGTCGATCAGCACGAGCGACGGGGTGGCCATGAAAGTGGTGAACAGGGCCATAATTACGAAGATCACGTAGATCGACGAGGGCAGCACGCCCATCTCGTAGCCGATGTTCAGCACGATCAGCTCCATCAGTCCGCGCGTGTTCATCAACACGCCGATCGAGAGGCTGTCCTTCCACGACTCCCCGACAAAGCGGGCCGAAAGCGCGGCACCCGCCAGTTTGCCGACGATCGATACGGCGACAAAAAGAGCGCAGACGACCCACAAGTGGGCGGTATTGAGTGCGCCGATCTCGGTCCGCAGGCCGGTAAAAACGAAAAACAGCGGCAGGAACAGCACCAGCGCGACGTCTTCCACCTTTTCGGTCATGATGCGCCGGAAACTGAGGTTCGCAGGCATGATCACTCCCGCCACGAACGCGCCGAAAAGCGCATGCACGCCCAGCACTTCGGTAATGTAGGACGAAAGGATCAGCACCAGGAAAATGAACGCCACCAGCGGTTTACTGATGATCTCCTGACTGTTGTAAATATTACCGAGCTTGCGCATGAAGGGCCTCACGAGCCCGAACATGAACAGCACATACAGGATCACGCACAGCAACGTATAGCCTGCGCTGGCAACGCTGCCCGCCTTTGCGATCGCAATGATCGCGGCCAGCAGGCACCATGCGGTAATATCGTTGTTCGCCGCGCTGGCGATCGCCAGCATGCCCATCGGCGTTTTGCCCAGGTTGCGCTCCTGAATGATGCGCGCGAGCACCGGAAAGGCCGTAATGCTGACCGAGATGCCGATAAAAAGCGCGAACGGTACGAAGGTAGTATGCCCGAACCCGAATTCGGGATAGACCTGCCAGGCCAATACCGTCCCGAGGAAAAACGGCACGATGATGCTCGCATGGCTGATGACGAGCGTCTGACTCCCTTTTTTGCGCAGGATACCCAGGTCGAGCTCCATACCGATGATAAACATAAAAAGGATCAGGCCGATCTGGCTCAAAATGTTGAGCGATTCGAGCGAATCGGGCGCAAAGAGGAATCCGAACGTTTCAGGGAAAAAGTGGCCCAGCAGCGACGGGCCGAGCACGATGCCCGCGACGATCTCGCCGATCACGCCCGGTTGGCCAAGGTACTTGAACAGCCACGAAAAAATCCGCACGGCGACCAGGATCGAAATGATCTGCAACAGCAGCATGGCTACCGGATGGTGCACCCCTTCGTGCAGCGACTGCGTGAAGAGTTCGAGCGGCGCGGGACAGGAGGCGGGTGCCTGGTGCACCGCAACATGGCCCGAAACCATCTCCACGGCTTCCCGGTGCGTTTTATCAAAAGCCCGATCCCATAACTTACCTTCCCGGATCACCATCCAGAAGAGTCCCCCGAAGATCAGGAGCATCAGAACATAAAAGGTGTAGTTGCGCTTGGCGCCAGTTTTCATAAGCTATCGAAGGGAGGTGTTGAACAAAAATAAGATTTATTTCCGAATGGACATCACTTTCCCGGCAGAATCATCCCCTTTACTCCGGAAAACCACGACCATCGCCGGGACGAACGGCTGCCGCAGGAATATCAAACAAAAAAGCGCTCCCTCCCGGGAGCGCTCCTGTTTCGTATTTCGACGGTTGCCGTTTCCGGGCCGTCCGGACCTCGTTTCGCCCGTTGCTGTCCGTCCTCTGGCAAGAAAACCCTGCGGACCACACCGGAACGAATTACCGCACCAGTTTGTTGGTCGCCGTATCGGGAAAGACCACCCAGGGTTTGAAGCCCTTGGCCTCCTCGAAGCCGAGCAGCGCGTACGAAATGATAATCACCACGTCACCCACCACGCACCTGCGCGCGGCGGGACCGTTCAGGCAAACCGCGCCGCTGCCGCGCTCCCCCTTAATGATATAAGTCTCGAGACGTTCGCCGTTGTTGACGTTGACGATCTGCACCTTTTCGCCCGCGATCATATTCGCCGCGTCGAGCAGGTCTTCATCGATCGTGATGCTCCCCACATAGTCCAAGTTGGCCTGCGTGATGGTCACCCGATGAATTTTCGATTTCAATACCTCTATCTGCATGTCTGCAAAATTTCGATTATTTATCGTAGGGGCCGTAACCGCCCACATTATCGATCAGCCTCACGGCACCGGCCTGCACGGCCGCACAGCCCCGCGTCGCGACACCCTCCCGCCACTGGTCCAGCGGCAGCAATGTATCGGCATCGACGATCTGGAAATATTCCACTTTCAGCAGCGGATCGCTGTCGATCCGCTCGGTAACGAACCTCTCGGTCTGGGCCACCGTCGCCGTACGCGAAAATTCGACACCCGCTTTCAGGGCCGCATAAATCTGCGGTGCCGCAGCACGGTGTTCCGCCGTCAACAGCGCATTGCGCGAACTGAGCGCCAGACCGTCCGCCCCCCGTACGATCGGGCACGGCACGATCTGAACCGGAATCTGCAACTGGCGTACCATGGCCCGGATCACCGCGATCTGCTGAAAATCCTTCTCGCCGAAATAAGCCTTATCGGGCTGCACGATCGCGAACAGGCGGCTCACCACCTGCGCCACACCGTTGAAATGGCCCGGACGGTGCGCGCCCTCCATCACCTTGTCGGTCTGTCCGAAATCGAACTGCCGCGTATCGGGCTCGGGATAGACATCCTCGACCGAAGGGGCATAAACGAAGTCGGCGCCGGCTGCCTCGAGCAGCTTCAGGTCGGCTTCCAGATTGCGCGGATAACTGCGCAAATCGGCCGGATCATTAAATTGCGTGGGATTGACGAAGACGCTCACCACCACCCGACGGCACTCGCGGCGGCAGCGTTCGACCAACGAAACGTGCCCCTCGTGCAGCGCGCCCATCGTAGGAACGAAGCCGGTGAGTACCTTTTCATTACCCAAGGCGGCGGAGAGTTCGGCACCCCTGTTGAAAACCTGCATCGGATCGATCGCTTTAGTTTTTAATAGCCCCCGAAAGGGTTCCGCAAAGGTAGAAATTAGATTTAGATTTATCCAACATTTTTCGCCCAAAAATAATACCTTTGTGAACAACCGAACCTGTGAATCCGATGAAAAATACCGTTATTCTGACCATGATGATAACCCTCGCGGCAGGCATGAACGCCTGCAAAACCAAGCCCCGGGCCGAAGAGAAGTTCAACTGGGTAGTGGACCGTTTCGACGACATCAAAGTGCTGCGCTACCAGGTACCGGGCTTCGACACCCTCTCGTTGGAGGAGAAAAAGCTGATCTATTACCTGAACCAAGCCGCACTCTGCGGACGCGATATCTTTTTCGACCAAAACGGCCGCTACAACCTGCGCATCCGCCGCACGCTCGAAGCGATCGAGCAGGGCTACACGGGCGACCGCACGAGCGAGGATTTCGGGAAATTCGAAAAATACCTGAAGAAAGTGTGGTTCGCCAACGGCATACACCACCACTATTCGCTCGACAAGTTCCTGCCCGAATTTTCCGAAAGCTACTTCGACGAACTGGTCGCCGGCACACCCGCCGAATATTTTCCGCAGGACTTCACACCGTCCGTTGCGGCCGTCGTGACCGAGATCAAGCCGGTGATGTTCGACCCGGAGCTCTTCCCCAAACGGACGAACCAGGCTGCCGGAGAGGATATGATCGCCACCTCGGCCAACAACTATTACGAAGGCGTGACGCAAAAAGAGGTGGAAGCCTATTATGGCAAACTGATCGACCACCGCGACAGCACCCCCATTTCATACGGCCTGAACAGCAAGCTGGTCAAAGAGGACGGCAAGCTGGTGGAAAAAGTGTGGAAAGTGGACGGCATGTACTCGTCCGCGATCGAGAAGATCGTTTACTGGCTCGAGCAGGCCTCCGGAGTGGCTAAAGGAGCACAGAAACGGACGATCGACGAGCTGATCGGCTATTACCGTTCGGGCGACCTTTCGCAATTCGACACCTATAGTATCTCCTGGGTGCAGGACACCCTCTCGAAAGTCGATTTCGTCAACGGCTTCATCGAAACGTACGGAGACCCGCTGGGCTACCGCGCCTCGTGGGAAAGCCTCGTGAACTTCCGCGACGAGGAGGCGACGCGACGCACCGAAACGATCAGCGCCGAGGCGCAATGGTTCGAGGACCACTCGCCGATCGACCCGAAATACCGCAAAGAGAAGGTGAAGGGCGTATCCGCGAAGGTCATCACCGCCACGATGCTCGGCGGCGATTGCTTCCCGGCTACCCCGATCGGCATCAACCTGCCCAATGCCGACTGGATCCGCAAAGACTACGGTTCCAAATCGGTGACGATCCAGAACATTACGCACGCTTACACCGAGGCGGCCAAAGGCAACGGCTTCCTCGAAGAGTTCATCCCCGACCCGGCCGACATCGAGCTCCAGAAAAAATACGGTTCGCTGGGCGACGATCTGCATACCGACCTGCACGAATGCCTCGGCCACGGTTCGGGCCAGCTGGCTCCGGGCGTGAAGACCGATGCACTGAAAAATTACGGCTCGACGCTCGAAGAGGCCCGCGCAGACCTTTTCGCCCTCTACTACCTCGGCGACCCGAAGCTGGCCGAGCTCGGACTCGTCCCGTCGTTCGACGTAGCCAAGGCACAGTATTTGCGTTATATCCTCAACGGTATGATGACGCAACTGGCCCGCATCCAACCGGGCAAGGACGTCGAAGAGGCGCATATGCGCAACCGGATGCTGATCGCGATGTGGTGCTATGAAAAAGGGCAGCAGGGCGGCGGCGAAGCCGTCATCAAAAAGGTGGAGCGCGACGGCAAGACCTACATCGAGATTACCGACTACGAAAAGTTGCGCGGCCTGTTCGGCGATATGTTGCATGAAATCCAGCGCATCAAGAGCGAAGGCGACTATGCCGCCGGCAAGGCGCTCGTCGAGAATTACGGCGTGAAAGTGGATCAAAAACTGCACGACGAAGTACTCGCACGCTACGGAAAACTGCATATCGAACCGTTCAGCGGATTCGTCAATCCGGTCTACAAACCGGTTATGGAGAACGGCGAGATCGTCGACGTCACGGTCGAATACACCGAAGACTATCCGGACCAGATGATGCGCTATTCGAAAAACTATTCGTTCCTGCCGTCGGTGAATTAACGGTTCGCATCGTACCGGCAGCGGCACCCGGCGTAAACGGAAAATGTCCGGGACAGTGGTTTCGCCCGGGCCTCCCGGAGGCGGGAAAGCACAAGGGTATAACCGCGCTTTATCGCAGATTACCATTTCTGATAAACGCGGCGGCCTGCGGGTCGCTATCTTCGCTGCCGGAAACAGACAGACAAATCGTTTAATCAAAATAACAGAACCAACATGAAATTCCTGACCGAAGAAAAACTGACCATCGTGGGCGCCGCCGGCATGATCGGTTCGAACATGGCGCAGACCGCAATGATGATGCGCCTCACCCCGAACATCTGTCTCTACGACCCGTTCGCACCGGCCCTCGAAGGCGTCGCCGAAGAGCTGTTCCACTGCGGCTTCGAAAATGTGAACCTCACCTTCACCTCGGATATCGCAGAAGCGTTCAAGGATGCGAAATACATCGTCTCGTCGGGCGGTGCAGCCCGCAAGGCCGGCATGACGCGCGAAGACCTGCTCAAGGGCAATGCACAGATCGCAGAGCAGCTCGGCAAGGACATCAAAACCTACTGCCCCGACGTAAAGCATGTGGTGGTGATCTTCAACCCGGCCGACATCACAGGCCTTATTACGCTGCTCTATTCGGGCCTCAAGCCGACGCAGGTTTCGACGCTCGCGGCACTCGACAGCACGCGCCTGAGAAGCGAGCTGGCCAAATATTTCAGCATGCCCGCCTCGGAAATCAAGAACTGCCGTACCTATGGAGGCCACGGGGAACAGATGGCCGTCTTCGCCTCGACGACCGAACTCCACGGCAAGAAGCTCTCCGAGCTGATCGGTACGCAGATTCCCGCCGGCGACTGGGAAGCGCTGCGCCAGCGGGTGATACAGGGCGGCAAGCATATCATCGACCTACGCGGCCGCTCGTCGTTCCAGAGCCCGGCCTACCTCTCGATCGAAATGATCGCAGCAGCCATGGGCGGAGAGGCGTTCCGCTGGCCTGCCGGAGTTTATGTCCACTCCGAAGGGTTCAACCACATCATGATGGCCATGGAGACTTCGATCACCAAAGACGGCGTACATTACAACGCTGTCAAAGGCTCGGCAGAGGAGATGAAAACACTCGAGGAGAGCTACAAACACCTCTGCCAGTTGCGCGACGAAGTGATCGCAATGGGCGTACTGCCCCCCGTCAAGGAGTGGCATGCGCTGAACCCGAATATCGACTAACGCGGCATCCGGCCCTGGTTCTGTCCAAGACAGGAACGCAAACGAAGTTCGGATACGGAACAGACCGGCCTACACCCTGTTCCTGAAGCACGGCAACACCGTGCAACAGCTTAAAACGTACAACCGGAACAAAACGAGGAGGGAAATCGTAATGATTTCCCTCCTCGTTTCATTTGCATCTATCCGCAGAACTGCCGCGCCCCAGAGCGGAGCACTTCCGGAACCGACGATATTGCCGCGGCTATTGTTTTGCCGCCGATGCGGTCTCCTGCTGCGAATTCTTTACATACTTGTCGAGCCAGCCGAAAAATTCGCGCTGCCAAACCAGCGAGTTCTGCGGTTTGAACACCTGGTGCGCCTCGTTTTCGAATGCGACGAGCCGCGCCGGGACACCCATCAATTGCGCAGCCGTATACGCCTGCAGATTTTCGGTGTACGGAATCCGGAAATCGTTGAGCCCGGAGAAGATCAGTATCGGCGTGTCCCAGTTCTTCACGAACTTGTGCGGAGAGTTGGCATACGAACGTTTCGCCACCGGACTGTCGCTCCAGTACGAACCGCCGAGGTCGTTGTTCGGGAACCACAGTTCCTCGGTACCGCAATACATGCTTTCGAAGTTGAACATGCCGCAGTGCGCGATGAACGCTTTGAAACGTTTCTGGTGGTTGCCGGCCAGGAAGTAGACCGAATAGCCGCCGTAGCTGGCGCCCACGCAGCCCATCCGGGTCTCGTCGGCCCACGGTTCGCGCGCCACGTCGTCGATCGCACTGAGGTAATCGCGAATGTTCTGGCCGCTGTAATCACCCGAGATCTGGTCGAGCCACTCCTGCCCGAACGACGGCAGCCCGCGCCGGTTCGGCGCCACGACGATATAGCCCTGCGCAGCCATCAGCTGGAAATTCCAGCGGAAACTCCAGCGCTGGCTCACCACACTCTGCGGACCGCCCTGGCAGTAAAGCAGCACAGGATAGGTTTTGGTCGAATCGAAATCGGGGGGCAGGATTACCCACGTCAGCATCTGTTTGCCGTCGGTGGTCTTGACCCAGCGCTCGCGCACTTCGCCCATCCGGATATTGTCGTAAATCTCCTTGTTCGTATTGGTCAGCTGTGAAAGCATACCGTCGGTCAGGTTCACGGCGAACAGTTCGGAAGGCGTGCTGAGCGTCGTCAGTTCGGCCACGAGTTTGCCCCCGCCCATCGTAAAGGCGTTCAGGTCGTGCGCGCCGCTGGTGACCACCTCCACCGGCGAACCGTCGGTCCCCACTTTGCAAAGCTGGTAGGTCGCCCGCATCGGCGAGAGGAACCAAAGTTTGTCGTTGCCGTCCCAGGTGACGTTGCCCGCATTGTAATCGAAATTCTCGGTCAGGTATTTTTTCTCTCCCGTGGCGAGCACGGCGATGAACAGGCGGTCTTTGTCCGACTCGTTACCGTCGCGCTCCATGCTGGTAAAAGCCACCATGCTGTCATCCGGGGAAAAACGGGGATATTTGTCGTAACCCATCATCCCTTCCGTGATATTGACGGTCGTCCCCGCAGCGAGGTCGTAAATATAAATGTCGGAATTAGTGCTGAGCGCGTACTGCTTGCCCTTCATCTTCTTGCAGGTGTAGGCCAACTGCGTGCCCGCGTTGTTCCACGCGATCTCGGCCGCGTCGAAATAGGGCGCCATCGGCGCATCCCACGGCTCGCCCGGCATGATGTCCACCCCCTCGGCCATCCGGCCGTCTTTCATCTCGGCAACGAACAGGTGCAGGTAACTGCCGTCGTCCCAGTAATCCCAGTGACGCGCCATCAGGTCGTCGTAGATCAGCGCCTTCGAGTCGGGCAGGTCGGGGAAGACCTCCGACGACTTGCGTTTTTCGACCTGGACACGCTTGATGTAATACACTTTGTCGCCTTTGGGCGAAAGGCCGTACCCTTCGATACCGCCCTCGATGGCCGAAAGCTGGCGCAGGTCGCTGCCGTCGGGAGCGGCGCTCCACAGCTGCGCCTCGCCGCTTCGCGTCGAAAGGAAGTAGATGCGGCTGCCGTCGTCGCCCCACTGGATCGACGACTCTTTGCCCGCACCGTCGGTGATCTGCACGGCTTCCCCGCCGGCGGTCGGCACCGACCAGATGTGCGTACTGCTCTTATCGTCTTTCATGCTGTAATCGCTCACCGTATAGAGGACGGTTTCGCCGTCGGGCGACACCACGGAACCGCCCACGCGCCCCATCTTCCACATCACTTCGGGAGTAAGGATACCGGCGCTCTTTTCGGCTTCGGTCAACGAGTTGTCAATCTTCATCGGGGCTGATTTTTTGCCTGCGCCGTCGCCGCACGCGACCGTAAGCGCCGCAACGGCTCCCGCCAGCAGCAGGGTTGTCGTTTTCTTCATCTGTTATGAGGTTTTATTCGGTTCGGTTATGTTTCGTACCCCTTAAACGCAACCTTCAAAAGCTCTATTGCCTTTATAGCAACGAAAAGGATCGCATAGGGAGTAAAAAAGGAACGTTCTTTCGGTATCTCCGTCCGGCTGTTCTCATCACCGAACATGCGGTCTGAGGACCGTGTCCGGTTTTATTTCACGTATCCGGCGGCAGTCAATACGTCCCGGATCGTGAAATAGGTGTTCTCCAGTTTCGGAGTCAGTTCCGCCTGCGGCACCCATACCGCTTCGGTAATTCCCTCGACCGTCTGCGGCTGCGGACGCTGCGAACCGCCGTAACGCATGCGGTACCACGACGTACGCTTGAGCACCCACTCGCCATGCATCCGGTAACAATGGTAGGTGTGCGCAACGAAAGCCCCGAGCTGCAGGCCCGACAGGCCGCACTCCTCGCCCACCTCGCGCACGGCGCAATCCTCGATCCGTTCGCCCGGTTCGAGTTTGCCTTTGGGCAGGTCCCAACGTCCGTTACGAAAGATCAGCAGCAGGTTACCCTGCGGATCGGCCGTCACGCCGCCGCCCGCCTCGATAAAGCGCTGCGAGGCGCGGAAATCGGCGAAAACTTGTTCGATATCGTCCGAAACCACCGCAAGGCGTTTGCTATTCTGAACTTTTTGCAACAACTTTGTCACTGAAAGCGGCTCACCCGCAGCGGGCCGGAAGGTGACGAACGAAGGATCCCCAACCGGCCGTACCGAGAAAACCACAACGTTGTCTTCGATATAAACTTTATACATAGCACGAAAATGAACGATTCCGCCAAACAGATCGCCGGAAGCCTGTTGCAAATTAAGGCAATTAAATTAAATCCGACAAATCATTTTACGTGGGCCTCAGGCTGGTACTCGCCGATCTACTGCGACAACCGCAAGATACTCTCCTACCCCGCCGTGCGCAAACAGGTATACGAGGCATTCGCCGCGCTGATCGCCGAAAAATACCCGCAGGCCGAGGTACTGGCCGGCGTCGCGACCGGAGCGATCGCCCACGGGGCGCTGGTAGCCGAGAAGATGGGCAAACCTTTTATCTATGTGCGCAGCGCACCCAAATCGCACGGCCTGACCAATCAGGTCGAAGGCGAGGTGAAGCCCGGTGCGAAGGTAGTCGTGATCGAGGACCTCGTCTCGACCGGGGGCAGCAGCCTTAGCGCCGTCGAAGCGTTACAGAAAGCCGGCTGCGAAGTGCTCGGCATGGTGGCGATTTTCACTTACGGCTTCCCCGCCGCCGAGAAGAATTTCGCCGAGGCGGGCGTGCGGCTCGATACGCTGAGCAACTACAACACGATGATCGAAATGGCTATCGAACAAGGTTATGTACACGCCGACGAGCTGGAAACACTCAAAGAGTGGAGGCGCGATCCGGCTTCGTGGAAAAAATAATCCGCATCCCGCAGCCGTTTGTCCGTTGTCCGGTCCGTTTTGCGCAGTAGCACGGTCCCGGTACCAACTTACTTAACTTTACCCCAAACAATGGAAAGATACGAAAGCAAACACGTACAAATCCTGCATCCCGCCCGGGCGGTATACGGCGTGTTGGCCGATTTCAACCACCTGACGCCCGTGGTGGGCGACAAGGTCGAAGGATGGTGCGCCACCGAGGACACCTGCTCGTTCAAGGTGCAGGGATTTACGGTCAACCTGCAGATGATTGAGAAGGTCGAGCACAAACTGATCAAGGTGACGGGCGCCGACGGCTCGCCGATGGACTTTACCTTTTGGCTCCAGCTGGTGAGTGCGGCCGAAACCGATACGCGCATGCGAATCGTACTCGACGTCGAGCTGCCGATGATGATGAAAATGATGGTCGGCAAAAAACTGGCGGGCGCCGTAGACCAGATTGCCGAAAAGATCGCCGAAGGGTTCAACAGTTTCCCTGCGGGCACAACGATACCGAAATAAAACTCATTTCAGGATAATCCCGTCCACAGTTACCGCGACCAAGCGGCCGGACGGGGCCGGATGTAGCCAAACGCGCCTGAATAGAAGCGGACTTCGGAAGATCGGCCCCAGCTGGATCCGACGGCGGCCCGCGCGCACTCAGCTACCGGACAAAAACAGGCGGGTACGGGAAATCTCCGCTGCGTCGCATTCCCTACCGCCGCAAACACGATAAAACCATGATCAACATCTTCGTAACGATCAACGTAACGGCCGACAAACGCGCCAAAATGCTGGAACTGCTCGCCGAACTGACGGCGGCCTCTCAGAAAGAGAACGGCAACCTCCGCTACCAGTATTACCTGCACCCGACCGACCCGGCCCAGATCGTAATCTGCGAACGGTGGGAAAACGCCGCCGTACTGGCTGCGCACGAAGCGACCAAACACTTCACCACACTGCTGCCGCAAATCGGCGACCTGGCCTCGTCGGTCGATATCGACAAGTTTTAATTCCCGAACCGCTTTAGCGCTGCCAACATACACGAATACCGACTCGTTCCCGGACGGAGGGGAGATTATCCCAGCGAGAACTTTTTTAAGTACAAAGCACTTTGAAAGTGGATTCCATACCTTTACGGAAATTCTACACAAAGAAATACGGCAATGAACTGTTGGTCGACGTCATCGGGTTGGAAGAGATACGGGAAGGCGTCAGACGGAGTCCTGTCCACCGATTTAATTTTTATAGCATTATCCTGATAACAGCAGGCGACGGGGAAGTCGCCATCAATGATTGCAGTTGCCACCTCGGAACCAATCATATTATCTGTGCAATTCCCGGAGAGGTTTGGCATTGGCATTCGCATGCCAACCTGAACGGTTATTTTCTTTTATTCGAAGAGAAATTCCTTCTTTCATTTTTCAATGACCGCGCTTTCCTGCGCAATTTTCGCTACTTACAAGCGGAAAGAAGTTCCCCATTTCTCAAACTGCCGAATGAACTGTTCAACCGCGTCAAACGACTACTCGCGGAAATGAAAACTGAAATTAACGATCAGAGCGAACAGGATCACCATATTTTGAGGGCCATGCTCTATGAAACGCTGATGTTGCTGAATCGTGCCTGCCCCGCCGGAGAATCGGACAACAGGAAAGACAACATAAAAATCGTCCGGTATATCGATCCGTTCGTACGTATGGTAGACGCTGAATGCACATTCCATCGCAATACCCAGTACTACGCAGACAAGCTATGTATTTCTTCCAATTATCTGAACAAGATCGTCCATGGGATTTTGGGTTCGAGCGCTAAATCCTTCATTCTGACTAAAGTGATCCACGAAGCCGAACGACTGCTGGATTATACGACTCTTTCCGAAGCCGAAATCGCCAACCGGCTGCATTTCGATAACTCCTCCTATTTCATCCGTTTATTCCGGAAACACACAGGAAGCACTCCGGGCCAATATCGCAAACGCGTAAAGCCATAATCATTCCCGAAAAATGACATTCCCAACACTCTTTGTCATATGCCACACTAAACAGTATCTCCTATTTTTGTGCCAGACAGGTAATCTGAAAGTGACCGGCTCGGTTATGCCCTTTCTGGACTGACCGGTGGATTCCATTATGGTTGGATGTCAACTATTCATCTCTAATCAAAAAAGGTATTTATGCATAATATTCAACATAAAGTCGTGTTAGTCGCCGTTATCTTGCTGACATATTGCTCCCTGATGGGATACTCTCCCCAACAATTTTCATATAACCGGGACTACTTGACCTTAGGGGTTAACGGAACCCGGTTGACGAGGATCGACAGTCTGCTCAAACACTATATTGAGGAAAAAGGGCTACCGCATGCGGTCACTTTCGTGGCGCGCAAAGGCGAGATAATCCACCATGCTGCATGGGGATGGAGAGTACCTGAAGATAGTATCTATTTGAAAAAGAATGACATTTTTCAAATGGCTTCACTCACTAAACCCGTCATCACAGTAGCCCTAATGACACTTTATGAACAGGGGAAATTCCAACTGGAGGATCCGGTTTCGGCATACATCCCTGAAACCAGCGACAGAATATTGGTGAAATGGAAGAACAGGAAAAATTTCAGTACCCGGGAAGCGACCACATCACTCACCATCTCTCACCTGCTCTCCCACACGGGCGGTCTAGTCGGATGGCCGGCGACACCCGGTCAAGTCGTACCGGTTTATAAAAGCCGGGAAGAATATATCCGGGATCAATTGCAAGCTCCGTTGAAATATGATCCGGGAACAAACTGGAACTATGAGAATATTTCAATGGAAGTGGCGGCTTACCTGATCGAACATTTTTCTGGACAACCGCTAGAGCAGTACCTTTCAAAAACGATCCTGGAACCTTTAGGAATGACTCAAACTGCTTTTTTCCTTGATCCCGCCGATCAACAACGGCTTCCCGTTGTATATGAAAAAAAAGAGGGAAAAATTATCCCGCGGAACAATCAATACCCTCTCAATCTTTTCAGCCAAGATCACCGGTACATTCCGGAAGCAACCGGTCTGAACGGTCCAATTGAGGATTATGCCCGATTTTGTCAGATGATCCTCAACGGCGGAACATTCAACGGTCATCGCATTCTGGGACGCAAAACAATCGAACTCATGTCCCAAAACCAGATACCCGAAGGAGCGGATGTCCCGCAATACTCCTTGTTCGGCCTCGGATTCGAAATCAGTCCCGGCAACCGGATTTTTGCCAATTCGAAAATACTGATGCCTCCAATGGTTTCTGAAGGATCCCTTTTTTGGCTCGGTTGGCTAGGGACCTATTTTTTGATCGACCCGAAAGAAGATCTGATTATTCTGCTTTTCATGAATCACAGAATAGAGGACCTTTTCGATCTGTGGAGCCGATATGTCAACACTGTTTACCAGTCACTCGAATAGCAATTCTCTGGAGCAACACAAATGACAAAATCATCACAACGTCAAATAACCCGATTACAATTCATCCGATATCATTACCTGCAAAACGATTAATCAAAGTAGGTTGCACGTTTAAAGTGTCGTCTTGTTGACCCACCAGGATTCGAACCTGGAATGACAGAACCAAAATCTGCAGTGTTACCATTACACCATGGGTCAAGCACGCTGTTCACGGGGAACAGGACTGCAAAGATAAAGAATATTTTTTGATCTGCAACGGCGTGGTTTCAGCTTTTCACAGCAGTCCGGCCCGATATTTCAATTCCTGAGAACCTACCGCCCCATTTCAGGCTCCATCGTTTGTCGTCACACGATGCCGAACCTACCGTCATACCCGGATTCCTGCAATAATTTGCCCGGTCGCCCCCTTGTGCGAACGGACATACTCGGCGCAGGCACTGCTGCTCCTCTGATATTCCGCCGCATCACCGTGCAAAATACCGAACCAGTCGGCCAATTGCGTGTAGTCTGAAATACTGCGGGCGCCCCCGACCCCGATCAGGTCGCGCGCCTCCTGAAACTTTTCATAATTGGGCCCGAAGGCAAGCGGCAGGCCGAACGTCGCCGCCTCGAGGGTATTGTGGATACCCACGCCGAATCCGCCGCCGATATAACCCCATTTGCCGTAACGGTATACCGACGAGAGGATGCCGATCGTATCGATAAACAGCACTCCCCCACCGGCCAGGTCGCTCTGCGGCGTCAACTGCGTATAACGCAGACAAGGTCGATCGATCTGCGCGATCATTCGTTCGATACGGGCCGGATCTACCTCGTGCGGCGCCAGAATAAACTTGACATCCGGATTCGCATTGATCAACGCCAGTAACAATTGTTCATCCGGCGGCCAGGTACTCCCGGCCACGAAGACTTCAGCACCCTCGGCGAAACGCTCTACCTCCGGAAGCGCTTTTGCCCCCTGTGCAATGGCATAAACGCGATCGAAACGGGTGTCGCCGGCCACTTCGGCATTTACCGCACCGATCCCTTGGAGCAACTTCAGCGACTCTTCGTTCTGTACGAACAACCGGTCGAACGTACCCAGCACCCGGCGGAACAGCCCCCCCCACGGTTTAAAAAACGACTGCCCGGGCCGGAAAATCCCGGAGATCAGGTAAGCCCGCGCACCGCTGCGCTGCAATGCGAACAGGTAGTTGGCCCAAAACTCGTATTTGACGAATACGGCGATCTTCGGACGGAAAATCGAAACGAACCGCCGGGCATTGCGCGGCGTATCGGCCGGCAGGTAAAAAATGTAGTCGGCTCCCGCATAATTTTTGCGAACTTCGTATCCGGACGGAGAGAAAAAGGTCAACAGTATCTTCCAGCCGGGATGCGCGGCCCGGAACGCTTCGATCACGGGACGTCCCTGCTCGAATTCACCAAGCGATGCACAGTGGAACCAGATCAGGTCGGTTCCGGCCGTGCAATGATCCGAACCGTCCCCCGTTCTTGTACGTTCTTTGGCCTCGGCACCACATACGGGAAGCGTATCCGGACACCCGTCCGCCCCGCTCCAGCCCGCAACCGCCTCCGCCATCCGGGAGAAAATACGACGGCGGCCACGGCACCACAACCGCGCCTTATCGTTAAACATCCCCGCCGCATGCAACCCGGCATCGAGCAGATAAATCCCCGTATTGTAAAACAGACGCATGCCGGTTATTTAAGAATATCCCGCAACCCCTGCGGGTTCAGCACGACCACGCTGTCCCCGTCACGGCGCACGAGGCGCTTCTTCGCCATTTCGTCCAGCACGGTTTGCAAAGCGCTTCGCGTAGCATCGAAATAAGAGGCGGTTTCGGCAATGTCGGGCATCAGCAGCGCGGAATTGTCCGCATGGGTATGGTCGAGCAGGTAATTCGCCACCTTCTCCCGGAGCGACCGGAACGAGAGGTAGTAAATCTTCTTCGACCATACATTGGCACGGTTCGAAAGAATGTCGACGAAATTGGACATGATGACCACATTGTTCTGCATCAATTCGAAGATATAGCCGCGGTGGATGGTCATGATCGTCACATCGCCGTCGGCGATCACATCGATCGGCAGTTTGTTGTAGCCGCCGAAAAGAAAGGCCGGTGCAATCAGTTGCGGCGCTTCGATCGGTTCGATGTCCGCACTGCGCCCCGATGCATAGGTCATTTTGCCGTGTACTTTCCCCTTGATGATAATCATGAGCCCCGAGTAGGCCGTGTCGCGTTGTGCGATCAGATCGCCGTCACGATACTCGCTCAGGGCGTATTTACCCTTGTCGGCGAGAATATCCTCTATCTGTGCCACCGTCAGTCCCCTGAACAGCGGACACTCTTTCAGTATCGCATACATAAGCCCGTATATTGATATTACATAGTTTTCCTTTAGGTAAAGATAGTTTTTTTCCGGCAATTAACCAAGTCCGGAAAGCATACCGACCCGGCAGCAACCGACAGGGACAAAACACCTGCATCCGAAAGACGGGCCTCGCCGTTCCCCGGTTTCCCTCTTCCCCATTCCACTTACCTGAACAAACCGGCTGGCTGGCAAACCGGCAGACAAAAGAGAAGGGCTATCCGAATGGATAGCCCCTGCACTTATCGGAACGCACGATCAGAAGAATTTCACGCGGTTGTCTTTCACATTTGCAGCTTCGACGAGCACCTGCGAAACGCGCTCGGAAAGGTACGACAGGCCCATCGACTCAAGACGTGCACGCTCGCTTTCGGGTGTCACGTTGTCGGTATTCTGGCGGCCCGTTACGTCGAACAGGTAGACGCCGGCCATTCCGACCACCGGTTTCGAAAGCGCGCCGGGTTGTACCGCGCTCACCGCACCGATCAGGGCCGGTTCGACACCGACGCCATTTACATAGAACGAATTGAAATCGACGTCGCCGGCCTCTTTGACCTCAGCTCCCACCTTGGTGGCCACAGCCTGCAGCAAAGTACCGCCCGACAGGCTGTCGGAAAGCATCTTGCCTTTGATCTGCTGGCGCAGGATGGTGGCGATGTTCTGCGAAACCGCAGTCAGGGGTGCGATTCCGTCCTCGCTGACGCCGGTCAGCAGTGCAACCACATAGTTGCCGTCGACTTCGGTGACGGGCGATACGTCGCCCTGTTCCGCATTGAAAGCCCAGCGCACGATTTCACGCGAGTTGTCCATGCCGCTGATATTGCGTTCGGTGTTGTGGATGCGGGCCACACGTTTCGAGAGCGCATTGTCGGACACCGCTTTCGCAAAGTTTTCGGCCGAACCGTTGGCTGCCGCGATAAACTGGCTCACCTTGCCGTAAACAGCCTGCTGCGTCGCTTCGCTCGGTTCTACTTTGTCGGTGATCACCGCGAGCTGCACCTTTTTGACCGGCTTGCTCTTGGAGGTTACCTGACCGATATGGATACCGAAACGGGTCGTCGTTTCGAAAAAGTCTCCCTGTTTGGTATCGAGCGCCGCCTGCGAGAACTCTTCGACCATCTGGTCGGGAGAGAAGACGCCCAGATCGCCGCCCCGGAGTTTGGCCTGGGGGTCGATCGAATATTTTTCCGAAAGCTCGGCGAACGAAGCGCCGCCTTTCAGCGCGGTCAGGATGCTGTCGGCCTGTGCTTTCTTGTCGGCCGGAAGGAGGATGTGGCGTGCGCCGATCGAATCGGGCAGCATCTTCACATCGGCAACGCGGGCCATCGTATAAACGTCGTTATCGAGTACCGGACCGTACATCTGCTTGCTGTCGGGACCGAATGCATAGCCTGCCAACGGAGCGGGCAGCTGATTTTCGGTCAGGTAACGTTTTACCGGGGGGATCTGCGAATTGAGCGTTGCGAACTGGAACGGATTCTCAGCCGCAGCGAACTCGGCGGCCATCTCGTTCACCGTTTTCTCTACAGCCGCATAATCGTCCTGCGAAGGCAGCACGTCAAAGACCACGTATTCGATATCGCGCGAAGCGCTCTGGCGGAACATGCGTTCATGCTCCTTGTAATATTTGCGCACATCGGACTCGGGCACAGTCACCGTCGAATCGGGAATCTGGCTGTATTCCTTGAGGATGTAAGCGATGTTGCTGAGGCTGTTGGCATTGTTCACGCCCTGTTCCACTTCCAAATCGGTCACATAGATGCCTTTGCTCACCAGGCCCACATATTTGGTGAAGAGGCGCTGCTTGACCATCTGGTTCTTCATATAGTTCCAGATCATACCCGCTTTACCGGTAGGATCCTGATCCATGTTCGAAACGAAATTGCGCAGCATCGCGGGATCGTAGACCCCCGTATTGGGATTGACGAATGTGCCCGTGATCACCGGCGAAATGTAGTTGCCGTCGACCATGTCGACCTGCTCGTTCTCCGACACGAGAATACCCGCATCCTCGAATCCGGGTGCAAGCACGTACTTGTTGAGCAGGTTGTCCCACGCGAAGTTCTGCACCTGCATCTGCTCTTCGCTGCTGAGTGCGTCCTTGCCGGTCATCGTCTGCTGGATGCCGGTCAGGTAATCGACCTGCTCGGTGTACTCCAGATAACCGATCTTGTTGCCGTCGATCTCGCCCACCCGCATCTTGCGCGCATTCATCATGTTACCCGCAGAGGAGAGGTCGCCCAAAAGGAAAGCCAGCAACGCGATACCGATCACGATCGAAACGATCACGCCGCCCCGCGTCCTTAATGTGTTGAGTGTTGCCATATTTGAAAAGCGATTTGTTTTTGATTCTCTTCCCAGAGCCCCGCCGCCAGCGCAGGAGCCCGTAATAAGGTCCAAAGATAATAAAATTCCCCGTTACACATTACACGGGAGGCTAAAAATTTAAGCCTGAACGCTCTTTTGGGACGAAGTCCCGACCAGCGTGATACGCAGCAGCTCGATTTTCGACGACTCGGTGCGCAGCACGCGAATCTTGCGGCCGCCGTCGAGAATCGTCTCGCCCGCGGAAGGAATACCCTGGTAACGGTCGATCACATAACCGGCCAACGTATCGTATTCGTCCGATTCGGGGATGTCCAGATGATATTTTCCGTTGATGTATTCGACCTCGAGCCGTCCCGAAAAGATGAACTCGCCGTCTCCCATCTGTTTCTCTACCAATCCCGGATCGTCGTGTTCGTCCTCGATTTCACCGAAAATTTCTTCGAGGATATCCTCGATCGTGATCATGCCCGCCGTCCCGCCGAACTCGTCGATCACCACCGCCACCGAATGACGCTTTTTGATGAATGCGGTGAGCAGTTTCTGCACCGGCATACTCTCGGGCACATAGTCGATCTGCTGAAGGATTTCGTCGATCGTCGCAGGCTGCCTGAAAAGGCTTTTGGTGTTTACGTAACCGATGATCCGGTCGATGTTCTCCTCATAAACCGGCAACCGAGAGAAATGCGTATCGATAAAGCGCGAGGTGAGCTCCCGGATCGAATCGGTCCGGTCGATCGCTTCGATATCGACCCGAGGCACCATGCAGTCGCGCACGAGCAACCCGGAAAAGTCGAGCGCATTCTGGAACAGGCGGATATCTTTCTCGTTATCGTACTGTTCGTCGCCCTCGGATGCCTCGTCGATCAGGTGTGCCAGATCGATCCGGTCGAAGGTTTGCGCCCCCCGCCGCGTATTGACCGGCAACCCGAAAATACGCAGGATCAGCGTCGAAATGAAAGTGGTGATACGCGCCAGCGGATAAAACAGCAGGTAAAACAGGAAAACCGGCACGGCGAAGGTACGGTAGTACAGATTGGGATTGAGCCGCACGACGGCTTTGGGGATGTACTCCGCGGCAAAAATGATGATAATCGTCGAAAGGACCGTCTCAAGCAGGAACGACCCGCCGGAAAGCAGCCCCCACCCCGTGAGCGAAAGCAGCGTCTGGATCAGCAGGCTCATCTGCAGCGAATAGATCACCAGTGCGATGTTGTTGCCGACGAGAATCGTCGTAATGTACTGCCCCGGATGACGTGAAAAAAGTCCGGCGATGTAAGCGAACGCATGGCTGCGGCTCTTCTCGATCTCGAGTTTGAGTTTGTTCGACGCCAGGAACGCAATCTCCATCCCCGAGAAAAATGCGGAGAAAAGCAACGCGAGCAATACGACTATAACGGTAGAGAGAATCATATTATCGATGCGACCCCAGATCGCAAAGGTTAAACAGGCATCCGGCCGTCAAAGGCCCGTGCATCGTTGATCAGGATTTCGGCTTGGCCACCGCCTCCCCCTCGCGGATCACCGGCAGCGACGACCCGGCGGCAGCCTGCCCCGAACCGGTCGAATCGGCCCGCTCCTTCGGGGCCGTATCGACGGCCACCTTGCCTTTCGGACGGCGGAAAATGAAATCCTGGAATTGTTCGTCGGACTCGAAACCCTCGCCGAGGATCACACCGTCCTTCTGGGTCACCTTTGAATCGACGTTCGAATAAATGCGTTTGCTCTTCTGATTCCAGAAAAGCTGCTCGGTCTCGAGCTTCTGACCCTGTGCATTGGTCGCCACTACGTTTCCCTTGGCCTCCCACAATTGCTGGTTTTCAAGGAAAATCGCATAATTGGCCGTCAGCGTCGATTCGACGAGGTGTGTGGTATCGTTATACGTCTCGACTTTGACCCCTTTGCGGAACTCCATGTAGGGTTCCCGCGCCAATTCGTAGCGCTCCAGCAGCGGCGTTTCAAAACGGTACGACAGGTTGCCGTTCTGCGAATAGACCAGCCGCAGGTTCTCGCTCTGCTGGGTCATCATGTTCTGCACGTCCTCCTCTTTGGCGCTCTTTTTTCCTTTGCAGCCAAAAAGCAAGATAGCACCCGCTAAAAAGAGGAGTGCTACCGAAAGGCGTATGGGGTCGCGGCGTTTCACCCGGCAAATGCGTTTACTGATACTTCTGTTTGAGGAACCAATAGTCTTCGCCGAAGAGCGTCAGCTCGACCGAAACACGGAAATAACGCTCGCGCACCATCTGGTAGGCCCGCTGGCTGGTAAGCCCGCCGGGTTCCGAAGGCGGTACCGTGTAAATTCCGGAAGCGGTCATGCCCCGCTGCCCGAAATCGAAACCGACATTGATGCATGACAGCCCCTGGCGGATCGGGAAACCGAAACCGAGCGTGATCGCTTTATCGTCGATATTGTGGTCGTTGATATTCATGTAGTAGCTGTTGTACCGGAAACCGACGCGGTAGGTACAACGGTTGAAATACCGCCGCACATCCTGCGCGTTCGGCGTAAACTGCATACCCACCTTGATAAAGTTGTTGTTGCGGTAACGGATACCGTCGATCAGGTCGGACTGGTTAATGCCCTTCCACTTTTCGAACGTATAGTCGAGCCCCATGCCGACCTTGCGTGTCTGGTAATACAGACCCGCCGTGAACGTAGAGGGCAGGTAATAATCGGAACGGGAGATCTTGTAATCGACCGTGTCGATAAAGACGTCCTTGGCCACGATCGTCCGGGTCGTTTCGGGCCGGAGATTGACGCGCGGCCGGAAAGTCGCACCGAAGGTAAACGACCGGTTGTCATTCAGTATGAAATCGTACTGAATGCCCAAAGTCACACCGGCCTGCGAATAGGTTTCACGCTGGGTGCCGAGCATACTGCGCTGGGGCTTCTCCTCGATCATCGGCGAGATAATCGTATTGAAATTGCGCGTGATCACACCGTGATAATAAATTACGTCGGCACCGAAAGAGAATCTCTTGAACGGCGACCATCCCAACCCGAATTTGAACTGCGTCGTATTGCCTTCGCCTTCATAGTCGTAAACGATATTACCAACGTTGGCAAGCATGAACGGATCCATTTCGGTCATCTTGACACGGTAACCCACATCGCTCAGCGGCGTCATGCTGAAACCGAAGCCGAGCCGTTTGGCCAGCGGAATCTGCATGCTGACATCCCGGACATTAAAAGTGTTATAGCTGGTCTTCGAATCGGCCGTTTTCGCATAGATATTGTACATCTCGCCACCGACATTGAACAGCACCGAACGGGGATTGACCGCCGAATAGGAAGCCGGGTTCAGGTAATTCATCCGTCGGCCGTTGGCATACGCGACGCCGATACCGCCCATCGAGCGGAGAAATGCCGGGCCCTGCACCGAAAAATCGCCTAATCCGTAGAACGTGTACGGAGAAAATGCGCTCAAACTACTGCCCTGGGCGAATGCGGATGCGGGAAGGATCAGCAGCAGCGCCCCGATCGCGCCCAGTAAACGATTTCTATTTCGCATTGTACTCTAATATTCGGTTCAGGCCGTAAGCGACCAGATCATAAGTTGCAAATATCGGTTTTTTTACCCGTTTGGCAAAAAAATTACTGTCGCCTCCGGTAAAAATTATACGCAGGCCGTCATATTTCCGCTCCAAGTCGCGGATATAGCCTTCGACCTCATAGACAATGCCGTTCACGACGCCGCCTTCGATAGCGCTCACCGTGTCGCGGCCCATGAACACTTCCCGGTCAATCAGTTCGCACAGCGGCAGTTTGCGTGTGAAGTGGTGCAGCGCTCTGAAACGCGTTGCCGCCCCGGGCGAGATATTGCCACCGAGAAATTCCCCTTCCGCCGAGACGAAATCGAACGTGATCGCCGTTCCGAAATCGACGATCAGCACGTTGTTACCCGGATAGAGCGTAGCCGCCCCGACGGCGGCGGCCAGACGGTCGGCACCGAGCGTATCGGGCGTCGCATAACCGTTGCGGATCGGGACGGGAACACCGTGACCGAAACGAATGAAACGCCCCAAACGGCGCCGGAGCAACGCCTCGATGGGCGCATCGGAATCTTCGTGCACCGAAATGAGGATCGCCCCGGTAATATCGGGAAAATTCTCGAGCAGTTGCTCGAGGTAGACTTCCGACAACGTGTCGGTTTTGAAGAAATCGACCACCTGCCCGTTTTCGATAACGGCCAGTTTGGCGCATGTGTTTCCGATGTCGATGGCTAGATTCATGCGGTCGGCTGTTTTGCGGCCTCGGTCTCCAGTTCCCGGAGCGTCGCGGCGGCCGCTGCGATATCTTTAATACTTCTAACTACCACAGAGAGCTTATTATTGTTCTGGCGGAAAATAAATTTACTGCCCGGCCGCGTCGAAACCCGCAGGATTCGCCCGAAAAGTTCACTTTTATAATAGGCAGATTTCTGGTTGTGAACGAATTGCAGAATCATGATGCCGTTTTTAACGATCGCCTTCTCGAATCCGAGCCGGATACAGATCCACCTGAGCCTCACGATGTCGAACAGCTCGTGCGTCGCAGTGGGAATGTCGCCGAAACGGTCGGTCAACTGCGATTCGAACCGGGCAAGGCGCTCCTCATCGGTAATACTGTCCAACTCGCGGTAGAGCCGCAGCTTCTCGCCGGCACTGCTCACATAACTGTCGGGAATCACCGCCTCGCGATCGGTCTCGATCTGACAGTCGGAAATATAGGCGACGGTCCCCCCCCCATCTTGCGGGGATGTCACGCCAGGGAATGCCGAACCGTTCATGTCCGCCTGCCCGGCTATGGAACCGCCCGGAACCGAATGCACAGATCCGCCCTGCAATGCAACGTCGCCGGAAGCAATCGTCCGGCCGGCCTCGGCCGCTTTGGCAAACTCCTCTTCGCGCAGTTCGGCCATCGCTTCCGAGAGGATTTTCTGGTAGGTCTCAAAGCCGATATCGGCGATAAATCCGCTCTGCTCACCACCCAACAGATTGCCCGCCCCACGGATATCGAGGTCCTGCATCGCAATATTGAAGCCGGCCCCCAGGTCGGAAAACTCCTCGATGGCCCGCAGCCTCCGCCGTGCGTCGCTCGAAAGCATCTCCTCGGGGGGCGTGAGCAAGTAACAGAAAGCCTTGCGGTTCGACCGCCCCACACGGCCCCGGAGTTGGTGCAGATCGCTCAGTCCGAAGTTCTGCGCGTTGTTGATGATGATCGTATTGGCATTGGGCACGTCGACGCCCGACTCGACGATCGTCGTGGCCACCAGCACGTCGAACTCGCCGTAGATAAAGTCCATCATCAGCTTTTCGAGTTGCTGGGCCGGCATCTGCCCGTGTCCCACCGCCACGCGCGCCTTCGGGCAAAGTTGCCCGACCATGCGGCGGACGTTGTCGATCGTCTCGACCTTGTTGTGCACGAAATAGACCTGCCCGCCGCGCTGGAGTTCGTAATCGACCGCCTCGCGAATCAGCTCCTCGTCGAACAGATGGCTCTCGGTTGAGACCGGCTGTCGGTTGGGCGGCGGGGTCGAGATGACCGACAGGTCGCGCGAACCCATCAGCGAAAACTGCAGCGTACGCGGAATCGGCGTAGCGGTCATCGTCAGCGTGTCCACGTCGGCCCTCAATTGGCGCAGCTTCTCCTTGGCCGCCACCCCGAACTTTTGCTCTTCGTCGATAATCAGCAATCCGAGGTCCTTGAACCCGACATTCTTGCCCAGAATCTTGTGCGTGCCGATCAGGATGTCGATCCGGCCGTCGGCCACATCCTTCAATATCTGGTTGACCTCTGCGGTACTCTTCGCGCGGCTCAGGTGCTCGATGCGCACCGGGAACTCCTTGAGCCGCTCGCTGAAAGTACGGTAATGCTGCAATGCAAGGATCGTCGTAGGCACCAGCACGGCCACCTGTTTGGAATCGGTGACGGCCTTGAAAGCGGCGCGGATCGCCACTTCGGTCTTGCCGAAGCCCACATCGCCGCACACGAGCCGGTCCATCGGCGTGCGCGCCTCCATATCGGCTTTCACAGCCTGCGTCGCAGCCTGCTGGTCGGGCGTGTCCTCGTAAATGAACGACGCTTCCAGCTCGTATTGCAGAAAGCTATCCGGCGAAAACGCAAAGCCGTCGCTCGCCTTGCGCCGGGCATAAAGCGCGATCAGTTCGCGGGCAATGTCCTTGACCGCCTTCTTGGTGTTCTGCTTCATGCGCTGCCATGCGCCCGAACCCAGTTTGTAAATCTTCGGCGGCTCGCTGTCCTTATCTTTATACTTGCTGATGCGGTGCAGCGCATGGACGTTGACCAGCAGCACGTCGTTGTCGCGGTAGACCAGTTTGATCGCCTCATGAACCTTGCCGTTCTCGACCGTACGCGTCAGGCCGCCGAAACGTCCCACCCCATGGTCGATATGCACGACATAGTCGCCAACTTTCAACTCATTAAGTTCCTGGATCGTGAGGCTTTCGCTGCGGTCGATCCCGCCGCGAATCTGGTAGCGGTGGTACCGGTCGAAAAGCTGGTGGTCGGTATAGAAACAATACCGCGAGGCGTGGTCGATAAAACCGGCGTGCAGCGTAACGCCGACCGCCTCGAACGGCACGTCGCGCTCGCCCATCGAGTTGAAAATGTTACGCAGGCGCTCGATCTGCGCCTTGTTCTCGGTAAGCAGGCAGGTGGTATAGCCCTTTTCGCGGTTGTCGCGGATGTCGTCGGCCAGCAGTTCGAACTTCTTGTTGAACTGCGGCTGCGGCGAGGTATGGAATGAGATCGTCGCATCGGCGGCGCGCTCCTGGCAGTTATCCTTGAGCAGTACCATCGTTGCACCGGCCGTATCGGCTAGGAATCCCTTACGGCCCGTTACCAACGTATCGATCTGCGCCGGATCATCCAGCTCACCGAGCAGTTTGGTCCGGATATCCTGGAAACGCTTCAACGTATACTCGCCGTCGTCGAGCCAATAGGTCGCCCCTGCGGCAAAAGCCGGAAACGAAACCCGCTCCCGGCCCGAAACGGCATCCTTGAGGTTGGGCACGACCTCGATCTGCTGCAGGCGGTCTACCGACAACTGCGAAGAGAGGTCGAAATGGCGGATCGAATCGACTTCGTCGCCGAACAGGTCGATTCGGTAGGGCTTGTTATCGGAAAAAGAAAAGATGTCGACAATTCCGCCGCGCACCGAATACTGCCCCGGTTCATAAACGAACTCGACGCGCTCGAAACCGTTATCGGCGAGAATCTCCTCGATCGTCGAAGTCGACAGCGTATCGCCTACACGGATCGTGAGAATGCTCTCCCGCAGGCGTTGCATGCCCACCACCTTCTCGACCAGCGCCTCGGGGTAGGTACAAATCGCCAGGTAACCGTCCGTAAAGTTCTTTACCGCATTGAGGGCAGCGGTGCGCTGCACGATGCCCGAAGGATCTTCCTGCCCGAATTGGATCGAACGTTTGTAGGCGGTCGGGAAAAAGAGCAGCCGCTCTTCGTCCAGAAAAGGGGAAAGGTCGTTGTACAGGTAACCCGCCGCATCGCGGTCCTCCATCACGAACACATGGACGCCGCCCCGCTCGCGCACGGCACCGGCAGCCACGAGCGAATATGAGGAACCGACCAGCGAATCCAACCCGACGGTCGTTCCCCGGTTCTCCAACTGCCGCAGCAACTCCCGGTAGGATGGCTGCGACAGGAACAGTTCCTGTAACTGCTGAGCGGTCATTCAATCAATCTGGCGACAAATAATCGGGCGGCAAAACCCAGCGCAGAGCCGAAAAAATTTTCAGACGAGCTCCTTGTTCCGCCGGTCGAAGAATTTGGTTTCGATAATTCCGGTATGGCTGTTTGCGACGACGCGGATAAAGCATTTGTAACGCATCATCCAGCGCAGGCGCAGCGAGAAGAGTCCTTTTTTCAGGAAAGCCGCAACCACGGGATTCACCCTCACGCGGATATAGCGCTCCCCGCGATCCTGTGCGAAATAGGCGATCTGGTTCTCGATCTGTTCGTCGAGCAACGCCGCGGGAGTCACCGTACCGGTACCGTGGCAGGCCGGACAGACCTCACGCATATCGACCTGCGTCTCGGGCCGCACCCGCTGGCGCGTAATCTGCATCAGGCCGAACTTCGACAGCGGCAGGATCGTATGCTTGGCGCGGTCGGCAGCCATCAGCTTGCGCATCTCCTCGACCAACGCATTGCGGTTTTCACTCTTGTGCAGGTCGATAAAGTCGATCACGATAATCCCCCCCATGTCCCTCAGCCGCAACTGGCGCGCGATCTCGGCCGCCGCCGCGAGGTTCACGTCCATCGCCGTGCGCTCCTGGTCGTCGTCGACCTTCGCACGGTTGCCGCTGTTGACATCCACGACGTGGAGCGCTTCGGTGCGCTCGATGATCAGGTAGGCACCCTTGCGCAGCGATACATACTTCGCAAAGAGGGACATGATCTGCTTCGACACGTCGAAGTTGTCGAAAATAGGAACGTTGCCCTTGTATAGTTTTACGATCTTCTCCTTTTCGGGAACGATCGTGCGGATATAGTCGCGGACCTCTTCATAAGTGGCCTGGTCGTCGATATAAATATTGCTGAACGAACCGTTGAGCAGGTCGCGGATCATCGTCGTCGTGCGGTTCATCTCACCGAGCACGAGCGAAGGCGCATTCTGCTGCTTGAGGTTCTCCATCGCCTTCTCCCACTTGTGGACGAGTGCGAGGATATCCTGTTCGACATCTTCGGCCGGATGGCCTGCGGCGGCGGTACGGATAATCACGCCGTAATTATTCGGCAGCACACCCGAAGCGATCTTCTTGAGCCGGTTGCGCTCTTCGTTCGAGCGGATTTTCTGCGATATCGAAATTTTGCCGGAGAACGGGATCAGTACCACGTTGCGACCGGCGAGCGAGATGTCGGAAGTGAGGCGCGGCCCCTTGGTCGAAATGGCCTCCTTGGCCACCTGTACGAGGATCGTCTGCCCGCTGGCGATATGGCTCGCTATTTTGCCCGACTTGCCGAGCGGTTTTTCGAGTTTGAGCCCTTCGAAATTGATCGACCGCTTGTTATTGGTGAGGATATTCACCATCTTCTGCAGCGAGGTGAACTGGGGCCCCAGGTCGAGGTAATGAATGAAACCATCCTTCTCGTGACCGACATTGACGAAGGCGGCATTCAACCCGGGCATGATCTTCTTGACCTTGCCCATGTAAATGTCGCCCACCGCATAGCCCGAACGGGACTGCTCCTTGGTCAGCTCGACCAGCTGTTTGTCTTCGAACAGCGCAATGGTTATTTCACTGGCAGTTACATTGATTATTAACTCTTTATTCATTGTTTCGTTTTGTACTATCAGCAGCACGGCCGCTGCGGAAGGTCATCCCCGCCGGGAACGAACCTCTTCCGGGGTTCTTCACTGGCGTCCGGCAAGCCGCGGCCCGGAATCCGGGCTCCGACGGGCCTGCGTTGCAGTGGCATGGGCCTCATGCGTAATGCAAATAAACCTAAAGCCCCGAAAGCGGCACTTTAGGTTTATGACTGTCTTACATAAGTGAGCTACCTACTTGTTCTTTTTGTGTCTGTTCTTGCGCAGGCGTTTTTTACGCTTGTGGGTAGCCATCTTATGCCGTTTTCTTTTCTTACCGCTTGGCATAGCAATTTTGTTTTAGTAAACCGAATAATTATTTAGTGTGAGTTTTCACCTTGCCTGCAAAGCTCTTGGCCGGTTTGAACGCCGGGATGTTGTGAGCAGGAATCGTAATCGTGGTATTCTTCGAGATGTTGCGGGCCACTTTCTCGGCGCGGCGCTTTACGATGAAAGAACCGAAACCGCGCAGGTAAACGTTCTTGTTGGCCGTGAGCGAATCCTTGATGGATTCCATGAAAGATTCCACGATCTGCTGCACCTGGGCTTTCTCCACGCCTGTGCTTTTCGAAATTTCGTTAACAATATCCGCCTTTGTCATGATTGAAATATTTTAAATTATTTGATCCTTTTTGCGCCGCCTCTCCATCGTGCCAAGTGGGAGGAATTGCAAATATATACTATTATTTTTTATAAACTGGCACAAAAGTAATATTTTTTTAAAGAAAATCCCGGGCTAACTCTTTCAATTTTATCTTGTTCCTACGCCGGAAAGAGCCTCAGCAAAAACCGGCCCAAAATTTTCACACGTTTTATTTAAAAATAAACACCCTGATATACTGTATTTTACAATTCCAGCACGCATATTAAGCCGCTCTTCTGCAACTCGTTTAACAAACGTCGGGATGTATCGTTTTATTATCTAACAAAAAACCGGCCAACCTCCGTCGCTCAGCAAAATACCTCTCGCAGGATACGCAGCGACTGTACCGAGTGAATCGCATCGAAATGGTAGCCGAAAAAAATCAGCATCGCCTCCATAAATTCGAGGCGCTCACCGCGTCCGAGCCTCAGAGAGTCCAATTCGGCGGCTTCGCGCTCCATCAGCCCGCCCAGCAGCCTCGCCGAGGCCGGCCCCATACAGGTGCGGTGCTGCGGCATGGCGTCGCAAAACAGTCCGCTGCGGATGTCGAACCATCCCCCGTCGCGGTACTCGTTGCCGGGATAGAACCCCAGATAAGCCGACAGGCGCACCAGGAACCAAAGATGGAAATTGGCCACCCCCTGTTCCATCCGGTCGAGCTGCTGCACGGCGGAACAGAGAAAATCGAAAAGCGGTTCGTTGGCCTCGACCTCCCGGATCAACCGGTAAAGGACCTCGGCCATGAAGAGCGAAACGGTACTTTTGCGTACATCGAACGGGACGCTCGAGAGCGGCACCAGGTTGCGCACCTCCTTCATGCGGTGCATCTCCGCGTGCGGTTGTTCGACCCCTTCGAACTCGAGCAGGAACATCGGCTGGAACAGCGCGGCCTTGTTGCCGCGCCCGCGTGACGAACGGACCCCCTGGATCATGTAAGTCTGCCGTCCGCCAACGTCGGTAAAAAGATAAGCCACCAATGAGCTTTCGCCATACTTGACCGTGTGCAGCACGATTCCGCGCGCCTTATAGCTCCCGGCCATCCGCTAACGGGCCTCCTCCCCGCGCAGGAAAGCGGCCAGCTTCGCTACGGCACGGCCGCGGTGGCTGATCCCGTTTTTCGCCCCGGGAGACATCTCCGCGAAGGTGGTCGTATAACCGTCGGGAATGAAAAGCGGGTCGTAACCGAAACCGCCGTCGCCGTGCGGTTCGGCGGCGATTACCCCTTCGACCGTCCCTTCGAACAGGTGCTCCCGCCCGTCGACAATCAGTGAAATCACCGTACGGAAACGGGCCCGGCGATTGGATTTACCATCTAGATTCTTGAGCAACAGCGCATTGTTGTCACCGTAACTGACATGCTCGCCCGCATAGCGTGCCGAATAGACACCCGGGGCACCGTCCAGCGCCTCGACTTCGAGGCCCGTATCGTCGGCGAAGCAGTTCAGTCCGGTATGTTCATAGACATAACGCGCTTTTTGCGACGCATTGCCCTCGATGGTGGGCTGCGTCTCGGGAATCTCTGCGGTAATCCCCGCCTCGGCAGCGGTCACGAGCTGGAAAGAAGGCCCCAGCACGGCCTGCACCTCCTCAACCTTGTGCCGGTTGTGAGTGGCGAAAACTATCTTCATTTCATATAGAATTTACGTAGGTTCTCATCGGAGGCGATCCGGTCGATAATCGCGTGCACGAGGCGGTCGATCGGGCGGTCCACCCGGTAGTCGGCCGGGCAGACGTAATTGACCCGCTGGTCGTGCAACAGCCGCTCGCTCGTCTGGCGGTTGCGCTCCGAAGAGGGATTGTAAACGGCGATCGAGTGTCCTCCCTGCTGCTTGACCAGCCGCATACAGGGAATGTCGGTGGTTCCGTCGCCGAAATAGATCATACGACGGAACGGCACGGGCCGCTCCTCCTCCTCGATATACTCGTTGATGCGGTGGCTGTCGTAAACGCTCTCGATCCCCTTGTTGATCTTGAAAATAAACTGGGTTTTATTCGTATAGTTGACCGCGACGGCAGGCCAGTAGGCCACCCCATCCACATCGTAAAGGAACGAGCAGGCGTAAATCTTACGGAATTCGTGCGCGATCGGGGTGCCTTCGATCATTTCGCGCAGGCCGGACGAGTTGATAAAATGATGGATTTCAAGCCCTTTCGATGCACCGTAGGCATTGATCCGCGAAAACCATTCGCGCACTCCGTCGTACAGCCCAATACGCGCGCCCGACTGCACGAAAGCTTCGTAGCGCAGCGACTTGCCGGAACTTTTCGCCTCGTGCAGCATGCGGTACATATAAGCGAGAATCGGATCGCCGTCCTGCTCGCGCGCGGTCTCGTTGCTCTCCTCCCAGAACTCGCGGTTGCTCTTGCCCACCGCAGGGATGAAGTCGTACTCCTGCATATTGCCCGGCGACAGGGTGCCGTCGAAATCGTAAATGAGTGCCACGATGGGCCGTTGCTCGTGTTGTGCCATAACGGTAATTTTAACGATGAACCGGGCGCTATCCCAAATTATTTGGTCTTGAACGGCAGCCCCGGAATCTCACCGGGTTTGACCGGGGTATCCGGAAGTACATTGTATGCTTTCGCGGCGTGTTCGAGTTCAGCCTGTTTACGGGCCTCCTCAGCTTCCCGGGCAGCGAGCCGTTCGGACTCGAGGCGCCGGTATTCATCCGCAGGGATCACCACGAGTTTGGAAAAAGCGGTAAAATCGGGGTTGTCGCTGCGTGTCGAATCTGCGAGCATGCATCCGTAATCCCCTTCGAGAAGCGCCTCTGCAAACTGCTCCTCGGCCGCCGCCAGCCTGACCGCACCGAAATCCAGCATCGCACCGTCGCCGTCCACGCTTTTCAGGTAGCAAACGGTATCGGCCGCCGTCACCGCACCCGAGGCGGGCGTTACCCGGAGCGCAATGCGGAGCGTACGGGAAGGATAATCCCAGCCGGCTACCGTCGCCCCCGCAACCTCATACCCGGCCTGCGGAAGCGCCTCACAAGGCACTTGGCGCCCTTCTACCTTTTCCATCTCTTCGGCCAGCCGTTTCTCGACGCTCTGCGCGATTGAAATTCGGGTAGCCGCATACCTGACCCGCTTGTCCGGATCGAGCGTCTCTTTGTCAGCGGCGATCAACCGTGTCCTCGCACCGGCCTCAGCGGCGCAGAGAGCCGGAATTTTCCCGAAGATTCTGTTGTTCCTGCCGATCTTCAGACTCTCCTGCCGTGAACAGGAACCCATCATCAGCAGCATAACGAAACATCCCGTCAAAAACAGATACGATTTCATCTTTAACAACTTACATTTAACCATTGTTTACTACCGTCGTCGGAGGGCGCCCCTCCCGGGAGAATGCATGTACAAAGAAACAAAACCTGACGCAATGATGCAAGGGCGCCCGCCGCGAAATTTCACCGTCCCCGCCGTTTGCCGATCTTCCGGCAAAGGCGGGCACCGTGTGCGTCGAGGGCCGGGGAGCCTGCATCCATCAGCATGCGCACGCTCTCCTCGAGCTGCTCGTCGACCCACGGCAACGCAGGGGCAAGGAGGAATAAAATCTCCATCGACCACACTTTGACCGCGGGCCGCGCACGGGAATCGATCATCCGGTCGAAGGCGGCCTCGGCGACCTGCTGCATCTGGGCGGACGAAAGCGTAATCCGGCCGGAGCGTATCAGGTTTTCGAGCACCTTCGCATAATGGCGCTGCGCGCTCGTACTCGCCGCCGTCAGGAAGTTGGCAAGGAACTGTTCCTGATAGGGTCGCAACCCGTCCGGATTGGCAAAATAGGCATACTCGAGCGCAGCCGAGGCACGGAACGCCACACGCGGATCGGGATCGTGCGCCAGCTGCAGCGCCGCCCGCCAGCCGTCGTGCCCGAGCACCCATTCGCACAACCGGCCGGAAAAACCCTTCTCCAGCGGTGCAGCCAACAAAACCCGGAAATCCCCGGCCGTTCCGCCATCACCTCCCCCGCCGTCAAAGATCGCCGGCTTTTTCCTATCCCGCTTCCCGACCTTGCGCACGAACGCTTCCTCGGCAAACGGCACCGAAGAGATGACGCCCATACCGTCGGCATTCGGGCCGAGGTCGCTTTCCCCTTCCGGTTTTTCGATATACTGATCAATAGAGTCCATACCCGATGATGCTACCTTTATACAAAGATAGACGGATCGGCCGGATTGTCCGCAAAAAAACCGGCAGACTTTCACAGCCTGCCGGTCGCCCGTTGAAGAATCGCGTTTACTGGCGCACACAGCGGATCGAATGGCCGCTGGCCCGGCTCGCATACGGCTCGGTCATATTCACATGTCCCTCTTGAATCTCCGCACGGTACACTTTACCACTACCATCCAGCGATGAAGACCAGTAAAAACCCCCGGTAGGCGGATTGCTGTAAGTTCCGTTGCTGCCGGTAATATAGCCCGCACCAGGAAGTTCGAACACTTCGGTCGCCGCAGGCATCGCCGCGAACTCCCCTTTTACCGTGTTCAGATCTTTATCGGTAAAGGTCGCCGCCGCATCGGCCGGCCAGCGACTGATGCGCAGGTAAGACTTGCCGGCTCCGGTAGTCAGGTACTCCCATTTCATATAACAGGCCGAAGCCGTACCTTGATTTTTGATACCGTAAAGGGTTTTCGCGCCATTGTCGCCCCAATAATGTGCCGTCATACTACCTCCGGCAACGGCCTCACCCGTTTTGACGGTCATCGAACGCATATTGAAAAGCACGCCAGAAGCCGGGAAAATGCCCTGCAGTTCCGCATTCGTCGGCATGCGGTACCCCTCGGGACAAGGCTGCGATTCAGGGGTCTGCCACAAGCCGTTATCCGAAGACGAAAGCCAGTCCTTAAAACCTCCCGCGATAAACTTATCTTTGTTGACATCGCTGTTCGCCTCGTCGAGGCCCGAGAGCGGCCCCGACACGGTGGTAAATCCGGTGGCCGCGAAAGCGGTATTGCGTCCCCATTGGTAAAAACTGCCGATACCGCCGTCCCAGTCGGTCCGGAAATCGGCCGTCGTCGCACCCAGGTTGCGGTCCATCCACTTCAGGCCGTTAAAGGTTATATCGCCTCCCGTGGAACCGCCCCCGGTAATCGTTCCGGAGATATCGCCGCCCGGCGTCCACTCCTCGACGGTGCTCACCGTAACGGACAGCTGAACCTCCTTGCTCTTGCCGTCGAGCTTGACGGTGTAGCGGTAGTTGGGCTTGACCCCCTGGGGAGTACCCGAAACATCCTGCGGCTGGATGTCGAGCGTTTGGGCGAATGCTTCGCCGTGCAGCGTTCCCTCCACCAAAAGCTGCATCTTTTCGGCTTCGGGCACAGGTAACACATAATAGGTGGCATCAATGCCCGGCGTCGAAGGAATCGCGGCCGGATAATCGACCCGTGCATCAGCTTCGGATGCATTGTAGCCATCTTTGAACAGGTAAGCGTGCGCAGGCACGCTCTGCAATTGCAGCTTCGAAACGACCAATCCTTCGGACGCGTCTCCCGGCGTCTGGTTGACGATGTCGAACCGGGCCACTTTGCGGCAGAGCGAAACCGTTACGGAACCCGTCCCGGTCTGCACATCGTTCGCATAACCCGTCATCACGAACGGAGAAGAGGGCGCTCCGTTGCCCTCGGGCAGCCTGACGACCGATTCGAGCATCTGCGCATAAGTAGTGACACCCGCCTCGAGCGAAGCGGGTAGTTCGACGCGGTTGGCGGCAGTGTTGGCGATAGCCAGGATTTTTTTTGCTCCCCCCTTACCGAAAGAGAGCGACACGTCGCCCACTTTTTTCTCTCCAGCCACACCGGCGTCCGACGGAGCCGTCGCGGGAATGTCGCGTTGCATTACCTCCAGCAGTCCGCTCGCGGCATCGAATGCAAAAAGGTCGATCGCAGTCACCTTATTTTCGTCGGAGAGCGCCGCCGACTTCACGACGTTCAGGTCGGTCATGACGTGGAAATCCACGTGCAACGACGTGGCATCGGGTGCCGCGCCGCCCTCTTTGTTGCAGGCGGACAGGCCGACTGCGGCACCGAGCCCCAGCAGGAAATATCGAAAAATCTGTTTCATCTTCAATCTGATTTAAGTGAGTAAGTTGTAATAAAACAAAGGCGAAACCCGGCCAATAAAACCGGACGGGATACCGGCAGGAGCCAGACGGGAAACGGAAACGTACCCGCCGCCGAAAGCGCAAAAACGCCGGTACGGATACGGACAAGACGGCCCGTCATGTAACGGCACGACGGGGATAGTTGGAGGATCGCTCCGGTTGTGTGTTTGCATACTTTTAACTTGAATAGTTTGACAATTAAGTTAAAAGCCTTTCTCAAACGTCACAACACTCACCATTAAGGGAAATGTAGCAGGCCCGTCTCCCGACGGGCGGCGGCAGACGGATTGACACAACCTTTTAATGCGAAAGCGTTGTCACTCCGTTACAGCAGGTCTCCTGGCTCGCACAGCGCCTGTCCTCCTTCCCGTCCCCGAAACAGCCCTGCGGACAGTGGAGATAAATGACAAACGCCTTCGATGTGCTTACAGTTGCGCAACAGCCCGTGAATTTCACACGGTTCCCTATTAATTCCAACAAGTGGAAACTGCAACGGTACAAAACAGAAAGAACTTTACAAAAACAAAGATAGCTTTCCCCGGGGAGAATTCCAACGGGAGCGTAAAAGCGAACATGCCATTCGCAACCCGCGTGCGGTATCGCCCCGCAGGTCCTGGCCAAGGCAACGGCAAAAATAACACCCGAAACCGCTCCCGCTTCTCGTCGCAACGGACAAAAAAAACGGCGCACCTTTCCGGTGCGCCGCAACATATCTGTTTTCGGATTCCTCCTGCTCCGCACCCCTTGCCGGGACGATGCGGGAAAAAGATCCGGACTATTCCAGAACCAGGTTCCAGCCGTGCGTGTCGGGCTCCTCGCCGTACTGGATCGCACGCAGCTTGTGGTAAAGCTTCTTGCTCCACTCGCCCGGTTCGCCGTTGTTGTAAGTGTAAGTGTGGTTCGTCTCGGGATCGTAAATACTGCCGATCGGCGAAATAACGGCGGCGGTACCGCAGGCACCCGCTTCGCTGAAAGTCGAAAGCTCTTCGGCCTCAACGGGACGTGACTCCACCTTCAGACCCAGATCGGCCGCCAGCGTCATCAGGCTCATGTTCGTAATCGACGGCAGTACCGAATGGGATTTGGGCGTAATGTAACGACCGTCACGGATACCGAAGAAATTCGCAGCCCCGCACTCATCGATGTGTTTTTTCTCCTTCGCGTCGAGGTACAGCACGCTCGGATAACCTTTGTCGTGCGCCTCTTCCGACGAAATGAGGCTCGCGCCGTAATTACCGCCCGCTTTGATATGTCCCGTCCCCAGCGGTGCGGCACGGTCGTGGTCGCGGTCGATGATCACCCGGATCGGGTTGAAGCCCTCTTTGTAGTAAGGGCCCACCGGCGTAACGAAAATAATCAACAGGTACTCGTCCGCCGGCTTCACACCCACCTGCGGCCCACTGCCGAAAAGCACCGGACGGATGTACAGCGATGCGCCCGTGCCGTAAGGCGGGATAAAGCGCTCGTTGGCCTTCACCACCTGCTTGACCATATCGATGAACAGTTCGAGCGGGGGCACCGCCATGCGCAGGTATTCGGCCGAAGACGCAAGGCGTTTGCCGTTCTCGTCGGCACGGAAGATGCGCACCTGGCCGTCCACGCCGCGGAAAGCCTTAAGCCCTTCGAACGCCTCCTGCCCGTAATGCAGGCCGGTAGCGGCCATGTGCAGGTTTACCGTCTCGTCCGAGGTCATTTCGGGGGTCGTCCATGCGCCGTTACGGAAGTAGCTGCGTATGTTGTAATCGGTCTTCAGATAACCGAAGGAGAGATTTTTCCAATCCAAGTCTACAGTTGTTGCCATAATATCATTGTTTTACAAAACGCGAAAAATGATCTTGCGAAGAATATCCGTCGTACATACCGTCATAACCCATGCACCGGCTATTCTGCATCTCAACGATGCTTCCCATATCTTAAACCAAAGAACGTTATACACATTCCTACGAAACACGACAGAAAATCAGCCCACGATCGTTCCGCTGCCCACTTTGTCGGTCGGCGAGAGCAATACCAGCTTGCCGGTGGCGTCCTGCCCCATCAGGATCATACCCTGCGAAAGGACGCCTTTCAGTTCGCGCGGTTCGAGGTTGACCAATACGAGCACCTGCCGTCCCACCAGCTCCTCGGGCGTGTAATATTCAGCAATGCCGGACACGATCGTCCGGGTATCGATACCGGTATCGATCGTCAGCTTCAACAGCTTCTTGGTCTTCGCGATCTTCTCGGCCTCTTTGATCGTCACCACGCGGATATCCATCTTGCCGAAATCGTCGAACGAGACGACCTCTTTCTGCGGCGTCACCTCCTTGCCCATTTCGGCGGCAAGGTTGGCCTGTTTGGTAGTGGCCAGCTTTTCGAGCTGCGCCTCGATCACGCTGTCTTCGATCTTTTCGAACAGCAACTCAGGCGTCCCAATCACATGCCCTGCCTCAAGCAGTGCGGTACTGCCGAGTTCATCCCAACCCGGCTTGCCGATTTGGAGCAGTTTCAGCACTTTTTCCGCAGTGAACGGCATAAACGGCTCGATGGCAACGGCAATGTTCGCCGTGATCTGCAACGCGACGTTCAGGATCGTCTTCACACGTTCGGGATCGGTCTTGACCAGTTTCCACGGTTCGCTGTCGGCGAGGTACTTGTTGCCGAGACGCGCGAGGTTCATCGCATCCTTGAGCGCTTCGCGGAAACGGTAGTTCTCGATATTCTCTTCGAGCGATTTTTTGATAACCGGAATTTCGGCGACCGTCTCCCGGTCGTAAGCGGTCAGTTCGCCTGCAGGGGGAACGGCCCCGCCGTAATATTTCTGTGTCAACACCAACGCACGGTTCACGAAGTTGCCCAGCACGGCCACCAGTTCGTTGTTGTTGCGGGCCTGGAAATCCTTCCACGTGAAGTCGTTGTCTTTCGTCTCGGGAGCATTGGCGCAAAGCACGTAGCGCAACACGTCCTCCTTGCCGGGGAACTCTTCTAGGTATTCGTGGAGCCAGACGGCCCAGTTGCGCGAAGTCGAAATCTTGTCGCCCTCGAGGTTCAGGAACTCGTTGGCTGGAACGTTTTCGGGCAGGATGTACCCCCCGTGCGCACGCAGCATCGACGGGAAGACGATGCAGTGGAATACAATGTTGTCCTTGCCGATGAAGTGTACCATCTTCGTATCCTCGTCCTTCCAGTACTTTTCCCAGTCGGGAGTCAGCTCTTTCGTAGCCGAGATATATCCGATCGGCGCATCGAACCAGACATACAGCACCTTGCCGTCGGCCCCTTCGACCGGAACCGGAATCCCCCAATCCAGGTCGCGGCTCACCGCCCGCGGCTGCAGGCCCAGATCGAGCCAACTCTTACACTGGCCGTATACGTTACTCTTCCACTCCTTATGGCCATCGAGAATCCATTTGCGCAGGAACTCTTCGTACCGGTCCAGCGGCAAGAACCAGTGCTTCGTTTCGCGCAGCACGGGCGTCGACCCGGTGATCGCGCTTTTGGGACCGATCAGGTCGGTGGCGTTGAGCGTACTGCCGCACTTTTCACACTGGTCGCCGTAGGCGCGTTCGTTCTGGCAATGCGGGCAGGTGCCGACGATATAGCGGTCGGCGAGGAACTGTCCCGCCTCCTCATCGTAATATTGCTGCGAAGTCTGCTCGATAAATTTACCGTCGTCGTAAAGCTTCCGGAAAAAGTCCGATGCGGTCTTGTGGTGCGTGGGGGACGTGGTGCGCGAATAGATGTCGAACGACATGCCCAAACGGCGGAACGACTCCTTGATAATGCCGTGGTACTTGTCGACGATATCCTGCGGGGAAACCCCCTCCTGGCGGGCCTTTATCGTAATGGGTACGCCGTGTTCGTCCGATCCGCAAACCGAAATGACATCCTCGCCCCGCAGGCGCAGGTAACGCGTATAGATGTCCGAAGGAATATAGACTCCGGCCAGGTGGCCGATATGTACGGGACCGTTGGCGTACGGAAGCGCCGAAGTAACCAGGTAGCGTTTGAATTTCTTCATCGTAAGGATCAGCTAAAATATTGGAGCCTGCCGCTTTACCCTCTCCTGCGGGCACATAAGGAACAAGCTCGGGCGCCCGGTTAGAACGGGCGAAGTTAACCTTGCGAAGGTACGTTTTTCAGCGGGAAAACACAATAAACCACCCCGAAATTTCTACAATGCCCAAAATGCAAAGGACAATCCGCATCACTGCGGATCGACATCGGGAATCAGCTCGACGGCCCGGTAAGCCTTGTCGCGGTGCAGCGTATCGAACAGTCCTGCAAGCAGTCGTTTCGCTTCGGCCGCCGAACTCTGTTTTTCGATTTTGAGCAGGAAACGGACGAGGTATTGTCCACGGATACGATCTACAGGAGGCGCCTCGGGCCCGAGCAGGCGGCGGCCGAACACGCGGCGAAGGCTGTCGCCGAACCGGTTTGCCGCTTCCCAAAGCAAAGTCCTATCGCGGTGCCGCAACGTCAGCGAGATCAGTCTGCAATAGGGGGGATAGAGGAACGACTGCCGCTCGGCGAGCTGCATGCGGGCCATCGCCTCGTAATCCCCGCTGCACACCTGCGCGAGCACCGGATGCGACGGCTGCCCGGTCTGGATCACGACGGTACCCTGCTCGCTGCGCCGCCCGGCTCGCCCCCCGACCTGCATCATCAGTTGGAAAGCACGCTCTCCCGCCCGGAAGTCGGGATAGTTCAGCAGATTATCGGCATTGAGGATCCCGACCAGAGACACATTCCCGAAATCAAAACCCTTGGTAATCATCTGGGTGCCGATCAGGATATCGGTTTGGCCGCGTTCAAAAGCCGAAATAATGCGCCGGTAGCCATGCGCCGTGCGCGAAGTGTCGGCATCGAGCCGGTCGATCACCGCATCCGGGAAGATTTCTGCGAGCGCCTCTTCGATCTTTTCGGTGCCGAACCCGCGCGGTTGCAGGTCGTCGGCTCCGCAGGAGGGACAGCGCGGCGGCAGCGGCGTGTGGTAGCCGCAGTAGTGACAGCGCAGAGAACCGTCGCTTTTGTGGTAGGTCAGCGTCACGTTACAATCGGGACACGAGGCGGTCCAGCCGCAGTTTCCGCACTCGACGAACGGGGAAAACCCGCGCCGGTTCTGGAACAGCATCACCTGCCGCCCCCGCACGAGGGCCTCCTCTATGCGGTCGAGCAGCAGTTTATTGAAATGGGAGCGTTTCTCGCCGCGCCGGGCAGCCCGCAAGGTATCGGACAGCAGCACCTGCGGCAGCGATACGCCGCTGTAACGTTCCGTGAGCGCCACCAATACATATTTGCCGCAAAGCGCATTGTAGTAAGACTCCATCGACGGCGTCGCACTGCCGAGCAATGTTTTGGCTCCGCAGAGTCCCGCCAGCACGACCGCCGTATCGCGGGCCTGATAGCGCGGCGCGCTGTCGGCCTGCTTGAAGCTGTTCTCATGCTCCTCATCCACGACAACCAGCGACAGGTGCGGCAACGGCAGCAAGACCGACGAGCGCACGCCGACGACCAGCCGCCCGCCCTGCGAAGCGAGCAGTTCGCGGTAGACTTCGGCCCGGCGGTTGTCGCTGAGACGCGAATGATAAACGACCACCCTATCGCCGAAATAACCGCGCATCCGCTCGATCAACTGGGCCGTCAGCGCAATCTCGGGAAGCATGTAAAGGACATTGCCGCCTGCGGCGAGCCTTTCGGCCATCAAATGAATATAAATTTCCGTCTTGCCGCTGCCCGTCACCCCGTGCAGCAACACCACCTCCTTCCCGGCAAATCCGCTGCGGATCGCCTCATACGCCTGCTGCTGGGAGTCGGTCAGCACCGGCAGCGGAGCGATCACGGCACCCTCTACGGCAAAAGAATCCTCCCCGCCCGGCTGCCGCTCCAGATCGACCTGCCGGAAAATCCCGCGTTCGACCAGCGCCCGGATCACAGCGGACGAAACACCCAGCGCCGCCCGGGGAACCAGCGGAGCCTCGCCGAAAGCGAATCCGCCTTTCCCCGGCGTTCCAACCGGAATCTCCCCGTCCGGAAGATCTCCTGCGGGGTATTGCGCTGCCGGAGACGCCTCAGGGGATCGAGAATCATCCTCTTCCCCGGGCAAAAATCCCGCGCGGGCCAGGTATTCCACTACCGCACGATGCTGGGTACGCGCACGCGACAGCGAATCGAGCGCGACATGCAACTGCTCCTCGCTGCCGACAGCCGGATGCAGGCCGATGTACGGCACGAGAGGCGCCCGGTAGCCACTGCGCAGCGTCTCGTCCTCGGAGTAACCGTCGAGTTTGAGTTTGGCCGGCAGCGCCGCACGCATCACCATTCCCGGGGGACACATATAATAAGAGCTGATCCACTCCCACAGCCGCAGCTGTTCGGGCGTGGCCGCTTCGCGCTCATCGACGATCCGGACGATGGGTTTAATAGTTTTGTACGCCGGCGGTTCGTCATGCAACCGGCTGACGATTCCGGCGTAAAACTTCCGCGCACCGAGCTGTACCATCACCCGCATGCCCGTCCTCAGGCCGGGACGCATCGCTTCGTCCACCGCGAACGTCATCGGCGGGGTGGCCAGCGGAAGTATTACATCGGCATATCGCATGAGCTTCAACGTCAAAAAACGGCACGGGACAGTTTCCTGCCCGGATCGGACAAAGATAGCCCATTTTTTATCAATCCCGGCTGTTAAATTCTGTTACAAACCATTGCCGTTTTGAAAAATCTTGCTGATATTTGTCCCCGCAAACCGAATCGGCTTTTACGTTATGAAACAACTGGATAGACAGTCCGTTCTGAGAACTTTCAAAGAGTATTTCCTCATCTCGGTGGGACTGCTGATGTACGCCTTCGCCTGGATATGCATCCTGATGCCCGCCGAAGTGATGGGCGGCGGCGTGAACGGGGTGGGACTGCTGATCTACTACGGGACCGGAGGCCCGAACGGCGGCGTACCGCTGGGTATCACATTCCTGGTAATCAACGGCCTGTTCGTACTGCTCGGTTCGCTGCTGATCAGCCTGCGGGTCGGAGCCAAAACGGTTTATGCGATCCTGTTCCTTTCGGCTTCGCTCGGCTTCCTGCAGGGCGTGCTGCCCAGCGACCTGCTCGGCCTGGCTAACGATAAGATGCTTTCGGCAATCCTCGGCGGCGCAGTGGCCGGCGCAGGAGTCAGCATCTGTTTCATGCAGGGCGGCAACTCGGGCGGCATGGACATTATCGCGATGATCATCAATAAATACAAGACGATCAGCTACGGCCGGATCCTGATGACGATCGACATGATCACCATCGGCTGTTCGATTTTCGTCCTCGGTGAAGTTTCGGCCGCAATCTACGGTTTCGTGATGGTCGCCACCTTCGGTTATACGATCGATGCGGTGATGGCCGGCAACCGCCAGTCCACGCAAATCCTGATCGTCTCGCAGAAATGGGAAGAGATCGCCTCGCGCATCTACGACGCGATGCACCGCGGCGTGACGCTGATCGACGGACAGGGCTGGTACAGCAAAAAACCTTTAAAATTGGTAATGGTGGTCTGCCGCAAAAACGAATCGAACATCCTTTTCCAAGTCATCAAAGAGGTCGATCCCAACGCATTTATGACCTTCGGCAGCGTGATGGGGGTATACGGGCTGGGCTTCGAGGCGTTGAAAAAATAGCCTCCGGAGAAATGTCGCGGGATAGCGTTCCCGGGCCGGTTCGGATCCGAAGCATCCTACCTGTTTTGGGGGCCTGGCTACCGTTTTTTGCCGGGTAATCATTTATAACATAGACAGTTCAGCCGGGAATGCCTTTCGGTTGGACATCCGGTCGGATATTTCGGTATTACGATCCGTTGGGGGTACCCGCAGGTTTTGCAAGCGTCCACACGAACCGGCATGATGCGGGCGCACGGTAGCGGCAAAATTCCCGCCATCCGGCAGAATCAGGGAATCTTTTCCTATCTTTGTTTCAGCGAAGAGAGTTTTATTCATCAAGGCAATACGTACACCGCTTAGAACGGGTATTGTATTGGTGTACCCTATACTGCTCATCTCAACGATGCCCCCGCCTGGGGTGTATCGTTGCAAAATGGCCTGCTGTATGGAACTTTGAAAGTAAAATTCTCTTCGCAGAACGGGTGGAGTGCATCGTTATTCTTATTATTATATCCGGCAATCCAAACAACCTTATCCTACCGTGCCCGGTTACTTCACTGAAATTTTCCGGCTGTTCTTTCCCGAACGGTGTGCCGCCTGCGGCAACGTACTGCCCGACGGGTCGTACCTGCTTTGTCCGCACTGCCGGTGGGACATGCCGCTGACGGGCTATTGCGGCGTGCACGACAATCCCGTATACCGCAAGTTCGGCGGCCTGCTTCCCGTCGCCGAAGCCTCTTCGTGGCTTTTCTTCGTCTCCCACAGCCGTTACCGCGACATGATCCACTCGTTCAAGTACCGGGGCCAATGGGAAATCAGCCGGAAATTGGGTTCGCTCATGGGCGACGCATTGCATGAAAGCGGCCTGTACGACAGCGTGGATGCGGTTGTTCCCGTACCGTTGCACTCCATGCGGCGGCTGAGGCGCGGCTACAACCAGGCGGAATACCTCGCCGAGGGAATCGCATGCGGATTGGGCAAACCGCTCTGCACGGGAAATGTGGTACGCAGCCGCCACAACCGTTCGCAAGCTTCGACCCGCGTACGCGACGAACGTTGGGATAACGTAAAAAACATCTTTTCCGTCAGGCACCCCGAAGCGTTGGACGGACGCCACATCCTGCTGGTCGACGATGTGCTGACGACGGGCGCTACGCTGATCTCGTGCGCGGAAACCATCCTACACGCATGCCCTTCCTGCCGTATCAGCGTCTGTACGTTGGCCGTATCGGCTCACGAGCTGTTCGGCCGTCACAGCGGGGGCGGACTCTGAACCGGGCATTCCGCCGCATCCTACGACCCGGGGCGGGATCTCCCGACGCGGTACTTAGCGTAAAAACTCCGCTATTATGCCGGCATCCCGAAATGACAAAAAACGAAGTATACTATCCGGCTCAATAAGCTCCAGAAGCAGATAAAATGCGTGTCTTAGCGTAAAAAAAAGCTAATTAATTTGGAGATTCAGCTAAAGCGACGTACTTTTAGCCCAGAATTATTAATCCTTAATACTTAATACCATGCAGAAATTAATCGAACAGATCAACGAGCAGATCGCCCTGTTTACTGAAAATGCTAAAGCCCAGGTAGAAAAAAATAACAAAGCCGCAGGTACCCGCGCACGCAAGGCCGCTCTGGAGTTGAGCAAGCTGATGAAGGATTTCAGAAAGGCATCTGTAGAGGCTTCGAAATAATCGTTTCATCCGATATTTCCTCCCAAAAAAGCCGGCCCTTACGGGTCGGCTTTTACTTTTGCGCGGAGTCTTCTTTTATAAACGGGTCACGCCGTCTTCCGCAACCGCATAACGCGTAGTAACCCCTCCGGCCGTGCAGGCGATCACCGGTACCTTGCCGCTGCGCTCCAGGGTATAGACGGCCCCCGCAGCTTTCCGGGCCGACGGATAAAAGACCGTCCCGATCACATTCATCTCCGAGGGAGCCGTTAGCGTCGTGTACAGACAGGGATGATACTGAACCGGATCGTTCTTCACGATACGGAAGCTCATCTGCTTCTCGAGCGTCGTCCAGTAAGGGGCTTCGCTAAGCGTCTGCATGTCGACGGACGCATGTTTCCCAGTCAGCGTAACTGATTCCCCGTCGTGAACGGTTGCATCGACCAGCGGATGAAACAGCACCTCGATCTTCGCCCCTTTGGCACATCCCACCCGGTCGAGCACCAACACCGCGTCGGTCTGTTTGTCAAGGATCACGGTACGCTTCCACGATTTGAGTTTCTCACCCGGATAGGCCTTCGTCGCATCCATCACCACATAGTCGAATGCGGGTCCGGTGACGAACTTCTCGATCCGGCCGCCCACGCCAGGCTGCCAGGGTTGGTCCTTATGCTTGCCCGAAACCTGCTCCTCGCCGTCGACAATTACCGTATTGTGCCCCGAGCTCTTGACATAGAGGTAATCCCAGCGCATTTCGTTGAAAAAATATTGGTCGTAGTAGCGCTGGGGCACTTCGCCGACGAACGTGTCTCCCATCCAGGTCAGGTTGACGGACCCGGCATCGAGGTGTCCATGGTGCGGGTCGTCGGCCAGAGCGCATTTCGCCGCCACCTGCATACAGCTGTCCGAAAAATCGCGGCGCATAAAAGCCCAGTCGATGCTGGGAAAATATTTCGAAGCCTCGCCGGGCTTCACGGCAGGGATATCGGTAGGACGCGGCCAGATCAGTTCCCACATATTTTTAGCGCGGCGATCTCCGTTCAGATAGGTCTCGAGGTAGTACATCGCGGTCGGATCCTGCGACTCTTCTACCAGTTTATTATAATGGTACGACGTTCCGATCGGGCCGGCCGCCTCGCCGTCGTTGAAACTGCCGGTCAGTCCGAACAGCGCGAAATCGGCCGGATGCTTCAATCCTTCGGTGTCGAACAGGTCGATCTTCCCGCCCGACACCTTTTTAATCGCATCCATGAAATAGATCGACTGCCCCAATCCGTACCCGGCATACCCACGGCCCTCGCCCCAGCCGTTGTCGGCACCCAGATGCGCAAACATCCCGGCGACCCCTTCGCAACTGCGGGCCAGTACATCGATCAGGCGCGGCTCTTCGGTCAGCAGCGCCAGGGCCGCCATACCCACACCCGAATGACAGATCCCCGACCAGTTGCATTTATAGGCCGTCGCCCACCACTGGTACTCGTAGTTCCCCCTGACGCGCGTGATCGCCTTTTCGAGCAGGGCACCGCGGATACGGTCACGCTGCGGTTTGGCGAGCGCCGGGTAGAGCCAGTCGTAAACCAGGCCCACGACATAGGCGCAGTCGGCTACGGAAATATCGTAAGAGAACGACACCTGATCGTCGGGGACCCCGTAAGGCCACACCCTCGGATAGATGATTTCGAAATAGTGTGCGCTCTGTACCCAGGTATCCATCGCGCAAAGCTTGTTGACGAAATAGAACGCCCGGTCGGCATACGCCTGCTCCCCGGTCATCTGGTACAGGAATGCGAGGTTGTAGGCTCCGTTCAGGTAGAACATCTGGTAATCGAGGTAGGGATTGGTCTCGGTGTAACGCGCCGCCGGATCGTTGATCGTCAGCTCCGGCTCGACGGTCGTCAGCATAGAACGCTCCCCGTAATGCTTGAGCAACGCCATCACTTCGGCAGCGAACGGATCGGTCCTGACCCGTTCGAGAATCTCTTTCTTGCTCTCGTTGGTAAAGACCAGGTAGGGATGCTCCAGCTTCTGCTGTAAGATTCCCCGGCAGATTTCCAGATAATCGGGCTGAACGGATACCGGACCGGCGGTACGTTTGCCAGCTGCACGACTGACGCCGTTTCCGGCGATATTTCCGGCTGCCTCTCCGGCATAATTCACAGAATGATTCGTGGAACCGTCCACAACCAGCGGAAGCATCAGGACGGCGGCCGCCCAGGTCCATAGTTTTTTCTTCATCGTTTCCAGTTAGTTATTTAAAGTTTAGGAATTCAACACCATCAACAGCGCAGCATCCGGGTAACGGCATCCCCTGCCGAAAGAGGCGCACGAAAATTGTCCGCGCGCCCCTTCAAGTCCCCTCGCTACTCCATCGTTCTATTTGGGCAACGTACATCCGATCTTGTCGACCGGAATCGCCTCGAAACCGGGAATATATTTGAAGATGGCCGCATCGGGCTTCAGGTTCCAGTTTCCGTTTTTTTCATCCACGAATCCGGGTTCGTCGAAACCCTTGCCGCTCCAGGTAATCCAGTTGTCGTACATCTCCATGTACGCACGCTCGTAGGGCCGTTCGCCGGGACAAATCAGCAGTTTCGAAATATCGTAGAAAAGGTTGCGCTCCGCTACGTTGCGCTTCGGAGTGGCAATCCCTTCGCTGACATAGTTCGCTGCCCACGGATACTTTTCTTTGAACGGACCGCTCTCGTAGTTAACCATCTCCAGCCGCTCCTTGATAATATCAATCGTCCCTTTCGCCCAGTTCTCCAGACGGTTATCGACATAGAGGCCGTAAGGCGTACCAATAAAGATATTATTTTTATAATGGTTGTCCGAGCCTCCCCCCAATAATACCGGCTGTAAACCGGCTTTGTAAAGGATATTCCCGTAGACATACATCCCGCACGCCCCATCGTCATGGTAGAACCCGGTCACGCGGTGTTTGGCACTCAGGTCATGCACATAGTTAAACATCAACTTGTTGCCCTGCTCACTTTGGTCACGGCCGTAATACACCGCCCCGAGGTCATCGATCTCGTTGCAGACGTTATGGATATCGCAATATTCGACCAGGTGGTCATTACCCTGGATGAGGATAGCCGACGACGGCGCATCGAAAATTTCACAATTCGACACCCGATTGCCCGCACCTGTCAACTGGATTGCCGGACGGTATGATTTTTCAACGCGGTTGTAGCGTGAAATCCGACAGTTCTGCACGTAATTGCCCCCGGGTTCCAGTGTAATCCGGTTACCGCCGCCCATGTTGATGCCGCCTGCACCGACCTCTTCGATCACACAATCCACGATGCCATTGTTACGGCCTGCCTCCCGGTCGAATACCGGATTCTTATAAATATATTGGGCCAGGTTGCCGATCATCCGTGAAACCGGAATGTTCGTCTCGCCGGTATGGGCATACTGGTCGTAAGGTTTGACCCCTTTGCCGATACAAACGGCTGTCGCACCGAGATTATGGAAACGGCAACCGCGCAATATGACATTCTCGGTACGCTCCATATAGACACCCATGCCCCGCGAGCACTCGAAGTCGATATGCTGCACCTCGACATTTTTCACCCCTTCCAACGCCAGCATCGGTTCGGCCAGCAGCGACAACGACAATTTTTCGATCTTCTCGGACGGATACAACCAAAGAGTCATGTTCGGATAGTCGATGTAATACTCGCCCGGCACATCCACCTCTTCGAGCAGGTTCACTACATACCAGCGATTGTAATCGGCGCCGGAGATCAGGCCGTACATCACCGCTTCGTCGAGTTTAATGGTCTTATCGGTCGTATCGATCTGGGCTATACGCACCATGTCGTCGGCATAGCCCCATGCGAAATAACCCGCAATCCATTTCGGATCCCCGCTCTTCCATTGCGAAGGCCGGTCGCCGAAATACCGGAATGTACCGCCCCTATTATCCATTTCACCGAGCCGGTCTCAACGACTTCCCCCATCAGGGCCATCGTATCGTTGGGCCATCGGGAAAGTTTCTGGACCTGATCGTTCACAAACACTTCGGTCCACGCCGGGACTGCCGGGCGCGAAAAACCGGAATTCCGCAACTCGCCGAGCGCAGTGATTCCCGCCTTGCGCAGATCCACTTTGACGATTTTACCACGCATCTCGGGACGGATGCGGCTTTCCGAAGCGGGAGCCTGTTCGATATATTGCACAGGAATCTCCACCCCTCCGTAAAAAATCACTTTCGCGCCGTCCAACGGACGCACAACCAAACTGCCGGCGGTCAACCCCAACTCCCTGGCTGTCATCTCCAGCGTTTTGTCAAGCCGATAAGTACCTCCAGCCACAAGCAACGTTACATCGTCGCCTTTCTGCTTGTACTTCCCGGCCAACACAATTCCCTTTTGCAACGTAGAGGCAATTACGGCGCCTTGAGGTGCCTCGGCCCGGTCACGGGTTACACATACCACCCGGTCGGCCGCCCAAACGCTACTGCTGATCCAGCAGCAGAGAAAAAAAGTCAACAATCGCATCATCACTGTCAATTTCAGGTTTTGCAGACAAAGATACACCAATTCCTGAAACCACCTCCCTACCCGCTCCAAAAAACACCCTCCAAACCATCCGGCCGAACCGGAAATAGCCATCATCCTTCAGTATCAAAAATAGATTCCGAAAGAGATGGGATCGGCCATAAAAACCTTTTTTAAAAATAGCATTTTAAGCCCGAATAATAACACTTTTAGTCACGCCAAAAACAGACCGTTTTAAACGAACGATTAAAACACACAAGACACTGTATAACAGCTTGTTACATAGTGGTTTAATCGGCGTATACCTTTTTATTAACCTTAAACAATTAATTATGAAAGGAACTCTACGATTGTTTTTAGTGCTGTGTATCACAGCATTAAGCATGACGCTGGTTCAGGCGCAGGAGCGGACTTACTCCGGCGTGGTGAAGGGCAGTGACGGGCAACCGATCATCGGCGCCAGCGTGGAAGTGGTGGGTACCACCGTAGGTACTTCGACGGGCCTTGACGGTGACTACACCATCAAAGCCAACCAAGGGAGCAAGATCAAATACTCCTTCCTGGGCACGAAGTCCGTGACGGTTACCGCAGGTGGCAGCACTACCATTAACGTCACCCTCGAAGACGATGCGATGGGCTTGGAGGAAGTCGTTGTTCAGGCTTTCGGTACCGCGAAGAAAAAAGACCTGACGGGTTCAGTCAGCTCGATCGACTCGAAACTGATCAGCTCACAGTCTAACTCGACGCTGTCCAAAGCCCTGGAAGGCTCTATCCCGGGTCTGCAGGTATCTTCGGTCGACGGCCAGCCTGGTACCGATATGGGTATCCGTATCCGCGGTATCGGTACTGCCAGCCAGAACAATGCGAATGCGTTGATCGTAATCGATGGGGTGCCCAATACAAACTCCAATGTACTGGCAACCCTGAACCCGAAGGATGTGGAATCGATCACCGTTCTGAAGGATGCCGCTTCGACAGCCCTGTGGGGTTCGCGCGGCGCCAACGGCGTCGTGATGGTAACGACCAAGCGCGGCCAGCAGGGCAAAGCCCGGGTTACTTTCGAAGGTAAGTGGGGTATGAACATGATCGGCAGCAATCAGGCAGAACTGATGGACAGCCCTGCTGATATTTATGAGAATGCCTGGCAGGCGATTTACAATTCGGCTCGCTATGGCAGCAATCAGAACTACACGACCAATGTGCAGAATCCGAACATGACTCACGAAGAGGCAGCCCTCTTCGCCAGCCAGCACCTGTTCAACTACACCGGAAGCACAACGAAGTTTGACGGCAAAAACCCGATGAGCAACTGGTTGCTGTACAACGTTCCGGGCCTGACCGCAGAAGAGAACCTGATCAAAACCGGCTCCGGATCCAATGCCAGCTCTACTTTGAAGAATATTTTCCTGGTAGGAACCGATGGCAAGCTCAATCCGAACGCCACCCTGATGTATAATGACGACTGGGAAGACGCCGTTTTCCAAAAATCTTTCCGCCAGGAGTATAACGTTACCGTCAGCGGTGCGACCGACAAAACCGACTATTTCATTTCAGCCGGCTACCTGTCCGATCCCTCTTATTTCGTTTCGTCTAAATTCAACCGCTATAACTTGCGTTCCAATGTCAATACGCAGATTAATAAATGGTTGAAAGCCGGTGTAAATATTGCTTACAGCCGTCGTGCCCAGCAATCGATGGCTACCCGTTGGGGACGTAACCCGGGTACGACCGTACAGAACGTCTTTTATTGGCTCTATGCCCGGAACGCCTTGGCCCAGATGTGGCAGCGCGACGAGAACGGTGCGTTGATGTACGATGAAAAGACCGGCGAAAAAATCTTTGTCGGAAACAACGGGCAACAGTACTCTCCGCTGGGATACGTCAATGCGCGTTATCCGGCCAACGGTTACAACCTGATCCAGCAGCTTCAGGACGATAAGGATCAAACGATCTACAACGACTTGAACATGAGCGGTTATGTAGAAGCCAAATTCCTGAAAGATTTCACGTTCCGTGCTAATATCGCCGTGGATGAAACTTTTGCGATGCGCGAACGCTATGCCAACAAGGAAACCGGAGCTTCCAAGTCTTACGGCGGTACGATGGGTCGTAACTACAGCGACTACATGAACATCAACAGCCAGCAATTGCTGACTTGGGCACACGATTACGGAAAACACCACGTAGACGCCCTGATCGGTCACGAGTTCAACTGGAACCGCTCTTCTTCGCTGAACTTCAAAAGCGCGTATTCACTGATCAACGGGTTTGACACGTTTGCCAACTTCCTGTGGCTCAACGGTGGCGATAGCCCCTTCTCAGGTGGTGGCGGCGGCGAGGACCAAGAGGCCCTCGAGGGTTACTTCGCCCGCGCAAATTACAACTTCGATAACAAGTACTATGTAACGGCTTCCATTCGTGCCGACGGTTCTTCGAAATTCCGCTACAACGACGACCGTTGGGGCGTGTTCTGGAGCGTGGGCGGCGCATGGCGTCTCTCTTCGGAATCTTGGCTCGCAGATGCTACCTGGCTGACCGACCTGAAACTTCGTGCCGACTACGGTGTGATCGGCAACCAGAACGGTATCGGCCGTTATGCAGGCTACCTGACCTGGAGCTACGGCTCAACGGGTAACAGCACCCCGGGCAGTTTTAAACCCGACGGTTGGAAAATCTCGCAGGGTAGTGCGGCTGCCGCTCTGACCTGGGAGAAGAAAAAGACCGTCGACGTAGGTTTGGATTTCCGTCTGTGGGACCGTTTCTACGGTACTTTGGACTGGTATCAGACCAATACCACCGATATGATCTGGAACGCACCGACGAACTATGCCGCTACCGGTCAGTCTTCGATCGCTGCGAACTCGGCCGAGTTGCGCACGCGCGGTTTCGAATTCGAACTGGGTGTGGATATCATCAAAACACCGGACATCCTTTGGTCGTTCGGTGTAAACGGGGCGCACTATAAGACGATCCTGACGAAAGTGCCCGAAGGCACCGGTTCGGACAAACTGAACGGTATGTGGGAAGCCAATCCCGACGGCTGGACTGCAGCCGGTACCGGTACGATCAGTAACGGTGCGTTCTACCTGCGCGGCGTGGGTAAACCCTATTACAACGTCTACCAGTATCTGTACGGCGGCGTTGACCAGGCTACCGGTCTGCCGCTGATCTCTTCGACGGTAACTTCGGAGAATATCGAGGCACTGCGCGCATCGCACTATGTGGGGGAACTGAAAGAGGGCAATATGGTATACACCACGAACCACTCGCTGGCCACCCGGCAGGAGATCGGCGACGCTACTCCGAAACTTATCGGCGGTTTCAATACCTCTTTCCGTTGGAAAGACCTCGACTTCTCGGCTACTTTCGCATTCCAGATCGGCGGTAAATTCTTCAGCAATAGCTATGCGCTGTATTACTACGATGATACGACCCCCGGCTATTTGGTTTCGGAAGATTTGAGAAACAATACCTGGACCGCGACCAATACCAGTGCGAAATACCCGATGATGATGTATGCCAATCCGAACGGTGACAGCTATACTTACGGCGCATCGATCGGCAGCTGGGCTTACACCGACATGTCGCTGTTCGATGCTTCTTACCTGAGTGTGAAAAACATTACCGTGGGCTATAACTTCCCGCAGAAATGGATGGACAAAATCGGTATCGGCGGTATCCGCGTATACGCCTCGTTGGATAATATGTGGCTGATTACCAGCAAGTCAGGTATCGATCCTCGTCAGTCTTTGGTCGGTGGTATGGAGGTTGGCGCTATGGGTTATCCTCAGATGCGCACCTGCTCGCTGGGTGTTAACATAACTTTCTAAAATAGAGTGATAAAAACGAGAGAATTATGAAAAAATATCTGATAGCACTTTCGTTGGTAGGCCTTGCCACGACCTCGTGTTACGAAAAACTGAATATCGCTCCCCCCAACGCCATTACCGATGAACAGGTACAGGCACTGCTGAAAACAGCGGACGAAGCGACTGTGGTGACGATATTGGGAGGTATGGCCGATAACATCCCGACCCTCTTCAAAGGCGGCGGTTATACCACGTTCAACAACCAATATTTCTACAACTACCAGGCACAGCTCCTTTGCCGCAATATAACCGGTAACGACTTGGTAACGAGCGCTTCCGATTATACGGCTCCGAGCGGTGACCACGGTAACCTCTATGCGGGTATCAACCTGAACGGTGCTTCCGAGGAAGTCTCTTCAGCTTACTGGACTCGCGGCTACAGCCTCATTACCAGCACGAACAAGGTTATGAATTACCTGACCGACGAGCTGTTGAATGAAAATGCTTCGCTTACGCTCCGCAAGTACAAAGGCTGGGGCCAGGTGATGCGGGCGTATGCATACAACTACCTGATGGAGTGTTATGTTGACTCGTACACCAACGGTGGCAGTTCGAAACTCGGGTTGTCCATCTATACCAAGTACAGCATCAACAATCCTCCGGTGGCGCGTTCTTCGGCCAAGGAAACTTACGATTCGATCCTGACCTGGGCGAAAGACGGCGTTAAGCTGCTTAAGGACGCGCAGGTGGGTTACACCAAAGACGATCCGACCGATATCGACCTGGGCGTTGCCAATTTCGTACTGGCACGTGCGGCCCTGTGCGCCGGTGATTGGGCGACCGTGATCAGTGCCTGCGACGAGATTCTGGCCGCTTACCCGACGCTGATGAATGAGTCGCAGTACGTGGGTGTCAACGAAGCTCCATCTGGCGCCGATTACGTTGCTTACTTTGCCGAGCACAAAGGATTTACCTGCCTGCAGCAGAACCCCGAAGTAATTCTGGGTTATCCTTACAACAACAAAGCTTACGGCTCGGCAAGCTACTGGACGAACAACCTGGCAACTCCGAATATCGCCAGCATCGACACCCGGTTGTATGACAAGATTGCCGAAGGAGACTACCGTAAGGATAATTTCCACAAGGATGTTTGGGGATCGTATACCACTCCCCTGAATAAGATCAACGACGGTACGACGTATCAGATGGGACCGTATATGAACGTGAAATTCGCGGCCAACGTCGGTATCGGCCAGACGGTCGAAACCGCGTCGAGCACCTCCTTGAACATCGACTACTGCATGTTCCGCGTATCGGAGGTGATCCTGATGAAAGCCGAAGCTTTGGCACAACAGGGTGGCAGTGCGAATGCCGCTTTGGATCCGCTGATTCAGGAGCGTACGAACGGAAGGTATACGGCTGCCACCTATCCTTATCCGTCGGACGTGACGACGGAATTGCAGAAGGTTCAGTTGCAGACCCGTATCGAGATGTGGGGTGAGAGTGGCCTCGAGTGGTTCAACAACCACCGCTGGAACATTCCGGTGAACCGCCAGGGTTCTGCGAACCATTGGAATCCTGCCATGCAGTTCTCCGTATCGCAAATGACCATGAGCATTCCGATGCAGGAAATCAATACCAATCCTAATCTTGTACTGGATTAATCAAAGGACTGTGGCTGGGATCGTGCAAGGAGGGCGTGGGAGAGCCAACAGTTGTTGTTAACGTCTCCTGCACGATCCTGCTACAGGACTTAAAACAGTAACACCTTTTACAACAAATTTTGCCTAACCTTTTTTACTTCTCAAATAATTAATAGGTTAGATTAATCAGTTTCACAGCTGGCCAGGGCGGAACCGCAAGTTCCGCCTTGGTTTTTGTATTGTTGTTTTACCTGCACTCGATATCTGTTCCCGGTTTGTAGGAAATTTAAAATTTTATCATCTCCTCGTTTTTAAACGAGAATAGCAAAGTATACATTAATTTAATAATCAGTGAATTTGTATTAGATATGCCTGCTGACATAGCTTAGGGTTATAATACAAAACCAGGGCGGAACTTGCGGTTCTGCCCTGGCCAGCTGTGAAACTGATTAATCTAACCTATTAATTATTTGAGAAGTAAAAAAGGTTAGGCAAAATTTGTTGTAAAAAGTGTTAAGGGTGTAAATTGGAGTTGATCTCGTTAATACAGATCTGTGGCAGGACCGTGTCCGGAGAGGTCAACAACAAACTGTTGGCTCTCCCACACCCCTCCTTTCACGATCCCGCTACAGTTCTGTAAACGGATCAAGGATTTTGCTGACAGTTCGGGTTCGATGAAATCTCCTCCGAAGGAATCTTCATGGTCATCTGTGAAACCGGATAGGTCATCGCAGGATTCCAGTGTACCGTAGAACCCTGACGGTTCACCGGAATGTTCCAGCGGCGGTTGTTGAACCACTCGAGGCCACCTTCACCCCACAGTTCGATGCGGGACTGGAGCTGCACCATCTGCAGAGCGCTCAGTCCACTCATGCCCTGATAGTTGTCGCAGGTCAGCGGAGTAGCTCCGGCTTTGGTACGGGCGTTCAGCAACGTGTTCAGCGTATTTTTCGCCCCTCCTTCATCTCCGGTACGGGCTTGAATTTCAGCCTTCATCAGGTAAATCTCGGACAAACGGATAAAAGCGTAGTCAACACGGTTGCGTACGGTTACATTCGAGTTGCCGACTTCTCCGCCGAGACCTACGTTGTTCGTGAATTTCGAAGTCCAGTAAGTCGGAACTTCACTGGTACCTCCGTCGATAAACGAGCTGGCACCTGCATAAGAGATCGTCGGGAAGTCGGCCGGAATCTGCGGATGGAAGTTATCCTTGCGGTAGTCGTTCGGATCGATCTTGTTGTAAAGCCGGTCGTCAATACGGTACGAACCACCCCATGTATTGGCATAGGTAACGATCTGCCCGCCGCCGCCGTACTGCCAGCCGAAACCGTAAAGCGCTTCAGGGTTCAGCTCGAAGTTCATGAAACCGCTGGTCGCAGCTTTCCAGACAGGATAGTCGGCCCCTTCGATCGTCGTAACGCCGGACTGCTTTTGTACATATTGCTCTTCGGTCATCAGAGACGCTCCTGCACCCAACATCTTGTCGCAGGCGGCCGATGCCGTTGCGAAATAGGTGCTTGCATTCGCCCCTTCGGCCTCGACAGCCAGCAGCGCGGCACGGGCGATGACGTAATTGGTCAGGCCGCGGGTCAGGTCACTGGCCGGCGTCGCTTTGAAACCGACTCCGGCAGCTTCGAAGAGTGCATCCGCGCGGGTAGCCCACCGGATTACCGAGTCGAGGGTCTCTTTGGCCGAAGCACGGGCCACTGCCGGCTGACTGATATCGTATTTCGTATAGATCGGCATACCCAGGCTGTTGGTCCCGAAGGTCTCCTGGGCATAGAGATACCCGAATGCACGGATAACATAGATCCCTCCCAGGTACTTTTTTAACAGATTGCTCGGGTTTTCCGCAATCAGCTCTTCGTTGATCATGGTGGCCGCTTTGTTGGCGGTCGTGGTCATTCTGAAAGCCCGGTGCCACCAACTCGGGTTGTTGGCATTGGTTTCTCCAGTGATGTTTTCACCGTTGTAATAGTCATCCCCAGGGTTTTGCCAGTTACCTTTTACGATATCGTTACCGCAACTGAGGCGGGCGATGAACTGTCCGCTCCAGGTTCCGTCGAGGTTACCGGAGTAGCGGAAATTGTATCCGCTGCCGTACATCTCGGGTTTCAGCGTGTTGGCGATCGCCCCCAGGATGGTTTCGATCGTTTCATCGTCCGCCGTTTTCAGCAACTCCTGCACCTGTTCGTTGGAGATGGCGTTGGGCGGAGCGATATTCAGTTTCTCATAACACGACGTGGTCGCGAAGGCCAGCGCGGAAAGTGCTATCAAGTATTTTTTCATAATTCGTAAAATTTAGAAAGTTACGTTAACACCCAGTGAGCAGGAGCGCATCATCGGATAAACCATCGGTCCGATGTCGAAACCGCCGGTGATCGAGTTGCGCGGATCGATACCGTTTTTGCAGAACAGCCACATGTTGTCCAGCGAAGCGTATACGCGGATGCCGCCGATACCGATCTTGTCCATCCATTTCTGCGGGAAACTGTATCCCACGGTAATGTTCTTCACACTCAGGTAAGAAGCGCTGAAGACCGCCAGATCTGTATAGGTGTTTCCGCTACTAACACGGTTACCGCCCAAATAGGTATTACTGCCGTTAGGCGAATATTTCATCAGCATCGGGAATTTGGCGTTGGTGTTCTCCGCATTGAAGGTATTGCCGAGCAATTCCTGTGAAAGGTTTCGGTTACCCATACCCGATACGTCGTATGCATAGTCGCCGTACAGGTGGCTAAAGAACTTGCCTCCGATCTGGAAGGCGAACTGGGCCGAGAAGTCGAGGTCTTTCCAGCGGAACGAGGTGCTGAAACCGCCCATCAGGTCGGGAGTGGCATCGCCCAGATCGAACATGTAAGCCTCCGAATAGTCGGTCGTAGCGACGACCTCACCCACTTTGGCGTTGGGGAATTTGCTTTGGTTCGACTCGGTCACCAGCGCGCCGAACAGCGGCAGACCGGTCGTTTTGTCCACGCCCATGTATTTGGCGGCGATGATATTGTAGTAATCGCCTCCGATCCAGCGGCGGTAAGCGGCCGCAGAACCCGAACCGGTACCGCCGGTAGCGTTCCACGCATCGGCGGTCGCATACCACCATTTCTGCGAGTGCAGCGCGTCCTCCTGGTTAATCATCGATTCGGGCGCCTTCATCATCTTGACTTTGTAATGCGCACCGTTTACTGCAAACGACCAGAGGATGTCCGGCGTTTTGATGATGTCTACGCCCAGGTCGAACTCGAAACCGCGGGTACGCAGTTCACCGACGTTTTGCAGCAGCGAGTTCTGTCCCGACATGGCATACGAGATCGGAGCAGCCAGCAGCAAGTCGGTCGTGTTGGTCTGGTACCAGTCCAACGTACCGTAGAAGCGGTCCCACAGGCGGAAGTCGAGTCCGACATCGACCGTTTTCCTCTTCTCCCAGGTCAGGGCCGTGTTGGGAGCGGCATTCTGGGTCAATTTCCAACCTTTCGGAGCGTAAGAACCCGGTGTGGTGTAACCCGTCGCACCGTAAGACCAGGTCTGGTAGCCGCCGTATCGTCCGATACCGCTCTGGTTGCCGATCACGCCGTAGTCGGCACGGATCTTCAGGTCGGTCAGCCAGCTGGAAGCGCTCTGCATCCAGTTTTCGGCCGAGATACGCCATGCACCGCCGACGCTCCAGAAGACGCCCCAGCGTTTGTCCATCTCTTTGAACTTCGAGGAACCGTCGGTACGGAGCGAAGCGGTCAGGTAGTATTTGTTGTCGTAGATGTAGTTGGCGCGGCCGAAGTAACCTTCCAGGGCCTCCTGATCCTCGCCGCCGCCGACGCCCGAGAAGGTACCGCCGTTGTTCAGGTAGATGAAGTTGGCGAACGTGTCGAAGCCGTCGATCAGGGACAAAGAGCTCTTGTAGTTCAAATTCTGGGAATTCATCCAGTCGAATTCATGACCGATGATGGCGTCTACGTGGTGTTTACCGTAGTCGTGGCCCCAATTCAGGGTCTGCTGCGCGTTGATTGTGTTTGTTTGATGATAGTTACGTCCCATCATACCCTGTTCGGTGCCGGCCGACTCTCCCCATTTCTTGGGCAGGTAGATGTAGCGCATGCCGTAGGATTGATCGTAGGACATGCGGGCATTGAAGGTGAAGTCCTTGAGGAATTTGGCCTCCACGTAACCGATCGTCGAGATGTCGTTCTGAATGTACTCCGTTTTGGAGTTATCCATCTGGTACTGCAGGTCATAACCGGTGGTTTTAGAAGTACCGCCCCATTTCGGCACGACGGGACCTACCGGAGAGTACTGCTGATCGTAATAGTGGATCACCTGTTTGTTTCCTTCCTCATCGTACATCATGTTACCCTGCGCGTCGCGCTGGTAGATCGATGCCAGCGGATTGTAGATATTGGTCCAGGTAAATACGTTCTGCACCATGGCGCCCGGGTTACGGGAGCTGTAGCGGCCGTTCTGCATCTGGGTCGACCGGCGGCTGTAAGACATGTTCAGTCCGGCTTTCAACCATTTGGTCACCTGTGTATTGATGTTTGAGCGGACACTGTAGCGGTTGAAGTGCGAGTTGTCGATGTAGGAGGGGTCCGACATATAACCGGCCGAAAGGAAGTAGTCGGTTTTGTCCGTGGCACCGCTGGCGGTCACCGTGTACTCCTGGCGGAACTGCCGCTTGTAGACGAGGTCGCGCCAGTCGTCGACATTCCACAGTTTCCTGGCATTGGCATTGATCCTGCCGGTGGCCGGATCGATCAGGTAGGCGTCCATCATGGTGGCCGAGGTGTTGGTGCCCGTACCGGTGGTCACGTAGTTGGCGCCCGGGACATCGTAATACATCCAGTTGCCGAGGGTATTCCTGGCGAATAAAGTCGTACTGCCGTTATAGTCGAACAGGTGCTGGCTGGCGAACAGGGCCGCATCCTCATGGCTCATGTTCGGATTGCTGAAGTTGGTCGTGTACAACTCCTTGCTGCCGTAACGTACCGAGTTGTAGATACCTTCCCACATCATCTCGTAGTTGTCTTCCACGCCGCGGATCAGGTTCGGCTGGTTGTCTGCGATCATGTTGATACCCCATTTGCCTTCGAAGGTGATCTTCGCTTTGCCCTGCTGGCCGCGCTTGGTGGTTACCATAATCACACCGTTGGCACCACGCGAACCCCACAGGGCGGTCGAAGCGGCATCTTTCAGAACCGTGATCGATTCCACATCTTTCGGGTTCATCGTTGAGAGGACGTTCTTGCCGTACCCGTAAGTATTAGCATAAGGCACACCGTCCACAACGATCAAGGCGTTCGCATTGCTCTGGCTGGCGGAACCGATACCGCGGACACGGATACCCATATCCAAACCCGGCTGACCGTCGACAGAAGATACTTGGATACCCGGGATGGCTCCCTCCAATGCATTGGACAGCGTCGAGTTAGACTGCGAGCTGATCAGCTTCGAGTCGATCGTACTGATGGAGCCCGTCAGGTCTTTTTTCTTAATCGTACCGAAAGCCTGTACTACAACCTCGTCCAATGCCGTGGCATCGTCTTCGAGGGTGACGTTAATGGTAGTGCTGCCACCTGCGGTAACCGTCACGGACTTCGTGCCCAGGAAGGAGTATTTGATCTTGCTCCCTTGGTTGGCTTTGATGGTGTAGTCACCGTCAAGGCCCGTCGAAGTACCTACGGTGGTACCCACCACTTCCACGCTGGCGCCGATGATCGGTTGCCCGTCACTGCCCTTCACCACGCCGGAGTAAGTCCGCTCCTGCGCCTGAACCAGCGTCATGCTTAATGCTGTGATACACAGCACTAAAAACAATCGTAGAGTTCCTTTCATAATTAATTGTTTAAGGTTAATAAAAAGGTATACGCCGATTAAACCACTATGTAACAAGCTGTTATACAGTGTCTTGTGTGTTTTAATCGTTCGTTTGAAGCACGCCTTTTTGGCATGCCTAAACAGCGCATTTAAAGACCTAAAAACAACATTATGAAATGTCTTAAAAAGTCCAGATAATAATTTATTTAGGTGTATTGAAAAGCCGGAGGGTAGTGGCCGTAATCGCCACTACCCTCCGGCTGATTTGGCGGGATATGCAGATTCGTTAAATCGGGCGGAGTGATCAAACAAAAACCAGGGCGGAACTTGCGGTTCCGCCCTGGCCAGCTGTGAAACTGATTAATCTAACCTATTAATTATTTGAGAAGTAAAAAAGGTTAGGCAAAATTTGTTGTAAAAGGTGTTAAGGGTGTAAATTGGTGTTGATCTTGTTAATACAGATTCTGTAGCAGGACCGTGTCCGGAGAGGTTAACAACAACAGTTGCCTCTCCCCAACCTCTCTTTTCACGATCCTACCACAGTCTGTAAGAATTACGGATTTTGTACGATCAAATTGTTGGTATTGATCTCTTGCTGTGGGATTTGCAATACTAACTGTGCATATGGAATTTGTCCTGCAGTATGGTGAACGGTCGAACCGCTGCGATCTACATTGACTTTCCAACGCCGGTTGTTGTAAAATTCCAACGAATGCTCACCCCACATTTCGATACGGGTTTGTAATTTTACCATATCCAGTGCACTCATACCGCTCATGCTCGGATAGCTGTCGCAGTCCAGAGCACCGTTGGTGCGGGCACTGATCAGGATGTTCAGCGTGGCTTTCGGATCCCCCTGACCGCTCTGAGCCTGAGCTTCAGCCTTCATTAGATAGGCTTCCGAAACACGGAAGAGGCTGTAATCGATAATACCGGGTTGCGATACAGTGGTATTTCCGATTTTCCCGCCGATACCTACATTGGCTGCGAATTTGAGATTGATGTACGATCCGATGTCATATTCGCTACCGTCGGTTGCAAAACCATTTGTGCTCGGTGCAATGAATTTTCCGAAAGCTGCTTTCTGGAAGTTCGCTTTGCGATAGTCTTGATCAGCAATCTTCTCATAAAGTCGGTTGTCGATACGGGCTTGTTTACCGTTGGCCATGAAATTCAGCCAGTAGTTGGCGGACTCCCTGCCTTTATTGGCATTGTCCCAACCCATAATACATTCCGGATTAGCCTTTAGGTTCGTGAATCCCCGGCTCTCTGCATAATAGACATACTTTTCTCCGCTTTCCCCTGGTTCGTTGCGGGCTACATACTGCTGCTCGTTCATCAGGGAGTAATTGGCGATCAGTTTGTCGCAAGCAGTGATTGCGGTTGCCCAATCCTGTTTCCAGAGCGCAGCGCGTGCCAGCACGTAATTTGCAACACCCAGGTTCAGATCGCCGTTAACGTTTTGAGTGTATCCGATCCCGGCCGCTTCGAACAATGATACGGCTTTTTTCGTCCAAAGGATAATGGAATCGAATGTCGCGGCAGCTGAAGCACGAGCCTGAACTTCCTGGGCCAGGGTGTAACGTGTATAAATGGGAACACCCAATTCATCGGTTCCATAGTTCTCCATCAGGAAGAGATAGCCATAGGCACGCGTAAGGTAAGCACGGCCTTGATATTCCTTCAGTTTGACATTGCCGTTTGCAGCTACCAGTTCGTCGGTCAATAGGTTGAAAACCTTATTTGCGGCTTGGACCAAATCATAACCCCGGATCCAAAACGGCTCATTAGTAACATTATCGGAAGTCCGAAGGCCGGTAAAATTATACATGGCCAGATCATCCCCAGTGGGCGGTTGAGCGGACAATACCATATCGTTACCCGCAAAACTGCGATTGACATCGAGCGCCTGGGCATAAGTGTAATATTCATTGCTCCAACCGTTCAAAGAACCGGTATGCTTGAACTCGGCATTCAAACCGTCCGCCAGAGCTCCCATAATGGTCGTTACGGTTTCGTCATTGCCGTTTTTCAGCAACTCCAACACCTGTTCATTCGTAATTGCATTGGGAGGAGTGATGTTTAGCTTTTCGTAGCATGAGGTGGTGACCAGTCCCACCAGCGAAAGTGCTATCAAGTATTTTTTCATAATTCGTTAATTTTAGAAAGTTACGTTAACACCCAGCGAGCAGGTACGCATGTACGGATAGGACATGGCTCCCACATCGAGACCGCCGGTTAGCGACATGCGCGGGTCGATACCGTTCTTGCAAATCATCCAGAAGTTATCCAGCGAAGCGTATACACGGATGCCGCCGATACCGATCTTGTCCATCCATTTCTGCGGGAAATTGTAACCTACGGTGATATTCTTGACATTCAGGTACGAAGCTTTGAACAGAGCGAGGTCTGTCTTCATGCTCTCATCGCTGCCGATATTTGCGCCGTGCACTTTGTCAGTCGTAGAATAGGCGAATACCATCGGGAATTTCGCGCCGGTATTGTCGGGGGTCCAGGTATTGCCTTTCAACTCTTTCGACAAGTGCGAGCTGCCGATACCATCATTGTTCTGGGGATTGTACCACCAGTCGGAGTAGTTGTTACTATAGAAATAACCACCGATCTGGAATGCGAAAGTCGCCGCGAGATCGAAATTCTTATAGCGGAACGATGTGTTGAAGCCGCCGACGAAATCCGGAGTCACATCGCCGAATTCCTGACGTGTTGCGAGTGTATAGTCTGTCGTATAGACCGTATTGCCTTCCCTAATTTCTCCGTACACATGTTTTGCCTGTTGCAGGGCGCTTATATTATCCTTCGATACGGTGGAGGCGTACAAAGGCAGACCTGTATTCGAATCTACGCCACCGTATTTGTACATGTACAGGTTGTAATAGGGTTTGCCAATTCCACGAAGATAGATGACTGGAGATCCGTTCAGATATGCTCCTTGAACATCCCATTTGTCGATGGACGCGGTCCAGTTTCCACCGTATGCGTCCGAGCCGGTGCCTTCGGGGACTTCAAGCACCGTAGTGCTGTACGTACCTCCGTTTACGCCGAACGACCAAAGAATGTCCGGGGTTTTGATGATATCCACACCCAGTTCCAATTCGAAACCGCGGTTGCGCATCCGGGCCGAGTTCATCGGCAGTGTTCTTTGTCCGGTCATTGCGTAAGAGACAGGCGCATCCCAGATCGCGTCGTCGGTAATCGTCTGATACCAATCGAGTGTGCCATAGAAACGGTCCCACAGACGGAAATCAAGGCCTACATCGACGGTCTTTTTCTTTTCCCATGTCAGATTCTCATTAGCAAAAGCACCCTGCGTCAATTTCCAGCCTGAGGGAGTATAAGAGCCAGGTGTGGTATAACCGGTTGCGGCATATGTCCACGTTTGGTAGCCTGCGTAACGGCCGATACCGTTCTGGTTGCCGATTACACCGTAATCGGCACGGATTTTCAGGTCGGTCAGCCATGTGGCGTCCTGCATCCAATTCTCAGCGGAAATGCGCCATGCACCTCCGACGCTCCAGAAAGTTCCCCACTGATCGCTTACATTCCGGAACTTTGAAGAACCGTCGAAACGGAGGCTGGCCGTTGCATAATACTTATTATCGTATACGTAGTTCGCACGGGCGAAGTAGCCTTCAAGGGCTTCTTTGTCTTCACCGCCACCGACACCGGAAAGCGGGCTGGTGGAACCATTGATATTGATGAAGTTGGCAAAGGTGTTGAAGCCATCGATCAGCGAATAGGAGGCTTTGTAATTCATACTGGATGTGCGCATCCAGTTGAATTCGTGGCCGATCAGGGCATCCACGTGATGTTTTCCATAGTCGTGCGCCCAGTTCAGAGTTTGCTGGCTGTTGATGTTCATGTAGTCGCCATAGATACGTCCCATAGAACCCCTCTCGCTGACACCTGCACCGTGAAGTTTATTGTTGTAGCGATCGCGGACGGAAAACGATTCGTCGACAGCCAAATTGGCGTTAAACGTAAAATCTTTCAGGAATTTAGCTTCAACATAACCTCGCATGTTCAGGTCGTTATAGATCGTTTGATCCTTGTCATTTTCCAACTGATACAGAACATCATATGCATTAGCACGCGAAGTGACGGGATAACGTCCTAAGACGCTTCCTCCTGTAGGATCGAGTGGAGAATATTGTACGCCAGGACCGTCAACAACGACCTTGTCTCCGGTTTTTTCATCGAGGACATAGTTCCCGTTTTTGTCGCGTGCATACATCGATGCCATCGGCGAATAACCGTTCGCCCACAAGAACACATTCTGTACGGCAGCACCTGAGTTGCGGCCGTAACGCGTTGCGGGAGATTGGATCGAACGGCGGCTGTAACCCATATTGATACCTGCTTTCAACCATTTGGTGACCTGGGTATTGATGTTGCTGCGTACGTTGTAACGGTCAAAATGCGAACCTTCGATGTACGACGGATCCTGTAGGTATCCGGCAGAGATATAGTAATCGGTCTTGTCAGTCGCACCGCTGACGGAAACGTTGTATTCCTGACGGAAAGCTTTTTTATATAACATATCCTCCCAATCGTCGGGGTCGTAGAGGCGGCGGGCGTCTGCACTGATTTTTCCCGTAGCGGGATCGATTAGATAAGCACCTGTCATCGTTGCCGACCTGTTGACGCCTGAGCCGGTACTTTCATACGTCGCTCCCGGAACATCATAGTACATCCAATTGTATAGTCCGTTGCGACCTGTAAAATCAGTCGTACTTCCCGTGTAGTTGAACAGGTGTTGACTGGCGAACAGGGCCGCCTCTTCGTGGCTCATATTCGGACTTTTCAGATTAGTTGTATACTGATCCTGAGCTCCGTAGCGAACCGAGTTATAAATGCCTTGCCAAGCCATTTCGTAGTAATCAGCCGGATCGCGCATCAGATCGGGAGAACCGTTGTTGCTGATCATGTTGATACCCCATTTACCTTCGAAAGTTACTTTGGCTTTACCCTGCTGGCCGCGCTTGGTGGTTACCATGATAACACCGTTGGCACCGCGCGAACCCCACAGGGCGGTCGAAGCGGCATCTTTCAGAACCGTGATCGATTCGACATCTTTCGGGTTTAGTGTTGCTAATACACTGGAGTTCGTATTCGGTACCCCGTCGATTACAACCAATGCATTCGAGTTGTTCTGGCTGGCAGTACCGATACCACGGATACGGATACCCATATCCAGACCGGGTTGACCGTCGACAGAGGATACCTGTAAGCCCGGAATGGCACCCTCCAGAGCTTTGGACAGCGTTGAATTGGCCTGCGAACTGATCAGCTTCGAATCGATCGTGCTAATCGAACCCGTCAGGTCTTTCTTTTTGGTAGAACCGAAAGCAACCACAACCACATCGTCAAGTGCCTGCGCATCATCCTCTAGGGTAACGTTAATGGTGGTACTACCACCTGCGGTAACCGTTACGGATTTCGTGCCCAGGAAGGAGTATTTGATCTTGCTTCCCTGTTTGGCTTTGATGGTGTAGTCACCGTCCAAGCCCGTCGAAGTGCCTACGGTAGTACCCACCACTTCCACGCTGGCGCCGATGACCGGTTGCCCGTCACTGCCTTTCACCACGCCGGAGTAAGTCCGCTCCTGCGCCTGAACCAGCGTCATGCTTAATGCTGTGATACACAGCACTAAAAACAATCGTAGAGTTCCTTTCATAATTAATTGTTTAAGGTTAATAACAAATACGCCGAAAAACTGCATGACAAACAGCCTTGTAAAGACCGTTTTAGCAGTTTTAATCGTTCGTTTTCTAATTACAAATATAAAAGTTTTTTTTTATAACAACACTTTAGCCCTAAAATATTCCTTTCATTTTTGTCTCGACCCTTTTGTTTTTGACATCTGAAAAGTTTCTCCTGGCATTAAAAATCCTATTTGTCATTCGAAGTGACAACAAATTTTTCGAAAGGAATTGGCCTACCCAAAAACAGCACACTTTTCCCCCGATTTTCTCAGCCTGAAATCCTGCCTAAAAACCAGCCGAAGCCCCTATCCAGATAAATCGAACGATTAATTCGATGTCGAAAGCATTATAATGCTGTTAATCATGAATTTATCGGCGTATTTGTTATTAACCTTAAACAATTAATTATGAAAGGAACTCTACGATTGTTTTTAGTGCTGTGTATCACAGCATTAAGCATGACGCTGGTTCAGGCGCAGGAGCGGACTTACTCCGGCGTGGTGAAGGGCAGTGACGGGCAACCGGTCATCGGCGCCAGCGTGGAAGTGGTGGGTACCACGGTAGGCACTTCGACGGGCCTTGACGGAGACTACACCATCAAAGCCAAACAGGGAAGCAAAATCAAGTACTCTTTCCTGGGTACGAAGTCCGTGACGGTTACCGCGGGAGCCAGCACGACCATTAACGTCACCCTCGAAGACGATGCCACGGCATTGGACGAAGTCGTGGTACAGGCTTTCGGTACCGTTAAGAAGAAGGACCTGACGGGTTCAATCAGTTCGATCGACTCGAAACTGATCAGTTCTCAATCGAACTCGACGCTATCCAAAGCGTTAGAGGGAGCCATCCCGGGCTTGCAGGTATCTTCTGTCGACGGTCAACCCGGTGTCGACATGGGTATCCGTGTTCGTGGTATTGGCACATCCAGCCAGAACAACGCCAATGCGCTGATCGTAATCGACGGGGTACCGAACACGAACTCCAATGCCTTGACCATGATGAACCCGCGGGATGTGGAATCGATCACGGTATTGAAAGATGCCGCTTCGACCGCCCTGTGGGGTTCGCGCGGCGCCAACGGCGTCGTGATGGTAACGACCAAGAAAGGCCAGCAGGGCAAAGCCAAAGTCACGTTTGACGCTAAATGGGGCATCAACATGATCGGCAGCAACGGTAAACCCGATTTGCTCCGCGATCCGGCCGATTACTATGAAATGACCTGGGAGGGCATTTACAACTCGGTTCGTTACGGAAGCAAGAAAAACTACCAGACCAATTATCAGAATCCGAACATGAGCCATAAGGAGGCGGCCCTGTTCGCCAGCCAGCACCTGTTCAACTACACGGGTAGCACGACAACTTTCAACAGTGCAAACAATTTGACAAACTGGATGTACTATGACGTGCCGGGGGCTAAATACGAATTTACCGGTTCAGGTACTTCCGCTTCGGCTACGATGCTGGACGCCTACCTGATCGATCCGACCACCGGCAAGATCAATGCCAATGCCAGGAAACTATGGAATGTCGACGACTGGGAAGACATCGCATACAACAATCAGTTCCGTCAGGAATATACGGCAACCGTTAGCGGCGCCACGGACAAAACCGATTATTACATTTCCGCCGGTTGGCTGGATGACCCGTCGTATGTCGAAGGATCGATCTTCAACCGTTACAACCTGCGCACCAACATCAACACGCAAGTCACCAAATGGCTGAAAGCCGGCGTCAACGTAGCGTACAGCCGCCGTGCCACGCAGTCTCCTGCAACGCGTTACGGCCGTAACCCGGGTACCACCGTACAGAACGTGTTCCAGTGGGTCAACCTGTACATGCCGCTCGCTTCGTATTATGCGCGGGATCTCAAAGGTAATTTCATGTACGACGACAATGGGAATAAAATTGTTGTCGATGGTCCCGGCGTGCAGCCTTCACCGCTGAATCCAGACGGTAGCGCCGTCCTGGGCCGTTATCCCGTAACTAGCCGTACTTCAGCATACGACCTGAAATACCAGTTGGAAAACGATAAGGACGAAACGATCTACAACGACCTGAACATGCGCGGATATGTGGAAGCCAAGTTCCTCAAAGACTTCACATTCCAGGCCAACCTGGCCGTCGACAACACCTGGGCGATGCGTTACCGCTACATCAGCAAACTGCACGGTGCCGGTGTCCGCGAAAAAGGCGCTTTTGGACGGTCGTACAGCGATTACCAGAACATCAACAGCCAGCAGACGCTGAACTGGGCGCACGATTACGGCAAACACCACGTAGATGCCCTGATCGGCCATGAGTTCAACTGGATGCGTACCTCTTCGCTGAACTACAAGGCCGCTTACAGCTTGATCGAGGGCTTCGATACGTTCGCCAACTATATTTTCCCCAACTCGGGAGGAACTTTCTCCGGTATTGGTGGAGGTGAAGATCAGGAAGCATTGGAGGGTTATTTCCTGCGTGCGAACTACAACTACGACAACAAGTATTATGTAACAGGCTCCGTTCGTGCCGACGGTTCTTCGAAATTCCGTTACAACGACGACCGTTGGGGCGTATTCTGGAGCGTAGGCGGCGCTTGGCGTATCTCTGCCGAACCTTGGGCCGCGGATGCTACCTGGCTGACCGACCTGAAACTGCGTGCCGACTACGGTGTGATCGGCAACCAGAACGGCATCGGCCGCTATTCGGGCTACCAAACATGGAGTTACTCTGCAACCGGTTATACCACTCCGGGCAGCTACAGCCCGGCAGGCTGGAAACTCTCTCAAAATGGCTTCACGACCCCGTTGACCTGGGAAAAGAAAAAAACTGTCGACGTAGGTCTTGACTTCCGTCTGTGGGACCGCTTCTACGGTACGATGGACTGGTACCAGACCAATACGGATGACGTAGCATGGAACGCTCCCATCTCTTATGCAATGTCGGGTCAAACGACTCTTGCTGCTAATAGTGCCAGAATGCGCACCCGCGGTTTCGAGTTGGAGTTGGGCGTCGACATCATCAAAACTCCGAATACATTGTGGTCGTTCAACGTGAACGGTTCGACCTACTATACTACGATACTCGAAGTTCCGGAAGGAACCGGTTCTGCCCAACTGAATGGTTGCTGGACGGCACCGGCGGATGCTTGGAGCATCGCCGGCACAGGTGGTACCAGCAATAATATTACCTATTTGCGCGGTATCGGCAAACCGTATTACAACATGTACATCTACAAATACGGCGGCGTAGACCCGGCTTCCGGCCTTCCGTTGATTGCTTCGACCGTATCGAAAGACAATATCGACAACCTGAAGAAAACGTCGGGGAACGTATACGGGGATATCGTAGAAGGCAACACGGTTTACACGACCGACTATACGCTGGCTACCCGCCAGGAATTCGGCGATGCAACTCCCGATTTCATCGGCGGTTTCGGAACTTCTCTCAAATGGAAAAACCTCGATTTCTCGGCTCAGTTCGCATTCCAGATCGGCGGTAAATTCCTGTCTGTCGCCGATGCGAACCACTACTATCGCAGTGATCAGACCGGTTACTATCACATGTCTGCCGACCTGAAAGGCAATACCTTCACAGCTTCCAACACCGGCGCAAGGTATCCGATGGTCATCTTGAACAACCCCAACAGTAACGGTTATACGGGAGGCTCTACCATCGGCAGCTGGGCATATACCGATATGGCCCTTTACAGCGCTTCGTACCTGAACGTGAAGAACCTCACCCTCGGTTACAACTTCCCGCAGAAATGGATGGACAAGATCGGTATCGGCGGTATCCGCGTGTATGCTTCGTTCGATAACTTCTGGATGCTTACGACTCATAAAGGCATCGATCCGCGCATGTCGTTGGTTGGTGGTATGGATGTCGGTGCTATGGCTTATCCGTATATGCGTACCTGCTCTTTAGGTGTTAATGTAACTTTCTAAAAATCGATAAATTATGAAAAAATACTTGATAGCACTTTCGTTGGTGGGCCTCGTTTCGACCTCATGTTATGAGAAGTTGAACATCGCTCCCCCCAACTCCATCACCAACGAGCAAGTGATGGAATTGCTCCGGACGGGTAACGACGAGACCGTCACAAGCATCATGGGTGCATTGGCGGAAGCTCTGCCCGCCCAGATCAAAGGGGGCGGATACGTTACCTTCAATCAACCGTATTATGCATACAACTACCAATCGCAGGGAACTATCCGTGAAGTGAGCGGAAACGACGTCGTCCTGGGACGTACCACGCCAGGCGGCGATATTGGTAACCTGTACAGCTGCACTAACTTGACCAATCCTGCGGGCGACGACCTTCTGGGCTATTGGAAACGCGGTTACGCGCTGGTCCATGCGGCCAATAAGGTATTCAACATTTTGACCGAAGAGATGGTGGACAACAGTCCGAGTAAAGCCCTGAAATCGTATGCGGGGTGGGGTTATATCACTCGCGCTTACGGGTATCTCTGGCTGATGGAGAACTTCGCCTATCCCTACGATCCGAGCAATGCGTCGCAGTTGGGCGTACCCATTTACACCGTATATTCCGATGCCCAGCCGCTGAAAGCACGTGCGCCTCAGACCGAAGTCTACGATTCCATTTTCAAATGGCTGGATAAAGGTATCGCTTACATGAAAGAGGGGGCTGTTGATCAGGGAAATAACTTTACCCAGAACGGCGAAGGAAAGATCAACCTCGGTTTTGCCTACTTCATTCAGGCCCGTGCCGCATTGTGTGCCCATAAATGGGATGTAGCCGTTTCGGCTTGCGATGAACTGATCAAGAACTATCCTAACCTGATGACTGAGGATCAGTATGTCGCACAGAATAAAAACGACGATACCGGTTATCCTTTCGTCTATTACGCAAGTAATAGCGGTTTTACGTGCCTGAATGCGAATCCTGAAAATATTTTCGGATATACCAATTCGAACAAAGCCTACGGTTCTCAGAACTCGCTGTTCAACGTGATGCTGGGCAGTTACCAGATGCGTATCGACAACCGGTTGTACGATCTGATCGATGCGAATGACTATCGGCGGGCTAACTTCCAGGACTTTGACGGCATGGAATACGGCGCGCCTTCATCGACTGGTTTTACAGAAGGAAATCAACTCACTCTTAGCAGTTACCTCAATGTAAAGTTCGCTGCGAATGTGGGCGTGGGGATGGCAATCGGCAATACCACCGTATCAGATCCTAGCATTATCGATTACTCCATGTTCCGAGTGGCAGAAGCCTACCTGATGAAAGCAGAGGCATTGGCTCAGCAGGGACAGGATGGACCGGCTAAGGAAGTATTGAATCTGTTGTTAGCCAAACGTGCCAAAGCCGGAGCTCTGTTGACGTGCGATAATTACTCCTCTATGGCCGGAATGACCGCATTGGAGATGGTACAACTGCAAACCCGTATCGAAATGTGGGGTGAACGCGGTCTGGAATGGTACAACAACCGCCGTTGGAATATTCCGGTCAATCGCTCCGGATCGTTGGATCATCACAATCCGGGACTCACTTATCCTGTATCGGGTATGACCCTGCCTCTGCCGGACCAGGAGACTCAGACGAATCCTTTGATTGTACAAAATTAAAATGAAAGAATATTGTAAATAGGACTAGTAATGAAAGGAGGGAGAGTAACACTTAATCTAAACAAAGTGTTAACCTTTGCGGAACTGGTTCTATTTACAATATTCATTTTCCATCAGGTGTACGGAATTCCTAAACTCTCACAGAATTGTGGCAGGATCATGAAAGGAAGGTTGTAGGGAGCCACTAAATAAATTAGGGTTAATCTTTCTCGACACGATCCTGCTGCAATTCTTACAAGTATCGCAAACAACAAGTATAGGACATTGTAGTACTCTTTATTAAAATTCATTTTTGCCTAACCTTTTTTACTTCTCAATAATTAATAGGTTAGATTAATCAGTCTCACAGCTGGCCAGGGCGGAACCGCAAGTTCCGCCCTGGTTTTTGTTTGATACATCCGGGTGTCTCCACAATACGACACTCCGACAAAAGCCGGAAGATTCAAGCCGAAGGTTAGTAGCTTTTCCAGTTACTAACCTTCGGTTTGTTTAATGCGTCTAAATACAATACAATCCGGACTTTTTAACCTATATAATAATGTTGTTTTTAGGTCTTTAAATACGCTGTTTAGACATGTAAGAAAGGCGTGCTTCAAACGAACGATTAATTCGATGATAACAAATGTACAATGCTGTTAATCATGAATTTATCGGCGTATTTGTTATTAACCTTAAACAATTAATTATGAAAGGAACTCTACGATTGTTTTTAACGCTGTGTATGGCAGTGTTAAGCATGACGCTGGTTCAGGCGCAGGAGCGGACTTACTCCGGCGTGGTGAAGGGCAGTGACGGGCAACCGATCATCGGCGCCAGCGTGGAAGTGGTGGGTACCACGGTAGGCACTTCGACGGGCCTAGACGGTGACTACACCATCAAAGCCAACCAAGGGAGCAAAATCAAATTCTCTTTCCTGGGTACGAAATCCGTGACGGCTACCGCGGGAGCCAGCACGACTATTAACGTCACATTGGAAGATGACGCACAATCTCTTGAAGATGTAGTTGTTGTTGCGTACGGAACTGCGAAGAAAAAGGATCTAACCGGTTCGATTAGTTCCATTGATTCGAAACTTATCAGTTCACAAGCCAATTCAACGTTGTCTAAAGCACTTGAAGGCTCAATCCCTGGTATTCAGGTATCTTCTGTAGATGGTCAGCCGGGGCAGGATATGGCTATCCGTATCCGCGGTATCGGTACTGCCAACCAGAATAACTCGAATCCGTTGATTGTAGTCGACGGTGTACCCTACAGCGACCAAAACAAAAATATCCTTTCGACGATCAACCCGAAAGATGTGGAATCGATATCAGTCTTAAAAGATGCGGCATCGACCTCTCTATACGGTTCGCGTGGTGCCAATGGCGTCGTGGTCGTAACCACTAAAAAAGGTCAGCAGGGTAAAGCTAAAATCACATTTGAAGGCAAATGGGGCATTAACATGTGCGGGCAGTCGGGATACCCCGATTTGATTGATGATCCGCAGAGTATCTATGAGTGGGCTTGGCGCTCAATTTACAACTCCGCCCGTTATGCTAGCAACGACCTGTACACAACTAATGTGCAGAATCCGAATATGTCGCACGAAGAAGCGGCCAAGTTCGCCAGCCAGCACCTGTTCAACTATACGGGAAGCACTACGGATTTCAGCAGTAAGAACGATTTGGACAACTATCTGTTGTACAAAGTGCCAGGATTGACCGATGCCGGTAATCTGACTACCACGGGTACGGGCACAGCGGCAAGCTCTACAATGAATAATACGTTCCTGGTAGGTACAGACGGTAAACTGAACCCGAACGCTCAATTGCTTTATTATGACAATTGGCGTGACTACTTTCTGCAAAATAAATTCCGTCAGGAGTACAACATCTCGGTCAGCGGTGCAACCGATAAAACGGATTATTACATTTCAGGCGGTTACCTCGAAGATCCCTCGTACATCATGGGATCAAAATTTAACCGCTACAATATTCGTAGTAATATCAACACGCAGGTCACAAAATGGTTGAGAGCCGGTATCAACATGTCGTACAGCCGCCGCGCAATGCAGTCGCCGGGTACCCGTTGGGGACGCAACCCGGGTGATACGAACGAGAATATTTTTATCTGGTTCAACGATGACAATATGCTGGCTCCCATTTGGCGATACAATGAAAACGGCGAGGTATTGCGCGATGATGCCGGAAATAAGCTGGTCAACGACCGTACCGGAGTGGTATATTCTCCGCTGGGTCAAACGGCTCCGCCGATGGCCAACCAGTACGACCCGATTAAAATCGCTCATGATAATATCAACGAGAGCATTTACAACGATATTAACATGAACGGTTATCTGGAGGCCAAATTCTTGAAAGATTTCACTTTCCGCACCTCTTTGGCTGTTGACGAGACTTATATGATGAAATCTCGCTATTTCAACAAAGAGACGGGGCGTTACCGCACATCTGGCGGAGGTTTCGCCCGCAACTACTGGGATTACATGAATATCAACGCTCTCCAGACTTTGAACTGGAGTCATGATTACGGGAAACATCATGTAGATGCCTTGCTCGGTCATGAATTTAACTGGACCCGCAGCTCTTCATTGAACTATGTAAGTTCAATGAGTTTGATTCCTAACTTCAATACATTCGCCAACTTCATCGCATTGAATACTTCGGCTGCGGCCCAGGCTTCACTGGGTAGCAACGGTGGCGGTGAGGACCAGATCGCTCTGGAGGGTTATTTCCTGCGTGCAAATTACAACTATGATAGCCGCTATTTTATAAGCGCCAGTGTCCGTACCGACGGGTCTTCGAAATTCAAAAACGTATCGGACCGTTGGGGATGGTTCTGGTCATTGGGAGGTGCCTGGCGTATCTCGAATGAAGAATGGATCAAAGATGCATCCTGGCTGACCGACCTGAAATTACGTGCTGATTATGGCACTACCGGTAACCAGAGCGGCATTGGAAATTATGCCGGCTATACGACATGGGGATACGCTGCAACAGGCTGGCTGAATTCAGGTGCGTCGATGCCTTCGGGTTGGAAACTGACTCAGAATGCCATGGCCAACTCATCGCTGACCTGGGAGACGAAAAAGACATGGGATGTAGGTCTGGATTTCCGTCTGTGGGACCGTTTCTACGGTACGATCGACTGGTATCGCAGCATGACCGATGACATGCTGTGGAATGTTCCGATGTCTATCGAAAAAGGACAGACCACGATCGCTGCAAACTCCGCTAAAATGAAAACATGGGGTATTGAGTTCGATTTGGGCGTGGATATCATCAAGACTCCGGATATCCTTTGGTCGTTCTCCGTAAATGGCGGACATTATAAAAGCACGATGGCCAATACCCCTGAAGGCGTAGGCGATCCGAAACTGAATAACTGTTGGACTGCAACTTCGGACGCATGGAGCATGTCCGGCGTGGGCGGTGGTGCCGGTATCATTTATTTGCGCGGGGAAGGCAAACCCTACTACAACATTTATCAGGTAAGATACATGGGTGTTGACCAAACAACGGGTTTGCCCCTTTATTCGCATTACGTAACTGCAGCAGAAGCGACTGCCGGGACTTTCGGCTCCGCTAAAGAGGGTGATTTGGTTGGAACGACCAACTACTCGATTGCCGACCGGGTCGAACTGGGCGATGCTACTCCTGACTTTATCGGCGGCTTCAGTACTAGCTTTACTTACAAAAACTTCGATATTGCCGCAACATTTGCATTCCAGATCGGAGGTAAATTCTTCAGTGCCGATTACGGTTATGATGGCTGGTATAATAACCAAAAGATAGGTAAACCCGTTTCGGCAGATATGAAGAATAACACTTGGTCGCCGGCCGGTGCCAATGCCAATGCCACCTACACGAATACGGGCGCCAAATTCCCGATGCAGATTTATGCCAATCCGAACGGTGCCAGCTGGCCTGCCAGCGGTATCGCATGGGGTAGCTCATGGCAATATACCGATATGTCGTTGTTCAATGCCTCATACTTGAGCGTCAAGAACATTACGGTAGGCTATAATTTCCCGCAACGGTGGATGGACAAGATCGGCATCGGCGGCATCCGCGTCTACGCATCGCTCGACAACATGTGGCTGATTACCAGTCAGTCCGGCATTGACCCGCGTATGGATATCACCGGAGGTTGGGCTGTCGGTCGAGGAACTTATCCTTACATGAAGACCTGCTCGCTGGGTGTTAACGTAACTTTCTAAAACAACACAATTATGAAAAAATACTTAATAGCACTTTCATTGGTGGGGTTAGTCACCTCTTCATGCTACGAAAAGCTGAATATTGCTCCTCCCAACGCCATCACCGACGAACAGGTAAAGGAGTTACTTGCCACCGCGGATGATGAAACGATCGAAGTCATTTTGGGCGGAGTCGCTGGCGGACTGCCTACAGAGATACTCAAAAACAATTCCAAGGGTGGAGCTTTGGAATATCGTTATGGCTCGTATTTCGGAATGTTGCCCATGCGTAGCTTCGAAGGTAATGATGTCGTGTTCGGACAACAAGCGACCGCAAGCGGGTTTGGCCGCGACGAGTATGCTTTGACGGATTTCCGAACTGCCAATTCAACCAGAAACTATCCTTACTGGGAACAAGGTTGGGTTTGGGTAACTGATGCCAACAAAGTGCTCAATGTCGTTGATGACAAGACAGTAGGTAACAATGCGACGATGAAGAAGTACCAAGCTTGGGCTTATCTAATCCGGGCTTATGCCTATAACTGGTTGGTGGATAACTATCAGCAAGCATATATGGCTGGAGGCAAAGACAAACTCGGCGTTCCGTACTATTCTTACTACAATCCTGCTCAGCCCTATCAGGCTCGTGCTTCTCTGCAAAACTGCTACGATTCGATCAACAAAGATCTGGACAAAGCGATTGCCGGGTTCACGGCCGACGGGTCGAACGGTTTTACCGAGGCTAAAGACGATCTCGATGCCGGTGTAGCCTACTTCCTGAAAGCTAAAGTAGCGCTGGCTACAGGCCAGTGGAGTACGGCTATTCATGCATGCGACCAGATCATCGCCGTATATGGGGCTCAATTTATGTCGCAGGGACAGTATGTGGCCCAGAATATTCCGGATGCGACAGGGAAAGCCCAATACTATGCCGTTAATTCAGGTTTTCTGTCACTGGCACAGAATCCCGAATGTATTTTAGGATGGCCTCTTGCCCAGACCAAAGACAAAGCTTACCTGGTTTATTTTTTCAATACTTACGGATGTTGCAGCGGCGGTTCGGGCGGCAATTATGCCCGTATCGACGATCGCCTCTATGACAAGATCAACGAGAATGACTACCGCAAACAGAATTTCTGGGTAACCGGTTTACCTGATACAGATTATGAATATGCTAACGGAACTTCTACCAAAATCCTTCCGTACTCGAACCTGAAGTTCGCCTGCACCGTGGGAACAGGCGGCGGGACCGATCCGTCTCAGGCGAAAGCGACCTCATTTTTTACAGACGTTATTCTGATGCGTCTTTCGGAGGTTTACCTCATGAAAGCGGAAGCGGAAGCGCAGAGCGGCACAGGGGATGCAAAAGCTACGTTGAATATCCTATTGGCAGCTCGTACCAAAGAAAGAGCCACGCCATTAACCTGCGATTCCTACACGGAAATGAAAGGCCTGTCTGCATTGGAAATGGTTCAACTTCAGACCCGCATCGAAATGTGGGGTGAAAACGGTCTGGAATATTACAACAACAAACGTTGGAATAAGCCAGTAGATCGTAACGGATCCAATGTACACTGGATTAAAGCCACGACCCTGACCGTTCCAAATATGGCTTTGCAGATTCCGGAAGAATCGACGAATTATAATGATCTGATTGTACAGGATAACTAATAAGTTGACCTTTAAAATCAATCAACGCGTCAACAAATCGTAAGTTTTAAGGTCTGCGACAGAATTGGGAACGAGAAAGAGCAGAGGAGAGCATATCATTATTCATTTGTCGAACCCAGTTCTGTCGCAATTCTGCTTAAAGTCAACCAACCTTAACACATCAACAAACTTAAATAATTTAACAACTTTCATTCTACTTTCATTTTGCCTAACCTTTTTTACTTCTCAAATAATTAATAGGTTAGATTAATCAGTCTCACAGCTGGCCAGGGCGGAACCGCAAGTTCCGCCCTGGTTTTTGTTTGATCACTCCGCCCGATTTAACGAATCTGCATATTCCGCCAAATCAGCCGGAGGGTAGTGGCGATTACTGCCACTACCCTCCGGCTTTTCACTACACCTAAATAAATTATTATCTGGACTTTTTAAGACACTTCATAATGTTGTTTTTAGGTCTTTAAATACGCTGTTTAGGCGTGCCGAAAAGGCGTGCTTCAAACGAACGATTAAAACTGCTAAAACGGTCTTTACAAGGCTGTTCGTCATGCAGTTTCTCGGCGTATACCTTTTTATTAACCTTAAACAATTAATTATGAAAGGAACTCTACGATTGTTTTTAACGCTGTGTATGGCAGTGTTAAGCATGACGCTGGTTCAGGCGCAGGAGCGGACTTACTCCGGCGTGGTGAAGGGCAGTGACGGGCAACCGATCATCGGCGCCAGCGTGGAAGTGGTGGGTACCACCGTAGGTACTTCGACGGGCTTGGACGGTGACTACACCATCAAAGCCAACCAAGGAAGCAAAATCAAATTCTCTTTCCTGGGTACGAAGTCCGTGACGGCTACCGCGAGTACCAGCTCCACCATCAACGTCACCCTCGAGGACGATGCCACGGCATTGGACGAAGTCGTTGTACAGGCTTTCGGTACCGCCAAGAAAAAAGACCTGACCGGTGCCGTCAGCTCGATCGACTCGAAACTGATCAGCTCACAATCCAACTCGACGCTGTCGCGTGCACTCGAGGGCGCAATCCCCGGTTTGCAGGTGGCTTCGATCGACGGACAGCCCGGTGTCGACATGGGTATCCGTGTCCGCGGTATCGGTTCCGGGACCCAGAACAACTCGGACGCACTGATCGTGATCGACGGTGTGCCTAACACGAACTCGAACGCGCTTTCCTCGTTGAACCCGAAAGATATCGAATCGATCACGGTATTGAAAGATGCCGCTTCGACCGCCCTGTGGGGTTCGCGCGGCGCCAACGGCGTCGTGATGGTAACGACCAAGAAAGGCCAGCAGGGGCGCGCCAAAGTGACTTTCGAAGGCCGCTGGGGCATCAACCAGCAGGGACCGTTCACGTATGAAAAGATCGACGATCCGGCCAGTCTGTACGAATGGGCATGGCAGTCGATCTACAACACGGCCCGTTTTTACGGCGGCAAGGACTTCACGACCAACGTAAAGAACCCGAACATGAGCCACGAAGAGGCGGCCCTCTTCGCCAGCCAGCACCTGTTCGACGCACCGGCTCTGGGCAAAACCTCAGGGTTTGCACAAAACTCTTTGGGCAACTATATGCTCTACAACGTTCCGGGGGCAAAATACATCTCTACCGGCAGCGGTTCGTCGGCCAGTTCGACGATGACGGGTGCTTACCTGATCGATCCGATGACCGGCAAACTCAACCCGAACGCTGAATTGCTTTACTGGGATCCCTGGGACGGCCATTTCCTGCAGAACCGTTTCCGCCAGGAGTACAACGTTTCTGTCAGCGGCGCCACCGACAAGACCGACTATTTCATCTCGGCCGGTTACCTGGAAGACCCCTCTTACATTCAGGGATCGCAGTTCAACCGCTACAACGTCCGCAGCAACATCAACTCGCAGATCACCAAATGGCTGAAGGCCGGTATCAACATGGCTTACAGCCGCCGGGCCGTACAGTCCCCGGCAACGCGCTACGGCCGTAACCCGGGCAGCGCCGTCGCCAACGTATTCCGGTGGGTGAACGGTCAGAGCGCCCTGATTCCGCTCTTCCAACGCAACGCCGACGGCTCCTACATCCTGGATGCCGCAGGCAACAAACAATACACCTCTGCAGCGGAACAGAACGGATCGGTAGTCGGTCCGACCGGCGGTCCCACCTCGACCGCAAATCTGGATTACATCCTGAACCACGACAAGGACGAGACGATCTCGAACGACATCAACATCCGCGGTTATGTGGAAGCCAAGTTCCTCAAAGACTTCACATTCCAGGCCAACCTTTCGACCGACCAGACCTTTGCGATGCGCAGCCGCTACTGGAACCCCGTAACCGGCAGTGCCGTATCGACCGGCGGCGCATGGGGCCAGAACTACAACGAATACAACAACATCAACACGCAGCAGACCCTGAACTGGGCCCACGATTACGGCAAGCACCACGTGGACGCCATGATCGGGCACGAGTTCAACTGGAACCGCGGTTACAGCCTGAACTACAAGACGCAAAGTTCGATCATTCCCGACTTCCAGGCATTCACGAACTTCCTCGCACTGAACGGCGGCGCCACTTTCAGCGGCATCGGAGGCGGTATCGATGAGGAAGCTCTCGAAGGCTACTTCATGCGGGCGAACTACAACTACGATAACAAATACTACGTAACGGCATCGGTTCGTACCGACGGTTCTTCGAAATTCCGGTACAACGACACCCGCTGGGGCACCTTCTGGTCCGTAGGCGGCGCATGGCGTCTTTCGGGCGAATCCTGGCTGGCCGATGCGACCTGGCTGACAGACTTGAAACTGCGCGCCGACTACGGTATAATGGGTAACCAGAATGGTGTGGACCGCTACTCGGGCTATCAGACCTGGAGCTACGGGGCCAACGGATATACTTACAGCGGGACCAACGTCGTTCCGGCCAACATCACGTTGGGTCTCGGCAACTACGTAAACTCCGGCCTGACCTGGGAGAAGAAAAAGACCTTCGACATCGGCCTCGACTTCCGCCTGTGGGATCGCTTCTACGGTACGATCGACTACTACAACATCACCGTCGACGACATGATCTGGGCTCAACCGATCGCCATCAGTCTCGGCCAGCCTTCGATCGACCGCAACAACGCGAAGATGCGCAACCAGGGTATCGAAATCGAATTGGGCGTAGACATCATCAAGACCCCGGATATCCTCTGGTCGTTCTCTGTAAACGGCACGCACTACACCAACAAAATCATCGGTGTCCCCGAAGGAATCGGAACCGAAGCTTTGAACGGGGGTTGGACGGCAGGAGTCGATGCCTGGAGTAAAGGCGGCGGCGGAGCTGTTGGAAACATCGTCTACCTGCGCGGCAAAGGCAAGGACCTGTACAACATGTACCTGTTCAAATACGGCGGCGTAGACCAGGCTTCCGGTCTTCCGCTGTTCGCTTCCACCGTCTCTTCGTCCAACATCGACAAGCTGCAAAAGGCGTCGCACGTTTACGGTGACATCAAGGAGGGCAATGTAGTCTATACGACCGACTACTCGCTGGCTACCCGCCAGGAGTTCGGCTCGGCCACTCCGAAGTTCATCGGCGGCTTCAGCACCTCGTTCCGTTGGAAAGACCTCGACTTCGCGGCTACGTTCGCATTCCAGTGCGGCGGTAAGTTCTTCAGCAACGAATACGCACTCAACCTTTATAACAACCAGAAACTAGCCGGCGCACTTTCCGCTGAAATGAAAGGCAATACCTGGACCCCGGACAACACCGGAGCCAAATTCCCGATGCAGATGTACGGAACCACTTACACCAACGGTGCCGAAATCGGCAGCTGGATGTATACCGACATGTCGCTGTTCAGCGCCTCGTATCTGAACGTGAAGAACCTGACCCTCGGCTACAACCTGCCGCAGAAATGGATGGACAAGATCGGCATCGGCGGCATCCGCGTTTACGCTTCGGCCGACAACGTGTGGATGTGGACCCAGCATGCCGGCATCGACCCGCGCATGTCGCTGGTCGGCGGTTACGAAGTAGGTGCCTATGCCTATCCCTACATGCGTACCATGTCCCTGGGTGTTAACGTAACTTTCTAAAACCTCAAACAGTATGAAAAAGTATTTAATAGCGCTTGCGTTGGTGGGATTCGCGACCACTTCGTGTTATGAAAAACTGAATATCGCGCCCCCCAACCGGATTACGAACGACCAGATCCAGGAGCTGCTGAAAAGCGATCCGGAAAAGGCGGAAGCGATCATGAGCAGTGTCGCCGCCGGTATGGTGCCCCTGTTCCACGAAAAGGACATCCGCGACATGGGTAGTGCCGACACGCGTTACTACAACTATGCCGATGTCGCCTGCATGCGTAACCTCGAAGCCAACGACATCGCTGCGATGGGTACGGACCTCAGCGGCAGTGTCTGGGGGATGGCGGAATACAACCTCATCACCGTATTCGGCGAACATGACGACAAAGTTCCTCCCTACTGGTACCTGTGCTGGGACAACATCACCGCAGCGAACAAATTGCTGGACAACCTCCCCATGTCGACCGTAGGCGACAACAAAAAGCTGAAACAGTACCGGGCAATGGGTCTGGTTACGCGGGCGTATTTCTACAACTACCTGATGGAGAACTTCCAGCAGGCCTACATGCTCGACGGACAGGCCAACTACGACAACAAACTGGGTATGATGCTCTACACCTCTTTCGATCCCCAGCAACCGTACAAGGCCCGCGCTTCGGCAGCGGAAACCTACGATTCGATCCTGAAATGGTCGAAGGAGGCCGTAACGCTGATGAAGGAGGCAGAGGTAGGCTATACCAACGATATCACCGATATCGACCTGGGCGTCTGCAACTTCAACCTGCTGCGGGTAGCGCTGTGCGCAGGCGATTGGACGACCGCCATTACCGCCGGCAACGAACTCGTAGCGCAGTACACGAAATTCATCCCGAAAGCCAACTACGGCTGGCAGGGAAGCAAGACCGGCAACCTGCAGAATCCGATCAGCATTCCGGCATCCGGCAACTACTTCCTCGATGTAACCAACAACCCGGAGGTAATCATGGGCTGGCCTTATGCCCAGGCTGCTGTTCAGAGCGTGGGTAGCAGCAACATCGAACCGACCTGTATCTGGATGAACCCGTTCGGTAAAGGCGGCGGCGGACTGTTCAGCGCCATCGACCAGTCCCTCTACAACAAGATGGACGACGACGATTACCGCAAAAACCTGTTCGCAACGACCGCTTACGGCAGCTACGCCTATCCGCCCAACGGAACGCGTGCAAACGTACCTGCCTGGGTGAACTTCAAATGGGCCAACACTTACGGCATTGCCGGCAAAGCAGGCGAAGCGCTCAGCAGCAGCACGGTAGACCAGGTCGGCCAGTATGTGATGCGCGCTTCGGAAGCTTACCTGATGCTCGCCGAGGCCCAGTACCGCAGCGGAGCCACCGGCGATGCGGCAACCACGCTGAACAAACTGATCAGCGCCCGTACCGACGGTGCGAAAGATGCTTCCAACTACAACGGCGGCGGCGACCTGTGGGAGATGATCAAACTGCAGTACCGCATCGAGATGTGGGGCGAAGGCCGTGAGTTCTACAACAACAAGCGTTGGAACATTCCGATCAACCGCAACAAGGATTACCATCCGAACGCAACTACGCTTACCTTCCCTGTCAGCGGGATGGTTTGTAAGATTCCGGAAAACGAGATCAACTACAACCCGCTGGTTGTACAGAATCCTTGATCTCGCTGATTAATCTAACTTTCCTTCAGGGCAGAAACTTGCGGTTCTGCCCTGATTTTTTATATCCGTCCCAAACGGCCTTTGCAGCATGTTTCGCTGATATTTCAAATGTTTTACTAACTTTGTTTGCCAAACTAACTCCAATCGCATCCAAACATCTGAATATGAAAAGAGACTTCGCAAGCCGTCTGCTGTTCCCGCTGTGCGGGATGTTGGCACTGACCGTGACCAGTTGCAACAAAACAGCAAAAGATCAACCTTCCCGCCACCGGTTCATCCACAACAACGACGGCAGCGACGCGCTGCTGAACCGTTGGTTCGGAGGACATCCGGCCCACAAAGCCGACATCGACCGCTATGTGGATATGGTCGCCGAAACATCGAAAGGCCGCACACAAGTGACCACATTTATGATGTGTTCCGGCAGCGATTTCATCTACTACCCCTCTTCCAAATACGGCCGTTACTTCGGGGACGACAAGAACGGCACGATGCCTTATGCCGACAGTGCGACGAAAAAAGTGTGGCAACTGGGCGGACAGAGCGTCCGCAATCTCGAGGCCGAGGGAACCGACGTGATCAAGGCTTCGCTCGAGCGCGCGAAAATGCACGGTATGGAGGCGTTTATCACTTACCGCGTCAATGACCTGCACTTTGCCGATTCGTCATCGGGCAATCCGGCTACGTTCCCCGATTTCTGGATCGAACATCCCGAATACTGGACCGGTGATTCGACCCAGGGATGGCACAGTGCACAGGCTCTCGATTTCAGTTATCCGGAAGTACGGCAGCACAAGCTGAACCTGATTAAGGAGCAACTCGAAAAATACGACATGATCGACGGTTACGAGCTCGATTTCATGCGCTTTATCGTGCTGTTCAAAAGCGGCGAAGGCAAAGAGAAAGCCCCGCTGATCACCGACATGGTGCGTGAAGTGAAACGGACGATCGACTCGCTCTCCGAAGTTCGCGGTCACAAGATCCTGCTGGCGGTACGTGTCCCCGTTACGGTAGAAGGCGCGCTGGGAAAGGGTCTCGACGTGAAGCAGTGGGCCAAAGAGGGACTGATCGATTTTATCACCATCGGCGTACACTGGCGCGGAGACACGGGTATTCCGGTGGCGAAATTCCGCAAGGATTTCGGATACGACGACATTCCGCTCTACGCATCGATCGACGACGGCGGATACCTGCCGCGTGAATTCTACTCGGACGGCATGTACCGCGGTATGGCTTCGCACATCCTCGGACAAGGCGCGGACGGCGTATACCTCTTCAATTACTATTTCGGCGAAATCAGCGACAGAAAAATAGCCGGCATCCCGTTGTTGGAAGAGGGCGGCCAGGTAACGCGCGCACGGACTCCGGAGCTGCTCAACGAACTCGGTTCGCTCGAAACGCTCAAAGGACGCAACAAGATCTACTGCATGTCGGACGGTGTAACCGATGCATACCGTGCGCTGGGCATCGCTCCGCTGCCCGCAGCGGTAAGCAACGGCCGCGAGACCGTATTGCCCCTCTTTATTGCCGACGACACCCAGGAAATCGTACCGCAGGAGATGATCCTGTTCCTGCGCACCGACCGACCGGCTAAATTCTGGCTCGAAGTGAACGGTATCGAAGTGACCGAACAGAAACCGGAGTACGTGAAGCTGTATAACCGCGACCGCGGGATGCGCGACGGCGAACAGATGTATGCGTTCATTCTTCCCGCCGGATCGATCCGCAAAGGAGACAATATGATCCGGATGGTCGATAAAACCCTCGACAACTATTTCGTCGTTCAGCGCGTCGAAGTGGCGCTCAAATACGGGGATGTCGAAACGAACGGCTACTTTTAATTCTTTAAATACGGCTTGTCTGCGTTCAATTTTCCGAACCGGACAAGCCGTAATTCCATAAAAATAATACAATCAGGCATGCCGCTCGCGGCATACCGAATTAAATGTATTTTGACCCGAACATGCGATCCAACTCCAAATTTGCCCTGATCACCGCAGCTTTGCTGCTCATGCTGGCAAGTCCGGTAGCCCGCGCCGAAATCCGTTTCTATGTGGCTCCTTCCGGCAGCGATGCCCAGAACGGGACCTCGCCTGCACAGCCTTTTTTGACCGTCCAGCGTGCACAGCAAGCTGTCCGCGAACTCAAACAGCGCGGACCGCTGACCGAACCGGTCACCGTATACCTGAGCGAAGGAGTCTATCCGATCAGCGAAGCGCTGAAATTTACGCCGGAAGATTCGGGTACCGAAACCTGTCCGATCACCTACAAAGCCGCACAAGGTGAGAAAGCCCTGCTGAGCGGCGGCCGAAAGGTTACGGGATGGAAACGTTACAAAGGCAACATCTGGGTAGCCACGCTGCCGGAAGTGCAAGCGGGAGAATGGTGGTTCCGCCAGCTTTACGTGAACGGGAATCTTCGGGGCCGGGCCCGTACCCCGAACCAGGGAGTGTTCGAAATCAAAGCGACGACCGATACCACCACCAGCCAGCGCAGCTATCAAGTCGCGAGCGATTCGTTCGTATTCAATACCGGCGACCTGGATCCGAAATGGAAGCATCCCGAAAACGGAGAAGCGATCATCTACCACTATTGGACCGATACCCACCTGCCGATCAAGGCTATCGACGGCAAACGCAACGTCATCTCGTTCGGCTACCCGTCGGGTAAGGTGTTCCGCGACGGTTTCGAGGGCGACCTAGCGCGCTATGTGGTCGAAAATATCTACGAAGCGCTCGACCTGCCCGGAGAATGGGTGCTCGAACGCTCCACGGGGCGGCTGTTCTACATGCCGCTCTCCGGAGAAGATATGGCTTCCGCCGAAGTAATCGCCCCGGCGACCGAAGAACTGATCTCGATCAAAGGAGACCCGTTGAACGGGAAATTCGTCGAATACCTCAATTTCGAAGGACTCGGACTCGCCTATTCGAATTTCAACCTGCCGTGGGGAGACTGCAACAATGCACAGGGCAGCGCAAGCGTCAGCGCCTGTGTGAACCTTTCAGGCGCACGCAACTGCTCGTTCGACCGCTGCTCGCTGCGCAACCTCGGAACGTTCGGTTTCGAACTGTTCGACGGCTGCACGTTCAACCGGTTCACCTGCAACACGCTCGAACAGATCGCAGCGGGAGGTTTCCGGCTGCGCGGCGTGGAACCGGGCGGCAACCCGGCCCTGCGCACCGGCAACAACACGATCAGCGACAACACGATCGGCTACTACGGCCTGACCTATCCGTCGGCCGTCGGCGTCCTGGTGATGCACAGCGACTGCAACACGGTTGCACACAACCTGATCCACCACGGCGATTACACGGGCATTTCGGTGGGTTGGTCGTGGAGCTACCTGCGCAGCGCGGCACGCGGCAACCGGATCGAGCAGAACCACATCCACGATATCGGGTACAACAACCTGCTTTCGGACATGGGCGGCATCTACACGCTGGGCCTCTCACCCGGTACCGTGATCAGCAACAACCTCGTGCACGACGTGAACGCGAACCGTTACGGAGGTTGGGGCATCTACACCGACGAGGGATCGACTTCGATCCTGATCGAGAACAACATCGTCTACCATACCAAGTTCGGCACGTTCAACATCCACTACGCGAAAGACCTCGTCGTGCGCAACAACATATTTGCCTTGGGACGGCTCCAGCAACTTTCGCGCTCGAAGCGGGATCCGCACACGACCGTCTATTTCGAGGGAAATATCATCTACTGGACCCAGGGCCGGTTGCTGGCCGACGAATACAAGTGGCAGGACGAACCGTACAAAATATATGTGAATCCCTATACGCAACCGCGCGATACGAGCGTTACATTCGTAAGCGACTGGAATATTTTCTACAATCCGGACAAGCCCCGCGCGGCGGTCGATTTCAGCGGCCGCACATGGGAGCAGTGGCTCGCCGAAGGCAAGGACCACCACTCGATCTATGCCGACCCGATGTTCGTCGATCCCGGCAGGTTCGATTTCCGGCTGAAACCGGGTTCGCCGGCACTGAAGCTGGGCTTCCGCCAGATCGACCTGTCACAGGTCGGGCCACGGCCGTGCTGCGACGGAAAAGTGCAACCCAAACAATAGATAACACTGTAACAAGACTTTCCCGGTAAGAACCCATCAATAAGAAATTAACCTTATGAAGATCAAACCATTTTTCATTTTCGTACTGGGCCTTTGCCTCGCTCCGGCAATGGCTGTCCCGGTTATCGGCGCCCCCCCCTCAGGATCAGGAGTTGCGTGTCGACCCGATGGCCGAGCTGCACCGGGACGCAAAATTTATCGACTCGACCGAATTGACGCTGGTAACCCCGGTACAGTTGGAAAAACTGCTCAAGGAGAAGCCCGCCGCAGGTTATTTCTGCTTTGCCGAGCTGCGTGACAAGGAGATCCGCCAATACGATTCGCTACCGGTAATCTGGGCCGAGCGCCCCGTTTCACAACGCAACGTACTGGTAGCTTCGGCACAACCGGGAGAATACTATCCGTGGCAGCTGGGCGTCTATGCGCCTTACAAGAAGCTCGACAACATACGGTTAGTTTTCGGCGACCTGACCAATGCGGCAGGCGATAAGATCAGTGCGGCGGCGATGCAATGCTTCAACATGGGCGGCATCAATCAACACGGGAAACCGTTCACGAACACGATCAACATCCCCAAAGGCCTTATCCAGGTACTCTGGAGCGGGATCGACATTCCGAAAACCGCATCGGGAACCTACCGCGGCAAGGCGGTGCTGGAAGTGGACGGCGCCGAACCGACGATGATCGACATCACGCTCAACGTAGGAGGACCGGTGCTCGAGAACGGCGGCCGCGACGAAAGCTGGCGCAAAAGCCGTATGACCTGGCTCAACTCGACGATCGGTTTCGCCGAAACACCTACGGCACCCTATACTCCGCTTAAACGCGACGGAGAGACAATCAGCTATCTCGGCGGTACCGTAAAGCTCTCGGCCGATGGACTCCCCGCCAGCATCGTGACGAATTACGACCAGGCGAACCAACTCGACCGCAGCATCTCGAACGAAGTGCTCGCCAAGCCGGTTGCTTTCGTGGTCGAAACTTCGAAGGGAACCGAGAAACTGAAGCCGTCAAAAATCGAGTTCCTCAAACAGACCCCGGCCACACTGGAGTGGAAAGTTCTGCTCAAAGGTTCGGACGTAGAAGCGGAATGCCTTGCAAAAATGCTGTTCGACGGAACGATCAACTACCAGTTGAAAGTGACCGCACTGCGCGATGTCCAGGTCAAAGATATCCGTACGGTATTCGATTATACGCACTACGCATCGAAATACATCATGGGCCTCGGTGTGAAAGGCGGCGCACGCCCCGATTCGACGATCGACTGGAAATGGGATACGATCAAACAGCAGGACCGCATCTGGCTGGGTAATGTCAACGCGGGTATGCAGGTCGTTTTCAAGGACAGCAACTACAAACGCCCGCTCGTGAATATCTATTACGAGTTCGGACGCATCCGGTACCCGCATTCGTGGGGTAACGACAATAAAGGAGGAATCAATATCACCGAACAGGCAAATGCCACACAGGTGAACGCATACAGCGGAGAGAGAACGCTCAAAACGGGCGAAAAGCTCGATTTCGATTTCGACCTGCTCGTAACGCCGGTCAAACCGATCGACCTGAAAGCTCATTTCGCCGACCGTCCCTACCACCTGAACGCCGACACGAGCGGCGGATTCATTCCCCGGGCGCTGAAAGCCGGAGCGAAATGGATCAACGTACACCACAAAGCGGACATCTATCCCTACATCAACTATCCGATGGTAGACGAGGTCGTGCCCGATATGAAAGCCTTCATCGCGAAAGCGCATGCGAACGACCTGAAAGTACGCCTCTATTACACCTGCCGTGAGCTGACGGTCAAAACCCCCGAATTCTGGATGCTCCGCAGCCTTGGCCACGAGATCATCAAAGACGGGCCCGGTAACGATACCCGAACGATCGTCTATCCGAACGGTCCGAGACCATGGCTCATCCATAACATGCGCAAGAACTATATTCCGGCCTGGTATGCGGGCTTCGAACAGGGCAAATACAAGGGTCAGCTCGATGTCGCGGTCATCACCGATCCCGAGTCGCGCTGGAACAACTATTACCTCGAAGGACTGAACTGGATGATCAAAAACATGGGCATCGACGGTGTCTACATCGACGACAGTTCGTTCGACGGGGAGACGATGCGCCGGGCACGCCGTATTTTCGACGCGGACGGCAAACGCCGCCTGGTAGACCAGCACACATGGAACCACATGAACCCTTACGGCGGCTATGCGAACTCCATCAACCTCTCGTTGGACCGCCTGCCCTACGTCGACCGGCTCTGGATCGGCGAACTGTTCCGCGACTACAACAAGCGTGATTTCTGGCTTGTCGAAATGTCCGGGATTCCGTTCGGGCTGATGAGCGAGATGCTCGACGCGCACAACGTTTTCCGCGGCATGGTGTTCGGCATGCTGCCGCGCCTGCCCTGGAGCGGCAACCCGGTTCCGATGTGGCGCGCGCTCGACGCTTTCGGGATCGACCAGGCGAAGATGTACGGCTACTGGGACGACCGCAATCCGGTCCGCAGCGACAACGAACTGATCCCGGTAACGACCTACCTGCGGCCCGGTCATTCGGCCATGCTGTCGATGGCCAATTGGGACAACGACAATGCGCAAAAGTGCCGCATCCGCATCGATGAGAAGAAACTCGGGTTCCGTCCGACGCAGGTCTACCTGCCGGAGATCGACGAGTTGCAACCGGCCGGAGAGATCGACCTGAACGGGGAGATCGAGATTCCGGCGACCAAAGGGCATATTGTCATCCTGAAATAGAAAACCTAAACCCAGTCCCGGAGCCTCCCTGCTCCGGGACTTTTTTATGATAGGGAACCCGCCAACTTGACGATAAAAAATCCGGCAAAACGGACTTCCTATTTTCCGGGATTACGGGTTTACGAACCGCCCGGCTCTGATGCTGCAACCGTTAAACATCCGCTCACTACATATATCCGCTCCACCATGTCCAGATCTCTTCTTTTACCTTTGTTCGGCGCTTCACTCTGCCTCTGTGCGCCGCTTTGCCACGGCACAACCGGCAACGGACAAACACCCGGCCGAAATACGACGACTCCGGCACCCGGCCGTTCGTCGGTCCGGGTGGTCGAACGAGAAATGCTCACCTACCCCTACTCCGCCCCCAAGGAGGTTCCCGATTTCGGACGCATTTACCCGTACCACCGTTACGACGGTTACACGGCCGAAGGCCGCATGCAGAAATGGGAGATGGTCGAAATGGAGAACGACTACATCAAACTGTGGATCATGCCCGGTGTGGGGGGCAAGATATGGGGTGCCGTAGACAAGCGGACCGGACGCGAATTCATCTACTTCAACCATGTGGTGAAGTTTCGCGACGTGGCAATGCGCGGGCCGTGGACTTCGGGCGGAATCGAGATGAATTTCGGCATCATCGGCCACTCGCCGTGGTGCTCGGACCGGGTCGATTACGCAATTGCGGAAAATGCCGACGGCAGCGTCAGTTGCACGGTTGGAGGAACCGACCTTGCATTGGGCACCGACTGGCGCGTTCGCATAACGCTGCCGCCCGACAAGGCTCTCTTCGAGACCGACGTGCTGTGGTTCAATGGATCGGGATGGGACCGCCCGGCCTACCAGTGGATGAACGCCGGAATCAAGACGGCCGGCAACCTCGAATACTCCTTTCCGGGCGTCCGCTACCTCGAACACGACGGCACGAGCCGCCATTGGCCGACGGGTTATCCCGATTACCGGTTAAACCGTTACGAAGAAAACAACCACGGCCACTATAAATCATACCATGTCACGGGCGAATACACGGACTTCTGGGGCGGCTACTGGCACGACGACGGGTTCGGATTCGGCCACACGGCGGAATACGCCGATAAGCCGGGCAAGAAAATATGGATATGGGGACTCTCCCCCTACGGCATGATCTGGGAGAAGCTGCTCACCGATTCCGACGGACAGTACTCCGAGGTACAGTCGGGACGCCTGCTGAACCAGAGTATCGGCACCAGTTACCGCACGCCGTTCAAACACGGCGCACTGTCGCCCTATGTCACGAACGCGTGGAGCGAACGGTGGTTTCCGGTACGAGGCACGGACGGTATTCTCTATGCGACCGATGAACTGGCATTCAACATCGTACCGGGAAACGGCCAGCAAACGCTGAAAATCTATGCGATCGCTCCCGTCAGCGGCGAACTGCTGGTGACATCGGACGGAAACAAAGAGATCTTGCGCAGCCAGCTGGAGCTGGATCCCACCGATACCCTTTCGCTGCCACTCGGTGTGCAGGAGGTTCCGGATTTTCTCGATTTATACCTCGACGGACGCAACCTCTACTGTTTCGAACTCCACGACACGCCGCTGATGCGGCCGCAACGGCTGCCCGAAAACTTCGACCACGGGTCGGTCTACGGGCTTTATCTGCAAGGCCGTGAGTTCGAACGGCAGTTTTTCCTCTCCGCCGCAGCAGACAAATACCGCGAAGCGCTTGCCAAAGATCCGAATTACCAGCCGGCGCTGGTGCGCCTTGCAGGCATTTGTTTCCAACGGCACGAATCGGGCGAAGCCCTCGAACTGTGTGCCCGGGCGCTGGCGATCGACACTTACGATGGTGCGGCGAACTACCTGTGGGGCCTGCGGGCCGCTGAAGAGTTCGATCCCGCCAACGCCATGGAAGGTTTCGCGCTGGCCTCGCAATCGACCGAATACCGCGAGGCAGCCTGCACCGAAATGGCACGGCTGTGGATCAGCGAACAGCAGGTTTATCCGAAAGCACGCCACTACGCCCGGCGCGCCCTCGAATACAATCCCCGCAACCTGACGGCGTTGCAACTCGAAGTGCTGCTGGACCGGATCGAAAGGGAGCGCTCCGTAGCGAATGCGTCAACAACCGATACGACCTCCATATCCCGTACATCCGCCCCGTCCGGAACCGCTCCGCAAACCTCGCTCGACCGCCTGCAACAGATCGACCCGCTGAACCACTTCGCCGCGTGGGAACGCTACCTGCTGAGCGGACGCGAGGCGGACAAAAAGGCTTTCACCGACGGAATCCGCAACTCGTTCGCTGCAGAGAGCTACCTGCACATCGCCGACTTCTACTACCGGGCCGGCCGCTGGCGGGATGCGCTGACCCTGCTGGCCGCCGCGCCGGAACATCCTAAAATCCTCTGCTGGCAAGCGTGGCTTTGGATGTGCCTCCAGAATTTTAACGGACACAACGATGAAGTCGAACGGCTGCTGACGAAGATTGCCGCGACCCGCCCCTCTCTCGTTTTTCCGTTCCGCAGATCGGAATACGACCTGTTCTCTTGGCTGGCCGACACGCTCCCGTCGTGGCAGGGTAACTACTACCTCGCGCTTTGTAAAATGCAGGACGGTCACCGCGACGAGGCGCTCGAATTGCTGAACCATCCCAAAGGCGATTCTGCGAAAATCGATTTTTATCCCTATTTCGCCCTGCGGGCCTCGCTGCAAAGTGACTCCTCCCGAGCCGAATCGGATCTGCTCGAGGCTTTCCGGATCGCGCCCGACGATCCGCACACCACATGGTTGCTGGCCGACCACTATACGGGCCGCAACCAATGGGCCGAAGCACAAAAATACCTGACCCGGCGGCTGTCCGTGGATAAGAGCGACTACACCGCCGGCATGAAACTGGCGAAAGTCCTTGCCGCACAAGGCGCTTTTCAGCAAAGCATAGCGCTGATGCGCAGCCTGGACGTGCTGCCGAACGAAGGAGCGCAGGAAGGACGCAACCTGTGGCGGGAAACGAACCTCGATTACGCCTGCGCGCTGATCGGAGCGAAACAATTCCGCAAGGCCCTCGACGCCATTGCCCAGGCGCGCCTCTGGCCCGAGAACATGGGCGTCGGCAAACCGTACGACGACCTGGTCGACGAACGGGTCGAGGATTTCCTCGAACGGTACTGCCTGCTACAAATGCACCGCAACGGTGAGGCGGCTGCCAGCCGGATCGCGGCACGGATCGAAACACCCGGCTATAAACCCTACCGGGCCGCAGACCTGCTGTCGGCACTGATGCTGCGTGAAGCGGGACAGGTCGAAAAAGGTGACCGGCTGATGGCCGAATGGTTGCACAGCGCTCCGGACAAGAAATCAGCCCGTTGGTGCGACGCCGTATACCGGGGCGATTGGAACGCCGCCGAACGCATCGAGCAGGAACCGAACGAGGTACTGAATCCGCTGCCTTACGAAATCCTTTTCGACGACCGCGACTTTCTATTGTTGATGCGACACCAAAACCTACTGAAACCCGAAACAAAACCCTGACCGAAATGAAAAACAGACTGTCACGCTCCCTCACTGTACTGTTTTGCTGTACCGGACTGCTTGCAGGCACCGGCGTTGCCGGCACCGCCACGGCAAAGACTGCCGGAAGCACAAAATCAAAAACTGCCGGGACAACCGCATCCCCAAAAGGAAAAGCCACTTCACAGCCCGGCTTGTACGAAATCTTTAAAAACCCGGAGACCAAATACCGGCCTTATGTCCGGTGGTGGTGGAACGGGGGACGCCAGACCAAAGCCGAAATCGAACGCGAACTCGACCTGATGTATAAGGCGGGCATCGGCGGCGTCGAGATCAACACCATCGCATTCCCGGGCGGCGATACGCTCGGCTGCCCGGCATTGCCGTGGCTCAGCGATCCGTGGCTCGACATGGTGCAAACCGCGATCGAAGGGTGCCACAAACGCGGTATGGTAGCCGATATCATCGTCGGGTCGGGTTGGCCTTACGGAGCGGAGTTCCTCACGCGCGACCAGCAGTTGCAGATGCTCACCATCGAGACGATCGACCTCAAAGGCGGAGAAAGATTCACGATCGACCGGGATGAAATCCTGCGGCGGGTCAATCCCAAAATACATTCGGTATACGGCGACTCTCAAAAAGAGCTGCTCTACCTGCGGCTGATGCCCAAAAAGATCGACGCTTTCACCGAAGGAATCCGTTACGATTCGCTGACCGGACGCCACTCCATCACGATCGACGTCCCGCCGGGCGACCATGTGCTTTATTGTTTCGTCAAACTGACCGGCTATATGAGTGTAATCCTCGGTGCTCCGGGCGCCAAAGGCCCCGTATTGAACCACTTCGACCGCGTAGCCGTCGAACAGTTCCTGAACCGGATGTCCGACCGGATGAACACGAAGCTGGGCAGGATGGGCGGCAGCAACCTGCGGGCCGCCTTCACCGACAGCTTCGAACTCGAAGGGGCCAACTGGGACAAAAACATGCTCGCCGAATTCAAGCGCCGGCGGGGCTACTCGCTCGAACCTTACCTGCCCTACCTGATTTTCAAGGTAGGTGAAATGGGCAATCCGGTCAAGGAAAAGTACGGCTCTGAATTTTCGCCCGAAGTACAGGAGGAGGTGATTAACCGGGTCCGCAACGACTTCGACCTGACCCAACGCGAATTGTTCCACGAAGCATTTACCATCCCCTATAACAAATGGTGCCACCGCAACGGCATGCTCTCCCGCGTACAGGCTTACGGCCGCGGGTTGCACACGCTCGAATCGAGCATGTACATCGACATCCCGGAATGCGAAACCTGGTTCGGGCACCACCACGGCACCAGTTTTCCCGACAATTCGATGGCGGGCCGCGGTTACACGATGGTCAACAAGTTCGTATCGTCGGCCGCCCACCTCGCAGGCAATCCGAACGTGAGCTGCGAGGAGATCACCAATACCGGATGGGTTTTCAACGCGACGCTCGAAAAACTGAAACTGACGGGCGATCTGAGCAACCTGTCGGGTGTAAATCACTCGATCTTCCACGGCTTCAATTACTCGCCCAAGGAGGCGCCGTTCCCCGGCTGGCTGCGCTACGGCACCTATTTCAGCGAGCGCAACCCGTGGTGGCCGTACCTACGCCACTGGATGGACTACAAGGCGCGCCTCTCGGTCGTGCTGCAGAACAGCGAACAGCAGGCCGACGTGGCGATCCTGCCGCCGGTCGAAGATATGTGGTCGAAATTCGGTTCGCAACGCGATCCGTTCCCGCAGCTCACCTACCCCACGTACGCCAATACGATGTGGGAAGCGGTGCACCAGAACGGACACGGCTGCGACTACATCAGCGAAAAAATCCTTACCGAAGGCCGGTCGCGTAACGGCGAACTGCGCTACGGCCCGCGCGCCTACAAGACGATCCTGTTGATGGATGTTGAGAGTATCCGGCCCGAAGCGGCCGAAGCGCTGGAAAAGTTTGTCGCTGCCGGCGGCAAGGCGATCTGTATCGGAACGGAACCGCACCAAAGCGTCGGCCTGCAAAATGCGGCAGCGAACGACCGCCGCGTACAGGCCACCGTCGCCCGGATCAAGGCGCGTTATCCGCAACGGTTCACCACCGTCGCGGCCCCCGACAGCACGGCATCCGTGCTCGACTGGTACCGGAACCTGCAACGGCAGCAACGAATCACCCCCTATGTTGGAATCGACCGCCCGTCGCAACTGTTCAGCCAGAACTATTACAAACACGGCAACCGGGATATCTTTTTCCTGGTCAATTACGATGCCCGGAACGAACGGACGCTGCGACTGGATTTTGCGCTCCCGGAACTGCAAAACAAAACCGCCTGGCTCTGGGATCCGGAGACTGGAACCCGCAGCCGGATCGCCGGATGGAACGGCAAGGAGCTGACGATGCGCTTCGGTCCCGAGGAATCCAAACTGCTGGTGTTCGAAGAGGTACGGATCGATGATCCGAATGCGGAAACCATAGATGTTTCGGCCCCGGGCCCGTGCAGCGGTACACCGGTAAAGACGCTCGACGGACTCTGGAATGTCACGATGACGCATGCCGTAACCGGGGAGAAGAGTACGCTCACGCTCGACAGCCTGGTCGATTTCAATACGCTGCCGATGCCCGAACTACGCCACTTCGCCGGAGTGATCGATTACACGATCGCGGTAAACATCGACGATCCGCAACAAATGACACGACTCGATGCCGGAAATACGTACAACGGCGTTACGGAACTGCTTATAAATGGACAGTCGGCCGGCATCAAATGGTACGGCGAACGGATATTCGACATCGGCGGCAAACTGCTTCCGGGTAAAAACACCGTTACCGTACGTGTCACGACTGTACTCGGCAACTACTGCAAATCGTTGAAGGACAATGCTACGGCACAACAATGGACCCAACGGCAACCTTACCTGCCGCTCGGACTCGGCGGCCCGGTACGGTTGTTCTGACCGTTATGTGCGGATACGAACAGATAAAGAATGATGCAAAATCCCGGACCCTCGATATGAGGTCCGGGATTTTTTAATTTTTCCATATTTCCCTGCAAATATTTTGCAGTTTAAAAATATTCGTTACATTTGCGGTGTATTAATAGACTTATTAAACATACCTATTAATCCAAAAATGGGGGACAAATATGGAACAGACACGGGAACAATCGATGGAAAGCATCATCCTCGAAACGGCCGAAAGGCTCTTTCTCGACAAAGGATTCGCACTCACCTCGACCACCGAAATCGCACGTGAAGCCGGCTGTAACCAGGCTCTCGTGCACTATTACTTCCGCACCAAAGAGCAATTGTTCATCCGTATTTTCGAGGAAAAGATCAAAATTTTCGCCGGTGCTTTCTTCAGCATCGACGAAAAACCGGGAACTTTCCTCGAAAAACTCACACGAAAGATTGAAGCGCATTTCGATATCATTGCCCAAAACCCGAAGATTCCGTTCCTGATCATCAACGAAATCACTACGAATCCGCAGCGAATCAAAGCCCTGCACAAAAGCATCGGCGAATATCCGGCAAGCATCATCCGTAAAGTAAACGAAGAACTGGAGGAAGCGATCGCCCAAGGCGAAGTACGGCCGATCACCGTCCTAGACTTGATTCTTACAGTACTGTCGCTGAACGTGCTGCCGCAACTGCTGCGCCCCATTCTCGAAGAGGTGATGCCACTGCCTCCCGAAGAGGTACAAAAACTGATCGCCCGGCGCAAGGAAGAGAACGTAAAACTAATAATCAACAGCCTCAGACCTTAGTGTGTACAAAAAAACCGACCTTTCGCACCTGAAATATGACACCGCTGAAACCAAATGCCATGAAAAGCATGCAAATCATCCGAAATGCCGTACTGCTACTCTCGCTGATTACGCTGGGGCCGCTTTCTTCGACAGCAGTCACGCCCGGCATCGTATCCTCGCCCGGGGAAAAGGCATCTGTCGTGGAGAATCCGGCCATGACGACAGCCCCCACCGCAATCGCGGCCCATCCGGTCGAAACGCCTTCCAGCCTTACGCTCGAAGAGTGCTATGCAAAGGCCGGGACGAATTATCCGCTGGTAAGCCGATACGGGCTGATCCAGCAATCCGAACAGTACAGCCTGAGCAATGCGAACAAGGGATACCTGCCGCAGTTTTCCCTCTCGGCCAAAGCGACTTACCAGACCGACGTAACCAAGATTCCGGTGTCGATTCCCGGCGTCGATATCCCAACGCTGAACAAAGACCAGTACCAGGCGCTCGTCGAACTGGATCAGGTGATCTGGGACGGCGGCACGATCCGTTCGCAAAAGCGCAACATCAACGCTTCGACGGAAGTAGACCGCCAGCAGCAGCAAGTCGATATGTATGCGATCCGTGAACGGATCAACTCGCTGTTCTTCGGCACATTGTTACTGGAAGAACAGTTGAAACTGAACACGCTCTATGACGAGGAGCTAACCCGCAATTACCAGAAGGTCCAAAGTTTTATCGCCAACGGCGTAGCGAATGCAGCCGATCTCGATGCCGTAAAAGTCGAACAACTCTCGAACCGCCAGCGACGCGCCGAACTGGAAGCGACCTGCAAGGCCTATCGGCAAATGTTAGGGGCTTTCACCGGAACGGATCTGGCCCACACCGAGCTGATTCAACCGATAGCAGCGGACAAACAGCCGCTTCCAGAAATCCGGCGCCCCGAACTGCATTTGTTCAACGCGCAGAACAGCCTGCTCGACGCACAGGCCAAAGCCGTCACCGCGAAAAATATGCCCCGCCTGAGCGCATTTATCCAGGGTGCTTACGGCAATCCGGGGCTCAATATGCTGCAAAGCGGCTTCAAAGCCTACGCGATCGGGGGTATCCGGCTGTCGTGGAATTTCGGGAATTTCTATACCAAACGGAACGACCTGCGCCAAATCGACGTAAACCGGGACAACATCGCCGTACAGCGTGAAACCTTCCTGTTCAACACGCGCCAGCAGATCAGCTCCGGGAACGGCGAGATCGAAAAATACCGCCGCACGCTGGCCGACGACGGCGAAATCATCACCCTGCGCGACAACATCAAGCGCGCTTCGGAGGCGAAAGTGGCGGAAGGGACGATGAGCGTCACGGATTACATGGACGACGTGACGGCAGCCGAAACGGCACGCCAGAACCAAGCTTTGCACCGCATGCAGTTGCTGATGAGCCTTTACAACCTGAAAAACCTGACCAACAACTGAAACCCCGCGACAAATCAAACAACACGCCGGCCGCCAACAGCGGCAACCGGCAATAAGCGACCGGAATAATAATAAAATACCGATAAAAAGATGAAAACAACCGCACTCATTGCGCTGGCACTGCTGGCGGCAGCCTGTTCGAACCGCAACGGGGATTACGACGCATCGGGGACGTTCGAAGCGACCGAAGTGATCGTTTCGGCCGAGGGCAACGGCCGGATCGAACGGTTCGACGTCGAAGAGGGCCAGCGCCTCACCGCAGGCGAGGTAGTAGGATCGATCGACAGCATTCAGCTTTACCTCAAGAAACTGCAGCTCGAAAAGAGCATCGGTGCGACGCAGAGCCGCCGTCAGGACATTGCCAAGCAGATCGCCGCAACCCTCGAACAGATCGACAAGCAGAAACTCGAACAGCGCCGCGTGCAGAACCTGATCCGGTCGAATGCGGCGAACACCAAGCAGCTCGACGACATCAACTCGCAACTCGCAGTACTCGAAAAGCAGCTTGCCGCGCAGCGTTCGACGCTCGAGAACAACAACCGGGGCGTGAGCGAGGAGAGCTCGGGGCTTGAAATACAGATTGCGCAAGTCGAAGACCAGCTCGGCAAATGCCGGATCAAAAGCCCGATATCGGGGACCGTACTGACGAAATACGCCGAACGGGGCGAAGTGACTGCACAGGGCAAACCGCTGTTCAAGATCGCCGATACGGACAGCATGAAGCTGCGGGCCTACATCAGTTCGGGCCAACTCACCGAACTGAAGCTGGGCGACCCGGCACGCGTGTTCGCGGATGCGGGGGACAAGGAGAGCCGCCAATACGAAGGACGGGTAATCTGGATCGCCGACAAGGCCGAATTCACGCCCAAAACAATCCAGACGCGCGACGAACGCGCCAACCTGGTCTATGCTGTGAAAATCGCCGTCCCGAACGACGGCCTGCTCAAGATCGGCATGTACGCAGATGTAAAATTCGGGAAATAATGGCTGCAGTCGAAGTACACGACATTGTCAAAAGCTACCGGAAAGGCGCCGTGCAGGCGCTGCACGGCGTCAGCTTCGAGGCCGGGCACGGTGAGATCTTCGGGATCATCGGCCCTGACGGAGCAGGCAAAACGTCGCTCTTCCGGATCCTCACAACGCTGATCCTGCCCGACAGCGGTACGGCCAGCGTGGACGGACTCGACATCGTGCGCGACTACAAAGCGATCCGCAACTGCGTGGGCTATATGCCGGGACGCTTCTCCCTCTACCAGGACATGACAGTCGAAGAGAACCTCACTTTTTTTGCCACGGTGTTCGGCACGACGATCCGGGAAAACTACCACCTCATCAAGGACATATACAGCCAGATCGAGCCGTTCAAAGACCGCAAGGCCGGAGCCCTTTCCGGCGGGATGAAACAGAAACTGGCCTTGAGCTGCGCACTGATCCACAAACCTTCGGTGCTGTTCCTCGACGAGCCGACCACAGGGGTCGATCCCGTCTCGCGCAAGGAGTTGTGGGAGATGCTACGGCAACTTAAACAGCAGGGAATCACGATCCTCGTCTCGACGCCTTACATGGACGAAGCGTCGCTTTGCGACCGGATCGCACTAATCCTCGACGGTCGGTTCATCGGCATCGATACGCCGCAGCACATTGCCGACAACTTCGGCGAACCGCTTTGGGCCGTCGGCAGCGACAATATGTCGAAACTTTTACGCGACCTGCGCGCAAACCCGCACGTCACTTCAGCCTTTACCTTCGGCGCCCGCCACCATGTCACCACCGATGGGAAACCGACCGAACAGGAACTGCGCGATTATCTTTCCGGACTGGGCCACCACGATGTCGAAATCGAGACGATCCGGGCCGGAATCGAGGATTGTTACATGAAACTCGCGCGCGAACACCGGTAAGGCATATTCCCAGGAAAACCAGATATACCTTCCCGGGCAAGGGACACCCGCTACATTTCAGGGACACACGATCCTCCTGGAAAACACGATCCGCAACCCGCGAACAGATACAACGCAATATGGACACGACAAAAGACAATTTCCGGCCGTGCTCGCAATTCGCATCCGGCCACGAAGCCGTCATCCGGACTGAGAAACTGACCAAACGTTTCGGCAGTTTTACGGCAGTCGACGGCATCAGCTTCAGCGTGGCCCCGGGTGAAATCTTCGGATTTCTCGGCGCTAACGGAGCCGGCAAGACCACCGCGATGCGGATGCTTTGCGGCCTGAGCAAACCTACCTCGGGCAAAGGGCTCGTGGCCGGCTACGACATCGCGCGCGAAAGCGAACAGGTCAAGCGCAACATCGGCTATATGAGCCAGAAATTCTCGCTTTACGAAGACCTGAAGGTGTGGGAGAATATCCGTCTGTTCGGCGGTATTTACGGCATGAAAACGGACGAAATCGCCGCCAAAACCGACTCGCTGCTCCATACGCTCGGCTTCGAACAGGAACGTGACGCACTGGTACGCTCCCTGCCGTTGGGATGGAAACAGAAATTGGCCTTTTCGGTGGCGATTTTCCACGAGCCGAAGATCGTTTTCCTCGACGAGCCGACCGGAGGAGTCGACCCCTCCACACGACGGCAGTTTTGGGAACTGATCTACGACGCTGCCGACCGCGGGATCACGGTCTTCGTCACCACACACTATATGGACGAAGCGGAATACTGCAACCGAGTCTCGATCATGGTGGACGGCCGCATCGAGGCGCTGGACACGCCCGCCGAACTGAAAAAACAGTTCCATACGGAAGATATGGAAGGCGTGTTCCATTACCTCGCCCGCACCGCCAAACGCGGGGAATAAAACACTCCGGACCGACACGACAGGCAGGCTGCCGGAAGCCGGACAACCTGCGGGACGGCCCGCAACACAACCAACAGGCATGAAACAGTTTTTTGCATTCGTAAAAAAAGAATTTTACCACATCCTGCGCGACCGGCGGACGATGCTGATCGTACTGGGTATCCCCATCGTCGAAATCATCCTGTTCGGCTTCGCGATCTCGACCGAGGTGAAAAACGTGCGCGTAACCATCCTCGACCCTTCGAAAGACGTCGCCACGCAACGTATCGTTTCGCACTTCGGCGCCAACCGCTACTTCACCGTCGTCGGCAACGCAACGACCGCAGAAGATATCGAAAAGGGATTCCAGAGCAATTCGATCGACCTGGGGATCGTTTTCCCGGAACGGTTCAATGAAACGCTGCTGCATACCGGTAAAGCGGATGTGCAGGTAATCGCCGACGGCACCGACCCCAATACGGCTACCACCGCGACGAACTATGCAACGAGCGTGATCACGGCCGCCTCGCAGGAACTGCTTGCGGAACAAACAGGCGGCGGAGCCGTCTCACCGGTAATCGTCCCGACCGTGAAACTGCTCTATAACCCGCAAATGGAAGGATCGTACAACTTCGTCCCGGGCGTGATGGGACTGATCCTGATTCTGATCTGCGCGATGATGACAGCCATTTCAATCGTACGCGAAAAGGAGCGCGGTACAATGGAAGTGCTGCTGGTCTCGCCGATGAAACCGATCTGGATCATCCTCGCGAAAACCGTCCCCTACTTCACCCTTTCGTGCGTAAACCTCATCACGATCCTGTTACTGTCGGTCTTCGTGCTGCATGTCCCGGTCGCCGGAAGCCTCTTCTGGCTCACGGCGCTGTCGATGCTGTTTATCTTCGTCGCACTGTCGCTTGGTATGCTGATTTCGACGCTCGCCAAGACACAAATGGCGGCGATGCTTATTTCGGGCATGGGACTGATGATGCCGGTGATGCTCCTTTCAGGCATGATGTTTCCGGTCGAAAACATGCCCGGCATTCTGCGTCTCTTGTCGAACTTCGTCCCGGCCAAATGGTACATCATGGCCGTGCGGAAAATCATGATCGAGGGCGTTTCGCCGCTCTTCGCACTGCAAGAGTTCATCGTTCTGGGCATAATGGCCGTGGTTTTGGTAACCATAAGCCTCAAATTGTTTAAATACCGATTGGAGTAGCCATGCTGAAATTTTTATTGGAAAAAGAGTTCAAACAGCTCCTGCGCGGCGGGATGTTACCGGGCATCCTGATCATGATGCCGCTGATGATGATGGGGCTCTTCCCTTGGGCGGCCAATATGGAGATGCGCAACATCAACGTGACGGTCGTGGACAACGATCACAGCAGCTATTCGTCGCGGCTGACCGGGAAAGTGGATGCCTCGCGCTACCTGCACCTCGAATCCGCCGCTGAGAGTTACGGGGCAGCAATGCACCGGATCGAACGCGGTTCGGCCGACCTGATTCTCGAAATTCCCGAACATTTCGAACGCGATATCACGCGAGACGGCATGGCGCCCGTCATGATTTCGGCCAACGCCGTAAACGGAATGAAAGGAAGCCTCGGCAGCATTTACGCATCGTCGGTAGCCATGGATTTCGCAACGGAAATCGCGGAAGAGAACCGCGCATACGCCACTGCGACCGATATTCCCGTCGTCGAGGTAATTCCGCAAAACAAGTTCAACCCGCACATGGACTACAAAGTATTCATGGTCCCGGCGCTGATGGTGATGCTCCTGACGATGCTATGCGGTTTCATGCCCGCGCTGAATATCGTCGCAGAGAAAGAGGCGGGGACCATCGAACAGATCAACGTCACGCCGGTAGGCAAATTTACCTTCATCCTCGCGAAACTGATCCCCTACTGGTCGATCGGATTCTTCGTCCTGACACTCTGCTTCGGCCTCGCCCGGCTTTTCTACGGACTGGCACCGGCCGGAAGCATCGTCACTATTTACGCGGCTGCCGGGCTTTTCGTACTGACCATCTCGGGCTTCGGCCTCATGATTTCGAACCATTCCGACACGATGCAGCAGGCGACCTTCGTGATGATGTTTTTCATGGTGATCCTGATTCTGCTCAGCGGTCTGTTCACTCCAATCAGCAGTATGCCGCAGTGGGCGCAGGATATTACGATCCTCAACCCCCTGAAATACCTGATGCAGGTGATGCGGCTGGTCTACCTCAAAGGGAGTCCCTTCTCACAACTTACAGTACAGTTCGCAGCGCTGGCCATCTTCGCCGTTGTCCTGAACCTGTGGGCGGTACTGAGCTACCGGAAAAATTCATAGTCCGATGATTGTCGGCAGCCCGATCAGGATGCGAAGTGCATCCACTTCAATCTCCAAAACATAAAAAGCCTCAATACACAAAAAGCCCGCATCTTGCAATGCGGGCTTTTGTTGACCTACCTGGATTCGAACCAAGAACGACAGATCCAGAATCTGTAGTGTTGCCATTACACCATAGGTCAATGTCCAACCTTTCGGTTTGTGGGTGCAAATATAATCAAAATATTTTTTTCGACGAAGGAGTAACGACAAAATCTTTCAGATAAAAGGGCTCGAAGTAGGCAATATCTTCGAATTTCTTGTGCCGGAACGCTTCATAGGCCGGTTTAACCAACCCCCGGGCCGACGGAGTGACCTCCACCAGCCGCACGTTATCCTCGGGAAAAAGCTCTTTGCATTTGCCTGCCCCGCTGCCGAACAACACCATCGTCCGCCCCGCACGGCGTTCATCGAGAAAACTTTCGGCCGTGACAACCTTCGCTTCGACCCCGGATAAAGGGTGAGCCTGGGCATCGAACTGCTGGCAGTAGACCTCCATGCGCCGCGCGTCGATCATCGGCAGGAGAATGGCATCGCTGATGTCGTCCACATTGAGAATCCCCGCCTCATAATCTTCCAACGCCACCCGAGTCAGGGCTTCGAGGCTTCCCACCGCGATCAGCGGAATCCCGGCCCCGTAGCAAATTCCTTTGGCCAGTGACACGCAGATCCGCAAACCGGTGTAGGAACCGGGGCCCATTCCGACCGCTACGGCATCAAGGTCTTTTGCGTCGAGGTCGTTCTCGCGCAAAATTTCCTCGACATAGACAGCCAGGTTCTGGGCGTGCTGACGGCTTTCGCAACTCTCACGCAGGGAAAGCAGACGGTCGTTTTTAGCCAATGCGACGGAACCGATGTCGGTGCCCGCCTCGATACACAACAGTAACGCCATAAAATACTTCGGATTTGACGTTGCAAGATACATAAAAACGAGAAAATTCGGGAGCGGACGGCCGTTTTTCTGTGAAAAGCGTATCTTTGGAATCGTTTGACCCGGATATGCCATGAAACAGAAACCGCATAAAATTCTATTCGTCTGTCTCGGAAACATCTGCCGTTCCCCGGCCGCCGAAGCAGTCATGCAGCAGCTCGTCGACCGGGCTGGCCTGCACGATAACTTTGTAATCGATTCGGCCGGAACCTATGGCGGCCATGCCGGAGAGCCCGCCGACCACCGGATGCGGCAGGCCGCATCCAAACGCGGCTATGCGCTCACGAGCCGCTCGCGGAAGATCACGCCCGACGACTTCGAAACATTCGACCGGATCGTGGTGATGGACGACAGCAATTACGAACGTGTACACCGCCTTGCCCCGTCGACGGAAGCCGCAGCGAAAATCTACCGGATGGTGGCCTTCTGCCGCCGTTCCGACGCCACCTACGTTCCAGACCCTTATTACGAAGGGCACGAGGGGTTCGAACTGGTACTCGATCTGCTCGAAGATGCCTGTGAAGGCCTGTTGGAAGATCTGGTAAAACAGGAATAAACGGAATAAGTACGTATCCCCCTTGGTTTACAACCGGTCGAAAAAGCCGTGGCTCCGAAAACTGTAACACTCGCCGGACGTGATAATGACATGGTCTGCCACTGTGATCTCGAACAACGATGCGGCACGCACCAGTTTTTCGGTGATCAGCGTGTCCGCGTCGCTGGGCAAAGGATTGCCCGAAGGGTGATTGTGCACGAGCAGGATCCCTTGTGCCAGGCGCTCGACGGCACGTTTGACGATCAGTTTGTAATCGACCACGGTTCCCGTTACGCCGCCCTGACTGATGCGGACCCGGTCGAGAATTTTGTTCGATGCGTTCAGGTAAAGGACCCAAAACTCCTCATGCGGCAAGATCGCCAATTCGGGCTGGAAAAGTTCTATCACATCCCGGTCGCTCATAATCTGGTCACGCATGCTGTTTTCCGCGGCACGGCCCCGGCGCCCGATTTCGAGTGCTGCACTGACCAGCGCAGCCCGGGCGATTCCGAGTTGCGCCACCGAACGAAGTTTGCCCGGACCGTCGAGTGCAATGCGCATCAAATTGTGATCGTAGGCTTCCAATAATCGTTCGGCCAACTCAAGCGCCGAGCCGCCCGCCTCGCCTTTCTGCAACAATATAGAGAGTAATTCGGCGTCGGAGAGCGACCGCACGCCTTGGTTCACGAGTTTCCCGCGCACCTGCTTGTCCGTCAGCATAACGTTGGGTTTGGGTAGTTTATACGGGCCTTCGAATACGCCGCCCGGTTACGGCAAGATAAGGATTTCTATGCGTAACGGCAACGCCTGATTCCGATTTTCACCACAAATTTGCAACGGCACCTTCCCGTAGAGACACCGGAAGGGAAACTTAAACTCCGCACGGGTGCCCCTAAGATCCGACGTATGCCATGTACCCGGCAAACCTATGTCGTGACCGGCAAGGATAGAATCAAATGGTTTCGATATCGATTTCAATATGGCCGAAAGCCCCTTCCGGTGCGGTTTCACGCAGCCTCTCGGCAGCATGCATCGCAGCCCTCTGCTCGGCTTCCTTTTTCGAACCGCCCTCACCCGTTCCGATCTCGGCACCGTCCAGCAACACTGCCGAACGGAATGTGGGGTGCTGTGAAGTGAATGCCTCGCCGTTGACGGTGCTGAACGTTATCCTCCGTTTATTCTTTTGCCCCCACTCGATCAACCGGCTTTTGAAATCTGTCTCAGTGCGGGTCATGCTGCTGAGGTTGATATACCGACGGAGGATTTCATTGATAAACAACCTATTGACGAATTCGTATCCCTTATCGAGATACATCGCGCCGACCATCGCCTCAAGCGCATCGCCATACAGGTGTTTCTGTGCAAAATTACCGCCGCCCTGCACGATGATATGGCGATCGAGGCCTAACCGCAAGCCCAGCGCGTTGAGCGTACTGCGACTCACGATCTTGGAACGCAACTGGGTCAGGAATCCTTCGTCCCGTTCCGGAAATTCGATGAAAAGGCAGTCCGACACAATTGCCTCGATCACTGCATCGCCCAGGAATTCAAGGCGTTCGTTGTTAATCGGCGTGCCATCCTCCAAAAACAACGAAGCTGACCTGTGTATCAAGGCCAGCTTGTAGAGTTCTATGTTGTTCGGCAGGAAGCCGAAAAGGTGTTTCACGATTTTGTAATACTCCCTGTCCCGGCTCCAGCGGAGCTTCAGAGCAAGCAGTATCGAACCCGCCACAGCGCGCTTAGATTTTTTTGAGGATCACCGTGGAGTTGTGTCCGCCAAAACCGAACGTATTGCTCAATGCGCATTTCACATCGCGCTGCTGCGCTTTGTTAAGCGTCAGGTTGAGCTTCGGATCGATCTGGGGATCGAGGTTCTCGTTGTTGATGGTCGGGGCAACGATGCCTTTGGTCAGCGCCAGGATGCAAGCCAGAGCCTCGATCGCACCGGCAGCGCCCAACAGGTGGCCGGTCATCGATTTCGTAGCGTTGATGTTCATCTTGTACACATGGTCGCCGAAGGTGGCCTTGATGCCGTTCAGCTCAGCCACGTCGCCCACCGGCGTCGAAGTGCCGTGCGTATTGACCAGATCGATATCCTCGGGTTTGAGGCCCGCATCGTTGATCGCATCGCTCATCGACTTGCGTGCACCGAGCCCTTCGGGATGCGGTGCGGTCAGGTGGTAAGCGTCGGCGCTCATGCCGCCGCCGGCTACTTCGGCATAAATCTTGGCCCCGCGTGCCTTGGCGTGCTCATACTCTTCGAGGATCAGCGCACCGGCACCTTCACCGATCACGAACCCGTCGCGGTCCGCGTCGAACGGACGCGATGCGCGCGTCGGATCGTCATTGCGGGTCGAAAGGGCCTGCATGGAGTTGAATCCCCCTACTCCGGGAGGGTTGATAGCGGCTTCCGAGCCACCGGTCATAATGATGTCGGCACGTCCCAGACGGATGTAGGTCATCGCATCGATCATCGCGTTGTTCGACGACGCGCATGCGGAAACCGTACAATAGTTCGGCCCCCGGAAACCGTATTTCATCGAAATCTGGCCGGCGCCCATATCCGCGATCATCTTGGGGATGAAGAAAGGGCTATATCGGGGGATTTCGCCTCCCTTGACATAGCTCTTTACCTCTTGGTAGAATGTCTCCAGTCCACCTATGCCTGAAGCCCAGATAACTCCGGCCATATCCTTATCGATCGTCTCGAGATCGAGTCCCGAGTCCTTGATGGCCTGTTCGGCTGCGATAAGGGCATACTGCGTATAGAGGTCGTACTTGCGGACCTCTTTACGGTCGAAAAAGTTATTGGGATCGTAGCCTTTGAGTTCGCAGGCAAATTTTGTCTTGAAGTTGGAAGGGTCGAAATGAGTAATGGGTCCTGCGCCGCTCACGCCCTGTGTAAGGTTCGTGAAATATTCCTCGATATTGTTTCCCAGCGGGTTAAGGGTTCCGATCCCGGTTACTACAACTCTTCGTTGTTTCATAAAGAAATTTCGTTCGTTAAACAAAAATTGCCTGTCCAATTTAAGGCCTTTTAGTTTTTCTTGGCAGAAATGTAAGTAATGGCGTCGCCGACGGTGGTGATCTTCTCGGCATCTTCATCAGGAATCGAGATCTCGAACTCTTTCTCGAATTCCATGATCAACTCAACGGTGTCCAGAGAATCGGCACCCAGGTCGTTGGTGAAGCTGGCGGTAGGAACAACCTCTGCTGCGTCAACGCCCAGTTTGTCCACGATAATGTCCACTACTTTTGATGAAATGTCTGACATGATACTAATGATTTAGGTTTAACATTATTCCAAAATAACTTCGTAATTCAAAGCCAATTTTTTGCAAAAGTAACACTTTTTCCCTTACATTTGATATCCCGAACGTTTTTTTGCGTTTTTTCACCGGGATTTCACCCGTAAAAAACTAATTATGAAAAATATAGCCATATTCGCGTCGGGTTCGGGCTCCAATGCCGAAAACCTGATCCGTTACTTCTCAGCCCATCCTCAGGGCACTGTAAGGCTGGTGCTGTCGAACAAAGCGGAGGCCGGCGCGATCGAACGTGCCGCCCGATTGGGTGTGGAAAGCATGGTATTCGACCGCGATATTTTCTACAATAGCGAACAGGTGCTCGCCCGGCTGCGGCAGGAACGGATCGATTTCGTCGTGCTGGCCGGATTCCTGTGGCTCGTCCCGGACTACCTGATCGCCGCCTATCCCGACCGCATCGTCAATATCCATCCGGCGCTGCTGCCCAAATACGGCGGCAAAGGAATGTACGGCGACCGTGTGCACCAGGCGGTCGTGGAAGCCGGGGAAAAAGAATCGGGTATTACGATCCACCGTGTGAACAGCCAGTATGACAGCGGCGACATTATCGCACAGCACCGGGTGCCCCTCGCACCGGACGACACGCCGCAAGAGGTGGCTGCAAAAGTGCATGCGCTCGAATACGAATACTACCCGCAAGCCGTCGAAGCAGAGCTCGCCAAATTGTAGTGCGGTTTTTGCAAGGGAAAATCATTGGCGCATCACAGTCGCGGAAACGGGAAACGACGTATCGATCGCACGCACCGAAGGCGACAAAAGGAGCAAACGCACCGACGGATAAAAACAGTACGAACAGCCAACGCCCGGGTTTTTCCGTGGTCCCACTGATGCAGCTATTACGTCTATACTTATATATAATATAAACGATAGCATATAACAGACCGGCAGGGACGCTTCTCTCAAGCGGTCCCTCCCCTAAACCAGCATACCATGAGACTCCTGTTGATCAGCAATTCGACCAATGCCGGCGAGGCTTACCTCGATTATCCGAAAAAAGAGCTCGGCGATTTTTTCAAGGGCATCGACGAAGTGATGTTCGTCCCGTACGCCGCAGTGACTTTCACCTACGATGCCTACCTGGAAAAGGTACAGGCTCGCTTCTCAGAACTCGGCATCCGTGTCCGTTCGGTACACCGCGAAGCCAATCCGGCACTGGCCATCATGTCCGCAAAGGGGATTGTCGTAGGCGGAGGCAACACGTTCCGTCTCGCACAAATGATGCAACGCGAAGGGCTGGTCGAAGCGATCCGACTAAGAGTGACCGACGAAGGGATTCCTTATGCGGGTTGGAGCGCGGGCAGCAACATGGCCTGCCCGACCATCGGCACCACGAACGACATGCCGATCATCGAGCCCGCCACTTTCCATGCCGCCGGACTGATCCCGTTCCAGATCAACCCCCACTACCTCGACGCACACCCGCAGGGCCATGCGGGAGAAACGCGCGAGCAGCGTATCGAAGAGTACATTACCGTCAACACCAACGTATACGTAGCAGGACTGCGCGAAGGATGCATGCTGCGGCTCGAAGGCGACAGGCTGTCGCTGATCGGTCCCCGCCCGATGCGTATATTCCGCTGGGGAGAACTGCCCCGTGAAGTAAATCCCGGTGACGATCTCGGATTCCTGTTGCAACAACCGCTCGAAGGATGATCCGCACAACGGCCTATCAAGAGCGTCTCGACGCGCTCAGCACCGGAGCCGAGGGGGAACGCCTCGCGGCGGAATACCTGCTTAAAGAGGGATTCGACCTGCTCCACCGCAACTGGCGGAACGGTCGCTGTGAAATCGACCTTGTCGCCCGGCGCGACGGCGTCCTGCACATTATCGAAGTGAAAAGCCGGGCAGCTGACGGCCTGACTGCGCCGGAAGAGGCGATGACAGCCGCGAAATTCCGGTCGCTTTGCAAGGCGGCACGCGGTTACATCGCCACCTATGGGCTAGATATGGACGTGCAGTTCGACTTCATCGGCGTTGAATTCGACGCCGACGGCACTCACACGCTGCGCTACCTACCGGATGCGATGGCACCGCGGTGGTAAATTATGCGCGGGAGCTTTCGGGAAGCCTTTAACAACCCGGATCCCCCCCTTTTGGAAATTTGCTTTGCGAGCGGGAAATTTATTTGAAAAATTTGCGCTGGAACAGCAGCATGTAGATAATTCCGACGGAAATATAGCTGTCGGCCAAGTTAAAGATCGGACTGAAAAAGAGGAACGGTTCACCGCCCACCCAAGGCAGCCAACTGGGGTACACACCGCTAAAAAGCGGGAAATAAAGCATGTCAACCACCTTGCCGTGCAGGAAACCGGCATATCCGCCTCCTTCGGGAAGAAAAGTCGCGACGCCGGTAAAGGTCGACTCCGAAAAGAGCAGCCCGTAAAACGCACTGTCGATCACATTACCCACCGCCCCGGCAAAAATCAGTGTAAAACCGACGAGCACGCCCGTGGGTGCTTTTTTGCGCAGCAGTACTGCGAGATAATACCCCAATGCAGCGATAGCTGCCAGGCGAAATACGCTCAGGATCAACTTACCGTAACTCCCTCCGAGCTGAAATCCGAACGCGGCCCCGGGATTTTCGATAAAGCGGATAAAAAACCAATTCGGGAAAACCGTAAAACTCTGGTCGAGGGCCATGTTCGTTTTGACCCATATTTTGACGACCTGATCTACGACCAACAACAACACGATCAGCAGCAGTACGATTCTTTTCCTGGACATAGGCTTAGGATTTCCGGCTACAAAGATTACCCGTTTTTTCGGAAACGGCAAATAAAAAAAGAGGCTGCCGCAGGGGCGCCTCTCTCTTTTCCTCTTCCGGGCGGTTATTTTACCAGAGAACTCAGTTCTGCACCCGCTTTGAATTTTACCACCTTCTTCGGGGCGATCTTGATCGCAGCACCCGTGCGCGGGTTACGGCCCGTACGACCCGGTTTCTTAGCTACCGAGAAAGAACCGAAACCAACCAGGGCAATTTTATCCCCTGATTTAAGGGCTGTTCCAGTCACAGCGATAAAAGCGTCAAGCGCTTTCTTCGCCTCCACTTTGGTAATGGCGGCCTCTTTGGCGATGGCATCCACAAGTTGAGATTTGTTCATAATGCAATAAAGTTTAAGGTAATTGGCTTTTAGGTCAGTCGGTCTTATACAAATATAAAATTATTATTTTGAAAAAAACAAAAAAACCGGCAAAAAACATAAAATACTGCGCCTGAGCACGAGGTGTTTAGAATCAAAATATTAACCGTTTCGAACGCATCATTTGGAAAAAAAGATTTTCCGTTCTACTTTTGTCCCCGGAGAGATGGCAGAGTGGTCGATTGCGGCGGTCTTGAAAACCGTTGAGCTGAAAGGCTCCTGGGGTTCGAATCCCTATCTCTCCGCTGACAAAACCAGACACAACTGGACAAAAGACAACCAAATCCCGACAAAATTTAATTGTCGGGATTTTTTATTGCATGATAATCAGCCATTAACGACAATACACAAGCCAAAAGACGACAAAGCTCAGTCGCTAAATTGCATCTTCTGTCAATTTGCAACACACTGATAATCAAGCGCATTATTAAGCATTACTCGACGCGCCCCATGGTCTCGAACCCTTGGAGCACCGCCTTCTTTATTACTTTGGAAATCAAGCAATAAGGCTGTATTCAATTTAATATCTGACAATTCCGAAGCATCTTGATGTTTTCCAATTCCAACCAAGTCATGACTAAATCGTGATAGTACGATCGAACCCGGAATCATCACGATTTAGAAAATATTATATTTATTATCAGCAGCTTGTAATTATCTAACTTTGATTTTTTTATTCAAATCTTTAATCATTAATAATTACATGCTTACTATGAGAAACACAATTTCAGTTTTATTCTTCCAACGAAAAAATGCCAACCGGATGGAAGAGATGCAATCTGTCATGGCCCGTATTACGATTAACGGGAAATCGGCAGAAATTAACACAGGCGTCAAGTGCTATTTAGGAGATTGGGATACTGTCCATCACTCTATAATTGGTCGAACGCATGAAATTAAAGAGAAAAACAAGGCTCTTGCAGGAATCAGAACAAAGATCAATCAATTGTATTACCAACAAACATTATATGGACAAATCACGACAGCCAATCAAATCAAAGAAACATTAACGGGAACAAAAAACAAGCATCATTATCTGCTGGCATTAATGGCTATGCATAATGATAATGTAAAACAGCAAGTAGGTATCTGTAAATCCAAAGCCACTTATCTGAAATATGAAGTAACGAGAAAGCACCTGGCTAATTTTATATCTCGGACTTTTTCAAAAGAAGATATTGCTTTAGACAAAATAGACCATCAATTTATCTGCGATTTCGAATTGTACCTGAGGACTGTTGCTACCTGCGGAGCCAATACAACTGCCAAATTCATGCAGTTTTTTAAACGGATAGTTTTCTGGCCCTAAACAATAATTATATTACCAAAAATCCGTTTTCTCAATACCAGATCAGGCTTCAGCAGGTCGACCGTGAATTTCTGACAATGGAAGAACTGATAATTATCATGCAAGCTAAATTTACGGTTCGCCGCCTTGAACTCATCCGAGATTTGTTTGTGTTTTCGTGTTGGACCGGACTCGCTTATATTGATTTAAAGAATTTGCGGCGCCAACATCTATACACTATAGACGGACAGTTGTGGATTCGGATCAATAGGCAGAAAAGTAAAGAGATGTCCACCATTCGGTTGTTGGATATACCTAAACTTTTGCTGGAAAAATATGATAATCCTACATTGGAGAATCTATTTCCTGTTCCAAGTAATCAGAAAACAAACGCTTATTTAAAAGAGATAGCAGACATTTGCAAAATCCATAAAAACATTACTTTCCACGTAGCCCGCCATACATTTGCTACCACTATTGCATTGTCACACGGGATGCCGGTGGAGAGCCTGGCAAAAATGCTGGGACATTCGAATATCAAGACCACACAAATCTATGCAAAAATCACAGACCATAAATTGAATCAGGATATGGAAGAGCTTTCTCACAAACTAGATAACAAGAACTCAAGTTAAATTAAAGGGCTATAAACAAGACAACACTGGTTAATCCAGTGTTGTCTTATATAATTACGGGGATTAGTCACATGATTATTTCCGTATTAATATTTGGCAACACATGCATCAATTAAATATCCATGTGGAGACCTTATTCCAAATTATATCCAAAATTGCATCTGTTCTATTATCAACCAACTCTTTATTCCAGACATCGTCAGCAGACATGGATGAAACAGACGATAAATGCTCATTTATAAAATGAGAGCCTTTCAAAAGCTGTATCGTGTCTGGATTGAGATCTATTTCTAATGCGGCAGCCCGACGTTTAATATCGTCTATCTTTGCAGGGTCTTTTTCCGCGACACTTTGATAATAAAGCAATTTCTCTTTCCAACCTTTATTTCCTGCCGACGAGTTCAAATCTTGCGGTAACAGAGTTAGATTGCCAATCGCCTGATAAGTTTCAATATTGATATCATATAGAGCTTCATCCCACATATTATCCTTATTAGTCTGCGGAGCAATATGTTCTATAGTCTTCAAATCATTAGAAAGCCACTTTTCTAAGCAAAGATATTTTGAGCATCCATGACGGCCCAGTTTCACAATTCCTTTATTCGTAGTATCAGGAATCGTATCATGGGAGGCTATTAACAGGGCTAGACGAATAATGTCTTTGCCCGTCGAATCGTATTTCAAATAATTTTGGGCCTTCTCTTTCCATTGAGTCTTTGTATTAATACCCTTGTTTTTTAATATCTCTGTAAAATGATTTTTAATGGTTTCATACTGTAACATTGCTTTTCCTTTTAAAAAAATCCCGGTATGTCGAATCCAATCCAGAATTGGAATAAGTAGAACGCCACAAGAAATAATATGCAGCAACCGCTTTCACAACATTAATAAAAGCATCTATTGATCCCAAAGATTGGGTTATCACAGCATCATACATACTACCGAGCATCGTAATAGCCATTTTATGATTAGATGCTTTTAAAAACAAAATGAGCATAGAAGACAGATCGGCATCCGCAGAAGTTCCAATATTCGGGAAATAGAGCTGTCTTTACCGTCATATTTTATCCATCTTTGATAAAATTCAGCATAATTACCCATTTTTGTAACAAAGTCCTCCTTATCCTTTAAAGATACTAACGATTCATATACATCGTTCAGCACTTTGCGTTGATAGCTAAAATGCGTAGATATAGTCCTACCGTCATACGCAACAAAAATGAAGTTAAATAATCATTCGTACGCCTGTTCTTCTGTTGAGCCGTTGTCGCATCTGATAAAAAATCTTCAACTTTTTTAAATGAATTATCGCTCTCGGACTCTTTAAACTGGCACCCTGGTTCATTATCCACCGTATTGACTACCGTAGGTTTGAAGGTCTCAATAGCAGTCAACGGTGTCCCTGTTGCATTGAGCGACTGAAACATATCGAAAGCCCAATCGTCATCTGTAGGCTGAATGATTGTAAAGCAACATCTATCAAGTAAATAATGACACACAGAGAGCGTTTGCACAAGTTCACAAAGGATATATGAATTAGTTTTCTTGTGTGAAAAGTCTCTTTCTTGGATAATCTCGACTAAATCTTTACGCTCAAACTCCCATAATAAATCTTGAGATATATGATTCAAAATATCTTCAGCCGCGGCAAATTCATCTTCATTTTGTCCTTCATGAGCAATTGCAACAACTTTTTTCAACCATGATTCGATCCTTCGACCATTTTGATAGAGTAAGGTGTTTCCATACTTTTTAGACAAACATAATGTAATTGTGTACCGTCTGAGTAGGCCCTAATAAAATGCCCGATATAATTGGAGAGTTCGGATTTGTACGCAGTATCAACCTCTTCGCTCTTTGTCCAATAATCCTTGGCGCCACGAATGATCTTGGGTTTCAACCGTGGCGTTCCGCGTCCCAAATCAAAGCTAAATACAGACGTAAAGTTTCTGATCGATCCAAATATTGCAGATTTCATTTATTTGCTCATATATAACATTGTCTGGTTTTACCTTATTTTTAATCTCCGTTAACCTTTTCGTAAGCAACATCGCCATTAGTGCAATAGTCGAAACGCGTTGCTGTCCATCAATTAACTTTTCGATTCGCGCAGGTATCGCCTGCACATCGACAGGATATATATTATTTTCTATTGGTTCAATAACCGTAATGATTGTACCTAAGAAGCGGATTTCTTTACTATCATCACTAACTTCGCCTGAAGCAATTCTCTGTACTCCCCGGGTCAAATCCTCAAGCAACTGTTCAATATTGTCACTATCCCAGCTATAATCACGCTGATACAAAGGAATATACAAACCTTGCCCAGATTGATTCAGAAAATCAAGAACACTTCTATTTTCAGTCAAGAATGACTTTTCAATATTCAGCACCGCCATACATTTTCAATTTTAGCCTTTATATAAAACAGTTAGCACAAGGTATTTCATCGTCATCATCAAACATATCTACTAACAGTCCGCTAGAAGACTTGCCGCTTAGACTTTCTTGTTTTTTAATATGATCGAGTTTAATCTGGCGCACGCGTTCCGGACGGCTCAACTCCTCAAGTGTCTCACCTTGAATCCAAGTATAGCCATCTTTTTCATACTCCATGGACTTTTTGTAAAGTTCCGGATGTTGCTCTAAAAGCCATATCCACTCAATACGTTGCTGGAAGAAACAGAAATAACATCCCGAACGACTACGGCAATACGTACCTTTCTGTCCATCTACCTCAAACTCGATAGGATTATAGTAGGCAGGTACACCAACGCCACTTTCATCCAATATCCTCACGATATCATCTTTTACTAATATCTCCTCATTGTCGATAAGAGGAAATTCATCCAACTTCCCTACGGGATAGTCCGTCGTCTTTAAAAATTCAAAAACAACCCTATTAAAAGTCCTGATGCTTAAATCTAACAAGGCATTCAATTTTCTACTATAATAAAAAGATTTATCGATATAAGTAGATGTTATTGCAATAGCTTCATCTCGAATCTCTTTAGGAGCACAATCTTTATATAGGGATGTAATTTGCTCCAAATGATCATTATGCAGGACCTTATGTATAACATCAAGGCTCCAAATGTTCTTACGGAAAGGAAATATCGCTTGAATATTGGGTTTGGCTGAGACATAACCTTCTCTATTTTCATCACCGCGTATACCGACATACGAAATTGCTGGGTCATCCCCTACGAATTTTTCGAACTCGGCTAATTTCATTTTCTGTGTACACCAGCGAGCTTGAGGGGAAGGCAGGTAACCTCCAGTTACTTTAAGAAAATGATCAAACGGGGTCGGCTCAGGACTACCTTCTGCAGCTTTCAGCCGCTTGATTCGTCCTAACATAGACTCCAGATTATTGACAAGTTTCTCTGTTTCGGACAACTCACAACCAGTATCGGAGTTATAATACTCTATCGGAAGCTTTGGATACAGTCGTTTCAAATAGATAGCTAACGCAGCACTATCCTTTCCACCCGATATACCTAACACATGTCTGACATTATTCATCCCCCAGTCTTTTTTTAAGTATGCTTAATAAAGCATACGCATCAACTTCGTTGTCCCCCGAAAGCAGATCGTCAATTCGTTTCTCTATTCGTTTCGCTTTTTCAGCCCTTGACTGATCAAGACGTATAATTTGTGGTGGTCATTGCACCCTGATTGGAGATCAATTCAAAACGCATAAAATCATCGTCACTCTTAAAATCCAGACCGCTTACATCAATGAACTTGTCCAACTCTTTAAAAGAATGGACTAGATTATCCATCAAATAAACTTCCTCTCATCCAACAGGTTCTCCAACTGCTTATCCAGTATAATATACGCCAGCGATTGATACCAGGTTGTTCTATCAGTCGTCTTGGATATAATACGAGTCAATATTGCCTTTTGTCTTTCGGTTAGCAGGTAGTTTTAATACAGGAATAGCGTTCCTCAAGCTCTTGCTTGTATGTACTAAATTCCATGGATTTGAGCTTGAGGGCAGAAATTAACGTATTTTCTAAGCGGTTTATAAGGCTTACATAACAGCTTCGCAAATCACGAATGGCATTTTGTAACAATTCGACATAACTTTTTAATAAACCTCGCTGTCACTAGCAATGTCTGTATCTTTGAAGCCCAGTGCATGTGGCAAATCTTCAAAGAATGTTTTTTCCGGATCTTTCGCTACAGCCAATACATCTCGAAACAACAATGTCGTCTTCTTTAACCGTTTAGTTTGCTTGGTATACTTATTCAGTTTTTTATAGAAGACCAAAAACGGCCGAATCGTTTCTATAAGTGATGCCGTCGTAAATTCGTCGTCCTGACTAAGGCTCAAAGCCTCCCTATACCTATTGAATAAATCAAGTTTTACACCCTCGACATTAAATGCTTTAATCTGATAATTCGACGGAGTCTTTTGCAAAATATCAAGTACCTCACGGTTAATATTAGGTATGAATATACCTTGATCGCTATAAAGCGAATACTCATTCTTTTTAATAATTAAATAAATGGGCAACCACAAATCTATCACGCCCTGCTTGAGCTTAAACGGTCTGGATTTAAAAATATGGATAGTTCACCCAGTTTGCGAGGTTTCTCTTTGCTACTTTCCAAGAATGCCTCGCAGCTATCCCACAAAGCCTTAAAAGAACTATCTTGCGGCTCTCTTAATTCGTAAGCTCCTAAATATTTCCTATGAATACCCGTATTTTTTAATAAAGTCATGAAGATGGTTTTCTCAGGCGGAAACTTATTATCTTCAAACCCAAGGTTCGGATCCGAAGAATATTCCAATAGCCTGGATAACAAATTGACACGCGCAGCAGACATCGTTCCGCTTGGTTTGTGCTTGTTTACCATCTCATTGATGAATATTGGCGTCGCACTGTATACCTCTTCACATATTTGGGATAACCATTTATTGAAAGTTGTTTTGGATGCAACAACAACCTCCTGTCCCCGATATATCCAAGCAACTTCTTCATTATAATTATACAACACATCCAAAACGTTAGCATTAAGTAAGCTACGTTCATGCAGCATCAATGATTTGATCTCGCGCTGTGCGACTTTATCCGAACTATCAATCACATTTTGCACATAAGCTAACTTATCCAACATCCATACGTGATCAATAATCTGATCTACATGCTTGAAATATGCGTATATTATAGCCTCCTCTACATCGGCTGTTGCCGACTTTAGCTTATCCAGAGTTAAAGTTTCATTGAAAATAAGGTTGATATATCCATCAACTTCATTTTGAGGCTGCCGCTTAATGGGTTGCTCTGATATGACATACTCAAAATATCGAGGAGTACCATTCTGGAAATACGCGGCATTAGCAAATTCAATAGGCAAATTAAAATTCACCAAAAGTTTATCTACAACATCACTGGAGCGAGGGACCACACCTGATGCTTTCAACAATTCACCTTCGATATCAACATCGGTACCCTCAAAAAGCATATATTGAGATTTGTATTCTGCATAACGAATTATTTTATGCCGATTCAACAAATCAATCAACATTTCCGGAGACTCAATATCTAAAGCATGTTTCGCATACAATGATAAATCCGCCTTGCTAAAATGCACACCTGCATTACCAAAAAGATTGATTACTCCAATCGTTTTAACAAGTTTAACAGCACTCTTTACCTCATCTTCATCAAACAAACTTTCTACGCGTTCAATAGCGACTTTAATTCCCGTCCATAACGCCGAATCCGCATTCACCTCGGATAAATATGAATAGAAATTATATATATCATAATCATAAATATCAGCTAAACTGAATGTTGAGAATGGCGTTTCTCCGAATGATTGTAACGAGCCGTCCCCCGTAGCCTCCAAAAAAGAGAATAGAGTACGTTCATTTTGGCCATATCGCTGAATCGACATGGTTAATGCCTGTGCGGCAAACAAATCCATAGGATATAGACTTGAAGCAGTATCAAAATTAATAGATGGACTTGCGAATTTAGTATCTATAGCAAGTTCATATAATTTTTTGAAATACTTATTCAATCGCTTACGAGGAGCTTGCTTAATTCGTCTCGCGGCCAAATATAGCAGTTGTTCCACTGGTTCATTAAATACTATCTCCTGAAAACGCCCCTTTACTTTATTCCACTCCTGACGCTGGACCTCAGTTAAAGTATGTGCATATGAATTAAAGTTCTGATGGAGGGTTGTTAAAAGTATTACATTAGTTTTTGATCATTAATGAATTCTGTAAACTTCTGAAATAGATATAATTCTTTCTCTGGATTGTTCTTCGCAGCATACTCTAACAATTTACCGAACTCGTCTATACAATGAACACAAATTCCCCATCCAGTTCCGCCGCAGCCAACAACTCCTCCAAGTTTTCAAAAAGGTTATTAGTTGCTCGCGTGAAAGGCAGATGATCCATCAAGAGAGTATGCAGAGATGCATAGTCACCAACAATCTTATAGAAACGAAATTTATGAAATCCATTAAACTGGCCATTGTTCGATATAAGTATCTGCGATTCGTTGACCAAGCTATGCTCTAACGCCAGCAGGAAATTAGATTTACCCGTACCATACGAACCAATAATATTAAATGAATGGATTCCAGTATTAAAAGAACTCACAATTTTACCAACCACACCGAGCGCATTTTGCGTAACGATGTAGTTTTGCCGCTCAAAACTACTTTGCTCGATATTTATAGATGGAGTATATTTCATATTATTCATCCGATATAGTAATTCTCAAGTGCTTTATCAGTCGATATTTCACCTTTTATCTGCAACTCCTTAATACCAGCAACATCTGAGAACACTAGTATTCCTACGTATTCTTCACTAAGCTGCTTTATTATTGTCAATATGATCATTATTCATTAAACAGAATATGAGAGATAATTCCCGCATCGATTCAAAAGAAATACTTTTACTATCAGGGAAAACAGCAAGCAGAGCATATAAGAATATATTCGCTGGGACTATATTACGAGAATCATAGTTAAACATATATGTTCCATCCTCTGTCTCTCTAATCAGATTAAGCGGAGCAAATATCGTATTACTATCCTCAACTCCACTGTTCCATTTAGCACAATAATTATGAATCAATACATTTAGATCTTTTCGAACTGTATTTTCATTGTATAGACTGCGATAATTCGGATTATCAAAACATAAGTGCTTTATAAAATTTTGCAATTTCAGCTTATCAATTACATTACGCTGGCTATGATAATCAATAAAAGTCGTCCTATATGCGGTAGCATAATTCTCATTGACAATGTTGAAATGCATTAGCCATAAACTACCAATATCCTCAAAAAAAGGATCATAACCACGGTCAGTATTTAATAACTTATGAGCAATCGAAGACAATATTCCATCTCGATTAAGAAGCCCGAATGCTTTCATCCAAAATTTATAGATGCGACCATGTTTTTACCTACACCGAGATGAACTACAGCTTCATCATCATTAAAATTATGCCCCTCAAGCACGAACTCATACCCCCGTTTCATCCAATGCGACTTACATGCAAAAGTCTCATGTCCAGAGAATAGCGGTCTTGTCATAGTCATCTATTATTCGTTTATTAAATCTTTTATATCAACATTCAACAGTTTAGATATACTAACTAATATTATCTAATTGTGGTTGTGTTACATTAGAACACCATTTAGATATAGTTGAAGGATCTTTCCCTAATTGTTCCGCCAACCATTTTCCAGTCTTTTTTTGTTCTACCAATACGACTTTTAATCTATTAACATCCTTCATAGCAAGTCTAATCACATTGATTTTACGCTAGATATTGAAAAATATTCACCATTGGAAATTTTCATAAAAAAACAATGAAAGATAACTTACGTGCAATGTAAATTTATCTCATGCAAGTACCCGCTAATTTACCATATTCTTTCTGTTGAGAATAACTATAAAGACATAAAAAACACAGAAAGGTCTTTCATGCGCTATTATTTAGGATATAAGGAAAATAAATGATTTGCAAACTTTACAAAAACACTTGTGTAAAATCAGACGCCTGAAACATAGCAAACAACTATCGACACAAAGTTGCAGAAGGGAATCAGATATATACTCGAATTAAACAGCAGTATTCAAACATATATCAAAGAAGTTATAGAGCATAAATATAACAAGGGCCCAAAATATCAACAGAGAGTATGCAAGAATGCACAGGACACGAATAAGTTTGGACTCTCCCTAGAATATATCCAACCGTTAACACCTAAACACCCTCTCCATAGCGTCCTGCTCGGACTTGGAAATACCGTATTTAGTAGCGAGTTTCCTCCAGCCTGAAACAGCACGCTTAACCTCTGCGAGTATCGATTCCGCACGGGCGGGCTCCAGCCCGAAATACGGCGTGACACTCAGGGCCAGATCGAAATCCAGTGAATTGTCATTCTCCGAGATATTGAGCTTTAGTCCAGTGCCGTACTCGTCAGGGTTCATATCATAGGCCGGTGATAATCGCCAGCCCTGTGGCGTAAGTATAAACCCGTGGTTCCGCAGGTGGTCGTCGCAGTTCGAAACCGCGATATTGAACACAATCCTGCGCCAGAGCTGCTCCAGGTTCCGGTCCGTATCGTCGCAGTTGGCGATGATCCATTCGGCCAGTTCGAGGTAGCTAGCTCCTTCCGTATGGCTCGTACCGTCCGTATAACCGAGCAATGTCATGGCCGAGGCAAAGTGTATCCGCCGGCCCGTATCGGTCCGGTCAAAACGCTCGGTCATAAAGCTGTGGTGCCGGTTTCCGAAGCGCTGCGCCCGGCATTCGGACATCTCGATACCACACGAGCGGGCCATCTCGGCCGTAACCATCTCCCATGCTCCGGAATCTTTCGTATCTCCGGCACTCGGGAACTTGACGATCCATAAGCGTCCGTTCTCATCCACTACGTTGGCTTTCGGCCTTGCCCCGCCCAATGACGATCCGGGTGCGACGAGCATATCGATCCATCGCGTATGCTCCGATGTATCGGCATTATCTTCCCGTTCTATTTGCAGACTGGCGTGTTCCAGTTCCCGGATCAATGCCCAGGGTGGCGTGGCCAGCGACCGGTCGTTGTCCATAAAATCCCCTTCTTTCGAGAACTTGAAGCGCAGGGCCCCCATGCGATTGCCGTCATACACGCCCATCAGGTAATCCGCTTCGGTAAGCGTTCGTGGTTTTCGGTCCTGCTGCCGGGCGTTGATGGCTTCCCGCCTGTGCATAAGCGTACGCCCCCAGCGATCCGGTGCGGAGTCGAGGAACAATCCGAAATTGCTCTTATCCGAAGGTTGGTATTGTTTCCCTGTAAATGCCGACAGGTCGGGATCCAATGCCCGGAAACGTGGATGGGCCAGCCATGCGGGATCGTTCTCATAGGAAAAGACCTCTTTACCCCGGATCGTTTCGCTGTGGAGCACACCCATATAGACTGGCTCCGCATCCTCGGGCCAGTCCATATATACGTATATATCGCGCTGCGTTACCATGTTTACCGTTTTTTAGAAACCCTTTCACCGACCACGAGTTTGGCATCCTGAAGGGCACGCCCCAATTCGTCGTCTTTGGCCACGAGCAGCAAATCTTTTTCCAGTCCGAGGATAGCCAGCACCCGGAAATAGTATCCCATCGCAACTCCCTCCTCACCCCGCTCGATCTTGGTCAGGGTGTTACGGGAGATTCCGGCACGCTCGGCCACCTGCTCCGAAGATAACTCCCGGCGCAGGCGTGCCAACTTTATATTTTCGCCCAGAGCCGTAAGCGTCTTCCGCTGGCTCGGCAACAATGCCCGTTTCATACAATAACATTAACGATTCTGTGCAAATATAAGTATTATTGCTCAAAATAATCAGCATTATGCAGATTTATTTTACAGACTACTCCCGAATACCTTTCTCGTACAGGTTCCAGCAACAACGAAGACCGACATAGCGATATTTCGATGTTATCGTAAAGTAAGCTATGAGATTACGATTCTGACAAATATTCGTGGGGAGGAATCATCCGGACTGGCCTTTCCGGTCTTCTCAAACGCACTGCCCCATAGTTACTATCGTCCCTTCCCGTTAGCCCTAATGTTTCTATGACTTCTACTGGACCATTATACTTTCAGTCGAAATTCTCATCAGTTATTTATGCACAGACTTGAACCAGACGGCTAACCTTGTTCTTTTTCATCAAAACAAAGTCACACCTTTTTTGATGTTATCAAAAGATTTAAGTTGTGACATGGGTTATATATGTATATATACATATATAACCCATGTCCAAAACATAAAAGTTAAAAGTCGAAAAATGAATTTTTATACCGAATCCTTTCAGCTATTCTCTTTTATCGCCAAATAAAAAGTTTCTACCAGCCAAGTACATCTAATTACAAGACAAGGAAACATAACCCTTGAGAAGACAAGTTTCTTGATTTTGCATATCCACAACAAAATACGTATATTTGTGCCGTTAGCAGGTTCTTAAAAGACGATTTCGGACAGCAATACACAGCTTAGTATCCAAATCGTTACCTGACAAGAGAAAGAATATAGCAAGTATCTGATTATAGGATATTTTGGAGAGTTGGGTTCATGTTCCTATCTCTCCGCAGCGTAATGCGTAAAGAATCACAAACACCCGCACAATCTTTGATTGTGCGGGTGTTTCCTTGTATCGCTCCAATAACCGCCGATATACCGGGAACTCCGACCCGACGGACGGGATTCGGGTGGTGGCGGTTCGCCAGTTCCCGAAACGGCCTCCTCTCCGTCAACCGCATGCAGGAAGCCATAATTTTTTTGCAACCGTACATCCCGTTCCTCGAAGGCGATACCGATCCACAGATTTTGTAAAAATCAGGGTTCCCGCCATATTCGGAATTATCGCGCAGGACCGTTTCCGCCGATATTTTACGCCCTTTTCAAGCAGCCTAAGTGTCGGTCAGATAATAAGCGAAAGCCAGAAAACATAAAATGAAAAGATAAGATTATGGAGTAACAGGCCGCCAAGGCAGCGTAAACCAGAACGTTGAACCTTTTCCCTCTTCGGAAGCCACGCCGATCCGCCCACCCAGTTTCGAAACGATCGTTTCGCAAATGGAGAGCCCCAGCCCGGTGCCCTGGGCAAACGTGTTGAGTTTGACGAAACGTCCGAAGACTTCCTGCTGTTTTCCGGCCGGAATCCCGCAACCAGTATCCGAAACATAGAAATATAACTCGCCGTCGTTCCGATTCCGGTAACCGAAACGGATGCTTCCTTCGGACGTGAACTTTATCGCATTGGTCATGAAGTTGGTTACCACCTGCATCAGCCGGTTGGGATCGGTGTGAATAAGGTAATCGCCGCCGGGATCTTCGAACGCCACCTCCACCGGATGATCCTCCGGAATCCGCAGTTTCATGCTTTGCTCGATCCGGAAAAACATCTCTTTCAAATCCACATCCGATTCGGTAAACTCGAGCGTTCCGGCCTCGATCTTCGACAGGTCCAGAATGTCATTGATCAACTGAAGCAACAGCTCGTTGTTATTTTCGATGATCGTAATATACTGCCGTCTCTCTTCATCGCCTTCCGTATCGGCCAACACGCTCGAAAATCCGACAATGGCATTCAGCGGCGTACGGATTTCATGGCTCATGTTGGCCAGAAACGCCGATTTCAGCCGGTTTGATTCTTCGGCTTTCTCTTTGGCCTCGCGTAAGTCCTGTTCGAGCCGTTTTTGTATGTCGATCTGCAGCGATGCGCCGACCAATTGTATCGGTTTGCCGGAAGCATCCCTCTTTCTGACGATGGCGAAACTCTTCGCCCACTGGTAATCTCCCTGTACGTAGATGACCCGGTACTCCTCCTGTAAGATATCGATCCGCCCCGCCAACAGGTCGGCATATGCGGCACGGATACGCTCCCGGTCGTCGGGATAGATCATGGAGTAATACTGCTCTTCCGTAACGATAAACCGTGATCCGGAACCCGACCCTAATCCCGGCGTATAGGAGAGATCGCAGTCGATCAGCCCTTCGGGGATTTCCCAAATCCAGGGGGTCAGTCCGGTCGCCTGCAACACCAGTTTATATTTTTCATTCAGCTCGTCCTGCTCCGCCCGGTGCCGGTCCATCTGAACAAGGGCCAGATGCTCTTCGGTGCGATCGATACAGAAAACGTCCCAAATGCTCTCCTCGCTGCTGCCGAAAACCAATTTGTCGTAATAGTGCTGCCCGTTTTCACCGTCGATGACGAATGAATGAACCGTCTGGTCCGTACCGGCCAAACAGGAGAGTTTGTCGTAGCGGGACAACATCTCGCTCAGCCGCTTACCGATGATTTGCTGCTGCTTACACCCGAACACCCGTTCGAATGCGGGATTCACATCGAGGAACAGAAAGTCTGAGGCAGGTCCGGAGGGTCCGTCGACAATCTGTTTGCGCAGGTAAATCACCGGCATGTTGTTTACCAGCATTCTGTATTGGGAAAGCAATCGGACTTCACGGTTCTGCTGCCGTTGCCGCTGTACGAACCAGCGCATTCTCATCACGATAGCGGCAACCAGCAACAAAAGTAAGGCCCCGAAAATAACCAGATGAAACTTGTACTTCTGGAAAAAACCCGGAGGAGCCTGGCTGTATACGGCATCCTTTGGGAAAAGGGCCGGATCGACTCCCTGGTGCACGAGATGGTGATAATCGAGATACGCACCGGGAACACCGCCGTCTTTCCAGGGAATATCTCGGGCCGGCTTGCCGCCGAGAATCTCCCGAATGGTGGCGCTGGCCACACGGCTGAACGAGATGGCGGGGATATAATATCCCCCTGCGAAACTTCCCTCTTCGTGGTCCCGGTCGGTCAGGGTGAAAATCGGGGTATGCGCCAGTCCGAAAATCACCCGCTGTACATGATCGTCGAGGTATTCATGCCTGTTCTGGGTGACGAACCAAGAGTAGTAGATAATCCCGATTTTGTCATCGAACCCCGAAAGCGTGTCGAGCAGTTGTCCGGTGGTCAGTTCAGGAGAACTGAGCGATTGAAACGCCAGATCCGGGAAGTGTTGGTTGACTGCCTGATGAACCTCGTCCCGTACGCGAAGGCTAATGTAACGGTGATCCGAGATCATCGCGACCGTATTCATCTGCGGCTGCAACTGGCGCATGAGCTCTATGGTCTCCGGAATAAAGGAAGGTTGTTTGAGAATGGTGAGGTTGTACCCTTTGGTCATCTCCGATGCGGGCACCATCGTATTGCTATCCAGGTTCCCGCTGAGCAGGTCCTCGATCGACTCGGGCATCGAGTCCCGCGAATAGCAGATTAGCGTCGGGACCTCTTTCCACTCCTCGTCAAAAAGCGGGCGGCAAACGAGCCAGCCGGGATCTCCGATGTAAATGACCGCCCGGGGCGGCATGGGATATTTCTCCAACAGCATTTCCCGCCTGAGCCGGGCATCCTCGGCCGTTTTCATCATCGGGACGAGCAGCTCCCCGGTATCGACGCGTACCCCCAGCTGCTGCACATCTTCCACCAACGATTTATAAAGCACATCGGACCATGCTTCGCCGAACGAAGCGGAGTTCAGCAACAAAACATAATTGTTGTCAGCGGACTGCTGGCCGTAAACCGATGGAAACAATCCGAAGAGGAATAATAAGATATACAGCCGCTTTCTCATAATTGCAGGCCGGGACAACCCGACGAAGGGAACCGGTGTCGAATTCCGAATCCCGAAAGGTTAAAAGTAAATAAAATTACGACACGGACAATACAGTGGGAAACGAATCTCCATCCAAAACCCTCGGATTTCCCGGTCTAGTTCTGCAAACCAACCCGGCAAAGCATCTTCAACGACCCGACAGGCACCAACGAGTACAATACTTTTAGCCGTTTCCTTTTTCCTGCACCTTTCATAGCTCACACGCTTTTCTATATTAACGGAATCCGACACGATATTTATATGTCTTTTTAAAACACGCGCCGGACACCTTTGTCCGTTTCCGGACACCCCTCATATTAATCAATCGTCAGATTATCAGTCTCCAGACGAAATGGCATCCAGGTTGATAACAGGCCGTTGAATTCAATCGCCATCGTATGGACCGGGAAATATCAGTTCAAGAACTCCAAAAAAGAAAGAAAAACAGGATCATCCGCATCGCAACGGCACTTGCGGTTCTCATGCTGTTGTTTTTGCTGCTGCCCCGCTGGCTCGAAGGGAAAATACCGATCGAGAACATGCCGATCGGAACGGTAGACAAAGGACCGATCGAAATTTCCATTGCCGCGACCGGAAAACTGGTGCCGCTTTCCGAAGAGATCATCGTATCGCCGGTCGGCAGCCGGATCTTGGAAGTATACAAAAATCCGGGCGATACGGTACACGAAGGAGAACCGCTGCTAAAATTGGATTTAGCTTCGGTAGAAACGGAATACCGCCAAAAAATAGACGAGAAGGAGATGATGAAGAGCAAAGAGATCCAGGCCGTTATCACGTTGGAAAACGCTTTGGCTGCATTGCGCATGGATCAGCAGGTCAAAGAGATGCAGATGAAGCAACTGTGGTCCGACCTGCAGGGTGAAAAGTATCTGGACAGCATCGGGGCCAGCACGCCGGACAAGGTCCGCCGCGCAGAACTGAACTACGCCGAAGCGAAACTGAACCTGGAACAACTGGAGCAAAAGATCATCAACGAACAGAAAAACATGACGGCCGGCATCCGGGCGCAACAACTGGAACTTAGCATGTTCGACAAAACACTCGAAGAGAAGGCACGCCAACTGAAGAATGCGCAAATCCTGGCGCCCCAAACAGCCACGCTGACATTCATCCAGAACCAGATCGGCATGCAGGTTTCGGCCGGCGACCAGTTGGCGATCGTCTCAGACCTGAGCCGCTACAAAGTGGAGTGCGAGATTGCCGACGGACACCGGGACAAACTCTCCCCGGGGAACCGGGCGGTCATCATCGCAGGAAAGGCCAACCTGCCCGGAACCATCTATTCGATCACCCCCTCCATTACCGACGGAGTAATCACATTCATCGTCGTCCCGGAAGACTCTTCCAATCCGAACCTGCGCAGCGGCCTGAAAACCGACGTATATGTCCTCTACGGCAGCAGAACGGAGGTCATGCGCATCCCGGTGTTCACACAGCTGAAATATTACGGCCCGGGCACTTACGAAATTTGGGTGGTCGACGGGAGCAGGGCCGTCAAAAGAAAAGTCAAACTGGGAGAAAGCGGCTTCGACTACATAGAGGTAGCCGACGGGCTATCCCCCGGAGAAAAGATCATCATGTCCGATATGGAGCGCTATAAAAACAAAACCGAATTAAGAACCAAATAAACGAAAGCCATGGAACTGATCAGTATGCAAGGAGTTACGAAAATCTACCGCACCAAGGAGATCGAGACCGTCGCCCTGGAAGGGGTCAACCTGGATGTCCACGAAGGAGAATTCCTCTCGGTGATGGGCCCGTCGGGTTGCGGCAAAAGCACGATGCTGAACATTATGGGATTGCTCGATGTCCCGACCGAAGGGAAAGTGATTATTTCCGAACAGCAAACCCAACAGATGAATGACGGCGCGATGGCCGAATTCCGCAACCGGATGCTGGGATTCGTCTTCCAGAGTTTTCACCTGGTACATTCGCTCAATGTGCTCGACAACGTGGAATTACCGCTGCTGTACCGGAAATGCTCGGAAAAAGAGCGACGCGAACTGGCAACGTCCGTACTCGAAAGAGTCGGCCTCTCCCACCGGATAAAACACTATCCGTCGCAGCTCTCCGGCGGACAATGCCAGCGCGTAGCCATCGCACGGGCTTTGGTGGGCGCACCCAGGATTCTGCTGGCCGACGAGCCGACCGGAAACCTCGACAGTAAAATGGGCGGCGAAATCATGGATCTTCTCTGCAGCCTCAACCGGGAGGGCACCACGATCGTCATGGTGACGCACGACGAACACCTCGCGAAACAAACCAGCCGTATCGTCCGCTTTTTCGACGGCCGCAGGGTACAGTAACCTTTAAAAATCACGGTTATGTATAAAATATACCTCAAACAGGCGTGGCAGATGCTCATGCAAAACCGGTTCATCAGCATCATTGCGATTCTGGGTACCGCACTGGCAATCATGATGATCCTGGTGATCGTCATGGCCGATACGGTCCAGAACGCCGACGCCGCGCCGGAAAGCAACCGCAGCCGGACTCTATACATTGAATTTTTTGCTAAACGGGACACCACACGCGGAGCTTTACATATGGGTACCCTTCCTTACAGCTTGGTCAAAGAATACCTCCTCAACCTGAAAACCCCAGAATTGGTCACGTTTGTAAACGAAGCCCGCTACGATTCCCGAGATTATTGCATTATCAACAGACAGGGAGCCGACAATTCATTCGATGCGATGACCCGCATGACCAATGACGCTTATTGGAAGCTGATGAATTTTTCATTTGTGTCGGGACGTCCTTTCAGCAAGGAGGAGTACGACGCGGGCCAACAGGTTGCCGTCATATCCCAAAGCCTGGCGACAAAACTCTTCCCGGGGGAGGATGCGACAGGAAAAACGGTCGACCTTAAATTCGTTCCGTTCCGGATTGTGGGTGTAGTAAAAGACGTTTCACCCGTATTCAAAGAAGCTGCGGGAGATGTCTGGGTACCGATCACCGCACAGGAGGATTACACCGAAAAGCAGCTGATCGCAATGCTCCGGCTACGGGACAAAGACGATTATCCGGCCCTGCTCCGGGAGATCGACGAAGCGGAACGCAGGTTCAACCTGGCGAACAAGCCCTGGACGCTCTCCCTGAACGCACCGTACTCGCACCGTACCCATACGATGGGTGTAGACAGATATGTCTCTGAAAAAGAACGACAGCAAGCCATCCGAACAAAATACCGCAAATCGGCAATAATTCTGCTGGTCCTGCTGCTGGTGCCGGCCGTCAACCTGACCGGATTCAGCCTCTCCCGCATGCGGAAAAGAATGTCCGAAATCGGCATTCGCAAAGCATTCGGAGCCAAACGGCACGTCATCCTGTTCCAGGTACTGTATGAAAATATGCTCACCTCGCTGATCGGCGGCCTATTGGGCCTGATTCTCTCTTACCCGATGGTACTCTGGCTGCGCCATTGGCTGCTGGGCATCCCGCCGGGCGGTGAAGTTCCCGCCGGGACCATGCTGCCGTTACCGGTATTCCTGATGACTTTCTTGGTCTGCATCCTGCTTAACCTGCTCTCGGCCGGCATTCCCGCTTACCGGGCCGCGAAAATGTCCATTGTCGATTCACTCTACCAAAACGACCAAAGATCATGATACGCCACATACTGAAAATCATCTGGAACGAACGCAGGTCGAACCTCTGGATCCTGCTCGAATATACGCTGGTCTTCTCCGTGCTTTGGTTCTGCTGCGACTACTGTTCGGCGATCCTGCGCACTTACAAAAGCGATCCGGGCATCGATATCCGCGATACATACCGGATCGAAATGGGATACAGAATCATTAAAAACACAGACGAACCCGAACCGGAATATGATCGTTTCGCCCTGACCATGACGTTTCTGGAACGGGTCAAACGACATCCCGATGTGGCGTATGTCGCTTTGGGACGTTATGCCATCCCGTATAGCGGCAGTGTCGCCACATCTGGCTGGATGCTCAACGACGAAAAAGGGACTCTGTCCGATTCTGCGGAAGTCGGTTTCCGGGAAAGATTGGTTACTCCCGATTTTTTCCGGGTATTCAATATTCCGATCCGTTCCGGACGCATGTTCCGGTGGCCCGATGACGGTGAAAACAAGAATGTCATTATCTCGACAATCGGTCCGGGAGTTTGCGGCATTGGGGAAGAAAGATTTCCGATCGACAAAATACGCACACTGTCCCAATGTCTCCCCGGCGGGGACGAGAATGTGATCACAGCAATCGGAACCACAGAACAAATTCACGACATTTACTGGGGAAAACCGATGAGCACGATTTACTATCCCTTGTCACGCGAACAAACGAGCCTGTATCGCAACGAAATCGCACTGCGCGTAAAACCGGGCACGGACAAAGATTTCCCGCAGCGGTTCCGCAAGGAGATGTCCGAACAGCTCAAACTCGGCCCTTACTTTCTCGCTTCGGTGAAGCCGATCAGCGACTACAAAGCCAAACAGGCCGAAGAGGTGAACGGAGAGCTCAACGGCGTCTACTCCGTAACGATCTTCCTGGTGATTAACATCATGCTGGGCATCCTGGGCACTTTCTATTTCCGGACCCAGTCCCGCCGCAGCGAGATCGGGCTGCGTATCGCACTGGGTTCCTCGAAACGGAAAATCCGCAGCCTGATTTTTACCGAGACCCTGTTGCTGCTTTTCCTGGCGAGCATCGTCGCCACCATCCTTTGCATGGCCCTGCGATTCGCAGACCTGATTCAAAGTCTGGGAATCCCGGCCATTGCCGACCGGTCAGCGTGGGGAATCGGAGTGGAACAGGACGTCATCAATTTCGCCGTAACCTTCGTTTTCGTCGCGGTGATTTCGATCGTCGCGGTATGGTATCCGGCCCGCCAGGCCGTGAAGGTGCAACCGGCGGAAGCATTACACGAAGAATAAAAGATGAAAAGATGGTATTACATAAGTCTGTTTCTGTTTTTTGCCGCAGTCCGGCTCGAAGCGCAGGATACGATCCGCATTACGCTCACGGAAGCCGTCGAACTGGGAATTTCGAGATCGGTCGACGTGATGGTGGCGAAAAACGAGTATATTTCAGCCTACTGGGATTACCGCACCTACAAGACGGAACTATTGCCGGAAGTGACGTTCAAAGGTACGGCCCCCTACTATTCGAACTCTTCGTCCATGTACCAGAAAGAGGACGGCAGCTACGACTACGTGAACAACAACTATTACAAAATAGACGCAGGGCTATCGATCACCCAAAACATCCCGTGGACGGGAGGAACCCTTTCGGTCGAGAGCAATCTGGACCGCCTGCGCCAAGGCGGCGAGGATCCCTTTACCCGTTACCGTTCGCTTCCGGTGTCGATCACGCTCGAGCAGCCGATTTTCGGGTTCAACCGGATCAAATGGCTGCAAAAAATCGAACCGGTAAAATATAAGGAGGCCCGGCAAAAACTGGTAAGCGACCGGGAGGATGTCGCTTCGACGGCGATCCTGCACTACTTCAACCTGCTGGTCGGCCAGATCAACCTGGAAATAGCCCGGCAAAACTATGCGAATGCGGACAAATTGTATAAGATCGCCCAGGCCCGGTTCAAAATCGGGCAGATGTCGCGGGTCGACCTGCTGCAAATGCAGAATTCGCGGCTGACTGCCGAATCCTCATTGACCGACGCACAAATGTCTCTGGATTCCAGAATGTTTCAGCTTCGTTCGTTCCTGGGATTCGGGGAAAATACGGTTCTGGTTCCGACGATCCCCGATTTTATTGCCGACGAGGTGCCTTTGCTCAATTACCAGCAGGTGCTGGATTTGGCGCTCGAAAACAATTCGTTCACCCAAAACATCCAGCGGCGGATGCTGGAGGCTTCTGAAAACGTCAGCCAGGCCAAAGCCGACCGCTGGGACATCAAATTGTTCGCATCGGTCGGATGGGCAGGATACGGCAATAAGTTCGCGAAAGCATTCGATAACCACAACTGGGGCCCCAACCAAATCGTCAGCCTAGGGCTCAGTGTCCCGATACTGGACTGGGGCAAACGCAAGGGGAAAGTGCGGGTCGCGGAGTCGAACCAGCAAGTGGTCAACTCCCAGATCGAAAAAGAAAAACTCGACTTCATGCAAAATATTTTCCTGTGCGTGCAGAATTTCAACCACCAACCCAAGCAGCTGCAACTGGCCAAAGAGGTGGATTCGATCGCGCGGTCGCGTTACAACACGACGGTCGAAGCATTCATACAGGGTAAAATGGACATCCTGAACCTGAACGACTCGCAAACTTCGAAAGACAGCGCCCGCCGCAATTACATCGAGCAGATGTACCTGCTGTGGTCCTACTATTATCAAATCCGCGGACTGACCCTCTTCGACTTTATCGCGAACCGACCGCTGGAGGCACAGTATCCGATTTGACCGACCCGTTTTTTTTAAGCCGGAGATTGTTTATTTTTACAATACTTATCTTGCCGCATGGATTCGAAAACTATATTGATATGCGATGACGATCCGACCGTCCGCTCGTCGTTATCGCTGGTGCTGAAGCGGGCCGGCTACGGGATTGCGACGGCGGAAACGCCGGAACAAGCCGTGGCGCAAATCCGCACTACAATCCCCGGACTGATCCTGATGGATATGAACTATACGCGTTCGACCACCGGCGAAGAGGGACTGGAGCTGCTGGCGAAAGTCAAGGTGCTGGCGCCGGAAGTCCCGGTAATCCTGATCACCGCATGGGGTTCGATCCATCTGGCCGTACAGGGAATCCGGGCCGGAGCGTTCGATTTCATCACCAAGCCGTGGAACAATCTCGCACTGTTGGAATCGATCCGTACCGCGATCCAGGTACAGGAGAGCAGCACGGCAGCGGATGCCGCTCCGAAAAGTCCGTTCCGGCGGGACAAGATCATCGGCAAGTCCCCGCTCTTGGAGCGGGTCCTGCAAACGGTATCGCGCATCGCCTCCACCCATGCTCCCGTGCTGATTACCGGCGAAAGCGGCACCGGCAAGGAGCTGATCGCCGAAGCCATCCATGAAAACAGCGAACGGAAAGACCGACCGTTCATCAAGGTCAATCTGGGCGGCATTTCACTGTCGCTGTTCGAAAGCGAGATGTTCGGACACAAAAAAGGCGCCTTCACCGATGCGCATTACGACCGCAAGGGCCGTTTCGAACTGGCCGACGGCGGAAGTATCTTCCTGGACGAGATCGGCGACCTGGACATGGTCAGCCAGGTGAAACTGCTGCGCGTACTGCAGGACCACACGTTCGAATCGTTGGGCGACAGCCGTCCGAAGCAGGTCGATACGCGGATTATCTGTGCGACCAACCGCAACCTGCCGCAGATGGTACAGCAGGGAGAGTTCCGGGAAGACCTCTTTTACAGGATCAATCTCATCACGGTGCAAATGCCGGCACTGCGCGAGCGAAGGGAAGACATTCCGCTGCTGGTGGAGTATTTTGCCAGGCAGCAAGCCCGGCAGAACGGTCTGGAACCGGTCGAAATCTCGGCTGAAGCGATGGAGTACCTCAGCCGGCTGCCCTATCCCGGCAACGTCAGGGAATTGAAGAACTTCGTCGAAAGGACCATCCTCGTCTCCCAACAACCGCACTTGACGGAGGTCGACTTCAAAAATCAGTACGTCGAAATTGCAGCCAAAACAGGGGTCCACGACACTTCGGTGCATTCGCTCGAAGAGATCGAGAAACAAATGATCCTGCGGGCACTGGAGCTCTACGGCGGCAACCTCTCGAAAGTGGCGACGGCCCTCGGGCTGAGCCGTCAGGCGGTCTACCGCCGTTTGGAAAAATACGCGATACGCCCACCCGAATAGGTTCGATCATGAAACTGAAAGGATATTTCTGGATATTAGCAGTCTCGGGAACCGGTGCGGCGGCCGCACTCGGGGTGCTTGCGTTGCCCGAAAAGCCGCTGCTGTTCTGGAGTGCAGAAGCCGGGGCCCTGATTATACTGCTGCTGTTCATCGGGCTGTACCGAAAACTCGTACGGCCTTATCAACTGCTTTTCAGCGGAATCGACCTGCTCAGGCAGCAGGATTTTGCGAGCCGCCTGCGCCCGATCCGCAACCGCGAAGCGAACCAGCTGATCGAAGTATTCAACCGGATGATCACACAACTCAAGCAGGAGCGTTCCGAAGTGCGCGAAAAGAACCATTTTCTCGACCTGTTGATCCAAGCCTCGCCGCAAGGTGTAATCATCCTCGATTTCGACGAACGGATTTCAGAGATCAATCCTGCGGGATTGAAATTATTGAAAATCGAGGATTTTTCACAGGTCAAAGGGCTTTCGCTGGCGGAAGCGCCCTGCGAATTGACCCGCGAGCTGGCCGGGTTGGAACTCTACGACGAGACGGTGATCCGGACAGCGGACCGCCGCGTCTACCGCTGCATCAAATCCTCGTTTATGGACCGCGGTTTCGTGCACCCTTTCCTGCTGGTCGAAGAGCTGACCCGGGAGGTAATGAAACTCGAGAAAGAGTCGTACGAACGGATCATCCGGATGATCGCCCACGAGGTCAACAACTCGGTAGGGGCGATCGGTTCTACGCTCTGCGCGGTATCGGATGCACTCCGGCAGGAAGAACGCCCCGAATGGGAAGAATTCCGTCCGGCCGTCGCGGCTTCCTACGACCGCTGCAATCACATGTCCCAGTTCATCAACAAACTGGCGGACATGGTCCGGATTCCGGAACCTATGCTGTCGGACGTCCGCCTCAACGAACTGCTCCGGTCAGTCGAAGCGATTGCCCGGATCGAATGCCAGAACCGCAACATCCGGCTCACCCTGGAGGCCGCCCCGCCGGAAACCGTGATCCGGGTGGACGGCATTCAGTTCGAACAGGTTTTGCTCAATATCATAAAGAATTCGTATGAAGCGATCGGCAACGGCGGCGAGATCAGGATCAGGATCTCTTCAGAACCGGTAGAGATCATCGTCGAAGACAACGGGCCCGGCATTCCGGAAGAGACCGGGCGCAAACTGTTCAGTCCGTTTTTCACGACAAAACCCGGCGGTCAGGGCATCGGGCTGATGTTTGTCCGCGAGGTGCTGAATAACCACGGCCTCACATTCCGGCTCGCTTCGGAACAGGGCTGGACCTCGTTCGTCATTTCATTCGCAGAGCCGGACCATCGCGACACCCGGCAGGTGGCCCGCAAAAAATTACCGGAAACTTCCATCGCCACCCCGAAACTATCCGACTGACCGTTTCGAAATCCGGCCAACCGCTTCGAAAGACACCGCAATCCCTGCATCAGCGTTTTGCTTGAGTTCCCCGGCCGGGTAAGCCGTCCGAACCTACAAACACTTTCACATATCCTTCACTTTCAAAAGAAGCACCCGCATATTGAATGCGGGCGTTTCGTGAATATCAGAGCACTGTATAATGGAAATACGCCGGTCAAACCCAAAGTACAAAACCCGGAAAGGCAATTATGTAACCGGTGACCGAAATGAACGGTGTTTATTCGAAAAACGGATCCGGATACCGGACCGTCCCGCTTATATTGCACAATGCTCCTTCGGTCAGTTCAATCGCCATGCAGCATTCGTCCGGGACATCAAAAGGTAGTTTAATCCCGAACTCCTTCAGCGGCCGGTAACCGAATTTCGGGTAAAAAGCCGGATGTCCCAACAGGATGACGGAACCGAAACCCATCTCCCGGGCCTTTTCATGGGCCGCACGAATCAACCGGCCGCCTATCCCGTTGCCCTGGTAAGCCGGCAGCACGGCAACGGGGGCCAGCGCCAGCGATCCGGCCTCTTCAGCGCAATCCGAAACGATTTTCACCTTTGTCAACAAGATGTGCCCCGCAAGGGTGCCCCCGGTTTCCGCGACCAAAGAGAGTTCGGGGACGAACGCGTCCGAATTCCGCAGCCTCTCCACCAAGAATTGCTCCCGATGGTCGCTATGTTCTTCACCCTCGAACGCCTGCCGGATCAGCCCGAATACCGCTTCGAAGTCTTGTGGCTCTTCCTGCCTGATAATGATACTCACAATCAATGATCGCCTAAAATTAAATCCCGCTGCCGGGCCGCTCCCGCACGCATCTCCCGGACAGCGGCACTCCCTGCCTTAACGCTCCCGGCGAATCTCCGGGGCAGCGAGCAAACCGGACGGAATGATGTGATACGCGTCGCGCCACAGGGCCGCACGACCTTTCAGACGCGCGTCATACCAATCGCGTTCACCCACAGGTTCGCCCGTCATGGTATTCGAAACATCCTCCCCGGCCCGGAACGTGACGGGACGCACTTCGGTAAATTCACCCCCTTTGTGATGGTGCGGCCCCAACAGATTACGCAATGTGTTGGTCAGCGTCAGGCATATCTTGTTGCTGCCGGGCCGCAACCACGGGGTCACATCGGCCTCCCACGGCGAGGCGAACAGCGGGGACAAGTCGGTACCGTTGACATTGATCCCGATCACCGTCGCCTCGCATGCCGGGAAAGTCAGGAAGTACCTTGCAGCACTGTCGGTTCGTTCCAGATCGAACTCTTTCTCCAACGTCATGCTCCCGGCAAAGAAAGGATACCCCTGGAGGGTCATATCCCCTTCGACCTGTGTGGGTTCATCCGTAAGCACGAAACCGGTAAGGCGGTTCACCGGAGCGGTCCGTTGCAGGTAGGGACTGCGGTTGCGCCATGAATCGGCCAGCGGGGGAGCAACCTCTTTTCCCCGGACTGCAAAATCGCCGGTCAGATAGACGCTCTCTATTTCGGTACCGTACCGTTCATCGGCATCGTAGCTGCTGGGCACAGCGCTCCGGAAATCAAGGGCCAGCACAATCTCGTTATCTCCTTTTTTAAGCAGCGGCGTGATCTCTGCCGTCCGGAAAGCCCGATCCAGGTAAAATCCCGCCGGTTCACCGTCCGAAACATCTCCCGGGGTTTTCTTCGAGGTTGTTCCTGTGTTTTTCCCGGGAGTTTCCTCACCCTGACCGAAACGAAGCTCCCGACCGTTGACCCGGATGGAAGCGTACATTTCGGGCTGCTCCAGCACCAGCGAACAGTTCCGGGGCAATGCCTCGGCGCGGAACGGGTACCGGACCAGCAACGGGCCGTTATAGGGCTGGCTTTGCGCCGCCCTGTCGGAAAAGGCGAGCACCGGTTCCGAAACGCTCCAGGTGCGGCCGCCATCCTTGGAAAACTGTGCATAGTCGAGTGTCAGGGCATTGGGGCTGAGCCGGTTCTGCCGCCACGGACCGCCGAGCGTCGCGACCGTACGCCGCTCGCCCGGCAAACGGTAATCGGCCGCACAACGGGCCGTCTCGGCCGAGCGGCCGGTAGAGACAATCCAGGTCTGGGCCGGTGCAAACCGCAGCCGGAAAGTACCCGTCGAATCGGCCATAAGCCGCAGGCATTCGCCATTGACCGGATTCCAAAGCACCGCGCGGGTATCCGGTTCTTCGAAATGCAGGGCGGCGGTTACCTCGTTTTTCCGCGAGAAATTCGAAAGCTGCAGGGTCATTCCGTTCCGTACCCGGCGCAAATGGGTCCAGACCGAATCGCAACCCGTCCCTTCGAGCCGGAACGGCGGGGGCAACTTTTCCGCGAGCAAATCCCCCAATCCCTCCACCGGCACACGAACCGAGTTGGACGCGAGACGAACGAGCTGTTCGGGAGCAGGTTCGCCGTCGACGAAACGGGGATAATCGCCGCAAACGACGACCGTTCCTCCGGCTTCCGCAAATTCGACCAACTTATCGAGCGTGCTGCGGCGGATCGTCGTCAGTTCCGGAAGCACCACCCCGCGGTAGGCCATCTCCCCGATCACGAAGCGATCCGCATCGGTACGACCCGTCTCGGAGATAATCTGTTCGTCGCCGAAATCGAAATTCCGGTGCGAACGCATCAACCCGGCCAATACCGGCTCCTGCACGCCGGTGGGTGTAATCAGGCTGGTCTGGGTCTCCAGGTAGGCCGACTCCTGCGGATGGATCACGCATATATCGGGCTCGTTCACTCCGGCCGTCGCGAAATAACAGAGCCGGGCGGAAAAGTCCTCGAATAAGCCGTTGTACGGCCAGTAAGGCTGCTGATGGCTGATCGCGGGCGGATAATCGCGCTTGCGTTCCCCTTTGAGGCTGTACTGATAGAGGTGCGGACACATAAAGTTGATCCCCATAATGGTATTCCACGAGGTGATCCACATGCGGTCTTCGAACGAGAGGTTATGGCCTCCGATACCGAATAATTCGCACAACCGGCGCTGCCGTCCGTATTGGTTGGCCACCGAAGTCACTCCTTTGGCACTGTAAATCGTATTGAGCCTGAGCGCCAGCGCATCGAGCCCCGGCTGTTGCATATGGCGCAGCTGCTGCATCAGGTTTCCGGTATTGGCCATCGTCAGGCCGGGAGTGTCCTCCCCGTTGTAGTGTCCGGTCCATATCCAGCCGTTTCCGGCGCAGTAGTCGCCGATCGGCTTGCTGAAAGCCTGCTCGAGGGCATAGGCTACCGTCCGGTAATAGTCGAGCCTGATCCTGCGCCACTCCCCTACCGTATCGAACAGCGCCGGAATAACCGGCTGAAGCTCATAGCCGCACCGCGCCCGGAAAAGCGAATCCAGCACGGGGGAATAGCTCACGGCTCCCTGATGGGCCATTTCGGGACGGACGATCACATTGGGCTCGTCGGTAAACATGCCCCGAACGCGGGGGTGTCCCCCGAACCGCTCTACATAAGGAGTATAGCTGCTCTCGATGAAAGCCCGTACGGTCCCCGGATTCATCAGGTCGACCCAGCAGGTGCCGTTATAACGCGGCTGCCCCATCGGGTTGACCCGGCAAACATAGAGGTAATGATCGTCACGGAGCAGAACCGAATCCGGCGCCTCAACGGGCGTTCCGAGCGGCAACCGGATCAGGCAGCGGGCCCGGAAATCGGGGTTCTGCCGCGGAACGATGCCGCCGGCAAAGCCGCTGGGCCATTTGTCCTCGTCGTAATACCACACGTCCATATCCAAAGCCTGCAATGCCTGCGTGCCGATTTGCATCATCCGGAACCACTCCTCGCCGAGATAAGGGGTCAGCAGGCCGATCCGGCTGTGCAGAAACGCACCGCCGTAACCCGCCTGTTTCATCAGAGAGATCTGGCGAACCAGCTCGGCGCTGTCGAGGCGGTCGTTGAGCGAATAGAACGGCACAGCCCGGAACGTGTTATCGGGATGCTCGAACAACTGCTGTTCGAAAGAGGCATAAACAGTACCGGACTGTACTTTAGGCGTATTGCAGGAGCTGTAAGTCGCAGCGGCGGCTATCGCGCAGGACAGGGCTACGAAACGGAAAAAACGTCTGTTTGTCATGGTTATGTAGTTAACGGCAATTTTTCATTTTTGGCCGGGTGTATCCGGTGCGGAACCGGTGAAATGTCCCGTAAAAACGGATTTATCCAAATGTAAGGAAAAAATGAGCCCGGCACACCCCCGGCATACAAAAACCGTCCGCGTTTCACAACGGTTTTTCATAAGCCCGGCGGCTTCCGTGCGCATAGAAAATCTCACCGCAGTAGGTAAAGCCGAGCGCGCTGAAAAGCGACCGCATGTAGCGGTTATCGAAATTGGTATCGACCCGGAAACTGTGCAGCCCCGCATTACGGGCGAATGTTTCGACTTCCCGCATAAACCGGGTGGCGAGTCCGCAACGCCTCATCTCCTGCGCCACCGCAAGACGGTGCACCACCACATAAGGCGGCTGACACAACCATTCCCCTTCAATCGAGCCGTAAGCCGGTTCGCCGCCGAACAGCACGGCGCCATAGGCGACCGGAACGTTTCCCGCAGCCAATACATACCCGCAACCGTCCGCAATATCCCGCCGGATATCGTCCAAAGCGGGATACCCGTCCTGCCACTGGCGGCTGCCCAACAGGCGCATTTGCTCCTTGGCCTGCAGGATAATCCGCCAAACAGGGTCGATATCCGTTACCGCCGCTTTGCGGAAAAAAACCTGTGCGCTCCGATCCATTTCTTCCGATGATTATCCGGCCTGCTTCCATCCGCCACACAAAATTCCATCGATCACCTGAAATCTCGGGCCTGCCTGCCGGAAAGTATACCGGCACCAAAAATAGTCATTTCCCGCCCTTTCCACGAACAATATTGTTTTGTCTGCATGTTACCGATAAGCAACATAATTTTGTGACCATATGGTAACACGATGGACCGTTATGGAAAAAGAGCATGTCAAAAACCGGCAGGCAACCGAACAGCTGCTGTTGGAAGCCGTGAACAGGCTGGTGGAACAGGATGGATTCGAAGGGTTAGGAATCAACGTCGTAGCCGCACAGGCCGGAGTTTCCAAAATGCTTATTTACCGTTACTTCGGATCCCTGAACGGCTTGATCGCCGCCTATATCCGGCAATACGATTTCTGGATCAACGTCCGCCCGGAGCTACCGGGGCGCGAACGGCTGGGGGATTTTATCAAGGAGCTGTTCCGGCAGCAAATCGCCGCGCTACGGAACAACTATACCCTGCGGCGCCTTTGCCGTTGGGAACTCTCGACCGACAACGAACCGGTGGAAGAGTTGCGTAAAAGCCGTGAAAGCAAAGGGCTGTGGCTGATCGACACGGTAGGCAAGCTCTCCGGGCAGCCGCAAAAAGAAATCGCAGCGATCGCCACCCTGATCAGCGCCTCGATCAGCTACCTGGCCCTGCTCGAAGAGAATTGCCGGGTCTACAACGGCATCCGCCTCGATGAAGAGGCGGGATGGAAACAACTCGAAGCAGGAATCGATCTGCTCGTAGACCTCTGGACCGCCGAACCTAAAAACATCCAAAACAATGAATAGCATGATCGGTATCGGAATTTGTCTGTTAGCCGCGCTGTGCACCTCTTGTCGGCAGGAGCTGATCGAGCACGGACAGGGCGACTTGCGCATCTCCATCGAAAAGGGGGATGCATACCTGCACGATTTCCCGCTGTTTCTCGGCATTTCGAAGAAAAATGCCCCGCAAATGGCCGTGTGGACCGAAGATATGCAGGGAAACTTCCTCTCGACTATTTATGTAACACACAAAATCGCCACGCAATCCTGGACGGCATCGGGCGGTAACCGCCGCAAAGAGGCGCTTCCCTGCTGGTGCCACGTCCGCGGCGTACGGTACGACGACGGACTCTACCTGCCGACCAAAGCCGAACCGCTGACCGACGGAGTCAGCGGAGCCACGCCCCGGGAGGATTTCGACGTAAAAATAACCCCGAAAGAGGGACTGAAACGGTTTGTGGTCAAGATCGAAATCAACCATTCGACCGATTTCAACGAGTTTTATCCCGCATCGGCCCGCGAAGGCGATACCAACTACTCGGGCGGCAAAATGGGCAGCGGCCAGCCCGCAGTCGTCTATGCCGCTACGGTCGATCTCTCTTCGGGACAACACGAATTCCCGGCGGTACTCATCGGGCACAGCAGCCCCGACGGAAGCGACGGGTCTGTCGATCCGGACCTCTCGACGCTCACCTCGGCATTACACATCGTCAAGGGGATCGTCATCCGCACCCGGCCATGAAAAAGCTGCTGCACCTACTCCTCTGTGCCGGGCTGAGCTACTATCTCCCGCAGACTCATCGGAACAATCCGGCACATCGTCCGAACAGGCTGCCTGCCCGCACTTCTCATGGGAAACGACCCTGGGCACCGCCGTTGCACTCGACCGTCCCGCAAGCACTCCGCTGCTGTGGCAGGTATCCGGCTACTACAACCTCAGCCGCCGCTGGGCCGTCGGCGCCGGAACCGGGATCTCCGTCTATGAAAAAGCACTGCTGCCACTGTCTGGAAGCCTGAGATTCCGGATGACCCGCCCCCGCAAAATTACGCCTTACCTGAACTGCGGAGCCGGCTATTCGTTTGCTCTGGCGAGCTGCACGAACGGCGGAATGTTGCTGAATCCGGCCATCGGCGCCGAAATCGCGCTGCGGGGAAAACTGCAGCTATTACTGAATGCAGGTTACGAATTCCAGGAATTGGAACGGCTCAAAGGGTATTCGGACGACCATTTTTCCGTCGAATTCCGGGAACGACTGAACCACCATTCGATCGTCCTACGGGCTGGCGTGCTGTTCTGAAAGAAGGATTTCTAACATTTTTTGCCCCGAAATGCATCGATAATCGGAACGAATCATTATCTTTGCAACCTGATCGAAGGAGAGATGCCGGAGTGGTCGATCGGGCCGCACTCGAAATGCGGTGTACGGGCAACTGTACCTAGGGTTCGAATCCCTATCTCTCCGCAGAAAGAAACGGTGCGAATTTCATTCGCACCGTTTTGTTATTTCTGTCGGTTCCCGGGACACACCGAAATAAATGAAGCGCCATACAAATTCTAACCTCTCTTTCCGGTAAATTCCCCATACCTTTTCACGGCATGATCCAGAAGAACCGGATCGAAATAATATTTCGGATCGAAAAAAGAGGTTTCACATATTCCTTTCCGTTTACCCGTCGCCGGTTTCCAATTGCCCACGATGTGTCCGTTGTGCAGAATCACCGGATAAAAAATGCCCCAACGGTTGAATGCCTTGGAGCGATAACGCTCCGAAAGCACCTCCCCGCGTTCCTTGTAACTGATCAGGTATTCATCGTAGGGCGGCAGCAAATGCAGCACCTCGCCTGCTGCCCGGCCGCCGGTACGGGGATCCCTCGATCCGCACCAGTAACGGTGCACCAAAAGTTCGCTTCCGCCGAACCTGCCGGTCTCCAGATCGGCATGGATCGAACCCACCGCCCGGCGGGCTTCGGAAAGCGACAGGCCCGACCACCAAACGAAATCCTGCAGGGTGGCGGGAGTGTGACTGCGGAAATAGCGTGTCGCGAGCGTTGCCAGTGCCTCGTCCCGGGAAAGTTCTTTACCCCGGGGAACCCGTTCGTCGAACAGGGCGAACGTAGGTTGACGATCCCGGTCGGGACCGCTGCAAATGATCCCGTCCGATTCAGCCCGGAGCAGGAACCGGCGAACCAGTTGCGAAGCATCCGGAATACCCGCTTTTTCGAGCGATGAACCGATCTCCCGGCAGGTCATACTTTTGCCTCCCCGGAGCATATCTCCGATCAGGTCGTTGCAGCGGCAATACTGCGCCTCGGAAATTCCGAAACGACGGCCGAAAGATTCGTTGGCAAGACGGACCCGTTTCCCGGAAAGCATCAGCATCCAACGGATATCTTCGCCTGCGACGAAATGCCAGGTCGGCCGCATGATATGCGTGCGCACGATTTCTCCGCTGCGGAGCGCCTCGTCGACGGCACCGGCAGGAGCCGCGCGCAGTCGGAGATGAAGCGCCCATTTCGCCATCCGGTAATCCTGTGCCTGTACGGCTCCCATCCATGAAACGAGCTCCCGGGGCGAGTCAAATACAGGATCGGCCAATTGCTGGCTTTGCAGCCGAAGGTGCGGAATCATAATTTATTACGGATCGGTTACCGGCAAAAATAAACAAAATCCGCACATACCTCTTCCCTTTCGGCGTGATTTGTGCAAGGGAATAAAAATTGTACGAGCTATAAAAAAGGCCTATCATACGATAAAAACTACCGATCGCAAAAATTTGGATTCGCCGGGGCCGGGGATTAGCTTTGTAAAAACAGATTCCAACAATAATTAAAACGATACGATATGAAAGCAATGATTGGTAAAAAAGCACCGCACATCGATGCTACGGCAGTGGTAAACGGAAACCAGATCGTCGAACACTTTTCACTCGACCAGTACGTAGGCAACAAGTACGTCGTGCTGTTCTTCTATCCGCTCGACTTCACATTCGTCTGCCCGACCGAGTTGCATGCCTTCCAGGAAAAGCTGGCCGAATTCGAAAAGCGCAATGTAGCCGTAGTCGGCTGTTCGGTGGATTCCGAATTTTCGCACTTCGCATGGCTGCAAACCGATAAGAACAAAGGCGGTATCCACGGGGTAACCTTCCCGATTATTTCCGACCTGTCGAAAACGATCTCGGAAAATTACGGCGTGCTCGCCTCCGACTACGATTACGACGACGATGGCAATGCGATCAGCACCGGTACGGCCGTGGCTTACCGCGGCCTTTTCCTGATCGACAAGGAAGGCAACATCCGCCATTACGTAATCAACGACCTGCCGCTGGGCCGCAATGTGGACGAAGTACTGCGCATGGTCGACGCCCTGCAACACTTCGAAGAGTTCGGCGAGGTATGCCCGGCCAACTGGTCGAAAGGCAAAGATGCCATGGAAGCTTCAGGCAAAGGCGTGGCCGATTACCTGAGCAAACATTAATTAACAATCAGTCGTTTTGAAGTTTCAACGAGCGAGGGAAGCCACATGGCTTCCCTCGCTTTCGTTCTATTTCTACCCGATCAAGTCCGGTTTGTCGGAGCTGCGGGCGGGATCAGGCTTCGCCTTTATTACAGAACCCCAACGGCATCGTACTCTCCTCTGCGGCCGTGGGAGTCAGGCCTATCAGGCCGTTCGACGCCTCATAACGCGCAATATTGTCCTGCAACGAAAGCATCAGCCGCTTGGCATGTTCGGGTGTCAGCACGATACGGCTGCGTATTTTAGGTTTGGCAAGACCCGGCAGAATCGTGGCGAAATCCACGACAAATTCGGATGCTGAGTGTGAAATAATCGCAAGGTTCGAATAAATACCGTCTGCAATCTCGCTGTCTAACTCAAGATCCAGTTCGGGGGCTTTTCCGGTAAGTTGCGTCATGCTGGCTCGTATTAGCGTTTGTACGGGTATAAAATTATGGATTCGATCCAAACAGTGATTTGCATTCTGCCAAAAGTTACTGCGAATTTATCAACAATCGTGAAGCCACAACGCATGCAGACTCTTCCACCCTGCCAGCGACAAAGCCTATCGCGCCACCCGGAAATCGTAAATGCCCGATCCGACGGCTACCGCCAGGTAATCCTTACCGCGCTCGCGAACCGACAATCCCGGCACCTCCCCGAGCGGAACGCCGCTCTCGGAAACGGCTGCCGGATCGACGGCAGGCAGGTAAACGAGCGCCGTCGTATTGGCCGGAATTTCGACACGCTGCCGGTACTGTTGCGGTGAATCGCTCCATTCGCTGCGAATCAGCCCGTACGGCGAACGGAACGACACGGCCGCGGAATGAATATCTCCGACCACCTGCGGACGGATCACGATCTCTTTGTAGCCCGCCGAACCGGGACTCTGGCGAATGCCGCCCAAACCGCTGTAAAGCCATTCCATCAGGTGCCCCAGCATGCAATGGTTGTTCGACACCTCGCGGTAGGCCTGCCACGATTCGGTCAGGCAGGTTGCACCGTGCGCAAGCTGGTACCCATAGCCCGGCACATCGTACCGACTGTTCATGTCGTAGATAACTTCCGACGCATCGTTTTCTTCCAGTGCCCGCAACACATAGCGGTAACCCACGTCACCAGCGGTCAGCGCATTGCCGCGGCGACGGATATCGTCGATCAGGTTTTGCCGTACAACTGCCTTGTATTGCGGCTCGACCAAATCCATATGCAACGCGATCGAATTGGCCGTCTGACTGTCCCGGTCGTATTTCAGCGTTTTTTTATCGAAGAATTTCTCGTTGAACGCCCGTTTGATGTCGGACGCCAATGCAGCGTACTTCCGGACGTCGGCCTCTTTGCCCAGCAGGCGGGCGGCTCGCTCGAGTATTTTCACATCCTGGTAATAGATCGCCGTAGCCGTCACGCCGTTGGAGGTCAGCTGCGCATAACCGGGACGGTCGGGACCGATGTCGTACCAATCGCCCAGGCCGTAGGCGACGATATGGTTATCGGCCCGCGAACCAAGGTAGTCGACGTACCGCTTCATCCGCTCGTAATTGTCGCGCAGCGGAGCCAAATCCCCGTACCATTCGTACAGGTTCCACGGAATGATGACAAAGGCGCTTCCCCATTCGGGCGTATCGATAAAATCAGGCGAGAAGGTGACGTACTGCGGGGCAATCGTCGGCACCATACCGTTGGCATGCTGTGCGGTACGCATATCGTTTACCTGTTTCGCATAGAGCCGGGAAATATCGTAACGGTACTGGATCGAGCCGCCCATCAGGTGCGTTACCTCCAGCCAGCCGAGCTTCTCACGGTGCGGGCAGTCGGTCAGCACGCTGGCCATATTGCTGCGTACCGCCCAGTCGATGAGCGTGTGAATCTTGTTGAACAACGGATCGGAACAGGCAAAGGTTCCGACCTGTGCCGCCGAATTGCGCGTATGCAACCCCGTAATATCGATCACCTCGGGCAAAGCCCCGGGATTGGATTCCCCGGCGGGAACGGCCCCCTCTACCTCGACATAGCGGAATCCGTAATAGGTAAACTGCGGATGCCACGTCTCGGAGGAACCGTCGCCCCTGGCCGTATATACATGGTAGAACGGAGCGCCCGACGCACGCTGGTTGACCGTGCTGTCGTCGTTGATCAGCTCTCCGGGAATCAATTTTATTGACTGGGGAGTTACAGCACGAACCGTCAATTGCACGATACCCGACGCATTCTGGCCCAAATCATAGACCCAATTGCCGTTGGCCGCACGGAAACGGCGCACGGTCGGAATACGTTCCATCACCTTGAGCGGTTCCGAAATCTGCGGGATCAGCTTCACTCCGGCGCCCTGCGTCAGAACGGCCTTCTTCCATTTCCGGTCGTCGAATCCGGGTTCGGCCCACCCTGGCTGCACGGCTGATGCATCGTAATCCTCACCGCCGTAAATACTCGAAAAAGTGACCGGACTTTCGCTCGCACGCCATTTATCATCGGAAACGACGGTCTGTGCCGTACCGTCAGCGTACTCGATCTGCAGCTTGCAGATCATTTTCGGCGCGCCATAAGAGAAGAGTAATTTCAGGTAACGCCCGTGCGGCGTGTGGTAATAGCCGTTACCGAGCATCACACCGACGGCATTTTTCCCGTCACGAAGCTCTCCGGTAATATCGAAAGCCACGTATTGCGCCTCTTTGTCGAATTTCGTCCAGGCCGGATCCAGGAAGTGATCGCCGACCTTTTCTCCATTGAGAAACATTTCGAACTGCCCGAGCCCGCAGATATAGGCCATCGCACGCTTGACAGGCTTGGTAGCGGTAAACTCACGACGCAACTGGGGCAGTTTGTACGGAGCCACGGGTTTGTCAAAAACCGGACCGCCGTCTTTCCATTTGCCTGTATTGCCTTCGATGCACTTGAGCGAATCGACGTCCGGCTCCATCGCGATCCATTTCGCCCCGTTCCAATCCTGCATGCTCATTAATCCGGTTCCGAACGAGGCGGGCAGGCTCCACGGCGAGAGATTCCCGTCGGCATCCCATGCCTGCACTTTCCAACAATACGCTTTGCCGGGTTGTAAAGCCGGACCGCCATAAGGTACCAGCACCGACCGATCCGAGAAGACTTTGCCGCTATCCCAGACATTACCGTTGTCGTCGGCAAGCGCTACGGGCGAATCGGCCACGAGAATGCGATAAGCGCTTTGCAGGCAACCACGCCTGTCGGCATTGAGCTGCCAACTCAGCCGCGGCCCTGCGGGATCGACGGCAAGCGGCCGCTGCGACTGCTCGCAACGCAGTTCACTGACACTGAAAACCTGCGCTTGCAAAACGCCGGCACTATACAACAGGAATAACAGGGGGAGGGTCCGTAACAAGACCGGGAGAGTTTTTTTCATCGGAAACGGTTCGATTTAGGTTAATTTCCGATAAAAATAGTAAATCCCGGCGAGGTATACAACCGGGATTAAAACAACGTCTCCTGGCGATCGGGGCGAACGACGCCCAGGTGGGAATAGGCGAGTTCGGTCGCTTCACGGCCGCGGGGCGTGCGTTTAAGGAAACCTTCCTTGATCAGGAACGGTTCGTACACCTCCTCGATCGTTCCGGCATCTTCGCTCACGGCCGTCGCTACGGTACCGAGCCCCACTGGGCCGCCGCCGAACTTATGGATGATCGTACCGAGGATTTTATTGTCCATCTGGTCGAGACCGCGCGAGTCGATATTGAGTGCCTCGAGCGCATAACGGGTAATTTCCAACGTGATATGCCCCTTTCCTTTAACCATCGCAAAATCGCGCACGCGGCGCAGCAGCGCATTGGCGATACGGGGCGTACCCCGGCTGCGCATCGCGATTTCACAGGCCGCCTGATCATCGATCGGCACGTCCAGAATCGACGCCGAGCGGCGGATAATCCCGGAAAGCACATTGCTGTCGTAATACTCCAAATGGCACTGGATACCGAAACGGGCCCTCAGCGGACTGGTCAGCAGTCCGCTGCGCGTGGTGGCGCCTACCAGGGTAAAAGGATTCAGTTCGATCTGGATCGACCGGGCGCTGGGACCTTTGTCGAGCATGATGTCGATCTTGTAGTCCTCCATCGCCGAATAGAGGTACTCCTCCACGATCGGACTGAGCCGGTGGATTTCGTCGATAAAGAGAATATCCCCCTCTTCGAGGTTCGTCAGCAACCCCGCAAGATCGCCCGGCTTGTCGAGCACCGGACCGGAGGTCATCTTGAGCGAAGCCCCCATTTCGCGGCTGATGATATTGGCCAGCGTCGTCTTGCCGAGTCCCGGAGGACCGTGCAGCAGCACATGGTCGAGCGCCTCGTCGCGCATCTTGGCCGCCTGGATGAAGACCGTCAGGTTGTCGACGATCTTATCCTGCCCGCTGAACGAGGTCAGCTCCTGCGGACGGATTTTGTTCTCGAACTCGAGGTCGGTCTCTATGTTGCGGATATTGGACATACGATGCAAAGATAGCGAGAATGGAGAGTGAAACAAACGGCGGTTCCAATTTTACAGGTTGACGATCCGCAGCTCCTTCGGGTACATGTTGTTGCTGCGTGCGCCGATGCGTTTGATCCATCCCAACGGCAGGCCGTCGAAGGTGACGAGGTTGATTCCCTCCTGCAACCTGACCGGGGAGATATCCGCCTTGCGCAGATAAGCGACCGCTTCATCGGGCGACAATTCCACAACCGGAACCTGCCGGCGCGAAACGTCATGGAACAGCGCGAGCGAATGTTCCGGCCGCAGCTTTCCTCCGAAAAGCTGACCGCACAACACCCCCGAACAAAGTACTGAAAGGCTCTCGGATATTTCCCGCACAGCCTGAAACTGCGGCGCGTAATAGGCATGGATATTCTCGCCGACCCGCTGGAAAAGCATCTGCTGCGGCTGGCCGACCCAACGGGCCGCCTCTTCGCCTTCACGGCGCGCCAACGGTGCAAATATCGCTTTGCGGGGTTTCGGAACCTGCACCCTGACCCTACCGTCGCCTTTACGCAGCACGGCGGCAAAGAACCCTTCGGACTGTACGCGGTGCGGGAAAAAACGGAAGGTCGCCATTCCGGCTGCCTCCCCCTGTACGATACCCCAGGCCGGATCTGCCGTAACGTCCACCGGTTCGCAATCGTACTCCGATGCAAGCCACTCGACCGTCTCCTCGTTCTCCTGTACGTTGAACGTACAGGTACTGTAAACGAGAATTCCGCCGGGACGCAGCGCCTCCCACACATCGCCGAGGATGCGCCGTCCGCGCGCAGCGCAAAGTTTCACATTGGCTTCGCTCCATTCGGTGCGGGCTCCCGGCGTTTTGCGGAACATCCCCTCGCCCGAACACGGAGCATCGACCAGCACCAGGTCGAAATAGTGACGCAGCGACGCGAAATGCGACGGATCGTTGTTCGTCACTAAGGTATTCCCGATTCCCCATTTGCGTACGTTATCGACAAGCGTCCCGGCCCGTTGGCGGATCACTTCGTTGGCGACAACCAACCCCGACGCACCGGCCAGGGTCGAAAGCAACGTCGTTTTACCGCCCGGAGCGGCACAGAGATCGAGTATGCGCAACGGGGTATCCGGTTCGAACAATTGCCGGAAGATACGCTCGACAAACATCGACCCGGCCTCCTGCACATAATAGGCTCCCGCATGAAACGCCGGATCGAGCGTAAACGAAGGACGTTGCGGCAGGTAGTACCCGTACCGGCACCAAGGCACTTCGTTCCCGGCCAGTCGGGCCGGACGGATCAACGGCGTCCCTCCGGAATCCGTCCCCTGCGAAAAGGGAGCTGAATCGATAGGATTTCCTCCGGTAACAACAACGGATTCACCCGTCGGATTTACCGAAGGATCGTTTCCGGATATCCGTTGCCCGGAGGGTCCCTGAACTTTATAAGGATTGAAACGCACCGAAACGGGCGACGGGGTATCGAGCGCAGCCAAAAGAGAGCGTGCGTCACTACCGCCGAGCAACTCTTCGGTGCTGCGGCAGAACCCAACCGGGAACGGCTGGATTTCCGTTGTTTCGATCTCTCCCGGCAACGCGGCCGCGCGCCTGGACGAGAAGGAAGACGGCCGACGGGGCAACGATCGCTTCACCATCAGCGGCCTCGTGTTTTAAATTCGGCGATACGCGCCACGACGCCGTCGAGCAACGACGGATTCTCGATGAAATTGACCGTATCGACATCAATCGTCATCACTTCGCCTTGGTAAATATTGTTGATCCACTCTTCGTACTTCCGGTTCAGTTGTTCGAGGTAACCCTCCTGAATGCTGGCCTCGTAAGCACGTCCGCGTTTCTTAATCTGTTTGACGAGGGTCGGGACGCTCGCTTTGAGATAAATCAACAGGTCGGGTTTGCGGATCAATCCCGTGGCAAGGTCGAAAATTTTCATGTAGGTATCGAAATCGCGCGAAGACATCAATCCCAGCCCGTGCAGGTTCGACGCGAAAATATAAGCATCTTCGTAGATCGTACGGTCCTGAATCAAATCTGCCCCTTCGGAGAGGATCGCCGCCGCCTCGCGGATGCGCTGCCCGAGAAAATAGATCTGCAGATTGAACGACCAGCGGTTCATATCCTCGTAGAAATCCCCGATATAAGGATTGTCGCTATCTTCGTAATAGGCCCTCGCACCGGTCCGTTCGGCGAGGATTCCGGTCAGGGAAGTCTTTCCCGAACCGATATTTCCGGCAATGGCGATATACATGATCTGAATCTTTACGCTTTATCCGACGCTTTTTTACGACGGTTACGGCCGGTCACAGCCCGGTCCTCAACAAAAATAATATTTTTTCCGCGGAATCCCTATTTCAACACCACGGCAAGCCTTTTAACGCTTTTGTCCCGGTTGCGTTCCCGCTATCCGGTCATACAAACTGCGAAAGTTTCCGATCATCCGCTCCCAGGTGAACCGTTCGCGGAACCGGAGAATATTGGCACGGAACTCCGCCGCTTTCCCTTCCCGGTAAAACCGATCGATTTCCGCCGCAATCGCCGCCGCATCGGGTTCGGTCACGTAACCGACCTTACCGTCGGGAACAAGCTCCCGCAAGCCTCCCACCCCGGTCACCACCATCGGCACGTCGAACCAGTAGGCGATTTGGGTCACGCCGCTCTGCGTCGCGTGGCGGTACGGCTGCACCACCAGATCGGCGGCGGAAAAGAGCTTCGCCACATCACCGTCGGAGATATAACGGTCCATCAACACCAGATCGCCGCGGATCCCGAGAGCGTCGATCTGTTCGGCATAACGCTCCTTACCGCTGTAATATTCACCCGCCACGATCAATTTGTGTCCTTCGAGTTTGCCCTCACGTTTCAACATGCCCCACGCGTCGAGCAACAGGTCGAGCCCTTTGTAGTCCCGGATATAACCGAAAAACATCGTGTAGCGCAATGCCGGGTCGAGTCCCAGGGCAGCACAGGCTTCCCCGCGCGGCAACGGCTCGCCGTAACCGTCCAGCATCGGATGCGGAGAGAAAACAGCCGGCTTCGTCTTCGTGAAGAGCCGCAAGTCGCTGTGCACCTGTTCGGACATATAGACAAACCCATCGATCGACCCCAGGAAATAGCGGGTCAGCCATTTGTCGAACGGCCGTTTTTCATGTGGGATCACATTGTCCAACAGGGCGATCGTACGCACGCCGCCTCGCCGTGCGATGCGGCAGACCGTACCGAAAGCGGGAGCCATCACCGGAATCCAGTAGCGGACGATCACCGCATCGGGCTTTGCGCGGCGGAGCCTCCACCCTGCGCGAATCCACGTCAGCGGATTAACGCTGCTTACCTCCCGCGTGATATCGATTCCTTCGGGAGCGGAATCGCTGCTGAACTGGGTCGTTCCGGGAAACAGCAACGACGGATATTGTGTCGTAAAGGTAAAAATACGGCAGGCAATGCCCATCTTGGTAAATGTGCGGGCCAAAGCCTGATTAACGGTCGCCAGCCCCCCCCGGAAAGGATAGGCCGGGCCGAGTATGACAACGGATTTCAATGTGTGTTTTTCCTGCGACTCCATTTCGGTCAGTTGAGATTGGATCGGTTGGGTATGGTTCAGTTTAAAAGTACGGTTTCCGTTCGGTGCGTATAAACGCAAAACCGGCTGGGGGTCGGCCCAAAAACATGACGGCGGTCCGTTGGGAGTGAAACGGCAACGGCATTGCGGATTGCCGGCGCCCCGGACCGCGAGGCGGCTACCCCCGTAAAATCACCTGCGCGTAACATCGTTGACGGGACGGCCTGCCAAAAACGCGCGCAGGTTATCGGTCGTGACGGCCATCAGCCGCTGGCGGGCCTCTTTCGTCGCCCAGGCCATGTGCGGCGTGATGCAGCAGTTTTTCGCGCTCAGCAATGGATTGTCCGGCTTCGGGGGTTCGGACGAAAGTACATCCACCCCGGCGGCATAGATACGCCCCGCATTAAGGGCATCGGCCAGCGCCTGCTCGTCGACCACCGGTCCGCGGCTGGTATTGATCAGGATAGCCGTCGGTTTCATTTGTGCGATGCGGGCCGCATTGACCATTCCCCGCGTTTCGGGCGTCAGCGGACAATGCAGGCTCACGATATCGCTCTGCCGGAACAGCTCGTCGAGCGATACGGAACGCACCCCTTCGGGAAGCTGCGACTGAGGTTTGGAAGTATAGGCCGCCACCTTCATCCCGAAACCGAGTGCAATGGCCGCAGTCGCCGCTCCGGTATGGCCGAAACCTACCACCCCGATTGTCTTGCCCGCAAGTTCGAGAAGCGTATTGTCCCAGAAACAAAAGTCCCGGTTGCGCACCCAGCGTCCGGCATGTACCTGTTCGGAATGGTACTGCACCTGCATCGTGATGTTCAGAATATGTGCAAAGGCGAGTTGCGCCACCGAAGCGGTACTGTAGGCGGGAACGTTCGCCACGACGATTCCGCGGTTGCGGGCGGCCTCCAGGTCGACATTGTTGTAGCCGGTGGCGAGGATGCCGATGTATTCGAGTTTCGGGAGCGCCGCTATCGTCTCCGCCGTCAGCCGCGTCTTATTCGACAACAGTATCTCGGCATCTTTGGCGCGCTCCAGCACTTCGCCGGGTTTCGTAAAATCATAAACCGTACAGTCGCCCAACGCCTCGATGCCGTCGAACGACAGGTCGCCCGGATTCATCGCATAGCCGTCTAAAACCACTATTTTTTTCATCGTTATCTTGTTCTTTTACTTCGGTTGCGTTTATCGAGGCAGGAATCAGCACGAATAACATTCCTGCATTTCCCAGCAATTTATCTTGGCAGGTGATCCCCTCGCTTCGGGCTACCACACCAGACAAACACCGATCCATAAACCACGCCTAAAAGCGGCCCGACACAGTCCCCTCACCCTTCGACGGCAGAACTACTATGATCCTTATCAGGCTATTTTTCTATCGCGAGCAACTGCTCGATATAGGTCCGGTCGTTACAGAGGCGCGGCACCTTGTTCTGTCCGCCGGTCTTTCCCCGCGACTTCATCCAGCGGTAAAAAGCACCCTCGGAAAGCACCGTAACAGTCGGACGCATCAGGGTCGTATCGCGGAAACGTTTGGCCTCATAATCGGAATTGACGTGTTGCAGCTCCCGGTCCAAACAGTCCGTGAATTGGTCCATATCCTCCGGCGCACGGTTGAACTCGATCAACCATTGGTGAGAACCTTTGCTCCGATCCCCCATATAGATAGGTCCGGCGGTATAGTCGCTGACCAGCGCCCCGGTCGCCGCGCACGCGGCCTGCAAAGCCGTTTCGGCATTGTCGATAATCAACTCCTCGCCGAACGCATTGATAAAATGCTTCGTACGACCCGTAATCTTGATTTTGTAGGGTGCGAGCGACGTAAATTCGACCGTATCGCCGATCTGGTAGCGCCACAACCCGTTGCTCGTCGAAATAATCATCGCGTAATTGACACCCTGTTTCACCCCTTCCAGCGGTACCGCCTTCGACGGATCGCCCAGATCGGAAACGGGCAGGAATTCGTAGTAGACGCCATAGTCGAGCATCAGCAGCATGTCGTCACGAGAAGGATCGTCCTGAATAGCGAAAAAGCCCTCGGAAGCGTTGTAGGTCTCCATGTACTTCATCGTGTCGGACGGGAAAATGCGGCGGTATTGTTCGCGGTAAGGGTTGAAATTCATGCCGCCGTGCACGAAGAGCTCCATTTCGGGCCACACTTCGAGAATGTTCTGTTTGCCGGTATATTCGAGCACTCGGTTCATCAGCACGAGGTTCCACGACGGTACGCCGGCAAACGACGTGACCCGCTGCGGCACCGCCTCGCGGCAAATCGCCTGCACCTTCTCTTCGAAATCGGGAATCAGCGCCGTTTCGGGGCGCGGCGTACGGCGCCACGAGGCCCATTTGGGCGTGTTCTCGATCAGGATCGCCGAAAGGTCTCCCTCCTGAGCCCGGCCGCCCGTACTCTCCAAACGATGGCTGCCGCCGAGGGTCAGCGTGCGTCCCCCGAACACCCCGCTTTTGGGATAGAGCCCTGCAAAAAAGCAAATAACATCCATCGGTCCGCGCAGGTGGCAACCGCTGAGCCCTTCGTCGCTCACCGGAATGAACTTGCTTTTGGCCGAGGTGGTACCCGACGATTTTGCGAACCATTTGATTTCGGTAGGCCACAGCACATTCTGCTCGCCGGTCCGCGTACGCCCGATATATTCGCTGAACGAGTCGTAGTCGGCTACCGGCACAGCCGCGGCATAAGCCTCCGAAGTCCGGATCTTACCGAAACCGTGATCCCGGCCGAATACGGTACCGCCGGCCTGGGTAAGCAGCCGCTCGAGCTGTTGCTGCTGCACCCGGGCGGGATGCTGCATGAAAAAATCGATTTCGCCGCGCCGCTGCGAAAAAAAGAGATTGACCAGTTGTGTCAGCAGGGACATATCCTTTGCTATTTTCTGATTTATAAACCAACAGAGACGCACTCTCCTCCGGCGGCATCCGGAATTTCTTTCAGCGCTCTAACTAAAAAAACGGCCGATTCTGGCAATGGCGGACGGCAGGGCGAATACCACCACCCGGTCGAATGCATTGATCTCCATGCTGCCGGTAGCGATATAGCTGCGGTCGCCGCGCACAATCCCGCCGATCACCGCATCGTGCGGAAAATCCAATTCGCGGATCTGTCCCTTCGTCGCCGGGGAGTTGGGTTTCGCAATGAATTCGAGCACTTCGGCATCACATCCGGTCAGGCACTTGATCGCCTGTACATCGGTATTCATCGTGAAGCGGAAGATGTTGCTCGCCGTAATCAGCTTTTTGTTGATGATCGTATCGATACCCATGCTCTCGGCCAGGTTGATGAAGTTCAGGTTCTCGACTTCGGCAATTACCTTCTTGACTCCCAATCGCTTAGCCACCATAGCAGCGAGGATATTCGTCTCAGAACGCCCCGTCACGGCGACAAAAGCATCCATGTTGCTCAACCCCTCTTCGATCATCGAGTCGATATTGCGGCCGTCATCACTGATAATCAGCGTTTTTTCGAGCGTCTCGGTCAGCTTGTAGGCCTTATCCGGATTGTATTCGACCAGTTTGACGTTCGCTTCGTCCTGCAGTTCGGTAGCGATTCGCACGCCGATCCGGCTGCCGCCGAGAATCATGATGTTGTTGACCTTGATATTGGGCTTGCCCGAAAAGACCATCAGCGATTTGACATCGTTTTGGTTAGCGATCACATAGACTGTGTCGCCCTCCTGGAACTGGTCGCTACCGCGCGGAATAATCGTATCGCCGTCGCGGGAGATGGCCACGGTACGGTACGGCAGTGCTTCCCGGTCGGCCGTCACTTCGATAAGCGTCCGCCCGATCAGCGGAGAAGAACTGTCGAGCTTGAAGACGACCAGCGAAAGTTTCCCTCCGGAGAAATCGACATATTCGGTCGTACTGGTGTGCCCCAGCAGATTGATCACCTCGCGCGCAGCCACTTTCTCGGGATAGAACAGGTAGTCGATGCCCATGTTGATGAACATCTCCTTGTTGTTGGGTTCGAGGTATTCGTTGTTATCGATCCGCGCGATCGCCTTGCGGGCGCCAAGCTGTTTGGCCAGCACGGCCGAGATGATATTGATCGACTCTTCGGGACGCACCGCGATGAAAAGATCGGCCTTGCGCACCGACGCTTTTTTCAGTACGGCAAAAGTCGTGCAGTCACCCTCGATGGTAACTACGTCGGCCATTCCCGCGACCTCTTCGATCCGTTTCGGGTCGTCGTCGATCACGGTAATATCGTGCGAAGCGCCGCTGAGCATTTTCGCCAGGTGGGTTCCCACCTCCCCTACTCCCGATATGACTATCCTCATGAATGATATCTCAGATTAATATTGTCCCACTCTCCGCAAATTCCGGTCCGTTTGCGTTTTCCGAAACATCCAACAACCGGACGGAGACCGGGTTCCGGAAAGAAAAAACCGGAAATCTTTACAAATTTATAATTTTGTACGGACTTTGCATCATTCCCTTTCCAAAAGGGGTATAAATTCCAAAGCAATCGTAACGATGATGACTGATTGGATCATATTCGTAATTGCCATCGGGGCGGTGGCGTTGTTCGTACTCGGATTGTCGCTCACACAGATATTCAAGGGGCACCCGATCGACTCCGAGATCGGCACGAACCGTCACATGCGGCAACGCGGCATCCGGTGCACAGCGGGCGAATTTATGCGCGAAGAAAGCAAGCGATCCGAGGGTACAAATCCCACCGAAACCGGTTGCGTGGTCTGTAATCCGGAAACGAACGGAACGGCCGACTGCTGTACGTGTATGTCGCCATGCGATGCGGCATCCACGAAGCGCTAGTCCTCCGGCTCGTTCCTGTGCGGAAAAATGCTCCCGGCCCTGCAACCCTTCTGCGGATAAATACGGGATGCGGATATTTTCTGGACCTTCAGTTCATCATTCGTATATCCATCTACCTATATCCTATCCGATAATCCTTCAACCCGTTCGTATTAATTAACTGTCAGTACACCGCACCTTGGTTCCGATCCTGTCGCGGAATCCACAAATAATAAAACCGGGGCCGCATTTTACAATGCGGCCCCGGTCGTTTGCTATCTCAGCGGACTATTGTTTCGGAAGCACCGGCTCCCCTTTTTCATCCGCAAAATTCATCGCAGCATAACGCTTGTAGGTATTGTAGCGCCATTGGGCGTTCTCTTCCGCAGCGGCAAACAACTCATCGGCCTCGGCCGGGAAAAGTTTGGTCAGCGACGAATAGCGCACCTCCTTGAGGATAAACTCGCGGAATTTACTCCAATCCGGCTCTTTCGAGTCGAGCGAGAACGGATTCTTGCCCTGCTCTTCGAGCATCGGGTTGTAACGCCACAGCTGCCAGTAACCGCAGGCTACAGCTTCTTTGCCGACGGTCTGAGTGCGGGTCATACCGCCCTTGATGCCGTGGTTGATACACGGTGCGTAAGCGATGATCAGCGACGGACCGGGATAAGCCTCGGCCTCCTTGATCGCCTGGAAATACTGGTTCTGGTTGGCTCCGATCGAAACCTGCGCCACATAAATGTAACCGTAGGTCATCGCAATGGCTCCCATATCCTTTTTGCGGATACGCTTGCCCGAAGAGGCGAATTTCGCGATGGCGCCCACCGGGGTGGCCTTCGACGACTGTCCGCCCGTATTCGAATAAACCTCGGTGTCGAGGATCAGGATGTTGACATCGGCACCCGAAGCGAGCACATGGTCCACGCCGCCGAATCCGATATCGTAACCCCAACCGTCGCCGCCGATGATCCACTGCGATTTTTTCACGAAATACTGTTTCCACTCGAGGATCTCCTTGCAGGTATCGCAGCCGCAGGCCTCCATCATCGGAATGAGTTTCTCGCTGGCTGCGGCACTCAGCGCGCTGCTGTCTTTGCCGTCAATCCACTCCTGCATCGCAGCCTTCAGCTCAGCCGAGCAGCAACTGCAGTTGGCGATGGCGTCCTGCATCTTCAGGGCCACGCGCTCGCGCAGTTTCTCCACACCAAGGTGCATACCCAGGCCGAACTCGGCATTGTCCTCAAACAGCGAATTGGCCCATGCCGGACCCTGACCCTTGCTGTTGGTCGTGTAAGGGGTCGAAGGTGCCGAACCGCCGTAGATCGACGAACAACCCGTAGCGTTGGCAACCATCATCCGGTCTCCGAACATCTGCGTGATCAGTTTGATGTAAGGCGTCTCGCCGCAACCGGCACAAGCACCCGAGAACTCGAAGAGCGGCTGTGCGAACTGGCTGTTTTTCACAGTCTTGGTCTTGTCGACCACGGTATCCTTGTAACCCACGTGTTTGGTCAGGTAATCCCAGTATTTCTCCTGGTCGAGCTGCGATTCGAGCGGCTTCATCACCAGAGCCTTGGTCGGAGCCGGACAGACATCGGCGCAGTTGCTGCAGCCGGTGCAGTCCAGCGGGCTGATCTGGATCCGGAACTTGTAAGCCTTCGTCGCACCGACACCCTGCAGGGTCGTCATGCCCTCGGGAGCGGCGGCAACCTCTTCGTCGGTCAGCAGGAACGGACGGATCACAGCGTGCGGGCAGACATAGGCGCACTGATTACACTGGATACAGTTCTCGCTCAACCACTGCGGAACGTTCACGGCGATACCACGCTTCTCGTAAGCAGCGGTCCCGGCATCCCACGTACCGTCTTCGCGGCCGAGGAATGCGCTCACCGGCAGATCGTCGCCCTTAAGGGCGTTGATCGGACGAACGACTTTCGAAATGAATTCGGGAACATCGTCGGCAGCGGCACCGTTCTCCTTGACCGTAATGTCGGCCCATTCTGCAGGAACTTCCACCTTGTGCACTTCTGCACCGCCCTTATCGACAGCGGCGTAGTTCATGCTTACGATCTCCTCGCCTTTTTTGCCGTAAGTCTTGTAGATCGCTTTCTTCATCTCCTCGACGGCTTTGTCGAACGGAATCACGTTCGCGATCTTGAAGAAGGCACTCTGCATAATCGTGTTCGTGCGGCTGCCCAGTCCGAGGTCCATCGCGATCTTCGTCGCGTTGATGATGTAGAAGTTGATCTGGTTCTCGGCCAGGTATTTCTTCATGTGGTCGGGCAGCGTCTCCTTGGTCGTCTCGGCATCGTGGATGCTGTTGAGCAGGAACGAACCGCCTTTTTTCAGTCCTTTGAGCACATCGTATTTATCGACGTACGAAGGTACGTGGCAGGCTACGAAGTCGGGGGTAGTGACCAGGTAAGGCGACGTGATCGGTTTGTCGCCGAAGCGCAGGTGCGATGAAGTGTAACCGCCTGATTTCTTTGAGTCGTAAGAGAAGTAGGCCTGGCAATATTTATCGGTCGAACCGCCGATAATTTTGATCGAGTTTTTGTTTGCGCCCACCGTACCGTCAGCACCCAATCCGAAGAACAGCGCCTCGAACGTACCCGGTTTGGCCAGACTGATCTCCTCGCCCACAGGCAGCGACTTGAAAGTCACATCATCGACGATGCCGACCGTGAACTGATTTTTCGGTTCATTGGCTTTCAAGTTGTTGAACACGGCAAGCATTTGCGCCGGAGTGGTGTCTTTCGACGAGAGGCCGTAGCGACCGCCGATAATCATCGGGGCGCCGGGCTGACCGTAGAAAATATCTTTCACGTCGAGGTACAGCGGATCGCCGTTCGCGCCCGGTTCCTTCGTGCGGTCGAGCACGCAGATACGTTTCACGCTTTTCGGCAGCACGTTCAGCAGGTATTTAGCCGAGAAGGGACGGTACAGGTGTACGGTGATAACGCCCACTTTCTCGCCTTTGGCACGCAGGTAATCGACCGTCTCCTTGATCGTCTCGGTCACCGAACCCATCGCGATGATGATATTCTCGGCATCGGGATCGCCATAGTAAACGAACGGCTTGTACTCGCGGCCGGTAATTTTGCTGATCTGGACCATCGCCTCGGCGGTCATGTCGGGAATCGCATCGTAGAAACGGTTGGCGGCCTCACGCGACTGGAAATAGATGTCGGGATTCTGGGCGGTACCGCGCGTAACGGGGTGCTCGGGATTCAGCGCACGCTGGCGGAACTCGGCGAGTGCCTTTTGGTCGAGCAATCCTTTGAGTGCCTCGTCGTCGATCAGCTCGATCTTCTGGATCTCGTGCGACGTACGGAAACCGTCGAAGAAATGCATGAACGGCACGCGGGATTTGATCGACAGGATATGGGCCAGTCCGGCCAGGTCCATCACCTCCTGCACGCTGCTGGTAGCCAGCATCGCAAAGCCCGTCTGGCGGGTTGCCATAACGTCCTGATGGTCGCCGAAGATCGAAAGGCTCTGCGCAGCCAGGGCGCGGGCCGAAACATGGAACACGCCCGGGAGCAGTTCACCGGCGATTTTGTACATGTTGGGGATCATCAGCAGCAACCCCTGCGAAGCGGTGAACGTCGAAGTCAGCGCGCCGCTCTGCAGTGAACCGTGCACTGCACCGGCTGCGCCCGCCTCGGACTGCATCTCGACCACTTTGACCGTTTCGCCGAAGATGTTCTTACGGCCTTGTGCAGCCCATTCGTCCACCAATTCGGCCATCGTCGACGACGGCGTGATGGGGTAAATAGCAGCCACCTCGCTGAACATATACGCGATGTGTGCCGCTGCATAGTTACCGTCACAAGTAATAAATTTTTTCTGTGCCATCTTACAATAAACTATTATGTCAATATGTGTTTTGTCGGCGTTAAAAAACAGATTACGGAAAGCATAATCCGTGCAAATATACTTCTATTATTTTAAACCGTCTCAAAATAAACGGCATTAATTTTACCCGGAAAACCCATTTTAGAAGCTATCGTATCCATTTTACCGCTATTTTTGTAACCGGAAGCGCCGGGCCTCCGGCCAGAAACCCGCGCGATCCGTAAAATGAAAAATACCCAAATGCGATACCTCGGACGGCTGCTTGTATATTTGGCGATCTTCTTCTTCACGCTCTCGGTGAGTTCTGTGCTCATCGCCAGGGTGATACCCGTCACTGTGACTCCGCTCAAGGTGCTCCGCCTGGTAGAAAACTTCCCGGACAAGGGGCTCTCCGTGCAATCGAACTGGGTGCCGCTGCACCGCATCAACCTCTCGATGGTACGGGCAGTGATCGCCACCGAAGACAACAATTTCCTCACCCACCGCGGTTTCGACTGGGACGCCATCAACAAGGCGCTCGACGAGAACCGCGAAGGGGGCCGCATCCGCGGAGGCAGCACCATATCGCAACAAACCGCAAAGAACGTTTTTTGCCTCCCGTCGCGTACCTGGACGCGCAAAGCAGTCGAAGCCTATTATACCTTCCTGATCGAGACTTTCTGGGACAAGCGGCGTATCATGGAAGTCTACCTTAATGTGATCGAAACGGGTGAGAACATGTACGGCGTCGAAGCTCCCGCACGGCAGGTCTACGGCAAAACGGCCGAGCACCTCAACCGCCACGAGGCATCGATGATCGCCTCGGTGCTGCCCAATCCGATCCGGATGAAAATCGCCGCACCTTCGTCTTATGTCGTACGCCGTGCGGCACAGGTGCGCTCGCTGATGAGCAAGCTTCCCCCAGTCGATTTCAACGATCCCCAACCGGTTGTCCCGGCTCGAGACCGCCGCAAATAATCCCTCCCCGATCCGTTTAAAAACGTCCGGCAACAGACAAATAGTACGCTCGCCGGAAAGATACCCGCCATAGGGCTGTACGGCAACACAAAAAAGCCGCTCCCTTTGGGGAGCGGCTCCGGTATAGATTTTATGAAAGGTAATTATTTGATGCGCTCGTAATATTCACGCGTGCGGGTATCGACGCGGATTTTCTCGCCGGTCTGGATGAACAGCGGAACCTTGATCGTAGCACCGGTCTCGACCGTAGCGGGTTTCAGCGAGTTGGTCGAAGCGGTATCGCCTTTGACACCCGGTTCGGTATAAGTCACCTCCATGTCGATGATCGGCGGCAACTCTGCAGAGAGTACGGTCTCTTTTTCGGTGTGGAACATCACTTCCACTACCTGGCCCTCTTTCATCAGGTCGGAGTTATCAATCAGGTCGCGGTTGATTATAATCTGTTCGAACGTCTCGGTGTGCATGAAATTGCAACCCATATCGTCTTCGTACAGGTATTGGTAAGGACGGCGTTCTACGCGAACCGGTTCGATGGCAACCCCTGCCGTGAAGGTATTGTCGATCGTACGGCCGTTTTCCAGGTTCTTGAGTTTCGTACGGACGAATGCAGGCCCCTTGCCCGGTTTTACATGCTGGAAATCAACGATCTGCATGGTCTTACCGTTGAATTCGATGCACATTCCGATTTTAATATCTGCTGTTGTTGCCATCTGTGTAATTTTTTTGTGAGTGCAAAAATAGCGTTTTTTTCGCAAAATAACAAACCAGGACCGCCCGACAGCCATCCGCACAAGGAATCCCTTCATCAGAAAATCCTACAGTCCCCAGATAAAAATTGCCTCCGGAACAGGTGTTTCACGCCTTGAAACCAATTTGATATTGATTAGGAAATCGGTCGCATTTTCCCGATCCTTTTCAGATCAATAGAATAGGCCGCTTCCGTTGAACAACATAAAGCCGAAATTAAAGGTAAGGAACCAGTTGTGGCTCGTCGTCGCATCATATTTCGACAGGGTCAGGCTGATCGGGCCGATATGCGTCTGGTACACCAGCGATGAATTGAAAATGTAGCGTAACCGCTTGCGCACGTCGGCCGTACTTTTGTTCGCATCTTCCGGCAAAAACGCATAAACGCTGTTTTTCAAATAGAACCTCGGTCCGAATTCGAACGTCGGGATGATTCCACCGCCAATAAACGACTTGCTGCGGAAATCCTTCAGGTAAACCAGCCGGCTGTGCGGCGTCGGCTGGAAGGCGGGCGAAGAGATGTTCGTCGCATATTCGTTCGAGAACGACGGATGGGTCGTAATCACCCCGTCGACCAAGTAGCCGAGTGAAAACCACTTCGCAATGCGGAAGTACTGCTCGCGTGTAAACCGGGCCCCGAACCAGTAGCGGTTCTCCTCGACGCGATCCGCCGTAGGTGCAAACGTGCCGGGGGTATAGTATTCCAATCCGCTGACATAGATCGCCGAGATCGACTGCCTGAGTCCGCGTGTGGGATACATCAGGTAATTGAGATTGTTGCGGGCCAGTTCGAGTTTGACGCCCAGGAACGGAAACCGGCTCTGGTCCATCACATCGTCGTCCGAATGACCGGTGCTCTGGAAATAGCGGAAATTTTCCCGGCCAATGTTGAAACGCATCGAGAAAGCCTGGAAACGGTCGGTCGGCATGCTCAGCCCGGCGGTCAGGTGCAGGTCGCCCTGCTTGGCGAAACTCAGGTCGTTATGCTTGGAGAGCATCCCGAAGTCGCTCTTGAAAAAGTTGTAGTAGTTGTAATAAAATCCGTAATCGACCGCAAAGGGAATTTTCCAGAAAAAGTCGTTCCGTCCCCCGACGAAGACCGAAGAGTAAAGCGCGCTGAAATAACCGTCGAAATTGTAGGTATGCATGTTGCGTCCGAGCCGCCGGTACTCTACTCCCACATAAGCCTGGTTCATCGACGTGGAAGAGATATTACCGCCGAACATCAACTTGAGGCTCGGTTTGGTGCGCAGGTGCAGATCCAACTGAAACGATTTGGTCGTGTCGTTATAAGCGACGTCAGGGAAATCGCCCTCAATTTCGCCTTCGGATAGCATTTTGAAATATTCGGAACGGAACTGGTCGAAATCGAACAACTTCTGCTCTTCGAGTTTTTTGTCGAGCTGCAAAATCCGCTTCATGTACTGCGTCTGCTTCTTGCCCATCCCGCTGATTTCGTACTTGTCGAACACCAGTTTCGGCAACGACATGCGGTAAGCCGCCCGGCGCAGGTCCAATTCTGTAGTGTCGGCCCGGCGCACGACACGCTCGAGAATCTGCGGCATTTTAGCCATCGCGTCCTGATAGCCCCGGTCGATCACATAAGCCGCTTTACTGAAATCGAGCGTCGTCACATCGTCGAACGTATGGTCTATCAGAATGTCTTCGTCCGAAGGAAGGTCATAATCGGTATGCATCATCGTCAGCGCGAGGATCTGCTCCATCGGGTTGTCTTCCTTGGGTTTGGAGTTGCCTTCGACACATTTGCTGCCGATGAGGATATCCGGCTTGAAATCCTCCTGCAACACCTGCCACGGGAAGTTGTTGTAGATGCCGCCGTCGTAAAGTAGCGTGGAATCCTGTTTGATCGGGCGGAATACGAGCGGAATGGTCATCGACGCGCGGATCGCTTTGCCGAGATCCCCCCCGCGGTAAACCACCTCTTTGCGTGCGGCCGCGTCGGTAGCGATGCAGCGGAACGGAACGAAAAGCTTGTCGAAGTCACCGCCGCACTGGGCCGAGGGTCCCGAGAAAAATTCGACGAAAGCCAGATCGAGTGTGTTCGACTGAATCAAGCTCGTCGGGAGCTGCAATTTCGCTATCCGCTGGGGATTGCGGAAATCGATCCGCAGCGTAATCATTGCGGCATTGGGCCGGCGCTGTTTGAAATAATAGATATATTTGTCCTCGATCTTGCCGGACATCCAGTATTTGATCTGGTTCGATTCGAAAATTTCCGCCATCTGCTCCGGAGTATAACCGATAGCATACAGGCCCGCGATAATCGCACCCATCGAGGTACCCGACACATAATCGATCGGAATGCCGTTCTCTTCCAAAGCTTTGATCACGCCGATGTGGTAAAGCCCTTTGGCGCCCCCGCCGCTCAGCACGAGTCCCACGCGCTGGGCCGATGCCAGCGTGGCCGAGAGCAGCAGGATCAGCGTAATTATGCCTCTGAGGTGGGTCATCTTCAAAATAAATTCTTAACTTTGTCTGTTAAATAACCCCGAACGGTTAAGGTTTACGATCCGTATCGCACCGGCCTGAAGGGTGTCCGTCTATTGAAAACGTTCAAAGATCGGAATTCTTTTACTATAACGTGTAAATATAGCGAAAAAACAGCCAACAATAAAGATGATTGAGAAAATAAACGACCTGCTCAAACGGGTTGAAGAGTTCAAACCGCAGGCTGCGGCGGAGATCGAAGAGTTCCGCGTGCGGCTGCTCGGCCGTAAGGGTCAGCTCAACGACATCCTGGACGAATTCAAAACCGTGGCCCCCGAAATGAAACGGGAACTGGGTCAGAAAATCAATACGCTGAAGACCCGTGCGATCGAAAAGATCAATGCCCTGAAAACCGAACTCGAAAACAGCGAGAACAACACCGCCGACAGCGGTGCATGGATCGACATGAGCCGCCCGGGCAGCAACGATCCTATCGGCAGCCGCCATCCGATCTCATTGGTCAAAAACGAGATCGTCAGCATTTTTGCGCGCCTGGGCTACACGGTAGCCGAAGGCCCTGAAATCGAGGACGACTGGCATGTTTTCTCGGCCCTGAACTTTCCGCCCGAACATCCGGCCCGCGACATGCAGGATACCTTCTTCATCGAAAAGAACCCCGATATCCTGCTGCGCACGCACACCAGTTCGATTCAGGTCCGCACGATGGAGCACCAGAAACCGCCCATTCGCGTGATTTGCCCGGGCCGCGTGTTCCGCAACGAGGCTATCTCGTACCGCGCGCACTGCATTTTCCATCAGGTCGAAGGACTCTACGTCGACGAAAATGTCTCGTTCGCAGACATGAAGCAGAGCATCCTCTACTTTGCCAAAGAGATGTTCGGCGAGAAGAGCCGGATCCGTATGCGCCCCTCCTATTTCCCGTTTACCGAACCTTCGGCCGAAGTAGACGTCTCCTGCAACCTCTGCGGGGGCAAGGGATGCAACGTCTGCAAGCACACCGGATGGCTCGAAATCATGGGCTGTGGAATGGTAGACCCCAATGTACTCGAGGCATCGGGTATCGATCCGGAAAAATATTCCGGCTTCGCATTCGGCATGGGAGTTGAACGGATCGCAATGCTGAAATTCGGAGTGAAAGACCTGCGCCTCTATTTTGAAAACGACGTCAGGTTCCTGCGCCAGTTCGATTCGGTGATCTAATCCCCCACCGATCCAAGCCTATGAAGGGAAGCAACTTGTTCTATATCGCCGTTACGGCCACCGTTCTCCTCTCCTGCTCCGTCGTTTCGCACGGAGGGTCGCGGGGGGCTGCGGCAGATCCGACCGTGCGTGCCGCCAAATACTATCCGACACCGGAACGGGCCACTTTCCTCTATACGGAAGGACTCAAAAACAGCCTGATGCACGGTGATCCCCGTCGCAGCGCCGCACTGTTCGGCGAGGTGCTCAAACTGGATTCGCTGCACGCACCGACCTATTACGAGTTGGCCAACCTGTTTGCCCAAACACCCCAACAGGCAATTCCTTACAGCCGCAACGCTTTGCGGCTCGATTCGGCGAATACGTGGTATCTCACCCAACTCGGACAGCTCTATCTGGGAACGAAAGCTTACGATTCAGCGCTGCGGGTTTACAACAAACTGCTGAAACTCGCACCAGGCAATCCCGATAACTACGTACGCCTCGCAGCTTTGTACGAACAGCAGGGACAGCCTTTTTCGGCCATCTCGGTACTCGACACGGCCGAAACCCGTTTCGGGATCATCGAAGGAGTGTCAGGCTACAAACGGCAGTTGTTGATCAATGTAAAACTGTACGATAAAGCGCTCCGGGAAGCCAAGGAACTGACGGCAAACTTCCCGTACGATGCCTCGAATTTCGTCGCACTGGCCGAAACCTATGCGGCGATAGGACGCGACTCGCTGGCGCTGGACGCCTACAAGCAGGCCCGGACGCTCAGCCCCAACAATACACAGGTATTGGTCTCGCTGAACGAATTTTACAAACGCCGGGGCGACGACGTGAATTTCCTCTCGACAGCCCGCCAGCTATTCGAAGCCAACGACATTCCGCTCGAGACGAAGATAGATTTCTTCAAAGAGATCACCTCTTCGAAAGATTTCTACCGCGCCAATTTTTTCCAGATCAACAACCTGATCTCGGATCTGGCAATCAAAAACCCGAACGATTTTCGCATCACGCAACTGTACGGCAACCACCTGATTTCATCGGGCAATCTCGAAGGTGCGCTGCAACTCTACAAATCCCATGTCACCGACTCGGCACCGCAACGGGAGGTATTTACCGAGATTCTCGACATGGAGTCATACCTCAAACATCCTGATTCGGTAGCCAAATACACCACACTGGCGCTCGAAAAATTTCCGTCCGATCCCGAATTTTACCTGCGCAAAGGATTCGGCATGTTCTACTTCATGGAAGATTATGCCGGTGCGGAAAAGGAGTTTCTCAAGGCATTGAAACTGACCCGTACCGATTCGCTGCGAAGTGTGATTTACGGAACATTGGGCGACAACAGGCAGAAAATGGAAGACGGTCCGGGCGCTTACGGCTATTACCGCAAGGGGCTGAAGTACGATCCGGACAATTCTATGATTCTCAACAATTACAGCTATTACCTGAGCGAAAAAGACGAAAAACTGTCGCTGGCCGATAAAATGTCTGAAAAAGCCTGTGAACTGTCGCCAAACAACCCGACCTACCTCGACACGCGGGCCTGGGTGCTTTTTAAGCTGGGGCGGTACGAAGAGGCCAAAACGCTCATGCAGCAGGCCCTTGCTCTGGACCAAAGCGGCAGCGACGAATTGTTCCTGCATTACGGGGACATCCTCTATGCGCTGAAAGATAACTTCATGGCCGTTTTTTACTGGGAAAAGGCCCGGGAGAAGGGATACGATTCAGAAGAGATAGACAAACGACTTAAACAGGTAGAGACAAAATGAACCGACCCCGTTTGCTGTTAATTCTCGCAGCGCTCTTTTGCGCACTGAACCTCGCGGCGCAAAACCAAAGTCTCAATGCGCTGCGTGACGAAATCCGCAGGGCCGAAGAGGAGATTCGCGCCACAAACGAACTGCTGGCCAAAACAAAAAAAGATAAGCAGGTAACCCAAAACCAACTCAAACTGATCCAGAATCGTATTCGCAACCGTAAGCAGATCATCGCGAACCTCGAAAAACAAACCCAGGTGATCAACGGCGATATCGGCACCAAAAACGACACCGTTCACGCGATGCAGAACGAATTGACCCAATTGCGGAAAGAGTACGCGGATATGGTTTATGCTGCCTACAAGAACTACAAACTGAACAATTTTCTCGTCTTTCTGTTCGCTTCGAAGGATTTCAACGACGCCACGCGACGTATCTCCTACATGCGCCGCTACAACCGCATGCGTCAGCAGAAAGCCGAACAGATTAAATCCGTAGCCGATTCGCTTCACGTACAGATCGGAGAGCTCGAAAACAGGAAAGCGGAACTGACCAAAGTCCGCGACACGCGTACACAAGAGGTCTCCTCGTTAGGCAAAGATGAAAAGCAGTACCAATCATCCCTGTCCGAAATCAATACGAAATCGGGTAAACTGTCGTCGGAAATCCGCAAAAAACAGAGCCAGATCAACAAACTGCAACAGCGTATTCAGGCGATTATAGCCGAAGAGGCGCGTAAAAACCGCGCGACTCCGAAATCGGCCGCGCAGGAGGAATACATCGCGAACCTGTCGGGACGGTTCGACCAAAACAAAGGCCTGCTGCCCTATCCCGTCCGCGGAGGCGTGATCGTAGACCGCTACGGCGTCCATCCGCACGCCACACAGAAAGGTTTGATGGTAAACAACAAGGGCGTCAATATCGCTTCGGGAAGCGGCGCGGAAGTACGTGCGGTATTCGAGGGCGATATCACCCAGATTGTCTTCGTGCAGGGACTCAACAATACCGTCATAATCCGCCACGGTAACTACCTGACCACTTACTCGAACCTGGCCAGCGTAAATGTGAAAACGGGGGATAAAGTGACCTTGAACCAAGTGATCGGGCGCCTCTCGAACAGTGACGACAGCGATGACTGCGTGCTGCATTTCGAGATCTGGAAGGAAACAGAAAACCTGAACCCGGAACAATGGCTCAGAAGGTAACCGGCTGATTACAAAAAAATAACAACAAGACAGATATTATACATTAATAAAGTATAATATTATAGCTTATTAAAAACTAATAAAAATTACGCCGGAATGGCCGTACAATATCAGACGCAGGATTGCTCTTTCCGCTTCAGTGGACGCAGAAAAACGACCGACTGGATACGCCGCACAGCGAAGGCGGAGGGCCATCGCACCGGAGATATTACAGTAGTCTTCTGCTCGGACACGGCACTGTTGGAAATCAACCGGCGATACTTGTCGCACGATTATTATACTGACATCATCACGTTCGATTACACGGATACGGAAAAAAAGATTATTTCGGGCGACCTGATGATCAGCATCGATACCGTGCGTGCCAATGCGCAGACATTCGGCGTACCGTTCGAAAACGAGCTCGCACGCGTAATCATCCACGGAGTGCTGCACCTGTTGGGGTATGGAGACAAAACGCCTGAAGAAGAGGCGCACATGCATGCGCTCGAGGATAAATACCTGGCGATCCGGGAAGCGCACGACGAAGGCGAGTAAAATTGAAAGCAAGAAAAACAGTAACTGATATAGAAAGAAAAAAGGGCAGGCCGAGAGTGGCAACACAAGGAAGTCTCGGCCGGATTTTGTTTAAGCAAAAATATCCGTCCGTTTCAGGGCAATACAGCTTAAATAGCAAATAAACAACAACATGTTATTCGAATACGATATCATTGTAGTGGGAGGAGGGCATGCCGGATGTGAAGCGGCGGCAGCGGCGGCAACCATGGGTTGCCAAACGCTGTTGGTGACGATGGACATGACCAAATTCGCACAGATGTCGTGTAATCCGGCCGTAGGCGGAGTCGCAAAGGGACAGATCGTCCGTGAAATAGATGCCTTGGGCGGCCGCATGGGAATCATTACCGACCGTTCCACGATCCAATTCCGCATGTTGAACCGCTCGAAAGGCCCCGCCATGTGGAGTCCGCGCGCGCAGTGCGACAAGATGCGCTTCAGCGAATTGTGGCGCGAAACGCTCGAAAATATACCGAACCTTTACCTTTGGCAGGACAGCGTAAATGAACTGTTAGTCGCCAATGGGCACGCTCGTGGCATTAAGACCCGTATGGGGGTCGAATTTAACGCAAAAGCCGTTATCCTTACCGCCGGAACCTTCCTGGGCGGCTTGATGCATATCGGCCGCTCGCAGGCCGAAGGAGGGCGCGCCGGTGATGCGGCGTCACACGGTCTAAGCGAACAACTGGCCGCACTCGGATTCGAAGTCGGCCGCATGAAAACCGGTACGCCGGCTCGCCTGGACGCACGTACAATAGATTTCTCACAGCTCAACGAACAACCGGGCGACGAAAACCCGGGCAAATTCTCATACAGCCCTGAAACAAAAGCAGTTGACAAGCAAAAACCCTGTTTTCTCGTGTACACGTCTCAAGAAGTGCACGATTTGCTGCGGAGCGGTTTTGCCGACTCACCACTCTTCAATGGAACGATCAAAGGAATCGGTCCACGATATTGCCCGAGCATCGAAGATAAACTCCGCACCTTTTCGGAAAAAAACGAGCACCAATTATTCCTCGAACCGGAAGGCGAACACACGAACGAATATTACCTGAACGGTTTTTCATCTTCACTTCCCTGGCAAGTACAAGTCGCCGCATTGCAAAAGATCAAAGGGCTGGAACATGTACACATCTACCGGCCTGGTTATGCCATTGAGTATGACTATTTTCCACCGACACAACTCTATCACTCGCTCGAAACAAAACTGATTTCAGGGCTCTATTTTGCAGGACAGGTAAACGGCACAACCGGATATGAAGAAGCTGGAGCACAGGGACTTATAGCAGGAATCAATGCCGTATTGAAACTGCGTGACGAAGAACCGCTCGTGCTCCGCCGTGACGAATCATATATCGGCGTGTTGATCGACGATTTAGTAACCAAAGGCGTGGACGAACCCTATCGTATGTTCACGAGCCGAGCCGAATACAGAATTTTACTCCGGCAAGACAATGCCGACGTGAGACTGACTCCGATCGGACACAAAATCGGCCTTGTAAGCGAAAAAAGGTACCGGGCGATGGAGCAAAAAAAATCGTCCGTAGAATCGCTTATTTCCTTCCTTCGCCGGGAGAGTGTCACGCCAGCCGATTTATCGGAGTATTTTAAAACGATCGATTCCACCCCCCTGACACAAGGCCGGAAGCTCTACGATATCCTCTTACGCAATAAAGTTACCCTAAATGGGCTGGCCGATCATCTGCCGGGGTTACAGGAGTACCTGACACAAAACCAGTGCACCGAGGAGATTGTCGAAGAAGCGGAGATCCGAATCAAGTATCATGGATACATCGAACGGGAACGGCACATCGCAGACAAGATGGTTCGACTGGAAAATATTTCGATCCGGCCAGATTTCGATTTTAATTCATTGAAGGCGCTCTCAATCGAAGCACGGCAGAAACTGACCCGAATTAAACCGTCGACCATCGGACAGGCATCCCGAATACCGGGGGTTTCCCCTGCCGACATCAATGTCCTATTGGTCTATTTCGGAAGGTAGAATTTAATTGCACAAACAAGACAAAAGTGAAAATCAGTTAATGTTCCACGTGGAACATTAACTTACAAAACAAACCTAACAACTAATATTGTTCCACGTGGAACACCTAAGCCATGGATAACAATATCTTTGATCTCTCATCGAACAACGCAGAAAAAATTTACATAAAAGGAAAATTGCATCCTATTCGTGTCGGGATGCGGCAAGTGACGCTCCAAAACGGGACTAAAGTTATCCTTTATGATACAACAGGTGTCTATACGGATAACGGATATAAAATAGATACAGGGAAAGGATTACCGAAAGTCCGTGAAGCATGGATCAAAGACCGGCTGGAAAAAGACGGCGAACTTCATACGCAATTATGGTATGCCAAACAAGGAATTATTACTCCCGAAATGGAGTACGTCGCGATTCGGGAAAGTCAGGGCTGTCCGGAAAAAGACGCAATTACTCCCGAAATGGTTCGGGATGAAATTGTCGCCGGACGTGCCATCCTGCCCTCAAACTATCGTCACCCCGAAGCGGAACCGATGATCATCGGCAATAAATTTTTGGTTAAAATCAATGCCAATATCGGAAACTCGGCCTTGGGTTCATCGATCGATGAAGAGGTGGAAAAAGCGCTTTGGGCCGTCAAATGGGGAGCCGACACCGTAATGGATCTTTCGACCGGAAAAGACATACACCAAACCCGCGAAGCGATCCTGCGTAACACCCCAGTCCCGCTGGGTACCGTACCTATGTACCAGGCTCTCGAAAAAGTGAAAGGCAAAATAGAAGACCTCAATTGGGATGTATACAAACAAACCCTGATCGAGCAAGCCGAACAAGGAGTAGATTATTTCACTATCCATGCAGGCATTTTAAGAGAACATATACCGGCAGCACTGAAGCGTGTGACCGGTATCGTATCCCGCGGTGGATCGATCATGGCCAAATGGATGAGCCACAACAATCAGGAAAATTTCCTGTATACGCATTTCGAAGAGATTTGCGAATTACTGAAAAAGTACGACATCGCTTTCTCTCTGGGAGACGGACTTCGTCCGGGTAGTATCGCCGATGCCAACGATGAAGCCCAGTTCGGTGAATTGAAAGTACTGGGAGAACTGGCCCGTATTTCACGCAAACACGATGTTCAGGTCATTATTGAAGGTCCCGGACACGTACCGATGCACCTCATACGCGAGAATATGGAGAAACAGATAGAATGGTGCGACGAAGCCCCGTTTTACACATTAGGACCGCTTGTAAGCGATATCGGAGCCGGATATGACCACATAACTTCGGCCATAGGCGGCGCAATGATCGGTTGGATGGGGACATCAATGCTTTGTTACGTAACAACCAAAGAGCATCTTGCATTGCCGAATCGCGACGATGTACGGGAAGGAGTAGTAACTTTCAAGCTTGCCGCCCATGCTGCGGATATCGCCAAAGGACATCCGGGGGCAGCGGAACGAGACCTGCAAATGAGTAAAGCGCGCTTCGACATGCGTTGGAACGATCAGTTCAATTTATCGCTCGATCCGGAGCGGGCACGCAAAATGCATTTTGAAATGATCGGATCGGGTGCCGATCATTGTTCGATGTGTGGGCCGCATTTTTGTGCCATGAAAATTACGAAATCGATCTAATTCTATACCTATTCAATTCATTTTTTACGAAAACGACTTTCCTTACAAAAAATTTTGAGCAAAAAAATTTATTATACTCAGAAAGTCGAATTCGGAACTTCGATTAACATAGAAAATTCCAAACAAATAAATCTCTGAAAAGCAAATTATTGAAATCAAAAAGCCGAAACTTTAAAAGTTTCGGCTTTTTACTATTTAAAATAAACGATTTATTTCGTCAATTCAAACGTCATTTGTGCAAGAGCCCGGTATGGTATCCCGTTTCGCATTGCAGGTTGCCAACCTCGAACGGCCTTGTCATAAATTTGGTCGATAATCACCTTCGAATACTGCCGCAACGTATCGCTCAACGGTACAATCCTATGGATCATACCGTTTTCGTCAATATCCGCCTCGATCACAAAAACCGTGGCACTATCTTTCTTTAATAAAGAACGGTCTTCAATCGTCCGATTGATATCGGCCAGTAAAATTTCAGGTAATTTCACCAACGAATTACCTTTGAAAGAGGGCGGAGTGTATTTGAAATTCTCATTTTCTACGAAATTGCATCCAGCCCCGGAGAAAATCCGCCTGTTCCGGTCGTACACCAACCGGATAATCGGTGTCTCTTGTGTGACAAAAAAGCTGAACTTCCGTAATCCGATTACCATCCGCACTTCGGTTTTTCCGGAGTTACAGAGGGAATCGGTAATCGTAACCGGTCCGTTCATCACCCGGAAATCGTGTTTGACCTTCTCAAAATCCGCTTTGCTATAACTGCGCACCGACGTATAACCCGGTGTAGTTATATATATCTGATAATCAATATTTTGAGAAAATAATAATTGACTCAGTCCGGTAAAAAGAAGTAAAAAAAATCCGAATTTTGCGAACATTTTTACGAATTAATTGTCATTCAAACCGTTAACCAAACTTTTAAAATCAATCGCTAAAAATCTATCGTACCCAACGTAAAACGAATTGGCAGATCCGGTTATTTCGCAGCCATTTTTGACCAACTGTCTTTCAAGGTAACAGTACGGTTGAAAACGGGTTTTTCAATGGAAGAATCCTTGTCGGCACAGAAATATCCGATCCGTTCGAACTGATATTTGCTCCCGGGAGCCGTCCCGGCGAGCGAAGGCTCCACATATCCCTTCATAACGGTCAAAGAAGCCGGATTTAAGTAATCTTTAAAGGTCTTGCCTTCCTCGATATCATCGAGGCTCTCGCGTGTAAATAAACGGTCGAAAAGGCGTATTTCCGCCTCTTTGGCATGCGGTGCCGAAACCCAGTGGATGACCCCCTTCACTTTCCGGCCATCGGAAGATTGACCTCCCTTGGACATCGGATCGTAAGTACAGCGCAACTCCACGATTTCGCCCTGTTCGTTTTTAATTACCTCATTGCAACGGATCAGGTAAGCATACCGCAAACGCACTTCATTCCCGGGTGAAAGGCGGAAATATTTTTTGGGGGGAACTTCCATGAAATCGTCCCGTTCGATATAGACTTCACGCGAAAAAGGCACTTCACGATGTCCGGCCGATTCATCTTCGGGATTATTGACACAACTGATCATTTCGGTCTCTCCCTCAGGGTAATTGGTAATCACCACCTTGATCGGATTCAGCACTGCCATACGGCGTTCAGCGCGTTTGTTAAGGTCCTCGCGGACACAGAATTCCAGCAGTCCCAGGTCGATCACGTTATCGCGCTTGGCCACACCCACCTTGTCGGCAAACATCCGGATGCTCTCGGGGGTATATCCCCTACGGCGCAGCCCGCAAATCGTCGGCATACGGGGATCGTCCCATCCCATGACGATTCCTTCCTGCACGCACTGGAGCAGCTTACGCTTGCTCATCATCGTATAGGTCAGGTTCAAACGGGCAAACTCGTATTGATGGCTTTCAAAAATACCGAGCTGCTGAATGAACCAGTCGTATAACGGGCGGTGCACATCGAATTCGAGCGTACAGATCGAATGGGTAATGCCTTCGATCGAGTCGGACTGCCCGTGGGCATAGTCGTACATCGGGTAAATACACCATTTATCGCCCGTACGGTGATGTTCCGAATGAAGAATACGATACATAATCGGATCCCGCAACAACATGTTGGGATGGGCCATATCGATCTTTGCACGGAGTACTTTCTCGCCGTCGGCAAACTCCCCGGCCCGCATGCGGGCAAACAGGTCTAAGTTTTCTTCCACGCTGCGGTTGCGCCACGGACTCTCCTTACCCGGCACCGTTACTGTGCCCCGATTCAGGCGTATCTCCTCCTGAGACTGGTCATCGACATAGGCTTTTCCCTTGCGGATCAGCTCAACAGCCCAATCATACAGTTGTTCGAAATAGTCGGAAGCATAGTGCTCTTCGGCCCATTGGAAACCGAGCCAATTGACATCTTCTTTAATCGAATCGACATACTCGACATCCTCCTTGACCGGGTTTGTATCGTCGAAGCGAAGGTTGCAAAGGCCACCGTAACGCTTGGCAAGACCGAAATTAAGGCAGATACTTTTGGCATGGCCGATATGCAGGTAGCCGTTGGGTTCAGGCGGGAAACGCGTATGAATCTGTTTTACCGCGCCGTCAGCAAGGCTCTTTTCTATAATTTCTTCCAGAAAATTAAGCGATCTCTCGTTAGAAACCGCCTCTTCGTTGACCGTACTCATAATTTCGGATTAATAGACTTCTGGCTACAAAAATAAGTTATTTTGCGGACAAACCGCTCTTTAAGATACATTTTAAAACGGTTTGCATATAAAATGAGAAGGGGACTTCGGCAATCGCTTCGCGAATACCGAAGTCCCCTTTCAATGGGCCACGTTTTTTACCTAACGTACCAACGTCAATTCATCGATCAGTCTGGTCGCCCCGGCATACTTTTCGATGACGAACAAAACATAACGGATATCGACGCTGATCGTACGCTGCAACCGGGGTTCGAACGCGATATCCCCGCTCATCGCCTCCCAGTTACCGTCGAATGCAAGGCCTACCAGCTCACCTTTGCCGTTAAGCACGGGACTGCCGGAATTACCGCCGGTAATGTCGTTATTGCTCAGGAAACCCACACGCACGGTACCTTCTTCGGCATATTGGCCGAAATCCTTGGCACGGTGCAGCTCCTTGAGTTTTTCCGGAACTGTAAATTCCATCGGATTCGACGTATCCTCCTTGGCAATCACACCGTCCAGGGTAGTATAATAATCGTAAATAACGCCGTCCGCAGGCCGGTAAGGAAGTACCTGTCCGTAAGTAAGCCGCATAGTGAAATTGGCATCGGGATAGAATTTCCTGTCCGGTTGCATTTCCAGCAGACCGGCAATGAAAAGGCGGTGCCCGCGGCGGTATTTTTTGGCTATTTCCGACAATTTTTTCGCATCCCGCCCGAACGACTGCATCACCGACTTATTGAGCCGGTAAGCCGGATCGTTTTTCAGTTTTTCAATATCCGGATCCTTTAAGAAGGCCTCAAACTGTTGCCGGGAAGCGAAAATCGAATTATCGTACAGAAAATCCACATATCGTTCCACATCTCCGGCAAACAGGCTGTCGATTCGATTCAGCTCGACCGGACGATCCTCTTTCGACAGGCTGTCGTATACGATCCGGATCATCCGTTTGGCTATCTTCCGGTCCGTAGGCGGGTTGTAATCCTTATACATGCCGGACAGTCCCTTACCCAGTGCTGCCAACACCACCGTATCCAACCGCGTGGAATCCTTTTTCAGCAGCCTGTTCCCCACTCCTGCCATTGCGATGATCTCAGTTCCCCGCAACAACGCTTCGGAAATGTACTGCCGGTAATTTTCATACGGAATCCGCTCGGCGACAGCCTCCTTAATCAGTTTCAACGCATCGCCGTACTTCGCCTGACGGACGGGATCGGCAGCCGCCCAGGCCTGAAATTGTGCTTCCAAAGCCTCTTTCTGCCCCTTCACATTCAATTTGCGCAACCCGCGGCTCTCACCGATCGAGTTCTTCCAGTAATTCGAAGAACCGGCGTATTTGTTCGCATACTGCAGGCGTACCTTCTCACTGGCCTGCATATCCTCCATCATCAGTTTCTGCCGTTCGCCGCGAATAAAGATCCGGTTCGGATTGTCCACGTTCAGCACCTGGTCGATCTCGAAAGAGGTCATGTAACGCTCGGTCGATCCGGGAAAACCCATGATCATCGTATAATCGCCCGGTTTTACCCCTTTCAGCGATATTTTCAAATGGGTCGGCGTCGCATAAGGTATATTGTCTTTGGAATACGGTGCCGGTTTACCATCCTTATCGGCATAAACCCGGAAAACCGAAAAGTCGCCCGTATGGCGCGGCCACATCCAATTGTCGGTATCTCCGCCGAATTTGCCGATCGAAGAGGGCGGGGTTCCTACCAGGCGCAGGTCGGTATACTGTTCCACAACGAACAACAGATATTGATTCCCGCCGAAAAACGATTTGACAAACGCCTCTTTAGAACTCTTTTCCGGCAACGCTTCCTTTACGATCTTATCGGACAGTTCGTCAACCTGTTTCTGCCGTTGCTGCTCGCTCATCGAATCACTCAGAAAAGGCAGAATCCTATCCGAAACATCCTCGATGCTGCGGATAAAGGTAACCGACATGCCCGGACAAGGCAACTCCTCTTTGTAATCCATCGCCCAAAAACCGTTTTGCAGATAGTCGTGTTCGACGCTGCTGAGCCGCTGTATAGAACCGTAACCGCAATGGTGGTTGGTAAAGACCAATCCGTTGGGCGATACGATCTCTCCGGTGCACCCGCCGCCGAAAATCACAATCGCATCCTTCAGCGATGTACCGTTGAGGTTATAAATCTGCTCGGCCGAAAGCTTCAGCCCTTTGGCCTTCATATCCTTAATATTCAGCTTCTGCAGGTAAGGCAGCAGCCACATTCCTTCGTCAGCCCGGACTTGCACGGCTGCCAGCAGCAGACAGCAAAGGGCCATTCCCCATCTTTTCATTTATCGTTTGGTTTTAGTTTGGATTCGCGAATTCTCGCATGTGCAAAACGCTTTGTCACGCAAATATATCATAATCAGCGTTTGGCAGCAAGCATATTGCGGATGGAACGCTCGGCCCGGCGGCGGATCGACTCTTCGATGACCACCTCGGGCGTTTCGTCACGCAATGCCGCGTACATTTTGTCGAGCGTAACGAGTTTCATGTACGAACAGTCGTTGCATCCGCATGTCGAATCGGACGGGGGAGCCGGAATGAAACGTTTCGACGGATTGTCCTTGGCCATCTGGTGCAGGATACCCGGTTCGGTGACGACGATAAACGTGTCGGCATCGCTCTGCGTCGCATAGTTGAGCAGCGCGGCCGTACTGCCGACATAGTCGGCGACCAGCAACACGGGCTTTTTGCATTCCGGATGTGCCAGCACTTTGGCTTCGGGGTATTGTTTTTTCAATTCGATAATCTTCTCGAGGGAGAATTCCTCATGCACATGGCACGCACCGTCCCATACCACCATATCGCGTCCGGTAACACTCTGGATGTAATTGCCCAGGTTGCGGTCCGGCGCAAAGACGATCTTGGCGTTCACCGGCAATGAACGCACGATCTCGACGGCGTTGCTCGACGTACAGCAGATATCAGTCAGGGCCTTTACCCCCACTGACGTATTGACATAGGAGACCACCGTATAACCGGGATACCGTTCCAGAAACTTTGCGAACGCCGATGCTTCGCACGAATCGGCCAACGAACAACCCGCCGCCGGATCGGGCAGCAGTACCTTCTTATCCGGTGAAAGTATTTTGGCCGTCTCGGCCATGAAATGAACGCCCGCAAACAGGATGATATCCGCATCTGTCTGTGCGGCCTTTTCGGAAAGCGCGAGCGAATCGCCGGTAAAATCGGCTGCTTCCTGAATTTCCGGACGTGTATAGTAGTGAGCCAGAATTACGGCGTTTTTCTCTTTGGCCAATTGCCGGAGCTGTTCGATCCGGCGAAGTTGGTCGGGTGAAAATTTTTCGGATTTCATAGGCAGCAGTGTGAACAGTTCTTTTTTATATTTTTATTTCCTTTTTAAAATTTAAAAAGAAAAGAGTAATAATAAGAGGCGTTGGCCGTGTTGATAATTCCGAGGAACTATTTTGGATGATAAAATGTAAAGTTAATAAAAACAATCCATCAACATATCATATTGCTTCGGTAAGTGTCCATGCCCCTTTTTTATCCGGTTATCGACAGTTGTCGGTAAGCGTTGCCAACATATCGACATCCGATCGGCCGCGTCCCGGACCGGTGGAAAACCCGATAAGAGAGTGTTGAAAGATCACAGCAAAAAAAGTTTGCATCTCTGCTAAAAACGTCTATATCAACTCAACGATCGAACAAACAATAGCCCGGATGAGAAAACTTTCATTTTCGATACACACCGGTTTAATGTTCTGTTAACAATTTATTAAAACGATCTTCGGTGTGATAAATAGTTGGAAGCGAGTTTACTGACAGACAGTGTGGAAAAAGTTATCGTCAGTGTCCCGTCTTTTCCAATTCCGTTACGAGGTTTTTAGCCAAACCGGTGTAAAAGGCGGCGGAGGTGCTCTCCTGCGTGGCGACCGGCGTTCCTGCATCGGCCGCTTCGCGGACGCTCTGGATAAGCGGAATTTCAGCCAGCAACGGTATGTTTTCACTGCGAGCCAACTCCTGTGCTCCTCCTTTACCGAAGATGTAGTACCGGTTTGCAGGCAGTTCTGCCGGTGTGAACCAGGCCATGTTTTCCACAATGCCCAATACGGGAATATTGATCTGCTTGGCCCGGAACATCCCGATGCCGCGCCGGACGTCGGCCAGTGCGATCTTTTGCGGCGTGCTGACGATGATCGCCCCGGAAATTTTCAGGTCCTGCATCAGCGAGAGGTGGATATCGCCCGTGCCGGGAGGCATGTCGATCAGCAGGAAATCCAGTTCTCCCCAATCGGTCTGGTGGGTCAGCTGGCGCAGTGCATTGGTCGCCATAGGGCCCCGCCAGATCAAAGCGTCTTTCGGGTTGATGAAAAACCCGATCGACATTACCTTAACCCCCATGGTGAGCGCCGGATAGATACGCGGCGTTCCCTCTTCCTCTTCATCGCCGGCGGGTTGGTAACCTTCCACGCCGAACATCGTCGGCATCGAGGGACCGTAAATATCGGCGTCGAGAATGCCTACTCTGTAGCCCATTCGCTGCAGGGCGACCGCCAGATTGGCCGTGACGGTGCTTTTCCCTACGCCTCCCTTGGCCGAACTGACCGCGATAATGTGCTTGATCCCGCCCGTCCAGCTTCCCGGTTCCGGTTTTTTGGGTTCTATTTTTTTAGGGGGTGCCTCTTTGATGAAGACCGAAATATGACCGGCATATTGCGGAAATGTTTCGGACAGGATGGTTTCGCACGCCTTTTTCAGCGATGCGGCGAACGGGTCGCGGCTGCGGGAAAACGCGAGCGTGAACTGGATCTTGTCTCCGGTTACGATCAGGTTTTCAATCATACCTTGCGAGACGAGGTCAGTGCCTGTTTCGGGGTGTTGCACGCGGCGCAGGACTTCCAGAATATCGTTTTGGTCCATTGTGACGGATGTTTAATAGTTGTACGCAAAGGTAATAAACTGCTCAGGATCTCCCAAAAGTTACTATTTTTGTGCAGGTAGCCTGCGAAAGTTCCTCCAGGCCGGATTACACCGGACGTTTTGCCGGTGGCCGGTCCTCTTGCAGACCGGAAAAACCGGGCATCGGTTTTCGGAACGGGATTTGTCCTGAACTGGAAATCTTTCAAAACAGGGACCAAATGCAGTCGAACGGTACGGAGTACCTAAACAATCACAAGATGAACGCATTTTTCAAAACATTTTTCGCTTCGCTGCTTGCCGTAGTGGCCGGCGGCATTCTTTTCGCCGTGTTGGGTGTAATGGTTCTGGTCGGAATCGGCGTGAGTGCCCTCTCCGGCAGTACGGCAGCGGTCTCCTCGCCCGCGGCGCATACGGTCCTGAAGATCGACCTGGCGACGCCGGTCGTGGACAACCCTTCGCAGGGAGCGCTCTCATCGCTCGATTGGGTGACGATGCGGATGAACCGCGAGCTCGGCCTGCTCGATGTGCTCGGCGCACTCGAACGGGCCGAATCCGACAAGCATATCGATGGTATTTACCTGAACCTGTCGCCGGTGATGCCGCTCGGGATGGCGACGATGGAGGAGCTGCGCGACGCATTGGTCAAATTCAAGGAGCGTTCGGGCAAGTTCGTGGTAGCTTATTCCGATTTTTATACCCAGGGTACTTATTACCTCAGTTCAGTGGCCGACCGTCTTTACCTCAATCCCCAGGGAACTTTGCTGTGGAAGGGGCTTTCGTCGAACGTGATGTTTTATAAAGGGTTGCTCGACAAGCTCGGTGTCCGGCCCGAAGTGATCCGGCACGGTGCTTATAAAGCCGCCGTGGAACCGTTTATTATGGACCGGATGAGTCCCGAGAACCGTCGGCAAACCGAAGAGTTGATCGGCACGATCTGGTCGCATGTCGTGGGGGGAATCGCTCGTGCGCGGTCGCTCGACTCGGCGGCACTGCAACAGTATGCCTCGACCCTTGCCATCGGCGATGCTGCGCTTGCAGTGGAGAAAAAAATGGTCGATTCACTCGCTTACAGCGCTGATATGGAGGCAATGCTGGCCGGGATGACAGGGCAGCAGGAGACCCGGTTCATTTCGTTGGAAGATTATGTGATGCAGGGTCAGGTCGGCAGCAGCGGCGGTAAAGGATCCGGCAACCGGATCGCCGTGCTCTATGCCGAAGGCGATATTGTGGACGGAGAGGCTCCGGAACGTGAGGTGGGCGGCGAGACGCTTGCGGCGAAACTGGCCGATTTGCGCCGGGATGAGGAGGTCAAGGCCGTGGTGCTGCGGGTCAACTCGCCCGGGGGCAGTGCGCTTGCTTCGGAGGTGATCTGGCATGAGATGGAACTGCTCCGTGCGGAAAAGCCGGTCGTCGTTTCGATGGGTAACGTGGCCGCATCGGGGGGATATTATATCGCGTGTCCGGCTGATGTGATCCTTGCCTCTCCCACTACGATCACCGGGTCGATCGGGGTATTCGGGCTGCTGTTCAATGCCGGGCAGGGATTGAAGGATAAACTCGGCGTTACGGTGGATGTCGCCAAGACCAATCCGTCGGCCGATATAGGGTTTCCGTTCCGGGAGGTATCCCCCGCCGAGCGGGATTATCTGCAACACAATGTCGAGCGAGTCTATGCAGGGTTTGTCAAGCATGTAGCCGAAGGACGCAACCTGACTGAAGCACAGGTGGACAGTATCGGCGGCGGCCGGGTATGGTCCGGCGTCAGCGCGCTTGACAACGGGCTGATCGATGCCTGGGGCGGCCTTTCCGATGCGATTTCGCTCGCGGCCGACCGGGCCGGGGTCAGCGACGATTTCAGCATCAGCGTACCGAGCCAGGCGCCCGACCTGTTCACACGCATCTTTACGCTGCTTTCGGCCCGGGCCGGCGTGGATCATTTGCAAAACGGGCTGGGCGAACTGTACCGGGAGTATGCCGGATTACAGAAGATCCTTTCACGGCAGGGAGTGCAGGCCGTAATGCCCTACCGGTTGGAAATCCGTTGAATGACTGCCGAATACTGAGTGTTCCGGTGCCGGAGAGGGGTTTTGCGCGGCATTTGCCGTGAAAAATTTGACATTCAGTCTTTTTTAGTTACTTTTGAAGATTGGAACGATTCGGTATGTTGCGTACGCTTTGGGCCGCTCCGCTGGCTTGGATATACGGACTGGTCGTCGGGATCAGGCACAAGCTTTTCGACCTGAAGATTCTCAGGAGCGAAGAGTTCGATATCCCTATTGTATGCGTCGGAAACCTCACTGTCGGCGGTACCGGCAAGACTCCCGTCACGGAATACCTGATCGAATATTTCGCATCGCGCTATAACATAGCGGTGCTTTCGCGCGGATACAAACGCAAAACGCGCGGGTTCGTGCTTTCGGATGTCCGCTCGTCGTTCCGGGCGATCGGTGACGAACCCAAACAGATCAAGCTGAAATATCCGGAGATTCCGGTGGCCGTCTGCGAGCGCAGGGTCGAAGGGATCAGGCGCCTGAGGGAGGCGCACCCCGAAGTGAACCTGATTATTCTGGATGATGCATTCCAGCACCGTTATGTCGAATCGTGGGTCAACATCCTGTTGATGGATTACAACAACCCGATCTACCACGACTCTTTCCTGCCCCAGGGAACGCTGCGCGACAGCCGCAGCCAGCTTTACCGGGCCAATTTCGTGCTGGTGACCAAATGTCCCGAAACAATCAATCCGCTTGATATGCGTATCGTTAAGAAACGGCTCGAACTGTTTCCTTACCAGTCGCTCTATTTTTCGCGGATGGCCCAGGGGTACCCGGTGCCGTTGTTTCCCGAACAGATCGGGCGTGCGGTTCAGCCTCATGATCCGGTGATCGTGATGAGCGGAATTGCGAATCCGAAACCGCTTGTAAGTGCCCTTTCACAGCATCATAAGATCGTGGGCAAGCTTTTGTTCGACGATCATCACACTTACCGCATGCGCGATATGGAGCGGTTGAAACGCATGCTCGCCGAGTCCCCGGAACATACGGCCGTCGTCGTGACCGAAAAAGATGCGGTTAAACTGACCAACCGCAAGAAAATTCCGTTGGAAATCCAGCGGAGAATCTACTATGCACCGATCCACGTGGAATTTATCGGAGACCGTGAGGAGAGGTTCTTACACCAACTCGAACAGTATGTTACAACAAATCAAAAATACAGCGTCCTTCATCCGGAATAAGGTCGATTTCAAACCCCAGGTGGGCATTATCCTGGGCAGCGGGCTAGGCGGCCTGGCGGACAATATTCAGGTCGTTGCACAACTCGATTATAAAGATATTCCGGGTTTTCCGGTCTCGACGGTTGCCGGCCATGCCGGGCGGTTGATTTTCGGGATGCTCGGCGGCAAGCGTGTCGTGGCCATGCAGGGACGGTTCCATTATTATGAAGGTTATACACCGCAGCAGGTGGTTTTCCCGGTGCGCGTGCTGAAAATGCTCGGGATCGAATACCTGTTCGTGTCGAATGCCGGCGGCGGAGTCAATCCTGATTTCCATGTCGGCGACGTGATGGTAATCACAGATCACATCAATATGATTCCCAATCCGTTGATCGGGCCTAATCCGGAAGAACTGGGGCCCCGTTTTCCCGATATGAGCGAAGCGTACAGCCGGGAGCTGATCGCGCTGGCTGACGGGATAGCCGAACGTGAGGGAATTGCGTTGCAACACGGTTGCTACTGGGGTGGAACGGGCCCGACGTACGAGACACCGGCTGAATATCGTTTTTTCCACATTGCAGGGGCCGATTCGGTGGGAATGTCCACTACCCCCGAAGTGATCGCCGCGCGGCATATGGGACTGCCCGTGTTTGCCGTATCGGTCATTACGAACATCGGCCTGTCCGGTCTGAAATCCACGCACGAAGAGGTGCAGCAGGAGGGCCGCAAGGCCCAGCAGAAAATGGCCCGGCTCTTTATTGCGCTGCTGGAAGCGTTATAACCGAAACCCGGCAGGGGATTCTGACGGGGCCGCCGATCCCGGCAGAGGCCGTAACCGGAAGGAAAGCCGGTCGGACGTGGAATGCCGGTAATGGAATAAGAAGTGAAATGATGCGCAGGCAACGAAAGCCACAGGGCGTGGCCGCGTATGGACTAGTCAATAAAAGTATAAAGCGATGATCAACAAAGTGATTTTGATCGGCAATGTGGGAGCCGATCCCGAAGTGAGAGCGCTCGAAGGCGGTGTCAAGGTGGCGCGCCTGCGGATCGCAACGACCGAGCGGATCTACAACCGCCAGACACAGGAAACCAAGGAGCATACCGAATGGCATAACGTGACGCTGTGGCGTAACCTGGCCGACGTGGCCGACCGCTTTATCCGCAAGGGAAGCCAGGTCTATATCGAGGGAAGCCTCCGCACGAGGGACTGGACGGACAAAGACGGCAATAAACGCTATGCGACCGAAATTGTCGCCAACGACCTGAAGATGCTCGGGCGCCGCGGGGATGCACCTGCCTCGGGGGCGGACAACTCTTACGGAGGATCTTATGGCGGCGCAGCGCAATCTTCGCAGTCCTCCCCTTCCCCGTCCGGCGATATTGCCGCATCGGCTCCGCAGGAAGTGGACGATCTGCCGTTCTGACGCCTGTTTGTTAATAACTGTACCGAAACATGAGTAACAACGACTGGAAAAGCCGGCTCAACGTCGTCTATTCGACCAATCCCGATTTCCAATACGAACAGGAGCAGGCCGAGACGGCCGAAACATTGCCGCCCGCACGGCAAAACCTGCGGGTTTGGCTCGACCGCAAGCAGCGGGCAGGCAAACAGGTGACTCTGGTTAAAGGTTTCGTCGGCGGCGACGACGACCTGAAAGAGTTGGGACGCCTGCTCAAAAGCAAATGCGGTGTGGGCGGTACGGCGAAAGAGGGCGAGATCGTCATTCAGGGCGATTTCCGTGACCGCGTAGTCGAAATCCTGCTCCGGGAGGGATACCGGGTCAAAAAAGCGGGCAGCTGAGCATGGTGTGCCGACTTCTCCTGCGTTTGTGTTGCCTGTGGGCATGCTGCGCGGCGCTTCCGGCCTGGGGGCAGTACTATGACTGGGGCCGGTCGCCGGCCGGTATTCGCTGGATGCAGGTCGAAGGGCCGCGAGGCAAGATCGTTTATCCCGATTATTTCAGCGGGGGCGCTGCGCAGGTGCTTTCGGTGATGGAGGGTATTACGCCGACGATGACCTACGGGTTCAGCTACAAACCGTTGAAGGTCCCGGCGGTACTGCATACCCAGAATTTCAATGCGAACGGCATCGTGATGTGGGCGCCCAAGCGGATGGAGCTCGAACTGATCCCGGACCTGGCTCCCTATGCCCAGCCGTGGTTCAAGCAATTGGTGGCGCACGAGTCGCGCCATACCGTCCAGTACGGCAATCTGTACCGCTCCTTTATGAAACCGCTGGGCTGGTTCATCGGCCAGCAGTCGGGCCTGATCAGCCAGGCGTTGATTCCGGTGTGGCTGCTCGAAGGCGACGCCGTACAGGCCGAGACGCAGATGGCTTCGTTCGGGCGCGCGTTGCAGCCCTCGTTTACGATCGGATACCGCGCCTATATGGCCGAAGGCACCAAACGATATGTGCCCGATAAATGGTTCTGCGGGTCTTACAAGGATTACATTCCCGATCACTATCAGTTGGGTTATCAGATGACCGCATGGTCCCGCGAGCGTTACGGCGACGATATCTGGGACCGCGTGGCGAGGTACAGTTCTAAATACCCTTATACGATCCTTACGACGCATTGGGCGTTGGGCAAGTATTACAAAACCAGCCCGACTAAGATGTTGTGGCATACCTTCGGCGACCTGAAGGCATTTTGGGATTCGCTGCCGCCCCGTTCGAACAGCGCTTCGCTGATTCCAACCCCTACCACCAGCTATACGGTCTATACCGCGCCGATAGCGCTCAACGATACTACAATTCTGGCGCTCAAACGCGATCTCGACCGGCCTAGCCGGATCGTAAAGGTCGATCCCCGTTCGGCAGGGGAGAAAAAGCTGTTTTATACCGGTTGGGTGGGTACGGCACCTGTTATGCGCGACAGCACGCTGTATTGGAGTGAGTACCGCAGCAGTATTTTTTGGGATCAGCGCGTCAATGCCCGCGCAGTGAGCTACGACCTGCGTAACGGCCGGAAGCGCCTGTTGCGCGACCGTGAAAACGCCCTTTATCCGACTCCGCTTCCGGATGGCCGAGTTGCCTCCGTGGGATACGATTATACCGGCCGTTATTCCATAGATTTTGGCGGCGGCCGCTCGTTTGAGGTACCAGACACGCTTTCGGTGCACGGGTTGGCTTACGACGATCTGACCGGTACAATGGCCTTTATTACACTCGGCGACGCCGGCATGTCGATCTGCCGGATCGACACCTGCAGCGGGCGGATTGCACCGATTACGCAGCCGGGCTATACGAGTATCTACAACCTGCGGGCCGGGGCGGGCAAGTTAACTTTCAATTCGATCGCGTCGGGCTATGACGAAGTGCATGTGTACGATCTGGCCCGAGGCGAGGAGTTCCGGGTGACGACCTCGCGTTACGGTTCGGTTTCGCCCTCTGCTCCCGTACCGGGCAGTGATAAACTGTACATGACGACGTATACGCTCGGTGGTTACCGTCTTTCGCACCAGCGTATGGACGGCGATTCGATGCAGCGTATCGCTTATTCCCGTCTGCCGGAGAACATTGTCAATCCGCCGCGCCGGAAATGGGATGTAGTCAACCTCGATACGGTTCGGCTTGCGCGGACGATCGATTCGACACACCGGGTGAAGCGTTACCGCAAAGGGCTGCACCTGTTCAATCCGCACAGTTGGGCGCCCTGGAGTTTCAACCCGTCGAAAATCGCCGACGAGAACAAGCTCGATATAGGCTTTGGGGCTACGGTCATGTCGCAGAACCTGCTGACCAGCACCGAAGCGTATCTTTCGTACGGTTATAGCGGGAAAGGGCATCGGGTGCGCGGGTCGTTCGGTTATTACGGGTTGGCCCCGAAATTCGATTTCGCGGTCGATTATGGCGGCGGCAAGCAGTTAATCTATGGCGAAAAGGTACCCGAGGCACTTCCGGTTTCGCTGAGCAACCATTTTCAGTTCACGGTGGACGTTTCGTTGCCGATGACGCTTGCCTCGGGCTATCATATCCGTACGCTGACACCTTTTGCCCAGTTTTATTACCTCAACGCCCTGCTCTACAAGCAGCAAAGTACCTCTTATGAAAAAGGGGTGACGAGGGGTGTGGCGGGACTGAGTTTTATCGACAACGTACGGATGGGGACACGCGATTTCCTGCCCCGGTGGGGATACGCGGTCAAATTTACGACGGTGGGGGCGCCGTTCCGGAGCGATTTCGGAACGATCTATTCGCTTTACGGACGTGTTTACACGCCGGGTGTGGCCCGCCACCACAGCCTGACGCTGCGCGGGAATGTGCAATACCAACCTGTCGATCGGTATAATTTCTATTACAAGGAACTCTATCCGCGCGGGGCCGATTACGACGTGGTGGCAACGCGTTACGCCGCCTTCTCGGCCGATTACCAATTGCCGCTCTGCTATCCGGACGGCGGTATCAACAGCATCGTCTATTTCAACCGTATCCGGCTGAACCTCTATTATGATTTTGCCCGCTTCATCGGGATTTCTTCCGGCTCCGCGACCCATTCCGGCCGGGCTACCACCCTTTGGTCGTACGGTGGTATCGTTACGTTCGATATGCGGTTGGTGCGCATGCCCAAGAACGATACGTCGCTGGGCGTGTACGTCTACAAACCGAGCGATCGTAACGGCGTCGTGACGGGTGTCAATCTTTCGCTACCGTTGTAAACCGGGTTTGGCGTTCGGCTCCCCGCACCGTTTCGAGTGCGACGAGGTAGGCCGAAGCCGTCCAGCCGAGCATAAAACTGCAGGGATATTCATCGTCGTTGATCCTGCCGTCGCGCGTATATTTTTCCCACAAAAAACCAGGGTGGCGCGTGCCGTCTCCGTATTTGAACGGCCGGTGCGTGGCCGGCTGCGGGTCGAGGTAGTTGCGCGTGACCGTATTGAGCCATTTCAGGGCTATATGCTGCGCCTCTTCCCGGTAGCCGTAACGGAGCATCGCTTCGATCGCGAGTTGCTGGATCGGCGCCCAAACCGCGCTGTGTCCCCATTGGTAGGCGATTTTTTGAGGAGTGGTTTCACAGACGACCAGGCCGCCCGGCGAATCGAACAACGGCAGGTTTTCACGGACCCGCTCGGCGTGCCGGGCAGGGGCAAAACCGAAATGCAGCGGCATCAGGGCGGCAAGGGATCCTACCGGCGAACGGCGGCGGTTCACGAAATCGTAATCGAGGTACAGCCCGCGCATTTCGTCCCAGCAATATTTTTCGATCAGCCGCGCACGTTTCTCTGCCTTTTGTTCCCATTTCCGGCCGTCGGAAAGGTCCAGTTCGCGTTCATAATAGGCGAGGTCTTTTTCGTAGCCGTAGAGGTAGCTGTTCAGGTCTACCGGGATATAGTCCATGCATCGCCCTTCGAACCGGGGCGTAAAGTCCATGCATTCGGCTTCGGCCATGCGGTGGGCGGCCATTCGTATTTTGGTTTCACGGGGGGCGCCGGGATCGAGTCCGAAACGCCCTTTCAGCACGCGGTCGTAAAAGGTGGCGAGAGCGGCCGTATCGGAATGGTGTCCGTAACGTTGCAGCCCTTTCACCGGGGTCGAATGGTCTTCGATCGTGTTACCGTCCGTATTGGTCCAAAATTCGTACTCTTTCAGCACCGCCCGGTACGCACGGTGCAGCCATGCGGTGTCTTTGCCGGGTGTAAGTTCCCAGTATCGCCGTACGCTCATCGAGAAGCAGGGAGTCTGGCTGCGGTCTTCGCCCCATCCCGAAGCATTCGGGATAAAACCGAGTTTATCGATCTGCCAGATCATGCAGTCGAGGTTGTTGCGGGCCAATTCCGTTTCGCCGCAGCGCAGCAAACCCTCGTTGTGGAAATAGAGATCCCAGTAATAGAGTGTCCCGGGATTCAGCCCGTACAGGTACGCTACCGGGAAATCGGGATTTTTCTCGACGAAATTGTGCCAGTTGTTTCGGATGTAAGTTTCTATTTCATTCCATTTTTCGGGGCGGTACGGTTCGGGAGCCGGGCGCAGAGGGACCTCAGCGCTCAGGATCAGGGGCAACGCGAATAATGCCGTGCAAAATGCGCACAGAGGACGAAAACAGTTCATAGTCGGATTGTTGAGGATTATTGCCGAACTAAATCCAGGGCCCGCAGGAACGTCGAGGCGGTCCACCCCATCATGATGCTGCAGGGGTATTCGCTGTCGTTGATCTGTCCGTCGCGGGTGTATTTTTCGTAGAGGAATCCCGGATGACGCGTGCCGTCTCCGTATTTGAACGGCCGGTGCGTAGCCGGTTGCGGATCCAGGAAATTCGAAGTAACGGTGTTGAGCCATTTGAGGGCTATGCGTTGCGCGGCAGCGTCATAACCGTAATTTTCGAGCGCACCCATCGCGAGGAACTGTACCGGGGCCCATACCGCCCCGTCGCCCCACTGGTAGAGGATCGGCTGCTCGGAACGCTCGCAGACGACCAGTCCGCCCGGGGAGTCGAACATCGGCAGGTTTTCCACGATCCGCGCTGCCTCCTGCTTCGATGCGAAACCCCAGTATAACGGCATGACGGTGATGACCGAGGCAATGGGACTGTGGCGCTTATTGACAAAATCGTAATCGAGGTAAAGTCCCCGCCGGTCGCTCCACAGGTATTTGCGGATCAGCGCCGCACGTTTGTCGGCGCGTTTTTCCCAGGCGCGGCCGTCGGAAATGCCCAGTTCGCGTTCGAGCCGGCCGAGCTCTTTCTCGTATTGGTAGAGGTTCGAGTTCAGGTCTACCGGAATGAAATCCATGCACCGCCCTTCGAAACGCGGGTTGAAATCCATCGTTTCGGCTTCGGCGAGCCGATGGCCCGCGATGCGGATCTTTTCGCTCGCAGGCACATTTTTTTCGAGGTGGAAGCGTCTCTGCAACACTTTGTCGTAAAAGCTGACCAGCGTGGCCGAATCGGAATGGTGTCCGTAGCGTTGCAATCCTTCGACCGGGGTCGAATGGTCTTCAATCGTATTGCCGTTCGTATTGGTCCAGAACTCGTATTCTTTCAGCACGGCGTTGTAGGCGCGGCGCAGCCATGCGGTGTCCTTTTCCGGGGCTTTGTCGTAGTAGCTGCTCACCATCATGCCGAAATAGGGAGTCATGCTGCGGTCTTCGCCCCACCCATTCGCGTTGGGAATGAAACCGAGTTTCTCTACCTCGTAGATGAAGTTGTCGACATTGTTGCGGGCCTGTTCGAAAAATCCCTGCCGCATCAGCCCTTCGTTGATAAAATAGAGGTCCCAATAGTATAGCGTTCCGGGGTTCAGTGCGTAACAATAAGGTTTGGGCAGCGACGGCATGGTGTCGACAAAGTCGTTCCAGTTGTCACGGATGTAGTTTTCAATATCGCTCCATTTCTCGGGATGGACGGGCTTGGGAGCCTCTTGCGTCTGCGGGCGGGCGGTAAAGGTTGACAGGCAGAAAATCGCTGCCAGGGAGAGTTTGGCAAGGTTCATCGGTGTCTGGTTTAGGTGAGGTTTTGACGAATTGAACAAAGATAAACAAATTCCGGGACAGGGGTAGCGCCCGTTGAATGAAATATCTCGGCAGCAAATCACGTTTTATCGGTAATTCCGATTAAAATTGTAACTTTGCTCCGAAAAACTTTACATGCGGTTATGGCCCAGAAACTGATCGACAAATTACAGACACCCAAGGCGATAAAATGGTTTTGGATCCTGCTCGCGTCCCCTGTGGCGCTGATCCTGTTGTTGCTGTTGTTGATCGGAATCGGCGTGTTCGGCAAGTTGCCTACTTTCGAGGAGCTGGAGAACCCGAAAAGTAACCTGGCTACCGAGATTTATTCGGAAGACGGTAAAATGATCGGCAGTTTCTTCGTGCAAAATCGCTCCTACTGCGATTATGACGAACTTTCGCCGAGCCTTGTTGCGGCATTGGTCTCAACCGAAGACATGCGTTTTTATTCCCATTCGGGTATCGATTTCATCTCCCTGGCGCGTGTGGCCGTACGTACGATCGCACTGGCCCAGTTCGGACAGGGCGGCGGCAGTACGATCTCGCAGCAGTTGGCCAAGAACCTCTACCCGCGCGATACCGCGGCATACAACAATCCGATCTCGAAAGGATCGAAGTTGGTGATTTCGAAGCTCAAAGAGTGGATTACAGCCGTCATGCTCGAGCGGAACTATACCAAAGAGGAGATTATAGCGATGTATCTCAATACGGTGGAGTACGGCAGCAACGCGTACGGCATCAAATCCGCCGCCCGCACTTTCTTCAATAAACTCCCCTCGGAACTCAACGCAGAGGAGTCGGCGATGCTGGTCGGAGTCGTGAACAAGCCCACCCGTTACAGTCCGGTGCAAAATCCCGACCGGGCCCTCGCACGGCGCAACCTGGTAATTGCGCGGATGAAGCAGCAGGGATATATCGACCGCCATCAGCGCGATTCGTTGCAGGCCCTGCCTATCGACCTGGACTACCATCCGGTATCGCACAACGAGGGTACGGCTACCTATTTCCGCGAGATGCTGCGCATGGTGATGACCGCAAAGCGCCCCACGCGCAACCAGTTCCTGAACGAATGGGATTACGATCAGGCCGTTAAACAGTGGGATACCAATCCGTTGTATGGCTGGTGCGTCAAGAACGTCAAATCCGACGGCACGCCCTACAACCTCTACCGGGACGGTCTGAAAATTTATACGACGATCAACGCGACGATGCAGGAGTACGCCGAGGATGCGCTTGTGGCTCACATGAGCAAGGAGATCCAGCCTACGATGGACCGTCAGGTACGGGCGACCAAACGCCTGTTCAACGACATAGGCAAGGATGAGATCGACCGCATCATGCGCAATGCGATGCGTCAGACCGACCGTTACCGCGCACTCAAAAACGACGGGGCATCGGACGAGGAGATTATGTCCGAATTCAAAAAACCTGTCAAAATGAAGGTCTTCTCGTACAAGGGCGAACGTGATACAACCATGTCCCCGTACGATTCGATTCTCTACCACAAACAGATTCTCCGGGCATCGTTCATGGCGATCGACCCTTCGACGGGATATGTGAAAGCTTACGTCGGCGGTCCGAATTACCGCTATTTCAAATACGACATGGCCAAGCAGGGCAAGCGCCAGGTGGGTTCGACGATCAAGCCGTTCATCTATACCTTTGCCATCGCACACCTCGGATACGATCCCTGCACGCTGGTGCCGAATCTGCCCGTGACGATCGAAACCGATAACGGGACGATCTGGCAGCCCAAGGAGGCGGGCCGGGTCGAGTATACCGGTGAGCTGAAGCCGCTCTGGTGGGGGTTGGCCAACAGCCGCAACAACTATTCGGCCTGGATCATGAAGCAGGCGCGGCAGCCGCAGGCGGTGGCCGACTATATTCACAAAATGGGTATCAAAAGCTATATCGACCCGGTCTATTCGCTCTGTTTGGGGACGCCCGATTTCTCCCTGTTCGAACTGGTCGGCGCTTACGGGACATTTGCAAACCGGGGCGTATTTACCGATCCTATTTTCGTGACCCGGATCGAGGACCGTAACGGTAACGTACTGGCTACGTTCGCTCCGGCTCTGCAGGATGCGATCAGCGAACAGACCGCTTTCACGATGCTCGGTATGATGAAGAATGTCGTTACGTCCGGAACCGCGGGACGCTTGCGTTGGATGTACGGTTTCAAAGCCGATATGGCCGGTAAGACCGGAACTTCGCAGAAGAATTCCGACGCCTGGTTCATGGGCGTGACGCCGAAGATCGTAGCCGGCGCATGGGTTGGCGGTGAGGATCGCAGCGTGCACTTGAACGGAGCCGGGGACGGTGCCCGTGTGGCATTGCCGATTTTTGCCGGATTCATGAAAAAAATTTACGGCGATCCTTCGCTCGGCGTGAGTGAAAGCGACCTTTTCCCGGTGCCGGTCGGTGCGGTGGTCTACCAATGCAATGAAGAGAAAGGAACGGCTACGGCGGTTCCCCGTGAAGAAGACGAGTTCTTCGATTGATGTAAATATTCGTTTGTTTTAAAACAGGAAAGAAAATATTTTAACAAATAGTTTTATTTTAATGTAACGGTGCTATATTTGCCGTGTGTATTCCATGGGCAATGCATGGAAAAGTAACCGTCGCGGTACGCCGGACATAATTTCAGAGAGCATATGAAAGTGGCGATTGTTGGTGCAAGCGGGGCCGTCGGCCAGGAGTTCTTGCGGGTGTTGGAGCAACGTGAATTTCCCATCCGGGAGTTGTTGCTGTTCGGTTCGGAACGTAGTGCCGGACGAACCTACAAGTTCCGCGGTAAGGAGATAGTCGTGAAACAGCTTGCCCATAACGACGATTTCAAAGGGGTGAGTATCGCTTTCGTATCGGCGGGAGCAGGTACTTCCAAAGAATTTGCCGGGACGATTACCAAGCACGGAACGCTGATGATCGATAATTCGAGTGCTTTCCGCATGGATGACGAGGTGCCCCTGGTGGTACCGGAGGTCAATCCCCGCGACGGAGTCAATCCCCCGCGGCGAATCATTGCCAACCCCAATTGCACGACGATCCAGATGGTTGTGGCACTGCAGGCGATCGAGAAACTGTCGCATATCCGCCGGGTGCGTGTGGCGACCTACCAGTCGGCCAGCGGGGCAGGGGCCGCGGCGATGGACGAATTGGCCGAACAGCATGTCCAGCTCGTGCGCGGAGAGGCACCCACAGTCAGCAAATTTCCCTTTCAGTTAGCCTATAACGTCATTCCTCAGGTGGATGTATTTACCGGCAACGGTTATACGAAGGAGGAGATGAAGATGTACAACGAGACCCGCAAGATTATGCACTCCGATATCGAAGTGAGTGCGACCTGTATCCGGGTACCGGTGATGCGTGCGCACTCCGAGGCGGTATGGCTCGAAACGGAGCGTCCCGTATCGGTCGAAGAGGCCCGCAAAGCATTTTGCCGTGCCGAGGGAATCGTGCTGATGGATGAACCCGACCAGAAGAAATATCCGATGCCGTTGTTGCTGGCCGGCTGCGATCCGGTCTATGTGGGCCGTATCCGCAAGGATATTACCGACCCGAACGGACTGGCCTTCTGGTGTGTCAGCGACCAAATCCGTAAAGGAGCGGCACTAAACGCGGTCCAGATAGCCGAATACCTGGTAGCTAACGGTCATGTCAAATAAGGCGTTCCATTGCGCAGTTCTTAGCTGTTTCAGGGAAGAAAAGAAAATCCCGGCGCTACGGCCGCAGGTGGACTGATAATCGATTAAATAGAGTAAAACAGAGGCATCCATGCGGATGCCTCTGTTTTGTTATTAGGTACAGGCCGATTTTGGCCTGGTTTTCCGGGTAATCTGCTTATCGGACCGGCTCCGGATAGACTACCGGACTCTCCGTTTGAAAACCCATGCGTCAGGGAAAGATGCGGAGCATTGCCGTTTGAGCCTGTTCGCCTCCTGCTCTGAAGCCGACAGTGAGGTATAGACCATGATTTTGCCGTTACCCAGCGGCAGTTTGTGGAAAGTGAGCGTGTTGTCGGTTTTTTTTGCTTGTCCGATAAACTTGTTCGCATTTTCATCGGTGCTGTACGTGCCGATAACTACGTAATAACCCGTTTGTCCCGCTGCAACGCTTGAGTTCGCTGACGGGGCCGTAGGGGCTGTTTTCGACGCTGTCTTGGGAGCTGCCTCTGCCGTTGTAGTCCTTGTGGCAGCCGGAGTTGTACTTCCCGCGCTCTTTTCGGCAGGTTGCGGTTGCGTTTCCGGTGTAACGACAGGGGAGTCGAAAGGCGCATCCGGGCCGATGGCCGTGTCTTTTGGCGTGGAATCGGATGCGGTTGCCGGGATTGCTTCCGTAACCGTTATCTGCTCCTCTTCTTCATAAGGGTAAGTGCTGTGGTTCAGCAGTGTGATTGCTCCGATTGAAATCGCCCCTCCGGCTACCACGGCTCCGATGACCCACAGTAGGATCTGGCGGATTTCCATCTGACGCGGCAGCTTCACGGGAGCGGGATTTACCGGATTGAGTATTTCGTTGAGTTCGGCGGCAGCTAAAAAACGTCCGTCGCGAATCTCTCCCACCGAGTCGATCCGGACGACTCCGTCGGTACGTGCGGCGGCCAGCCAGCGGCCGTAAATCTCCCAGGCTTGCGCTTCGTCTTTGTTGCTGCTCTGTGCGATCAGTGTAACGATGCTTGTGAATTCGGGAAATTCAGACTCTGCATAAATTACCAGATTTACTGGTGGGGTGAGCACACTCTTTTTCTCGATCACGGGTGCCCGCATAATGACTTTCAGCGAGCCGATATCGGGCAGGTTAATGCTCTGGCGGCGAACCAGGGCATTGAATATGAGCATACTGATTGGGTCCATGGTCTCTGTTGTTATGGGGGTTCTATTTTCGTTTCGCAGGGGTGCCGGAAAAACTCTTTTTCAGCGGTGCGGGATCGAGCGGAGGTTTGCGCAATGCGCACCAGAGGATCACGATACCGGTCAGGATAAACGGAATACTTAACAGCTGTCCCATATTCAGGAGCATATTCACTTCGAAGTCTTCCTGCGGATTCTTGATGAATTCGATCAGGAACCGTGTCCCGAACAGCACGATCAGGAAGAATCCAAACATCAGGCCGGGACGCCGGCGGGCGGTGTCTTTTTTGTAGTACATCCACCACAGGATAATGAACAGCACCAGGTAGCAGAGCGCTTCGTAAATCTGGGTCGGGTGCTTGGGCAGTGTTTCGCCGTCGCGGACGAAAATAAATCCCCACGGCAGCGATGTGACGGTACCATAAATTTCGGAGTTCATCAGGTTTCCCAGCCGGACGGCCACCCCGCTGATCGCCACGGCGATACTGATGCGGTCGAGCGACCAGATATAAGGCATTTTATTCTTGCGCGAAAAGAGCCACAATCCCAGCAGCAGACCGAAAGCGGCGCCGTGGCTGGCCAGCCCCCCCTGCCGGATGTCGAGGATTTCGATCGGGTGCGTGAGGTAGTAGCCCGGGTCATAGAAAAGGCAATGTCCGAGCCGCGCGCCGACGACCGTCGAAATTACGCCGAACCAGAAGATCGAGTCGAATGCCTTTTCGCTCAGCCCTTCGCGCTGCATGATGTTGTGGAAAATGTAAGCGCTTATCCCTAGCGCTATCGCCCACAGCAGGCCGTAATAGCGAATTTCGAACGAGCCGATGTGCAGCAATGCGGGATTTACGTCCCAGGTAACGAAAAGCGGCAGGAGATGTTCCATAGTCAATTAAATCTCAACAAATATAGTGATTTTCTCCCACCGACAAATTTTCAGGGGGTTCAATTTTCACGGAGGAAGGAGAAAGGACGACCGCACGTCGGGAAGGGTGTCAGCCTGCGGAAGCAGGGGTATTGGCCGGACGCTGCGGATGGATGGCCCCTTTGGCCAGTGCGAATGAAAACGTGCTCCCTTCGCCGGGTTTACTGCGCAGCGTGATTCCTTGGCCGTGTGCGTCGAGGATATGTTTTACGATGGCGAGGCCCAGTCCGGTTCCGCCCTGTTCCCGCGAACGGCTTTTATCGACGCGGAAAAAGCGCTCGAAAACGCGCGGAATGTTCTTTTCCGCAATACCTACCCCGTTGTCGGCCACTTCGATCATTACCCGGTCGAACATGTCGATGAAACTGATCGTGGTGCAACCTCCTTCGCGGCCGTATTTGATCGAATTGGTCAGCAGGTTGGTTACGACCTGGCCGATTCTTCTCCGGTCGGCGAAAACATATACGGGCGGCTGGGATACGCCAGAGCCGACTTTGACGGTGATGCGGTGTGCAGTGGCCTCCATTTCTACGGCATCGGCGATTTCGTGCACCAAGGCGACGATATCGAAACGTTCCTGGTCGAGGACCAACATGCCCGATTCGAGTTTCGATATCTCTTCCAGGTCCTGCACGATATTGATCAGCCGGTCTATGCTTTTTTCGGAGCGTTCCAGGTATTTGCGGTTGATGTTTTTGTCCTCCAGTCCGCCGTCGAGCAGGGTCAGGATGTAGCCCTGTACCGTAAAAATAGGGGTTTTGATTTCGTGCGACACATTGCCGAGGAACTCTTTGCGGTATCGTTCGTTCTCTTTGAGCCGGGCGATTTCCTGTGCATTTTTTTCGGCCCAAAGGTTCAGTTCGTCCTGGATCTCTTCGACCAGATCGCCTGCAGGCGGCAGCTCGTGCGTTTTGACATTTTTGGAGAGCAACACCTGATAGATCGGTTTGATCCGGTAACGCACGAACAGGTTGAAACAGAAACGGGCCGTGAGATACATGACCGTGAACACGCTTCCCGTGACAATCAGGATGCGCGGCAACCCGAGGTTGAGCAATGTGCCGCACCCGATACTCAGTGCCGCAGCCATTGCTGCGACTCCGAGGGCCGCTCCCGCAGTTGTCCTGATTTTTAATTTCATACGTTTCTCCCGGTTCTATTTCACCCGGTATAGCTGCATGAGTTTGGTGATGTACTTGCCGACGATGTCGAACTCGAGGTTTACGGTCGTTCCCACCCGGAAGGTGTGGAAATTGGTGTGCTCGTGCGTGTAAGGAATGATCGCGACCTGAAAGGAGTCCGGCTGCGAATTCACGACGGTCAGGCTGACGCCGTTGACTGCTACCGATCCTTTTTCCACCGTAATGTTGCCGGCAGAGGAGTCGTACTCGAAGGTATAGTACCAACTCCCGTCAGCCTCGGTAATTGCGGTGCAGCGAGCCGTCTGGTCGACATGGCCCTGGACGATGTGTCCGTCAAGCAGGGCGTCGGGGCGCATGCTTCGTTCCAGGTTGACCAGATCGCCTTCGCGGAGCTCTCCGAGATTGGATTTGATCAGGGTTTCGCGGATAGCCGTCACGGTGTAATGCGGCGCTTCGAGTTCGACGACCGTGAGGCAGACGCCGTTGTGCGCGATGCTTTGATCAATGCGCAACTCCTGTGTAAACGGAGCTTCGATCGTGAAGTGTTTATTGCCCTGCTCTTCGCGGACGGCAATGACCCGTCCGGTAGCTTCGACGATACCTGAAAACATGGTTGTGCGGTTTTAATGTGATACTGTACTTGTTGTCCGCGGGTCCTTTACCCAAATGTCAGGACCCGGGATCACGAGGAATTCCTTCGGTGTCCCGGAGCGGCCGGGCATCCCGGAAGACAAAGATCACAAAATTTTCTTGATAATAATCCCGCGGACGATAAACAATTTTTCGATGGAGCTTTGTTTAATGGAGATGGGGTCGTACTCTTCGGCGTTTCGCGGCAATAGCAGCAGTTCGTCCGCCTGCTCCGAGCGGCGGATGATACGGAACCCTTTGAATGCAGCGGATATAATCAGGTAAGATTCGCCGGGAACGACGGCTTTGACATCCCATTTTTTCAGCAGCACGATGCTGCCGGCCGGTATGTCTGGCTGCATGGCGGTCCCGAGCGCCATGGCACTCAGGTCGCAATCGTTGAAAATGGGCACGTTGATATAGAAAAGAGGCGGCGGTAGCTGCTGCTCGACTGCCACGGTCGCGTCCATGCCGTAATAGGGGATGCCGCTGCCCGATCCGGTTACCGCTTTGTTGCCGATCAGCATTTCACCTTCGCCGGTGAGCAGCCAGCCCTTGCTGACGCTTGGATATTTGGCTGTAATCAGTTCGGCCAGGTCGCGGCTGATACCGTTGTTGCCCTTTTTGATCTGGTATAGGTTTTCGCTCCGTTTGAGCCCAATGGTCAGCGCGAACGAGTTGATGGACAGCCCTGTCCATTTGATAACCCGTTCGAGTCTACGCCATTTTTCTGACCTGAGGGTGTTGTCTGACATACGGATATAGAAGTGTTAATAGGTTTCACAAAATGTAAAATTCGCTACCGGTTGTTATAAAGCCGTCCGAGGACATCGGCAAGCCGGATCGTGCGCCGGAAAATCAATTGAAAATTTGTATTAACGGTAAAAAAGTTGCACCTTTGCATCCACAGTTTTCTTGCCTCCGTAGTTCAATGGATAGAATGGCAGATTCCGGTTCTGCTGATATGGGTTCGATTCCCGTCGGGGGTACTAGCCAAGTATTTCGAAAGGCTGTGTTCTGCAACCTTTTGCGGATATGAAGTAATCCCCGGAGTTGAAACCGGCTCCGATTCTTTCGGGGAATTTCCTAATCATTATCATACCATTTCTCCAGTTGTGCGCCGCAGCACGGTGGTCGGACAGACTTCCGCAACTTCACGATTCCTGTCAAAGGTGATGCCGGGATGTATCCTTATTGTCCGGATAGTCGGTAACAAAGCGTATACAAATGGCCTGATAGTGTAATATCGGGTGTTTGTGTCTGTCTTTTTTTGTCACGGATGTACATAAGGCAAACGAAAATCGATATTTATCCTTTAAAATTCTTTACGATTCCGGCTTAAATAGCGTATTTTTTCGTCTTTTGTGGCGAAAATAGTAAAAAAATATCAAATTAAGTCGGGATAGCGAGCCTTTTTGGCGTATTATACAGTCGTATTTTCTTTTAAGAATAGGCTGAAAGCGATACTGTGCGGGCTCTTCAGGTATGTGTCTATATTGCTCTGTAAGCATTCAAAATGGAAGGAATGCCGTTTATGCAGCTTTTAAAAATTGCTGATTTTTTATACAGCTGTTTCGTAAAACGGAACAAATTTTAGCCTGATTACGGATCGGTATATTGATCTTTAGAGAGGATAAATGCGTCTGATTGTAGTATGTGTATTCCGGGTTTTTGGTTGCAAGCAGGCCTTCGGAATGGCTCGTGAGTGGTATCCGGATATCTAATGTTTACGGCCCGGCAGACTTGCCGGGCCGTAGCCGATAGGAAGCGCATACAGGGAAATGACGCTTGCTTTGGATTAAAGATGCATAAATGCTTCGATGTCATTTGTGGTCGCAGGTGCCCGGCGGTTGCCGAGCATGCGGTTGCCTTCCGGGGTAATCAGCATGTCGTCTTCGATGCGTATTCCACCGAAACCGAAATACTCGCGAACTTTGGCAAAATTGATGAAGCCTCCGCCGAGACCTTCCTTTTCCCATTTTTCGACCAGCGCCGGGATGAAGTAGATGCCCGGTTCTACGGTCATTACCATGCCTGGAGCGAGGCGCTTGCCCATGCGGAGCGATGATAATCCTGGCGTCTCGCTGCGCAGCGTTTCGTCGTCGTACCCGACGTATTTCTCACCGATGTTTTCCATGTCGTGTACGTCGAGTCCCATTTGGTGCCCGAGCCCGTGCGGCATAAACAAGGCCTGCGCCCCGCAGGCTACGGCCGCTTCCATGTCGCCCTGCATCAGTCCGAGCTCCTTGAGCCCGTCGGCGATGATGCGTGCGGCGGCATTGTGCATTTGCCAGTAAAAAGCGCCTGGCCGGGCCAGTTCGAACGTGCGGGAATTGGCTGCCAATACAATATCGTATATGTCTTTTTGCCGGACGGTGAATTTGCCGTTGACGGGGATCGTACGGGTAAAGTCGCTGCAATAGTTCATGTTGGTTTCGGCGCCCGCGTCGACCAATAGCAGGCGCCCGCCTTCGAGTACATTCCCGTGATAGTGGTTGTGGAGCGTTTCGCCGTTCTGGCTTACGATCGACATGAACGATACGCCCGCGCCGTATTGCAGCGCGATGCCGTCGATAGCTCCGGCGATCTCTTGTTCGACGACTCCCGGCCGGCACATTTGCATTACTTGCAGGTGCATTTTGGTGCCGATCGTGCAGGCGCGTTCGATCTCCGCGATTTCCTCCGCGTCTTTGATTTCGCGCAGTGCGACGACCGTTTTAGCCAGCGGAACCGAGACGTATTGCGCTAATGCGTCGGGACGTATGCCGAGCAGATCGCTTAACATCAGTGTCGTTTCGCCACGATAAGGCGGCAGGAAATGGATGCGGCGTCCGGCGGCGATTGCCGTACGGATCGTTTCGGCCAACTCGTTCAGTCCGGCAGTCCGGGTCACGCCCGCTTTAAGCGCTTGGTCGGCGAGCGAAGGCTGCGGCCCCATCCAGATAATATCGTCGATGGTATAGTCTTCTCCGAAAAGCATATCTTCGCCGGAGTCTGCGTCGAGTACTCCGGCATAACCGGGATGGTTCAGTCCGAAAAAATAGAGAAAAGTGCTGTCCTGCCGGAACGGGAAAGTGTTGCCCGGATAGTTGGCAGAGGATTCGTGGTTACCCGGCAGCAGGATGAGGCCTCCGCCGAGACGTTTGCGCAGCTCGTTGCGGCGCCGTGTATAGGTTTGTGCTTCAAACATATCGGATAATTTTCTAAAATTCAGGAACAAGGTTGCGGGTGTGAAATTGCCGTTCCCGCTTTTGTTTTGTAGGCGGCCTGCCTTGCGGATGAGATTGCCTTGTTGTGCCCCAAGTGCGACCCGGTACTCTTTTCCGGCCATGAACAGGCGATCTTCCCGGTCATGGGGATGCTTCCGGAGGCCGTTTGCCCAAAAGTACGAAAAACTTGCGGCAATCTTGTTATCTTTGCTCTCAAAAATAGCGAGAGATGACCCCGATAGATACAACGTTGATCCAGGTGATCGCCTCCCGGTGCGGCGTTACGGTGCGGCAGGCCGAACATACGGTGCAGCTGCTGGCGGAAGGGGCGACGGTTCCTTTTATCAGCCGCTACCGCAAGGAACGGACCGGCGGACTCGACGAAGTGCAGGTAAGTGCAGTGAAAGAGCAGTTCGAACGGCTCTCCGAACTGGAAAAGCGAAAGGAGACGATTCTCGCTTCGATCGACGAACAGGGCAAACTGACGCCCGAATTGCGCATGAAGATCGAACAGTGTTACGAGGGCGCCCCCTTGGAAGACCTTTACCTTCCCTATCGTCCCAAACGCCGGACCCGTGCCACGGTAGCACGGGAAAAGGGGCTCGAACCGTTGGCCGCGATGCTGATGCGCCAGGACGGTGCACGACCCGACCGGCTCGCGGAACGTTTCGTGGGCGGGGAGGTTCACGATTTGCAGGAGGCTTTGGATGGTGCCTGCGATATTATCGCCGAATGGGTCAGCGAAAGCGAAGCGGCCCGCAGTGCCATGCGCCGCCTGTTTACCCGCGAGGGGGTGATCTCTGCGCGCGTGGTCAAAGGCAAAGAACAGGAAGGAGCCAAATATTCGGACTATTTCGACTGGTCGGAACCGTTGCGCCGGGTGGCGGCCCACCGTCTGCTGGCGATGGTTCGTGCTGAGCGGGAAGGATTTATCAAACTGTCGGTGTTGCCGGATGAATCTGCTGCGGTGGAGCAGCTGGAGCGTATTTTTATCAAACGGAATCCCTCCCCTGTCCGGCCTTTGGTCGAAGCGGCCGTTCGGGACGGGTACAAACGGTTGTTGAAACCGTCGATGGAGGGGGAAACGTTGACCGAGGCCAAGGCCCGCGCCGACGAGGAGTCGATAAAGGTGTTCGCCGAGAACCTGCGGCAGTTGTTGCTCGCCGCTCCGCTCGGACAAAAACGCGTGTTGGCGATCGATCCCGGATTCCGCACCGGTTGCAAGGTGGTATGTCTTGACGGACAGGGCAACCTGCTGCACAACGAGACCATTTTCCCGCATCCGCCGCAAAAGCGGGATGCGGAGGCGATGCAGCGGCTTGCCTCTTTGGTGGATGAGTACCGGATCGATGCGGTGGCCGTCGGGGACGGTACGGCCGGCCGCGAAACCGAGCAACTGGTGAGGAATGTCCGTTTCGGGCACGAGGTACAGGTATTCATGGTCAGCGAGGACGGTGCGTCGGTTTACTCTGCGTCGGCTGCCGGGCGGGAAGAGTTCCCGAATTACGACGTGACCGTACGCGGAGCCGTTTCGATCGGGCGGCGCCTGATCGATCCGCTTGCGGAGCTGGTTAAAATCGACCCGAAGTCGATCGGCGTGGGCCAATACCAGCACGATGTGAATCCGGAAAAATTACGAGGCGGCCTCGACAGCGTGGTCGAAAGTTGTGTGAACCGCGTGGGCGTGAATCTTAACACCGCATCGAAGCATCTGCTCACCTACGTGTCGGGACTGGGACCGTCGCTGGCTCAGAATATTGTCGAATACCGTGCGGCTAACGGCGATTTCGCCTCCCGGCGCGATTTGCTCAAAGTGTCGCGGCTGGGGGCAAAAGCGTTCGAGCAATGCGCGGGTTTCCTGCGGATTCCGCAGGGGAAGCATCCGCTCGACAACAGTGCCGTCCATCCGGAAGCCTATCCGGTAGTGGAACGGATGGCCGCAGATTTGGGTGTGCGGGTGCAGGAATTGCTGTCCTCCGCCGAATTACGTGCGAAAATAGACTTGAAACGGTATGTAACCGATACGATCGGACTGCCTACGCTGACAGATATCCTTGCCGAGCTGGCCAAACCGGGCCGCGATCCGCGCAGTACGATCCGGACGTTCCGGTTCGCCGACGTCCATTCGTTGGACGACCTGCGTGAAGGGATGGAATTGCCGGGGATCGTAACGAACATTACCGCATTCGGTGCATTCGTCGATGTAGGTGTTAAGCAGGACGGGCTGGTTCATATCTCGCAACTGGCCGACAGATACGTCTCGTCGCCGGGGGACGTGGTAAAATTGCACCAACAGGTGCATGTACGTGTGACCGGAATCGACCGTATGCGGGGCCGGATCAGCCTTTCGATGAAAGGAGTGTCCCACGAATAGTTTTTTTGATTATCTTGTAATACATTTGCCCGCGTGGACTTTCACTGTGGGGCGATGAAAGTTGCCGGCAAGTGCGCCGGGAGGACATAGAATTAAAACAGCTTGTAACACATGAAAATAGCGATTGTAGGAACGGGATACGTCGGATTGGTATCCGGCACTTGTTTTTCGGAGATGGGCATCGAAGTGGTGTGCGTGGATATCGACCGTGCGAAAATCGAACGTCTCCAACGCGGTGAGATTCCGATTTACGAACCGGGACTGGATGCGCTGGTGCAGAAAAACGTGCAGGCGGGGCGGTTGTCGTTCGCGACGGAACTGGCTCCGCACCTGAACGATGTCGAAGCGGTGTTCATCGCCGTGGGGACGCCCCCGGGGGAGGACGGTTCGGCCGACCTGCATTACGTACTCGAGGTAGCGCGCGAATTCGGGGCTTCCATCAATAAATACACGCTGTTGGTAACCAAGAGTACCGTACCTGTGGGTACTGCGGCCCGTATCCACCAAGTAGTTGCCGCCGAACTGGCGCGCCGGGGCGTCGAAGTGGAATTCGACGTGGCGTCGAATCCCGAATTCCTCAAGGAAGGCAGCGCGATCCAGGATTTCATGAGCCCCGACCGCGTGGTGGTCGGCGTGGAAAGCGAGCGGGCCCGGGAGTTGATGATGCGGCTTTACCGTCCTTTCCTGCTCAATAATTTCCGGGTGATTTTCATGGATGTACCGTCGGCCGAAATGACCAAATATGCAGCTAACAGCATGCTTGCTACGCGGATCAGTTTTATGAACGACATTGCGAACCTGTGCGAGTTGGTCGGCGCCGATGTGAATATGGTGCGGCGCGGTATCGGTTCCGATGAGCGTATCGGCAGCAAATTTCTCTATCCGGGCTGCGGCTACGGAGGTTCATGCTTCCCGAAAGACGTGAAGGCATTGATCCATACGGCTGAGGAGTACGGCTACCGGATGCGGGTGTTGCAGGCGGTCGAGGAGGTGAACGGCCGGCAGAAAGAGGTGTTGTTCGGTAAGCTCAAACGCCATTTCGGCGGAGATCTCCGAGGACGCAGGATTGCGCTTTGGGGGCTTGCATTCAAGCCCGAGACCGACGATATGCGCGAGGCTACCTCATTGGTCCTGATCCGCCTGCTGAACGAAGCCGGTGCGGTAGTGACCGTTTACGATCCGGTGGCTATGGATGAGTGCCGACGCGCGGTGGGCGATCGGGTGCGGTACGCCGCCGATATGTACGAAGCGGCGAAAGACGCCGATGCATTGTTGCTCGTGACCGAATGGAAAGAATTCCGAATCCCCGATTGGACGGCGCTTAAAAAAGCGATGCACTCGCCGGTGCTGTTCGACGGACGCAATATCTACGACCGTACGGATGTCCGCAAGGCGGGATTCACCTACTATTATATCGGAGGTTAACCGTTCATGTATATTAAACCGCCGAAATTCGTCCGCAGGATTTTCCCGTCGCTGGTGTGGGAGATGCCCCCGTCGGAGGAGGTATACCTTACTTTCGACGACGGTCCCACACCGGGTGTCACCGAGATGATTCTCGAGCAATTGGCGAAATACGGGGCAAAAGCGACTTTTTTCTGTCTCGGGAAAAATGCCGAAATGCACCCCGAATTGTTCCAGCGGATCGTCGCGGAAGGGCACCGGATCGGCAACCACACTTACAGCCACCAGAAAGGCTGGCGCATGAGTCTGGAAGGCTACCTGGAGGATGTAGAGTTTGCGAACAACCTGTTGCACACCGACCTGTTCCGCCCCCCCTACGGTCAGATTACTCCCACCCAGGCACGGCGTCTCAGCGAACACTATAACCTGATCATGTGGGACGTGCTTTCCCAGGACTATAACCGCCGGATATCGCCGCGTCTTTGCCTGCGCAACGTGACCAAACATGTTAAGGGCGGTTCGATCGTTGTTTTCCACGATTCGCTGAAAAGTTACCGCAATATGTCCTATGCGTTGCCCCGGACGCTCGAATTTTTGCAGGACAAGGGGTTGAAATGTGTCGGAATAGAGCTGTGATAAGGGATTGCAGTGCTTTGTAAAGTCTGATCGGTCCGGTTCTTGAATTCTGGAACTCTGAAATTTTTGAACGGGCCGGTTTGGTACGCTCGGCCATATTTCCAATGCGGTCGGCGGACGGAACCGGAAAGCAGTATTCAATCAGGAAATATGGAGAAAAAACGCAATATCATCGTAGCGGTTACCGGAGCGAGCGGGTCGCTTTATGCCCGGTTGCTTTGCCGCAGGCTGGCCGAAGCGAACGGTGTCGGGCGGATCGCTCTGATCGTGACCCGTAACGGTCTTGCCGTAAGCGCTTACGAGGATGATCCGGCCTGGATGGACGATCCGCGGTTTACCCGCTATGACAACGACGACCTGTTCGGTGCTCCGGCTTCCGGATCGTCATCTTTCGATGCGATGGTGGTGATTCCCTGTTCGATGGGCATGGCCGGACGTATTGCGGCGGGTGTTTCGAACGATCTGGCCAGCCGCGCCGCAGATGTAATGCTCAAAGAACGCCGCCGGTTGATACTTGTCCCGCGCGAAGCTCCGCTGGGTACGATCCACTTGCGTAATTTGACGACGCTTTCCGAATGCGGAGCGGTAATTTGCCCCGCAGCACCGTCGTTTTATCCCCACCCGCGGAATATCGAAGACTTATGCGGCACTATCGTCGAACGGGTACTGACCTTGTTGGACGTGGAGGTTCCGCACTATGAGTGGGGAGCTTTTCATCCGGAACCGGATCATCAATAGGCGAGCCTAATGTTAGGGGCAGATCGCTTATCCGGCATAATTCGATATTCGGCTGTCCCGTGGTCGAATATGAATTTTTCTAAAGCGGCCGGAAAATTATGCAGGAATCGTAGGCTCGGCAGGAGGGGAAGATTCCGGTATCGTCGGCCGGTACCGGCTGAACCGGCCGATCACGTCGATATCGGTCATCTCTTTGGATAACATCAGAATGGTCTTTTCGGGTACTTGAGCCAGATCCACCAGGATCAGCGCGTCGAGTCCGTCGCAGAAAGCATGGTCGGTATTGAATCCGAGTACGCGCGCCCCTACCTGCAGGTATTTTCGGATCAGGATCGGGATCGTGAAACGATTCTGTTCGATATCGCATACGATCTTGTTGATCAGCTCGATCGAATCGATTCCTTCGATCAGCGTCCCGTCAATCCGTGCCGGCACGGCGATACCTGTCCGGGGATGGATGTGTCGCGCATTTTCGCGGTCGAGATGTCGATTGCGCAGGTAGGCGGCGATCAGCAGTTTCGAGCTATTTTGAAATTCGCCCGAAATGGTGACAGGCCCCATCAGGTAACGGAATTCGTCGTGGCGCAGCAGTACGTTGAGGATGCCTTTCCACAGCAGCATCAGCGATACCGGTTTGCGTTGGTACTCGTTCACGATGAACGAACGGCCCAGTTCGATGGTCTGGCGCAGGATCAGTTCCATGTCGGCGGTCATGCGAAACAACGAATAGGTGTAGAAGCCCTTGATGCCGTATTGCTCCATGATTTGGTCGCCCAATCCCAGGCGATAGGCGCCGACGAGCTGTCCCGCCGCATCGTCCCAGATGAAAAGCTGGCGGTAGTAGCGGTCGTAACGGTCTGTGTCGATGTCGTTTTTCGTCCCCTCGCCGATTTCGCGGAAGGTTATCTCGCGCAACCGGCCGATCTCGTGCATCAGGTGCGGGATATGTTCCGGCGATGCAAAATAGACTTCGTACTCCCCGTAGCAGAAGAGCAGGTCCGTATCCCGGATGGCTTGCAAATCGTCACGCAGCAGCGCCCGGTCGATTCCCGGGGCCACCGCTTCGGCCGGACGGCGCGCCGCCCGCCGTGTAGCCCGTCGCGGACGGTGGTACAAAGGTTTCATGTATTCGACGTTCGCCCGCAGGAAACGACCGTATGCTTCGGGCGAAAGTTCGTCTGTTTTGTGGGAAACGATCGGCGAACCGATCCGCAGCCGGATCGTCCGGTCGTGTTTGTTCAGCAGTTCGTTGGGCAGCAGAGCCGTACGCAACAATGGATGTATTTTGCCGGCGAGATGGAAAAGCCTGCTGTTGCGGGCATGGATGTAGAGCGGGATGACCGGCACGGCCGCTTTGCGGATAAACCTAAGGATCGAAGGCGGCCACGGTTTGTCCTTGCACCCGTGCAATCCGTGTTGCCATGTGGAAACTTCCCCGGCGGGGAAGATGACCAGCAATCCTCCGTTTTGCAGGTGGGCCAGCGCCTGCCGCATTCCGCCGGTATTGTTCCGCTGTTTGCGGTCGAACGGGTCGACATTGATGAAATAGTGCTTTAACGGCTCGATTCGGTCCAGTAGGAAATTACCCATGAATTTGATGTCGGGGCGGATACGCGTCAGCAGGTCGATCAGCAGGATGCCGTCGAGCGCTCCGGTCGGATGGTTGGCGATCAGGATGGCTCCCCCGCCGGCGGGGATGTGCTGTCGTTCGCCCGGATCGGCTTCGTAACGGATGCGCAGGACGTCGAGTGCTGCGGCTGCGAAAGCGTTGCCGGGTATTTTCGAGTCCCGGTTGCCCGCCGGTTCATTTGTGGGTTCTGCTGTGACAGCCGTTGCCCGGGTAAGCGAATCGCTGTACAACCGATTGATGCCATGAAGACGTGCCAAACGCATAATTAGTGCTGCCTGGAGGTTAGCCAGTAGACCTTTATGGCCGAAACGGAGCTCTTCGGGAGAGACTAATTTCATAAATGCGGCGTTAGCAGATGTGTGTAGGTAAAACAAAAATACGATAATTTTTGGTACATTTATTCGCTGAAACGGGTATTTAATAAAATGGTTACATCGCAGCGCATACAGCAATTGAAGGAAAAAGTGGCCCTGTTGCCCGATTCGCCCGGGGTTTACCAGTTTCTCGGCGATGACGGCAAGGTGATTTATGTGGGGAAGGCCAAGAACCTCAAGCGCCGCGTGTCGTCTTATTTCCTTGCGCGGGCCGACCACAGCCCGAAAGTGCGTGTGATGGTCGGCAAGATCGCCGACCTGCGGCATACGGTGGTCGCTACGGAGAGCGAAGCGTTGTTGCTGGAGAACAACATGATCAAGAGCATCCAACCCCGCTACAACATCCTGCTCAAAGACGACAAAACCTATCCCTGGATCGTCATCCGCAACGAACCGTTCCCGAGGGTGCTGTCGACCCGGCGTTTCCTGCGCGACGGTTCCCAGTATTTCGGTCCTTATGCTTCTGTCTATATCCAGAAAGAGATTCTGGAAATCCTGCGCGGGATCTATCAGTTGCGTACCTGCTCGCTGAATCTCTCTCCGGAAACGATTGCCAAAGGGAGGTACAGCGTCTGTCTCGAATACCATATCGGGAACTGCAAAGGTCCCTGCGTCGGCCGGCAGAGCGAGGAAGAGTACCGCGAGAGTATCGGAATGGTCGCTTCGCTGCTCAAAGGGGATACCCGGGCGACGCGCGATTACCTGCAACGGCTGATGAACGAGGCCGCCGCCGAGATGCGTTTCGAGGATGCCGGACGGTACAAAAAGCGTTTGGACCTGCTTGCGGGTTACCAAAGCAAATCGGTGGTCGTCAGCAACACGCTCGGCAGCATGGATGTCTTCTCGCTGATTATCGACGACGGAGTGGCTTTCTGTAACTTCATGCGCATTGTTCAGGGAGCCGTGGTCAACTCGTTTACGGTGGAACTGAAACCGGGTCTCGAAGACGAGCCGCGCGACGTGCTCTCTTATGCGGTAGGCAGTATCCGCGACCGGTTGCAGGGACATTTGCAACGCGAGGTGCTGGTGCCGTTCCTGCCTGCTGAAGAGTTGTTCGAGGGAACTGCGTTCAGTGTGCCGCAGCGTGGCGATAAGCTTCGTTTGCTCGAACTTTCGGAGCGCAACTGCCGCCTTTACCGCCTCGAAAAGCTCAAGCAGATCGAGATCAAGGACCCGGCGCGGCATGTTACGCGGGTTATGGCTGCGCTCCAAAAAGAGCTGCACTTGAACGAACCGCCGCACCATATCGAGTGTTTCGATAACTCGAATCTGCAGGGGACCAACCCTGTCGCTTCATGCGTCGTATTCCGCGACGGTAAACCCTCGCGTAAAGAATACCGTCATTTCAACATCAAAACGGTGGTCGGGGCCAACGATTTCGCGTCGATGGAAGAGGTGGTGACGCGGCGTTACAGCCGCCTGCTGGAAGAGGGAGCCGAACTGCCGCAACTGATCGTCGTGGACGGGGGAAAAGGACAGTTGCGGTTTGCTTATGAAACGCTGAAGCGATTGGGGTTGGAGCAGAAGATTGCGATCGTCGGGCTGGCCAAGCGGATCGAAGAGGTCTACTTTCCGCACGATCCGATGCCTTATTACATCGACCGCAACAGCGAGGCGCTCAAAGTGCTGATGCACATCCGCGACGAAGCGCACCGTTTCGGCATCACGTTCCACCGGCAGAAGCGGTCGCTCGCCTTTATTAAAAGCGAATTGGAGCAGATTCCGACGCTGGGTGCCCGGTCGGTCGAGAAATTGTTACAGAAGTTCCGTACGATTTCGCGTATCCGCAAAGCCTCTGCCGACGAATTGGCTGAAGTGATCGGTGCGCGTCGCGCCGCCGAGGTGATCCGGTATTTTGCGGCGATCGACCAGGTGCAGGACCGGGCCCTCTCTTCCCGGCAGGAGTTGCCGGCGGTACGGCCGGAACGGAAAAACGAATAAACCCCTGCCCGGTCGGGTCCGGGACAAAGGAACGGTTTCAGACAGCCCATGGGGCGCTCTTAATATTACAAATACTACTGCCATGAATGTTTCCGAAGCACAACTCTATTATTTCTCCCCCACCCATACCTCGAAACGGGTGGGAGAAGCGGTCGCAGCCGGATTACAGGCTGCCCGGCTGGTAGAGAACGACCTGACCCATACGCCGGCGGATGATGCGATTCTGCCCTCTTCTTCCGTGGCGGTCGTTGCCGTACCCGTTTACCGGGGAAGTGTCGCTCCGCTTGCGCTCGAACGGTTGCAGGGACTTCACGGGGACGGAACGCCTGTCGTGCTGCTGGCGGTCTATGGGAACCGTGATTATGAGCATGCATTGGATGATTTGGACCGGTTCATGACCGAACGCGGTTTCGTGACGGTCGCGGCGGGGACATTCGTCGGCGAGCATTCGTACAGCACACCGCAGACTCCGGTTGCCGCCGGACGGCCCGATGTCGCCGATTTGCAGCTGGCCCGGAGATTCGGAGAGAAAGTGCGCGATAAGCTGGCCGGGTACGAGCCGGGCCGTTTCGTGCGGCTCGAGGTGGCCCGGATTCCGCGTCCGGAGCTTTCGTGGTTGGATAAATTGCGGTTTGTCTGGTACGGACTGGGACTGAAAGTTTCGAAGAAACCGATGCCGGTTGCACCGGTAACCGATCCGGGACAGTGTAACGGATGTGGTGTTTGCGCCATAGTTTGCCCGACCGGCGCGATAGCAGCCGGGAACGAATTGCATACGGATGCTTCGCGTTGCATCCGCTGCTGCGCTTGTGTGAAGAGTTGCCGCCGGATGGCCCGTTCGTTCGATACCCCGTTTGCAAAAATCCTCACCGCCTGCTGTGCACGGCCCAAGCAGCCACATGTACTGTTGTGAATTGCAAGTTATTGATTGTCAGTCAATGGCAGTTAATGAAGTGTGAAGGGCCGGTTCAATACCGGCCTTTGTTGCTGCGAAAGGCTGAATATCAGCAGGCTGATAGTTTCCCTTTCCCGGGTAATAATAAAATGTGGATAACTTAGCCGGGAGCCGCTCGCTTTTCAGGGGAAGATTCTCTTTCTTTGTACTGCATTCGTTTATAGATTGATTATGTCTTTAATTATCATTGAGTTAGAAAATATGGAATTTCATGCCTGCCACGGTTGTTATCCGTTGGAGCAGGTAGTGGGAAACCGCTTTCTGGTCGATGTGAAAATCGAAGCCGACCTGTCGAAAGCGGCGGCAAGCGATAATGTGGCCGATACGATCAATTACCTGAATGTGTTTGAAACGGTGCGCGAGCAGATGGATATTCCCTCACATATTCTCGAGCATGTAGCCCGGCGCATTGCCGATGCGATTCATCTCCGTTTCCCGCAGGCCGGGAAGGTAAGCGTGAAGGTATCGAAAATGGCTCCGCCACTCGGGGGGAAAATCGAAAAAGTTTCTGTAACCCTTGTGGAATAAGGGTTTATGCACTATTTTCAGGTGGGTGTGTTGATAAGTTATTGATAAGATTAAGCGAAGGTTCTTTTACAATTTTGGTACAGTTCGTAATCTTGTAAGGCTTGTCCGTCTACCGATAATTTGGTTTCCCGGCAGGTTGTTCCCGGACGATGTAACCCGAAAAATGAGACGATGAGAAAGATTTTCATAGGGTGCCTGCTTTTGTGGGCGGGGCACTTGTCTGCTCAGGAAAACTCCCGGGTCGCATCGCGTTATATGGACGGCCGGTCGCAAGCCGTGCTGCGCATGGAGATCGAGGACGAAGGGTTGGTAATGCCCTGTGCGACGGGACCTGACAGTTGCGATACATACGGAGCCCGCGAAGCGGTGGTCGTCGAGTATGACGGAACCTATTACCTGCACTACGACGGAGCCGGTAAAACGGGATGGCTCTCCTGCCTGGCGACCAGCAAAGACCTGCGCCATTGGGAAAAACACGGACTGCAACTGACGCTGGGCGCCGAAGGGCAGCCCGATTCCCGGTCGGCCTCTTCGCCCTGGCTGGTGCAGGACGGGAATAAATGGCACATGTTTTATGTGGGGACGCAGTTTTGCACCCCGGTACCCGACAGGATTCCGTCGACGCCTTATGTAACGCTGAAAGCCGAGGCCGACCATCCGGCAGGCCCGTGGAGGAAGCGCTATGATATCATCCCGTTCAGCAATGAGGCGGGGACCTATTACAGCGATACGGCCAGTCCGGGCGATGTGGTGGAGCAGGACGGCGAGTTCAGGATGTTTTTCGGGGCGGCGGCCTTTACCGCTCCCGGCAAGTTGGGCCGTACGATGGGTATCGCGCGGACGAAAGACCTGAACGGTTCGTGGAGAGTCGATCCGCAGCCGATCTTTCCGTCCGACGAGCAGTGTGAAAACACGTCGCTGTACTATGAAAAAAGCAATGGAACTTGGTTCCTGTTCACCAACCACATCGGGATCGATCCTGCGCATGGCGAATACACCGATGCGGTCTGGGTGTACTGGACCAAAGATTTGGATAACTGGAACAAAGAAAATAAGGCGGTCGTGATCGACCGCGACAATGCAAAAGAGGTGAAAGGCGCCATCGGCATGCCGTCGGTGATTCGGGTCGGAGACCGGCTGGCGATGTTGTACGACGGTGCTCCGGGCGAGAATTTCGGCCATATGGGGCGCGGTATTTGCCTGGCTTGGTTGAAATTGCCATTGGTTCCCCCGACAGAATGATAATATAATTATAGTTATGTCCAACGAAAAAGAAACGAATCCCGCCGCCGGGCTCAAAGAGTACCCTTATGCGGAAGCCGTCGAAGGCGCCAAGGAGTATTTTGGCGGAGATGACCTTGCCGCTACCGTGTGGGTGAGCAAGTATGCGCTGAAAGACTCGTTCGGAAAAATTTACGAAAAATCGCCCGAGCAGATGCACTGGCGAATTGCCAACGAGATCGCGCGGGTTGAGGGAAAATATCCCAACCCGATGGATGCTTCCGAGGTTTACCACCTGCTGAAAGATTTCAAGTATGTGATTCCGCAGGGCGGCCCGATGACCGGTATTGGCAATAATCTGCAGATCGCTTCGCTGTCGAACTGTTTTGTGATCGGCCACAAGAATCCGGCCGACTCGTACGGCGGTATCATCCGCATCGACGAAGAGCAGGTGCAGTTGATGAAGCGGCGCGGGGGCGTAGGACACGACCTTTCGCATATTCGGCCTACGGGCAGTCCTGTGCTCAACAGTGCCCTCACCTCGACCGGTATCGTGCCCTTTATGGAACGCTATTCGAATTCGACCCGCGAGGTGGCGCAGGATGGGCGGCGCGGCGCGCTGATGCTGTCGCTTTCGATCAAGCATCCCGATGCCGAGAACTTCATCGATGCGAAAGTCGAGACCGGAAAAGTGACCGGCGCGAACGTCTCGATCAAGATGGACGATGAGTTTATGCGTGCGGCCAAAGAGGGTAAAAAATACCACCAGCAGTTTCCGATCGACTCCGATCAGCCGATGTACGAAAAGGATATCGATGCCCGGTCTCTTTGGAACAAGATTATCCACAATGCATGGAAGTCGGCGGAGCCCGGCGTGCTGTTTTGGGATACGATCCTGCGCGAGTCGGTGCCCGACTGCTATGCCGACCTTGGGTTCCGGACCGTTTCTACGAACCCCTGCGGCGAGATTCCGCTTTGTCCTTACGACAGTTGCCGCCTGATGGCGATCAACCTGTACGGCTATGTGGACGAGCCGTTTACGAAAAATGCTAAGTTCAACTTCGACCGTTTCAAGAAACATATCGCACAGGCAATGCGGATGATGGACGACATCATTGACCTGGAGCTCGAAAAGGTGAACCAGATTTTGGCGAAGATTTCGAAAGACCCCGAAGACGAGGATATTCGCAGCGTCGAGGTGAGCTTGTGGGAGAAAATCCGCACGAAAGCACAACAGGGGCGACGTACAGGCCTCGGAATTACTGCCGAGGGCGATATGCTGGCTGCGCTGGGGTTGCAGTACGGTTCGGACGAGGCGATCGATTTTGCCGTCGAGGTGCAGAAAACCCTTGCCGTAGAGGCTTACCGGGCATCGGTACAGTTGGCCAAGGAGCGCGGTGCATTCCCGATTTTCGATGCCGGGCGCGAAAAAAACAACCCGATGATCGGGCGAATCAAAGAGGCCGACCCGGCACTGTATGAGGAAATGGTCAAAAGCGGGCGCCGCAATATCGCGATGCTGACCATCGCTCCGACCGGAACGACGAGCCTGATGTCGCAGACCACTTCGGGTATCGAACCGGTGTTCCGCCCCGTCTATATGCGCCGTCGCAAGGTAAACCCGAGCGACAAGGATGTGAAGGTTACTTTTGTCGACGAGGTGGGTGATTCCTGGGAAGAATACAACGTTTTCCACCATAAATTCTTGGTTTGGCTCGAAGCCAACGGTTATGACGTGGCGAAGGTGAAGAATATGCCGCAGGAGGAACTCGATGCATTGGTGGCCAAATCACCCTATCACAAAGCTACGGCCAACGATATCGACTGGGTGAGCAAGGTGAAGATGCAGGGCGCGATCCAGAAATGGGTCGACCACTCGATCTCGGTGACCGTAAACCTGCCCAACAGCGTGACCGAAGAGCTGGTGAGCCAGGTGTATCAGACCGCCTGGGAGTCCGGTTGCAAGGGTGTTACCGTATACCGGGACGGGTCGCGTGCCGGAGTGCTGGTCGAGAAGAAAAAAGACGGTAAGGATAACAGCGGGGAATACAAGCCGCCTTTGAAACGTCCGGTGGAACTGACCGCCGATATCGTGCGGTTCAAGAACGGCGAAGAGAACTGGATCGCCTTTGTGGGAATCTACAACGATCGTCCGTACGAGATTTTTACCGGTAAGCTCGAAGAGGACGCGATGTTCATTCCGAAAAAGGTGACCAAGGGAGTTATCCTGAAGGTTAAGGATGCCGACGGCAACAAGCGTTACGATTTCCAGTACACCGACAAGTATGGCTATACGAATACCATCGGCGGTATTTCCCGCCTGTTCGACGAGGAATTCTGGAACTATGCAAAGCTGATTTCGGGCGTGCTGCGCAACGGAATGCCGATTCTGGACGTGGTGACGCTGATCGAGTCGCTGCACCTGAACACCGAGAGTATCAATACTTGGAAAAACGGTGTGGCCCGTGCGCTCAAACAGTATATTCCCGACGGAACCAAAGCGAAGGAGAAGTGCCCGAACTGCGGCCAGGAGACGCTGGTTTACCAGAATAACTGTCCGGTCTGCATGAGCTGCGGCCATTCGAAGTGCGGTTGATCCGACTCCGCACCCACAAAAAGGTTTAGAGCCTTTTCATAATACCTCAATATATGTTTCGCCGGAAGGGGCATCCGTATAGCGATGCCCCTTTCGTTTGCGGTTTTGGATCCGTAAAACGAGGGGATTTGTAGGGATTTTGAGTCCTTTCAAAAATGCCGAAAGGGACCTCATGCCGCAGAATGGTACTGGATTAACCGGTGGTCGGCAAATGGTATTCAACCTCGGTTTTGATTCAGTGAATGGTTGATATACGGGCGGAAGTTTTATCCCAGGACGATCCTTTGCGGTGCATGCACGGGTTCAAAAGAAAGGGCAGGAACGGTTGATGTCAAAAGATGTGCGCTTTGCCCCAAAGGAAGAGCAGTGCCCACATCATGAAGCGGGCACCTTTGCCGATCAACATCAACAGCGCCGACTTGCGAAAATCGACCCGGTAAAAGCCGAGCGCGATGGCAAAGATATCGCCGATAAAGGGAAGCCAGGTCAGCAGGGCGAGCCATGCCCCGTACCGGTCTACTTTGCTTTTGTGCTTGATAAGCGTTTCGTGCCTGACCCGCATGTATTTTTCGATCCACTCCCATTTGCCGAGCCATCCGAGCCAATAGGAGGTCAGTCCGCCGAGCCAGTTGCCCAATGTGGCGACTGCGACGCAGAACCAAACGTTTCCCCCGGCCGCGAGCATAGCCACCAGTTGTACGTCCGAACTGAACGGCACGACCGTAGCGGCTACGAAAGAGCCGAGGAAAAGGCCGAAATAGCCCAAATTAAGCAACCATTCCATTTAGGCGGGAAGTTTTAAGCGTTGAGGCAGATGAGGCACAAAGATGCCTCTTTTTATGCGAAAACCCAAGGGTGTCGCAGATTGTTTGTATAACGAGGCTCGGTTTTCTTATTACAAAGGGGATCGAAAAACTGTCAGCAGGATATAATATGTCAGAAGGTGTGCAACGATAGCATTTAGCAACTGTCCTTAAATGATAAAGAGCAGGCCCGAGGCGAGGGCCTGCTCTTTATCATCATTTGAAAATCTCTGGCCAACGAAATTTCCGTTGGCAGTTCTCTGATCCTGCTTTAGAGCAGGCATGGAGAATCTTTGTGCAAACGAATGTCAGTCTCTTAATTCTTAAAAACGAGGCCGTCTTTGTTCGCATCGACATGGATCACCGTGTCACGGGTTACCGTGCCTTGCAGAATCTCTTTCGAGAGTTCGTTGACCAGGTACTTTTGCAATGTACGCTTGATGGGCCGCGCTCCGAACAGCGGGTCGTAACCTTTGTCGGCCAGCCAGTCGATCGCCTTGTCGGTGGTCTCCAGCCGCATTCCGTTCTCGCCGAGCATCCTGTTGATCTGGGCGAGCTGCAGCACGACGATCTGCCGGACATCGTCCTTCGTGAGCGGGGTGAACATTACGATTTCGTCGATCCGGTTCAGGAACTCGAGCCGTATCGTCTGTTTCATCAGGTCGAACACCTCGTCGCGTGTCTTTTCGATCACGTCGTCGGGCGGCGTTTCGTTGTGATACTTCGAAAAGTTCTCAACGATGATCGGCGAACCGATGTTCGAGGTCATGATGATGATCGTGTTGCGGAAATCAACCGTACGTCCTTTGTTATCGGTCAGACGGCCGTCGTCGAGCACCTGGAGCAGGATGTTGAATACATCCGGGTGGGCTTTCTCGATCTCGTCGAGCAGCACGACCGAATAAGGTTTGCGCCGCACCGCTTCGGTGAGCTGGCCTCCTTCGTCGTAACCGACATATCCCGGAGGCGCTCCGATTAGCCGTGATACGCTGTGGCGCTCCTGATACTCGCTCATATCGATACGCGTCATCATCGTATCGTCGTTGAACAGGTATTCGGCCAGTGCCTTGGCCAGTTCGGTTTTCCCGACGCCGGTCGTTCCCAGGAAGATGAACGAGCCGATCGGACGGCGCGCGTCCTGCAATCCGGCACGGCTGCGCCGTACGGCGTTGGCGATAGCCTCGATGGCTTTGTCCTGTCCGATCACCCGCTCGTGCAATACGCTTTCCATCTGCAGCAGTTTCTCGCGTTCGCTTTGCAGCATCCGGCTCACCGGGATGCCGGTCCAGCGGGCTACCACCTCCGCGATGTCTTCGGCATCGATCTCTTCCTTGATCATCGCTCCGGCGGCGTGGTTCTTTTCGATCTCCGCCTGCAACGTCTTGATCTCGTTCTCGGCTTCCTGAATCTTTCCGTAACGGATTTCGGCCACTTTCCCGTAGTCGCCGCTGCGTTCGGCCGCTGCGGCTTCCAATTTGTAATCGTCGATCAACTGCTTGTTTTTCTGTACTTTTTCGAGCAGGTCGCGTTCGCTCTGCCATTTGGCGCGCAGGGCTGTACGCTGACCGTTCAGGTCGTCGATCTCCTTGGTCAACTCTTCGATCCGCCCTTTGTCGTTCTCGCGGCGGATTGCCTCGCGTTCAATCTCCATCTGGCGCACTTTGCGGTCCAGTTCGTCGATCTCTTCGGGCACCGAATTCATTTCGAGGCGTAACTTGGCGGCTGCTTCATCGACCAGGTCGATCGCTTTGTCGGGCAGGAACCGCGACGTGATGTAGCGGTGCGACAACTCGACCGAAGCGATGATCGCCTCGTCTTTGATCCGTACTTTGTGATGGCTCTCGTAACGCTCTTTCAGACCCCGGAGGATCGATACGGCGTCTGCAACGGACGGTTCGTCGACCATCACCTTTTGGAAACGGCGTTCGAGCGCTTTGTCCGTCTCGAAATATTTCTGGAACTCGTCCAGTGTCGTGGCGCCGATAGCCCGCAGCTCACCCCTTGCCAGTGCCGGTTTAAGGATGTTGGCGGCGTCCATTGCGCCGTCGCTTTTACCGGCGCCCACCAGCGTATGGATTTCATCGATGAAGAGCAGGATCTCGCCTTCGGAAGAGATCACCTCTTTTACGACCGCTTTGAGTCGTTCCTCGAATTCGCCTTTGTATTTGGCGCCTGCGATCAGCGCGCCCATGTCTAGCGAGAAAATCTGTTTGCTGCGCAGGTTGTCGGGCACGTCGCCGTCGATGATCCGGTGTGCGATACCTTCGGCGATCGCGGTTTTACCCACGCCCGGCTCACCTACCAGAATCGGGTTGTTCTTGGTCCGCCGCGAAAGAATTTGCAAAACCCGGCGGATCTCTTCGTCACGGCCGATCACCGGATCGAGTTTGCCTTTGCGGGCCTGTTCGTTCAGGTTGATCGCATATTTGCCCAGCGCGTCGAAAGTTTGTTCGTTAGTCTGCGAATCGATCGTAGAACCTTTGCGCAACTCCTTAATCGCTGCGATCATCTCCTTTTCCTTTACGCCGGCATCTTTCAGTAGCCTTCCGGCAGTGCCTTTTTCGGAAAGAATACCCAGCAACAGGTGTTCGACCGATGCGTATTTGTCGTTGAACTCCCGTGTAAAATCACCTGCTTTCTGGATGGCTTCGGAGCTTTCACGCGAAAAATAGGGGTCGCCGCCCGATACTTTGGGAAGACGGTCCAGTTCCTGTTTCAGCACCGAGCGCAATGCATTGATGTTTACTCCCAGTTTTTGCAGCAGGTACACGCCTACGCTGTCGTCTTCGGTGACGATGGCGTCCAGGATGTGCAATGGCTCTACGGCTTGCTGGCCGTGGCTCGTGGCAAGGGACATCGCATTCTGCAATGCCTCTTGCGCCTGAATGGTTAAATTGTTAATCGTCATATTTTTCATATTTTTATTGATTATCCTTTATTCGTTTGGTTGTGTTTGCTGGAACAGCAGCAAAATTGCTGCCACAAGGGGTAATCATGAAAATATGGCATAACTGCCTGACAGTTAATGTCAAGTTGTGAAATTTGGGCAGAAAAGGAAGAGGTTTTCGTGACGAAATGGCCGGAAAAGCGACGAAATGTCGCGGACGGGCGGTCTGGAGAAATGGTCTCGGGAAAAGTTCGTGACACCGGTCAATAATGCCAAAACCCATGCGTTGGCATGGGCATAACAAAGAAGCCGACCTTGCGGACGGCTTCCGTATAGTTGGTTCGGACCGACCCGGACTAGAGCGCGTTTACGTGCAGTTGGATACTGCTCTTGAGGTTGGCGGCCTTGTTCTTGTGGATCACGTTATTCTTGGCCAATTTGTCCAGCATGGCAGTCACCTTCGGGAGCAGTACGAGCGCTGCCTCTTTCTCAGAGGTGTTGCGCAATGCCTTCATCGCATTACGGGCGGTTTTATGGTAATACTTGTTCCGGGTGTTTTTCACCTCGGTCTGGCGCATTCTTTTCTTCGAAGACTGATGGTTTGCCATTGTTGTAGATTTTTGCTTTTTAATGCTTTACTGGTAGCCCATAGGAGAATCGAACTCCTCTTTCAAGAATGAAAATCTTGCGTCCTAACCGATAGACGAATGGGCCAAAGCTGGCGTCCGATGACTAAATCAGCGGTGCAAAGGTAATTAAAAAGAAATTCCCTGCAAATTTTTTATCAAAAAAACCTTCCGTTTCGGGAAATACAGACTGTTATTGCCGGACGAAAAAACTTAAATGCTAGGGTTGTAGAAGAATAAAATTCTCAAGATAGTATTTATAATCAATATTTTACAGTATGCTGGCCGAATGCCGGCTTTTTCTCCGGTGTGAGGCTGACTGCACCTTTTTCCCTGTCGAAGCGGATCGACGTGCCGTCGAAAAGATGTCCGATACTGCCGTTGGCGATCATTTCGTCCGGCGTGCCGTGCAGGAATTTGCCGCGGTCGATCATTACGATACGGTCGCAAAGGTCGAGTGTGATGTTCAGGTCGTGCGTCGAAAAAAGGATCGTTTTGCCGTGATTGTGCGCAAGCGAGCGAAGCAGGAGCCCGATCTCGTATTTGTTCGGCAGATCGAGAAACGCCGTCGGTTCGTCGAGCAGGATCATCGGCGTATCCTGGGCCAGCGAACGGGCGATCATGACCCGCTGCCGCTCACCGTCGCTGAGGGTGTCGATACCCTTGTCGCCGAACGTTTCCATTCCCACCAGCCGCAGGGACTCTTCCACTGCCGCGCGGTCGGCGTCTGTCAGCCGTCCGATCCAGTTGGTATAGGGCGCACGGCCCAGACCCACGACATCGTAAACTTTCAGGTGCCCCATGCGCACGTCGTCGGTCGATACAAAACTGATCTGTGCGGCAATCATTCGCTGCGGAAGCTCGTGCACCGATTTCTGCCCGATCAGGATACTGCCCCGCAAAGGACGTAGCAGTCCCATAATCGTGCGCAGCAGCGTGCTTTTGCCCGTACCGTTGCGGCCGATCAGTGCAGTCAGTTCGCCGCGGCCGAAAGAGAGGTCGACATTTTCGAACAGCGTACGGCCCGGATAGCCCAACGCAAGTCCCTGCAGGCGGATAGTATCGTTTTCGGCTTCGGACATCGCTTTCGGGTTAGAAGATTTTACGGTTGCGGACAATCACCAGCACGACGATCGGGATACCCAAAAGGGCGGTGACCGTGTTGACCGGCAGGACCATTTCGCGGCCGGGAAGTTGCGCGATAATGTCGCACAGCAGCATCGTGACGCTGCCCAATAGGATCGAGGCGGGCATCAGGATGCGGTGGTCGGCGTTTCCGGTCAGCATCCGTGCGACATGGGGCACGGCAATGCCGATAAAACCGATCGGACCGCAAAATGCGGTGACTGTTCCGGCCAGCAACGTCGTACTGACGAACAGCAGCAGGCGTGTGATACGTACGTTCAGTCCCATGGTGCGGGCATAGTTTTCTCCCAGCAACAGCAGGTTCAACGGTTTGATCAGGTAGACGGAGAGTATGAGTCCAGCCAGCACGATGCCGCTCATCAGGCCCAGTTGTGCGAGCGAAACGCCGCCGAGGCTTCCCATAGTCCAGATCACGAACGATTTTAGAGCGGAATCGGTACTTAAATATTGCAGGATCTGAACGACGGCCGATGCGGCGCTGCCGAACATCATGCCGAGGATCAGGATCGCCATGATGTCCTTGAGGCGTGCCGATACGGCCATGATGACGAGCAGGATCAACGCTCCCCCTATCCAGGCCGATCCGACGATCCCTACGTTGCGCAGGGCCTCTGAGGCGAACGAAATCCCCAGCAGCGGTGCCCCGAGCAGGAATAACGAAACACCGAGGCTGGCGCCGGAACTGATCCCCAGTACGTAAGGACCGGCCAAAGGATTGCGGAAGAGGGTCTGCATTTGCAGGCCGCTGGCCGACAGTGCGGCTCCCACTACAATAGCTGAGACGGCTTTGGGTAGTCGGAAATGGGTGACGAGCGTCGTTGCTTGCGGATCGGAGGAGTGCCCCGTGAGGACGCGTACTACCTCGCCGGCCGCCAGGCTGACCGATCCGAGCAGCAGGTCGGCTGCGAAAAGCAGCACGAGCAACAGGCCGAGCAGGATGAAGCAGACGGACGGGCGGATTTTCATAGCGCGCAGGCGAATGAGCTTGGGTATGATTTGTACAAGGGACTATTGCAAATGCCGGAAATAGTAGAGGGTACGATCCGGTAACAGCTCCGGATGCAGGATATGGATCAGGTCTTTGAGCGTACGGTCCGGGTAAGCCGAACCCGACTCCCAGAAATCGCTGCCGCCCTCGGGTGTCGTGCGGGCGTTGTTGTTGTAGACATTTCCGTTGCGGACGGGCGGAATCGATCCGAAACGGGGATTCATCGCGTTCAGTTCCGCCAATGAGGTCGCGGTACCCGGACTAAGCCAGAAATCGGATTGTGAAGCGGCGACGAAAGCCGTTTCGGTGCTGATCGGACGGCTTTGGTCCGAATCCACGCCCCGGCAGGCATAATTTCCTCCCGCATCCTCGAGCAGGCGCACCATGTAACTGCGGTCGCCCGGTACGAACCACGAGTCCTGCCACGGTGCATTGAGCATCACTTCGGGACGTTTTTCGACGCCCGAGACGAGTGCTTTCGCACGGTTGTATTCGTTGCTGATGCTGTCAAAGAGCGTGCGGGCCAATTCGCGTCGTCCGGTAAATTCTCCGAATACGGTGATCCATTCGGCGCGTCCGAGCGGGTTGTTTTCGACATAATCGCCGATATAAACCGTTTTGAGCCCGAGTTCGTGCAATTTGTCGGTTACAGCATTTTTACCGGTGAGCCCGTACAGGAAAACGACGTCGGGTTTCAGTGCGACGAGCTTTTCAAAGTTCAGGCTGTTGTCGAATCCCGCTTCGGCGATTTCACCCCCGGCGATGCGGTTGCGCACTTTGTCCGACCAGATATAGCCGGTGCCCGAAATCGCGCAAATCGTGCTGTCTGCACCGAGCGCTTCGAGAAACGCTACATACGAGGACGACATGCAGACGATGCGCCGTACCGGAACGTCAATCGTTTCTCCGGCGAAACCTTTCGGGGGTTTTTCATCGTCGCGCGAGAGGAATACCCATTGCGAAACGCTGTCAGCTCCCTGCCACGGATTGACGATTCGTAACAGCGTGCTGCTGTCGTAGCGGTACATTTCGAATCCCGACGCGTAATCCGGCATACAAAGCGTATCGAGATTGCCTGGCAGTTGCGGTTTTGTGTCGCGAAAACCGCCACAGCCTGGCAACGATAGGACCAGTAGCGCAAACAAACCGATGGAAAAACATTGACGCATGGGAAATTTTTTTTGTTTCGTGTTATTTCGGCGGTTGGTTATCGTAAATAAGATAGTCGATTCCGAGCATCATCAACAACAGGAAATAGGGGATCGTGCCGGTAACCAGTGCGTGGATCAGGATGTAAAGCAGCGCTGTGAACGTGACGAGCCGGACTTTCGCGGTGCGGGTAAGTTGTTTGAAACGGCGGATATCGCGGATGCAGGTGCGAAGGTTGCGCAACAGGTAAAGCCCGATTGCTGCCAACGCGACCGACAGGCCCGCAATGGGATAATTATGGTGCAGCAGCGCGCCTACGACGATCACTACCACAATAATTTGAATCAGGGTTTTGGAGGCTATTTTCATGTCCGAAACTTTCCGGGGCGGCAGTGGGTGGAGTTCCCCGCCCGATTGTCGTTCCGACAGCGGAACGTTGGGGTAAAAAATATTGAACGACAAAGTTACAATAAAAATCTTTTTATAGCTTTGTCAAAATAAAATTCACCGATATGCCCCGCTTGTCCGACAAAGGTCTTTCCCTGCCACCGTCTCCGATCCGCAAACTGGTACCGTATGCCGAAGAGGCTGCGCGCCATGGGGTCAAAGTCTATCACTTGAATATCGGGCAACCCGACATTCCCACCCCTCAGGTGGCGATCGATGCGGTCAAAAATATCCACGATAAGATTTTTGCGTATGGCCATTCGGCCGGTCTGGAGACTTACCGGCGCAAGCTGGTCGGGTATTACCAGAGTGTGGGGATCGAACTGGGTTATGAAAACCTGCTGATTACCGACGGGGGATCCGAAGCCATCTTCATGGCGATGTCGGTCTGCCTCAGCGAAGGCGACGAAGTACTGATTCCCGAGCCCTTTTACGCCAATTACAACGGGTTCGCTGTCGAAGCGGGCATCAAGGTCAAAACGATTCCCGCGTCGATCGACAACGATTTCGCGCTGCCGCCGATCGAGGAGTTCGACCGTCACATTACCCCCCGTACCAAAGCGATCCTGATCTGCAATCCGAACAATCCTACCGGTTACCTATATTCACAGCAGGAATTGGAACAGCTCCGCGACATCGTCCTCAAACACGACCTGTTCCTGATTTGCGACGAAGTGTACCGCGAGTTCTGTTACGACGGGGCGAAACACTTTTCGGCGATGAACCTGGCGGGATTGGAGCAGAATGTGATTATGATCGATTCCGTGTCGAAGCGTTACAGCATGTGCGGTGTCCGGCTCGGCACGCTGGCCTCGCGGAACGAAGAGGTGCTCGATGCCGTGCTCCGGATGGGACAGGCGCGCCTTTGCCCGCCTTATCTGGCCCAGGTGGCTGCGCTGGCCGCTCTCGATACCCCGAAAAGCTATTTCGAGGAGGTGCACGATGAGTATATGGCCCGTCGTGACTGTATCGTAAAAGCCCTGAACGAGATCGAAGGGGTCTATTGCCCTACCCCCCGCGGAGCGTTCTACTCGATCGTCAGACTGCCGGTCGATGACAGCGAACGTTTCGCCCGCTGGCTGCTCGAGGAGTTCCGCTACAACGATCGGACGGTGATGCTGGCCCCGGCCGCCGGATTTTACGGAACACCGGGTCTGGGACGCAACGAAGTGCGGATTGCCTATGTTTTGAAGCGGGAGGATCTGCTGGCCGCCGCCGAATGCATGAAAGAGGCATTGAAGGTTTATCCGGGGCGGACGATCCGGTAAGAATCTGGTATGAAGGCTGTCGAACTATGCGGATTGCGAAATAGGTATCCCCTTTAAAGTAAATGCAGCGGATAATAACATCGGAAAGGGAAAATCAATAAAGGCAGCTCTTTTGGAGCTGCCTTTATTGATTCTTACGGTTTCGGGCCGCAATGGCACCGGATGTCCGGGGAAGAAGTTTTGAAGGTTGTTAGGAATGAGGGATCACCTGAAGATTAGTAGACGTTGGTCTGCGGGGTGAAGCTGGTCCAGCCGGCCATCCAGTTGTCCGCTTCCGCATCGCTTTTGAAGGCTCCTGCGAAACCCGAATCGGCGAAACCGTCGGCTGCGGCTACCGACAACAGCGGACTGCCGGATTTCGGGCCGTAGTTGGGATTCGAAAGCAGGCTGTTGGGCTGATTGAGCATCAGGTCGTCGATCGTGGCATAAAATTGGTTGCCGCGTCCAGCTGCGAGCAGGTACTCGTGCGAAAACGATTTCTGGCCTTCCGTGAACGTTTTGCCGTCCGAGGAGCGGCTATCCTGCCACTTCTTGTTGATATCACTACCGAGGATGCCGAAGCTCTGTGCCGTTTTATTGCCGAATTTCGTATCGGCCGCGTTGTCCTGATAACCGGCCAGGAAGACATTTTTGAATGTGCTGCCGGTGTTGGTCGCATTCTCCTGTGTGCCGGCCAGTTTGTCGTTCTCGATGATCACGCCCACCGGGTAACCGGCAATTACGGCGTTTTGCAGCGAAAGGCGCGAGTTGCGGCGAACCTGTACGCCGGCCTGGTACTGGCCCAGGCGGGAGCCATTGTTCGGGAAGAGGCCGCCGCCGTCGATATAGGCCGTGCCGGGATTGCTCACGTCATAAGAAGTATTGAAGAAAGCGCCGTCCTGCGCCATCGGGCCGACCAGCGTTACATTGCAGAAACGGGTTGTCGTGTAAGGTTCCACGGTTTTGGCATCGGCGTTGTTGTCCGATTCGAAACCGTTCGAGAGCGACTGGTCCGCGATTTTCGGATGGCGTACGCCCAGGGCATACTGTACTTTGCCTGAAAAACCGTTGTCGGTGTCGAAATCATCGTCCCAGCCGTGGTAAGCCACCAGGTATTTGCAGTCTACCGTGCCGCCGAACCATTCGTACGAGTCGTCGTTCGAATAGGACACCTGCAGGTGGTCGATTTTCGTACCGCTGCCGACCGAACCGAATGTGATGCCGTTGATTTCCTGGTCGGTCTTGAACGGATAACCGGCGAATTCTACGCGGACGTATTGCAATTCGCCCGAGTTGTCGGCATCGTCGCTGCCGCCGTGCTTCGTGCGGGGGCCGCCCTCGATTTGCATTTCGTTCAGGTTGTTTTTGGCTTTCCCGCAGATGATCAGGCCGCCCCAGTCGCCCGGTTTACGCGAGCCTGCGGGCTGCTCCGAGGTGAAAATGATGGGTTTGTCGGCAGTTCCGGTCGCATGGATTTTGCCGCCCCGCTCGATGATCAGCGCCGCTTTGGTGTCCTTGTCGCCGAGAATAACAGTTCCGGCCGGAATCGTGATCGACGATCCTTCGGTGATGTAGACCCAGCCTCGGAGCAAATATTTTTTCGAGGCATCGAGCGTTACGTCCCCTTTGAAGGCGTACTCCTGGTTGCCGTTGCCCAGGTCGTAGGTGTTGGCCAGCAGATTGCCCGCATTGTCCTTGCTCTGCTGGGTGCCGAGCGTCGTGTAAACCTCTTCGTTGCCACTGCCGCTTCCGCCGCCGCCGTTATCGCCGCCGTCGTTTTTGTCGTCGCAGCTGACTGCCAGCATTGCCAGCGCCGCCATGAGCATGAGAGAAATTTTTTTCATCGTTTTCATGTTTGATCTGTTTTATGGATAGTATCGTTGGTTTACGATTGGGTCTCCCTTATCAGTATTCTGTATAGGTTAGGTCCTTAGTATACATGCTTCGTATCAGAAGGTCGCTACGACGGTGAGGAAGAACGAGCGGCCCGGGTTGTAGCTCTTCGTGACCTGTTCCCGGTGCTCGACGGTGCCGCTTGCCGTTGTGAAAGTCGGGAATTGCTTGAAATCGATGTTCTCGGCGAGCAGGTCGCGGCCTGACAGTTTCAGCTCGAATACCTTCGAGAGCCGTTGCGAGAGGGTGATGTCCACCGCGTTGCGCGGCATTTCATAGATGTCGGGAATCGTATTGTTCTGCGTGTTGCCTTGCGAGTCGGCCGTGCGTCCGATGCCGACGATCCGTTTGCCGATGCGGTTGTAAAGTACGGCGGCCGAAAACCCGATTTTATCGTTCTGGTAGAACAGGCCGGTGTTGACCAGGTAGGGAGACTGTCCCTGCATCGGGCGGTCGTGCTCGATGCCGTCCGAGGGGAAGTGAACGTTGCTCTTGATCCATGAGGCGTTGAATGCCAGGCTGAAATTGCGCAGGCCCATAAAGGCGAGGTCTTTTTTGACCTCCAGTTCCAATCCGTACAGGTCTGCCGAAAGGGCATTCTGGAACGAATAGATGTACGATCCGCCCGCATCGGTGTAGGTCCATTCGATCGGATTCTTGAACCGCTTGTAGAAGGCCCCCAGCGAGATGATTTCTCCCGAAGCCGGGTACCATTCGTAGCGCAGGTCGAGGTTCTGGACGACGGCCTGCTTCAGGTTGGGGTTGCCCATTACGAGGCTGTACATGTCGAAATCCTCATAGGTCGAAGGCGAAAGTTCCCGGAATTCGGGGCGGTTGACCGTCATACCGTAAGCGAGGCGCAGCAGCGATTTGCGGTTGAAGTTGTAAGTGGCGTTGAGCGACGGAAGCAGGTTCGTATAGTCGTAAGTGCGCTTTTTGTCGCTGACGTTGCCGTAAGTGGTGACCGCCGTGCGGAAGAGCTCGAGCCGTGCTCCGGCATAGATGTTGAATTTGCCCAGCGGGATATTGAACGCTGCATAAGCCGCTTCGAGGTGGTTGTTCGCCTTGTAATTGTCCGAGCGTTCGCTTTGGTCGTTGATATGGATCTTGTCCGCCCCGAGGTTCGACGGGAGCATGATTTCCCAAATCGGCAGCGATGCGAAACCCTGCGGCAGGTCGGCGCCTATATCCCATTTGTATTCGAAAGCGCGCGTGTTGTAAGTACGGGTCTTATATTCGCCGTACAGGCCGGCTTTCAGTTCGATGGGGCGTTCGGCCGACGGGTTCAGCGGTTGGCTGAGGTTGACGGCTGCCGAGGCGATGTGCTCGTCGAGGCGGATGAAGTCGCGTGAGATGAACGACTGGTCGATCTGGTACTGGTCGATGCCGTTGCCGGGGTCTTTCTGCCGCTCGACGATGCGGCGGTCGGGCTGGCGTTTGTTCGCGTAGGAGTAACCTGCATTCCAGTCCAGGCGCGTGTGCCGGATGCGGTGGTCGCCGGCGAACTGCCCGGTGTAGCTGCCGCGCGAGGCGTAGAGAAACTCCTCTTTTTGCTGGTCGTAGTAACCGCTGATGTTCTGGAAGCCTTCGCGTTCGGTGTAACGGTTGCGGCCCAGTTGGTTGAACAGGTTGCGGAATTCGTATTTGTTGATGTGGTTTTCGTCTTTCGGGGCCGGCAGGTACGAGAGGTTCAGCATTGCGCCGAGCTTCACGTCGTTCGTGTATTGGTTGTCGGTGTATTTGTACGAGTAGTTTTTCGTGTCCTCGTCGCCGTTGTAGATGCCGTAGCGCGAGTTCTCCATGTTGAGGAAGCTTTTGTTCGTGTTGCTGTAGTTCAGCGCGCCGACCAGGCCGAAACGGTCGCCGTTCTCACGGTCGAACTTACGGTTGATCGCGAAATTGAACTTCTGATCCCACAACGGACGGCGGCTCTTGACGCGCCAGTCTTCGCGGAAGCCGTTTTTGGTAACCCGATCCACCTGTTCGGTGTTGCTGTCGTCCACGCGGTCGGGTACGCCGCTGCGCAGCTTGCGGCTCGCACTGCCGAAACCGAAAGCGTCGGCAGCGCTGCCGGGATTGTATTTGAAATCGTGGAAATTCGTCACGTTATTGAATCCGGTCGTGTAGGAGAGCTGGATCGAATTCTTTTCGGGCAGGACTTTCGTGCGGATCAGCACGAAACCGCCCGAGAAGTCGCCCGGAATTTCAGGCGCCGGGGATTTGACGATCATCATGTTGTCGAGCTGGCTGCTGGGCAGGATGTCGAACGAAAACGAACGGGTGTCGGCTTCGGAACTCGGAACGGCTCCGCCGTTGATCCAGACGTTGTTGTAGCGTTGCGCGAGGCCCCGTACCACGACGAACTTGTCGTCGAGAATCGAAATACCCGGAATGCGGCGTACTACTTCTGCCGCGTCTCGGTCCTGCGTTTTGGCGATCGCCTGGGCCGAAGTGCCGCTGGCCACCAGTGACATTTCGCGCATTTGCGAGAGCAGTCCCGCGTCTGAGTTGACTTTACGTGTGGCGACTACGACGACATTTTCCAGTTCGCTCACCTCTTCGACCAGTTCGACATTGAGTTCGGTCGATTCGCCGCCTTTGATCGTGAGCGGGCCGGAGGTGAAAGGTTTGTAAGAGAGGAAGGAGATGCGGACGGAGCTGGGGCCTGCGGGAACGCCTGTGAGCAGGAATTTTCCTTCGAGGTCGGTGGCGGTCCCCATCGCGGTGCCGTCGACTGAGACGCTTGCGCCGATAACGGGTTGTTTGCTCTTGGCGTCGAGCACCGTGCCGCGGATCACGCCGCTTGGGGTTTGTGCCGCGGCGGCAGAGGCCAGCAGCAGGAGATTCAGGATCAGGTAAGAACGGATAAACTTTTTTATCATTGCGGCTTCATTTGGAGGACAGGAATATCTGCTGTCCGTTTCTGCCGCAAAAGTACCGGGCCCGTGTTGGCTGAATGTTAAGCGGGCGCTACCGATCCATTAAATTTAAATGAAGCCTGTGTTAAGTATTTTAAATTGCCGTAAAGCCTTTCGGCGGGCAATAAAGACCCGCTTTTTGCATTATATTTGAAGAGGTAAGCGGTTTTACTTACTTTTGTTAAAAACAGACGAACAACATGAGCAACGGAGCAAGGATTCTTTGGGTGGACGACGAAATCGACCTGCTCAAGCCGCACATTTTATTTCTCAAAGGAAAAGGTTACGATGTCGAGACCGCCAATAATGCCTACGACGCGATCGATCTGGTCGCCTCCCATCCGTTCGATCTGATTATCCTCGACGAGATGATGCCGGGTATGACGGGACTCGAAACCTTACCGAAGATCAAGGAAATCCGCCCCACTACGCCGGTGATCATGGTCACCAAAAGCGAGGAGGAGAATATCATGGATAAGGCGGTAGGCTCGAAAATCGCCGATTACCTGATCAAACCGGTCAATCCGAACCAAGTGTTGCTGTCGATCAAAAAGAATGTCCACAGCCAGCAGTTGGTGACCGAACAGAGCACGGCGGATTACCGCAGCCAGTTCGGGGAGATCGCTTCCGCTCTCGGTCAGGCGCGCACGTTCGCCGACTGGACTGCCATTTACAAAAGACTGGTCGGTTGGGAGGTCGAACTGACCGAATCGACCGATCCGGGCATCCGCGAAATCCTGGCGTTCCAGAAAAACGAAGCGAACAATGAGTTTTCGAAATTTGTACGGAACCACTACCTGGATTGGTTCTCAAGCCGGGATGGCGATACGCCCGTGCTGTCGCACAATCTGATGAAAGCGAAGGTTTTTCCGGTGGCCGACGAAAATCCCAAAACGATCTTTATCCTGATCGACAATTTCCGTTACGACCAGTGGAGGATGATTCATCCTGTACTGCACAGTATTTACGAGGTCGAACAGGAGGATTTTTATTGCAGTATTCTTCCTACCGCCACCCAATATGCCCGCAATGCGATTTTTGCCGGGCTGACGCCGCTGGCTATCGACAAAATTATGCCGAACCTGTGGCTCAACGACAACGAGGCGGGGGGCAAGAACCGCCACGAAGAGGATTTCCTCAAGCGGCAGATGCAGTCGCAGGGGCGGAGCGGCAAACTCTATTTCGATAAAATCGTCCGTTCCGATGCCGGTAAACGGCTGTTGGACAACATTGAAAAGGTCCACCAGGCCGATTTTGCAGTGATCGTTTACAATTTTCTCGATATGCTGTCGCATGCGCGCACCGAGACGCAGATTATCCGCGACCTGGCCGAAGACGAAGCGGCATTCCGCTCGCTTACCCGTTCGTGGTTCGAACATTCCGACCTGCTGTTGTTGCTCAAACTGCTCGCCGAGCGCGGCCACACGGTGATCCTCTCGTCCGATCACGGCACGATCCGCGTCGACAATCCGGTGAAGGTGGTCGGCGATCGGGAGACTTCGCCGAACCTGCGCTACAAAACCGGGAAAAACCTGGCCTTCAATCCCAAGGAGGTATTCGCTATTACGAAGCCGGAACAGGCTCACCTGCCCAAATCCAATATCACGTCGACCTATATCTTCGCCTACAACCGTGACTTTTTCGTCTATCCGACCAATACGAACCAGTTCGTGCGTTATTACGACAACACGTTCCAGCACGGCGGTATTTCGATGGAAGAGATGATCGTTCCGTTTATCGTACTGAAACCGCGGTAGGAACTATCCGGCAGAAGATGAAGAAAACCGGGAGGTGGAATGGAAAACCGGGAATAGTTTGTATTTTTGCCCCTGTGCTGTTTTGTCGTTGCCGGAAGCGGCGTACTGCTCAGCGGCAGCCGGTGTCGGAAAACCGGGGAATACGCCGATAAATAATCGATGATGAAGACAATCAAGGTAAACGGACTGGGAGACCTTTACGATGCGGCAGGAGAAATTCTCGATTCGCTGGAGGGCCGCACGATCGTTGCGTTGCGCGGGGAGATGGGAGCGGGGAAAACGACGCTGATCCGCGAAATCTGCGACCGTTTGGGTGTCGCAGATATGGTGACCAGTCCCACGTTCGCCATAATCAACGAGTACAAAGACCGCGGTCACCGTCCGGTTTATCATTTCGACTTCTACCGGATCAATCGGATCGAGGAGGCGTTCGATTTCGGTTACGAGGAGTATTTCTACAGTGGTAACCTGTGCTTGGTCGAATGGCCGGAGAAGATCGAGCAGTTGATGCCTGCGGAGGGTGTCATGACTGTCCTGATCGACGTGACGGGCGACGACAGCCGGGTGCTGCGGATAGATTAGACCCGAGGCGCGAGTGTCTTGAGGCGGTCGGTCGTTGGTATGCGGTCTGGATGAAAAGTTTGAAGCTAAACGGCGATTCTGATTGCTTATTGTTTCTCGGTTAGGTATGTGTCGTACATATCCAAGATCCATGTCTCGTCGTCTTTGTATTTCTTTTTGCGAATTTTCCCTTCCTCGCCTTTGAACCAGTTTTTGCAATATTCCTTCAGGCCGGGATGTTGTTTATCCATCATCACGGTACTGACCAGCATGTAAGGATAGACGACACTGTCGGGATCGTTGTGGAAAAGGATTCCGTAATAGGTTACCAGTTCCCGGCGCTGGATTTTGCCGATTTGTTTCGTTTCCCAGCCTTTCCACCAATAGACAGAAGCGTTGTTGCCGACTTTATTCACGCAAACCAGACGGCGGAACGTACGGTTACGGTTGGTGAGACCCGGCGAGGCTATGTCATGCGATTCCCACCGGATGCCATCGGGGTTGACTTCGGTAGTTTCGGTGTAGTCGACGGAGATTACCGAATCGGCCGTGAATTTGATCACCTCTTTGTCTTCGGGGGTTTTGGTGATTTTGAACGAATAGTTGGGATTTTTAAAAACTGAACTTTCGGCATGCCAACCGCGTTTGAGGTATCCGTCCACCTTTTCACCCGATGTCAGGGTGACGATCACATGGCGAAATTCCTGGTCCTGGGCATTGGCCTCCCTGATCGTGCCGGTTGTTGCCAGTATAGCGGCAACAGCAAGTAAAAATCGGTTCATATATTTTCAGTTAAGGGTGTTTGTTTACTTCGAAGGATTATAGTCTTTGAGCATCAGCACCGTTTTGCTGCGGTTGGTGTTCGAACGAAGGATCTGCTCGCTCAGCAGCGGATCGTCGTTTATATACCGGGCGATCCGTTCGCGGAAAATATCTTTCGAGCGCCGGTTGACGCTTCCGATAAACAGAAGTGTTTCCCCGCCTTTTTTTTGCAGATAATAGGCCAAGCGGGAGGAGCTGAACGTGCCGCGTCTCTGCCAGCAGAGTATGCCTCCGTTAGTTCCGATACCGTAACCTTTCTTCGCATAGACGCAAACCCGGATATAGGGCGTTTCGAAATAGACCCAGCACCAGCCTACGGACGGGGCATAATAAAACCTTCTCGGATGTTCCCAGGCCTGTGGGTGCCAGCAAACGACAGAGTCGATTTCGGAAGGCTGGTACGTGAATTTCTGTTTTTGTTTGGAGAACGCATGCAGATAAGCCCTGACGGTACCGTTTTGTTTCGGTAATGCGATTCGGTCCAGGTCCGTATATTCGATTCGGGTTCCGTTTTTCAGGTAAATTACTCCTTCTACCAGTTCGGCTGCCTGTAGGGACACAGTCGAGGCAAATCCGAAAAGGACAAGAATCAATAATCTCATTTTATTTGTTTCTTATGATTTTTCCCCTTTGAGGTGGGAGGAATTAGCGTTTTCCCGCTTATCCCGTATGCACAAATCTGAAGTAGTAAATCCGGGATCAGTTGGGCGCATCGTTTAACATAAATTACAAAATGATTACAAAAATAATTAAACAATGTAATAATTAATCCAACCTGCTTATGGAAAAAATACTGTTGCGGTGGGCAGTCAAACTGAGAGCGAACATTCATGCAACCGTTGGTGCAGAGGTCTGGTTTTGTATCCATTCTCGTCCATGGAGGATACGCGGGAAACGCTTATCTGATAGCGATATCCGTTCGGTTTGCTTCATGATACATTGAAGCCATATGGCCGTGCGTTTGCGGGAGCCCATTGGCTTCGGCAGCGGAAAATGGATTGAGAGACGATCCGGGTGATCGGCGACAGGAGGGAATAAAGACAGCCTGGAAACATTCTTGTCTCCAGGCTGTCGGTAGATCCGTATGTGAATGGCTCCGGTCTTATTTGTTGTAAGATCCCGCTTCCGTAGAGGGATTATCCGTTGACCGGTTTCCCCCTTTCGAGGCGCTGTTTGCGCAGCAAGGCCTCGAGGAAATAGTAATCGGCATATACGATCGGGACGTCGATCTCGGTTCCCCCCGGTTTGTGTCCGGTGCTCGACCGGAGCAAAAAGCCGTGCATGGTACCGGGCAGTACGAGATAATTCGCTGACAGGGTGTCGATGATCCGGTCGGCCCATGCGCGGTATTTCACGCTGTCGGCGGAAAAAGTCGAGAGCTCGTAGAGCGCCGAGGCGGCAACCGTGGCCGCCGAAACGTCGCGCGGTTCGTCGGGGATGCCCGGTGCATCGTAATCCCAATAAGGAATCAGGTCTTCGGGCATATTCTTGTTTGAAAAAATAAGTCCGGCGATGTTTTCGGCTTGTGTGAGGTATTTCGGGTCCTTCGTCTCCCGGTAGCAGACCGTATAGCCGTACAGTCCCCATGCCTGTCCGCGCGCCCATGCCGATGAATCGGCGTAGCCCTGGTGCGTCTGCCGGCCCAGCACCTTCCCGGACAGGGTGTCGTAATCCACGACATGGAACGAACTGTAATCGGGACGGAAATGGTTTTTCATCGTCGTATCGGCATGCGTGACCGCGATTTTATAGAAGGTCGAATCGCCGCTCTCGCGTGCAGCCCAGAAGAGCAGCTCCAGGTTCATCATATTGTCGATGATGACCGGATACTGCCACGGGAAGTCCGGACCCCAGTTATCCCACGAGCGAATGCAACCGGTGGTGGGATTGAAGCGCGAAGCGAGCGAGCGGGCGCTTTCGAGCAGCACCTCTTTGTAGCGGTCGTTCGGCGCGAGACGCTCCCCGTTGCCGTAACTGCAGTACATCATAAAGCCGATATCGTGCGTACCCCGGTTCGTTTGCTGGCTTTCGAGGGCTCCGGTATAGGCTTCGGCCTGCTGTTTCCAGAAATCGTCGCCGGTGTATTCGTACATGTACCACAGTTCTCCGGGGAAAAAGCCGCTGCACCAGTCTGTCGGGTCTACCAACCGCATCGAACCGTCGGGTTCGATGTTGCGCGGCGAGGGGAGTTCGGCGAGCGTTTTGCCCTGTGCGGAGCGGATACTGTCGGCCGTCTGCAGTGCAATGCGCAGTTGCGAGCCGGCAAAATCGAAATCAGATTGGACGGGGCTCTCTTTCGGGGAACAGGCGTAGAAAGCGGCGGTTACACAAAGGGCGAGGGCGGCCAGGCCCGTATAAACAATAGTTTTCATCGGTCAATGTTTCTTTGATAAATCAGATTTATTCGTTGTTACCGGGCGTTTGGCCGCTGGTCTGGATGCAGCCCGTTTTTCCTTCCAACGCCCGTGATAACGAAGACATGGGAGTCAACAGTGCTCGCACATACTGGGTCTCCCCGCGCTTCAGGTCGGTGTCGAACACGACCATGGTCACGTCGGGATTCGGCGAGTCGAATGTGTTGACTGTGGGAGTTTTTTCGAAACGCCAAACGATCGGTGTTTCCGACTCGATTTTCAGAAGGCATCTCTTGCCGTCCTGTTCGAGCATTACGGTGTTGTCGGACAGAATTTTGGGAGTGGCGCGGGTCATTAACGTCCAGCGCATCCGCGTATAGTTTTTTCCGGCCGTGATCTCGTCTTCGATCAAAAGGTAATCGTTATCGACCAGAGATATGGTTCGCTCGACTTTATCGACCTGCCCGGCGTAGACCGGTGTCAGATCCGTTTTGACGAATCGGCGTGCAGTGGCGGAATCCGATTCGATGATTTGTGCCGAGCCGTTTACCCGTTGCAATTTATCATTGAACGTAAGCGTGTTGTGCGAACGGTTGTTGTACCGGAATACATCCCAGCGTTGCGACTGCTGGGCCATGTTCCACAGGTCGACGCCGCGGGTTTCGGTCGTGTTGTAATCTTCGCTGCCGAGGTCGATAGCCCAGCGAACGCCGTCGGCTTCGAACACGAAGCTACCCACATCCATGTGTCCGTGGTTGATACTTGGCGAACCCAATTTCACGCCGACGAACCGGGCGTTCGGATCTCCCCACCCCGAACGCATGACGCACACCGGTGTATTGCCGCGTCCGGCCCAGAACGTCTCTTGCGGAGCGACGGCTTTTTCCATCGGTGCGCCTGCCCCCCAGATCAGCATGGCCGGAAGCACGCGGTCCTTCAGGTATTTCTTCGCTGTGTCGCGCTGCAAAATAGACACCTGCTGGCAGAGTACCGACGGGTCCTGCGTCTTGCTGTAGAACCAGAACGGGGCCGATGACGATTCGGGCTCGTAGCTGTTATCCATGTAGTTGAAATGTTTGATGAGCGGGCTGACCATTTGCATTTCGTAGGTTCCGGTCTGCATGAACCCCGGCATCTGGCTTAAACCGTAGTCGGTGCCGAATGTGCTTTCGAGGCCGCCGATCAGCAATACATTGAACAGAGTGCCGTAGCCCCAGTAGCCGGGCCCTTCGGGATAGGCTCCGTCCGGGGCATAATGGCGCATCGGCAACCGGACTTTGTCGATCGCGCGGTCGATAATCTTTTGGGCCCATTCCGGCTCCGACTCGGCGACGGCGATCGCCCCGAAGGCCAGACCTCCGTTGCAGACCTGATTCCAGTTGTGCTCGGCATCGACGAACCAGTTGTAAGCGGTGTCGTATGAAGGCTTGAACCCTTTTTCGACAATCGCTTCGCGGATGGTCCTGCGCGAAGCTTCCGAAAGGGCCGGGTAGAGCCAGTCGTAACCGACGCCGAGGGCCATCGTCATCTCTCCCACATCGAGGAAATGGCTGGGATTCCAATCCGAAAACGAAGCGGCTTTGAGCATTTCCTGCTCGGCCCGCACGAGGTATTTCTCCTGCCCGGTCATCCGGTAGGCGTAGCTTAAGATGAAAATCCGGCGCAGGTTTTCGCGCGAGACCGCTAACAGGCGCATGCCTGTTTTGATCCGTTCGTTGACCGGGAGGGTGATGATCCGGTCGGCTTCGCCCAGTGTCGCAGTGTGGATCTCCTTCCAGACCGCATCGCGGTTAATCTGTTTGAGCAACTTTTTTTCGGTGCCTTTGGGCAACAATAAGCGCGGGTGATCCGCGAGCCGACTCAGGTCGGCCTGAGCTAATGCATTGCCTGCAGAGAGCGTCAGCAATGCGGCGATACAGGTAAATAAAAGTTTCATTTCAGGAAGATTCGTTATCGGAGTTGATCCGCCCAACTCCGGGACCGAAGATACGAAAATAATTTCATTCGGCATTTTGCCTGGTTCCTTGCCTGACGGGGCCGAGCCGGTTGCATGCCTGCATTTGGACCGGGTCCTAAAAAAGAGCCTCCTGAAAAGAGGCTCTCTGGATCGACAAAAATGTCTTGCAGCTCGAATGGTGGGAATTTTATTGTCCCGCAACCGCTCTGCCGGGACTTATTTGCCTTCGATCTTGACGAATTTATAGGTGATCGGGTTGTTGAACTGGACGGCCTGCTCTTCGACGTATTTGTTGAAGTCGGTTTTGTTTCTCAGTTTCGTTCCCTCACTCCAGGCCGTGCAGACCATGTATTCGAACGTGTTGTCCTCGTCGGGCGTTACGCGGAAAGTATGGTTCCCTTCGTAATATGGAATATATTGGTATTGTGGCTTATAGCGGTCTTTCACGACGATCGCCCCGCCGATGAAATCCACGACGATATTCTCGCGCTGGTCGATTTTTTCGGGGTCGCGCACCTCTTCCGGGCCCGACGAGATGATGATGCCGCCCTTCTGGATGAAGTTGTCCTCCTGCGGTTTCTTGCGCATGCCGCAGCCCATCAGCACACCGTCACGGGTGGGAAAGAATTTGTTGAAATGCACTTTCGACCGGCAGTAATTCTGGTTTGCATAGGCGGTGTAATACTGTTCGTATTCATAGAAACCGTTGCCGGTATTCCAGTTCATGCCTTTGATCTTGATCATCGAGCGCAGCGGGCCGTTCACGATTACGTCATACGCATAACGGGTGTCGGAAATCTGTCCGGCGTTCCACAGCGACTCGGGGGCGAGTTTCTGTTTGGTCGGGGTTTTGCGCGGCATCGAGATCGAGTCCGGTTTGTCGGGGTTCTCGAACAGGCAGATGGCGCTGGCTCCGAACGACGGGGCTACCTCCTGAATGTCCGATCCGTAGTCGTGATTGATGTTCGCAATGCCGTAACCGTCGACGTTTTCTCCGTAAAGAACCGGGGATACCAACTGCGATTTGCGTTTGCCGTAAGCATCGACGCTGTTGGCGAACCAGATCTTCCAACCCACCTCGCCGGTCTCCCAGAAAGGCATGATGTGGCGGCAGTAGCTGGCGATGTTGGCGTGGGTGCCGTGCTTGTTCCAGCCGCGGATGTTTTCTCCGAGGTAAATGTAAATCGTGCGCGTCTCCTTGGGCTTCAAATCGACCTGGAAGAAGAGTTCGTCCCAGATGCCGTCTTTGTCCAAGTCGTCGAGTTGGTGGAACAGCATCCGGCCGTTCGATTCGGCGCGCAGTTGGTGGCCGCCCTGAACATTGAGGACCGAATCCGACGGGGCGGGACGCGGTGTGCCCTGCGGGTCGACTATGGTGATCATCATTTCGTGCAGGTCGGGCATCGGGAACCCTTCGCGCTTGATAATTACCGGAGCGTCTTTGACCTCCAAGTTCGTGGGATTGGTGATTTTGAATTCGATGCGCTTTTGCGGAGCGAAATCTCCCTGCGTGTACCACGGGTAATTCTGGGCACTGAGTGTACCGGTGCACAGTCCGGCCAGCAACAGGGAGAGCAAATGCTTGGTTTTCATTTGTTTCAGGCTTTTATGAGTGTAAGGTGATAGCTATGTGGCTGTGTTCGGGTAGTTGTAGTATTTTTCAAAGATAGCGGATTTTTAGAAAAAATATTGCGGGATATATTCTATTTAATCGATTTAGCGGATGCGCCGGGTAGTGCCCTGTTTTGCCGTTCGCCGGGAAAGCTGTACATTTAGGCGGGCAAATATATTTGTCAGTCAACTATTATGGTGAAGCAATACGATTATTTGATTGTCGGGGCCGGACTTTACGGGGCAGCTTTTGCCTATAGGGCCCGTCAGCGGGGAAAATCCTCGCTGGTGGTCGACCGCCGTCCGCATCCGGGCGGTAACCTTTATTGCGAGGAGATCGAAGGTATCCGCGTGCACAAATACGGTCCGCATATTTTCCACACTGCCGACCGCGAGGTTTGGGATTTTGTCCGTACGCTGACCGAATTCAACCGGTTTACCTACATGCCGCTGGCCAATTACGAAGGTAGGATTTTCAACCTGCCCTTCAATATGAACACGTTTTACCAATTGTGGAAAACCGCGACACCCGCCGAAGCACAGGCGAAAATCGCTTCGCAGCGTGAGGCCGGGGCGGTCGGAGAACCCCGGAACCTCGAAGAGCAGGCGATCTCGCTGGTCGGCAAGGATATTTACGAGTTGTTGATCAAAGGCTACACCGAAAAGCAGTGGGGGCGTCCGGCCGTCGAGTTGCCGGCTTTCATTATCCGCCGCCTGCCGGTACGCTTCACTTACGATAACAACTATTTCAACGATCCTTACCAGGGAATTCCCGTGGGCGGGTACAACAAGCTGATCGGTAAATTGCTCGAAGGGATCGAATGTCGCTGCAATACGGACTACTTCCGTCACCGGAGCGAACTCGAGGCGATGGCCGGTACCGTCGTGTTTACGGGACCGATCGACGAATATTTCGGGTATTGTTTCGGGCCGCTCGAATACCGCAGCCTCCGGTTCGAACAGGAAACGCTCGATATGCCGAATTACCAGGGTATAGCGGCGGTAAACTATACGTCGGCCGCTGTCCCTTATACCCGGATTATCGAGCACAAGCATTTCGAATTCGGCACGCAGCCCAAGACAGTAATCACCCGGGAGTACCCGCAGCAGTGGAGCGAAGGTTGCGAACCTTATTATCCGGTGAACGATCAGCGGAATAACAGCCTGTACCGGAAATACGCGGATTTGGCGGAAGCCACCCCCGGCGTTGTTTTCGGCGGCCGGTTGGCGGAGTATAAATATTATGATATGGACCAGGTGATCCGCCGGGTCCTCGATGCGGAAATCTGATGAGTAAAACGGTAATAATGGTTTGCGCCCACAAACGGGACGCCTGCCTGGCGGAACCTCCTTACCTGCCCGTGCAGGTCGGCAGGGCGATCGCCCGCGAGGATTTGGGTTATACGGGTGACGATTCGGGAGAGAATATCAGCGCCAAGAATCGCAACTATTGCGAACTGACGGCCCAGTATTGGGCCTGGAAAAACCGGTCCGATGCCGATTATATCGGGTTATGTCACTACCGGCGTTATTTCGATTTCGGCAGCCGGTCGCTGGCCAATGTCAAAACCAGGACTCCCGCCGAGTTTTTTGCTTCGGCGCATCCGGTCCCGGATATGGACCGGGTGTTTCGCCGGTACGACGTCGTTCTCGGCCGGCCGAAATACTATCCGTATAACCTTTATACCGACTATTCCCGGCAGCACATCCGCGAGGATCTGGACCTGTTGCGCACGGTTTTGGGCGAAAAGTACCCGGATTACCTGCCCGCTTTCGATCGGTTCTTTTTTCGCGGGAACCGGCTGTCGCATTTCAATATGTTCGTGATGCCGCGGGAGCGGTTCGACGCCTATTCGGTGTGGTTGTTCGACCTGCTCGAAGAGGTCGAGCGCCGTATCCGGATATCCGACGATCCGGTGCAGGCCCGTGTAATGGGATATATGAGCGAGCGTTTGTTGAATGTCTACGTGCAGCATAACCGTCTTCGCATCTGTTACCGTCCTGTGGTTATGGTCGATGAGCGCAAACGCAAAGGGACCCTGAAATTTCTTTTTCATGCTGGGGTCAATAACCTGTTGTTTTTCGTGACTTACCCGTTCCGCAAGCACGCCCCTTCCGGAGACGAAGGTTGATTCTGTTGATAAGGATTTACCGGTTTGCTCGATCGGTTCTCCTCCGGTCGGCCGCAAAATGCGGGAAGGTTATGAAGCGGATGAAAAGGGACGGCGCGGATTCTGCGGCCGAATCAGATGCTGAGGGCGTAACCGTCGACGAAAACAAAATAATCCCGCTCGAAATTTTGAGATTTTAAATAAAACGTGTAGCTTTGCACCACTTTAGTCGCTCGGGGTGTAGCTCAGCCCGGTTAGAGTACTCGTCTGGGGGGCGAGTGGTCGCAAGTTCGAATCTTGTCACCCCGACTATCGTAAATAAAGCGGCTGACTCTTAGAGTCAGCCGCTTTATTTCTGGATTCGATTATCTGCCGAATCTCGATTTGTCGACAGTCGATTTTTCTTTGCCCGAATAATTTCCAAAACGGTAGGAGACATTGAACCTGAAAAATGGAGTATCGGCATAATCCCGCATTTTTATATTCTGATTTTGATAATTGGTTCTCAAGGTGACATTTGTTGTCCGGAAAATATCATCGACCTTTGCTCCGACCTCGATTCGTTTATTGTTCGTTTGCCATTTTATCCCCGCTGCGATACTGTAAAAATGCTCAATATCATAAATTCCCTGGATGCCGCCCGAGATATAATATCCCGAAAGTTCTCCCTTGATATCGGGCTTCGAAGAGATGTTAAAGGTGTTATCCAGCTGAATTATGAACGAATTGTGGGAGTTCCTGAATCGTAACCCGTGGAAATCGTTATCCTTGTCAGTCTGCCTGAAAAAGTTGACGGTTAGCTGACTTTCCAAGAATTTTTTTACGCGGAAAGGAACGATTCCGACAATACCGTAGATATTTTGATAATCCAGGTTGACCATTTGAATGATATTTTGAAGAGCGTCCTGTGATTGATAAGGCACCTGGGTAAAGTAATTGGGGACATAACTATTATAGGCCATCAGTGTATATTTTTGATTAATTACATACACGAGTTGGGCATTATATTTCCGGGCAAACTTCAGGGAAGGATTCCCCAATAGGATCGTATAGGTATTTAAGCGGAAACCGTTGTTGCTGAGGGCCCAATATGGCGGATACTGTATCTCTGACGAAAAAGAGAGCTGCAGCGTATGTTTGGGCGAAGGGACATATGCTAAATTGGCGTTAACGAATAGCTGAAAATCACTCCACAAGGTCTGTTCGCGATCTCCGTAGTCAATGGTCCCCCGGTAAAATCCTCCGGAAAGAGAAGCTTGGGCCGATAGCTTGTCATTTATCTTTTTAGAAAAACCGACATAAGCTGAATAGTTGTCCTCTTGTTGTTTAATATGGCTGATTGAGTCCGGGGAAGTTGCTGAAACAACCTTGAAATAATCGTAGTTGTTGCGATTCGCGGAGTAACTCGCCTTTATTCCATAATTCAGTTTCCAATCCTTTCCCAAACTCAGCTCGTGATTCAGGTAAACCAATATCTTATTGATATTCTGTTTCGTTTTGGTCCGGTACTCAGTTACTATGCTCTGATATTCCGTGTCAAATTCTTTATAAAGCTCTTTTGTGGGGTCGTGAAACAGCGTATATTCAACACCGAGGGAAAGGCGTTTGGAAGAGGAGTAATCGAACCGTATATTGTGAAAATCGGTATCGATTTCTTTATCTACCCGTGATTTTACATGTTCGTATAAATCCGAATTTTCAATGAAAACGGAGTTTGAAGCCTGGTATCCGGTTCTCCGATTCAGATTTCCCGTATAAGTCAAAGACAACGTACTTCCCCTGCTCAATGTCCGGAGAACATTTAATCTTAAGTCAAGGTCGGAAAACTTATAGATCCGTTCATCGTCCAGCGAAATATCATACCGATTCTCTTGCAATTGGTGTACGGCGTCCATTTTGTTGCGGTTCCATTCTTTTGATGTTTTTGCTCCGACTGTTAAATCTACTTTGTAAGAGGATTTGTTATAAAAAAGATTGGCCCGTATCCCATAACCCGGATAATGCCCCTGAGTATATTCCGCCGCAACTTCTCCTTGCAGTGGCGGAGTTTCGGGAGATTGTGCGTCGTTCTTTAATACGATATTGATTGCCGCCCCCTGGACATTGTACTGGGGTGGCGCGCTGTACATAATCTCGACATCGGCGACTCTGGACGCGGACATTGTTTTGAGAGTTTGGATCATTTGTCCCTTCGTCAGGGAGGACGGTTTACCATCGATTAAGATTGCATAATTGGAGGATCCGACCAGTTTCAAATCGTCCCCGCTGCCGACCAGATTGGGTATATGGCGGAGCAAATCAAAAGCATTGGAGATAATTTTATTGTCTTTCAAAACGGTTACGTCATAAACGAGTTTTTGATCAACCAGTTTTACTGTCGGGCGTTCAGCCGTAACGACCACTTCATCAATCAGGTTCTCCTGCTGTTGCAGCGTATACGGTTGCTCGAATATTTGATCCTGATTGTTAATTTCAACCGATATGGTTTGGAGCTTATAACTCATGTGGTTCAAGTAGAGCGTATATGCTCCGTTCCCGATATCGGCAAAGATAAAATCCCCGTTTTCGTCACTCAGTGTACTTTGAACAAACAGACTGTCCGTAGAACTCCGCAACACACACGAGACGGCCGTAACGGGCCGGCGGAGTTCATCCACGACACTCCCTTTCAGAGTATGTGACTGGGCATAGATAACTTCCCCAAAAAGAGGCCAAACGAAGAGAATCGCTGCGAATTGCCGGCTCAAAACCATGATTTTAAATATTAGCGTGATGGTGCAATATTGGTTTCCCTTTCGAACAAACAAAAGGGAAACCAATATTGTTCGCCCCTGTGTCGGTTTACATTCTTCGTGTGGATTATTCTTTTTTACCCTGGGAAGTTGTTGAACAAACGGAAGAAACGAGCTTTTTCGTATCTTTGGGACACAATCCGTTAATTTGTATAAAAGAATGATTTTGTCGCGTTTGCACAAGGGCACGAATAACAGGCTGGCCTATTACAGTAAGAATTTCGTGCGGTATATCACTCCCAAAGTATTGCTCCGCAACCGGCTGCAGAAGGTTTTGGCGGAGTTGGAAAAGCGACCTGACAAGGAGTATATCCTGCGCCGTGTCGATTATTACAATAAGATGCAGGGTATCGTTCCGATCGATCCGGTTTCGTCCCACAGGCTCGCGGACCACAAGTTCGGGGATGCGGGATCGGTTTATTTCTTCGATAGTTATGAGTTTACAAGGTGGTTCAGCGATTCCCTGTACTGGAATTATGTGTTCGGGGATGTGACGCAGGTTCCGGGAGTACCCTCGATCGTCAAAAGCCGTCCGATTCATGGAGAAAATACCAATTCGGTGATCCTGAACATGGAAAAAGTGCGGCATTTCAATTTCATTACCGACCGGATCCCGTTCCGGGACAAAATGGATAAGGCTATTTTCCGGTTGGACATCAATTATAAACCGCACCGGATCCGTTTCGTCGAACAGTATTTCGACCATCCGATGTGCGATGTGGGCATTATCTCGGCGTTGCCCGAATTTCCCAAAGAGTGGAGTAAGGGAAAGATTACGCTGTTCGAGCATCTCGTTTATAAGTTCATCCTTACGCTGGAAGGTATCGACGTGTCGACGAGTCTCAAATGGGTGATGTCGACCAATTCGGTGGCGGTAATGCCCCGTCCGACCTATGAAACCTGGTTTATGGAAGGGACGCTGATCCCCAATTACCACTATATCGAGATCAAAAGCGACTATTCGGACCTGCCGCAGCGGCTGCAATACTATATCGATCATCCGGAAGAAGCGGAGGCGATCGCCCGCCATGCCCACGAATACATTTCACAGTTCCGCGATAAAAAGCGGGAACGGCTGATCTCGTTGTTGGTTATGCAGAAATATTTCCGCTGTACGGGGCAATTGCCATAATCCGGTTCCGGGCGGACACGGATATATTTATCCGGTTACTGCAATTGTTTGTCAGGCGTTTTCGAGGCGGGCGTTTTTCAGGAGCGTCCGGAACTTTCCGGAACGTCGGGCATAGCAGGCGCATCCGGAGCGGTACGGCGTGCGGCTTCGAGCGCTTCGGCTTCCATCTGGGCCCGCGATTTACTGCGGTTGACCAGGTAGACTCCCACGAAAACCAGCAGGATCGCCGCTCCCTTGGTCGGCGTGAACCGGTCCATTCCCCACAGTACGGCGAGCATCGATGCGACGATGGGTTGCAAATAGCAATACATCGTGACGAGCGTCGGGCGAAGCCGGTGTTGTCCGATGGGTACCAGCAGGTACGAGAGGAAGGTCGCGCCGAAAACGATAAAGGCCAGATCGGCGTAAACGGCTGTCGGGAGAGTCGTGAAGTTTATCGATGCGAGGCCGTTGTACGAGAAGGGAATACAGCAGATCGCCGCATAGGTAAACATCCATTTCATCAGTGTCACGGGCGAATAGCGCCCGATCAGGTCTTTGAAGACGACGCAATAGGTCGCGAAACAGAGTTCGGCCATCAGGCAGAGGATATTGCCTGTCATGCCGCCGGCATTCTCCCCTGTGTGGGCGGCATCGGCGCTGAGAATCAGGATCAGCGCGCCGACGGCTCCCATGAAGATACCCATCACCTTTTTCGAGGTGATGGGCTCTTTGAGGTAGAGCGCGGCAAGGATCATCGTAATGATCGGCGTGGTTGTCGTGACGACCGATGCGTCGATCGGCGAGGTCAGCGACACGCCGGTGATAAAGAACCCCTGGTTCAGCGTGACCCCGAACAACGATGCGAAAAAGAGCAGGGCCAGGTCATGCGGGGTGACATGTTCGCGGCGGGTAAACAGCGACAGGATCCAGAACGCTGCCGCGGCGCCGACCATCCGCAAAGTGGTGAGCGACAGCGGACCGACCAGACCGCTTTGCAATACGGCTTTCGACATGGGCGACATGACACCCCAGAGCAGGTTGGCCCCGAGCATGGCCAGATGGCCGGTATACATCCTTTTCGACTGCATAGACGATCTGTTTAAATTCTTTAATTGGGATTCCTCTGATCCCCTGAATTTTTTAAAATTTTCCGGGTGTACGGAGAAATCCCATTTTTGTACATATCCCTGTGCAAAAGTACTGTTTTTCCGCTTCGGGTGTCTGACTCCGGATCGGTTGCTGAAATAAAAGCAAAAGCAGCCTTTTAGGGGGGCTGCTTTTGGCATGGAACCGAATGGTTGTCGACCGGTTATCGCCGTGTCGAAGCGGTTGTGTCGAAAAACGGGTACGTGTGTGCGTTCATTTTGCCTCTTAACGGTTTGCCGTTTGGGTGGGATTTGCTTCCCCTACGTTCCATACGGCGAATTTGGCAATTTCGACCGGTTCTGCCGCGGCTTTCGTACAGCGGAAACGCAGTTTGTCGGTCACGACGGGTACGATCCGGTCGATCTTTTTATGTCCGATCGTCTCGAAACCGGGCGAGGCGTTATAGCCCTCGGGGCAGTATTTGAACCGGTTGGCCGGGACAACGGCCTGCCATTTGCCGTCCACGAACGCTTCGAGCGTGTAATTGGCAACTTTTTGTCCGTTGGCAATGTTTTCCATCAGCATCACATGGTCGATCCTGCACGGCTTTTCCCAGGTGAGTTCCACTTCACTGCCCGGTTGTGCGGTTTCGGTTTCGGCGATGAAAGGCCCGTAGAACAGTTTGCGGATCGTATCGCCCCATGCTTTCGCATCGGCTACCGTTTCGGCGGGAATCAGTCCCTGCTTGTCGGGGGGCAGGTTGATGATCAGGTTGGCGCCGAGGCCGACCGAGCGGTAGTAATTTTCGATCCGGTCGTCCATCGGCATCGGGAGCTGCGGCCCGTGCCAGAACCAGCCGCCGTGGTTGAACATGTCGGCCGTCGGAGCCTCCAGGCTACGCCAGAACTGGCCGTTCGGGTGACCGACGATCTTGTAGGTCTCCAGCAAACCGTATTCGTTGGGGCCTTCGGGTTCGTCGACCCGTTCCGCAGCCCGTGAATTGTTCGTGCTGTCCATCGTATAGACAGGATTCCAGGAAGGATAAACGACCGTGCCCTTTTCATTGCCCGGTGAGCGGACATCGGGGCCGGTAAGGATGCATTCGGGCTGTAATTTCCGGATCGCGGCGGTAACGGCCGGACAGTTTTTCTTTTCACTCCAGTGGTCCATCCATATCTGGTAGATGGGACCGTAGTCGGTCAGCAGTTCGGTGATCTGGTCCACTTCCAGCTGGCGGTATTTTTGGACGAATGCCGAATCCTGCCAGCGCAGATTCGTGATACTGTCCCACACTTTCCCCCACTCGACTGGCCGGTCCTTGGGTTGGAATATTTCGTGTCCGTTGTAGTTCGGGGAGAAATAGAGTCCGGGTTTGATCCCGTGGCGGCGGCACGCCTCGACGAACTCTTTGACGACGTCGCCCCGGCCGTTTTTCCACGGTGAGTTGCGTACGCAGTATTCAGTGGTCTTTGTGGGCCACAGGCAGAAACCGTCTTCGTGGCGTGCCGTCAGTACGGCATATTTCGCACCGAGGCTTTTGGCCGCTTCCATCCACTGGTCGACATCCAGTTTCGTCGGGTTGAAATCGGCCGGCGTAGCCGTACCGTCGCCGTGCTCGGCTCCGGTAAAGGTGTTGGTCGTAAAATGAAAAAATGCGCCGATTTCGTTGTTCATGAAATCGATCTGTTGGGGCGACGGGGTAGCCAGTTTGATTTCGGCTTTGTTGTTAGGCCCGGAGCAACCCGCAAGAGCCAAAAATGCAAGCAATGGCAGGAATCTTTTTGTCATGGTCTGTCAAAGAGGTTTGAGTTCGGATGAATGAATATCGAAAAATGACCGGGGGAGCATCGTTTGCGAATATAAGGAAATAATATGTAAAAATCTCCCGGGACTTTACGGGCCCGGGAGATTCTCGCAGTGTAATCGTGTGTAAAGTCAGATGTTACGGTTTTTTGCTGCCGGGTTATAAAGCGGCGAGGGATCATTGTCTTCGGAAGCGGTGGGTGATGTCCCGCAAGCTTCCGCCGGGATCCACTTTGTAAAGCCGTTGGTTTGTCGTCGGTGCGCGCAGGCCTCCGAGCTTTTCGATGTACGGACCGAGCTTGAGGTATTCGATGCCCTCGGTGGAGAAGCCTTCGGGGAGTTCGCTCCGGCCCGAATACCAACCGACCTTGACCGGCGTTGTCCGCTGCGTATGCAGGAACCTGGCGATGCGCTTTATACCGGCCGGGTCTCCGTCGCCCCCCATCAGGCAGACGCAGGTGACCGCACCGCGGTATTTCTCGAGCAGCGCTTCCAATACCTCCTCGGTGAGCGGCTCGCCGGTGTCGTCCCTCAGCTGCGGACTGTGGCATCCCGGACAGCGGTTCGGACAGTTCGTCAGCGAAATCGCGAGGGTTACCTCGTCGGGAATCTCCTGGAAGACGATGTCGTAACCGGCGTATTTAAGCATGGCCGTAGTAACGTTTGGCTGCCTCCACCTGACGGCTTTGCGAGAAATTGCTGACCCGCTTCATATAGCCGATCACGCGCGTCAGGTAATCGACGTTCTTGCTCTGGCATTCGGGGCATGCCTTGAGGTAACGTTTGTCGATATGGCCGCAGTCGTTGCAGACCGTATTGGGAATGTTGAAGGTGAAATAGTTGCAGCCCTCCTGCGCGGCTACGCGCAACAACTGGCGGTACTGCTCCTGGCTCAGGTGCTCTTCGAGGTTCATGTGCAACGCTGAACCGCCGGTCAGGTGTTCGATGTATTTGCGGCCGTGCAGCCGGAATTTGTCGATTACATTCAACGACGCATCTTCGACGCGGTAAAAATAGCTGTTGTAGCAGTCGCGCGGTACGACGTAGCCGTCTTCGCGATCCCATTTCGCATGTTTCACGCCGACGTTTTCGGCCGGGATCATTTCGCAGTTGAACATCACCTCCTTGCTTCGGTATTTCTTGTTATACCGTTCGATCAGCCCGAGTACCTCCTGTACGAAAGCCGTATAGCGCGGGTTGTCGTTGATCTCGATGCCGAGCGCTTCGGCGGCCTCTACCAGTCCGTTCACGCCGATGGTCAGGTATTGGCGGTCCATGTTGATGTAGCCTGCGTTGAACAGCGGCAGCATCCCTTTGTTGTAAAGATCTTTGAGGTTTTCGTTATAGGCCATTTGCACCTTGTGTACCAGGTCCACCACCCCTTCGAGGAACGAGAGGTGCGGCAGGCCGGCGTTGGCCGCATGTTGGATACAGCGGTTGAGGTTGATCGTCAGCACGCTTTTCGATCCGGTCGAAACGCCACCGGCGCCGAGCGTATAGCTGAAACCGTTGTCTTGAATCTCGTTTCGCAGGCGGCAGCAGCTGCTCAGCGAGTCGGCGTTGTCGCTCATGTAGGTGAAGAACGAATGTCCTTCCGCATACATTCTGGCGGTGATGTTTCCGTATTCTTTGTCCAGTACGTCGCCGTCTTTCGACAGCAACGCCATCGTCTCGACCGGGAAGGTGAGCACGGCTTTGGTGCGCTCGGCGTTGAACCACCGCATGAAGCGCTGCTGGAGCCAGTCGAGCGAATCCCAGTCGGGTTTGTCCCCGTCCGGGAAAACGAAATTGCCGAACAGGCTTTCGAAATAGTATTTGTCGTAATAGGCGATGTTCCAGAAGACCGCCTGGAAATTGCGTGCGCCGGTGGGTTGGTTGATCGAGTAGACGATCTGTTCGAAACAGTCGGTGATTACCTTGTCGAGCGTACGCTGTTTTTTCGAGAGGTCGACCACCTTGTCGGCCCGCAGGAAATAGTCGTTTCCGTACTCCTTCCCGATGAAGTAGTTCAGGTACATTAAAAATTCCGGAGTCGCGCAGGCGCCGCTGAGCATGCTCGAAACCATGAAAACCATGTTGATGAAGCCGCCGCAGAACGATTTGAGGTTGGTCGGGCGTGTCGAGTTGCCGCCGATCGACAGCGTGCCGCTCAGCAGCCACGGGTACATCGTGATGCTCGCACAGTAGTTTGCGAGGCTCGTCTCGTCGTTTTTGTAGATGAAATGACGGTTCAGCAGGTCGAGGTACTTGTCCGACACCTCTTTGCCGTACATTTGCTTGATTTTGTCGGTCAGCAGCTTGCGGTTCAGGCGGATGAAGTTCGACTTGGGGAGTTCGCCGATCAGCGTGGCGATGTTCTTGTTCTCTACGTTCGCATTCGCGTCGTATTTGCTGCCGGTAGCCGGGTTCGTCGCGTTGCAGTAGTCGATCAGGAAACGGAGCTTGTCGCGTACTTCCCGGTCTTCGAAACGTTTTTGGCGGTAGATCATGAATGATTTGGCCACGCTGAAATACTGTTCCGCCATCAACGCCACTTCGACCTGGTTCTGGATCTCCTCGACGGTCATGCCGTTCGAGATGTTGAGCCGCGAGAGGACGCCGGTCATCGTCTCCTGCGTGGCGAAACTGCCTACTGAAAGAAAAGCTTTGGCAACGGCGCTTTTGATTTTGTCGATCGAGAATGCTTCGCGCTTCCCGTCGCGCTTGGTAATGTAGATTTCTGTATTCATCGCGGTATATTTTTGTGGTTTTTTGGCCGTTTTACCCAGTGGAGCTGCCGGCATAAAGCGATGAACAGAAGAAGAGAATGAAGGGTACGGTCTCTATTCTGTCGCCTTTCGCCCGAAAGCTACGAATGGAAGCGCCGGCAGGTCTTCTGACTTGTTCCGGAAGGTACGCCTTCCCGCCGCGATAAGCGGCAGTGGCTCAAGAGGTACCGTCCATGAAAGGAACTTACAGCTACGGGGATAGTTCCTGATTTTCACAGGATTCCCTTTTAATCCGGGCTCCGCGTGAGGACGGAGCGGGAACCTAACGCTGGGATAAAAGTAGAACAATCTCCCGGGATGGGCCCGCTCCGGAGGAGGAAGTTATCAACAACTTATTTACGGGGAGTCGGGGCTGTCCTGCGCAATTCCTTTTGCCTGTGCGGGATTGCGTCGCGGAGGGGATTTTCCCGTATTTTTTCATAGGTATGTGCCGATCCCTGCCGAAAAATCCATAACTTTGAATTGCCGTAAAGCTGACAGCCGGCCGCTGCGGTTTCGCTAACCTGATTTTTATGAGCAAAAAACTGAACCTTGCCAAGCTGACGCCCGTGCTTTTCAGCTTTTTCGTGATGGGTTTCGTCGATATCGTCAACATATCGACCAACTACGTCAAACAGGACTTTGCACTGAACGATACGTGGGCCAATCTGATTCCGCTGCTGGTCTTTTTCTGGTTTGCGGTTATCTCGTTGCCGACGGGTATCCTCATGGGCCGCTTCGGGCGTAAGAACACAGTACTGCTGAGTGCTGCCGTTACGACCGTTGCCATGTTGCTGCCGTTGCTCGATTACAGTTTCCCGCTGGTACTGACCGCATTCGCACTGTTGGGGATCGGCAATACGATCCTGCAGGTCGCGCTCAATCCGTTGCTGATGAATGTTGTCCCGGCCGACCGAGTAGCCAGCAGCCTGACGCTCGGGCAGTTCATCAAAGCGATCAGCTCTTTTCTCGGGCCGATTATCGTCGGCGTTGCGTCGGTGAGCTTCGGTAACTGGAAACTGGTCTTTCCGGTTTATGCCGCCGTGACGGTGCTGTCGTTCGTGTGGCTGCTGCTGATCCCGATTCCGGAGCAGCGTGAGAGTGCCGGGCAAAGCAGTTCGGCGGGGCGTATTTTTGCGATGCTCCGCGACCGGCGGATTTTGGTTTACTTCTCGGTGATCGTGCTGATCGTCGGCTATGAGGTCGGGTTGCTCACCACGATTCCGAAATACCTGACCGAACGCTGTGCGATTCCGCTCGACGAGGGCGGCCCGTTCGCCGGCAGCCTCTATTTTGCCGCCCGGACAATCGGAACGTTCGTAGGAACGATCATCCTGGCCAAAGTGGCCCCGCGGCGATTCTTCGCTATGACGATGTGTTTTGCCGTGGCAGGTTATGCCTTGCTGTTGCTGACCGGGGTGCCTTGGATTATCTATACTGCATTGTTCGTGATAGGACTCTCGGCGGCGAGCGTATTCGCGATCGCCTTTTCGCTGGCGATGCAGCACGATCCGGCCAAAGCCAATGAAATTTCGGCGCTGATGATTACCGGTGTTGCGGGAGGGGCGCTGGTGCCCCCGGTAATGGGTGTGATCGCCGACCATTCCGACCAGCTGGTCAGCCTGTTGGTACCGTTCGCCTGCCTGGTCTATATTCTGGGTGTGGCTGTCTCGATATTGAGGAAACAGAAAGCATAGGGAAGTCGATGGCGCATCCTTTTTCGGGATGCGGACCGGCTTGAAAAGACCAAATAATTTATGAGTACGATGGATACGATCCGCAGCGGCTTTGTCGAGGCGGCGCGGGTGTTGGAGCAATTTACGAACGACCGGACGGCATGGGAAGCCTTGGAACAGGCCGGCCGGCTGATGGTGGAGACGCTGCGCGGCGGCGGAAAGATCATCACGTGCGGTAACGGCGGTTCGATGTGCGATGCCATGCATTTCGCCGAGGAGCTGACCGGGCGTTTCCGCGGTAACCGGCGTGCGCTGGCGGCTGTGGCTTTGTGCGATCCGACACATATTACCTGCGTGGCGAACGATTACGGTTACGACTATATTTTTTCGAAGGGAGTCGAGGCGGTCGGCCGTCCCGGAGACCTGTTGCTCGGGATTACCACGAGCGGTAATTCGCGCAATGTGCTCGAAGCGGTGGCATCGGCCCGTTCGATCGGCATGAAGGTAGTCGCTCTGACCGGCAAAGGCGGCGGACAAATAGCGTCGGAATGCGACGTGGAAATCCGCGCGCCGAAGAGCGAATTTGCAGACCGGGCCCAGGAGATTCATGAGAAGGTGATTCACTCGCTGGTTCATTATATCGAGCTGGAACTGGGGCTTGCCTAGCGCTGTCCGGTATTGGAAAATACCAGATTTTGGTTGCGTACACGAAGCAATGTCGGAGCAGCGCGTTGCAGAAGGTGTTGAAAACAGCCATTTAATTATAAGAGTCAGACTCTCAATTATACACGAGCAATGGAGTATGTAGCGGGAATCGACATCGGCGGGACCAAATGCGCGGTAGTGCTGGGTCGTAGGGCCGGGAACGGCGAGATAACGATTTTGGATAAAAAGGCGTTTCCGACCGGGAGGCGTCCCTATTCCGAAGTTTTGGACGAATTTTTTTCGACCGTAGAGGAGATACTGTCCGCACAAGGCGTGAAAGTGTCACAAGTGGTCGCATTCGGCATCAGTTGCGGCGGTCCCCTCGACAGTAAGCGCGGGGTCATCATGTCTCCGCCGAACCTGCCGGGTTGGGACGATGTTCCGATCGTGCGCCTGTTCGAAGAGCGTTTCGGTGTGAAAACCGGTGTCCAGAACGATGCGAATGCCTGTGCGCTGGCCGAATGGCAGTTCGGTGCGGGGTGCGGGGCGCAGAATATGATTTTCCTGACGTTCGGGACCGGCATGGGAGCGGGATTGATCCTCGACGGGCGGTTATACAGCGGCACGAACGACATGGCGGGAGAAGTCGGCCATATGGCGATGCGTCCGTTCGGACCGGTCGGCTACGGCAAAGCCGGGTCGTTCGAGGGCTTTTGCAGCGGCGGCGGTATTGCCCAACTTGCACGGAGCCGGGCGATGGAAGCATTGCAGATGGGCGGCGGTGTGGGCTATTGTCCCGATCCGGCTTCGCTCGATGGCATTACGGCCCGCAGTGTGGCCGAAGCGGCACGGCAGGGCGACCCTGCGGCGTTGGAGGTATACCGTACCAGCGGTGAACTGCTCGGCGAGGGGCTTTCGATCCTGATCGACGTGCTGAATCCCGAAACGATCGTGATCGGCAGCATTTTCGCCCGGGCGCATGACTTGCTTTGGCCTGCGGCCGAGTCGGTGATCCGTCGGCAGTCGCTTTCGTATGCCCGTGAGGTGTGCCGGGTGGTACCGGCGGGACTCGGCGAACAGATCGGCGATTATGCCGCCCTTTCGGTCGCAGTCTATACGGCTTCGCAGCGGTAGGGAACCTGTTTCGGACCCCTCTGTGGAACGGACATAAGTGTTATTTGGAGATGATGTCCTGTGGAAAAAGGCAGTGGAGCAACCGGTCGTGAAGACGCACGGGTGTCCTGAAAGGGAGGATGATTGAAGAGAGGAAGAATGATCGAACATACTAACTTATATCCCCAACGAAAATGAAGACCAGTGTAAAGATTGCGATTGTCGTGGTAGCGGCCGGAGCCGTAGGGACGGTAGCCTACAAACTGGCGAACCGTCTGCCGTCGCCCGACCAGACTGCGGAGATGCAGGTGCAGCAGATCCTCGACGATGGAGGATGCCTCAGCTGCCACAGTGAAAATCCCGACTTGCCGTTCTATGCCTCGTGGCCGGTGGCGGGCAATATCGTGCGCAGCGATGTCGAAAAAGGGCATCGGCAGGCTGATTTGGGTGCAGCGTTTGCGGCGCTTGCCGAAGGACGGCCTGTCGATGAGGTTTCCCTGGCCAAGATGGAAAAGGCGATCAGCGACGGCAGTATGCCGGTTGCCAAATATTACCTTGTGCACTGGGGTTCATCGATTACCGATGCGAAAAAGGCCAAGTTGCTGCAGTGGATTCATGACCATCGCGTTGCCAATTACAGCAATCCGGCCACCGCTCCGCGTTTTGCAGGTGAACCCGTGCAACCGCTGCCCGATTCGTTGCCGACCGACGCACGCAAGGCGGCGCTCGGCGAGATGCTTTACAACGATCCGCGCCTGTCGTCCGACAATACGGTTTCCTGCGCTTCGTGCCACGGCTTGCATACGGGCGGTGTCGATAACAGGCGTTATTCCGAAGGCGTGAACGGTTCGCTCGGAGGGGTGAATGCACCGACCGTTTTTAATGCGGCGTTGAATTTCGAGCAATTCTGGGACGGCCGTGCGCACACTTTGGCCGATCAGGCCGGCGGTCCCCCGCTCAATCCGGTCGAAATGGCCAGCACCTCCTGGGAACAGATTATCGGAAAGCTCAAAGCCGATCCCAAGTTTACCGCAATGTTCCTGAAGGTTTACCCCGGGGGCTACAGCGGCGAAGCGATCACCGAGGCGATCGGCGAGTACGAGAAAACGCTCATCACACCGGACAGCCGTTTCGATCTCTACCTAAAGGGCGATTCGACGGCGATTACCGCGCAGGAGCAGCACGGATACGAACTGTTCAAAGAGAACCGCTGCGCGACCTGTCATGTCGGGCCGCTGTTGGGAGGACAGTCGTTCGAATATATGGGGTTGGCGCAGGACTATTTTGCGGCGCGCGGGGAGGAGATGACCGAAGAGGACAACGGCCGTTTCAAACAAACGCAAAAAGCTTACGACCGCCACCGGTTCAAAGTCCCGGGACTGCGCAACGTGGCGCTGACCTTTCCGTATTACCACGACGGAACGCGTGAGACGCTTTCCGAAGCGGTGGACGATATGGCCCGCTTCCAGGTCGGCAGGCAACTCAGCGCACAGGACCGTGACGATATCGTGGCTTTCCTCGGTACGCTGACCGGGAAATTCCGGGGACGGGAGCTGACCAATCCCAATGCCGGGACAGTTGCGGGGGTTGTTCGCTCGGAAAACCAACAGCAATAAACGGCAGCTATGCGCCGTGCGGCTATCCCCGATGGATGGCCGCTGCTGTCCGGGAACTTCTGTACCCGGGGAGACTGATACTCGAAACCGATACTAATCCAAACCGATAAACGATGACAAACATGTTCAGACAAACGCTCACGATGCTGTGCGGAGTGTCGCTTATTTCTGCGGCGGGTTGCGTGCACCATCCCGACCTGAACGCGCCGCAGGAAGAACTCACCCAATATGTCCGCCCGTTGGTGGGCACCGCGGGTTTCGGGAATACTTACCCCGGTTCGCAAATCCCGTTCGGCGGTATCCAGATGAGTCCCGATACCGATTTCGATGATTACGATGTCGCTGCCGGCTATAAATACGACCATCCGACGCTGCTCGGTTTCAGCCTGACGCATCTCAGCGGTACGGGTATTCCCGACCTGGGCGATTTCCTCTTTATGCCGGGGGTGGGTGAGATCCGGTTCGATCCCGGGACACATGAAAATCCCGATGCGGGGTACCGGTCGCGCTATTCTCACGACCGGGAATGGGCCTCGCCGAACTATTACGGGGTCGATCTGCTCGATTACGGCACGAAGGCCGAAATGACTTCCGGCGTGCGCAGCGGAATCTTCAAATTCACTTATCCGCAGAGCGATAGCGCCTTTATTCTGCTTGATCTGAAACACACGCTCAAATGGCCCTGTGTGTGGGCGAATATCCGGCTCGAAAACGATTCGACGCTCGTCGGTTCGAAAATCGTCAACGGCTGGGGTCCCGAACGGCACGTTTATTTTGCCGCGACCTTCTCCAAACCGTTCAAGGCGATGGGCTTCCTGCAGGACAGCGTGCCGGTGCTTTACAATACGAAGCGTTTCCGCAGCAGCCTCGAAGCGTGGGGAAAGGATATCAAGGCCTGGATGACGTTCAGTACCGCAGCAGGGGAGCCGATTTATGTCCGGACGGCCGTGTCGGGCGTCAGCACGGCCGGAGCATTGAAGAACCTCAGGGAGCTCGACGGCGAAACATTCGAATCGTTGCACCGGAAAGGAGTTGAGAAATGGAACAAGGAGCTGAATAAGTTTCAGGTCACGGCCTCGCAGGCTGATAAGGAGACTTTCTACACGTCGGTATACCACGCTTTCCTGCATCCGTTTATCTTCCAGGATGCCGACGGCCGGTTCCGCGGGTTGGACAAGAATATCGAAAAGGCGAAGGGATTCACCAACCTGACTACCTTCTCGCTGTGGGACACCTACCGTGCGCTGCATCCCCTGTTCTGTCTCGTACAGCCGAAGGTCAATGCCGATGTGGCCAATTCGATGCTGGCCCATTACGACAAGAGCGTTGAAAAGATGCTGCCGATCTGGTCGTTCTATGGTAACGAAACATGGTGTATGATCGGGTATCATTCCGTGTCGGTGTTGGCCGATATGATCGTCAAAGAGGTTCCGGGCTTCGATTACGAACGTGCGTTCGAGGCGATGAAGACCACTGCGATGAATCCGCATTACGATTGCCTGCCGGAGTACGATTCGCTGGGCTGGGTGCCGTTCGACAAGGAGAAGGAGTCGGTGTCGAAGACGCTGGAGTATGCCTATGACGACTATTGTATCGCACAGGCGGCTAAAAAGCTCGGCAAGACGGATGATTATGAATATTTCCTGAACCGGTCGCTTTCGTACCAGAACCTCGTCGATCCCGAGACCAAATACATGCGTGGGCGGGATATCAACGGCGGCTGGCGTACGCCGTTCGCGCCGATCGCTTATCAGGGACCCGGTTCGGTCAATGGCTGGGGAGATATCACCGAAGGTTTTACGCTGCAATATACCTGGTACGTACCGCACGATGTGCAGGGTTATATCAACGAAGCGGGGCGCGACCTGTTCGAAGCGCGGCTCGATTCGCTTTTCGTGATCGAGATGGACGAAAATATCCCCGGTGCGCATGACATTTGGGGCCGTATCGGCGGGTACTGGCACGGTAACGAACCGTGCCACCAGATCATCTATCTTTACAATTACCTCAACCGGCCCTGGGATTGCCAACGCTGGATCCGGTATGTGATCGACCATTTTTACGGGAATGAGCCGGGGTCGCTCAGCGGCAACGACGATTGCGGACAGATGTCGGCCTGGTACATTTTCAACTGCATGGGCTTCTATCCGACCGCCCCGTCGAGCAATATCTACAACATCGGGTCGCCTGCGCTTGAAGCCGTCACGATGCGCCTCGGCAACGGGCACCAGGTGAAAGTGACTACCGAGAACTGGTCGAAGCAGAACGTTTATGTCAAGAAGATGCTACTGAACGGCAAAGAGTACGATAAGTCGTATATCACTTACGACGATATCCGCGACGGAGCGGACATCCATTTCGTAATGAGCGGCCAGCCGAACAGGCAGCGTGCCGTTTCCGACCGGAGCGTGCCGCCGTCGCTTTCGAAAACGGGGGAGACGCTCCGGTATCGGAACAAGTAGCGTCGCTGTAAAGGTTTTATGGACCGCCGATCGGACGAAAAGGTTTGCGGGACATAACCGATACGGGTTAAAGGCCGGTGGGATTATCATATTCTTGCCGGCCTTTATTGTTTTAGTTTTATGGCGTTTTCGTTTTCCGGAAAGCTCCTGGACGAGCTCTGAGGGCGGCTTTTCGGGTTCTGGCTTGCGTTTTCCCGTTTATTTTTCCTAAATTTGTAAACCTTGCGCCTTTAAGGGGCGCTTCCCTAACTGCCGGGTGGAATTTCCGGCGGTTGAGTACGTTTTTTTAGAATCCCATGTCATCATCCCAAACGAAGAAACCCCGCAAAAACAGACGGAAAATAGTTCTGTTCACCCTGTTCGGCGTGGCTGTCGGGGTCAGCGTTACGATTGCGCTGAACCGGGTCTACATGAAGACTTCGACCGATGAATACTGCATGTCCTGTCATGTGCACGAAGCCGCCGACAAAAGTTGGAAACTCTCTGTGCATCACAATTCCAAAAGCGGTGTGACCACCGGTTGCGCCGAGTGCCACCTGCCGCCTAAAGGCAGTGCGAACTATTTCTTTACGAAATTGCGTTCGGGAGCGAAAGATGTCTGGTCGTACTTCTTTAAAGATACCGAGAAGATCGATTGGGAAAGCAAGGGACAGCTCGAGTATGCACAGAAGATCGTCTTCAACGAATCCTGCAAGGAGTGCCACCGGCAGTTGTTCCCGGCACGCCTGACCGACGAAGGGGTAACCGCTCACCTCTATTACGAGGAAAATGAGGAGAAACTCGGGTTGCAATGTATCAGCTGCCACCTTGATGTGGGCCATTACGATCCCAACTACAAACATGCTAAGATGCAGGGGGTGCCGCAGACCGCAGCAAAAGGCGACCCGTTCACCGCTCCGGCCGAAGTGACGGCTTTCGAGAATTTCACCGAGCGGATTCCCGGCACTACTGTATCGTTCGGGATGAAAGCGATTCCCGGTGGCTCGTTCCGTATGGGCAGCCCCCCCGACGAGCCGTTCCGCCGCGAGGATGAAGGGCCGGTCCGCAATGTGACCCTTTCGTCTTTTTTTATCGGCGAAGCTGAAGTGACCTGGGATATGTACTGGGCGTTCTATGCCGAGACGATGTCTGAGGGACGGACGCCGCCCGAACTGGTTTATGCGAACAATTCCGATCCGGATGTAGATGCGATCAGCGGCCCGACTCCCCCCTTCGGGATTCCCGACCAGGGCTGGGGTGGCGGCGACCGACCGGCCATTACGATGACGCATTATGCCGCAGAGACGTTCTGCCAGTGGTTGTCGAAAAAAACCGGCAAGAAATACCGGTTGCCGACTGAGGCCGAGTGGGAATATGCAACCCGTGGCGGCACGGAAACGCCCTATTTCTTCCCGGGTGATCCGAAAAAATTCTCGAATGAGGGCTTTTGGCGCAAGCTTTTCAAAGCCGATACGGCCGGAATCGCGCGTTATGTCGTCTATGTCAACGACAGTAAGAATCGTACAGAAGAACCCTCGGCTGTACAGCCTAATCCGTTCGGACTGAAAAATACGCTCGGCAATGTGATGGAATATTGCGCGGACTGGTACGCTCCGGACGCTTACAGTAAGATGCCCGATGGCGCGATCGACCCGAAAGGGCCTGCCGGGGGTGAGGAGCATGTAGTGCGCGGCGGCGCCTTTACCGACGATGCTTCGGTACTGCGCTCGGCGGCCCGGAGCCATACCCGGCACAAGGAGTGGCTCAAAACCGATCCGCAGCAGCCGCAGAGTATCTGGTGGTATTCGGATATCCGTGCGATCGGTTTCCGTGTCGTGTGTGAATACGACGATCCTGCCGGAACGACGGAGCTGAAGTAATCTGGGTTTTATGTTTCACGGCCCGGTGCGGAACCAAGCGTATGCGAATCGTTATCTGGAGCCGTCCCGGTCCCCAGGCGCTGACCGATAAGAATGATTGAACCTACTAACGATAAACTTTAAATTACGATTGAACCATGAGCGAAAAGAACAAAATCAGCCGTCGCGAGTTTCTCTCCTATTCGGCTATGGCCGGAGCTATCGGTGCGTTGGGCGTTACGCCGCTACTGAGTGCCTGTTCCGATGATAAGGGCGGTAAAAATGCCGCGCTGAGGGACGCCGGTTCGGTTTATATTCCCGAATTGCCCGACAAGGCTGTGGACGGTAAACCCCTGAAAGCGGGCCTTATTGGCTGCGGCGGTCGCGGAACCGGTGCCGCACAGGATTTTCTCAATGCCGCCGACAACGTTACGGTCGTGGCATTGGGCGATGTCTTCCCGGACCGGGTCGAAAATGCGCGTAAAGAGCTTAAAGAAAAACATAATATCGAGATTGCCGCTGAAAATTGTTTCGTCGGATTCGATGCTTACCAGAAGGTGATCGACTCGGGTGTGGATGTCGTGATTATCGCGACGCCGCCGCTGTTCCGGCCGACGCATTTCAAGTATGCAACTGAGAAAGGCGTGCATAGCTTTCTGGAGAAACCCATTGCGGTCGATCCGGAAGGTTACCGCATGATCATGGCGACGGCCAAACAAGCCAATGCCAAAGGATTGTGCGTTGTGACCGGTACGCAGCGGCACCATCAGCGTGCCTATGTCGAATCTTTCAAGAAAATCGTACTTGACGGCATGATCGGCGAGATTACCGGCGGTAACGTCTACTGGAACCAGTCGATGCTGTGGTATAAAACGCGCCAACCGGGTTGGTCGGATATGGAGTGGATGATTCGGGACTGGGTAAACTGGAAAGCGATGTCGGGCGACCATATCGTCGAACAGCATGTGCACAACATCGATGTTTTCCTGTGGTTTTCGGGCTATAAACCGGTTTCGGCTACCGGTTTCGGCAGCCGCCAGCGTAGGATTACCGGGGATCAGTATGACAACTTCAGCATCGATTTCGTCTGTGACAACGGCGTGCATTTCCACAGCATGTCGCGCCAGATCGACGGGTGTTCGAACAATGTGAGCGAATTCCTGCAGGGAACCAAAGGAACCTGGGAGAGCGGCGGCGGCGGTTCGGGCGCCTGCGTGATCAAGGATTTGGCCGGTAATGTGCTTTGGCAATACGATCTCGAAGCCGAGAAGGCCGCGCACCAGCAGAATAATCCGTATGTCCTGGAGCACGTGAACTGGATCAGCTGCATTCGCCAGGGGACGCCGATCATGCAGGCAGAGGAGACGGCTGTGTCGAACCTGGCTGCGATTATGGGCCGCGAGTCCGCTTATACGGGCAAGACGGTCACTTGGGATGAAATCAGCGCCGCTTCGTTGAATTACATGCCTGAAAAACTGGAACTCGGCCCGATGGATATGGGCAAATACACTGTTCCGGTGCCGGGCGAAGCCAAAAAGGCATAAACGGATATTCCCGCAGCTGAGGTCGGGAACGACGTCGGGGATATCCGGAAACAAAGGATAAAAGCCTTGTCGACGAGTTCAACCGGTTAATGAGTTCACCAAGGTGTCGTTTTGTCCCGGAACTCGTTGAAGTTGGGGATCCGCGAGACAGGCGTCGTCTGTTAAAATTGATAAAACGAGGCGGGCCAAACCCGTATGGAGATGAAAGTGATCGACGAAACGTTGCTGGATACAACGACGCGTAATGCCGAAGAGAGTCCACGGCTGCGGAAAAACTACAATTTTCATAAGAGTGAAAGTGACCCGGTCAACTGGATGCTGAACGGTCTGCAACGCGGGACGTTCGTGCAGCCGCACCGGCATCTCGCCCCCGAGCGGGATGAAATGGTGGTCGTCTTGCGGGGCCGTGTCGCGTCGTTCGTTTTCGATGAGGCAGGGAATGTCACCCAAAAGGCTGTGATTGATCCGCAGGCGGGAACTTATGGGTTTCATATCCCGGCCGGAGAATGGCATGGCCTGTTGGTCCTTCAGGACGGTACGGTGGTTTACGAGGTGAAGCAGGGGCCTTTTGCTCCGTTGACGCCCGGGAATGTGGCTCCGTGGTCGCCTTCTCCGGACGATGCAGGGGCGGTTACCCGGTTTCTCGAAAGGTTGGAAGCGGAGCTGGAATAAAGGTTGGAATATTTGATTCCCCGGCGGCATGGCTGTTTTGCGGGGAAAATCGGAAATTCTCGGAACGGCTTTATCACGGGACGGTCGGCAGGCGTGCAGGAAGGATCGTAGGGTAGTTTCGCGAAATTGGGGCTCCGAAAAGTGTTCGTCCGGCAGTATCCGGTATATGGCTGCGGGGAACAGAGAGTAAACGATAAAAACAAAAGATATGGACAGACGGGATTTTTTACAGAAAACGTTGGTGGGGGCTGCTGTGGCGGCAGCGGCGCCGTGGAATCTTCTCGCACGGCCGTACCCGCAGGGGGAAGGCTTGGGTAAACCCGGGGAGAGCAATCCGCTCAGGTTGTCGTTTCAGGAGAATACCGCGCCGGGCGAAACGCTCGCCGAGCGGCTGGACTATATGGAAGCACACGGTGTAACGGGGTTTGAACCCGGCGGCAAGAACCTGTCGGCACGCGTGGGTGAACTGAAACAGGCTCTTCGCGGTCGTAACATCAGTGTCAGCGCCATTTGTGCCGGGTTTTCCGGATTTATCCTCTCGGAGCAACCCGAGGTGCGGGCCGAATTCGACCGTACGATGCGTGAAATCATTGCGGCGGCAGGAGAGCTCGGTTCGACAGGCGTAATTATGGTGCCTGCATTTAACCACCAGGTTCCCGTGATGCCGCACACTCCCCAGACGCGTGATTATCTGGTTGAACAGCTGCGCAAGTTGGGTGACTATGCCCGCGAGCAGGGTACGACTGTGATTCTCGAACCGCTGAACCGCAAGGAGGCACACTACTTGCGCCAGGTGGCCGATGCGGCGTCTATCTGCCGTGATACCGGCAGTCGCGGAGTCTGCTGCATGGGCGATTTCTGGCACATGACCGCCGAGGAGACTTCCGATTACGGGGCGCTTTGGTCGGGGGGCCGCTACCTGAGACACATCCACATCGCCAGCCGCGGTACGCGCCAGATGCCGGGCGAGAACGGTGACAAGGACAATTATGTGGACGGTTTCCGTGCGCTTAAAGAGATGGCTTATCCTTATTACGTCAGTTTCGAGTGCGGCTGTGCAGGTGACCGTACGGTGAGTGTCCCGGCTGCATTGGAACTGATCCGTGAACAGTGGGCGAAGGCCTGACCTCCCGTAACAGTCGGGGGCTTACGTCTAAATAGCAGCGGTGACATCCGGAAATCGAAAGCCGCAAGACCGAATACCAATGATCCGATAGAAGCCTTTTCACAGCATGCTCAGACAACTGGCCGGACAGACCGCCATTTACGGTATCAGCAGCATCGTATCCCGGTTGCTGAACTACCTGTTGACCCCGTTCTTGACCCGGATCATGACCACGGGCGAGTACGGTGTGATTACCGATATGTACGCACTGATTCCGTTCGCGATGGTGGTGCTGACGATGGGGATGGAGACCGGTTATTTCCGCTTCGCCGGCAAAGCGGAAGGATTGCACGGGCGGCAGGAGGTCTTTTCGACGACCTGGGGGGCCGTGAGCGCCGTAGCGGTGCTGTTCGCCGCGCTCGGTATCCTTTTTACCCCGGAACTGTCGCGCGTGATGGATTATCCCGATCATCCTTCGTATATCTGGATCGTGGCGGTAGTAATCGCGCTGGATGTTATCACCGCAATTCCCTATGCGCGGTTGCGGCAGGAGAACAAAGCTAGATTGTTTGTAATCCTGCGGACTTTTTCCGTGGTACTGAACGTCGTCTTGGTCGTCTTTCTTTATGAGGGCTTGCCGAGACTGGCAGTCGGCGGCGGTTGGTGGGCATCGCTGTACGATCCTTCGTATGGAGCCGGGTATTACTTGGTCGCGAACCTGATTACGAGTTTCGTGACGCTGCTGTTGCTGTTCCCGGCCTACCGCGATTGTGTGCCCCGTATCCGCTGGAGACTGCTCCGGACGATCTTTATCTATTCGTTCCCGTTACTCGTGAGCGGTGTGGCCGGTGTGGCCAACCAGTTCATCGACAGGCAGATGATCAAATACCTGATGCCCCGGGGAGAGGCGATGGACGCGCTGGGGATCTACGGGGCCGTAGCGAAACTCGGTGTGATCCTGTTGCTGTTTATCCAAATGTACCGTTATGCGGCGGAACCGTTTTTCCTCGCCAATTTCAAAAAGGAGGATTTTTTGCGGGCGAATGCCGAGGCATTGAAATATTTTGCCATCGTGTCGGTCGCAATTTTCCTGCTCATCATGCTTTTCGCCGATGCGTTCGCCCTTTTTGTGGGGCCTGCATTCCGGCAGGGGATGTTTATCCTGCCGCTGATCCTGCTCGCGAACATCTTTTCGGGGATGACGCTGAACCTCAATTTCTGGTACAAACAGACGGGGGATACGCGTTTTGCGATCTGGATCACCGGAACGGGACTGGTCGTTACGGTGGTCCTGAACGTATGGCTGGTACCCGCGCTGGGCTATGTCGGCGCCGCATGGGGACGCCTCGGTTGTGAAACGGTGATGCTGGCTTTGAGTTTCTGGCTCAACAGCCGTTACTACCCCACCCCGTACAATGTGCGGCGCATCGGGGCCTATTTCCTGCTGGGCGGTGCGATCTACGGGATTTCCTATTTTACCGGGATGTTGCCTGCGGCCGCGAAATATTTGTTAAATTTGGGCCTGTTGACCGCATTTGCTGCGGTGGCCGTCCGGTGGGAGCATATTGATGTGAGATCGCTGGCTCGGTCGGTTCTAAAAAGGAGATAACGATGAAGGTGAAAGTGATCAACCGTTCGGCATACGGCTTGCCGCAGTATGAAACCGGACAGGCTGCGGGCCTCGATGTCCGTGCGAACATAACAGAGAGCATTACGCTCGGTCCGCTGGAGCGTGCATTGGTGCCGACCGGACTTTATGTGGAGTTGCCCGAAGGTTATGAGATGCAGGTACGGCCCCGCAGCGGTCTGGCGGCCAAGCACGGGCTTTCGCTGGTCAATTCGCCGGGTACGGTCGATCCCGATTACCGCGGTGAGATCAAGGTGATCCTCGTCAACCTGTCGAATACCCCGTATGAACTGAAACCCGGTGAACGGGTGGCGCAATTGGTGGTAGCCCGCTTTACGCGGGTCGAATGGGAGAGTGTCGAGGTGCTCGGCGAGACGGAGCGCGGCGCGGGCGGATTCGGTTCGACCGGGACAAAATAACCGGGACGCTTCCGGATCGAAGGTCGTCTCTCCTCTTTGTGGATTTATCGGGGGATGTCTTTGTTTTTTATGAAAATATAGAGTTTCTTCTGCAATAAGCCAAGTCAATAAAATGCAGTTCAAGGATGTGATCGGGCAACAGGAGGTAAAGCAGCGGCTCGTCGGCAGTGTCGGCCGGGGCCGGATCAGCCATGCCCAGTTGTTTACGGGGGACGAGGGGGTCGGCGCCCTGCCGTTGGCCATTGCTTATGCGCAATACCTGAACTGTCCGCACCGTCACGACGGGGATTCGTGCGGAGTTTGTCCCTCGTGCCATCAGATCGGACAATTGGCCCACCCCGACCTCCATTTCGTTTTTCCGGTCAATACGCCTAAAGGAAAAAGTTCGTCCGAGAAGCCGCTGAGCAATCAGTTCATGCCTTTGTGGCGTGACCAGGTCGCTTCTACCGGCGGCTATTTCAACGAACAGATGTGGTACGAGACCATTGCGATCGATAACAAGCAGGGTAATATCAGCACGTTCGAGGCCGATGAAATTATCCGTGCCTTGTCGTTTAAGGCGTTCGAATCCGAATATAAGGTCGTGCTGATCTGGCTCCCGGAACGGATGAATGTGCAGGCGGCCAACAAATTGCTCAAAATACTGGAAGAACCGTGGGAAAAAACGCTTTTCCTGATGGTTAGCGAAGCGCCGGACCGGTTGTTACCGACGATTATCTCACGGACGCAGGGCGTAACCGTGCCGGCTGTTACCCAGGCCGACATGACCGGCTGGCTGGTGGAGCGGAAAAAGCTCTCTCCGGCCGATGCGGAGAAAATCGCTCGCCTTTCGCGGGGAAATCTGCTGGAGGCCGAACGTTGTCTGGAGGCGTTGGCTTCCGGAGAGAGTAACGAATCGTTCGAACTGTTTGTACAACTGATGCGGCTCAGTTATGAAGACCGTCACCTGGAGTTGCTGGAATGGGCCGAAACGGTCGCCTCGCTGGGAAGGGAAGAACAGAAGCGGCTGATGAGTAATTCGATCCGGTTGCTGCGCGATAGCTACATGCTGACGGCCGGGATGTCCGAAATTTCGTTCCTGTTCGGCCGCGAGTACGAGTTCTGCAAGAAATTCGCACCGTTTGTCAACAATGCCAATATCGAAAGGTTGGTTTCGGAGATGGAATTGGTGATCCGGCAGGTGGGGCAGAACGGTAACCCGAAGATTATCTTTCCGCATTTCGCACTGACGGTAAGCAAACTGATCGGCCCGTTGAAGTGATGGCGCGCGTGATTTTGTTGACAGGGGGCAATCTGGGGGACGTGCGGGCGACGCTGGCCGGTGCCCGGCTCAAACTTGCGGAGCGCGTGGGAGCCGAAACGGCTGCCTCTTCGCTTTGGGAGTCCCCGCCTTGGGGATTCGAGGCGCCGGAACAGTTTCTCAATCAGGTTTTGATCTTCGAGACGGCTTTGGAACCTGAACATGTGCTCGATATTTGCCAGCAGATCGAGCGGGAGGCGGGGCGGATCCGTCCGCGAGCGGCAGACGGTATCGCAACCGGAACCGGATGCCAGGCCGGAGCCGGTTGTAATAAGACCGCAGGGGCGGATCATGAAGCGATGGGCAGGCAGTACGGTTCGCGTACCCTCGATATCGATATTCTTTTTTATGATGACCGGGTGATCGATACGCCCCGGCTGACGGTTCCTCATCCGCTGATGCAGCAGCGCGGTTTCGTATTGCGTCCCCTCTGTGAAGTGCTGCCCGGTTTTATGCATCCCGTGCTGCACAAAAGCGTACGGCAACTCCTCGACGAACTATCCGAATAAAGTAGAGCCGCACAGAGTGGGTAACGCTTCCGATCTATGAGTTAATCGGGATGTCGTTTCGGCTGCGTGCCTGTTATTCGGTTTTCTTTTTTACCTTTGCCGCCCTGTTCTGGAACCGACGCTTGTTTTCTGGCGTTGCGTCACGGACTGTTTGACCGATCTATTTTATATCAATACAATCGATTATGACGGATATTGTCGCACTGGCCGAAGCGAATCAGCGTAAGGCCCGGGAAGTTATTGCAAAACTGCGTGTGGTAGAGGCTTGGGAAGCCGTTGGGGCCGAAGCGCATCTGGTAGGTTCGCTGAGAACCGGTTTGTTGATGAAGCACCGCGACATCGATTTTCATATCTATTCCTCTCCTTTCAGGCTCTCCGACAGTTTTGCCGCGATGGCTGCGCTGGTTGCCGATCCGGCCGTGAAAAGGTTTGAAGGGGCGAATCTGTTGCATACGCCGGAGGCTTGTGTCGAGTGGCACCTTTGGTATGACGACGGGGGTGAGGAGTGGCAGGTCGATATGATCCACCTGGTCAAGGGGTCGCGTTACGACGGTTATTTCGAGCGAGTGGCCGAACGAATCGAAGCGGTCATTACGCCTCGGCAGCGGGAAACGGTCCTGCGGCTCAAATACGAAACCCCCGACGATGAGAAGATCATGGGCATCGAGTATTATCTGGCCGTCATCCGGGACGGGATCGCCGATTATCCCGCCTTCGTGCAGTGGCGTAAGCAGCAACCGGCGGACCGGATTATCGAATGGATACCCTGACCGGGGCTATTCGTTCGATGGGAACAACGAGGAAATAACCGGGGGAGAATGTCCTCCCGGAGAAAAGGTTATCCATTTGCTCCGAATTATTAGGAGCCGGCGCGTTCCCGGTTTTCATTTGGTGTCGTCACTGAATCCAAGTGCGTTTTCAGACAATTCTGCGGCTGGCTGCATCGGTACGCAGGGTCATCGACCCGAGATCGATTCCGGTCAGTAATATGGCTCCGGGACGTTTACCGGGGGTAAAACTACCCGCCCAGGAGTCGATTCCGAGCGCTTCGGCTCCTGTGAGGGTTGCCCAGCGGATTCGGTCGTGTAACGAAATTTCGGGCAGCAGTTTCATTTCGCCGGGCATGGAGAGTGTTTCGTTGGAAGCGAGACTGTCCGTACCGATGGCTATACGAACCCCTTTTCTGTGGAGCAGGGTCGCCGGCGGATGCGCGCCTTCGATAAAATCATTCGAGCGCGGGCAGAGTACCCAGGTGACCCGGCCCGGTTCGAAGTGGCTCTCGATCCGGTCAATCACCTCTTCATCGACAAACGTATTGTGAATGAGCAGGATGTTTTTATCCGGGGGAACCGATGCGACAATCCTGCTGGCCGGAGATCCGTAACCGGTGAAATCGATCCCGATGCCTGATTCGAGGTTTCGGGCATGCAACCGCCCCCGGCCTTCGAACAGCTCCTGTTCGCCCGGGCTCTCCATAAAATGGATCGAGAGCGGATTGTCGCGGTGTGCGATTTCGCGGAAGGGTTTATCCTGCAACGAATAGGTCGAATGCGGTGTGGCCGAATGCGGTAGTCCCAGCTGTGCGGCTTCTGCGGCGACGGCATCCGTCCGGGAGAAATCTGTGGTCTGCAATCCGAAATATTCGATAAAGTTGTGGTAATAGACCGGACTCTTCTGCTTCAGCGGGAAGGTCGAAGCCCCGTTGCAGATGTCCCCCACCGCCGTAATACCCTCCTGATACATTTTTGCGTTCCAGTAGGCGGCTGAGGCCAGCCGTTCTTCGGGTGTCGCTTCGTGGCGCACCCGCGCGATACTGTCGGCGAAACCCGCAAATCCGCGACGGCGTTCGATTTTCCCGCGCAGGTAGGAGAGTTCGCTATGGCAATGTGCATTGACAAAGCCCGGAATCAGCACTCCGCTGAAGAACTCCACGCCCTCGCACGAATCGACCTGTTCGGAAGTTTCGATCTCAACGAGCGTTCCGTCCGGAGCGAACGACAGAATCGCCGAGGAGAGAAAGCCCTGCGGTGTCCAGACGTAATGGGACGATATTTTGCGTAAACGGCTCATGTGCGGATGGTGTGGATGGGATTTCTACGGCGGGTTTGAAAATGATCCGGCGCGTGACGGAGTCGATCGCCTGCTGTTGCGGGATGTAATGGGTCACCTGCAGCGAATCGATGGTGACGTTCGTGACCTGATTGGCCGCGATGGTCGTGTAGGCCGGGTAGATGTTAAGCCAGGAAGGGATACTGCCCGTTACGTTGACGGTGACGGTCTCTCTCCGGCGCTGTCCCTTTGTGTAGCTGCGGTAGGAATAATTACTTTTGCGTCCGGCGCTGTCGGAGAGGTGGTGCATGTATTGGACGTACGGGTTGCGGTCTGAGGTGTCCACCGCGTAGCTCCATTCGATCCTGTATTCTCCCGGTTCGACGGCCAGTTTGACGGTCGGTTTGTCCTCGGTCCGGCTCAGGCGTGTGTAGTGTTGCGGCAGCGAATCGAAATAGACCTGCTTTTTGAAAAGCTCCGCAGCGATCTTGTTCACGCTGTCGCGGCGTGCGATCGCGTCGAACCAGGGCCTTCCGCCTGCTTGCAGTGTGTCGAGGGCAGCTTGCAGTATGTCGGTGAATTTGACGCTTTTGCGTTTGGAAAGGTTTTCGATGGTAAACATGAAATCCTTGGGGGTGAAACCGTATTGTTCAAAAATGGGCGAATAGATGTCGATGCTGTCGCGGATGAACCGGTAATCGCCGTGGATGTCCCAATAGGCGTTTGCCAAAAACAGGTCGCCGACGATGGCCGTCAGTTTATCGTCCGGAATATTTTTGGGTTTGTCGCATGCCGCGAATACCAGCAGTGCCGCGAGCAGGCAGAACAGCCGTCTCATCTTCTTATGGAATGGTTTGGCGTATAAGGTTGTCATGGTCAGTTTCTTATTTCACTGCGCGGGATCATCGACAGCACCGTCAGTTTCGAGATCAGGTAGCTGACCGCCGTGAAGGAGATCGCGACGAGCAGCAGGTCGCTCAGGTGCACTTCCACCGGGTAAGCGTCAATGAGGAATGTCTGTCCCGAGAGTTTGAGCCATCCCCAGTGCTGCTGGGCCAATGCGAGTGCGACGCCCAGGATCATGCCCCCGACCGCACCGATACCGTAGACCAGCATGCCTTCTGTAACGAAGATTTTGCGGAGCAACGGGATGTCGGCTCCCATTGTCAGCAGCGTGTGCATATCTTTGCGTTTATCGATGATCAGCATGACCAGCGAGCCGATCAGTGAGAACGAGGCGACGATCAGTACGAGTAGGATGATGAAATAAATACCCCATTTCTCGTACATCATGATGCGGTAAAATTCCGCTTTCTGCTGGTAGCGTGTCTGCACGTTGAATCCGTCGCCCAACAGTGCGGCAATAGCCGTCCGGGCGGTTTCCGGTGCGGCATTTTCGCTCAGGCGTACCGCCAGCGACGACGCTTTACCCTCGTTGTCGAGCAGCCTTTGGGCACAATCCAGCGGTACGATCATGTATTTATCGTCTACTTCCGCTTCGAGTGCGAAGATGCCCGACGGGAAGAGCTCGCCTTTGCGGTAGATGCTTTGCGGCAGTAAAGACGAGAACTGTCCCCGGCGCGGGGCGTAGACCGAAATCGGGTCGTTGAAGTTTGTCCGGATGCCGAGCGTGTAAGCGACGCCTTGCCCTACGCACGCTTCGGGCAATTCTCCGAAACGCAGGCGGTAGCGTCCTTCGGTAAGCAGACTGTCAATGGGAACCACGGTTGCGAAGAGGGAGTCCACCCCGCGCATCACTCCGATGTATTGCCGGTCGCGGTATTCGAACAGGGCGTTTTCCTCGAGGCTGAACGACCATGCCTCGACGCCGGGAACCTCTGCGAGCCGTTGTTGAGGTACCGAATCGGTGTCGAATACCTTGCCGCTCGACGGCGTTATGAGGATATCCGGGTCGAACGATTTATACATGTCGCGGATCAGTCCCTCGAAGCCGTTGAACACCGACAGCAGGATCACCATTGCCATGACCGGAACGGCAACTGCCACCGCACTCACCCCCGAAATGACATTGATCACCGAGTGTGATTTTTTCGAGAACAGGTATCTCCGTGCGAACAGCAGCGAGAGGTGCGGCATGGGCTATTGTTTGAGGAGTTTGTCTATTTCGCTGATGTATTCGAGCGAGTCGTCGAGGTAGAATGCCAGTTCAGGGACGATCCGCAGTTGGTTTTTAACCCGTATGCCGAGTGCTTTGCGAATCATCCAATTATTCTCTTCGAGCACCTTCATCACTTCGGGGTGCCGTTCGAACGGGAAAATGCTCAGGTATACCTTTGCCAGTGAGAAATCGGGACTCATCCGCACACGCGTTACGGAAACCATCGTGCCTTTTATCAGCGGTGCGGCTTCTTTGCTGAAAATATCGCTCATGTCGCGCAGGATTTGCCTGCCGATTTTCTGTTGCCGGGTCGATTCGATTTCGTTGTTCATGGTCGTTTGTTTTTAAGATGCCGATAAAACGGCAGTTTCCATGCCATTGTCAGAACCCGATCGGGGAGGTTCCGCGGGTTGGGGTGCCTTTTCCCCGGGGGAAAGGCTGTGCGGAGAGGACGATGGCTGTATCTCTTCGGCTGAATTTGCCCCGGTGGTAGCCGGGGACGAAGATTTTGCCGAAGTTTCGGTTCCCGCGGCTTCCCCGTTTTGCTGCATGGTCCCGTTCCCCGCCGTTGCGGTGTTTGTCGGAATCGCATTATTGGCTTGCCCGTTTCCGGTCGCCGGAGCGGTTCCGTTGGTCGGAGCCGTGCTTCCTGGTTGTGATTTTCTTTTGTTTGAGCCGGTCGGTTGGGGCGTTTGGAGTGTGTCGGACTGTGGTTTGCCCTGTAATGTGTCCGGTACGAACGGTGCAGTCTGGTAAAGGCGTACCGCTTCTATCGTCGTGGAATCGATCGGGATATTCCCGGCGCTGTCGCGGGGCAGTGTCAGCAACAACAAGGTGTCGGCGGGTATTTTGCCTTTGTCGAGCATTTTGTTCAGGCGTCGCAGCGTATGGCGTGCGGCTTCCTGTTCCATGCGTTGCTGGGCCGCTGCGCTCGGGGCCGAACGGATGCCCTCTTTACCCAATCGGTAGTAGAATGCGGCGAATACGTTGATGTTGTCGAGCGGTGAACGGTCGGGATTGCCCTTGTACTTGGTCCCGTTGCGCAAGATGTCGCCGTAGCCGAACCCGTAGCGCGCTTCGACCGAGAATTCGTACCGGCGTTGCTGCCCGAACAGGAAAGCGAGTCCGGCCCCCCCGCAGAGACCGTAACCGAAACGGTTGTCACGGTTGAGTTGCATGGCATACTTGCCGCTTTCGAGTATGCCCGTGGTTTTCGATACCCGGCTGTAAGTCGAACTGAGGTTGTACGAAACCTGAATGCCGAGGTTGATAAAAAACCTTGCGTGGCGCTGGAACAGGTAAAAATGCGGCTGCCAGATCAGCGGCAGTTCGATGGCGTTGATCTGGCGGTGATAACTCTCGTCGGATTCGAATGCGAGGTCGTAATTGAATCCTTTTTGCGTGAACATCAGGTCTATTTCGATTGCGCCGACGTATTTCGTGTCACTGTAAAACTTGTAAGACAAACCTCCGGAATAAAGTCCCCATTCGTAACCGGTCTCCTTAGCAGGCTTGAAACGGGCCGAGCCACCGCCCCAGCCGCCCATTACGCCGATGTAATGTTGTGCCGATGCGCTGCCTGCACCCGACATGAACAGCAGGGCACAGCAGAGAATAAGCCGGTATCGTTTCAAGATTGTTCCCATCGTCATCAATAAGTGCTGTTGTAGCCGGTATTCCCATACCCCTGGGTACCGTAGCCTTGATTGCCGTAACCCTGGTTCCCGTAGCCCTGATTTCCGGTGTTGGTGTTGCCGTGGGAGTGGTTGTGCTGTTTGTCCTGGTTGCGTTTGGCCCACTCTTCCATCATCTTTTGGCGGCGAATCGCTTCGAGCCGTCCGATGCGCTGATCCATGCGTTCCATCGTCATCGGTGCAAATAACTCGTCCATGTTGACGTCGAACTCCAGTTCCCAGTTTTCCTTGGCATTGATCTCCTCTTTGCCGTCGGGGCCGACGAAGAGTTCGACCCGTTCGGGCTGGCGCCGTTCGGTGAGGGAGCCGGTATCCCATTTGCCGTTTCCGTTCAGGTCTTCGATCACTTTGATGCGTACCGTTCCCGGATCGATGTACCGGAAAGTATATTTGCCGGTGGTGAGGTGTGCCCGCTCCTGCGTCACTTTGCCCGTATTGTCGAGCAGTTGCACGATGTATTCGCTTTCGGGAGTTTTGCCCTGGATATTGAGCAGAACAGTCCCGAATTTTTCAGGGTCGGCTACACTGAATTCGGTTCGCATCGTGTCGTTCTTTTCCCCGTTGACGTTCACGAAGGTTTCTGCGGGGATCAACAGCGAATATCTGGCGCCCGGTTTCCATGCCGCGCTCATTGTCCATTCGCGGATTTTCAGCGTGTCCTGTGTGAAATGGAGCGGAATCCGTTTGGTTTTACGGGGCTTAGCGGGTGTATTCTTCCCATCCTGTCCGTCCGGTTGGGAAGGCCTTTTTAAAGAAGGAGGCAGTGGTTTCGCTCCTTTGACCGGTTCGTCGTCCAGGATCTGTTCCAGTACGATCGCACTGCTGTCCACCATTGCCAACGGCATCGAAAAAGCGAATTTGATGTGCTTTTCCGGATTGACCGTACCTGACGGCGTAACACTTACCGAGAATGGATTCGGTAACTTTTCCTCGGGTTCCCCCTCTTTGGGCTTTTTCCTCTCTTTGACCGGCGGAGCTTTCCAGCCCAACTTTAGCTGTACCGTGTCGAGCCTCAGCCTGTTCAGCGTATCGTGTCCGTGGTAGATGATCCTGCCTTTGAGCGTATCGGGCATTTTCTCGATTTTCGACAGGTCGAACCACAGCTCCATGCTGTCGTGTTTCGGCGTGAGGTATTCGGTTACGATGGCTCCCGGGTCGATGCTGTCGAACGAAAGCTCTTCGATTTTTGGGTGTGGTGCAGTGAAGTATAACTGTATCTTGTTTTTCATCGGCCTGGCCGAACTCGAATAGGTTTGGCGTTTCGAAGGTTCGTCCATGAACATGCGCATCAGGATTTGCGGCTGGGCCTGCAAATACATGCGCGACGAATCGTACCAGATGTCGAAAGCCGGCATCGTGGCCGGATTGTAGGTGCTGTCGAGAAATGCGATCCGGTCGACGCCCGCTTCGTATTGCCGGTTGCCGTTGTTGTCTTCGAGCGCATAGACGCGGTAATCCATCGGTTTGAGGTTCTCGACCAGGAAGATGCCGTTGGGGAATGCCCGGCCGACGGCCAGCGGCTTGGATTGGAATACGGTCGAGTCCCGTTCGGGTACCGAATCCGCTTTCGGGTCGTAAAACAAAAGGAATACGTTGCCCACCGTATCGCTCGTGTAGGCATCCACCGAATAGCCCGACATCATCAACGAATCTATTTCGGAACCGGTCGAAAAGACATAACGCAGTCCCGTGTAGGGGTTGCCTTCGTTGTTGTCGGCCACACTGCGGCCGAAATTGAGCGAGTAGGTTTGGTTCGGCAGCAAGGTATCCTTGATGTCGACCTGGATGCCGCGTCCCCTGAGCGAGACGAGCGGTGTCTTTTTCATGAAAGGAGAGGTGTAAAACTCCTTTTGCTGATCCTTGAGCTGTACGTATTCGTTGAATTCGATATAGACCCTCTTCTCTTTGAAATCGACAGTGCCGTATGCCGGTGTCATCGTGATGACAACCGGCGGCAGTGAGTCTTTCGGGCCGCCCTGCGGCTGTGTAATCCGCGCGCAACGCCATAATCCGGCGGTGGCCAGCATGCCTGCCAGCAGGGTATAGATAAAACCTTTGCAAAGGTTGATTTCGGTTCGGTTCATCGCGCGGGATTATTTGCGGAACACTTGGGCGATCTCTTTGCGGGAATCGCGCTCTTTGATGTACTCCCGTTTGTCAAAGCTTTTGCGGCCCTTTCCCAGACCGATTTGCAGCTTGGCAAACCCCCGTTCGTTGATGAAGAGCTTGAGTCCGACGACACTCAGTCCTTTATCTTGCAGGGAACGCTGCAGTTTGACGAGCTCCTTGCGGTTGAGCAGTAACTTACGGTCGCGTTTGGGTATGTGGTTGTTGTAGGTGCCCCAGTGGTATTCGGCGATGTTCATGCCACGTACGAAGAGCTCGCCGTTATGAAAATAGCAATAGCAGTCGGTGAGCGATGCTTTGCCCAGGCGCAGCGACTTGATCTCCGTTCCGGTAAGCACGATTCCGGCGATGTAAGTGTCGAGGATCTCGAAATCGTAGGTCGCGCGTTTGTTGCGAATCGATATGTTGCGGTAATCAGACATGAATCAGCCGGGGTAAGACGGTGTACGGACGCCGTTCCGCAAAATTAATAAAATAGATTGAAATGCCTACCCCCGCTATTTATATTGGGTCCGGTTTTGCCAGCGCTTGCTCCCCTGTTTGTTGGTCTTGCCGTTGTTTTTGATATTGGGGCGGTTACCCTGCGAAAAACTCTTACGGGTTCGATTGTTTGTTTGGGCTTGTTTGTATTCCGTTCGGCCTCTGTTGATATTATCTTCGGTCAACTCGACCGCTCCTTCGGACATTTTTCGTATGTCTTTCAGGATAATGTCATTGTTGGGGTACTCTTGGTTGTATTCGAATGATTTGGTCCGCATGTATTTGGCGATATTCGAAGCGATCGCTTTACGGGCCTGCTCGTCGGGAATGTCTTTCAGTGCGGAGAGCATGCGCTCGATATTTTTACCGTAGTGTTTATGGACGATCCGCTTGCTGGGGTATTCGATTTTGTCGGGTTTGGGATGCAGCGTTTGCCGGTCGGGCATCGGATAAGGCGAGTCGACGTCGAGCATGAAATCGGACATGATGAAGAGATGGTCCCACAGTTTATGCTTGAAATCGGCCGCATCCCGCAATACGGGATTGATATTGCCCATTACCTCGACGACGACGTGCGCTTGTTCGTTACGCACGGTCCGGTCTTCGATTGTACAAAGATAGTCCACCATCTGATGGATATGGCGCCCATATTCCGGAAGCATTAGCTTCTTGCGCTCAAAATTGTAATTTTTTTCCATAAAGGATTGTAAAGGTCCGCTTTTTGCGGCATTGAAAAAACGTGCTGCAAAAGCCCCTGGCAGGCAAACGATGCTTTAAAAAGGCCTGTTTCTGTTGCGAAAGGACGGTTTGGTGTGTCTGTTAGGGTTGATGCCGGCGCCGGAGTGTCAGAAATGAAAACCGACGGTAATTAGCAAATTGTAGAAATGTTTTGTATATTAGACCCGGATTGCATTATGATTCCGGGTATTCAAAGGCAAATATAGAGCAATTTTTTGAATTGCCAAACAAACGGATTTTCGGAACGACATTTTATATTCAAGTATATCTAATATCTTATAAAAAAATGACAAACGTATTGATAGTAGATGCGGAACGCGTTATACGCAGTACGCTCAAGGAAAGATTGGAATACGAAGGTTACGTTGTAGATACTGCTCAGTCACGCTCTGAAGCGACCGGCAAACTCGAACGCAGCGCTTTTGACGTCATGCTTTGCGACATTTCTCTGCCGGAGAAAGATGCGTTGGACCTCCTTTCGGTCGCACATGATTCTTGTCCCGACTTGCCCGTTATCATGCTCTCCAAACTCAAAGGTTTGGATGTAGCCATCGATTGCATCCGTCGCGGTGCATACGATTATATCGAAAAACCGATCGATCTGAATAAACTGCTCAATTCGATCCGCGATTCTTTACAGGTTAAAAGCCAAAATCGTGCCACAAAACAATCTTCTGGACCAGAGGTAAATACAGGGAATAAACCCGCTGTCGCTGCTGGTGACGATGCGCAATTTCAGCGGGCGGTTCGCCAGAGGGTACAGCCTTCGCAGAGCGATGCCATGGTCGGGACCTCGAAAGGTATGAGTGGCGCTTTCGGACGCACGGGTGTTGGTGCTCGGCGCGAACGGTACCGGTAAGGAGCTGGTGGCGCATGCGCTGCACGATCAGAGTCGCCGTGCAGGAGGCCCGTTCATCGAGGTCAATTGTGCGGCTATTCCTTCCGAACTGATCGAAAGCGAATTGTTCGGGCATGAAAAGGGGGCGTTTACTTCGGCGATCAAGCAACGCAAGGGGAAATTCGAGCAGGCTGACGGCGGAACGCTCTTCCTGGACGAGATCGGCGATATGAGCCTTTCGGCCCAGGCCAAAGTGTTGCGTGCTTTGCAGGAGAATCGGATTTGCCGGGTCGGCAGCGACAAGGATATCGAAGTCAATGTCCGGGTAGTCGCCGCAACGAACAAAAATCTGCGGCACGAGATCGAGTTGGGTAATTTTCGTGAAGACCTCTATCACCGGTTGAGTGTGATCGTCGTACGGGTTCCGACCCTGAAAGAACGGGCCGAGGATATTCCCGCACTGACCGATTACTTCATTCAAAAGATATGTGCCGAATACGGCATGGAACAGAAAAAGATCGAACCTAAGGCGTTGGATGAGCTTTGCGGTATGGAGTGGCCGGGCAATATCCGCGAACTGCGCAACGTGGTCGAACGGCTGATTATCCTCAGTGATAAAACCATTACGTTGGAAGACGTGAATACTTATGCCGTAGGGACCTTTTAATCCGTAAAATCAGCAGGACGACAGTTTGCAGAGACATTTACAATATTGCACGTTACCAAAATCTATTTTTGTAGTTTATTAAAATATGAAATAACGAGAGCGGAGGCCGGACAGGCCTCCGCTCTCGTTATTACTTTCGCGGTGGCTAAACGGAGTCCGGAGCATTGTACATTGTGTATTAATTTTTATCTTTGAAAACAAAACGGAGAAAATCAGATACAATTCCATATGGCTACATTCGAAGTAGAAGGCGGGGCGCCGTTGCACGGCGAAATTACTCCTCAGGGGGCCAAAAACGAAGCGTTGCAAATTCTGTGTGCCACGTTGCTGACCCCGGAGAAGGTAACGGTGCGCAATGTGCCCGCAATTGTCGATGTTCTGCAACTGATCGAGTTGCTTGAGAAGATGGGGGTGAAAGTCGGACACCCGGCCGAGGATACCTATACGTTCGAGGCGCGTGAGATCGATTTCGGCTACCTGCAAAGTGAAGATTACCGGAAGCGTGCGGCCCGCTTGCGCGGATCGGTGATGATTATCGGGCCGCTGCTGGCACGGTTCGGCGAAGGGTATATTCCCAAACCGGGCGGTGACAAGATCGGCCGCCGCCGTCTCGATACCCATTTTATCGGATTCCAGAAATTGGGCGCACGGTTCGACTTCGATACGGGAACCTGTTTTTACAGCGTTGAGGGCAAACCCCTGCGCGGTTGCTATATGCTTCTCGACGAGGCGTCCGTGACCGGTACGGCCAATATTGTGATGGCCGCCGTGATGGCTGAAGGAACGACGACGATTTACAACGCGGCGTGCGAACCTTATGTGCAACAGCTCTGCCGAATGCTGAACCGGATGGGCGCGCGCATTTCGGGCATTGCCTCCAACCTGCTTACGATCGAGGGAGTGAAGGAGTTACACGGTACCGAGCATACGCTGCTGCCCGATATGATCGAGGTGGGCAGTTTTATCGGCATGGCCGCGATGACCCAGAGCGAGATTACGATTAAGAACGTTTCGTTCGACAATCTGGGGATTATCCCGGCACAGTTCGCCCGGATGGGAATCCGGTTCGAGCAGCGGGGCGATGACATCTATATTCCCCGGCAAGACCATTATGAGATCGAAAGTTTCATTGACGGATCGATTATGACCATTGCCGATGCGACCTGGCCGGGATTGACGCCCGATCTGCTGTCGGTATTCCTCGTGGTGGCTACCCAGGCTAAAGGTTCGGTGCTAATCCACCAAAAGATGTTCGAGAGCCGTCTCTTTTTCGTCGATAAACTGATCGACATGGGCGCGCAGATTATCCTGTGCGATCCGCACCGTGCGACGGTCATCGGGCATGACCGGAAAGTACGTTTGCGTGCGACACGGATGACTTCGCCTGATATCCGGGCAGGTGTCGCGCTGTTGATCGCTGCAATGTCGGCAGACGGCCGTTCCGTGATCCAGAATGTCGAACAGATCGACCGGGGTTATCAGAATATAGACGGACGCCTCAATGCGTTGGGGGCAAAAATCAAACGGCTGGACGGTTGCTGATCCTGGCGGCGTTCTACTTTTGATGTCGGTATCCGAGCTCCGACTTTCCGATCAGGAATGGATCTGCCTGCGATTGGGTGCGGGAACGAAGTGATCGGGTTCGCGTGAGAATGTTCGGAATCTTTCCGGCTTAATGTGTCAACAGAAGCATGAAAATATATAAGTTCGGCGGCGCATCGGTCCGCTCTGCGGAAGGGGTGGCTAATCTTTGCCGTATCGTAAAAGGCGAGCAAGGAGCGCTGTTCATTGTCGTGTCGGCAATGGGCAAAACGACCAATGCGTTGGAGTTGGTACTCGAAGATTTTATCGGCGGCAATACTGCGTCGGCACTGGACCGATTGCATGAAATCGAGCAATATCACCGGGAAATTATGGCAGGACTGCTTCATCAGGGAGAGGATTTCTCAGCCGATGGGATCAGTGCCGGTACGAACCGGGTGGGAGCATTGTTTTCCGAACTCGGAGGTTTACTTGCGGCAGCCTCTAAACGGGATGATTACGACAGTTGGTACGACCGGATCGTCAGTTATGGCGAATTGATCTCGACGACGATCGTATCCGGATATCTTGCGGCGCAGGGGGTGCCGAATCGCTGGCTCGATATGCGCCGTTGTTTTGTGACCGACAGCCGTCACCGCGAGGCCAATATCAATGTCGACCGTTCGACGCTTTTGTTGCGCCAGGCGGTTGATGCGTTTCCCGAGCAGGTCTTTGTCGCGCAGGGATTTATCGGTGCGACGCCCGGCGGCTGTCCGACGACGCTCGGGCGGGAGGGCTCGGATTATTCGGCCGCGATGGCAGGCTATATCCTCGGTGCCGACAGCGTAACGATCTGGAAAGATGTCGAGGGGGTACTGAACGCCGATCCGAGGCTTTTCAGCGATGCGGTTCACATTCCGCAGCTCACGTATCTCGATGCGATCGAATTGGCTTACAGCGGTGCGCAGGTGATTCATCCCAAAACGATTAAGCCTTTACAAAATAAGGGGATTCCGTTGTATGTCAAACCGTTCCTCGCACCGGATCACGCCGGGACGCTTATTTGCGGCCGGATCGACACTCCCATCGGGGTGCCGATCCTGATCCTCAAGCAGCGGCAGGTGTTGATTTCGATCCGTCCCAAGGATTTCTCTTTCGTGCTGGACGAATCGTTGCCCGAGATTTTCAGCGTCTTTAACCAATACCGCCAGAAGATTAACCTGATCCAGAGTTCGGCAGTCAACCTGAGCCTCTGTGTCGACGATTCGCGCTATCTGGAGCGGGTGGTCGATACGTTGCAGACAGGCTTTAGGGTCGTTTATAACAAAGGAATGGAGCTGCTGACGGTAAGGGGTTACGATGATGCGTCTTACCGCCGGTTCGCCGGTGCCGAAGGAGTTTACCTGGTGCAGAAGACCCGGCGGACGATGCGTGTCGTGCGGCTGGCCGGTTTGTCCGGTGTCAGCGCCGTTGTCGCAAAATGATATTTTTTTCGGTTGCCGCTCTATAGCTTGCCGGATTTCAAGGGCGACTTGTTGGGCAAAGGTGCTGAAGGTTAATGAAAAACCTGCAACTCGGGGGGGAGTTGCAGGTTTTTGTTTGGAGGCAAAGGGAGTTATTCGTCCTTGTCTGTATCGGCGTAAGCCTTGAGCAGTTTATCCTGTACTTCTGCCGGGACCTGTTCGTAGGAAGAAAATTTCATCGAATAGGTAGCGCGGCCATTGGTCAGCGAATTCAGCGTAGTCGAGTAGCGGTACATTTCCGAAAGCGGAACGCGTGCCACGAGGCGTTCGAATCCCTTGTCGCTGCTCATGCCCTCGATCATCGCACGGCGGTTCTGCAGGTCGCTCATCACGTCGCCCATTTTGTCCGACGGAACGAGGATCTCGACGCTGTAGATCGGTTCCATAATCTTCGCCCCGGCTTTTTTGAAGGCCTCTTTAAACGCATTGCGGCCCGCCAGTTTGAAGGACAATTCGTTTGAATCGACCGGGTGCATCTTACCGTCGTATACCACAACGCGGATATCGCGGGCATACGAACCCGTCAGCGGCCCCTCCTCCATCTTTTCCATGATACCTTTGAGGATCGCGGGCAGGAAGCGGGCGTCGATCGCTCCGCCGACAATAGCACTGTAGAAAACCAGTTTGCCGCCCCAGTCGAGAGCGACCTCTTCCTTGCTTTTGATATTTACCTGCAACTCTTTGCCGTCGATCTTGAATTTCGATGGTTCGGGCATCCCTTCCTGGTAAGGTTCGATTACGAGCCATACTTCGCCGAATTGTCCGGCTCCGCCCGATTGTTTTTTGTGCCTGTAATTGGCTGCGGCCACTTTAGTGATCGTTTCGCGGAACGGAATTTTCGGTGCGAAGTACTCCACCTCCATTTTATTGATGTTGGCCAATTGCCATTTGAGGATGTTGAGGTGGTGTTCGCCCTGCCCCTGCAGGATGATCTGTTTGAGCTCCTTGGAGTACTCCACGAGGATGGTCGGATCCTCGAAATTGGCGCGGTTGAGCAGTTCGCCCAGTTTTTCGTCTTCGCCCGTTTTGACGGCTTTGACCGCTACGCGGTAACGCGGTTCCGGGAAGCGAATCGGATCGATTTCGATGTTCGAACCGGGTGTCGAAAGGGTTTGGTTCGTGCGGGTGCCTTTGAGTTTGACGGTGCAGCCGATATCGCCGGCCATCATTTCAGTCACTTTTACACGGTTTTTGCCTGCCACGGCGAATAGTTGCGAGATCTTCTCTTTGTTGCCCGTCTTCGAGTTGACCAGCTCCATACCTTCGGTCACCTTGCCCGAAACCACCCGGAAATAGGTCACCTCGCCCAAGTGGGGTTCGACGGTGGTTTTGAAGACGAACAATGCCGTCGGTCCGTTGCTGTCGGGCTCGATTTCGCGGCCGTCCACCGTAACGAAATTGGGCGCTTTGAGCGGTCCGGGAGCTACGTTGATGATGAATTCCATCAGCCGCTTCGCACCGATATCGCGTTTGCCCGACGCGCAGAATACCGGAATCAGGTCGCGTTTGGCAAGGCCCAGTTTCAGGCCGGAGCGAAGTTCGTCCTGTGTCAGCACTCCTTTTTCAAAATAGAGCTCCATCAGCGCTTCGTCATTCTCAGCGGCCGCTTCGGTCAGGATGCGGTTCAGTTCCGTCGCGCGTTCCATCTCTTCGGCCGGAATATCGAGCTCTTCGCGGATGCCCGTATCGCCTTTGAATTTATACATCTTCATCAACAGGACGTCGATAAAGGCGTTGAAATCCGGGCCGGGGTTTACCGGATATTGCACCACGACGGGCGTTACCTGCGATGCGGCGCGGATCGAATCGAGCGAAGCCTCCCACGAAGCTTTCTCGCTGTCGAGCTGGTTGATTACCGCGATGATCGGTTTGTCGTGCGAGCGGGCATAGCGGGCCTGGATTTCGGAACCCACTTCGAAGCCGTTCTGCGCATTGATCAGCATGACGCCGACGTCGGCTACCTTGAAAGCCGAGAAAAGGCCGCCGCAGAAGTCGTCAGCGCCCGGAGTGTCGATAATGTTGAGTTTGTATCCGTTGTATTCGGCGAACAGAAGCGTCGGATAGATCGACCGCTTGTAGATGTGTTCGATGTCGGTGTAGTCCGACAGCGTGCTGTCGGTTTCGATCGAGCCCCTGCGGTCGATTACTTTGCCGTCGAATGCCATCGCCTCGGCCAGGGTGGTCTTCCCCGAGCCCGAGGCGCCGAGTAGGACTACGTTTTTAATCTCGTTGGTAGGATACGTTTTCATCTGGTTATCGTTTTAGGGTTTTCGGTTGCATGTTGGATGAAACGTAGGCGCCTCCGGCGAAACGATACCGGGAGTGTCGCGTTGGCGCCCGGATAAAAACAGCTCCCTAAATATAAATAAAATATCGACAAATCGCAAAGTCTCCATCCATTTTGTACGGGTGAAACCGTTGTTTTTTCACCGGGCAGGAAAACAGGGGTGGCCGGAAAAATATCAGCGGATACACAACCGCGGGGCTGGTTCCGGAAGTGCGGATTGCGGTAAGCGGAACCTGTACGAGATGCGACACGCGGGATAAAAAACCGGAAGCAGGATTCCTGCTTCCGGTTTTCATAGTGTCGGTTAAAATCAGAGGTTTATTTCATAGCCTCTTCTACGGCCACGGCTACGGCTACCGAAGCGCCGACCATCGGGTTGTTGCCCATGCCGAGGAAACCCATCATCTCTACGTGTGCGGGAACCGACGAAGAGCCTGCGAACTGAGCGTCCGAGTGCATGCGGCCCATCGTGTCGGTCATACCGTACGAAGCGGGACCGGCAGCCATGTTGTCGGGATGCAGGGTGCGGCCCGTACCGCCGCCCGAAGCGACCGAGAAATATTTTTTACCCAGTTCGGTGCACTCCTTTTTATAGGTGCCGGCTACCGGATGCTGGAAACGGGTCGGGTTGGTCGAGTTACCGGTGATCGATACGTCCACACCCTCTTTGTGCATGACGGCTACGCCTTCGCGCACGTCATCCGCGCCGTAGCAGCGTACTTTCGCACGCAGACCTTTCGAATAAGGCGTTTCCTTGACGATGTTCAGTTTGCCGGTAGCGTAGTCGAATTCAGTCTGGACATAGGTAAAACCGTTGATACGCGAAATGATCATCGCCGCATCTTTGCCCAAACCGTTCAGGATCACGCGCAGCGGTTGCTTGCGTACTTTGTTGGCCATTTCGGCGATCTTGATTGCGCCTTCGGCGGCGGCGAACGATTCGTGCCCGGCCAGGAATGCGAAACACTGCGTCTCTTCGCGCAGCAGGCGGGCAGCCAGGTTACCGTGGCCGATACCCACTTTGCGGTCGTCGGCTACAGAGCCGGGGATGCAGAAGGCCTGCAGGCCTTCACCGATGGCCTCGGCAGCGTCGGCTGCGTTTTTACAGCCTTTTTTGATGGCGATCGCGGCACCGGCCACATAGGCCCATTTGGCGTTTTCAAAGCAGATCGGCTGTGTCTCTTCGCACATTTTGTAAGGGTCGATCCCCTTGGCCTCGCAGATGGCTTTAGCCTCTTCGAGGTTTTTGATGCCGTATTTGGCAAGCGCGGCGTTGATCTGGTCGATGCGGCGCTCGTAACTTTCAAATAAATTAGCCATTATACTTTTGTTTTTTAAGTTCGGGGAAATCGGTTACTCTTTGCGCGGGTCGATGTATTTAGCGGCCTCGGCGAAACGGCCGTAGCTGCCTTTGGCTTTTTCAAGCGCTTCGTTGGCATCCACGCCCTTTTTGATCATGTCCATCATCTTGCCCAGGTGGATGAACTCATAGCCGATCACCTCGTCGTTCTCGTCGAGGGCCATGCGGGTGCAATAGCCTTCGGCCATTTCGAGGTAGCGGGTGCCTTTGGCCACGGTGCCGAACATCGTGCCGACCTGGCTGCGAAGTCCTTTGCCCAAGTCCTCGAGCGAGGCGCCTATGGGAAGTCCTCCTTCGGAGAAAGCCGATTGAGTACGGCCGTAAACGATCTGCAGGAACAGTTCGCGCATGGCGGTGTTGATCGCGTCGCACACCAGGTCGGTGTTGAGTGCCTCGAGCAGCGTTTTGCCCGGAAGGATCTCCGATGCCATCGCAGCCGAGTGGGTCATGCCCGAGCAGCCGAGCGTCTCGATCAGCGCTTCCTGGATGATGCCGTCTTTGATGTTGAGGGTCAGCTTGCAGGCTCCCTGCTGCGGGGCGCACCAGCCCACACCGTGCGTCAGGCCCGAGATGTCTTTGATCTCTTTGGAACGTACCCATTTCCCCTCTTCGGGAATCGGGGCCGACGGGTGGTTGGCACCCTTCTTCACGCAGCACATCTGCTGCACTTCATGTGTGTAGATCATAACGTTGATTTATTATGCGTTAATATGTTGGTGTAGTTTGTGTCGTTTTCTTTAAAGCCTTTCATAGGCTTCGGACGGTTGCGGCGCCGAGCCAGACCGCCCCGATACCGAGCACCAGACTGGCCCCGGCATACAGGGCTGCCGGCACCCAGTTCCCGTCGCGCAGCATTGCAAAATTCTCCAGTGCAAAGGTAGAAAAAGTGGTGAAACCGCCGCAAAATCCTACCACGAGAAAGGCCCTCAGCTCCGGCCCCATCCATCCGTGCCGGTCGAAAAGTCCGTACAGCATTCCGATGGCGAGGCATCCGAGCAGGTTGACGGCCAACGTCCCGTACGGAAACGACGAAGAGGTACTTCCCTGTACCCAACGGGTCAGCAGGTAACGGGCGATGCCTCCCAGGCAACTGCCCATGCCGATGAAGATTAAAGTCCGGATCATATCCTTAGCTTGTTTCAACCTACAACAGAATACGGCTCAAAGCCCTGTAGGTATCATCAGCGCACCCGGCCGGGCGGCGGTTCAAGGCAGATACCATTGCCTGTACTTCCGGCGCAAAGATAGGGTTTTTCTTTGGAAAAAGGTTCAGGACCCTTATAAGAAAGCATTTTGAGACGGATATAGTTGGTCGCACCGGCGGGTGGAACTGCAAACGCCTGTACAAACCTGAATTGGGGTATATTTATCTGTAACTTATATACAAATCCGTTTACCGGGATGTTCTATTTTTGTACGGGAGAAGAATTAGAACCTGCCCGGGAGTGGGAAAAGAGGTTTATTCAATAATGTCGTCGAATAGTCAGGCATCAAATCGAGAAGCGATGAAAAGAGGATTGATTATGTTTTTGCTGGCTGTCTTTACTTGGCCGGCTGTCGCGCAGGAAGTTCAAAAAGAGGATACTATGGACAGAATCGAGCTTTGCAGGAAAAACTATACCGCCCTGTTCGGGGGTGAGGCGCTTACGGGAACGGGGACGGATCCGGAGTTGATGGATATTCTCCAGAAATACATTTTCGGGGAAGTTTTCGCTGTGGGCGATCTCGACCTGAAGACCCGCGAACTGATTACTTGTACGGTGCTGTCGGTGATGCAGACCCTGCCCCAGCTCAAAGCCCATGCAGCAGCAGCTCTCACGGTGGGTGTCACGCCCGTCGAACTGCGTGAGGCAGTCTATCAGTGCGCACCGTTTGTCGGTTTTCCGAAGACACTGAATGCCGTCAGCGTTGTCAATGAAGTATTCCGGGAGCGGGGTATCTCTCTGCCGTTGGAAGCACAGGGGACGGTTACCGAGGCGGATCGTTACCGGCGGGGGGCGACCATCCAACATCGGCTTTATGGCGATGAGGCCGGGCAAAAGACAACATACGTGCCGGGCGGCGTGGGTGGAGATGTGGCGCGTTTGCTGACCGGGTTCTGCTTCGGGGATTTTTATACCCGGCAGGGCCTCGATTTGAAAACGCGTGAATTACTGGTGTTCTGTATGCTTACCACGTTGGAGGCCGATGGTCTGCTTCGTTCGCATGTTTCCGGCAACCTGGAACTCGGGAATACTCCCGAGATACTGGCTGCTGCAGTTATACAGTGCATGCCTTATATAGGGCTGCCACCCGCGGCAAAGGCGCTGGATGCGCTAAAATCGGCCGATCAACTGCCCAAACCGGTGCAGGCGTCTCCAAGCCGGGACAACAAAGTCCGGTTGTCGCGGATCACTGTCGATCCGGAACGGCTGGCCGAATACAACGTTTACCTCGAAGAGGAGATCGAGGCCTCGATGCGGTTGGAACCGGGTGTATTGGCTCTTTATGCCGTAGCTGACAAAGAACGGCCGAATGAGATTACCATTCTCGAAATTTATGCCGATGAAGCCGCTTATCAAACGCATATTGCCACACCTCATTTTCGAAAATACAAACAGGGTACGCTCGATATGGTGCAGTCGCTCTCGCTGGTCGATACACGGTCGTTGATTCCCGGCCTGAAAATCAAATGACGGTATTTGCCAACAGGTCTGTAAAAAACAGTTATCCCGAGTCCGAGGCATGGCAAAATCCCCGGGCCGGGATAACCGGTACAGGTAATCGTGTAGTTACAATACGGTTTTGAAATCTTCCGGATAGTTTAAATCCTGTGTGATTCCTTCGCCGTAAATCCGGATCCACGAGCGGAAACCTGGTTCGCCTTCGGTCAGTTCGATGACCCGGGCTCCGCTGGGTTTCAGGTCGTTGTATACCGTGTCGCAACCGCCGAAACGGCCGAACATCAGGAACATGCCGTTCCACTGCATCGCATAATCGTTGTCGTGGTCATGTCCGCACAGGATAGCCTGTACGTCCCCCATCTCTTTCAGGGATACGAACAGACCCGAATTTACATGCGGGGAATAGGGTTCTTCTCCGAAGTTGCCTTTCATCACGCGGCGCGTGTCCAGCCGGGTGGCATAGTTGTATTCGGGCAGCGGGATATGGAAAAATGCCAATGAAGGAACAGGTGTGCCTCCGTTGCGTTTTGTGAAAGCCTGGCTGTGGTTCCGGTACCAGGCGATCTGATCGAAATGGATGTAGTCGTATCCTTTGATTCCGGGCAGTTTGGAGTGGCGGTTGGAATCGAACAGGTAGAACACCCATTTTACGGTATCGTCGGTAGTGGACGAGAGGGTGATGATGTCGTTCGATACGCCGTATATCTCTTTGACCGGCGTATTGATATTGCAGGGAATGCTTCTGATAATATCGAACACCTCCCGGCGGTTCTTGCCGAACTCCTCATCGTGATTCCCCAGCGTGACGGCGAACGGGATTTTCCGGTCGGCAATCAGACTCAGTATTTCACGCAGGGAGGCTTCCGCCGGTTTGCCGAATATGACGTCTCCTGTATGGATGACTAAATCGGGCCGCTCGGTATCGAGCATTTCCGCCACGTTTTTCAGTGCCCGTTCGGATCTCGGATCGCCCGATACATAGTGCGTATCGGTCAATTGCAGTATTTTGAATTTTCCGTTCGAATTGAATTTAAGATCGGGGAATTGCTCCTGTTTTTCGGGCATGTTTGTATTTGCGAGAATATTCACAGGCGCGACAGAAGCCGCTAAGCCTGCCATTCCGGCCAAAGCCGAACGTTTGAGGAATGTCCGGCGGTCCATGTTGTCGTTTACAGGGATGGTCCTATTTTCGGTTTTGGATTTTGAATCTTTAGTCATTGTACGCAATTCGTTTGGATTTCGAGGCTGTAATTATTTTGGCGTCCGTCGTACGTGTTAATTGCCTGCAGCGATAATCAACCCGATGCCTGCGACAAAGAGCGCGAACATCCATCCCAGGAGCCAGTCCACTCTGCGGCCGCCGCCACGGAACTCCTTCCAGACAAAAACGCCCCATAGCGCCGCCACCAACGTAGCACCCTGCCCCAGACCGTAGGAGATGGCGGCACCCGCTTTGCCGGCTGCAATCAGGTTGAGTGCGTTGCCCAATCCCCAGATCACTCCGCCCAGCACCCCGACCAGATGGATCGGGAATCCGCCTTTGAAGTAAGCCGATATCGAAACCGGAGTTCCGCTTACAGGACGTTTCATGGCGATACTGTTGAAAATGAACGTGCTGAGGAAGATTCCGACTGCAAAAACAACCATTGCCGAATAAGGCGTCATTTTACCGGCGGCCGGAGTTACAAAATTGTCCAGGTCCATCGAGGCGGCTACAAAGCGGTAGAAGAACGACATCAGCAATCCGGCCAGCAATGCGAGGACGATTCCCCGCGACGATGCCGCCGAACGGTTGCCCCGGGAAATCATTTTGTAAGCGATGCCGTTGAGTACGATGGCCACGATCACCAGGGCTACGCCTCCGAACAGCAGTACCGGATCGCCTTTGGCCGACCCGATGTAGTTGATCAGTACGCCCAGCACGAGCGCAAGGCCGATTCCCACCGGGAAGGCCACGGCCATACCTGCGACGGCAATCGCGGCCGAAAGCAGGATATTCGCCGCATTGAAGACGACGCCTCCCACAAAAGCACTGCCGATATTGCCCCAGCTGGCCTGCGCCAGATCGGGCAGAAACTTCCGCCCTTCTGTACCGCAACTGCCGACAGTCAATGCCCACACCAGTGAGAAGAGCAGGATGCCGATTACATAATCCCAATAGAATAGCTCGTAGCGCCATGTCTTGCCTGCAAGTTTTTGTGTATTGCCCCACGATCCCCAACAGAGCATCGTGATAAAACAGAAGAGGATGGCCAGCGGATAACTCTGAACGATGTACATAGCTGTATTTATAAGTTGGTTTTTCCTTTTTGTCCCCCGCCGGACATGCGAAAGGGGCGCACATTTGCAATTTTACGGATCTATTCCGGGAGCTTATTTTTTTTGCGGGGCGTCCCCGTAGATAATGATGCTGCCGATGGTCATCTTGGCATCCTTCTGCGGATTGAGCCATTTGAGGGTCGCCGTGTGCTCCCCGTTCGGAATGTCGAACGTGTAGGCTAGTTCGTTGCGGCGCTCCAGGTATCCGACCGGAAGTTTCGCCCGTTCGGCCACCTGGCCGTCGATGATCAATTCTACTTCGGCGACATAATCGCCCGGGCCGCTCACATGTCCGTTGATGAGGATACCCTTGCCGGTAAAGGCGAGATTCTCGATTTTCTGTTCCTGAATCTTTCTCCAACCGATTATTTTGGTCGGATAGAAACCGGGGAAACTGACCTCCAGCGGTGCGGCGACCGGCTGCTGAACCGCGATCGTCACACTGTCCCCCGTTACACTGCCGCCATTCCGCTCGATCATTCCCTGGGCCTGGCGGTAACTCATCTCGTAGAGGTCTGCGAGCGAGGCGTCGGTATGGCTTAGGTCGAGTCGCTCCACCGGCTGCAGTGCCGAGAGATATTGCTGCGGGATTTTGCTGTATCCGAACATCGTACCCAGGATACCTGCGGCGCTGGCCGGATTGCAGTCCGAATCCTGTCCGCAACGCATCGAGATATCCATTGTCCGGGTGAAATCGCCCTGTCCGTAGAGCAGCCCGATCACGATGTAAGCGGAGTTGATTTTCGCCTCGATGTTATAGGCATCGAATGCGGAACAGAAGTGATGTTCCTCCCATTTTTTCTCGATTTCGAACCAGGTCTGTTTCCAATCGTCGGGATACTGTTTGTGGAAACGGAGCACATCGGAGATGCACTTGTGGAATTCGCTTTCTGCCGGGATGGTTTTCAAGGCTTCGTTCACGACGAATTCTACATCGTCCGAAACGAAGGCCAGCGCATACATGGCGGCGACGTAGACGCCTCCGTAATAGCCGTCCCCGTAGTTCATGATGTGTCCGATCTTATCGCACACGCCGACTGCCGAATTGACCATGCCCGGGGCCATCAGCCCGGCGAAGTCGGCTTCGATCTGAAAGTCGATGTCGTTTGCATGGAAATTATTCTTCCAGTGGCCCGATTCAGGCGCCTTGATGCCGTTGAGCAGGTTGTAGCGGGCTGCCTGGTTGGCATGCCACAGCGAATATCCTGCATGCGCGAAGGCATCTGCGAAGGCGTCCACCGGGGCATCCAGTCCCAGGCTGTCGAAAACCTTCACGAAGGTGGCATCCATGTATACGTCGTCATATAGCCAGGGGGCTTTTTCGTACCACAATTTCATTATGGTATCGTTCCAGTCGATTTGTACATACTCCGGGATCAGGCTTCCCGTGTACTTGAATTCGGTCGGCCCTCCGTAAGTACAACCGATAGCCTGACCGGCCCAGCCGCCCTTGATCTTGTCGAGCAGCACCTCTTTCGACAGGGTTACATTTGCGGGTAGTTGAGCGTTGCCACCGGAACGGTGGCAGGACGATAAATAAATCGTCAGTAACGGTACGAGGAAAAGTAAACGTTTCATCAAGCTTTTCTGTTTAAGTGAATGATTTGAAAAGTTCTCATTTCGTCCGGGGAGGCTGTGACGGTATGTCGCAATGCATCGCCGAAAGGGACTGCGTATCGGCGGCGGAGTCCGCTATGGGGCGAACCCGCAGCGGGTTTATTTTGGCGCACTGGCCTGTTCGGGCCATAATTCGGCGATCCATTGCAGTATCAGTGTCTTCATGATTTCGTGGTAGGCGAAAGTATCCCGAAAGCCCCAACCGTGACCGCCGGAAGGAAAGATATACAGGGCGGTAAGCACCCGGTTTTCCCGCAGGGCTTCATAAAACATGATGGAGTTCCGGGGTTTTACGGTTCCGTCGTTATTCGACAGCAGGAGCAGGGTCGGCGGGGTTTGCGGCGTGACTTGCAATTCGTTTGAATAGTAGGTTTTCATTGTTTCGGTCGAGTCGGCTCCCAGCAGGTTTTGGACTGATCCCCGGTGGGCCCACCGGTCGTCGAACGATATGACCGGATAGAACAGGATGCCGAAAGCCGGGCGAGAGGTCGCTTCATAGCGGGTCAGCAGCGTTGCGGCGAGGTGTCCGCCGGCCGAAAAACCCATCACGCCGATTCGGGCGGTATCGATTTGCCACTCCCGGGCGTGTTCCCGGATCAGCCTCATGCCCTGTTTGGCATCTTCGAGCGGGATGCGGTGGTGTCCGTTGGGCATGCGGTATTTCAGCACCACGCCGGTGATGCCCTGTCCGGCCAGCCACGCGGCGAACGGGTCGCCCTCCTGCCGCATCGCGAGCGCACCGTATCCGCCGCCGGGTGCGATCAATACGGCTGTCCCGGTGTTCCGGGCCGCATCTGCCCGGTAGACCTTCAGTACCGGATAACTAACATTTGCCGTGAACCCTTTCGATCCTACCTTCGTTTCGGGGCCCGTCAGCCCGTTGTTCTCCGTGGGCGGGGTCGCCCACAGCGGGATTTCCAGGGAAAGCTCCTGCCCCCGCAGGGGCAGGGCTCCCAGAAACGCGAAACAGATGATGACTGCCGTTCTGATGCTGTTTTTCATGGTACGCGACGTTTATCTGGCAGCCCGGAAAGTTCGGTTCGGTTTGCATGAGACGGATGCTACAGCGTGCATGACCAGGTCTTGCTGGCATCTCCCGGAACGCTTCCCGAAATGGCTGTACAGTCTGGCTTTACTATTTTACGGGTTGCTTGTTCATGCTCTCCGCCTGCAGGCGGGCGTGGTCATCTACGCGCGGGGCATCCGAATAGACCAAAAGGTAGGTGAAATCGAAAGTCGCATCCGGCCTGGGATTTTTCCATTTGAGCGTCGCCTTATGTTTGCCTTTCGGGAGTTGGTACTTGTAGCAGATCTCCTGGCGGCGGTCATGGAATGCAACCGGCAGCTTGGCCTGCTCGACGAACTGCCCGTCGAGATAGAAATCCACTTCGGCTACGTAATTCTGGTCCTCGCACTGCAATTTCCCGCGGAACACGGCACCGGTGCCTTCGAATTCGATCGTGTCCAACTTCGTCATCGGTATATTCATCTCCCGGGCCTCTACCGGATAATGTCCTTCGAAAGATTGTTCGAGGCGTACCGGGACGGGATTCTGGCATTTGATGGTCACTTCGTCGCCTGAAACCGTGCCCCCGTTCCGCTGAATCATCTCCAGCGCGTGGCGGAAGCCGGTGTTGTAGACTTTATTCAGGGAGGTATGCGTGAAGGCGAAATCCATATCTTCCACCTCGCGCAGGTTTTTCATCCAGTATTCGGGGATGTTGCTGTATCCGATCATCGTGCCCAGGACGCCCGCCGCAGATGCCGGGTTGCAGTCCGAGTCCTGGCCGCAGCGGGTGGCGATATCCATCGTTTTGAAGAAGTCTTTTTCCCCGTACAGCAGTCCGATTACGATATAGGCGCTGTTGATGACGGCGTCGATGTTGAAAGAGCCGAATACGCCGCTGGGACAGCCCACGTCCTCGTTCCACTTCCGGGTGGCTTCGAACCAGGTCTGCTGCCAGTCGTCGGGGTATTGCTTGTGCCAGCCGATCACGTCGTTGATGCATTGGTAGAATTTGCTCTCCTTGGGAATCGTTTTCAGCGCCTCGGTCACCACGAACTCCATATCGTCCGAGACAAAAGCCAGCGCATACATCGCCCCGACATAAACCCCGCCGTACCAACCGTCGCCGTAGCACATGATATGTCCTACCTTATCCGAAATTTCGGATGCGCTGTTGGGCATTCCTGGATTCATCAGTCCTGCGAAATCGGCTTCGATCTGGAAGTCGAGGTCGTCTGCATGGGGGTTGTTGAGCCAGTGTCCCGACTCGGGGGGCATAATCCCGTTCAGGATGTTATAGCGGGCCGCCTGGTTTGCGTGCCACAGGCGGTATTCGGCCGTTGCGAAAGCCATCGCGATGGAATCCACCGGGGCATCGAGGCCGAGACGGTCGAATACCTCCACGAACGTCAGGTCCATATACACATCGTCGTACAGACTCGGGGAAGTTTCGTACCACCATTTGATATAACCGTCCGGCCACGGGATCGGGGTGTAATTCGTAATCATGCCGCCCTTGAAGTCGAATTCGGTGGGCCCTCCGTAGGAACATCCGATGGTTTGGCCGGCCCAGCCTCCCTTGATTTTATCGAGAAGCACCTCTTTCGACATAGTTACACTCTCGGGCAGCCGCGAGGAATTGCCGGAATGGTTACAGGACGACAGGAAAACCGCCAGCAGCGGTACAAAAACAAGTAAACGTTTCATCAAGGTTCTGTTATTTTAGGTTAATGTTTTATCGCGTTGACATTTCGTGCAGGTAAGGCAGTGACGGTTGCGCTCCCCGGCGCGTGACGGAAATCGCCGCTGCACGGTTGGCGAAGTCCAGTGCCTCATTCAACGGCCGGCCCTCGTTGAGCGCTACGGACAGCGCTCCGCAAAAGCAGTCCCCGGCCGCTGTGGTGTCGGTCGCCTTGACCCGTTTCGCAACGATTATTTCCGAATTTCCGCTCTCGCTGTCGTAAACGAACACGCCGTGGGCACCCATGGTGATGATTACGGTCCGGACCCCCATTTGCCCGATTTTCCCGGCCGCCGCCGCCGCACTTTCGTAATCGTTCACGGCGGTGCCCGAGATCAGTTCGGCTTCCGTCTGGTTCGGAATGAGGATGTCCACATGGGCCAGCAGTTCGGGCGGGAGTTGCTGTTTCGGAGCCGGGGCAGGGTTGAGGATTACCGTCGCGCCGTGCTGTTTCGCCATCCGGGCGACGTATTCGATCACCGGCATCGGAATTTCGAGTTGCATGAGGACGATGCCCGCCGAACGGATGATCTCTTCGACCGCGCCGAGTTCTTCGGGCGTCAGCGCGAGGTTGGCTCCCGAAGCCACCGAAATCATATTTTCCCCGCGGTCGTCTACCAAAATCATCGCGATGCCCGAGGGGTGCTCCGCATCGGTCAGGATACCGGCGGTATCGACTCCCTCGCGGGCCAGCGAAGCGACGGATTCCTCTCCGAAAGCGTCTTTCCCCACTTTGGCGATCATCCTCACGGAGGCGCCCAGCCGTGCGGCGGCTACCGCCTGGTTTGCGCCCTTGCCCCCCTGATTTTTGAAAAATACGCCGCCGAGCACCGTTTCGCCCGGACGCGGCAGTTTGCCGGATTTCACGGTCATGTCGGTGTTAATGCTTCCGACCACGACTATATGTTTGTTTTCGCTTTTCATCCTGCCCGTAATTATTCGTTTCCGCTTTTTTGTGAATGAATCGCCAGCTCGTGCGCAATTTGTTGCGCTAAAATAGGTCTGTTTATTTGCTCAAACGATTGTGCTTCTTCACAAGGGTAAAGAAAAATATTTATAATTCCAAATAATTCTCTTATCTTCGGTAAAATTTTATCCGGCTATGAGTCCAGAGAATAACCTGAAAAGTATTGCCAGACGCACTGGAGTTTCGATTTCGACTGTTTCGAGGGTGTTGAACGGCAAGCACGAACAATATCGCATCAGCGCGAAAACCGTCAAGCGGGTAATGGACGAAGCCAAACGCATCGATTACAAGCCGAGTATTCTTGCGCAAAGTTTGCGCACCAATAAAACCTACACGATCGGGCTGCTGATCCCCAGTATCGACAACCCTTATTTCGCTACGATCGCCAGTGAAATCGTCTTTGAAGCCAAGCGGTACGGCTACACCGTGATATTGCTCGATACGCTTGAGGATGAAGGTAACGAAAGCGAGTGTATCAATACGCTGCTGACCCGCAGCATCGACGGCATTATACTCGTTCCGTGCGGCGAGAGGCCGGAGAGCCTCGAAAAGATCGACGAACAAACCCCCATCGTCCTGATCGACCGCTATTTTGAGGATACTTCGCTTTCTTATATCTGCACGGATAATTACCGGGGAGCCCTGGATGGGGTCAAACTGCTGATCGAAAACGGCCACAAAGAGATTCTTTGCATCCGCGGCGTTCCCCATTCGATGCCCTCGAAAGAGCGGGTCAAAGGATATATCGATGCTTTGAGGGAGTCGGGTTTCGACACCCGGAGCCGTATCGCCGGCAACGACTACTCCATTACCAACGGATATCTGGAGACCAAGCTGGCTATCGGGAGCCCCGCCCGGCCCACCGCGATCTTCGCGCTGAGCAATACCATTATGCTCGGGGCGATCCGGGCGATCGGGGAATCTTCGCTGCGAATCCCGGACGATGTTTCGATCCTGTCGTTCGACAACAACCTATTTCTGGATTTCCTGCATCCGGCCGTCACCCGTATCTCGCAGCCGACCAAAGAGATCAGCCAGCTCGCGGTGAAGATCCTGATGGAACGGTTGAGCGATAAGCAATCGGTACCCCAGCAGATCAAACTCCCGGCGCAGATTATAGAGGGGAAGTCCGTAAAACGACTTTGAGAATGTCCCGGATATCGTATGGCGAGTCGGTATTGCCGCCAGGATGCTGCGGGCCGTTGACCGATCCACCCGGGTTTATTCTTGCAGGATCGCGTTCGCCGGATTGGCGGTTGCCGCGTGCCAGCTTTGCCACGAGACGGCGATCCCGGACAGGAGCAGGACGGTTATCCCGGCACCGGCGAAAATCCACCAGTCGAGGCTCGTTTTGTAAGCGAAATTCCGGAGCCATCGTTGCAGGATGATATAGGCGGCCGGAGTGGCGACCGCGAACGCCGATACGATCAGCCATATAAAGCTGCGGTTCAGCCTCAGGATGATTTCGCCCGATCGGGCGCCGTTCACTTTGCGGATGCCGATCTCCTTGGTCCGGAGCTTGATGATGAAGGCCATGTAGATAATCAGGCCGAGGTTGGCGATCAGCAGGCACAGCAAAGAGAAAATGCGGACCAGTTTCCCTGCGTTCAGCTCGTTGCGGAATATCTGGCCGTACACGTCGCCGATGAACGCATAGCGGGCCGGGTAATCGGGGAAAATCTCTTTCCAGACGTTGTTGAAGGTCTCCAGGGCCCTGGGTTGGTCGGGGTTGAGCCGGACCATGATGTTGTGCAGGAACAGCGGACGTTGCATGATGATCATAGGGATCGATTCCTCGCGCATGCTGGTGTAGTTGAAGTCGTTGGTCACGCCGCAGACGACTCCCTGCGGGATGTAGCCGACCGCTTCGTGTTCGATCCGCAGGGTCTTGCCTATGATCTCCTCGGGAGAGTCGTATCCCAGCGCTTTAAGTCCCTTCCGGTTGACCATGTATTCTTCCTGCAGGTTTGTGGATTTCTGGTCGTCGGCTAATTATTTCGGATTTGCAAACTGTTTTGGGAAAGGGTATGCCGGGTTTTATAAATTTTATATAATAGTTTTGCAGGAATGCGGCGTAGCGTTTTAATCTTTCATGCTTGGCATATTCTTTGACCGAACTTTCGGATTATATTTGAAATCACCGTTAATGCCGCCACAGGACGTTTATGACTGAAATAAACACAACGATCAGGCCTGCCTGTGAGACTTGCCGTGCCGGTTGCCAAAGCAATCGCCGCCGCTTTTGGGTCCAGGTATTCCAGCCCGGTGCGCAAATCGATTTTGACTCTGAGTCCGGACATTTATTGTTCATCATCGGCGGAGAGATCGAAATCGTCCATGCGGAAGGTACTGACATAGGTAAGCAGGATGAAATGGTTTTACTCGGCTATAACCGGGAGTATCGTGTCATGGCGCTGACCCAGGTCAAACTGTTCGTGATCAATTTCACGACCCATTATCATGTATGCGACGATATACAAGCCGAGAACGTATGGAAGAGCATCCGGTCTGTAAAGTATCAGTTCAATACGTTGGAAATGAAACCGGCCATGCGTCGTTTTGCGGAATCGGTCATGTATTACCTGGAACAGGGGGCGTGCTGTAACCACCTGTATGATGCGAAAGCCATTGAAATTTCAGTTATATACAGGTTGTTTTATCCCGCAGAAGAATTGGCACGGTTCTTCTATCCGGTTTTATATAAGGACCTCGCTTTTGATACCCTGGTCCGGAGAAACTATGAGCATGCCAAGACGGTACAGGAACTGGCCAACCTTTGCGGTTATAGTCTCCCCAATTTCAAAAAACTGTTCACCAAACACTTCGATGTACCGCCTTACCGGTGGATGCTGCAGCAAAAGAGTGCTAAAATCAAGAACCGCCTTTTAGATAAAACGGTGCCGATCAAGGCTATTGCAGCCGAATTCGGTTTTACCGATCAATCGCACCTGAATGCCTATTGCAAGCAGTATTTCAATGCCACTCCGCTCCAGATCCGGAATCGTTACACCGACAAATCGGATCAATAAATCACGGGAATATTCGATTTTACAAGAGTAATAGCTGTTTCTCCCAAAGGAGCGTCTACAATGTAGGATCCATGATGGTTCGTTTGTGAGCTATCCTTCGCATGCCGGATTTTTCAAGCGATGGACGACCCCAACGACCTTGTATTCGCCGGTGGGAGCGGTTGGCTGGCCGGCAGAGACCACGACTTCGAGTACCAATGTTTGTCCGCCCGGCTACCAGATTACCAATGCCAACGGAACGACCGTCTATTCGCATCCAACCAACCAATTCTATTCGTTGTACGCAACGGAGAATACCAGAGGAATAGGAATTTCAGGTTTGTATGCGGATGGATATTTCGACTGATGGGCGATTCAAGTGAGTCAGCAAGGTGCGGGACAGTTGGTGGAAAGATTTTTGAAAAACACTTGGGTCGACGAACCTACGGATTTGCGGTCGTAGTGAGCTCATGAAAACAAGACAAAAACGTACCCGTAGCCGGGATTGAAACAGCTAAAATCGTCAAAGTACAAACCCTTGAATTTAACAAGAATTATTTCTAATCTCAAGAAAGCGATCATGATTACTTAATGAGTAATGAGACTGGAAATCATCAAGTATTAAGATTTTGATACTGTTGTGACAAGATCTGCATTGTTTAAAATTTCACGTTCCCATACAGCAAATCTTTGTTGTCATTCTCCACAAAGACTTTTTGAATGGGAAATTTGACATTTCATCATGCATCTCCGCTATTTAATTATTAAAAATATTGTTTTGATGAGGCTGCCTTGTCGATGAAACTTTGAATCCTTTGTATTTGAATCTAAGTTTTTAATTTAGGAGGATAGATAACGTATAACTGGTTCCATTGTTATATTCATATCGATGTGGCGCTCAGCAAAAGCTCGGATTTCGGCAATTACTTGTTGACGAGTTTTTGTACAATAAATAGAGTCATAAAAAGATATGACGGACTGTATGTTTACACTGTTTGTATCTGTTGGCAGTTCAAGGTTGTACGGGTAGTCTGTCCCAATAAATACATCTGTCGTTCCGGTTGCTATCGTTGGAAGTCCTTTTGCCAAGTATTCTCGGCTTTTGAGTGTTGAGTGGATATAAATATCTTTGTCTTCTGTTGCTAAAGAGATGACTCCCAGGTGACAAAGATCATATATCTCATCAAGTTCAGCTCCGGTTTTATAGCCATGTATGATTACTTTGTCTGATACTCCATAACGTTTGGCTAAAATAGTGAACTCTGTTGTAAAAGGTCCGCCTCCTATTAGATGAAGTACTATCGGGCGTTCTCCTCCTGATGCATAATATTCCCCTAATCCCCGTATAAGGCGGTCATAACCGTGCCACCAACAAAACATGGCTACTGCTACAATATGAATGGCGCCATCTTCGGGTACGGGTTTTATAGGATGGATCGTATCAAGATTGATCCCATTGATTATTGGTATTGTAGGCATTCCGAATAGTCTTTCATCTTTGCTTATCGTTACTATCCGATCAACATATCGATGTAGTATTGGCATATATGTTCGTTCTTTCCACCAGAGTGGATAATCTATCCATCGTTTTTTTAATTCTTTTTTGTATGGATAGGTGGGGATTTCATAAAGAATTTTGGCTTTTGGATTCCGCTTCCTGATTTTTCGGATGACAAGTAGTTGATTTAAAGACATCCCCATCCTTCGAATGTAGAAAAAATCATTGCCATCGAACATTTTATGATATCGAGATAAAGGATCGTCCAATGAATATCCAAAAGGAAGACGAAAAAAAACACGTTTGATGTTTTTAAAAAAAAATTTTTGAACTCTTGAAAAACATCTAAAAGATGGAAAATTACACCAAGGAGCTTTCTTATTTAATGTAGGGGAAACCCATGATTCTCTTTTGGTGTAAAAATGTTTACAATTCAGTCCTGCGGCATTAATCGCATGGATTTGTGCCAGTACTTTCTTGTCTACACCTGTTGGTTTTGAGATTGATTTTACATCTGTTAAACCATAAATAAAAACGCCTTTTTTCATATATTTTTTAGAAGCTGTTTAAGATTTAATTAAAAAATGTCACCTGTAATGTGTTATTCGCTGAATATTAGTATATTGATGATATTGTTGATAAATAGCGGCGAGTTATTAAAAACAACCAATACAAGATGAGTATGATTCATATAATCAGCATTTATTTTAGTTTCAAGATTGATAGTATTTGCGTGATGAAATGCGAATACCTGATGCCTGCAAGATAGGACAGGCAGCCATATCCAAGGATGAATACGATACCTCCCAACCCTAAAGACATCCCATGCGTCGCCGTGCCGAAAATTGTCGTTGCCGTTTTGGATGCTAGTCCTGAGCATAACGAGCACACAAGTAATATCCCCAATTTACGCCAAGGCATGAGGGAGCCGACATTGGTGCCTAACATTTTAGACACCGACATCATCAACAGGTATAGACATAACAAGGTTGTTCCTGTCGATATCAATGCAATGCCTGTTACAGACGGAAAGAAATTGACACAGGCAATGTCGAGACCGACAACGAGAACCGCAGTGAACAAATGAATATCGGCAAACAATTTGCCCTTTCCAAGTGCAAACATGATAGGCCTGTACGGCAATATACGAGCGATATTGATGATGGTGATTATCCGGAATAAATCCGATGCAATACCATATTTAGGTCCATACAGACAGGTAATAATATCTTCGGCGAAAATGAAACAGAATATCGAGATGGGATAGATGAGCGATGCCGATTGAAATACCGTCCGGTTCCATAGTAAAATATACTCTTCTTTCGCCGTTCCGGCAGCATACATCCTGGAAAACTCCGGTAGCATCACCGAAGCTATCACGGCGATAATCACTCCGGCAAAAGGCAGTTCCATAAAGCCATTGGCAAATTGCGCGAACTCTGCCACTCCAAAATAGCGGCTTACAAAAAACTGGCTTGCAGACCCTATGATAAACCCATAGACACTTGCATTGAAGACGGGGATCGAATACGAAAAAATATCTTTAATGCTGATGCAGCTTTGCAATACTGCAATATCCTTGAATGGCCGGTACATCAGTCTGAATCCAACAAAGCTTGTCATTGCGTATGCTAACACCAGTCCTATGATTGCATTGACGGCAGATGCTCCTGAAACATATACTGCCGCCAATACGCAGGATATGGTGAAAATTTTACTCAGCAATACGTAAATGAAAACCAGGTGAGCTTGTTTGTAAACAACGAGGATTCCCTCTATCCCGATAATGGGCATCATAAGCATCGGAGTAGGAGCAAACCATCTGAGGGATTCAGCCAGTTGCCGGTTTTTAAGTATATCAGCAATCAGGTCGGACCCGAAAAACAACAGGAGTGAAAATAACGCGCCGATAAATATAAATAGCGAGTTAAGTTTTTTGATTATAGATCGTCCTTCATTGACAGGACGGACAGAAAGAAAATACGAATAGCACTGGGGTAGCCCGAAAGCAAAAAACGTCAACAGAGTCGTGTATACGTACAGAACCTGACGATATGTTCCATACCCGTCAACCGTCATGTAACGGCTCAGTATTGCCGCCAGCACAAATGACATTCCCAACGACAGCATACGGGCCAATCCCAACCAAATTGATTCGGATGTACGGCTTTTGCCGCCCGCAGGCAATTGATATTTTGCAGTGCCGTACATAACGCTAATCGTCGTCTTATAGCGTCCAATATCCTATTTTTGAGATTCTGTTCCGGTAAATTCCCTTTATATCCGCCAATATTGCGTCGCGCCTTGCAATTCCGATGAAATAATCTTCATCGAGTTCGAGGTATTCGTCATGTCCTATCGTGACGATAATCAAATCATATAGAGGACTGGGAACTGCCGACAACTCTATCCCGAAGGTTCCCTTTACGGATGCGACATCGGCATGTGGATCGATGATATCGACCGAAAGTCCTGCGGCCGTAAAGATTGCATACATCTCTGCGACAGCCGGATTACGAATGTCGTCGGAATTAGCCTTATAAGTGAATCCCATGATAAGCACCTTGTGCGGCGCACATGATGTTCGGCTGTTTAATATGGAAAGCAGTGATCGGACAATGTAATCCGCCATTCCGTCATTGACCGAACAACTCGATTTCGTCAAGGGTGCATCCAGCCCTAACCTTGCTGATTCTGCGATAAGATAATACGGATCTACCGGAATACAATGTCCGCCTACCAGCCCGGGACGATAATCGACGAAATTCCATTTTGTTGATGCCATGTCCAACACTTCGCTGAAGTTTATATCCATTTGCGAAAACAAACGCGACATCTCATTCATCAGTGCAATGTTGACGCAGCGTTGCGTATTTTCAACGATTTTTGAGGCCTCGGCGACTCTGATGCCTGACGCACAGACCACATCAGCTTGAATCACATGCCGATATATCTTTTGAAGCATAGTCGATGTGTCGTGGTCGACTCCAGACACTATCTTCACCGTATTCCGGAAAGTGTGTTCCGTGTCAACGGGATTTATCCGCTCGGGAGAATATCCGACCTTGAAATCGGCCCCGCACTTAATGCCGGATAGTTCCTCCAGTAACGGTATACAGATCGAATCCGTGCATCCAGGATACACTGTCGATTCATACACCACGTAGTCGCCATGGTGCAGATGTCCTGCGACAGTTTTGGTTACTGATATCAACTGTGATAAGTCGGGACGTTTGAGTTCGTCGACCGGAGTACCGACGGTTATGATATATAGCGATGCTTTGTCAAGGTCGTTGGCGTCGCTTGTGAAATGCACTGTATCATGTTTGACGGGAGAGGAGCTTTTTATATGATTGATACGCTCTTGCGAAATATCATAGGCCACGACATCGAAATGGCGGGCGAAAGCTTCGGCAACAGGCCGCCCCACATAACCTAGACCGATGACGGCAACAGAAGTTCGTCGCGTCTTAAGATTCTCGTATATTGCAAATCTGTCATTCATATTCAAGAACCATATTACCGCGCTTCACATATCTGATTCCTGATTCGGGACATACGGCATTGCCGTCGTCATCGAATTTGAGCCTGTATCCGTGTCTACTCATCCATCCTATCTGTCGTCCCGGCACACCGACGACCAGCGCGTAATCGGCTACATTGCGTGTCACAACAGCCCCGGCCCCTATGAAGGCGTACTTGCCGATTTCGACACCACACACGATAGTAGCGTTTGCACCAATCGTGACTCCTTTGCGGACAATCGTGCGTTCATACTTTCCTCGCCGTGATATTGCACTCCTCGGATTCCTTACGTTGGTGAAGACGCACGATGGTCCCAGAAAAACATCGTCTTCGCATACGACTCCTTCGTATACCGACACATTGTTCTGTATCTTGACATTGTTGCCTATGATTACCCTTGGGGCGACCATCACGTTCTGGCCGATGTTGCATGAATCGCCGAGGCTGGCACCGCTCATGATATGTGAGAAGTGCCATATCGTGCACTTGGCTCCTATCTTGGCGCCTTCGTCAATCATCGCTGTCGGATGTATAAACACGTCATGCATATACGTCAGTTATGTTTGTAAAATTTCCTTATGGTGTCAACAATTACTTCCTGATCTATGTCCGAAATGTTACCGTATATGGGCAGAGAGAGCACGGAAGCCGGAAGTCTTACGGCATTCAGCATCTCTTTGTCGTACGAGCATACGCCGCTGTATGCCGGCTGGGTGTGCAACGCTTCCGAATAATACACCATCGATTCTATACCGTTTTCCAGCAGTCTGCGCCTGAGCTTGTCGCGGTCATCTTCAGGTACGGTCAGCGTATATTGGTGATATACGTGTATTCCCACGCTGTCTTCATGCGGCAGACCTATCATTTCCAAATCACTGAGCATATCGTTATAGTTAGCTGCCGCCCGGCGTCGATGGAAAATCCATTTGTCGACATGAGGCAATTTCACGCGCAGAACAGCCGCCTGTACAGTGTCGAGACGGGAATTCAGACCGATATACTCATGACGATATTTTATGCTCTGTCCATGGCTTGCAAGAGCTTTGATCTTTTCGGCAAGCTCCCGGCTGTCGGTAAACACGGCACCGCCGTCGCCATAACAACCAAGAATTTTACTCGGGAAAAAAGAAGTGCAGCCTATTGTTCCGACTGTGCCCGCAAATTGCTTTGAACCATCCGGGAAGATACATTTTGCACCCAACGACTGGGCATTGTCTTCGATCAATACGATTCCCGTGTTCGATGCAATTTTCATTAAACCGGTCATATTGCACGGCTGACCGAACAAATGAACCGGGATGATGGCCTTTGTCCGTTTCGATACGACTCTCTCTACACTCTCGCAGTCAATGTTGAAAGTACGCGGATCTATATCTGCAAACACGGGCTTGCCGCCAAGCAGCGCCACGGCTTCCGCCGCAGCCACAAACGAGAATGCGGGAACAATCACTTCGTCACCCGGCCGTAGCCCGACAGCCATTAAAGCCAATGTAATCGCATCCGTGCCATTGCCGCAACTGATACAATATTTCGCATTCACATAGTGGGCCAATTCCGCCTCGAACGTCCCGACTTCAGTCCCTTTGATAAAAGCACATTCATCTACCGCGTCTGCTATGGCTTTATCGATGTCATTGCGGATACACCCGTCCTGTTTATGCAAATCAACCATTTTTATCATTGCACACAGATTTTGCGATTCCTTACTTGATTAACGGATGACAGTCATTCAGTACTTTCGACAGAGGTGTGTGGCATATTTTTTCGGCTGCCGATATTGACGGTCTCGCGTCTTCAATTGAAAAGCCTTTGCCTTCGAGAATCCTCCGATAGCTCAAAGTGTGCAGGTCCGTAAACCCGTCGGTAAAATTGAAGCCCACACCGTTTATCGTCAGACATCTGCATGGTGTCATCTTCCCGTCAACGCTTTTCAATGAGGCGTGCGCCGGATTGACACTCAGAAAGAATTTCACTCGTGCCTTTTGCAATTCTATTACGCCTGAGACGGAGTCTGCTGCTGAATGATGTACGGCAGCATTCAGAAAATCGCCGAATATCCAAATCAGAATATCCAAAAAATGGATGCCGATGTTGAACACGACCCCACCGCTTTTTGCGACATCGCCTTTCCATGACGCCGCATACCATTTTCCTCGCGGCGTTATATAGGTTAATTCCACATCATGTGTAAAATCTGCAGGTGTGCTGTCCACATATTGTCTGAGTCTCTGGATTTCGGGATGTAAGCGTAACTGCAATATGGGATATATGCGGCGGTTGGATGTACGCTCCATGCTAGCCATGGTGTCGAGATCCGCAGAACGCAGGCCTAACGGCTTTTCGCATATCACGTTCATTCCGTTCCGCAGTCCGAGAATGGAATGTCGGCAATGAAGATAGTTCGGAGTACATACAGTCAGGTAATCGATGTTCCCATGCTTGAGTATACCTGCGAATTTATCCGCATCGGTGGTAAAATCCGCATGAGGGAAATATCTGTCCATAATTCCCACGCTATCTGCTACGTCATGAGCCGCGACCAGATCACACTCCGAATTCTTTATGGCATCGAGATGGCGCGGAGCTATATATCCGGCCATGCCTACAATAGCAAATTTTGATATGCCAAAATCAACTTTAACCATTTTATTAAAAAGTTCACAAAAATAGTATAACAAATCGAATAATAGTTTTATTTAAGATATAAAAACCAACAAAATGGAATTTCAAAAAATATTATTCAAAAGTGGAGAGATTCCAGATGGCTGGCTTTGAATTTGCGTTTAAAAACGATGTTTATTTATGATACTGCACATGTCTATTTCAAGTTCGGGCTGTTGGATTTATATATGGGTTTCTTCCAGAATAATCAAAAAGCGTGGAATGCAGGAGAAAAATGGATGAGAAAAGTAGTGGTCGTTGGCTCTGATCAGACAAATAAAATATATTCGAAATCATTATTATCTGCATTGACTTAGATTAAGTCATGCAGGTGTAACTCGTTTATAAGTTGCTTCTTTTGTTTGCCTCAATGATTAGTAAAACTAATAATCAGGATTGTTAGTAGAAAAATCTTTTATAGTTTTAAATGTCAAATAAAAAGCGCCCAAATTTTGCCCAAAATAAAAACCTCAATGATTTGCAAACCAAATCATTGAGGTTTTAAAAAGTACCCGGAGCCGGGATCGAACCGGCACGGATTGCTCCATTGGTGTTTGAGACCAACGCGTCTACCGATTCCGCCATCCGGGCATAGACGGTTACGACCGTTGAGCGAACAAAGATAGCGATAAATTCATTATCTGCAAATGCAAAGTCTAAATTGAAGCGCAATACATGAACTGTAATTCGGCGGATTATCGCTGCGGAGGCGGAAACGAAGCTCTCTAAATCTAAATAGGGGATTAGGAATAAAAACAGCCAAGGAGCACCAGTAAGGGTGCTCCTTGGCTGTTTCGGCCGAACGGATGGAATGTTCGGTTGTTATTGGAGGGATGACTACTCGTCCAACAAGATTTCCAGGATTTTGATCGCAGCCGTGGCAATCGGCGTGCCGGGGCCGAAGATGGCCGCTGCACCTGCTTTGTACAGTGCGTCGTAATCTTGGTGCGGAATCACGCCGCCTACGATTACTACGATGTCTTCGCGGCCCAGCTTCTTCAGTTCGCCGACGATCTGCGGTACGAGTGTCTTGTGACCCGCAGCCAGTGAAGATACGCCGACTACGTGTACGTCGTTCTCGACAGCCTGTTTTGCCGCTTCGGCCGGAGTTTGGAACAACGGGCCCATGTCGACGTCGAATCCGATGTCTGCATAACCGGTTGCAACTACCTTGGCGCCGCGGTCGTGACCGTCCTGACCCAGTTTAGCCACCATGATACGGGGTTGGCGGCCCTCCTTTTTCGCGAACTTCTCGGCCAAAGCCTTGGCTTCGGCAAATCTTTCGTCGTTTTTCACTTCTGCAGAATATACACCTGAAATGGAACGGATAACGGCTTTGTAGCGGCCTACGACCTCTTCGCAGGCATCGGAGATCTCGCCCAATGATGCGCGGACTTTGGCGGCTTCGACGGCCAGTTCGAGCAGATTGCCTTTCTTGGTCTTCACGCACTCGGTGATTGCGGCCAATGCAGCTTTTACCTTCGCTTCGTCGCGGTTTGCGCGCAATTCGTTCAGGCGTTTGATCTGCGACTCGCGTACGGCCGTATTGTCCACGTCGAGGATGTCGATCGGATCTTCCTTCTCCAGACGGTAGCGGTTGATGCCGACGATCGTGTCGATGCCCGAGTCGATGCGTGCCTGCTTGCGCGCGGCTGCCTCCTCGATACGCATCTTCGGAATGCCGGTTTCGATGGCTTTGGCCATACCGCCCAGTTTCTCGACTTCCTGAATCAGGTTCCATGCCTTGTGTACGATCTCGTTGGTGAGGCTCTCCACGTAGTAAGAACCGGCCCAGGGATCGACCTCGCGGCAGATATTGGTCTCTTCCTGGATGTAGATCTGTGTGTTACGTGCGATGCGGGCCGAAAAGTCGGTCGGCAGCGCGATCGCCTCGTCGAGGGCATTGGTATGCAGTGATTGGGTATGTCCCAGTGCGGCGGCCATGGCTTCGATCGCGGTACGGCCCACGTTGTTGAACGGATCCTGTTCGGTGAGCGACCAGCCCGAAGTCTGCGAGTGGGTACGCAGTGCGAGGGATTTGGGGTTCTTCGGGTCGAACTGCTTGACGATCTTCGCCCACAGCAGACGTGCGGCGCGCATCTTGGCGATTTCCATGAAGTGGTTCATGCCGATGGCCCAGAAGAACGACAGGCGTGGTGCAAACGTGTCCACGCTCATGCCGGCGTTTACACCGGTGCGCAGGTACTCCAGACCGTCGGCCAGCGTGTAAGCCAGCTCGATATCGGCCGTGGCGCCCGCTTCCTGCATGTGGTAACCCGAAATCGAGATCGAGTTGAATTTGGGCATGTTCTTCGACGTGTATTCGAAAATGTCGGCGATGATCTTCATCGAGAATTCGGGCGGGTAGATGTAGGTGTTGCGCACCATGAACTCCTTGAGGATGTCGTTCTGGATCGTGCCGCTGAGCTGGTCGAGCGTGCAGCCCTGCTCGAGGCCGGCCACGATGTAGAAGGCCAATACCGGCAGTACGGCGCCGTTCATGGTCATCGACACGGACATTTTGTTCAGCGGAATGCCGTCGAACAGCACTTTCATATCCTCTACCGAGCAGATCGATACGCCGGCTTTGCCGACGTCGCCCACTACGCGCGGATGGTCGGCATCGTAGCCGCGGTGCGTAGCGAGGTCGAACGCCACCGACAGGCCTTTCTGGCCCGAGGCGAGGTTACGGCGGTAGAATGCGTTGGATTCGGCGGCGGTCGAGAAGCCGGCGTACTGGCGGATCGTCCACGGACGCATCACGTACATCGTGCTGTAAGGGCCGCGCAGGAACGGTGCGATACCTGCCGCATAGTTCAGGTGCTCCATTCCCTCGAGGTCTTCGGCCGTGTAGGTGCCCTTGACGGTAATCTGTTCGGGGGTTACCCAGGGCTGGGCCTCCCCGCAATCTTTGGCACTGCAGCAGCTCTTAGCCGTGGTGCCTTCGTATGTCAAATCTGAAAATTTTGCTCTCATAATACTCTTCGGGATTAGATGCCCAGCTCTTTAAGGTAATACTTCAGTGTCTCCAGCACGTTCGACTTAACGTGGATGAAGTTTTTGATCCCCTGTGCCTCGAGGTCGGCCATGCAGGCCGGTGCGCCGGCCACCACGAAGATTGCCTTGTCGCCGATCATTTTGGCTGCTTCGGGAGCGAGTGTCGCATAATCGTCATCTGCGGCGCAGATCACAACGATGTCGGCTTTGGCGTCGAGTGCCGCTTTAACACCCTCTTCGAGGCTCTTGAAGTAAGTGTTGTCCTGTACGCGGATGCCGGCGCAGGCGAAGAAGTTGCAGGAGAACTGCGCGCGGGCGCGGGCAAATGCCAACGAGCCGCAGGTGAGCATGAACGCTTTGGGCTCTTTTCCGCTGCGGTCGACGCTCAAGCGCATCTGTTCGAATGCCATGGCGCCGCGGTATGGACGCAGCGGGCGCACGCCGCCTTCGACCGGTTTGCCCGAGCAGCAGCATTTGGCTTTGTCGCCCGGAGTAACCGTTTCGGCAGTGACCTCTTGCCCGGCTACTTCGAGGAAGTTCGGGAATTGGTTGGTCCCCAGCAGGGTTTCCCGGCGGGTCGCGATGTTTTTATCTTTGGTCGCGGCGGAAGCCTCGATCTGGTCCTGGATAAATCCGGCTTCGAAAGCCGCGATATAACCGCCTCTGTCTTCGACCTCTTTGAACAATTTCCAGGCTTGTTCGGCAATCGAAGCCGTCAGGTTCTCGATGTAATACGATCCGCCTGCGGCGTCGCACACCTGGTTGAAGTGCGATTCCTCTTTCAGCAGCAACTGCACGTTGCGGGCGATACGGGTCGAGAAGTCGGTCGGTTTTTCGTAAGCCTCGTCGAACGGGCGTACCTCGATCGAGTGCACGCCTGCGATGGCGGCGCTCATCGCTTCGGTCGTACCGCGGAGCATGTTGACGTAAGGGTCGTAAACGGTCATGTTCCATTTCGACGTTACAGCGTGGATTTTCATTTTGCTCGCGCAACCGCGGGTCGGTTTGTACTGGGCCATGATGTTGGCCCACAACATACGTGCGGCGCGGAACTTCGCGATCTCCATGAAATAATTCGAGCTGACCGACATCGTAAAGCGGATCGAAGGAGCCGCTTGGTCGATCGTGAGCCCCTGCTCCATCAGTTTTACGACATATTCGTGGCCTACGGCCAGCGTGAAGGCCAGTTCCTGGACGATCGTCGAACCGCAGTTGTTGAACTGCTGGCCGTTGACGCCGACGAAGCGGACGCGTTTGTACTGCGGAACCTTTTTAATCAGGTCGGCAATTGTGGAGAAAGCTTTGGGGGCACCTTCTTTGCATCCCAGTTTGCCTTTGAGCGTGAGTTTGTTGATGATCGGATCGATCACGAAATTCACCTTCACCTCTTCGGGATTCAAGTCCGAGTTCTTGAGTTTGTCGGCGAACAGTTCCGCAACGGTTTTCACACCGCAGCCACAGAAGGTGAGTTCGGTGGTCTTCAGCGAAATTCCTTTGAGTAGCGTGTCGAGGTCGGCTGCCGAGAACTCCTTGCTGGCAATGCAGAAACCGATCGACTCGGCGCCTTTGGTCAGCGCGCGGGTGGCTTCGGCATTCGCCTCTTTGGGGCATTCCACGCCGATAGTCTGGTGTATCTGCCAGTTGTTGTCCTTTTTCGTGCCGCGCACGTAGGGGAATTCCCCGCACTTGCTGCCCAGGAAGGCTACGTCCTTGAGATTCTCGGCGCGGTAATACGGGCGCACGTTGAAGCCCTCGGCCGTTCTCCATACGAGTTTGCGCTCGTAGTCGGCTCCTTTCAGGTCTGTTGTGATCGCTGCCTCCCACTGCTCGGTGGTGACGGGAGGAAACAGGCCAAACAGCTTTTCTTCCTTATTATTTGCCATAATAAAAATGAGTTATTTGAAAAGTTATCGAGTTGTACCAAATTCGGAAAAGACCCCCAAAGTTACTGTTTTTTTATTAACAATGTTGAAAAAGGGCGTTTATTTTGGCAAAAGCGCCCGTCGGAACCGGTTTTATCAGAAGAAAAAATGTAAATTTGTCTGCGGCCGGAAGATTTATCTCTTCCAGGCCGAACTATATGGACTGTCGTGCGGGACGTTTGTCCGGACGATATCGTGTTGTTATGTATAAACCTAAAAAGACCAAAACAGAGATGAAGACCGGCTTACTCTCCTTGTGCTGCGCGCTGATGCTGTTTGCCTCCTGCGGCAAACGGATTCCGAAGTCCGATGCAGTCGCGATTGTTCCCAAACCCGTTTCCGAACAGCTTTCGGACAGCACGTTCGACCTGACCAAACGCACCCGTATCCGGTTGCTGGCCGACGATTCGACGCTGCTGCGTTCGACCGACTTTTTTAACGGCGTGGTATCAAAGGCCTTTGGCAAGGGTCTTTATGTCGCCCAAGGCGGACAGGCGCAAAAAGATGCGATCAATGTACGGCTGGACGATTCACTTCCCTCCGAGGGTTATACGCTCTTAATCACACCCGATAGCATCGATATTGCCGGAGGCTCTCCTGCCGGGGTATTTTATGCGTTCCAGAGCCTGCGCCAGCTGCTGCCTGCAGCCGCCCTGGCGGGCGAACGGGCCCGGGTGATCGAACTGCCTGCGGTCGAAATTCGGGACGAGCCTCATTTCGCTTACCGCGGTGCGATGCTCGATGCTTGCCGCCATTTCTTCAAGCCGGATGAGGTTAAGGAGTACCTCGATCTACTGGCATTGCACAAGATCAACCGTTTCCACTGGCATCTGACCGATGATCAGGGTTGGCGCATTGAGATCAAAAAATATCCCGAATTGACTACGGTCGGTTCGGTACGGGAGAAAGATTTGCTCACGAACGTACTCGACACTGTGCGTAAATTCGACGAAAATCCTTACGGCGGCTTCTATACGCAGGACCAGATCCGCGATATCGTGAAGTATGCCGCCGACCGTTTTATTACCGTTATCCCCGAAATCGAAATGCCGGGGCATGCCACTGCCGCACTCGCCGCATATCCTTATTTGGGTTGTGTGGGTAAAGATTATAAAGTGACGACGCTTTACGGCATTCAGGAAGACGCGTTTTGCGCCGGAAAAGACAGCACGTTCGGTTTCCTCGAGGATGTACTCAGCGAGGTGATCGATCTTTTCCCGTCCGAATATATCCATATCGGCGGCGATGAGTGTATGAAGAACCGCTGGAAAGAGTGCCCGCACTGCCAGCAGCGGATCCGGGACGAACATTTGAAAAACGAGACAGAGCTGCAAAGCTATTTCGTGCACCGGATCGACCAGTTCATGAGCTCGAAAGGGCGCAGGATTATCGGATGGGACGAGATTCTCGAGGGTGGCGACCTCTCCCGTAATGCCGCTGTTATGTCGTGGCGCGGCACGCAGGGCGGAATCGCCGGTGCCAAACGCGGCAACGAAGTGGTCATGTCGCCTTATACATACTGTTACCTCGATTATTACCAGACGGCCGACACCGCCGGAGAACCGCTCGCCTACGGCAACTGCCTGCCTGTGGACAGTGTTTATAAATTCGATCCTTATGCCGGTCTGACCCCTGCCGAACAGAAATATATCCTCGGCGTGCAGGCTAACCTTTGGACCGAATATATCCGTGATCTCGATTACCTCGAGTATATGACGCTGCCGCGTCTGGCGGCGATTGCCGAGATCGGTTGGACTTACGGCGGGAAGGATTATGCGGACTTCAGCGACCGGATGCATTCGCTGGCGAAAGTATACGATGCCGAAGGGTATAAGTACGGTAAGCATATGTTTGTTCCGGAGACCGGGAAAGTTCCCGAAAGCGCCGGCGGCGGCACCGGCGCAACAGGCTCGGCTACCGGGATCGCAGAGTAATTACAAACAGGTCAGGAATGTTCCCGTTGCGACTTTGGATCGGCAGCGGGAACAACCGGTTTTTAACTGAGGTTGCCGGAAAGCCGTAGCTGCCGACGGGCGCCAGTCCGGAACCGGCGGCGGGTAAATTTTCGGACTGGATAAACACGCGATGTAATCGAACCGCGGTTGTCGGCAAACGGGCTAATAAAAAGTTATGTATAAAACGTTAAGCGAATATATTGCGGCGTTGGAACGCGCGGGAGAGCTGGTACGGATCAATGTTCCGGTCGATCCCGTATTGGAAATCGCCGAGTTGACCGACCGTGAAGCGAAGAGTCCCGGCGGAGGGCGTGCGCTGTTGTTCGAAAATACCGGGACTCCGTTTCCGGTGCTGACCAATATGATGGGTTCGGACCGTCGTATTGCCATGGCGCTCGGTGTGGAGTCCGTGGATCTGCTGACCGGCCGTATCGAGGAGCTTTTTGCGGCGCTGACTTCACCGAGGCCCGACCTGTTCGACAAGTTACGGATGCTGCCGTTGCTGGGGCGCATGTCACGCTGGCTTCCCCGGGAAGTCAAGGGCCGCGGGGTGTGCCAGCAGGTCGTTTTACAAGGCGATGCCGCGCGGTTGGACCTGTTGCCCGTGCTGAAATGCTGGCCGCAGGACGGAGGGCGTTTCGTGACGCTGCCGTTGGTGCATACGCTCGATCCGGATACGGGAGTGCGCAATGTGGGCATGTACCGGATGCAGCTTTTTTCGCCGCAGACGACCGGAATGCACTGGCACCTGCACAAGACAGGCGAGCGTCATTACCGGGCTTACCAGAGACTCGGAAAGCGGATGCCCGTGACGGTCTGTCTGGGCGGTGATCCGGCCTATACGTATGCGGCGACCGCGCCCATGCCCGACAATATGGACGAATACCTGTTGGCGGGCTTCCTGCGTGAGCGGCCCGTCGAACTGGTAAAGTGCGTGACCAATGACCTGCGCGTGCCGGCCGACTGCGATATCGTCATCGAGGGATATGTCGACCCTTCAGAGGAGAAGGTGATCGAAGGTCCTTTCGGCGATCACACCGGCTTCTATTCGCTCGAAGATTACTACCCGTTGTTCCATGTAACGGCGATTACCCATCGGCGGGGAGCGGTTTATCCGGCCACGATCGTCGGTGTGCCGCCGCAGGAAGATGCCTATATTGCGAAAGCGACAGAAAAGATATTTCTGGTACCGATCCGGGCGGCGATGCTGCCCGAGGTACGCGACCTGTGGATGCCCGAAGCGGGCGTTGCACACAACATTGCAGTGGTCGATATCCGCACCGATTATGCCGGGCAGGCGCTCAAAGCGGCCAGTTCGCTGTGGGGCGCGGGACAAATGATGTTCAATAAATTTATGGTGGTGACGGCTTCCGGCCGTCCGGTACGCGACGTGGCCGCACTTGCCGATCTGCTGCGCCGGATACGGATTCCTGACGACCTGATGTTTTCACGCGGTCCGCTTGATGTGCTCGACCATGCTGCGCCCGAGACAGGCCTCGGCGGCAAACTGATGTTCGATGCGACGGGTGTCGATCCCGCCGCTCCGCTCGAGACCGTGCAGCTGCCGTTCCCGTTCGAACTTTCGGACGGTATCGTGCGGGTCGATTACGCGCTTTCCGAATCGTGGAGGGTATTGCTGCTGTCCGCGCCCCGGGGTGTCCGGCCCGATGTATTCGCTTTCCTGGAGAAAAACCGGGTCGAAGGAATCAAATATGTGATTTTGCTCGACGAGGAGGTGGATACTTCGCGACCGGGGGATGTGTTGTGGATCGCCTCATCGGACTGTGATCCGTCGCGTGATGTGACGATACGGGACGGCGTCGTGCTGTTCGACTGTCGGTCGAAAGCGGGCGGCGTGAACGGGTTTTCGCGGCGGTGGCCCAATGTGGTCGCCTCATCGCCCGAAACGATCGCGCGTGTCGACGGTCGCTGGAACGAATATGGCCTTGGGAAGTTCATGCTATCCCCATCGCTGCATTACAGCAGGCTGCAGTACGGAGAAGGAGCTGCGGTACCTGCCGGTGGGCCGCTTCCTGGAAAAACGACAGAGGATACCCATGCGGAGAGCGGCGGTTCCTGTCGGAATCCGAAACAGAATCCGTCGGGTTAAACTGATAACTATTCAAAGGACATGAACGACTTGATCCTCTCGTTACCCCCTCGATCCCAATCCCCCCGATTGAGGACCTCACTCCTACGCAGGAGCCGGTTTGCTATGCGGTTGTTGGCTGTCGTGTCGTATTTCGCGTTTTTTTGTAGTGGAACCGCTGTTGCCCGGCAGGGTTATACCAATCCGGTCCGCGATTCGAACGGGGATATGGTCCGGGTGGCCGACCCGTTCGTCTACCGCCATGGCGGGGTTTACTACCTGATCGGTACGACCCGTCAGCACAACGGGTTCGACTGTTATACTTCGCCTGACCTGGTGCATTGGACTTTTGCAGGCGCCGCTTACACGAAGCCCGACGGACATTACGGTACCGGGTCGTTCTGGGCTCCCGAGGTGAAATATTACAACGGTAAATTTTACCTGACTTACAGCGCTTACAATCCCGTTAACCGCAAATTGCTTTCGTCGTTGGCCGTGAGCGACCGGCCCGAGGGTCCGTACAAAGACCTGTATGCTCCGTGGTTCGATTTCGGTTACAGCGCGATCGACTGCCACCTGTTCGTCGATCGCGACAAGGCGCATACGCCTTACCTTTTTTTCAGCCGCAACACGTCGATTCCCGGCTTCGCTTCGGGTGAAAATTATGTGGTGCAGCTGACGCCCGACCTGTCGGGATTCGTCGGCAGGCCGCAGATGATCTCGCAGGCCTCCCAGGAGTGGGAAATGGTCGACTGGGCCCACTGCCGCGGCAATGAGGGTCCGTTCGTCTTTTATCGCAAGGGACGCTATTACATGACCTATTCGGCCAACAATACCGGCTACTCCCATTACGGCGTCGGTTATGCCACTGCCAAACATCCGCTGGGTCCGTGGCTGAAAGCCGATGAAAATCCGATCCTCACCACCGATCTTTCCAAAGGCGTATCGTCGCCAGGACACAATTCGATCGTTGCGTCTCCCGATGGCAGCGAGATGTTCATCGTTTATCACCGCCATGCCGATCCCGAGGGGACAAGACCGTCGTTCGACCGGGTGGTTTGTATCGACCGGATTTTTGTCGACCGGCAGGGTCGGTTGAAAGTGCAGGGACCTACCTCGACTCCGCAACCGATGCCTTCGGGTGCGGAGTGAAGAAGTATATGCCATGCACGAGCGAATGGGATGACCGATAGTGAAAACGGTCCTTTCCGGGAAAAAGGGAATCAAACCTGACTAAAACTGATATCTGAATGATGAAACAGCTATTGCGCACGGCGTTTTGCCTGCTCTTGGGGTCCGCACTTTTCGCCTGCGGCCCGACCAAAGAGCCGCTGACGCGCCAAACCCTCGAGGCAGGGTTCGTGACGCCGCCCGACTCGATCCAGACCAGCGTCTATTGGTACTGGATGTCGAATAACCTCAGCAAGGAAGGAGTGGTAAAGGACTTACAGGCGATGAAAAAAGCGGGAATCAACCGTGCGTTCATCGGCAATATCAAGGATGGCCGTATTCCCGACGGGCCGGTTAAAGTCTTTTCCGACGAGTGGTGGGATATCCTGCACACGGCGTTGAAGACCGCCGGGGAATTGGGTATCGATATCGGTATTTTCAATTCTCCCGGCTGGAGCCAGTCGGGCGGCCCGTGGGTCAAACCCGAACAGGCGATGCGTTACCTGGCTTCGTCCGAAACCCACGTTACGGGACCCCAACGGCTGGTAGCGAAGCTGCCCCAGCCGAACGAACTGTTTCAGGATGTCAAGGTGATCGCCTATCCGGCGCCTAAAGACGCCGGGGTAAAGATGGCCGCCCGAATCGTGTCGCAGCCGCAGGTGGCCGGGATAGGAAACCTGACCGATGGCGATGCGACTACCTCGGTCGTACTTCCTGCGGCCGGGACGCTGACGATCGACCTGACCCCTCCGGAACCGTTTACCGCCCGCGCCCTGATCGTACGTCCGACGATTAAGCCCCTTGAAGCCGCCTGCTCGCTGCAGGTAAAAGAGGGTGACGGCTATCGCACGGTATCCGATTTCAAGATCGACCGCCGTTCTTCCGAATCGCTGACTGTCGGTTTCGACCGTGCCGCGCCTGTCGTGATTTCGATTCCGGCTACGACCGCTTCCGATTTCCGGCTGATTGTGCAGAACACCGGCCAAGAGAGCGCATTGAACGAAATCGAACTTTCGGCTGCTCCGCGCGTGGAACGTTACAGTGAAAAAACGCTGGCCAAAATGTACCCCGCGCCGCTGCCCTATTGGCAGGAGTACCAGTGGGCGGCCCAGCCGGCCGTGGAAGATTCGGCGCTGCTGATTTCTCCCGCTTCGGTCGTGGATATTTCGCAGTATCTGGCTTCGGACGGTACGCTGACCTGGAACGTTCCCGAAGGAGAGTGGGTGATCCTGCGCACCGGCATGACGCCTACCGGAACGACGAACAGCCCTGCGCCGCCCGAAGCGACCGGCTATGAAACCGACAAGATGAGCAGGCCGCATATCGAGGCGCATTTCGACAATTTTATCGGACAGATTCTCGAGCGTATCCCTGCGAAGGACCGCAAGGCATTCAAGGTGGTGGTCGAGGATAGTTACGAAACCGGCGGCCAGAATTTTACCGATGATTTCCTCGAATCGTTCCGGAAGCGGTACGGCTATGATCCGCTGCCTTACCTGCCGGCTTATTACGGTTATGTGGTGGAATCGCCCGAAGCATCGGACCGTTTCCTGTGGGATGTGCGCCGTCTGGTGGCCGACCGGGTCGCTTACGACTATGTGGCGGGCCTGCGCGAGAAGAGTCATAAGTATGGTCTGACCACCTGGCTCGAGAATTACGGCCATTGGGGATTTCCCGGCGAGTTTTTGCAGTACGGCGGCCAGTCCGATGAAATCGGCGGCGAGTTCTGGGCCGAGGGCGATCTGGGGAATATCGAGAACCGTGCGGCGATCTCGTGCGGACATATTTACGGAAAAAACAAAATTTCGGCCGAATCGTTTACTTCGTTCCAGCACGAGTTTGAGCGCCATCCGGCGGTGTTTAAGTACCGCGGAGACCGTTTTGCCGCCGAAGGGATCAACAACAACCTGCTGCACGTTTGCATTTCGCAGCCTTATGATTCGCTGCCGGGTATCAATGCATGGTTCGGGATCGAATTTAACCGAGGGAATACGTGGTTCTCGCAGATGGACCTCTTCACGACCTATCTCAAGCGGTGCAATTATATGCTGCAGCAGGGATTGAACATTGCCGATGCGGCCTATTTCATCGGCGAAGATACGCCGAAAATGGCCGGGGTGCTCGACCCCATGATTCCGGCAGGTTATCAGTACGACTTTATCAATGCCGAAGTGATCGAGCGCGATATGAAGGTCGTGGATGGATTGCTGACATTGCCGCACGGCACGCAATACCGGATTCTGGTATTGCCCAAGCTCGAAACGATGCGGCCCGAGCTGTTGAAAAAGATCAAACAACTGGTTGCCGACGGCGGTGTAGTACTCGGTCCCCCGCCGACCCACTCGCCGAGTTTGCAGAACCAGCCTGCTGCCGATGCCGCCGTAACGGAGATGGCGGCCGAGCTGTGGGGCGATGTGGACGGTGTGAAGGTTAAATCGGCCAAATACGGCAAGGGGATGATTCTCAATGGCCTGACGATGCAGGAAGCGTTCGGACTGATCGAGTGTGCACCGGACTGTCAGTTGCCCGAGGGTGTTCCGGTCCTGTACGGCCACCGCCAGGCGGGTGATATCGATATTTATTTCATTACGAACCAGAGTGACAAGCCGTTGCAGGTGGCACCCGTGTTCCGTGTGGGCGGCAAGCAGCCGGAGCTGTGGCTGCCGACCACCGGTACGACGCGCAAGCTTCCCGATTTTACGCAGCAAGAGGGAACGACGACCGTTCCGCTGAACCTCGACAGTTATGAAAGCGTGTTCGTCGTTTTTGCCGAACCTGTCAAAGCGGGTAAATCCCCTAAGGTGGGATCCGTGACGAATTATCCGTCCCCGGCGTTGCTGACCGAGATCAGCGGCCCGTGGAACGTATCGTTCGACCAGAAGATGCGGGGCCCGGTGAATCCGGTCGTGATGCCGCGTTTGCAGCCTTGGAACGAAATGCCTAACGATTCGGTTAAGTATTATTCGGGGACGGCGGTATATACCACCGGGTTCGATCTGGTCAAACTTCCGGCGAACGAACGGATATTGCTCGATCTGGGTAAATTGTCCGCGATGGGTAAGGTCTATGTCAACGGGCAATATGCCGGAGGCGTATGGACGACCCCGTACGAGCTCGATATTACGCAGTGGGTGAAAGAGGGGCGCAACGACCTGCGTGTTGAGGTGGTCAACACGTGGGTAAACCGCCTGATCGGCGATAGCCGCCTGCCTGCTTCGCAGCGCCGTACCTGGACTGTGGTCAACCCGTGGCGTCCCGATTCGCCGCTGCAAACTTCCGGTTTGCTCGGGCCGGTGCGGGTGACAGCCGTGGCGTACGAGCAATAAAACTAAACGGGACGGACCGTTTGCAATAGTTTTGTAATCCGGGTCGCTTGACTTGGATGTTAATGGAAAAAGAGGAGCTCATTCATTATGACGAGCTCCTCTTTTTCTGATTGTATTGATGAAAACTCTCCGCTGCAGATCCTTGCCGGATGACGGGCCTCCGGAGCGATCTTCGGAAGCGGAATATTGCGGTTACTGGTTTTGCTGTTTGTATGCGTCGGCTTTTTCTTTCATGCGGACCGCGCGTTTTTCGCTGTCGGGATGCGACGCGAACATCTTTTGGATCGCATTGGCCTTATCTCCCCCCGATTTGGAAAGTTCCACGAGTTTGTTCAGCGCATTCGACATCGCATAGGGATCGACGTTGTTCGCAATGCAGAAATCGAAAGCGTAATCGTCGGCCTGGCTCTCCTGTTTTTGCGAGAACTGTGCGCTGGTGAAAGCGGTGGTCAGTTCCCCCAATTGGGAATTCGAGAGTTTCGCGGCGGTGCTTCCTTCTACCGATCCGGCAGCGTTGCGCGCGGCCGAGGCGAGATAAGCGTTTTTCATCGCATCTTTCACGTCGGTATGTACGACATGGCCGATTTCGTGGCCGATGATCGCCATCAGCTCATCGTCGGTCATCAGGTCCATCAGCGAGCTGAAGACCCGGATGCTGCCGTCCCCGCAGGCAAAAGCGTTGACATCTATGACATCGTATACTTTGAAGTTGAGGGGCAGCCCGTCCACCTGGATGTGCTCGGTCAGTTTTTTCAGCCGTGCGCCGTATTCGGTCGTCTCGTCGGCAACCGGATTGTTTTCGTCCATCCAATCCACAGCCTCTTTGCTGAGCCGCGCGATATCGGCGTCGGAAAGCGTGATCGCTTTCACTACGTCGCTGCCGGCCTGAATGGCTTTGGCGGCATTGATATTACGGCCGCCGATGCGGATTTGTGCGGAAAGATCGGTATGCAGGGCCGTCAGCAACAGCGCTGCAGAGAACAAAAAAATATGTTTCATCTCTGGAAATTGGGTTAGCGGATTTGAATAAAGGTGTTTATTTTATTCGGCTGACACAGAGGTTGCAGGCGTTACGGACGTCTCTTTTTTCAGGGTTTCGTAGAATGCTGCGTACGCCGTATATATATAGGGAATCAGCCACAGGTAACCGATGCCGAACGTAATCGAGGCGAGAATAGCCCAGCCGATAAAGCTCAGTGACAGCAGGAACAGGTCCATTTTGTGACCGTCCATCATTTTCTGGCTGGCGGTGATTGCATCGCCGGCGGTCATTTCCGGGTTTTCGCGCAGGATGTAGAAGGTCATCGAATAGGAATAGGCCTTGATGATGCCGGGGATGACCAGCAGCAAGGTCCATAGCAGCGTATACACGAAAACGAGCAGGACAGCTCCGACCGTACGTGCGTACTGTTTGAACGGAGCGAAGAGTGCTCCTGCCTCGGGAAGTGTGCCTTTCGTAAAGAGGTCCCAACAGGCGTATAGCATGCCGATTGCGACGATGGATGCTCCGCCCAGATAGGCGATCAGATAGAGCAGTGCATTGACCCGTGACAAAGAAACGGCAACGCCGAGCAGAATGCAAAAAACGAGCGATGTAACCACGGCGGGTGTCCATTTGCCTCTTAAGGCCTCGTAGGCTTGGTTCCGGAGAACGGTAGGTCTGAAATTTTCGGTCATAATCTTTAATGTATTGGGTGAATCGAATATGTGTTCAGGTTATATGGCGTTTGCAGTTTAAAGTCAGAGGCTATTGGTAAAATATGTTTGTGTCGCGTGTCCGCAGTGCTGAATGGTGCTGCAAAGATAAAGGATTCCGGGTTAACGGCGTTCGCCGGGATTGTCGGCCGGTTTCGACAGAAATTTCCGGATTTCGCTGATCTCTTGCCGGAGTTGTTCGATGTCCCGGCTCACGGCATCGTGCCGCTCCGGGATATTTGCGGACAACAGGCACTTGACTTCCCATATTTCCGCGATTTCATGTTCCATTAGATTGCGGTCGGGATATTGTCCTTTGTCGGGATTGTCGCACGTGCAGGCGATGAATTGGTAGTCGCCCAGCCGGTTCTTGATTCGGCTCAGGTGCGGATTCCCTCCGGTATCGATGACCAGGTAGAGCTGTCTCTCCCGAATCTCAGGCCAGTCGTTGCGTCCGACCTGTGCCGTTACGACGAAATCCCCCTCCCGAAGTGTCGGGGCCATGGCTTCTCCGCGTACCCGGATACATTTGTGCGGCCCCTCTCCGATCACCCCGGCCGGAAGGCGCAGGATCGGCGGTAGTTTCCGCGGGGCATCCTCCGACCTTTCGGAATTCTCTGCCGCAGTTTCGAGCGTTTCGACCTGCAGTTCGTCAGGCAGGGCGCCGTCGCGCGTGCCTTCGTAGAGCAGGCGGTTGTCATTTACACGGATGACGCGATAGGTGAGGTTGCCGTAGCCGGCCGGAACGGTCGTTGGAGAAACAGACCTTCCAGCGTCGGGTGCGGTGGCTGCCGGATTGCCGCTTGTCAGCATGTTGCCGTTGCCGGTGAGCAGCCAGACGGGATTGATATCCGGATATGCGGATAGAATATTCTCTAATTTGTCGGTGCCGATCGCACCGTTGTTCTTGAGCGCTTTGCCGAATGCGGCGTTCGACATTCCTGCTTCCCGTTCGAAAGCGGCGATGGTAATGCCTTTCGCGTCGATATATTGTTTCAGTCGCTCTAAAATCATCCGAAATTAGTAAAAATTCTAAAAACAGGCTTGAAGGTAGATAATATTCTATTATATTTGTGTCCGGGACTGAACAAATGTACGAAAATTTTCAGTCGCCCGGCCCTGTCAGTCATGTAAAAAAACGAGAATGAGAAGCCTGCAGTTTGATTTGCCCGATGCGAATTTGTCGGAATTGAAACGGATCACGGGATTGATCCGTCAGTGTGCTTCACCCGATATGATCGTTCTTTACGGCCGTTATGCGGGCGGTACGTTGGCCAGCGCTTTGGGCGGTTATGAATTGTTGTTGCTGACCGCAAAGAACCCTCCAGCCGCAACCGAAGGGGTGATGCGCTTTCTGTGCGAATTTTTCCCCTGTGAACAGCGTGTCGAGCGGTATCTTGCCGTGCAAAGCCATGCGATCGGCTTGGTTACGGACCTGCTGCCCCGCAGCTATTTCTTTTATAAGGTGTATCAGGAAGGGGTGCTGCTTTATGATAACGGGGTTTGCCGGTTTCCCCGACAGGTCCGGTTCAAACCTGCACTCGTGTTCAAAAGGGCTGTTTCCGATGCGGAGCGGTGCCTCGGATTGGGCAGCGGATTTCTGAACGAGGCGCACCGGCAACTCGATGCACAACAGTTGCGGTTGGCGGCGTTCGGACTGTTTCACGGGTTGCGCCAGTTTTTGATGGCTGTGGCCTGGGTGCATTTGGGGTTTTTGCCGGGGGCGGACAATCTGACTGCACTGTTCTGTTGCCTTCGTCATCGTTCGGCTGCGCTGAACCGGGAACTCGATATCGGGGTGCCGGAGAACAAGCGTTTGCTGCGCCGGATGGACAGGTTGTGCAACCGTCAGGCTTATTTCGGACAGCGTTTCGAGATGGGAGTGTCCGAATTAGCCGGATACCTGGATCGTTTGCAATCCGTCCGGCTCGTCGTGTCGGCCGAATGCACGGACAGGATAACTTTCTACGACCGGTTGCGTTTCGATTGATATCCTCAGGCGCTATTTTCCGGCAGATAATCGTTTTATCTTTAGCGGATTCGGCATCAGGGCATAGGCAATGCTGACCGGGAGTGTTTTCAGGGTCAGGCAGAGGAAGGTATTTAAAGCAATAAGCCCGGTAATCTAGATTTTAGATTACCGGGCTTATTGTGGTCCCCGTGGGGCTCGAACCCACGACCCCAACATTAAGAGTGTCGTGCTCTACCAACTGAGCTAGAGAACCAGCATTGCGGTTATTGTGGGTGCAAAGATAAGGGTAAAATCCTTTTTATGCAAAAAATATTTATGAAAAATTCATTTTCACCGGCTTCCTTGGCGGTCACCCTTACGTGCCGGACGGGTCGGACACTCTTTTGGCAATGCGCCAGATAGACAGCGAACGGGACGGATGAAAATCCGTCCCGTTCGATTATTGCGGCATCGCCTACTCTATTCGTATTCGCCGCTTTTGAGCATCGAAACTTCACGCGGGGTGAGGAAACGCCATGCACCGCGTTTCAAACCCTTTTTGGTCAATCCGGCGAAGTAAACCCGGTCGAGCTTCTGTACCGAATAACCGAGCGCTTCGAAAATGCGGCGCACGATACGGTTGCGGCCCGAGTGGATTTCGATTCCGATCTCTTTGCGGGAGTCGCTTACATAGCTCACCTCGTCGGCATAAATCATCCCGTCTTCGAGCTCGATGCCGTCGGCGATGCGCTGCATATCCTCTTCCGAAAGCGGTTTGTCGAGAGAAACCTGGTAGATTTTGCTTTTCTTGTAACTCGGATGGGTCAATTGGCGCGTCAAATCGCCGTCGTTGGTAATCAACAGTACGCCCACGCTGTTTTTGTCGAGCCGTCCTACTGGGTAGACCCGTTCGGTGCAGGCGTTTCGGACCAAGTCCATAACGGTTTTGTCTGCGTGGGGGTCTTCGAGCGAAGTGACGTATCCTTTGGGCTTGTTCATCAGGATGTAGACGTGTTTCTCGCCGTGGATCACTTCGCCGTTGAAGCGGACTTCATCGCTGGGGTAGACCTTGGTGCCCAGTTCCGATACGACCTGGCCGTTGACGCTTACCACTCCGGCCGTAATCAGGTCGTCGGCCTCGCGACGCGAGCAGATGCCCGAGTTTGCGATAAAGCGGTTGAGACGGACGGCTCCGGATTGCTTGGGTGCTTCGAAGCGCGGATAGTTCGTGGAGTCGTATTTCTTGAAGCCTTTGTGATTCCCGTATGCGCGTTGGCCGCCTTCCCGACGGTCGCCATATCCGCTGCGGCGGTCGCTGTAGGAGCCCCTGCGGTCGTCTTTGCGGAACGGGCGTTCCCCGTCACGGGAGTCGCGGCTGTCTCTGCGCGGGGCGTTGTCCTTGCGGTAAGCGTCTTTACGGAAAGAATGCTCTCCGTCGCGGGAATCTTTGTGATAGGAACGGTTCCCGCCGCGGTCGTTTTCGCTGCGGTTATTGCGGTAGGGCCGCTCTTCATCCCCATAACTGCTGTAAGGCTTGTCGTTTTTACGGAACGGTTTGCCGGAACGGCGGTCGTCATCTCGTCCCGGACGATCGTCGTCCCGGCGGAAACGGTCGTTGTAACGAGCCGAACCGTCGTCTTTGCGGCGGTTGTCGCGTGTGAAGTTGGGGTTGAACGAACGGCGCGGAGTTTCATTTTCCTCGCGGGGCGTGTTGCCCAGACGCGGGCGGCGCTCTTTGCGCTGGTCTTTCATAAACTCGGAAGGCGAGTCGTAATCGTTGCGGCTGCCCGAGTCATCGCGACGGGGGAAGCTTTTGCGGGCGGGTTTCTCACTGTGGCTTTCGCCGGAGAAACGTCCCTTTTTCTCTTTCGGATCGAATGTTTTCATCGGTGTTTTCTCAGTTGGCTTTACGGGTTGAAATCTGAAATCATAGCGGCGGAAGTCCTCCTTATTGATTAAAGAGATGCAAAAGCCCCGCCGAAAGTTCGAATTTGCCTGTAAAAGTGCTCAAAGGTATCGCTATTTTTCGCAAATTCCATACCTTTGATAATCTTTCCGTTTTATCCGTGGTATAATTTGCCGGGGAACGTAGTCGGCGCGGCATCCGGTTCTGTCTCAGCGGACAGGGGGGGCAGGCCGGCATGGTATGAAACGAACGACTTAAAATTCGAGTACGATGAAATACGATTTTGACGAGGTAATCTCCCGCGAGGGAACGAATTGCGAGAAGTTGGATGCGAGGGAGCGGCTTTACGGGCGCGGCGATGTCATTCCGTTGTGGGTGGCCGATATGGAATTCGCTGCGCCGCCGGCAGTCCTGAATGCGATCCGTAAACGGGCCGAACATCCGATCCTGGGCTATTCCTATCGCAGCGATCAATATTGGAATTCCATCATCGGCTGGGTCGAACGTCGCAGCGGATGGAAAATCAAGGGGGAGTGGCTCGACTTTACACCCGGTGTCGTGTCGGGGATTGTTTTTGCATTGCGTGCTTTCACCTCTCCGGGGGACGGGGTCGTGATCCAGCCGCCTGTTTACCATCCGTTTGCGCGACAGGTACGCCTCAATGACCGAGTGGTGGTGAACAATCCGATGCGTGAAGTGCAGGGGCGCTTCGAGATCGATTTCGAAGATCTCGACCGAAAACTTTCCGGTGCGAAAATCTTTCTGATGTCGAATCCGCACAACCCTACGGGCCGTGTTTTTACGCGCGAGGAGTTGATCCACATCGGCGAGTTGTGCGTGAAGCACGACGTGTTGATTTTATCCGATGAAATCCATTCCGATCTGGTATTCGACCCGCACCGGCATCTGCGTATCGCGGCACTCGACGAGCGGTTTGCCGCCCGTACGCTGACCTTTATCGCTCCGAGCAAGACTTTTAATCTGGCGGGACTTTCGACTTCGGTCGTGATCACGCCGAACCCGACGCTTTATCGGCGGTTACACGACGAATTCAATAAGCTCCATGCCGATCAGGGGAATATTTTCGGTACGGTTGCACTCGAGGCGGCTTACACGTATGGTGACGATTGGCTCGATCAGCTCCGGGTCTATTTGAAGGGCAATATCGATTTCGTCTGCAATTTCCTGCACGAACGCATCCCGTCGGTACGGTGTACCCCGCCCGAAGGGACTTACCTGATGTGGCTCGATTTCCGGGAGTGGGGCATGACGCATGAAGAGGTGTACCGTTTCCTGATCGATAAAGCCGGCTGGGGCGTCAACGAGGGTTCGATGTTCGGTGAAGAGGGCCGGGGTTGGATGCGCATGAATGTCGCGACGCAGCGCAGCGTGATCGAGCGGGCGATGGAACAGCTTTATGCAGCCTGGAAAACACTTCGGGCGGAAGGGAAAGCCCGGTAGTGGGTTGTCGGCACAATTCCTGTGATCGGGGGTGTGCTTGGCTTAAGAGTATTATAAGAAAATAAGAGCGATCGCGGAAAATTGCCGTTTCGGGAGTCTTGCCAGGGTCGGGTGCAACGGTTACCATGTACTCAATTGATAATTGATAAGGGGGATTAATTTATGGATGCAAAAAATGAAATGATCCGTAAGGGAGGAACACTGTTGGATGCGTGTGAGGTGATTACGGTGGCTTCTGTGGATGGTAAAGGCTATCCGCGTCCGGTTCCTGTGGTGAAATTGGCGGCCGAAGGATGCGGTCAGATTTGGTTTGCAACCGGGGCCGGTTCACGTAAAACTGCACAGTTCCGGGCCAATCCGAAAGCAGGAGTGAGCTTTTTTGCCGGACAAGACAGTGTCGTGCTGACGGGGTTTATCGAAGAGGTGCCCGATCCTGCACGACGTGCTTTCTGGCAGGATTGGATGCTGGAGCATTTCCCGCTGGGGGCGGACGATCCCGAATATTGCCTGTTGAAATTTACGGCCCAGTGCGGAACGTTCTGGATCGGCGGCGAATTCGTGACGTACGACCTGTAATCCTATCCTTGTTACAACAGATATGTTCCGGGCCAAACCATGACGTAGCACAAGAGACTTCAATAGTACGGCAACGGGCTTGCAAGAACAATAAATACCCCCGGCCATTCGGCCGGGGGTATTTATTCGTGAAAGTGCGGACATTCACATTCGGACGGGTAAACGGGTGCTTGGATTATGGTGAGCCCGTATACTGTATACTGTCAGTCCTTTGCTGCCGTCGGATTACTCTTTTTGATGTCTTTGATCCGGAGTTGGGCGAAAACGGCGCCGCGGTAGTGATTCTCGACCACCGAATAGCAGACGTCGATACTCCTGCCTGTCCGGACATATTCATAGAGTTTCGGCTGCTGGAACGCAATGGCCGGGATCACCGTATTGGGCTTTTGTCCCTGAATCAGATCCATCTTGAGGTGTTCCCGTTCGGCACCGACCAGCCGCGCATCGCCCCGGTTGCTCACATTCCGTGTGACGAATACCGGCGCGGTATTGCCCGGGCCGAAAGGCTGGAAACGGGCCAGCGTCGCGCGGAAATGGGGCGTGATATCGCTGAAGAGCAGTTCCGAATCGATATCTACCTGCGGGATAAGCATTTCCGGATCGATGTGCTCCTCGACATAGTCGTTGAAGCGCTTCGTGAACATCTCGACGTTTTCGGGCTTCATCGTCATACCTGCCGCATACATGTGTCCGCCGAAATTTTCGAGCAGGTCGGCGCATGATTCCACGGCCTGGTAAAGGTCGAATCCCGGGACGCTGCGGGCCGAACCCGTCACGAATCCGTTGCTCATCGTCAGCACGACGGTGGGGCGGTAGTAGGTTTCGATCAGCCGCGAGGCGACGATTCCCACGATCCCTTTCATCCACTGAGGGTTGTAGATCACGGTGCTTTTGAGCTCCTTCATTTGCGGATGGTGCTCGATAAAATCGTGCGCCTCCTGCGTGACGCTGCGGTCGATGTTTTTTCGATCCTGGTTGCTGCGGTCGATAAAGGCACCGTATTCGGTGGCCACCTCTTCGTCGCGCGCCACCATCAGATAGACGGCCGAATGGCCACCCGAAGGCGCCGCGTTTTCACCTTCCGCATCGACCTCCATACGGCCCGCGGCGTTGATGCGCGGCCCGATCTTGAAGACGATGTCGTCGATCGTGATCGCATGCTTCTCCAGTCCGCAAATCTTAATGATCGACTGCAGCCCCTTGCCGGGCTTTTCGTTCAGGCGTTTGAGGCCGTAATAGGCCAAAATCCGGTTTTCGCCCACCAACGGGACGATGTCCGAGGCGATGCTCACCACCACCAAGTCCAACAGACATTCCACTTCCGAGAAAGGCAGCCCTTTGTAAAGGCAGTATCCCTGCAACATCTTGAATCCTACCCCGCAACCCGACAACTCCTTGAATGGATAGGGGCAGTCGGCCCGTTTGGGATCGAGTACCGCCACCGCTTCGGGAATCTTTTCTCCCGGCAGGTGGTGGTCGCAGATGATCATGTCAATTCCCCGCTCCTTCGCGTAAGCCACTTTTTCGGTCGCTTTGATTCCGCAATCGAGGGTGATGATCACCCCGACGCCTTTGCGTTGGGCATGGTCGATCGCCTTGTACGAGACGCCGTACCCTTCGGTGTAGCGGTCGGGGATGTAGAACATCAACGCTTTGTGACCGAGCCGGCGCAGAAACGAATAGACCAGGGCCACAGCCGTGGTGCCGTCTACGTCGTAATCGCCGTAAACCATGATGCTCTCGCCCCGGCTGAGGGCCAGATCCACCCGTTCGACCGCCTTCCGCATGTCTTTCATCAGGAATGGGTCGTGCAGGTTTTCGAGCTTGGGATTAAAGAATTGCCATGCTTCCTCTTCTGTTTCGATGCCACGCTGAACAAGCAGGTTGGCAAGGACCGGAGGAATCTCCAGCGCGGTGGCCAGTCGGGCCACTTTAGCCGGTTCCCCCTGCTCCTTGAGAACCCATCTTTTTTCTGCTGACATAACTTTATTTATTTTAATTCGATTTTTAAAATCTCGCCAAAGTGCGCAGTAAAGCGCTGCCCCACCTCTTCGAGCGACGGCTTCAGCCCGGTTTCTCGCTCGATGGAGGTCACTCCCTTGTCGGTAAAACCGCAGGGGTTGATGTGGGAAAAGTAGTTCAGGTCGGTCGTGACGTTCAGTGCGAACCCGTGCATCGTCACGAAATGCGATGCTTTTACACCGATCGCACAGATTTTGCGTGCACGGGGCGTATGCGGGTCGATCCAGACCCCGGTGGCTCCTTCGAGCCGGCCGGCCGTGATGCCGTAATCGGCTACGGTGCGGATAACGCTCTCCTCGAGCGAAAAAATGTAGTCGCGCAGGCTGACCCCGATCCGTTCCAGATCGAGAATCGGATAGCCTACCAACTGGCCCAGCCCGTGGTAGGTAACATCGCCGCCGCGGTCGGTACGAAAGTAGGTAGCGCCGATTTTAGCCAGGAACTGCCCGTTGACGAGCAGGTTCGACTCGTGGCCGCTTTTGCCCAGTGTGTAGACGTGGGGATGTTCGACCAGCAGCAGGTATTGCTCTTCGGCCGATCCCTGCTGTTTCTGCAGCAGGAGCTGTCCGAAGAACCGCTTCTGTATCTCCCACGCTTCGGAGTACTCCGTGCGGCCCAGATTCTTTATGCTAACGTACTCCATCGGTGTTTTGTTATTGTTCGGATCGGACCGCTGCGCGGCATGTGCCGCCCGCGACCGTGTCGGATGAATGTTCCGCACCCGCTTTGTTCTCTTCCCGGCAGCGTTGCATGGCCCGTTCGGCCATGTACGAAGAGCGTACCATCGGGCCGCTTTCGACATAGGTGAAACCGCGCCGGAGCGCTTCTTCCTTATACCACGCGAATTTTTCGGGGGTGACGTACTGCGCTACGGGCAGGTGTTTGAGTGTCGGGCGCAGGTATTGGCCGATCGTGAGAATCCGGCAGCCGTTTTCCAGCAGGTCGTCCATCGTCGCGAGGACTTCCGCTTCGCTTTCGCCGAGGCCCAGCATCAGGCCGCTTTTGGCCGTGGCACCCCGGCCGGCGATGTGTTTCAGTACGTTGAGGCTGACCCCGTATTTGGCGCGCGAACGTACTTGCGGCGTGAGGCGTTCGACCGTCTCGATGTTGTGCCCCACGATGTCGGGCGCAGAGGCGAGAACGATATCGATCAGTTCTTCCTTGCCGTCGAAATCGGGGATCAGTACCTCTATGGTGGTATCGGGGTTGGATTCCCGTACGGAACGCACGGAAGCGGCCCAATGGGAGGCACCCCCGTCGGGCAGGTCATCCCTGTCCACGGAGGTAATTACGCAATGCTTCAGTCCCATCAAAGAGACCGAACGGGCGAGCTTGCGCGGCTCGTCGCTGTCGGGTGGTAACGGTTTCCCGGAGGCTGTTGCACAGAACTTACACGAACGGGTGCAAATTTCTCCCAAAATCATGAAAGTGGCCGTACGCCGACTCCAGCACTCCGCCTGATTGGGGCACCTGCCGCTGCTGCAGATCGTGTGGAGTCCATGCTCCCGGACGATATGAGCTACCTGGCTGTACCCCTCGTTGTTGTGGAGTCTTATCTTGAGCCAATCGGGTTTTTTATGTTTCGTTACCTCATCATGCTGTATGGGCATTTTAGGTTTTATTTACTTTCCAACTGGTACAAATGTAACGATTTTTTTGATATTATTTTAACTCCGTATCCGAATCGTGTGGAAATTGGTTCACAGCGGGTTTTCCTGTTGTTTATCCCGCAGAATATCGTTATTTTTAACCGCATTAACCCTAACCTCTCCCACTGACTTTATGAGAACACTGTTGACATTGGCCTGCCTGGGGCTGGCTATCCAGCCGCTTGCGGCGCAAAATCCCCAAAATCCGCTTACGGCACAGACTTCCGCCGAATCGGGAGTTATCGGTACACCAGCTGCTGTCGAAGCGAACTATTCGGTGACCAAGGCGGTGCCCGAAGATGCACGCCGTGTCCGGCTGAATATCCATTTCGACAATAAAAGCACTGCGATTCGCCCGGGAACCGTCCGGGTAATCGTGCGCGATCCGCAGGGAGTAGCCTGCCACGAGAGTTCCGTCCCGTTTGAACTGAAACCGGGCGACGGGAATATCTTTTCGACCGATGCGGTGCTGCAAGGCGATCGGGATTATACGGTCGACTATACATTTACGGGCCGGGACGGTCAATCCGCAACGGGCAGTTTTGTGTGGCGGACCGAGCCGGTCAACTTTTTCTATGCGTTCACGACTCCGCACCGCATGACGGTCGCGTTGCCCGACAGCAGCGACAAAACGCTGCTCGATGCCGAGGACGGCAAGCTGACCGTTTCGTGGACCTATGACAACCTGGACTTCTACCCTTATGATTCGATGCGTGAGATCAAAGCGAACTGGCGTATCGAGATCGTGCCGCAGTTGAACGGCCGGCCGTTCGGTCACAGCACCTGGACGCGGGCGATGGGCTGGCTGCCGGTGCTGGAAAACCGTTATGAACGGGATGGCGTATCGGTGCTGCTCGAGGCTGCGGGCGGTGAAAAAGCAGGGATCATCCGAGTGACGGCCTGCAACAGCACCGACCAGCCGCAACAGGTGCGGCTGCCGGTCGTCTGCCCCAAAAATTTCAAAGGCTACAATCCCGGTTGGATCGATCCGACGCTGCCGACCGATCATTTGTTGGCGGGGTGGGATGCTCCGGCGGACAAGGTGGTGGTGCTGGGACTCGGTGCCGATGCTTACCCGCTCGATCCGGTGATGAATACGCAGGTGAACATGGAGTGGACGGTCGCACCCGGCCAGACTCGCACGGGTTGGCTGATCCGTCCTTACGACAGCTATGTGCGAAACGGGGATGTCGAAAAATTGCGTGCTACCGACTGGGCGGCCGAATATGAGAAGGCGGTCGGCGTGTGGGAGGAGCTGCTTGCTCGTGCGAGTCGGGTGATCGTACCCGATCAAAGGGTCGTGAACGCCTATTATGCCGGATTGTCCGATATTTTCATCATGCGCGAGCCGGTCGGCCGGGGGTATATCGCCATTGTGCCCGGGACGAACGGTTATCGCACGGGCCCCAATGCGTTCGAGTCGTCGATCGCCACCATCGCTCTCGATCAGGCCGGACTGCATGACGAAGCCGAGAGCGGTTACCGGGTGAACTGGGATTTGCAGACGCCCGAGGGCGATTGGACCGAGCCGGGCGGATGGGGACACCTGATGTGGGCCGGGGCGGGTTACAAGGCCTGGTCGCTGATGGAACATTTCGCCCATACACGCGATACGGCTTTCCTGAAACGGCGCTATCCGCAATTGCTGGCTAATTCGCGCTGGCAGCATGAACAGCGCAAAAAGACCAAGATATTGCAGCCCGACGGCACGCGCCCGCTGACATGGGGCCTGATGCCGCGCGGGATGGGCGACGGAGGGCTGCGGAACGACGGCAGTCACTACGGTATTTACTATACGCACAACATTTGGCCGGTATATGCGGATTCGCTGGCTTACCGCGCGGCGCTGATTCTGGACAAAACCGACGATGCCCGCGAACTGAAGCGGATTTACGATGAAGCGCGCGGAGACCTGTTGACGGCGATGGAACTCGGGGCGGTTACGGATTCGGCCGGGAACCGTTACCTCACTTCGATACCGGGCAAAGCGACCGGAACGGGAAGTTGCTGGGGGCTGTTGGCGTCGGTTTATCCGACCGGATTGCTGCCGGCCCGCGATCCGTTGATGGAGAATACGATGAATCACTATAAGAAACGCGAAAGTCCCGGCGGGTTGCCGGTTCACACGGGATGGATGGCCGACGGCATGTGGGTAGCCATTACGCTGAACGATTTCGGCCAGGTACACCTGATGCGCGATGAGCCGGACCAGGCCAACGCTTACCTGTATGCGGTGCTGAACCACGCTACCCCGTTTTATTCGTGGTGCGAAGAGCGCGGGCAGTTTCCGGGCGCAAAACAGATTTCGGGGGACCTTCAGCATTTGTGGACGCCCGAGGCTGTGGTGCGGTTTATGCGCGATATGTTGGTGATGGAACAGGATAATGTGTTACATTTGGGGCGTGGTATTGCACGGGGCTGGCTCGGCAGCGGGGAGGAAGTGGGCATCGAGCGCGCTTCGACCCGTTTCGGGGATCTTTCGTACCGGATGCGTTACGACAAAAAAAAGGGGGCAATCGTCGGACGGATCGATTTTCCGACAGACGGCGCACCGGTACAAACCGTAGTCCATTGCCTGTTGCCCGATGGGATGAAGGTCGTCAAATGTTCGGCCGGCGTCCCGCTCCGGGATGGTTCGGGTTTCCGGATCGCGGCGGGCCGCGCAGCGGTCGATTTCGTGGCGAAGGTCAAATAGCGGCGGTGCGAAATCAAACGGAACAGCCGGAGAATGTTTTTGGGGAAGCGCTGGACCCAAAATAAAGCGGGCGTTTCCGCGTTTCGGATAATAAGGCCAAGAGGCAGGTATGTTCTTGGCGGGCAGGATAAAATACAAAAGAGATGCTTATGAAGCGGGTATTACGATGGGTTTGTTGCGCGGCATTGTGTGTGCTGGCGCTCTCCGAAGCCGGGTGGGCCAATGACAAAAAAGAGGGCCAGACCTTCACGCAAAAACAGCCGGAGAACTATTATCTGGCCGGAGCCGTTCCGGAAGTAAACGGTAAAGTGGTGTTCCGCCGGGAACTCGAGTTGCCGGGGTGGTCGCAGGACCAGATTTTCGATAAGGTGAAAGAGTGGCTCGTCCGTTCCGAGCAACAGGATCAGGATATTATTCTGAATCGCAATATCGTGCGTGAAGACAAAGCCAAAGGCGAGATCTACGTGCAGAACCAGGAGTATCTGGTTTTTGTCGATCGGGGTCTTTCGCTCGACCGGGCGGATTTTTCATTCCTGCAACGTTATATCTGCTCTCCGGGGAAATGTGTTCTGGAGGTTTCACGCCTCAAATACGTCTATGATAATGAGACGCATATGGCGGAGGGGTGGATTTCCGACGATTACGCGCTGGATAAAAATAAAACCAAAGTCTATCCCGGAGTGCGCCGCCAGCGTATTAAGACGGTGGATCGCGTGGATGAACTGTTCGCCGGACTAACCGGATCGTTCATGGTTTTACAGCTTGCACAAACTCCGGTTCAAGCCGGGATGACGGGGGCGCCGAGCGTCATGTTCCCCGCTTCGCAAACGGCTCCGGTACAGTCCGGTCAGGTTCCTGCCGCTCCTGCGGCAACGGTTCCCGCTCCTGCTCCGGTTGAAGGGGCTGTCGCAACCGCTCCGGCAGTCGTTCCGCCCGCTGTTCCCGAGGAAAAGGGGCATTGGGTGGCCGAAACGCCGCTGCCTTTGCCCGAAACACAGACGGAACCGGCCGGCCTCGCTGACACCCAAACCGGTGAAGGGACGGCATTACCCGGTTATAAGCGTATTGCCCCGCAGCAGATTCCCGGCAATATCATCAAGATGCTGAACGATAACTGGATGTTGGTGACGGCAGGGAATGACGCGAAGTTCAACATGATGACGGCCAGCTGGGGCGGTTTGGGCGTGTTGTTCGGCAAGCCGGTGGCTTTCTGCTTTGTTTCGCCGCTGCGTTATACCTGGCAGTTACTCGATAAAGGGGATACCTATACGCTGTCGTTCTATACCGAAGCCTACCGGGATGCATTGCAGATTTGCGGGACGACTTCGGGCAGCGATACCGACAAGGTAAGGGCGACGGGACTGACTCCCGTCACGACTCCGTCGGGCGCCAAAGCTTTCGGTGAGGCGTGGATGGTGGTAGAATGCCGCAAACTGATGCAGCAGTCGTTGTCTCCCGGTGCGATTGTCGATTCGGCGGAACGTGCCAACTGGAATACGAAACCGCTCAATACGATGTTTATCGGGGAAATCATAAATGTCTGGATCAAATAACAGATAGCGCACAGGCGTTCCGAATGGCATTCCGGGGTTTGACGTCCGGAGTGCGGCCCGTGCCGCCCCGCAGCGGATGGAATCGGCTCGGGGCAAAAGTTGAAAAAGGAGACCGTCTGCTTACGACCGCAGCATTTGCGTTGGGCGATGCTCTGATCGGCGGACCGCTGTTTGCCAATGCGGAGGATGTTGCGGGTCTTTCCCGTGTTGATTTTCGGGGAACCGGAGAACCGCTTTTGGAGAAACCGAATAAAACCGTTAATTTTGCGGCGCTTCGAAGTCGAAGCCTGTAGGGTCCCGTAGCTCAGTTGGATAGAGCAACAGCCTTCTAAGCTGTGGGTCGGGCGTTCGAACCGCCCCGGGATCACGATTGTATTAAACGCCTGTAGGTATTGATCTACAGGCGTTTTTCGTTGCTGTCGCTTTCGGTTTCATCTTCGATGTCCGAAAATATAACAGATAACCTTGTAGAGATATTATTTTGCCGTCCGGGTGATATGGGGGGGCAGTTGGGGTGTAAAACGCTCGTCATTCAGCATTGAAAATAATGCTGACATTGCAGTGTAAGGATATAGAACACCAGCGGTACTCACCATTCTATCTTGGGCGTATATATTTGGTGTTTCTATTTAGTCCTACAACTGCCTTCTATTCACTTTTCCTTTTACGAGGAATATTTTGAGTACATCATTGCGCGATATGATCGTATCTCCGGAATAACGAGGGTTTGTAGCGCGTAAAATGAAATATTGCCGATCCTCGGATAAATAAACATTTTTGATCGTACGCAAATTATCGCAATTTGCATTGGTAATCACCAGATAAGGTTCGCCCCACAACATGGAATCGACATTGGTGATCTCTTTCACCAACACCACTTCTCCTGCAAAAAAATCCGGCTCCATGCTTTCTCCGAATACGGGAAACGCTGCTGTACAGTCATTCAAAGGAGGAAAGTCAATATAGTATTGCGGTATTTCAGGTGTATCGTGGAATGCTTCGGCAATGGAAGCAGTCACATCGATGTCGTAAAATGGGATGCTTGTATTCGACTTTAATTCTGTAGGGGATTCATGCTTCAGCATTTCGCCTTCGCCGGTGAGCAGCCAAGCGTTACTAATCTCAGGGAAAGCCGCGGATATTTTGTGAATTGTTCGTTCACTTATTTTGCGTTTCCCATTAAGCATTTCGGAAATCTGGCTGGGATTAAAATGTGCTCTTTCGGCGAATTCAACCTGAGATAATATAATCCGGTTCTTTTTAAGCCAGTCTATTGCAGCCGTAAACCTCTCTATCGTATCGTCATGCATGTCTTGCGTGTTTTTGTGAAAAAATAATTCACTTTTTATTTGCTAAATGTAAATTTAGTATTTACATTTGCAATAACAAATAAGTTGCTAAACAAATGTAGCTAAAATAATGGAAAAGAGTATCCATGTACGCGGTGAAATCGACAAGCTCGAATTAGGTGGGGCGCCATTGGTAGTACCTAAAAGTGAATACAAAGTTCCCGGAATACGATCCGCTGCCGGAGGGTTAACCATTGACACCGGCAAAAAATTCAGGGTGAACGGAGATTTTTTAAAAGCTTAAGCAATGGACTTATTCACCCTCAAGCAAAACAGAATGGAACCGGCATCTTACCCGGGCGCTGGACGAGTTTAGCGATGCAATGCAGCGTGGCCACGGGGCGAAGAGAATACTTGAAGGCGAATAGCTGATAACAATGGCAAGACCTACAAAGAAAGGATTGGATTATTTCCCTTTTGATGTCGACTTTTTCGAGGACGAGAAAATAGCGGCCATATCGGGCGAGTTTGGACTGAAAGGGGAAATTGTAGCTGTTAAGCTGCTTTGTGCGATATACCGTAACGGGTATTTCATCTTGTGGAGTGACATGTTACGCTTGAAAATCCTGCGCGATCTTCCGGGCGTCAGTCCGGATCTTCTCGACAAAATAGTAAACCGCTTGGTCAGGTGGGAATTTTTTGATAAAGCCCTGTTTGATTCGGTGGGAGTCCTAACGAGTCGGGGGATACAGAAGCGCTACCTGTCCGTTGCCAGACGGCGCACCGGAACAGAGGAAATGCCCTATTTGGTAGTTGATGTCGACGGAAACCCCTTACAGTCGGAGTTATTGTCGACAGAAACGCCCCAAAGTAAAGTAAATGAAAGGAAAAAAAGAAATATTCCCCCTATAGTCCCCCCTTGCGGGGGAGGTAGGAAGGGTATTTTTCCAGAGGAACCGGGCAGTGCTATTCATGACGACCGCACGGAGGATGCAGTCCAAAGTGAAGCTGGTGCGTCAGTGGTGAAGCGTGCGCGCCGTCATCGATTCATGCCTCCGAGCGTTGGAGAGGTTGCGGTTTATTGCGAAAAACGCCAAAACGGTATCGACCCTCAATCTTTCATCGACCATTACAGCGCTGTCGGCTGGAAGGTGGGCCGTAACCGCATGAGTGACTGGCAGGCAGCGGTTCGGACCTGGGAAAACAGGCGTAAAAAGGATCAATCGCACCACAACTCGGCTATGGATTACAAAATTCCGCTTTAGCTATGATTATCGTCGAAACCAAAACGCAGAAGCTATACGAGATTAGCCCGGCACGGTCGCACGGTGAGAACTATATGACCTGTCCGGTGTGCTCCGAAACCCGCAAAAAGAAGCGCGACAAGTGTTTCGTGTGGAATGCTGACAAGGGGGTCGGTCACTGCTGCCACTGTGACGCCACTTTTTCGTCCCGTACGCAGCTTACATCCCGTCAGTCGAAGGATTACGCCGTTCCGGTGTGGAAGAATAAAACAGGGCTTACGGATGGAGCCGTGAAATGGTTTGAGGGACGGATGATTTCGCAGGCTACACTCCGGGAGATGCGGATCTATTCGGACAAGGAGTGGATGCCGCAGTACGGCAGGGATACGAAAGTGATTTGCTTTCCGTATTTCGTCGGTGACAGGCTCGTCAACATCAAGTACCGGGGGCCGCAGAAGTCGTTCCGGATGGTTAAGGGTGCAGAGTTGATTTTTTACAATTTCGATTGTATCGCAGCGTCGAAGGAATTGATTGTCTGCGAGGGGGAAATGGATGCACTCAGTTTCATCGAGGCCGGGTACAAGAATGTGGTTTCAGTTCCGAACGGTGCCGGGGCGACAGATTTAACGTACTTCGACAACTACGTCGATAATCTCGGTCACATCGAGCGGTTCTACATTGCCGCCGACTTCGACGAAGCGGGGCTGAAGCTGCGCAATGAGTTGGTGCGTCGGCTGGGCTCGGAAAAATGCCTGATCGTGACCTACAAAGGGCGCAAGGACGCAAACGAGCTGCTGATTGCCGAAGGTGGGCTTGCGGTCCGGGAAGTGATTGAGGGGGCGCAGGAGATTCCGATCCAAGGATATATAAATCTTTCCGAGCGTTATGACGATATTTTTGCCATGTATCGGCATGGGCTGCCGGAAGGGAACCGGACCGGCATTGCCGAGATCGATGAGGTGATCCGTTGGGAGGTGTCGCAACTCGCTGTGTGGACAGGCATTCCGTCGCACGGCAAGTCCGAAATGCTCGACATGGTGACAGTTTTGCTGGCGGTTTGCCACGACTGGAAAACGCTCTTTTTTTCGCCCGAAAATTATCCCATCCAAAGCCACTATGCGAAAATTGCGGAAAAGCTGATCGGAAAGTCGTTCAAACAGTCGGACATGAGCCGCGAGGAGTTCGACCGTGTATTCGACTACATCGGAGATCATTTCTTTTGGCTCGATCCCTACGAGGAACCTACCCTGGAAAACATTTTGGGCCGTGCAAAACAGTTCGTACAGCGCAGGGGAATCAAGCAGCTCGTGATCGACCCGTTCAACAGCCTGGAGCATAAACGGGACAGGAATGAAACGGGATCGGAGTATGTTGGACGGTTTCTTGACGAACTCTCGCGATTTGCAAAACGGTACGGTGTATTGGTCCATCTGGTCGCTCACCCGACAAAACTGGAGAAGCTCAGCAGCGGCATATATCCGCCGCCGACACTGTACGATATCAGCGGATCGGCCAATTTTTACAACAAGGCCGACTACGGATTGACGGTGTACCGTGATTTCGTGAATCACCGAACAAAGCTGATTCCGACGAAAGTGCGTTTCAAAAACTTCGGGCATCCGGTGTCGGAGGGCGTGCTGCTCCAGTACAACCCGCGCAATGGCCGGTATCAGGTCCCGCCGGGGGGCATCAACCTACTCGACAACTCCGACTGGCTGCAACCGAAGCAGCAGCAGCAGGCCGATTTTCCCAATGACGAAACATGGACACCCGGCAGCGGCCTGCCGTTTTAAACCGATAAAAAGGAGCTTGTCGAGGCCATCCACTCACTACTACCCGCGCGATGGAGCGGGTGCTGATCTGCCGGAATATCGCCCTGGAGACGGGGCACGAAATCAAACTCCGCATCGAGGATGCCCGGTTGCGGAAGTGGTATGGCAATGCAGGGCGGGAGGAGTTGCAGGGGGCCGGATCGGTCAACCGGGATGCGTCGATTTGGGAAACGCGGTGCAAAGAGCAGCGGATCGATTACCGGACGATCTCCCCGACAGACAAGCCTGCGAAAATGAAGGCGACACCGTTCAGCCGCCTGACCCGGATGGCGCGAGACCGCATCAGAGCGCGGCAGGGATGCCGCAAGGCGGAAAATAAAACGGAGGGTGTCCGCCTCACCCTCCAACCTATTACTACTAACCCTGCCCCCGACTATGGAATCAAGGGCGATGCAAAAATAACAAAAAACCTGAAATATGGAGACCACCTACGAAAAAGAGCTATTCCGACAAATACGGGAAAGCGTACAAACCCCGGAAGATTTATTCGCCAGGTTGGCCGAACTCCGCATTTTGGATGAAACACGAATGCGGGCGCTTGCGGTCAGGGAGTGGATCAAGCAACAGAATCCCGTGTTAATACACGGCAGGCCAAAGAAAGGAATTTGCCGCCCGAATGGAGTAGTCGACACCATGTGGCAAGCCGCAGAGCATTTCAAGTGTTCTTTTGAAGCTATACGAAAATACTGGTACTACTATACAGACGTGAATTTTTAATGTTCCGGCACATGAAAAAGTTACTTTACCTATCCTTACTCGCAGCCGTGATTCTTGCCGCCTGTGAGCTCAACAAGAACAAGCCGGGCAAGATCGTCTCCGACCGTGTCCCCTTCGTCTATGCCACGTAAGAGGACTGATCGGATCGGATGTGCTGGGATTTTACCGGTTGACGGTGGATTTTAAAACGTGCGAATTGAGATAAATTGTCCTAAAAGAAGAAATATGCAAAAAATCGTTGAAAGGTATGCAGCGGCATGTGGATTTTCCCTGGAGGAGATTATTGGAAGTAGCCGCAGATCGGATTTGTCGATTGTGAGACAACTGATCTGGAAAAGGCTGCGCGACCGGCATGCTTCCTGTGTAGAACTGACCCGGCTGTTCAACCGGCGTTCGCATAGCGTAATTGTGCATGGTATCCAGCGTGCCGAGGGGTTGCTTGAAATCGGGGACCGCAAAGCGCTCGGATACCAGAAGAGGATGGACGATGTCTAAAACTCATCCCTCTACTGTCTAAAACTCAAGGCTGTTTTCTGATTTTTTCGCTTATGGGCGACCTATTTTTGCTGATGGATAACAACCGCACGAACGGGTTTCTCCAATTGGATCAGATCGAGGTTTTTCCGGCCGGCCTGTAGTTTTTCACCTGGAGCGGTGAAGGCTATTCGCCCGGCTTTGCGGCGCTGAAAGTTCCTGCGGCGGAACCGGGTGGCGGCGCCTAAAAATAACCGCGGCCAAAGCAGCGAAATAATGTTTCTCGACAGCATATACTTTACCTGCCGGGAACGGTTCTTACCAATCAATACATTCAATCTATGACTGTTTCTCCGAATACGATTATCGGGTCGCTCGTCTGGCGCACCCGCGAAGCGTTGAACCGCAACGCAGCCTTTCTGGACGCACTGGCCGGGTACTACTACGCCCCGAACTGTCTTGTGGACGGGAAGTTCGGTTTTTGGCACTTTCCCGGCACGCAGGCCGAAATTTCGGCGGTACTGCTTAAACTGGGAGAGGCCGTGAACGGGTCTATGCTGAAGTTTCCCGCCGTGCTGAATTTCCAGTCGATCCGCCAGCAGAGGAAGGGCGATGCGGTGACGCTCAATTACAACCTCGCCATTGCGGGTTCGGTGAAAAGCACGTGGACGACCCGGGAGCGCGAGGCCGAACTTTTCGAGAGGGTGCTGCGTCCGGTCTACGACGAATTTATGCGGCAGGCGGCCTTGTCGGGTTACTTCCTGACGGACTACGGCCTGCCTCCGCACGACTATTACGAGGTGTTCACCACGGGAGGCAATGCGGCGCAGATCAAAGACCTCTACGGCGAGCATGTCGATGCGATCGAACTGCACAACCTTTCGCTCGTGCTCAAGCCACTGTGTCAGCGCCAACTGGAGCAGATCGCGACGGAGAACGACCGGGTGACGGAGAATATTGCGGATCTCCTGTCCGTCTGAACCTTTTCACCAAATCAATATTTTATTCATTCCTTAAAACCAAATTATTATGTTAGGATCAATCAAAAGCAACTGCGGCGCGATGGGAACCCCCTACACGGGTATCGGCAGCTGCCCCAAGAAAGAGGGCAAAGTATCGGCGCTGCTCATTACGGGCAAAAACGCCCTCTATCCGATGGAGTCGGAGGATTTCGTGTCGGGCCTGTCGGGGTATGTCACCACGGCCGATGCGCTGAAGATGTATCCCATCAAAGGCGTGGTCGGCATGACCATCAACGGCGGAGAGGTCAATGCGCCGGACCTGGGTACTTACGGCGGGCCGGTTCCGACCAACCTCACGGCAAAGAACATCGCCTACCAGGTCGATGCGGGCGACTGCCTCTACAAAGAGATTTCGAAGTTCAACAAACGCAAAATGCGCGTGCTGCGGGTCGACGACGAAGGATTCGTGTACGGTACCGTAGTGGTGCGCGACGGCAAGAACTACTTTGCCGGTTTCGAGGCTACGCTCTACGCGGTGCGGACCCCGACCGACGGCTCGACGGCCTACAACCTTTCGCTGTACGCCTATTACACGCCTTCCAACGAGTCGGAGGAGAAGAACATGCACGCCTTCGAGGTGGGCCTGCCCAACGTGCCGGACGGCCTGATCGGCGTAGCGCTGAAGGCCGGTGCGACCGGGACCGCTTCGGTGGTGACCGCCTGCGGCGGCGAGGATATTACCGCAGAGTACGGCGACAAGTGGAAAGCCAATATGTTTATCAACGATTCGGGCACGGCGGCGACCACCGCGACGTTCGACTCGGCTGCCGGACTGCTGTCGATCGCCCCTGCGGGCAAATACCGTGTGGCATCCGCCAGCGTCCTTGAGGCGGGTGACATCCTCGGTCTTGACGGCGTCGGGGAGTACGCCGACGTCAGCGCGTCCGCATAATGAAGGTCAGAATCGGGACGTTCTCGATTGATTTCAACGAGGAGGCCATTCGCACGGCGAAAAAGGAGGCTTACATCAGGGACACGGCCCGCAGCCTCGCCTGGACCGGACTCGACGAGAAAACCCTAACGCAGCGGATCACCGAAGTTTACGAGACGGTGAAACCTCCCAGGAAGAAAATCCAACCTTCTTCATAAATGACAGCCGGAGGGTGCGGCGGCTTTCGGGCCTCGCACCCTTTGCCACATTGGCTCCCCGATGTCGCCGCTGGACGAAAGGCCTGTGAGACGGTTGGGCGAACAGCATGTTGCGACTGAGTGCTGAAACAGGTTTCCGGTCGGGAACGCGGTTGCTTCCGGGGGCGTTCCGGAAGATGATTGATAAGGATTGAGGATTTGGATGTATTGTAAATTCGGATTATGCCCTGCGGATGCTTCAAACACAAGGATAGCGAATATTCAAAAACAAAGAGGCTGGCGGAACGTCTTGCCGGTCTCGAAAAAACGGACTATGTCATTTACGAACAGGATGGAAAAATCTACTGCGACCGCAAAGAGTGCTGGACCAAAGCCGGGAAGCCCGGACGGGTCCGGGAGTTCATATACGCTGTATGACAGCTGCAACAAATGCCCGCTGAGGGCCTATATCGAGATGGTGTGTAACGATAACCTGCGGGCGCTGGTGATCGGGGGGAATCCGCCCGAAGAGGTGCTGCAAGAGGTCCGCATGGCGCTCGTTGCAGAATTTCACGAACTCTCCGGAAATGCGCTTTGCCGTTCGCTGAACAACCGGATACGGGAAGTGCAATTGTGCCGGATGCGGATTCTAGGATTGTCGATAGCCGCCCAATTGCTGGCGGCAGAGCTGACCCGGCGTGAGGCGTGGGAAAATGAACTGGACGCACCGGCGGCGGACGGAGAGGGACGGTCGGAAGATAGGGAAGAGCAGGAGCTGTCGCTTTCCCAGGCAGTGTTGCGTTTTCTTAACCGCAACGGTCTTCCGGTGCAAGTGCTGCCGGGAGACGAAACAGGATGGAGAAAGCTCGCCGGAAGGATCGACGCGAAAATCCGGGCCCTGAAAATCAAAATCCGTGAGGAAAAACGCCGTTACGAAGCATTGCTCGAAGGGAACGGCCGGGAGAGCTGCACGCCGGGAGAGTTCAACGATCAGTTGGTGGCTCTCAGCAAACATGCGGGATTTCGTCTGACGCCGGATATTTCGCTGGCCGAGTATGCCGGTTATTTAAAGGATTATAAAAACACATTGAGATATGACAAACGTAGCAAATAATACGCTGGTTTACAAAGCGGTTGCCAAGGGACTCGCGATGCTGGGCGACCAAATAGACAAGGATAACCGGAAGCTGATCCAGATGTTAGCCTCGCTGGACAAGCTGCAAATCAAACTGAGTAAAGGTCCGGCAGGCTTCAAACAACTGGCGAAGGCGGAAAAGGAGGTAGACGCCGCCACACAGGCGTATGCCCAGGCGCTCCATGCCCGGGCTGCGGCCGAACAGAAACGGACGGAGCTCAAAAAACTGCTCGATACCCAGCTTCGGCAGAACCTGGAACGGGACAGAGGGGACCAGAGTGCTTTACGGAAAGACCCAGCCATACAGGCCGGGCAAAAGAGCCGGGAAAACAGAGCGATTGCGAACGATCCGACCCAGTCGTACGATGTGCGGAAAAAGGCTCTCGACGATTATGTGCTTTATGAAGAACAAACCTTGCAGGCGAGCGCCCAGAGCCAGATAGATATGCTGATCAAGCAGCGGGCGCAGGAGCAGAAGGTGGATGCCGGCAACCAGAAAGAGAGACAGCGCATTGCCGAAGAGTTGGCGTTCGAGATTGCCGCTATTGAGACACGGTCTATTACAGAGCAACTTAAAATAGAAAGTGAGGGTGGTCAAACCATGTTGGCGATGACTGAGGACGAAAATGCTCGTCGGGAAATTGCGGTGGAGACGGAAAAAAAGATAGATCGGCAACGCATTGCTCTCATGAAAAGCACTTCCAATACGTTGATTGCCGCCAATGTGTTGACCGGAAAGGAGACTTTGAAGATTAAAGAGACGATTGGGAAAGAAGTTCTTGCTCTCGTGCAGACAACGGGAGCGCAAGAGGTTAAACAGACCGAAAAAACAGAAGAAGAGAAAGCGAAAATCAGAGCAAAGGTAAAAGCAGATCTCATCGGTTTTTTCAAAGAGGGGGCAAAGGTGAGTGATGCAGCGTTTAATGCTGCTATTGAACGGATTGACCGAGAGTCGAAAGCGAACCAAGAAGCGGCTGATGAGCAGCGTAGCCGGGTCGATGAACTGGAGATGTCGGGTGCGATCTCTAAAGAGCAGGCCGATGCCCGAAAAGCGGCTATCGCCCAGAAAGAAGAGCAACGGGAAAAAGAACTGGCTAGACAGAAAGCGGCGATGCAAAAGAAAAAAACTATTTTCGAAATTATCCTGAATACTGCCACGGCTGTGGTGGAGGCATTGCCTAATTTTATTTTGGCCGGAATCGTTGCTGCCGCCGGAGCTGCGCAATTAGGTATCGCAATAGCTCAGCCCCTGCCCGAATACGCTGCCGGTACCCGGAACCACCCCGGCGGACTGGCCGTGGTCGGCGACGGCGGCCGGCCGGAGGTGGTGATGACCCCGTCGGGCGGACTGTTCCGCACTCCGGCCAGCGATACGCTGGTCGACCTGCCCGCCCGGTCGGTGGTATTCCCTTCGGTCGAGGAGGCGATGAAGAACCTCGACCTGTTCGTGCCTTCCGTTGCCGATGCGATCGATTCGCTCGACCCGCTGCCGAAAATCGATAGCAGGCCGGATAACCGGACGATAATCAATATCGACGTCGACAGGATCGTGAATACCCAAGAGAAAAATACGCGGGTGTTGAATCAGATCCTATTCGGGGTGAACCGCGACCGCGCCAACCGCCGGTTCTATACGTTGCGGGCCAACCTCCGTCACACTAAAACGTTCAACTGATGATTACCAAACCGACAACCAAATTTGCGCTGGTCGACACACAGGGTGTAGTCGTAGACGGCGCCACAGAGATCGACGTTACCAACGATGTCGGCAGTTGGAAAGAGCTCGAAATCGAACAGTGCCGGGAAGATACTACCGGGGTAATCTCCGAGGTGTCGTTCCCGATTACCTTCCATTTTGCCGCGAAGGAGCTGCTGGAAAAACTGTTCGAGGCCAACGGGTTTTATGCCGAAGCCTTGTTCCGGATTTACAAACGCGCGGACTTTTCGGACGATTATACGCTGGTCAGGGAGATGCGCCTGGACTTTTCGACCTACAAGGCCGATCGGAACGGGGTCGAAATCGAGAGCATCAACGACGATCTGGCCGAGTATATCAGCTCCCGGAAAAGTACGAAATACGACATCAAGGTGAGCGAAATCGCCGACAGTAAGAAGTGGCATTACGAACGGATGCGTTTGCTGGACACTGGATCGTGGTCTATTTCTCCGTGGGATGAAGATCCTAAAAGTGAAGATGCCAATACGATTACGGTTTTGGAGGGAGACGTTGCGACCCTGCTTATGAATGTCAACGCAGTCGAAATGACTCCCGGCGGCTATGAGAATATTTTCCAAACTCAGGAGCACAGCGATGCCGACGGCAGGGGCGAGTACAATGACCTGGCTCCTTTTTTCTTTCAATCCGCCGAGGCGGGCAAATTATACGGGCCGTTCACCGTAACCATTAAAACCAAGATTTGCGCCAGTTGTAAAACAACCGTCATGGATTATATGGCCCATTTACGGTGTGTATTGCTGTGGAAGTCCGTCGGGACCGGATACAAAGTGATTAAAGAGTGGACTCCGGATGAATCCTCTTATTCAGTAATTAGCAGCGAGTGGAGGTGTGCATGGAATATCGACTGGACCTCGGATGGGGATTATGAGGTTGCCGAAGGCCAAGGCCATCCGGCATTTCCGGGCATCTACCTGAATGCGGGAGACTGTCTGGCTTTTGCAGTGCTCAACAAAAATAACATAGATCACCCTATCGCTGGGTATCGGTCAAGTGCGCGGTTTTGGGCGGCCGAAGATCCCGAACCGAAAGTCACGATGTCATTTTTTGGACAAAATCTCAATGAATTCAAGGATATAGGGGTAATCGATCCGCAGCAGTTATTGCAGAAGTTTATTGATTTGATGACAGAACAAGACAGCGCGCACCGGACTTACACAGGAGAAATCGACTGGGGAGAATTGTATCCGGCACAGGTCAGGATCAGTGCCGCCGAAAGTCTCCGGGGATTCGAGGAGGCCGTCCTGCACGGTAAATTCAGCGATTTCGTCGACTGGATGCGTACGTTGGGTTACGAGTATGGCATCACCGGGAATCACATTTTGTTCAAACCCCGGGACCAGTATTTTCTAAAAGGTACGACCGCATTGGAGCTGGCCGATGATGAAGTGGAAGGGCTGGAAATCGAAGCCTCCGACGCCTACGCCTACACCAACGTCAAGATCGGCTACGATAAACAGGATTACGAAAGCGTCAACGGCCGGGCCGAGGCGAACGGGACGTTCGAGTACACGACAGGTTTCCTGCGGCGCGAAGAGAAGACCCTGGAGCTGATCAGCCCCTACCGGGCCGACTCCATCGGGATCGAGCTGCTGTGCCGCGAGGCGGACAATAAATCGAAATCGACCGACGACAGTGCCGATAACGATATTTTCTTTGTCGCGCTGAACGATGACGGGAACAGTTATGCCACTTATAAGACACAGCAAATTACCGACAAAGATACCGGAGTCAGTATGTTCAACGCCCCGTTCAATCCCTATTGGCTGGTGCAGGCCAACAGGAGTCTGCTGGGGATCACGACGACTCGGCTGAGATTTGCCGGTACGGACATGAACCGGAATGCCTCGATCGGCTCCGAGAATATTTACCGGGATGTGGAGATTGCCACGTCGGACCAACTGTTCAGGCCGGTGACGTACAGCTTCGCGACGGGCAACTTTAAGGACCTGCCGTCGCCTGAAAACTGGAACGGGCTTGTAAAATTTACGTTCGACGGTGTCCGGCGGGCGGGTTTTATCCGAAAGATTATGAAAAACTACTCGTTGGAAACTGAAACGGAATGGCAGCTGTGGATGGTTGAGTGATTTGGAATTCCGGGGGAATCGCTTTATATTTACTGTTCAAACCCAACCTGTTTGCTATGAGAAAACTGATATTCCTGCTGAGTGCGCTGTTGCTGTGCGCAGGCTGCGACAAGAACGAAGGCGAACCGCTCGATATGGCCGAACAAACCCGCATCAACAACCAGTTTCTCGGACTCTGGCAAGAAGTGGATCACCCATCATCGCGGTGTGACTATATCGGTTTCCGTTCAGACTTCAAATTTGTTAATTATCGTTTGTTTTTAGGAAGCGGAGATAAATTGATGTATGATTATGATGGTAAACCGTATCATTTCGAGAAGGGACCGGAGTGCAGCAAAGGTACGGTCTATACTTTGGTCTTAGACAATAGGCTAAAAGAATTCATTTGTAAATATAACGGTTTGTTGTATATGTGGTGGCAGGAAAATTCCGACCCAGACAAGTATGTGGGAAATCCGGACTATGCTTACGAGCGGAATTGAGTGCAGAACGGACAGTTTTATCGTTTATGGAACAGGCCCCCTTGGGGGCCTGGTTCGTTTGTATTCGCCGGGGGACGGAAGGGAAATTTGAATTTGAAATTTCAGAAATACAAAATATATTTATAATTCAAACCCTAAAAAACGCACATGGAAGATTTATTGATCGGTTTACTTGTTGTAGGGATCATTATGTTTGTTGTACAGATCGTACTTATTGTTAAAATTATAAGTGCATCCGATAACATCGACCGTATATATCATCTATTGTATGACGCTCTACAGAAAAGAACGGACAATACGATGCATAAAGAGGTATCTCCTGCTCCGCAGCAAACGTATGTCCAGCCATTTACGACGGATGAAGAGGAAGAAGATTCTTCCTCTTGGAAAGGAAACATTATTTGGCTGGTATGGATTGTTATAGGTTGCATAGCTCTGATATTTATTTTACGATCGCTATAATTCATGGTTGTTATGCATGTAGATGTTACCCTGGATGTTATATTTTGAACGTAAGGTTTCGTGGAAATTATTAAAGGCTAAATTCCTCGTTCGTATAAATTTACATTAAGCCCTCTTTCGAGGGCTTTCTTATGTCTAAAACTCATCCTTCTTCTGTCTAAAACCCGAGGCTGAAAGCCGAGGTTTGCGGTCTGTGGTATCGTATTTTTGCTAAAAGCAAGAACGATCTATGGAACAAGGAAAAATCATCTACCCCTTTGCGCCGGACCTGCAAATCTCTCCGCTCAGCTCGCTCAACTTCGAGCACGATTGGCGGCGCGATTTCCAGACTCCGTGCCATTACGAACAGAAGTTCGTACGGTGGGACCGGATTCGTGTCCAGTACGCCGCAACCGACCGTTATTCCTTCAAAGCCTGTATCACCGATAACGATACGGGTCAAACCTCCGTGCTGAACCCGACCGAACTCAAGGCGTTCGAAAACAGCGAGCAGGGCACGCAGGGAAAAGTTTACGAGGTGATGTTCAATGAACTGGCGCCCGGCAGCTACACCTTCGGAATCTACATTGCGCTGACCTCCGACAGGCTCATGGCCCGCAGTTCGTTCCGGGTAGTGCCCGTGCGCGAGGAGGGAACGGTACGCATCACCTACAACCACCGGCGGGACGAATTCGACACCGTTTTCAGTCCGGAGCGGATGTTCGATTTCCGTGTGGAGGGATGTTTCCTGCCTTCCGAAAGTTCGTTTGCGGTGGACAGCGAAGGATTCCGCGACCAGAGCGACCGCTACAAGCAGCTTTCGGCATTGCCTTACCGCAAGGATATTTTCAGCGTAGGCGGCGGGTTCGGGGTTCCCAACTGGGTTGCCGACAAACTCAACTATATTTTCTCGACCTCGTTCGTGCTGATCGACGAGATGAAGTATTCCCGCAGCGAGAGCGCCGTGCCGGAGATGACTTCGATCCACGGCGACTACCCGATGTACCTCTACAAGATCGAACTGGAGAAGGACCGTCACTTCCAGTACGAGGGCCGTTACGGCGGGGATTTCAATTTCGATTACAATCAGGATTACAATACCGTACGATATGACATATAGCGAACTGAAAGCGGCTATTGCCGAAGTGATCAAGACCAACTACAACCAGGAGATCACGGCCGTCGTGCTGCAGGACCTGCTCGACAGTATGGTGGGCATGACCAGGGTCCAGGACGAACGGGTGCTCGGGGAGGCCAGGGACTACACGGATGAACGGGAGGTGGTTATCCGCGAAGATTTTGCGGCGGCCGACGCTGCAACGCTGGCCAGTGCCAGGGAGTATACAAATGGGCGCGAAGGAGCCATCCGAACAGACTTTGCCGCAGCCGATGCAGAAACGTTGCAGTCCGCGAAAGATTACGCAGACACCCACAAGGTAGACAAGACGAAAGTAGGTGCTGCCGGAGGAGTGGCATCGTTGGACGCAGGCGGGTTGGTTCCCTCTTCACAGCTGCCCTCCTACGTGGACGACGTGCTGGAGTATCCGTCGCCGGGCGATTTCCCGTCCACAGGTGAGGAAGGAAAGATCTACGTGACGAAAGACACCAACCTGACTTACCGCTGGAGCGGAACGGGGTACGTGGAAATCTCCAAATCTTTGGCTTTGGGTGAAACCTCTTCTACCGCTTACCGGGGCGACCGGGGAAAAGCAGCCTACGACCATTCGCAGGTCAGGGATGGAAGCAACCCCCACAGGACTACGTTCGAGAGCCTGCTCGGTAAACCCGCCTCATATTCTCCGGTCACGGATCAGAACAGCAACGGCAGCGGATATAAAAAACTCTGGACCGGGACGGAAGATGAGTACGCGGCGTTGAGTGTCCGGGATGCCAATACGCTGTATGTGGTACTCAAGACCGGGGCGAACTATCTCACAGTCACCCCCTCGTCCTTGAGTTTTGCCGGTGAAGGGGAATCCGAAACTTTACAAGTTAATTGTAATGCTTCGTTGAATTGGTCTGTTACCGGCCTGCCTTCGGGTTGGAGCGCCTCTCCTGCTTCCGGAACGGGTCCGGCGACGGTAACGATAGCGGCTCCGGAGAATCCGGCCCCGGCATCGGTGCGGGGAACGATCACCGTTTCGGGTGGCGGGATGACGGCTTCATGCAGCTATCTTCAAGAGGCAGGGCACGATCCCGGGCCCGATCCGGAAAAACCGACGATCACACTCTCTGCCTCCATGGATTTCCCCGCTTTGGGGACGCCCATCGTCAAAGCGGAAGCGAGTCAGGCCTGTCTCGACGACATCACAGTGGAGGTGCGGGGCTATCTTGACTCAACAAACATGTGGGGACCTCAGTATATCAATATTCAATCCGGAAACTCGGGCGGGCAGGTCGAAGTTAGCGGCCTGACTCCTTCGGGTAGCGTCACCATTGAAAAAGTAAATAATACTGAGATTCAGCCTGTAAACACGGATAATGCAACCTATACCTGGTAATGATTACACTTGGGAATAACAAGATAGCCAAAATGTATCTGGGTGCGACCCCTGTAGCCACGTCTTACCTTGGCTCGCAGCAGGTGTATCCCAATGCGTCGTTGGCCCTGTCTGCCGATCTCCTGGCCTTCGCCGCCGCAGGAGGATCGCAGGAGTTGACCGTTGCGGTCGAAGAGGGACAGATGTGGGCACTCTCCGTTCCGGTGGGATGGAGTGCTTCATCTCAGTCCGGGACAGGCACCGCAACACTGACGCTCACGATTGACAACAACACGACTACTGTTGCCCGTAGCGGTGCATTAACAGTCGTTTCGGAGGATTTAACCGCGACGTGTGCGTTGGCACAGGCGGCCGGGGCGAAGTCCTATGGGGAGATCTCCATCGGGGCTTACGGCTATGGAGTGCTTCCGGCCGGGGGCGGAACGGTATCGCCGACGCTTGCGTACTCGCAACCGTGGACTTGGAACGGCGTGAACGGATCGGGGGGAACGATTACTTCCGGGGCCACGGTCGCCTATTCCGGTTCCGGGGTAGATGCTGCCACCGGAACGGTGTCCGCGTCCACGAAAGGTACGACGGAGTCGGGCCAGACGACCGTTGCGACAGCTACGGTTTCGGTGTCGCTTAACGGAAAATCCGCAGCGAAAGAGGCCGTAGTATTCCAGGAGGCGAACAGCGCTACTTATGGAAATGTAACGCCAAAGAATATCACGGTTGCGGATATCCCGGCCTCCGGAGGAACAATCAGTGAGGGGACTTTGGCTACAGACTTTACACAGACAATCAGTTATACTTCCGGGGCGACACGTCCCGGTGCAGTCACGTATGTATGGGACGATCCGGTATCGGCCCCTTCCTTGGGAACGACGATTCAAAACAGAACGAAAATCGGCAGTCTGGCATTGCGTGCTTACGGAGAGGGCAGTAAAAACACGTACAAAGCCACGGATGTATACCAGGCCGGGAACTATGTGAGTTCGCTTGCCGTGAAAGCATCCACATTCAGTTACGGTACCCTCGGAGCCGGAGCGGCTTCCATTTCGCCGACCGTCAATGCCGACGGTGCATGGACATTCACTTTCAGCAGCGGTGCCACATCTTCCGAAGCCCCATCATCCGTTTATGGTATTTTCAGTGTCGGTGTAACCTATTCGCTCGGATCGGTGCAGAACGGATTTACGGTGGTAGACGCGTCTACAGGCACCCTGACGGGTACCGCGCGGGGAACCGAAATCGGTAATGCCCGTACATCGGGAATCGTCACACGGAAAGTCGATGGGGTGTGGACCCCGGCTGCGGCGTACAATGCCGCCGGGACAAAAACTACATCCGCATCCAAAACCGCCGCCTGTACGCAGGAGGCGAATGCCAGAGCCCTTTCCGGATTAAGCGCAGGGTGTGAATCTTCTTCCAATATGCCGCCGGACATTCGGCAGCATGATTGGATGGGTGCAGCTGGCGGGATATTCACTTTCTTTTGCAACGCCAATTACTCCTATACATCCGGAGCCACGTCGTTGGAAGATGTCAGGAGTTCTACGGCCTATACAAGTCTTGGGGAGTATGCGGGTATCACCATAAATGGCAATACGGCAATCATTCCTTCCAGAGGTACCGTAGAAGGATCTAACAGGTATAATCATTTTACAGCTTCTTATGGTGGCAAGGCTGTTTCCTGGAATACAGGGCAGGCCGCGAATGCCAGGAACCTCAGTTCGATTAGAATTGCCGCTTATGCTGCTGATGCTACCTGGGTCCAACCTGCGGACTGGGGGGCGGTCCCTGCCGGAGGAGGCTATATTAATTTTAGAAGATATACAACTTATTTATATACTTCCGGTTCAACCATTGAAGAAAAGAACGGTGCTGATGGGGATAGGTCAGGAATGGTTCTTTATGAAGGCGGTGGATGGATGGAAGCCTGGGGAAATGGCGGGTACCATGTAATGTCTCGTGGGGTAACCGCTGGCGAGAGAAGACGCGGAACGATCTATTGGACCTATGACGGGCTTACTTCTAATCACCTGGTTTTATATCAGGATGCAAATGTGTTGACATGGAACGACCCGGTCATTTCACGGGCTACGCCGGTGTCTATTGCAGCCGCGGGAGGTACCAACAACGTGGCTTCGGGGTTAACTTATTCGCAGGGCGGATCGTACACTTCGGGCTCTCCGGCTTCCGCCTCTTCGGGCGGTTCGCTGTCTTATGCCGTTCAAACGGCTAAGACGGGATTCAGTCTTTCTGGGTCGACCGTGACGGTGACCAACAACACCAGTACAAGCGCCCGCAACGGTTTCGTCGTGCGGATCACCTTGACGCTGAACGGTAAGACCGCGACCAAAGATATTACCTATAACCAGGCGGCGGGAGTTCAAAGCATAGAATATACAGATTGGGCGACCACGTCTATCGATATGTTTGCATCACCGACCACGGTCGCCGCGGCCGGAGGCACTTCCCAAATGTCCACAAAAGCCACACAGAACCGAACAAAGACGACGAAATGGAATGGCATTGTAAATAACACCCAACAAGAAAAGCAAACCGTATCAGTGACGGCTTCCTATGCAAAGGTTTCCGGGGGCGGTTCTTTGAGTGGTGCAGCAGCGGTATCATTCCCCAACAACACAACGAATGCCGCCAAATCGGGGGTTTATCGTGCTACTTACGGGGGAAAAACGGACGATACTACGATAGCACAGGCGGCAGGTACCCAGACTATCGAACGTGGTGCGTGGATTACTCAAAGTGTTCAAATCACGGCTTCAAGTACGAATGTAGCTGCGGCCGGTGGTTCATCTTCACTTTCGACGAAAGCCTCCCAAACCCGAACCGTCAGCATAAAATGGAACGGTATAGTAACCGATACCCAGCAGGAAACCCAGACTATTTCCATAACACCTACTTACTCGAAACAGTCCGGAGGCGGTACGCTTGGCGGTTCTACCGTGTCATTCGGTAACAATACGACGGCCAATATCGTCACGGGCGTCTATCGGGCAACGTATGACGGTAAAACGAGCGACATCACGATTAATCAAGCTGCCGGATCAAAGATGTACCAAGATGCGAAGCCTGTAATGTATGCTATTCCTGAGACTTTGACACTGGCAAAAACTTCGGGTGCGAGTGGAAAATTCAAACTGTATATGCCTAATAAACGATGGACATGGAACGGTACCGGAACTGTTTATAGGGAATTGGAAATATTCACCCTACCGTTCGCCGTGAAAATGGATGAATCTATAGTAACAGGATCGTCAAAATTCTGTACAATATCACCTTCCCGTATTATGGAGGACGGTAATTATGGAAGTACAGAATATGTGGAAATAACTGTTACGGCCAGTTCAGCAAACACAACAGAGACTGCACGATCTTCGGCGGTTGGAAATAGGTCTATCATGTTGCCGGACAGGGAAACTATGGTGAGGGGAACTTGTATTGTCACCCAACAGGAGGCGGGGCATGATCCGGGTCCCGGTCCCGGTCCGGAGAAAGCATCCATTACTTTAAGTTTATCCTACAACCAGTCTGCGGGGACGTTTGTCATTTCGGCCTCGGAGGCGGTCAGGGATACTTTGCGGATCGGGGTAACCTATCACGACGATATGGGAGGGGGCGGAGATACTTTCACCACCCTGAACAACGGATCGACATCGGCGCAAGGCTATGCCGGCGGTCCGAGTTATCCATACTGTGAAATCTTTGAAATAGATCTGAACCTGACTCCTCCTTATGATTCGGGAAATGCAATTTATTATTGGTAATAGACTAAAAGCAAATCGACAATGACAAAACCGAACCTTTGGCAGATCATCACCGGGATGGTGGTGACCGCAATCTGCGGAGTGGCCCTGAACATGGGCGTGTTCTCGTTCTTTCCTGCGCTGATCGTGGCGATTGCGTGGGCCGGGATCAAACAGACTTCCGGCAAGGAATACAAGGACAAGAACGGTAACTACACAGATCCGAAGTTCTGGAAGGATTTTGTATCCGTGATGGCCGGGACATTGGTGATGTGGGCCATCGTAATGATCGGATAATTATTCGGCGGCAGAACCCGGCGGAAATTCCTCCGGGCTTTCCCGGCCAGTAAAATAACGAATATGGAACATTTGAATTTACAAGCCCTCGCCGATAACCTGAGCCTTTTCGCGTTCATCTACCTGTGTGTGTTCGGTGCAATCGTAATGGATTTGTGGAGCGGGGTGCGCAAAGCCCGCCGCCGGCACGAACTGCGCATGAGTAACGGCTACAAACGCACGGTAGACAAGATCGCCCGCTACTACAACATGCTGCTGGTGGTCTCGATTATGGACGCGCTGCTGATCGTCTCCCAAGCGCACAGCTTTTGCTCTCTGCCGTGCCTGCCTTACCTGACGATCATCGGGGCGCTGTTCCTCTGCTTCATCGAGCTGAAAAGCATCTTCGAGAAGGCGGAGGACAAGACCAGGTTCGCGGAATCGGCACTGCTGGCCGGGAAGATCATCGCCAACAAGGACGATCTGAAAAAGCTGGTGGAGGAACTGGGTAGAGAGAAACCCGAGAAAGAAACGAACGATGAGTAACGCAAGAGGCATTCGCAACAACAATCCCGGCAATATCCGCAAAGACGGATCGGTGTGGCGGGGAGAGGTGGCCGGGCCGGATAAAAGTTTCAAGACCTTCGAGACGATGGCCTGGGGCATTCGTGCAATCTACCACCTGCTCAATAATTATCGCCTTCTGTACGGTTGTGACACTATCGAGAAGATGATCCGGCGGTGGGCACCTCCCGAAGACGGGAACGATACGGAGAGTTACATTTCCACGGTGGCGAACCTTTCCGGGGTGCCGCGCACCAGCCGCCTGACGACAACCGATCGTTCGGTGATGGAGCCTATCGTGCGCGCGATGCTCCGGGTTGAGACGGGGATGGATGTTTCTGCCGCAGACTATAACCAGGCGTGGGAACGATTCTTAAAGCACAAGAAATGAAAAATGCTTTGATCGTAATTGCAGTACTGGTCGTCGTATTCCTGCTGGGGCGCTGGACAAAGAATTTCGACCCGGTTAAGATCGTACAGTACGATACTTTGCCGCCAGTCGTGCGTCTCGACACGATCAGAGATACGGTGCCGGTACCGAAATACGTGCATATCGTTCGGTATGACACCATCCACGATACTGCAGACGGGAAACCTATTCACCTTCCCATTCCGATCGGTCGTTACCTGTTTACCGACGATTCGACCTATCGTATGGAGGTAGAGGGCTACAATGTGCAGGCAAACAGTATCGAAGTCTATCCCCGGACGGTTACACAAACCGTTATCCAGCGGGTCGGGGTTCCCGGCAGGCCGAAACGCTGGGGGATCGGCGTGAGCGCCGGGGCAGCTTTAACGCGGCAAGGCGTGCAACCTTATATTGGGATAGGAGTACAGTATAATTTGATTTCGTTTTAGATTCAAATATTAAATTGCATTTTTTAAAAATATTTATTTTAATAATTGTATGTCAGATACTTGTGTTATTGTAAAAGTTGTCTTAATTTAGTAAGGCGAACTAAAACCTGACGATTATGAAGAATTTGCTTTCATTGGCAGTTTGCTTACTCACCCTGGTAGGCTGCACAAAAAATGTTACAGAGACACAAACCCCCGTTGCGCAAAACGCAATTCAGACTAAAGCAACAGCCTCTGCCACGGTGGATGTGTATGTCGTATTTGAAAGTCTCCGTGAAATAACTACGTCATGGGGCGGACGTTTAGGGTTAGGTGGATGGAGCAATACTATCTATTCGGCAGTTAATCCGATACAATGCCGACAATATGGCATCAAAGGATTGTCATTTGAATTGAAAAACGTTAATTTTAATGGAAATCCGAACGAAACTGTCTATATGAATTTCGATTTAGACCTGTCGGAATATGGCGAACCGATTCCGGCTAGCCCCACTTCATACACTTATTTGGATTTGAATAGCGTAAAAGTGGTACCTTCAAATATTTCGGTCAACCTGAATGTCACAGGTGTCGCTACAGGGACCAGTTCCGGCGGGGGTGGAACAGGCCCTGGCGGCGGGGGAGGCATAGAGCCTCCGATTGATCCCATTCCCGGTGATACCATTCTTTGATTCCGTGCCCTGAGATGATGTTAAACAATAAAGGTCGGCTTACAAAAGCCGACCTTTTTACTGTAAAGAGTGAAACTAACGCACACGAATCGATTTGACCGCCGATCGGGCGAAATGCAATGTAGAATTGCAAAATCAGGCATCAGACATTGTAAAAGCGAAAAGGGCTGTGCCGTGGTGGGTATGGGTGGTCTGGAAGATTCTGCGTATAGTTACCTGAGAAAAATAATGCCGATTTTGTATTTTACCCCAGGCGGATCACTCCCCTGACGAATTGCATAAAAAACCGTTCCCCGAAACCGGGAAACGGTGGAAAATATATTAATTGAAGAAAGAAGAGGGAGAACTAAGGTGCGAAGAGCACTCTCACCGGCCGATTCTTTTTCCGTCGAAGTGCCGGTTCCGCCATACTTTCCGGGCAGGAAGCGCCGCAGGAGTGAATCGGGAAACGTTTGCTTCCTTTCTGTCGGTTCGGGCACTCGAACCTGCGGAAACGGTTTTGATATCAAGCAAAGCCGGTCCTTCCATTTCGAACATGCGTCGGAGCATTTCATCCGCTTTCGCCGGATCGGACAGAGAGAACCCCTCCATGCCCATTACCTGGGCGAAAGCTCCGAAATCGGTGTCGTACAGGTCGGCTTCCCACTTTTCCCGTCCGGCCATTTCAGCCAGCAACCGCCATAATCCCCCGGAGAGGGAATTCAAAACCACGATCTTGATCGGAAGGCGGTGCCGGACGATAATGGAAAAATACCGGCCGAACGAAGAGGTGTCGGCACGGCTGCATAACACCACGATGCTCCTTTCCGGCCAGGCCAATGCCGAGTCGACCGCTTGGGCGAGCGTATTCCCTTCGGATACGATAATATCCCGCCTGTCGTTTTTTCGTGAACTTTGGATTCTGCAGTCCGTAACGATTTTCCGATCGACCATAATGACGGAACTCTGCTCGACGTTACGGTCGACCCACCGAGCGATATAATTCGACGAGATTGCATGGGGATTTCCCTTATCGGTATCAGTTCGTTTCATAATAGCGTGCCTTATATAGTATAGATTCTGGTATTATCGGACAGGCGGCCCCGCCGTTATCGATCGATTTTCAAAGAATATGCCATTTTTTATTCCAGAACAGTACTCAATGCAAAACATCGCCATGACGACACTTCGCACTCTCCCCGCTTCGATATGAAATCATCTTGTTCAAATGCTTTGTATGCCAAAGTAGAATATCGCCTGGTGGTTTGCTTGCATAGCCCTGATGGATTTCATGATACCGATACTCTACGGTATTGTTCACGGTTCTGGTCGCCAACATTGTTGAGCAGTTGGTTGGGGGATCGGCGTGAGTGCCGGGGCGGCTTTAACATCGAAAGGCATACAACCGTATATAGGGGTAAGGGTGCAGTATGACCTTATTGTGCTTTAGATACAATGTTAAATTGTATTTTTTAAAAATATTTATTTTAATTACTATGGCTCAGGTACTTGTATTTGAAGTTTTGTTATATTATCTTGCAATAGATAACCTAAAACTTAACGATTATGAAAAAACTGATTCTTTTATTTGTTTGTGCTCTTCTGTCTTTTACGTTCGTTAACGCAAGTGATGTTTCGGAAATTAAAACGGCATCTTCTGACACTCAATTGGAAGTAGTTACCCTCGATCTCGTTTTTTCTTCTTTTGTTGGGGTGTCTTACGATGAATACGGAAATCGCTACGAGGGAAACTGCGTCCAATTCCATTGTCCCAATGCCTGGCAGTACGGCATTGACCAAATCGATGTATACATTCATAATGTAACTACACCGTCAGAGAACAATGCTACAGTGTGGGTCCAAATGATTGACGGAGGAAATGGTTATTCAGAGCCAGCTGCTTGTACATTAACTTCTGACAGCTATGTCGACCGGAGTATGATTCGGGTGACATCAACAAATCCCAATTATATTTTCTATTTCAACATTCGCGGTATTGCTTCCCGGTAATAACGATCGTTATATAGATTATAACGTTCTGTCATTAAGCCACTCAAAGAGTGGCTTAATTTTTTGCCTGTAGATGGCAGATTTCGATCACAACCGCGACCGGAATCTACATGCGCGAATCGGATTCAACCGCTGATCAGTTGAAATGCAATGTATAATTGCATAATTAAGTATCGAATATTGCAAATACGAACAAGGCCGTGATGGATGCGGATTAAGTAAGGAATAGTCTGCAAAGGTTTTCATACTCTGATAAGCTGTACAGAGCTTGAAAGTGAAAGTTTGGCAATATAATTGACGATTAACGTAATATCAATTAATTTTAAATCTCATAGCTCAATGATCAGACGCTTATTTGTTGTTTTGCTGGTAATGTGCGTTGGCTGGTCCCAGCCGGCCGGGGCTTGTACGGGGATTACTTTGGTCTCCAAGGACGGGGCTCGTGTTCTCGCCCGTACGATCGAATGGGGCGGAAGTAATCTAAATAGCCGTTATGTGGTTGTGCCGAGAGGATATACGCAACCAATACTTTTACCAGGCGGAAAACAGGGAACATTGTTTACAGCGCAATACGGTTATGTCGGTTTTGCGGTGGAACAGGAAATATTCGTTGCCGAAGGAATGAATGAGGCTGGACTTTCGGCCGGATTGTTCTATTTTCCCGGCTATGGTCAATATCCGGAGTATGATCCACAACAAAAATCTACAACTGTTGCCGATCTACAACTGGTTCCCTGGATATTGGGGCGTTGTCGTACGGTCGAAGAGGTGGAAGCTGCAGTTCGTGAATTACGTGTAGTTTCCATCGACCCGCGTGCTTCGACCGTTCATTGGCGGTTTGCCGACGTATCGGGGCGTCAGGTTGTATTGGAAATTATAAACGGTCAACCCCGTTTTTACGAGAATAAGTTGGGGGTACTGACCAATTCCCCCGGATTCGACTGGCAAATGACGAACCTGAATAACTATGTCAATCTCCGTTCAGGTAGTACAACAGCGCAATGGTTGGGTCATGATACCGAACTTGTGCCTTTCGGAGCCGGGAGCGGGTTTCTCGGTATTCCGGGCGATGTTACACCTCCGTCTCGTTTCGTCCGCGCAGCATTTTATCAAAGTTCAGCCCCACGACAGGATTCGGCTTTACAGACCGTCCTGCAATGTTTCCGGATTTTGGGCAGTTTCGAGATTCCTATCGGTATTGAGTTTTCTGCCGGAGAGCCCCCTACGGACATTCCTAGTGCTACACAGTGGACCTCAGCGGCAGATCTGATGAACAGAAAGATATATTACAATACTATGTACAACAGTGCGATCCGTTGTATCGATTTACGGCAAATCGATTTTAGTCGGGTAAAGTACCGCAGTGTTCCACTCGATGAAACGAAACATCAATCCGTTGAGACATTAACGATACGGTAGATTTTATGTGACTGGATTGTGACGTGAAGCAGGATGGATAATTACAAGTTGGTTTACGGTGATCGCAGAAGTTGACGGACTGTTGACGGAATAGATAAATGATCTACGTATATGCCAATTAGTATATTATAGCTTGTTTATGGTAAACCTTCTAATGCTGTGGGCGGGCGTTCGAACCGCCCCGGGATCACCCGATAAAAAAGCCTCTGACAACAATCAGAGGCTTTTGTGCTTTTGAGGGGCGTTCGTGGTCTTGATCCTTAATGCTATCCGACTCTCGCAGATTATATTAAGTTAAGGATTCTGCTGAAAATAGAGCGTGCAGGCTTCCGGTTGGTCGGTATTGATGATGTCGATTCCCAGTTTTCGGAAAGTCTCCCAGGCAACGGCGTTATCCGGAGAGCACCAGAAACGGATAGGTTTACCCGCTTTGTGGGATTTCGCAATCAGTTGCTCGATCACCTGCTTCTCTTGGGCAGGGAGTGGCTCGGGGCCTCCTTTCCATTTTGCATATCGGCAGAACGGTTCACTGATGAGAGCCACCCTCTCGAGTTGTTCCGGCGTGTATTCCACGTCGATAAAACCGTCGAAGGAGATGAAGTGCGGGAACTCTCCGAAAGCAGAGGGATCGGGACGGCTGCCTGTGATCACGACTCGGACGGCATAAGGATTGACAGCGGGATCGAATACCTCAGGATGCTTTTCCAGTTTGGCGATCAGCCGGTCGATAGTCGGATGGAGCGGAGTTTTCAGGTCGATCATCAGTGAGAGTATCTGTTCCGAACCTCGCCAGGCGCGCCCTTGATTTTGCTTGAATAGGAAGACCAGCGGGTCGAGGTACATCTCGTCCAGTGTAAGTGCGGTGTCGAGTTCCTGAACATCGTGTGCCACCAGCAAATCGTCGGAAGCGGGAGCCGTATAGATATCCGCTTCGATGGTATTTACCTGTTGGGAATAAGCCCGGTAGAAGGGAATGTTTTTCTGGTAATCGTTGTGGGAATGGATTTGGACGCCTCTGCTTCCCGAATAGGAGGAACAAAGCAGGGCTGTCAGCAGCATCAGGCATAATCTGCCTGAAAAGGAGTGGAAAATGAAAGAAATACGAGTCATTTGAGCCGTTTTTAAGTAGGATGTATGCGGGTTCGCGTTGTAAAATTTTTCAGAAACAGTTGAACCGTGACAATGAAAGCATCACATACAAAAGTAATAAATTTCCGGTATACGGCCTCTGATTTCAGACTGTATTCTAAACGCCGCATCGTTCTGAACCCCGAATTTCGGCACCGAAAGCTTCCGGTTGATCCGGCGATTCGTCCAGGCCGGTCGTTCCGGTTAGAATTGCCGGGCTCCCGACTGCCGGGATGAGTTGAAAATTCGGGGGTCGGCGGTATTGAAATCAGAAATATCGGGGTACCTTTGCGGCGCTTTCCGTCCGCACCGAACGCGTTTGTGTTTTGCGCTGTGCCGCTTTCCGGGCCCGATCGTAACCGCAGATGGAAATATACCCATGATACGCAGATCACAATTTACCTCTTCCGAGATCGCATTGCCTGTGCTGATCGCACTGAGTTTGTCTCACTGTCTCAACGACTTGCTCCAATCGCTGCTTGCAGCCTCGTATCCGCTTTTCAAAGAGGATCTGGCCCTCAGTTTCGGGCAAATCGGCTTGATTACACTGGTTTACCAGATGGCCGCATCGGTTTTTCAGCCGTTGGCGGGGCTTTTCTTCGATAAACGTCCTTTTGTCTGGTCGCTGCCTGCCGGGATGTGTTTTACGCTGGTCGGGTTGCTTAACCTCGCATTTGCATCGAACCTGCACTGGGTACTGGTGTCGGTCTTCCTGATCGGTGTCGGCTCCTCGATACTGCATCCCGAGGCTTCCCGGATCACGTCGTTGGCTTCGGGTGGCCGGCGCGGGTTCGCCCAATCGGTATTTCAGGTGGGCGGCAATCTGGGCGGATCGTTCGGTCCGTTACTGATGGCGCTGCTGGTCGCTCCTTACGGGCGGCACAACATCGCCTACTTTGCAATCGTGGCGTTTGTCGCGATTCTGGTGATGATCCCGGTTTGCCGTTGGTACAAGGCTTATTTGCGGCGTGTCAAATGGCGCCCTGCCAATGCTGTCCGGCATGCCCCCATGCCGCTTCCTCACGGGCGGACATTTTTTGCGATCGCCATCCTGTTGACGCTTATCTTTTCGAAATACATTTATATGGCCAGCCTGAGCAGCTATTACACTTTCTACCTGATGCACAAGTTCGGCGTCAGTGTACAGCAATCTCAGATTTTTCTGTTTGTCTTTCTGTTGGCTACGGCGGCCGGCACACTGATGGGAGGGCCTATCGGCGACCGTATCGGCCGCAAATATGTAATCTGGATGTCGATTCTGGGGACGGCGCCGTTCAGTATCCTGATGCCGCATGTCTCGCTGGCGTGGACGGTCGTGCTGAGCTTCTGTGTCGGGTTCATGCTCTCGTCAGCTTTCCCGGCGATCCTGCTCTATGCCCAAGAGTTGCTGCCTAACAAGTTGGGATTGATTTCCGGGCTCTTTTTCGGGTTTGCATTCGGTATTGCCGGTATTGCGTCGGCCGTGCTCGGCGACATGGCCGACCATTACGGAATCGAAGCGGTCTATAATATCTGTGCGTACATGCCGCTGTTGGGTCTGGTGACGTGGTTCCTGCCCGATCTGAAAAAGGTTCCGCGTTAGGGCCTGACTTTGTGGTGAATATTTATGCCTCAGCCGCCGCGAAATTTGTCGCGGAGGCGTATTGGCCATGCATTTGCGGCACGGCGATTGTTCGAAATACGTACACGGGATCTGTACGCTGATAATTGGTACGGATGTCCGGTGTATAGCCTATGCGATGCGCAAATTTAAAACACAGACGATATGATACGGAATATGATACTGGTCGGCCTGTTGGGCTTGTTCTTTACAGGAGTCACGGCACAAACGGCCGATAACCGCAAGGCGGTCCGCAAAGCGGAACGCGCACAGCGCCAACAGGAGCGTCAGGCCCTCGACCGGCTCTATCACAACGAAGCGGTGCAGGCCCTCGACAAACGCTTTTTTATGATGCAAACCGACCGCATGATGTTGCGGGGCGGACAGGTCGCTCTGGTCGATCCTACCACGAATTTTGTCTCGCTGAACGGCGAAACGGCCACCGTACAGGTGGGCTTCAATGCCGCGTCGGCCGGAATGAACGGTTTGGGCGGCATTACCGTTCAGGGAACGGCTTCGGATATCACCATGCGGACCGATAAAAAAGGATATGTCTTTTTCGATATGAATGTAGTGGGGATCGGTATCTCCGCAGCGGTCGAGATTACGCTTTTCCCCGGCAACAACAGCGCTAGTGTGACCGTACTTCCCAACTTCAACATGAACCGGGTCACGCTCGAAGGAAAGTTGATTCCGTATGATGGTTCGGCCGTCATCGAGGGGGCGCCTTATTGATCGCCCGGATTGTCGTTTTTTGGTTCTGTCCGTGTTTCGACATGTTAAGCAAATACCGGGCGATGACGGATTCTCCGGCTCGCTTCAAATTCCGGTGATCCGGTCCCAACGGCGGGATAGTTCGGCCAGCCCTTCCGGCGTATCGCCTCCCTGGTGTTCTATGGTAAGCCAGTTGCCGTCATAGTTCCGGAGCAAGGACGCCATTACGCGCGGCCAATCGACCTCCCCCTCTCCCAGCGGAACGTCGAATCCCCGGCCCCGCCCTTTTTCATCTGCCAGTTTGCGGCTGAAATCTTTTAGGTGGATGCGGACGATCCTTCCCGCGAGAATATCGGTCCATTGCTCCGGCCACCCCCATGCCATTACGTTTCCGACATCGAAATATGCCCCGATCGCGGGGCTGTCGAACTGGTCGATGTAGCGTGCCGTTTCGAGCGGACTGAGCAGAAAATTGTTCCACACGTTTTCGATACCGATCCGGACTCCCGCGTGCTCCGCGGCCGGGAGCACCTCTTTCAGGCATTCGGTTGTCCTTGTCCAGCATTGGTCGTAACTTACTTCGCCGTTCACGATCCCGGGCACGAGCAGTACAGCGTCGGTACCGTAAAAACGGGCGTCTTCGATCGCGGTATGGAGAGCGTCGATGCCCTGCCTGCGGATGCCGCTGTCAGGCGACGAAAGCGGATAGGACCAGTGTTTTGCGTTGCAAACACTGCTGGCTTTCAGTCCGGTTTGGCGCATGGCTTCGAGCATCTCCTGCCGGTCCTGATGGCTGTAAGGCTCCACTCCGGTGAATCCGGCCGCTTTCAGGGCTTCGCATTTTTCGAGGACGCTGCTTCCTCTCATCCCGATCATGCCCCACATCATCGACTTCAGGAATCTCCGGCCAGCACTCCCCGGAGTTGCTTTTTCTCCGGCCGGAGAAGTTTCTGCAGGGACGGTCGCTTCTGCCTCCGGAGGTGATATCCGTCCATCCTGCGGCGCATTCGTCGGGCCTTTTGCCGGGTGGAATGCTCCTTCCGGTGCCGTTTCCGGGGTAAAAGCCGCCAGTCCTTCCAACGGGACGAGCGATGCCGCACCGGCGGCCAGCAATCCTTTTTTGATAAAATCCCTGCGGTTCATACACGGTCGTTTTTAATGGTTTATGCGGCAGCTTGCGCTGCCGGAGCCTTTGCGCCTTAAGCCTGCTCGTTGCCGGAGTCGGTCCCGGGCTTGGGAACCACCTCGTTGAGCCCGCCGGGAATCGGGCCGAATTCGTATTGATCGAGCGTGATTTTCAGATCCGAAGCGATCAGCTCATCCCATGTAACGCTCTTGCCGGTATAAGCGGCCATACGGCCCATGATGGCCATCAGAACCGACTGTACGTGCGTTTCGGCATCGTTCAGGGGCTCGTTGTTCCGGATGGCCGTCACCAGCCGGATATGTTCCTGGACGTAGGGGTCTTTGACCGCCCAGGTCTGATCGGGATCTTCCGGTGCGGGTTTGGGGTACTGCCATGCGACCGTGCCGTCGGGATTGTAGATCGTATCGAAACAGTTGGTCGATCCCTTCGTGCCGTATACCATGACGCTCAATTCGTTGTCGCAGCCGTCGATCTGGCGCGAGGCGCAGTTTGTGCGCATCCCGTTGTCGTAGATGTACTGGATGCTGAAGAAATCGTATACGTCGCCCGATACGCGCCTCTGCCGGCCGCCGTAACCGATTGCCCGCTGGGGTTTTTTGTCTCCGAGGAACCACGACATCATATCGATCTCGTGGATGAATTGTTCGGTCGGCATGTCGCCCGATACGCAGCAGAAGTTCGGCCAGTTGCGCATCAGGTACTCCATGTCGTTCCATTCCGGTTGGCGCTTTTTGTGCCACAGCGTACCGCCGTTGCGGATCACCTGTGCCGAAACGATATCTCCGATAGCCCCTTCGGCTACGCGGCGGTAAGTCTCGATGCAGTCGCGCTGCGAGCGGCGGATCGTGCCGCTGATTACCGACAGCCCTTTTTGTTCTGCGATTTTGGCGCTTTTGAGAATCGACCGGGCTCCGACCGGATCGACCGCACAGGGCTTTTCGAGGAAAACATGTTTGCCTTTTTCGACGGCATAGGCGAACTCCTGGGCACGGAAGGCAGGCGGTGTACAGAGCAAAACGACGTCCACATCCGAATCGATCACCTTTTTATAGGCATCGAAACCGAGGAAACAGTTTTCGTCGGTTACCTCGATCCCCTTCCCTTTGAGCGTTTTGCGGCAGGCGTCGAGTTTGTCGGGGAAAATGTCAGCCAGCATTGTGACGGTCAGGCCGTTGCCGGCATCGCGGAAATTGACGGCGGCACCGGTACCCCGGCCGCCGCATCCGATCAGGCCCGCTTTCAGCGGCCGTCCGTCGGGCGCCTGCGGCAACAATTCGGGAACGACGGCTTTCGGATATTTCTTCTCATCGGAAGAGGAGCATCCGGTAGTGATCAGTGAAGGGGCTATAACTGCGCCGAGTGCGCCGACAGCCGAACTTTTCAGAAAATCCCGGCGGGAAAGGGTGTTCTTGCTGTTTTTGGTTTTCATGGATTGTTTGTTATCTGCTTTAGGTTTTGTATTCTTGCTGTTACCGGTTCTTGGGCCGGTGTCGATGAAATCCTGGAATGTACCTCATTCCGATTTAAAGTCTTTTTGCGTCCCATTTCAGGTCGAACTGCTGGCGGGGCTGGTTCCATCCCTTGATTACGAGCGAACTTCCGTTGTCGGGGAGTTTACCCGGCAGCGCTTCGATCGTTACCGTTTTGCTTTCGCCCGGCAGCAACGAAAAGAAGTTGTCCGTGTAAAAAGAGGGGCGTACGGGCTTGCCTCCGGCATCGAGCAGCTGCAGCTGTGTGAAGAAAGCGAGCGCTTGGCCGCCGTTGCGCAATGTTACGTCGATGTAGCGGTGTCCCTGTTCGTCGGTACGCTGGGCATAACGGGCGCTGACCTTTGCCGGTTTCAGGTCGGAAATCGCTTCAAACCCTGCGGTCGTGGGGCCGGTGAGTGTTTCGGGGCCTTCGTAACGGTTCGTCGAGCGCCAATAAAAGTTGTCCGATACCTCTTTGCCCCGTTCGTCGTACAGGCGCAGTTTGATGAAATGCACCGGGGTGATATTGGCCGGGAAGTCAATCTTGAAGACATCGTTCACCACGCCGTCTTCGGGCAGGTCGATCGCAGCCGTGCGGCTCCATACCTTTTTGCTGTTCAGGTCGTATACTTCGGCGGTCACCTTATAGCCGGGGAAAGCCCGGTAGTAGTCGTTGCAAGCCGAGACGGTGTTTTTTAGGTAGTCGAACTGCACATGCAGCGGTTGCAGTGCGTTCTGCGTGTGGTAGAGCGATGCGGTGGGTTCGAGCGACCAATCCCACATCCGGGCGGCTACCTGCCGTACCGGGCAGTTGTGGTACCAGAACAGCAATCCCGAGCAGTAGCGGTCGCCGTAGCCGAGTTTGTTGTAGTTCCAGTTTTCCCAGATGCTCTTGGAGTTCATTGCGCCGACGAACTGTCCCTTCTCGGCGAAATCCTCGATGTCGCGCGCTTCGCCGTATTGGTTCACGAGGTCTTTGTACAGCGATGCGACGAGGTGGAATCCGCCGCCGTCCAAATAATCCCACACCGGTTTATTGATCGGCCAGAGGTCTTTTTCGTCCATCATTTCGCGCAGTACCTCTATCGTCGGGGTGGTCGGGGCACCGTATTCGGGATTGAATCCGTCGATGCGGCTGCCGCGGGGCGAGGCGGTATTGTCGTAGTGCTGCATCGGGTTGACCTGCTTGTAGGGGCTTCCGTCGTGCACACCGTCGCATTCGGACTGCATCTGGTAGCCGCGCGTGCCGTCGAGGGCGGTCATAAGTTCGCGGGAGCCCGAAGTCTCGGTGCTCTCGTTCGAAGAGACATAATAGGCTACCGACGGATGGTTGCGCAGCCGTTTGATCGTAGCCGCGAGATTGGCGAGGTAGAGGTCCTGGTCCTGCGGGTGTTTCGTGTCGCCCGTCATCCAGAACTCCTGCCATACCAGTAAACCCATTTCGTCACAAAGCTGGTAGAAGTAGTCCGATTCGGCGATCCCGCCGCCCCACAAGCGAACGAGGTTGATACCCGACTGCCGGGTGTAGCGCAGTTCGGCGTAGGTGCGCTCGTCCGAGGTGCGGAGCATCCCTTCGGGAATCCAGTTCGTACCGCGGATGAAGATTTTGTGTCCGTTGACAATAAAAGTGCGCGAGCTGTCAGGCGTATCGTTCGTGTAAGTCACTTCGCGGATGCCGAAGCGGGTTTTGGCCGAATCGGAAACTGTGCCGTCCACCAGTACCCGCATTTTCAGTTCGTAAAGTTCTGGATTGCCTTTGAAGCGCGGCCACCACAACCGCGGGTTGTCGATGACCAGTTGCGGGAACTCGTCGGCGGTGAAAGTAACCTTTTGGTTCTCGCCCCGGAAAAGCTCGGTCTCTTTGGCAAAAGTGATTCCGGTGCCGGTAATTTCACCTTCGACACGGCATTTGACCGGTTTGGGGGTCGGATTGACCAGCTCGACCGAAACCTCTTCGCGGGCGGTGTCGTATCCTGGCTTGCTGAGTTCCGATTTCACGAACGGGTGACGCATGTCGACGTTGCCCGTGGTATAAATCGAGATGCTTTTCCAGATTCCGGTGTTGCGGTCGCGGATACCGTCGAGGAACGAAAAGTCCCATCCCACGCACATCAGCATCGTCGTGTTGAGGCCGATGTTGCCGTCCCCGCCGTTAAAGAACTCGCCTGCGGCTCCCCAGGGTTTTTGCCGTGTCGTACCGGGCATGTCTACCGGGTAAACTTTGACGGCCAGTGCATTGGGCTTGCCCAGCTGCGCGAAATCCGTAATGTCGATCCGCTCATCCTTGAACATGCCGTCCATCGTAGCGAGCAGGTTGCCGTTGAGCCACACCTCGGCGCGGTAGTTGATTCCGTCGAGCTGCATCCAGACCCGTTTGTCCGCGTAACTTTCCGGGAGCGTAAATTCGGTACGGAACCAATAGGTGTAAAAATCCCGGCCCGCTTTGCTCAGGTCCGGGATCAGGTTGCTGTCGAGCTTATTGTTTACACCGTAGTAAGGCTCGGGGTAAACTTTATTGAATACGAGTGAATTGAGTACTGTTCCGGGGACAATGGCCGGCATCCAGTCCGTCGTTGTTTTGCCGGGCATCGAAAGCTGTTCGGCGGGAAGCGATACGTCGCCTGCTTTTTTCATCGCCCATGCAGCTGTTCCGCCGTGCCCTTCCTTCGAATCGAGGTAAATGCGGTTCGGGTCGAAGGCATAATTGGCCGGTTGTGCCGTTGCCAGGCCGAAGCTGAGGCAAAGCAGAGCAGAGCAGAAAATACGGAATTTTTTCATCTGTTTCCAGGTTTGGGTTTGGTAGAATAAACGCTTGCAGGCGCGGTTTCTGTACGCGTCGTGTCGAAATATATTTGTAAAAATAGGGTTTTCGGGTGAGAACTGCAAACTGTGCCACGGGAGCAGGGGCGGGCTCTCGGATTTTTTGTATTTTTGGAAAGGCTTTCCGCCGTTGCCGTTATGGTCCTGTGCGGAGCGTCCCCGGCATCACGGTTTGGGGCGGTGGTTTCCGACAGCTATGGAGAGGATTGCAACGGCGTGGGTATGCCTTCGGCATGTCAGCGGGAGGCTGCCGGATTCAGGGTCGAATTTAACGATGGAACCGATATGTTGCAAAGTTTTGATCCGGTGGCGGATAGCCGTAGCCGGGTGTTGGTTTTGGGAACGATGCCGGGAGTGATGTCGCTGCAGAAACAGCAGTATTACGGCCATCCGCGCAATGCCTTCTGGAGTCTGGTCGCGGCATTGGCGGGGGAACCTCTGCCGGAGGAGTACGGGCTGCGCAAGGCGATGCTGTTGCGCGCGGGAATCGCATTGTGGGACGTCTGCCGGTGCTGTGAACGCGAAGGGAGTCTCGACAGCAATATCTGCAGGGAGGAGCCCAATGAGATCGTAGGCTTGCTGGCCCATCATCCGGCTATTCGTGCGATTGCATTCAATGGCCAGCCCGCTTACCGCCTTTTCAAACGCCACGTCGAAAAAGAGTTGAAGGCGTGGTGTATCAAACGAGGGCATCCCGGATACCCATATCTGCATCTGCCTTCGACCAGCCCGGCGCATGCCGTGCCTTTCGAACGTAAGCTGGAAAGGTGGCGGCCGCTGGAAGAGTATCTCCGGTACTAAAATGCCGCTACGACTTCGAGCGTGAACTTATCCTGCAACAGTTTATTCTTGCTGAAGTCGCCGGGCCGCTCCTTGAGGAAATATTTTTCGTAATTGAGGCGTATTTCCGAGTTGACGAGCTTTTTGCCGAAGCCGAAGTTGATCCCGACTGTGATCCTGTTCGCATCGACGGTTTCGCGCACCGTGTTCGCGGTGTTGAGGTAGTCCATGTTGTTGCCCAGATCCCAGCGCACCATCGGGGCGATGTAGCTCATCACGAAGCGGCGGGGCATTTCGAACCGGTAGTAGCTGTGGATGAGTGCGGCCGTCATGGTGGTGTTCAGAATATCGTCGTTGTCCACCTTCGTTTTGAGGTAGCGCCGCGCATACTCCCCTTCGATGAAGAAGCCCCCCGTGACGTAATGAAGTTCGGCTCCCACCATGTTCATTTTCTGGTTCAGTTCCTCCTGCGAGGATACCCCGTCTCGCTCGACCACGAAAGCATGCCGGGGGGCCGAGCCGTTGTAGTAGCTCGCAGCGGCCCGGAACCCTTCCGCGCGACCGAATTCGACGCGGCCGATTATGTTGATCTTGTTGTTCCACGAGGGATTGTTGATTCCCGATCCGTTGAACAGGCCCAGAAAGAGTTTGAGCGGAACCTGTTTCGTGAATGTATAGGTACCCATGATGCCGAGATCGCGCGAACCGAGCGTTTTGACATAATGCGAGATTTTGTCTCCGGACAGTTCGCTGCCGTAGTAGCTCGTCAGGTATTTGGCGATGAACGAACGGTTCGCAAAGAGACTGGCCGTCGGTCCGCGGTCGAGGTCTGTACTGAAGTGGTACTGCTGCTGCCCGAGGCGGATATCGAGCCCGCCGGTACGGTATCCGGCATAGGAGTCGAGGATGCTGAGCTTGCCCTCGTTGTTGAAGTCGACCTGGATGCGGTAGAACATGTTCCGGCTCACATTGCCCGAAACGCCGAATCGCGTGTTGCGGACATTGAACCGGTACTCGCCGTCGTTGAGGCTTACTTCCAGCTTGGCTTTCACCGCCCCGTCTACACGAGGGACATAAGAAACCTCGCTTTCATTTTTTGTGCTGGCCTGCTGCGCTGGAATAGATGCGTTGGTCGTCGGCGTTTGCGGGCCGCTTTCCGGTGTTCCCGGGTTCCAGCCCGGTTCCATGCCGGTGGCTGCTGCCGGAATATCCTGACCCCGATTCGCACTCGGACTTCCGCCCGCATGTGTACCTTCCTCCGGGTTTCGATTGCCTGCGGGGGAATTTTCTTGGGCAGGAAGGGTGAGATTTTTCGAATTTATGCCTTCAGCCCCGGATAAAAAGGTTTCGTTCTCTTTATTTGAGCCTGAATCTTGATTGTTCTGGTGTGATTTGTTCCCCCAAAGGGCGATTCCCCGGAGGGTGTCGGGACTGAGCGTGGGGTTCTCGTTCTGGGCTGACGCTTCGGTTAGTCCGGCAACGCTTATCCCTGCGCTTGCCAACAGGATCAGCAGATTCCTTTTCATTGCGGCATCTGTTTTTGAAAAGATTTTGCGCAAATGTATGATTAAATTCTTAAATCCATATTACCGGAATGTTAAACGGCTGTTACGGGAGTGTTAAAACGGGTTGATGATGTAAAAGTATAAATATGTTTGTTTGTAAACTATAAAATTGTATTTTTGCAACAGAACCATTCTTTTCTGTGATGATACCGAAGACGACCTTGGCCCGGATCGTAGCCCGGCAGCGTAAAAACCTCGATGATCGAATTGCCGGAATGCCGCGCGCAATACTTGCGTCGATGCCTTACCTGACCGATCAGGCGTTGCTGATCGGCGGTGTCCGCGGCAGCGGTCGCAGTACGTTGCTGCTGCAAATGTTGCAAAACGATTATCCGCAGGCGTGGTATACCGATTTTTCGGATGCGCGGCTGGCCGGATTCGACAGTGGTGATTTCGATAAACTTTCCGCCTTGGTTGCGGAGTCGGGCAAGGGTATTTTGCTGCTCGACAAAGTGGATTATGCCCAAGGATGGGCTCGGTTTATCGGGTCGAAACTTGCCGAGGGGATCAAAGTGGTGGCGACCGTGTCGCTCGATACGCTGTTGGCCGTGCAGCAGGCGCGGCAGGAGGGGACGGACCTGCAGCTGGCCGGCTCTGCGGCAGCACAGGAGGCTGTCGTATCCGCCTCGTTGTTTATCCCGCGCAGGCTCGGGTTATTCGGTTATCTTGAGTTTTTGGAGGCCGTGCATCGGCGGGGAGGCGAAGAGGCGGTCGAAGAGTATCTGTTACGGGGGGCCTTCCCGGAATGTTGCAGGCCCGGACGCACGGCATCGCTGCTGTCGCTGTATGACCTGATCGTTAACCGGGATGTACTGATAGCCAAAGGAGTGCGTGACCGGGTGACCTTGTGTCGCATAGCCCTTTTCCTGCTCACGGCTACGGGCGGCGGGGTAACGGCCAATGCGGTTCGCAACCAGTTGAAAGTAAAATCGGTCAGTACGGTGACCGAACATATGGAGCATCTCGAACGGGCCGGTCTGGTCGCGTTCGTCCCCATTCTCGGGACGACGCCGGGCCGGCAGGCCGTCAATCCCCGCAAAGTGTATGCGGTCGATACGGCTCTTGCTGCGGCGTTGTCGCCCGAAGAATCTCTTTCCCGCGAACGGCTTTTTGCGACCATGATCCATAATCACCTCGCCCGGAAATACGATGCGATTTTTTATACGCCCGAATGCGGAGGATGTGACTTTGTCGTGGCCGAAGAGGGCTTTATCGCAGGCTGCATACAGGCTTGTTACGATGGAGACGATCCCGACCTGATGCAAATGAAGATCGAAGGGCTTTCCGAGGCGATGCGCCAGGGAGGGCAGCGCCGCGGGCTGATCGTGACGCTCGGCCGTTCGGAACGGATTCCGGTGGAGGAAGGGGAAATCGAAATCATCGATGCGGATACGTTCCTCAGTGAGTGAAAATTCCTGGGCGCCCGGTTCGCACAAGGATGCGGAGCCGTTCGCCGGAATGGAGTATCGGCACTGCCTGTCGCCGGGATTCCTGCCGGTTTGTGGGGGCTGCTTCGGTTTGCCGCCGGTCTGCTGTCGATCTGTTTTTTGTTTTCAATGTTATTTTTCGAGTTGGTCTGGGTGGCAAAGCTGCTTCCCCGAGGGGGCTGCGGACGAAAATCGGCTGATATTCTTCTGCAAAAAGGGGTAAGTCCAAAAAAATCGCTATTTTTGACTTTTGATAATGCCCGCACAGGCTGCCTTCCGTCCGTTTTCGGTGGAGTTCGGGCCTGTTTTATACGGGTTTATCGGGGTCTTAAACCTTGTGCGTCATGAGCAAGTTCATCGGAGAGGATTTCATGCTGGAGAACGATGCGGCGCGGGAGCTGTATCACGAACATGCTGCCCGGATGCCGATCATCGATTACCATTGCCACCTCGTGCCGCAAATGATCGCGGAGAATCGCCGTTTCGGGAACATTACCGAGGCGTGGCTCGGCGGCGACCATTACAAATGGCGTGCAATGCGGGCCAACGGCGTCGAAGAGGCCTATATTACCGGTGACAAATCCGATTGGGAGAAATTTGAGAAATGGGCCGGAACGCTTCCTTATGCGATGCGCAATCCGCTTTATCACTGGACCCATCTCGAGCTGGCCCGGATTTTCGGCATCGATGAAGTGTTGAGTCCCCGGACGGCCCGGGAGATTTACGAAGCGTGCAACGCCCGGCTTGCGGAACCCGGATTCCGGGCACAGGGGCTAATGACGCGCTGTAATGTCGAGGTGGTCTGTACGACCGACGATCCGGTCGATTCGCTCGAGTATCACCGCTGTATCGCCGAAAGCAGTTTCGGGACCAAAGTCCTGCCTGCCTGGCGGCCCGACAAGGCAACGGCGGTTTCCGACCCCGAAGCCTATAACGCTTATCTGGACAGGCTCGAAGCCGCTGCCGATATGAGCATCGGTACTTACGAGGAACTGCTCGATGCACTGCATGTCCGTCACGACTTTTTCGACCGGATGGGCTGCCGGCTCTCCGATCACGGTTTGGGGGGCTTCGTAGCGGCCGATTACACGGAGAGCGACCTGATGCAGATTTTTGCCAAAGTACGCGGTGGAACAGCGCTGACAGCCGGGGAGACGGCCAAATTCCAAAGCGGCCTGTTGTTCGACCTCGCGTTGATGGACGACGAGAGCGGATGGACGCAGCAGTACCATGTCGGAGCGATCCGCAATAACAATTCCAGGATGTTCGACCGGTTGGGACCGGATGCCGGTTACGATTCGATCGGCGAAGAACCTTGCGCGGCAGCCGGCAATAGGTTCCTGGATCGCCTGGCGCGTGCGGGCAAGTTGTCCAAAACCATTTTGTATAACCTTCACCCGAAAGATACCGAAGTGCTGATCACGATGGCGGGAAATTTCAATGAAGGGCCCACGGTGGGAAAGGTACAGTACGGTGCGGCCTGGTGGTTCCTCGACCAGGAGGACGGAATGACCAAGCAGCTCAATGCGCTTTCGTCGTTGGGATTGTTGGGTCGTTTCGTAGGAATGCTGACCGATTCGCGCAGCTTCCTCTCCTATCCGCGGCACGAATATTTCCGCCGTATCCTGTGCAACTTGTTGGGGCGGGATGTCGAAAGCGGACGGCTGCCCCGCAGCGAAATGGCGTGGATCGGCCGCATGGTGGAGGACATTTCGTATCACAACGCGAAAAATTATTTCGGGTTTTGACGGACGGGTTTTACCGAAACGAACCGCGAACGGTTCGGATCGTTTGGCAAACGACCGCTGAGGATGATGAATAAAGATAACGAACCGATATAGTAAATAAAACACAGAAAAGAGCAATGAAGAAAGTTGTAACCTTCGGAGAGATCATGTTGCGTTTGGCAACCCCGGACTACCTGCGTTTTTGCCAGGCCACAGAGTTTACCGCCACTTTCGGCGGCGGTGAGGCGAATGTGGCCGTATCGCTGGCCAATTACGGACTCAAACCGGAATTCGTCACCCGCGTGCCGAAGAACGACATTGCGGAGAGCTGCCTCAAGGAGTTGCACAAGTACGGTGTGGGGACTTCGCATGTGGTCTACGGCGGCGACCGTCTGGGCATCTATTTTCTCGAAACAGGCGCAGTGGCCCGTCCGAGTAAAGTGGTGTACGACCGGGCCTATTCGGCTATTGCCGAAATCAAGCCGGGCATGATCGACTGGGAACAGGTGCTCGCTGGGGCCGACTGGTTTCACTGGACCGGAATTACGCCCGCATTGAGCCAGGGAGCCGCAGATGTCTGCCTCGAGGCGATCAAGGCTGCCAACAAGATGGGAATTACCGTATCGACGGACCTCAATTTCCGCAAGAACCTGTGGAAATACGGTAAAACAGCCTCCGAGGTAATGCCTGCGCTGGTCGAAGGCTGCGATGTCATTCTGGGCAACGAAGAGGATGCCGAGAAGGTGTTCGGTATCAAACCCGAAGGGTTCGACGTTACCGCAACGGGTGGTAAAGTGCAGGCAGCCGAGTTCGAATCGGTCTGCAAGCAGTTGATGCAGCGTTTCCCGCGTGCCAAAAAGGTGATCATCACGCTGCGCGGTTCGATCAACGCGAACCACAATACCTGGGCGGGTGTGCTCTGGGACGGCAAACAGCTTTTCCAGTCGCCTTCGTATGACATTACGCACATCGTGGACCGTGTGGGCGGTGGCGACTCGTTTATGGGCGGCCTGATCTACGGTCTGCTCACCTATACGGGCGACGACCAGAAGGCGCTTAATTTCGCGGTAGCCGCTTCGTGCCTCAAGCACACGATTTACGGTGATTTCAATATGGTTACCGTTGCCGAGGTGGAGAACCTGATGAAGGGCGACGGTTCGGGCCGTGTGTCGCGTTAATGAAGTCGTGAGGGTACCGTGCCGGTTTCCGGTAAGCGACACGCCTTGGCCTGTTTGCGGAGTTTGTGCATACGATTTCCGGTCAAGGCTTCGGAATATCCGCTGGCCGACGATATAGCAACGGTGCAGGAAGAATTAAGAATCAATTAAATTAACGGAGCAAAAGCAAAATGGCAAAGTTTTCAAAAATAGAGGTGATCTCGGCGATGGCCTCGACGGGCATGGTCCCCGTGTTTTATAACAAGGATATCGAAATTTCGAAAAATGTCCTCAAGGCGTGCTACGATGGCGGCGTACGGGCTTTCGAATTTACGAACCGCGGCGATCTGGCCCACGAGGTGTTTTGCGATCTGATTAAGTTCGCCGCCAAAGAGTGTCCCGAGATGATTCTCGGTGTCGGTTCGGTCGTCGACGCAGGCACTGCATCGCTCTACATTCAGTTGGGAGCTAATTTCGTTGTAGGTCCGCTGTTCAATCCCGATGTGGCGAAGGTGTGCAACCGCCGCCTGATTCCTTACACCCCCGGTTGCGGTTCGGTAACGGAAGTGGGTTTTGCCCAGGAGGCCGGGTGCGATCTTTGCAAAATCTTCCCGGCCGGCAATGTCGGCGGTCCGTCGTTTGTCAAGAATATGATGGCCCCGATGCCGTGGTCGATGCTGATGGTGACCGGTGCGGTGGAACCTACCGAAGAGAATCTTTCGGCATGGGTCAAGGCCGGTGTTACTTGCGTGGGCATGGGCTCGAAACTTTTCCCGTCGGATGTGATCGCCGCCAAGAACTGGGGCGCTGTCTCCGATAAGTGCCGGGAGTCGCTCGCCATCATCGCCAAATACCGCAAATAGCGCGGACTGAACGATATTCGGGGACGGCGGGAGATGAAATTTTGATTCGCCGCATACCCGAACCCCTATTTCAAACGTTAAACCATTAAAGCACTATGAAAGAAGTATTCGGTTATATCGTCGGATTGGGAGCACCAGTGATGATGCCGATCATTTTTACGATCCTCGGGGTCTGCATCGGTATCAAGCTCGGGAAAGCCCTCAAAAGCGGACTGTTGGTCGGCGTCGGTTTCGTCGGCCTCTCCATCGTGACCGCTCTGCTGACCACCGCCCTCGGCCCTGCTCTGAACAGCGTTGTCGATATTTATGATCTGCAGCTCAAGGTTTTCGATATGGGATGGCCCGCGGCCGCCAGTATAGCCTACAATACTTCGGTAGGCGCGCTGATTATCCCGATTTGTTTGGGCGTTAACTTGCTGATGCTGTTGACGCGGACGACCAAAACGGTCAATATCGACCTGTGGAACTACTGGCATTTCGCCTTTATCGGCGCGTTGGCCTACTTCGCTACGCACAGCTTGCTGTGGGGCTTCTTCGCAGCTGTAATTTGCTACATCATTACGCTGGTTATCGCGGATTTCACTGCAAAGAAATTCCAGAAATTCTACAAGAATATGGACGGTATTTCGATTCCGCAGCCTTTCTGTGCCGGTTTCGTGCCGTTCGCCTGGGTAATCAACAAGGGACTCGACAAGGTTCCCGGTGTCAATAAAATCAATATCGATTCGGAGGGGATGAAGCAGAAGTTCGGCCTGATGGGCGAGCCGCTTTTCCTCGGTGTGGTAATCGGTTGCGTGATCGGTGCTTTTGCCCGCTATGAGCTGCCGAAGGTGCTGATGCTCGGCGTGCAGATGGGTGCCGTGATGGAGTTGATCCCGCGCATTACGGGACTCTTCATCGAAGGTTTGCTGCCCATTTCGAATGCGACCAAATCGCTGATCGACCGCAAATTCAAGAAAAGCGCCGGCCTGAATATCGGTATGAGTCCGGCACTGGTTATCGGCCACCCGGCCACGCTGGTCGTGTCGTTGTTGCTGATTCCGGTGATCATCCTGCTGGCGGTTATCCTGCCGGGGAACGAATTCCTTCCGTTGGCGTCATTGGCCGGGATGTTCTATGTATTCCCGCTGATTCTTCCGATCACGAAGGGCAACGTATTCAAAACTTTTATTATCGGGTTGATCCTGTTGGTCGGGGGCGTTTATATTGTGACGAACCTCGCTCCGGTCTTCACGTTGGCAGCCCAGGACGTTTACGCAATGACCCAGGACACCGCCGTGCGGATTCCGGACGGATTCAGTGAGGCTGCCGCTATCGACTTCGCGTCGAGTCCGTTTACGTGGGTGATCTACCACCTGACCGCAAGCATCAAGATTATCGGTCCTGTCATTCTGGGAGTGTGCACGCTTGCTCTGATGCTCGTGAATCGTCGCGCGATCCTGCGGCAGCACCGTCAGGCTGAGGCCGAGGCAGAACTGGAAGCGGCCGAAGAGGCTGAAGCCGGGAATAATCAAGAGAAATAACAATTAAAAACCGTAGAGTAGATATGAGAAAGCTATTTTTAGTATTGATCGCGGGTGTGGCTGCATTGTCGGCTTCGGCCCAGGTGAATTACAAAATCCAGACGGCCTGCAATCCGCAGGATGTGAAAACGTACGACACGGAACGGCTGCGCAGCAGTTTCCTGATGGAAAAGGTGATGGTTCCCGACCAGATCAACGTTACCTATTCGATGTACGACCGTTTTATTTTCGGCGGTGCGGTACCCGTGACGAAGGAGCTGGTGCTCGAGACGATCGATCCGCTCAAAGCGCCTTACTTCCTTTTTGCGCGTGAGCTGGGCGTGATCAATGTCGGCGGCGACGGTGTCGTGACCGTGGACGGCAAGGAGTACACGCTGCGTTTCCGCGACGCTCTTTATGTGGGCAGCGGGAACCAGAAAGTGACTTTCAAGAGCAAGGATGCTTCGAAACCTGCAAAATTCTACATCAACTCGGCTACTGCGCACAAATCCTATCCGACACAGTTGGTGACCATCGACGGGGTGAAGGGTTCGCTGAAGGCCAACTCGTTCCCCGCCGGTAAGATGGAAGAGAGCAACGACCGCGTAATCAACCAGCTGATCGTGAAAAATGTGCTCAAAGAGGGACCCTGCCAGTTGCAAATGGGCCTTACCGAACTGAAGCCCGGCAGTGTTTGGAACACGATGCCGCCCCATGTGCACGGCCGGCGTATCGAGGCTTACTTCTATTTCAATCTGCCCGAAGGGAACATGATTTGCCACCTGATGGGTGAGCCGCAGCAGGAGCGCCTGGTATGGATGGCCAACGAACAGGCGATCATGTCTCCCGAATGGTCGATTCACGCTGCTGCCGGTACCAGCAACTACATGTTCATCTGGGGTATGGCGGGCGAGAACCTCGACTATGGCGATATGGACAAGATCAAATATACCGAAATGCGTTAAGGGCGTGTTGTGAAACTTCTCCCTGCAATCGTGCGGGGAAATGAAAATCCGGACGGCATACTTGCCGTCCGGATTCTTTTTGCGGGGGGGAGTTGCCGGGAAACCCTGTCCGGTCTGTTTTGGAAAGGATATCCCGGGGTAACGGCTAATGCCACGGGAAAATTTCCGGGCTATCCCGAATTCATTTGTTTCCGGGATGAGGCTTCCGGTTTTCCCTGATATGGATATTATTCCGCAAATTCATCTCCATCCGGATGTCCGGATCGGGGATCGGCGAGAAAAATCCGCGGTAATCCGCGGTAAAAAAAGTATATTTGTAGGAAACACTGGCCCCATAACTTAAAATATGCGCGCATGAGTTCCGTCTCCTCGCAGAAACCCACCCGTTACCGGTGGGTGATTTGTTCGATGCTCTTTTTCGCCACGACGATCAATTACCTCGACCGTCAGGTGCTTTCATTGCTGCAACCCCTCCTCGAAGAGCAGTTCCACTGGACCGATAACGATTACGGAACGATCACGGCTGTCTTTTCGCTGTTTTATGCCATTTCTCTGTTGTTTGCCGGTCGGTTCGTCGACCGGGTCGGTACGAAGAAAGGGTATGCCTGGGCGATTGCCATCTGGTCGTTCGGTGCGGCGCTGCACGCTCTCTGCGGGATTGTGACCGAGCATTACGTCGGATTGCCCGATGCTTCTGCCTTGCGGATGGCACAGGGGGCCGACATTGTCTCACAGATCACGATGGTGAGTATTACGGCTTTCGTCATTTGCCGTTGCGTGCTGGCTTTGGGCGAAGCGGGTAATTTCCCGGCGGCAATCAAGGCGACCGCCGAGTATTTTCCCAAAAAAGACCGGGCTTTCGCTACCGGCATTTTCAATTCGGGTGCTAATGTAGGTGCGATTCTCGCACCGTTGACCGTGCCGGTAATGGCCGAGGTGTGGGGTTGGGAGACCGCATTCCTCGTAGTCGGTGCGATCGGCTTCGTTTGGTTGGGTTTCTGGCAGTTCATCTATAAAAGCCCCGAAAACAACCCCCGGATGAATGCGGCCGAACGCGCTTATATCGAACAGGATCAGGTATTGGAAGCCGGGACGGGCACGATAGCGGCCAAGACGGCGAACGGTAGTGCATCGGTCGGCGTAATGGGGGTACCGATGGTAGATAAAGGGGCAGGTATGACGGCGGAGGTGCCCGCTGAAGAGGCCGTTGCAGATAAGATGACGATTTGGCAAAGCCTGCACTACCGGCAGACCTGGGCTTTTGCGGTGGGAAAATTCCTGACCGACGGCGTTTGGTGGTTTTTCCTGTTCTGGACTCCGGCCTACCTCAAGGCGCAGTACGATATGACCGGCACACAGGTCGCGTGGCCTATCGCCGTGCTCTATACGATCACGGTAGCCGGTTCGGTCTTCGGCGGCAAGTTCCCCACTTACTTTATCAACCGGGGGATGAACCCCTATGCGGGCCGCATGCGGGCGATGCTGATTATTGCGTTTTTCCCGCTGGCGGTATTGCTGGCCCAACCGTTGGGGTACATCAGCTACTGGGTTCCCATTTTGCTGATTGCAGTGGGGGCTTCGGCGCATCAGGCATGGTCGGCCAACATCTACTCGACTGTCAGCGATATGTTTCCCAAAGGGGCCGTGGCGACGATCACCGGGATCGGCAGCATGGCCGGAGGACTCGGCTCGGTCTTTATCCAGAAGGGGGCGGGCATGCTCTTTACTTACAGCGATGAAACGCGGCTTGTGTTCTTCGGGTTCGAAGGCAAGCCAGCCGGGTATACGATCGCTTTCATCTATTGTGCGATCGCCTACCTGTTGGCCTGGGCCATCATGAAATCGCTCGTACCGCGCTACCGGCAGATCGTGCCGTAGGCAGGTCGTGGCGGGAGTATTCCTGCAGCCTTTTTTAAAATATAAATATATTGCGTCGGCGTTCGTATAGCGGTTTCGGTGGTTTTATGACGTTATGCTGTAAGGATATGAAATTGTAACAATATAAGAAACTTTCAGGGGGCTGGAAATGTTCGTGGGCTCCGTGAACCGGATCTTTTTTGCGGCGAAAAAGGGGCGAAATTTTGTATTAATCGAAAAGAGTGTTAAATTTGCACGCTGTTTCCAATGAAGGAGACGGATATGGTGGATGTAGCTCAGTAGGTTAGAGCGACGGATTGTGGTTCCGTAGGTCGTGGGTTCGAGACCCATCTTCCACCCGCAATTTTCGGAAAGAGTCTCCAGGCGGGAGACTCTTTTTGTGTTTTGTGATATTGTTTTGCGGTCTATTGCTTCAGTTTAGTTGTGCATGAATGATCCCATTGTTCGCTGTCCGGAACGGAATAGCGGAGCGACAGGCCGGCAAAATAGATAGCGGAAGTGTCGGCGTATCGGCCGGCCAGAGCACCGCTTGAATATGAATTTTGAACCGGCCGGCTAAGAATAAACGTCGGCAATCCCGCTGCAACGCTGCATAACCGGACAGTTCCGGGGAAATATGCGTTTTTGCGGCTGAAAAAAGACTTTATGACACAATTGGATGAATTTACCGCACTGGGACTGGGGGAAAAAACCCTCCCGGCGATCAAGGCTAAAGGCTTTGAAACTCCTTCCCCGATCCAGAAACTGACCATTCCGGTCTTGTTGGATGAGGATAAGCATAACGATATTATCGCACAGGCGCAGACCGGAACAGGCAAGACGGCCGCATTCGGGCTGCCCGTTCTGGAGCGACTTACCCCGAAGAAGGGACCCGTGCAGGGATTGATTCTCGTGCCGACTCGCGAGCTCGCGTTGCAGGTGACCGAAGAGTTGCTCTCTTTCAATAAATACAGCAAGCTGGTCATTACGGCTATTTATGGCGGTGCGTCGATGTCCGAGCAATTGCGGCGTCTGGGCAAGGGTGTCGATATTGTGGTCGGTACGCCGGGGCGTATCCTCGATCACCTGCGCCGGGGAACCTTGAATCTCAAGGAACTGCAATACCTGATCCTCGATGAGGCCGACGAGATGCTGAACATGGGGTTTATCGACGATGTCGAGGCTATTCTGGCCGAGTCGAACGATTATCGCCGGATCCTGCTCTTTTCGGCTACGATGCCTGCGCGTATCGTGGAACTGTCGAAGCGTTACATGAAAGATGTCGAGGTGCTTAGGGTTCCGAGCCAGGAGATGACCACGGACCTGACCGACCAGATCTATTTCGAGGTGCGCGACAGCGACAAGTTCGATGCGCTGACCCGGATCATCGACGTCGAGCCCGAATTTTACGGGATTGTTTTCTGCCGCACGAAGGTGGCCGTGGATGAACTGGTGACGCGGTTGACCCAGCGGGGCTATGCCGCAGAGGGGCTGCACGGCGACGTGTCGCAGGCCCAGCGCGAAAAAATACTCAAGAAGTTCAAAAACAAACAGGTGACGATTCTTGCGGCTACCGACGTGGCTGCCCGCGGGATCGACATCAACAACCTGACGCATGTGATCAACTATTCGCTGCCGCAGGATTCCGAGTCGTATGTGCACCGGATCGGCCGTACGGGCCGCGCCGGGAATACGGGTACGGCTATTACCTTTATTTCGAGTTCGGAGTACCGCCAGTTCGTGATGATGCAGCGTGAGATCAAGGTCGATATCAAGAAGGTGCCGATCCCCACGGCGCAGAATGTGGTCGAGATCAAGAAAAACCGCATTAAGGATGAATTGGCCGAGATCATCGAAAATGAAAATTACACCGAATACGGTGAAATGGCGGCCGATTTATTGAAGGACCAGTCGCCCGAGGTTGCGATGGCGGCTGTGTTGCGGTTGGCATTCAAGAACGAGCTGGAGGAGAGTAATTATCCCGAAATCCGCTCGATTCACGTCGACCGCCGCGGTACGGCGCGTCTGTTCATTTCGATCGGCAAGATGGACGGTTACGACGTGCGCAAGTTGCTCCAGCTGCTTAAGCGCGAGTGCGGGCTGACCGACAGCCAGATCGACGACGTGAAGGTTCTGGACAGCTTTTCGTTCGTTACCGTGCCGTTCTCCGAAGCGAAAGAGGCGATCCGCCGGCTGAACGATATCAGTAACGGCGGCCGTCCGATCGCAGAAATCGCACAGGATGGCCAGGGCCGCGGTGCGCGGGGAGCGTACAAAAAAGAAGGGTTTAAAAAAGACTATAAAGGCAAGCGGGATTCCGCCGGTTACGCCAAAGGCTCTTCCTACGGCGCCGGTAGCCGCAAAGACAGCGGGGAAGGATGGAAAGCGGGGGCGACTCGCGGGGCGAAGCCGGGCGCCCGGGGAGCGCGGGATGCACAAGCGGTTGTACACGCTCCGCGCGCTTCCAAAAAGAAAAAGGGAGAGGACTGGCAGAACGATTTTACCGAATTTTTTGCCCGGCAGGAACAAGGCGGTTGGGGCGGCAAGAGCGGCTTCGACAAAAAAGCCGCTCCCCGCAAGGATAAAAAACGCGGAAACCGTTAATTGTTTTTCCGAAGCCGGTTTTTTTCCGATCGCGATAACCTGCTTCCCAATGACCGGTTCCGTGCGGTTCTCCTGATTCAGGCGTGTTCCGTTAGGGGTACTCTTCAGTTGTTTCCGTTTAAGTCGTCCTGTCCGGGCTAAATGCCCTGTGTGGACTTTCAGGGATGTACGTCCGGCCGAGCGATCCGTATCTCTACCAACCGGTCGGGCGGCCGTCGAGAAATGGCGGGGTGTGCGACTCTTCCCCGGAACCGAAATATGCGGTTCCTTTCGTGGTCGGCGGGATGACATCCTTGGTCAAAAAGGCGTTGAAGGAATAGGATTCTCCCGCGGCTTTCAAGAGCCGCTGTACGATCAGAGCCCGGCTCGGTGCATTGAATGCTGCCCCGGGGGCGCTGCTCTGTTTCATGATGCTGGTCTGCTCGGGTCGCCAGACTCCGTACGCATACTGATAACCTCCTTCATAGGCCCCGACCATGTCGTATCCGGGCTGTCCGATGAACTCGCGCCAGCGGATCGCAGACAGGTCATTGGTCAGGTCCAGGTTCAGGTAATAGCCTTTTTGCTGTCCGTTGCGCAGTGCGGTAGCCTGTGCGGCCGGAATTGTCGCTCCGCCCGTATATTCGTCAGCCAACAGTCCGATGGCATGGCCGCCCAACTCATGGACGAGGGTCGTTTCGAATGTTGAAGCGAGGGTGCCGATGGCATAGTTCGGATTGCCGTCCGATTGCCAGTAGGTTGTACCGGCATGCCGTTTGGCATTCGCAATGATGGCAATAACGACGTTTTGCATCCCTGTGTACCCCGGGACTTTGGCTGCGTAGGCGTAAACCTTCTCTTTTGCGGCGGTCATGGCGCTTCCCGATTCATCCCGGTAAGCGACCGATAAAGCCGTATTGCGGGCGTACCCGGGTTGGGTTACTCCGTTCTGTTTCGATACCGCTTTAACAATGTATGTATTCAGGTAGTTACGGTAAGTGGCGTAGGGTTCATAACGCAACAGGGCTTCGATGGCCTGTTTCATCTTTTGTTCGTACAAACCGTTTTCACCCATATCCTGGCTGGTGAATCCGTCACCCATGAAAATCAGGTGGAATCCTTTGTTTTGCGGTGAACCCGCATAGGTAAGTACCTGTCCGTCTTGCGAATAATCGTCGCTTTCGACGTTGTCGCCCAGGTTGCTGAATCCATACCCGCTCGTTTGGGGCGAAAGAATCCATTTGTCATAATTGGGCTGTTGCGTCACGGCTTCCGGAACGGTACCGCTGAAACGGTTGAATGTCACGTCGAGACCGGTTAGCTGTGTCAACCGGGCGAAACCCTCCGGCAGTCCCCCGGAAAGCTGATTGTGCTGCAGCGACAGCGAGGTCAATCGGGTCAATCGTTCGAAACCGTCCGGCAGATTGCCGTTCAGGGAACCGTTGTGGCTGAGGTTGAGCGTCCTGAGATTTTCCAGCCGGGTGATACTTTCCGGGATCTCCCCCCGGATGGAATTGTTGTGAAGGGTCAGGGATTCCAGTCGGGTGAGTTTGCCGAGTTCCGCAGGCAGCGTACCGCCCAGCTTGTTATCGTTCAGCGCGAGGGTGCGCAGTTCGGTAAGGCGTGTGATATCGTTCGGAATCTCTCCGGAGAGTTTGTTGACGGTGAAATCGAGGGTCTGCAACCGCGTCAGTTTGCCGATCGAGGCGGGAATAGAGCCTGATATCTGGTCGTGTGAAAAGGTGAGTTGCTCGAGATAGGGAAAATCGCCGATCTGTTCGGGCAACCAGCCGATCAGGTTATTGGCGTAAAAATAGAGGGAAACCACATGCCCGTCAGCGTCGGTGCGGACACCTTTCCACTCTCCGACCGGTTTGTTTGACAGCCAGTTCGTCTGTTCTCTCCATTTCGGACCGCCCAGGCTGTTGTATAGGGCGATCAAGGCGGCCTGCTCGCTGCCTGCGGGGGCTTCGGCCCCTGTCTGTGTGATGGAAACCTTGCGGGAGAGGCCGTTGGCCGACCGGACGCTCAGGCTGCCGGTGCGCGGGAGGTAATCTTCCGGAGCCGTTGCCGTGATCTCCACGACGCTAAGGCCCGCCGGACCTTCGGCGGGCGCGACGGTGATCCAGGGCGCGTCATCGTGGGAAATCGACCAGGCTGCATCGGTCGTGATTTCCATTTGCTCGCGGAGAATGGTTCCGGTCAGGGAGATATTCTGGGTCGAAAGCGTCAGGACCGGGTCGCTGCTGTTGTCTTTGGAACAGCCGGCCAAAAGTGTGATCAGACCGGCCAGACAACAAAAACGGATGGCTGCTTGCATGATTGATTAGGTTAGCGGGTGATGTTTGAAGTTAAATAAAAATTCGGGGAATCTCTTATTTTCGACCCAAAAATTCCGGCTGTTTTGTCCGTATTTCCACAGGTCGGGCCGGTGAGGGTGACAAAGTGGCAGGATCTGACAGCGACTCCGGCATATTATGTCACTTTTTCCGCATGAAATTTGCGGAAATCAAGGGGAGAATGTGCCAAAACCGGTTTGGCACATATTGTGTGAGAAAGCAGGTCGCATTCGGTTGCAGAAATGTTGATATCCCTGAACCTCGTAAGAGGGCGAAATATTGATTAACCTTAAAAGCATACAAAAATGAAAGTAAAACCGTTAGCAGACCGGGTTCTGATCGAACCGAATCCCGCAGAAGAAAAAACAGCCGGCGGACTTTTTATCCCCGACACCGCCAAGGAAAAACCTCTCGCAGGTAAAGTCATCGCAGTGGGCCCCGGAACATCTGACGTGAAGATGGAAGTGAAAGTGGGCGACCAGGTGCTCTACGGCAAATACGCCGGCACCGAAATTACGATCGACGGCAAGGATTTGCTGATCATGAAACAGGGCGATATCCTCGCAATCATTTAATCTTTCAATTTCCTAACTTTTAAGTCTGACAAATCATGGCAAAAGAGATTTTATACAATGTAGATGCCCGCGAACAGCTCAAGGAAGGTGTGGACGCGCTGGCCAATGCAGTGAAGGTAACCCTCGGTCCGAAAGGCCGCAATGTGGTAATCGACAAGAAGTTCGGTGCACCGCAGGTGACCAAGGACGGTGTGACCGTAGCCAAAGAGATCGAACTGGAGAAACCGGTTGCCAACATGGGTGCACAGATGGTCAAAGAGGTCGCTTCCAAGACTGCTGACGATGCCGGCGACGGTACGACGACCGCTACTGTACTGGCTCAGGCCATTGTAGGCGTGGGTGTGAAAAACGTTACCGCAGGTGCCAATCCGATGGACCTGAAACGCGGTATCGACAAAGCCGTCGCTACGGTAGTCGAGAACCTGCGCAAGCAGAGCCAGGAAGTGGGCGGCGACATCAACAAGATCGAGCAGGTCGCTACCATTTCGGCCAACAACGATAACAACATCGGTAAGCTGATCGCCGAGGCGATGGGCAAGGTTAACAAGGAAGGTGTGATCACCGTTGAAGAGGCCAAGGGTACCGAAACCCATGTGGACGTGGTGGAAGGTATGCAGTTCGACCGCGGTTACATCTCTCCGTACTTCACGACCGATGCCGAGAAGATGGAAGCGGTGCTGGAGAAACCGCTGATCCTGATCACCGACAAGAAGGTATCGACGATGAAGGAGCTGATGGGCGTATTGGAACCCGCCGCTCAGAACGGTCGTTCGCTGTTGGTGATTGCCGAAGATGTCGACGGCGAGGCATTGGCGGCTTTGGTGGTCAACAAACTGCGCGGTGCGCTGAAGATCGCTGCCGTGAAGGCTCCGGGCTTCGGTGACCGTCGCAAAGAGATGCTCGAAGATATTGCCATCCTGACCGGTGGTACGGTAATCTCTGAGGAGCGCGGCATCCGTCTCGACCAGGCTACCCTCGAAATGCTGGGTAGCGCCGAGAAGGTGATCGTGAACAAAGAGAACACGACGATCGTCAACGGCCTTGGCGACAAGAAAAATATCGAAGCCCGTGTAGCGCAGATCCGCAAACAGATGGAGGTTTCCACTTCGGATTATGACAAGGAGAAGCTCGCCGAACGTCTGGCTAAGTTGGCCGGCGGTGTGGCAGTACTCTATGTAGGTGCCGCCAGCGAGGTGGAGATGAAAGAGAAGAAAGACCGTGTGGACGATGCTTTGGCGGCTACCCGTGCTGCCGTTGAAGAGGGTATTATCCCCGGCGGTGGCGTAGCTTACATCCGTGCTGTGGCAGCCCTTGAGAAGCTTAAAGGCGATAACGAGGATGAGACGACGGGTATCCAGATCGTGAAACGTGCGATCGAGGAGCCGCTCCGCCAGATCGTAGCCAATGCCGGCGGCGAAGGTTCGGTGGTCGTTGCCAATGTGAAAGCAGGTAAGGATGCGTACGGTTACAATGCCCGTGCCGACAAGTACGAGGATATGTTCAAAGCCGGTATCATCGACCCGACCAAGGTAGCCCGCGTGGCGCTGGAGAATGCCGCTTCAATTGCAGCGATGTTCCTGACCACCGAGTGCGTGCTGGTCGACAAAAAAGAGGAGAATCCGGCTCCGGCCATGCCGCAGGGCATGGGTGGAATGGGCGGCATGATGTAGTCCGTTCCTTTCGGAGGTATTTCCGATAATCAGACAGGCGCTTTCCCACAAAGGAAAGCGCCTGTTTTTTTATACCGGGATCGTTTGCTTATGCCGGGGCTGTATCTTCCTGATCTGAGCAACATAATTACCGTATTGGATCGCTACATGGAACCGTCAGTCAGGCTTGCACGGAATAAAATAGGGGGCGAAACTACCGTAAGGGGCGGGATTGACAACATTGAATTCTTCGTTTTCCTACGCCCCCGACGAATGTCGAGAGGGAAACAGATGGATAGGAGACTCAGGAATTCTCGCTTCCGGAACCCCCTATATTGTACGGTAAAAAATAAATTAACTGAGAGAGGGCTGCATTGCGGAGACCTGCTGTCTCACTCTCCCGAACCGAACAGTGTTCGGGCTAATTCTTCGATTTTGTTGATGTAGACGATCTCGATCCCTTTCGGTGGTTTCGGCAGGCTTTTGCGCAGGTAACCCGAGACAATGATGCGCCCGAAGCCCAGTCGTGCCGCTTCGCTGATGCGCTGCTCGCTGCGGGGGGCCGGTCGGATTTCTCCCGAAAGTCCGATCTCGCCTGCGAAGCAGGTGGTGTTGTTCAGCGGACGGTCGAAGTAGGAAGAGAGGATTGCGGCCACGACACTCATATCGAGACCCGTATCGCTGATTTTGAATCCCCCTGCGAAATTCAGGAAAACGTCCTTCGTATACATCTTTAGGCCGACCCGTTTTTCGAGCACGGCCAGCAGCATGTTGAGCCGTCGCGAGTCGAAACCGGTGGCTGAGCGCTGCGGTGTTCCGTAGGCGGCCGTACTGACGAGCGCCTGCGTTTCGATCAGGTAGGCGCGCGCACCGTCTACAGCTGCACCGACGGCAATGCCGCTGAGCGGTTCATCGTAGTGCGACAGCAGGATTTCCGACGGGTTCGTCACTTCGATCAGCCCTTCGCCGCGCATTTCGAAAACGCCGATCTCGAAAGTGGCTCCGAATCGGTTTTTAATACTGCGCAGGATGCGGTAGATGTTGTTGTTGTCGCCTTCGAACTGCAATACCACGTCGACGATGTGTTCGAGGATTTTCGGCCCGGCGATGATTCCGTCTTTCGTGATGTGCCCGATGATGATGACGGATGTATTGGTCTGCTTTGCGTATTTCATCAGCAGTGCAGCACACTCGCGGATCTGCGAAACGCTTCCCGGCGACGAATCGATCGAATCGGAGTGGATCGTCTGGATCGAGTCGATGATGACCAGGTCGGGCTTGTAGTCGGTCACCTGGCGCAGGATGTTCTCGAGGTTCGTTTCGCTGTAAATGTAACATTCGTCGTTGCCGATCCCGATCCGTTCGGCCCGCATTTTTATTTGATGAGGAGACTCCTCGCCCGAGACGTAAAGTGTTTTGATCCCGCCCGCTTTCAGTGCGAGCTGCAGGCTGAGTGTCGATTTACCGATGCCCGGCTCGCCGCCCAGCAGGATCATCGAGCCCTGCACGAGGCCGCCGCCCAACACGCGGTTCATCTCGCCGTTGCCCAGGTCGGTGCGGGTATACTCCTGCCGTTGGATCTCGCGTACCGGCTGCGGGCGGTTCCGTTCACCGGCAGGGGTGAAAGAGGGCTGCGCCGGCTCTTTCTGTACCGTTTCTTCGACAAAGGTATTCCATTCCCCGCACGAGGGGCACTTGCCGACCCATTTGGCCGACTCGTACCCGCAGTTACGGCAAAAAAAGGCCTTTTTGACTTTAGCCATGGCTCAAGATGCGTTTTAAGACCGCGATGAAGCGGTCGATATCCTCGCGCGTCGTGTCGAACGAACACATCCAACGTACTTCGTTTCGCTCCTCGTCCCAGTCGTAGAAGAAGTATTCCTTGCGCAACCGTTCGATCGCCTCGCGCGGCATGACGGCGAAAAGGCCGTTCGCCTGCGGTTGGCAGGTGAGGGTGACGCCGTCGAGTTTGCGGATCCCGGAGGCCATATAATTTGCCATTTCGTTTGAATGAGCGGCCAGTTGCAACCAGAGATCATCTTGGAGATAAGCCTCGAATTGCGCGGCGATAAAGCGCATTTTCGAAGCGAGCTGTGTGAGTTGTTTGCGTTCGTACATGGCTGCTCGTGCGCATTCCGGCCGGAAAAAGATCACCGCTTCGCCGACCATCATGCCGTTTTTCGTTCCGCCGAACGAGAGAACGTCCACTCCCGTATCCGCAATCATCGCTTTGGGCGTGATGCCGAGTGCGGCTACGGCATTCGCGAACCGCGCTCCGTCCACATGCAGGAACATATCGTGTTCGTGTGCCAGATCGGCCAGGGCGCGGATTTCACCGGCGGTATAGAGCGTGCCCAATTCGGTCGGCTGAGAGATCGAGATCACTTTGGGCTGGGCGTGGTGTTGGAACCCGAATCCGTGCAGGCGCGTACGAACCAGTTCCGGGGTCAGTTTTCCGTCCGGAGTATCGATCGCCAGCAGTTTGCAGCCCGCGAGCGCTTCCGGTGCTCCGCATTCGTCGACACAGATGTGTGCGGTCCCCGCACAGACAACGGCGTTGAACGATCGGGTGAGCGTTTTGAGCGCAAGCAGGTTCGCTCCCGTACCGTTGAATACGAAATAAACATCCGGCTCTCCGCCAAAAAGAGCCTGCAACGCTTTCGTCGCACGGGTCGTAACCGCATCGTCGCCGTAGGCGAAATCATGGTCGCTGTTTGCAGCCGTGATGGCCGCGAGGATCTGCGGATGAATGCCCGAATGGTTGTCGCTTCCGAAACTGCGCATCGCTATCTCGTAAACAGTGTAGCGTTAACGCCGTAGAGAGTTTCCGAACGGTCGTTATACGCCGGGTTTGTGTTATTTGATGAAAAACCTGTAAATATCGTTGCCGTTCGCAAAGATCAGTAGTGCGAGGATCAGGATAAAGCCGACCGTGGTCGCGCGCTCCATGAATTTATCGCTGGGTTTGCGCCGCGTAATTACTTCCACAAGCAGGAACAGCACATGGCCGCCGTCGAGCCCCGGGATCGGCAGGATATTCATAATCGCCAGTACGATCGAGAAGAATGCGGTGATGTGCCAGAACGCTTCCCAACTCCAATAAGTGGGGAATACGCTGCCGAGCGTCATGATCCCGCCGAGCGACTTGTACGCTTCGGTTTTGGGCGAGAAAAGCAGTTTGATCTGTTTTGCATAGCTGCTGATCTCGGTGCCGGTGAGCTTGATTCCATGCGGAATCGACTCGAGGAAAGAGTATCGGTGGGTGCTGATCGGGATCAGCTCGTTGATCGGGACGAGCTTCGCTTCGATCAACCCTTCGTTCGAAATCTCAACGGGCACGGTGATGATTTTGGTCACTCCCCCCGAGTCGCGTGCGATCCCGAGGTTGACCTGCTCCCCTTTGTGTGCGGAGAAGGCTTGCTGGTATTCGTCGAAATAGCGCATACCCACACCGTTGAAAGCGATCAGCGTGTCGCCCGGCTGCAGTCCTGCTTTCGCTGCGCCGCCGCCTTTCGCGGCCTGGGCGATTACGAAGGGTACGCGGATATCCATGAAGTTTTTGGTATCCAGTATCTTGGCCGTAGCCGTTTCGGGAATGTCGATACGCATGGCCGTACCGTCGCGTTCGACGGTGACGTACGGGGCCTGGTCGAAAATCATCGTTTGGAGAATCCTGGCGCAATCTTCGACCGGTTCGCCGGCTACGTCGATGATTTTGTCGCCGTCGCGCAGTCCGATCTCTTTGGCTACATCGTTGAACACATAACCGTATTTGACATCCTTCGAGGCGATGTAGTTGTCTCCCCACGTATAGCTGATGCCGATGTAGATGCAGACGGCCAGTACGATGTTCATCACGACGCCGCCGACCATGATCAGCAGCCGCTGCCAGGCCGGTTTGGCGCGGAACTCCCACGGTTGGACGGGTTGTTTCATCTGCTCGGTATCCATTGACTCGTCGATCATGCCGGCAATCTTCACATAGCCGCCGAAAGGAATCCATCCTACGCCGTAAGTGGTTTCTCCCTTTTTGAATTTGAACAGCGAGAACCACGGATTGAAGAAGAGGTAGAACTTTTCCACCCGCGTGCCGAAAAGGCGCGCGAAAAAGAAATGTCCGAATTCGTGTATGATGACCAGCAGCGAGAAACTGAGAATGAACTGAAGAACTTTGATGACGATATCCATGGGTTTGGAAGGGTATTAGCGGTTGAAAAGTTATGAGTTGAGTGATTGTGCTTTGCAGTTGCGGCTGCGGGCCTGTGCGGGCAACAGGCTCCGGGCGATCTCCCGGGCTTCGGCGTCGGTTTGCCGGTACTGGTCCAGCGTGGGGCGTGCGATTGCGGTGGCCCGTGCGAGGGTTTCGGTGTTGATACGCGGGATATCGGTGAAACCGATTTGCCCGTCCAGAAAAGCGGCTACCGCAATTTCGTTCGCAGCATTGAGGATTCCCCCCGCATTACCACCCCGGCGCAGGCATTCGAATGCGAGGCCGAGGTTCGGGAAGCGGGCGGTGTCCGGCTTGAAAAATTCGAGGCATCCCAGTTCTGCGAAATCGATGCGCGGACCGTCCAGCGGCATGCGTTCCGGAAACGAGAGCGCATACTGGATCGGCAGGTGCATATCGGGTGTGCCGAGTTGTGCTTTGACTGCCCCGTCGGCGAACTGTACCATCGAATGGATCACACTGCGGGGATGGATCAATACGTCGATCTGGTCGGGCCGCAGTCCGAACAGCCATTTGGCCTCGATCACTTCGAAGCCTTTGTTCATCAGCGATGCCGAGTCGATCGTCACTTTGGCCCCCATTGTCCAGCAGGGATGGTTCAGTGCATCTTCGACGGACACTTTTTCGAGCTCCGCAGCCGTTTTATGCAGGAAGGGACCGCCGGAGGCGGTCAGGATTACCTTTTCGACCGGACTCGGCTCCCCCACGAGACACTGGAAAATTGCAGAGTGTTCCGAATCTACGGGCAGGATCGGCGCCCGGTGTTCGGCCGAGAGCGCGGTGATGATTTCCCCCGCCACGACGAGGCACTCTTTGTTGGCAAGAGCTACTTTTTTTCCGTGCAACAGGGCGCTGACGGTCGGGAAGAGCCCGCTGTAGCCCACCAAAGCCATGACTACCGTGTCGACCGCTTCCGAGCGTACCACCTGCTCGAGCGCCTGCTCGCCGGCGTATACTTTGATCGGTTGCGACGAGAGCGCTTCCCGCAGGGGGGTATAAAAACGTTCGTTTGCAATGACGACGTTGTCGGGGGCGAATTCGACGGCCTGTGCCGCGAGCGCTTCCCAATTGCTGTGCGCGGTGAGTGTGGTGATCTCGAACCGTTCGGGGTAATTCCGCACGATGTCGAGGGTCTGGGTGCCGATCGAACCGGTAGAGCCTAAGACGGCCAGTCGCTGTTTACGCTCCATGGGTCAGAATACGATATAACTTTGCGGGTCGACGGGCGTGCCGTTGTGCCACAGTTCGATTTCAAACAAATTCTTCTTTGCGGCATCGGGCTGCGTACTGCCCGTATAGCCGATGATCTCACCGCTGCGTACACGGTCGCCGACCTTGCGGATCACTTCGTTGTTGTGCCGGTAAACCGACGTCAGGTTGTTGCTGTGCTGGATGAACAGCACATAGCCGTCGGAAGGCGTCCACGACGAGGAGATCACAGTCCCGTCCAGGATAGCCATGACCGGCTGGTTGGCCGTGGTGACTACCCGGATGCCGTAAGCTCCCTCTTTCGGCTCGAACTTCGATGCGACGACTCCTTTGACCGGGGTGAAAAGCTCCAGCGCACTGCGCAGCGTTTTACGGGCCGCGTCGGGATTGTTAATGCTGTAAGCGCTTCCCGGATTCTCCATCTGGCTGCGCAGGATCGAGTCTTCGATGATGGCGCCTACCGTCGGATTCTTGCTGCGGGAGGCCGAATCCGCGGTCTGCATGTCGTTGCGCGTGACCGGATTTTTGCCGGCCATGATCAGCGCGACGTTCTCGTTATAGATCTGCATGTTCTTGATCTCTTTTTCGAGTGAATCGAGGCGCATGATATTCTCGATGAGCATCGTGCGGGACTTGTTGCCCGGATATCCGGGGATGAAGTCCAGGATCGGCGTGTAGGCGACCGTCGTGGTAACGATGATGAACAGGACCAGCACCAGGGCCAACAGTCCGGCCAGCACGTTCAGCGGGCTGATGTAGATATACCACACTTCGGTATCGGTGTGCTGGTTACGGATGCTGAAGCGGTGCTTCTCCCGCAGGTGGCGTATGAAGTAGCGGTAGCTATTCTTAAAGTTGGTCTTCACGGTCGTTGGTTTGGCGCAGTGCTGCCCGCCCGGCCCGCATTCGTCGAGTAAGGCGGTACACGGCGGAAAACTTTAACTTCAAACAGTTTCGTACAAAGGTAATAAAATCCTCCGGCTAATTCCATGCCCGCCCGGCGGCGGCGAATTATTTTCCGGCGAAAAAACTTTGAAAGTAAGTTATAAAATGTAAATTTGCGTAGACTTTACGAGAAATAACGTGTCCCGGAGCGGAATTATTCTTTCCTCCCCGGGTTTGTAAAAAATAAAAGCACATATATTTACAAAAATGGTTAAACCGACACTTTTGGTTTTGGCGGCCGGGATGGGGTCGCGTTATGGTTCGCTCAAACAGATGGACGGCGTAGGCCCGAACGGCGAAGCGATTATCGACTACTCGATTTACGATGCGATCCGGGCCGGTTTCGGTAAGGTCGTCTTCGTGATTCGTCATCTTTTCGAAAAGGAATTCCGTGAAATATTCACTCCCGGGCGTTTCGGCGGGCAGATCGAAGTGGATTTTGTATTTCAGGAGCTGGATAAACTTCCCGCCGGATTTACCGTGCCTGCCGAGCGGGTCAAACCCTGGGGAACGAACCATGCCGTGATGATGGCTGCCGGTGTGATCCGCGAAGAGCCTTTTGCCGTAATCAATGCCGACGATTTTTACGGTCAGGAGGCTTACCAGACGATCGGACGCTACCTGCGTTCGGTGGCCGGACAGAAGAATCACTACTGCATGGTCGGCTACGAGGTGCAGAACACGCTGTCTGATTTCGGAGCCGTGTCGCGCGGAGTATGCGGCGTGGATGCCAACAACAACCTGACCTCGATGGTCGAGCGGACCTCCATCGAGCGGATCAATGGCAAGATCGTGTTCAAGGATGAGAACGGCGAGATGCGTCCGTTGGATGGCAAGGCTCCCGTTTCGATGAACATGTTCGGGTTTACGCCCGACTATTTCGACTACTCTGAGAAGTATTTCAGCTCTTACCTGAAGGATAATATCGACAATCCGAAATCGGAATTCTACATTCCGACGATGGTCAACAAACTGGTGAACGACGGTACGGCGCAGATGCGCGTGCTGCACTGTCCTGCACAATGGTTCGGCGTGACCTATAAAGAAGACCGTCCGGCCGTGGTGGAGCGCATCCGTAAATTGATCGCGGCGGGGAACTATCCCGAAAAGCTCTGGAAATAGAGTTCCGGACCGTGCCTAACCCTAAAACCGGATACGATGAACAGTATTGAACAGCAAATATGGGGCTTTACGCCCGACGGCGAAGCCGTGATCCTCTATACGATGACCAACGGCACCGGCGCATCGGTGCAACTGAGCAATATCGGGGCCGGGATCGTGGCCGTCAATGTGCCTGACCGCAACGGCAACCTGGCCGATGTGGCGCTCGGGTACAACAGTTTCGAAAGTTATTTCGGCGATGGCCCTTATATGGGCAAAACACCGGGACGCTTTGCGAACCGGATCGGCGAGGGGCGTTTTACGCTCGACGGAGTGGAGTACCGGCTGGCACAAAATTCCGGTGGACAGCATCTGCACGGCGGCCTGAAAGGTTTTGCCAATAAGGTGTGGGACGGCCGGGTCGAGACCGACCGGGTGGTCTTCTCGCTGGTGAGTCCCGACGGGGACGACAAGTATCCGGGCGAAGTGACCGCCGAGGTGTGCTACGACTGGAACGATGCCTGCGAGTTGGAGATTACCTATTATGCCAGAACCGACGCCCCGACGATCATCAACCTCACGAACCACGCCTATTTCAACCTCAAGGGTGAGCATGCGGGCCGTGCGATGGAGCAGGAATTGCAGCTCAATGCGGCGAAATTCCTCTGGTACGACCGGAACTGCATCCCTACCGGCGAGTTGGTCGACGTGAAGGGGACTCCGATGGATTTCACGGAGCCAAAACCCCTCGCACGCGATATCGATGCCGATTACGAGCCGTTGCGCATCGGGCACGGCTATGACCAGAGTTGGGCGATCGACGGTTACGAGAAGGGCAAGCTGAGCGAAGCGGGTGTGCTGTACGATCCGGAGAGCGGTCGGCGTATGCGTATCCTGACGACGCAGCCTTCGGCACATGTCTATACGGGTAATTTCCTGCAGGGGTGTCCTACGAGCATCAGTGGCGGAGAGTACGCCAACCGCGCCGGCGTGGCGATCGAATGCCAGGCTTATCCGAACAGCCCCAACCGGGAACATTTCCCTTCGACCGTGTTGCGTCCTGGTGAATTGTACAACGAGAAAATCGTCTTCCGTTTCGAAACGGACAAGTAACCCTTTGGAATATTTAACCTAAAACTTAGCAAATGGAATCTGCAAAACACAAGAATTATGCGCTGCCCATCGCGATGATGTTCGCGCTGTTCGCGATGATTTCGTTCGTGACCGGATTGACCAATCCGCTCGGCGTAATCATCAAGAACCAGTTCGGCGTACCCAACTGGATGTCGCAGCTGGGCAATGCCGCCAATTTCATCGCCTATGCTTTCATGGGCATTCCGGCCGGTATGCTGCTCAAGCGGATCGGTTACAAAAAGACCGCTTTGGCTGCGATTGCCGTCGGTATCGTCGGCGTAGGCACGCAGTTCTTCTCGGGTATCGTGCCGGAGAACATGGCCTTTGCCATCTACCTGACGGGGGCTTTTGTGGCCGGTTTCTCGATGTGTATGCTCAACACCGTGGTCAACCCGATGTTGAACACGCTCGGCGGCGGCGGTAAGCGGGGCAACCAGCTGATCCAGTTCGGCGGCTCGCTGAACTCGATTTCGGCTACGATCGTTCCGGTTTTCGTCGGTTACCTGATGGGTAATGTGGCCACTGCCACGATCAACAAGGCGAATCCGGCGCTTTTCATTGCGATCGGCATCTTCGCACTGGCGTTTATCGTGCTCTATTTTATGCAGATTCCCGAACCGGCACAGGAGATCGAAGCGCAAAAAGAGTCTGCGGAAGGTGTTAAGGATCCGCACAGCGCACTTTCGTTCCGTCACTTTATTCTGGGTGCGGTTGCCATTTTCCTTTACGTGGGTGTCGAAGTCGGTATTCCGAACTTCGTCAACCTGTTTCTGTCGACGCCTGTCGATGCCGTGGACAGCGTGCCGGGGTTGGGGTATGAAGCGGCCCTGGCCGGGTCGATCTGCGGAACTTACTGGTTCCTGATGCTGATCGGCCGTCTGTTCGGCGGTTTCCTCGGCGCTAAATTCTCCAGCAAGGCGATGCTGACCTTTGTGTCGCTGTTGGGCCTGTTGTTCGTATTACTGGCTATTTTCCTGCCCGAAACGATCAAGGTCGACATGCCGGTGTTCCAATCCGATATTTCGTTCGGTCTGGCTGAAGTGCCCATCGGTATCATGTTCCTGATCCTGTGCGGTCTTTGCACCTCGGTCATGTGGGGCGGCATCTTCAACTTGGCGGTTGAGGGGCTGGGCAAGTACACCGCAATGGCATCCGGCATCTTCATGGTGATGGTTTGCGGCGGCGGTATCCTGCCGTTGATCCAGGGCGGTGTAGCCGACCTGTTCGGTTATATGGCCAGCTATTGGGTCGTCTTCGCGGCCCTGATCTACATGCTTTACTACGCATTGATCGGCTGCAAGAACGTCAACAAGAATATTCCGGTGGATTAAGACCGGATGCAGTCGGGTCCTGTCGGCTTGCTCTTGTGCAGGTCAGGACGGGATGGGCTCACCGAATGGATTTTGATAAAGCGCTCCGGACCTCCGGGGCGCTTTTGTTGTCATGTCGTCCGTATTGTATGATATTTTTACGTTGGTGTCTAAAATATTTACATTTCCGTTTTTTCTTGTTATTGGATAATGAGTTGCAAGTTAAATGTATATGCGAATGGCTCGTTTGTTGACCGTATCAATGCCGACAAACTTGAAGTGAAACTACAGTACGTTTACGCATGATCCGTTTTTTTAAGATTTCGTTGAAGGCATTGCAGCGTTTCAAGACGGCCGCTATCCTCAATTTACTGGGGCTTGCGCTGGCTTTCACGGCCTTTCTGGTCATTGTGCTGCATACTTGGAACGAGTATAACTATGATAACTACCACCCGAACAAGGAACATATTTTTAAAGTCGAGTTTTTGCGGGACAATAATACCTGGGAGGATGGTTATGCACGGGTATTGTTCGAACACCTCTTTTCCGGATCCCCGCAAATCCGGGCTTACGGTATTTTCATGGATTACGCATTTGGGCCGGGGGTGCCGATGTCTCCGGGCGCCCATCCCGGAGAATTGGTGTATTATGAGAAGGTAGATCGCATTACGCCCGGATTTACGGATGTAATCCATTTCGATATCCTGGAAGGGAATGTGAAGGCGATTGCCGACCCCGATCAGGTATTGATTCCGGAGAGCGTCGCCCGGAAATTTTTTGGTAAAGAGAGCGCCGTGGGTAAGCCGATCGTTTTGCTGGATGCATTGAGTGCGGGAGGTAAAATAAAAGTATCGGCCAATCAGGAGCTAAACGCGGTGTTGTATGTAGGTGGTGTGTATCGGAATTTTCCTGAAAACTCCCGGATCCGGAACGTCATCTATTCGGGTATTCCTCCGCAGGAGATGATGCACGAGTGGTATACCGGAGGATACCGGGCCTATGTTTTGTTGGAAGACCCTGCCCGGGCCGGAACTTTGGCGGAAACCCTGACCGAAAAGAACCGGGAGTTGCTTTCCGGACTAGTTATCCATAAAATCCGGTTCCGGCCGTTGACCGATCTCTATTTTGCCGAGAAAGCCAAGGGCGATACCGCTCCCGGCGGGAACAAACAGCTGACCGATATCCTCCTGGTGGTGGCTGTGCTGATCCTGGTGGTGGCTGTTGTCAACTATGTCAATTTTTCGGTTGCGCTGACGCCTGCCCGCATCAGGGGCATCAATACACAAAAAGTGTTGGGATGTTCCGTCGGTACCATTCGCAGGAATATTGTTTCGGAAGCGATTATGATGACCGTTACGGCCTATCTGCTGGCCTTGCTGGTCACGTCGGTCGTCTTCAGGCACGGGTTGTTGAACCGTTTGCTTGGTAACGGGCTGTCGCTTTCGGACCATTTGCCGTTGGTGGGGATGACTTTCGCGCTGGCTTTGATTGTGGGAGCGATAGCCGGACTCTATCCGGCGTGGCATATGACGGCATACCCTCCGGTCATGCTTCTCAACGGCTCGTTTGCGGCGACCGGGCGTGCCAAAATGTTGCGGAAGGCATTGATCGGTTTTCAATACGTGGTGTCTATCGTGCTCATTATTTGCGCCTTCGTGATACAGCTCCAGCACCGTTATGTGAGCCGTACCGATGTCGGTTTTGATAAGGAGCATATCCTGCAGGTAAGGCTTTCGCCGGGAACCGGCGCAAAGAGTGAATTGTTCCGCCAAAAGCTGATCCGACATGCCGGAATTGTCGATGTGGCGTTTGCCGAAGATGAATTTGTCCGGGATGAGGGGAAAGCCCATATTGCCTATTATTATCAAAACGAGCGGTTAACGCAGTATTGGATCGGGGTTTCACATAACTTCCCCGCCGTGATGGGCATTCCTATCGTAGCCGGCCGGGATTTCCGGCCTGGAGATGAAATGCCGGTAGCGGGCCATGCCGTCTGCATTGTCAATGAAACGGCTGCGAAAGAGTTGGCTTCGGTTTCGGCCGGGAAGCGAGGAGAAAAGACAAGTGCGGATTATCGGAAAATTGCCGGGGATACTTTCTTGGATTACCGTACGACGGTCCGCATTGCGGGGGTCTTTAAGGATATCAATTTCGAATCTTTATACCGCCCGATCGAGCCGCTCGGATTGTGGGTCGCTTCGCCGGGACACTACCGGTATGATAAACCGTATGGCTATTCGTATGTCAAGGTCACTGGTAACCCGCTGGCAGCCATTGACCACATCCGGGTTACGTTAGAGGAACTCGATCCGGTCTATCCTCCCCAAATCGATTTCTTGGATGCAGCGATGGACGCCTTGTACCAAAAGACCCGGAATCAGGGGACAATCGTGATTTTATTCAGCCTGATTGCAGTGCTGCTCGCAATTATGGGGGTATTCGGCCTCGTGATGTTCGAAGCGCAAAGCAGACGCAAGGAGATTGCCGTACGGCGCGTGTTCGGTGCTACCGTTCCGGAAGTGTTGATGCTGTTCAATTCGGGATTCGTGAAAATCGTTCTCATTTGTTTCGTCGTGTCGGTTCCGCTGGCTTGGTTCGGAATACATAAATGGCTGGAGAGTTTTGCGTACCGGGCACCGATCCGTATTTGGGTTTTTGTTGTCCCGCTGTTGCTGGTACTGATCCTGACCGTATTGACAGTGACTTTCCAAAGCTACCGGGTTGCCACGACCAATGCGGTGAAATCGTTGAAAGGGTAAGTAATCCTGTTCTTATCGGTTTTGTTCGATACCGGTAAACGTCTGCTGAAGATTAGCAGATTTGGCTGATTCGGAGGACCGGCCGAATCCAAAGCAAGAAGGCAGGGCCATCCATGGTCCCGCCTTCTTAACAATATGTATGCAAGGAAATTATCTATTCCTGCGACTGTGTACCTACCATTGAATTGTAATCGTCCATCGACCCGACGAGAATGCTTTGGTACTTCGGTTCGCCCGTACCGGCCGGAATCAGGTGGCCGCAGATTACGTTCTCTTTCAGCTTCTCGAGCGGGTCGCTCTTGCCGAGTATGGCCGCTTCGTTCAGCACTTTGGTCGTCTCCTGGAACGATGCTGCCGACATGAAGCTGCTGGTTTGCAGTGCCGCACGGGTAATACCCTGCAGGATCTGGTTCGAGGTGGCAGGGATGACGTCGCGTACCTCGACCAGTTTCTGGTCTTTGCGTTTGAGTACAGAGTTCTCGTCACGCAATTTGCGCACGGTGATGATCATCCCGGCGCGCATCGTAGGCGACTCGCCCGGATCGGTCACGACGACCTTGTCGTACAGTTCGTCGTTGACCTCCATGAACTCCCACTTGTCGACGATCTGCTCGGGCAGGAAACGGGTATCGCCCGGATCGTCGATCTGTACCTTGTTCATCATCTGGCGCACGATCACCTCGAAGTGCTTGTCGTTGATCTTCACACCCTGCATGCGGTATACCTCCTGTACCTCGTTGACGATGTACTCCTGGACCTTAGTCGGGCCCTGGATGGCCAGAATATCGCCCGGAGTGATCGCTCCGTCCGAAAGCGGCGTACCGGCACGGACATAGTCGTTCTCCTGCACGAGGATCTGACGAGACAGCGGTACGAGGTAACGCTTCACGTCGCCCATTTTCGAGGTAACGACGATTTCGCGGTTGCCCCGCTTGATCTTTCCGAACGAAATCTCACCGTCGATTTCAGATACGATGGCGGGATTCGACGGGTTACGGGCCTCGAAGAGCTCGGTAACACGCGGCAGACCGCCGGTGATATCACCCGCCTTACCGATGGCGCGCGGGATCTTGATCAGGATTTCGCCTGCTTTGATCGTAGCATCCTCTTTCACGACGATGTGAGCGCCGACAGGCAGGTTGTATTGCTTCTGCTCGTCGCCTTTCTTGTCGAGAATCTTGATGACCGGGTTCTTCGTCTTGTCTTTCGACTCGATGATCACCTTTTCACGGAAGCCCGTCTGTTCGTCGAACTCGTCGCGGTAGGTGACGTTCTCGATGACGTTCTCGAAGGCGATCTTACCGTCGTATTCCGAGATGATAACCGCATTGTACGGATCCCATTCGCAGATCAGGTCGCCCTTTTTCACCAGGTCGCCGTCGTTCATATAGAGTGTCGAGCCGTATTGCAGGTTGTGCGTATAGAGTACGATGTCGGTGTTGACATCGACGATGCGCATCTCCGCGAGGCGGCTGATGACCATATTGACCTCTTTGCCTGCTTCGTTCTTGCTCTTGACGGTGCGCAGATCGTCGATCTCGAGGCGGCCTTCGTAGCGGGAAACGACACTGTTGTCGGTTGCCACACCTCCGGCGACACCACCGACGTGGAAGGTACGCAGCGTCAGCTGGGTACCCGGCTCGCCGATGGACTGCGCGGCGATTACGCCGACCACTTCGCCTTTCTGTACCATGCGTGCGGTAGCCAGGTTGCGGCCGTAGCACTTTGCACAGACGCCCTTGCGGGATTCGCAGGTCAATACCGAACGGATATCGACCGATTCGATACCGGCGGCATCGATAGCCGCAGCGATATTTTCGGTGATCTCTTCTCCGGCAGCGACGATCAGTTCGCCCGTGTGCGGGTTGTGCACGTCGTGCACGGTGGTACGTCCGATAATGCGTTCGTAGAGGGTTTGCACCACGTCTTCATTGCGCTTGATGGCCGTAGCCGTCAGGCCGCGAAGCGTGCCGCAGTCCTCTTCGCTGATGATCACGTCCTGCGCTACGTCGACCAGACGACGCGTCAGGTAACCGGCGTCGGCCGTCTTCAGTGCGGTATCGGCCAGACCTTTACGGGCACCGTGCGTCGAGATGAAGTACTCCAGTACCGACAAACCCTCTTTGAAGTTCGAAAGGATCGGGTTTTCGATGACCTGACCGCCTTCTGCTCCCGATTTCTGCGGTTTGGCCATCAGGCCGCGCATACCGGAAAGCTGGCGAATCTGCTCTTTCGAACCACGGGCTCCCGAGTCCAACATCATATAGACCGGATTGAAACCCTGCATGTCCGAGGTGAGGTGGTCGAGCACCGTCTTGGTCAGCTTCATGTTGATATTGGTCCAGATATCGATGATCTGGTTGTAACGCTCGTTGTTGGTGATAAGACCCATGTTGTAGCTCTCCATCACCTCGTCCACGCGTTCGTAGCCCTCCTGTACCAGTTTGTCTTTCTCTTCGGGGATGATGACCGCGTCGAGGTTGAACGACAAGCCGCCCTTGAACGCCATTTGATAACCGAGGTTCTTGATCGCGTCGAGGAACTCGGCAGCCTTGTCGGCACCGGCTTTCTTCATCACCAGTGCGATGATGTCGCGCAGTGAACGTTTGGTCAATACCTCGTTGAGGTATCCCACCTCTTTGGGGACCACCTGATTGAACAGGATACGTCCGATCGTGGTATCGATCAGTTTCTTGACCGGCTGGTCGTTCTCGTCAAGCGTGTCGGCCATCACCTTCACTTTGGCATGCAGGCCTGCACGGTTTTCGTTATAGGCGATGATCGCTTCTTCGGGTCCGTAGAAAGCGAGTCCTTCGCCTTTCGAACCAGCACGCTCTTTGGTGATATAATACAGACCGAGTACCATGTCCTGCGACGGCACCGTGATCGGCGCGCCGTTGGCCGGGTTCAGGATGTTGTGCGAACCGAGCATCAGCAACTGGGCCTCCAAAATGGCTGCATTGCCCAGCGGCAGGTGCACGGCCATCTGGTCGCCGTCGAAGTCGGCGTTGAAGGCGGTACAAGCCAGCGGGTGCAATTGCAGGGCCTTGCCCTCGATCAGTTTGGGCTGGAAAGCCTGGATACCGAGCCGGTGCAGGGTCGGTGCACGGTTCATCAGTACCGGGTGGCCTTTGATCACGTTCTCGAGGATATCCCAGATCACCGGGTCTTTGCGGTCGATAATCTTCTTGGCCGATTTAACGGTCTTGACAATACCGCGTTCGATCAGCTTGCGGATGACGAAAGGCTTGTACAGCTCGGCTGCCATGTCTTTCGGAATACCCATCTCGTGCATCTTCAGCTCGGGGCCGACGACGATTACCGAACGGGCCGAATAGTCGACACGTTTACCGAGCAGGTTCTGGCGGAAACGTCCCTGTTTACCCTTCAGACTATCCGAAAGCGATTTGAGCGGGCGGTTCGATTCCGTCTTCACGGCATTGCTTTTGCGCGAGTTGTCGAACAGGGAATCCACGGCCTCCTGCAACATGCGTTTCTCGTTGCGCAGGATGACATCCGGTGCTTTGATTTCGATCAACCGTTTCAGACGGTTGTTACGGATAATCACGCGACGGTACAGGTCGTTCAGGTCGGAAGTGGCGAAACGGCCGCCGTCCAGCGGAACGAGGGGACGCAGTTCTGGCGGGATCACGGGGATCACCTTGAGGATCATCCACTCGGGTTTATTCACTTCGCGCGATTCGCGGAATGCTTCCACGACGTGCAGGCGCTTGAGTGCTTCGGCCTTGCGCTGCTGCGAGGTCTCCGTGCTGGCCTTGTGGCGCAGCGAATAGGAGAGCTCGTCGAGGTCCACGCGCTGCAACAGCGTGTAGATCGCTTCGGCGCCCATCATGGCGATGAACTTGTCCGGGTCGGAGTCGTCGAGCTGTTGGTTGCCTTTGGGCAAAGCATTGACGATATCGAGGTACTCTTTCTCTGCCAGCAGGTCGAGTTCGGCCACGCCGTTCACAGCGGCGGCTCCCGGCTGAACCACTACGTAACGTTCGTAGTAAATGATCGCTTCGAGTTTCTTGGTCGGGATCCCCAACAGGTAGCCGATTTTCGAGGGCAGTGAACGGAAATACCAGATATGCGCTACCGGAACGACCAGCGAAATGTGCCCCATACGTTCGCGGCGCACCTTCTTCTCGGTCACTTCCACGCCGCAACGGTCGCAGACGATGCCTTTGTAGCGGATACGCTTGTACTTGCCGCAATGGCATTCGTAGTCTTTGACCGGACCGAAAATGCGCTCGCAAAAGAGGCCGTCGCGTTCCGGCTTGTACGTACGGTAGTTTATCGTCTCAGGCTTGAGGACCTCTCCGCTCGAATTTTCCAGAATCTCCTCGGGAGATGCCAGACCAATCGAAATCTTCGAGAATCCGCTTTGTGCCTTGTTGTCTTTCTTGAATGACATATTTTTACTCCTTTTATTTATTCATCAAACTTCGTCAGCCGTGTGCGGTGCGACTCCGGGGCAGGAAACCGGTTCGGGAGACGATGAACGCTCCCCGTGCCTTTTGCTTTTGTTTCTGCTTCCGGCTGCAGCCTTCCGGCTAAGCACCTTAGTCCAGCTTGACGCTGATGGCCAGACCCCGCAGTTCGTGCAGCAGCACGTTGAGCGATTCGGGAATACCGGCTTGCGGCAGGTTGTCGCCTTTGACGATCGCTTCGTAAGCTTTGGCACGGCCCATTACGTCGTCGGACTTGATAGTCAGGATCTCCTGCAGGATGTTGGCGGCTCCGAATGCCTCGAGCGCCCACACCTCCATCTCACCGAAACGCTGACCGCCGAACTGCGCTTTACCGCCGAGGGGCTGCTGCGTAATGAGCGAGTACGGACCGATCGAGCGGGCGTGCATCTTGTCATCGACCATGTGGCCCAGTTTGAGCATGTAGATCACGCCCACTGTCGCCGGCTGGTCGAAACGTTCGCCCGTACCGCCGTCGAAGAGGTAGGTGCGGCCGCTGCGCGGTACGCCTGCCTGTGCGGTGTACTCGTTGATCTGTTCGAGCGATGCCCCGTCGAAAATCGGCGTGGCGAACTTCAGTCCCAATTCACGGCCGGCCCAACCGAGCACGGTTTCGTAAATCTGGCCGAGGTTCATACGCGAAGGCACACCCAACGGGTTCAGCACGATGTCGACGATCGAACCGTCTTCGAGGAACGGCATATCTTCGTCGCGCACCACCTTGGCCACGATACCTTTGTTACCGTGGCGGCCGGCCATTTTATCGCCCACGCGGAGTTTACGCTTTTTCGCGATGTAAACTTTCGCAAGCTGGATGATGCCGGCGGGCAGTTCGTCACCGTTGGTGAGGTTGTACTTGTCGCGTTTGAGCACGGCATCAGCCTCTTTGTATTTGATGATATAGTTGTTGATCGTCTTTTCCACCAGCGAATCCAAATGGGCGTCGCCCGTCCATTTGTCCGCCGCTACGTTCAGGAAGTCGATCTCCCCGAGCATTTTCTGCGTAAAACGGGTGCCTTTGGCAACGATCTCCACGCCGAAGTAGTCGCGGATACCGGCGGTCGTCTTGTCTTTGAGCAGGACGGCCAGTTTTTCGAGAAGGCGGCTGCGCAGGACTTCGGCCTGTTCGTTGAACGCCATGTCGAGCTTTTCGAGTTGTGCCTTTTCTGCGGCTTTGCTCTTTTTGCCGTCACGGTTGGCCCGGCTGAACAGTTTTTTGTCCACGACAACGCCGAAGAGCGAAGGTTGTGCTTTCAGCGAGGCATCCTTCACATCGCCCGCTTTATCGCCGAAGATCGCACGGAGCAGTTTCTCCTCGGGAGACGGATCGCTTTCGCCTTTCGGCGTGATCTTACCGATCAGGATATCGCCTGGTTTGATGTTCGCACCGATGCGGATAATGCCGTTTTCGTCGAGATCCTTGGTGGCGTCTTCGCTCACGTTCGGGATATCCGAGGTGAGTTCCTCGACGCCGCGTTTCGTGTCGCGCACCTCCATGATGTACTCGTCGACATGCACCGAAGTGAAGATGTCGTCGCGCATCATCCGTTCGGAGATCACGATGGCGTCCTCGAAATTGTAACCCTTCCACGGCATGAAAGCCACTTTCAGGTTGCGTCCCAGTGCCAACTCGCCTTTCTGCGTCGAATAGCCTTCGGTCAGGATCTGGCCCTTGGTTACCTGCTCACCCTTGCGGACGATCGGTTTGAGGGTGATCGACGTATTCTGGTTGGTTTTGCGGTAACGCGGAAGGTTATAAGTCGTTACCTCGGGATCGAAGCTGACGAGCTTCTCTTCGTCGGTACGTTCGTATTTGACCTGAATCTGGGTAGCATCTGAGAAAACAACCTCGCCGTTACCTTCGGCAACGATCTGAATGCGGCTGTCCCCGATCATGTCGTCTTCCAGGCCGGTACCGACGATCGGTGCCTCGGGCATTACCAACGGTACGGCCTGACGCATCATGTTCGAACCCATCAGCGCGCGGTTCGCGTCGTCGTGCTCGAGGAACGGGATCAGGCTGGCCGCGATCGATGCGATCTGGTTCGGCGCGACGTCCATCAGGTTTACCTCTTTATCGGTTACTACCGGGAAGTCGCCTTCGTAACGCGCCTTGATCTTATCCGCGTTCAGGAAATGGCCTTTATCGTCGAGCGGGGCATTCGCCTGTGCGATGACCAGACCCTCCTCCTCTTCGGCGCTCAGGTAAACGACATCGCTGTTCTTGAGATCCACGACGCCGTCCTCTACCTTGCGGTAGGGGGTTTCGATGAAGCCCATGTCGCTGATCTTCGCATAGACGCACAGCGACGAAATCAGACCGATGTTCGGTCCCTCCGGAGTTTCGATCGGGCAGAGACGGCCGTAATGCGTATAGTGTACGTCGCGCACCTCGAAACCGGCGCGTTCGCGCGACAGACCACCGGGACCGAGGGCCGACAGACGGCGTTTGTGCGTCATTTCGGCCAGCGGATTGGTCTGGTCCATGAACTGCGAAAGCTGATTCGTGCCGAAGAACGAATTGATCACCGACGAAAGGGTCTTCGCATTGATCAGGTCTACGGGGGTGAACACTTCGTTGTCGCGGACGTTCATGCGTTCGCGAATCGTACGCGCCATGCGCACGAAACCCACGCTGAACTGGTTGGCCAGCTGTTCGCCCACCGTGCGGACACGGCGGTTGCTCAGGTGGTCGATGTCGTCCACGTCGGTTTTCGAGTTGATCAGCGAGATCAGGTATTTGATGATCGCGATCATATCCTCGCGGGTCAGTACCCTGACCTCCGGGGAGATGTCGAGACTCAGTTTCTTGTTGATCCGGAAGCGGCCCACGTCGCCCAGGTCGTACCGCTTGTCGGAGAAGAACAGTTTCTCGATCACGTCGCGAGCGGTCGCCTCATCGGGCGGTTCGGAGTTGCGCAACTGGCGGTAGATGTACACCACGGCCTCTTTTTCTGAGTTGCACGGGTCCTTCTGCAGCGTGTTGTAGACGATCGAGAAGTCGATACTCCCCGGAGCCTCTTTGTGGATCAGGATGCTCTTTGCGCCCGATTCGACGATATCCTCGATGTGGCGCTCTTCGAGTACCGTTTCGCGGTCGATGATGATTTCGTTACGTTCGATCGAAACCACCTCGCCGGTATCTTCGTCGACGAAATCTTCCACCCATGTCTTCAGCACACGGGCAGCAAGGCGCTGGCCCACCACTTTTTTAAGGTTGGCCTTGGTGACCTTGACCTCTTCGGCCAGGTCGAATATCTCTAAAATCTGACGGTCGCTCTCGAAGCCGATGGCGCGGAGCAGGGTGGTGACCGGCAGTTTCTTTTTACGGTCGATGTAAGCGTACATCACGTTGTTGATGTCTGTCGCGAACTCGATCCAGGAACCCTTGAAGGGGATGATACGGGCGGAATAAAGCTTCGTCCCGTTCGTATGGGTGCTCTGTCCGAAGAAGACGCCGGGCGAACGGTGCAACTGGGATACGATGACGCGCTCGGCGCCGTTGATAACGAACGTGCCGCGGGGAGTCATGTAGGGGATCGTCCCGAAATAGACATCCTGGACTACCGTGTCGAAATCTTCGTGTTCAGGGTCTGTACAGTATAATTTCAGTTTGGCTTTTAACGGAACACTGTACGTGAGGCCGCGTTCCAGGCACTCGTCGATCGAGTAACGGGGCGGATCGACGTAGTAGTCGATGAATTCCAGCACGAAGTTGTTGCGGGTATCGGTGATCGGGAAGTTCTCCATGAAAACCTTGTAGAGGCCTTCGTTCTTCCGGTTCTCCGCAGTGGTGTCCAGTTGAAAAAAGTCTTGAAAGGATTTGAGCTGCACCTCCAGCAAATCGGGATAGGGCATCCTGTTTTTGACCGAAGAGAAGCTGATACGTTTATTATCTGTTTTTTGGGACATTGGATCCAATATTAAATTTGAAGACTAGAACTGTTGCTGTACATCTTATCCCTTAGCGGTCCGAAGCGCGTGCGGGAATGGTCCCATCCGTGGCACGATGAAAATAAAAAGGGGAACTCTCCGGGCCGAAAACGGGCGACTCTTCACAGAGGCCCGTAATGTTAAATGAGAAAAGGTATAGAGTCTATCTGCATAGACTCTACACCTGATATGTTGTTGACGATTAAGTAATTGTTACTTAAGCTCAACTTCAGCACCAGCCTCTTCCAGCTGAGATTTGATCTGTTCTGCTTCTTCTTTGGAAACGCCCTCTTTAACTGTTTTGGGAGCGCCATCAACCAGATCCTTGGCCTCTTTCAGACCCAGGCCGGTGATATCCTTAACGGCTTTAACTACCTGCAGCTTAGCCTGGCCTGCGTTGGCGAGAACCACGTCGAAAGAGGTCTTCTCAGCAGCAGCGGCAGCGCCACCTTCAGCGGGAGCAGCGGCAACAGCAACAGCAGCAGCAGCGGGCTCAATTCCGTATTCGTCTTTCAGAATACCAGCAAGTTCGTTTACTTCCTTAACTGTCAAGTTTACCAACTCCTCAGCTAATTTTTTGATATCGGCCATTGTATTTAAAATTTAAAAATGTTAGACGATTAGTAATGATTAATTTCTTTCTTCGAGGCTCTTCACGAGACCTGCGATTTTTTGACCGGCTGAAGCCTGCAGCGCAGAAATAACATTCTTTGCAGGAGACTGCAGCAGTCCGATGATGTCGCCAATAAGTTCTTCACGAGACTTGATGTTCACCAGAGCGTCGATCGACTCGTCGCCCAGATAGACGCAACCCTCTACCACGGCAGCTTTGAGCACCGGCTTGGGAGATTCCTTGCGGAACTCTTTGATCAGCTTGGCAGGGGCTTTGCCCGTGTCGGAGAACATGACCGATGTCTCGCCCTTGAGGGCGGGCATCAGCTCGGCATCCGCTTTGGATACCTGTTCCAGAGCCTTAATGAAGAGAGTATTCTTGACTACTACCAGTTTCACATCTTTCTCGAAGCAGATCCTGCGCAGTTTGGCAGTCTGTTCTGCATTCAGTTCGGAAGTGTCTGTCAGATAGAAGTGAGCGTACTGTTGAAGCTTATCGGCTAAACTGTTAATGATAACTGTTTTTTCTTCCCTGTTCATCGTTTTCCGTTTTATTTGATGTCAACCGATTTGGGGTCTACCGCTAAGCCGGGGCTCATCGTAGAAGACAAGTATATGCTCTGTACGTAAGTACCTTTGGCAGCCGTGGGTTTGAGCTTATTGATCATGGACATAAACTCCTTGGCGTTCTCGATAATCTGGTCGGCCGTGAAGCTTACTTTGCCGATCGAAGAGTGAACGATACCGAATTTGTCGACTTTGAAGTCGATTTTACCGGCTTTCACTTCCGTTACAGCTTTGCCCACTTCCATGGTAACCGTGCCTGTTTTGGGGTTCGGCATCAGACCGCGCGGACCCAGAATGCGTCCGAGCGCTCCGACCTTGGCCATTACGTTGGGGGTCGTGATAATGACGTCCACATCAGTCCAACCGCCTTTGATCTTTTCGATGTATTCGTCCAGTCCAACATAATCAGCGCCGGCCTCTTTTGCCTCGTTCTCCTTGTCGGGAGTGCAAAGCACCAGAACACGCACCTGTTTTCCAGTACCATGAGGCAGGGTAACGACACCCCTCACCATCTGGTTGGATTTGCGCGGGTCAACCCCGAGGCGCACGTCCAGGTCGACGGAAGCATCGAATTTCGTAAAGGTGATCTCCTTTAGAAGAGCTGCCGCCTCGCCTAGCTTGTACACTTTACCGGTTTCAACCTTAGCAAGAGCCGTTTTTCTGTTTTTGGTCAGCTTACTCATTTTCAGTAATTTTTGTCAATTACAAACTAGGAAATTCACCAACTACGTTGATACCCATACTACGGGCCGTACCGGCAACCATCCGCATTGCTGACTCAAGAGTGAAGCAGTTCAGGTCAGGCATTTTATCCTCTGCGATCGCTTTGACCTGATCCCAGGTTACCTGGCCCACTTTTTTGCGGTTCGGCTCGGCCGATCCACTCTGAAGCTTTGCTGCCTCCTTGAGCTGTACGGCTACGGGCGGCTGCTTGACAACGAAATCGAACGACTTGTCGCCATATACGGTGATAATGACAGGAAGTACTTTCCCCGCCTTGTCCTGGGTCCTCGCATTGAACTGCTTGCAGAAGTCCATGATGTTGACTCCCTTGGAGCCAAGTGCAGGACCTACTGGAGGCGAAGGATTTGCGGCACCACCTTTGATCTGCAATTTAATAAATGCAGCAACCTCTTTTGCCATAATTTTCCTTTGGTTAATTATTCTTTTTCAACTTGCATGAAGCTCAACTCCATAGGAGTCTTGCGCCCGAAAATCTTCACGGAAACCGTAAGTTTCTTCCGGTCGTTGTCCACAGCCTCGATCGTGCCCGAGAAGCTTGAGAACGGGCCGTCGATTACTTTGACTGTCTCTCCGACGAAGAAAGGAACTTCGTTTTCCTCTTCACTCTCACTTAATTCATCGACACGGCCTAAGATACGGCTCACTTCCTGGGGGCGAAGAGGGGTTGCCTCCATGGAGTTGCCTTTGGTGTCGTTGAGGAAGCCTAAAACGTTGGGAGTGTTGCGAAGAATAAACGGGATTTCTCCTACCAGGGCAGCTTCGACTAATACATAGCCCGGATAAGACACACGTTCCTTACTGACTTTTTTACCGTTGCGAATCTGGTAAATCTTTTCAGTAGGAATCAGAACCTGGGAGATATAGTTTTCCAGGTGGGACTGGCGCACTTCGTTTTCGATGTACTCCTTCACCTTTTTTTCTTTACCTCCGATGGCACGCACGACGTACCATTGCTTCTGCTCTTTTTCACTCATCTTTATTAACCTGCTTGTAAAGAAAATTAATAAAGAATGCTATATATAGCTTTCATGATGTTCTCAAAGGTGAGGTCCATAGCCAGTACCACCAACGCGAGTAAAAGGGAAGCAACCATGACGATTACAGCGGAGTGGGATAATTGGTTAATAGAGGGCCACGTCACTTTTTGAACAAGCTCTGTGTAGGATTCTTTGAAGTAAGTTACAATTTTCATAATTGTACTGTTTTTTTCGCACGAGTGGAGAGATTCGAACTCCCATCAACGGTTTTGGAGACCGCTATTCTACCCTTGAACTACACTCGTAAGGAGCAGTGCGGCCGAGACCGCACTGCGGAATTATCAAAAATTATTTGATGATCTTGGTAATCTGACCGGCACCTACCGTACGGCCACCTTCGCGGATAGCGAAACGCAGACCGACGTTCAAAGCGACGGGGTAGATCAGGGTAACCTTGATGGTCACGTTGTCACCCGGCATCACCATGTCAACACCTTCGGGCAGTTCGACCTCGCCGGTGATGTCCATCGTACGCAGGTAGAACTGCGGACGGTATTTGTGGTGGAACGGAGTGTGACGGCCACCCTCTTCCTTCTTCAGGATGTAGACCTCAGCCTCGAATTCGGTGTGCGGAGTGATAGAACCCGGTTTGGCGACGACCATACCGCGTTTTACATCCTTCTTATCGATACCGCGCAGCAACAGACCTACGTTGTCGCCGGCCTCGCCCTGATCGAGCAGCTTGCGGAACATCTCGACGCCGGTACAAGTCGAAGTCATCGATTTTTCCTGCAGACCGGTGATCTCTACGGGGTCACCTACGTGGATAATACCGGTTTCGATACGGCCCGTAACAACGGTACCGCGGCCGGTGATCGAGAATACGTCCTCGACAGGCATCAGGAACGGTTTCTCATTCTCACGCGGAGGCAGCGGAATGTAAGTATCGACAGCTTCCATCAGCTCCATGATCTTGTCTTCCCACTGAGCTTCGCCGTTCAGACCGCCGAGGGCAGAACCGCGGATGATGGGGGTGTTGTCACCGTCGAATTCGTATTTGCTCAACAGGTCGCGAACCTCGAGCTCAACCAGGTCGAGCATCTCGGGATCGTCCACCATATCGCATTTGTTCAGGAACACGACGATACGCGGTACGTTCACCTGACGGGCGAGCAGTACGTGCTCGTTGGTCTGGGGCATCGGACCGTCGGTAGCGGCAACCACCAGGATCGCGCCGTCCATCTGGGCGGCACCGGTAACCATGTTCTTCACATAGTCGGCGTGGCCCGGGCAGTCAACGTGGGCATAGTGACGATTGGCAGTCTGGTACTCCACGTGAGAGGTGTTGATGGTGATACCGCGCTCTTTTTCCTCGGGAGCGTTGTCGATCGAGTCGAAAGAACGGAGTTCAGAGAGACCTTTTTTTGCAAGTACGGTGGTAATTGCGGCGGTAAGAGTGGTTTTACCGTGGTCTACGTGTCCGATGGTACCGACGTTCACGTGCGGCTTGGACCTGTCAAATTTTTCTTTTGCCATGTTTGAAATCTATTTAGGAATTAATTGTCTAACTATTGTTTGTTGCTCTGTGTTCTCAACCGTTCGTCGTTCCGCCGCCTGTATCCTGCGGCCGGTCCTGTCCGGTGTGGGCGGAGATGGATTCGAACCACCGAAGTCGAAGACAGCAGATTTACAGTCTGCCCCATTTGGCCACTCTGGTATCCGCCCGTACGGCGGCGCATCGCTACGCCGGGTGTTGCGCCTCTTTCCTGTTTCGGTCCCCTCTGAAAGTCCTGAAACTCCGGTTTTCAGGGAGATACCCGTCAGTTTGCAGGGTTTTGAGGACGACAAAATTACGCATTATTTGCAAATACGCAAACATTACCTGCCAAAATCAGCCGTTTCGGGAGAAAATTACCCTCTTCCACCGGCTGAAAAGGTCTGCAAAAGGGCGAAATCGGCCTCAAAGGTACAATCTATTTTTTGAATAAGGAAATTTTTTGCGACAAAAACTTAGCGAGAGGATAAATTCCTAACAATTTATCCACAATCACGAAGTGCTGTTCTTTGCAACATCCTGTTACAATACAGTTCCGGCAAAGCGTGATCAAAGGGCGGTTTACAGCGTCTCTTGAACCGGCGTGGCCTTTTTCGTATCGAAATCGTATGTGGCGGTCAGCGCGAAATCGAGCTGTTTGCGTGCCAGGTCGGCCCGCATGACGCGAATGCGGACGCCGTCGCCGAGGGTGAAAATACGTCCCGTACGTTCGCCCCGGAGACAGTAGTTCTCTTCGTCGAAAGTGTAGTAGTCGTCCGTCAGGTCGCGCAGCGACACCATCCCTTCGATCTTCGTGTCGTCCAGTTCGATGTAGATTCCCCACTCCGTGACGCCCGAGATGTGCCCGTCGAACTCCTGGTCGAGCTTGTCGAGCATGAACTCTACCATTTTGTACTTGATCGACGCGCGCTCGGCATCGGCGGCGCGGATCTCCATTGCCGACGAGTGTTCGCACAATCTTTCGTAGTATTCCTTGTCTTCGGATTTACCCCCGGCCAGGTAGTGCGCCAGCAGGCGGTGCACCATCATGTCCGGGTACCGGCGGATCGGCGAGGTGAAGTGCGTGTAGTAATCGAAGGCCAGCCCGTAGTGTCCGATATTCGTAGTCGTATAAGTCGCTTTGGCCATCGTCCGGATCGCAAGTGTCGAAATGAGGTTCTCCTCCTGTTTGCCGTGAACGTTCGTCATCAGCTTGTTGATGTCCTTGGCGAGCGCTTTGCCGACGGCATCGCTTTTCATCTGGTAGCCGAAGCGCATGACGAAACTGCGTAGTTGGGCGAGCTTGTCGGAATTGGGTTTGTCGTGCACGCGGTAGACGAACGTGCGTTCGCTGTTCTGCACCCCTTGGCGTTTACGTCCCACGAACTCGGCTACTTTGCGGTTGGCCAGCAGCATAAACTCTTCGATCAGCTGGTTGGCTTCCTTCATCTCCTTGAAATAGACGCGCAGCGGCTTGCCGTTTTCGTCGAGGTCGAATTTCGCTTCTTCGCGTTCGAAGCTGATTGAGCCGTTACGGAAACGCGCGGCGCGCAGCTTGCGGGCCAGCGCATTGAGCGCCGTAATCTCGTCGGAAAGGTCGCCCTGGCCGGATTCGATTACCTGCTGCGCTTCGTCGTAGGTGAACCGGCGATCGGAAAGGATCACCGTACGGCCGAACCATTCGTTCTGTACCTCGGCCTCTTCGTTGAGTTCGAATACGGCTGAAAAGCAGAATTTCTCTTCGTTGGGCCGCAGTGAACACAGCCCGTTCGAGAGGCGCTCGGGGAGCATCGGGATCGTCCGGTCCACCAGATATACCGATGTGGCGCGGTTTTCGGCCTCGGCATCGATGATGTCGCCCGGATGGACGTAATAGGTTACATCGGCGATGTGCACGCCCACTTCTATATTGCCGTTGGGCAGACGGCGCATCGAAAGCGCATCGTCGAAATCCTTGGCGTCGGCGGGGTCGATCGTGAGGGTCGTAATGCCGCGGAAATCCCGCCGGGCGGCGATTTCGTCTGCGGACAGCTCGGCCGGGATTTTGTCGGCTTCCTGCTCCACCTCTTTGGGATAGGTATAGGGAAGGTCGTATTCGGCCAGGATCGCATGCATTTCGGTGTTGTTGTCACCCGGAGTACCCAGTACGTCGACAATCTCACCCGCGGGATTTTTCATCGTGTCGGGCCATTCGGTGACCCGTACCAGCACTTTTTGACCGTCTTTTGCTCCCTTCAGGTCGCGCAGCGGAATGAATACGTCGGTAGGGAACTTGCGGCTGTCCACTTTCACGAATGCGAAACTGTCCGACAGTTCCAGTACGCCCACGTATTTTTTGTCCGAATGTTCGAGTATCTCGATTACCTCTCCTTCGGGGTTCATCTCTTTTTTTGCCTTGCGGGTGATCGCTACCTTTACGCGGTCGCCGTGCAGCACATGGCCGGCGTGCCGCGAGTTTACATAGATATCTTTGTCCAAGCCTTCGACTTTGACATAGAAAGCCCCGGAAGAGGTCATATCTACGATCCCTTCGAAAGTCTCGCGTTTTGCGTTGCTGAGGCGGTATTTGCCTTCCGCGACCAGTTCGATCGTCCTTTCATCGAGCAGGGACCGGACGACGCTGCGCACTTCGTCTTTTTCATCGCGTGTCATTGCGCCGGTGGCGGTGATCAGGTTCTTAACGGAATAGCGCTTGTCCGGCAGGGTGCGGAACAACTCTGAAATCAAAGATGCGATGCTGCCCGATGTTTTTGTTTTCACCTTCCCTTTTGAAGGTTTTTTCTTGTTTTTCGTCATTCTCTTTCTATATAATCGGTACAAAGGTAGGGAAATAACCCGAGATAATACGGACGGAGCGGTTAAAATATTGTTACGCCGGGGCGAGTGGCGGATTAGAAAGGATAGCCCACACCGAAACTGAGCGCCGTGTGTTTTAAGCTGAAATTGCGGATGACCCAGCGTTCTCCGGGATTGACGTTCGGATCGTGCAGTTGAATACCCCAGTCGAGGCGGAAAATAAAGAAATTGAAGTCGAGCCGGGCGCCGATTCCGGTGTTCAGTCCGACGCGTTTGTAGAAATTGCGGAGTTGAAACTGGTTTTCCGGGGTGGTACCTTGTCCGGCGAACCAGATATTGCCCACGTCGCAGAAAACAGCGCCGTGCAGGAAACCCCATACTGGGAAACGGGCTTCCAGGTTCATCTCCAGACGCATGTTGCCCAGTTGGCTCGGGTAATCGGAGGCGATGCGTCCGTCGATGCCGGGCCCGAGCGTCCGGGCCGCCCATCCGCGCATGCTGTTGCTGCCGCCGCAATAGAAAAGCCGTTCGAACGGCAGTGCGGCAGAGTTGCCGTACGCATAGCCGAAGCCTCCGAAGAAACGGTAGACCAACGCGCTTTTCTGTCCGAGCCAAAAGTTTTTGACAAAACTCAGGTCGGTACGGAAATATTGGGCGTAGCGAATACCCAGCAGGGTATAGTATTCGTCTTTTTCCTTGTTGGGGAAACCAATTCTGTACAGCGCGTTGAGCAGGTTGCCGTTCGTCTCGAAGTTGAAGCGCAACGCGATGGAGCCCCGGTTGGCGTTTTTCTGCTGATTCGTATAAAGGTAGGAACCCGAAAGCCCGGCGATCAGCTGCGACGTGTAACTGTTCTGCAGGTAGGGGTTGACCAGGTTTTTTAGGAACGAATCCTGTACGTAGCGCATGTTAACCAACGTGAGGTCGATCGGCCGCAGCGCAAAAGTACTCCGCCCCTTGCCCCACGAATATCCCCAAACGGCACTGGCCAGGTCGCGGTGGTAGTACGGCCGTTTCTGCGTGTTGTACGACAGGTCGATCCGGGTACGCGGGTTCAGCGCGTGGTTGTAGCGGTTGACGCGGAAGGGGGTGAGCAGACGCGGAAACGAGAACGACGTGCTGACGCCGAATTCGTAGGCGTCGCTTTTGTACTTGCTGCCTGCGTACATGAATTCGTATCCGCCCCGGACATTGACCTCGAACAGTTCGACACCCCGCAGCAGGTTGCGGTTCTGGTAACCTACCTTGGCCATCACGCCGAAGTAGTCGGCCGATGTGGTGCCTTCGAGGTTCACCGAGTAACTTTGCCGCAGTGCCGGGGTACAAAGCACCTCGCAGGACAGGTAATGCTCGGCGGTGTAGTCGGCTTCGTCGGAGCCGGTAGAGTCCGTCCCGACGAATGAGATGAAATTATCCTTTTGCGTGCTGTCGGCCACTTCGGTGAAGAGAATGCTGGCACTTTTGTAGTAGCCCAGCCGCATGATGTTGTCGTACGTGCGCTTGACATCCTGGGCACTGTAAAGTGCATTGGGGTACAGGCTGATCGTGCGGCGCAGAATCTCCGAGCGAACATGCTGTTTTGTGTCGTAGATGATGTTCAGCCCGCGGTAACGGACCGTGTCTAACCGTGTTTTATACAGCGAATCCGTTGTGGCTACCGTCGGGTTGTAGTCCGGAAAAACGTTGATGTCGCGGATGCGGTAGATGCGGTTGTTGTCGAGCACGGCCTCTCCGTTCGTGTCGTATCCGGCCATGTATTGCTTGACAAGCACGGTCAGGTCGATGCGCCGGCCGCCCACGGTCGAATCCGCGACATAGCTGATGTTGTTGATCGAGAAGTTGTAGTAACCCTGGTTTTTCAGGAAATTCGTGATCCGCGCCCGTTCGTTGTCCAGCACGTTCGCGTCGAAAATGTTGCCGGTGTGCAGCAGCGTATTCGCGGTGTCGCTGAGGATGATCGCCTTGACAAACCGGTCGCGGAAGTCGTAACGGATCGTCCCGATGCGGAACGGCTCTCCCTGACGGGCATGGTAAGTGACCTGCGCTTTGCGGTCGGCGGTGTCGACTGTGGGAATGACTTCCGAGTCGAGGAATCCCTTGCTGTCCATGTATATTTTCATACCGCCGGCCGAGAGTGCCGTTTGGGCTGAGTCGAGCAGCACCGGAGCGGCCCCGAGCCGCCGTTTGAAGCGGTTCCAGCCGTTGTTTTTGGCAGTATCGGCTTGCGAATAGATCCAGATCGGCAGGTTGGTCCCGAGAAAACGCTTGTTCGGCTGTTGTCGGATGTATTTGTCCAGTTCGAGCTTTGTAATCTGGTCTTCTTTCGGTAGTTCGGGTTCTTTCTCGATTTTCACCTGGTTTTTTGTCAGCAGGTATGCGCCCGAAGGGAGGTGTTTGGTAGCATTGCACGCGGCCAGTGCCGCTGCGGCCAGCAGCAGCAAGGCCCGCAGGGCGCCTTTTCGGATCCGGTATGTGGCCGATGTGTTCAGTTTTTACGGAATTTAAAGCGGACACGCAGCACCCCGTCGGTGCAGTCGCTCGAAATGATGGATACGGGAGGTATTTCGGCCGTGTTGGTTACATGGCTGCCGATGCACGGACATGCGTCGTAATCGCCGATATGCACGATACGGACCGATTCTGCCCCTTCCGGCAGCCGCTCGAGGCTGTATCGGGCTCCGGCTTCGTCAGGACTCAGCAGCTCATCCCGCACGCCGAGTTTTGCGGCGATCTGCGAGTTGACGGTTTGTTCCACCCGCTCCAGCTCTTCCGGGGTCAGGTTGCGGGGGAAACGAAAATCACATTTCGATTTTTTCTTTTCGATATGCGTCGAGAAGGCGCGGCCGCAGCCCAGCATGCGGGCGATCGTGCCGTTGACCAGATGCTCCGCTGTGTGCATCACCGGATCGTAATCTTTTTCTCCCATGTCGTCTTTCGTGCGGGTTGTGTCGGATTAAAAATGGTACGGGGAGCTTCCGTAAATATTATTGGTTGAAAAACCCCTGTTTCTTAAGTGCGTCGAAGTATTTACGCGAAAAAAGCAGGTTGTCTTTTCCGGTGTAGCGGCGTTCGGTAAAAATGCGGGCGAGATTCGAGAGTTGGTTGACTTCGAGCAGTCCGGCAGTCTCTTCCGAAGCTTCGCGTTCCGCCCAGATGCGTTCGATCTGTTCCGGCGTATAGTCGTGGTAACGCTCCCGGTGCACGACACCTTCGAGCGGTAACCGGTCGGTCAGCGGCGGCATTTTGTCGGGGTAACCCATCGTGAGCGTTGTAACCGGAATCACCCCTTCCGGCAGGCCGAGTACCTCTGCGATCTCCTGCGCGTTGTAGGTCGTCGTGCCGAGGTAACAAATGCCCAAACCTTCGTTTTCAGCTTGCAATACGATATTTTGCGAGGCGAGAATCGTATCGATCATGCTGTTGACGAACCAGACGAAATTGTCGTATTGCGGCTCGGCTCCCCGTTGCCGGCACCAGAGCGAGAACCTGCGGATGTCGGCGCAAAAGGTGATTACAACCGGGGCCTGTGTGACCATCGGCTGATTGAAATGGCAGGGCGCCAGCCGTTCCTTGATTTCGGGCGACGTGGTTACCACCAGGCTGTATAGTTGCATATTGCCTGTCGTAGAGGCGCGTACGCCCGCTTCTAGGATGCGCCGGAGCACCTCTTCGGGAACGGGCTCGGGCAGATAACTGCGGATGGAACGGTGTGAAAAAATCTCGGGAATCATACGGTTAAAAACTTAGACCGGTCATCATTGGGGTAACGAATATTCCGCCACGCGATACAGGGAGTCGGGTAGGATTGGTCACGCTGCCTGTCTCGCTGCACGGAGGCCCGTTGTCGGTCGATACGGTAAATGATAGACAATATGCGCAAATATCCGTTATTTTTTTCAAAGCCGAAAGGGTTTCGGGAAAAATTACCATATTTGCGGAGTCGGCCTTGGGCTGCAAATGTTATGCGATGAAACAGCGGTTTTATAAATACGAAGGAGCGGGTAACGACTTTGTCGTGATTGATGGACGTACCGGAGGGTTCATCCCTGGGCGTGAACGCGTGGCATTCCTGTGCGACCGTCGGCGCGGGATCGGTGCCGACGGGCTGATGATTCTCGGGCATGATCCCGAGCAGCAGTTCCGGATGCGCTATTTCAATGCGGATGGCGGGGAGTCCACCATGTGCGGGAATGGCGGCCGGTGTATCGCGTTGTTTGCCGAACATCTCGGCATCGGCGGTGCAACCAAGCGCTTTACGGGCATCGACGGCGTGCATGAGGCGCGGATGCTCGAGGTGGAGGGCGACCGGGGTGAAGTGGCGCTCGGCATGATCGATGTGCCTGAAATAGACCGGCACGACGGTTATTGCTTCCTTAACACCGGGTCGCCGCATTATGTCGAGTTCGTCGAGGATGTCCGCAGCGTGGATGTTTGCAGTCGCGGCGCTGCTGTCCGGTGGGGCGAGCCGTTCGCCGCCGGTGGCGGGACGAATGTGAATTTTGTCGAACGAGTCGGTGACGGGCATATCCGGGTGCGCACGTTCGAGCGCGGCGTCGAGGACGAGACGCTCGCCTGCGGTACGGGAGCTACGGCATCGGCATTGGCGACCGCGCTGCTCAGCGGTAGTCCGGTACGCCGGTACCGGGTCGACGTCGAAGGGGGCACCCTTTTCGTTGCGTTCGAATCGGCCGACGGAAGCTCTTTTAGCCATGTCGTCCTGACAGGGCCGGCGAAAAAGGTATTCGAAGGGGAGATCGACCTGAAAATTTAAGGCCGTAAAGTTGGTTTTTCAGAAAAAATCCATAACATTGTAATCGCGAAACGGTCGTACGACCGAAAGTTAAACCGTTAAAAACCATTCAAATTAATTCACTGTTTCACGACTCATGAAATCGACCAAAGATTTCCGGATTAAACAGCAGTCTTTTGATTCGGAAGATTCGATGAAGCGGGCGGCCAAATTGGAGCCCATCAAAAAGAGCGGTAAGGAGAAACGCGCCATTTACAGTCAGTTGGATGATGAGGACGACGACGCGGAGTTACTAGCTCTGCGTAAAAAGGAGTCGGTGCTCGATTATTTCGACGATGACGAATCCGCCGAAGAGGAGTTTGATGACGAAGAACTCGACGATGGGTACGAGGATGACGAGGAGGAAGAAGAATGGGAAGAGGACCTCGAAGAAGATGATGATGAACCCGAGGACCGTTGACAGGTTCCGGTGACGTTATATGCGAATGGCTGCCCACAGGCAGCCATTCTGATGTAAAAAGCGGAAGTGAAATGGAAAAATTTATCATGGCGGCCGGGACGGCGCTGAGGATCAGCGACACGCTGAAAGGCGGTACGACCGTCGTATTGTTGCACGGTTATCTGGAATCGCTGGAGATTTGGGGCGATTTTATGAAGGAACTCGCGATGCATTACCGTATCCTTGCGATCGATATTCCGGGAATGGGTATTTCCCAGGTGCGTGGCGAGGTGCATACGATGGAGTTTCTGGCCGATGTTCTGAAAGGCGTGCTCGATAAGCAGGGCGTTGAACGTTGTTTTGTCGTGGGGCATTCGATGGGCGGCTATGTGGCCGAGGCGTTTGCCGCGAAATACGCTTCGATGTTGCAGGGACTCGTGCTGTTTCATTCAACACCGAATCCCGATACCGAAGAGAAGCGGGAGAACCGCCGCCGGGAGATCGAACTGGTGCGTGCGGATAAGAAAGAGCTGATCGCCGAGCTGTTTGCTCCGAAAGGATTTGCACCGGAAAACCGCAAACGGCTCCGTGCAGTGATCGAGCAACTGTCCGAACTGATCTCGATGAGCGACAGCGACGGGGTGGTGGCCGTCCTGAACGGATTGATCCAGCGGGCCGATCAGAACGAAATGCTGCGAAATCTGAACGTGCCGCAACTCTTCATCTTCGGTCGGGAAGACGAGTTTATTCCCGTGGCGGCCGCCGAGGCGATTGTCGCCGCACAGCCCCAGGCCGAAATCGCATGGCTCGACCATTCGGGCCATATGGGATTTGTCGAGGAGCCGGAACAGGCGTTGGCAATCCTGACCGGGTTTATCGACCGGTACCGGTAAAACAATGTTGCGGATGGTTTTGCGACGGGCTGGATGTTGGAATATCCCGCATTCCGGAGTTATACTCTTTGTTAGGGCACGGGGTCATAGCCGCTGCCGCCCCACGGATGACAGGACAGCAGCCGCTTGATACCGAGATAACCCCCTTTGAACAGGCCGTGTTTGCGTAATGCCTCGAGGCAGTACTGCGAACAGGTGGGGGTATAGCGGCACGAAGGGGGAAGAAACGGGGAGATGCCGTTCTGGTAGATCTTGATCAACAGCACGAACGGGGCGATCAACAACCACTTAACTGCGTGCCACAACCGTTTGGATGATTTTTCGGACTGCATGCTCGATCGTTTTGTAATCGGCTATTTCACCGGAAGTATAGAGCAAACCGAGCGAAAGCCGGATATTCTCACGGATGCATATTTCACGTAAGGGCTCTTTGTTCAGTCGGTATGCCTCCCGCATACGCCGTTTGAGCAGGTTGCGGACGTTTGCCCGTTTGTGGAGTCGTTTGGGAACAGAAACCATAACGACCGTTTCGGGCTGCGGAATGGATCGTCCTTTTTTACGACCTGCCTGCGTGCTCCCGGCTGCCGGTAGAGGTTCCAGCCGCTCGACCCGTACCAGATAGCGAATCGGGAACGCAAAGCCCCGTTCCCCTTCCCCGAACAACAGATCGATCTGTGTTCGGGATTTCAGCCGCTGTTCGGGCGGCAGAGTATATCGGGGCGTCTCCAAAGCAGTCTATTTCGACGGGGTGGATGAAGCGGACTTCTTGACGGGAGTTCCTGTTTTAGCTTTTGAAGCGGATGCGCTGTTTTTTGTCGTGCTGTTTTTAGTTGTTGCCGCTGCGGTTTTTGGTGCCGGGCGGCGTTTAGCGGGTTTGGCCTCCTGCGCCAGGATGTAAGCCCGGTCCGGCGATTGTCCGTCGAGCACTACCGGAGCGACCGTTTCGCCGGCGTTGATCTTTTTGAGGTACAGTTCGATGGCCCGGGTCATCGAAGGCGCTTCGGGCGAAGGCGCCATAACGCTGACGGTCAGTCCCTCTCCAATGGCAGTATTGGTCGTGCCGTGTCCGAAAGTGGCGATTTTCGGGTGACCGTTGATGCCCGGGAAGGTGCCGACGAGCGATACGATTTCGGATGGGCTATAGAATACGAGCATGTCGTAGTCGTTCACGTTGATCCCCGAGAGATCTGCACTGACGGTGCGTGCGAGAACCACTTTGTCGAATGTGAGGCGCAGTTTCTCCATGGCCAGCGGCATTTCGGGTTTGTGCGGTTCCGAAACGGTCAGCAGGTACTTCTCTTCTTTGTGCTTGTTGAGCAATTCCATGAAGTTTGCGAATGCGCCGTCGGCGAAAAATATTTTACGCTTGCGGTAGACGATATATTTTTGCAGGTAGAGCGCAACGGCCTCCGTGTTGCAAAAATATTTCATGCTTTCGGGAACGGCGATGCGCGCCTCTTCGCAGATGCGGAAAAAACTGTCGATCGTGGTGCGACTGGTAAAGATCACGGCCGTATGGTCGAGGATCTCGATCCGCTGGCTGCGAAACTCCTTGAGGGAAATCCCCTCGACCTTGATGAAGGGATGAAACTTGACATTGAGGTGGTGTTTCGAAATGATCTCGTTGTAGGGGGACTTTTCGATTGCTGCCGGAGCCGGCTGCGACACCAGGATGCTTTTAATCTTCAAAACGTTTAGCCTTTAAATTCAGAGTCGGACCTCCGAAGGATTCTTCCGATCCTGTCATCCGGTTACTGCTTCAGTCCATTCGCATGGCCTCTAACAGCAAGAGACTGACGGGGAACCATTCGACGGTACAAAGGTACAAAATCCATTGTAAAATTGAAACATTCCGCTCGATAAAGAATCGGTAACTCTTTCCCAGGTAAAGCAGGTACAGTGCTGCTACGATTGTGATTGTCAAATAAATGAAGAAGGTTGTGCTGTTTCCGTCGCCAAGGGCGAATAACAGGAAAAACGGAGTCAAAATCAAAAATGAAACCGATCCCGAAAGATGGCTCATGAACCGGTAGCTCTTGAAAAAGGCCTGGTTCCGGGTGACTGCGCCTACGATTCCCGTCACCAGATACCGGTAGAGCAGGATGATCCCCGGAATCAGCAACAGAATCACAGGAATCAGGTTCACGTTCAGGATCCCGGTTGCCGGCAGCCTTCCATCGAGGCCGAAGTAGTCGCATAATTTGACGCTCAGGCCACAGATCAGCAGGATTCCCAGTAGGGTAGAGAGGTTGATGAACCGTTTGAAAAAGAGTTTCTGCTCGGCATAAATTTTTTCCGACGAGGTGTGCATCGCCAGGAAACGGAGCAGTTGCAGGATATCGCCGCGGAAATTGTACAGCAGGTAGCAAAAGAGAATGAAAATGGCGATTACCAGTCCTTCATAGGTGTAATTTTCCACCCAGGAGAGCTGCTCGATCGGTTGCGGCATGCCCGTTTCGCCCGTTACCAGCTTGCTGTGTACCCCGAAAATGTCCGCTTCGGAAGGAACGTGCACATGTAGTGGGACGATGTCACTCAGGTAGCAGTCGCAATCGGTTACGAATCCTCTCATCGGTGCCGGACGGTTTTTATGAATAGAGTTTTTTGAGCATGATGCGGATTGTCGTACCTTGGTCTATTTCCGAGTTCAACACGAAAATACGACCGTTGTGATAGCCCTCGATAATTCGTTTACTCAGCGACAGGCCCAATCCCCAACCGCGCGTTTTGGTAGTGAAACCGGGTTCGAAGATACGTTTGAAATTACTTTTGGGCATTCCTTTACCGGTGTCCTTGACATCGATGTAAATCCAATCGTTGTCCGACGAGAGTTTTACGTCGATCGAACCCACTCCCGAGAGTGCATCGAGGGCGTTTTTGAGCAGGTTTTCAATTACCCATTCGAACAGCGCTTCATTGACCAGTGCCTTGAGTTGCGCCATCGCCAGTCCGTTGTAGTTGATCGTTACGTTGCGCGGTACGCGCGTGCGGAAATAGAGTACGCTGCCTCCGACGATTTCGTTGATGACGCCTTCGCTGAGCGAGGTGGTCGACCCGATCTTCGAGAAGCGGTCCACCACTTTCGTCAGCCGGACGACATCCTTGTTCATCTCTTCGACGGCCGTTTGGTCGATGGGTTGGGTCCGCAGGTATTCGATCCAGCCGAACAGCGACGAGGTCGGCGTGCCGAGTTGGTGGGCGGTCTCTTTTGCCAGTCCGATCCAGACCCGGTTTTGTTCATCCTGTTTCGACGAACGGAAAGTGATGTAGCCGAACATCGCGAAAATGCAGATAATCGCCAATTGGATATAGGGGAAATAGACCAATGTGCGCAGCAGGTTCGATTCGCCGTAGAATAGGTAATAGGTGTCGTTCGACCAGGTTTTGATTTCCCAGTACTGGTTGATTGCCGCCATCTCTACGCATTTTTGTCTCAGCAGCGCCGGATTGGTGAGGATGCGCTCGGGAATAAGGTGCGACGTGACGACATCCAGGGTTCCGGTGGTGATGACGAACGGAATGTTCGTATTGGCGTTGATAATTTGACGCAGTACTTGGTTCTCAGGCCCCATCTCACCCATTTTGCTCATCGCGAACGACCATAACTTCACCTCGTTCTGCTCTTTTTCGCGCAGCTGCCGGGCCATGTTGTTCGTGAACAACAGCGACGAAGTGCCGATAATGAAACCCAGGATGATGATGACCACCCTGTTGCGGAATGAGAAGATTTTTGTCGAAAATTTCTTTTTCACGGCTTTGGCTGCTGGCTGTTGAAGATGGGGTCGGGCTGTTACCGTTATGAATTACCTGTTTGAACTACAATGATAAGATCATTTCTCTCCGGCTCGCGGGATATCAGCTCTCGGAGTATGGCATGTGCCGGCTCATTGACATTGCTTCGTAGTTGGACTTTTTCGGAATTATTTGCGTTGGGTGTCCTGCGACGTGATGATCTGGTGGTAACGGGCCGGATCCTGCAAAACTTTGATCGCTTCGAGGATTTCAGGATCCAAGTGGCTGTTGTGGCGTGCCACGCCCTGTATATAGTGATAGCGCATCACGATCTCATCCCCGATCAGTTCTTTGATTTCCTTTTTGAATGCCTGCAGGTCGGCCTGTTTATCATCCCGGATTTTCTGTTCGATCGCGTTCAGCTCCCCTTCGATCCTGTCGAGGTATTTGTCGCGCTCCGCTTTTTGGCGTAACTGGGAAAGCGTTTGTTGTGTTTCCGATTCGAAATCCACAGGTTTATCGGCCATGAACCGGACGAACTCGTTGTAATCCGCATCGCTCAACTCGAAGTTGTCTACATCGACACCTTCCCGGTGTTTTTTATAATACAGGTTCGCGAAGTCTTCGATATAGCCCTTTCCGTAAAGGACATTCGTGAAACGGCTGTAATAATTGTCGGGCATGCGAATGTCGGGCATCACGCCGCCGCCGTCGTACACTTTGCGGCCCGCTTTGGTCGCATACTCCTTGATCAGCGAATCGGGTACGGTCCCTACGCTGCCGTCTTCGGCCCGATGCGAATAGTCGATCGCCTGGATGCAGCGTCCGCTGGGGGTGTAGTATTTGGCAGTGGTGAGTTTCAGGTAGGCGTTGTAGCCGACCGGGCGGGTCGACTGTACGAGCCCCTTGCCGAACGAGCGCTGACCGAGCAGTACGCCGCGGTCGAGGTCCTGGAAAGCTCCCGCTACGATCTCTGCGGCCGAGGCCGAGGAGCTGTTGATCAGCACGGCGACCGGAATTTGCGTGTCGATCGGTTCGCTTTGGGTAACGAAGGTGGCATCCAGCTCCTTCATGCGTCCCCGCATCGACACTACCTCGGTACCTTTGGGGACGAACATCGAGAGGATTTTGACCGCCTCCTGCAGGATGCCGCCGCCGTTCCCCCGCAGGTCGATAATCAGTCCTTTGATCCCCGCTTTTTTCATCGACATGACAGCGTTGCGGATATCGTTGCTGCAATCTTCGGAAAAATCTTTGTGTACGATGTAACCGATGCTGTCGTCGATAACGCTCCAATAAGGAATGCCCGACACGACGATCCGTTCCCGCTTGAAGGTCAGTTCTTCTTCCTGGCCGGTCAGCAGTTTGCGAACCTTCAGGTGTAGCGTGGTGCCCGGCGTGCCTTTCAACATCGAACTCACCTTGCTCACTTCGTAGCCTTTGATGCTTTCTCCGTTCACTTCGAGCAGGAGGTCGCCCACCACGAGTCCGGCCTTGTCGGCCGGAGAGTTTTTATACGGCTGGGCGATCATCACGTAGTCGTCCTTTTGCCGGATCATCGCGCCCATACCGCCGTACTTGCCGGTAGTCATGATCTCGAAATCGGCCATCTCCTTTTCGGGAATCAGTTCGGTGTAAGGATCGAGCTTGGAGGTCATGCCGTCGGCGGCGTCCAACAACATTTCGTCGGGATCGATCTGGTCCACGTAGAGCAGGTTCAGTTCGCGGAACATGTTGAACAGTATCTGGATATTACGGCCCAGCGCGAAATCCGGGTTCGATGCCGCGATCGTTACCGTACCGACCAAAGCGACCAGTGCGGAGAGCAGCGTATATTTGATGCCTTTTTTCGTTTTCGCTTTCATGTAAATTCTTCCTAAATGCTTTTATATGTACGGAATATATACGGGGAGGGTGCTAAAAACTTTTTGCTTTGCGATTCGTTTGCAATGCGTCGGGAATCCTGCAGGTTACTGCTCTTGTGCGAGTGCCGGTTTCAGGCGGAATTCCATCCGAACGACCTCTTTGCGGATGCCGTCGATCACGAGTTGATCTCCTTGCTGAGTGACGATGATTGTGTCCTCCCATAGCAAAAGGGCTTTTTTGGCCGGGCTCGAAGCGCGGAAAACCAGTTGTCCGGGCGTCTCGCTTACCAGGCTGAACCCGCCCCGGTGCGCCACCCTGAGAATGTCGTCCCGATTGGTTGCAACGCTGCCTTTCAGGCTTCGGGAGGTGAATCCGAAACGCGGATAGAGGAATGCAAGGACCATCAGCATCCCGATCATCATCCAGCCGCGCTGGGTGTGGAACAGTTCGTGGAGCATTTGTTCGCCGCCGGCGCGCGCCGTGTTGGTACGGATCATCAGTACGAAAATCAGTGTAAAGAGCAGCGCCAGCCAGATCAGGTATTTGATGGAGCGGATCAGGTATGTTTTCATCGGTTTACGGATGGTTTAATCGGTGCAAAGATAATGTAAATTCGTTTATCGGTACGCGTCGTTTTTGTCACAGAAGTAGAGCAGGCTTCCGTCCCGGGAGCCGGCGATGATCCGGTCCATCGGGACGTCGTGCTCTTCGGCCGGAATATGCTCGAAAAGCTGAAAATCGAAACAGATACCGACTTTCAATGCCTGTGTGCCCGGGAGCAACCTGTCGTAGAAGCCTTTGCCGTGGCCGAGCCGGCTGCCTTGCGGGTCGAATCCGACGGCAGGTACGACGATCAGGTCGGGATCTGGGTCCCGACCGGTCAACTCTGCCGGCTCTGTCGGTTGTGCCTGGGGAGGGTTTGTACGGGGAACCTGCGTAGTGTGCGCAGCCAGGAGTGATTTACGGTTGGGCGTGTGTTCGGAAGTCGTGTCCGGAACCGGCGTGCCGGGGAGCGCTGAAAAGGGGGCCTCCGGATCGGGTTCCCATACGCCGAAGCGCCGTTGTACCAGGTGTTCCCTGCCGGTAAAAGGATACAACAGCAAACCGTCGCCGTGCATAACCGGCAGCAATACCTGCTTTTCGTGGCGCCATTTTTCGGCAAAAGCATGCGTCTCCACCTCTCCGGGCAAGGACCAGTAGAGCGCGACACACCGCGCGGCGATGAATTCGGGCAGTTGCTCCAGGGCCTGCATCACATGGTCCGAGGCGACTTTCAGTCCCGCCCGGTCCGCGGCGGCATACCGTTCGCGGACAATTTGCCGTAACCTCCTTTTGGCCGCTTGCTGTGTTTGGAGCGGCCGGTCGGATATGGAGCCAATGATGGAACCGGACATAAATTCGGGTGTGAAAGTATTATTGGGTTAACGGGGAAATGCGGTGGAACATTGTCCTGCGCATTATATTCCCTCCTCGGGATCGAGGCGGCGCGTCAGGCTTTCGGGCAGTGGGGGCATGCCGCCCTGCTGCGTGCAGACATAAGCCGAAACGTCGACTGCCAGCCGGTGCGCCACACGGATCGACTTGCCGCGCAGCAATGCGGCGCAAAATGCTCCGGTAAACGAATCGCCTGCCCCGACGGTGTCCGCGACTTCCACTTTCGGCGTATCGTAATATGAACTTTCGTCCGGTGTAAAGACGTAACTGCCGTTTGCACCGCAGGTGAGGATCAGCACCTGCAGTGCGTAATCTTTCACGACCGAACGGCAGACGGCCCGCAGGTTCAATTCGTCGTACCCGAACATCTGGGCGAGAAGGGTTACTTCCTCTTCGTTTAGCTTCAGGATGTTGCATTTTTGCAGCGAACTGAGGATCGTCTCGCTGGTATAAAAATTCTGGCGCAGGTTGATGTCGAAAATACGCAGGCTCTCCTCGGAAGTATCGTCGAGGAAACGGTTGATCGTTGTGCGCGAGACTTCGCTGCGCTGTGCGAGCGAGCCGAAACAGACTGCACAGCAGTTGCGGGCCAGCTCCCGGAGTGAATCTGTATAGGGAATATGGTCCCATGCGACCTGTTCGCGGATGTCGTAGCGCGGAACTCCGTCGCTGTTGACCTCGACCTGTACGGTACCCGTCGGGAAGTCTACCTGCGGCAAAAGATACCCCACTTTATTGTCTTCGAGCGTACGGACTACCTCGTCGCCCAGCGGATCGTGCCCTAAAGCGCTCGCTACGGCTGCATCGAATCCGAACTGCGAGACGTGGTACGCGAAGTTCGCCGTACCCCCGCCGAGCCTTTTGTATTCGGGAAAGAGGTCCCAGAGCACCTCGCCGATCCCTGCGATGGAATAATCTTTCATGTCATTTGCTTTTGCACGTTCAGTCTTTATTCAAAGATAGGTAAAATCCCCGGGAAAACGGCCGAAAATCTTGCCGGATGTCCGGATTTGACATCCGGTCGGTTCGGGGATTCATATTATTTTGCATAACGGAGGGATTGACTCCGGCGGTAACGCCTCTGTTTTTTGTCCCAATCTGTGCAGTTTCTCCGGCAAAAGATTGTTATTTCGAAAACAATCGAATAACTTTGTGTGCCCGTTGTGAGCACCTAACGGGCTATCTTCAAGCTGATAACCAACATTATTAATAATCAAACCTTTTTCTCTTATGGGCAATTGTCTGTTCACATCCTCAATCGGAAGAAAACTGATTATGAGTATTTCAGGTCTCTTTCTGGTTCTTTTCCTGTTGTTTCACATGTCGATGAACCTGGCGGCCGTTTTCTCGACCGAGGCTTACAATGCGATCTGTGAATTCCTGGGTGCCAACTGGTACGCACTGGTGGGAACGCTGGTGCTGGCCGCCGGTTTCCTGGTGCACATCATCTATGCATCGATCCTGACGCTGCGTAACCGCGCGGCCCGCGGCGACAAGCGCTATGCGGTGACGGCAATGCCCGCAGGGGTGAGCTGGGCTTCCCGGAACATGTACATCCTGGGAGCTATCGTAGTGCTCGGGCTGATCCTGCACCTGTACAACTTCTGGTACAAGATGCAGTTCGCCGAGATCATCGGCGACCACAACCTCGGCGCTTTCGGCCCGACGGACGGCGCGGCTTACATCGCCGACTTGTTCAGCAATCCGGTTTACTGCATCATCTACCTGGTGTGGTTCGTGGCCATCTGGTTCCACCTTACGCACGGTTTCTGGAGCGCGTTCCAGACGATCGGCTGGGACAACCAGATTTGGCTCGGACGCCTCAAATGCATCGCGAATATTTTTGCTACGGTCGTATTCCTCGGTTTCGCCGTGGTGGTTGTGGCTTTTTACCTGCGCAGCCTGTGCGGCGGTGCCTGCGGTGTATGCTAATCCCTTTTTCTGCTGAAAAATAAAAAATAAGATAAAACAAAAACTATGGCAAAGTTAGATTCTAAGATTCCTGCCGGCCCGTTGGCGGAGAAATGGAGCAAGCACAAAGCTGACATCAAGGTGGTCAGCCCGGCTAACAAAAGAAAACTCGACATCATCGTAATCGGTACCGGTCTCGGCGGCGCATCTGCAGCCGCTTCGCTCGGCGATTTGGGATATAATGTAAAGGTGTTCTGCATCAGTGACTCGCCCCGCCGTGCGCATTCGATTGCCGCACAGGGCGGTATCAATGCTGCGAAAAACTACCAGAACGACAACGACTCGGTGTTCCGCCTCTTCTACGATACGATCAAGGGCGGCGACTACCGTGCCCGTGAGGCAAACGTGTATCGTCTGGCCGAAGTCTCGAACTCGATCATCGACCAGTGCGTAGCACAGGGCGTGCCTTTCGCCCGTGACTACGGCGGACTGCTCGATAACCGCTCGTTCGGCGGCGCGCAGGTATCCCGTACGTTTTACGCCCGCGGCCAGACCGGCCAGCAGTTGTTGCTCGGCGCTTATGCAGCCCTGAACCGCGGTATTGCCCGTGGCAACGTGAAGAGTTATCCGCGTCACGAAATGCTGGACCTCGTGATGATCGACGGCAAGGCGCGCGGTATCATCGCCCGCAACCTGATTACTGGTGAGATCGAGCGCTTCGGTGCACACGCCGTGGTGATTGCATCGGGCGGTTACGGCAACGTTTTCTTCCTGTCGACCAACGCGATGAATTCGAACGGTTCGGCCGCATGGCAGTGCTACAAGAAGGGCGCCGACTTTGCGAATCCCTGCTTCACGCAGATCCACCCGACCTGTATCCCGGTGCACGGTACGCAGCAGTCGAAACTGACGCTGATGTCCGAGTCGCTGCGTAACGACGGCCGGATCTGGGTGCCGAAAAAGAAAGAGGATGTTGAGGCGATCCGTGCGAAAAAGAAGAAAGCTTCGGATATCCCCGAGGAGGATCGCGACTACTACCTGGAGCGCCGTTATCCGGCTTTCGGTAACCTCGTGCCGCGCGATGTGGCTTCGCGTGCCGCCAAAGAACGCTGCGATGCAGGCTTCGGCGTGAACGAGACCGGACTGGCCGTGTTCCTGGATTTCAAGACGGCGATCGCCCGCCTGGGCAAGGACGTCATCAAAGCCCGTTACGGCAACCTTTTCCAGATGTATGAGAAGATTACCGACGTGAATCCTTATGACGAACCGATGATGATCTATCCGGCCGTTCACTACACGATGGGAGGTATCTGGGTCGATTACAACCTGATGACGACGATCCCCGGCCTGTACGCGATCGGCGAGGCCAACTTCTCCGATCACGGTGCGAACCGCCTCGGTGCTTCGGCGCTGATGCAGGGCTTGGCCGACGGTTACTTCGTGCTTCCTTACACGATCGGCGATTACCTGTCTCACGAGATTCAGACTCCGAAGATCGACACGAACCGTCCCGAATTCGCGGAGGCGGAAAAAGGTGTTAAGGAGAAGATCGCCAAACTACTCTCGATCAACGGGAAAGAGTCTGTGGATGATATCCACAAGAAACTGGGCCACATCATGTGGGAGAACGTCGGTATGGCACGTACCAAGGAGAGCCTTGAGAAAGCCATTGCCGAAATTCAGGCGCTTCGTAAGGATTTCTGGAAAAATGTACGCGTGGTCGGAACTGACAAGGATTTCAACCAGGAGCTCGAAAAGGCGCTCCGTTTGGCCGATTTCCTCGAACTGGGCGAGCTGATGGCCCGGGACGGTCTGAACCGCAACGAATCTTGCGGAGGGCACTTCCGCACTGAGTACCAGACTCCGGAAGGAGAGGCGCTGCGGGATGATGAGCATTTCACGTATGTGGCTGTCTGGGAGTACAACGGACCCGATAAGGAACCGACTTTGATCAAGGAACCGCTGGTATTCGAAGCGGTGCATTTGGCACAGCGTAACTACAAAGACTAGTGACCGGTAAGGTGTAGGATTTTTAAAATTTGAAAAGATGAACTTGAAATTAAAGATATGGCGTCAGAAGAACGCCCAGGCCAAAGGGGAATTTGTGGAGTACGCGGTGGAGAATATTTCGCCCGACACGTCGTTCCTCGAAATGCTGGATATTCTGAACAATGATCTGATCCACAAAGGCGAAGAGCCGATCGTGTTCGACCACGACTGCCGTGAAGGCATTTGCGGTATGTGCTCGCTGCACATCAACGGCCATGCGCACGGACCCGACGAGGATGTTACCACGTGCCAGCTGCACATGCGTAAGTTCCACGACGGTGAAACTATCGTGATCGAACCGTGGCGTTCGAGCGCCTTCCCGGTGATCAAGGACCTGGCCGTGGATCGCAGTGCATTCGATAAGATTCTGCAGGCCGGCGGTTTCATTTCGATCAACACGGGCGGTGTACCGGATGCCAATGCGATTCCTATTCCGAAGAAGGATGCCGACGAGAGTATGGATGCGGCTGCCTGCATCGGTTGCGGAGCGTGCGTAGCGACCTGCAAGAACGGTTCGGCTATGTTGTTCGTCGCTGCCCGCGTATCGTCGCTGGCCAAGTTGCCGCAGGGTCGTGTTGAGGGTGCCCGCCGTGCCAAGGCGATGGTAGCCAAGATGGACGAACTCGGTTTTGGCGCTTGTACGAATACCGGTGCCTGTGAAGCCGAATGCCCCAAAGGTATTTCGATCGCACACATCGCCCGCCTGAACCGCGAATTCCTGTCTGCGAAACTGAAAGACTAATCCGTTGCCAGGGTGCCCGCCTGAACTTGTTGTCTGGCGGAGCCCGGTTAAACGATAAAGTTGATTGTTGCCGGGGCTTTGAATTTTCAAAGCCCCGGTTTTTGTATCTTGTCGCCGGATGTAGCCATTGTGTAAATTTCCCGGCAATCCGGTCGTGAGTGATCGGGAAAGCTGTTAAAACGTGTGAAAATACTGTGTAGGGTACCGTTCATCGGAGTGTGTTACACAAAATTAAAAGGAGCTGATTATGGAATCCATTCATTTTCGGAATGGAACAAAAAAGGATATCGGTGTATTGGCTGAACTGTTTCGGGAGACGGTTTGTCGTATCAACAGCCGGGACTATTCACCGGAACAGATTGCAGCCTGGACGGGAGGCGCAACGCCGAAGCGGTGGGACGGGCTCTTCTCCGGAGCGCTCCGGTTTATTCTTGCCGAACGGGATACGGATGGAGCGATACTCGGTTTTACAGCAGTCGATCGGGGGTATCTACATTCGCTGTTCGTGCATGCGGAATACCAAAGCCGGGGCATCGGATCGGGATTGTTGGAGCAGGCGGAAGCATATGCGCATATGCAGGGTGCCGTTCGGATCACTTCCGAAGTGAGTTTGACGGCCCGGCCCTTTTTTGAGCGAAAAGGTTATCGGGTGGATCGGGAACAGCAAATCGATCGAGGCGGCGTTTTGTTGACTAACTTTTTGATGTACAAAACGCTGAGCTGAATTGTCCGGTTGTTTCCATTTTTACCGTGTTATTTTTATGTTAAAAAATGGAGGCAAAAGATTCAACCTGGCCCGGAATCGCTATATTTGCCAAAGAACGATATACGAATAGTGATGAATTACAACAGCCGTATGATGATGTCCATGTGTATGCCTTCCAGCTTATGCCGGACACTTCCGCTGTTGCCTTGATCGAACCTTTACGTATTGAGTAGACACCATAGAAGTCCGGCTGTTAAGCCGGGCTTTTTTTGTTTTAGCCGGGTTTACTGCAAGAGGGGTTCCGGCGGAGAAGTGCCCGGACAGGATACCGGCCCGACATGGAGATGACCCGATAACATCGAACCGAATCCGTTAAATCTTATAAAAACATTTAATCGATAAAACCATGAGCAAGAAAAATTACCGCTTTGACACGTTGCAGGTCCACGCCGGACAGGTACCCGATTCTGTTACCGGTTCCCGTGCCGTACCCATTTACCAGACTACATCCTATGTGTTCGACGATGCGCAGGATGGTGCCGACCGCTTTGCGCTGCGCAAGTTCGGCAATATCTATACCCGCCTGACCAATCCGACCACCGCCGTTTTCGAAGAGCGGGTCGCCGCCCTCGAAGGCGGAACGGCTGCTGTAGCGGCCGCATCTGGACTGGCTGCGCAATTTCTGGCCATCGGTAACCTGGCGGAAACGGGCGATAACATTGTCAGTACCTCCTATATCTACGGTGGAACCCATAACCAGTTCAAAGTTGCCTTTCGTCGTCTGGGCATCGAGGTCCGTTTTGCAAATGGCGACGATCCGGCTTCGGTCGCTTCACTGATCGACGACAAGACCAAAGCGATTTACCTGGAGACGATCGGCAATCCGGAATTTAACGTTCCCGATTTCGAGCCGATCGTGGAGGTGGCCCGCAGGCACGGCATTGCCGTCGTGACCGACAACACGTTCGGCGCCGGCGGATATCTGTGCCGGCCGCTGGAGTGGGGAGTGAATGTGGTGACCCACTCTGCGACGAAGTGGATCGGCGGCCATGGGACGAGTCTTGGTGGAGTCGTCGTCGACGGGGGTAATTTCGATTGGGGCAACGGACGTTATCCTGCGCTGAGTGAACCGTCGGATAGTTATCACGGCCTGAATATCTGGGAAACATTCGGTGCGGGCAGTCCGTTCGGTAATATTGCGTTTGCAATCCGTACGCGCGGTGAAGGGTTGCGCGATTTTGGGCCCACGCTTAGTCCGTTCAACGCATTCCAGTTGCTGCAGGGGCTCGAAACGCTGTCGCTACGGGTACAGAGAAGTGTGGACAACGCATTGGAGCTCGCCCGTTGGTTACAGAAGCATCCTAAAATCGAAAGTGTGAATTATCCGGGGCTGGAAGAAAATCCGCACCATGTTTTGGCGAAGAAATACCTGCGCCACGGCTTCGGCGGTGTTTTGTCGTTCCGGGTGAAAGGCGATGCCGGGCAGGCTGCCGAAGTGATCGGCCGGTTGGAGCTGATCAGCCACCTGGCCAATGTCGGCGATGCGAAAACGCTGATTATCCATCCGGCTTCGACAACCCATTCGCAGTTGCCGGCCGACGAACTTGTCCGGGCGGGCGTCTATCCGAACCAATTGCGGTTGTCGCTCGGTATCGAAGATATTGAGGACCTGAAAATCGATCTGGACGATGCCTTGACGGGTGTGTGAAGTTAAAGGCGCCGCAAAAGAAGGCATTCCCGATGTGCGGAAACAGGCCGGAAGACATATCACAGGGCTCTTTGTTTGCGGGATTGTTCGTTTCTCGTTAAATTGCCGTGCTGCCGCCGGTGAAAAGCGGCTTTGAGGAATGAGGACATTAATTATTGCCGATAACCAGGATATTACCCGGGCCGGATTGCGGGCATTGTTTGCTCGTAACCCGGCTGTGGGTGCTGTTTGCGAAGCCCGGAGTAAGAGTGATTTGATCCGGAATTTGCGACTGGCTCCCGATGCAGTCGTCATTCTGGATTACGCGTGGTTCGATTTCAACCGGGTCGAAGAACTTTGCATTTTACGCGATCGGTATCCGTGCAGCGGTTGGATGCTCTTCTCGGAGACCCTGGTCGGTTCACTGTTGCATTGTAGTTTGCGTGGGGAGAGGCCTTTCGGCGTGGTACTCAAAAGATGCGATTCGGATGAGATAGAGGCCGCGTTTGAAGCCGTAATGCAGGGCAGGGGGTACGTCTGTGAGTCGATCCGTGATACGCCGGCGTACCCCGAACAGTCCGGTACGGGTGGGATGTCTGCGGACACCGTATCGTCCGGGATGCTGCATCCGGTTGTTTCGATGCCTTCCGTACATTCGCTGACCCCGACCGAACAGGCTGTTTTGCGTGAAATCGCATTGGGGCGCACGACGCGTGAAATTGCTGCTGACCGTTATGTTTCGTTCCACACCGTTATCACGCACCGAAAGAATATCTTTCGCAAACTCGGCGTAAATAACGTGCATGAGGCGACGAAGTATGCCATGCGGGCGGGAATTATCGACGTGGCGGAATATTGTATCTGAACCGAATGTTTTTTGTTAGATGCTTATTTTCCAGTAAATTTTTTTTGCGTGATCAAGTAAATTTACCCGGGAGAGCACTCTTCTGCGGCAGGGGAGTGGATTGTAGTTCAAGCACGTGCCAGGATGCTGTACGGGGCGAATAAATAGGGATTTATCATTTGCAGGGTTGAGGTGAAAAACGGTTTTGAGGTTAAGTTCCTGTTTTATTGAAGAGCAGGACCGCATGAGCGGTCATATCTCGTAGCAGAGGTTGCCTCATCCCCTGATGCTCTTACAGCAGTTGTACTCGCTTTCCGTTCTTCCGTTATAAAGGATATTCGTCGAATGCGTACAATACCGTGGACAGGTAACGTTCGCCGGTATCGGGCAGCAATACGACGATCTCTTTGCCTTTATTTTTTGGATCGGCCGCCAGTTGCGTAGCCGCATAGGTCGCGGCGCCGGCCGAGATACCGACCAGCAGGCCTTCGGTACAGGCAAGTTCGCGGGAAGTGCGGATGGCGTCGTCATTCGACACCGTGATGATCTGGTCTACCGCCGCCGCATTGTATGTTTTCGGAATGAATCCTGCGCCGATACCCTGGATTTTGTGCGGACCCGGTTTACCCCCCGAAAGGACGGGCGAATCGGCCGGTTCGACGGCAACGATCCTGATTTTCGGGTTTAACTCTTTGAGCCGTGCACCGACCCCGCTGACGGTACCGCCGGTACCGACGCCGGCTATGAAAATATCGACTTTCCCGTCGGTGTCGCGCCATATCTCTTCGGCGGTCGTGCGTTTGTGTACGGCCGGATTGGCCGGATTTTCGAATTGTTGCAGGATGATCGCTCCCGGATGCTCGTCGCGTAGCGCTTCTGCCTTTGCGATAGCCCCTTTCATCCCTTCCGCACCCGGCGTCAGCACGATATTCGCTCCGAGCGCTTTCAGCAAATTGCGCCGTTCGATACTCATCGTGTCAGGCATTGTTAACGTCAGTTTATAACCTTTGGCCGCTGCGACGAGCGCAAGGCCCACTCCGGTGTTGCCGCTGGTCGGCTCGATGATCTCGCTGCCCGGTTTGAGCAACCCTCTGTTTTCAGCGTCTTCGATCATTGCCAATGCGATGCGGTCTTTGACGCTGCCGCCCGGATTGAAATATTCCAGCTTGCCGATGATGGCAGCGTTCGGCGCGTATTTCTTATTGAAGTTCGAAAGTTCTAGCAGGGGGGTATTGCCGATCAGGTCGGTCAGTTTTTTTGCGATTTTTGACATGGCTTCGATGTTTAGTTGGCTTTTCTCTTGTGGTACAAAGATAATGCCTTGCAGTGCGGTGAGGCAATCCCACGAATATGGTATTTTTACCCGATACGGCCTGGATATGTTATTCCACGTCCAGTTCGAGCTCCTTGCGCAGTTTGGTCAGCAATGGATTTTTGTCCGTGAGGTAGCGTAACCGGTCCTCCACCTTGATCGGTTTAAGGCCTTTGGGGTTGGCTTTGATCGTGACGTTGAACTCGATGGGGACCCGCAGTCCGCTTAGTTCGCCGAGCCGGTATTTCATTTCGGCGAGGCTGTGCATCAGTTCGTCGTAGGAAGATTCGTTCGGAACAGTCAGGTTGATGCAATTGCCGCTGACCCGGGCATCCTGGAATAATACCCCCATGCGCGGCCGTTCCTGCATCAGCTCTTGCGAGAATCGTGCGCATCCGGCAATCAGAGCCGTTTCGGTATCTTCGTCGATCTCTATCGGTTCTTCGTCGCCCTCCTCTTCTTCCATGTTTTCGGAAACGGCCACGGGAGCCTGCAGGATCGAGCTGATCGAGCGTCCCGATAGCGATATGCCTCCCGGAAGTCCCGTTGCGGTATTGGCTTTTGTGGAAGCTGCGGACGATACGGGAGTTGCCGGAATCGCAGGTTGCGCTGCCGCCCGGGGAGTTGCACCGGATGTCGGAGTTGCCGCCGTTGTTACTGGCGGGGACGGCACTGGAGTCGTAGTCGGCGGTGCAGGAACTGTGGCGGGTGTAACGGGTTGCGAAGCTGTAACCTGGGGTGTGGCCCGGGATGTTTCGGGTACGGCAGTCCGTTCCGCCGGTTGCATTCCGGGGGTATCCCTCCGTTCCAATACGGGCAACGAAGGTGTTAAGGCGTCACTGTTTTTTTTTTGACCGAGCCCGCAGAGTTTCATCAGGCCCAGTTCGACGTGCAGACGTTGGTTTGTCGCGGTTCGCAATCCCGAGTCTATCGCCGTCAGGAGATTGATCCCTTCGAACAGTAACGGGACACTGCATTCGGCCGCCTGTGTTTTGTAGCGTTCCGCTACACTGCCGGTCACCTCCAGCAGCGGCAGCGTCTGCGGGTTTTTGCACATCAGCAGGTCGCGGAAGTGGTTGTTCAGTCCCGCTACGAAGGTCTGGCCCGAGAAGCCTTTGCGCAGTACGTCGTCGAACAGCAGCAGCGCTTCTGTGTAGTTACCCGCGAGAATCTGTTGCGTGATGGTGAAATAAGTGTCGTAATCGAGTACGTTCAGTGTGCCGGCGACCTCTTTGATCGTGAGGTTCGATCCGCAGAACGAAACCACCTTGTCGAACATCGACAGCGCGTCGCGCATCCCTCCGTCGGCCTTTTGGGCGATGATGTGCAGCGATTCGTCGTCGTAGGTAACGCCCTCCTGCGAAGCGATGTATTTGAGATACTCCACCCCGTCCTCGACCCGGATGCGGTTGAAATCGTAAATCTGGCATCGCGAGAGGATCGTCGGGATAATCTTGTGCTTTTCGGTCGTCGCAAGGATGAATACCGCGTGTGCGGGCGGTTCTTCGAGCGTTTTGAGGAATGCGTTGAACGCCTGCAGGGAGAGCATGTGCACCTCGTCGATGATGTAGACGCTGTAGCGGCCTACCTGCGGTGGGATGCGCACCTGATCGATCAGGTTGCGGATGTCGTCCACCGAGTTGTTCGACGCGGCGTCGAGCTCGTGGATGTTGAACGAGCGGTTTTCGTTGAAGGCTTTGCACGATTCGCATTCGTTGCACGCTTCGGCATCTGCGGTCGGGTTGAGGCAGTTGATCGCTTTGGCGAAGATACGCGCGCAGGTGGTCTTGCCCACGCCGCGCGGTCCGCAGAAGAGGTAGGCGTGTGCCAGCTGACCGCGGCTGATCGCGTTTTTTAGCGTCGAGGTGATATGCGACTGGCCCACCACCGAAGCAAAAGCGGCGGGACGGTATTTGCGTGCGGATACAATGAAGTTGTCCATAGGATCAAAAGGCGTTGCCGGCGTTACGGTGTCGCCAGGACTCCCGGAGTAATGAACGGATTCCGGCCCGGCGTCGAACAAAGATAGTAAAAAATGGCGGTTTACCGCCCCGTGGAATCCTCTTTTACGAGGTAGTCGCTCTTCTCGACGTGCTGGTAATATTGTTGCAGGCGCGCTTTCAGGTCGCGTTCAACCTGTTCCAGATAGGATGTGCGTTCGGACGCGATATCGTGTCGTTGCAGCGTGTCGGTGCGGGCATAGGCCGACACGGTTTTGTGTCCGTCGAAGAAAAGCACGAGCGAATCGGTAATCGCCTGGTAATTCTCTCCTGTCATGTTTACGGCCATTGCTGCACGGTCGTTTTCGCGCAGCACGTCGCGCCCGAAAGCGAAGTACGGCTTTGCATAGCCGGTCAGGCCCAATAGCGTCGGCATCAGGTCTATCTGCTGCGTGACGCGCGCATCGGAACCTTTGATCGCGCCGTCGGGCGTGTACAGCAAGCAGATGATGTGACTGTTACCGGTGGGCGTGAGCGTTTTCGGCGCGAAGGTTTCCGACGAGACATGGTCGGCGACGAAGACGAAAATCGTGTGGTCGTACCAGGACTCTTGCGAGGCGGTCTCCATGAAACGGCGGATCGCGAGGTCGGTATAGGCTACCCCTTTATGCACTTTGGTTTTGCCGGCCGGCAGCGTGTTCCGGTATTGTTCGGGTACGACGAACGGGTGGTGTGAAGTGAGGGTGAAAACCGAGGCGAAGAAGGGTTGAGGCATCGTATTCAGTTGCCTGGCCATGTACTGCAGAAACGGTTCGTCCCAAATACCCCAGTAGCCGTCGAAATCGCCGGTACCCTGCGCCTGTTCATAGTCTTCGCGGCTGTAATAGTGCTGGATGCCGGCTTGCGAGGCGTAAGCGCCGAACCCCATCGATCCGCGCGCCGAGCCGTTGAAGAACGAGGTCCCGTAGCCCTCGTCGTGCAGGATTTTCGGCAGTGCGTCCATCGGGGCCACCGCCTGTGGCAGCAGTACGAAAGGCGTTTCGTACGACGGGATCGACGAAAGGATCGACGGCAGTGCTTCGATCGACTTGTGACCGTTGGCGAAGGCATTGGTGAAGTAGTATCCTTCGCGCATCAGCGAGTCGAGAAACGGGGTAAAACCTTTTCCGTCCGGGTAAAGGTCCGGGTTGAGCAGTGCCGAATGTTCACCGCTGAAACTTTCGAGTACGAAGAGAACGATATTGCGCTTGCCCAGCGAGGGAGCCCCGCCGTCGGGATGGTGGTAAGGGGCGTACAGCGAGTCGAGCGTAGCCTGGTCGAAAAATTTCTCATAAACGATCGCCTTGTTGCCGAGCGTCCGGATCAGGCAGAACGGGTTGCTCAGGATCAGGTTCGCTTTCAGGTTGGAGGCCGTATAGAGGGTCGCGTTACTGAGGGTGATCGGCCGTGTCTGGCGGCTGAACCCGCCGCGGATGCCGCCCATGACCAGTCCGATCGCAACGGCCAGCACGGCGAGGTTAATGCCGAAATAGGCCCATCGGTTTTCAATCCGCGTGGGCATCGCTTTGATACGGCGGTAAACCCACACCATCGCGGCAATCAGCAATGCGCACCACAGGACGATATACCAGTTCTCGGCCAGACCTTTGAGAACGACCGTTCCGGTGTTGTCGTTATTATGCAGGTAGGAGAGTTCGTCCGAGGTGAACCGTTTGCGGGCGTAATGGAAATAGATGCCGTCGGCGGAGTTGACGATCAGCGCGAGCGCGTTGGTAACGGTGTAGAGCCAGCACAGTATTCGCTGGTACCGTCTTGTTTCGCGGAACCGGAACGGTAGCAGCGACAGCAGGATGAACAGCGCGTTGACGTACAGGATCGAAGCCGTATCGAACATGCCCGCACCGCGCAACAGTCCCGGTATTTCATTCCACTCCAACGGGCCGACCAATCCGGCGTTCTGCAGGTAGAAAACGATCCGGCAAAGAAACCACAGAATGTAAAGCAGCGCCAATCGCAACAGGAGCGTAGTCGCGTCGTTTTTCAAGAATCTTTGTAAAAGGTTTTTAGTGCTGTTTTTCATCGGATGGGAAATCTCAAAACGGCTATTTCGAAGAAACGGTACCCCGAACGGATGGCTTGCACCAGGTTAAAGTAGTCGATGAGGAGAACTTATGTCTGTTTCTTTGATTTGATGCGGATCTCGGGTTTATGGTAGACGGTCGAGTGCGGGGGAACCGATTCGGTGAGCCAGACGTTGCCGCCGATCACCGTGTCGTGGCCGATTACCGTGTTGCCGCCGAGGATCGTGCTCCCGGCATAAATGATGACATTGTCCTCGATGGTCGGATGGCGCTGTTGTCCGCGCAGCTCTTTGTCCACGTAGGTCGCTCCGAGGGTAACGCCTTGATAGAGGCATACGTTCTTGCCGATTACCGTCGTTTCGCCGATCACGATGCCGGTGCCGTGGTCGATGTAGAAATGGGGGCCGATCTGCGCGCCGGGGTTGATGTCGATTCCGGTCTGGCTGTGCGCGTACTCGGTCATCACCCTGGGCAGTACCGGGATCTGCAGGCGGTAGGCGATGTGGGCGATGCGGTAAACCATGATGGCGTAGAATCCCGGGTAGCACAGGATAACTTCTTCGATGCAGTAAGAGGCGGGATCGCAGGTGCTGTACATTTCCGCATCCCGCACCAATCCGGTGTAAACCAACGGTATCTCGCCGAAAAACTTTTGAGTCAGTTCTTTGCAGTCGACTTGCTTGCAAGAGCAAAGAGGACAAATGATTTTTAGAAAATCCTGTTGGAGTTTTTCCCAGCGGGCGGCGATCTGCACTTCGGAGATGTGCTTGTCGTCGCGCACGGGGAACATCACATTGGTCAGTTCGTCGACAAAACGGCGTACCGCTACCTGCGAAGGAACCTCGTGGCAGAAAGTTTCGGTCATTTTGTAGAGGCGTGCGGGAAAATTTTTGATAGCGTCGGCCATATGCGGTATGCTAATTCTGTTCCGGTTTATTTCAGCGAGGCGACGTAGCGCTCGATATCGTTTTGCAATTTGTGGTAAAGGAAGCAGTCTTTGTAATGCTCGTTGTCGAGCAGTACCTCGCGTACGTTCCGCAGAGCGTTGTTGTAGTTGCTGATCTCGTTTTTCAGCGCAACGCCCTGTTTCGTGCCCATATTGATGCGCTGTGTGGTGATGTCGCGCAATTTGTCGCAAACGGCGTGCAGCAGCGTGATGATAACGTTGTCCAACAGCGTGTGTCCCTGCATGAAGTAGTAGACGTTGTACGGCGTGACGCCGTATTCGGCGATTTGTTCGCCGAAGAGGCGCACTTCGTGTGTCCAGTCCCGGTTGTGTACTTCCAGTGCGTGCAGCCGTTTGTCGGCCTGCCGCTGGAGCCATTCCAGCGTGGGTTGCCCGTTGTCGCGCAAGTCGAGGTAGTTGAGCCTCACGCTGGTACGGAAGTCGATCAGCGAGAAAGCCCGTTCACTCTTGCGCCGTGCCGAATAGGCGTACCACAAAAACAGCGGGTAGATGATGCGCGAATACTCCCTGAGGAAAGCTTCGAAGTCGAAAATCAGCGTATCGTTTTTGGTCGCTTTCGCACAGATACGGTGTAACGAAGGAGGATGGCACAGGTAATTTTCCGTTGCGTAGGCGTAGGTGTGGAACAGGTAGGGCGATTCGTTCACCAACCGCGACTGCTCGGTGTGGCCGTCGAACAGGTAGTCGAAATCGCTGTCCACGCACAGCAGCAGGTCGGGGCTGCTTTCGGGAATCATATCCAGCAATACGCGCTTGCCTTTGGCCAGGTCCTGCCGCGGAGGAACGCTGATTTCGAATTTGAGCCGGTCGGTTTCGTAGTCGTCGAAAATGCCGCGCCAGAAAGCCACGTCGTCGTATCCTTCGACAAATACCTTCACCAGCCGGTAATCTCCGTTCGCATAACGCGAAACGATGGGAAGCGTGGCGGGTTGTGGTTCTTCGCGGTAGTAGCGTTTCTGTTTTTTCATCGGTCGGTTTATTCGGACAGTTCTACGCACACCACCTCGATTCCTACGCGCTCCAGCAATTCGATGCCGTCCGAACTGTGGTACGAGTCGGCATAGACTACCCGGCGGATGCCGCTCTGGATGATCAGTTTCGCACATTCGATACAAGGCGATGAGGTGACGTAGAGCGTTGCGCCCTCGCTGCTGTTGTTCGATTTGGCTACCTTCGTGATTGCGTTCGCCTCGGCGTGCAGGACATAAGGTTTCGTTTTTCCCGCTTCGTCCTCGCAAATGTTCTCGAAGCCTGACGGAGTGCCGTTATAGCCGTCCGAAATGATCATCTTGTCCCGGACGATCAGCGCGCCGACCTGACGCCGTACGCAGTATGAATTTTCGGCCCAGATACGGGCCATTTTCATGTAACGGATATCGAGCTGGCGCTGTTTCTCTTCCTTGTATCCCATAAATATCGTGTTGAAAAGAGCATCGAGGGACTCTCTGTGAAAATCCCGTTTACAAATATATGGATTTTCATCCGTTATCCAATGCCTTCGTGCATTTGCGGCAGGTATAGCTGTTTATCAGCGGGTTAATTGTTGTGCAGTTGTTGGATGTTCCAATATTATTTTAGTATATTTAACTGCTTTACGGGCGTTTCGCCTCCCCCGGAAATTTTGTCTAACCAAAATTCAAGACCTATGGAAAGCAAGTTTTTTACTTTCGTCCGACCCTATCTCGATTATATCGATTCGGGCCGTTTTTTCCGCCAGCCGTTCTGTTGGTTGTATAGTGTATTGGCTGTTCTGAACCTGTTGTTTCCGCTGATCGTTCTGGCGCAGTCCTGCCGTTTGGGGGTGTTCCATGCCGGCGGGAAGGTGGTTATTGCTTTTATCATTGCTTTTCTTGTGTTGGCTTTGGGTGGCTGGATCAGTTTCCAGATCTGGTGGAACCGCAAAAACCGGATCATGCAATCGTCGAAGCAAGGCGATGATTTTATCGCGATACCCGTCTTTTCGGATTTTATCCAGACGGCCGGCGAGTGGGCCGGAACATGGATCGCCGTTGTGGGCGGTTTGCTGTCGTTGTTGTTGTCTTTGATTTTGGGTGACGATATGTTCCTGATGAACCGTGCGCTCGGCTTCGGTTTCCTCGATTTCAGCTTTATGGGAATCGTCCTTTTCCCGATTTACGGGTTCCTGATCGTGATCGTTGCTCGTGTGGTTGCAGAAGTCTACCGTGCGTTGGCCGCTATTGCCAACAATACGAAAAAGTCATAGTCTGTCGAGCGTCGGAGTAGGATGTGCGGCAGTAAAATATTTTCGCACGATACGGTATGACAGTGCAAAACGCAGGCGAAGTCCGAAACTTCGCCTGCGTTCATAATATGCCGTAAATCCGGATTGCGGACAGGTCCCGATGGTAACGGCTAGTCGATGTAAATCTCCAGCAGTTTCCCCTCTCCTTCGAGGGTGACCTGCTCGATGCAGGCCGGGATGAGGATGGTTTCGCCTTTGACGGCGGTTTCGCTGCCGCCGTTCCATTTCAACGTGAGGTTTCCTTCGAGGATCATGTAGATCACGAATGAATCCAGCGCTTCGTAAGAACGTACGAGCTGGCCTTTGACCTCAATCACATTGGTAGTGAAATAAGGGCATTCGACCAGGTTGACCGACCTGTTCATTTCGGGCTTGTGCGTGACGTCGTAGTGTTGGTCGGGAGCGAAGTTGATCGCATCGGCAGCCAGGTCGGTATGCAGTTCGCGACCTTTGCCGTTCTTGTCCACCCGGTTCCAGTCGAATACGCGGTAGGTGATGTCCGAAGTCTGCTGGATTTCGGCGATCAGGATACCTTTGCCGATTGCATGGATCGCACCCGCCGGAATAAAATAGGCGTTATCGGGTTTGACCGGCATGCGTGCGAGGATGTCGGCCAGTGTGCCGTCGGCTACGTGGCGCAGGTACTCCTCTTTGGTGACTGGGCGGTTGAACCCGAGGCACAATTCGGCGTCTTTTTCGCTGTCGATTACGTACCACATTTCGGTTTTGCCGTACGAGTTATGGCGTTCCAGTGCAAGTTTGTCGTTCGGATGCACCTGGATCGAAAGCGCGTCCTGTGCGTCGATCAGCTTGATCAACAACGGAAACAGCAGGCCGAATTTATTGTAAATCTTGTCGCCTACCAGTTCACCCATGTATACTTCGATCAACTCTTCGAGGCTGTTTCCGGCTAGTTTGCCGTTGGCGACGACCGAAACGTTCCCCGGCACGGCGGAAAGTTCCCAGCTTTCGCCGATGAGTTTGCCTTCGGGCAGCTTTTTGTCCATTTTGCGGCGGAGCTGGTCGCCACCCCAGATTCGTTCTTCGAACAGGGGGTTGAATTTCAGGGGGTAGAGCATATTCTAACGTTTTTGATTGTGCGATTTTGTAGTTGCAAAAGTACACTTTTATCACGATAATTCATACCTTTGGAGCTCATTGATAACGGGAAAATAACAAATCTAACAGAGCTGGAAAAGATGAAAGAGACAGTATTGGTTACAGGTGGAGCCGGGTATATCGGTTCGCACACGACCGTCGAGTTGATCGGGGCCGGATACGATGTGGTGATCGTCGACAACTTGTCGAACTCCGAATTCGGTGCGGTCGAGGGTGTTCGCAAGATTACCGGCGTAGAGGTTCCCTTCGAACAGGTGGATTGCACCGACAAAGAGGCGATGGCCCGTATCTTCGATAAGTATAAGTTCAATTCGATCATCCATTTCGCGGCGTCGAAGGCGGTGGGTGAATCGGTCGACAAACCGTTGCTTTACTACCGGAATAACCTCCAGTCGCTTATCACCATCCTCGAACTGATGCGTGACAAAGGTGTTCGCAATATCGTTTTCTCGTCCTCCTGCACGGTATACGGCCAGCCCGAGGTGCTGCCGGTTACGGAGCAAACGCCGCGCCAGAGCGCTCAGTCGCCCTATGGCAATACGAAGCAGATTTGCGAGGATATCCTGCGGGATACGGTACATGCCTATCCGGCCATTTATGGAATCGCACTGCGTTATTTCAACCCGATCGGCGCCCATCCGTCGGCTTTGATCGGCGAATTGCCCAAGGGGGTACCGATGAACCTGGTGCCCTTCATTACCCAGACGGCTGCTGGGCTTCGCGAGTGCCTGAGCGTTTTCGGCGACGATTACGATACCCCGGACGGCTCGGCGGTCCGCGATTACATCGATGTGACCGACCTGGCCCGTGCGCACGTAGTGGCGGTCGACCGGATGACCGGCGGTAAAAGCAAAGGCAATTACGAATTCTTCAATGTCGGAACAGGCAAGGGCCTGTCGGTACTGGAGCTGATTGCTGAGTTCGAAAAGGCTACCGGTGTCAAAGTGAACCACAAGATTGTCGGACGCCGGGCCGGCGACATCGAGAAAATCTGGGCCGATACCTCCTTTGCAAACCGGGAACTGGGTTGGAAGGCGCAGCGTTCTACGGGTGAGACGCTGCTTTCTGCATGGAATTGGGAAAAACGGCTGCGCGGGATCAAGTAAGTCCGACCCAATTGCTCTGAATACGGATCGGTATGATTTGCCGGTTGGCTTATGGAAATGTCGATAGTACCCGTGTTACGGGCAGTGTATATAAGCAGAACAACGGCCTAAAAGAGCGAAGCCCCGTAGCAATCTTACTCGGTGTAACTTATAGGGGGAAACGGCTGCCCAGCGGGCAGCCGTTTCTTTTTTGTACTACGGTCTCCATCGGGTGTTTGACGTGGGGCCGGTTTGTAGCCGTTTATTTACCGGGGACAGAACTCGGTTCGCTGGCTTGGGCTGATTTGAAGATTTCCCCCATCTTTTGGGCGAACTGCATTGCCCATTGTTGGGCGACCCCCATGGCATCGGTAGCGATTTTGGGTTGCGCATCCGCCATTCTCCGGCCAGACGGAGTTTCGTAAAAACGGATGATGTTGTCGAGATCCTCTTCCGTATAGTACTTGGCGTAAATAGGAACCATCAGATCCATCAGCTGGGTAAATGAATTGTCGAATAGGACTTTCATTTGCTGCATCGTATTCTCCGAAAGCTGATTGCTATTTTGTTGCATCTGTTGTTGCATCATTTGTATCATCTGTTCCGGTAATTGCCGTTGCACTGCGTTAGCGCCTGATATCTCCATCATCTGTTTGAGCTTGGCATTGAATTCAGGCGATTGGGCGTGGACTTGAAAACCGGACAGGAGGAATGCCCCGAGTGTAAACAGGAATAATTTTTTCATGATAAAAGTTTTATGTGTATTAGTCAGTGCGGAACGGGGTGCTGTTGTATTCGGTTGTAACGGGCAGGAAAGAGTGATCTCGAGTTGGCCGATTTCCAGTCCGAGACCGCTCGGTAGGTGGGTGTTGTGTGGTAATATATTGGTTGTAAGCGAGTTGTTTTTTTCGGTCCGTTTGTGCTAAAGAATCAGCCTGGAAAGTTTTTTGGCGATCAGGATACGCTCCTGGTTCAGTGCCGAAATTTGGTGTGTCACCGTACCGAGCTCCTCTTCCGAAAGCTCTTCGTTGCACAGCTTGTGCTGTAGTTCGGCGATGATCGTCTCGATCACCTTCGATTTGTACAGGATGACCACGCGCGGTACGGCCACCGGCAGGCGGTCCTGTTCGCTTTCGACGATAATGTCGTGTTTCTGCCACAGCTTGCTGGCCGTGTAGTTGTCATCGTAAGTGAGCAGGTCGACGATCGCAGTTGCGACCGTCGGGTCGGCATGGTTGATGAAACGGTGCATCTCGATTTGTTCGCCCGCTTCCCATAGCTGTTTGTACTCATCGTAAATGGTACGGTAGGCGGAATTGGTCAGCCGGATGCCGTTGTTTTCGAGGTCGCCGATGATCACGTCCGCCACATTCAGTTGTACGGTCTCTTTCCCTTCTTTGTAATCAAACGACTGGTCGCCGTATTTGACGAGGTATTTGATCAGTTCGCGTTCCAATTCTTCGGTGCTGCTGCCAGGCATGACCTGCTTTTGCAACGTCGGAGCGGTCGGGGGCGATTCCCGTCCGCGCAGGATCTCCTGCCGCCGGACAAACTCTTTCGCTTCGCTGCCGGCCGAACGTTCGACGCGCTTGAGTGCAATTTCACGCAACAACACCTGTTCGTCGATCTCCATCTGTTTCGCGCATTCGCGCGTATAGACCGAGCGCGTAATGGCATCGGGAATCACCGAAATGCTCTGCACGATGTCGGAGATCAGCGCCGCTTTCTTCAGCGGGTCGCCCTGCGCTTCGTCGAGCAGCAGGCGTGTTTTGAACGAGATGAAATCCTCTTCGTGGCCCAGGATGAAATCACGAAGCTCCGTGGCGTTGTGCTTGCGTGCGAACGAGTCGGGATCGTCACCGTCGGGCAGCAGTACCACCCGTACGTTCAATCCTTCGCGCAGAATCATGTCGATACCCCGTAACGACGCTTTGATCCCGGCGCTGTCGCCGTCGTAAATCACCGTGACGTTTTTCGTAAACCGGCTGATCAGCCTGATTTGGCCTTCGGTCAGCGAAGTGCCGGATGAGGCGACGACATTCTCGATTCCCGACTGGTGCATCGAGATGACGTCTGTGTAACCTTCGACCAGGATGCAGCAATCCTCCTGCGTAATGGCCCGTTTGGCCTGATAAAGGCCGTAAAGGACGTCGCTTTTGTGGTAGATTTCCGATTCGGGCGAGTTGAGGTATTTCGCTACCTTCTTGTCGGTGCGCATCGTACGGCCGCCGAATGCGATGACACGACCGCTGATGCCGTGGATCGGGAAGATCACACGTGTGCTGAACCGGTCGTAATAAGTTCCGTCTTCGCGTTTGATGGTCAGTCCGGTGGCGGCGAGGAACTCCTCTTTGTAGCCCTCTTTGAGCGCCTGCCGTGTGAAGGTGTCACCGCCGCCGGGGCAGTAACCGAGTCCGAAGGCAAGGATCGTAGCGTCGGAAAAGCCGCGTTCGCGGAAATAGGCGATGCCGATGTTTTGCCCCTCCGGTGTTTCATGCAGTGTTTTGGCGAAATATTCGGCGGCATAGGACGAGACGACCATCATGCTTTCGCGGTCGTCGTTGCGGCGCTCTTCCTCGGGGGTGAGCTCCCGTTCCGCCACCTCGATGCCGTACTTTTTCGCCACGTATTTGAGCGCTTCGGGGTAGGTCATGTTTTCGTGCTCCATCACGAAGGTGACGGCGTTGCCGCCTTTCCCGCAGCCGAAACATTTGAAAAGGCCTTTCGACGGCGAGACAACAAACGAAGGCGTCTTTTCGTTATGGAACGGACAGCATGCCTGGTAATTGACCCCTTTCTTTTTGAGTTGCACGAAATCGCTGATTACCTCGACGATATTTGCCGAGGCGAAAATGCGGTCTACTGTCTCTTTATCGATCATGGTGCGTCTCTCCGGATCCAAAGATACGTTTTTTTCCGTTACACCCGCCGGGGAATAGCCGGGACCGGAAGCGGGAAAAACAGAGTGCGGTGCGGGAGTGTAAATTACGGGAATAACCGGCGTGGAAATGTCGGTTTGGATTGCAAATTGGAAGGCGGGTGAAGGTGCCGGCTTGTTGTTTGGGTTTTGCGCTTCGGGAAACTTTTACAACAAATGGTCGTACAGGACTTTCAAGCCGATCAGGATCAGGATCGCGCCTCCGAAAATTTCGGCTTTCGAGCCGAGTTTCGAGGAGACGTGTTTACCGATGAGAATCCCTGTGGCCGAAATCGAAAAGGCGGCCGTGCCGATGAGCGCGGCGGCGAGCAAGATATTGCCCAACGGACTTCCGTCATAGAGATGTACTTTCACGAGGCCGAGGCTGAATCCTGTGATCAGTGCGTCGATGCTCAGCGCGATGCCGAACATCAGCGTGTTCCGCAGCGAAAGCAGGTCGCAATCCACCTCGTCGTCCTGGACGGCGGAGAGTCCTTCGCGAATCATCTTGGCGCCGAGGAACGCGAGCAGGAAGAAGGCGATCCAATGGTCGTAATCGGCGATCAGGCGGCTGACGTTCGCGCCGAACAGCCAACCCGCAAGGATCATCAAAAAATGGAACAGTCCGATGACGATCAGAAAACGCACTTTTTCGCGTCGTGTAGTGCGTTCGCTGACGAAGCCGAGCGTCAGCGAGACTGCGAACGTGTCGAGACTGAGACCTATACCGAGCAACAGGATAGCGGCCAGATTCATAAAACGGGTAATTTCCGCAAAGGTACGACTTCCCGCCGAACAAAGCCCTTTTTCGCGCATAGAATTCTCTAAAAATAGCTAATTTTGTACCATGGATTTCAAATTGGTATCGGATTATAAACCTACCGGCGACCAGCCCGAAGCGATCGAACAGCTCGTTTCGTCGTTGCGCGGCCACAGCCGCCACAACACGTTGCTGGGCGTAACCGGTTCGGGTAAAACGTTCACGATGGCGAACGTCATTGCGCAGCTCAACAAACCGACGCTGATCTTGAGCCATAACAAGACCCTTGCAGCACAGCTGTACGGCGAATTCAAGAATTTTTTCCCTGAGAATGCCGTCGAGTATTTCGTCTCCTATTACGACTATTACCAACCGGAAGCCTATTTGCCGACGACCGATACCTACATCGAAAAGGACCTGTCGATCAACGAGGGGATCGAGAAGATGCGCCTGAGCACGACTTCGTCCCTGCTGAGCGGGCGTAACGACATCGTTGTCGTGTCGAGCGTGTCGTGCATTTACGGTATCGGTAATCCCGAAGATTTTCATGCCACCTCGATCACGCTGAAGGTCGGCGATATCATCAGCCGCAACAAACTGCTGTACGGATTGGTCGATGCGCTCTACACGCGCAGCGAAACGGAGTTCAAACAGGGAACGTTCCGTGTGAAGGGCGATACGGTCGATATCTATATCGCTTATGGCGACAAATGTTACCGGGTCGTTTTTTATGATAATGAGATCGAGGCGATTTATGCGGTCGACCCGATGACGGGACAGCGGCTCGAATCGCTGGAACGGATCGTGGTCTATCCGGCCAACCTGTTCGTCACTACGCGCGAACGCATCGAGCGTGCGATCCGCGAAATCCAGCTCGACCTGGGCAAACAGTGCGAATTTTTCGAGTCGGTGGGCCGTCCTGTCGAGGCGCGCCGGCTCAAACAGCGCGTCGAGTACGATCTGGAGATGATCAAGGAGCTGGGGTACTGTCCCGGCATCGAAAACTATTCGCGCTATTTCGACGGGCGTGCGCCCGGCAGCCGTCCGTTTTGCCTGATCGATTACTTCCCGAAGGACTTTTTGCTGATTGTCGACGAGAGCCATGTGACGATACCTCAAATCCGGGGGATGTACGGCGGCGATGCTTCGCGCAAGCACAACCTGGTCGAATACGGTTACCGGTTGCCTGCGGCGGTGGATAACCGCCCGCTGCGTTTCGAGGAGTTCGAATCGCTCGAGAACGAGGTGATTTATGTGAGCGCCACCCCGGCCGATTATGAGTTGATCAAATCGGAGGGTGCAGTGGTCGAGCAGTTTATACGCCCGACGGGTTTGGTCGATCCGTCGGTCGAAATTCGCCCGACTTTCAACCAGATCGACGATTTGGTCGAGGAGATCGATAAGCGCGCCCGTGTAGACGAGCGGATTTTGGTGACGACGCTGACCAAACGGATGGCCGAGGAGCTGTATAAATACTTCGACCATATGGGTATCCGTTGCCGCTACATCCATTCCGATGTCGATACGCTGGAGCGGGTGCAAATTCTCGACGACCTGCGTGCAGGGCTGTTCGACGTGCTGATCGGTGTGAACCTGCTGCGCGAGGGACTCGACCTGCCGGAAGTGTCGCTGGTCGCGATTATGGATGCGGATAAAGAGGGTTTCCTCCGGAGTGCGCGGTCGCTTACGCAGACTTCCGGCCGTGCCGCCCGGAATGTCGGCGGTCGCGTGATCATGTATGCCGATACGATTACCGATTCGATGCGCCTGTCGATCCAGGATACGAACCGTCGTCGCGAAAAACAGTTGTACTACAACGCGACTCATGCCGTGATGCCCAAGCAGGCGATCAAAAGCGGTACGAAAATTATGTCGGGCGAATCGTTAGGAGCCAATTACACTCTCGGTGTACAGGGTCTGGATGCCGCAGCCGACCCGGTGGCCGCCTATATGACCGACCGCGATATCGATGTGGCGATCCGCTTGGCCCGCGAAGCGATGGAAAGTGCGGCGCGCGACCTCGACTTTACCGCTGCGGCCCGTTATCGCGACCAGATGTACGCGCTGCAGGAACGGCAGAAAGTGATGCAGGGCACTGCTTCAGATAAACGGCCCGGCCCGAAAAAATAAGTTTCAAGTAGCTATTCTGAAGACATTTCCGACCCGAACGAATTTTCCGCATGACACCAGCCCAACGCCTTACGAAGATTGTCGACTTCTTTTATATCCGTCCGGTCCGGGCGGTAATACCGCTCCAGACATTCCGTTACGCGATTTGCGGCGGAGTCAACCTGGGGCTGAACTGGGTGCTGTATGCCGTACTCTATAACTTCATACTCGACAAGGAGATCGTTCGTTTGGGTTTTGTCGCCATTTCTCCCTATATCGCGGCGTTCCTGGTCGTCTTTCCGATTACATTCGTAACCGGTTTCTGGCTTCAGAAACATATCGCGTTCAAGTATTCACCGCTGCGGGGGCGTACGCAACTGTTCCGTTACCTGATCAGCGTACTGGGGTCGGTGTTGCTGAATTACCTGCTGCTGAAATTTTTTGTCGAGGCGGTGCACCTGTATCCGACACCGTCTCAGGCGGTTACCTCCCTGCTGATTATCGGGTACAGCTACCTGATGCAGAAATATTTTACTTTCCGCGGCTGCGAAAGCTGATCCGTAGCGTGTTTTGCCTTTTGGCCCGGAGGTGCCGAGGAGCGATTTCCGAAATGAGGTTATATCCGGTACGTCGTGGAATAGAAGGTTGACGGTGCTACCCTCAGGAGCAGACGAACAGCACGGCGATCAGCCAGTAGACCGCTGCCTGGATCCAGGCGAGTATGCGTGGCGGGATCTGTTCGATTGAAAATTTTGCGGCCAGGTAGTCGGCGACCAATGCCACCGTGGTGAAGATTACGACGGCCACCGCAGCGAATGTCAGGCCCAGCAGCAGTGTATCCGTTTTCGGCGTCAGACTCTCCCGGCTGATGAACTGCGGGAAGAAGGCGAGGAAAAACAGGATCACTTTCGGGTTCAGCAGGTTCATCGTGATACCGATCCGGTAAAGCCGGCGAAAAGAATTATTCTCAGGCGTCTGGGGAGCGCCGTCCGGAGCAGGGGCAATGCCGGATGCCGCCGGGTCGGTCGTAATGGTTTCCGTTTGCCCGGCACAAGCTGCTGGAAAGGGTTGCGGCTGTTCGATAGCTATGTTGCCCGGTGAAGGTACTTTCCCCCGGGCCGTTTTTCGGTAGGCGCGTAACGACGCGTAACCCATCCACAGCAGATAGCAAATGCCCGCGTATTTGATCCCTGCGAACAGAGCCGGGGACGAAGCGATAATCAGCGAGAGTCCGAGCGCTGCCGCCGCGGTGTGGAAAAAGAGCCCGGAGCAGAGGCCGAGTGCCACTGAAATACCGGCACGTTTCCCATGCAAAATGCTTTGTGTCAGCACAAACAAAATATCCGGTCCCGGGATCAGCGTCAGCAGCGACGAGGCGATAATAAATTCGACGAGCTTCATTCGGTTAGGATTTGGGCGATTCGGGACGGACGTTTCCTTTTTATTGGTTTCAACGGTTCTGTGCGATCGCAGTCCGGTCTCCGTTGCGGTTATTTGACCCGGAGCCGCTGTTTGAGCCGCAGGATCGTGGTTGGCTTGATGTGGTTCAATTGGCAGATTTTCGACACCGAAGTGGAATAAGTACGTGCCAGCTTCGAGAGCGTATCGCCGCTTTTGATCGTATGGTAAACCGCTTTTGAACCGTTGTTAGACGAAGAGCCTGAAGTCGCAGCGGAGCGCTGGGTATCGGACACGTCGCCGGTCGAGCCTCCGTTCGCCACGAGGGCCGATTCGTCATCCGCCACCGTCTCTTCCGAAAGAGCATCGGAGGTGCTCAACGGCCGGGTCGCCGCTTTGACGTTGCCGCCCCGGTTGTAGAGGTAGAGCGTGTTCGTGTGCAGGCGTTGGTTTTCGGTGTCGAGCAGCAGGCTCGGGTTCAGGGCCTGGTTCGCCACGCGGAACTCGAAATGCAGGTGTTCGGTGGTAGCCCGCCCGGTGCGGCCCGCCAGCGCGATCGGATCGCCCGCTTTCACCACATCGTTGACCGTGACGAGGTTGCGCGAGTTGTGCGCATAGGCGGTTTCCATGCCGTTATAGTGGCGAATCACAATGATATTGCCATACCCGCTGTACGGTTTGGACATTCGTACCACACCGGAGAAAGCGGCACGGATCGTATCGTTCGGAACGGCTTTGATGTCCACTCCGGTGTGCATCGACCGGCCCCGGTAGCCGAATCCGGAAATCTGTTTACCCGGATAGGGATAGCAGAAATCGCTTTCGAGTTCTGCGAGCGGAATTTCCAGTTCGCCGGAAGGTGGGAACGGATTGTTCAGGCTCATCGGGATGCGGACGTTAGCGCTCTCCGTTTCGCCGAAAGTCATCCGGGGCAGCGGGTAGCGATAAGGCAACTTCTTGGGCGTTTCGGTCTCGGGTAGCGAATCGCTAACCGGCTGCTGTTGTTTTCCGGAGGCCTTGGCCTCTTTGTCCGACGTGTCTTCTCCTGCGGGCTTGGAATAGTTCTTGCTGGCCGAAGAAACGTTCGGATTGTACCGGCTGACCTCTTTGTCCTTGTACAGGGATTTTGTGACGGAACAGCTTGACAGCAAAAGTATTGTTAAGGTATAGGATAATGTTCTCAACGGCAGCATCGTATTTTGACTTTAGATTCGGCAGCTAAAAGTAGCGATTTTTTGCGAAAAGACGCCCGTTCACCCGCTTTTCTTGTGGTGTCGGACGGTGCAGGGAACTGTGAGGATATGAAAATAAAAACTATCTTTGTTCAATAAGTAAGGATTAAATATGCAATCGATTATGGATACAGAAAAAACCCGATGCCTGATTATCGGCAGCGGCCCCGCAGGCTATACGGCCGCCATATACGCTTCCCGCGCGAACCTCAACCCGATCCTATACGAAGGGACCGAACCCGGAGGCCAGCTCACCTCGACTACCGATATCGAGAACTTTCCCGGTTATCCGGAGGGGATCAGCGGTACGGCTATGATGGAAGACCTGAAGAAGCAGGCCCAGCGTTTCGGCGCCGATGTGCGTTTCGGCATTATCACGAGCGTGGATCTTTCGGTACGGCCGTTTAAGGTGGTTGCCGACGGTAGGCGGGAGATCGAAACCGATGCGCTGATTATCTCCACCGGTGCGACGGCTAAGTATCTCGGTCTCGCTTCGGAACAGCGTTACAAGGGCATGGGTGTTTCGGCCTGCGCGACCTGCGACGGTTTTTTCTACCGCAAAAAGGATGTCATCGTAGTCGGCGGCGGCGATACCGCCTGTGAAGAGGCGACCTATCTGGCGACGCTGTGCAACAAAGTGTATATGGTGGTACGCAAAGACTACCTGCGTGCTTCGAAGGCGATGCAGGAACGCGTGATGAAGACTCCCAATATCGAAGTGTTGTTCGGCTATACGACCGTCGAGGTACTCGGCGACGAGAACGGGGTGACCGGCGCGTTGGTGCGCCACACCGGCGGTGAAGAGAAGGTGATCGATGCATTCGGTTTCTTTCTCGGTATCGGGCACCATCCCAATACGCAGCTCTTCGAAGGCCAGCTGGAACTGGACAAAGAGGGATATATCAAGACGGTTCCGGGTAGTTCCCAGACCAGCGTAAAGGGGGTTTTCGCAGCCGGAGACGTGCAGGATCCGCGGTATCGCCAGGCCATTACGGCTGCGGGATCGGGATGTATGGCGGCGCTCGACTGCGAACGTTATCTGCTGGACATTCAGTGCCTGCAATAGAATCTGTGTCGCAACAGAACGGATGGTGAAATAGCATCATAAAAAAGAGTGAGGGCCCCGCACATTTTTATGCCTGTTTGTATAATATTGCTGTTTGACCGGATACTCTGCTGACCCATTGCCATGTTTGATACGCGTAAGATATTTTCCATCGCCTCCGGTGCGGACTTCGATCAGGCCGCACTGGAGGTGTTTCGTTTTCAGGCCGAGGCCTGTACACCCTATCGGGAATATCTCGAACTTTTGGGTATCGACCCTGCCGGAGTGGAAACTGTGGAGCAGATTCCGTTCCTGCCGATCGAACTGTTCAAGAGCCATCGTGTATACAGTGGTTCTTTGCCTCCGCAGCAAGTGTTTACGAGCAGCAGTACGACCGGGCAAATTCCTTCACGGCATTATGTCGCCGACCTCGCTATTTATGAAGAGGCGTTTACCCGCGCCTTCGAACTGTTTTACGGCCCGGTCCAGAAGACGGCGGTCTTCGCGTTACTGCCGAATTATCTGGAGCGTGAAGGTTCATCGCTGGTCTACATGGTCGATGCGTTGATCCGCAAAGGTGGGGGTGGTTTCTATCTTCATGACCACGAGGAACTGTTACGGGATATGGCGGCGCATTCCGGTCCGAAAATCCTGCTTGGTGTCAGTTATGCGTTGTGGGATCTGGCCGAAGAACGGCCGGGACCGTTGTACGGCACGATTGTCATGGAGACCGGGGGAATGAAGGGACACCGGGAGGAGTTGCCGCGTGAAGAGTTCCATCGCCTGCTGTGCGATGCGTTCAGCGTGCCTTCGGTGCATTCCGAATACGGAATGGCAGAACTGATGTCGCAAGCCTATTCGTCCGGGGAGGGGCTTTTTCGCACGCCGCCGTGGATGAAGGTGATCGTGCGGGACCTGCACGATCCGTTCGGGCGCCTGCCTGTCGGGTCTACGGGCGGCGTGAACCTGATCGACCTGGCAAACCTCTATTCCTGCAGCTTTGTGCAGACGCAGGATCTGGGGACACTTTATACGGATGGTAGTTTTCGTATTCAGGGGCGCATATCGGGTAGCGAAATTCGGGGATGTAACCTTTTGGTGCAGGAGTGACCGAGTAAACCGCACAGCCGGGGAGACGATCGGGATAGCCTTTGTTTCTGCAGCCGGTTTGTGCGGCATAATATGATGAACAGTCGAGTAAAATGATTCAGATCAAACGACCCGAGGAGTGTTGCGGCTGCACGGCCTGCGCGGAAAAATGTCCGAAACGGTGTATTTCGATGCAGCCCGATGCCGAAGGGTTTCTCTATCCGGTAGTGGATGCAAGCCTCTGCATCGAGTGCGGCTTATGCGAGAAGGTATGTCCGGTGCTGCACCGTTACGGCGCACCCGAACCGGCTTCTGTGCGGGCCTATGCCTGTTGCAACAGGGATGAACCGGTGCGGATGGCCAGCTCGTCGGGCGGAGTGTTTTCGCTGTTGTCCGGGGAGGTGCTCGACAAAGGCGGTGTCGTGTTCGGCGCCCGGTTCGACCATGATTTTTCAGTGGTACACGATAGTGTCGAAGAGATTGCCGGGCTCGGGACCTTACGCGGATCGAAATATACGCAGAGCCGGATCGAAGGCAGTTTTCGCCGGGCGGAATCGCTGCTTAAAGCGGGACGGGAGGTGCTGTTCGTCGGCACGTCATGCCAAATTGCGGGGTTGAAGCGGTTCCTCGGGCGCCCGTATGCGAATTTGCTGGCGGTCGATGTGCTGTGCCACGGCGTTCCCTCGCCGAAAGTGTACGCACAGTATTTCGCTCAGCAAACCCGGCGCGTCAATGCGGAAGCACAACCTGCGACCGAACCCTACCGGCTTGCGCACCTGGAATTTCGGAACAAGGAGGAGCGCGGCTGGGGACGTTATTGCATCGTGTCGGAATATGTCCGTACGAACGGAGGCGAGTCACAGCAATTGCGATTGGCGGTACCCTTCACCCATGAGATGTTCATGCGCGGTTTTTTGCATAACCTCTACCTTCGGCCGTCTTGTCACGAATGTCCGGCGCGCCGGTTGGCGGCCGGGAGCGATTTGACCATTGCCGACTATTGGGGAGTGGAGGAGCATCATCCGGAGATGAATGACAACAAGGGCACGTCCCTGGTTATTCCGCTGAGCGATCGGGGGCGCAGGGCGTTTGCCGCTCTTTCGGTGTCGTTGAAAACGATCGAAACGCCGCTTCAAGAGGCATTGCCCGGCAATCCGTGCCTGATGCGTTCGGTCAGGCCGCACCGGAACCGGGCCCGTTTTTTTGCAGAGTTCGAACATGCGGAAGATCTGCCCGCCTTGATCTCCCGCCTGACCCGGCGCACGCTGCGCGAACGTATGCGCCGCAAACTCCGGGGCGGGTTACGTCGCATCGGATTGGTGCGGTAGACTTACCTGCCGTGAGGAGGATGGCGGAAGAGGTAGACGACAGTTGAGGTGGGAATCCTTGTACCGGGAGCTACGTCAACGAAACGGCATTGCATGAAAACAGATCATCACACTCCGGGCCGGATTGCGGTGATCGTGTTCAAACATATAGCAGCTTTTTATGAAACGCATTCTGATCGAACATTTCCAAAGTCTCGATAATTACGGGACCGGTATGATGGGGCTGGTGACCGTGCAGGCGCTTGCCGATCGTTATGGTACCGCAGAGGTGGAATTTCATTGCGATTTTGCCGATGCTGCGACACTCGAGGCTGTCCGGCGCGAGTTACGGGGCGATGTCCGGCTGTACCGCCATGAACCGGCCGATTACTATACGGCTTCGATCACGAATATCTGGGGAAGGCGTTTGCACCGCCTGTTCCATCTTTTCTTTTCGCCGGAGGGGCGAGGCTTCGACCGGCTGATCGTATTGGGAGGGGACGATATTTCGGAATATTACTCGAAAATCGACCCCTGCGTCAACCTGTTCAAAAAGTGGGAATCTTCGTTCCTGACCCGCGTGATCCTGCTCGGACAGACACTCGGTCCTTTCTCGACGCTCTATAACCAGTTGGCGGTGCGTTACCTGATGCCGCGCCTTGAGGTATATGCCCGCGACCGGGTCAGCGTGGATTATCTGCGCGACAATTTCCGGGTGAATGCGTCGCTGAGTGCCGATCTCGCTTTTGCCGACCTGCCTTTACAGGGGGATCGTACGATCGAAAGCGCGGTATTGGAGCGGTATGGGTTAGAACGCGACGGTTATTTCACGGTGGTCGTATCGGCGGGACAGCGCGGGGGTAAGTACTACTGTCAAGATGCGGCGGACTACCTGGATTGCTATCGGGATATCATCGGTTCTCTTGCACAAAAGGAGGCGCTCGCGGACAAAAAAATCGTCCTGTTGGCGCATACGTTCGGCCGTTACGGTGATGAGACGGAGTACGTTCGAAAATTATACGACCGGTTACCGGGGGCGTTGAAAGAGCGGACGGTGCCGGTCATGGATAAGATTTTCCAAACCCGGGCGCGGTTCGTGCTCGGAAACGGTCTTTTTACCGTGACGGGACGCATGCATGCGGCGGTCTCTACGTTCCAGATGGGGCGTCCGGCGGTTTGCCTCTCGTACAGTACGAAATTCCGCGGTGTGATCGGTGGCAGTCTCGGACAGGACGATCTGGTGATCGAAGCCGACGACAATGCTCTGTGGCACAGTCGCCGGATCGTCGCTCTGGTATGCGACCGGGTAGATCAGGTACTTGCGGAATACAGGGAACGCTGCGAGCGGATCGGTAGCCGGGTCAAAGAGCTACAACGGCAAGTGGCCGTTACGCTCGATGAGATTTCGTCGGAGAGGCCTGCCGGTCGGAAACCGGTACAGTGATTTGCCTGGCGGCAGAAATGCGAATGCGGATTATCCGTAGTTGCCCGGATATGCCGGGAATGCCGTTGTAGGAGTGCATACGGTCAGGGCAATCGAGGAGATTCATTGGGTCAAGTGATCTCCTCAGCGCTTGATCCGTAAGAAAACGATCAGTTATGGATATTACATTTTCGGTAGTTATTCCCTTGTATAATAAAGGGCGGGAAATTGCCCGCACGCTCGGAGGCGTTGCGGCGCAAACCTATACGCCGCTGGAAGTGATCGTGGTGGATGACGGTTCGACCGATGATAGCGCCCGGGTGGTCGAAGGGTTGGACCTGCCCGGCGTGCGCCTGATCCGGCAACCGAACGGCGGCGTATCGGCGGCCCGCAACCGGGGCATTGCCGAGGCGAAGGGCGATTACATCGCGTTGCTCGATGCCGACGACTACTGGAAGCCGGAATATCTGGAACGGGTAGCGGCGCTGATCGGACGTTATCCCGGCTGCGGATTGTACAGCATGGGTTTCGAAGTACACCGCCCGGAAGGCGTTTTTCCGAACGAGACAGTTATGCAGGAGGGGATAGTCGGTAACTATTTCCGCACGGCGATGCGGGTCAACCTGACCCAGACTTCCAGCGTGACGATTCCCCGCGCCGTATTTGAACGGCTCGGCGGTTTTCCCGAAGGGATGAAATTGGGGGAGGATCAGTACGTATGGACGAAGATCGCACGGACCTATCCGGTCTGCTATTCGCCGCAGCGCTTTTCGGAGTTCAACCTGATGGCGCAGAACCGTTCCGCGCAGAACTACAAGATGGAGCGGACTCCTTATTCGTTTTGGGAATTTTACGATCCCGGGACGCCGGACTGCAACGAGTATATCGCACGCTGCGAGATTGGCAAGGCTTTGGTCCACAGTGTATACGGTTATACGGATGCTGCGCTTGAGGTCGAACGAAGGTACAGTTATAACCGACATTACCGGCTCGGATGGTGGAAGTTGCGTATCCTGAACCGCTTGCCGGTGATGTGGCGCCGCCCGTTGCTCGATTCCTACAAACGGGTGACCTGGCTGGTGTCGAAAAAAGGGTTGCTCGGGTAGGCGCTACTACCGGATTAGGCCCAACAGCCCCCGCGAGATATTCCAGCGCATTTTGATCAGGTAACGGCCCTTGATCGGTTCGCCCTGCACCGTATAACCGAGGGCGAGGACGAATGTTCCGCCCCATTTGATCCCTTCGCTGAAAAGCCGTTTCAGGTAGGTGGCAGTTCCGAGGTTCCGGGTGCGGACCCGTTCGCTTTTACCGATCATGCGGGTGAGCCGGTCGAAATATTCGGGCGTCAGCTTTTGTTCCGGGATGATGTGATAGATGATTGCACCCGGCACATAGTAGATCTCTTCCCCTCCGGCCCGCAGCCGAGCGAACAGGTCCTTCTCCTCGCCGCCCATCGGAGAGTTGCCTGTCCGCCCCAGTTCCGGATTGAACATCCCGTAACGTTCGATGGCCGTGCGCCGGATACCCATATTCCCGCCGCCGGGATAGGTGTGTTTCGGAAAGGGAACGATCTTTTCCCCATAATAGAATGTTCCGGCGATCGGCCGTTCGGCATAACGGCTGAGCCATGCCGGTACCGGGAATTCGTACAGCGGTGTGACCACGCCGCCGCAGGCCGCTGCGGTCGGATACATCCCGAAAAAGTCGTAGTAACTTTTGAGGAAATCCCGGTTGACCAGTTCATCGTCGTCGATGATGGCGAAATAGTCCCCTTTCGCGTGGTTTATTCCGCAGTTGCGGGCATGGGAAAGTCCCTGGCGGATTTCGGTTACCATCGTAAAGTTGAGTTCCGGCTGAGCTTCTGCAAAGGAGCGGCATACTTCCGCAGTGTGGTCCGTCGAGTTGTTGTTGACCACGATGATCTCGAACAGTTCGGAACCGAGGCTTTGGTTGGTGAGGCTGTTCAGTGTGCGGGGCAGATAGTCGGCCCGGTTGTAGGTGGCGATAATCAGCGAAAGTCTGACCGAGGAGCGTGATCCTGGCGTAGTGATCGTTGGGGCACTCATGGCGCGTGTTTTTGGCCGGACAAGTTGGAATCCGGGCATTTGTGCATGTGTAAAAGTATAAAAAAAAACGGTTCCCCGAAAGAACCGTTTTTCTGTATGGCACAGCACGACGATCTTCGTGCATAGGGTATTGGGTTTCTTGTCCGGAGAGAAAGTCCCGCGGCAGTTAGAAGCTCAATCGCAGGCCGAAGAGAATGCCCCACGTGCTGGCTGTGGAGTTCTGGCCTACCCATTTCGAGTTTTTCTTGAAATTGTCGCTGTTGCTGGCATTGAGGGTGTATTGGGCGGCACCGGCCGCATTTTGTCCGGTGTAAGTAAAGAGTCGGAAATTTTCGTAGCTCTGCATCCCGTTGGTGTAGTAAACGCCCCAGTTTTTGTTCAGCAGGTTGCCCACGTTGAGAATGTCGACGCTGAACTGCAGCGAATAGCGGTTGTTCGAGCCGAAATTCGAGGCGATGTCCTGCATGAACTTGAAGTCGAACTGGTTGATCCAGGGCTGTACGTCTCCGTAACGTTCGGCATATTGACCCTGACGCTTCTTCAGGTACGAATTGCCGTTCAGGAAAGCTTCGTAATCGCGCTGTTGCTCGGCGGCGGAATAGGTCACTTTCCCGGTCTCTTTGTTTTTCACATCGACGAAGTTGGTCTGGTCGGGACGCGGAATGAAAATCAGGTCCTGACCGAAGGTGTCGCCGTTCATGTCGTTCGAGAAAACGTAGCTCAGGCGTCCCTGGTTCGTGCCGCTATAGTAAAGCGTGAAGGTCGAACGCAGGTGGTTCTTGGCCCAGTCTACCGAATAGGAGATATAGCCGTTTACACGGTGCGGCATTGAGAAGGCCGAATAGCTGACTCCCGGATCGTTCAGGCTGCCCACCGAGGCGCTGGATCTCCAGGCCGACAGGGCGACACTGCCCGGATTGGCAGTGAGGTCTTTCGCATTGTTGTAGGTGTAGGCGATCATACCGGACAGACCGTTCGAAAATTGCTTGGTCAGCTGTACCGTCAGCGAAGCCTGGTGTCCTTTGTTCGTATTGGTCAGCACCATCATCGAGCTGACGTCCTTGTTCAGTTTGCCCGAATTCCATCTGGGACGGTCGTCTACGCCGGTGAAATTGCCGACCGGATCGGGCAGGTTGATGTTTCGCTGCGTTACGGCGTTGATATCCTTCGAGTACATCGCTTCGAGAGTCAGCACCATCTCCCATGGCAGGCGGAAATCTGCGGCGACGCTCGTGCGCCACAATTGCGGGAGTTTGAAATTCTCGTTCACTTTGGCGAAGTTTGAGCCGGAGGGTGTTTCTCCCGCCTTGGGCGGATTCGGGAAAATAGCCGGATTGTTGAATACCTGGTCGCGGTAATTCGGGTTGAAACGCAGATCGTTGGGCACTCCGCCACCGGTGAGTACCACTTCGGGGCTCTGTACGAATCCGGCGCTTCCCGGTTGGTTCGTGAACCAGACGAACGGCAGCAGCCCGGTAAAGATGCCCGTTCCTCCGCGCAGCTGGATCGAGCGGTCGCCCGTAATGTCCCAGTTGAAGCCTACACGCGGCGAGAAAAGCGGTTTGCTCTTGGGCCATTGGCTCAGGTTGACGGTTTGCCCGTTCTCGAAAGGAATTTCGCTCAGTGGAGTTTGTACACCGTTAATCGACGTGGAAGTCGGCCCCTGGAGTTTCGTGTAGAAGATCGGAACTTCGAGGCGCAGACCCGCGGTCAGGCGCAGTTTAGGATTGACCCTCCATTCGTCTTGGACGTAAACACTGGCCAGCCCGAAGGTGAGTTTCGTGCGCGCATCCTCATTGCCGGGGTATCCGAGCTGGTAGGCGAATGCGGCCGGTTTCGCGTTGTTGATGAAGTCGTCCACCGAATTGTAGGCGTAGTAAGTGGTTCCCTCGCGCATGTAACCGTTGCTGAAATGTTGGTTTTCGTAAGACAGTCCGGCGGTGAGCGTGTGCTGTCCCAAACCGATGGTCACATTGTCGGTGATGTTGAAGGTATTGTTCAGTACGCCGTTGTTGAACGAGAAGATTTCTGTGCCGAACGACATGTAACCTTCATAGGTTTTACCGTCGCTGCCCAGACGCATGATGTCGACGAATGGAAAAAGGTCTCCGTCCGTTTTACGGGTGTCGTTGATGTTCGTGAACGAAGCGAGCAGCTTGTTCGAGACCTTCGGGCTGAAAACGCTGTTCAACTCGGCCGTGATCGAACGCACGCGGTTTTCCTGCTTGTAACCGGTATTGGCGAACGAGATGGAGTTGATGCTGTTTCGGCCTGCGTTGTTCAGACGGACGCCGCCCGGGGTGGAAGCTCCGCTCACGAGGTTGTCGTCCTGGGATTTGACATCGTTGTAGCGCACCATCAGCTTGTGGTTCTTGCTGATGTTCCAGTCGATGCGGGCCATGATTTTGTAGTTGTCCGCAGCTGAGTTGCCGAAATTCTGGTATGCGCCGGGATTATAACCGTATGTTTTTTGTAGATAATCAGATACCTTTTCCAGATCGGCGATGGTGGTCTGTGATATCTTGTTTTCGGCGCTTCCGACACCGTCCGTGCTCGGCTGCCATTGGTTTCCGAGGAACGATTTGTATTCGAGCTCGCCGTTGATGAAGAAGAAGAGCTTGTTTTTGATAATCGGGCCGCCGACGCTGGCACCGTAGGTTTGGCGTGAGGTGGTCTTGGCATTGGCGACGGTGGCATCCTGCACCCGGTCGCCGGTCATCGATTTGAAGCGCTGGAACGTATAGGCCGTTGCATGGTATGAGTTATCGCCCGATTTGGTGACGGCGTTGATGTTCGCACCGGTGAAATTCGACTGGCGAATGTCGAACGGGGTCAGGTTGACTGAAATTTCTTGGATAGCATCCAGTGAAATCGGTTGCGCGTCGCCGCCCGGGTAGTTGTTCGACGTACTCAGGCCGAAGCGCTGTGCGAAGGCCGCACCGTCGATCGAAACGTTGTTGTAACGGGTGTCCCGGCCCCCGAAAGAACCGCTGTTTCCGGCCTGCGGCGTCAGGCGCGTAAAGTCCGAAATCGAACGGCTGACGGTCGGCAGCACGTTAAGCTGGCGGTTGTTGATGTTCGTCGCTACGCCGGCACGGTCGGAATTGAGGATCGAACTGCGTGTGCCGGTGACCACCACTTCGTCCAGGTCGGTCGATTCGATGGGCAGCGTGACGTCGAGTACATAGTTGTCACCCAATGCGATATTGATACCTTCATTGAGTACGGTCTGGAAGCCGAGCATCGAAATTTTCACCGAATAGGGACCGCCCGAACGCATGTTCATAATGCGGTAATTGCCGGTACCGTCCACAATGGCGGAATACTCGGTGCCTGAGGGAGTGTGTGTGGCCAGGACCAGTGCGCCGATTACGGGGGCACCCTGTTCATCTTGCACATGTCCGCTCATGCTCGAGGTGGTGACCTGTGCCGAGGCGGCAGAGAATGCCAGCAGGCAAAGCATGAAAGAGACGAATTGCTTCATACGGGATTGGTTTGGTTGATTAAACATTCTATATAATGTCGCAAAAGTAGGACTTTAAATGGAGATTTAAGTTAATCGGGGATTAATAAATTTACATTACTTTCCGGCCGGATTGTCAGAACAGTTCGTATTATGGTGCTGAAATACAACCGGAATAAGGATTTCTGTTTTGCGGAGGCGGATAAAAATGAGGAATGTTACCTCGGTAAAGCAGACTTAAAGATGGAAAATAACGGTTTTTTTGACACTTCTTTAAAAAAAGTGACAAAAATGGTTGTTGGAAAAGTGCCTTGCAATCCGAATATTTGTACTTTTACTTTAAACTGCGATCCAATTTACAATCGATGAAAGGCAAATCAGACACGGTGCCCTCCCAGGAGAACAAGCAGGGAATAGATGACCGGCATCAGAAAATCGTTTCCGTACTGGCTGCGCACAAGGTTGCCCTGTGGGAATATGATATCCGGACCGGTGTCTGTAGTTTCGATGAGGATTATTTTCGCATATTGGGCCTTACCGAGGCAGGCGTCGAGTTTTCCGATATAGATGATTTCTATCGGTTCGCACATCCGGATGATGTGTCTAACTACCGCGAGGCTTTCGGCCGGATGTTGGCGTCCGATACGAAAAATGCCTGTATCCGGGTGCGGTGTGTCGGGAACAAGGGACAAGTAATTTGGCTCGAAGATAATTTTTTCTCCTATCAGTCTGATGAGGAAGGGCGCCCGCAGAAACTGGTCGCTTATACCGGTAACATAACGGCCCGGTGCGAGGGAGAAGCCCGTATCCGTGCGCTCGAAGAGCGTAACCGCAAAGTGATCGAAGCGCTGCCCGAGTTTATCTTCATCATGGACGACCGGTTTTTCATTACCGATGTACTGATGGCTTCCGGTACGGTGTTGCTGCATCCTGTGGAAGAGTTGATCGGTGCCGACGGTCGCACGATCTATTCGGCCGAGGTGAGTGACCTGTTCGTGCGTAATATCCGGGAGTGTCTCGCGGACGGGAAGATTCGTGAGATCGAATATCCGCTCGATGTCGAGAGCGGGCGGCACTATTTTCAGGCGCGTATCGCCCCGTATGAGAAGAACAAAGTCCTGGCACTGATCCATGATATCGGCGACCGCGTCCGGTGGTCGAAAGAGCTGATCGAAGCGAAGGCCCGCGCCGAGGAGTCCGACCGGATGAAATCTGTCTTTTTGGCTACGATGAGCCATGAGATCCGTACGCCGCTCAATGCGATCGTCGGTTTTTCGGAGTTGATCGCCGCAGGCGATTGCGGGGAAGAACAGGAGGAGTATCAGGAAATCATTCGCAGCAACAGTAATCTGTTATTGCAACTGGTCAACGATATTCTCGACCTTTCCCGGATCGAGTCGGGCAAATCCGAGAACCATTTCCAACCGGTCGAGGTGACCGGGCTGCTCGACGAGGTGGGCAAGGTGCACAGCTTGAAAATGACGGTCGGGGTTGAACTGAAAATCGTTGCGCCTGCACGGCCGGTCTGGATTTTGACTGACCGCAACCGGTTGACTCAGGTGTTGTTCAATTTTTTGTCCAATGCCATTAAGAATACCCAGCATGGATGTATTACGCTGGGTGCCGTGCAACGGGACGGTTGGCTCGACCTGTTTGTCAGCGACACGGGCTGCGGCATGCCTGAGAATAAGATACCTTTGATTTTCAATCGTTTCGAGAAGCTGAACGATTTTGTGCAGGGTACCGGCCTGGGACTCTCCATCTGCCAGAGTATAGCCGAACGCCTTGGGGGATATATCGATGTCCAGTCGCAGTTGGGTGTAGGCAGTACTTTCTCGTTCTGTCTGCCTTATCGCGCCGATGCCGAACTTGAGGTTGCAGAACTGCAGCAACCGGTTGCCGCGTCGGTTCAGAAGCATCCCGACAGGAAGCGGAAGGTGATCTTGGTGGCGGAAGATGTCGAAGCCAATTACCGCCTGCTGGCGGCCCTGCTGAAAAAAGAGTATACGCTGCGTTGGGTGACCAACGGCCGCGAAGCGCTCCACAGTTTCGTGCGCGAGCGGCCCGACCTGATCCTGATGGATATCAAGATGCCGGAGATGAACGGCATCGAAGCGACCGAACGTATCCGCAGTATTTCGCCGGACATTCCGATTATCGCCGTGACGGCGCATGCGTATTATACCGATAAGGAGCAGGCATTGGCCGCGGGCTGTAATGCGATCGTCTCGAAGCCTTATGCGATCGCGGACCTGAAGCAGGCTATAGAAAGATGGATTAATCCCGTCCCGGAAAGCGCGGTGAGCTGAGACGTCGTACCGTAGACCGGGCGGAGAGGCTTTCGGTGATCATCCAGCGAGGCAGGGGTGGATGATTCTTTCTTCCGGGGGTGTATAATGAGTATAAAAAAGTAAACGTAAGCCTAAATGAAAAAGGTCGCCCGTTTGGGCGACCTTTTCTGTGTTTTTGAAACTGTATACCCGCCAGGAACCGAACCATAAGGATAGGTTTGGTCGGGGATAGGCAGATGTTATCACAGGGATGCGATGTAATCGGACATCTCTTGTTCGTGGGCTTCGATGCTCTGCAACAGTTTGAACTGGGCATAGGAGCGTTGCAGGTTATGCTCGGGAAATTTGATTTTGTAATAGGTGTCCCCGTCGAGGTAATCGGTCAGAAAACGCACCGTCTGCATGTAGGTCAGCATCTTTGCCCCGAAAGGAAGCAGTTCGCGTTCGGTCGGGGTCAGGAAACTTCCCGCACTACGGATATAACCTTTCGAAAAGGCGCGGAAAATATCCATATTTACCGAAACGTTGTCAAGGTCCGGATCGTCTTCGGCCCCGGTATTCGCTCCGGTGCGGATGAAGTCGCCGAAATCGCTGAGCACGAAACCTGGCATCGTCGTGTCGAGGTCGATCACGCACAGCGGCTTTCCCTGTTCGTCGAAGAGCAGATTATTGACTTTCGTGTCGCAGTGCGTAACCCGTTTGGGAAGTCTGCCTGCGCGGTAAAGCTGCTGTGCTTTGCACATTACCTCGGCGCGTTCGAGTATCTCTTCTACGAGTTTTTGCACGTCTTTCAGGCGCCCCGCACTATCGCGGGCGATCGACTCTTTGAAGCCCTCAACCCGGAATTCGATGTTGTGGAAATTCGGGATCGTTTCGCCCAATGCTCCTTCGGGCAGGTCCGAAAGCTGTGACTGGAAGTTGCCGAACGCCATTCCGGTCTGCTCGGCCAAAGCGGGTGTCATCGTTTCGTGGGTCACGGAACGCGGAATCATCACCGTCATGCGCCAATAGTTTTCGCCGTCGAAATGGTAGAGTTTACCGTCTTTCGCCGGTACCAACTTCAGCGCCTTGCGGTCGATGTCGCTTTCGCCCGAGGCTTCGAGTTTGGCCCGGATATGGTCGGTCACGCGTTGGATATTGCGCTGGAGTAGTTCCACATCTTTGAAAATGTGGTGGTTGATCCTTTGCAGGATATAGTCCGGCGTGTTCGTCTCAGCGGTCGTTACGCTGTAGGTGTCGTTGATCAGGCCGTTGCCCACCGGGGCGATCCCTGAGACGGTTCCCTCGATATCGAATTGTCCGGCGATTTTCAGTTTTTGTTCCATACTTGAATTGTACAAAAAACAAGGGTTAGTCACATCGTGCTTCGGGAATGAATGGACATTCCCGCTTTACTTTCTATTTCGCATCTCCCGGCGCATAGGCGAACGAGAAACCTTTGACTTTGTCCCAGGCCCCGCGCGTGAAATCGGGAACTTTGACCGGTGCGCTTCCGTTCTGAACCGAAGCTTCGGTCAGCGCGACAAGCGAACTCCACTCGGCCGCATCGTATACGTCCTGGTCCAGCGGAAGGCCGTTGCGAAGGCAGTAAATCAGGCGCGAGTCCATGATGAAATCCATTCCGCCGTGTCCGCCCACCGCGCGGGCTTTTTCCCCGTACTCCTTCGAGATCGGGTGCTCATAACGGGTCAGCAGGTCGGCCAGGGCTTTTGCATCGAGACCCTCTGCTTCCACGGAGTCGAGCCCGATCTGCTCGATGGGATATTTCTGGGCGAATCCCCTCGTGCCTACCACTTGATGGATGCGGCTGTACGGACGCGGATTCGATACGTCGTGCTGTACCATGATCGTCTTGCCTTTGGCCGTACGGATTACGGTGGTGTTGACGTCTCCGAGCTTGTAGTCGCGTTTGGCGAATTTGCTCTCCGGGCCGTGGTTCGTGATAGCGGCATCGGTCAGCCCGAACTGGTCGGAAGACATTGATACGAGGTAATCCATCTTGTCGCCGCGGTGGATGTTCATGATCTGGGCGATCGGGCCGAGGCCGTGCGTCGGATAGGGATTGCCGTCGTGGGCGGCGTTGTATTCGAGGCGCCACATGTCGTGGTAGCCGGTCGAATCGTTCATGCACAGCCCGCGCAGGTCGTGGTTGTAGGCTCCCTCGGTGTGTACGACCTCGCCGAAAAGTCCCTGTTGGGCCATGTTCAGCGTAGCCAGCTCGAAGAAGTCGTAGCAGCAGTTTTCGAGCATCATGAAGTGCTTGCGGGTTTTTTCCGAGGTATTGACCAACTGCCAGCATTCGTCGAGGGTCAATGCCGCCGGCACTTCCGAAACGGCATGCTTGCCCTGCTCCATTGCATAAACGGCGATCGGCGTGTGCATCTTCCAGTCGGTGCAGATGTAGACCAGATCGACGTTATTCAGTTCGCAGGCTTGTTTCCATACAGAGGTGTCGCCGCTGAATTCTGCGGCTTTCGGGAAACCGGCTTTATTCAGCGTGGCCTGGGCTTTGGCTACGTTACCCGGCACGATGTCGCACAGGGCGACGATCTTCGCGCCGTCCACATGCGTCAGGCGTTCAACGGCTCCGCTACCACGCATACCCAATCCGATCACGGCGATACGTACCGTGTCGATCGGATCGCATCTCAACTCCAAGACGTCTTGTTGACCGGCCGGGCGCGCCGGCTCGGGAAATTCGATCATTGCGCTTTTTTGCTCTTGCTGACAGCAACCGTTCAGCATGACCGTCGAGGCGATTGCCACTACCGCGAGCATTAAGGTGTAAAATCTTTTCATCGGGTGTTGTTTTAGGGTTAATAATTCGGTTGTAGGAGGGTTTGCTTGCGACGGGCGCTTCTTTTTGCGGGGAAGGCCGTTTGCCGGTGCCGTCATAAACAATCTTCCCGTTCAGGAACCGTATCTGCCGGTACTCTTTTCGGGTACCGGCAGACAGCGGTTCGGGAAGTTAGATCTGATGCGGAATCCGATCGAATCGGATCGTTTATTCGCCCTGTGTCAGCGAGTAAGGCCGCTGTTCGGGCGTGAAAGTCCGCTTTTTGTTCGGTTTGGGACCCATCACGAAGTTCAGTTCCCCGCCACCCATGATCTGGTTGTGCGTCAGGTAGGCCGTTTTGATCGGCTCGCCGTTCAGCGTCACGCTTTGTACATAACGGTTTTTATCGCTTACTTTATCGGCGCGGATGGTAAGGCTCTTGCCGTCGCCGAGGTTTACCTTCATGTAAGGCAGGTAAGGCGCTCCGATTACATACTGGTCGGTGCCGGGGGCCACGGGATAGAAGCCCATCGCAGTGAAAATATACCAGGCCGACATTTGACCGCAGTCGTCGTTGCCGCACAGTCCGTCGATGTTGTTCTGATACATCTTATTCATGATCTCACGTACCCAGTATTGCGTTTTCCACGGTTCAGAAGTCCAGGCGTAGAGGTACGGAATGTGCTGGCTCACTTCGTTGCCGTGCACATAATTCCCCAGAATACCCTCGCGGGTTACATCTTCGGTCTCTGCGAAGAATTCGTCGGGCAGATACATGGTAAAGAGCGAATCGAGTTTCTGGATAAACCTCTTGTCTCCGCCCATGTAGGCCTTCAATCCTTCCACATCCTGCGGAACATAGAACGAATAGTTCCACGAGTTACCTTCGAGGAAGCCTTCGCCGTGCGTGCCCAGCGGGTGGAAATCCTTTTTCCACGTACCGTCGCTGTAACGTGCGCGGGCCAGACCCAGATTCTTGTCGAAAGTGTTGCGGTAGTTCAGCGCGCGTTTTTTGTAAGTGTCGGCGATCTCTGTCTTGCCCATATTTTTGGCCGTGTTGTAGATCGTCCAGTCGTCGAATGCATATTCCAGCGTGTTCGACGCTCCTGTCGGATTTTTGTCGAACGGAACGTAGCCCAGTTCCATATACTCTTTCAGGTTGCCGTAGTAAGGAATGGTCGAACTGCTGACCATCGCTTCCAGTGCGAGCGGCTTGTCTACCTTGATGCCTTTGGTGATCGCGTCGGCCAGTACAGGAACGGCGTGGTAGCCGATCATGCAGAAGTTTTCATTGCCCATGTGCGACCATACCGGCAGTGCGTGGTGGATGCTCTGCTCGTAGTGCTTCAGCATCGATTCGACCATGTCGGTGTTGCGTTCGCGGTTGATGATGTTGTAGAGGGGCATCAGGGCGCGGTACGTATCCCACAGCGAGAAGATGGTGTAATTGGTAAAGCCTTCGGCCTTGTGGATGTTCTGGTCGAGGCCGCGGTACTGGCCGTCCACGTCCATGTAAACCGACGGGTTGATCAGTGTGTGGTAAAGCGACGTATAGAGCATCGCCAGTTGGTCGTCGCTGCCTTCGGCTTCGATGACGTTCAGCTCCTTGGCCCATTTTGCACGAGCTTCGGCGGCGATCTGTTCGAAAGTTTTGTTGCCGGCTTCGGCTTCGAGGTTCTTCATTGCCCCTTCGGTGCTGACGGCCGACAGTCCCACTTTGATATCGAGCGTCGGGTCGTTGCCCAAATCGAAATCGAAGTAGCATACGATCTGGCGTCCCTGAATATCGGGGAAATTACGGTTCGGCTTGAATTTGGCCAGATGACCCATGTATTTGGGTTTCTTGTGGTCGATGTAGCCGTAGTTGTTGAAAGGCTTCGAGAACTTCATCGCAAAATAGGTGTAGTTCGCCCGTGCCCAGCCGTTTGTGATGCGGTAACCCACCAGCGTGGAGTCGTTCACGACCTGTACGCTCGCCCACAGCACCTTGCCGTCGTAGTTGTAGATCGCATGGTTCATGTCGAGGATGATGCGAGACGTATCGGCGTCAGCCGGATAGGTGTAGCGATGCACGCCCGTGCGCTCGGTAGCGGTCAACTGCGCTTTTACGCCGTAGTCGTCGAGCATCACTTCGTAATAGCCCGGCGTGGCGATTTCGGTATCATGCGAGAACCGCGAACGGTAGCCCGCATCCGGATCGGTCGCCGTGCCCGGGTTGAGCTTCAATGCTCCGGTGGTCGGCATGATCAGGATGTCGCCCAGATCGGAGTGGCCGGTGCCGCTGAAGTGGGTGTGGCTGAAGCCGACGATCGTCGAATCTTTGTGCTGGTATCCCGCACAGTATTCGTATGCGCGCGGCTGGTAGACTCCGTCGATGTTGTGCGGGATGGTGTCCGTGTCGGGACTCAGCGCAACGATTCCGTGCGGTACGCAGGCACCGGGGAAAACGTGTCCCATTTTGTTGGTGCCGATGATCGGGTTGACCTGGTCTACCGCGCTGCGCTGCTGGGCCGACAGGGTGGCTGCGCCCGCCAGCAGACAAAGAGATAAGCAGAGAGTTTTATTCATGTCTGGTTTTCAGTATGGATTTAACAAGTGCTTTCAAAGATAACGATTTCACCCGGATTTTCGTCTAAAGGCGTATGGAATTCGCGCAAAAAGCTCCGGAGTTTAATCGCCAGTCCCGGCATCCGGCTTGTCGTGATATACAACGAGTCCGGGAATGCCGGTCAATGGAATAGGGCCTGAAAATGGGGTTTGTAAAACGATGATGAGATGGTAATAATTTTATTATTAATCTGTTGGATATTGCTTTTGCGATTGGTTATTCCGCTGAAATGGCCGCTTGGGCAATCACATCCGGACCGTGAGGTTTCCCATTTTGACAAATCATCCTTGCCAAAATGGAAGGGTAAAAAGAATGAAGTGAGGTTATAAGGGAAAATAATTTACTAAAATCAGAATATAAAATGAGAGTGATGAAATTCGGCGGCACTTCGGTAGGATCCGCTGTCCAGATTCGGAAAGTCGCAGGGCTTATCGGGAATAAATCCCCTAAAATCGTTGTATTGTCGGCTATGTCGGGGACAACCAACACCTTGGTGGAAATAGCCGGAACACTTAAAGACGGTGACCGTTTCCGGTTTGGTGAACTGGTCGGGCAACTTGAGTTCAAATATGTGGAAACAGTCAATGACCTGTTTGGTACGGAGAGTTGCCGCCGGTTGGCTGTGGATGGGATGACGGATTGTTTCCGTACTCTATGGAAAATGCCTCAGGCCGGTTATACACCCGAGAATGAAAAAGTGATATTGGCACAGGGAGAGTTACTTTCCACGTTATTGATGCACCTATGCCTGAAAGAGATGAATATAGAGTCCGTAGTGCTGCCGGCATTGGAATTTATGCGGCTGGGCGGTAACGGCGAACCCGATGGGCGGTTCATCCGCCGCAATTTGTGCAAATATTTGCGACAGCACCGCAAGTGCTCCCTGTTCATCACGCAAGGCTATATTTGCCGCAATGCGGCCGGAGAGATCGATAACCTGCAACGCGGGGGCAGCGATTATACGGCATCGTTAATCGGAGCGGCAGTAAGGGCGGAAGAAATTCAAATATGGACCGATATCGACGGACTGCACAACAATGATCCGCGCATAGTGTCTAATACGGTTCCGGTACGGTTGCTCAGTTTCGACGAGGCATCCCGGCTGGCCTATTTCGGCGCGAAAATCCTGCATCCGCTTTGTATCCAGCCCGCCGAGAAACACCGTATTCCGGTCCGATTGCTCAATACGATGCAGCCGGAGGCACCCGGCACGCTGATTACCGAATGTGCTGAAAAGGGTAAAATTAAAGCCGTAGCGGCCAAAGACAATATCACTTATATTAAAATCCGGGCTTCACGGTCGCTGCCGGCCTACAAATTCATCAGCAAAGTATTCGGCGTTTTCGCACGCTGTAAAACACCGGTCGATCTGGTGACCACTTCCGAAGTAAATATCTCGGTATCGATCGACGATCCGCAGCGCTTACAGGAAATTGTCGCGGAATTGGGCAAATACGCAGAGGTTACGGTTGAAAAAGACATGGTGATCGTTTGTGTTGTGGGAGACTTGGAGTGGCACAATGTCGGTTTCGAAGCCAGGATTATCGGTGCGCTCCGTGATATTCCGGTGCGGATGATCTCCTATGGGGAGAGTAGCAGCAACGTTGCGCTCGTGATGCGGAGCAGCGATAAGAGCCGGGCGTTGCAGGCACTAAACGAGTATGTTTTTGTTTAAATGGGGGAAAAATAGGAGGTGAGCGGATTTTTGCTATCTTTGGGAGCAAATCACTTACTGACCGATTCTGTTATGAAAAAAATCTTTGTATCGTTGCTGCTACTGGCGGCCTTCTCGTTGCAGGCTTCCGCACAGGACAAGTATGTGCCTACGGAGGAGAACCTGCGCAACCGTGAAAAGTTCCAGGACGACAAATTCGGCGTCTTCATCCATTGGGGCATCTACAGTATGCTCGGTGACGGCGAATGGGCGCTCGAACTGAACAAACTCGACGCTAAAGAGTATGCGAAACTCGCTTCCGGATTCTATCCGTCGAAATTCGATGCCGCTGCCTGGGTGTCGGCCATTAAAAATGCCGGCGCAAAATACATTACAATCACGTCGCGTCATCACGACGGTTTCTCGATGTTCGATACGAAGTATTCGGATTACAATATCGTGAAAGCGACGCCTTTCGGCCGCGACATCATCAAAGAGCTGGCCGACGAGTGTAAGAAACAGGGAATTACGCTTAATTTCTACTATTCCCACATGGATTGGACTCGTCCCGACTATTATCCGCTGGGACGCTGCGGCCATAACACGGGCCGTACCGAACATGGCCAGTGGAGCGACTATTGGAATTTTATGAACAACCAACTCTCCGAACTGCTGACCAACTATGGCCCGATCGGAGCGATCTGGTTCGACGGCTGGTGGGACAAGCCTTTCGATAAGGACTGGCAGTTGGATAAGCAATATGCGGTGATCCACAAAATCCAGCCGGGTTGCCTGATCGGTAACAATCACCACCAGAAACCGTTCGATGGCGAGGATTTCCAGATGTTCGAGCGCGACCTGCCCGGACAGAACACCGCCGGACATTCCCCCGATTCGGAGATCGGTACGCTGCCGCTCGAAACCTGCCAGACAATGAACGGCATGTGGGGTTATAAGATCAACGACCAGAATTACAAGTCGGGCAAGGAGTTGATTCAGTATCTCGTGAAAGCCGCCGGCAATAACGCGAACCTGTTGCTGAACATCGGCCCGCAACCCAACGGCGAGATACCTGCGCTTGCACTCGAGCGCTTCCGCGAGATCGGCGATTGGATGAAGGTCTACGGCGAAACGGTCTACGGAACCCGCGGCGGGATCATTCCGCAGCGCGAATGGGGTGTTACCACGCAAAAAGACAACAAACTTTATGTGCATATCCTGAACCTGCAGGACGACGGCCTCTTCCTGCCGATTACCGATAAAAAGGTGAAGAAGGCGACCCGCTTCGTGGACGGAGCTCCAGTGAAGTTCACGCAGGATAAGGACGGCGTGCTGTTGCGACTGGGCGAAGTTCCGACCGATATCGACTATGTCGTGACGTTGGAGATGTAAGGCGGCCCGGTTCTAAATGATCCGGTTCCCCAAAAGTAAATCAAAAGATAGACGCATATCACAAGGGCGGCTTCACTGCCGCCCTTGTGATATCTCTGTTTTAAGAACCGGATTTCCTTAAATTTCAGGATCGGATTCTCCCGGATTTATTGTACCCGCCGGATCGAAACGATCTTGACCGGTTCGGTGAGGATTTGTATCGAATCCTGCAGCTGTTGGATTCGCCGGACGACATCCATTCCTTCGGTTACCCGGCCGAATGCGGCGAAGCCCTGTCCGTCCGGGTTGCGCTTGCCGTTGAAATCCAGTTCGGGTTGGTCGCCGATGCAGATGAAAAACTCCGACGAAGCGCTTCCCGGTTCGCTGCGTGCCATCGACAGCGTTCCGTCCAGGTGTTTCAGGCCGGTCGCTTCGGTCGTTTCGTGTGCGATCGGTGTGAGGTTGCCTACCGACGAATCGTTACGCAGGCCGCCCTGGATAACGTCGATCTTGACATCGTTGTCCGGTTGGTTGTCGGGACGCACGACCCGGTAAAATGTCGCGCCTGTATCGTAGGCTCCTGCATCGACCAACTTCATGAAATTCGCTCCCGAGATCGGGGCACGGACCGTGTCGATCGTCGCGGTGATCTCTCCGGCGGAAGTGGTGATGACGACGACCGGAAGCCGGTTGCCGGGCTGACAGGCATTCAGCAGCGTTCCGCAAAAAAACAGCAGTGAACTCCAAAGAATTTTTCTCATGGTTCGGGATTTTTCAGGTTTAGGTTTACGAAGGTACGACAAAGCCGGAGGATTTAAAAGCCGTTCGGTCGCGGCGTTTCGGGAAAAATTCGTAATTTCACCCCTCACAGCCGGATATGTGTCCGGAATATGTGGTCGGACTGCCCGGGGTATCCTTGTTGTCGGTATTTTGGAAGGGGTGCGGGACGATGTCCGGTGAAGCTGGTAAAAAGCAATTATTATCAGACAAGATTATATGAGACAATTGGAATCGATCGCAAAAAAGGCAGTATGGGCCTCACTGGTCCTATGTTCTGCAATGTTATGGACGGAACCGGTTATGGCCGCCAAACCGCAGCCGGTCAGACAGGTACTGTGGTATACCCGTCCGGCGACAAACTGGATGACCGAGGCGTTGCCTGTCGGTAACGGACGCATCGGCGCGATGATTTTCGGCGGATTGCCCGTCGAACGGATTCAGTTCAACGACAAAACGCTCTGGACCGGCAGTACCACCGAACGCGGCGCATACCAGAATTTCGGCGATATTTTTATTGATTTCGGGGCTGCCGGAGGGAATAATCCCAGGGGTCCTGTCGATTACCGCCGGGAGCTGGATCTTGACGATGCGTTGGCCAAGGTCGTTTATAAGGCGGATGGCGTGACTTATACGCGCGAGTACCTGGCGAGTTATCCGGACGATGTGATCGCGATGCGTTTTACCGCGAACAAAAAAGGTAAGATCGGTTTTACCGTCCGGATGGACGATGCCCATACCGGCGGGCAGAGGACGGTTACGGGCAACAGCATTACCATCTCAGGTAAACTGACGCTGTTGTCGTATAAAGCGCAATTGACCGTGCTCAACGAAGGGGGGACCCTACAGGCCGGAGATTCTACGCTGACGCTGACCGGAGCCGATGCCGCGACGCTGTTGTTGAGCGCCGGGACGGATTATGATCCCCAATCGCCGGACTACCTGACACGGTCGGACTGGAAAGGAAAGGTGAGTACCGTTGCGGCCCGTGCCGGTTCCAAAGGATACGCCGCGTTGCGGAAAGCGCACTTGGACGATTATCATGCACTGTATAACCGGCTCTCCCTGAATGTCGGCAATACGACTCCGGAACTTCCGACCGATGAGCTTTTCGTTCGTTACAGCAAAGGGGAGTACGATCCGGCGGCCGATGTGCTTTATTTCCAGTACGGACGTTACCTGACCATCGCTTCGTCCCGGCCGGGACTCGACCTGCCGTCGAACCTGCAAGGGTTGTGGAACGACAGCAACACGCCGCCCTGGCAGAGCGACATCCACTCGAATATCAACGTGCAGATGAATTACTGGCCTGCAGAACCTACTAATTTGGCCGAGTGCCACGAGCCGTTTACCCGCTACATTTACAATGAATCACAGCTGCACGATTCGTGGAAAAAGATGGCAGGCGAGCTCGACTGCGGGGGCTGGGCGCTCAAGACGCAGAATAATATTTTCGGTTATTCGGACTGGAACTGGAACCGCCCGGCCAATGCGTGGTATTGCATGCACGTCTGGGATAAATACCTGTTCGATCCGCAACGCGATTATCTTGAACAGGAGGCCTATCCGGTGATGAAGTCGGCCTGCCGGTTCTGGCTCGACCGGCTGATCGTCGACGATGACGGCAAGTTGGTGGCCCCGAACGAATGGTCGCCCGAACACGGACCGTGGGAGTCGGGGATTCCTTATGCGCAACAATTGATCTGGGACCTGTTCAACAACACTGTCCGGGCCGGTCGCATTTTGGGTACGGACCAGGCGTTCGTCGATCAGCTCGAAAGCAAGTTGGAGCGGCTCGATAACGGTTTGACAGTCGGTTCGTGGGGGCAGTTGCGTGAGTGGAAACACCTGGAAGACGACCCTGCAAACCAGCACCGCCATGTGTCGCACCTGATCGGGCTCTATCCCGGCCGTGCGATTTCACCTGCGCTCGATACGCTTTATGCGAATGCAGCCCGCCGCACGCTTGCGGCACGCGGGGATTTCGGTACCGGCTGGAGCCGGGCGTGGAAGATCGCATTCTGGGCGCGCCTGCTCGACGGAGACCATGCGCACTTGCTGTTGAAAAATGCCATGACGCTTACCGACAATACCGGACTGACTTACCAGACGCATCAGAACAGCGGTAGCGGAATCTATGCGAACCTGTTCGACGCCCATCCGCCTTTCCAGATCGACGGCAACTTCGGTGCGACGGCCGGTGTCGCCGAAATGCTGTTGCAAAGCCAGCTCGGCGAGTTGCACCTGCTGCCCGCGCTGCCTTCGGTGTGGGGTACGGGTGAAGTCAAGGGTCTGAGGGGCCGTGGCGGCTATGTGGTCGATATGGATTGGAGTGGCGGGAGATTGACCGGAGCAACGGTGCTGGCTACCCATGACGGGACCTGTACGATCCGGACGGACCTTCCGGTGTCGGTGCAGGGTGCTGCGTCGGGTCGTTCCCGGACTGTTCCCGGGTTGGCTGTCAGTACTCCGGTTTCGGATGGATATTACCTGACAACCTTCCCGGCTCGTGCAGGAGAGCGCTATCTGCTGAAAACCGTTGCGGCGAAATAGAAATGGTAAACGGTGCCACCGGAACCGGTGTCTTTTGTTGAAGGGTTTTTCTGTAGTCCCCGGCTTCGTGGATTTGTCCGTATGCCGTAGGCATATTGCCGATACCGGACAAAAGTATCCAACCCAAAGAGGCAAAGCGTACTCTGGTAGCGACAAAAGCGAGTTGGAGGACGCTGATTTCCGGTCTCAGGAAACAGGCACAGTCTTATCTGCTTACGGCAAAAACCGACCGTACCGGATCGAGCGTCAGGTGCAGGCGGGTGTATTTCTCCCCGGCGGCATTCGTGACGGTTTCGGTTTCCGGCCACGGGACGATTTCGCCCGTGTAAGGATCCCATCGGTCGAGGCGGTGTTTGCCGCGCACTTCGACCCAGGTATCCACCGGCCGGTTGGTAGAGTTTGCGAACAGGTAGATGTCGCGTCCCTCCTTTTGCTTGTGGATGTAGGAGAACATGCCGAGCATCTCCGGTGTGAGCGGATGGTCGCGAAGGACGCCCAATGGCCCACCGAGACTGTCCGCAGGAGCTTTCATATCGGCCAGAAGCGGAATGCGGACATCGGGCGACGGAACTAATCTTGCGATTGCCGTACGCAACGTCTCACGTGTAACGGCAGGCACGAATATTGCCCGGCCCCCCTGTTTGTTTGCGGCGGACGTCTCTTTTGCGGGCATCGGCCGGGTCGGGTCGATACCGAAGATTTGTCCGATCAATGCGGTTATTTCGGTGTCCCGGCCGAATTCGGCCGATTGTACCGGTAGTTGGCCGGTCGCCAATATTCGGCCCCCTTTGTCGTAAAACTCTTTGATACGTTTCAGCGTTTCGGCGGAGATGACTTTGCCTGCGGGTAAAATCAGCAGGCGGTACTCCTGCCGGGTCTGCCGGGTGTTCAGTACCAGCCGTCCGTCGTGGACAGAATAGAGGTTGCCCTGCAACAGCTCCGGATGTACGAACGTGAAATCTTGCCGCAGTTCTCCCGTCAGCCAGTCGCTGAGCGTGTTGTAGTTATTCTCTGGCGGGACGTCTTTGCCCGTATCCGGACGGCCCGGCATGAAGCCGTGCCAGGCTTCGAGCGAATGGATCGGATAAAGCAGTGCAATGTCGGTCACGCGCCGCCCGCCGTCCAGCAGCGCTACCGAGCGGCCCACGTAGTCGCTGTAACGGTGCAGCGCCGGGCCCAGCAGTTTGCTGTCGTGCGAGATCAGCGGCGGAATCTTTACCTGCTCGGTGTCGTACCACATCCCGTGCGGGACGAAAAAGTTGACGCCGCGTGCCATCAGCTCCATCGCCAGGCGGTAGAGCATCAACGAATCCATATCGGCCGGGTAGTTGCCGTAGCACTCTGCCGCCGTCACCGGGCGGTCGAATGCTTCGGCGGCCGAACTGATCAGTTTGAAACCCGACCGGCCGAACGGATAGCCGTGGATCGCATCCATCAGCGGGACCTGGGTGTGGCGGTAGAATTTGAACGGGTCGCCGTACATGTCGACGGCCGTGGGTTCGTAATTGCCGGGCGGGTGTCCCATGCTGGCGAGTCCGTGTGCGTTGCACCACTGGGCCACCATGCGGGGGAAGCCTTCACCCATCAGCTCGGCGCGCAGGCCGAAAAAGGCGACACGGGCGGCTTGCGTTTCCGGTCCGATATCGTACCAGAGGGCCGGATAATAAAGCACGGCTTTTTTGCCGTAACGCTTTTCGAACAGCTCGCTCATACCGATGTTCCAGCATCGGTTGGGATAACAGCCCACATCGTCGAAAAAAGTTTTGGTAATGGTATTGCCGAAGAAGTCGCTGAAACGTTCGGCGTAACGGTCGTAAGTCAGTGAAATGAATGTGCGCACAGCCGTCGTGTCCATGTAGTCGATTTTCGAGCTGCCGGCAAGTTCGAGAGTAAAAGCCATCAGTTTCCACTTGCCTTGCGGAACGTTCCACCTCAACGTGCTGTCCTGCACCAGGTCGGTCAGGTCGATGCGCTCGCCCGTTTCGACGTTCATTGCCACTACTCCCATGAACTGTCCGTGTACCGGTATCGTTTCGGTGACCGTTGCAGGCCCCGTGAAGTCGCGTTCGCGCATACTGAGCTGCTTTTTGGTCAGGTGCGGAAACTCATCGCGGATCCGGTTCCAGGCCGTGCCGCTCGGAAAATTGATGTCGTCGTACAGGATCACTTCGGTTCCCTGCTCCGCCGAACATTCGAGAATGTCCTCGTATCGCTCGAAATAACCTTCGGTCATGTATTCGGGCGTTGTGCCGGGTGTCATTTCGCCATTCGTCCAGCTCTTTTCGGGCGAGAGGGGCAGAATGGCCACTCCGCCGAAACCGTCTTTGCGGTAAGCGTCCTGCACCTGTTTGCGGATACCTTCGGTTGTCAGGTGCCCGTTCAGGTGCCAGAAAGGTTGCGGCCGGAAGCGCGAAGGGGGATTGACGAAGTCGTTTTTCCAGCTGTCGCGTCGATAGAAACTGTCGCGTCCGTAAACGATGATTCCGAGTGCGACTACCGTTGCGGCAATGATTGCATAAAAGGTGGTTTTGCGCGGATTTATCTTCATGGCGGGTCGTTGTCGTGTATGTATGTCCGGGTTTGTGAACCCGATAAAGATACATTTTTTTGCCGCACCTTCCAATCTTTTAGGAATGAATGCCCCCTGTGCGGAAAGATACGGGTGCGGGAACTGTGAATTCCCGGGAAAAATTGTATTTTTACACATTCGGGAATGTGGGTGTTATCCGGATTTCGATATGTGTGATAAACTCATGTGAATGAATTATATAGAGTGTTTTTTATGCTACGTTGGAGTGGCGGCGGGCGGACCGTCCGGCGTCATGGCTCGGCATTCCCGACCCGGAGGCGTTACCCGGTCTATTTTTCTTATTTGGGTGTTTCCGATGTAAAGGAGTTGAAAAAACGGCTTGACGATGATATCTATCCGGTTGCGGGGGATTCAAAACTATAGCGATATGAAACGATACGGCAGTGTGATCCGGGTACGTCCCGAAAAGTTGGAAGAGTATAAGAAACTGCATGCCGAGGTGTGGCCTGGTGTCCGCAGGATGATTGCCGAATGCGGCCTGCGTAATTACAGTATCTATTACAAAGACGGATTTTTGTTCAGTTATTACGAATATGTCGGCGACGACTATGCGGCCGATATGGCAAAAATGGCTGCCGATCCCGAGACACAGCGTTGGTGGGCTGTCTGCGAACCGTGCCAGCAACCGCTCGACACTCGCGCCGAAGGCGAGTGGTGGGCCTCGATGGAAGAGGTATTCCACCAAGACTGAACACCGGTCAGCGAGTTTCGGCTTTATAGTGTCCGGCTTGATTTTTTTGGAAATCTCTTGTATATCGGCTCAGCAGGTCCTGGAATATGTCAGTGGTACTGCATGGATGGGATTCAATTTTTCTCGGTTGTTAGGGAGTCGGTAGGAGAATGAATGTGCGGGACGGCCTTACAAATCCGGTGCGTCGTGCCGGGACAGTTCCATCCGGTGTGTGACGCAGGCGGGAAGTTCGTGTTCGGAGTGGGTCACATAGATCATCGTTTTGCCGGGGCGTTCGCAGAAATGTTCGATTACGGCCCGCGCCAACTCTTTGTTGCAGCAATCCAGCCCGTGCAGCGGTTCGTCGAGGATCAACAGGTCCGGGTCTTTGACAAAGGCGCGTGCAAGCAGTACCATCCGTTGTTCGCCGGACGAGAGGCGGATGAAAGGTCTGTTTCCCAGATGCCCGATTCCGAATGCGTCCAGCCATCCGGCGCATAATGTCCGCTGTTCATCACTCGGGGTTCGGTAGAGGCCTATCGAGTCGAACAGGCCGGATGCGGCTATATCGATCGCCGGCAAGTTTTTCAGGTAGGCGCGGTGCATTTCGGGAGAGACATAGCCGATGTGGCGTTTGATGTCCCAGATGCTTTCGCCCGAACCGCGCCGCCGTCCGAACAGTGCGATGTCTTGTGAATAAGCCTGCGGGTTGTCTGCGCAGATCAGGCTCAGTAACGTCGATTTGCCCGATCCGTTTGCGCCGGTGAGCGTCCATTTTTCACCTCGGCGGATCGTCCAGTCCACTCCGCTGAGGATGGTCCGCCCGCCGTAACGGATCGTGATGTTTCGCAGCCGCACCATCTCTTCGCAGGGTATCGGGGCTGTACGGCCATCCGGGAGCCGGGGCGGTTGATTCCTGTAATTTTCGGCCAGTTTCCGGCGCCGCGTCGAAAACGGCTCCGCGGCAAAAAACTCGTCTCGCGTTTGTTTCGGACCGCACACGCCCTTCTCGAGGGAATATACGTGCGTGATAAACGCGGGAATGTCGTCCGGGGATGAAACCGATAGGATAATTTGTACCTGTCCGCTCCGGGCCAGGTCTGCCAGCAGTTCCGTGAGTTTTTTCCGTGTGGTTGCGTCCAGTCCGATAAACGGACTTTCGATGATCAGTACTTTCGGCGCTGCAAGCAACATTTTCGCGATCTGGAATCGCCGCAGCTCACCGCTGGAGAGCAGGATGATCCGCTTGTCGAGCAGCGGACCTATTCCGAGCAGGTTGAGCAGGGCGTCCCGTTCGTCACTCTTACAGCCGGACGCTCCCAGCATTTCCGAAGCCAACGGCGCACTGTCGCGGTCTGAAGCATTCCAGCGCTGCTGGTAATAGTAACCACTGTCGGCCGTCCCGTAGGCATCGCGGAAGGTGATGTAACGGATGTTGTCCGAAACATAGATGCTCCCCGGGTTTGGCGATGCATCGGTTGGGGCTGTTTTCTCTGAACTTTCGGTGCCTTCTCGCCCTTCTTCTTGGAAACAGTATGCCACCTCCCCTTGTCCCAGGTAGAGTCTGCCGAGCAGCATTTCGATCAGCGTGGTCTTGCCGCTGCCGTTTAGTCCGATCAGTGCGATGTGTTCGCCTTGTTCGAGTGAAAAGTCGGCGGGCCTGTGCAATTGCCGTGCGGGATCCCGCGCGAGTGCGTTTTTCAGTCGAATGATGGGTCGGGACATGGATTCCGGGCAGTTGGTACAGCTGGTTGCAAATCGGGCCGGTTATGTTTGTTGGGTATGCTATCGCTTTCCCGGTTCGGCCGGTTCCAGCCGGATGGCGAGTCCTCCCGATCCGTAAAGTTTCGCCGGAAGTACCGTATTTGCATCGACCGTGCGGGTCTCCACTTCGACTTTGGTGCGGGTCGGGGTTTTCATCGTGCCGTCGCGGTAGATGTGCGCCACGTACTTCTTCCCTGCGGGCAGAAAGTTGAACGGGATGTCGAGCGTGCGCGGCTGCAGGCCGTTCATCACGCCGACGAACCATTCGTCTCCTTTGCGCCGGGCCGTGGTGATGTATTCGCCGATCTTCCCTTGCAGCACTTTCGTCTCGTCCCAAACGGTCGGTACGCGGTCGAAAAATTCCAGTTCCGGTTCGTCGCGGCTGTCCGAGGGACGGTCGTACCAGTACAGGAACTGCAACGGGCTGTAATACACCACCGCCATAGCCAGTTGCTGGCCCGACGTGGCATGTATCGCCCGCGCTTTCGGCGCGAGCGTATCGATCATTTGCGGGTTATAGCCGTCGAAATTGCGGAAGTAGTAACTGATCGTATAGTCGGCCGGTCCCGCTACATAGCGGGTGAAAGGCAGGATCAGGTTGTTCGTCGCGTCGGGCATCTCCTCGTTGCCCCGTACGCCTTCCTGTGTGAGCAGGTTCGGATAGGTGCGCGAGAAGCCGGTGGGGCGGTATTCGTCGTGAATGTCGACCATCAGTTGGTTTTCGGCGCATTTCTTCACAGCGTCGTGCATCCATTTCGTCCACATCTGCGAACCGACCTGCACGAAGCCGAACTTGACCCCCTTGATGCCCCATTTGTGGTAAAGCGGCAAGATCGTATCGAGCTGTGCGGCCAATGCGCGTTGGTTCACATAGACCCATACGCCGATTCCCCGGCCGTTCGCATAACGTACGACTTCTTCCAGGTCGAGGTCGTTATTCGGATTCCGTCGCGGATCGACATTCACGCGAGAAGCATCCGAAATTTTTTCGTATTCATGGCCGTACCATCCCGCGTCGAATTCGATGTATTGCAGGTTGCGTTTTACCGCGAAGTCAACCAACTCCCGGGCCCCTTTGGTCGAGAGCGTTACTTCGCGCATCACCTTGCCCGGCTTGATCCACCACGGATTTTCGATTGCACAGGGCGGGTTGAGGTTCAGCAGCAGGTAGTTGTTTTCGATCAGCTGTCCCGGCTGTTCGGCCACCATTACCACCCGCCACGGCGTGGCGAACGGCGCGATTTCGTCGACGGCGCCGTACATCGAGCAGGCCAGCGTGTTGGGTTTCCCGTCGGCAAGTTTGAATTTCGTGCGGACGTAATCGACCACTTCGGCTTCGGCAAGCGCTCCGTAGAGTCCGCCCGGCAGTTCGAGCGTCAGCGGACGGTCGGCTTCCCCGGGCCAGTCGTGCAGCGGCAATTTCTGGTGCACGGCTTGGGCAAAGGGGGCGAAATAGGCCATCGTGCCTTCCGGCAGGGTGAATTCTGTCGCCTCGCCGGTAATATGCAGGTAACCGCCTCCTTCGAGGAACAGATAACGGAACGCCGCGCCCTCGTCGTAGGCGCGCACCTCTAATTCGAGGCCCGGTTCCCGTTTACCGTGCGCGAAGCGGATAACGCTTTGATTGTAGCGGTCCGGGATTTCGCTGCGCTCCCCGTAAACCGGAGTCCAGAGCGTGTCGCGGCTCGACCGCGTAACTCCTGCAATACGCATGCCCCGGCTCCAGTCGCCGTTGCCGTTGATCCCGAGTGCCGATTCCAGTACGACGGGCTTACCTTGGTAAGTAACCTCGTAGCGGGGCGCCCCGTCCTGCAACGAAACTGTGATCGCCAGTTTGCCGTTCGGCGAGAGGGTTTGTACGGTTTCCTGCGCGGCGGCGGATTGCATGCTGCAAAAGAGAAGTCCTGCACAGAGGAGACGTAGGCGGTATTTCATGGTCATGATAGATATATAGCTTAAATTAACTTATCGGAAATTCGGCTTATCGGGAGAGTTCGGTGTTTCGTTTCGGTTTGTACGATCCAGCCATATGGATGGAACGGGTTTCCCAAGATACGGTTTTTTACCGGAACCCTGCGTTTTATTTTTCCGCCCGCTCCGCAAATTTTATCCGGGAAAGATTGTTCCCAGGTTGAAAATCTGAGGGAAGAAATTGTTACAGTTTGCTTCCTACTCTCTGCATCCATAGTTCGGCCATCTTTTCGTGACCTGCCGCCGTGGGGTGCGTACCGTCCCACATCCAGTACGATAACTTCGGGGTCCGGCCGTCGTGTGCGAGTTTGTCGAATAATCCCTGATAGGGCAGGAATACGGCGTTGTATTCTTTGGCCAGCTTTTTTACGACGGCGCCCAGGCGGTCGCACTGCGCGCGCCAATGGGTATAATGTTCCTGCCACATACCAACGGGAAGGATGAAAGGCTCGGCCAGGACGATCCGTACCTCGGGATTTTGAGCCCGGGAGCGGTCGAGGATGTCTCGGTAGTCTGCTTCGAACCGGGCGGTATCGACTTCCTGCGGGCCGTCCGTCTTGTTGTAAACGTCCAGCAGGTCGTTAACGCCTACCAATACCGAGAGGATGTCGGGATCGATCTCCAGCGCATCCTGCTGCCAGCGGGCCTTCAGGTCCGCCACGCGGTTGCCGCTGATGCCCCGGTTGTAGAACCGGTAGTCCTCCTCGGGATAGTCTGCCATATAGCGGGCGGCACAGATGAACATGTAACCGTGTCCGAAAATGTGGTTCATGTCGGTGAGGCTGCGGTTCGGGCCGCCGCTCACTTTGCCCCAGTTGCCGTCCGTCACGGAATCTCCGATATAAAGGATTTTTTTTCCGGTTGCATGGGTTTCCGGAAGGGTCCACACCAACAGGGAAAGTAAGACGACAAGCGATTTTCTCAGGTTCATATCGGTCGGATTTTACGGTTAGTGTTTGGGTTGCATGGGGTAGTTTCGCAAGATTCTTTGCAGCAGTTCTGGCGCATCGGTGGTGATGTAATCGACACCTTGACCGATCAGATAACGCATGTCGTCAGCTTTGTTTACGGTCCAGACGTTGATTTCGAGTCCTGCTTCCCGGGCTTCCCGGAACCAATGTTCGTTCTGTTTCATTTTGTCCAACGAGTAGTCGATTCCCGTGCAACCGACCGCTTTGGCTTCTGCCGGAGACAGGTCGCCGGTAAGGTAGGCCACTTTCGCTTCGGGATCCAGCTCGATCAACTTCAGCATCGCGTCGCGGTTGAATGTGATGTATTCGACCCGCTCTTCTACGCCAGTTCGCTTTACCATTTCCACAATCTTGGCGGCCAGCGTTTCGCTTTCCCGTTTGTCTATTTTCTGGGCTTTCAGCTCGATGATCAGTTTGGTCTGTTTACATTGCTTGAATTTATCGAGGTAGGCGGCGAAAGTGGGCATCGTTTCACCGTTGGCAAGCACCGCTTGCCGCAGGACGGTCGAAGGGGTTCGCTCGATCTCCCGCATCGTGCCGTTTACATTGACGTGCGGATCGTGGAAAACCATCAGTTCCCCGTCCGGGCAGAGGTAAACGTCGCATTCCGAACCGTAAGCGCCGATTTCGTCCGCTTTTTCGAGGGAAGCGAGCGAATTTTGGGCCGATCCGTGTGTATCCCAATATCCGCGGTGGGCGATAACTTGTGTGGTTGGTGCTGTGCAGCCGGATTGGACCGGATTGTTCTGTGAATTGGACATTACCGGGACCGATAGTGTGAAAAGTGCAAAATAAAAAGATTTGGAAAGGAACATGAGAGCTGAATTTTAATCGGCTACTAATTTACGATTATTTCCAAATAATCGTAAATTAGTAGCCGGTAAATTGTTTGGAATATGGAAGAGTACCGGAAAGACGATGAACTGGCCCGATGCATGGTGGAGTGGGGATGGCGATACCATCATGTAGGCATTCCGACCCGGCAGGTACGGCCGGGAGAAACCTATTTGCCCCATCTGAAATTCTCCGTTTCCGGTTTCGCTTCCAGCCCTTTCGGGGCAGAATGGATGAGATTCGACGAAGAGTGCGGGATGCATGAACTGATCCAAACCGTTCCGCATATCGCCTTTGTCGTTGAGGATTTGGATTTCGAGTTGGCGACACGCGGGTTCACTATTCTGACAAAACCCAATCCCCCGTCAGAAGGAGTCCGTGTGGCGATGATCGAACACAACGGAGTCCCGATCGAATTGATCGAATTTTCATCATAAAAGGGAGCTGAAATGATCTGATGCTGAAAACCGTCAGTTTGAGACAAAGTGTTGTGGAAGGCTGATAAGTATAATAACCGTACGAGTCTATAAGGAGTATATTCGTTTCTTCAATTATCCGGAATCGGATTCATTTTATCGTTTTGATCAGTATGAAAAAACTCGGATTCTTGTTTGCTGTCCAGCTTTTGGCGGTTTGTTCAGCCGTGGGGCAGGAGACCGGCCCGTATGAAAATACGACTTATATTGTCTGGAGCGCCGACCGGCCTTTGTCTGAACAGGATTTTCTCGGCGATAGTACTCGAGTTGCACCGGAAGCAATGGAGTTGTTTCGGAAATTCGATCTTGGAGCATCCGCTTCGGTCGGGATATGGTCGGTGGTGGATATCCCGGATAAGAAACTGATCCGCCGAGGCGAGCGCCAGGAGCATATTTATGTCGTTCCTCTTTTTGAGAAAACGAGATCGTTTATTATCAATGATGATACTTTAGCCGTGAAGCTGCAACAGGTGGTATTCGATATTTATGAGTGGACATCCCGGTTTATGCGTAAGGAGTTGCAGTCCTTTCAGGATAGCATGGGCGGAGCTACCGGTAGCCAAGCTGTCGTGTATGAGACAATTAGGAACAATTGCAAAAAGATGCGCGATATGTTGGTCGGTCAATACTCCCGGGAAGTATATATCGAAAAGCAAGAAGGGGCTTACGATAAATGGCGGAAGTTTATCGACGGACAACTCGAAAGTCTTAAAGAGTATGCGACGGGCGAGGCAGAGTGGTCGCGGTTTTTGAAGGGGGAACCGATTCTGCCGGATTATGTCCGGGTGAAAAATGTGATTAGCGGAGCCCAGTCCATCCCGCAACGGGAATGGTGGGATTAGGTACGATCGGTATTGAATTTATGTTATTAATATAATTTGAAGTAATGATTATGAAACGACTGTGTATCGGTTTGGTTTGCTGCCTGCAATTTTTGATGTTGTCGGGACAGTCCCTCCCCGTCGGTTCGGGAACGATACGATGGATTGATCCGCAGACTGCCGGGTTCCCCGTGGTACAGGGGCAGGCTTGGTCGCAGGAAATGACCGGGAATTACTGCAGGCTGCCGGAAAACATGCGCTCGGAAGTGAGACCCATGGTTTGGACTTTGGCTTGCCATTCGGCCGGGTTGTCCATTTGGTTTCGGAGCAATGCCGCACCGATCCGTGTGCGTTATGCGGTGACGCATAACGATGAACGGGCTATGCCCCATATGCCGGCAACGGGAGTGTCGGGGCTCGATTTGTACGCGGTTGACCAGAACGGATGGGAGCGTTATGTGCCGGGTAAATTCGACTGGACGAAGCAGGATACCGTCTATGCCGTGTTCCAACCGGAACCGGATCGCCATTTTGCTCGGCAAGGATATGAGTTTCGGCTGTACCTTCCTTTGTATAACGGAGTGTCTAAGCTGGAAATAGGGGTGGACAGCGCGGCCCAATTCAGGTTTCTGCCGGTGCGTGCTGAAAAACCGATCGTGGCCTACGGTACGTCGATCATGCAGGGCGCTTGCGCTTCCCGCCCCGGTATGGCCTGGAGTACCATCCTGTCCCGGAAACTGGACTATCCGTTGTTGAATTTCGGATTTTCCGGAAATGGAACCATGGATTCTGTCGTATTGGACGAGCTGGGGAAAATAGATGCGCGGATGTATATCGTGGATTGTCTGCCCAATCTGGTGGGCATCGCCGATTCATCGGTTACGGCACGCTTCCGGCAGGGGGTCGCTCTTTTGCGCAAATATCATCGGACACCGATTCTTTTGGTAGAGCACGCCGAAGCCGAAGCGGATGGAGAGGATAGCGCTGCCTGTCATAAAAACGCATTGTTGAGGGCCTGTTACGAACAGTTGCGTGAGGAGGGGGTGCCTGAGCTCTATTATTTGTCCTGCCGGGAGATCGGATTACCCGATGACGCTTTGGTGGACGGCATTCATCCGTCCGATTACGGGATGATGCGGCAGGCGATGGCTTGTGAAAGAAAGATCCGGGAAATTTTCGGGGAAGAGCAGGGAAATCTTTCCACGACCCGGCCGGTGCGCCAACGGCGGGATGCTCCGTATTATGAGTGGTCCGACCGGCACGAGGCGATTTTGACAAAAAATAGGATCGAAGCGCCGAAAAATGTCCTGTTGGGAAATTCGATCGTGCATTTCTGGGGCGGTGCGGACAAAGGTCATTACAGGAATGGAGCGAAAAGTTGGGAGCAGATTATGTCTGTTGCCGGATTCAGTAATATGGGTTGCGGATTCGACCGGATCGAAAATTTGCTTTGGAGGGTTTGTCACGGCGAATTGGACGGCTATGAAGCGGAACGGGTCGTTGTTATGATCGGTACGAACAATTTGTCATGCAATACGGACGATGAGATTATCCGAGGAATTGCCCATCTGGTTGCGGTGATCGCACGACATCAGCCTTCGGCCGGGGTGGAAGTGATCGGTTTGTTGCCTCGTCGGGGGATGGAAGATAGGGTAAGCGGAGTTAACACGAAGCTGGAAGAAAAAATCCGCTCGATGAATCTTACGTTCCGTAATCCGGGCACGCTCCTGTTGGGGAAAGGGGGGAAGATTGACGAATCTCTGTTTCGGGACGGCCTGCATCCCAACGAAAAAGGGTATGGACGAATTGCTCCGATCATTGCGGGAATGGAATGATCCGGTTGGCGAAATACGAAATTAAAAAAGCGGATAACTCGACTGAGTTATCCGCTTTAGTAGCGGGGACAGGACTCGAACCTGTGACCTTTGGGTTATGAGCCCAACGAGCTGCCAACTGCTCCACCCCGCGATGTGGAATGCAAAGATAGCTAAAAAACGGCCAAATGCAAACAGTGAGCGATAATATTTTTCGTTTTTTGACGAGCGAGTAGGGTAAGTGCTTTGTTCACAAGTCGGAACGATGATGTTGGTTGCGGCCCTTATTTTAGTATCACTGCCCATCCGGGCAGTATATACCAACTGTATATGGAATTCGGGATATGGAATTGACGTTCGTGGGGCTATTGGACTATCTCAGCTTCACTGTTCCGGTGGATTCCATGTGTGATCCACTTACATCATTATACGTCGGTTGATTTGTCCGGGTTCAAGGGGCTATTTTGTGAAACGAAGCCCGGCCATTACCGGACAGTGGTCGGAAATATACAGGTCATCGAGCTTTTCTGCCAGACAGCCGTGCCGCAGGGTTTCCAGACCACCCCGGACGAAAATATAGTCCAGCCACATGTTGTTAGCCAGGCGGCCGTAATTGTGGTAAGACCATTCGGGTCCGTAACGAACCGGTGCGACGGAACGCGTATGGGTCAGGTGTTCGGGGTTGGCCGGATCGAGCAGGATCCGGATCGGTTCGGAATCGGGTTCGGCGTTGAAATCGCCGGTGACGATTACCGGCAGGTCACCGGCCAGGGCGCCGAGTCTGTCTAAAATCAGTTTGGCGCTTTCCCTGCGTGCCACTTGACCGATATGATCGATGTGCACATTCATGAAAAAGAGCTTCCTTTTCGAAATTTTGTCTTTGAGGATGGCCCAGGAGCCCATGCGCGGACTGGCTGCATCCCAGGCTCGTTGTCCGATTGCATTGATGTCTTCGGCAAACCAGAAAAAGCCGTGATCCAGCAATTCGAAGCGCTCTTTTTTCCAGAAAATAGGGTCGTGCTGCCCTTTCGATTTACCGTCTTCCAGACCGATGCCGATCGATCCGTATTCGGGCAGGCGTTCTTGCAGGTCGGTCATCTGGTTGGCGAAAACTTCCTGTGCTCCGAAAATGTCGATGTCGTAAAATCGGATCATGTTTGCGGCGAAATCACGCCGGTTGGACCATTGGTTCGGACCGTCCGCCTTGGTATCGATGCGGATGTTGAAAGACATTACTTTGAGTTCGTCGTTGGACGGTCGGGCGGAGGCAGGGGAGAACCACGCGGATACTACCGCTGCACAGAGTACGAGATTGCGAATCATAGGTTAGTTTTTTAAATCTATAAAGTTAATGTTTTTTAAGACACGAGACGATCTGTTCCTGTTCTTGGAACACGGGAAGTATGAAAAATATCTTTCAGAATTCATGGAACAACAGAAACAAATAAAAGCCCCGTCTAAAAGACGGGGCTTGTGTGTATGGAGTGTTGCGGATTTAAGATGCCTGCCGGCCGGGCAGCGCTTGGGCAACGATCTCCGCGAGGTCGTATACGGGCAATGTCCCGCTGCGGGCAATGGCTTTTTTACAAAGCGGGCAGGCCGTTACGACCGAACCGGCTCCGGTGGCGGCGAACATGTCGGCAACGCTCTGGCCGATCCGGCGCTGGCCGTCGTCGCTGATCGCGATGTTGCCGAGACTCGAGCCACAGCAGAGGGCATGCTCGCGGTTTTCGGCTACTTCGCGCAATTCTCCGATCACTCCGATCACTTCCCGCGGCGCTTCGTAAATGCCGCTGCCGCGGCCCAATTCGCAGGGGTCGTGGTAGGTGAACACCTCCGTGCCCGGGTGCAGCTTTAACTTGCCGGCGGTGATCAGCCGTTGGATATATTCCGAATGGTGCAGCACTTCGATGCCGTCGAGTCGGTAATCTTCGCGGAATACCTTAAGACAGATCGGGCACGAGGTGACGAGTGTGCGGATACCGTGTTTGCGGAACAATTCGGTATTGTAATCCATCATTCGGCGGGCCGCCTCAATTTCCCCGGAAAGTTTCAGCGGACGGCCGCAACAGACGCCGCCGTCCTTGTCGGCCCACCATACCTGTTCGCCCGAAGCTTTGAAGATTTGCTCCATCGAGCGGAGTATTTTCGGAGAAAGGAGCGTCATGCACCCGGCAAAGTAACCGACCTTGCCTTCACCCTCGGAACGGTCGAGGCCTTTGATGTAATTGTAGCGGTCGGGGGCGCATGCGACGGCGTTTTTAGCCCGGCTGTTCAGCCGGAGGGTGCCGAGCTCGATACCGACCGGGCAGGCTACGACGCACCGTCCGCAAAGCAGGCAGTTGTCGGCTACCGCATCGGTCAGGTGTCCGTAGCGGCGGTCGCGCAAGAAATAGACCGACTGAACGTTGTCGATCCCGGCAGCGCTTTGGAGCTGGCACGGATCGATGCATATCCCGCACCGTGAGCACGCTTCGATCTGGAAATGGTCGTAACTTTTCTCCTGAACGCCGCTGCGGATACCTGCATTGCGCAGGAATATCAGCGGAATTTCGGTAAAGATGTGCATGTAACGCGAGAACGGCAACGCGAAGAAAAAGACGCCGAGCGAAATGGAATAGAACCACCACATCGGAAGTTCGCCGTGAATCAGCAGGCTGTTGGGAAGCGTATTGGCAAGCAGTTCGCCGGTCGTGTTGGTCAGGAAACTGCCGCCGCCGATTCCCGGCGGGATAATGTGCACCTGGTCGCCCAAAGCCCAGCCGATGCCACCGAATTTCCACAGTACGCCGCTGGTGAAACTCTCGGCCAGCAAACGGGCCGGGAAGATGAACCACAAGGCGGTGAGTGCGATGCGGTCCCCGAGCACATGCTTGGTCGTGCGTCGCATGCCCATTGCCCGCGAGCGGATCCGTTTGAAAAGGGCCAGGCCGATCCCGATCAGGATGAGCAGCAACAGGGCGTCTTTAATCAATGAAAAATTGAAGTTGCGCTCGAAAATCGGATGAACGTAATAGGAGAAAAAGATATCGACGTAGAGCGGTACGTTGTGTCCTTTGAAATAGACCAGTGTCTCGATCCAGCCGGTCAGGATCAGCAGAAACCATCCCAGTGCGAAACTGGTGTGCATGTAGCCCAGCAGCGGGTTCGTGCGCCATATCTTGCGGTGAAGCAGCGATTCGCTGCCGATTTCGCAGACCGATTTCCATGTGGCGCGCGTGGGCAGAGACCGCCAGAACATTTTGCGTTCGGCGGGTGCCAGTCCGATAAACCAGGAGATGTATTTATAGAGCAGGACGACCAGCAGGAAGCCGGCTCCTACCCAGAACGGTAAGACGAATAGTCTGAAATGTTCCATGAGTGGCGTGGTTAAGCACAATTGTGCTATTTTTTAATGTTTCCGGCGGGTTTTCCGTGCGGTTGCCGCTGTTTTTATTATGCCTCGGAAACCCCGTGCGGTAAATGTCCGGGACTACTTGCCTGCGAGGTGTTTTTTGATCGTGAGCACGATTTCGCGCGTGTTGATGCCCCGAGGGCAGACAAGCCTGCATTTGCCGCAGAGCATGCATTTCGACAACTCTTCGTAAGCGCCGGCGTATTCGCCCCGGCGCACGAGGGTCTGTACTTTACGTAGGTTGAACGATGTGAGGTTTCCGGCCGTACAGGTGGCCGTGCAGTTGCCGCAGGCGATGCAGGTCTCCAGTTCGGGGTGCTCGCGGAGCAGTTGCCGCGAGTAGCTCAAGTCGTTCTTGTCGAGGTTGATCGAACGGGGTTGGTTGATCGAATATCCGAAATTCATCGCGTTACGCTTTTAACTGGCCGGCCACCTTGTAGGCGGCGGCTATTCCTTCGTTGATCGATTCACCGATATTTTTCGGTGCCGTGACCGCTCCGGCGTAATAAATGCGGCTGCAATCGGAGGCCACGTTGCCGGTAAACTGGTTGGCCGGTTTGACGAAACCGCTCGGATATAGGTCGACGTGCCGGTTGCGGCTCAGTGCCATGTTGCTCGCACCGGCTTTCATGCCGACGATCAGCACCAGCATATCGACCGTCATCTTCAGCGGCCGGCCGATCAATGTGTCTTCGGCTTTGATTTGGATGCGGTTGTCGATGGTCGGGGCTGCCTCGCTGATGCGGCCGCGTACGAAATGGATCCCGTAAGTCTGTTGCGCCTCTTTATACAACTCTTCGTATCCGGGGCCGAACATGCGCATGTCCATGTAGAAACTGTACACTTCGGTTTCCGGGAGCGCCTGCCGCACTTCGATGGCCTGCTTGACCCCGGTGATGCAGCAAACCCGGGAACAGTGGCGCTGCCCCACTTTTTCGTCGCGCGAACCCACGCAATGCAGGAACGCTACCGATTTCGGGGCTTTGCCGTCGGCGGTGCGGATGCCTCCTTCCTTGAACATCCGTTCGATATCGACCGTCGTAAAAACGTTGTCGTAGATGCCGTAGCCATACTCTTCCTTGATCTCGGCCGGGAAAATATCATAGCCCGAAGCCACGACTACCGCATCGCCGTCGATTTTCGTACCGTCGGCGAGCGTTACGCTTTTCCCCGCGTCGTCGATGCCACCGACTGCCGTTGACGTGTGTACTTCGGTGTTCGAAGCCTGTACTTTTTTCGTCAGTTCGGTAAGCACCTCCTCTGCCGGGGTCATCGTGGGGAAGAGCCGGTCCCATTTGTTGAGCTTGCCTCCGAGAACGGCCTCTTTCTCGATGAGGATCGGTTGCAGTCCCAGTTCGTCCAGCGTGATGGCGGCCTGCATGCCGGCTACGCCTCCGCCGATGATGATTACTCTGTTACCCATATAGGTCAATATTCTGTGCGTTATCTTTATTTTTGGTAGCAACCGATTGCCGTCGGTTCCGGCTGGCCGATGAATTTGCCGTTTTTGCCGAGATATTTTGTCGACGGGTCGTAGGGAACACCCATTTTTTCGAGCAACGGTTCGACGGCTACCTGATGCATCTGCATGCCGAGGTCCCACGGATCGTAGCCCAGCACCAATCCGGCCATCTCTTCGTAGGTTAGCACCGGAATGCCCTGTCCGTTCTGTCCGTAGGTAGTTCCTTTCATTTCGGAGACCGTGTATTGCCATTTGTCGAGGAACATCGCGCAACCCGGACAGTTCGCTACGATAAAATCGGGTTTGTATGGGGCCATCGATTCGAGCTTCTTTTTCGAGTTGGCTACCGAGTAGCCGCGGTTCGCCTGCACGAGGTAGTTGCGGAACCCGAAGCCGCAGCAGTGGCGCCGCTCGGGATAGTCGACCACGTTGCCGCCCCACGATTCGATCATCCCGGCCAGCACGTAGGGAAATTCCGACCCGCCGATGCCCGCTTTCGGGAAAATTTTCGCGTAGTGGCAGCCGATGTGTTCGACTACGTTGAGCGGTTTACCCGTCTCGGCGTTGACGAGCAGGTGTTTGGCTTTGGCCGCGATCTCTTCGCGGTGGTGGAAAATGACATCCGACGTGTGCGCGAGGCTTTTGGGTTTCTTGAATTCGCGGCCGGTCGCCTTGTAGAGGTATTCGCGCGCCTGCTCTTCCATTTCGGGGAAGTCGTGCCACATTTCGAGCGTTTCGGAGTAGATGCCGAAAGAGGTGATGCACGAAGGGATGAAATTTTCGTATCCCGCTTCGGTCATCAGCGAGAATTGGCGTGCCACGACCGTCATGATCGTTTCCAACGGTACGATGTCGCCGTGGTAGCCGATACCGGTACAGGAAGTGTGCTGCGCGTCTTCGCGGATATCCCGGCCCAGGTCGTTCCCGATGATGTTCAGGAAAGCCGCCTCCGAACCCGGGAAAAAATTCTGGCGGATGCAGCTGCGCGCATAATAATAGCGGTCGTCGGCAATATCTTTCTGGTAATCTTTCCAGGTGGTTTTCATCGTCCGTTTATATGCTGAGGGTGGTTGGTATCGTATTGTTTGTCGCGGGTTCCGTAATCCTGCCGGGAGCGTATCGTGTCGCGTTTGCGGTCCGGGATTATTGGTGGCTCCCGCTGTTGGCGGTGAATACGTCGCGGAAATAACGTTCGTCCGCGCCGTCATAACCCATTTCAGTCGCTTTTTCGGCTGAATATTTTTCAATATTTTCGAAGAAATCGGTGCCTCCGGTCGTGTCGAAGATCGCACGGATCTCCTCCATGCTCTTGTCGTCGATTTTGCGCATTGCGCCGACGCCCACTTTGCAGTAGTTGTCGCCGAAGCGTTCGAATACGTCGCGGTCGTGTTCGTAAATCCACTTCCAGACGGGGCCTTGTTCGGGGTGGAGTTCCGGGTCGACCAGGTTCGGCTTGATGCAGTAACCGGTTTTGAGGATGTTGTGCCCGATCGTGCGTTTGATGGCCAACTGCTGCCGTCCTTTTTCCGAGTAAGTGAAAAATCCCAGTTTTTGCGAGAGCCTGCGGAGCGCCTGGATGATATAGCCCGGCGTATTGGCCCTCGGGCAACGCGGACGGCAAGACATGCATTCGCCGCAATACCAGATTGTTTCGCTCTTGAGCAGTTGCTCGATTGCATCGTCGTCCTTGGTTTGGACGGTATTGACGATCTGGCGCGGGTCGTAGTCGTAGAACTCGGCGGCGGGACAGACGCCGGTGCAGATGCCGCAGTTCATGCAGGCGGTGAGACCCTCCTTCATGCGTACATCCTCCATCAACATGTCGAAATATTTGCCCATCGTATCGGTGTGGTTTACATACAATTTTCAGCATAACAAAGTTACTGCTCCCGGCGAACATGGAAATAGGGCGTAACACCTATTTTGGGGTAAGTATAAATGCGTATGCTCCGGTCGATCAGACTGCTGATGTCTCTTCGGATGTTACGGTTGACGGGTCGGAACGGATACGGTACCGCGGAGGAATCGGGCGAATAGCAATTCAGCGGATTTATCCCTATCTTTGCCGGACCGGCGCATTCCGCACCCGGTTGCCGGCACTTTTCGGCCGTTGCATGGTCTGTGTGTCCGGCGTGGACGAGGTTGTGTCCGCTGGTGTTAAATTCATTCCGATGGAGTCCAATTACGAAAAAGAGGAGCTTTTCAGCCCTGAAAAAGTGGCCGCACTGGCCGGACATTATAAGGCGATTCTGGAGTTGCTGGGTGAGGACGCTTCCCGCGAGGGATTGCTCAAAACTCCCGAACGGGTCGCCAAAGCGATGAGTTTTCTCACGCAGGGGTACGGGCAGGACCCGAAAGAGATCTTGCTCTCGGCCAAATTTAAAGAGGAGTATAAGCAGATGGTGATCGTGAAGGATATCGAGCTCTATTCGATGTGCGAGCACCACATGATTCCGTTTTACGGTAAGGCGCATGTTGCCTATATTCCGAACGGCTATATCACCGGCTTGTCGAAGATCGCCCGCGTGGTCGAGGCGTTTGCGCGGCGATTGCAGGTGCAGGAACGGTTGACGGTGCAAATCCGGGATTGTATCCAACAGGCGCTCAACCCGCTCGGTGTCGCGGTGGTCATCGAGGCGAGCCATATGTGCATGCAGATGCGCGGCGTGCAAAAACAGAATTGCAGCACTACCACCTCGGCCTTTACCGGGGCTTTCCTGACGCAGATGCAGACGCGTGAAGAGTTTATCCAGCTGATCGGGAAATAGGAAAAACGATATCAACGGAGATACCCGCTCAACTCTTTTTTCAGCTCCTCACCGTTGCTCGGCCGTTTTGCATGGCACTCCGCGATTTTCCCCTGCCGGTCGAAGATGATGTAGCGGGGAACGGAGATTCGGACTATTTTACCCGCCTGATCCGTATCGCAGAATAATGCGCCCAGTTCGTTCGCGAATTGTCCGGCTGTGCGCCCTTCCGGAGCAAAATAAGTGACAAAATATCCCTGTAATCCGGCCTCATTCAGTAATTCCACGCACTGGTCACGGCCGGCTTTGTCGCTGTCTACCGAAGCAAAGAGGCAAACGATGTCATTGTCCGTGAAAAAATCCTGTAATGCCGGATAGTGGGTGATTTCGGCACGGCACGGTTGGCACTGGGAAGCAAAAATGTCCAGATAGACAACTTTCCCGGAAAAGTTTTGCAACAGAGATCGCATGGAATCGGGATAATCCAGTCGTACAATTTTTGATGTGTTCGTCTCCTTGGGCTGCCCGAGGGACAACAACGGCGAAGCGGATAACAGCAACAGAGCAAGTAGGGTTCTCATCTTTAGGGAATTTTAAGTTCGGGTAGCGGGAATTACTTTGGCTGTATGACGATGGTTTGTAGTAATCTTCCGTAGGTTTGTGCCAGGACGCTTTACAGCTGCTCATGCGGCTGAGAAAAAGCAGTTTACCTAAAGATAATAAAAAAGCGAACTATTCGGATATTCCAGGAGATGTTTCCTTTTTTGCAAAAAGCGCCGTTTTTTGCCGTTTCATCTCGATAAATCGTTCTACACCACGACGCACCGAACCCAGTCCGAATTTTTGAGGCTCGATCTTTTCGATCGGGATGAAGAACGTTTCGGCCACATCGTCGTGTGCTTCGGGGGCGGAGGTGTCCTCTACACGGCACAGGAAAAACATATCGAGCGTGTGCACTTCGAAGCCGCTGAACGGATAAATATTCGGCAGTGAAAAGAGATAGGTGCTTTGCCGGACCGTAAATCCCGTCTCTTCTTTAACTTCCCGGGCCACACCCTCTTCCCCCGTTTCATACATGTCGATAAAGCCGCCCGGAAGGTCGAAGGTGCCTTTCGCGGGCTCTTTGGCCCGGCGTGTGACGAGCAGTTCGTTCCGGGAATTGAGAATCAGCGCCACCGTCGCGGAACAGGAGTTGAAATAATAGACGAAGCCGCAGTCACGGCATTTTTTTGCTTTTTCGTTGTGTTCTTCGAAGCGGGATGAACCGCAGCGGGGACAGTACCGGAACAGGACTAACGGATGCATTGCAGTAAGGGCTATGATTTGATCTGACAATGCCTATTCGGCATACGAAACCAATCCCTCTTTGCGCGGGTGCGCTGCGGGCTCTTTGCCGCCGTTGTAGCCGAGCGCGGCGCAACCGTAAACTTTGTGTACGGTCGGCACGCCGAGCCGTTTGAGGTAAGCGCGTACTTCGGGGGCGTCACAGGTATAGGAGAGCTGATTGATCCAGCAGGAGGCGATTCCGAGCGAGTGGGCTGCGAGAAACATATTTTGCAAAGCGCAGGCGCAGTCCATACCGCCGGTGCGTGTCGGTTCGTTCGAAGCGATCACCAGCACCGGGGCATCGTAATAGCAGCAGTAATCTTCATTGAGCTGGCGGCCTTCGTAGCGGATCAGCGCCGTGCGGATCAGCCGGTTCAATTCGTGGAGTTTTTCGGCGTCCTGGATGACGGTGAAGTGGAAGGTTTGCGCGTTCATGCCTGTGGGGGCAAGCGTCCCGGCCTCTACTATGGTGGCCAGCACATCGGCCGGCAGCGGCCGCGGATCATAAGTGCGGACGCTCCGGCGGTTGCGGATCGCGTCCAGTACGGGATTGGTTTTCATAAGCGAATTTTGGATGTGTCCGCTGCAAAAAACATTCCGCAAAACCCGACCGGTCATGCGGAATGCGATTCGTTGTTCCGCGCTTGTCGTTCTGCGCGTCTCTCCCCTTCTTGTTTCACGTCCTCTTTTTCTCCTCTTTCTTTGCGACAATCGAATGAGAAGAGAGTAAAGGTACGACACGGGTCATTTTTCAGGGGCGAACAAGTCTTGCGAACATGTTGTGCGCAATATTTTATGAAAGTTTCCGGAGTGCGCGATGCCGGTATCGTGTTCTTTGCAACCAATTGCGGAAACGCTACGGCATATTGCCGGAGTTATTGCATCGCTCCGGAGTGTTCGGTTCGCGCCTGCGGCGAGATACTGGATTCAGACGGTCATGATCTCGGCCTCTTTGGCCGCGAACAGCTCGTCCACTTTTTTCATGTACTTGTCCGTGAGTTTCTGGGACGAGTCTTCGCCGTCTTTGGCCATATCTTCCGGCATGCCCTCTTTTTGGGCTTTCTTGAATGCCTCAACCGCGTCGCGGCGTATATTGCGGATGCTGATGCGAGCCGTTTCGGCTTCGCTTTTGATCTGCTTGACCAGCTCTTTGCGGCGCTCTTCGGTCAGCGGCGGAATGTTCAGGCGGATGTGCTCGCCGTTGTTCGACGGGGTCAGTCCGATGTTCGCCACCAGAATGGCTTTTTCGATTGCGCCGATCAGGTTCTTCTCCCACGGTTGGATCAGCACCGTACGTGCATCGGGGACGGTGACGCTGGCCACCTGTGATACGGGCGTGGGATTGCCGTAATAGTCTACGGTGATGCCGTTGAGCAGGTTCGTGCTCGCTTTGCCTGCGCGTACCGAGGCGAGTGCTTCCACCAGGAACTCGATGGCTTTGTCCATTTTGGCCTGTGCGGGGTCTAATATGGTCTTGGGTTCTGTCATAGTGGTGATGCGTTTAGGATTATTTCAATGCGTTTTCTATCTTTTCGATCAGTTCGGTGAGTTGTCCCGGACTATATCCGGTCTCGCAGGCGAGGATGGTTCCATCCTTGGCGATGACGAAGTTGCGTGGAATCGTTGCGGTGGCGAAAAGCGAGTAGATTTTGCGCTCCGGATCGAGTCCCATCGGGAATGTGTAGCGTTGCATCTCCCGGAATTTTTCGACGGCTTCACGCGTTTCGCCGCGCGAAATCGGCAGGAAAACGAAATCCCTGCCTGCGAAGCGGTCGATGATCTGTTTCTGTACCTGTTTCAGTTCGGCGCGGCAGGGCGGGCACCAGGTCGCCCAAAAGTTGATCAGTACGACCTTGCCTTTCAGCGATGCGATGTCGACCGTACTCCCGTCGAACATCTTTACAGTGAAATCGGGAACGGGATCGCCGACCTTTACCAGCGTTTTACTTTCCGGTACTGCGGCTTGAGTCTGGGGCGTTGAAACAGTTTGTGCCTGAGGTCCAGTCCCGTTTTCGCCGGATGCCGCCAAGGCCGGGCTATCCGTCAACGTGCCGGTTTGTCCGGATGCTGATGTTGCCGCAAACGCCAGCAGGGCAGAGAAAAGAGAGGAAATGATATGTACGGAAAGTTTCATCGCGGTTGTCGGTAGATGGTTAGGCGTAAATTTATCAATACGAACGGGTTGCGGCTTTACGCATTTTTCACCACGGTGCCGATCGGTTCCCCGTCGACGATTTTGCACAAATTCCCCGGCGTGTCCATGTCGAACACCACGATGGGCAGATCGTTCTCTTTGCACATGGTGAAGGCGGTCAGGTCCATCACTTTGAGCTTACGGTCGTATACTTCGTCGAAAGTGATCGTGGAGAATTTCGTCGCGGTCGGATCTTTTTCCGGATCGGCAGTGTAAACGCCGTCGACGCGCGTGCCTTTGAGCAGCACCTCCGCCTCGATCTCCACGCCGCGCAGCGCCGAAGCGGTATCGGTTGTGAAATAAGGGTTACCCGTACCGCCGGCGATAATCACCACGCAGCCACCGGCCATCAGTTCCAATGCTTTGGCTTTCGAGTAGAGCTCTCCTATCGGTTCCATGCGGATCGAGGTCAGTACTTTGGCTTTGGCTCCTTCGCCTTCCAGTGCGGTTTGTAAAGCCAGTGAATTGATTACCGTCGCAAGCATGCCCATCTGGTCGCCTTTGACGCGGTCGAATCCTTTCTTTACTCCGCTCAGTCCACGGAAAATGTTTCCGCCGCCGATCACGATTCCGACCTGCACGCCGCTGTCGACGACCGCTTTGATTTGTGTGGCGTAGCTGTTCAGCACGGCCGTATCGAGGCCGTATTTCTGTGCTCCCATCAGCGACTCGCCGCTGAGTTTGAGTAATATCCGTTTGTAGACAGGCATTTCGTTGAGTTGGTAAGTTATTGCTAATACAATAGTCGTGTTTACAGGAAGTGTGTCGTTCTCCGTCGACGGAATTTTTGGTTCGTATGGGATGTTACGTCGTTCGGTCCGGTTTCCTCTCTTCCGTGTCCGGTTTATTTAACCCATATCAACCGGTTATTTCTGCTCCTGCATCAGCTGCATCAGTTCGTCGAGTTTCGGGGTGAGGATGATTTCGGTGCGTCGGTTTTTCGCGCGAGCCTCGGATGTTTTGCCCGAAGCTACCGGCAGCGATTCGCCGCGCCCGGCGGCGATGATGCGGCTCGGAGCGATCCCTTTGTTTTCAAGCAGCAGGCGCACTACGGTGGTCGCACGCTTGGCACTCAGGTCGAGGTTGTCGCGCAGTTGGCCGTTGGGCCGGTAAGGCACATCGTCGGTGTGCCCCTCTACCATCACGTTGATATCCGGGTTCTGGGCCAGTACGGTAGCCAGGTCATGCACGGCCCGGGCTCCGTTGGGATCGATTTCGAAACTGCCCGAGCGGAACAGCAATTTATCGTCCATCGACACGTAGACATTCCCGTTTTTAATCGAAATGGAAAGGCCTTTGCCGTCGAAGCCGGTCAAAGCGTCGGTCACTTTGCGCCGGATCGCATTGATCGCCTCTTCACGGTTGCGCAGCATAGCTTCGAGTTCGTTCACGCGCCGCGAACGCTCGTTGAGGGCCATCTGGCTCGTCTCGAGTTCTTTGAGCATGCGGGCGGTTTCGGCCGACCCGTCGGCCAGGAGTTTCTGGTAGCGTTCCAGCAGTGCGGTGTAACTCATGTAAAGCCGGGTCGAATCGGAAACGAGCCTCAGGTTTTTGGCCGTGAGCGTGTCGTTGCGCCGCGTCAGGTCGTCGATGCGGGTGTTTGCGGAATTCAATTCGCCGTCCAGGCGCAACGCCTCGGCCTTCATCGAATTGAACTTTTTGTTGGATACGCAGGCGCAGGCAACCCCCGCCAGAAGTAACAGCAATGCGGCTTTTCTCATCGCAATCGGTATAAGATCCATATTTGCCACGAAGATACAAAACAATTTAGAATGTACCAATGTGCGTTTAAAAATTACTATCTTTGCTGCTTAGTTTTACCGCGATGCAGGAAACCCAGTACAAATACCTCGATAAAGTGGATTCGCCGGACGATCTGAAAAGGTTGCGTGCCGGCGAACTGACGCAGTACTGTGCCGAATTGCGCCGCTTCATCATTGCGCAGCTTTCATCGAACCCGGGGCACCTGGGGTCGAGTTTGGGCGTGGTCGAACTGACTGTGGCGCTGCACTATGTGCTGAATACGCCGGATGACAAATTGGTATGGGACGTGGGGCATCAGGCCTATGCGCACAAAATCATTACGGGTAGGCGGGACCGTTTCTGCACGAACCGCAAGTTGGGCGGCCTGAGCGGTTTCCCTAAGATGGGGGAAAGTTTGTACGATGCGTTCGGGGCAGGCCATTCATCGACGTCGATTTCGGCGGCATTGGGTATTGCGATCGCTTCGGCCCGTCGAGGGGAGAAGCGCGAAGTGGTGGCGGTGATCGGCGACGGAGCGCTGACCGGGGGCCTCGCTTTCGAGGGATTGAACAATGCGGGGGCGTCGAATGCGAACTTGTTGGTGGTGCTCAACGACAACCGCATGTCGATTGATCCGAATGTCGGCGCCCTGAAGGAGTACCTGCTCAACATCACGACATCGAAAAGATATAACCAGGCCAAGCACCATACATGGACCCGTTTGGAGCGGTTCCCGAAATTGCGGCGAACGATCCAGAAGATGGGCAACGCCCTCAAGGGAGGTTTCCTGCAACAGAGCAATTTGTTCGAAAGCCTCAATTTTCGCTATTTCGGGCCGGTGGACGGCCATAACGTCGAGCAACTGACCCGCGTATTGAAGGATCTGAAAGAGATTCCCGGGCCGAAACTGCTGCACGTACTGACGGTGAAGGGCAAAGGGTATCAGCCGGCCGAAGAGCATCAGCGCACCTGGCACGCTCCGGGGCTGTTCAATCCCGAAACGGGCGAACGGCTCGGACATACGAGAAACGGGGCCCCGCCGCGCTATCAGGATGTGTTCGGCGAGACGCTGCTCGAACTGGCCCGGAGGGATGAACGGATCGTAGGGATTACCCCTGCGATGCCTACGGGGTGTTCGCTCAGCATCATGATGGAGCAGATGCCCGAACGCTGTTTCGACGTGGGAATCGCCGAGGGGCATGCCGTTACCTTTTCGGCCGGACTGGCGGCGCAGGGTTTGGTGCCGTATTGCAACATCTATTCGTCGTTCATGCAGCGCGCGTACGACAATGTGATTCACGACGTGGCCCTGCAGGGGTTGCATGTGGTGATGTGTCTGGACCGGGCCGGACTGGTGGGCGAGGACGGTGCGACGCACCACGGGGTTTTCGATCTGGCGGCAATGCTCCCGGTACCGGGGTTGACTATCGCCTCGCCGATGGATGAGGTCGAACTGCGTAACCTGATGTTTACGGCCGCTTCCGGCGAAGGTCCCTTTGTGATCCGCTATCCGCGCGGTAACGGTGTGACGCGGGATTGGCGCCGCCCGATGGAGACCCTCCCTCTCGGCCGGGGCCGTATATTGCGAGAGGGTAAAGACTTGGCATTGCTGACCATCGGCCCTGCAGGCAACGATGCGGCGTGGGCGGCGGAGCAGGCGGCCGGTGAAGGAATTTCGGTGCTGCATGCCGATCTTCGTTTTGCCAAACCGTTGGATGAAGGATTGCTGCACCGCATCGGCCGGGAATTCCGCCGGGTGATCACTGTAGAGGACGGAGTCGTAAACGGTGGAGTAGGTGCGGCTGTCCTGGCATTTATGAACCGTCACGGCTACCCTTGCCGTATAACGATGTTGGGTGTGGAGGACCGGTTCGTGGCACACGGAACGGTCGCCCAGCTTAAGGAGATGTGCGGATACGATGCACCGGGGATTCTCCGGGCGATCCGGGAAGCAGGGGCAGAACGTCTGACGAGCCCGATTGACGGGAGGGTGACCGAACAGGCGGATACGGCCGACGGACCAGATACGGACTGTGCTGTGTATCCGTTCCGGAACGGAATAAAATCACCGGGACAAGAACGTAATGAGACAAAACAAGATTAACGATATGGAGTACGATTTCAGGGCTATAGAGCAAAAATGGCAGCGCCGTTGGGCCGAGCAGAAAACCTACAGGGTCGAAGTGGATAAGAGCCGGCCGAAATATTATGTGCTGGACATGTTCCCTTATCCGTCGGGGGCGGGACTGCACGTCGGTCATCCGCTGGGTTACATCGCATCGGACATCTATTCGCGTTACAAACGGCTCCGGGGTTTCAATGTGCTGCATCCGATGGGTTACGATGCGTTCGGGTTGCCGGCCGAGCAGTATGCGATCCAGACCGGCCAGCATCCGGCCGTAACTACGGAGAAGAATATCAACCGTTACCGCGAACAGCTCGATAAAATCGGCTTCAGTTTCGATTGGGACCGCGAGGTGCGTACCTGCGATCCCGAATATTACAAGTGGACGCAATGGGCATTCCTCAAAATGTTCGATAGTTACTATTGCAACGACGAACAGCAGGCGCGCCCCATTGCCGAACTGGTCGCTGCGTTCGAACAGGGCGGTACCGATGGCTTGAACGTTGCCTGCACGAAGGAGCTCGCCTTCACCGCTGCCGAATGGAATGCGATGGGCGAGGCCGAAAAGGAGAACGTGTTGCAGAACTACCGGTTGGCGTTCCGGGCCGACACATTGGTCAACTGGTGTCCGGGGCTCGGAACCGTATTGGCCAATGACGAGGTGAAAGACGGGCTTTCGGTGCGCGGCGGTTTTCCGGTCGAACAAAAGCTGATGAAGCAATGGTTGCTGCGTGTGACGGCTTATGCACAGCGGATGTTGGACGGCCTCGACAGCCTGGAGTGGAGTGAATCGCTCAAAGAGATACAGCGCAACTGGATCGGCCGGAGCGAAGGAGCCCAGGTGTTTTTCGGCCTGAAAGGACTGGACGCTCAGTTGGAAGTTTTTACGACGCGTCCCGATACCATCTTCGGCGTCACGTTCATGGTGCTGGCTCCCGAGCATGAATTGGTGCAGAAACTGACGACTCCCGAATACAAAACCGCCGTAGAGGAATACCTGGCCGAAACAAAAAAACGTTCGGAGCGGGAGCGTATGGCCGATACCAAACGCGTGAGCGGACAGTTTACAGGCGGCTATGCCGTCAACCCGTTCAACGGCAAGGAGATTCCGATCTATATCAGCGATTACGTGCTGGCCGGTTACGGTACCGGTGCGATCATGGCCGTTCCGGCGCACGACAGCCGCGACTATGCTTTCGCCCGTCATTTCGGACTGCCGGTTATTCCGGTGGTCGAAGGCGGCGACCTCGAGACGGAATCCTATGACGCCAAAGAGGGGAAACTGATCAATTCGGAATTCCTCGACGGTCTCGATGTGAAAGAGGCGATCGGGGCGATGTTCGCTGAAATCGAGAAACGCGGCTTCGGTAAAAAACGGATCAATTACCGCCTGCGCGACGCGATTTTCAGCCGTCAACGCTACTGGGGCGAGCCGTTCCCGATCTATTACAAAGATAATATCGCCTACCCGCTGTCAGAGGAGTGTCTGCCGCTGGAACTTCCCCCGGTCGAAAACTTCGGTCCGACAGCCGACGGCGAACCGCCGCTGGCCCATGCTGCGAACTGGCAGACACCGGAAGGCTATCCGTATGAGTTGAGCACGATGCCCGGCTTCGCGGGTTCTTCAGCTTATTACCTGCGTTATATGGATCCGCACAACGGCGATGCGCTCGTAAGCCGCGAAGCGGACGAATACTGGCGCAGTGTCGACCTTTATGTCGGCGGGATCGAACATGCCACCGGGCACCTGATGTATTCGCGTTTCTGGAACATGTTCCTTTACGATCTGGGGTATGTTTGCGAAAGCGAACCGTTCAGGAAACTCGTGAATCAGGGTATGATCCAGGGGCGCTCGAATTTCGTATACCGTGTCGTCGGTACGAATAAATTCGTGTCGCTGGGGCTGAAAGACCAGTACGATACCCAGGAGATTCATGTCGATGTGAACATCGTGCGCAACGACCTGCTCGATCTGGAGGCGTTCCGGGCCTGGCGTCCCGAGTTCGCCGATGCGGAATTTATTCTCGAGGACGGTAAATACCTGTGCGGCTGGGCGGTCGAAAAGATGTCGAAGTCGATGTTCAATGTGGTGAATCCCGATCATATCGTTGAAGATTACGGTGCCGATACGCTGCGGATGTACGAAATGTTCCTCGGACCGCTCGAGCAGAGCAAACCGTGGGATACGAACGGTATCGACGGCGTGCACAAATTTTTACGCCGCTTCTGGCGGTTGTTTTTCGATCGTGACGGCAAGCTGATCGTGAGCGACGAAGTGCCGACCCCGGCCGAACTGAAAACCCTGCACAAGACGATTAAAAAGGTGGGCGAGGATATCGAGAATTTTTCGTTCAATACGTCGGTAAGCGCCTTTATGATCTGCCTCAATGAATTGGGGCCGTGCAACAAACGGGCGATCCTCGAGCCGCTCGTGGTGCTGCTTGCACCGTTTGCGCCGCATATTGCCGAAGAGTTGTGGGAGAGTCTCGGTCACACTACGTCAGTTTGCGATGCCGCTTTCCCTGCCTATGAGGAGCAATACCTGGTCGAGGAGAGCATCGAGTATCCGGTTTCGTTTAACGGCAAGATGCGTTACAAGAAAGCTTTGCCGGCAGGCCTCTCGCCCAAAGAGGTGGAAGCAGCCGTACTGGCCGATCCCGCCGCTGAGAAATACCTCGACGGCAAAACGCCGAAGAAGGTAATCGTAGTACCGGGCAAGATCGTCAATGTAGTGATTTAACGCATCGAAAACCGATTAATGTTTTACGGTAATTTCCGGGATAATGGAGTATCTGCAATATGCAATTGATTTCGTACTGCACATCGACGTGCATATGGCCGAATTGGTCGCGCAGTACGGGATGTGGATTTATGCGATCCTGTTTGTGATTATCTTTTGCGAAACGGGATTGGTCGTGACGCCGTTCCTGCCGGGCGATTCGCTGCTGTTTGTGGCCGGGGCGCTCGCGTCGTTGCCGACCAACCATGTGAACGTGCACCTGATGATCCTGATGCTGATGGCGGCCGCCATACTGGGGGATGCGGCCAATTATACGATCGGACGTTTCTTCGGAGAGCGTTTGTTTCGCAACCCGAACTCCAGAATATTCAAACAAAGCTACCTCGAGAAAACGCACCATTTTTACGAGAAACACGGCGGCAAGACGATCATTCTCGCCCGTTTCGTCCCGATCGTGCGGACGTTTGCGCCGTTCGTTGCCGGAATGGGGCATATGAGTTACCGCCATTTCGCGTCGTACAACATCATCGGCGGCGTAGTGTGGGTGGCGCTTTTTTCGTATGCGGGGTACCTGTTCGGCGGATTGGAAGTGGTGCAGCGCAATCTGAAATTGCTGATCGTTCTTATTATCTTTATTTCACTCGTTCCGATGGCGGTCGAAATTTGGCGCAACAAGCGCAAGGCGAAAAAAACAGGTGCGAAGGCGGGAGAATAAACCGGTATGTGTTCGGTGTATTTTATAAAACAGAAGCGGTCCGGAAAGGCCGCTTCTGTTCTATTGCATTTTTAATGCTGTGGTAGTTGCCGATCCGCCGGTCGAAACGCTTTCCCCCGGATGACCAGCGAGAATCAGCAAGTGCCGGGATGCATCGAACGGGTAATGTCCGTGCTTTCTCAGAGTTTTTCTCCGTAGGCCAGGTCGCCTGCGTCGCCCATTCCGGGCACGATATAAGACTTGACGGTCATTTCGGCATCGAGCGAACCGCACCAGATTTTACAGTTGTTAGCCGAGAGGTGTTTTTTTGCATATTCCACGCCCTCTTCACTGCCGATGACGGTGGCTACGTGCGTGAACTTGGGCATCCCGGCTTTTTCGACCAGCGCGTTGTAGGTCATTACGAGCGACGAACCGGTAGCCAGCATCGGGTCGGCGATAATCAGCGTTTTGCCGGTCAATTCGCAGGTAGAGATGTACTCTACCTTGATGTTGAAGCTGTTGTCCTTGCTGTATTTGCGGTATGCCGAAACGAAAGCGTTCTGCGCATTGTCGAAATAGTTCAGGAATCCCTGGTGAAACGGCAGTCCCGCCCGCAGGATCGTGGCGACCACGATCTCCTCGTCGGGCATCATGATTTCGGCTTCGCCCAGCGGCGTTTCGACCGACCGGGGTTGATACTCGAGCGTTTTGCTGATCTCGTAGGCCATAATCTCGCCTGCCCGTTCCAGGTTCCGGCGGAAGCGCATGCTGTCGCCTTGCACCGTCACGTCGCGCATTTGTGCGATAAAGCGGTTGAGGATCGTGTTCTCCCTGTCCAGTACCGTTACCATCTGTTCTGCCATTGTTCCCAAAATTGTGTTTTCGTTCTCCTTGCCCGCGTTCCCGCAGGGGATTAGTATAAAAAGTTGTTGAACGGGTAGCGTCCCGCATGTATCTCGCGCACCATGCCGTAAAGGTCCTTGCGCAGTTTGTCGATATTGATCCGTTCGCGTGCCGAGATGAAAATGCAGGGCGTATTCGCTTTGGCGATCCAGCTGTTTTTCAACTCGTCGAGCGTCATATTTTCCTTCGTGGCCGGGGTCAGGTCGTCTTCGTCCTTTTGGATGAACGAATAGGCGTCGATTTTGTTGAAAATCAGAAAAACGGGTTTTTCACCGGCCCCGATCTCCTGCAACGTTTCCTTCACCACGGCGATCTGTTCCTCGAAGTTGGGGTGCGAAATGTCGACCACATGCAATAGCAGGTCGGCTTCGCGGACCTCGTCGAGGGTCGATTTGAACGATTCGACCAGCTGATGGGGCAGCTTGCGGATAAATCCGACCGTATCCGAAAGCAAAAACGGCAGGTTGTCCAATACCACCTTGCGAACCGTCGTATCGAGCGTGGCAAAAAGTTTGTTTTCGGCGAAAACCTCGCTTTTCGAGATTAGGTTCATGATCGTCGATTTGCCGACGTTCGTGTAGCCGACCAGTGCGACGCGGACCAACTGGCCCCGGTTGCTGCGCTGCACGGCCATTTGCTTGTCTATCTTCTTGAGCTGCTCTTTCAGGCGGCTGATGCGGTCGCGCACGATACGGCGGTCGGTCTCGATTTCTCGCTCGCCGGCCCCGCCGCGGGTTCCCGTGCCGCCACGCTGCCGTTCGAGGTGTGTCCACATGCCGGTCAGGCGTGGCAGCAGGTATTGGCATTGCGCCAGTTCGACCTGTGTTTTGGCATAGGCCGTAGTAGCCCGTTGTGCGAAAATTTCGAGGATCAGGCTGGTGCGGTCGTATATCTTGCGGGAAAAAACCTTATCGAGGTTGCGGATCTGCGAAGGGCTCAACTCATCGTCGAAAATCACGAAATCCACTTCGTTCTCTTCGACATAGGCAGCGATTTCGGCCAGTTTCCCTTCTCCCACGAAGGTTCGTGAATTAGGGTTGGCCAGCCGCTGTACGAAGCGTTTGAGCGTTCGCACACCGGCTGTTTCGGCCAGAAACTCCAGTTCGTCGAGGTATTCGGTCACCTGCGTTTCGTCCTGCCGGTCGTTCATAACGGCGACCAGTACGGCAGTTTGTCCTCTGCCGTCGGTTGTATTCGTTGTTTTGGTCTCTCCCATAAAGGCTCACAAAAAAGGCGCTTGTGTCAAGCACCCTGCAAAAAATCTGCCCGTTACGGGCGGAACAGGAGGCAGAACACTCCTGTATAGGACAAATGTAGTAAAATTTGGCGAAAACGAGGCGAAATTTTTGGGTTTTGGATTTTTTGCCTATCTTTGTCCTGCATCAAGGGGGATTAGCTCAGTTGGCTAGAGCGCTTGCATGGCATGCAAGAGGTCACCAGTTCGACCCTGGTATTCTCCACTTCGTCTGAGGCTGTTTCGGGAACGGAACAGCCTGTTTTATTTTCCGTTAATTTTCGTGCGATGAAAGTACAGGTGGAAAATTCTTATATTTACACCAAACTTTATTGATTTTGGATTCTTCGGCAGTAAAAGAGTGGCTTTTCGGCAAAACGCTTCCGGAGCTCGAGGCGGTGGCTGCCGCATTGGGGATGCCCCGCTTTGCGGCCGGGCAGATTGCCGGGTGGATATATGCCCGCAGAGTGACCGATATCGCAGCGATGACCAATCTCTCGCTCCGCAACCGCGAACGGCTTTCCGAACGTTATTGTGTGGGATTGTTGCCGGTTGCGGATGTGCAACAGTCGTCCGACGGTACAAAAAAGTACCTGTTTCCGACCCTGCAGCAACGCTATATCGAATCGGCGTACATTCCCGATAAGGACCGCGCGACGTTATGCGTTTCGTCGCAATCGGGCTGCCGTATGGGTTGCCGCTTCTGCATGACGGCCCGGCAGGGATTTGCACATAACCTGACTTCGGGGGAGATACTGAACCAGATTCGGACGATTCCCGAGAGCGGAAAGCTGACGAACGTCGTCTATATGGGGATGGGCGAACCGCTCGATAATCTGGAAAGCGTGCTGAACTCGATCGAGATACTGACCGCTCCGTGGGGTTACGGTTGGAGCCCTTCGCGGATTACGCTTTCGACGATCGGTGTAATCCCGGCCATGCGCGAATTCCTGAACCGGAGCGCCGCACACCTGGCGGTGAGCCTGCATGATCCGATCCCGTCCGAACGGTTGGCGATGATGCCGGTCGAAGGAAAATATCCGATCGGGCAGGTGGTGGCCGAGCTCAAACGGCATGATTTTTCACACCAACGGCGCGTTAGTTTCGAATATATCGTTTTTGCCGGGATCAACGACTCCCCGGCGCATGTTACGGCTCTCGTGCGGTTGCTGTCCGGGTTGAAGTGCCGCATCAACCTGATTCGTTTCCATGCTATTCCCGATGCCCCGATGCAGGGTGCCGACGAGGCGACGATGATCCGTATGCGCGATGCGCTGGCCCGTAAAGGGATTATCACGACCATCCGCGCGTCGCGGGGCGAAGATATCCAGGCGGCTTGCGGCCTGCTGTCGACACGGGAACAGGAGAAACAGGCAGAATAGGTATAATAGTTGTACGGCTGAAACGTTATATAAATATCTTTAAAACCGAAAAATGATGAAAAAGTTTTTGATGGTGGCACTGTTTGCGCTGATGGGGGCGACAGTGCTCAAGGCACAGAATAACGGAGTGAAGTTTATCGAGGATAAGCCGCTGTCCGACGTCCTGGCCCAGGCGGGCAAGGCGAACAAATATGCATTCGTAGATGTTTATGCGACTTGGTGCGGCCCGTGTAAATACATGACGTCACAGGTGTTTCCGCAGGCTGCGGCGGGCGACTATTTCAACAAAACATTCGTCAATGCGAAGTACGATGCCGAAAAGGGCGAAGGTGTAACGGTGGCTAAGACCTACCGGGTGACCGCTTATCCCACCTTCCTGATCCTGAACAGCAAGGGCGAAGAGGTCGGACGCCTTCTTGGCGGGGCCAAGACACCGGAAGATTTTATCGCCCGGGTCAAAGCGGAACTCGAAAATATCGGGAAGTAAACGGGATACCGCTATCGCGGCGGTCATAGCACCGTATCTCTGTTTCCGTCGAGCTTTATCGATAACTGACGGTATTATTGACAAAGGGTTGCTCCATTCATGGGCAACCCTTTAATTTATGGCGGATTTGTATAGTCGTCCGTCTATATAATATTTGCTATAATTCCTGATAATGATGTTTTCTTTGGTCGGGATGAGCGGGTCTTGTGTGCAGAAAGCGGCAGCATGCGAGAAAGGTGGTATGCAAATCCAAAATACCCCGGCCGATGCAGGTTGTACTCCCGTTTGCAGGGGTTACACCAGGTCGATGCCGGCGGCACGGCATTCCGTACGCATCGTTTCGGGCCAGATGCTGCTCTGGATTTCACCGATGTGGGCCTTGCGCAGCAGGTACATGCACAGGCGGGATTGGCCGATACCGCCGCCGATCGAGAGCGGCAGTTCGCCTGCTAGCAGTTTGCTGTGAAAATACAGTTCGCTTTTGTACTCTTGTCCGCGCAGTGATAACTGGCGCCGCAGTGCCGTTTCATCGACGCGGATACCCATACTCGATATCTCGAAGGCATTGCCGAGTACCGGATTCCACAGTAACAGGTCTCCGTTCAGGCCGTTATAGCCTTCCTCGTTCGGAGTGCTCCAGTCGTCGTAGTCGGCTGCCCGGCCGTCGTGCGGTTCGCCGTTCGACAGTTCGCTGCCGATTCCGATTACGAATACCGCACCGTATTCCTTCGCAATGGCATTTTCACGCTCTTTCGGGCTCAGGTCCGGATGTAGGTCGAGTAATTGCTGCGAGTGGATGAAATGAATCTCTTCGGGCAGGAAAGGTTCGATCTGCGGAAATTCGACGTAGAGTTTGTTCTCGGTTACCTTGATCGCCTCGTAAATGCGGCGCACGGTTTTTTTCAGGAACTCCACGTTGCGGTCTTCCGGGGTAATCACCTTCTCCCAGTCCCATTGGTCTACATAGAGCGAGTGGATGTTGTCCAGCTCCTCGTCCGGGCGCAGCGCGTTCATATCCGTGTAGATTCCCCGGCCCGGCTTGATATTCATCTCTCCGAGCTTGAGGCGTTTCCATTTGGCCAGCGAGTGCACTACTTCCGCACGGCGCTCGTCCATGTCCTTGATCGGGAATGCAACGGGCCGTTCGATACCGTTCAGGTCGTCGTTGATGCCGGTCCCGGTGAGCACGACCATCGGCGCCGTCACGCGCAGCAGCGCCAGTTGGGCTGACAGGTTTTCCTGGAACATGTCCTTGACGTGCTTGATCGCTTTTTCGGTATTTTCCGTGCTGCCGAGCAGGTTGCGGTATCCGGCGGGTTTTATTAGTGTCATTTCGATGTTGTTTGTGCGATGCGGAAACGGTGTTGCCGGCTGATATCTCTCCGGCGGATTCCTCCGGGGAAACGGAGGAAAAGTATGGCTCGGAATCTCAGGGCGGTGCGGTAAATCCGGAGACGACTCGAAAGAGTCGTCTCCGGGGATGTTATTTAACCGTAATCAGGAAGTAATTTTTCTTGCCTTTTTGTACCAACAGGTATTTCCCCGAGAGCAGGTCACCGCTCGTTACGACAGCATCGGTGGAGGTCACTTTTTCTTTGTTCAGCGAAACACCGCCGCCCTGAATCAGTTTGCGGGCCTCGCCTTTCGACGGGAAGATCGCAGCCTGCTCGGTGCAGAGGTTGATAAAGCCGATACCTTCGGCGAGTGCCGCTGCGGGAACTTCGAATTGGGGAACGCCCTCGAAAACCTGGAGGAAAGTCTGCTCGTCGATCTTGCGCAAAGCGTCGGCGGTCGCGTTTCCAAAGAGGATGCCCGATGCTTCGACGGCCTTGTCGTACTCCTCCTCGGAGTGAATCATGCAGGTAATCTCTTTGGCGAGCCGCTTCTGCAATTCGCGCAGGTGCGGCGCTTCGCGGTGTGCGGCGATCAGCGAGTCGATCGTCTCTTTGTCGAGCATCGTGAAGATTTTGATGTAGCGCTCGGCGTCTTCGTCGCTGACATTGAGCCAGAACTGGTAGAATTTGTAGGGAGACGTATAGCGCGGATCGAGCCAGACGTTGCCCGATTCGGTTTTACCGAATTTGGTGCCGTCGGCTTTTTTGATCAACGGGCAGGTAAGGCCGAACGCTTCGCCGCCGGTCTTGCGGCGGATCAACTCTGTACCGGTGGTGATGTTGCCCCACTGGTCCGAACCGCCCATTTGCAGCTTGCAGTTTTTGTGCTGGTAGAGGTGCAGGAAGTCTGTGCCTTGCACGAGTTGGTAGGTGAACTCGGTGAACGACATGCCGTCGCCTTCGCCGTTGAAGCGCTTCTTGACGGAGTCTTTCGCCATCATGTAGTTGACGGTGATGCATTTGCCGATGTCCCGGATGAATTCGAGGAACGTAAAGTTTTTCATCCAGTCGTAGTTGTTGACCATCTCCGCGGCATTCGGGGCTTCCGAAGAGAAATCCACCAGGCGGCTCAGCTGCTTCTTGATTCCTTCCTGGTTGCGGTGCAGCGTTTCTTCGTCTAGCAGGTTGCGCTCGAGCGATTTGCCCGACGGATCGCCGATCATACCCGTGGCGCCGCCGACCAGGAAGATCGGTTTGTGTCCGCAGCGCTGGAAGTGCTTCAGGATCATGATGCTGACCAGATGGCCGATGTGTAGCGAGTCGGCTGTCGGGTCGATGCCCACATAGGCGGTTGTCATCTCTTTGGCGAGTTGCTCTTCGGTTCCGGGCATCATATCGTGCAACATGCCCCTCCACTTGAGTTCTTCTACAAAATTCATCGAATGGTTCGGTTGGTTATGGTTGGCGCAGGAGCGATTTTGGTCCGGCGCACGTCAATTCGCACAAAAATAGTCAAATTCCGCCAAACGGCGGTGATTTTACAAAAATTCAGCGACTACGAAAGTGCTGCCGCCGATATAGATCATGTCTTCCGCTCGGGCCAATTCGCGGGCGCGGGCGACTGCGGCGGTTACTGTCGGTGCTGTTTCGCCCTGGAGTCCGTATTCGGCTGCCCGGCGGGCGAGGATGTTCTCATCGAGCGCCCGTTCGATTCCGGCCCGGGTAAAGATATAGTGCGCCTCTTTGGGTAGCAACGGCAGAACTTTGGACAGATCTTTATCGGCGACGAATCCCAACACCATATACAGCTTGTGGAACTGTTGCCGGGCGATCTGTGCCGCAATTTCACGCAATCCGCCTTCATTGTGGCCGGTATCGCATACGGTGAGCGGTGCATGGCCGACGATTTGCCAGCGCCCCAGCAGGCCGGTCGAAGCCGCGGCCGAGGCCATCCCTTTCTGCACGGCTTCGCGCGGAATCTGCAGGCCGCCCGAGCCGTTGAGGACATCGAGTACCGTAAGGGCCGTGAGGATATTCTTACGCTGGTAGTCTCCCAGCAGGTCGGTGCAGAGCGTAAATGTTTCACCGTCGAGCAGGTTCTCGATGGTGAATGGCTGCAGGGCACGGGGTGTCGCAGCAACTTGTCCGCAGGAGTCCTGCGGGAGCGTCTTGCCGGTCGCAAGTGTCTTCGGGCTCCCGGTTATGGGCATCATCTCTCCATTGTCCGCTTGATTTACAATATGGTAGGTTTGATCGGCGAACAGGATCGGTGCACTGCACTCCTTGGCGCGGGCGATGAACGTGAGCTGGCTTTCGATCTGGCTCTCACCGATCACTACCGGAGTCATCTCCTTGATGATTCCGGCCTTTTCACCGGCTATTTTTTCGAGCGTGTCGCCGAGGAATTGCGCATGATCCCAGCTGATATTCGTGATGACGCTGACCAGCGGGCGGATAACGTTCGTCGAGTCGAGCCGTCCGCCCATACCCACTTCGATCACCGCAATGTCTACCCTTTTCCGGGCGAAGTGGTCGAATGCGATAGCGGTCGTAATTTCGAAAAACGACGGCCGGATCCGGTCGATCGCTTTGCGGTGGCTGCTGACGAATGCCACCACCGCTTCTTCGGAGATCATCTCTCCGTTGACGCGAATGCGCTCGCGGAAATCTTTCAGGTGCGGCGACGTGAATAATCCCGTACGGTATCCGGCGGCTTGCAGGACGGCGGCAGTCATGTGCGAGACGGAGCCTTTGCCGTTTGTGCCTGCGACATGGACGCTCCGGAAACGGCGGTGCGGTTCGCCCAGCTCTTTTTCGAGTTCGGTGATGTTGCCGAACCCGGGTTTGTAGGCGTTGCCGCCGATGTGCTGGAAAACGGGAAGCGAATGGTAGAGGAAATGGAGTGTTTCAGCGTAAGTCATTGTTCGGGTAAATCGGGTTTGCAACGCAATTGCGCGGAATAGCGCTGTCGTGTTTATTGATCGGGTAGATGATTGCGGTTAATTCCGCAAGGCTTGCTTCTGTCCGGCAGATTTCAATCGTTCAGGTGGCTGCGTTTGCGTACCCGGTAGGCCATGAAATAGAGCAGCCCGAGCGCAAAAACGTACCACGAGATGCGGCCGATCACGTCGCCGTAGCGGGTGTAAAAAGTCATCCGGTCGTGAAGGCCTACCTGCGAAGTGAGTGCGCCCCGCACATCCCACCCGAGCGTTTCACCTACATCGCCGCGGGCATTGATAAAACCCGAAATGCCCGTGTTCGCACTGCGGGCGATACTGCGGCGCGTTTCGATCGCCCGCAGGCGCGCATATGAGAAGTGTTGCCGGTAGCCCGGCGTGTCGCCCCACCAGCCGTCGTTGGTGATGACGAACATCAACTGGGCGCCGTTGCGGATGAATTCGGTGAAATACTCGCCGTAGATGGATTCGTAGCAGATGGCCACACCGAAACGGGTGCCCTGCGGAGAGGTAAATACTTTGCGTACCGAATCGACACCCAACTGTCCGGTGATGCCGCCCAGATCGACGGTCAGGAAGTCGAGGTGTTTGAAGATGTTGTAATAGGGCATCTTCTCCACCCCGGCTACGAGGATCGACTTGTGGTGGATCCGGACGTTGCTGCTGGAGTCGATAGCCAGCGCGCTGTTGTAAAAGTCATACCAGATTTTACCGTCGGTACGGGCTGTTGCCGATGCGTGTTCATAGTCCGGGTAGCGTTGTGCTGTAGTGGCGCCGCTGATAATCGTAGTGCCGGGATAGGATGTGCGGATCAGTTCTTGGAACTGTCGTACCGAAGGAGCAAGCGATACGAGTTGTTCCCAAGGGGTGTCGTCGATCGCTGTTTCCGGTGCGACGATAAAATCGACGTTATGGGGAGCTCGCGACATCAACTCCAGCATGACAGCGTTCTGCTCGGATTGATCGAGCGTGAATTTTACGTTGTAAGGATCGAAATTGGGTTGGATGACTTCGACCGAAACCTTTTGGTCTGGTTCTTCGCAGCTGTAATAGATTCCCAGCGATACGATGACAGGCAAGAGCACGGCTACAGCGGGTGCGATCCAGCTTTGGAGATGGCGGCGCTGTTTCCATGCCTCGAAAACCAGCAGGTTACAGATCAATACCCAGAGCGAGCCGCCCAAAACGCCGGTGTATTCGTACCATTGCACCAGCTTTACGTCGTGTGCGAATCCGTTGCCGAGCGTCAGCCACGGGAAGGAGATTTCACCGCAGATATAGAGGTATTCGTATGAAATCCAGCCGACGACCAGTAATGTGTAGGCCAATGCGCGGGGGGCACGGCGCCAGACCGCGTGATAGATCATGAATGCCGTGAGGTTCAGTGCCGTGCCGAAAACAACGGCCAATACGGCTCCGATAACGGCGGCTTCACCTACCCACCATGTGGTCGCTCCCCACCACAGGGCGAAGGTCAGTGTGAGGTAAGGCCACAGGCGTGGAGTTCGGCTTAAGGGTTTCACCCGGCTGTTTGTTCTGCGGCCGGCAGCCGGGGCGGAAGCTTCAGCGGCTTTTGTACTCTTCTTCTTGCCTTTTTCCTTCTTGGGATCCTGTCCGGTTCCGGATACCTGGACGGTTTGTCCTGCGTCGGCATCGGCAAGCTCCTGTTGCAGGATCAGCAGCGGCACGAAAGCGACGAGCAGTGTGAGGGCCGGGGCGCCGAGCCATGGAAGCGCGAGCAGAACTGCGCTGCAAAGGGCATATAGTATCCGTTTTGTCATTTTTACGCTTTCCTTTTCGGCAAAGATAGATTATATTTACTATTTTTGTGCTGCATGACGGGAGGCCGGGAGCCGATCCCGTTACTCTTTTTCTGTCGGTATGGAGTTTATAGCACTGTTGAAGGGTATTGTCATCGGGCTGGTCGCATCGATTCCGCTGGGACCTATCGGCGTGATGTGTATCCAGCGTACGCTGAGCAAAAGCCACCGTTCGGGGTTCATCTCCGGGCTGGGGGCCGCCACGGCCGACTCGCTCTTCGCCACTGTAGCGCTCTTTTCGCTGACTGTGGTGATGTCTTTCATCGAAAATTATATTGCGATTATCAAGGCATTGGGCGGCATCTCGGTGATCATCGTCGGCATGGCGATTTTCCTGAAAAACCCCGCTGTGCAGATTCGCCGTAACCGGGCCGGTAAGGGAAGTCTTTGGAGCGATTACCTTTCCCTGTTTTTCATCACGTTGGCCAATCCCGCGTTTATCCTGATTTTCGTTGCTCTGTTTGCCGCATGGGGGATCAGTTACGACGGTATCGGTTTCACTGACGGCATGATTATGATCCTTGGCGTGTTGGGCGGTGCGTCGCTGTGGTGGTTTACACTGACTTTCTGCGTCAGCCTGCTGCGCAAGAAATTCCGTCCGCGTCACCTGTTGTGGATCAACCGCGTCACGGGGGCTGTGATCGTCGTGCTCGGTGCGGTGGCTATTCTCTCTATTTTTATACAAATACAAGTTCCCGTACATGGAGTCCTTCCCCCCCAATAAAAAGAAAATCATTATCGCGGTCGACGGATTCTCGTCGTGCGGCAAGAGTACGTTTGCCCGTGAAGTAGCCGCACGTATCGGCTATATCTTTATCGATACCGGTGCGATGTACCGGGCCGTCACTCTGTTGGGGCTTCGCCGCGGTGCGATCGGTCCGGACGGAGTGGATGAAAAAGCATTGACAGACTTGTTGTCCGAAGCCGATATATCGTTCCGTTTCAATCCGGGGCGGGGCGCCAGCGATATTTACCTGGACGGTGAGAATGTCGAAAGCCGGATTCGCGGCATCGAGGTAAGCAATAGCGTCAGCCGTGTCAGCAGCATCGGCGCCGTACGCGAGAAGCTCGTGCATCTGCAACAGCAGATGGGGAAGCAAAAGGGTGTCGTGATGGATGGCCGCGATATCGGGACAGTGGTATTTCCGAATGCCGAACTGAAAATTTTTATGACAGCCGATCCGGCGATCCGTGCCCAGCGCCGTTATGCCGAACTGACGGGCAAAGGTGAGCAGGTCACGCTTGAAGAGGTGATGCAGAACCTGCTCGAACGCGATCATGCCGACCAGACGCGCGCGATCAGTCCGTTGCGCAAGGCAGATGATGCTATTGTCTTGGACAACAGTTTTATGACGATCGGAGAAGAGCTCGAATGGGCACTGGAGCTGATCGGTAAGCTGACTGCCTGATTTTACTCCGGTGGTGCAGACCGCATCTGTCGGAAGTTTGCTTTTGTCCGGAAGTTTGTCCGGATTCAGGTGGGCAAATCGTGTTGCATATTTTCCCAAATCAATGAAATGAAAATCGAGATCGACGATAAATCGGGTTTTTGCTTCGGTGTGGTGAAAGCGATCACCAAGGCCGAAGAGTCGCTTGCCAGCGGGGAGAAAGTTTATTCGCTCGGCGATATCGTGCACAACCGGGTCGAGGTGCAACGCCTCGAATCCCTGGGGCTTGAGACGGTATCGCATGCCGATTTCCTGCAGCTCATCGGCCGGACCGTGTTGATCCGTGCGCACGGGGAACCGCCTTCGACCTATGAACTGGCACAGCGGCACCGGCTCAAAGTGATCGATGCGACCTGTCCCGTGGTCGCACATTTGCAGAAAGTCGTAGTCGAGGCACACCGCAAGATGCAGGAGTGTGGCGGCCAGGTGGTGATCCTCGGCAAACGGGGCCATGCCGAAGTGGTGGGTTTGACCGGTCAGGTGGCCGGCGATACGCTGGTGGTCGAACGGTTGGAAGACCTCGATACGGTCGATTTCAGCCGACCGGTTTACCTGCTTTCGCAGACGACACAGAGCCTCGAACTGTTCGACCGGATGAAAGAGGAGATTCTCCGGCGTGCGGCCGATCCTGCGAAAATAACCGTGCACGATACCATCTGCCGCCAGGTGTCGAACCGTAATCCTCACCTTCAGGAGTTCGTACGCCGGTTCGATGTGGTCATCTTTGTCTGCGGCAGGAAAAGTTCGAACGGAAAAGTGCTTTACCAGACCTGTCTTGCACACAATCCGCGCAGCTATACTGTCGAGGATGAGACCGAATTACAACCCGCATGGTTCGACAATTGCCGGTCGGTCGGCATCTGCGGTGCGACCTCTACCCCGAAATGGCTGATGCAACGTGTCGCCGAAAACATTGCACGACTGACCGGATCGGTTACTGAATAACCTGTCTGCTTTAAAGGTGTGTCAAAGTGCTCTTTCAGTGTTTGCAACCAAAACTATGAAGTCCGGGAATTTTCTCCGTTCCCGTTATTTTGTTTTTGCCGGGCGGTATCTTCTTACAGCTCTTTTTTTAGATAGACCATATCCTTAAGCGTGATTCCCTCTTCGACGATCGAATGGTGGTAATGGTCGGTGAAAAAATCCGGTATACGGTGCGAGCGGACGAATCCGCACGATTCGTAAAAGGAGAGTGTGCCGGGCGTTTCGCCCGTACCGACGAGCATGGTCCGGTAGTGTCCTCGGTAGTATTGCGAGATGTGGCGTATCAGTGCCCGTGCGTATCCCTGTCTCTGGTATGCGGGCAGTGTGGCGAGGTTCTTCAATTCGCAGGTATCGGATGTCTCTTCGGTTACCACGCAGACGCTTTTGAGACCGCCGTCGTACAGTGCGAACAGTTCGCCCCGGTCAAGGTAAAGGTCGATCATGTTCTCCTGTTCGTCGGCCAGCAGTAGCAGTTCCAGAAAATCTTTTTTCCGTTCGCGGATAATCCTGATCTCGTGGGGCATTGGGGCATGTTTTTCTTTGTAAGGTCGGCAATTGTTTCGTGGGGCAAGATCCCTTTTCGTACGAGGTTACTTGCGCAAGGTAATAAAAAGAGCCGTCCTCCAAGACGGCTCTTTTTATTTATTAAGTACAGGAACTTATCCCAGGTAGGATTTCAGCAGTTTGCTGCGTGTGCTGTGGCGCAAGCGGCGGATTGCCTTTTCCTTGATCTGGCGTACACGCTCACGCGTCAGGCCGAACTTTTCGCCGATCTCCTCGAGGGTCATTTCCGAGCAACCGATACCGAAGAAGTACTTGATGATGTCGCGCTCACGGTCGGTCAGCGTCGATAAAGCGCGATCCACCTCGGTGCTCAACGATTCGTTGATCAGGCCTCGGTCGGCGATCGGAGAGTCGTTGTTGACCAGTACGTCGAGCAGCGAGTTGTCTTCGCCGTCGGCGAACGGTGCGTCTACCGAGACATGGCGGCCCGAAACGCGCAGCGTATCGGTCACTTTTTCCTTCGGAATATCCAGTTCGTTGGCCAGTTCCTCGGGTGACGGCGTGCGCTCGTGTTCCTGTTCGAAGCGGGCGAACGCTTTGTTGATCTTGTTGAGTGATCCCACCTGGTTCAGCGGGAGCCGCACGATACGGCTCTGCTCGGCCAGTGCCTGCAGGATCGATTGGCGAATCCACCATACGGCGTAGGAGATGAATTTGAATCCCCTCGTCTCGTCGAATTTCTCCGCGGCTTTGATCAGACCGAGGTTTCCCTCGTTGATCAGGTCGGGTAGCGACAATCCCTGATTCTGGTACTGCTTGGCCACCGAAACGACGAAGCGCAGGTTCGCGCGGGTCAGTTTCTCGAGTGCCTCTTTGTCCCCTTTTTTGATGCGTTGGGCCAAATCGACCTCTTCCTCGACGGTGATCAAGTCCTCTTTACCGATCTCCTGCAGGTACTTGTCCAGCGAAGCGCTTTCGCGGTTGGTAATCGACTTGGTGATTTTTAGTTGTCTCATGTTATTTTGTAGATTAACCTGTTTCGTTTTCCGCCTCCGGGGAGGATGGCCGCCTCCCCGGAGCATTGCGGGAAAACGGGTTATTTGCCGACGATCGAGTAGCTGACCGCACGGCCGTCGGGGTAAATTCCGTCGATCGATTCGATCTTCGAGGTAATCCGGTTCAGGTCGGTTATGCTGCGTACCGGACGGTCGTTGATCGCGGTGATGATATAGCCGGTGCGGATGCGGGCTTGTGCCAGCACGCCGTCGCCGCTGATGGCTACCACCTGTACGCCTCCGTTAATCTTCAGCTCTTTGCGTGCGCGGTCTGAAATGTCGGCGAATTGTCCGCCCAGCGCATCGATTGCTGCGACGACGTCGCTCTTGACGATTCCTGTGTTACCAGATTTATTACGCAGGACGACCTCCATTTGTTTCACATCCGAACCTCTTTTTATTTTTACCGTGACTTTGTCGTTCGGACGGTGCTTGGCGATCTCTTCGAGCAGCTTCGACGAATTGTCGATGGAGAGTTCCTGAATACCGATGATGACGTCGCCTTTACGGATGCCGGCTGCATGGGCTGCACCTTCCGGATCGACCTCCACCACGTAGACGCCCCCTTTCTCGTTGATACCGGTCTCCTTACCGCGCTGTTCGATGAACGCATCGTTGATCTCCTGGAACGTTACGCCCAGCATGGCCCGCTGTACGACGCCGTACTCTTTCAGGTCGACGACTACTTTTTTGACGATCGAGGTGGGTACGGCGAACGAGTAGCCTGCAAAACTGCCGGTGGGCGATTTGATCACGGTGTTGATACCGACCAGCTCTCCGCGGGTGTTGACCAGTGCGCCGCCGCTGTTGCCGGGGTTGACTGCCGCGTCGGTCTGGATAAACGATTCGATGCGGAACTGGCTCGGGATAATATCCAGGTTACGTGCTTTTGCGCTGATGATGCCTGCCGTTACGGTGCTTTGCAAACCATAGGGGCTGCCGATGGCAAGCACCCATTCGCCGAGGCGCAGCGCATCCGATTCCCCGAACGGAATATTCGGCAGGTCGGTCGCGTCGATTTTCACCAACGCGACGTCCGTGGTCGGGTCGGTGCCGATCACTTTGGCCGTGAAGGTACGGTTGTCGTTGAGCGTTACCTTTACTTCGGAGGCGTCTTCCACCACATGATTGTTCGTGACGATGTATCCGTCGGGACTGATGATGACGCCCGACCCGCCGCCCCGCTGCTGCTGCGGTTGCTGGGGTTGTTCGAAACTGCCCTGCGGGATGCCGAAGAATTCGAAGAACGGATCAAATCCGCCTCCTCCGCCGAAACGGCTGTTACGGCTCGATTTGACCTCTTTGGTTACTTCGATGTTCACGACGCCTTTGACGGCGTTCTCGGCCGCATAGGTCAGGTCGGGATACTTGTCCGCTTCGTATGAGGTGAAATGATTGCCTGCCTGCTCGCCGAATGCGGCGGGGGTATAGGTGCGGGTATCGTTGCTGGCTACTTGGCCTATCGTATAGGCCGTCACGCCTCCGGCCAGCATGGAGGCTGCCACTACCGTTGCAAATAATGTGACCTTTTTCATAATTAGAAATTGTGTTAGAATTGGCAATTAATAAAATAAAAAGGGTCGAAATTGTTTCACGCGTATGTTGGTTAGTCTGTGAATCGTAATTGTAAAACCGGAGTCCGGTTGTGTCAAAAACGTGCGGACCGGACCTTTTGTTGTCGCCGGTCCGCACGCTTTCAGTTCAAACGCAGTTCCGTATTTCAATATTGTATGCGGCGGGGATAAATCCTTTTCATTGAATTTTGTTCCGGGCGCAAGGGTATTCGTTCCCTTTTGCCGGAAATGTTCGGTTGCTTATACTTTGTGGTCGCTTCGGTTATTTCAGTCCGAACTCGGCCCGGATCTTATCGACCGCATCGAGCTTTTCCCAACTGAAGAATTCGACGGCTTTGGTCGTCTCCCTGCCGTTTTCCCATACGGTTACCTCTTCGGTGTAGGGCCGTCCGCCGAAGTGACCGTACGAAGCGGTCGCCTCGAAAATCGGATTGCGAAGCCCGAACCGTTCGACGATTTTGGCCGGGCGCAGGTCGAACAGCTTGCCGATCCGTTCGGCGATCTCCCCTTCGCTGATCGCGAGGTGGTTCGTGCCGTAGGTATCGACATAGATGCTGAGCGGCTGTGCAATGCCGATCGCATACGAAAGCTGGACGAGGATCTCGTCGGCAACGCCTGCGGCGACGAGGTTTTTGGCAATGTGGCGTGCTGCATAGGCGGCGCTGCGGTCCACTTTCGAACTGTCCTTGCCCGAGAAGGCCCCGCCTCCGTGTGCCCCCCGGCCGCCGTACGAATCGACGATGATCTTGCGGCCCGTTACGCCCGTGTCGCCATGGGGACCGCCGATCACGAATTTTCCGGTAGGGTTCACGTGCAGGATATAATCTTCGCCGATCAGTTTACTGAGGCAGTCGCCGGCCCGTTCCAAACGTGCTTTCGTGCGCGGAATCAGGATCGTGCGGACATCTTCTCGGATTTTCGCGCACATGGCCAGTTCCGCCTCTTTCTCGCTGCGGGTGCCGTCGGGCCGGATGAATTCGTCGTGCTGCGTCGAAACGACGATCGTGTGGACCCGTTTGGGCTGTTTGTCGTCGCCGTACTCGATCGTCACCTGGCTTTTCGAGTCGGGACGCAGATAGGTCATCTCTTTGCCTTCGCGCCGGATGACGGCCAGTTCTTTTAGGATGACCTGTGCGAGGATCAGCGAGGCGGGCATGAACTCTTTGGTTTCGGAGCAGGCATAACCGAACATGATACCCTGGTCTCCCGCTCCCTGCTCCTCTTCGGTCTCGCGCACAACGCCCTGGTTGATGTCGGGCGACTGTTCGTGGATCGCCGAGAGGATGCCGCATGAATTCGCGTCGAACATGTAGTCGCTTTTGGTGTAGCCGATCCGCTGGATGACACGGCGCGCTACGGCTTGTACATCGACATAGGCTTCCGAGCGCACTTCGCCGGCCACGACGACCAAACCCGTCGTGCAAAGCGTTTCGCAGGCCACTTTCGATTGGTTGTCGTGGCGCAGGAATTCGTCTAGAATGGCGTCGGAAATCTGGTCCGACACCTTGTCGGGGTGTCCTTCGGACACCGCTTCAGAAGTAAATAAATATCCCATTTTTATAAATTTTTACTGCCTGCGGCCGGCCGACTAACGTCCTGCAAGGCGTGCCGGAAACTATATTTTCGGCAGGAAGCATACGGTACCGGCGGCCATGCCGGCAAAATCAATAAAACGGGAAAAACTTAGCTGTTGGGGAAAACCAAATACTAGAATTACAATTTTAGCATTTTTTCGAGTGGTTGCAAGCGGCCAAATCTTTCCACACTGTCTTAAACGTTCCGTTGCGGGAAATCGTTTGTACAAAGGTACGAAAAAATCGGCATATTTTGAAAAATATTCAAATCCGGAGTGGAAAACTCCATGCTCCATGCCGTTGCCGGGGAAATGAAACAGGGAGGTTCTCCTTTTCCTCCCTGCCTCATTTAGTATGTTAGACTTTCAGTTATTTCGGTTGCGGTTTCCGCCCGACGATGAAAGTGCTTTTGACCGCCGGAAGCGTCAGGTCGAACCGGGTATAATCCTTGCCGTCGCGTGAGACGGTTTCTGCGGGAACAGCCGCTACCTTTCCGGTATAGGGGTTCCAGGCTTCGAGTGTCAGGCATCCCTCCAGTTCGACCGGGGTGGTTAAGTTGTCGTCGGTCGAGTTCGAGAAGAAGTAGATATCCTTGCCGTCGCGTTGTTTGTGGATGTAGTTGAATACGCCGTTCCCGCTGTGATGGGATGTCGTGTCGACAATGTTTACATCCGGGGCGATACCCAGCCTGTCCAAAGCGTTTGCGAGGGTGCCCGCATTAGGATCGGGGACAAAAAGGGCCATCCCGCCGCGCGCATTGGTTCGCAGCTGTCCGTCGTCCTGCTGCTTTTTCGGTCCGAAAATTTCCGCGATCAGGTTATCTATTTCGGCGTCACGGCCAAATTCGGCCGATTTGGTGGGGAGCGCCGTCGTGGCGAGGATCTTTCCGCCTCCGTCGTAATAGGCTTTGACCTTTTTCAGCGTTTCGGCCGAAAGAACTTTCCCGCCCGGAATGATCAGCAGGTCGTACTCCTGGTGGTTGACCCTGTTGTGCAATACCAGATTTCCGTTGTTTCCGGTAATCCGTCCGTCCACCAGCGATTCGGGATGGATGAAGGTGAAATCGCGGTGCAGGCGGTTCGTCAGCAGCGAGCCTACCGCCTGGAAGTCAGCTTCGGCCGGGACGTATTCGCCCCAGGGACGATAAACGGCAATGTCGAATTTGTGGTGTCCCTGCAACGAGGTGATCGGGTAGAGCAGTGCGATCTTCGATACGCGGCGGCCGCCTTGCAGCATGTAGCAGCTGCGGGCCACGAAATCGCTGTATTGGGGCAGCGTCGCAGCGAGAGCCGGGTTGTAGGACGAGATTACGGGTGGAATGTAGACCTTTTCGGGACGATTGTCGTACCACATGCCGTGCGGAATCAGGAAGTTGATTCCCCGCGAGAACATGTCCATCGCCACCCGGTAGAGCATCAGCGAATCCATGTCGGCCTTGAACGCACCGTTCACCTCGGCGCCTACCATCGGACGGTCGTAGAGGTCGGCGGCCGAGCTGATCTGCTTGTGCCCGTCCCGGCCGTAACCGTAGTAGAAGATGTAATCGGCCAGCGGAATTTGTGAATGACGGTAGAATTTGAGGATGTCGCCGTGCAGCTCGGTCGTGTTTTTCGTGTAATTTCCGGGCGGGTGGCCGATGCTGCTTACATTATGATCGGCGCACCAATCGGCCACCAGGCGCGGATAGCCCTCGGCCATCAGTTCCGAACGGATCGTATGGAACGCCACGCGTGCCGCTTCGGTTTCCGGGCCGATGTCGTAAAAGAGCGCGGGGTAATACAGCGCCGCATTCTTGCCATAGCTCTTCTCGAATATTTCGGTAATCGCGGGTGTCCAGGTCTTCTCCATGCCGTTGAACCCGATGTCGTCGTAAAAGACACGCTTGACGGTATTGCCCATGTATTTGCCGTAGCGTTTGCCGTATTCGTCGTAATTCATCCGGATGAACTTGCGGACGGCCGTCGTGTCCATGTAGTCGACCTGCGGGCGGACGTTGTACCGGCAGCAGAAAAACATGACCCGCCAGGCGCCGGGCGGCACCTCCCACGTTACTTTTCCGTCACGGATATGGTCCCTGAGATCGATCATCTCGTACGTGTTGATGTTCATCGCCGTGGTAGCCATCAGCAGTTTTTCCGTGCTGTCGGGCAGGATCTGCGTGAAGGTCGCGGGGCCGGTAATGACATATTCGTCCTTCTCGAGGAGCTTGCGCGTGTCGCGCGGATATTGGGCCTGCAGTCGTCCGCCGGCTGTACCGCTCGGGAAATCGATGTCGTCGTAAATGATCAATTCCATGCCGTTGCGGTGCATCGTTTCGATCATATCGTCGTATCGCTCGAAATAGGCGTCGGTCAGGTACTCGGGCCGTGTACCCGAGACCGGCAGCACGGCAATGCCTCCGAATCCGGCTTCGCGTTTGGCCCGGTTGATTTGCTTGACGATCGTGTCGCGCGTGAGCGTGCCGTTCAGGTGCCAGAACGGCATCGGCCGGTATTCGTTGGCCGGGCGGCGAAAGGCGGCCGCGTCTTTGTCAGTGGGTTTCGCTGCGGTCCCCAGCAGCAGGATCAGGGCGAAAAAAGGGAACAGACGTTTCATGGGAGAGGTTGAAGGTTCGATTAAAGATTTTATTAAAGCTGTTTAAGTCAATAAGGGAATGATTCAGTGTTGTTGCCATCGCCGGCCAGCGTTATTTGTCCGATTTTGTAGCGCTTGTGTCCGTCGCAGCCTTCGTAGGGCAGTTCGTAAAGCGGGGTCCCGTCGCGACGGCCCACCGATACATACAGGTCGTATGTGCCCGGCGCGCAGGCGCGGAAGAAACAGTGGCCTCGTTCCGTAAACCGGGGGGCGATCGTGAAAGTCGAAGCCAGTGCCAGCGTTGAGGCCTGTTCGGGCGCTGCTACCGGCAGAGTGCCGACATCGAGCGAGTCGTCGACCAGCACTGAAACGATACCGCCCCGTGCGTCTTTCAGTGTGAAACAGGGGAAGCCCCCTTTGTAACACGGTGCTACGCCGGCGTTACTCCAGGCCGATTCTATTGTGAACGCTTCTCCGAGCGCCACTTTTTGCGGCCAGGAAGCATTGTCCATCCGGAGCCGGTAGCCGATGCGGCGGTTGATCCGGTCGATCGCCTCCCGGCATTCGGCCAACTCTTCGCGCGGCCACCAGTGGATCGACATGTAGGAGGCGTGGTAGGCTTCGACCGATTCGACGAGCAGTTCGGAATCCCAGTTGCCGCGCTTTTTCGACAGGCCGTAATGTTCGTGTTCGAGCACGACCGGCATCGCGGGCCAGAAAAGTTGTGCCATCTCGTCGTGGTACCACTGTTCCGGCGCTTTCGAGACGAGGATACTGTCGTCGCGCATCGTGACGCCCTTCGAAAAGGCGTAGTCCATGATCGGAAACCGTTTGCCGCGCAGGAACGGCCCGGCATAGTCGTCGGAGATGGCAAGCTGTGTTTTCGTGAAATGGCGGCAGTAGAGATCGATCATCTTTTTCTGCGTTTCGATGCTCCAGGAGTGTCCATGCTTGGGCGTCGTGGCGACCGAATGGCCTTCGCCCCACATCCCCATGTGCCCGATGTCTACGAATGCGACATTCGGATTGCCGTTGTAACGCTCGGCCATTGCACGCACGAAGTTTTCGACTTTTTCCAGGAAAACGGGATCGTCGTAATCGGGTTCGTAGGCCCAACCCGCGGCATCGTATCCTTTGGCCCCGGCATCGAACACCCATTGCGGGGTGGCTTTGTACATCCACGACTCGAGCGCCGAAATGCGGAACGACACCTGCATTCCCTTGTCGATCCATCGTTGTGCGGGCGTGTCGAGGGTTTCCCAGATGAAATGTCCCTCTTCGGGCTCGACGAAAGCCCACGGAATGCGCAGGTAAGCGCCGCCCAGGCCCGGGAAATCGTCGAGCGTATCGGACGGGGCCAGTTTGGAGCCGTAATTTTCGAGTTGGTTCGAATAGAAGTGCATCGTCCAGCCCATATTCGGATTGCAGAGCGCACGTCCATGGTCGCTCATCGCGGCGTACAGGCGTTCCCCCGAAGCTGTGACAGCGGCACTCGTGCTGTTCCCGGAATGGGTTGCGGGATCGGTTGAAGGTGTTTCCGAAAGGGGCGAAGCAAAAGTATTTGCCCGAAGGTATGGAGCTGAAACGAGCCCTGCGGTAATCCAGCCCAATTTACCGAGGAAAGATCGTCGGTTACATTTTTTCATGTGGGGTAGAGTTTAGGGATGAGGGCTAAGGTAATACTTTTTGCGGAAAAAGCCGCCCTTGCGGGGCGGCTTTCCAATTAAATTAAACAGTATGTGTGACGGATACTATTTGCGCTTTTCCTTGAATTTTTCGATTTGCTTTTTGATAGCGTCGATGCATAAGTCTACCGACTCTTCAAAACTCTTGCTGCGCCGATCGGCTACCAACTCGCCGCCGGCTACGTTCAATTTGACGATAGCCACCTTGTTGCCCACCTCGTCGTCCTTATCTATTTTCAGCGTCACGTCAGCAGAGAGGATGTTGTCGGCGAACCGCCCGATCTTCGAGAGTTTGAGTTGGATGAAATCGACAAGTTTCTGGTCGGCGTCGAACTTTACGGATTGGATTTTCACGTTCATAGTTTGTCCTCCTTATTTTTTATGTTTCCGGCCCTGGGATGGGCCTTGTTATACACTTGTTTAAGTTGTTCTATACTGTTGTGTGTGTATATTTGCGTTGCTCCCAACGACGAGTGCCCCAGCAGTTCCTGGATCGTCCGGATGTCGGCCCCGCTGTTGAGCAGGTGCGTGGCGAAAGTGTGCCTCAGGACGTGCGGGCTGCTTTTGCCTTGTACCCCCGCTTCGCGCAGCAGCGTGTGGACGATCCGGTACACTTCGCTGCGGCTTATGGGGTTTCCTTGTTGAGATAAAAATAGGTAATTTATCCCGCTTTCACAAATGTTTTCGGCCCGTAAGAGTTCCAAATAGTGGACAATTTTGGCCGAAACAGCTTCGATGACCGGCACGACCCGTTCCTTGTCCCCTTTGCCCCGCACTTTCAGCAGCGAATAACGGTCCGAGAAATCTTCCAGCTTTATGTTAATCAATTCTGCAAGACGTATGCCAGTCGCATAAAAAAGCAGCACGATCAGAGCATCGCGTTCGGTGAGAAAATCATCCGTCGGGGCGACGATCGATTGCAGGATGCCTTGCATGCGGCTCTCCTCGACGAACGAAGGAAGCCTTTGCGGGGTTTTCAGGGCACTGATCCGGACGAAAGGGTCACCCGCGACAATTCCTTTTTTGCGCAGGTAGCGGTACAAAGATTTGACCGAAGAGATTTTGCGGTTTACGCTCCGGGCGCTGAGATTTTTGGTCCCGGTCAGGTGCATGATCCAGCCGCGCAGGTCATTGCCCTCGGAGAGCGTGGGGTCGAACGAGCGGAGGATGTCCGCCTCCTCTTCGGGAGTAGGGGGGGCGGTAACCCCACAGCAAAAAAGAACGAACTGACGGATGTCGTCGCCATAGGCGCGTACCGTCAGTTCGGAATATCGTTTCTCTGAGCGCAGATATGTCAGGAATCCCTCGATCATAACTCAAAGATAGCCTTTTATTTTAAAGAGAACCTCTCTTAAGGCCGGTGTCGTGACCCGCAAAGCGGGGCTTTGGAACCTTGCAGTTCAGAAGGGAGGCTACTCTTCTTCGCGCTGCAACTGCTCGACGTAAATCGCGTGCAGCTTGTTGACACGGTTTACGACAGAGGGTTTGGTGAAGTACTGGCGGCGGCGCAGTTCCTTCAGGACACCGGTTTTCTCGTATTTGCGTTTGAATTTTTTGAGGGCTCTTTCGATGTTTTCACCCTCTTTGATCGGCATGATAATCATGGTCTGTAAATTTTTTGCCTAAGGCAGTTTAAAATTCGGTTTTCTATGGATCGTTCGGGGCTAATGCGTCCCGAAGCAGAGATACGGTTCCAGCCGTTCGGCCTCTTCCGCTGATAAAATATGTTGCTCTATCAAATCTCCGGTGTCGCTCCAACCTCCTTTCAATTGCCTGAACTTCAGGATTCTGTTTAATGCCTTGGGCGGTAAATAAGGGTGACCCTGCATCCGCTTCGGGGACGCAAAGTTAATATCAATTTTTTGAATTTTGCTACAATCGACGAAAATTTGTTGCAAAATCATCTGGTAGTTCCGGTCGGTCATACCCGTAACCTCCTGTAACTGGCTGACCGAGGCGAATCCGCCCAGTGCGTTTCGGTAGCGGATGATGCGTCCGGCCGTGAGTGGACCGATGCCGCGGATGGAGACCAGAGCGGCGGAATCGGCGCTGTTCAGTTCTATCGGGCCTGCGTGCCGGGATTGTTCGTCTCGCTTGTCCCGGAGAGGCGTTGGTGAAGCATCTGGATTACTGCCTGCCGGTATCGGTACGGGAGCGGTGTCCGGCCGGGGCGAAGACCGGTTCGTATCGGGTGCGGTGTCTGTTTCCGGTTTGTTTTCCTGCCTGTTGCCGGCGCGAACCGTATGCGGATTCTGCTCGACGGCAGAGTAGGTCTGATCGATGCGTATGTACGGGGCCAGTTCTGCGAATTTCTCGGTGGAGACGGTGTAGCAGCGCGCGAAATCCTCTTTGTGGCGGAAAACAGCGCCGGCATCGCGGTAATTCAGAATTACCCGGGCCTGTTTTGGCGAGAAGCCGAGCCGGATGAGCTGTTCCAGGGTTGCCGTGTTGGGATCGAAAGTGAAAAGCGAGTCGCGCCGGGGTTCCCGGCTTTTGCCGGATTGGGGCGATTTGCCGGATGAAAAAAACTTTTCGGCGAAATTATCTGAAATTCCTGTATGTATGTTTGCCTGCACCGAATCGAGTACGCGGTCGCTGTAGAGCGTGAAACTCTTTTCGAAACGGGGCTTTCCCAGGCGAGCGAACAACAGGCAAAGTGCCACGAGCAGGGGTAATAACAACAAAACCCGCTTTCGTTCCCTGCGCGAAAACGAGAACAGGGAACGAAGCAGGTCTTGGATGCGTGAGCGTAACACGGGTTTGCAGCTCTATGGTATAAAGAACAGTGCATCTGACCCAGTTCCACATTCAATACGATTTTACTCATATCAAATCATGCAGTCATTACAACAGTGCATTTGGGGGACGCACTGCTCAGGTAAAGACATGGCAATTTTGTCACCACAATGAAGCGGTGAAAGATTTGATATGGGATTTATGTCGTAAAGAATGTGGATTACAAATATAAGTAAATAAATAGCGAAACCGCGACTTATTCCCTTTCGCGGATCGAATTTTTATAGGAGGGCGGTACGGTACGTTGGGTTGCAGGGATTACTCCTCTTCGTCCGAATAGGAGAGATCGCCCATCAGCGCATCGATCTCCCGCCGTTCACGTTTGGTGGGACGCCCCATACCACGGTCGCGCTGGACGAAGATGGTTTCACGCGGCACGTTCAGTTTATTTAGCTCTTCCGGAGGCGTGATGTCCTCCATGTATTCCGGGACGTTTTTGGCGCCTTGGCGGCTCGATACGAGGGCAAGGACGCGAAACGAGTAGGTGACGAGTGTTTTGCGGACGGTCACGGTGTCTCCGGGCTTGATCTCGCGCGAAGGCTTGGTGTAGCTGCCGTTCAGCGTCACGCGGTTGGTACGGCAGGCCTCGGCCGCGTCGCTGCGCGTCTTAAAGATGCGCACGGCCCAAAGCCATTTGTCTATCCTGACCGAATCGTCCATAACGGTATCAAGTTTTGGGGTGGAAGAAACCAGAACTGTTGTTTAGTCTGTTAATTGAGATTGGTTAATGTGTTAAGATGTATTAACGTGCCGTTGTTTGAGGATTTAGCGGAGCAGGGAAGCTCAGCTATTATTGAACTGATTCATAGTTCGTTCAAGCCCGATCGTGCCGAATGCTTTGATCGCCTCGGCAGCCACTTTGGTGCGCTCGGGCAGTGCTGTGGCCTCCTCTTTTGTCCATTCGCCCAGTACGTAGTCGATCTGCATTCCTTTCGGAAAATCGCCCCCGATGCCGAACCGCAGCCGGGCATATGCATTCGTGCCGAGCAGTTCGGCTATATTTTTAAGCCCGTTATGTCCCCCGTCGCTTCCTTTGGCCCGGATGCGGATCGTACCGAACGGCAGCGCGATGTCGTCGACGATGACGAAAACGTTTTCCAACGGAATTTTCTCGGCCTGCATCCAGTAACTGACGGCTTTCCCGCTCAGGTTCATGTAGGTCGACGGCTTGAGCAGGATGAATGTCCGTCCTTTGTGTTTCAGTTCCGCTACCGAGCCGTAGCGCTGGGAGCTAAAAACAGTATTGGACGCTTCTGCTAAAGCGTCCAATACCTTGAAACCTATATTGTGACGGGTCGCAGCGTATTCGGCTCCGATATTTCCCAGTCCAACAATCAGATATTTCATTGCATAGGGTTATTGATTTTCCCGCTTCACGTTTCGACGTATGTCCGAAGGCTCACGGGTGGTTACAACCTGTTGCGGATTATTCGGCGGCGGCAGCGGCGGCACCCCTTGCGGCACGGGTCATCTTGACTGCGCAAACAGCGGTAGAGGCTGGTGTCAGCAACGTGATGTTGTCATACTGGAGGTCTCCTACGAAGATGCTCTTGCCCAGGCCGAGGGTCGTTACGTCAACGACGATCTCGTCGGGAAGGTTCTCCATCGTGGCGCTGATGCGTACTTTACGCTTGCTGAGGATCAGTTTACCGCCCTGCTTTACACCTTCCGAGTTGCCGGTCAGGCGCACCGGAACGTCGATCGAGATCGGTTTGCCGGGAACTACGTGGTAGAAGTCGATGTGCAGTACGTTATCTTTGACGGGATGGTACTGCACTTCGCGCATTACGCCTACCTCTTTCTGGCCTTCGATGTCGAACTCCACCAGGTAGGACTGCGGCGTATAGATCAGCGGTTTTACCGCTTTGGCGTCCACCGAGAAGTGAACCGTTTCGCCACGGCCGTAGATCGTGCAGGGAATCATCCCCTCTTTGCGGATGTGTTTGCTCTCTTTTTTGCCGAAATCAGCGCGTTTCACGCCGGCAATTTTGATTGTTTCCATAGTTTAAAAGTCGTTTAAATTTACATTCCGGCGCTACTCAGAAACAGGACAAGAGATTGAACCTGCCTCCCCATCGGGCCGTTTCCGGTGGGCAAAGATAGGACGAATAACCGGAAAATGAAAAAATACCCGAAAATTTCACCCTAATATTTTGCGGTTTCTCAATTTTGGCTACCTTTGCACCACTTTCCGCTATGGAAAGCAGGTTCTTTACACTCCATGACGAATTTAAATTATTTTATTAATTTGTTTGGAGAATATGTTTTAACGCCTTATCTTTGCAACGAAGTTTTAGGTTCATTTAGGTTAGTAGTTAGTTTTAGGTTAGTAGAAGGAAGGCATTCCAGACTCGGGGCATTGTTCCCGGACTGATGTCTTTCCTTTGAAATTTAACCTGCGGACTTCACTCCCTGTTGCATACAGATATCAGGCCCAGATGGTGAAATTGGTAGACACGCTACTTTGAGGGGGTAGTGCCGGTTACGGTGTGCAAGTTCGAGTCTTGTTCTGGGCACCATGTTTATGCGGCGGTACGCCGTGCGGCAATTGCCATTGTTCTGAAATTATTGATTTAACGATATGCCCAGGTGGCGGAATAGGTAGACGCGCACGTTTCAGGTGCGTGTGCCGCAAGGCGTGCAGGTTCGATTCCTGTCCTGGGCACTAAGGTCCTTACAGTTGAAGATTGTAAGGACCTTTTTCTTTTATGTTCTCGCGTCTCAATAAGATCTGGATGTATCCTGGGTAAGGACATCTAATGAATATATTGCGGCTTTCTTGATGTTGGCCTGTTCGGGACAACTGTCCATACTCCATTTGCCAAAGTGTGTATTCCCGTCTTTTGGCCAGGCGGACTTTTTGTGTTTCCTCTTTTTTTATGAATCCGGTTCTTATTGATATTTTGAAAGGAATTATCGCAATTTGAAGACAATGGGAATGAGGAGGTTCATCTTGGTAGCTACCCCTGAAACATAAGCCGGTTCCCACTTTTTGAGCAGTCGCACGACCCGTAGAGCCTCTTCGTCGAGTAGCGGATGTACGCTTTTGTAGACTTCGGCGGTTGTCAGTGTGCCGTCGGTGTCGATATGGGCCGAAACCAGCACGGTTCCTTCAATTCCCTCCTGAGCGGCCTTCTGTGGATAGGTCGTATTTTTTGCGAGCTGGCGGAACATCGCTTCATTGCCCCCGGTATATTTGGGTGGGGTCTCAGCAGGATCTTCCTTGAGCGGCCGGAGTACGCCGTCCCTGCTTTTGCGCAGGAGTGAAAACAAATAATCTCCGGACGGCTCCGCATGGAAAACGAATATTCGGGACGCTAAAATATCTTCGAACGATGTCGGTTTGCGGATCGATAGATGTACCTGTTCGGCGTCGCAACCGGTTTGGAACAACAACACCGATTGGTCCCGTCCTTCGGACGAAAGCGACCAGGAAGCTTTTGCCTTTTCGAATTTCTGATATTTCAGTCCCGGATGTCGGCGATACCAGTCGTATTTACTCCGGGCGATCGCCTGCGAGGAACGATGGGTGCTGCGGAGTAACATCCCGCCCCGGATGCAGGTCAGTTCGGCATTCATTGCTTGCTCTTGCTGAAGAAAAGGACATTGCAGGTGAAGTACCCCCGGAGCGAATGCCAGGACCTGCAACGGGACAGCACCCAGATAAACCGTTTTCCCAACCGAATCGGAGGTAATGCAAACGTGATCGTAACCGGAGGGAGGGAGCAGGTTGACCTCTAAATAGCCGAATCTGATTGCCCGGAAAGGGGCGGTTTCGAGTTGGAGTTGTAGGATTTCTTTCCGTTCGCCGCCGGTAAGGTCGCTCCGGTAGCTAAGACCTGAGTCGGTATTCAGGAGCAGTTCACTGCCGTTTTCATCCTGAAATGCATAAAGTATCTGCACTCGTGCATTGCCCAGCCCTTCGATCGGATCACTGACGGCGCCCGATATTTTGGGATTGGCGGGGCGGATGGGAGTGAGGTGTACTCCCTGCATCGTCAGCGATGAACTGCCCGGCTTGGTATGGCACGAGAAATGACTTTCGAGGGAGAAATATTGGGTCGAGTCTCCGGGTATCGGTTCTTTTATGTAGAGGCTGTCGATGAACGGCCGGAGGTGTGTGCCGGAGGCAACCGGGTCGAATATTATCGGGTTTTCCCACGGAAACAGGCGTAGTGCGTCGCCCGAGCGTTGCAAATCTTGTTCGCGGTATGTCGTCGCTTGCAGGTACGTGTAGTAATCGGAAGGAATCGCTTTGTTGGGGCAACCTGCTGCGATGGCGGCATAGTCGGTTTTGTCTCTTTTCAGGGCACTGTAACGATAAACGGACGGTTCCGCGCTTACGGCTGCAAAGAACGAGGCGAGGCTCAAGGCCGCCGTACCCAGCAGGAGTGGCAGGTTTTTCATGATATGGTGCAATGTCTATGGATTTATAGGTTGTAGATGTCTGAAACCTGGATTTCCGACTTGCGGTTTCCGAGCGGTTTTCCTTTTTTGGAAAGGTTTTCACTCACGGCGACATGTGTTGCGGATGACATCCACTTCTCTTTTGGGATGGTGCAGGAGTAACTCAGCAGGATGGGGCGCTTTTTACCGTATTTCGAACAGACTTCCGGGGCTTTGGGCTCAATCCCCTGACGGCGCAGTCGGCGCGTTTCACGGTTGCTTTCCCGGCCTGTCTGCAACAGCAGGCTGCCTAGCGAAACCGAGCTGTTTTGCGGCCCGTTGGCCAGTTCCAGTGTGATATCCATCGTCTCGTTCCGTTTTATGGCCCCGTAAGGGATGTCGATTACCATTCCCACCTCGCAACTGTCCGGGCCGCTGCCGCGGAGCTCTGCATGATATTCGATCTTGTCGAGCCGTTGTTTGACAGGAAGGTCTTCGGCCCGGAGCGATCCGGCGAAGGCGAGTATGCCGCCGGCCAGGATCAGTGTGCGGTGATTTGGTGTTTTCATCGAAAGTTTTGCGTATTGTAAATGTCGTTTTATTTATAAATACAAAGGTATATAAGAAAGGTATTTGTAAAGGCCGATCGATTGTATTTAGGGTGTGAAAACGCAAAATGAGGATTTTATTTCGGAATTTGAGTATGATTTGAGGTGGGAAATGGTTACCTTGACCACAATTCCGTAAGGACTTCGACCAAACCAAAACTACATACCTGAAATGAGTACGAGACGTGAATTTCTGAAACAGGCCCTTACCGGTACAGCGGCCCTCTCTTTGGGCGGCCTGATGCCCGGCCTCAGCAACAAGAGTTATGGAAGCGTATTGGGCGCTAACGACAAAATCCGCGTAGGCGCTATCGGTGTTAATTCGCGCGGTATGGCGCTGGCGACCAATTTCGCGATGCAGCCCGGCTGCGAAGTGGTGCATATTTGCGATGTCGATTCGCGGGCACTGGCCAAATGCGCCGATGCGGTCGAAAAAATCCAGAATAACAAGGTGCGGCGTGACCGGGATTTACGCAAAATGCTCGAATCTCCCGAGATGGACCTCGTGCTGATCGCTACTCCCGACCATTGGCATGCTCCGGCTGCGCTGATGGCCATGCAGGCGGGGAAGGATGTCTACCTCGAAAAACCGTGCAGTTATGCGCCGCACGAAGGAGAAATGCTGATCCAGGGAGCTGCGAAATACCGCCGCTTGCTCCAGATGGGAAACCAGCGCCGTTCGTGGCCGAATGTAATAAAAGGTATCGAAGAGGTCAAAAAGGGCACGATCGGCCGTGTCTATTTCGGCAAGGCGTGGTATTGCAGCAATCGCGGCCCGATCGGTACCGGCAAGGAGGTGGACGTGCCCGAATGGCTCGATTGGGACATTTGGCAGGGTCCGGCTACGCGGGTGCCGTTCCACGACAATTATGTACATTATAATTGGCACTGGTTCTGGCATTGGGGTACGGGCGAGGCGCTCAACAACGGGACGCACATGGTCGATATCCTGCGTTGGGGTATGGAAGAGGACTATCCTGTCTCGGTGAACTCCGTCGGCGGCCGTTTCCGTTACCAGGACGACTGGGAGACTCCCGACACGCAGGTGATCAGTATGAATTTCGCCGACGGCAAGTCGATGACCTGGGAGGGCCGCAGTTGCAACGGCCGTACGGTCGAGGGTGCCGAAGTGGGTGCGATGTTCTACGGCGAAAAAGGCAGTCTGCTGATTACCGGCAGCAATGGTTATACGATTTACGACCTGAAAAACAATTTGGTTAAGGAGGAGATGAGCGGTACGACGTTCGACCAGAACAATCTGGTTAATCCGACCCAGTCACTCGATGTTTATCACATTGACAACCTGTGCGATGCAATCCGTAAGAGTACGCCGCTCAATGCCGACATCGTGTCGGGGCACAAGAGCACACTGCTCGTGCAGTTGGGCAACATCGCCCAACGGGTCGGACGTACGCTGAATATCGATCCGCTCAGCGGTCATATCCGGGGCGACAAGCAGGCCCAGAAGCTTTGGAGCCGCGAGTACGAGAAGGGCTGGGAGATGAAAGTCTGATCGTCGGCCTGCGAAAACTTCGTTCTTTGGAGAAATGTTCCGGCGGAATGCGGCATGGGCCCGTTCCGGCGGAACTAAACCGGAATTCACTAACCTAAACGGATAATCATGTCAACCGGCAATCTTCCGGCGGCCGCTCCGGCGCGGAAAACCTCCGTCGCCGCGATGGCGATCCTCGGGCTGATGTTTTTCATCTTCGGGTTTACCTCGTGGGTGAACTCGATTCTCGTACCCTATTTCAAGATCGGCTGCGAACTGAACCATTTCCAGTCCTACCTGATTGTTTTCGCGCTTTACAGCGCTTACCTGATTATGGCGATTCCGTCGTCGGCAATTCTCAAGCGGGTAGGTTTCAAGCGCGGTATCATGTACGGCTTTTTCTGCACGGCGCTCGGCGCGCTGATTTTCATCCCTGCAGCGTGGTGGCGCTCCTATCCGGTGTTTCTGGCCGGGTCGTTCGTGATCGGCGCCGGTTCGGCGATGCTGCAGGCGGCCGCCAATCCTTATGTAACGATGATCGGCCCGATCAACACCACAGTGAAGCGCATGGCGATCATGGGCATATGCAACAAATTCGCCGGCCTGGTGGCGCCGCTGATTTTCGCGGCCGTGGTGCTCAAGGTGACCGACAGCGACCTGTTCGTGCAGTTGGAATCGGCTACGCTCGATCCTGCGGCCCGTTCGGCGATGCTCGACAGTTTGGTACACCGGGTGATGGTGCCCTATGCCATTTTTGCCGCTTTCCTGATCGTGATCGGGGTCTTCATCCGTTTTTCGATGCTGCCCGAACTGAACCTCGAAGAGAAGAACAAGCAGGAGGTGGCGCCGGGCGGCGAGGGTAAAACGTCTGTTTTCCAGTTTCCTTACCTGATCCTGGGCGTCGTGGCGATGTTCCTGCATATCGGTACGCAGGTGGTGACGATCGATACGATCATCAGTTATGCACAGACGATGGGAATGGACCTACTCGAGGCCAAAACCTTTCCCTCTTACACGTTGTCACTGGTGATTCTGGGGAATGTGCTGGGCGTGTTGTTAATACCGAAGATTATCTCGCAGACCCGTGTATTCCAGATCTGCTGTACGCTGGGCTTCCTGCTCTCGCTGGGCGTGGTATGGGGCAACACCCAGGTCGATTTCCTCGGCCACCACGCGAATATTTCGATCTGGTTTCTGGTCGGTATAGGGTTGGCTAACTCGCTTGTTTACGGTGGGATATGGCCGTTGGCGATCCGCGGGCTCGGCCGTTTCACGAAAACCGGTTCGTCGATGCTGATCATGGCGCTTTTCGGTAATGCCGTCGTGCCGCTGATCTACGGATATATCGCCGATACGGCATCGTTGCGCATCGCCTATTTCTGGATACTGCTGCCCGGTTTTGCGTATTTGATGTTCTATGCTTTCTGCGGCTACCGGATTACTTCGTGGAGCGGCCGCAAATCCTAAACAGTATTGAAACATGAACAAAACGATCATTATAAACGGCCGGATCGTACTGCCTGAGGGTGTGCTTGCCGACGGTTGCGTCGAGTTTGCCGACGGAAAGATTACTGCGGTGAAGGAGGGGCCTTACAACGGCCAGGCGACCGGTACGATTATCAATGCGCAGGGCAATTATGTTTCGCCGGGCTTTATCGACATCCATACCCACGGAGCCGGCGGTCACGATTTTATGGACGGTACGGTCGAAGCGTACCTGGGGGCTGCGCAGATGCATGCCAGGCACGGGACGACGGCGCTGCTGCCGACGACGCTGACCAGCACCAACGAAGAGTTGTTGAATACTTTCGCCACGTACAAAGAGGCCAAAGCGCAGAACCGCAGCGGGGCCGCCTTTCTGGGGCTCCATCTCGAGGGCCCCTATTTCTCCTACAACCAGCGCGGTGCGCAGGATCCGAAATATCTGCGCAATCCCCGGCCGGAGGAGTACGAAACGATCCTTGCGGCATCGGACGATATCGTACGCTGGAGCGTTGCCCCCGAACTGGACGGTGCGCTGGAGTTCGGGCGGAGGCTTGCCGAGCGGGGTATCCTGCCTTCGATCGGGCATACCGATGCGATTTACGAACAGGTCGAAGAGGCTTATCGGCATGCCGGTTATACGCATGTCACGCATCTCTATTCGTGTATGTCCACCATTACGCGCCGCAATGCCTACCGTTATGCGGGAGCGTTGGAGGCGGCCTATATGATGGACGATATGACCGTCGAAATCATTGCCGACGGAGTGCACCTTCCCGCCAGCCTGCTGAAATACGTATGCAAGTTCAAGGGGCCCGATAAGATCGCTTTGGTGACCGATTCGATGCGCGGTGCCGGCATGCCCGAAGGCGAGACCATTCTCGGCAGCCTGAAGGATGGCCAGCGCGTAATCATCGAGGACGGGGTGGCCAAGCTCCCCGACCGGTCGGCATTTGCCGGCAGCGTGGCGACGGCCGACCGTTTGGTGCGGACGATCGTTTCACTGGCCGGGGTGCAGCTTGCGGATGCGGTGAAGATGATGACGCTGACGCCCGCACGGATTATGAAGGTCGACGATTGTAAAGGTTCGCTCGCCGTGGGCAAGGATGCCGATATCGTGATTTTCGACGAGGGAATCAATGTCAAAACCACTATTATCGGCGGTAAATGTCTGACGATTCATTAGGATTGATTATGGATATGTTTTTGAAACAGGATGAACTTGCCGTCGAGCAGTACGCTTCGCGCAAGGCTATGGGCGAGGCGGCAGCAAAAGAGGTGGCCGCGAAAATCGCCGGACTGCAACGGGAGAAAGAGTCGGTCAATATCATTTTTGCCGCCGCACCGTCGCAGAATGAGTTCCTCGAAGCGTTGATCGCTGCGCCGGGCATCGATTGGCGCCGTGTCAACGGGTTCCATATGGACGAATACATCGGGTTGGCAGCCGATGCACCGCAGGGATTCGGCAATTTCCTGCGTGGGCGGCTGTTTGGCCGTTTGCCGTTCGGGCAGGTTTTCTACCTCGACGGACAGGCGGCTGATCCCCAGGCGGAGTGTGCACGATATTCGGCGTTGTTGGCCGAATATCCGGCCGATATCGTCTGTCTGGGCATCGGCGAGAACGGGCATATCGCCTTTAACGACCCGCATGTGGCCCGGTTCGACGATCCGGTGCGCGTCAAAGTAGTCGACCTGGACGACAAGTGCCGCCGCCAGCAGGTGCACGACGGTTGTTTCGCTTCGTTGGGGCAGGTGCCTACGCACGCGTTGACACTGACGATTCCTGCACTGACTGCTGCGCCCGGTATGTATTGTATCGTTCCGGCGCAGACGAAGGCGCGCGCCGTGCACGATACGGTCTATGGCGAAATTACCACGGCCTGTCCGGCTTCGATTCTGCGAACGAAAACCGGTGCGAAGCTTTACCTCGATCCCGACAGCGGGGCTTTGCTGTAGTTCTACCGGCTCTGTGCTCCGGAGGCCTGCGTGTTTGCCGCGAGCTGTGTGTTGTGACCGCTGAAACGGATAGCAGAGACGGATTTTGTAAATAAAGGCTTGTAAGGACCGGCTCATGGGCCGATCTTTTAACCCGAACGGTCGGCCTGATTTGGATAGTATCTACTAAAACTGTTAAAACCGGAAAGAATATGAAAACGAAGAGTTTGTTTTTGACGCTGTTGGCGCTGGTGGTAGCTACCGGCCTGACCGCAAAGGTCAAGAAAATCGGGATGATCGGTCTCGATACCTCGCACAGCATTGCTTTTGTCAAATCGTTCAATGATAAGTCGGGGCCCCACGCCGGACTGGGAGAATACCGGGTCGTAGCCGCCTACCCGCACGGATCGTACACGATTCCGTCGAGCTATGAACGGATTCCCGCTTACACCGACAGCGTAAAGAAATACGGCGTCGAGATCGTCGGTTCGATCGACGACTTGCTTAAGCAGGTGGATTATGTGCTGCTCGAGACCAACGACGGCAACATGCACCTCGAACAGGCGGCACAGGTGATGAAAGCCGGCAAGCCGATGTTTATCGACAAACCGATCGCCGGGCACCTGAATGAAGCTATCGCGATTTTCGAACTGTCTAAAAAATACAACGTACCGCTGTTCAGTTCCTCTTCGTTGCGTTATACGGCCGCTACGCAGGAGATTCATAACGGCAAGTACGGCGAAGTAATCGGTGCCGACAGCTATGGTCCCGATAATTCGGAACCTTCGCACGGTGACTTTACCTGGTACGGTATCCATGCGGTCGAAGCGCTTTATGCGGTGATGGGTACCGGTTGTAAAGAGGTTAGCTGCGCTTCCGTTCCGGGAACCGAAGTAGCTACCGGTATCTGGGAAGGCGACCGGATCGGTACGTTCCGGGCGAACGTGAAGGCCAAATATGTCTTCGGCGGCACGGTGTTTACCAAGGAAGGTGCGTTTCAGATGGGTTCTGAAATCCCTTATGAAGCGTTGTTGCAGCGGATTATCGGATTTTTCGATACGGGTGTCGTGCCGGTAACCCCGCAGGAGACGATCGAAATCTTCACCTTTATGGAAGCTGCTTCGGTGAGTAAGGCACGCGGTGGCGTGCCGGTGATGATGAGCGAGGTTTACGAGAAAGCCAGCCGCGAAGCACAGGAGATATTGAAGAAGTATTAGAATTTTCGTACCTTGATTTCGCTTCCGGCCGGTTCCGGCCCGTTATGTGTCTTGGGTTGACACGATTGTATGATTCCCGGGGCGGTATGTTCCGGGAATCGGTTGAGGACAACGGTCGTATATTTGAAAACAGGGAAGCACCTGAGCCGAATAGCCGATGCGAACCGGCAGGGAATCCGGGTTTGTGTGAAGTGCCGGGTATACGATTCCGAACCGATTGATGATTTTATAGTGATGAAAAACCGTCTGTTGATACCGTTACTTTTGGCCGCATCTGTCGTGGGATGCCGCACACCGCATCTGGCCGCCTCTTTCACGGGAGCCGACGGCGAGGTGCGCCTGATCTGTCTCGATCCGGGCCATTTCCATGCCGCTTTGGTGCAGAAATATCCGAATCCGCGTATCGACAGCACGGTCTGGGTGTATGCGCCTGCCGGCGATGAAGTGCAGGGTTATCTCGATCTGATCGAAACGTTCAACGCTCGGGAGAAAGATCCGACTCACTGGCAGGAGAAGACCTATATCGGGGCAGATTACCTTGAAAAGATGCTGGCCGAGCAGCGCGGTAACGTCGTTCTGTTGGCCGGTAACAACGGCCGCAAGATCGATTATATCGAACGATCGGTCGGGGCCGGACTGAATGTATTCGCAGATAAACCGCTGGTGATCGATAGCGCCGGATTTGCACGGCTCGAGCGGGTGTTCTCCGAAGCAGGCGGGAAAGGCGTGCTCGTTTACGATATTATGACCGAACGGTACGATTTGCTCAATATCCTGCAGCGGGAACTGATGCGGGACTCGGCGCTGTTCGGAACCATAGTGAAAGGGACGCCGCAGCAACCGGCCGTCGAGGTGACCAGTATACACTCTTTCTATAAGGAGGTGGCCGGCAAGCCGCTGACGCGTCCGGCCTGGTATTACGATGTCACGCAGCAGGGAGAGGGGATTGCCGATGTGACGACACATTTGATCGACCTGGCGGCATGGAAATGTTTTCCCGGGGAGCCGGTCGATTACCGCAACGATGTGGAGGTACTCTCCGCAACGCACTATCCCACACCGGTGACGCGGAGTCAATATGCCCGCTCGACGGGTTGTGCGGAGTTTCCCGCTTATTTGTCGGGTGCCGTACATGATTCGATACTCGATGTCGAAGCCAACGGTACGATTCTCTATACGCTCAAAGGCGTGCATGTGGCGATCGATGTACAATGGAAGTTCGAGAATCCGCCCGGCAGCGGGGATATTGCCCGTTCGGTGATCCGGGGAACCAAGGCGACGCTTTCGATTCTGCAGGACACGGAACAGGGTTACAAGCCCATGCTTTATGCCGAACCTGCTCCGGGCGTGGATGCTGCCGTGTTCGAACGAAACCTGGCCGCGGCGGTGGCGCGGCTCGCGCAGCAATACCCGGGATTGACGGCAGTACTCGAACCTGTATCCGCAACTGTGTCGAGTAAAGAGGCGAAAACGGCCGGGAAAGCGGCTTTGCGACCTGTCCGGGTCCTGGCAGGGCAACCTTCCGCAGCCCGGATGCGGATTGTCGTGCCTGCGGGAAGCGATCCGGGACATGAGGCCCATTTTGCCTCGGTATTCCGTTGTTATACCGATTATCTGGTTCAGGGAATGCCCCAATGGGAACGGGATGCCATATTGGCAAAATATTACATCACTACCAAAGCGCATGCGATGGCGCAACAAAAAAGATGAACGATACGGTTATTACGGCAGCTTTCAAGCGCCGGGAGTTGAAAATATGGGCGGTGTGCTTTGTCGCCGCGATACTGGTCAATGCCGGAGCGATTCTTTGGTTCGGGACCCATTGGGTCGAATTGTTCACACAGATCGGCTATGTCGTTGTTTTATCGGTCCTGCTTTATGTCGTTGTCGCCGGAGTGCGGTTGGTCGTGTGGGGCGTGAAGAGGTTGGCTTGCCGCAAGTGCAGGTCGGCTAAAATGACAGGTAGTCATACCAGGTAACAGCGTAAACAGGGAAGCGGCAGGGTGCTGACATTCGAATATAGTACGGCCAATCGCGATATGCCTGTGGCGTACGGATCGTTCCGGGCCATGCATACGCTCTGTGAAGTTTTAATCGCTGGAATCGCACGTCCTGCGGCCGAGGAGCTGATCCGAAGGATTTATGAGCGGGCCGGTGTGCTGGAGTCGAAATTTAACCGTTTCGATCCGCAGAGCGGGGTGAGCAGGATGAATCGAAGTGCTGCCTGCGGGGAAACGACTGTCGATGACGAACTTTACGGGGCTTTGGAGATGTGTCGTGTGTTCAACCGTTCTACCTGCGGCAGCTTCGATATCGCCGTGCAGTCGGAGGAACGTCCCTTCGGCGAAGCGTATCTGTTACAGCCTTCGCGTCATGCTGTGCGATTTACCGGAACAGGCGTGACGTTGGATTTCGGCGGTTTTGCGAAAGGGTATGCGTTGGAACGGATCAAACAATTGTTGGTCAAAGAGACGGTCGGATCGGCTTTGGTCAATTTTGGGAACAGTTCGGTCCTGGCCCTGGGGGTGCATCCGTTCGGAGACCATTGGCCGGTCGGGTTGGCAAATCCGTTCCGGGATGGTGAAGAGGCGTATGGCTTTAAGTTGCGGGACGGGGCGCTTTCCATATCGGGACATACGCCCGAGCATCCGCGGCACATTATTGACCCGGGAAGCGGGGGGTATGTAGCGCGGGATGGTTTCGTCGCTGTGCAGGGGCGTTCGCCGTTGGTGGCCGAGGTGCTTTCGACAGCCCTGTTCGCGGCTCCCGAAACGAAATGGAGCGGTATTATGGAGAATTACACGGATTACCGTGCCGTGCGGATCGGGTGCGATCGTGACGGTACGGTTACCGTAACGGAAATTACATGATAAGCGAACCGTTCGGAGTATAGACGGCCGTGACCGCACAGCGCGGGAGGCGGCCTGTAACAGATTTTCAGTCAGAAAAATTTATGGACAGAAGAGGGTTTCTCAAAGAGTTGGGGCTGGTCGGCGGTAGCGGCGTGCTGCTGGCGATGTTTCCGTGGTTGCAGTCGTGCAGCGACGAAGCGCGCCGCGAGGTGGCGGGTGAAAAGGCGCGGTTGGCCATTGTCGGTACCGGTTCGCGCGGCCAATACCATATACAGAACCTGCTGAACACGCCGGAAGCCGAGATCGTCGCGCTGTGCGATATCTATCCGCCCCACCTGGCTGAAGCCGCGGCGCTCTGCCCCGGTGCCAAATGCTATTCCGATTTCGACGAACTGCTCAAAGATACGAATGTACAGGGCCTCGTGATCGCGGTGCCGTTGTCGTCGCATGCTCCGCTGTCGATTGCGGGACTGCGCGCCGGCAAGCATGTTTTCTGCGAAAAGGCGATGGCCTATACGGTCGACGAATGCAAGCAGATGTACGATGTTTGGAAGGAGACCGGTAAGGTGCTCTATATCGGCCAGCAGCGCCTGTTCGATAAAAAATATATCCGGGCCGTGGAGTTGATCAATTCGGGCGAGATCGGCCAGATCGTCGCGCTGCGTAACTTCTGGTTCCGCAATAACGACTGGCGGCGTCCGGTTCCGTCTCCTGAGTTCGAGCGGCTGATCAACTGGCGGCTCTACCGCGACACGTCGTGCGGATTGATGACCGAGTTGGGATGCCACCACTTGCAGAACGGCACGTGGATTCTGCGTTCGCTGCCCGATTACATTACCGGCAGCGGCGATATCGTCTATTGGAAGGACGGCCGCGACGTATACGACAGCGTGTCGACCATTTACCATTATCCCAACGGGGTGAAGATGAGTTTCGATTCGGTGATTGCGAACAAACGTTACGGGATGGACGAGCAGGTGCTCGGCTCGAAAGGAACGCTCGAACTCTCCCGCGACCGCCTCTATCACGAGGAGCCCCGTCCGAAAACAGGGATCCGCCAACTGATCGGTCAGATCGAGCAGGGAGTGTTCGACAATTCCGTTTTTGCGGGGACGAGTTGGGCACCCGAACTCGGCTCGAATGATCCGGGTGAACCGATCGTTTCGTCTGCGGCAGTGCATAACGGGGCGAGCATGGTCGGCGCTTCGGGGGACGGGTCGGAAGAAATGATCGCGGCCTACTGCCGTTCGGTCATTACCGGCAAGCAGGCGCCGAACCTTGTCGAAGAGTCTTATTATGCAGCCGTACTGGCCCTGCTCGGCCTGCAGGCCATGGAGGAGCACCGGATCGTCGAATTCCCCCAAGAGTATGTCATTCCTTATTTGTAGATAGCCGATGATCCGGGTCCTGGTCCTTACTGATTTTTCGAGCGGCTATGGCCGTAACCTGCTTCGGGGCATTGTCCGCTATTCGCAGCAGGTCGGGGGTTGGACTTTTTACCGCATGCCGCTTTCCTACCGGATGCTGCATGGCGACAAAGGCGTGGTCGAGTGGGCGAAAAAATGGGGTGCAGACGCAATCGTCGCGCAACTCGGGGATGTGGATATCAAGTTGCTGAGGGACCTGAAGATTCCCATCATCGTGCAAAACTACCAGGACCGTATCTCCGGCGTTTGCAACCTGACGGGCGATTATATCGGGACGGGACGCATTGCCGCCGATTTCTTTCTGCGTAAGGGTTACTATAATTTTGCCTATTACGGAATTACGGATACGGTCTGGGCGCGGGAGCGCGGCGAAGGGTTCCGGCTCGAACTGGAGCAGCGCGGTTACAGGGCCTATCAGTTCCTCGAAAGTTCGCCGATGCGCGAGGCGTGGAATTATGATCTCGAGTCATTGGGACAGTGGCTGCTTTCGTTGCCGAAACCGGTGGGTTTGTTTGCCTGTGACGACCAATTTGCGCTGCAGGTCTCCGAAACCTGCCAGATTTTCAGCATCCGGGTTCCCGAAGAGGTGTCGATTCTCGGGGTCGATAACGACGAACTGCTGTGCAATATCGCTTCCCCGCAACTCTCTTCGATCATGCTCGATGTCGAAAACGGGGGCTACATGGCGGGACATACGCTCCATCAATTGATCCGCAAGCGGATCGAAGCTCCTTATAACATTTCGGTCGGAGCATTGCAGGTGGTCGAACGCCAATCCACGCAGAAGTATGTGATCGAGGATCCCTATATCTTGCAAACAGTGGCTTATATCGAACAGAATTATGCTACGCGTTTGTCTGTGAACGACCTGTTGGAGCGGATTCCGCTCTCGCGGCGCATTCTCGAAAAACGTTTCAAGCAAAATACCGGTCTGACCCTGTATCAATTCATCCAGCGTTACCGGATCGACCATTTCGCACGGCAGTTGATTTCGACGCGCCGCGCCGTGAAGGATATCGCCTTTTCCTGCGGTTTCGACGACTGCAAGAACCTTTCGCGGGTCTTCTGCAAGTTTAAGCAGATGACCCCTTCCGCCTACAGGCGAAAGTACGGTGTGCACCGCCGGGGGGATACTACGCAATTTTAAATTATCGTGAAGTTTTGGTTATGGCATTATAAATGACCGTTGCACAGTTAACTTTGTCGACATTCAGTTGCAGTGCCGGATTTGCCTGTTTGCAAAACTTTATGAAATTTTACTGATTATGTGGTTGTTCTCCATGTTGTTGCAAGCTGCCCCAGCGGTTGGGACCGATCCTGTCGCCGCACACGGCGAAAGCTATTTCAGCCTGATGGCCAAAGGCGGCGTGATCCTGATCCCGATTTTCTTGTTGGCGGGGCTCGCCATATTCCTCATTGCCGACAAGTGGCATTTTCTCCGGAAACTGGACAAGAGCGATAACCGGGCGCTGGCCTATCTGTTGCGCCTGATTTACGAAGGAGATACGGATAAGGCCGTGAAATTTGCCGGTGAAAGGAACAATCCCGCTTTCAACGTGATTGCGGCGGGTCTGAAAGACGATAACGGGTCGATGCAGGATGTGGAAGAATCGATGCAGGTGGAGTCCCGCATGCAGATTGCCCGGCTCGAAAAGGGGTTGAATTACCTGGCGATTACCGCGTCGGTAGCACCGATGCTGGGATTCCTCGGGACGATTTTCGGGGTGATCCGTATCTTTTACGATATTTCGCTTTCCGGCCAGTTGGACATCTCGACCATTTCGAACGGATTGTATGAGAAGATGATCTGCTCGGGGACCGGCCTGCTGGTAGGTATTATTGCCTACAGCGGCTATTCATTGCTGAACGGCAGGATCGACAAGGTCGTGTTGCAGATGGATGTGACGGTGAACGAGGGATTGAAGGCTATCCGGTCGGTCAGCCGTTCGGGGGTGTTCAACGGTTATAGCTCGTAAGGCGATGAAAATCGAGAGGCGCAAAACGGGTATTGCGGAGGTGTATACCGCTTCGCTCAACGACATCATGTTTTTCCTGCTGCTGTTTTTCCTGATCATCTCCACGATGGTCACGCCGATGGCATTGAAGGTGCTGCTGCCGCATTCGAGCACGGCGGAACAGGTAGCTGTCAAGAAAAACATCATGCTGGTCGTTACCGGCGACCGGCAATATTATATCGATGACCAGAAGGTCGGATTCGGAGAGATCGAATCCCGGCTTTCGGCGATTCTTAAAAACAACACGACCCCGGACGGCAAGGCCGTCGAATATGTCGTACTGTTGCAGGCCGATAAGTCCCTGAATGTTCAGGATGTGATCGATCTGGTCGATATCGGTAATAAATTGCATGTAAAAACCCTGCTTTTCGTGGATAAAACTTAACGGAAGGACTTTCGTTTATATTTATTGCAATATAAATACAATAAAATATTGTTGTAAATATGAGAGTTCCGGGATTTGGAATACGAAAATTTCTGTGAGGGGACTTTATTAAATATGTTGTGGTGTCTGACGCGAATCACAGCTTTTACTCGATCGGCTGGTCGGAGGAGATTTGTGATAAGGTGAAAGCCTGGTTGATTGCCTCCACTCCATTTTATAAACCCTCCAGCCAAAGGTCAAAATCGGATTTTTGATATCAGGTGTACGAATAACATGCTCTTTTTTGTAACTTCGTAAGATCGAATCAAAACCTACGAATGAATATGAAAAAAGTGTTGTTGTGTTCGCTGTGTCTGTTGGTGTGTGCGTTGGGAATCAATATTCCCGCAGTTGCCCAGCCGTCGCAGAAACTGGTTAACGTGGTGGTATCGCCCGACCGCCCCGATTGGAAGTATAAAGTGGGCGATGAAGCCGTTTTTACGGTACAGGTGCTTGAAGCGGCCAATCCTGTTAAAGGGATAACGGTGGATTACGAAGTGGGGCCTGAATTTTTTCCTACTGTTAAGAAAGAAGGAGTCGTGCTCAAAGACGGCAAAATGACGCTGAAGGCGAAGATGACCGAGCCGGGATTCGCACGTTGCCGCGTGGTGGCAAAAAAAGACGGTTATACCTACGAGGGTTTGGCGACGGTGGCGTTCAGCGAAGATCAGATCCGTCCGACATCGCCCGAACCTGCCGATTTCGACGCTTTTTGGACCGATGCACTCGCTCAGGCCCGTAAAACTCCGCTCGATCCGATTGTGACATTATTGCCGGAGCGTTGCACGCCGACTCAGAATGTTTATCAGGTCAGTTTTCAGAACGAACGTCCCGGTTCGCGGATCTATGGCATCCTGATGATGCCGAAGAAAGAAGGGAAATATCCTGCCGTACTGTGGGTGCCGGGTGCCGGTGTCCGCGGACGCCAGGGTTTCAATCTCGGGGACAGCATCATTACTTTGCAGATCGGGATTCACGGCGTACCTGTGGATATGCCTGACGGAGTGTACCGCGATCTGGGCAGTGCGGCGCTGAGCGGATATTGGCGTTATAGCATGAATGACCGGGATGAACACTATTACAAGCGGGTTTATACCGGATGTGTCCGTGCGGTGGATTTTCTCTGTTCGCTGCCCGAGTTCGACGGTAAGACCATAGGTGTAACCGGAGGCAGCCAGGGAGGGGCACTGTCGATCGTAACGACTGCGCTCGATCCCCGGATTCGGTTTATGGCCCTCAACCATCCGGCATTGTGTGACTTTGCCGGTTATCTGAACCACCGCGCCGGCGGATGGCCGCACTATTTCCGTGAAAAGCAGCCTAAACCCGGAGAGGTTGAGGCGCTCTCTTACTATGACGTGGTTAATTTTGCAAAGCGCGTGAAAGTGCCGGGCTGGTTTACGTGGGGATATAACGACGTGGTATGTCCGCCGACCTCGATGTATGCCGCGTACAATGTTATTCCCGCACCGAAGGAGTTGCATCTCTACCTCGATTCCGGCCACTGGATCTATCCCGAACAGGCTAAAGCCAGTAACAAATGGCTGAAGGAACATTGCGGAATCCGGTAATATTCGCAATGTGACCGTTTTGTATCCGGGATAAAATTTGCGGTTAAAAATATCGGCTAACGTCGTATCTGTAAAGTCGTCCTGGTGTTTTGCCGAAGGTCACCTTTGGCCAGGGAATAATAAAACGGGCTGCATGCATCCGATGCAGCCCGTTTTTCGTTATTAGCTCCTATTTGTAGGGATTGCAGGAATAATCATTGGACAATCTGTCCGAGCCTGAACTCGGACGGATTATTTCCCTGTCACTGTGCAATGGGTTTGAGTGCGGTTTTGTTTTCTATGGATATTTCGTATCCGGCCGGTGTGTCGAGCGTGTAATAGAGCCGTTTCCCTTTCTTTTCCCAGGAGAGGGAGATCTCCTCGTCGCCGACGGGTACGGTGCCGCTGCATTGTTTCAGGTCCGAATCATTGAATACGATATTCAGGCGTTTGTGGATCGGATCGATTTTGGCCAGACCCAGCAGGTCGCGGTAGAATACATGCGCGATGTGCGCTGCAAAACCGTGGTTGCAGCTGGCCGTGGGCGTCAGGTTTTCCCACAGCGTACCGGTCTGGTCGGCCATGTAGAGGTATTGGTCGACCGATTCGTTGAGCAATTGCTTTACCAAGCCGTAACGGGAGAGTATCTCCATCCGTAGATAAGTGCCGATGAAAGCATTCGCCGGATAAATTTCGGAATATGCCCCGGTTTGTTTGCGTTGCGGGCCAAAGTCGGAGCAAAGGATATTCCACAGCTTCGGATAACGTTCCGGAGAGGCCGTGCCGAGGAAGAATGCATAGTATTGGCAGGTTTCGGTACGGTTTTTCGGCTGCGGGACCAGATCGCCGTCGACCCGGACCGCGTTGTCGATGAAGAAGGTGCCGTCGAAAGCCTGTTTGCGGATCGTCTCATGGATTCGCTGTGCTTTTTGCTGCAGATCGGGACGGTTGTAGAGTTTTCCGGCTACTTCCAGCATTCTTGCATAGAGCATGTTGGTGGGATAGTTGACATCCTGGACGAAATCGTTCGCTTTCGACCATTCGACGAAAACCCACTTTTCCAGGTTCTCGAGCAGCTCGTCCTCGTTCTCGTATCGGGCGAAATAGTCGAGCAGTGCGTTTACCTTCGGTTCGAGTGCTTTGATCATTTGCCGGTCGTTGCTGCGTGCGAGGTACTCTTCCAGTTCGATCACGAACCACATGGCCCAGTTGGGGATGAAATTGCCGTTGACGTGATCCGAAGGATAGCACATCGGGAGCATTCCCTGCGGGATGTTCATGAATTTCTCCGGAAGCAGGTAATTCTCGAGGAAATTGGTTTCGATCAAGTGGTTGCCCGAAAGATCGAAAGCGACTCGCGCCGTGAAATAACTATCGCACAGCCATCCGGCTCGCTCTCGGGACGGACAGTCCATGAAAATGTCCAAGGCATTTTGCTTGTAAGTCTCCACGGCCGCTTTGTAAATTTTGTTGATTCCTCCGTTGTCGCACGAGAACGAGGCGCGCGCAACATCCGAATTCACATACTGGCGGATGTAAAAATCGCTCACCTTGCAATCGCCTTTTTCGACGATTACTTGCAGGTATTGGAGCGTGTAGGGTTCGAACGATTCGAGTTCGTATGTGCCCGGTGCCAGTTCGTACTCCATCCGTCCGTCGAACGACATGCGCCGTTTGATTCCCCCGTTGGTCAGCAGTTCATCCCACAGGAAAACGATTTTCGAAGGGGTGCGGACATCGAATTTAGCCCCGATAAAGCCTGTGGAGTTGCATTCGAATTTGTAGACATTGTTCGGAAGGCTTTCCGTGTAGCGGCGGATCGTGTAATCAGGGTATTTCACCCGCCGGGCGATCAGGTTCTTGTGGTCGGTCTGCTCCAAAGCGGCCGGCTTGAACAATGGCGATGCGGGATCGGTCAGCCAGGAATTGTAATCCGGGGTGAGTTTGTAAAGCTCACGATGAGTGCGTTGGTAGCTGAATTTGGGTGCCTCTTCTAAACGCTGTCCCAGCACGGCCCCTTCGAACGGTTTGCCCTCTTTGCTCCAGGATCCGGATGTCGTGGCGGCTACTACTGTCCCGTCGGAAGTGATCTCGGCCTGCAGGAACGACGGTGCGTTCATGATGTAAAAGTTCGGGATATTATAGCCCGCTACCTCGAGGGCGATTAGGTTGTCGCCGGATTTCAGGTACGGGTTCAGGTCGTATTCGTCGATGCGGTAAAAACCTTTGCCGGCTACGCAGGGGCCGTGGCCCAGGAAAACGCCGTTTACATAGGCCCGGTAATCGCTGTGCGCGGCCAGGCGCAGCTGTGTCTGTGATTGGCCGTTCCAAGGGATGCAGACGCGGAAACTGGCGGTCAGGTTTGGCGTGTTCTGTTGGCCGTTTACCCAAACCGGTACGGCGCGTTGGAACGATGCGGGTTGGGCGTACAACTGGATGCAGGCCAAGGCACCTAAAGCTGCGAGGATGCCTGTTCGGATTAGTCGGTTCATACAATGGAATTTTATTTGGAATGTTTGTCGGGGTTTAACGTAAGAGCCTATTTTATCCATAAGGGCAATACCCAGGAATAAGCCTGGGGGAGACTACGCTGAGAAGATCCTGCCCGAGCGCGGTCGGCGGTCTTTTAGCGGGATTGCCCGGCGTCGTTCTGCAGCCAGTCGAGCAGCAGTTGTTTCATCTGGTCGTGGAACCGGAAAGAGGGACGGAATCCCCAGCCGTGACCTCCCGAAGGAAAAGTATACAGTGCGGCCGGGATTTGCCAGCTTTTAAGGGCTTCGTAGAACATAATGCTGTTTTGGGACGGGACGGTACGGTCGTCGTCCGACTGCAGGAGCAGTACCGGCGGGGTTTGTGCAGTCACTTGCTTTTCATTGGAATAGTAATTCCGGAGTTGCGACGTGAGGTTTTCGCCGGCCAATCCCCGGACCGATCCGCGGTGTGTCAGGCTGTCGGCAAAGGTAATTACCGGATAGAAAAGAACCCCGAAGTCGGGACGTGTTGCTGCATCGAAATGAGTGAGCAGTGTGGATGCGAGGTGTCCGCCGGCCGAAGAGCCCATGACTCCGACCGAATTCGGGTCGATTTTCCATTTAGCCGAATTTTCCCGGATCAGGCGCATGCCCTGTTGGGCGTCGGCGAGCGGAATGGCATGGTGCCCGTTGGGGATCCTGTATTTGAGGACTACGCCGGTGATGCCGTTTCCGGCCAGCCATTGTGCGATCTCTTTGCCTTCGTGATTGATGGCCAGGAAACTGTACCCGCCGCCGGGTGCGATGAGGACAGCCATTCCTGTGTTTTTTTCCTGTGCGGCCGGATAGACAAGTAGCGAAGGGAGGGTAACGTTGTGGACGAATCCGTGCTCGTCGATGGTCTCCGGACCGGTCAGACCGCTGTTGCCGGGAGGAGTGGAAGGCCATAACGTGACCTCGAACGGCGCGTGTTGGGCCTTTGATACGGTGTTGCACAAAACTAAACAGAGAATAAGGAAAATTGTTTTCGGGAAGTGTGGATTTTTGTAAAACATGGTCAGGAACGATAAAATTTGCTCCAAAATAGAGAATTTTTCCCGGATTGCAAAGAGATTCCGGAAGGCTTTGGTCCGGAACTTTGGCCTGAAAACGGCAACGCCGCAATTTGCAATTGCGGCGTTGTGTCAGGATGTAAGGAGGGCTACTTTCCTTTGACTGTGTGTGTGCCGGCTGCCAACGGAATCGTCTTGCCGGAAGGGAAAACCGCTTCAGCCGTGGTGCCTTCGGGTACGGTGGCAGTGATAGTCAGGTTTTTGCCTTTCCGGGTTACACTGGCCCGGATTTCCCCGTTGACACTCGCGACGGTTGCCTCAGCCCGGGTCAGGTCTCCCAGTTGCGGGGCGACGCGGAAGGTTTTGAAGCCCGGCGAGGTAGGGGTGATGCCGCAAACTTTTTGGCTCAGCAGTGTGAGCGGACCGCCTGCCCAGGCATGGTTATTCGAGTTGGCGTCGGTCGGAGTCGCCATGAAGTCCCATACTTCGAACAGTGTCGTGTAATCGTGGTTCATCATGTTCGCATAGCGCGTGCGGATGCGTTCGAGCGCCAGCTCAGGCCGATCCATTTCAAACAGGGCTTCGAGTACATATTTTTCCATGTAGGGTCCGGCGGACATCTCTTTCTGTAAAATCGCAGTCAGTGCGGGATATTTGTCCGGCGAAGCGAGGCCTGCGAGTACGGCCATGGCTTGGGCGCGGTCGTCCGTCGGTTTGGTGTAGTCCGGATCGCGGTAAGCCGTGCCGGTCCAGAAGCGTTTGTCGAAATTCTGCTCGATACCCTGCATGATCGCTGTAATTTGTGCGGCATCGTCCGTTTTTCCGAGCATCAGGGCGAACTCTTTCTCAGCTTTTAGTGCGAGGTAGTACCAACAGTTGGTCAGGACCCCGAAATCCTGGTTGGGACCCCAGTCGGCCCAGTTCCAGTCGCTGCCACGGGTAATGACGAGACCGTCTGCGTCGAGTTTCCACACATCGTGCAGGTAACGGTGCAGCCTGTCGTAGACCGGTGCGACGAAGCTGCTGTCCCCGCTGTAATAATATTGGGTATAGAATCCGTACCAGCCTACCGAGGCGAGCATTTGCAGCGGGAGTTCGCGTGTCCAGTTGCCCGCCGGAACAGGCGAGAAGATGACGCCGTCGCCGCGCTGCCAGTTCATTAGTTCGTAAATGGCTTTGAGCGCCAGTTTTTGGGCCTGGGGATCGAAGGCGTAAAACGCTTGTCCCAGTTCGTTTACGGCATCGCCCCACCATTGCGCCCGTTCACGCTCGGGACAATCGAAGTAGTTGTCGCGCATGTTCACGTACAGCGTACGGGCTGCACGCTTCCAGAGTTCGTTCATAAACGGGTCGTCACATGCGAATGTTCCGGCAAATTCGGTATCGTAGCCCGTTTCGCGGAACTTCACGGCTTTGACCTCCACGCCTTGGGGAATCGCATATTTGACGATATGGCCGCTCATCCACCCGAGACTTTCGTATTGCTGGTTGCCGGGGCGTGTGATGTATTCGGAACGTACCGAAGGGGCACTGCCGTTGCCGGTATAGTAGTTGTCCGTTTGGATGCGGATCGTGTCGCCGCCGGTTGCGGAAACTACTTCCAGCCACGGGGTGATCTGTGCGTTGTAGGGTAGTTTGCAGTACAGCGTGTCGCCGACGGTTTCCACCTTGACATAATCTTGCAGTCCGTGGTTTTTCCATTGCGGAATGGGGCGCTTCACCAGTTTGCCGAACGGCGGCCGGTTCGGATCGCCGACCATCATCGCCGAAGTCCGGACTTTGTCTTCTCCGGGCAGATACCAGCCGTCGATCGCTTTGCGGGCGTCGAAACGGATGTTGCCTTCGGAAAGCCGGTAGTTGGGGCGGGGCTCTCCTGTATCGTCGCTGTAAGCCTGGTAAGTATCGCATTTCCAGCTGTTGTCGCTTACGATTTTGACGCCGGGAGCCTGGCAGTCGAATAAGAAACCCGCATGGCCGCTGCTCGAATGGCTGAAACCGTTCCGTCCGAAGTACCATACCAATGCGGCAATCGTGTTCTCTCCTTTTTTCAGGAAGGGCGCGATGTCTATTTCATCGTAATAGGAGTCTCCGGGAGCGGGACCCCGCTTCAGGGAGCCTTCGAAAACGGCCGGTTCGCCGTTGATCCAGAGCCAGTATTTGCTGTCCGCTGCGATGCGGGCGATGGCCTGTCGGGGAACATCTTGCACGTCGGCGGTGGTGCGGTACATATACCAGCTGTTGGGATTACTCTGGTTCGTCTCGTGGCTGATCCAGACGCCTTTCCAAGGGGTTTCGGCCCGTAATCCGGAGCCCAGGATCAACAATAGCAGGAAGAAAGAGAGTTTTTTCATAAGGTTTACGATAGGTTCGGGTTAATTGTCTATTTGCGCGGATATTTCCAGTTGTGCAGCACTTTGTGATCTTTGTCCTTGACGGTGACCTCCATCTCCTTTTCGCCTGCATGAATATAGGCTCCTTCGACGTTGGAATTGATCAGTACCGGAAAATTACAGCCGTTCTCCCCGGCGGGAACATAAAGGTGTTTGTGCAGGTGACCGCACAGCATCAGGTCGATCTTCGCTTCGTTGAGCAGCGGGACGAACAGCCGTTTGGATTCGATCGGTCCGTACCAGGCGGAGTATCCGGGCGGAATGTGGATGACTACGACACGGTAAGCCGCATTTTTGCAGGCGTCGCTGTTGAGCGTCTCTTTGAGCCACTCGGCCTCTTGGGCCCGGTACGTGTCGAAACCGCCCAGACCGTTGTATTCTATGTCGCTGTCGGGCTTGTCTTCACCGCCGTCCAGTACGATAAAGAAGACCGGACCTGCCTGGAACGAATAGTAGGTCTGTCCGGTGGGAGAAGGAAAATAGTCGCGATAGTGGGCGAAGAACAAGCCCCGGGTCTCGTGGTTGCCACGGGCGTAGAAGAAAGGAATTTCCGAGGCAAAACTTTTGACGGCGGTAGTGAGGAACCCGTCGAAAATTTGCTGGCCGGAAGCGAAGGTGGTCACCATGTCGCCGTTGAATAGCACGAAGTCGTTTTTGTCTTTGCGGACATTGTCGGTCAATGCGGCGAGCATCGCGTTGTTGCCGTGTATGTCGTTGACCACGGTAAACGATACCGATTTCTTGTCGTTATCGAAGGTGGTGAAGTAAAATGGTTTGACATCGTAAACATTGCTGGCGGCCGTCTTGCCGTACTGAACATAATAGTCGGTCTGTGCGGTAACCTCTTTCGAATAGATGCGATACCGGTAAGTGGTCCCTTTTTCAAGGCCCGTTACATGTACCCGGTGCAAGGTTCCGACGACCTTACGTCCCATATCGGTCTGGAAAAATTTGGGTCTTTCGGTGGCATAGAAATGTTCGTCGTTGTCGGGGGCGATCTCGACCCACGAAACGGCATCTCGATTGGTGGCCCAGACGATGGTTACTTCGTGCTCCCCCAGCATTTGCAGGTATGGACCCCCGGTGATTTTGAAGTCGTCGGATTGCGCTGCTGCGCCGAACCACATGACAAGGCCGGATAACAGCAAAAGAGCTTTTCTGATCATGGTTTCTTCTATGAATGGGTAAAGTATTGGATTGGCATGAATTTTTTCAACGATACCAAAGATACTGTTTTATTCCCGGATTTTTGTGATTTTGTCGTTTTGTACGTTTGTTTTGCGAGATTATTCTGGATCAAACTGTTTATTTTTAGCTGTTTGTCCGGTTTGGTGCCGATAGGCTTAAACTAAATTTAATCTCGGTTCATCGCAAAAAGATATGGGAAGTGTATGGCGTTTATGCACAGATCGATAGGGTATCCGATTTTGGGGAACCGCTTTTTTTTAGTATTATTATCCCCCAATCGTAAACTTTTTTCTATGTTTTGCAGTTTTAATTTCAAATTTTCGGGCCGGAAGCACTTGGTGTGGCTGGCCGCTGTATCGCTGGTGGCCGCCTCCTGCGGAAAGGGAGAGTCCGGCAAAATCGACCGGCGTGCCGTTGTCGAGCGCCATCGGGTCGTGACCGATTCGACGAACCGGGTCAGTCCTGCACAGGTCGGTAACGGTGATTTCGCATTCGGGGTCGATGTGACCGGCCTGCAAACTTTCGTGCCGTTCAACACCATGTCGAACTGGAGCTGGCACAGCTTCCCGCTGCCCGATGGGGTGAAGGTGGAAGATTATACCGGTGTGCTGGTCGATACTTACGGCAAAAAGATTCCTTATAACCTGTTCGATCCGGGAAAACCGGAAATTTCACAATGGCTGGCTGAAAATCCCCACCGCTTTAATCTTGGGCGTATCGGGCTACAGATGACCAAGGCCGACGGTTCTGCCGTAAAGGCCGATGACCTGACCGAGACGCATCAGGAGATCGACCTGTGGAAAGGGATTATCTACAGCTCTTTCAAACTCGACGGTGAAAAGGTCGAAGTGACCACCGCTTGTGCTCCCGACCAGGATGCTATCGGTGTGACCGTAAAATCCCCGCTGGTGAAGCAGGGGCGTATCGGAGTCTTTTTCGATTTTCCATATCCGCATACCAAACAGTTTCAGACCTATCTGGGCGATTACCACGCTTATGACAAGCACCGCTCGGTTCTCGAAGCCGAAGGCAAACAGAGCGCCGAGATCGTCCGCACGATGGATAGTACCGAGTATTACACGGCGCTTCGCTGGACGACTCCCGCCACTTTCGGACAGGATACGCCTTCCGGCTCGCCGCACCGTTTCCTTTTACAGCCGACCGGCGGTGACAAATTATCGTTTACCTGTGCGTTCTCACCGGAAAAAATGGCCGCGGATAAGCTTCCGACAGCCAACCAGGTCGATAAGGCCAGCACCAAAGCCTGGGAAGCTTTTTGGAAGTCGGGAGCAGCGATCGACCTGTCGGGAAGTACGGATCCCCGCTGGAAAGAGTTGGAACGCCGTATCGTGCTTTCGCAATACGTGATGCGTGTGAACGAAGCAGGTGTACTGCCTCCCCAGGAGAGCGGACTGGTCAATAACGGCTGGTACGGACGTTTCCATTTCGAAATGATCTGGTGGCACGGCGTGCACTACGGGTTGTGGAACCGCTGGAACCTGTTCGATAAGAGCTTGCACGTATTTCCCGATTTCCTGCCTACATCGATCCAGCGGGCCGAGGGCATGGGACGCGGTGGTGCTAAATGGCCCAAGTGTACGGCCGATTTCGACCGCGAGTGGCCCTGTGGTGCGCACGCTTACCTGATCTGGCAGCAACCGCACCCGATCTATTTCGCAGAGATGGATTACCGGCTGCACCCGACTCAGGAGACGCTGGACAAATGGAAAGACGTGGTTTTCGCTTCGGCGCAGTATATGGCCGATTATGCCCATTACGATTCGGCGGGCGACCGTTATGTGCTGGGGCCTCCGGTGGTGATCGTTTCGGAGAATACCGATGCATTGAAGACGGTCAATCCGATCTTCGAGTTGGGGTATTGGCGCTACGGTTTGCGGACGGCGCAGCAGTGGCGTGAACGGTTGGGACTGCCGCGCGAGCAGCAATGGGACGATGTGCTGGGTAAGCTTGCCCCGCTGCCGGTTCAGGACAGTGTCTATGTGACGTACGAAGGAATCCCCGATATGTGGACGAAATACACGTTCGAGCATCCGGCATTGACCGGAGTGTTAGGGATGCTGCCCGGGGACGGGGTCGATACCACTACGTTCCGGCGTACGCTCGACAAAGTAAATCGCGAATGGCAGTCCGATAAGATTTGGGGTTGGGATTTCCCGATGATGGCGATGGGCGCCGCGCGCAGCGGCAATCCAGAGCTGGCGCTCGATATGCTGCTCCATTCTTCGAAACAATTCCAGTTCGACGAACACGGCCTGGCTACCGGCGGTCCGTGGCCTTACTTCCCTTCGAACGGCGGATTGCTGACGGCAGTCGCGATGATGGCCGAGGGCTGGGACGGATCGCAAGGCGAGGCTCCGGGTTTCCCGAAAGACGGGACTTGGGTAGTCAAATATGAAAATTTTGTACCGATGCAATAAAATACTTTCCGAAATGAACCCGTTAGATAATCAAACGGTTGTTCCGTAATTTTTACTGGTCGCCGGTATCGGCAATGTTAAAGAATTATTAAAATTATTTAAAAAATTTGGATAATTCGAATTTTTCTGCTTATCTTTGCTGGTGAAGTTTAGGTTCATTTAGGTTAGTAGTTTTAGGTTAGTAGAAGGAAAAAACGGTAGAACAGAGACTTGCGTCTCGTTCTGCTGTTCTTCCTTTGAAACGGAAAATTGGTTTTTAAAAATATATAATAAAGCGGATGATTCTTAATGAATCATCCGCTTTATTGTTTGAAGAGTGGAGAGTGTCAGGTGTAATTAAATATTTTAAAGAATAAAACCTCCCTTGAGAAGCAAACAATGGCGCAGGTTCTGTTCCGGGTCGTATTCGGGGAACGATTCGGGGTTGGCTTCGATGACTCCGACAGCACGATCCAATAAACGCTCTGCAGTTGTCCTGGCCTGCCTTCTGAGGCGCTCCTGCAGGCGGATCGAAGCCGGTGAACCGTAGTCCGATTTCTCCTGCAGGATGCCCAGCGTGCCGACCGAAGCGGTCAGTTCGTCGATTACCATGCAACGTATGTAATAAGCCAGCGGCGGTTTGATGTAGGTAGAGACAAAGTCCGAATAACGCTCTTCCTCTAAAGCGTCGAACAGAGCTCCGAAAACGGGTTGGAGGTATTGCAATTGCGCGACTTCGATCATCGTCGGGCGAATCAGGTCGTCCCGAAATTGCTCGGTGGCTGGGAAAGCGGTTTCGAGCACCTCGGCCGGTGTAATCAGCAGTGCCATAATCAGTCAATATTGCGCATAGCGTATTTGGTAATTTGTGCGACATAGAGATTCTGCGTCGGATCGTCCGGATCGTAATCCAGTCCGTCGGCCTTGCGCGCCTCCCAGACTTTCATGTAGAGCGGTTTGGATCGAGCGGGCGGCCTGTTGACGATTTGCATCGACGAAGTGTCGCACCCGAGAACCTGTCCGATCACGATCCGGATCGGTTCCAACAGTTCCTGCTGTTCGCCGAGAATCAACGTATTGAGGGCGATTTCGTATTCGTGCAGAATGCGTTCGGAGTCGAATCCGGACAGGTAGTCCAGTCCGCTGAGCGAACGGAACCACGAATGCGCCACGACGATATCGGTCACGGCCTGGTCGTGAAGCGATTTCCAGTCTCCTTCGTTGGAAGAGCTGATCGGGACGAATTTCGAATTGTCGGCCTCTTCGGCATTCTTGACCATAAACATGACCTGTCCGGGTTGTCCTGCAAAGCGCTTTTCGGCTGCCCGGATGATCTCATAGGCATCCTGTTCGTTGTCTACGTTTCCGTCGAGCACCATAATACCCGAGAGTTGAAACGAATTGTCGAGCCGGCTGATGTTCCATTTGTCGGTTTTGTAAGCGATGGCCGATACGTTCATGCCGGCGATGTAGGGCGGCAGTCCGTAATGTTCGAATGTCGGTTCGTAATCCTTGTAATGAAACATGGAGCGTAACGTACCGTCGGACGCTTGTTCGAAACGGGGGTAGAGCGGCAACCGTTTGGCGTCCGAAGGGGTGTAATGTTGCCAGTCATGGTGCAGTAGCACATGATCGCTTTCTTTTGCGATCCGGCATTTCGATGCATCCTGGTGGTAAAACGACAGGAATGAACGTTCCGGGGTCGTGACGATCTCGAGGAATGCATTGCCGAAAAGCGCTTTGTCGAAGGCCAGTTTGTTGAAAACCTGCCGCAACGTTTCGCCTGTCCCGTTGGCCGATCCGATGAACCGGGCCAGGGCCGGATCCCCTTCATTGAAAGAGAAACCTTTGCCGGAGACATAGTCTGCTTTGTCGTTGATAATCCTCCGGTGGGTCGTGGAGCGGCGTGCCATCAGGGCCAGGGCATTGGGAAACAGGTTGTCGTCCCCCCACCGCCAGTAGTGCGTCGCCCCCGCTTCGGTGCTGCCTTGTGCGACAAAGGGATCGATCCGGTTGTGCGGCAGGTAGAGTTTGCCGGGCGAGTCTTTATCTGTTGTTTTCTTTTTCATAGGCAAATGTTGTGATCCGGATGCAGTACAGGGGTAGCTCCTCGATATGGCATCCGGATCGTGGGGGTTAGAACAGCGCGTCGATGTCACCCACGAAAGGAAGTGCCATGTTGGTGTCGATGCTGCGCAGTGTGATGGTTTCGGTGGTTTCGTCCCGCAGTTGCTTACCGGTGGTGGCTGTGACCGATGCGATCCGTAACGGGCGCTCCTTTTCGAACGGGAGCGAATAGCCGACCAGAAAAATTTCGTCGTTTGTGGTGCGGACGAGTGCCACAAGGCCTCCGAGCGTCGTGTTGAGCATGGACTCTACCGATGCAGAGGCTTCGTAGCCCATCTTGTCCAGCATGAACGTCAGTTCGTGTGTTACGATGGGGGAATGGTTCGACAGCGAAATAGTTTCTTTGTATTCCGCTTCATCTTCCCGGAATTCGTATTTGGTGAATTTCTGACCGTTGACCAGCGTAATTTCGAAAAAAGCCCGGTCATCCTTACTGTATTCGATGCTGGCGATATTGCTTGCCTCCGTCAGGCCCACGGTACGGATACCGCCGTTTTTGCGTTCTGATTTTCTCTGATAGCCGATTAGTGCCATAAAGTAATTCGATTATGTGGTTATGCGCCTGCAGTAACGGTCGTAGTAGCCATCGATACCAGCTCGGGGAGCAGGTAGTCGCAGCCGGCCATGAATACGGCCCGCTGGCGGTTCTCCATCTGGTCGGGGTTGTACCACATGCGGACTTCGGTGCCGGGAAAATCGGCCGTATTGACGGCCAGTGCCAGATTACGCCGGTCGGTCAGCACGATAAACGATTGCGGCAAGTCGGTCAGCGTACTCAGGTAGGCGGAAACCTGTACGTCTACGACCGGGATACCCCGGTATGAGATGCCTTCGCGGCCGTTTTGTTTAGCCAGGTAGGCCGATTCCAGTACGACCTTGTCGAGTTCTTCTTCGTATTTGGCATAGATGTCCGAGGTGACCAGATAAACCAAGTTGCCTTGCGGTTTGAATGCTTTAAGCAATTCGGATGCATTGTTCCAGACCTGTTTAAGCAGGTTTTCGGCTGCGTCGGGATCGGAGTTAGCCGTAAAAGAGGCGGGAATCGTTGTGTTTTTGATGTCGGTGTCGGTCGATCCGATATCGGCGGTCAGACGTTTGAGGAAACCGTCGAAGGTGTTGAGTGTGTCGCTGCGGGACGTGTCGCCGAGCCACATCGTTGCGCGGATGCTTTCGGCGATAGCTTCTTTGAACAGTGCGGTTTCGGCCGCTTCGAGTTCGGTGCCTGACAGGTCGTCGAGATTCACGTCCGAGCGGTTGGTGATCAGTTCGTAGACCATGTTGAAGTAATCGTCGGCCGAATAGCCAACTTCAGCTTTCACTTTCGAGAGTTGGATCGATTTCTGGTATTTTGTGGCCGCACTGCCGCCGTTCCAGCCGCTGGCGGTATATTTTTGCAGGATGTCGCCCGCGCGTTTCCAGAATTGCAACGTAGTGGGTACCGGCATGTTGTACATGATTTTGATGCCGAGCGATGTCGCATCGGGACCAGTTAGCATCGGTCGGAAGAAGATCGTTTCGAGGTCACGTCCCGTGTAGCTTTTCGGATTTTCGATTTTTGCCATAACAGATTGAAAATGATTTGAAAGTTTGGTTAGTGAAAATTTGATTTCGGCAGAATGGTTTTTATTGTTTGAAACTGCGGATGTCTTCGTTGTAGGAAAGCGCGTTTCCGGAAATCCTCGATTCCGTAGGTGACGGGTCTTCCCGGGGTTTCGTGCGGGTCGGTTGCGCTTGCAGACGGGCATTTTCCTGTTCGAGCGATGCGACCTGGGCTTTAAGCGATGCGATTTCCCGTATGCAGTTTTCCAGGGAGGGCAAAGCGGTGACAGCGCTTACATCGATCGTATCTTCTGCGAAAGAGCTTGTCAGGGCGGCGGTTCCGGCCGGCTCGGCCGCAGCAGGTGCGGTTGTGGGGTGAGTCTTGCCGACCGGTGAGAGACCGAGCAGATCGAGGATGGCGTTCCAGTGTTGTTTGATGGTCATGGTGGAATCGTTTAGGTTGAAGGTTAGGGGTAATTCGGACAGGTCGGTATGAAGGGAGGGGACTTCAGTCCGGTTTGTCACCGAGTCCGCGGTGAAAATCGTATCGATCAATCCGGAGGTTTTCGCCTCTTCGGGCGTGAGCCATTGACCGTTGCCGTGATTGCGGTTCATGAGTTCGGTGAAATGCTGCTGCGGCATGCCGGACCGTTCGGCATAAATCCGTGCGATTCGTTCGTCGGTTTTGTGCAGCATCCGGGAAGCTTCCCTGAGCGTGTCGGCATCTCCTTCGGAGTTGCAGGCCGCCCGGTGGATCAGATAGAGGCCGTTGGCGGACATTTCCCGTTTGCCCGGCGATGCAGCCTGGGCGATCAGCGTGGCGGCCGATGCGGTGTATCCGTAACAGCGCGTGGTGATTTCACAATCGAGGTTCCGCAATGTGTCGTGGATCAGCAGGGCGTCGTTCACATTCCCGCCCGTTGAGCGGATGTGTACGATCAGTTCCGAAGTCCGTACGGCCTGCAGCTTTTCGAGTTGTTGCCGGAAGCGGGCGTAGGTGGCGGCATTGGAATGTGTGCGGGGTGACGAATCCCGTTCCGGCGTGCCGATGATGCCTTCGATGTGTATCTCGACGGCTCGGCCTTGATGATTTTCGATAATGATGTTTCCTGTCATGGGTGGATGGACGGGGTGATTAGCAGAGGTTGATATCCTTGTAATAGTACATGCACTTGCGGATGTATTCGTAAGAGCAGGCGAATTTTTCGGAGGCCTTCCACATGGCATCCATCTTTTTGCATCCTGAACGGACCAAAGCGTTGACGTATTCGCGTACCGAAAGGGTTTTGCAACGGGAATAATCGATCACGCCGATCTCCGTCAGTTTGGCGATCATTTGCGGTAGCGGCAGTTCCGGATAGCGTTGCGCCAATTGGTCGGCAAGCTCTTTTTCGTAGGTTGTCATAAGGAGAAGTTTTAGAAATAGTGCTGAAAAGATCGGGCTCCGGCAGGAGAACCGTTAGAAAGATGAAAGTTCGACGATGCTTTTTACCGCCTGTTGTGCTTCGGTAATCTCCGACTCCAATACATATACCTTCAGGGTAGAAAGTTTGCGGTCGAAGAGTTCTTCGATTTCGTTGCGGGTGACGGGGGCGGTCGAAATGCCGGGAGCATCGGATGGATAGATGGACGAATCGTCCGTATTGGCCGAATTTCCAAGAGTTGTAGATGACGCGAGATTAACGGGGCGCATATTGGCATTGGCCTCAGGTATTTTCCATAGCGATTGGGAGAGCCGGACCTGAATTCCGGTTTGGGGATCGGCAGGAGCGATTGAAGGAATAGCAGGTATCGGAGAGAATGTAAAATTAAGTGGGGCTGAAGTTGTATGAGTTGCAGAGATTGTTGATCGTGGAGAGTTGGAAGCCGGCTCAGGATCGATTCCTGATGGTGAGGATTCCATGTTGGGCCCGGTATCAGGGATGTCGGACTCAAAGCCTGGTCTCAAGATATTGCCGGGTTCTTTTGCTGAATCCGGACCGGAAGTTTCGGCCGTTGGGGCCGAAATAGGGAAATCTACGGCCGGGACAACACGCTGTGCCTGCGGATCCGGCGGGGGAGCGGAATATTCGGTTTGCTCCTGCAACCACTCTTCGGGTAGCTGGATGTGATAGAGGGGGGATGACATACATTCAGATATTTGTGACGAATATACATTTGGTGGGACCTGTGTGTTGCGGCTGGTAATCGACAATCTCTTCGAGTCGGCAAAGGACGTTTTCCCCGTTTATCCTGAGTCTGAAAAGGGCCCGGAAGTCTTGGATCAGGCTGTGCGGCAGCATGAACGGTTCAACTTCCTCAGCGGTGAGATCCAGATAGGCCGTGATCCTCTTGCCGTTGTTGTACAGTTCGATGGTGCTGTCGTAATAGGTGTGGAGACCCGGTAAACCGTCCCGATCTTCGAAACAAAGTGTGAAAGGATCCGTCCCGGTATGGTGAAAGGCGATCTGTGGATATTCCGCCGTATAGAGCGGCCATCCCCAGTACTGACCCTCGGGAAGCGTTTTAATACCTGTATAACGGATAATTTTGGCAGGGAAATTCAGGTTTTCCGTGTCCGGAAATCCTCCCTGGCGGTCGCGGTCCCCTGCTTGCAGGAGCGTGGCGTCCGGGGCGTCGGGATAGGTGCCGGTTTGGTTCAGCGATGGGGTGAACAGGGGGTTGTAGTAGGTCTTTTCCCCTTCTTTGGCGAACCGGTTCAGGATCGGTGCGCTCCATCGCCCTAAAATCTCCTTGTTGGCCGAATCCCACCGCGCGATACTACCGTCTCCGGGTTGATAGCGCAGTGTGAATTGTTGCGGCAGGTCCGCGCCCAACTCAGCGACGGTCACCGGGCGACTCATATCTATTTTGTCGCTCCAGTCCATGATGCGAGCCGTGTAGAATTGTTCCCGGGGTTCGATGTAGATCGTTTTCGACAGCGTATCGGTATAAAAATGGAGATTGAACAATTGCTTCAGCGCGTTGACGAACTCTATTTGCCGGATTTCGTGTGCGGCGACTTCGGCGAACGTGACGGTAGTTCCTTCGCACGGGTGTGGATTGAATAGCGGTTTGAGGCTGATATCGTTCGACAGGGTTAATTTCATGCCAGGGTCGGCCCCGCCGAAATAGACCAGGTCGAAATAATGCGGTTGCGAGGGTAAGATCTCCCGGGCTCCGCTTTGTACCGTGACGGTAATGTTGATCTGTCCCGTTTCACTGACGTATCCGTCATAAAGGGCCCAATCGCCCTGATAAAGAGTATAGGAGCCGTCGGTGCCGAGCAGCCAGAGTCGCGGGTTTGTAATATTGGCGTTGAGTTGTGTCTGGATGTCGGTGGTGCGCGTGTCGAATGTTTTGAGCGTTTGGGTTTCGTTGTCCGCTGGTTGCAAGTTGTCCGGCTCGGCATTCTGATTGATGATCCGGTCGTACGTGAATTTGTAGCTGCTGCCGGAAACGTGGTCGAAAACAACCAGCAGGTAGCCCCAGTTATCTTTGTATTCGCTGCGGCGGTCCGGATAACGGTTTGTCACCTTGAATACCCGTTCGATATCGTCGTCCAGGCAGATGCGGTTGAAGCATTTGAGTTCCGTACGGTTTGCGATGAGATAATCCGATCGGTATTTGAGGTTGTATTCGAATCCGGCCGTAACCTTTTCGGGGGGACAGAATGCTGCGCGCGCGTCCGTTTTGCGGAACACGTTGTTGTGGTTATAGACCCCGGACAGCGTTTGTCCGTCCTGTACCTCTTCCGGGTCGGCGCTGTCCATCAGATTGCCTACCGAATTTAAAGGGGTGAGAGGATCTGCGTATACGCGGCCGAAGCGGTCGGCAACGGCAGAAACCGTTGCGAATCGTTTGGCGAGAAACCCCATCCGGTCGGTCAGCAGGCTCGTCTCCTTTTCCGGATAACGGCCGCTGATGTAGAGCGATCCGACAAAATCGGTTTCCATAAAATCGGATCGGATCGAGTAACCCGCTTGTGCGGCGATGCTTTCCATCAGCGTTCTGACATGCAGGAACGGGTGGTAGTCCCGGAAAGTCAGCATCCGTACTCCTTCCTGAATCGTCGGGGACGGCAGTGTGAAGCGGTCGCGTTGTACCGGGAAAAAACGAACCGGCTTATTCCAGCTCCAGCTTTGGTAAACGGTGGAGGCGCTGAGAGTCGTTTCGAAAGGAATGTCGATCTCTTTGAACATACGTTCGGCGGCCAACCGGACCCACTCTTTGCCTGCTCCTAGAATGTTGATTAGGTACCATGCCGAGCCGTCTGCGTCCTGTCCACAGCGCGAAATCATCGGCATTCCCTCTATGACCGTGCATCCGTCCGCTTCGATCCGTGCCGTGTGTGCCATCTGGTTGAACATTTCCGGCGAATGGATTTCGGCGGCATTGCCCAGGATGGAGTTGTTGCGTACCGTCATCGGGACGCGGATCGTTTTGCTGTAACCTGTCCGTCCGGTTTCCACTTGTGTGACAGAGGCGATCGAAAGCGAAATGGCGATCTGGCTTTCATATACGAGATCGATTTCCTGATTGTCGATAAAGCATCGGATCATCGGTAGCTGGGTTGGTATTGATATTGGCGTTAGTGTGGGTATTGCGGATGTATGTGTTGCGGATTTGCAAGCGGTTACAGGTGTGGATAGACGGTTCGCTCGCTTTTGACCAGTTCGATCTCCAATTGTAATAGATTGTCGGAAGAGGTGATGATCCGGTCGGTAACGATCTCCACCGGTTCGATCCGGTTGCCGTGGTCGATCCACACCCGGGGCGAGGCGATTATTTCACTGATCCAGGTCATTGTCTGCGCGGTTACGAAATCCGATATCAGACGCATTGCGGTTTCCCCCCGGGTGTGAATCGTTTTGTATCCTTCCTGTGTATAGATGCGGGTCTTGTCGACCTTAAAGGTGTCCGATACACTGCGGAGCATGGTGTAATAATCGATCTGTCCGAATGAATTCCACCAGCAGAGCCGGATATGGTCAGGGGAATCCGGGACCAGCCGGTATTTTTGCGAGAGCAGTTGATCGGTCTCGATCATCACCCCGATCTCCAGGGTTTCGTAATCGTTCAGCGAGCCTTTCCCCAAAGCCCGTAACTTCGTATCGAGATGCGGCATGTTGAGACAGATACTCGTCAGTCCGGCCGCCGTTGTGGATGCGATTGCCGTTAGCGTAGTATTGTGGTCCGGACCGGTGAGCCGGGCTTCGGCGCTCAGCGGGATGCCGTCATCTACCAATATCGTAAACTCGTCTTGTTGTGACGCACTGATCGGTATCGTATCGGGAGAGCCGGACAGTTTCGCGTAGCTGTCGAGTTGCTTGGTTCCCGCGCTCATGACGGTTGCCGCCCGGACATTACCAGAACGGAGCGTGAGGTTGATTATCCGTTTGTCGGGAAAAGCGAATGAAAAGGCGGCCGGACGTTGGGGAGTCACTTCGATTTGCCTGCGTCCGTATCCGGCCACGTTGACGCGGTAGAGCGTCGAGCCGCGGAAGCGCTTTTTGCCGATCACGGTCGTTTGATCGTTGGCCAGTATATCGAGTTCCAACAGCTCTTCGGCCGCGGCCGAAATCTGGAAAACGACCTCTCCGAAAGCGGGGGAATAGATGGGGGGATATTTGACGATTTGCATAGGAAAAAGTTCAGCGGAACGTAAATCGGTCAGGCGGCATATCAGTCTTCGAGCGGGCTGTCCGCGGGGCAGAAACGCATCCGTACCTCGCATTCGATTTTGAGTGCCGTCTCGCCGTAGTTGGTCAGTGAGTTTTCAGCCGGCGTGCAACCGATTTTCGCGATATCGAATATTTGTCTGCCTGCGTAGATGTTGTCGAGAATCCGTAAGGCTGCGATCTCCAGCTCCGCCCATTGCCGCTCCCGGCTTTCCGGTCGCGGTTTTTTGTCTAAATGCATCAGGTAGAGTGTCATTTGATAGGTCAGGTATCCGTCGCGGCGTCCCTCTACGGCGATGATCCGTACGGGGAGCAGCCATGCTGCCGGAAATTTGGCGATACCGTTGTTGATGCGGTAGGCAAAACCGGTATGAAAAGCATAGCCTTCGGTGATGGCCGCCTTTTCGATCGTGGCGGTCAGTGTTTCTCTGAGCATGGGAATAGGGGATAAGGTTGCAGGTGGAATATGTTTACCGCGAAACTCGTGCCTGCCGCTTGCATTTGGCATGGAGCAGTTGCATGAAAGGATAGAGAGGCATTTCGCGGGTTGTGGTGATTTCAGAGGGCAGGTATCCGGCCGCTTCGAACAGCATGTCGTTCCAGGTTGTCGGCAGCGTGCATTTCAGCTTCCGGCCCGGCTGTTTCGTTCCGGATGCAAGTCTGGATAACGTATAGCAGCAAGGAAACATTTGCTGCAAATAACGATGGGTTTGGTTCAGCAACCTGAAAAGATGCCGGATAACGGTCAAGGGAAGGCGTTGCATCGTTTCAGCCCTGTGCCGGGCTCGTTGCTCGTCGTAACGTTCTCCCGCGGGCCGGCAAAGGATGGCCGTGATCAGGGGTGCATAGTCCCATGCGCCGGCCAGATAGAGGTCCGTTGCTTCGCAGAACTCCCCCGCGGTTATCCGATACATGGGCATCGGCTCCCCGTTGATATCCCTGTCCGTTTCCGGATAGCGCAGCCATTCGCCATGCCAGTGGAATCTTGGTGGATGCGCCGTCTGTCCGGAGAGGATGTCCGTGTGATCGGCTTGATTTTGGTCAGTTGTATAGCCTGCCGGATTGCCGAGTTTATATAGGATCCTGCGTGCGAAAATCAGGCGCTCTTGCGGCTGGGTATGGCTGGCGATGTGGCGGGGAATGCGGCAAAGTTCAACCAACAAGGAGATTGTAACTTTATCCTTTTCCGGACAGTTATCGGAACGATCCGGATGGGATGTGTTCAATAATTGTGAACATCGGATCAGGCAGCGTGCCTGTTGCAGGTCGAGCTCCTGCCATGAAGCCGGCAGGGGGTAGCGCTGTTTGTTGATAACAATGTGGAGCATCTGTCGATAACCGGGGAAACTGTGCGGATAAGTTGTGTATATCGGGTTAATTCTCGCAGTATTGCGACAATACTTTCGTCAGTTCCTTGAGCTCTTTGCCGATGCTTGCCACCCGGCTGCTCGACAGTTTGGCTGCATTGCGCGCCTGAGTCAATTCGTGAATCTTATCCGTGCTTCGTTGCAAAAGAATAAGGGATTGCCGGGTCAATCTGTTGATTTTAACTTCCTGGTATTTAATGTTTTTTGCAGATTTGGAAGTGGTTCGGCTTTGTGAGGATACACAGTCTGAAGTGGTCATATCGCTGAAGTTTAGGAATGTGTTTAGGAAATTTCATGCCGTCGGAACCGATCGATATTTGTCGGCCCGGAATGCGTGAGAGAGAAAGAAAGATAATGTGATCTTTTGATAGGTGATAACCCGGTAAGTTGTTGTGGATAACCCGTCCGGCCAAAGACCGAGTGTCAGAAAGTAGACGGATAATGACGGATAGAAGTATGTACGAAAGTCAGTTTCCCGTGGAACAGTTTATCGTCTGATGGAACAAATATACAACACCGCCCCCCCTTTGTCAAGTGTTTGGACGAAAAAAAACTGTAAAAAAGATAAATATTTTAACTTACTTTTCGTCTAATGAAAAGAGTTCGAGCTGTTTAAACGAATGGTTAAAAGAGAGGCGATGGTACGGTGAAAGACCGTGGCGCATGACAGCTTCCCGGTGTTCGCGGGTGGGATAACCTTTGTTTTGTTCCCACTTGTAGACCGGGTATTCGGCCGCGATCCGCATCATATATTCGTCGCGGTAGGTTTTGGCAAGTACCGAAGCTGCTGCGATCGGAGCGTAGGTGGCGTCTCCTTTGACGATGCACCGATAAGGAATGTCCAGGGAAGAGCGGAACCGGTTTCCGTCTATCAGCAGCAATTGGGGTTTCGTTCCGAGTTTCGTTACGGCGCGTGACATGGCGGCGAACGACGCGTTGAGGATATTAATCCGGTCGATTTCTTCGGGCATTACTATTTCTACTGCCCATGCGACTGCTTCCTGTTCGATGACTGTTCGGAGCAGGTTGCGGTTTTTCTCGCTCATTTTTTTCGAGTCGTTGAGCAGCGGATGGAACCATCCGGGGGGTAAAATGACGGCTGCGGCGGTCACGGGACCGGCCAAAGGGCCCCGTCCCGCTTCGTCGCAGCCGGCTTCGATCCATTCGTGTTGATAACACGCTTTAAGCATCCATCAGCCCTTTGTCTACAAAATATTTCTCGATTTTACCAGCCTCTTCGGTCTGGTTATATTTCTGGGCCAAAGTGTACAGCTCGTACAAAAGCGAAATGTTAGTCCGCAATTGTGTCTGTACCAATCCGGCCTGTTTGCCTTTGAACCGGAAGTAGTAGTCGATGTACTCTTCTAGTATTTTGGCATAGTCTTCCAACACAGCGGTTCCTTTTTCATCGGCCCCGGCCATGTAGTAAGCTTCGATCAACGGGATCGTCTGTACGTAAGAGTGACGAATCTGGTTGAACGGCATCTCTTCGATCGCGCGGTCGAGCACTTCGATCGCTTTGGTCGTATCTCCTTCCGCTACGAGTTGCTTGGCCAGACGTGCGAACAGGTTACGCGACTGCACGGCTCCGAAGTTGGTCTGTACGAAATAATCCGCATAAACTTTCGGATCCTTGATATTCGCATATTGGTATTTGTTCATCAATTGATCGTACAGGAATTCGGAATCGATACGGCCCGATTCCCAAGACGATTGCGGAACGGTTTTGATCGGAACCAAGCGGTACGAGAAACCGTCCAATTGCAGGTAGTCCCTGAGCCCCAATTCGTCGATGCCGCTCGGAGTGGTGAAGTAAAGCGGGCGCTTCCAGTCGAAATTCGACAACAGGTCGAGCAGCATCATTTCACCCCGGTCGATCGTGCTTTTTTTGATCGTGACGACGATGCTGTCTTCGATCAGGTCGGCATCTTCCGGCTTGACGATTCCGCTTTTCAACACATTCTCCTTATTGACCGGAACGATGAGTTGTTTGGCCGGCAGGAAATCGGCGTTTTTACCGCCGATCGACATTTTTGTGCGCGGGTCTTCGCTTTTGACGAAATCAATCGCTTCTTTGATCGGCACCGGTTTCTTCAACAGATCGTTGACGATCAGGAATTCGTTATTGTAGGTGTACTTGTTCCGCGGTAGTGTGAACGGCACAGGTTCCGAGTCGTTGCTTTTGAGCTTCATCTGGTCGATGTACCATTCGCCGCCCAAGTAGCTCATGTTCATCACACGGACATCCTTGCGGTAACCTTCCACCTCTTGTGCATACCACAAAGGGAAGGTGTCGTTATCGCCGAAGTTCATGATGATGGCATTCGGCAGCAGTCCGGTCAGGTAATTGAGTCCGAAATCGCGCGCAGTGTAACGTCCCGAACGGTCATGGTCGTCCCAGTTTTTGGCGCCTAAAATCACGGGTACCGTAGCGCAGATCGCCGTGGCGATCACTGCCGTGGCGACATTCTCTTTTTTGAACCACCGTTTGGTCGCCTGGAAAACCGACAAGACACCGAAACCGATCCAGATAGCAAATGCGTAGAACGATCCCGCATATACATAATCCCTTTCACGGGGTTCTGCGGGCGGCGAGTTCAGGTAGACGACGATCGCTACGCCTGTCATGATAAACATCGTCATCACGACGGTAAAGTTTTTGCCGTCGCGGTTCAGCTGGTAAACCAGTCCGATGATACCCAGTAGGAACGGTAAGAAATAATAGGTATTGCGCCCCTTGTTGGCTGCCTGTTCCGAGGGAATGTTATCCTGCGGGCCGACGAACAGCTGGTCGATCGCTTTGATCCCGCTGAGCCAGTTGCCGTCGGTAATCTCGCCCGTTGACTGGATGTCGCTCTGCCGTCCGACGAAGTTCCACAGAAAATAGCGCCAATACATGAAGTTGAGCTGGTAAGCGAAGAAAAACTTCAGGTTTTCGGCGAACGTGGGTACCGTGACCATTTCGTCGCGGAAAGGCACTTTTCGACCTTTGATTTCCTTGCCGTCGTTTACCCAGTTGTTATAAGCCGCGATATCCGACTCTTTGGACGAGTACATGCGCGGGAAGAAGAATTCGAATCCGGGGGCGTATTCATATCCCGATACGGTCGACCCTTTTTTGTATTCTTTGCCGTCGTCGCTGAGGTAGTAGGTATCTTTTTCTGTAACCGCGATCGCAGGCGAAGAGTAATAATTGCCCTTTACCAACGGGCGTGCCCCGTATTGGTCACGGTTCAGCAACCCGAGAAGTCCGTAAGGATTCGTCGGACCGTTGCTGTTCATCGGCGGGTTCACCGAGGAGCGTATAATGACTGAAGCATAGCTTCCGTATCCGATCAGGATTACCGTGACGCAGAGGATAATCGTATTGGCCAGGACCTTGCCTTTTTTGTGGGTGAGCCATATCCCCCAGCCCAGTATCGCCAGCAACGCAAAGGCATAGAATGTAATCCCGCTGTTCACCGGGAGGCCGAAGCCGTTGACGAAAATGCGGTCGACGAAAGCTCCGAGTTCAATGGTGCCGGGGATAATGATGTACAGCGCTGCGATCAGAATGGCTCCCGATACGGCCAGCGCTTTCACGATTCCCCATTTGGTGATTTGCGGATATTTCCTGAAATAGTAGATAAAGACGATCGCAGGGATGATCAGCAGGTTGAGCAGGTGTACGCCGATCGCGAGTCCCGTGAGGTAAGCGATCAGGATCAGCCAGCGGTTCGCATGCGGTTCGTCCGCGACATTTTCCCACTTGAGGATCGCCCAGAAGACGAGTGCCGTAAACATCGACGAGAGGGCATAGACTTCGCCTTCGACTGCGGAAAACCAGAAAGTGTCGGTAAACGTATAAGCGATCGAACCCACCAGGCCGGCTCCCATGATAGCTGTGATTTGCGGCAGGGTTAGTTCCTCTTCGCTTTTGTGGTATGAGCGGCGTGCCAGGTGCGTGATCGACCAAAAGAGAAACAGGATCGTTGCGGCGCTGGCGAGTGCGGACATCGAGTTGATCATCATGGCCACATGCGCCGGGCTGGGTGCAAAAATCGCGAACAGGCGCGAGATCATCATGAACAGGGGGGCTCCGGGAGGGTGCCCTACTTCTAGTTTGTACGAAGTGGCGATGAATTCGCTGCAATCCCAAAGGCTTGCGGTCGGTTCGATCGTCATCAGGTAGACCACGGCCGCAAAGGCGAACGTAGCCCATCCGGCGATCAGATTATACTTCTTAAACTGGTTCATCCGTATAAGGCTCTAAATTGCACTTGTTTTACTCGCAAAAGTAAGAAAATAACGGAATATCCGCTAAAAAAGTCTGAACATACTCGGAAAGTTTGTAATTTTACCCCGCTGAAAAACTGTGCATATGGACTCTAAATTTAGCATTTACAATACCCTTACCCGTAGCAAAGAGCAGTTCGTTCCGCTCAAAGCGCCTTTCGTAGGACTTTATGTCTGTGGGCCGACTGTCTACGGCGATCCGCATTTGGGACATGCCCGTCCGTCGATTACGTTTGATCTGTTGTTCCGGTACCTTCGCAGCCTCGGTTACAAAGTGCGCTATGTGCGCAACATTACCGACGTGGGGCATTTGGAGAGCGATGCCGACGAGGGAGAGGACAAGATCAGCAAGAAGGCGCGCCTTGAGCAGTTGGAGCCGATGGAGGTCGCACAATACTATACGGACCGCTACCACGATGCGATGCGTGCGCTCAATGTGCTTTCGCCGAGCATCGAGCCCCATGCTTCGGGACATATCATCGAGCAGATCGAGATGACCCGGGAGATTCTGAAAAACGGATTCGCTTATGAAAGTAACGGATCGGTCTATTTCGACGTGGAGGCATACAATCAAAAGCATCATTACGGTAAACTGTCGGGCCGCGTGCTGGATGACATGCTTTCGAATACCCGGGCGCTCGACGGTCAGGGAGATAAGCGCAATCCGTTCGATTTCGCATTGTGGAAGAAAGCTTCTCCGGAACACATCATGCGTTGGCCTTCCCCGTGGAGCGAAGGTTTTCCGGGTTGGCATATGGAGTGCTCGGCAATGAGTACGCGCTATTTGGGCGAAACGTTCGACATCCACGGCGGTGGCATGGACCTAATGTTCCCGCACCATGAGTGCGAAATCGCACAGAGCACGGCGGCATGCGGTCATGATGCGGCCCGTTATTGGATGCACAACAACATGGTTACGATCAACGGGCAGAAGATGGGTAAGTCGCTGGGCAATTTCATCACCCTTGAACAACTTACAACGGGTAATCATCCGTTGCTGCAACAGGCCTATACCCCGATGACGATCCGTTTTTTCATTCTGCAGGCACATTACCGCAGCACGCTCGATTTTTCGAACGAGGCACTACAGGCGGCTGAGAAAGGTTACGAGCGACTGATGAAGGCGATGAAGACCTTGTCCAAGCTGAAACCTTCACCCTCTTCCAGTGTCGATATTTCGGATATCGAGCCGCGTTGTCAAGCGGCGATGGATGACGACCTGAATTCACCGATCGTCATTTCCGTCCTGTTCGATGCGGTTCGGCTCATCAATCAAATTTATGACGGCCAGCAGACCATTTCGGCTACCGATCTCGATGAGTTGCGTCGGGTAATGCACCTTTATGTATTCGATATTCTCGGTTTGCGCGATGATTTGGCCGGGGACAACAACCGTTTGTTGGGGCAGTTGATCGATACGGTGCTCGATATCCGTATGCAGGCGAAGAATGCCAGGGATTGGGCCACATCCGACCGCATCCGGGATTCGCTCACATCTCTCGGCGTGAAGGTCAAGGACCGTAAGGACGGTACCGATTGGGAATTGGAGTAACCTTTTGTTACTCACCGTTTATCCCGTGAAATCTACCGATGACATTCAAAGGCCCTGTGCAGAAAATTATTTTTCTGCACAGGGCCTTTGAGTTGCATTATATTTACTAAATTTACCGAACAAACGGGAAACGATCATCCAGAATTTCTTACATCGCAAATCCCTAATCCGCTATGAAGAAGATAATAAGCCTGTTGTTCTTATGCATCGCATGTTCAGTTTCGATTTTAGCTGTAGAAAAGGAATTGACCGTCAGTACGCCTACCGGTGAGGTGTATGGAACCTTGTTGGTTCCCGAGAATGATCCGAAAAATATAGTGGTTCTACTGATTTGCGGTTCAGGACCGACGGACCGTGACGGCAACAATCCGCAGATGAAGAGCAATTCCATCCGGTATCTTGCCGAAGATTTATACGATCACGGTGTGCCCTCGCTGAGGTACGATAAGCGGGGCGTTGCCAAAAGCGCCAAGTCCGGCCCGGCAGAAAAAGATGTACGCCTCTCGACTTTTGTGGATGATGCAGGGCGATGGATCGATGTTTTGAGCCGGGACTATAAAAGCGTAATCGTCGTAGGTCATAGCGAAGGCGCGAAAATAGGCACTTTGGCGAGTATCGGTAATCCCAAGGTTTCGGGCCTGGTTTTATTGGCTGGCACCGGCAGGCCGACCGATGAGATTTTGAAAATGCAGGTCAGGCAAAATTCCCCGATGATTCTGGAGAGTGTTTCGGCAATTGTAGATACGCTTAAATTGGGTAAAACCGTAGAAAATGTACCGCAGATGCTGAATGCACTTTTCAGGCCTTCCGTACAACGGTTTTTAATCTCGGATTTTGCCGTAGATCCTGCTGCCGAGTTGCAAAAAATCGAATGCCCCGTCCTGATTATTCAGGGCGATAAGGATATTCAGGTGGGTGTCGGAGAGGCGAATTTGTTGCACGACGCCCGGCCCGCATCCAAATTGGTCGTGATTCAGGATATGAATCACGTTCTGAAGGAGTGTACGTCGACGGATATGGCTGTACAGATGGAGACGTACGTGAAACCGGATATCGGGATCAAATCTCAGGTTGCCCGGGAAATAGCCGATTTTCTCGATAAACTCTGAGTTATTCCCAAAAATCGGCTTTTGATGAAGGGGGGACCGGGCAGGGTTCAGATTTTGTGTCCCCGGATTCTTTTTGCCTGCCGGTGAACGACCAATCCTTCAAATCTCCGAGCTGTTTGTAGTTGGTCAGGTCTACTTGGATCGGTACCACTGAAATGTAACCGTGCTTGAGCGCCCATTCGTCCGTGTCTTCGGCTTCGGGTTCGGCATTGTTGAAGTAACCGATCAGCCAGTAGTAGTCTTTACCGCGCGGGTCCTGTCGTCGTTCAAACTCCTCGCGCCAGTAACCGCGGGTCTGGCGGCACGGACGGATGCCCTTGATTTGATCCGCGGGCAAATTGGGAAAATTGATGTTGAGGCAGAATGGACACTCCGGGTTTTTATGCAACACGGTCTCTACGAGCTGCGGGATGTAGCCGTTTACAGTGGTGAAATCGGCGTCCGGCGAGTGGTCGAGCAGTGACAGGCCGATCGACGGAATGTTGTAGAAACTCGCTTCGATCGCTGCCGCCATTGTTCCCGAATACAGTACGTTGACAGCCGAATTTGAACCGTGGTTTATGCCTGAGAGAATCAGTGCGGGCATCTCTTTGTTCAGCAGCAGCGAATCGAAAGCGATCTTCACGCAATCTACAGGCGTACCGCTGCAGGCATAGATTTCTACACCTTCTTCCTCTTCCACTTTGGTCAGGTAGAGCGGGCGGGTCATCGTGATGGCGTGCGACATGCCGCTTTGTCCGTTTTCGGGAGCCACTGCGATGATGCGGCCCAGGGGGCGCACCGTGTCGATCAGGTTGCGGAAGCCTTTTGCGTTTACACCGTCGTCGTTGGTGAGAAATATCAGGGGTTTTGTCATAAAGTCATTTCAAATGTGAACACAAAGATAGCAAAAACGATGCGATTTCGGGTCCGGAACGGGACGGATTTACCGGTTTGTGTGCAAAAAGAGTTGTTTTTTAAAAGGAAAGCACTACCTTTGCACTCCTAAAGTGCAGGAATCTCTTATGAGGACGCAGGAGCCCGTAATATTCCCACTCATAATTAACAAACAAAGCAATGGACAATTTAATCAAAATCGCCGAGGCCTCGATGTGGGCCGAGAAGGAGGTTCCTTCGTTCAAGAGCGGGGATACCATCACGGTAACCTACAAGATTGTCGAGGGTAACAAAGAGCGTCTCCAGAGTTTCCGCGGTACCGTGATTCAAATTAAGGGCCGTGGGGTGACCAAAATGTTTACCATCCGCAAAATTTCCGATGGAATCGGTGTAGAGCGTATTTTCCCGCTTTACTCGCCGCACATCGACAGCATCGAGGTGAACAAGCATGGTGTCGTTCGCCGTGCACGCATCTACTACCTGCGTGGTCTGACCGGTAAGAAAGCCCGTATCAAGGAGAAGAAGATGACTTCGGCAAAATAAGCCTTTATCTACGACCGGCACAATCTAATGCGCCCAGAACGGAGCAGACAAGATAAAATTTCCGGGAGTAATCATAATAATAAAGCCGACCCATAGGGTCGGCTTTATTATTGTATGAAACTCGTGGTCACCTTATTTCGATGCAGCGCAGCAATACCGGCCCGATCAGCCCCGAAGGTTGCAACGGCTCCTCTTTGTTCCAACCTTTCCAGGGCGAAAAAGTGTAGGTGCCCTGGCCGGAGTTGGGCTTGTCGGCCAATACCCAATCGGGCCAGCCGTCCGTTTCTGGAATAGTGGCGGTATTGCGGGCGTCGCCGATCAGCCGGTTGACCCACATGTTTGTGACGGCAATTTCGATACGGTTTGTGCCCGGTTGCAGAAAGTCGCTTATTTCCAATTGGAATGGAGACGCCCACAGCAATCCCGCTTTGTGTCCGTTGATCTTCACTTCGGCCAGGTTACGTACCGTCCCCAAATCGAGGACGACGCGGCGCTGCGGTTTGTTCCATCCTTTGGGCAGCAAGAATGTACGCGAATAGGTTGCGGTGCCGGAAAAATAACGCACTCCCTCTTCCGGGCTTTCACTCAGCGATGCGAGCGTATTGAGCCGTATCGAATCGGGCGCGCCCAGATCGGCAGGGAAGTTTACTTGCCAATTATCGCTCAGATCGACCGGTGCCGGAACATCCCGCACGGTTTCTGTTTGTATTTTACCGTTTGTCAAGTTAAGCGTGGCGGTTGCCGGTTCCCGGAAAAACAGTCGTACCCGGTCGTTTCCCACCCGGGCGGAAACTGTCGGGGCTTCTTCATCCGCAGGTGCGGCAATGGTCATATCCAGTACGTGTGGCGCAACCTTTTTATTCGGAACGAATACTACAAAAAGTGACTCATACGGTTGTAGGGTCATCGTCACCACGGTACCTGCCGTTTCTTTGCGCCAGACAGCAGCCGGTATTGTTGTTCCATCCTGTGCATTCCAGTATTCGGGGGATTTGTCTTCCGAGACCCGGAATTTTCCGTTGAAATGAATCGTGCGCGTGCTGTCGTTGTAAAGGAAATAGATGTCGGTGTCTCCTACGCAGCGGTGGATACCGTAAACTTTTTCGGGCAGTTCCGTATCGGGTTGGATATTCAGTGTTGTCAGGATGGTTACCGGATCGTTCGAACGGATGATTCGCCCTTTCCCGACACTCTGGATCAGGCCTGTATCGGAGTCTCCCCAGATTTTCCGGACCATCTCCGCATATTCCGTATCGTTGTCCGACAGAGAAGGAGATCCCAGTGGAGGCAGTCCGGCTACGGCCGCTCCGTCTTGGAGCAGTTGGTAGATTTTGTTGAGAGTAGGCAGTGTCAGGTAGCGATCGGGACCCAGCGATAAGACGGCATAGGTTGCGCCCGAGGGTGCCGTTATCCGGCCGTTTTTGACCTGCACCAGCTCCCGGAGATCGTCGACACAACAGAAATCGTAGTTGTATCCGGCAGTCAGCAATTGCAGGTCGGTGGGGTAGTTATTCGGGGCCGATTCGCCCGAGAGCACTAGCAGGTCCGCTACCGGCGTGCCCTGCTGAAGCAGGAATTGCGACCGGTTGATGTAATCGACCCAACCGTTTCCGTAAGGCCACCAGGTGTTTGCACGGGAGAGGTGCGATCCGTGTTGGGCAAGCGTCCATCCCGGGCGTACATTCAGGTAGGGTTGGTGTACGTAGGAGTGCATCACCAGTTGGGTGACGCCGTGGATCCATGCCCGGTCCCCGTAAATTTTGAGTTGTGCCGGATCCTGCTGCCAGCGTCCTTCTACCGGACCTGCGGTAAAGGATTCGGCCCCGACGCGTGCTTTGCCGTGGAAATGAGCGGCCGAGCCGGGCATTCTCGAGATGGATGTCCCGCTGCCCACCCAAAACTCCCCGGTCGGGATATCCGCATTGCGTGCGCACCGCAGGTAATCGAACGGCCCGAAATAGGATTCGGTGATGGACAACAATCCGTTGCGATGACACAATTCAGTGAAATAGTCGTAATAGTTTTCAGCGAATAATTCAGAAATCGTACGCTGAAAGTCGAATAGGAACCGGGCGCTCTGTTGCGGCGTTCCTACGACGAAGCCGATTACGGCCGGAAGATAAGGTTTCAGGTCGTATCCTCTCCGTTTGAGGAATTCTTCGTCGAAACCTTCCGTCCAATTTTGGCCGCCGGCCTCGTAACTGTCGATAATGGCGTATTTCAGTGCTCCGGTAGGTTTCAGTTGCGCCTCGATGCGGGCCATCATGCCGGGCCAGTGGGCATCGAGTCCGCGGCGGTTCAATTTGTCACACTCCAGTCCGGTGTAGTGCGACGGACCGTTCGTCTTACCTGTGGTGGTGTGCCCGATGCGCAGGATCGTCCATTTGCCTTGCGGCAAAGTACAGTCGAGCGTTCCGTCGGGGGCGAGGTCCGCAGTCAGGTCAATGACCCGGACCGGGTCGATACCCGGCGAGGTGTAAGCCGGATCGAAAGGTTTGTAGGAGTAGCTGTCTTCCATCGTCGAATTGCGGGTGTCGACGTCGTTGACCATCGGCGAGGCCAGCAACCGTATCTCGTTGAGTTGCACGTTGGCCGGTTTCATCCAGTAGCGATAAGGACGGTAGTTGAACGTCACCCGGAAAAAACGGGCGTTGCGTGCGCCGTCGTTCAGCGGAATGCATTTGGGCAGCCGCATATCGGTGCGGATGCGGTAATCGAAATTCCCGACTTCGCGAAAATGTTTGCCGTCGGCCGATGCTTCGATCGTTCCTTTCACGAAGAGATGTACTTCGCCGAAACTCAGTTCGATGAATTGAGGCGAATATGGCGTGTCGTAGCTAAGTGTCACTACGGCGCTCGACCCCTCTTTGGCGATCGGCAGCCGGATGAAAGAGGTGTAGTCCCCATCTGTGATGTTGCTGAGGCTGTCTTCTTTGAAATCGGCTTTGAGTTGAGGTGTGTCGTGCCGGTTTACATCGGGGAAGGCCAGTACGGCGATGTCGCGGTAATAGCCGTGCCGGGTTTCGGGCTGGGGCAATACGATTTTTTGGCGTTTGCCGCCGGAGGCATGGCTTTCCGATGAGACGATCATCTGCATCGACTCTTCGGGCCGGATCCACGGACCGCCTGACAGCGACCAGCCCGGACAGTTGTGTACACCCAGTGTCAGCCCGAGCCGCGAGGCTTCCTTGCCGGCGTATTGCACGAGGTCGAGCCATTCGGGACTCAGGATTTCAGGATAATCTCCGGGAGGACACGGACTGGATGAAGTGGCGAAGATGTGTGCTCCGCTGTATCCGATCTGTTTCATGGCTTCGAGGTCGGCTTGGATACCCTCTTTGGTGACGAACAGGCTCGTCCAATGCCACCAGGTTTGGGCTTTCCCCGCTTGCGGAGGATCCGTAAAGCCGTTTCGTAGCGATGGGGATGACGGTGCGGCCGGGCTGCAGACGGCCCAACTGAGCATCACGCATAACAGCCCGATCTTTTTCACGGGCTGCAAATTTCGGGAGAGTTTGCACATACAGTTTTAGATTAACGAAGTATAAAGATAGGGATAAATTCCGGTTTTACGGAATCCTGCTATATCCGGAGGAATACAGGTGACAAGCGGTTGCCGCGCTTTGCTCCCGATAACAAATACCCTGTCCTGCAACAAAAAGACGAGGTTTGGGTAAACAGGGATAGTTTGTTATCTTTGACTGAGAAATAACGGTCGCGGTATGGTTATTAAAATATTGCTTATCATTTCGATCATCCTGCAGTTGGGTGCGGCTTCGGTGGCCATCGGGATGATCCAAAAGACTAAGTATAACCTCTCTTGGATGCTCTTTACGGTGGCTCTGACAGGGCTGGCCTGCCTGCGTTTCGGCGAGTACGTCCAGATGACGCATATGGAAGAGCTGCATCTGCCGCAGGAATTTTTCGTTTGGTTGGGTATCATTACCTCGCTCTGTTTCGCCGGAGGTATCCTGATTGTTAACAAAATCTTCAATTACATTGCCCGCACCGAGAGCCAGCGCCGCATTTCCGAGCGCCGGATCCTCAATACCGTATTGCGTACCGAGGAAAAAGAGCGGCAGCGCTTTTCGAAGGACTTGCACGACGGTTTGGGACCGTTGCTTTCGTCGGCCAAAATGTCCGTTTCGGCGTTGAATTCGGCGGATATGAGCGAGCAGAATAAGGAGATTATCCGCAATGTCAACTACGTCGTGGATGAGGCGATCCGCAGCCTCCGCGAGATTTCCGCAAACCTGAGTCCTCATGTGCTGAATGACTTCGGTCTGTCTCGGGCCATTTCGAACTTTATCAATAAATTGCCGCGCGGCGAAATGCGGATAGTGTTTGAAACAAACCTTAAAAACGAGCGGTTCGATACCGATATTGAGGTGATCCTTTACAGGGTGGTATGCGAATTGATCAATAATAGCTTGAAGCATTCCGGGGCCGCCCGGGTGGATTTGTCGTTGCATTATCAGCAGGGACAGATTCGGATTCGGTATAAAGACAATGGCTGCGGATTTGATCCTGACAAGGTCGGGCAAAAAGGTATGGGCATCTCGAATATCTTTTCGAGGATCAGTTCGTTGAAGGGGGAAGTTTCAATCGACAGCTCTCCGGGAGCCGGTATGCGGGCGGCTGTTGACATTCATATTTGATCGGATTAGGAGAGGAACTATTATTTATGGCAAAAGAATGTAAAATAGTGGTTGTCGACGACCATACGCTGTTCCGCAACGGACTTCGGACGCTTTTGGACGGCATCGAAGGTTTTTCGGTGATCGGGGAAGCGTCCAACGGTGTGGAATTGTTGGAATTATTACCCGGCATAGAACCCGACGTGATTTTGCTCGATATCGAAATGCCAAAAATGAACGGTATCGTAACGGCGGAGGAGGCGTTGAAGCGTTATCCAGATCTGAAAATCATCACACTTTCGATGTATGGCGACGAGGATTATTATTTCAAAATGGTTTCGCTCGGCGTGAAAGGGTTCATCCTGAAAAATTCCGAGATCAAGGAGGTTGCTGCGGCTATTGAAACCGTTGTGGGCGGCGGTAGCTATTTTTCACAGGAGCTGCTGTTCAATTTGGTGAGCAATCTCAAGTCTACTCCCTCGTCGGTTCCGGAAGACAGTCCAGAGGAGCTCTCGCAACGGGAATCCGAAATTTTGTTGCACATCTGCCGGGGCGAATCGAACAGTGAAATCGCCGATTCGCTGTTTATCTCCAAACGTACGGTCGATAAGCACCGTTCCAACATCCTCGCTAAAACCGGCTGCAAGAATACGGCTAACCTGGTCGTTTATGCGATCAAGAACAATCTGGTCGAGATCTGACCCTGGAGAATAGCTGCAAGTACATTTCTGCCACTGGGAACATTGCAACAGTAACATCGTTCGGAATCATATCATAATAAAAGGCGGACCGTTAGGTTCGCCTTTGTTTGACCAGAGTTGATTGTTCGGTTCCCCGGATCAAAACCGTACGCCCATCGTCAGCGTTACGGTATGCCGGTTTTGCTGATAGTCAATAGTGCCGGATTGGATCGGGAACTGCATGCCCGCTTCGTTGTAATAGAAAATATCGTCGCCGAGGTATTTGTAGTCGGTGTAAATATAGGTCAGATCGAGATACGCATGACCGAAACGGTACCCCAGGCCGGCCGAATAATTCTGGTACGATTTGATCGTCGGATAGTTCGCAGAAGTGGAATACACATTCGTTTTGGTGCAATCTCCATACGAGGCGTACCCGGCGCGGAGATAAAAGTTCTGCAACGGGGTCAGCTCCAAGCCGGCGCGGAAGTTGTTAGCAGCCTTATACATATCTCCGATCATGTTTTTCGTGTCTTCTTCCACGTTCCAGTAACCCGTGTTTCTTAGTCGCATGCCGTTGTACCACACCCGTTCGTAATCGACGCTGATCAGGCCGACTTTAGGCAAGGTGTAGGAGATGCCGGTCAACAACCGGGTCGGGGTATTGATGTTGTAATTGTTGATCGCGAACGGCGAATCGATCAGCCCCTGCGGAGAGGTGCCCTTGTAATCGGCACCCAGCAGCTCGATATACTCTTCTTCCATACTGATGAATGTCGGAGTGTGAACCGCCACGCCGATACGCAGGTTCGGCACCGGCCGTACGATCGCGCCGAACTTGAAGTTTACGCCTGTTCCGCTCAGTCTCTGCCGCTGCACGTAGTTCATACGTTGCAGGTTGTATTCGTTGTTGTTGTAGGTTTCCGTGTAATTGTTCTCGCTGCGCAGGTAGACGTCCTGCACGCCGATGGTCAAACCCACGTAAAGGATATTGTTGAAATTGAATCCCCCGGAGAAATCATACTCACCGATACTTCCGGTCGTGATCCGGCGCATGGCCGGGTTGACCGTAGCGGTTTCCGACAGTGCGCCTTTACGGTCCGGGTACTGGGCCGAAGGGCCGAACGGGGAATACTGTTTGTCGTTGATCGGTTCGAGTAAATGGGCCTGGTAAGCGAGGCCGCCGCCCCACTGGTCGATGCGCAAACTTTGGCGGAACGGCCGGTAGGGGTCGTCCGTATTGAAAATGCTTACCGGAACCCCGTTCATTCGTTCTGCGAAAATCTCCGTGATCGAACTGCCGATACCCTGGTTATAGGCGAACGAAGTATTGTTGAAATCCGCAAGTTTTGAATATCCGATGCCGAAGGTCATACTCGTCAGAGCTCCGCTGCCCTGATAGAGGTTGAATGCGGCGGCCAGGTTGCCTACCGAAAACTGGGTTTTCGAATCGCTGGCGCTGAATCCTCCGTAGTTACTCTTCATGGTTGAGGAGGTGACTGACGGCGAGAACCCGACATCGGAACTCTGGTACATGCCCAAGCCCGCCGGGTTGATCGCCATCGAAGCCAGATCGGCGCCGAGTGAAGTGAACGCTCCGCCCAATGCTGCGCTTCGCGCCGTGCCGAACGAATAGTTGTACTGCGACAACTTCAGCATCGCTTCCGGACTCGGAGTCTGAGCCATAGCGGAGGCCGATACCAAAGCGGCTCCGGCCGTTAGTGCAAATATTTTGAAGGTTCTCATAATATCCAATACGTTAGTGCATGTAATTCGTTGGTCATGTGAGGTTACAATACGATTTCAGGTGCAGGTCGCTTAAGCATGTTTAACGTCGGTAACTTCCTCCGCCACCGGAATATCCACCGCCTCCGCCACCGCCGGAAACGCCTCCGCCACCACCGGCACTGCCACTGGAGAAACCTCCTCCGCTCGGCATACTGCCGCTCGAATAACTGCCGCGGTTGCTGTTATTGTAGGAATTGTTATATGAGTTGCTGTTACTTCTGCGGTAGGTGCCACTATTACTGTTGTTGTAAGATGGAGAAACCGTTACGCCGCCCGTTGTGGTACCCGACGATCCTCTGCGGTAGGAAGTTCCTCCGCTGGTTGTCGGATTCGAGCCCGAAGGACGATAGCTCGGGGAAGAGGTCGTGGAGCTTCCGCCGCGCCGGTAGCTTCCGCCGCCGTAACCTGCACCGGAGCCGGTGTTCGGATAATATCCGGTCGAAGGGCTGTAACTGCTGTTACCCGGTTTGCCGTACACGACGTTCCGCGGAGTGTGGTAGTGGCCGCCGCCACCCCAGTAAGGCGGGTAGTAACCCGGACCACCCCAGCCCCAATAGTTGTTCCATCCCCAGTAATTGTTCCAACCCCAGTTCCATCCCCACGAGGGACCGTAGTAGGGTGGATAATACCAACTGTAATAAGGATTTCCCCATCTCCAGTTCCAGTTGTTCCAGCCCCAATAGGGCGATCCCCATCCCCAACCGAGATTGAAGTTGAGGTTGACCGAGCTGGTCGATCCCCATGTGCCGAAGAGCGACGAGATATATTTGGGTTCGACCCATACTTCGTCGCCCATGACCATAACGTTGTAGACCGCCGGGTCATAAGCCGATGCGTAGTTTATCGCCTTGATCTGCGTATTATCCGGTACCGTACTGTTTACTTTGTAGGATGAAGAGGAGAAGCCTTTGAGTCTCCGTTCGTAAGAGTCCTGGTAATTATCCGAGAGTACGCTTTGATAGGAAGTGGACTCAGAACCACTTCTCTGGGCCTGATTCACTTGGTATGCCGCTTTTGCGGCCTCCTCCTGACGGCGCAGTTCCGCTTCGCGAGCGGCCAGCGCTCGTTCCCGGCGTTGCAGGTCGGAATTGGCGATAGCCCTTGTATCGTGAGTCGAATACAGGTCGTCAGAGGAAGAAGAAGATGAAAACAGAGCCGCACTGCATCCGGACAAGGCCATGACCGCTGCGATCATTCCCCCCATTGCCCATATGGATTTGTTGGTTTTCATGGTTGTAGGTTTTGCCTGTTTCTACTTTATATATATAACGAAAATCGTACCGGAAAAGTTATCCGATTCTGAGCCTAAATTACTATTGTCGTTCCGTTATAGCGTTTTAGTGTTTTATTCAAGATGATTATTCGGTTTGCGGCGTTGCACGGCCAAAGCGTTGCAGTTCTTTCGGAACGAATAAAAACGCATACTCCATACTAAGCCAAAGGTATTCAATTTTTACGAATTTGCGAAAAATACAGTACCTTTGCGTTTATTCTTCGGGATTGATTATTATTAAACGAAACAGAACGAAATAAAATTATGGCAAAAGAGCTGAAAGAGTTGACCTCTCGGGAAGAGAACTACTCGCAGTGGTATAACGATTTGGTGGTAAAAGCGGGTCTGGCCGAAGGGTCTGCCGTCCGGGGGTGCATGGTGATCAAACCTTACGGTTACGCGATTTGGGAGAAGATGCAACGCCAACTGGACACGATGTTCAAGGAGACCGGCCATGAAAATGCCTATTTCCCGTTGTTTATCCCCAAGTCCTTTTTCAGCAAGGAGGCCCACCATGTGGAGGGCTTTGCCAAAGAGTGCGCGGTAGTGACGCATTATCGCCTGAAGAATGATCCGGACGGCAAAGGCGTCGTGGTCGATCCCGATGCGAAACTGGAAGAGGAGCTGATCGTGCGCCCGACTTCCGAAACGATTATCTGGAATACCTATAAAAATTGGATACAATCTTACCGCGACCTGCCGATTCTGTGTAACCAGTGGGCCAATGTCGTGCGCTGGGAAATGCGTACGCGCCTGTTCTTGCGTACGGCCGAATTCCTGTGGCAAGAGGGGCATACCGCGCATGAAACGCGTGAGGAGGCGATCGCCGAAGCCCAAAAGATGATTCGTGTCTATGCCGATTTTGCCGAACAGTGGCTGGCCGTTCCCGTCATTGTCGGGCACAAGAGCGACAGCGAACGTTTCGCGGGAGCCGAGGATACCCTGACGATCGAGGCGTTGATGCAGGACGGCAAAGCTTTGCAGAGCGGTACATCGCATTTCCTCGGACAGAACTTCGCCAAAGCGTTCGATGTGCAGTTCACGAACCGGGAAGGTAAACTGGATTACGTTTGGGCGACTTCCTGGGGCGTATCGACCCGCCTGATGGGTGCGTTGATTATGGCTCACTCCGATAACAATGGTCTGGTGCTGCCGCCGAAGCTGGCGCCCATCCAAGTGGTGATGATTCCGATCTATAAGGGTGCGGAGGAACTGGCGAAGATTACAGCACGGCTCGATGAGATCGCTGCCGGTCTGAAGGCGAAAGGGATCAGTGTGAAGATCGATGCGCGGGATAATGTTCGTAGCGGCTTTAAGTTCGCCGAATATGAACTCAAGGGGGTTCCGGTCCGTTTGGCTATGGGGCCCCGTGATCTGGCAGGAGATACCATTGAGATCGTCCGCCGCGATACGCTTGCGAAAGAGACCGTTTCTCAGGAGGGTATCGTCGATAGGATTGAGAAATTACTGGTCGATATTCAGGACGGGATCTACAACAAGGCATTGAAATTCCGTGAAGAAATGACCACCCGTGTGGATACTTACGATGAATTCAAGCGCGTGCTCGACGAGAAGGGTGGCTTTATCCTTGCCCATTGGGACGGCACCCCTGAAACCGAGGAACAAATCAAGGCCGAAACCAAGGCAACGATCCGTTGTATTCCTGTCGATGCTCCCGAAGAGGACGGCGTCTGCATCATCAGCGGTAAGCCTTCGAAACGTCGGGTGCTTTTTGCACGGTCGTATTGATTTGTGAAGGTTGAGTTGAAGCGACAGTTTTTTAGATGGAATAGAGCGGTCCGGCATTGCAATGCCGGACCGCTCTTCCTTCCAGTATGGTTTTCTATGGGGTTCCCCTGTTCTCTCAGGTTATAGTTTTTTCGAATTGTTTGGAGAGGATAGATGTGGGGATGGAGGTAAGGTGGCAGGTCTGAGAAAACGTTCTTGTCACCGGGATCACCGGATTCTGACCGGTGGAGCCAGCGGGGTGAATCCCTCTTCTGCCGCGGCTTTTGCGTGTGAAGTCAGTACGGCCGGCGTGTTGAAACGGTCGTAATCTTTGTCGATGAACTCCTGCATGGAAAAGCTCGTTCCGGCGATCTCCACAATACGCTTAACGATCGCTACCCGGCTCGGCGCATTGAAATAGAGTCGGTTGTCATTCATGCAGCTGATCGGTTCGGGGCGCCACACTCCCTCTGCGAATAAGGCGCCGCCTTCGATAGTCGATACGATGTGGTAGTCGCTCTGGTATTGGGGAAGGGTGAAAATAAAATTCCACGGACATTTGCTGTGCAGTGGAGTCAGCGAGACATTCTGGTCGTAGCCCCGGTCCTGCCATTCGATGATCTCCAGCAGGGCGTCGGGATCGTTGTTGATATTCCCCGAATTGCTGTTGTAGTATTCGTCGGCCAATCGTCCGAACCCGTGGCCGCCCGCTTCATGTACCACGACATTCCCGAACCGGGTGAGTTGGCTGGTACCGCTGCTTAGTGCGATATAGGCGATCGAACGCCCGTCGCTGTACGAGTAAGTCGTGCCGGCGTATTGCACGTAATTCGAAATCACGATTACAACCGTTTGCTTCAGTTCGGTGGCGGTTATTCCCTGTGCTTTCTTCGCGTAGTCGAACACTTTGTCGTCCTTGCCCGACATTCCCGTGCTGCTGCCGCCGTCCAGCGTTACGCCGAATATCGTGTTTGTCTTCGTGCTGGCGTTTTTGAGGGTCGCTCCCCGTTCTTCGGAATAGGCCGTTACCGTCTGTACCCTGAAATAGGCACTGTAAGTTTTGAAAGGTTCGACGCTGAATAATGCGTCGATCGCCCGGTTGGCTGCCTGGTCGAATGCTCCTCCGGTGGCGTAATCCTCTTCGAGAAATCCGTCCCCGGTAATGACGATGTTGACGGGTTTTAGTCCCGAAGTGCATTCTTTTGCGATACGAACGGTTCCGTCGGTATCCGGGTCAACTGCCGGGTCTTTCCCGCAGGATGTTGCTAGGATTATCAGCCCGAGCAGGGGTGTGACAGACTTCAGTAAGCAAAAGGAGCGGTAAAGGTGTCTCATTTTGTATTTGTTTGTAGTTGCTCGTCTCGTTTCATTACTATTTCGCCCAGGTCACGGTTGAACCGTTCGTAGGTCTGCGGGTCGATCGTTCCCGGATAGGTCATGATGACCAACCGGGCGTTTTGATGTTCTGTCTCGATGTCGCGGTAACGGTGCAGCGGGTGGATGTAGGGATTGACGACAAAGCCGAGTCGTTGATAAAACCGCAGCCGCCGGGTTGAAATTTCATCCACTACTTCGTCGATTTCGAGGATAATCGTTTTGCCGGCGGTTTTTTGCAGGGCTTCGAGAATGCGACTGCCCCAGCCGCCTCCCCGCAGGTCGGAATTGATCGCGTAATGTTCGATGTAGAGATAGTCGTCGAAATCCCAATAACCGATAAATCCTACCAGTGTTTCACCATCCAGATATACGTCGAGGTGGAACCGGTCGGCTTTGAACGCGGTGATCTGGTGGTCCAAGGTACGCTGCTCGCACAGGGGAAAACTGTTTTGGTATAAATGCCATACCTCGCCGAAGCGCGGATGGTGAATATCGGAGATCCGGATGATTTGCATGATACGATAATAGTTGCACTCCCGACAAAGATAAGAAATTTATTTACTCATCTTCGGGTTCGTGCAACTCCCGTTCCAGAAGATTGCGCCAGGCGTCGTCCGTGTGTTTTACGAAAGGATTGCTATCTTTACTGCGTAAAAAACCAATGATGAAACTCTTTTCCTGTTTTTACCCGGTGGTGTTTGTCGCAGCCGTCCTGTGGACCGGCTGTGCAGCGCAAAAACACCATACGGAGGTCGTAATCGTTTCCACGAACGACATCCATGCCGCCATCGACCGCATGCCTGCTTTGGCTACATTGGTCGAGCGTACCCGTGCGGTTAACCCGAACGTTTTGGTGCTCGATGCGGGTGATAAATGGACGGGCAACCCGTACGTCGATTTGAATAAGGAGGTCGGTTTGCCGATCGTCGCTTTGCTGGATTCCATCGGTTACGATCTTTCCACGGTCGGCAACCATGGCTTCGATCACGGTGTGGCGTTGTTGGGGGAGCGTATCCGTCATGCCAGGTTCGAGACTGTATTGGCGAATGTGATCTCCGATACGGCTTGCTTCCCGGCATTGCCGGCTTATAGTTTTCGGACGGTCGACGGGGTGAAACTCGGTTTTCTCGGGTTGCTCGACACGTCGCGGGGAGGGTATCCCGATGGGCGACTGGAGAATTTCAGCGGAGTAGGATTTTCCGACCCACTGCGCACTGCATTACGTTATAGAAATCTCAAGGATAGCTGCGACCTGCTGGTCGGCTTGACTCATTTGGGAGTCGATTTGGATTCGACCCTGGCCGAACAGATGCCGCAGCTGAGGCTGATTGTAGGGGGGCATTCGCATACTGTGCTCGCTGGCGGGGGCAAGTCCGTTAATGGAGTGCTGATTACACAAACCGGCAAGGGTTTGCAATATGCCGGGATTACCCGGTTGAAATTCCGCAACCGCCGCCTGATCGGAATCGAGAACCATCTGGTTCCGCTCGATACGATTTCGCCCGACCCGAAGATTGCGGCTTTGGTCAGGCAGTATGAGCAGGCTCCCGAACTCCTCCGCCGGGTCGGTGAAACGACAGTGCCGATGGATAAAGTCGCTTTGCTGAATTTGCAGGTCGATGCGATTCTCGCCCGGACCCAAACCGATTTCGCTTTTTACAATTGGAACGGGATGCGGATCGATACCCATGCTGCAGCTCCCTTTACAGTCGCCGATGTTTTTGCTATGGAGCCCTTCGGCAGCGTGTTATACCAGTTGCCGATGAGATTGTCCGATTTGCGGGAATTGATCCTGAATAAGTTCAATTATAACGGTAAGGAAGGGCATACGGTCGATATTTACCCTGCCGGAGGCACGTACACCATCGTTACGAATGTCGAGAAACAGGGTGTGGATGTGCTGTTTTTCGATCGCGACGGGCGGCAATTGACGGACGAAACCCGCGTATTTCAGGTGACGCTTCCGGATTACCTGCATTCGACCTATGTGTTTCCGCTGCGGGGCAGCGGCCGTGCGTTGGATTTGAAAGTGACCGATTTGCTGATGGATTACCTTTCCGGTCACCGTCCGCTTCCGGTCGATACCGCTATGCGGGTCAGTATCCGGCCGGTTCAGTAGCGTGACGCCGGATTGATATAGTCGGCGGCGTTGTTCCGGTCGACGAGCGGCATCTCTGTGATATACTCCTTTTGAGCGGGCTGTGTTCCCTGTATAGTCAGGGTATTTGCAATATCCACGCATTGCTCGATGCTCTCCGGGGAGTAAACGGTGGTCGCCAGATTGAGGCCAGCCGTCGTGTGAATTAAAAGCAGGAAAGTTTGCGAGCCGCCGCAACCGACCACAGTTTTCACGGTCGTGTTTTCCGCTTCCTGCAGGGCGGTTAGTACTCCTATCGCCACATCGTCGTCCATGGCATAAACCGCACCGATTTGAGCTCCGTCTGCGGCCGCCAGCGCTTCTTCCATCGCTTTCTTGCCTGCAGCCTGTGTGTAGGCTTTGCTGGTAACTTCCATAACAGGAGTCGTCAGTTGTGCTTTGCAGCCTTCCGCCCTCGTTGTGCCGACGGGCGAGTCTTGTACCTGTATGATCAGTGTCGCGGTCGCGGGATCGGGCAGATGGGTGCGTATGAACTCTCCTGCCGCTTTGCCCGCCGCAGCATTATTTCCTGAAATCCGGCAGGTATAGTCTACGGGTATATTGCAATCGAACAGGATGATGTCTATGCCCATGTCGATGTATTTCTGGATCGAGTCGACGGATTGTCCCAGATCGGATAGGATAATCGCTTTGCAGGCCTCTTGCTGCAAGGTCGGATAGGCCATTGCGGTTAGTTGGATCTGTTGTTGCGAGGCGGAGTCTGCATTCGCGAGGAAATAGGGTTGTTGCAGGCTAGACGCCTGCGTGACGGCATAATAGGTTGCGGTGTGCCACCAACTGTTGCCGGCGGATGAAAGCGCCAGTCCGATCCGGGTCGTATTGACTTCTTCCCCTTTCAGGCAACCGGTTGTTAGGGTCAATCCTACCAGAGATATGGTGGCGATATAGTTGAGTAGATGTTTCATGGCAAATTATCGGAGTAGCTTTCTGGCAATTGTTTCAATGCCGTAAAGATAGAAATTTGCCCGGATAAAATGCGTATCGGGGTCAAAATGGGGGTGTCTGTCGTATCGGTAAATTCTTCATGGGCGTTAATTATTATAGAAAGAGCTTCCTGTGCACAGGAAGCTCTTGGGGTACATTTGATCCGAATAGCTATTTGTCGATAATGGTCGGTTCTGGTAGCGGTAAGAAGTTGTAAGGCACGATTTGTTCGGCACGCGTACCGGTGTTGGCGTTCGCGCGATCGTAGTCTTTATTGACGAAATCTTTCCAATTTATAGTTTCGCCGGCCGATTCTTTCAGCTGCTTGACGATGGCATAACGACTTGCAGCATCGTAATAAAAGCGGTTGTCGTTCATGCAACTGATGGATTCGGATCTCCATATCCCTTTGTTGTGCGAACGAGCTCCTTCATACAGGCCCACTGCGCTGTAATAAGCATTGCATTCCGGGGCCCTGAAGATGAAACTCCATGGGCAGGTCTCTTTTTGACCGGTAACGTCCACATTGAGGTACCAGCCGAGGCTTTGGTATTGCAAGGTCTGTTGCACTTTGGCTGACGTTATGGTCGAAGCGCGGGTATAGCAATCCGCTAAATGGCCGATGGCATGGCCCCCGACTTCGTGTACGAAGACGTTTTCAAAGCCTTGCATTGTTCCTGTTGCCCCCGGTGACAGGCATACGAAACCGGTTGTACGTTTGCTCTGCGAGTAATAATTGACAGTTCCGTTGTAATGGGAGACATTCATCAGTATAATTAAAGCACAATTTTCATCGGTGGTGCCGTCAGGCAGACTGGGCCGGATAATGTCCCAAGCATCGTCCAATGTTTTGCCTGGTTGTCCGGGATAGGAATCATCATACAGGCCACACCATGCGGAAGAAGAGATATTGTCGTACATTGTGCCGAATTTGGTGTCTTTTAATGTGCTGCAAGGCGTTTCCGTGCCGCCCGATTTGTCGGAAATGCCCGATTCGTTGGAGATGGCAGCTACCCGCCAGATTCGTAGATAGGGGCGGTATGTTTTGTATGGTTCGACATTTGTGAACAGACTCTCTATTGCCCGAACCGATACCTGATCCCAATGTCCTCCCGGTTTCATGTCATCGGCCGTGAAGCCGTCACCGCTTACGATAATTGTGAATGCATCGCTACTGCCATTGGTATTGTCTTGGTACAAGCGGGCCTCGCCATCTGTCCATGTACCTGCGGCGGCGGATCCTGTGGTAAAAGAAAATGTTTCACTGGGATCCGATTTTTCTCCGAACATGTCCCAAGAAGTCACTCTCCAATAATATTTGGTCTCGGGTGTGAGTGTTTTTGAACCGTCTGCATATCCCGTAGATTTGATTCCTTGGCTTGCCCCGACGGTTGTCCATGTTTCTTGATCGGTTGAGTACTCTAATATGTATGTGAGTTTGTCTCCATCCGGATCAACGGCTTCTTTCCATACAAAGCGGAGTTCCGTGCTCACATCCGTAGCATTGTTCGTCGGATAGACAGCGGCTGTCGTAGCCGCCGGTTTCTGGTTGGCGGGGGTCGGCAGGGTGACTTTCACCGTTGCAGAACCGCTGTTGGTCATGATTGTAACATTAATGACGGAACTGACAGCCCTATATCCTAGGTCATTGAATTTGAATGATAACTGTCCGCTTCCGGTCCCTTCTGCAGGGGTGACATTCAGCCAAGGAGAATTGTGGGTAGCTTTCCATGATACACCCGCAGGGACGGTTAATTGGACACTGGAAGCATTCGTGGCGTTCAATGTGATTTCCTCGTTATCGACCGAGAGTGTCGGCGTAGGATCGTCAGACGGATTGTCTTTGCTGCAGCTTGCCAGCCCTCCCGCGAGGCATGCAGCCATCAACACATAGTAAAAAGTTTTCATACTTGTGTAAGGTTTTGGATTAGATGATTAGGTGAATGGCAGGAGAGCCGACAACAATAATAAGAAAAAAATGGAGACAATGTTCCGTTGATATAATTATTTATGTTAAAGTGCTGAAAAAGAGATATTAAACGTTAATTGAAGTTGCTAAATCGGCGTGTTTGTTTGTAAGGCGCTGTTAATCAGGGTGTCATGCATTCTGGGCTCAAAAAATAACGAAAAGGTAAAAAAAAAATGATCCGAAAGTTTGGAGAGAAAGAAAAAGTCGCTACATTTGCACCCGCTAAACGGAAGTAACGTGGTTTAGCAATGAGTTCTTGCCAAAAGAAAAGTTGAAAAAATCAGCAGAAAGATTTGGAATTTAAGATTTCTTCCGTATCTTTGCAGTCCGTTTCGCTCTGATTTTTCAGGGCGGTTTTGCGGAGAGATTCAGCTTTATTTTAGCACACCAATCAGGTTCTTTGAATTACTGGATTTGTTTGAGAAAAACAAGAGAAATGTAGTATTTATCTATCAATTCCAAATTTGAGTACACTCAAATAAGGCTTAAATAGTCAGGACTCTAATAATCTATTAGTTTTCTACAATGGAGAGTTTGATCCTGGCTCAGGATAAACGCTAGCGGCAGGCCTAACACATGCAAGTCGAGGGGCAGCGGGTGGAGTATTTCGGTACTCCTGCCGGCGACCGGCGCACGGGTGCGTAACGCGTATGCAACCTACCTTTAACAGGGGGATAATCCGAAGAAATTTGGTCTAATACCCCATAATATCATTTAAGGCATCTTAGATGGTTGAAAATTCCGATGGTTAGAGATGGGCATGCGTTGTATTAGCTAGTTGGTGAGGTAACGGCTCACCAAGGCTACGATACATAGGGGGACTGAGAGGTTTTCCCCCCACACTGGTACTGAGACACGGACCAGACTCCTACGGGAGGCAGCAGTGAGGAATATTGGTCAATGGACGCAAGTCTGAACCAGCCATGCCGCGTGCAGGATGAAGGTGCTATGCATTGTAAACTGCTTTTGTACGAGGGTAAATGCAGGTACGTGTACCTGTTTGAAAGTATCGTACGAATAAGGGTCGGCTAACTCCGTGCCAGCAGCCGCGGTAATACGGAGGACCCGAGCGTTATCCGGATTTATTGGGTTTAAAGGGTGCGTAGGCGGATTAGTAAGTTAGAGGTGAAAGCTCGATGCTCAACATCGAAATTGCCTCTGATACTGTTAGTCTAGAGTATAGTTGCGGAAGGCGGAATGTGTGGTGTAGCGGTGAAATGCTTAGATATCACACAGAACACCGATTGCGAAGGCAGCTTTCCAAGCTATTACTGACGCTGATGCACGAAAGCGTGGGGAGCGAACAGGATTAGATACCCTGGTAGTCCACGCCGTAAACGATGATAACTCGTTGCAGGCGATACACAGTCTGTGACTTAGCGAAAGCGTTAAGTTATCCACCTGGGGAGTACGTTCGCAAGAATGAAACTCAAAGGAATTGACGGGGGCCCGCACAAGCGGAGGAACATGTGGTTTAATTCGATGATACGCGAGGAACCTTACCCGGGCTTGAAAGTTAGCGACGGATCCTGAAAGGGGTCTTCTCTTCGGAGCGCGAAACTAGGTGCTGCATGGTTGTCGTCAGCTCGTGCCGTGAGGTGTCGGGTTAAGTCCCATAACGAGCGCAACCCCTACTGTTAGTTACCAGCACGTCAAGGTGGGCACTCTAGCAGGACTGCCGGTGTAAGCCGAGAGGAAGGTGGGGATGACGTCAAATCAGCACGGCCCTTACGTCCGGGGCGACACACGTGTTACAATGGTCGGTACAGAGGGTCGCTACCCCGTGAGGGGATGCCAATCTCGAAAGCCGATCTCAGTTCGGATTGGAGGCTGAAACTCGCCTCCATGAAGTTGGATTCGCTAGTAATCGCGCATCAGCCATGGCGCGGTGAATACGTTCCCGGGCCTTGTACACACCGCCCGTCAAGCCATGGGAGTTGGGGGTGCCTGAAGTACGTGACCGCAAGGAGCGTCCTAGGGCAAAACCGATGACTGGGGCTAAGTCGTAACAAGGTAGCCGTACCGGAAGGTGCGGCTGGAACACCTCCTTTCTGGAGAGTATGATTATTTAAGAGATGGATTTTACTCCATATGCTCCTGTTTTTCTCAACGCCAGTAATTTTTATGTTATAATGTAAGTCCCAGGACGTACACAACAGTCCCGTAGCTCAGTTGGTTAGAGCACTACACTGATAATGTAGGGGTCAGCGGTTCAAGTCCGCTCGGGACTACATCAAGAGATTGGGGAATTAGCTCAGTTGGCTAGAGCACCTGCTTTGCAAGCAGGGGGTCAAGGGTTCGACTCCCTTATTCTCCACGAAAAAATCTTGAGTCATTGGTCAGTTTAGCAATAATCGGGCCGCTCAGGAAAAGTTCTTTGACAGATTTAAGGATGAGAAAGGGGGTTCCCCCGGGCGGTAACGAGCCGGTTTGGGGGGACACAAGAGAAGAAAGTAAGCAAGGGCGTACGGAGGATGCCTAGGCTTCTGGAGGCGAAGAAGGACGTGTTAAGCTGCGATAAGCTCCGGTGATTGGCAAAAACGAGTTAATCCGGAGATTTCCGAATGGGGCAACCCGGCAGGCAGAAGGCCTGTCACACCGAGAGGTGGGCAAACCCGCTGAACTGAAACATCTAAGTAGGCGGAGGAGGAGAAAGAAACATCGATTTCCTGAGTAGTGGCGAGCGAAAGGGAAACAGCCCAAACCTGTTTTGTTACGGCAGAGCAGGGGTTATAGGACTGCGACAACTCAATACCAACGAACGAGAATTAACTGGAAAGTTATACCATAGAGGGTGAAAGTCCCGTATTGGTAAGTTTGGTAAGCGGTAGCAGTATCCTGAGTATGGCGGGACACGAGGAATCCTGTCAGAATTCGCGGGGACCACCCCGTAAGGCTAAATACTCCCAGAAGACCGATAGTGGACCAGTACCGTGAGGGAAAGGTGAAAAGTACCCCGAACAGGGGAGTGAAAAAGACCCTGAAACCGTACGCTTACAACCTGTCGGAGCGGCTTCGTGCCGTGACGGCGTGCCTTTTGCATAATGAGCCTACGAGTTACTAATCACTAGCGAGGTTAAGGGCCATGAGGTCCGGAGCCGAAGCGAAAGCGAGTCTGAATAGGGCGTATAGTTAGTGGTTGTAGACGCGAAACCTTGCGATCTACCCATGAGCAGGATGAAGGTTGGGTAATACCAACTGGAGGTCCGAACCAGTTGACGTTGAAAAGTCTTTGGATGACTTGTGGGTAGGGGTGAAAGGCTAATCAAGCTGGGAAATAGCTCGTACTCCCCGAAATGCTTTTAGGAGCAGCGTTGAAATAATCTACTGGAGGTAGAGCTACTGATTGGATGCGGGGGCTTCACCGCCTACCAAATCCTGACAAACTCCGAATGCCAGTAGTATGATTTTCAGCAGTGAGCCGTCGGGTGCTAATGTCCGGCGACAAAAGAGGAACAACTCAGACCATCAGCTAAGGCCCCCAAACATACACTAAGTTGAACTAACGATGTGCGACTGCAGCGACAGCTAGGATGTTAGCTTGGAAGCAGCTATTCATTTAAAGAGTGCGTAACAGCTCACTAGTCGAGCGGTTGTGCGTGGATAATAAACGGGCATCAAGTGTATTGCCGAAGCTATGGGATCGAAAGATCGGTAGGGGAGCATTCCATCGACGCAGAAGCCGGATCGTAAGGTCCGGTGGAGTTTATGGAAAAGCAAATGTAGGCATAAGTAACGATAAGGCGGGAGAGTAACCCGCCCACCGCAAGACCAAGGTTTCCTGATCAACGTTAATCGGATCAGGGTTAGTCGGGACCTAAGGGTAAGCCGAAAGGTGATCTCGATGGACAATCGGTTAATATTCCGATACTAGCATATACTGCGACGGAGGGACGGAGAAGCGTAAGCTACGCGAACAGACGGAATTGTTCGTTAAAGGGTGTAGGTATATCGAGGAGTTAATAGCTTTTTGATGCTGAAACCTGACAGTACCAAGCGGCTACGGCCAATTGGATAGTTAGCCCAAGCAAGCTTCCGAGAAAAACTTCTAAGCTTCAGGTATATGGTACCCGTACCGTAAACCGACACAGGTGGTCGAGGAGAGTATCCTAAGGTGCTTGAGTGAATCACGGATAAGGAACTAGGCAAATTAACCCCGTAACTTCGGGATAAGGGGTCCCCACGCCAGTGGGGCGCAGCGAAGAGGTCCAGGCAACTGTTTAACAAAAACACAGGGCTCTGCTAATTCGAAAGAAGAAGTATAGGGCCTGACACCTGCCCGGTGCTGGAAGGTTAAGAGGGGATGTTATCGCAAGAGAAGCATTGAATCGAAGCCCCAGTAAACGGCGGCCGTAACTATAACGGTCCTAAGGTAGCGAAATTCCTTGTCGGGTAAGTTCCGACCTGCACGAATGGTGTAATGATCTGGACACTGTCTCGTCCGTGAGCTCAGTGAAATTGTAGTCCCGGTGAAGATGCCGGGTACCCGCAACGGGACGAAAAGACCCCGTGAACCTTTACTATAGCTTAACGCTGAATTTGGGTGCATGATGTGTAGGATAGGCAGGAGACTATGAAGCGGTGCCGCCAGGTATCGTGGAGTCGACGTTGAAATACTGCCCTTTATGTATTTGAATTCTAACCCCGTGAGGGGGACACCGTTTGGTGGGTAGTTTGACTGGGGTGGTCGCCTCCAAAAGCGTAACGGAGGCTTCCCAAGGTACCCTCAGCACGATTGGTAACCGTGCGCAGAGTGCAATAGCATAAGGGTGCTTGACTGTGAGACATACAAGTCGACCAGGTGCGAAAGCAGGGTATAGTGATCCGGTGGTTCTGTGTGGACTGGCCATCGCTCAAAGGATAAAAGGTACTCCGGGGATAACAGGCTGATCGCCGCCAAGAGCTCATATCGACGCGGCGGTTTGGCACCTCGATGTCGGCTCGTCACATCCTGGGGCTGGAGAAGGTCCCAAGGGTTCGGCTGTTCGCCGATTAAAGTGGCACGCGAGCTGGGTTCAGAACGTCGTGAGACAGTTCGGTCTCTATCTGTTGCGGGCGTAGGAAATTTGAGGGGTCCTGACCTTAGTACGAGAGGACCGGGTTGGACGAACCTCTGGTGTATCAGTTATGCCGCCAGGTGTACTGCTGAGTAGCCATGTTCGGATTGGATAAGTGCTGAAAGCATCTAAGCACGAAGCCTTCCCCAAGATGAGATTTCCCTTGAGGGTCGTAGGAGACTACTACGTTGATAGGCCACAGGTGTATAGGCAGTGATGTCACAGCCGAGTGGTACTAATTGCCCGAAAGGCTTTCTTCCAAGAGGGCCCTTTTCTCATCCTGAATCGTCAAATACCGTTAGCGGTATTTGAGTCAGGAACTTTACGATAAATCAGAGTGATCTGGTATAGATTTAGGTGGTTATAGCAATGGGGTTCCACCTCTTCCCATTCCGAACAGAGAAGTTAAGCCCATTCACGCCGATGGTACTGCAGTTTTTGTGGGAGAGTAGGTAACCGCCACTTTAAGGAGCGATTCGAAAGAATCGCTCCTTTTTTGTTTTAGAAGGCGGCCGATGTGGCGGCAACATTCCCGGCTTGTGCCTTTTATGCTTTTTAATCGATTTATCCGCGAATTTTATTGCGAATTGCAGCATTTCACTTAGAAAATCGTACCTTTGCGTCGTTTTCCTTATGGTTTAAGGGCCGTTTATTTTAACTTTTCGTACAGCCGATGTCAGTTCCGCAGTTTGTACCCACAGCCGATAATTTGTATGTAATCTCCTATCCTGAGCGCACGGCGAAGGAGTACGATTTTCAGAGCTTATTATCCCAGTCAAAGACATGTGAACGCAACGGTGAGGTGGAAAGAGCCTGCAACCTCCGTTATGATGGTGTTAAAAGGCTGATAGATCTGTTGCCGGATGAGGATGAGATTGTACTCGATTGGGAAGTCGAGGAAAATCAGGACATTTTGAAATTATTGCGCGGTTCGGCAATCGATCATTTTCTGGTAGGGGATTTCGATATGGCGGCAGGGCTGATGGAGATGACCCTCGACATGGACCCCGAAGATCATTTGGAAACAACCAAACTGTTGGCCTACTGTTATGTGGCATTGGCTGAATATGAGCTTTTCGACGAGATCGTCAATGATATCAGCGATAAATATCCGGAAAAAGAGATTCTGAAAATGTGGAGTGAATATCGTCAGACGAATGTTATTCCCGCTGGCGAGTTGATTCATTTCAAACGTAACTTCCCCGTTTTTTATGCCGAGTTTACCGCTGAAGAACATCTTGTGTCTGACGAATATCTGAATGATATCGAAAGCGAGCATCCGAGCCGCGAATCTCAGGCCCGTGAGCTGTGGTTGCAAACCGAACATTTATGGACCCAATTCCCCGGCTTTATTGAAGCCCTGCAAAGTAATTGATCATGTATCCGTGGGGTGACGAGCGGCGTTACAACAGCTATTCGGGTTATTTCCGCCGTACGTTCGGCTCGCGTATCCAGAAATTGTCGGTCAATGCCGGCTTTAGCTGTCCCAATCGGGACGGAACGCTCAGTTACGGCGGCTGTACTTTTTGCAGTAATGAAGCCTTTACCCCTTCCTATTGCCGGCCTGGCAAAAGTGTCCGGCAGCAGTTGCAGGAGGGTATTGAATTTCACAGGAACCGTTACCGGCAGGCTGATCGTTATCTTGCCTATTTCCAGTCTTTTTCCAATACCTATGCACCGCTTGATCGGCTGAAAACTGTTTTTGCGGAAGCCTTTGAATTGCCCGAAGTGGCAGGGATTATTGTCGGCACCCGTCCTGATTGCATTGACGGGCGGAAGTTGGATTATCTCGCTGAGTTGGCGCAGCGGTACTATGTGACGATCGAGTACGGGATCGAATCGTGCTATGATAAGACATTGCAGGAGATAAACCGGGGACATGATTTCGATTGCGCACTGCGGGCCGTCGAAGCGACAGCTGCCCGGGGCATTCCGGTCGGTGCGCATTTTATTCTGGGATTACCCGGCGAAACCCGTGCGATGATGCAGGACCAAGTCGGACGGATCAATGCCTTGCCGTTGACGACGGTAAAATTCCACCAGCTTCAGATTTTTAAAGGAACCCGGATGGCCGAAATGTATCGGGAACATCCGGCTGATTTTCAATTCTTCGGGGTAGATGAATATATCGATTTTGTAATCGACCTGTTGGAACGGATAAGGCCCGATCTGGTGTTGGAACGTTTTGCCAGCGAGGCTCCGCCACGTTATCAGGCCGGACCGACCTGGGGGTTGATCCGTAACGAGCAGTTGTGGAGCCGATTCGAGTGTCGGCTCCGGGAACGCGATACTTTTCAGGGCGCTTTGTTTCGTTAAAGTAGATTCTTGCTTCGTTGCGACTGCGGCTTCTCTCATGAGTGGGTATCGGCCGGTCTTGCGGTTGCCGTGTAATATCGTATCTTTTAAGGATTTTTTTATCCCGACTCACAACCTATGTTTGGAATATTTTACGGTTGTGAAATTTTTCGGATATAGTTTTTTTTGATATATTTGTAATTCTTGTATAAGAAAAAGCTGGCTTATGACGATAATTCAACTGGAGTACCTGTTGGCAGTAGCCAATCACGGCAGTTTTTCACAGGCCGCCGAGAAATGCTTTGTAACCCAGCCTTCACTGAGTATGCAGGTCAAAAACCTGGAAGAGGAACTTGGGGTTATCCTACTGGACCGAAGTAAAAAACCGGTCATTCCGACCGAAGCGGGAACGCTCGTGTTGAATCAGGCCCGCGAGGCTGTGATGGCATTCCGCAGGGTTACCGAAGCGGTCAATGACCTGAAAGGCGAAGTTTCCGGGCTACTGCGTTTGGGAGTGATTCCGACCATTGCCCCCTACCTGCTGCACCGTTTTGTCCCTGAGTTTACTCGTAAGTACCCCAAGGTCGAGTTACAGATCAAAGAGATGGTAACGTCCGATATCGTTGCCGCGCTGAACCGGGATATGCTCGATGCCGCGATTCTGGCAGGAGGTACCTCCCCCGGCGAAATTATCGAGGAGGAGTTGTTCGACGACCGGTTTTACGCCTATGTCTCGCCGATGCATCCGTTGTACGAGCGCAGTAACATTCGCATCGAGGACATCGATGTGAAACATTTGTTGTTGCTTTCCGAAGGCAATTGCCTCCGCGATCAGGTGCTCGAACTGTGCCAGGCCCGGCGGCGGGTCCCGGCCCAGTATGCTTTTGAGAGCGGCTCCCTGGATACGCTGATGCGTATTGTGGATAATACGGCCAATATGACGATCATACCCGAGTTGGCACTGGATTTCATTCCCAAGGAGAAGCATTCGCAGATCAAGACGCTGGCCAAAGGCGCCACTTCGCGTAAGATCACGATCGCCGTGCGCCGGACGTACGTCAAACGTTCGCTGATATCCGCACTCAAGGAATCGATTATCGGAGCTTCGAAATAGTAATATTTGCAGGATATTTGCACTAAAGGGGCTGCTGCCCCGCAGGATTCATATCTTTTTAGTATCTTTATCGCCTTAAAACGGACAACAATTTATGAGTGAACTGATCGAAACGATTGCACGAGCTATACAGGATAAGAAAGCCAAAAATATCGTATCGCTGGACCTGAGTGCGTTTGACGGCGCTGTTTGTCCGGCGTTCGTCATTTGCAATGCCGACTCCACGACACAGGTCGAGGCGATTGCCCGGGGGGTCGAAGAGCAGGTGCTCGAGAAGCTCGGGGAGAAAGTATGGCGGGTCGAAGGGCTGAACAATGGCGTTTGGGTCGTGATGGATTACGGCGATGTGCTGGTACATATCTTTCAGACCGAATTGCGCGATTTTTACAAACTCGATGAGCTGTGGGCCGACGCTCCTGCTACGCATTATGCTTCGGAAGAGTAGGGCGATTCCGGATAGTGTGGCTCAGAATGTAATATAGGTGAACGGTTTATCGTTGTAAAAAGGTAAAACTGAACCGCAAAAGAGAAAAACATGAAATTAAATTCCAATAACAATATCTCCCCCAATCTGGGCGGCAAACGTCCCCGCTTCAATATCTATTGGGTGTGGGCCCTGATTGCCGTCCTTCTGGTTGGATGGAGCCTGATGGGGAGTAGCGATGTAGCCCAGAAGACCAACTGGGATAATGTCAAAGTGATGATCGAGAAGGGCGATGTCCAGAAGATCGATATCATCAACAAGGAGAGCGCCGAAGTCTTTCTCAAGCCGGACAAGGTGGATGCCTATGCCGAGCAGAAAGAGTACAAAGGTTTGCCCAAGCAGGGACCGCAGTTCGTGTTCAACATCGGTTCGCTGGACTATTTCCAGAGCGATTTCGAAAGCACGCTGACCCAATACAAGCAAAATGTACCGCTCAGTTTCGAATCGCGGCGCAATATGTGGACCGACCTGTTGACCGGGATTCTTCCCTGGATCCTGATCATCGGCGTCTGGATCTTCATCATGCGCAGTATGTCGCGCGGCCAGGGTGGCGGTCAGGGCGGGATTTTCAACGTCGGGAAAGCCAAAGCCCAGGTGTTCGACAAGGATTCGTCCGTTAATATCACTTTTAAGGATGTTGCCGGTTTGGAAGAGGCCAAAGTCGAAATCATGGAGATCGTCGATTTCCTGAAAAACCCGAATAAATATAAGGAACTGGGCGGTAAGATTCCGAAAGGGGCTTTGCTCGTCGGCCCTCCGGGAACCGGTAAGACCATGTTGGCCAAGGCTGTTGCCGGTGAAGCGAACGTGCCGTTCTTTTCGATCAGCGGTTCCGACTTCGTCGAGATGTTCGTCGGCGTCGGGGCTTCGCGTGTACGCGACCTGTTCCGCCAGGCCAAGGAAAAAGCTCCTTGCATCGTCTTTATCGACGAGATCGATGCGATCGGCCGTGCCCGGGGTAAAAACGTGGGTTTTTCGTCGAACGACGAGCGGGAAAATACCCTGAACCAGTTGCTTACCGAGATGGACGGTTTCGGAACGAATGCAGGGGTGATCGTGCTCGCTGCGACGAACCGGGCCGATATCCTCGACAAAGCGTTGATGCGTGCCGGACGTTTCGACCGGCAGATCAATGTCGAATTGCCCGACCTGAAAGAGCGCGCTGAAATTTTCGACGTGCACCTGAAGAACCTGAAGCTCGATCCGAACCTTGACCGCGAGTTCCTGGCCAAGCAGACCCCGGGCTTTTCCGGAGCCGATATAGCTAATGTCTGCAACGAAGCGGCGTTGATCGCTGCGCGCAATAACAAGAAACAGATCGAGAAAGATGATTTCCTCAGTGCGATCGACCGCATCGTGGGCGGTCTCGAACGCCGCAACAAAATCATTACTCCGACCGAGAAACGCACGATCGCTTACCATGAGGCGGGCCATGCGACGGTCAGCTGGGTGCTCGAGCATGCCAATCCGCTGATCAAAGTGACGATTATTCCGCGCGGTAAAGCGTTGGGAGCTGCCTGGTACCTGCCCGAAGAGCGGCAGATTACGACCAAAGAGCAGCTGCTCGATGAGATGGCCTCCATTTTGGGCGGCCGTGCTTCCGAGCAGATGAATTTCGGCAAAGTCTCGACCGGTGCGCTGAACGACCTGGAGCGGGTGACCAAGCAGGCCTACGCTATGGTTGCATACTACGGTATGAGCGACCACATCGGCAACCTGAGTTTTTACGACTCCTCGGGCCAGAGCGATATGACGCTGACCAAACCTTACAGCGAGCGCACAGCCCAGGAAATCGACACGGAGGCGAAGGCTTTGGTGGACAGTGCTTACCAGCGTGCGCTCGACACGTTGCAGGCCCATCGGGAGGGATTGACCCGGCTGGCCGAATTGTTGCTCGAACGCGAAGTGATTTTCGCCGAGGATTTGGAAAAGATTTTCGGCAAACGCAAAGGCGAATTGCGCAAAGAGATGGAGATCGAGGTCGATGAGTCGTTTGACGAAACCGAACAGTAACCGAAAGAAAGCGTGGACAGAAATCTCCTGATTCGGACGCTCAGCGGGGCGGTGATGCTGGCAGTGGTGCTGGGGGCGGTGCTCGCTTCCCCGTACTCGATGGCCCTTTTGTTCATCGCAGTTGCTGCCGGATCGATGCTTGAATTTTATAAAATCGCGCGTTTGACCGGTGCGGCTCCTTTGCAGGTTTATCCCACCGTAATCGGCGTGTTGTTGGTTGCTGCGGCATTTGCCGTAGCCGCCGGATTGATCGGCACAGCGGCGCTGTTATACGTGTTGCCGTTGGTGTGCGGACTGTTTATCGCCGAATTGTATCGCAAAAGCACAACGCCCCTGACTAATGTCGCGTGGGCGGTGGCCGGTATCGTTTATGTGGCGGTGCCGCTCGCATTACTTGTGGTTTTACCTTGTGTCGGTGTTCCTGGCGGCGGTTTCGTTTACCGGCCGCTCGTCGTGCTGAGCGTGATATTTATCGTTTGGGCCAACGATGTAGGGGCCTATTTGGTCGGCCGCGTGTTCGGCCGGCACAGGCTTTTCGAGCGCATTTCCCCGAAAAAATCCTGGGAAGGATTCTTCGGAGGCGTGGTCTCTGCGGTTGCTGTCGGAGCCTTGATGGGTTGGTGGCAGGATGCTTCGCCGGTGCTGTGGGCCGGTGCCGGACTGGTCATCTCGGTTAGCGGCGTGTACGGCGATCTGGTCGAGTCGATGCTGAAACGCTCGGTGAACCTGAAGGATTCGGGTCACATCATTCCGGGCCACGGCGGGTTGCTCGACCGCTTCGATGCGTTGTTGCTGGCGGTGCCGTTTGCATTTGTATATTTGGTTATATTCGCTTGATAAAGAACACTACACCCAATACTCTGTACGGATGAAAATTCATAAGGAGGGATATTCCATCATTTTGGTTACAATGGCGTTGGCAGTTTTCATTACGACTGTCTGCGCATGGCTCCTGCCGCCGCTTGCCGCATGGATCGTGGCCGGTGCCGCTGCGTTGTTCGTCCTGTTCGTCACTTCGTTTTTCCGTTCTCCTTCCCGCATACGAATCGAGGATCCTGAGACCGTATTCGCTCCGGCCGACGGTACGGTCGTCGTGGTCGAAGAGGTGACCGAAAACGAATATTTCAACGACCGGCGCCTGCTCGTGTCCGTGTTCATGTCGTTGAGCAACGTGCACATCAACTGGTTTCCGGTGGGCGGCCGGATCGAATATTTCCGTCATCATCAGGGACGTTTCCTGGTGGCCTGGCATCCCAAATCCTCGGAGGAGAACGAACGTACCACGACTGTCGTGGATATGGGCGGTTGCAAGGTGCTTTTCCGCCAGATTGCGGGACTGATTGCACGCCGTATCGTCTCTTATGCGCGTGTAGGCGAGGTCGCCGGGCAGAATACGCAGTGCGGATTTATCAAGTTCGGCTCGCGCGTGGATGTGTATCTGCCTTTGGGTACAGAAGTGCTGGTAAAACTCGGCGACAAGGTGACCGGTTCCCAAACCCCGATCGCCCGGCTGAAATAATCCGTTTGTATCTGCCGCGATATTTTAACGTTCCCTGAAGAGGGAACGTTTTTTTTCGTACATTTGAACATGTCCAAATTGCAGCGTTATATCGTGGCAGCGGTGATCACGGCGGTGGTCGTGTTCCTGGTTTGGTATTTCAGCAATGTCGTCACGTACATCCTGATCGCTGCCGTATTGGCGATCATCGGAAAACCGTTGACCGACCTGTTGACGGGCCTGCACCTGGGCCGTTCGAAAATCAGGATTCCCAAGGCTGTCGCGGCACTGCTGACACTGATTGTCATTTGGCTGGTTGTCGTGGGCCTCTTCTGGCTCTTTGTTCCGATCCTGTTCCAGAAGCTCAATCAGTTTTCGTCGTTGAACATATCCCAGATCGTCGCTTCGTTCCAGGGGCCGCTGGTATCGCTGGAGCACATGATCGAAAAGGTTTTTTCGATTCCGGACAACGAGTTCTCGCTGGCCGACGCGATTGCCGGACAGATCCGGCCGTTGCTGAACATCAATCTGATCAACAACCTCCTTTCGTCGATCGTCGGAACTATCGGAAGTCTGCTGATCGCGATTTTTTCTATTTCGTTCATCACCTTTTTCTTCCTCAAGGAGAGCACTCTCTTTTACGACATGGTGATCATCATGTTTCCGAAAAAATACGAACAAAACATCTCCCGTGCGCTCGATTCGGTGACCAACCTGCTGATTCGTTACTTTACAGGAATCGTCTCCGAGTCCGGAATCATGACGGTGCTGGTGACGGTCGGCCTGCTGATTTTCGGCTTTTCGTGGCATGATGCGCTGATTATCGCGATGTTTGTCGGCGTGTTGAACGTGATTCCCTACCTCGGTCCGATCATCGGCATTGCGATCGGCATTTTCATCGGTGTGGTCGGTTCGACTTCCGACCTGAGCGTTTTCGCCCTGATGCTGCGTATCGCGGGAACGATTCTTTTCGCGCAGGGAGTGGATAACTTTATCCTGCAGCCGTTGCTCTATTCGAACCGGGCGAAGGCCCATCCGCTCGAGATTTTCCTCGTCATCCTGATTGCGGGGAGCATGGCCGGTGTCCTCGGCATGTTGTTGGCGATTCCCGCCTACAATGTGATTCGTGTCTTTGCAAAGGAGTTTTTCTACAACTTCCGGGTGGTGCAGAAACTTACCGAGAAAATCTGACAAAGATTTTAACCGATTACGATACCTGAACTATGAAGAAACTTGTGCAAACTCTTTGGGCCTGCAGCCTGCTGGCATGTGTCCCGGCGGTTTTCGCCGGTGAAGTGAAGACCACCAGTCCGGACGGCCGTCTCTCGGTTGTTGTTCAATATGGCGAAGGCGCGCCGCTGACCTGGCAGGTGCAGCGCGACGGGAGGCCCGTCGTCGGTGTGTCGCCCCTCGGATTGGTAATCGGCGGTAAAAATATCGCCGCAGGCGTCCGGTCCGCCGGAACCCCGGTACAGATGCGGATCGATGAGAGTTATCCGGTTTACGGTGTCCATGCCCAGGCTCGCAACCGCTGTAACGAGACGGTTATTCCCCTTCGTGGGGCCGGGATCGGCTATGAACTGATCGTTCGCAGTTATGACGATGGGGCGGCGGTTCGTTACCGGATCGCTTCGAAGCGGAAACTTCGCCTCGATCGAGAGCTGACAGCATGGAATCTGCCTGCCACGGCTCACTGTTTCTGGGCGCCTTATTCGATCGACTACGAAAGCCTGCATCAGGAGTCTGTGTTTCAGAATATTCCCGCAGGAGAAGCATTGGTCAATCCGCTGACGGCGGTTGTAGGCAACGGTTATGTGGCTGTCGGCGAAGCCGACTGCCGGACTTTTGCCGATATGGGCCTTGTGCGCGAAGGGAACCTGATCCGGGTCTGTTTCCCGGCCAGTCCTGAAGGCTGGACCGTCGAAGGGGAATTGCTCTCCCCGTGGCGTGCGGCTATCGTGGCAGACGATCTGAACGGATTGGTCAACAGCGACCTGCTGACCAATCTTTGCCCTGCGCCCGATCCTTCCCGCAATTTTGACTGGGTGAAGCCGGGCCGAGTGCTTTGGCAGTGGTGGAGCAGCGAGGCCCCGAAGTTTGAAGAGCAGCAGGTTTGGTACGATGCCGCTGCACGCCTGGGCTGGGAGTATTACCTGATCGACGACGGTTGGCGTTTCTGGAAAGAGGGAGATAAAGATCAGTGGCAATGTTTGAAAGAGGTGATCGATTACGGCAAGTCGAAAGGCGTACAGAGCGTCATTTGGGTCGATTCGAAAGAGATGCGGACACGCGCCGAAATCCACGACTATCTGGCTAAGGTTAAGGAAGCCGGTGCGGTCGGGATCAAGATCGACTTTATCCCGGCGCCTACTCCCGAAATTATGCGCTGGTATCAGGATGCGTTGGAGGAGACTTACGATTTGCAGTTGCTGTGCAATTTTCATGGTTGCGTAAAGCCTTCGGGTCTGCGGCGCACATGGCCCCATGAATTGACTCGTGAAGCGGTCAGGGGGCACGAATTCCACATCAGCCGTTATGACCGCGTGATGCCGATGAATCAGGAGGCGATAAAGCCGTTTACGCGCTTGCTGGCCGGCCCGGCCGACTTTACACCGACGGCGTTCGTACCGTCCGAATTGCTCGGTTATACATGGCCGCACGAACTGGCGCAGGCGATTGTTTATACCTCGCCGCTGACGCATTTTGCCGATAGTTACAAATGGTATCTCAATTCTCCGGTCGAGGATTTGTTGCGCGATATGCCGGTGGTATGGGACGAGACGATTGTGCTGCCTTTTTCCGAGATCGGCCGGGTGGCGGGTTTTGTGCGCCGTCATGGCAATGAATACTGGATTGGCGTGGTCAACGGCGAGGATGCCCGGACGGTTAGTTTCGACCTCGGTTTTTTACAGGGCCGTGCATTGGCTACGGTGATTTCCGATCGTCCGGAAGCCGACGATGCACTCGTCCGCGAGGAGAAAATCGTGGACCGGGGAGAAACGATCACCGTTTCGTTGCGCAAAGGAGGCGGTTATGTGATGCGGCTGAGGAGTATCGATTAGTTTATTTCATTTCATTTCATTTCATGAATTGTAATAGTATCTGTGTATTTGGCCGTAGGTACCGATCTCTGGAATACCGGGCATGAGCGGCTTTCCCACTGACACCGCGAGGGCCCATAATGTATAGAATATATAGAATAAGCGGGACAGCTGTGTCAGTTGTCCCGCTTATCGTTATGGATGATTTTGATCGCTTTCCCGTTTCCCAATTTGTTCCTTTTACTCCCTGTTTGTTTTGTATGTCCCCGGTTTTCTGCTTTCGGTTCCCAGTTCCCATTTTCCAGTTCCGGGATAACATTCCAGTATACCCCTCCGGATGCCTTCAATCCGTCTTGTTTTGCCTAAATATCGCTTAATTCCAGCCAACGCATCGATGCCTCGTCGATTTGTTCGATCAGTTCCGATATACGCAGTGATTTTGCGGTCAGTTCGTCAATCGGCAATGTGCCGCTGCTCATTTCGGTTTCGAGTGCGGCTTTTTCGGCTTCCAGTTCCGGGATCTGCCTTTCGAGTTGTTCCAGCTCGCGTTTTTCGTTGAACGAGAGTTTTCTTTTTTGCACATTCCTGTTGCCTGTGGCGGGAGAGCCTGACGGAGTTCCTGGCGATGACGCTGGAGATGCATGCGCTACGGGGGCATTGGCACCGCCGGTGTTTCCATGACCCGGTCTTTGTCCGGATACTTTGCCTTTCGCAGTACCAGGTCCCGCTTGTGCGGTTTGTCCCTGCTCTTCCGACTCTTTGAGCTCTTTCCATTCGAGGTAGCGGCTGTAACCTGCCGGGAAATCCTTGAGTTTGCCGTCGCCTTCGAAGACGAGCAGGTGATCGGCAACCTTATCCATGAAGTAGCGGTCGTGCGACACGACGATCAGACAGCCCGAGTAGGATTGCAGGTACTCTTCAAGCACCTGCAGCGTCAGGATGTCGAGGTCGTTGGTCGGCTCGTCGAGCACCAGGAAATTCGGATTGCGCATCAGGATCGTGCAGAGGTAGAGCCTGCGCCGCTCACCGCCGCTGAGTTTCGCAACGAAGTTGTATTGGGTTTGCGGCGTGAATAGGAAATATTGCAGGAATTGCGATGCACTCATCTTCCGTCCGTCGCTCAGTTCGATGTTTTCGGCAATCTCGTTCACAACGTCGATTACTTTGGCTTTTTCATCGAAAGCGATACCCTCCTGCGAATAGTAGCCGAACCGGACCGTCTCGCCTATGTCGATCGTGCCGCTGTCCGGCTGTACGAGTCCCATCAGCATCTTGATAAAGGTCGATTTCCCGGTGCCGTTGCCCCCGACGATCCCCATCTTTTCGTAGCGCGAAAAGGTGTACTCGAAGTTGTCGAGAATTACTTTCTCCCCAAATCGTTTCGAAAGTCCGCGCACTTCGAAAATTTTCTTGCCGATGTAAGAAGCTTTCACATCGAGCCGGACATCACCGGTTTCGCGCTCTTTGCGCAGCCGTTCTTCCAGTTCGTAAAACGATTCGATCCGGGCACGCGCTTTCGTCGCGCGGGCCTGTGGCTGGCGGCGCATCCAATCGAGCTCCTTGCGGTAGAGGTTTCGGTCGCTTTCGCGCTGTGCTTCCGCGGCGTCGAGCCGCTCCTGCCGCTTTTCGAGGTAATAGCTGTAGTTGCCCTTGTACGAATAGCTTTGGCGGTGGTCGATCTCGATAATCTCCGTGCAGACCCGGTCGAGAAAGTAACGGTCGTGCGTGACCATCAGCAGCGTCAGTTTCGTCCGCGAGAGATACTCTTCCAGCCAGCGTGTCATCTCCAGGTCGAGATGGTTTGTCGGCTCGTCGAGGATCAGCAGGTCAGGTTCCGTAATCAGCGCATTGGCCAGCGCGATCCGTTTGGTCTGGCCGCCCGAGAGATTTTCTGTCTGTTGGTCGAAAGCGGTGATGTTCAGCCGCGTGAGAATCTGCTTGACCCGTGATTCATAGGTCCAGGCATCGAGCCGGTCCATTTGCGCGATCGCCTCTTGCAATGTATGGTCGTCGTCGTTCTGCAGCCCGCTCCGCTGCACGGCCCGTTCATAATCGGCAATGGCGCGGATGACCGGCGAGTCGCTCAGGAAACAGGCTTCGAGAACGGTCGTTCCGGCCGGGAACTTCGGATCCTGCTCCAGATAGGCCACTTTCAGGTCCCGGCGAAAGGTGATCGTTCCCGAATCGTAGTCTTCCTCTCCTGCCAGAATATTCAGCAGGGTAGTTTTTCCCGTGCCGTTTTTTGCGATCAGCCCTACGCGCTGTCCCTCGCCGATGCCTAGCGAAAAATTTTCGAACAGCACCAGGTCGCCGAATGATTTGGTCAGCGATTCGATTTGCAGGCAAGGCGTCATAGGTCGGGATTTAGAAATTATAGGGGACAGGAATCTGTTTTAAGTCGGGCTATTATGCGGCCCGTTCGCCGGTAGCATCCATTCGGACTCTTCCTCGGATACATGTTGTTGCTGCGCGTGCCGATGCGTTCGATCCATCCCTGTTCTGTTCCGGCTCTCTGCCGTTGGTTCAGTGCTGAATCAGATCCCGGCGTACTAGTGTGATAGTACACTGGTATACTACAACACTAATACGCGAATGCCAAAAGCAGAAAGTTAAAGTGTTCGGATGCTCTGGTTTTCACTGCCTTGGTTTTGTGGGTTTTGTATTTCCCGGGAGGGTTCTTTCCGCATCTTCGCCGTTTCCGTATCTTGGGAGCGGGGTCAATACCGGTAAAAATCCGCTTTGTAAGGGCCTTCCACCGGCACGCCGATGTAGTCGGCCTGCTCCTGTGTCAGGCGCGTCAGGTGCACACCGAGGTATTCGAGGTGCAGACGCGCCACCTCTTCGTCGAGTTGCTTCGGCAGGCGGTATACCGCTGTATCCAGTTTTTTTGTCCACAATTCGATCTGCGCGAGGGTTTGGTTGCAGAACGAATTGCTCATCACGAACGACGGATGGCCGGTCGCACAGCCGAGGTTTACGAGGCGGCCTTCGGCCAGCACGAAGATCGCATGTCCGTCGGGGAAACTGTACTTGTCCACCTGCGGTTTGATTTCGGTTTTTACAATGCCCGGATAGGCTTCGAGGCCTGCCATCTGGATTTCGTCGTCGAAGTGGCCGATGTTGCAGACGATCGCCTGGTCGCGCATCCGCTCCATGTGCTCGACCCGGATGATGTCCCGGTTGCCGGTGGTCGTCACGTAGATATTGCCTTCCGGCAGTGCGTCTTCGACCGTTTTCACTTCGAAACCTTCCATCGAGGCTTGCAGCGCGCAGATCGGGTCGATTTCGGTGACGATCACCCGGGCTCCGTACGACCGCATACTCATTGCGCATCCTTTGCCCACGTCGCCGTAGCCGCAAACCACGACTACTTTTCCGGCGATCATTACATCCGTCGCGCGTTTGATACCGTCGGCCAACGATTCGCGGCAGCCGTACAGGTTGTCGAATTTACTTTTGGTCACCGAGTCGTTCACATTGATCGCGGGTACGAGCAGTTCGCCGCGCGCCTGCATCTGGTAAAGCCGGTGTACGCCGGTGGTGGTCTCCTCCGAAACCCCTTTCCATTCGGCTACGGTGCGGTGCCATTTGTCCGGGTCTTCTTTCAGCAGCGTGCGCAGCGTGTCGATAATGACCCGCTCTTCTTGGCTGCCAGGGGTTCCGTCGAGCGTCGAAGCGTCGTTCTCGGCTTTGTATCCTTTGTGGATCAGCAGGGTCGCGTCGCCGCCGTCGTCGACGATCAGGTTCGGGCCCTTGCCGCCGGGAAACGAAAGCGCCATCGCCGTGCACCACCAGTACTCTTCCAGCGATTCGCCCTTCCATGCGAATACCGGCACTCCGGTTGCGGCAATCGCCGCTGCGGCATGGTCCTGTGTCGAGAAGATGTTGCAACTGCACCAGCGGACGTCCGCACCCAACTCGACGAGCGTTTCGATCAGCACGGCGGTTTGGATGGTCATGTGCAGCGAGCCTGAGATCCGGGCGCCTTTGAGCGGCTTTTGCGCGCTGTACTTGCGGCGGATCGACATCAGTCCCGGCATCTCCTTTTCAGCCATTTCAATCTCCTTGCGGCCCCAGTCGGCCAGGCTGATGTCGGCGATTTTGTAGGGAATGTTCTGGTTGGTCAGCATGTTTCCAGTATTTTGATGATTTCTGTTTTATCCTGTTCGATCCGTTCGCGCAGTTCGTCGAGCGAAGCAAATTTCTGTTCCGGGCGCAGGAAAGCGACCAGCTCCACCGAGATAGTCCGTCCGTAGAGGTCGCCTGAAAAATCCAGCAGGTGCGCTTCCAGCAAGCGCTTTCCTCCGGTGGGAACCGTCGGGTTGTAGCCGATATTGACCAGTGCGCCGTAAGGCTTGCCGGTGAGGGCGACCCTTCCGGCGTACACGCCGTTAGCGATTTCCAACGATGGGTCGATAAGCAGGTTGGCGGTGGGGAACCCGAGGCTCCGGCCCAATTTTTTACCGTGGATGACGGTGCCGGTGATGATGCACTCCATGCGATTTGCCTTTGCAGAGAGCAAATGTAGCAAGAATTATCCACTTGTGAAAACGGTTTGTTTTTTGTACCTTGCTTCCCGTTTTCAACCCCCTGGATGCAATGAGCGCGGCCGAGCGAAAAAGCAAAAAAATCTATTATACGATGGGCGAGGTGTCGGAGATGTTCGACGTCAATCCGTCGTTGATCCGCTTTTGGGAGCAGAAGTTCGATATCCTCAAACCGGACAAGAACAAAAAAGGCAACCGGCTCTTTACACCCGCCGATATCGAGAACCTGAAACTGATTTACCACCTGGTCAAGGAGAATGGCATGACCCTCGCGGGGGCCCAGAAACGCATCAAACAGAACCGCGAGGGTCTCGGACGCGATTTGGAGATTGTAGACAGGTTGCAGCGTATTCGCGCGATGCTGCTCGAAGTGCGGCAGGAGTTGAAGGGGGCGGATGAGAATGTCGTCGAAATTTTCGTCGATCATCCGTCCGTGCCGGTTGAGGAACACGAAGCAGGGGGATTCCCGCTGTCCGGGATTTTGCCCGAAACGGGCGTAGCGGTCGGAGACCGGAACCGGGAAGAGGCCGGGACGGAGGGGAGTCGGGCAAGTGCTGTAGTTGCCGCCGGTTGCGCGGTTTCGAAATGGTCGGATACGCCCGGACCGTCTGTACCTTTCCGGTTGCAGGAGTTGTGGCCTGAAAATGAATATCCCAAATCGGAGTGTGCCCTCCTGGCGGAAACCGGGCCGGCTGCCGGGGGTGAGGCCGATGATGCGGATGCCGTGGCAGGATCGCTGGAGATGGCGGAGGCCGTGGTCGAAACGGAGGTTGAGATGTCCGGAAAACCGGAAGCCGGTGCTGTGGATGCCGTTCATGAGACGCCCCCTGCGGAACCGGTGCGTCCGCAGGTCGTCGAGCAGACGCTTTTTTAATCAGAAGACTTTTTAATCCAGAATGCTATGCCGGTAAAAGTGAAAGATGTCGCTGCGGCGATCGAAGCGTTCGCTCCGTTGTCGTTGCAGGAAGAGTACGATAACAGCGGACTGAATGTCGGTGATTACGAAGCCGGGGTGACGGGCGTACTGTTGTGCGTCGATGTGACCGAAAGTGTGATCGACGAGGCGCTTTCGCTGGATGCGAACCTGGTCGTTTCCCATCATCCGTTACTATTCCATCCGCTTCGGCAGTTGGTCGATGCCGATTTTACGCAGCGGATCGTGAGGCGGGCACTGCTCGCGGGAATTTCGCTGTATGCCGCGCACACCAATCTGGACAGTGCCGCCGGGGGCATGAGTTTCCGGCTCGGGAAACTGCTGGGGCTGACCGGTATGCGGGTGCTTTCGCCGCACCGAGACGGCGCGGAAACGGGCTTCGGTGTGGTCGGGGATTTACCGGAGGCGATACCTGTGAGCGGTTTTTTACAACAGATTAAGTCGGTGCTCCGCTGTGGGGCGATCCGTCATTCCGAGCTGTGCCGGGAGCAGGTGCGGCGGGTGGCGTTGGTGACCGGCGCCGGAGCTTCGATGCTCGGGGATGCCGTTGCGGCAGGTGCCGACATCTACCTGACGGCCGATATGAAATACAATGATTTTTATGCTCCCGACGGCCGTATCGTCGCTGTCGATGTGGGCCATTTCGAGAGTGAATATTGTGCAATCGGGTTGTTGCATGATATAATTACGAAAAAAATAGCTACTTTTGCAGTTCACGAGAGTGTGCATTCGGTTAATCCTGTAAATTATTTCATTTAAGCATATGGCAGTTTCAAGCAGAAAGAGCAGCGATGCCAACGATTTCTCGATGGAAGAGAAGATCGTCGCGCTGTACGAGCTTCAGAAAATCGATTCGAAGATCGACGAGATCAACAAACTGAAAGGCGAGCTTCCGTTGGAGGTTCAGGACCTGGAAGACGAGATCGCCGGCCTCGATACACGTATTGCCAACATTACGGCCGAAGTGGATGAGCTGAACAAAGCCACCAAGCAGTACAAGGATGCTATCGATCAGTCCAAAACGCTGATTGCCAAATACGAAGGACAGCAGGATAACGTCCGCAACAACCGGGAATTCGATGCCCTGTCCAAAGAGATCGAGTATCAGAAGCTCGAAATCGAACTGAGCGAGAAGCGCATTAAGGAGGCCGGGGTCGACGTCAAATTGAAAAAGAAGGCGATCGAGGATGCTCAGGAAGTGTTGGCCGAGCGCAAGGTTGATCTGGAGGCCAAACAGAAAGAGTTGGAAGGTATCGACCAGGAAACCTCCAAGGAGATGGAGGCGTTGACAGCCCAGTCCCAGAGAGCTGCTGCGAAGATCGACGACCGCCTGTTGGCAGCTTATAAGCGTATCCGCCATAATGTCCGAAATGGGTTGGCAGTCGTGACAGTCAAACGTGACGCCTGCGGCGGTTGCTACAACCGTATCCCGCCCCAGCGGCAGATGGATATCCGCATGAGCAAAAAGGTAATCGTTTGTGAATATTGCGGCCGTATTCTGGTTTCCAACCTGTTAGACGAGGAAGAGCAGCAGTAGGGGCCTTTGAGGAGGTACCAATCGTTGTGGAAAATTACACAAAGGGGTGCTGAGATGTGAAATTCGGCATCCCTTTTGATTTGGTGCTATATTGGAGGAATATGTCAGCATACTGGTGATTCCGCGAGTGATCAAACCGAAAAAAATACCGCCGGCCTTTGGAAATTAGAGAAATGTGTGTATCTTGCCGTTCGGAAAGAAAAAGTAGAACTGAAAAAACTCATTTGCCTATCGACGAAATATCTACTCAAACCAATTAGAGGAGTAAGATATGAATCTGAAGAAATTAAGTGATCACGAATTGCTTAATACCTATATCTCAGGCAATGAGGATTCTATAAATGTACTGTTGAACCGTCACCGCAAACGGATTCTCGACTATATTTACATGATGGTCAAGAATCGGGATGTGGCCGATGATATCTTCCAGGAGACGCTTATTAAAGTGGTGCGTTTCGTGCAGGAGGGACGTTACACCGAGAACGGCAAGTTTCTTTCCTGGGTGCTGCGCATAGCGCACAACCAGGTGATCGATTATTTCCGCCAGAAAAAACAGCGGAACAACGTGTCGGAAGGGGATGCGGGTTACGATATCCTGAATAACCAGAAATTTTCCGATCACACGGTCGAGGAGAAGTTGATCACGAATCAAATCGAGACCGACGTGCGTAAGTTGATCGATTTTCTGCCGCCGGAGCAGAAGGAGGTAGTATTGATGCGGTACTATATGGGGTTGAGCTTTAAAGAGATCGCGGAACAGACCGATGTGAGCATCAATACGGCTTTGGGCCGGATGCGCTATGCGCTGATCAACCTGCGTAAACTGATCGATGAAAAACAGCTGATATTGAGTTGACGCACAATATCGCGGTAATCATCGGCGTTATATTGGCAAACACTATCGAAACCTTTGCCTATGGATGATTACTACAATGAAGAGATGGCCGATGAGGTAACCCGGGAAGATGAGGATTTGTTCGACCGGGAAGTCGTCCAGGGAGACGATGACCTGATGCTGACCGATGCCTTCCTGAAAGAGGTATTCCGTAAACAATGAGTCCGGCCGATGAAACAAAAGAAGGGGAGTTGCCAAGCAACTCCCCTTCTTTTGTTGTGGCCCCAGGCGGTATGTTTTGCAAAGGGATGTATGTCCGATTTGCGGAACAACGGCCTGAACCGGATCAATGTTCGTCCTGCACGGCTTTGTACAGACCGATGTCATCGACGCAGCAGCAGCCGATGTAGGTCGCCGCAGCGGCATTCTGCGCTTCGCCGTACTTGGCATAGATCTCCGCAGAGTTGCGGTACTCTTCGTCGATAGAGGCCTGTTGCAGCAGCAGGTGGCTTAGGATAATGTGCCCGGCCATTTCGACCATGCGGCGTGCATGGAAGTCAATTACTTCGTTGTCGCCGGTAGCGGTCACTTTTTCAACGGCCTTTTCATACTGTTCGCGCATGGAAACCAGCTTCTTATAGGTGTTTTCCAGCTCCGGGGCATAGTCCAGCGTCTCGTATTCCTTCATCTTGGCGAGGTAGGTGCCGGTGGTGACGTGGCGAATCGCCGCTACGACCTGCAATTGCGAGGTGCCTTCGTAGATATTCGTGATACGTGCGTCGCGGTAGATACGTTCGATCGGGTAGTCTTTCATGTAGCCCGAGCCGCCGAAAATCTGGATCGCGTCGTAAGCGAGCTGGTTGCAGTATTCGCTCGACATCAGTTTCAGCAGCGGGGTGAAAGCGTCGGCCAGACGCGTGTATTCCTTCATTTCGGCGCGTTCTTCCGGTTCGAGTTTACGCTCCTTGCTGATATGTGTGTACTCTTTGTAAATGCTGACGAAGCGTGTCGTTTCGTACAGCATCGCACGCGAAGCGTAGAGCTTCGCTTTCATAACCGACAGTATTTCGAAAATAGCCGGGAATTCGATGATCGGCTTGCCGAATTGCTGGCGTTCGTGCGCATATTTGAGCGCTTCGCGGTAAGCCGCTTCCGACAGGCCGGTCGACTGTGCGCCGATCCCCAAACGGGCGGCGTTCATCAACGACATCACATATTTGATCAGGCCCATTTTGCGGTCGCCGACCAGCTCGGCCGGCGCGTTCGTGAAGACCAGTTCACAGGTGGGCGATCCTTTGATACCCAATTTGTTCTCGATGCGGCGAACCTTGACAGCCATGTGCGCGCGGTCATAGACGAACATCGACAGGCCGCGGGCATCGCTCGTCCCCTCCTCGGAGCGGGCCAGTACCAGCGAGATATGACCGTCGCCGTTGGTGATGAAACGCTTCACCCCGTTCAGCAGCCAGGTCTGTTTCTCCTCGTCCCAGTGCGCTTTGAGCATCACAGCCTGCAGGTCGCTGCCGGCATCGGGTTCGGTGAGGTCCATCGCGCAGGTTTCTCCGGCGCAAACGCGGGGAAGGTATCGGGCTTTGATCTCTTCCGAAGCGAATTCGTTGAGGGTTTCGGCGCAGTCCTGCAAGCCCCAGATGTTTTCGAATCCGGCGTCGGCACGCGCGACCATTTCATTGGCCATCGCGAAAAGCGGCAGCGGGAAATTCAGTCCGCCGTATTGGCGCGGAATGGTCATGCCGAACAGTCCGGCCTGGTTCAGCGCTTCGATATTCTGTGCCGTGCCCGGGGCGTACACCACATGGTCGTCTACAACCCGGGGACCATCGTGGTCGACGCCTTCGGCATTCGGAGCCAGTACGTCGCCGCAGATTTCGCCGCAGATTTCCATCACGCGACGGTAGCTGTCCATGGCATCCTCGAAGTCCACGGGGGCGTAATCGTATTTGCCTTTGTCGGCGTAACCTCTCTCCCGGAGTTCCACGATTTTTTTCATCAACGGATGATTCAGGTGGAACTGGAGGTCTTTATTATCTAAAAAGAAATTAGCCATGATCGCTGTTATTTCGAGTTTTGTTTGTAATACTTAATCATCTTGGGTACCACTTCCATTACGTCGCCCATGATCGCGTAGTCGGCGATTTTGTTGATCGGCGCTTCCGGGTCCGTATTGATCGAGATGATCATCGACGAGCCGTCCATGCCGGCGGTGTGCTGGATCTGTCCCGAGATGCCGCAGGCGATGTAGAGTTTCGGACGTACCGTCACGCCGGTCTGTCCGATCTGGCGGGCGTGGTCGGCCATGCCTGCATCCACCGCTGCGCGGGATGCTCCCACCTCGCCGCCGAGCACTTCGGCCAGTTCGTGCAGCAGCGCGAAGTTCTCCTTGCAACCCATGCCATAACCTCCGGCGATGATCACCGGCGCTCCCTTGATGTTGATCTTGCGCTCTTCCATTTCGCGTTCGATGATGCGTACGACGAAATCGGCGTCCGAAGTGTATTTCTTGTGATCCACCTTTTTGACGACTCCTTTGCCCGGGGTCTTGGCGACCTCTTTTTTCATCACGCCCTCGCGTACGGTAGCCATCTGCGGACGGCAGTCCGGGTTGATGATCGTTGCGATGATGTTGCCGCCGAAAGCCGGACGAATCTGGTAGAGCAGGTTTTCATAGACTTTGCCGCTCTTGTTATCGGTGTGCGGGCCGATTTCGAGGCTCGTACAGTCGGCCGTCAGGCCGCTGTGCAGTGCCGACGAAACACGGGGACCCAAATCGCGGCCCACCGGCGAAGCGCCGAACAGTGCGATCTGCGGTTGTTCTTCTTTGAAAATGCCGCAGATGATTGCGGCGTGGGGCAGGGTCCGGTACGGGCTGAGGCACTCGGCATCAGCGATATGGATCGTGTCGGCACCGTACTGGGCCAGTTCTTTTTCGATGCCGTCGAGTTTGGATCCGATGGCGAGCGCTTCGAGCTCACAGCCGAGCGTGTCGGCCAATACCCGGCCTTTGGTCAGCAGCTCCAGCGACACATCGGCCACTTTGCCGTCCTCTATCTCACAATATACAAATATGTTGTTCATCTGTTTTGATTTTTAGCGGTTGGGGTTAGCCTATCCCAGCGTGTGGCTGGCGATCAGTTCCTGCATCAGCGAGTCGATGTCGCGGTCGTCGGCGGTGAGCCTCTTCGCCTCCTTGGCGGCAAATACCACGTTGTCGATCTTCTTGACCTTCGTCGGCGAGCCGGTGAGTCCCAATTGCTGGTCGTCGGCATCGATGTCGGCTACGCTCCATTCGTTGATGTTGAGGTAGGGCCGTTCCGAACGCAGGTCGGTGTAGTCTTCCTGAGCTTCCTGCATCTCGCTCGCGGTTTTGGCGTATTTGCATTTCATCACCAGTTTGGCGTGGCGCGGACGGCATTCGGGAGCCGATCCGTTGACGGTCATCACCAGCGGCAACGGGCAGGCTACGGTTTCGACACCGTGTTCCAGCCGGCGCTTGATAACCAGTTCGTCGCCTTCGGTGCCCACGATCTCTTCGGCGTAGGTGATTTGCGGCCAACCCAGTTTTTCAGCCACCTGCGGACCGACCTGTGCGGTATCGCCGTCGATGGCCTGCCGGCCTGCGACGATGATGTCGGGTTTCATGTTGAGGATGGCCCGTGACAGGGCGTATGAGGTGGCCAGCGTGTCCGAGCCTGCGAATTTGCGGTCGGAAAGCAGTACGCCACCGTCGGCTCCGCGGTACATGCCTTCGCGAATGATTTCGGCGGCGCGGCCCGGGCCCATCGTCAGGATCTCCACCGTGCTGCCGGGGAACATGTCCTTCAGCACGAGGGCTTGCTCCAGTGCGTTGAGGTCTTCGGGGTTGAAGATAGCCGGAAGCGCGGCGCGGTTCACCGTGCCGTCGGCCTTCATGGCGTCTTTCCCCACGTTGCGGGTGTCCGGCACCTGTTTGGCCAGGACGACGATTTTCAACGTTTTCTTCATTATGGATCGTATTTAGTTGTTAGATTTTGTTTAGATTCCGCTCCGGAGGTGCGCCGGACAAAACTTTACAAAATTATGATTTTTATCGGAAAAACCGCCGGTTTCGGACGAAAATGAAACGTATCCCCATATTCTTTTGTCTGCGGGACAAAATGAGGGAACCGCCTCCGGAAGGCGGTTCCCTCATTTTTGGATTCGCTTTCTGTCAGCGCGAAGCGCCGGTTACGGGAATCATAACGGTCGAATCGATCAGCCAGCCTGAGCGTGTTTCGGGTTGGCCCGTTAGTCCGCGCAGCAGGGTGAACCCCGGATCGGCGGATTTCGTTTCGATCCGGGTTGGGGTGCTGTGTCCGGTGATGGCCGCGATGGCTTTCGCGATAAACGGATCGAGGGGATCGCCCAACGGCAGTTTCAGTTCGGGTAAAGTCAGCGAAGAGGTCCAAATGTCCGGATAGAGGCCCGATGAGGAGATCGATTTGCCGTTTGCATCGGCGGTTTTGAAGGTCATCAGGTAAAGCACCCAATTGCCGATCTCCGGATCCGGAACGAGTTGTCCGCCTTGTTGCACTGCGGGCTGGAAAAGGCTGCCGCCGCAATATTTTCCCGCGGTGGACGAGCCGACCTGCTTAACGGTCATATAAGGTTTCAGGCATAGAATCAAGGATTCCGATGCAGAGGCGGGACTGCTTTCCGTCAGGGTATACAACGGCAGTCCGTTGAGGTTCACGGCAACGGACGGATCGAAGTAGTCGTTCACGTCGGTCCCCGTCTGTCGCAGGTATTCCGTGTACTCTTTGTTGTAAATCCGGGTCTGGAGGACCGAGTGACTCTCTACAGCGGATTTCGGGGCCAGCATGCTGCTCAGTTTGGCCATGGCCGAAACTTCCCCGCCGGGGTTGTAGCGGAGGTCGAGTATGATCTCGGTGACCTGTTGCTGTTGAAACGTCGAAAAGACCTTTTCCAGCCTGCCGATCGATTTGGAGACGAAATCGCTATAACAAAGGTAACCTATTTTGTGGCCTGCCCGGTCGATTACCGAGTAGGTGATCACGGGATCCAGATACATCTCCGTTCCGGTGAGAGTCGTTGTTTGGGTCGCCGGGTAGATCGTGTTTCCTTCGAGGTGTCCGTATTGGAGGGATACGTTGGGGAACCTGAAAAGATTCATGTACGTGTTCATCGTGATCTCCATGTCGTTCACACGGATGAAAATATCCCCGCGTTTGATGCCCGCTTTGGCAGCCGGGGAGTCCGGATAGGTAAACAGGACGACCGCGAACATGTTCTCCGAATTGTTGAACTTGCCGAAAGTGAGTTCGTAGCCGTACGAGCGGGTTTCATTGGTAAATTCGCCTTGGGTTTGCTGGATATTGTCGCTTAGGACCGACCAGGAATCCTGCGGATTTCTGAGCCGCTTGAAGAGTGCCGCCGGATCGCTTTCAGAAGTGATGTCGATCTCCGAAGGCAGGCCTGAATTCCATAGATAACGATTCCGCATGGCTTCGACGATGAACCGGTTGATTCGTTGTGTCTTGAGCGGGACTTCGGTAGGCGTTCCGGGATCGGGAGAAGGGGGAGTCGGGGTCGGGGCGGGGTTGTCTTTGCCGCAGGAAGCGATGAGACTGCTGACGAGCAGCACGGGTATGAGCAAGCGTTGCCAGGTCGAATAACGCATGGTTGGGTAGTTTTTTAATGTTCGACATCACAGCTGGCACTCTAAAGGTATAAAATTTTCAGGGAGTTATCCAAAAAAAGACAACCATTTGAAAAATGGTTGTCTTTTGTGGAATAGAACAATCGGTCGTGTTTATCGCACGATCGTCTCTTCGCGGTCTGGGCCTACTGAAACGATCTTGACGGGAACGCCGGTCTCCTGTTCGATGAATTCGATGTAGTTTTTCAGTTCGGCGGGGAATTCGTCGTAGCGGCGCAGCTTGTTGATGTCGCAGTTCCACCCCTTGAACTCCTTGTAAACTGGGACGATCTTTTCGCTCGCCTCGTACGGAAATTCGGAAGTCTCCTTGCCGTTTACGTTGTAGGCTACGGCCACTTTCAGCGTGTCGAAGTCGTTGAGCACGTCGGCTTTCATCATGATCAGCTCCGTGACGCCGTTCATCATTACCGAATATTTGAGGGCCACCATGTCGAGCCAGCCGCAGCGGCGCGGGCGACCGGTGGTCGCGCCGAACTCCTGTCCGATCTGGCGCATTTTCTCCCCGTCCTCGTCGAACAGCTCGGTGGGGAAAGGACCGCTGCCCACGCGGGTGCAGTAAGCTTTGAAGATGCCGTAGACGTTGCCGATCCGCGACGGTGCGACACCCAGACCGGTGCAGACCCCTGCGCAGAGCGTATTGGACGAGGTGACGAACGGGTAGGTGCCGAAGTCGATGTCGAGCATCGAACCTTGCGCGCCTTCGGCGAGGATCGCTTTACCCTCTTGGAGCAGCGAGTTCACCACGTGTTCGCTGTCGATGAAGCGGAAACGCTTGAGGTTTTCGATCCCGGCAAGCCACTCTTTTTCGTAGTCGCAGATGTCGTACGGGAAATCGTATTGTTTGAGCAGTTCGATGTGTTTCTCCTTGAGGCGCCCGTAACGTTCCTCGAATTCGCCCGAGACGATGTCCCCGACGCGCAGGCCGTTGCGGCCCGTTTTATCCATATAGGTCGGGCCGATGCCTTTGAGCGTCGAACCGATTTTCGTCTTGCCTTTCGAGGCTTCCGACGCCGCATCGATGATGCGGTGAGTAGGCAGGATCAGGTGCGCTTTTTTCGAGATCAGCAGCTTGCCCTGTACGTCGACGCCGTCTTTCTCCAGTTTGGCGATCTCTTCGGAGAGAATCACCGGATCGATCACCACGCCGTTGCCGATGATATTGATCGAGCCTTCGCGGAAAATACCCGACGGGATCGTGTGCAATACGTATTTTTTGCCTTCAAAATGGAGTGAGTGGCCTGCATTGGGTCCCCCCTGGAAGCGGGCGATCACCTGATAAGCCGGTGTGAGCACGTCGACGACCTTGCCTTTGCCTTCGTCGCCCCATTGTAAGCCTAAAACAACATCTACTTTTTTCATTTGTTATTCAGTAGCAGGATTTCAGCGCAAAATTGCTTTCAAAGGTACGTAACTTTTCTGTAATGTGGATCATTCGGTTTAAATTTTATCTTTAGCGGCTTCCTGTGCCCCAAATTATACTAATCATCGGCTTATGCCGTTCCTTGTAAAACGAATTGGGGGTGTTTGTTCGCTGTATTCTGGCGTAGAATGATTATCTTGCACCCCGTATACTACGGCCGCATGCGTAAATCTCTCCTCATTCTCCTGTTTTTCGTGTCGCTGGGAGGCGTCCATAAGGCGTCGGCCCAACTCGATAAGCATTACTTTTTCTATGTGGGCAGGAGCTACATTATAGATAACAAATTCCGCGATGCGATCGAGACGCTGAACGTATTGCTGAAGGTGGATGAGAAGGCTTACGAGGGCTATTTCCTGCGCGGCATCGCCAAATACAACCTCGACGACCTGCTCGGGGCGGAACAGGATTTTTCCTATGCAATCGAGAACAACCCCGTTTTTACGGCCGCGTACCAGTACCGGGCGATCACCCGTTCGCGGCTGGGTAATTACGACGATGCGCTGAAAGATTTCCAGGTGGCGATCGACCTGCGCCCGGACCGGCCCGACCCCTATTTTAGCCGGGGGGTGACCTTCCTGCTCAGCCAGCAGTTCGAAAAAGCGGTGGAGGACTTCACCACCTTTATCCGTTTCGATAACAAGGTGGTCGACGCCTATGTCAACCGGGGCACCTCCTACCTGATGATGAAGGACACGACGCGCGCTTACGAGGATTATAACACCGCGATCCGGACCAACCGGGAGAGTCCTTTGGCTTACAGCCGCCGCGGGATGCTCTACATGGCCCAGAAAAAATACGATGAGGCGCTGGCCGATTTCGACAAGTCGATCGAATGCGACTCCACGTATATCCCTTCTTACTTCAACCGGGCACTCGTCTATTCGACGATCAACCGTCCGGTGCAGGCAATCGAGGATTTCAGCCGGGTGTTGGCACTCGATTCGACCAGCTCGCTGACTTATTTCAACCGGGCGATTTTGCGCAATCAGATCGGAGACTACAACAACGCCCTCGCGGACTATGACAAAGTGGCGTTTTACAGCCCGAACAACGTGCTGCTCTATTACAACCGCGCGGCGTTGTACCGGCAACTGGGCGACTACTATGCCGCGATCAACGACTATACGCGGGCGATCGAGCTTTATCCCGATTTCGCCAACGCCTATCTTGGCCGCTCTGCATTGCGTTACATGCTCAACGACATGCAGGGATCCCGCAGCGACAAGGAGACGGCCGACAAGAAAATAGCCGAATACCGCTCGAAGCTGACCGACAGTAGTTTCTCTGTTTATGCCGATACGAGCAAGCGTTTCAACCAGCTGCTTTCGTTCGATGCCAGCATGGGCGGCAGCGAAGGGATGCAGCGGATGACTGCGCGAAGTTCCAACATCGCGCTGCTTCCGATGTTCAAATTCTCGATGGTTCGTCCCGATACGGTTCCCGTGCGGACTGTCTATTTCGTGCCGCGTGTCGAACAGTTCCGCACGGAGGTGGCTGATCCGTACGTGAAACTGGTGAACCGGGACAGCGATTTCCCGACCGATTCGCTCTTCGCCTTCGACCGGGCGATCGAAGATTCGCTGCGCTACAACCGGCCCAGCTGGCAGTTGTTGTTCAAACGGGGGATCACCCAGTCGCTGATCCGGCAGTACACCGGTTCGATCTCCAATTACACGGCGGCCATCGACCTGGATCCGTCCAATCCGTTCCTGTACATCAACCGCAGTACGACGCAGAGCGAAATGGTCGATTTTATCTCGTCGATCGACAACGGCTACCAGCGGATTACGGTAGACAACGATCCGGCCAGCCAGCTTAAAAGCAACTCGTCGCGGTCCTATAATTACGACGATGCGATCGCCGACCTGAACAAGGCCGCCCGGCTCTTCCCCGAATTTGCCTATATCTATTATAACCGGGCGAACCTGCTCTGCCGCTCGGGACGGATCCCGGAAGCGCTGGAGGACTATACGAAGGCCATCGAACTGAATCCGTCGTTCGCCGAGGCCTATTACAACCGGGGATTGGTACAGATTTTCCTCAAGGATACCCGTAAAGGCTGCCTCGATATGAGCAAGGCCGGGGAGCTGGGGTTGCAGGATGCCTACCGGGTGTTGAAGCTCTACGGGAATATGCTGCAGGAGGAGTAGGGCGGCGGAGGTACGGAGGCCTCCGCGTACGGCGCACATAGGCGGCGGATTCCTGCGAACAGATAAAGCGAGTTTTACGGTATGCGCGATGCGTGCCGAACGGATAATAAACCCAAACGGAAAATAAATGGTAGCAGCTTTACAAAAGAAGATCAGCGAGTCGGCTACGGCCCGTTGGATCGTGTTGGCGCTGGTCGCCTTCACGATGTTGTGCGGATATTTCATCACCGACGTGATGGCTCCGCTCAAGCCGATGCTCGAACAGCAAATGGGCTGGAGCAGCAGCGATTACGGATTTTTTACCAGTGCCTACGGTTGGTTCAACGTCTTCCTGCTGATGCTCATCTTCGGCGGGATGATCCTTGACAAGATGGGCGTCCGCTTCACCGGGCTGATGTCCACGGTGATCATGGTGATCGGCGTAGGTATCAAGTATTGGGCGATCGCAAGCGATTTCGGCGGTGCGAGCGTGACCATTTTCGGTTCCGTTATTTCGTCGCAGGTGCTTTGGGCGGCTATCGGCTACGCCATCTTCGGCGTCGGGATCGAGATCGCCGGAATCACCGTCTCGAAAATTATCGTCAAATGGTTCAAAGGTAAGGAATTGGCGTTGGCGATGGGCCTCGAGATGGCCTGCGCCCGCATCGGTACGGCGCTCGCCCTGAGCATTACGCCGCTGCTGGCGGAAGAATTCGGCTCGGTGAGTATGCCGATCCTGTTGGGGTTGCTGCTGCTGTGTATCGGCATGATCTCGTTCGTGGTGTTCGTGGTGATGGACACCAAACGGGACCGGGAGCTGAAAGATTCCGCCGAACTCGAAGAGCCGTTCCGCTTCCGCGATATTTTCGAGATTGTCCGGATCAAAGGATTCTGGTACATTGCGATCTTGTGCGTGCTGTTCTATTCGGCGGTTTTCCCGTTTTTAAAATATGCGCCGGATCTGATGTTCAATAAATTCGGTATTTCCGAAAAACTTTCGGGCATTATCCCTGCATTGTTGCCGTTCGGGACGATCCTGCTCACGCCTTTCTTCGGAAACCTCTACGACCGTAGGGGTAAAGGGGCGACGATTATGCTGGTGGGTTCGTTCATGATCGTGGCGGTGCACCTGCTCTTTGCCGTTCCGGCTTTCACGAACTGGCTGCTGGCGCTCGTACTGATCATCACGTTGGGGATCGCCTTCTCGCTGGTGCCTTCGGCCATGTGGCCTTCGGTGCCCAAGATCATTCCCGAGAATAAGCTGGGTACCGCGTATGCGCTGATCTTCTGGATTCAGAACTGGGGCCTGATGGGTGTGCCTTACTTGATCGGCAAGGTACTCGACAATTATTGCGTGGTGGACAATGCAACGACAGTGGCCGAAGAGATTACCGGAGTGGTAGCTCCTGAAACGGTTACGCGGGTAGCGTACGATTATACGGTGCCGATGCTGATTTTTGCGGGACTCGGCGTGCTGTCGATCCTGTTCGCCTTCCTGTTGTTGCGCGAAAATAAGAAAATGGGTTACGGTTTGCAGCAGCCCAATATCCGGAAATAGGGTTTGCCGGAAGCCGGTAAACGACCGTATAAAAACAGCGGGGGAGTCTTTCAAGACTCCCCCGCTGTTTTGTGGTGCGGGTTGACGGCATTCCGGCAGCGCCGTGTGATTTTAATATTGTGGCCCGGGGTGCTGGGACCAAATGTTTCCTAATGGCCCCGGCCTGTTAAATGTCGTCGGAATTGAATTTGTAACCGAGGCGTTTGCCGGTCTGCATCTTCGAGTTCTCGATTTTCGTGTTGAGCTGATCGACTGTAACGACCTTTACCGTATCGTACGGGGGAACCAGCAGGTCGAAGTCCACCGCATAGTCCATCGCTGTTTCGATGATGTTGATCAGTGACTCCTTGCTGATGGTTTGCGTGCCGAAGTTGTTGTGGCGCATGCTGATTTGCCGCTTTCCCTCGACGAAATATTGCTTCTCGCGGTTCACGAACAGCCTTCCGATCAGGTAGCCCTCGTCGGCGCTGCGGTTGTACTTGAACGAGTCGGAGAGGAAATTGTAGATGTTGATCATTCCGCAATAGGAGTTCGCCTTGTTGTCGCGCACGTACGAATTTTGCCAGATGATATGCTCGCGGTTGAATTCGAATACGTTGGAATGCATGCTGAAGATCAGGATGTCGTCGGCTACCTGAAGCTGGGCTTCGAATTTGCCGCGGTCGCGGTATTCGATTTTCACTTCGTGCCCCATCTCTTCGAGTCGGTCGTCCAGTTCCGAGGACATTTCGTGAAGCGTCTCTTTGAGCGCGTTGAATACGGAGAACGTGTTGTCGAATACCTGTTGGTTGAGGGCGGACTTGCCGCTGATTTTGCTGAGGATGGCGGCGTTCACCGCCGCACCAGGATCACCGTCCATAGGTTTTGATTGATCGTATTTAAAGGTTTGTAATGAGGTTAATTCCGGTGTTTTGAGTTGTCAGGGTATTGTAACGGCGTTGCCAATGGTGTCGAGGGCTGAATAAGGTTACATCAACCGGATCTGCTGGCCCGCTTTTACTTCGCTGTCGGGCGTGCGCCGGTTCATGTTGCAAAGGTTCTTCAGGCGGATGCCGTACGTTTGCGAAATGCTGTGCAGCGTTTCGCCCTCTTTGGCCACGTGAATCAGCTTGCCGTTTTCACTGCGCTTGCCCTTCGGGCGCAAGTAGACCATCTCGCCGGGACGCAGAGCAGGTACGGTGGTTTCGTCGTTGTATTTGAGCAGTTTCTTGACCGTGAGCCCGAATTCCGAAGCGATGGTTGCATAGGTATCGCCCGGACGCGCGGTGGTAAATTCGCTGCCGTTGTTGTGGTAGACGGTGTGCTGTCCCCCCTGACCGGTCACTGCTACGCTGTAATTGTCTACATCGACCACCTCTTTGGGTTTTTGTTCGGTCTCGGCTACCAATTGCTGCGGTTCTTCGGTCGCAGGCGTACCCATGATCGGCGGGGCGATCTCTTCGCCCCGGTCGAGGTGGTAGAGCTGGTTGTCTTCGATAATTTTGATGAGCAATTCGGCATAAGCCGGATTGGTCGCATAGCCAGCCTGTTTGAGTCCGTAAGCCCACCCTTTGTAATCCATCGGGTCCAGTTTGAACAGGTCCTGGTAACGGGCCGATTTGTCGAGGAATTCCGAATGGTCGTTGAACGAGGCCTCGACGGACGGGTATTTGCGGAAACATTCGCCTTTCGCATCGTCGTCGTGCGAGATCGTGGCACCGGTCCAGGTGCTTTTGCATTTGATGCCGAAGTGGTTGTTGCCTTCGCGCGCCAAGCGCCCGTTGCCGTTGTCCGATTCGAGCAACGCCTGGGCCATCGTGATGCTGGCGGGGATGCCGTATACTTCCATCTCCTCGACGGCCAGCGACTTATATTTCTGGATGTATTCTTCGCGGGTGAGGCGGTCCTGTCCGTTTGCGGAGAGGGCGAGCAGCGACACGCCCAGCGTCAGCAAGGCAATGGAATTCGGTTTCATACGGGTACCTTTATGAGGTTTGGCAGGCATAGCGACAAAAATAATATTTTATTGGAATTTGAGCAAAATTCTTTAGCTTTGTAAAATAACGTTTGACTCTCTTTCCAAATTTCAACCCTATGAGTTTTACTGCCCTTTGCCACCAGATTTTTCCGGCCGTGATCGACGAATATCACCGCTATGACGATGTGGACCATCCCATTGCCAACCCTTACCGGGAGGGCTCTATCGAGCACCTGCTGTACCTGAAGAACTGGATCGACACGGTGCAGTGGCATCTGGAGGACCTGATCCGCGATCCGCAAATCGACCCCGTCGAAGCGCTCGTGCTCAAACGCCGGATCGACCGCTCGAATCAGGAGCGCACGGATATGGTGGAATATATCGACAGCTATTTTCTCGATAAGTTCAAGGATGTGGCGATCGAGTCCGGTGCGAAAATCAATACCGAGAGCCCGGCCTGGGCGATCGACCGGCTTTCGATTCTCGCGCTGAAAATTTATCACATGGCCCAGGAGGTGAAGCGGACCGACGTGTCCGCGAAACACGTCGAAGAGTGCCGGCGTAAGCTCGATATCCTGCTGCAGCAGCGGACAGACCTGACCACCGCGATCGAGGAGTTGCTCGCGGATATGGCTGCCGGGCACAAATACATGAAGGTGTACAAGCAGATGAAGATGTACAACGATCCCGAACTGAATCCCGTTCTCTACGCGGCAAAATAGATTTATGGCTTCCCGTTCCGTGTCCGCACCGATGCGTATTCTGGTCATTCGCCTTTCTGCAATGGGGGATGTCGCGATGAGTGTGCCCGTGGTGGGCGCATTGCGCAAACAGTATCCCGAAGCGCAGATCGTAGTGCTGACGCCGGCTTTTTTACAGCCTTTCTTCAGGGGAATCGAGGCTTTGGAGTTCGTCTCTCCCGATTTTACGGGCCGGCATAAAGGGCTGAAAGGCGTGCTGAAACTCAGCTCGGAGCTCGGCCGTTTCGATATGGTGGCCGACCTGCACGATGTGATTCGCACGAAGATGCTGAGGCGCATCCTGCGGCTGCGCGGCGCAAAGGTCGCTTATATCGATAAAGGCCGGGAAGAGAAAAAGGCGCTCGTTGCGTTGGAGAATAAAAAACTGGTACAACTCAAAACGACGGTCGAACGCTACCGCAAAGTTTTCCTCGCATTGGGGTTCGACCTGCCGCCGATAGCCGTTCCGCCGCGCGTGAGGTACTCGTTGGATGCAGAAACCGAAGCGCTTGCAGGGGCGCACGAAGGGAAAAAATGGATCGGGATCGCGCCGTTCGCGCAGCATCAGGGCAAAATCTATCCGCTCGAACAGATGGAGCGGGTGATCGCGATGCTTTCGCAGATGCCCGGTGTACGGCTGTTCGTTTTCGGCGGCGGCGCCGCCGAACGCGAATACGGAGAACGGATGGAGGAAAAGTACGGCTCCGTGGTGTCGGTCATCGGCCGGATCAAACTGGCCCGCGAGATGGAGCTCATTTCCCACCTCGACCTGATGCTGAGCATGGACTCCTCGGCGATGCACATGGCTTCGCTGGTCGGTGTGCCGGTCGTGTCGGTGTGGGGGGCGACGCATCCCTATGCCGGTTTTTACGGGATCGGGCAGGATCCGCAAAATGCCGTACAGCTCGATATGGCCTGCCGCCCCTGTTCGATTTACGGCAACCGGCCTTGCGCCTATGGCGACTATCCCTGTATGCGGGGCATTGCTCCCGAACGGATCGTCGGGCAGGTGTGCAAGGCTGCGGGACTCCCTTCGGTCGCCGTATCCGAATCCTGACGCAGTATCAACCCCGATATAATAAAGATGAGAAAGTACCGCAGGTTCCGTGCCGTGACGGTGCGGATCGTCGTCCCGCTGGTGGCGGTGGCGGCGGTTTTTTTCGGGATTTCCTGGCTCGCGGAGTTTCGTCCCGCGCCGGTTGAGGAGGTGTACCGATGCCAGCAGCCCGATTCGCTTCCGGACACACTGACCCTGGTCAGTTGGAATATCGGTTATGCCGGGCTGGGCGACAACATGGACTTTTTCTACGACGGCGGCAGGCGCGTACGCGACACCCGTGCACGGACTGCGGCTAACCTGGCGCAGATCGTCCTGACGCTGCAAAAGATCGATGCGGACATCATGCTGTTGCAGGAGGTGGACCGCTCGTCTCACCGTACCTACCGCATCGACGAAGCGGGATTGATCGGTGCCGCTTTCCCGGGTTATGCGGCGGCGTTCGGCTTCAATTATAAGGCGTGGTTCGTACCGATTCCGTTACGCGATCCGATCGGACGTGTGGCCAGCGGACTGCTGACCTTGTCGCGGTACAGGCCGCTCGATGCGGTGCGGTATCAGTACCCGTCCCGCTTCCCGTTCCCGGAACGGATGTTCAACCTCAAACGCGGGCTGCTTTCAGCCCGGTTTCTGACCGCTGCGGGCGATACGGTGATGATCGACAATACGCACAATACCGCTTACGATACGGGTAACATGCGGTTTGAAGAGTGCGTTTTCCTCGCGGAACTGATTGCACGGGCCGATTCGGCCGGGATCCGTTCGGTAACCGGCGGTGACTGGAACCAATATCCGCCCGATTACATTCCTTCTGCGGCGGAGCTTTCGAATCCTTATTTCGTGCCGCAGCAGATCGACGGCAGGTTGTTCCGCCGGGCCGGCCGTTTCGTCTACGACGCGCAGCATCCTTCGCTGCGCTATCTGGACCGGCCTTTCCGGGCCGATTCGTCGGTGCGGACGTTGACCGATTTCTTTTTCGTTTCGCCCGGTATCGAAGTACTTTCCATCGAAACGCTCCCACTGGATTTCCACTCCAGCGACCACAATCCGGTGGTGATGAAAATCGTATTCTCGCGATGAATTTAAGTGTGAAAAAAATCACAGTTAAATTTTATAATCCCTGAAAAACGACTACCTTTGAGCGTCCGAAAACGGAGGGCACCCGGTTCCGACCGGGAAGATATCCCCGGAGTCCGTTCCGCTTTCCGAACATCCGGTACAGACGATCATACAAACTCAATAAAATACACTACAGATGAATATTCCGGCTAACTTGAAGTATTCGAAGGATCACGAATGGATCCGGGTCGAAGGGGATGAGGCCTATGTGGGCATTACCGATTTTGCACAGAGCCAACTCGGCGATATCGTTTTTGTCGATGTGACCACTGAGGGCGAGACACTTGCCCAGAACGAAATTTTCGGCACGATCGAGGCCGTGAAGACGGTTTCGGATGCTTTCCTGCCTGTGGGCGGCGAGGTGCTCGAGTTCAATGCATCGCTCAACGACGCTCCCGACAAGGTCAATAAAGATCCTTACGGCGAGGGTTGGATGGTGAAAATTAAAATGACGAATCCCGCAGAGCTCGATTCACTGCTCTCCGCTGAGGATTATGCCAAACTGATAGGTTAATTTTAAAAAATACGAAATTATGAGTAAAGTTACTGTCGTGGGTGCGGGCAACGTAGGCGCTACCTGCGCAAATGTGATCGCCACCCGCGAGATCGCCGATGAAGTGGTGCTGCTGGATATTAAAGAAGGGGTAGCCGAAGGTAAAATGCTGGATATTTTCCAGACCGCCACGCTGATGGATTTCGATACGAAACTGACCGGCGTGACCAACGATTATGCCGCGACCGCCGGTTCGGACGTAGTGGTGATCACCTCAGGTATGCCCCGCAAACCGGGTATGACCCGCGAAGAGTTGATCGGCGTGAATGCCGGTATCGTGAGCTCGGTGGTTGAGAACGTACTGAAATACTCGCCGAAGGCCATTATCCTGATCATCAGCAACCCGATGGATACGATGACCTACCTGGCCCTCAAAAAGAGCGGTCTTCCGAAGAACCAGATTTTCGGTATGGGCGGCGCACTGGATACGGCCCGCTTCAAATGCTACCTGAGCAAGGCCCTGAATGCCAACTCGAACGAGATTGAAGGCATGGTAATCGGCGGGCACGGCGATACCACGATGATTCCGCTGGCCGGCAAAGCCGCCTACAAGGGCATTCCCGTTACCGAACTGCTGAGCAAAGAGGAACTCGACAAGGTGGTTGCCGACACGATGGTGGGCGGTGCAACGCTGACCAAGCTGCTCGGAACGTCGGCTTGGTATGCGCCCGGTGCAGCGGCAGCTTATGTCGTTGAATCGATCATCCGCGACCAGAAGAAGGTGATTGTTTCCTGCACGGCTCTCGACGGCGAATACGGTCAGAAGGATATCTGCATCGGTGTTCCGGCCGTGATCGGCAAGAACGGTGTGGAGAAGATTCTGTCGCTGAACCTCACTGCAGACGAGAAAGCCCTCTTCGAGAAGAGCGCCGAGGCTGTCCGCAAAACCAACGCTGTCCTCAAAGAGATCAACGCGCTCTAAGCACCGGATTCTTTGAATATAAGAAGCGGCGGTTCCTTTTGGAACCGCCGCTTTTGGTATGGTATGTGTTGCACTTATACGGGTATAAAATATTTGAATTGCTAATTATAAACTATTTGCCCGGTTTGTCCCGATTATTTGCTAGATTTGTTCTATAAGGAGTGTTGATCTGAATGCCGTTCCCGATAAATATTAACGATGATTGCCTTATGACGACGAAAAAGACAATGACGACGAATGCTGGTACTCCCGTGGCGGAGAACCAGAACGTCCAGACCGCCGGGCCGCACGGTCCGATGCTGATGCAAAATGTCTGGTACATGGAAAAACTGGCCCATTTTACGCGTGAACGCATTCCGGAGCGGGTCGTGCATGCGAAAGGTTCGGCCGCTTACGGGACCTTTACCGTGACGAAAGACATCACGAAGTACACGAAAGCGTCGATTTTTTCGGAAGTGGGCAAACAGACCGATTTATTCGTACGCTTTTCGACCGTTGCCGGCGAGCGCGGCGCTGCCGATACCGAGCGCGATGTGCGCGGTTTTGCGATCAAATTTTACACCGACGAAGGTAACTGGGATTTGGTGGGGAACAATACACCGGTCTTTTTTATCCGGGATCCGCTCAAATTTCCCGATTTTATCCACACGCAGAAGCGCGACCCGAAAACCAACCTGCGCAGCGCAACGGCGGCGTGGGATTTTTGGAGTCTCTCTCCGGAGACCCTCCATCAGGTGATGATCCTGATGAGCGACCGCGGGATTCCGGCGAGCCTGCGTCAGATGCACGGCTTCGGAAGCCATACGTTCAGCTTTATCAATGCGGCGAATGAACGGTTCTGGGTCAAATTTCATTTCAAAACCCAGCAGGGAATCAAAAACCTGACCAATGCCGAAGCCGAGGCGGTCGTCGCCAAAGACCGCGAGGCATCGCAAAAGGATCTGTTCGGTCACATTGCGCAGGGCGATTTTCCGCGCTGGACGCTTTACGTGCAGATTATGCCGGAGGCCGATGCGGCGACCTACCGGATCAATCCGTTCGACCTGACGAAGGTATGGCCGCATGCCGATTATCCGTTGCAGGAGGTGGGGGTGATGGAGCTGAACCGTAATCCCGAAAATTACTTCGCAGAAGTGGAACAGGCTGCTTTCAACCCGGCCAATATCGTTCCCGGAATCGGCTTCTCGCCTGATAAAATGCTCCAGGGGCGCCTGTTCGCATATGGCGATGCGCACCGCTACCGGCTCGGAGCCAACTTCGAAAGCCTGCCGGTGAACGCTTCACGCTCCCCGGCTCACAATTATCAGCGGGACGGGCTGATGCGTTTCGATGCGAACGGCGGCGGCAGCGTCAACTATGAACCGAACAGTTTCGGAGGCCCGACCGAAGATCGTTCCTACCTCGAGCCGCCTTTAAAGGTAGAGGGGGATGCGATGGCGTATGACGCCCGTGTGGACAGCGATTACTATTCGCAGCCGGGCGAGTTGTTCCGCCTGCAGTCGCCCGATGCGCAACAACGACTGATTTCGAATGCGGCCGAGGCGATGGCGGGTGTTCCGGTCAATATCCAGACGCGTGCGGTGGCCCGTTTCTATCAGGCCGATGAACGGTGCGGACAAGGTATTGCCGAAAAACTCGGGATAGACCTGCAATCGGTGCTCGACGAAGTGAAGCGCCAGCAGGTGGCAGACAAGACCCTTTAGCCGATTCGTCGGGACGCTGTCGGAAAACTTAATTTTGTCTGCATGCCGACTGTTTGAGACTGATATTTTGGCCCGCGGATAAACCTCGGGAGATATCCCGGTAATCGGAATAAGCCCTGCCTTGCGAGGCAGGGCTTTGTCGTTCGGATACCGTTTGAAAACAGGGACGGTTTTGACCCGGTAATTTCTGATGAAGATTGGGCTGTTCTTGCCTGACTTTTCAGTCAGCTTTTCAAGGAGGGCATACTTTTCACGATAGGAATAGAAAAGCGTTGTAGAGATATGTCCTTCGCCGATAGATCTGTTTTTTCGAGATTTTTCCTGGATGTTATTTTTGTGAACCTTGCCGGATGCGGCGTTGGATGCGCTCCAGTCCGCAGCGGGCCAGCGGCGTGTCGCCGAAACGGTTTTGGAAATCGGTTCCGGAGAGCTGCAGCCAATCGGTTTCGGTCATCTGTCCGATATCTCCGGCCGGGGCGAAGCAGGTATGGGCGGATACCGGTGCATGGCGGTTGTGGGGGCAGGCCAGCTGGCAAATGTCGCAGCCGAATATCCACCCGTGCAGGTCGCCTTCGTCGCCCGCTTCCGCCTCGATCGTGCGGCGCGAGATACAAAGCGAAGCGTCGATCGTCCGGTCGTTTCCGATCGCACCGACGGGGCAGGCTTCGATACAGGCGCGGCAGGAACCGCACGGGTCCGGTGCCAGGAAAGGCGGATCGGGTTCGAGTTCGGCATCCGTCACGATCAGCCCCAGCACAACGAACGATCCCAGACCGGGTACGATCAGTAGCGAGTGGCGTCCGATGCGTCCTACTCCCGCTTCGGCGGCCCAACTTTTTTCGAGGATCGGGGCCGTATCGACGAAGACGCGTCCCGAAGTTCCGGGATGCAGGTCGCGAATGTAGGCGAGCAGTTCGTGCAATTTCTCTTTCAATACCGGATGGTAGTCGCGTCCCCGGGCATACGAGGCGATCCGTGAGGCGACTCCGGCAGCGGGAGGACGGTTGTAGCTGATGGCACAAACCACTACCGACCGGGCTCCTTCGACCAGCAGGGCCGGGTCGATCCGCTTGTCGAGATTGCGTTCCATATAGGTCAGGCCGCCGTGCCGTCCCTGTGCGAGCCATCGCTCCAACAGTCCGCGACGCTCTTCGAGCGGGCGGCAACGGGCTATACCGCAGCGGTCGAAGCCGAGAATTTCGGCACGGGAGTGTATCGAATGGTCCTGATTCATTGCTCAAACGTCTTCAAAAGTAATGATTTTATAATAATAAAACTTATCTTTGCGTTCGATTGGCAAATGTCCCGACATTCCTAACTTTCCATTTGCAATGAGATTCGAAACCCTTCGGGAATTGTATCTGCACAGCATTGATTCCTTCGGCCCGCGGCCTTGTTTCTCGATGTACGGGGGAGAGTCGCTCACCTACGCCGAGTTCTCCGAACGCGTCAACACCCTGATCGATATATTCGTCCATGCCGGGCTGAACAGTGGCGACAAAATCGCATTATTGAGCAACAACATGCCTAACTGGGGCGTCGCTTATTTTGCCGCGACCGTGTCGGGCATGGTGATCGTACCCATCCTGCCTGATTTTTCGGGCCCCGAACTCGACAAGATCATCCTGCATTCCGAGGCCAAAGCGCTCGTCGTTTCCGATAAACTGTTCACGAAGGTCTCGAAGGAGGTCATCTCCGGGCTGAACCTCGTGGTGCGCAGCATGAACCTCGGGGTGATCCACCAGACTTCCGATACGCTTGGCTCCGTAACCATACCGAACGGGGATGATCTCGCGGCGATCATTTACACTTCGGGTACCACCTCTTCGCCCAAAGGCGTGATGCTTTCGCACCGCAACTTGTGCAGCGAGCTGGAGATGGTGAGCATCCTGCAACCGGTTTATCCCGATGACGTATTCCTGTCTATCCTGCCGCTGTCCCACACTTACGAATGTTCGCTGGGCATGCTGCTGCCGGTGATGTGGGGCGCATCGGTGGTCTATCTCGACAAAGCCCCGACCGCTTCGGTATTGCTCCCCGTGCTCAAGAAGGTGCGTCCTACGATCATGCTGACCGTGCCGCTGATTATCGAGAAAATTTACAAAAACAAAATCTTACCGCAGGTAGCTGGCAACCGGCTGATGGCAGCACTTTACAAAACCGATTGGGGACGCAGGTTCCTGCACCGGATTGCCGGCAGGCGCCTTGCACAGTTGTTCGGCGGCCGTATCCGCTTCTTCGGTATCGGCGGGGCGAAACTCGATCCGACCGTCGAACTGTTCCTGTTGGAGGGACGGTTCCCCTATGCGATCGGGTACGGCCTCACCGAGACGGCTCCCGTATTGGCCGGGGTTAATCCGTCGATGGTGCGGCATCAGTCCACGGGGCCGATGCTGGAGGGGGTCGAAGCCCGTCTCGACAATGTGAATCCGCGCTCGGGCGAAGGAGAGATCGTTGTAAAAGGCCCTAATGTGATGATGGGGTATTACAAAAATCCCGAAGCGACGGCCGACTCGTTTACCGAGGACGGTTGGTTTCGCACAAAAGACCTGGGGGTGTTCGACAGGGACGGTTACCTCTATATCAAAGGGCGCCTTACGAATATGATCCTCGGCCCGAGCGGTGAAAATATCTACCCCGAGGAGATCGAGAACGTGATCAACGGTCATGCGCTGGTTGCCGATTCTCTGGTCAAAGAGGACATGGGAAAGCTGGTGGCTATCGTGCACTTCAACCGAGAGGCGCTCGAGCAAAAATACCATACCGTGCGCGAAAACCTCGGGCAAAAGATGGAAAACATCAAGCAGGACCTGATGCATTACGTCAATTCGAAGGTGAATAAATTTTCGCGTATTTCGGTGGTGGTCGAGAATGAGGACGGTTTTGAAAAGACGCCGACCCAGAAGATCAAACGGTTCCTGTATACCAAAAAGAAATAGAAGGTTTTATCCCCGGTAGGAGATGTCCGGATGATCCCGGATAAGAAATTCCGCCGGATGCTCCGGTGGAAGGAGCGATGAAAATCCTGCCGTTATTCGGTGGGATTTTTTATCTTTGTCGTGTCAGCAAACAGCCGTATGGAACTATCCGCAGCACAAAGAGAACGTTACGAACGCAACCTGTTGGTCGAGGGTTTTACCGACCGGATGCAGCAGGCGCTTATTGCCGCGCGCGTGGCGGTTGTCGGTGCCGGGGGGCTCGGTTCTGCGGCGCTGAATTATCTGGTAGCGGCCGGTGTCGGCCACCTGACGCTGATCGAGAATGATACGGTGTCGTTGAGTAATTTGCAACGGCAGGTACTCTATACGACTGCAGATATGGGCCGGCCGAAAGCCGAAGTGGCCGCGATGCGCCTGTCACGACTCAATCCCGGGTGCGATATCCGTGTCGTGACCGACCGGCTGACTGCAGCGAATGCCGCCGGATTGCTCGGCGGACATGATGCAGTGGTCGATTGTACCGATAACTATGACGCCCGTTACGTGATCGATGATTTTTGCCGGGAGGCGGAGGTGCCTATGATTTACGGTACCGCCGAGGCTGTCGGGGGGCAGGTGGCCGTTTTCCATGCCGGGGGCGCGGGCGGTTACCGGGATCTTTATCCCGAGAGGGCGTCGCAGAAACCGGTGGTGGGTGTCCTCTCGCCGATCGTGGGGGTAATCGGTTCGCTGCAGGCGCTCGAAACGGTCAAACTGCTGTGCGGAGTGGGCGAATCATTGGCCGGGAATCTGTTGGTCGTGGATGGCCGGACGATGCAGGTCAGTAAATTGGAACTGTGATGAGTACGGGCGATATCAAATACCTGATTCCGGCTGACGGCGACGAGTTGTGGGGACTGACGGTGACGGGCGTCGGCAGCCAGGTGATTACCGCTGACGAGGTTTATCCGCCCCAGAACCACCCGCAGGGTTATTTTTTCGATGTGGAAGAGGGACGCGTGCTCGACGAATTCCAGTTGCTTTATATTACCGACGGCGAAGGAATGTTTACCTATGGAGAGCCGAGGGTTTCACAGCGGATCGAGGAAGGCAAGATGTTTTTCCTTTTTCCCGGGGTGTGGCATACCTACCGTCCGTTCGAAAATTCGGGTTGGAAGGAGTATTGGATCGGTTTCAAGGGCGAGATGATCGACCGGCTGGTTGCGTCGGGTTACTTTTCGGCCTGTTCGCCGGTTTTCGACATCGGGCTCAACGAACGAATCATAGACCTCTATCTGAAGGCCCGCGACATTGCCAACGAGGACAGGATCGGCGCACAACCGGCCCTTTCGGGGATCGTGATGCACCTGCTCGGACTGATGTATTACCGCCAGAAAAGCAGTGTCCTGCACGATGAGGACATCATCGGGAAGGTCGATAAGGCGAAGGTGGTGATGCGCGAGAATGTGTACGAGAATCTCTCGCCGCAGGAGGTTGCCGAGCGGGTAGGGCTGGGCTATTCGGGATTCCGCAAGGCGTTCCGCGAATATGCGGGCACGTCTCCCGCCCAGTATATGAAAGAGCTGAAGATCAACGAAGCGAAGTTGCTGCTTGCGACGACAAACACGACCATCAAGGAGATATCCTATCATCTCAAATACGACAATCCGGAATATTTCTCCATTTCATTTAAGAGAAGGACCGGCAAGACGCCGCTCGAGTACCGCAATTTCGCCCGGATAAAAAAAGGGGCGGAATAGGCAGCCGTGGTCTGCGGTTGCGGAACCATTGATTTGCATTGAGGTCGTTCGCACAGTATGCGCAGATCGGATGTTTCGCGGGCTCTTTTAGTTGAGGTCGATGATCGTTTAAAGACAGTTTAGCCGGGTACTTACCCCATTCCGTTCATTTGTTCGCATCTGTCGCATACGGTTTGGTATAGGCTTCCCTCGGAAGCCGGTCGAGTTCATCCAATTCAGCATTCATCTGCCACCGGTGATGTTCGAAAACATAGCGCCGGACGAACCATGTGATTTCGTCGGGATGGTACATGCCTGTCAGCGCCACGTCGTGCGTTTGTCCCTGCATCGTGAAAAATGCGTAGGGATAGCCAGCTTTGCGGAACCTGCGCGCAAGCGATTTCGACCCGAACAGACCTTTGCTGAACAGCTGGATTTTGTTGTACGGCACCACCTTATCCTTGTCGCCGTGCATAAAAAGCGTCGGCGCCGGAGTTGCGCGATAGCGGGGCCGTCCTTCGTGGCTGAAGATCGCGCCGGCGAACGACAGCACTCCTTTGTAGCGAAAATCCTGCGGCAACATCTCCGATAGCGGTAGTCTGTTGCACAGCGTATAGTCCGCGTGCAGTACCGTGACTGCACCCGCGCTCGATCCGCTCAGCATGATGCATGAGGTGTCGATGTTCAACGCAGCGGCGTGCCGGATTAGGTAATCGGTAGCGCTGAAGAGGTCTTCCACGGCCATTCGGATCGCCGTATCGGCGGGTTTGGTCTTGAATACCGAAATTTTACGGTCTTTCAGTCCCAGCCGGTAGTCTATCGAGACGGCGGTAATTCCTTGTGCCGCCAGTTCCCGGAAGTAGGGTATGTAATAGGGTTTGTCCCGTTCTCCTTTCATGAAAGCGCCCCCGAAAACGAAAAGCATAACCGGCTGAGCGGTTTGCTCCGTCTGTGCAGTCTCCGTGCGGTAGATGTCCATCCGCAGGTCACAGGTGTCGCGGTGTGCGAACAGGATGGTTTGTTTGGACAGGCTGTCGGACAGTACAGCGGGTTCGGCCCCGTGCGACAGGTTCGTGCAGTACAGGAGTAAAGCTGCCGGGAGCAGGAGGAAACGGCTTGGAAATGGTTTCATGGAATCGTATGTCATGTATAAGATCGGAAAGGAAGCTGCAGTTACCGGTTGAATGGGAAGGATGCTATAGCTGGAAGAAAGATCCGCCCTTGCACAAGAATCTCCGGTCCGGATGCGGCAACTTTAGTGCCGCAGAGCATATTCGAACAAAAACGTGTACCGAATAGCATCCCGGTACACGTTTTTGATTCGATCAGATTTTCATACCAGTAAACGAGGTTCTATTTTCGCCTTGGGGACGGGTGGAGCGCTATTCCGCCCAAGCCACCCGCACCGGACCCAGCAGGCCTGACGGTAACAGCGGCGTGCCTTTTTTGTACGGATTGTAAGTCGTGAACGTCACCCGTTTCTCCTGGGGCAGTGCGTCGTCCCCGATCAGCCGGTTCGGCCATTCGTTGGCCACCGAAACCTTCAGTGTGTTTTGGCCCGCTTGCAGGTAAGGGGTGATGTCGCATGCGAAAGGAGTTTTCCACAGTTCGGTCACCGGTTTGCCGTTCAGTTCGATCCGTGCGATCACTTCGGTACGTCCCAGGTCGATATACCAGTTCCGGTGCGTGCTGAGTTCGCTTTCAGGTAAGTCGAACGAGGTCGTGTAATCGGCGATGCCGCTGAAATAACGGATGCCCGGGTCGGCATGCCTGCTCCAGTCCGTCAGGGTAGGGAACGTGGCTTCTGCCGGAGCGCCCCGTCCTTCCTGGAAATGCACCTGCCAGGGACCTTTCACTTCCAGTGCGGTTTCCAGTTTCGGCCACAGGGTCGTTGTGTTGACGATGTCGGCCGGGGGAACCGGTGAGAAAACGACGAATACAGATCCGCAGGCTTCCAGGGGCAGCGTGATGCGGGAGCGTCCGTCGGCGGTGGTTTCCGCCGATACCGGCGCAATGCGGCCTTGTACGGCATCCCATAACGAACAGCCGGTATCGGTCGCGCGGAACGTGCAGGTTGCGTTTACGGCTTGGTTAGAAGGATTCGAGACCATGTAAATTTCCATGCCGTTCGAGGTGCGGTGTATATAGCGCAGCGGTACGTCGCTTTCGAAATCGGGTCGTACCCCCTGAGCAGCCAGCGCGGTCGCGATAGTTTCGTATTTGACATAAGGTGTCCGGTAGCCGCGCGAATCGAGCGCCATGCCGGCCGTGTCGGCAGCCGTGCAGGTGAAAAGCGTGCCCTTTCCGATGGTGCGTTTGGCAGCGGCGGTTTTGCCGTCGCCCCACATTCTGCCTGCCAGTTCAGCCAGTTTCTTGTCGCAGGCGGGGTAGTCGGTGAGGCTCGGCGATTTTTCGGGAGCGAAGCCGATCACCGTTGCGCCGTCATGGATCAGCTTGTCCACTTTGGCAAGCAGTTCCGGCGTCATGCGGCCCGACGTGGGCAGAGCAAGGATGCTGTACTGCATGCCGCCCGGGAAGCATATTTTGCCGTCGCGGACGAAGGCCTTGTCCAATAGCGTTCCGGGATCGCATCCGTCGAAGTTGTAGCCTTTTTTATCCGGCAGCCGGTCGGAGCCTTCCATCGCGCTGACCGGCGGCGTGAAAGCGTGCGGGGCCCCTTCCGGGGTCAGGAACAGGATGTCGGCGACGCCCTGGCCTTGCCGCAGCAGGTACTGGCAGCGTGCGAGGTAGGTATGCCACGATTGCGAGAGTTCCCACCAGGTCTGGGTGCGTTCGTAGGTCAGTCCGTAAGCGCTCATGGTCATTCCGGGCCACTTGTCCGTCCACGGCTGGTGGGCATAACGGTGGAATACCAGGCGGTTGATGCCGATGCAGAACGACCAGTCTGTTTGGTTTTTCATGTTTCCGGGATGGAGTTTCCAGAATTTGCCCTTGTCGAAATGCGAACTGGTGAACGCTTCGGCCCCGACGATCGGCCGGTTGTTGATCCGGGCCGCCGAAACCGCCTCGATACAGCTGAACGCAGTGTTGAACACATCGTCCACTTCCCAGGTTTCGCCCATCGGCACGTCGGCGATGCCGCCCAGTGCGATGTCGTTGTTCGGACTCATGTCGTACGGCTCGATCGACAGCCCGAAACCGTACCGGTGTGCGTAATCGCGCAGGTGACGGGCGTGATTTTCGAGCACGAGTTCCTGTGACGTCAGGCGGAAATCCCACAGAAAGCGCTCGGAGACTTCACGGCTCTCCACGATCTGTCCCGAAAGCGTCGGCAGGTAGGGCGTCAGGTCGTAACCGCGGCGTGCTTTGAAAATCTCTTTGAAATGGTCTGTCCAGTTTTGGGTTCCCATTTCCCAACTGTCGATGTGCAGCATATTCCATCCGGCGGGCCGGTCGTGCGGTTTATGTCCCACGGCAGCCATCAGCCGGCCTACGAAGTGGTCGAGGTGATGGTTGAGGGCCGTGGTGTCCATCTTGCTGCATTCGAAACCGACGCCCGGCAGCGGGGCGGGACGCGTGTTGGCTCCCGTGAGCGTGCGCCCGAAGCGGTAGATCACCCATTGACCGGCGGGGGCATCCCATTCGAGCCGTCCGTCCGGATCCAGCAGGCTGGTTACGTCCACGCACTGATCCGTGGCCAATACGGTGCCCTGCGGAGCGTCGGGCAAGTTGACCGGCATCGGCAGGAACGGATTTGTTTTCGGAGCCGACGAGTAAGGATGGCGCAGGTAGATCGCCTTTTCTTCGATGTTGTCGATTCGGGTGCTGCTGTCCGCAGCGACCGGTTTCGGATAGGCCAGCACGAAGAGGTCCTCGTAGTAGGCAGCCCGTTGCCGGCGCATCTCCGGGGTCAGGTTCTCGATGCCGAAATAGGGCTTTCGCGGTTGCGGGCGCGGAAGCTGTACCGAAACATGGCCGCCCCCGGTGACGGAGATCGTGTCGGCTACGATAAAGTGCATCGCATCTTCGGGTTTCACCCAGGGACCGCCGCTGCCGGTCCAGCCGGGCCCGGAAATCAGCGTGAGCTGGATACCGAGCCGTTCGCACTCTTCAGTCGCGTATTTGAACAGCGCGATCCACTCGTCGCTCATGAAATCTACCGGACCGCGCGGGACGCCGACATTTACTTCGAGGAAGATGACACCGCCGATTCCGGCGCGTTGCATCGCTTCGAGGTCGGCTTTGATTCCCTCGCGCGATAAATTGCCGTCCATCACGAACCAGTAAACCCAGGCGCGGTTTTCGGGAGCGGGATTCATGAAACCTGTCGCGAGTGATTGCAGGTCCGGAGCCGATTCGACGCGGCACTGCATCGGCATCGTGTCGTCGGAGCCGTTTCTGCCGCAACCGGATAGCAGCAGTGCGGAGCAAAGCAGCAGCAACGTTCTACGGGGCAAGTTTGTAACGTGCGTGAAAATGTACGGATGTACCGTATTCACGCATTGGGAGAGGACTTTTTTCACAGGATGAAGTTTTTTGTGCAATTAGGTCGGTTCTGGCGGTTCGGTCTCGTCTGTCGCAAAGTCTAGCTGGCCTTGTCGCCCTCTTCCTTGCGGCTTCTTGAACGAACCGGTTTTATAAAAGTAATAAAAATCTGCTAAGCTTTCCAGCCGGGAAACCGAAAAACCTTTTCGGAGTGCGTTTAACCGCGGGAATCGGACGTTTCGTCCGTATTTTATGCGGGGTCGGCGGCAGGGAACGGCAATAGAAAAGAGCGGCCGAATTTCGGCCGCTCTTTTCTATTGGGAATCCGCTCTGCGGAATGGCGCTATTTGATCATTTCGAAGCGCGTGTAGGGCACGAGCGCTTTCGGGATGCGGATGCCTTCGGGCGTCTGGTTGTTTTCGAGCAGGGCGGCAACGATGCGCGGCAGGGCCAGCGAACTGCCGTTGAGCGTATGGGCGAGCCGGGTCTTCTTGTTCGCATCGCGGTAACGCAATTTCAGGCGGTTGGCCTGGAACGATTCGAAGTTCGAAACCGACGAAACCTCCAGCCAGCGCTGCTGTGCGGCCGAGAAGACTTCGAAGTCGAACGTGAGCGCTGAAGTGAAACTCATATCCCCGCCGCACAAACGCAGGATGCGGTAGGGCAGTTCGAGCTTTTGCACGATGCTTTCGACATGTTTGACCATTCCCTCGAGAGCTTCGTAAGAGGTTTCGGGATGGGCGATCTGCACGATCTCGACCTTGTCGAACTGGTGCAGGCGGTTGAGTCCGCGCACATCCTTGCCGTACGAGCCGGCTTCGCGGCGAAAACAGGGCGTATAGGCCGTCAGTTTGATCGGGAAGTCCGATTCGTTGATGATTACGTCGCGGTAGATGTTCGTTACCGGCACCTCTGCGGTCGGAATCAGGTAGAAGTTATCCACGGTGGCGTGGTACATCTGTCCCTCCTTGTCGGGCAGCTGACCCGTGCCGAAACCGGATGCCTCGTTGACCATCAGCGGGGGCATCACTTCGGTATAACCGGCCGATGTGTTGTTGTCGAGGAAAAAAGCGATCAGTGCGCGTTGCAATGCGGCGCCCTGGCCTTTGTAAACCGGAAATCCGGCTCCGGTCAGCTTGACGCCTAGTTCGAAGTCGATGATGTCGTATTTCGAAGCCAGCTCCCAGTGCGGCAATGCCCCGGCACCCAGTTCGGGAGTCTCTCCGCCGGTGCGGACGATCACGTTGTCTGCGGCGGTTTTGCCTTGCGGTACCGAGCTGTGCGGGAAGTTGGGCAGCGTGACGATAATTTCGTTCAGTTCACCCTCGGTTTGCTTCAGTTTCTCTTCGAGCTGCTTGGAGACCTCCTTCAGCGCGGCGGTCTTTTCTTTTGCAGCGGCGGCTTCGGCCTGCTTGCCGGCCTTGAAGAGCTGACCGATCTCTTTGGCGTTGGCGTTTTGCTGGGCCAGATTGGCATCCAACTTGGCCTGAAGCGCCTTGCGGGAGTCGTCCAGCTGCTCGATGCGGTCGAGTGCGGCGGCGGCATCCACCCCTTTCACGGCCAGACGTTCGAGCGCGAAGGCCCTGTCGTCTCTGATTTGCTTAAGTGTCAGCATATTGTTTGGATTTGTATATTTCCGTCGGGATTTTTTAGACAGCGAAGCAAAGATACTAATTTTTTATACCTTTGTCACTATGGATCGTAATTTTGTCCGCACGGCCACGGGGGCCGTAGCGGTTGCCGTAGCGGCATTTTGCTTGATGAGCGCATGCGCCGGAAGCGGGGCTTCCCGGCCTGCCGGTACAGAGGGAACTTCAACTCCGGTTTCCGCCTCGCCGGCTCCGGTATTGCTGGAATCGGTCGCCCCGGTGTTCGGTGCGAAGTTTGCCCAGGGAGAGCGCGTCCCGATCCATTATACGCTTAGCAAAGGGATGACTGCCGACAGTGTGGTCCTGTCGGTGGGTAACCGGAGGATCGGTCCGGTAGCGCCCGAAGGATTTACGTACAATCTGGGCCCGAAATATCCGGTGGGAAGGGTGGTGTATCGGCTGACCGCCTATCGCGGCGGTGAGAGCCAGAGCCGCTCGGGTGAATTTACAGTGCTGGCCGCCTCGGCTCCGGCCCTTTACGGACACCGCGTGAAACGAATTTATCCGCACGACCGGACGGCCTACACCCAGGGATTGCTGTTCCATGACGGTTCCCTGTACGAGAGCACGGGCCTTGAAGGACAATCCACCCTGCGGCAGGTGGAACTCTCCGGCGGCCGTGTATTGCGAAGCCGTAACCTGTCCGACCTGTATTTCGGCGAAGGGCTCGCACTGTTGGACGGAAAACTCTACCAGCTGACCTGGCAGAACAACAAAGCGTTGGTTTACGACCTGAATACGTTCGATAAAACGGGCGAGTTCGATTATGGCGGTGAAGGATGGGGGTTGGCTACCGACGGTGAGGTGCTTTACATGAGCGACGGGACGGAAAAGATACGCGTGCTCGATCCGGCCACGTTCCGTCCGCTGCGCACCATAGAGGTCTATACCGACCGGAACAAAGTGATGTACGTCAATGAAATGGAGTGGGTTCGCGGTGAATTGTGGGCCAACGTATATACTTCCGATAACGTTATTCGTATCGATCCGCAAAGCGGGGCGGTATTGGGGGTGATCGACCTGGGCGGCCTGCTGTCGCCGGCCGATATCGATGCGACGACCGATGTGCTCAACGGCATTGCGTTCGATCCTGCTACCGGACGCATTTTTGTCACCGGTAAGAACTGGAACAAGCTTTTCGAGATCGAGGTGGTGAAGCGGTAGCGATGCCCGTGCGGATAGAACGCTTTTACCCGAATATCTGCTGCCCGGATCCGTTTTGGAAGCGGTTGGGCAGGAACCTCCCTGGATATCCGACTGGACGCATCGCAATTGTTCCCGATTTGCATGTTGTCGTTCGGGTGATCCCGTAACATTAAGAATTGAAATTCCATGCTGAAATTTTCGCTACTTTCCGAGCTGTCCCGCCGTATCTTGGTGTTGGACGGCGGTTTGGGCACGATGGTGCAGGCCTATGGCCTGGGTGAGCAGGATTACCGAGGCGATATGTTCCGAGACTGGCCGGTGCCGCTCAAAGGGTGCAACGAGACGCTTGCGCTGACGCGGCCCGATGTCCTGACCGAAATCCATGAGGCTTACCTGCAGGCCGGCGCCGATATTATTTCGACCGATTCGTTCAATGCGAACGCACTTTCGCTGTCCGACCAGATGCTCGATTTTTACGTTTACGACATTTGCCGTGCAGCCGCTTCGTTGGCCCGTGCGGCGGCCGACCGTTTTACGCTCTCGAACCCCTCGAAGCCGCGGTTCGTTGCGGGATCCGTCGGACCGGGTAACCGTTCGGCGTCGATCTCGCCCGATGTAAACCGTCCGGGAGCCCGCGCGGTTACGTTCGACGAACTGAAGCAGGCTTATTACGATCAGGTGCGGGGACTGGTCGACGGGGGGGCCGACCTGATCCTGATCGAAACCTTTTTCGATACGCTGAATGCGAAGGCGGCGATCTTTGCCGTCGGGGAACTTTCGCGCGAGCGCAAGACCCGGATTCCGGTGATGGTTTCCGGTACGCTGACCGATGTGAGCGGCCGCACGCTTTCCGGGCAGACGGTCGAGGCGTTCTACACGTCCGTGCACCATGGAGATGTCATTTCGGTCGGATTGAATTGCGGCCTCGGCGCCGAGAAGATGCGACCTTATATCGAACGGCTCGCGGCTGTGGCCGCCTGTGCGGTTTCAGCGCACCCCAACGCCGGTTTGCCCGACAAAGAAGGGCATTACGATGAAACGCCGGAAATGATGGCCGAAACGGTAGAACAATATCTTTCTGCCGGGTTATTGAATATTGTGGGCGGTTGTTGCGGTACGACGCCGGTGCATATCGCTGCGATCGCTGCCGTGGCCGCCCGGACGACTCCGCGGACGATTCCGGAACCGGACGGCAATTTATTATTGAGCGGACTCGAACCGCTGCGTATCGCGTCCGGACCGGAACCGCTGACGGTCGGATTGCAGGCCGATGCGACGGTATCGCCGGAATTTGCGGTTGCGATCCGGGATAAACGGTATGAAACCGCCGCTAATGCAATGCGTGCCGCGATTGAAACCGGCTCGCCGCTGGCGGCCGTTTGTGTCGATGACGCGATGGGTGCAGGACCCGCAGCCATACGCGATTTGCTTAATATTGCGATGGCGACGCCCGAAACGGCCCGTGTGCCGGTAGCGATTCTTTCGTCCGATTGGAAAACGTTGGAAGCCGGGATGCAATGCGTACAGGGAAAGCCGTTGATCGGTCCGCTGTCGCTTGCCGACGGGGACGAAGAGTTCGTGCGCCGCGTATCGCTGGCCGCACGTTATGGCGCGGCTGTGCTGGTCGCTTTGGCTGATGAGGAGGGCGATGCCCGCAGTTATCGGCGCAAGACCTCCGTAGCCGCCCGGGTAGCCGGGTTGTTGGAGCGGACCGGTTTCCCCTCTTGCGATGTGGCAGTCGATCCCGGGGTTTGTCCGGTACCGGCAAGCGGGATAGGGGAAGAGGATACTTCCGGCATGCCTTCGGACTTCTTCGATGCCTGCCGCGGGATCCGGCAACAGTATCCGCAATGGAAACTGTGCGGCAGGATCGGGGTTGTATCTGACCGGTATCGTCCCGATCCTGGCGTGTGCCGGGCTTTGAACGGAGTATGGTTGAGCCGTGCGGCTGAGGCCGGGCTCGATCTGGCTTTTGCCGATGAGGATGCATTGCGATCGGTCGAAGAGATTCCGGAGGAGTTGCTCGGATTGTGCGAAAAAGCGATTGCGGGAAGTGATGCCGCTTCGGTCGCGGCTTTGACCGATTATGTTTTGGGGCATAATCCCGAGGCGGAGCGGTTGCGGTCGCTGTTCCGGGATTTGAAAGATCGTACTGCTGTTACAGTGCCGGGTGAAGGGTCCGGGCAGGATGGTGGAACTGAAACTGGAGGTGCCGGTGATAGCATTGGTTATGCGAAGGAAACGGCTACGGGGCTTACTCCCCTCTGGTTGGAACCGCTTGCCGGCCTCGGGGAGTTGTACAGAGCGGGAACGATTCCGTTTGCATTGCTGGAACGAGGAATATCGGTGGTGACCGGAGCTTTGCCAGACGGAGTTGCAGCGTGTTCCAGAGGATGGGGGCGCGTTCTGATGGCGACCGTGGGCGATGACGGTTACGATCCCGGGCGCGCGGCGCTGAAAACCTTGCTGCTCGTTTCGGGGTGCCGGGTCGAAGATATGGGATTGGTGCGGGAGCCGCGTCGGATTATCGAACGTTGCCTGAATCTGCCGGAAACCGGTGCGGCAATGACCGGAAAGACGGCGGGAAGCACAGATAAATCCCCTGAAACGACTGTTCCTGGCGTCGTTGGCGATACGAACCGGTTTGACGCTGTGTTATTGCGCGGAGTGTCTGCCCGGGGAGTCGGGCAGATCGCTTTCCTGTTGGCTGTCGCGCAGAAACAGGGGTTGCAAATTCCGTTTCTGGTCGGCGGACCTGCCGCTTCGGCCCTGCAGACGGCAGTGGGGCTCGCTCCGCAGTATGGCGCCGGGGCGGTCCTGTACGGCGGAGAACCTGTTGCAACCTGGCGGGCTTTGCGGCGGATCGCATCGCCAGAGAAGGATATGTTTCTGATCGACGTGCAGATGGAGCAGATGGCATTGCGTGAGGAGTATGCCGACCGGGCCAAGAATAAGCCTTTCCGTACGTTGTCCGAAGCGCGTGCACATGCGCTGAAACCCGATTTTGGCACGGTACGGCTCCCTGCCAAAACAGGACGGGAGGTATTTGCCGATTACGACCTGAAACGGCTCGTGCCGTTGATCAACTGGAGTTATTTCTTCGGATTGGCCGGTCTGCCGGGCCGTTATCCCGATTTGCTGGACGATCCCGTGAAGGGAGTTCAGGCGCGGCAGCTTTATGACGACGCACGGCAATTGCTGGATGAAGTAACGGAAAGCGGGGTGCTGCATGCCCGCGGGATAGTGGCACTCTATCCGGCCCGGCGGGACGGCGACGATATCGTGCTGTATGAAGATACGGCATGCACCCGGGAGCTTCACCGCCTGCCGCAGTTGCGCAACCAACAGACCTCTCAGGCGGTCAATCTCTCGCTGGCCGATTTCGTAGCGCCGGTAGACGGCGATGCGCCCGATTGTGTCGGCTTGTATGCGTTGACACTCGGCGACGGATTGGCAACTTGGATAACCCGTTGCCGGGAAGAGGGCAGCGAATCCCGGGCCAAATTGGCCGAACTGCTCGCCGGCCGGCTGTGCGAGGCATTCGCGGAAGAGTTGCACCGTTACGCACGCATCCATTTGTGGGGGATCGAACAGGAAGGGCAACTGAGTACGGAGGAGTTATTGGCGGGCGACTATCCCGGCATCCGTCCGGCGTTCGGCATTCCGTCCTGCCCTGACCGTTCGTACCGGGAGACCGTCTTCAGGTTGCTCGGTGTGCCAGCCGCGATAGGTATGCGCCTGAACGAAAATTTCGACATGGAACCTGCTCCCGCTGCCTGCGGTTTGATCTTTGCATCCGCCGAAGCTCGGAATTTTTCCGTCGGACAAATCGATGCGGAGCAACTGGAAACGTACGCGCGGCGCAGGAATATGCCGGTCGAGCTGTTGCGCAAACTGATCCGTCAATATATTCAGTCCTGAGAAATAGATTGTAAAATCCGAAGATATGACCCGTCAGCAGTTCGAAGAGTTGAAAGCCGAGGCCCGGGAGTTACACGGGAGAACCGTTACATTCCGCCGGGCGATCCATGAACATCCCGAATTATCGTTCGCCGAGCATGAAACGGCCCGTTACGTGTCCGGGCAGCTTGCCGCCGAAGGGATTTCATTTCGTCCGATTGCCGGAACGGGTATCCTGGCTAAGATCGAAGGACGGGGAGATTTGTCGCGGTGCGTGGTATTGCGGGCCGATATGGATGCGCTCCCGATCCGCGAGCAGACCGGATTGCCGTTCGCTTCGCGTAACGAAGGGGTGATGCATGCCTGCGGGCATGATATGCATACTGCCTGCCTGCTGGGAGCTTTGATCCTGCTCAACCGTCGCCGGAGTGAAATCGACGGGACCGTATTCGGCCTTTTTCAGCCGGGTGAAGAGGTGGATCCCGGCGGGGCGAGCCTTGTGCTGGCCGAAGACCCTTTCCGTGATTACCGGGTGCAGGCTGTGGTGGGCGAGCATGTGGGCGCCGAGATTCCGCTCGGACAGCTCGGGTTCCGTCCGGGCAAATACATGGCTTCCGGCGATGAAGTGCGCATTACGGTACGCGGCCGTGGCGGGCACGGTGCACTGCCGCACAACCTGAACGATCCGGTGGTGGCCGCCGCAGCGCTGATTACCGCTTTGCAACAGGTGGTCAGCCGCAATATCGACAGCCGGGTTCCTTCGGTGCTGTCGTTCGGGCGAGTGATTGCCGACGGGGCGACGAATATCATTCCGTCGGAAGTACGTCTCGAAGGGACGTTCCGGACGATGGACGAGGTATGGCGTGCAGAGGGCAAGCGGCGCATCCGCGAAATTTCGGCGGGAGTTACCGCCGCTTACGGGGTAGAGGCCGACGTGGATATTGCCGACGGTTATCCCTGCGTCGTGAATGATCCGGAGCTGACCCGCCGGGCGCAACGGATCGCAGCCGAAATGTGGGGCGACGAACGAATCATCCCGCTCGACCTGCGGATGACGGCCGAGGATTTCGGTTATTATACGGAGCGCTATCCGAGCCTCTTTTTCCGGCTCGGTACAGCCGGTCCCGACGGAACGTCGGGCGGAGGACTGCATACGGGAACATTCAATCCCAGGGAAGAAGCCCTCGACCAGGGGGCGGCGACCATGGCCGCGTTTGGTATAGCGTTGCTGGAGTAACGCCGTCGGCCACGATTCCCGGTTTCAGATGCAATTCGATTGATGGTTCATCCTGAGCGGATTGACTGTAATCCGGCGGGGTGAAACGCTTGTCAGGTACGGCTCCGACGGCGTGACCCCTTGGAATATGATAACCCTGCAATTTATGACTCACCTTGCTGGCATCGTCGGCGATCACCGATAATGAGAACGGGAGACCATTTACATGGCCTCCCGTTCCGGTGAATTAAATAAACTTACTGCATCTCTTTTATATTGCCCCGAAGGGAGAGGCCGGAGGAATGGGTTGGATATTTTATAAAGGTTATAACGTCCAGTACAGTTTGTCCTTAGCGCGGCTGTTTTATTGCTATAACGGGGTTTTGTCCCGAAAGTAACAACGGGGAAGGGGATGGACACTCCCGGAATATGTCGATCGTGGCCGGATAATCGTTGTCCGGCTTGGAGCGGTCAGCGTACGGCGCTAAATTTTCCGGCATTGATTTCGCGCAGCCAACGGGCCAGCGACGCAACCATTTCGTCGTGGTAGGGAAAATCCGTTTTCAACCCGAAACCGTGCGGGCCTTCCGGAAATATGTGCAATTCGGCAGGTATACGGTGTTTGTGCAATGCTTCGTAGTAGAGAACGCTGTTTACCGGCGAGACCGCTCTGTCCTCGTTGCTCACTGCGATAAAGGCCGGCGGCGTTGCGTCCGTTACCTGCTTTTCCGCGCTGTACCGTTCTGTTGCCGATTCGGAGGGATTCGCTCCGAGCAGGTTTTTTCGGGAACCTCCGTGTGTCCATTGGGGATCCATCGTGATGACCGGGTAGAACAGGATTGTAAAATCGGGTCGCGTATCGGGATCGGTGAGCAGTGTCGATGCGGTTGCGGCGAGGTGTCCCCCTGCCGAAAAGCCCATGACGCCGATGCGTGACGGATTGACGCCCCATTCGGCAGCATGACTGCGCACCGTCCGCAGGGCCTGTTCCGCATCGGCCAGAGGAATCGAGCCGTGGCCGTTCGGTACGCGGTAGCGCAGCACTACCGCCAAAATACCTTGTTCGCGAAGCCACTCGGCCGGGCCGAGCCCTTCGTAACCGTAGCATGTGCAACCGTATCCGCCGCCCGGGCAAATCACGACAGCCATGCCGCTGGTTTTATCCGGATCGGGTTTCAGCAGGAAGTAGTCGGCATCGGCGGCTCCGGTCAGAATGTCTGCGGTCAGGGTCACGCCCTCGCGGGACATTCCATTGCTCTCCGCCGGTGTATTTTCGCCGTAAAGAGGTATCGGCTGTGGCCCGGTTTCGGGCGGGGAAGCGTGGGATGCAAGCGGCAATCCCGCCGCCAATAGTAAGAACAGCTGTTTTGTCAGTTTGTCGGTCATGTCCCGAAGATAATGATAATCTTTCGTATTTCGGTGTACGGAGCTTATTGCCGGACGGTATTTTGGTGCAAAAAAGCAATCTTTGACACGAAATCCGACCTCCCGTCCAAATTCGGATGTTCCTTGTGCTTATTTATTTTCGCACATAGTCTGGCTCGGGTTTCGTTCGCGTTGCGAAATGCCGGTCTCTATTCCGATGGGAGTATGCGGGGCCGCGCCGAAAGTTTCCGGGTGCCCATAACGCGGGGCGGTTCAGGGAAACAGACCTGCAGGAAAGCAGGGCTCTTCTCGATTCGGATCCGGGATGCGTTTAGTTCTTGTCCGTCAGCCAGAGCAAGTCGTTAAGCATCGGGAGTATCAGGGCGGATGCCTGTTCTGCCGAGCGGGGTTCGCCCTGCTTGTTGAATTCCGATCCGGCATTGATGACGGTCGTAAGGTCCGGAGCCACCAGCGCACCGAGTTTGAGCAACAGTACCTGCAGTTGTTGTACGGTGGCAATGCCGGGTACTTTCCCCGAGGTGACCGATACGATGCCGACCGGTTTGTGCTTCCACTCTTTGTAGTAGAGGTCGATAACGTTTTTCAGCGCGGCGGGGTAGCTTGCGTTGTAAACCGGCGAGACGATGATCAGTCCGTCGGCGTCGTTGAAACGGTTGGTGAAGTCGATCAGCTTGTCCGAAGGGTGTTCCTGCATGGCCAGTCGTTCGTGGAAAAGCGGGAAATCGTAGGCTTTCAGGTCGAGCAGCTCGGTGTCGGCGAGTGCGTTTTGTCTGAAGTAGTTTTCCAGGTAGAGCGCAACCCGGTGGCTGAGCCGTCCGGTGCGAACGCTGGCGGAAAGGATGGCGATTCGTTTCATGTGTCAGGTGGTTTTGCCGGCATGCCGGTCGTCGTTTCCGAAAGAACGCCGGCAGGGCTCTTTTGATATTGGGTGCAAGGCATTTACCTGCCTTGTGTCCTGTGTCGGATTTGAATATGGATGCGCAAATTCCCTGCCGGATTCAATCGGTGCGGTCGGTACAGCATTCGGCGACCGTTTCCAGTTCCAGCGTGGCATGCGGGATATGTTCTTCGGACAAAATCTCTTTGATTCGGTTTTTTACCGCTTCTCCGTCCTCCAGCGACGCGACGACCACATGGGCGGTGAGGGCGTTCTGGGTCGTACTGAGCGCCCAGATATGGAGGTGGTGTATTTCCCGTACCCCGTCTACCTGCAATAGGAGTTTGCGTATCTTTTCCGCGGAGATGCCTGCGGGGACCCCGTCCAGTGACAAGCGCAGGCTGTCGCGCAGCAGGTTCCAGGTCGATACGAGGATGACGATGGCAATCGCAATGCCGATGATCGGATCGATGATGTACCAGTGCGTGTAGCTGATGATCACTCCCGAAATCACGACGCCGACCGATACCAGGGCGTCGGCCATCAGGTGAAGGTAAGCGCCCTTGATGTTCAGGTCACGCTCTTTATCCTTGAGGAACAGGAAGGCGGTGAACGCGTTGATCAGGATCCCCACGCCCGCGACCCAGGCGATTACCCCGCCGGCGATCGGCTGCGGATTGCGCAGCTTCTCGATGCTTTCGGCCAGGATGATCCCTACCGCTACGAGCAGGATGATGGCATTGAGCAGCGAAACGAGTACCGTGCTTTTCTTGTAGCCATAAGTGTAGCGGCTGTTGGGTTTCACCTTGGCCATCCGGAAAGCGAGCAGAGCCAGTACCAGGCTGATGACGTCGCTGAGGTTGTGTCCGGCGTCGGAAAGCAGCGCGAGCGAGTCGTACCAAAAGCCTGCGGCCGCTTCGACCAGTACGAAAATGAGATTGAGCGCGATGCCGATGATAAAGGCTTTGTTTACCTGTTCGGGCGCGGGAAGAGCGTGTCCGTGCGCATGTCCGTGCTCGTGTGTGTGTGCATGTCCGTGTGCCATCGTTGCGTTTTTTATCGGTTGCCGTATTGTCGCGGGCCCTGCCGGAGAATGCAAGGTACGAAATTAAACGGAAACACCTTGCAGGATACTGCAAGGTGTTTTGCCGCGACCGGGGCGGAATCATCCGATGCAGGGTTAGTCCGCGAAATAGTTATAGCTCGAAATGGTGCAGTTGTACTGGCTGCTCAGTGCCTCGAAACCTTTTTCGGTGTACTTCCCTTCGTGTTTGTCCTTGCGAAGCAGCCCGAGAAATTCATTGGCGTCGTCGAGGAAGCGTTTATACAGATCCATTTGGTGACCGCCTTCCTGTGCCGAAAGTGTCTTGGCCGCCTCGATCTTCTGTTCGGGATCGGTATAGCCCGCTTCGGCCTGGTCGGCCAACGGTGAGATGATCGAATATATCTGGGTTCTGGCTTCTGTCATTTGGAGCATCAATTGTTTGTTCTCTTCCAGCAACAGGTTGCCTTTGGCCCAGTTGTCGTCCTGGAGCGTCGTAATTGGCGAAGAATTTTTCGCCGGCGGTAAAATAGGCCGAGTAGTTGGTTTTCAAGCTGTCGCGCACGCCGGAAGAAAAGCAATCCCCGGGAGCCGTCATTTGGGCCGTATCCCGGGCGACGCCGATTTTGCTAACGATGACCGGGGCGAACAGGGTTTTGCCGTGTTTCTCCATGTACTCCAGAACGTTGTTCGTTTCCCGTTCGGAATAGAGCGACTTGAGGACTTCCAAAGAGGTGTTGTTGTACTCGATGATGGCATTGGCGTCTGCTGTACTGGGTTTGCCGTTCGCCCCGCCGCATGAGGAGAACAGTACCGTGCACGCTGCAACGGCGTAGAGAATCTTTTTATTCATAATCTTATTGGGTTAGTGTGAGATAGGCGGAGATTGCATAGCGCAAAGAAAGAAAAGAGCCGTCCCCCTTTTGAGGTAGGGTTCGATTTTGTCTTGCAGGCTTGGGAACATTGAAAATTTATGCGGGAAAAATATGTGGTTTACTTTTGGCGAAATCTTATCTAATATTGTCAAAACGATGAAGACAGGTAAAAACGCAAGTTTCCGAAATGTTGTAGAAAGACACCGGTCCGTAACACTTTTTTCTTTTCTCGATGTCCAGATTGCGTGGTTGCAGACGGTGGGGCGTGACGGTACGGCCCAGAACTATCAGCGGGCCCGCAACAGTTTTTCCCTTTACCGTTGCGGACGGGATATTCCCCTGCGGTCGGTTACGTCCGAACTCATTTGCGATTACGAGTCGTGGCTTAAACGGCGTTCCGTCACCCGCAATACCGTTTCGTTCTATATGCGCATTTTGCGCTCGGTATATAACAAGGCGGTCGAGAGAGGACTTGTATCTCCGTCCACCCCGTTCAAGTATGTGTATACAGGTATCGAGAAGACCCGGAAACGGGCGGTCGATGAAGGGACCGTGGTGCGGTTACAGCAACTCGATCTCTCAGGCCGCCCATCGCTCTGTTTTGCACGTGATCTTTTCCTGTTCAGTTTTTATTGCCGGGGAATGGCCTTTGTCGATATGGCCTATCTGCGTAAATCCGATGTCCACGGCGGCCTATTGACCTATGCCCGCCGGAAAACCGGGCAATTGCTGCATATCCGGGTGGAGGAATGCATGCAGCGGATTATTGCGCAGTATGCGCCACTGGCCTGCTCGGGATACCTGTTCCCGATTATTGGCTCTTTGGATCCGGGCCGTGCGTATCTTAGTTATCGCAGTGCACTGAGTTACTACAACAAACACTTGAAAGAGCTTTCCGCCCTGCTCGGCCTCGAATGCCATCTGTCTTCTTATGTCGCCCGCCATACCTGGGCGACCGTTGCCCGTAAGATGCAGATTCCCGTTACGATCATCAGCGAAGGGCTGGGTCACCGGTCGGAGCAGACCACCCAAATTTATCTGGCTTCACTGGAACAGAGCGTGATCGATAATGCGAACCGTCTGATTTTACAGGGATTGTATTTGTAGATCGTTGTCCCGGGAAGCAAAAATAAACGCTGCTGCAAATGTGCAGCAGCGTTCCTCTGGGCAGTGACCGCGTATGATCTACCGGTTGAATTGCTTTTGTAGAAATAAAACGATCCGGTCAGATATTGAATTCCGCTTTCTTGCATGATCTCTCCGAGTTTGGTTTCCGGTGCCAGTCGGTAATCGGCCGATACGATCGCTATGTTATTCGCCAGTAATTTTTCTTTAAGAACCTGCTCCAATCCTTGTTCGCGGTTCCCGAATGTAAACGACCCTCCGTGAAAATAGATCAAAACGGGGTATGCTCCTTGCGGTTCGGGAAGATAGAGGGTTGCGCGAATGTCGTGTCCGTCGACCGATTTGTAAATGAAATCCTGTTGTCGGGTTTTGCGAAAATGCGGCAGGAACGATGAGTAACCATCCTAATGCCGTGGCCAGGCAGTGCCAAGGGGTGATGACAATGTTTTTGGACATACCGCTTCGTTTGTCAGTTGTTATTTTCTGTAATTGGCAGTGGAACACACTCCAATATACAATAATTTTTTGATTATCCCTGACGGAATGACCGATATAAGGATATCGGTTGCGTAAGGTCGTTGTTTAATAGAATAGCAAAGAAGTCGGTTGCAGCTGACTGGGGGATTTGTTTGTGGGAACGATAGGGGCTTTACAATTGTTTGTTTGCCGTCATGAAGGGGAAATGGATAAAAGTAAAAAAGCCGCTCAAAAGCGGCTTTTTTACTTTTATCCTGTGGGAGCTGAGGGATTCGAACCCCCGACCCTCTGCTTGTAAGGCAGACGCTCTGAACCAACTGAGCTAAGCTCCCTTCTTTGCTGCAATCCTTGTTCCTGATTGCGAGTGCAAAGATAAGCAAAATATTTTTACCTCCAAATTTTTCGGTTGCAAAAAGCGATAAAAAATAGCGGATGCCTATTTTTTTACCGCGATCGCAAGCTCTTTGAGCTGTTCGTCCGAGATTTCCGACGGGGAGTCGATCATCATGTCGCGGCCCGAATTGTTCTTCGGGAAGGCGATGTAATCGCGGATCGAATCGGCGCCGCCGAACAATGCACAAAGGCGGTCGAAGCCGAAAGCGATGCCGCCGTGGGGCGGTGCGCCGTATTTGAACGCATTCATCAGGAATCCGAACTGTTCTTCGGCCAATTCGTCGCTGAAGCCGAGTACTTCGAACATCTTGTGCTGTAATTCCGAGTCGAAAATACGGATCGAACCGCCTCCCACTTCGACTCCGTTTACTACGAAGTCGTAAGCATTGGCCCGTACCTTGCCCGGATCGGTGTCGAACAGGCCGAGGTCCTCGAATTTCGGCGAGGTGAACGGATGGTGCATGGCGTAAAAACGCTGTGTCTCATCGTCCCACTCCAGCAGGGGGAAATCGACCACCCACAGCGGCGCAAATTTCGCATGGTCGCGAAGCCCCAAGCGCGAACCCATTTCGAGACGAAGCTCGCACAGTGCGCTGAGGGTCTGCTTGCGCGTCCCGGAAAGGAGCAGCAACAGGTCGCCCGGTTTGGCGCCGCATTTGGCAGCCCAGGCACTCAGGTCGCTTTGCGAGTAGAATTTATCGACGCTCGATTTGAACGACCCGTCGGCTTCGCAACGGACGTAAACCATTCCTTTCGCACCGATCTGCGGACGTTTTACAAATTCGGTCAGTTCGTCGATCTGTTTGCGGGTATATGTGGCGCATCCTTCAGCACAGATGGCGCCGATATATTCGGCCGAGTCGAATACGCCGAAACCTTTACCCTGTGCCAGCGAGGTGATATCGTTGAATGTCATTCCGAAGCGGATGTCGGGCTTATCCGAACCGTAGAGTTCCATTGCGTCGGCCCACGTCATACGCGGGAACTGTTCGGTCATGTTGATGCCGAGAATGTTTTTGAACAGGTATTTGGCCATTCCTTCGAACAGCTCCAGCACGTCGTCGCGATCGACGAACGACATCTCGCAGTCGATCTGTGTGAATTCGGGCTGACGGTCGGCCCGCAGGTCCTCGTCGCGGAAGCAGCGCACGATTTGGAAATAACGGTCGTAGCCCGAGACCATCAGCAGCTGCTTGAACGTTTGCGGCGATTGCGGCAGCGCGTAGAACTGCCCCGGATTCATGCGTGAGGGCACGACGAAGTCGCGGGCGCCTTCCGGAGTCGATTTGATCAAGTAGGGCGTTTCGATCTCGAGGAAGTTCTTTTCGTCGAGGTAGTTGCGGGTCGCCTGTGCGATTTTATGGCGCAGGATCATTGCGTTTTTGAGCGGGTTGCGGCGCAGGTCGAGGAAGCGGTAGCGCATCCGCAGGTCATCGCCGCCGTCGCTGTTGTCTTCGATCGTGAAGGGCGGTGTCTGCGCAGCGTTCAGGACTTTCAGCGAATCGAGAACCACTTCGACTTCACCGGTGGGGATTTTCGTATTCTTCGAAGCCCGTTCCACCACTTTGCCGGTCGCCTGGATCACGAACTCGCGGCCCAGTTTGTCGGCGGTCTCTTTCAGTTCGGCGGGCGAGTGCTCGTCGACTACCAATTGCGTGATGCCGTAGCGGTCACGGATGTCGATGAAGGTCATTGCGCCGAGGTTGCGCACTTTCTGCACCCAACCCGAGAGGGTGACTTGTTGTGAGAGGTTCGTGTTGCGGAGTTCGCCGCAGGTGTGGGTTCTGTACATTATATCGGAAATTTTATATTTTTGTCATTCCGGCTCGAACGTAAAAAAAATAGACCGAACCATTTAGCCGTTCCAAACAAGTTTCAAAGGTATAAATTTCTAATGAACGAAATACAAAACAAAGACGATTTTTTCATGCGCCAGGCGCTTGCCGAGGCACGCAGGGCGTTCGATTTGGGAGAGGTTCCGATCGGAGCCGTGGTGGTTTGGGGCGATCGGATAGTCGGTCGCGGACACAACCTGGTCGAAACGCTGAACGATCCTACGGCGCATGCCGAGATGCAGGCGATTACGGCGGCCACCGCTTCGGTCGGGGGCAAATACCTGTCCGAGTGCCGTCTGTATGTAACGGTTGAACCGTGCGTTATGTGTGCCGGCGCGTGCTATTGGTCGCAGGTCGGTAGCGTGATTTACGGGGCCGCCGATCCCAAACGCGGCGTTTCGACGGTCTCTCAGGCCGTGTTCCACCCGAAAACAACGGTACGGGGAGGGATACTCGAAGCCGAATGCGGGGAGTTGGTCAGCAGCTTTTTTCGAAAATTGAGGAAATAACCCGGCCTTGGAAACCTGCGGAAGATTCGGGAAGCGTGCAGGAGCAACCAGGTAAGCTTCCTGTAAGTTTAAAAGCCGGGGTACCGCGACACGGTCCGGACTCTTTGGGGAAGCGGCGGCTGTACGCTTCGGGTTAGCGTAAAGGATAGTGTGATTGTGTTTTGTGATATTTTGCAATGCGACGAGGCATTGGGTTAACATTATTCGTATATTTGCGAACAGAGGGAAGGGTGATGACAAAAAAAGCGATTACGGACAAACAGAAACAGACGGCCAGGTATGCCAAAGCATTGGGACATCCCGTACGTGTCGCCATTTTGCAAATGCTTTCCAAACAAGCGTGTTGTTATCATGGTGATATGTCGGAAATTTTACCTGTTGCTAAAAGTACTTTGTCCCAGCATCTTAATGAACTGAAAGATGCCGGACTTATTCAAGGCGAAGTTACTCCGCCGATGGTTAAATATTGTATTAACAAGGATAATTGGGCTAAGGCCCGACAATGCCTTAATGATTTATTTGAATAACCGAATTGCAGAAAAACAGGCGGCTTTATTTTCTATCCTTTACGGGATAAAGACAGGGAAACGGAATCTTTCTCAGGCCGTTCGAATGTCAGCTGCAAAACGATTATAGTTAAAGGGCGCAGGGAGCGTGCAAATGGTTTACTCACCAATGACTGCTCCGAATCGCAAGTGTTTTGTATTATTGTTGTTCGTAAATTAACGAATTAGTACATTGGATTATGAGGTACGAAGATGACAAAAAGAAGTTGGTAAAGCAGCGCTATAATGAGCTCGCTTTAGTTAAGAATGCGGAGTCGATGAAGAAATGTTGTTGTAATCCTGCAGTCCCGTCGCCAAAAGTCTTTACGATTATGAGCGAGGATTACAGTAAACTTAATGGTTACGAGCCGGATGCGGATTTGGGAGTGGGGTGCGGCCTGCCTACTCAATATGCCGGAATCAAGCCCGGCGACACAGTCGTCGATCTTGGGGCCGGTGCCGGCAACGACTGTTTTATTGCACGCGAAGAGGTTGGAACAACGGGCAGAGTTATCGGGGTGGATTTTGCGCCGAACATGTTGCTTAAAGCAAGGGAAAATGCGCAACGACGAGGTTTTACGAATGTGGAATTTTTAGAAGGCGACATTGAAAATATGCCGTTACCCGATGCGATGGCCGATGTGATCGTGAGCAATTGTGTGCTCAATTTATTGCCGCGCAAGGATCGGATTTTTAAAGAGATATATCGGGTTTTGAAGCCGGGTGCCCGTTTCTGTATCTCGGATGTTGTTTTGGATGGGCTGTTCCCTCAGGAATTTACAGACAATGCTGCGATGTATGCGGGATGCATTGCGAGTGCTATTCAACGGGAGGATTATCTCCGCGAAATAGCGCGGGCCGGATTGGTCGATATTGCGGTTGTGCGAACCAAGACGATTGCGATTCCGAACGACGTGCTGAATGAACATCTGGATAAAACGACCATTCAAAAATATAAAAAGGGCAATGTGGGAATTTATTCCATTACCGTGACGGGAAAGCGTCCGTAAGATAAAATGCCAATAGTGCAACAAGTCAAATTACCAACTTGTTGCACTATTAGTAAAAGAATTTCTCGAAAAACTTCACGTTGTATCAAGATTTCCGATTGCTGATTGTTTGTGTATCGTTCTTACATCCATGTGTTTACGAGTCTTCCACGTGGCCGGTACCGAAACGATGTGCCGGTATGCCGGAAGAGGTTAGTCTTTGTAGACTTCCTTGCGGGCCGCTTTCAGCGTGTTTTTCATCAGTGAGATGATCGTCATCGGACCGACGCCGCCCGGTACCGGGGTGATGTAGCTGCACTTGGGCGCGACTTCATCGAATTTGACATCGCCGAGCAGTTTCCAGCCCGATTTGGTCTTGTCGCTTTTGACGCGTGTGATACCGACATCGACGATCACCGCCCCGTCTTTGACCATATCGGCCGTGACGAATTCGGCCTGTCCGAGCGCCGCGATGATAATGTCCGCTTCACGGACCACCTCCTTCAGGTTTTTGGTGCGGCTGTGGCACATCGTAACGGTGCAGTCCCAACCTTTTTGCGAGAGCAGGTTTGCGATCGGACGGCCGACTATGTTGCTGCGGCCGATAACGACGCAGTTCTTGCCTGAGGTTTCGATATCGTAGTGTTTGAGCAGCTCGAGGATGCCGTCCGGCGTGGCGGGCAGGTACGAGGGCAGGCCCGAGATCATGCGTCCGGTGTTGACCGGATGGAAACCGTCCACGTCTTTGCGAGGGTTAATCGCTTCGATCACTTTTTGTTCCGAGATGTGTTTCGGCAGGGGCAATTGTACGATGAATCCGTCCACGTCGGGATCGTTGTTCAGTTTGGCGATTTCTCCGAGCAGGTAAGCTTCGCTGATCGCTTCGTCGAGGCGCAGCACCGTCGAACGGAAGCCCACTTCGGCGCAGCATTTCTCCTTGTGGCCCACGTAAGTCTGGCTCGCTCCGTCGTTGCCGACCAGGATGGCGACCAGATGAGGTGCGCGGTGTCCTGAGGCCACCCAGGCTTCCACCTCGGCGGCGATCTCCTTGCGCAGTTTGGCTGCGACCTCTTTCCCGTCTATGATAGTCATATCAGTGATTTTATGTTGTCGTTGATTTTATATGCGATATATACGTTGGTCTTACAATGGCTGTGGCCCGGTCCGGTTTGCAGTCGGAAACGGTCCGCAACCGCAAGGATGATAGAGTGTTACCTGCGTCGTTTTGAAAGCGGCGGTTGGCTGAACGGGTGACGTGCCGTTTTCGCCGGGTCTGCGTTTTATCGTTTGAAGCCCCTCGGATTAAATCCTTTGGGCATCTTAGGCATGCCTCCGGCAACGCTTTTCATCACTTTGCGCGTGTCCTCGAACTGTTTGAGCAGGCGGTTCACGTCCTGCATCGTCGTACCGCTGCCCGTCGCAATGCGCTGGCGCCGGCTGCCGTTGATGATCGACGGATCTGCGCGTTCGGCCGGGGTCATCGAGTGGATGATCGCTTCGGTCTGTTTGAATACGTCGTCGTTGATCTCGACGTTTTTGAGCATCTTGCCCACGCCGGGGATCATTCCCGCCAGGTCTTTGAGGTTACCCATCTTTTTGATCTGGCTGATCTGCGTGAGGAAGTCGTTGAAGTCGAACTGGTTTTTGACCAGCTTTTTCTTCAGCCGGCGCGCCTCCTCCTCGTCGTATTGTTCCTGAGCTTTTTCGACCAACGACACGATGTCGCCCATGCCGAGGATACGGTCGGCCATACGCTCGGGATGGAACACCTGCAGCGCATCCATCTTTTCGCCCGAGCTGATGAACTTGAGCGGCTTGTTGACTACCGCGCGAATCGAGATGGCTGCACCGCCGCGGGTGTCGCCGTCGAGTTTGGTCAGTACGACGCCGTCGAAATCGAGACGGTCGTTGAACTCCTTGGCCGTATTGACTGCGTCCTGACCGGTCATCGAATCGACCACGAAGAGCGTTTCGCCCGGTTTGACGGCAGCCTTGATGGCCGTGATCTCCTGCATCATCTGTTCATCTACGGCCAGACGTCCGGCCGTATCGACGATTACCGTGTTGAGGTGGTTCGTCCGGGCGTACTTGATCGCATTCTCGGCAATCTGTACCGGGTTTTGGTTTCCCTCTTCGGTGTAGACCTCCACGCCGATCTGCTGCCCCAGAATCTTTAGCTGCTCGATAGCGGCAGGACGGTAAACGTCGCCCGCAACCAACAAAACCTGGCGGCCTTTTTTGCTCTTGATCAAGTTGGCGAGTTTGCCCGAGAAGGTGGTTTTACCCGAACCCTGCAAGCCTGCGATCAGGATTACCGCGGGGTTGCCTTCTAAGGTGATGTCGGTCATCGTGCCTCCCATCAGTGCGGCCAGTTCGTCGCGCACGATCTTGGTCATCATCTGGCCCGGCTTCACCGATTTGAGGACATCCTGGCCCAGCGCCTTGGTTTTTACCTCGTCGGTGAAATTTTTGGCGACCTTGTAGTTGACGTCGGCGTCGATCAGTGCGCGCCGGATCTCCTTGAGGCTTTCGGCAACGTTGATTTCGGTGATCCGGCCCTCTCCCTTGAGGATTTGAAACGACCGTTCGAGCTTGTCCGTTAGATTTTCAAACATGGCAGTGTGTAGAAATTGATAGAGGGATTCTCGTTAACAGAACGCAAAAATACAACTTTTTCCGGAAAAAGCCCCGCGTGGTTCCCGAATCGGGGAAATGTGCGATGGAAATATAACGTATGGGACCGGAGTATGCCGGGCGACGGCCTGGGCGGATTTATTTGTTGCGCTCCAGAACGAAGTCGGCGAACCGCCGCATGCTTTCGCGTACCGGCGATTCGGGATAATTCTCCAGCGAGGTAAGCGCTTTGTCGCGGTATTGGGTCATCACCGTCGCGGCATGTTCGAGTCCGCCCCGTTCGCGTACCGTGCGTGCGAGGTAATCGACGTTGGCGGGCCGCTGGCGGATGTCGCTGAGTTTGCCGATCAGTTTGCCGTGTTCGGCTTCGGAGCTGTTTTCGAGGACGTAGAGTAGCGGCAGCGTAATCTTGCGCTCGCGCATGTCGCCGCACATCGGTTTGCCGGTCACCTCCATCGGCGAGAAGTCGAGGATGTCGTCCTTGATCTGGAACGCGATGCCGAGGTTCGTGCCGAAGTCGCGCATCGCTTTGATCTGTTCGGGCGTTGCGTTGACCGAAATGGCACCGATAGCCCCGCATGCCGCCAACAGCGATGCGGTTTTTTTGTAGATGATGTCGAGGTAGAGTTCGCGTGTCATGCGCAGGCTTTCCGACAGTTCGGTCTGGGTCAGTTCGCCTTCGCTCATCTCGTGTACCGAACGGGTCGCTTCGGAGAGCATGTCGTCGCCCCCCTGCTCCATGCAGACATGGTAGGTGCGGGCGAAAATGTAGTCGCCGATGAGCACGGCCGTGTGCGAGCGCCACAGGGCATTGACCGACGGGGCGCCGCGCCGTACGAAGGCTTCGTCCACTACGTCGTCATGGATCAGCGATGCGGTATGCAGCATTTCGACGAGCGAGGCGCCCAGGTAGCTGCGCGTGCCGATTTCACCGTGCAGGGCCGCCGAGAGCAGCACCAGCAGCGGACGCATCTGTTTGCCGCGGTTTGCGAGGATGTAGTTGCAGATCGAGGAGACATAGCCGCTGTCGCTGTGGAGAATTTCCGTGATGAACGTCTCGTAGCGGCGGACCTTGTCGGCGATGGGTTGCTGTATCTCCTCTAAAGTGGCCATAAGTGATTTTATAGAAGGTACAAATATCAGCGTTTTTTCCGAATTGGCAAAGCCGCCGGTGGATTATCTCAACAATTTTTTGTTACTTTGCACTTCAATCTTAGACTTTTCGGCTGCATGGAGCATAAAAGGAATATTGTCCGGGCGCTGCCCTACCTGGCTGCGCTGATCGTTTTCTTGATAGTCACGCTCTTCTGTTTTGCCCCGCAGTTCGAGGGCAAGGTGCTCTCTCAGCACGATATCTTGCAGTACGACGGCATGACGGAGGATATCCTGCAGCACCGCGAGGCTTTTGGCGAAGATCCGCAGTGGGAGGGCAACATGTTCTCCGGGATGCCTGCCTACCTGATCAATATGAAGTACGACGGTGCGGTGGTGAAAACCCTCTCTAAGGCTTTCTATTTCCTCGGGCAGCCCGCGGCGTTGATTTTCCTGGCGATGGCCTTTTTCTTCTGCATGTTGCTTTGCATGAAGGTCAATCCGTGGATCGGCCTGATTCCGTCGTTGGCATACGGTTTTTCGACCTACTTTTTTGTGATTATAGGTGCCGGGCACATGACCAAAATGATGGTGCTGGCTTTCGCGCCGATGCTTTTCGGCGGCGTGTGGTACGCTTATCGGCGCAATATGTGGGCCGGCGCCGCGCTTACCGCGTTTTTCGGTTCGTTGATGATTGGTGCGAACCATCCGCAGATCACCTATTATTTCCTGATGATCGTTGCGGCGTTCTGGATCAGTGAGTTGGTCCGGGCTTATAAAGAGAAAATACTCGCCCGTTTCGCGAAGGTGACGGGATTGCTGGTATTGGCCGGCGTGCTGGCTGTCGGCAGCAATGCGGGGATGCTCTATTATATCCAGACGCATTCTAAGGATACGATCCGCGGCGGCAGCGAACTGAAAGCGTCCTCTTCGTCGATGGAGGGAAAAGAGGGGCTCGACCTGGAATACGCTACGGCCTGGAGCTACGGCAAAGGCGAGACGCTGAACCTGCTGATCCCGAATCTTTACGGAGGCAGCTCCGAAGGGGGCTTCAGCGATGACGGCGAAGTTGCGCAGGCCCTTACCAAATACGGTGCGCGCAACATGGCTACGCACCTGCCTGCCTACTGGGGACCGCAACCGATTACCTCGGGGCCGATGTATGTGGGTGCCGTGGCGCTTTTCCTCGCCGTTTTGGGTTTGTTCCTGTTGCGCCGCCGGGTGACGGTGTGGATCGTCGTCATTGCGTTGCTGGCGATCCTGCTGGCATGGGGAAAGAACCTGATGTGGTTCACCGAGTTGTTCTATTATTATTTCCCGATGTACGACAAGTTCCGCACGGTTTCGACGATCCTGGTGATCGTCGGCTGGTGCGTACCGCTGCTCGCCGCGCTGACACTGCAGAAACTGTGGAGCGGGGAGGTGCCTCGGGAGAAGCTGTTCAAGGGATTGAAGTATACGACGATCGCCGTGGGCGGTATCGCCTTGCTGTTCCTGTTGCTGGGCGGTACGTTGCTGTCGTTTACGGGCGAGGGGGACAGCCAAATGTTCGGCGGTCAGCAGGTCGATGACGTTTTTGCCGCGATGCGTGCCGAGCGGGCGTCGCTGATGCGTGCCGACGCGCTCCGTTCATTGGTGTTCGTGCTGCTGACGGCCGGGACGGTGTTGCTGTTTTACCGGCAGAAGATCAAACGGGGGGGCTTCGTGCTGGTACTGGCGCTGTTGGTGACTGCCGACATGGTGCCGGTGAACCTGCGTTACCTGCGCCGCGACAAATTCGTAGAGGAGCGTCATAATACGATCCGTCCGACGGAAGCCGACAAACAAATATTGGCCGACAAGGAGTTGGGTTTCCGCGTGCTGAACATGACCGTCAGTCCGTTCAACGATGCGACGACCTCTTACTTCCACCGTTCTGTGGGTGGATACCACGGGGCCAAACTGCGCCGTTACCAGGATCTGATTGAGCGGTATCTGGGAAAAATGGATATCGGCGTGTACAACATGCTCAACACGAAATACGTTATCGTGCAGGGTGAGGACGGAACTCCTGAGGCGCAACTCAATCCCGGAGCCAACGGTGCGGCTTGGTTTGTCGATTCGGTACGCCTTGTGGACGGACCCGATGCCGAAATTGCAGCGCTCGGAGGGCTGGACACCAAAACCGTGGCGGTCGTGGACAAACCGTTCGCATCGCTGGTGGAAAACGTGGCTCCGGCTGCCGACTCGGCTGCGAGGATCGCGATGACCGAATACCGGGTGAACCTGCAACGGTATGAATATACGGCCGCAGCCCCCGGTGTGGCGGTTTTTTCGGAAATTTATTATCCGAAAGGATGGACCGCTTATCTCGACGGGGTCGAAGCGCCTTATTTCCACGCCGACTACGTGCTGCGCGCCATGGTGTTGCCGGCCGGAACCCACACGGTCGAGTTCCGCTTCCGTGCGCCGCATTACGAATTGCTCTCTTCGCTGACGCTGATCTCTTCGCTGTTGTTGTTGGGCGGAGTGGCGGCGGTGGCCGGCGCAGCGGGTTACCGGGCTTATAAAAAACGCAAAGATAACGATGGACAACAATAAGAGGATCCGGCGGAAAGTCCGCAATGCCTATGTCATTTCGACGGTCAGTATCGCACTGGTTTTGTTTCTGTTGGGAAGTGTCGGGTACTTGATTCTCGGTGCGATGGGGGCTACGCAGCGCCTCGAGGAGAGCATGACGGTCTATGTGATGCTCAGGGACGACGTGACGCCCGAGGCTTCAGAGGCGTTGTCGAAAAAACTTTCGGCGAACGAGGCCGTGCGCGAAGTACATTTTATCGGCAAGGATGCCGCTGCCGAGGAGTTCAAAGAATACCTCGGCGACGATTTCGTCGAGTTCCTCGAGCAGAATCCGCTGCCCGATTCGTATGAATTGAGGCTGAATGCCGGTGCGTCGGACAAGGAGACGATCTCGGCGCTCGAAAAGGAGGTGTCGCAGTGGGAGGGCGTCGCCGAGGTGGTTTACCAGCGCGGTGTGCTCGAACAGATAGGGCAGAATATCAATAAGTTCAATATGATCCTGCTGCTGTTCGGCGGTACGCTGCTGATTATCGCGTTGATCCTGCTCAACAATACGATTCGCGTGACGATCTTCTCGAAGCGCTATATCATCAATACGATGAAGCTGGTCGGGGCGACCAAATGGTTCATCATGCGGCCGTTCCTTTCGCGCAGCATCCTGCAGGGCATTTATGCGGGACTGATCGCGTGGGCGATGCTGATCGTGATGATGATGGGGCTGCACGAAGGGTTGCCCGAGATCAAATTCGTCAGCGACGACAACTACCTCGCGCTGATTTTTGCCGGCACGATGGCAGGCGGCGTACTTATTTCGCTGCTCTTTACCGCTTTCGCTGTACGGAAATTCCTGCGGATGAGTTCGAGCAAGATCCATATTTATTGATATTGCGTAAAAAACGATGACCATGAAAAATAGAGAAAAACAGGCTCCGGCTTCACTGGCCGAGAAACAGCGCGAAATGCCGCTGACCGTAGCCAACTATAAACTGATGCTGATCGGGCTGGGAATCATCATTCTCGGCTTCATCCTGATGAGCGGCGGCGGCAGCGACGACCCGAACGTTTTCAACGAGGCTATGTTCAACTTCCGGCGGATTACGCTGGCTCCGATATTGGTGCTGGCGGGTTTCGGTTTCGAGATTTACGCGATTATGAAGAAACCTAAAAATAAGGAGTAGCGGCGCATGGAAGTTTGGGAAGCGATTGTGCTCGGTCTCGTGCAGGGTTTGACTGAGTTCCTGCCGGTGAGCAGTTCCGGGCATTTGCAGATTTTCAACACGCTTTTCGGCCTGCAGGGCGAAGAGAACCTGACGTTTGCCGTGGCGGTGCATGCCGCTACGGTTTGCAGTACGATCGTCGTGTTCCGCAGGGAATTGTTGCAGTTGATCGCCGGTTTTTTCCGGTTCAAATGGAATTCGGAGACTATCTATATTTCTAAGATACTGCTTTCGATGATTCCGGTGGGAATTGTCGGGCTCTTTTTCAAGGATTCGGTCGAGGAGTTGTTCGCGTCGGGCCTGCTCGTGGTCGGCTGCTCGCTGATCCTGACGGCGATCCTGCTGGCTTTCGCTTATTATGCACGGCCGCGGCTCAAAGAGAATATTTCATTCAAAGATGCTTTTATCATAGGTGTCGCCCAGGCTTTTGCCGCGATTCTCCCGGGCCTTTCACGTTCGGGCTCCACGATCGCTACCGGGTTACTGCTCGGCGACCGGAAAGACCAGGTCGCCCGCTTTTCGTTCCTGATGGTGCTGATTCCGATTCTGGGCGAAGCGATGCTCGACCTGATGAAAGGCGGCTTCCACCCTTCCGAAACCGGGATTTCAGCGCTTGCCCTGACGGCGGGATTCGTGACCGCTTTTCTCTCCGGACTGTTTGCCTGCAGTTGGATGATCAATATCGTGAAGAAGGGCAAGTTGATCTATTTCGCTGTGTATTGCCTGATTGTCGGCACCGTTTCGATCCTGTACAGCGTAATCTGAGTTCCGGTATAATTAGGTGCTTCCGCACCCCGGAGAATTATAACCGTTAATCCGAAAGATTGTTGTGAAACAACCTTTGATGCCTGATTTTCCCTTCCCGGAAGGATACGTGCTTCCTGTGGACAAGCCCCTCGGGTGGACTTCGTCGGATGTCGTGCGCAAGATGCGCGTACTGCTGCGTCGGCTGGGGCACCGCAAAATTAAAGTGGGACATGCCGGGACGCTCGATCCCCTCGCTACGGGCGTGCTGATCGTCTGCATCGGCCGGGCGACCAAGCGTGTCGATGAATTGCAGGCCGAAGAAAAAGAGTACCTGACTACCGTTCGCCTCGGTGCGACCACTCCGAGTTACGATCTGGAGCATCCCGTCGATCAAACCTATCCTTACGGCCATGTGACCGAAAAGTCGATCCTGGCCGCGTTACAGGAGATGGAAGGAGAACAGTTGCAGGAGCCGCCCGTCTATTCTGCGAAGATGATCGAAGGCAGGCGTGCCTACGAATATGCCCGCGAAGGAGAAGAGGTGAGGATGCGTCGCGCATTGGTCAATATTTATGAGATCGCACCCGAACGGATCGACCTGCCGGACGTGACGTTGCGTGTCCGGTGCAGTAAAGGAACCTACATCCGTTCGATCGCACGGGACCTGGGCGAGAAACTCTCCTGCGGCGGCCATCTGACGGCTCTGCGGCGTACCCGCAGCGGGGCGTTTTCCGAGCAGGACCTCTATACGATCGAAGAGGTTGAACGCATGCTGTCATCCGCTCCGCCCACGCAGTCCGCTCCGTCCGTATCCCCGGTTTCGCCTGTAAAATAGCATTGAAGAAGAGTTTGAACCGGGCTCAATAAAAAAATCGTTTTTCGGAAATTGTAGAAAAAATCGGTTCCGGATGAAACAAAACGCAATATTTTGCGTATAATAATTACTTGTTTCTGTTCAAAAAAGCTTCCGGCAGGAATTGCCGAATGACGGACTGCAACCCGTTGACTTGTCTGCAAACCTTTAAAATCTTCCAATAGCGATGAAACTTTCGCAGTACAATTACAGCTTTTCCCCTAACATGCTGGCCAAATATCCGGCCGAAAACCGCGACGAATCGAGACTGATGGTGATCGACCGGGCCAGCGGCAAGATCGAACACTCCGTTTTTAAAAATGTGATCGATTATTTCGATGAAGGGGATGTGCTGACCTTCAATGATACGAAAGTCTTTCCGGCCCGTCTTTACGGTAACAAGGAGAAGACCGGCGCCGAAATCGAAATTTTCCTGCTGCGCGAATTGAACCGCGACTTGCGCCTTTGGGATGTACTGGTCGATCCGGCCCGTAAAATCCGCATCGGCAACAAACTTTATTTCGGAGATGACGACCTGTTGGTGGCCGAGGTGATCGACAACACTACTTCGCGCGGCCGGACGCTTCGTTTCCTGTTCGACGGTGATTACGACGAGTTCAAAGCCACCCTTTATAAGATGGGGGAAACCCCGCTGCCCAAATGGATCAGGTCGAAAGTCGAGCCGATCGACGACGAGCGGTACCAGACCATTTTCGCCCGGCACGAGGGTGCCGTCGCCGCGCCGACCGCAGGACTGCATTTCAGCAAGCACCTGATGAAACGGCTTGAGATCAAAGGGGTCGATATGGCTTTCCTGACGCTGCATGTCGGGTTGGGGAATTTCCGTACGGTCGATGTCGAAGACCTCACCAAGCACAAGATGGACTCCGAACAGGTGGTCATTCCCGAGGAGACAGCCGAGAAGGTGAACCAAATCAAGCGGGCGGGCGGTAAAGTCTGCGCCGTGGGTACCACCGTGATGCGCTCGATGGAGAGTTCCGTTTCGACCGAGGGTTTCCTCAAACCGTTCGACGGCTGGACCAATAAATTTATTTTCTGTCCTTACGAGTTCAGCGTGGCCAATTGCATGATCACGAACTTCCATTTGCCCTATTCCACACAGTTGATGATGGTGTCCGCGTTTGCCGGCTACGACCTGCTGATGGAGGCCTACAAAGTGGCTAAGGAGGAAAAGTACCGTTTCGGTACTTACGGTGATGCGATGTTGATTCTGTAATCGTTTTTCGCCACGTCGAAAACCATGTGGAGATAAAAGCTGTTACAGGCGCAGGCATATTGTTCCTGTCGCCGGTCGGCTTGTTTAATCATCAAAAATTCGTACCTTTGCAATCGGGCCCGTTGTCCGCAGAAATAAGAAGGAGTCGTTTATGAGTAGCTGCAAAATTTTATATGTCTGTCAGGAGATAACGCCATATCTTGCTGAAAATGATATGTCTACACTGTGCAGGACTCTGTCGCAAAGCATGCAGGAAAGAGGTAATGAGATCCGCACTTTCATGCCGCGTTACGGACTTATCAACGAGCGGCGGAACCAGCTTCACGAAGTGATCCGCCTTTCGGGCATGAATCTGATCATCGACGATAACGACCATCAGTTGATTATCAAGGTCGCGTCGATCCCTTCGGCCCGTGTCCAGATCTATTTTATCGACAACGAGGACTACTTTCAGCGTAAATTCACGTTGTGCGACGGAGAGGGAAGTCTCTTCGCCGACAATGACGAACGGGCGATTTTCTTTGCGCGGGGTGTGCTCGAAACGGTCAAAAAACTGCGTTGGGTGCCTGATGTCGTGCATGTGCACGGTTGGTTCTCGGCGATTGTCCCGGTCTATTTGCGCAATACCTTTGCCGACGACCCCGTTTTCAAAAACGTCAAGATCGTCATGTCGCTCTATGATGATGGGTTCGATGGGGAGCTCGATGCGAAATTTGGGCAAAAGATCGCCAGCGAAGGGGTCGAAAAAAAACACACCGCTCTTTTGGAGCATCCCACATACGAAAATCTGATGAAGTTCGTTATGAATTACATCGACGGGGTAATCTGCGAAACTGCGGCCCCGTCGGATGAACTGATCGGGTGCCTTAAGGAGCAGGGCAAGCCGGTTCTAGAGTATCAGGACAAGGCGACGCCGGCTTATCTGGATCAATACGAGGCGTTCTATCGTAAAATATTGGCAAATGAATAGACGTCGTAACGCAGCGGTAGCCGGGATTTCCCTTTGCGCACTTTTTGCCGCCCTGTTTTCATGTACGAAAGTGGACAACACGGTCGGCAGTTCGTTGATCCCCAATGACCAGCAGATGCAAATTTTCGAGGATACCGTTTCCGGTATCGATGCTTACCTGCAGTTGGTGGATTCACTTCCGATGACAGTCACCAATTACAACTGGTATTACGGATGCATGGGCGCCAAGAAGGATCCCGTTTACGGGGCTTTCGAGTCGGGCTGGCTCGGGCAGTACGGCGGAGCCTCGTTTTATTCTTCCAATGAAGAGGCTACAGACCGTTACGGGACGGCCCCTGTCGGGGATTCGATCTGCTTGTATCTGACGTTCGAATCCTCGCTGAGCTCGGGTGATACCGCTAAAACGCAGACCTTTAATGTCTATGAGGTTACCAAGCGCCTTTACGTGGATTCGATCTACTATTTGAATCATTTCGATGTCCGGGAAGTAATCGATCCGGAACCGTTGCTCACTTTCGATTATAAACTCGGGGACGGCACGAATATTACGAAACGGATGACCAGCGATAAAGCTGTGGCGTTGATGAACAGGTTGCTCAAAGCGACTACGGAGATGTACGAAGACGATTCGCTGTTCGTCAATGAATACAAAGGTATCTATGTTGCGCCGGCGGATAACTCTCCGCGCGATGCCGCCGCACTTTCCATGCTGACCACTTCGGCTTCGATGCAGGTATATGCGCATAATTTCACCGATGAGACCGCGACGACCCCGAAAGATACGGTGATCGGCAGCTATTCGTTCGGTGCGGCGACCTACACCAAGCTGATGTCTTTGAATACTTACAAGCATGACTACACCGGCAGCGAAATCGATCCGGCGAAATTCAACGACACGACCTCATTGGGGGTTCCGGTCTCGGTGGGATATGTGCAGGGGTGCGGCGGTGTAACCAGCTTCCTGCACTTTACAAAAGAATTCGTCGAGAACCTGAAGGCATTGAAAACTAGCAAGAATACGGCTTATAAGACGCTGGTGATTAATAGCGCGCGGATTGAGATCGGAATCGATAAGCCGGATATTCCTGCGCTCGATGCGGCGACTACCCGGTTGGGATTCTATACGGATTATGCGACTTTCAGTCCGATTTCGGATTATCCTTTCGAATTGGAAGTGTCGCAATACAACCCGGTTACGCTCTCTTACGGCGGATACATGAACCGGTCGCGCAACAGCTATACGATGGATATTACCCGGGCTATTCAGGTAATGGCTGACGTATCTACACGCGATTACTGGATCGAGGTGGCTCCTTCGTTCTTCGAAATCTACAATCCGAACAAGGAGGTTCGGCTGAATACGTCGAACGATCCCTCTAATCCGTTGCCACTGAGGGTGGCGGTTACCTATACATTGATACGGTAAATGCTCTAACGACAAAACCTAAAGCGACCCTTTAGGTTTTCGCTTTTAATACAGGTAGTGATTATGCAGGAAAATTTAGTAATTGTCGAGTCCCCGGCCAAGGCTAAAACCATAGAGAAATTTTTGGGCAAGGAGTATACGGTCAAGTCGAGTTTCGGCCATATCCGCGATTTATCCAAGAAGGAGTTGGGCATTGACATTAGCAATAATTTCGAACCGCATTACGAGATCCCGGCCGACAAGAAAAAGGTGGTCGGCGAGTTGGACAAACTGGCCAAGTCGGCCAAAACTGTCTGGCTGGCGTCCGATGAGGATCGTGAGGGAGAGGCGATTGCGTGGCATCTGGCGCAGGTGCTCGGGCTCGATCCGAAAACTACCAAGCGGATCGTCTTTCACGAAATCACGAAGAATGCGATCCTGCATGCGGTCGAAAATCCCCGTTCGATCAACATGGACCTGGTCAACGCCCAGCAGGCACGCCGCGTGCTCGACCGCCTGGTCGGGTTCGAACTCTCGCCGGTGCTGTGGCGCAAGGTGAAACCGTCGCTTTCGGCAGGCCGCGTACAGAGTGTCGCCGTGCGGTTGATCGTCGAGCGTGAGCGCGAGATCATAGCTTTCGAGAGTAAGGACTATTACCGCGTGGTCGCTGATTTTGAGATTGCCGGTGCAAACGGCAAGTCCGGTGCGTTCCGGGCCGAACTGAACAAGCGCTTTGCTACGGAGCAGGAGGCGGAAGCATTTCTAGGGAAGTGTAAGGACGCCCGTTTTACGGTACTGAACGTCGAGCAGAAACCGTCGAAGAAAAATCCGCCGGCACCGTTTACCACCTCGACTCTGCAACAGGAGGCCGGCCGTAAACTCGGTATGTCGGTGAGCCAGACGATGGCCGTCGCCCAGAGGCTTTACGAGGCCGGTTACATCACCTACATGCGTACCGACTCGGTGAACCTTTCGAATCAGGCCCTTGCGGCGGCGAAAGAGGAGATAACCGTACTGTTCGGGGCCGAATATTCCGAAGTGCGTAACTTCAAAACGAAATCCAAGGGTGCCCAGGAGGCGCACGAGGCGATCCGGCCCTCATATATGAACCACCGGACGATCGAGGGAGGGCCGCAGGAAAAACGGCTTTACGAGCTGATCTGGAAGCGCACGGTCGCTTCGCAGATGGCCAGCGCGCAGACCGAGCGCACGGTGGTGGATATCGCTGTCAGCGGCGCGGCGGAACAGTTCGTGGCTACCGGCGAAGTGGTCAAGTTCGACGGTTTCCTCAGGCTCTATTCCGAATCGGTCGAGGATGAGACGGGCGAAGGCGAAGAGGCTTTGTTGCCGCCGATGAAAAAAGGCGACGAGCCGACGGCGCAAACCATTACCGCGCTGCAGCGTTTCACCCAGTCTCCGCCCCGTTACAGCGAGGCTTCACTGGTCAAACGGCTCGAGGAGCTCGGTATCGGGCGCCCTTCTACCTATGCACCGACCATTTCGACGATCATTACGCGCGGATACGTGATTAAGGAGAGCCGTGACGGAGAGAAGCGCGGCTACACGCAGTTGACGCTTTCCAAAGGCAAGATCGCGCGCAAGACGCTTACCGAAACCGTAGGCAAAGAAAAAAACAAACTTTCGCCGACCGATATCGGCATGATCGTGACCGATTTTCTCGATGCGCAGTTCGCGGCCGTCATGGATTACAATTTCACCGCGTCGGTCGAAAAGGAGTTCGATGAAATTGCGATGGGCGAGAAGAGCTGGCCGGAGATGATCCGCAGTTTCTACGATGAATTTCACAGTAAAGTGGACGAGGCGCTGGAAAGCAAGCCGGTCAAGAGCAGCCAGATGCACGAACTGGGTATCGATCCCAAAAGCGGTAAGCCCGTTTTCGTGAAGATCGGCCGTTTCGGTCCCGTTGCACAGATCGGCGGCGCTGAGGGAGATGAGGAAAAGCCGCGTTTTGCCAGTCTGAAAAAAGGGCAGTTGATCGCGACGATTACGCTTGACGAGGCTCTTGCCTTGTTTGATTTGCCGCGTAAGTTGGGCGAATTCGAGGACAAAGAGGTGGTGATCGGCGTGGGGCGTTTCGGCCCGTATGCGCGTCATGACGGTAAATTCGTGTCGTTGGCCAAAACCGACGATCCCTATACGATCGAGCTGCCGCGTGCAATCGAGTTGATCGAACAGAAGCGGATTAAGGACAAACGGATGAAGGAGCCGATCAAGATTTTTGCCGAGGAGCCCGGGTTGCAGGTACTCAACGGCCGCTACGGTCCTTACATCGCTTTCGACGGCAAAAATTACCGCATTCCGAAAGGGCAGGAACCCGAAGGCCTGACGCTCGAGGCCTGCCGCGCGATCATTGCGAAATCGAAAAAATAGGCAGAATTTATAAAAGATTCACGGGCTGTCAGGGGTGTTCTGGCCAATGCATTCGTAAGAGTAAATCCGGTTATTCCCGATCATCAAGGTACGTCTCCGCTATTGTTCGTGATATAAAAAGCTTCCCGGCTGTCAGCAGCCGGGAAGCTTTTTGTTTTGGATCCGGAACTGTTCCGGTTATTAGGGAGGAAAGCGGTCTTGGTTAAATTGAATTGTGTTGGCCCGGATTTATTCGTTCTCATTTTCGGCGGGGCGGTTGGCCACGTAGTTGCGCCAGCGGTCGATCACCGTGCGCATGTCTTCGGGAAGGTCGCTTTCGAAATAGATATACTTCCCTGTTGAGGGATGCACAAACCCGAGGCTGCGGGCATGCAGCGCATGACGCGGCAGCTGTTGAAAGCAGTTCTCGACGAACTGCTTGTATTTCGAAAAGGTCGTTCCCTTGAGAATGCGGTCGCCGCCGTACCGTTCGTCGTTGAACAGCGGATGCCCGATGTATTCCATGTGTACCCGGATCTGGTGCGTACGGCCCGTTTCCAACCTGCATTCGAGCAGGTTCACGTAGCCGAGCCGCTCGAGTACTTTGTAATGGGTTACGGCATGCTTGCCCTGCGTCCCGTCGGGAAAGACGGCCATTTTCATGCGGTCTTTGAGGCTCCTGCCCACGTTGCCGGTCACCGTGCCCTCTTCGCTTTCCATATTGCCCCATGCCAACGCGCAGTAGACCCGGTCTATCGTATGGTCGTAAAATTGTTTTGCCAGCCGGGCGTGCGCCCGTTCGTTTTTCGCAATGACGAGGATCCCCGACGTATTCTTGTCGATGCGGTGTACGAGTCCGGCCCGCATGTCGCCGTTCTGGAACAGCGGCAGGTCTTTGAGATGGTAAGTCAGCGCGTTGACCAGCGTGCCTGAATAGTTGCCGTGACCCGGGTGTACGACCATTCCGGCGGCTTTGTTGACGATGATCAGGTCGTCGTCCTCGTAGCGGATGTCGAGCGGAATGTTTTCGGGAATGATTTCGATTTCGCGAACCGGGTAGGGCATTACGATCGAAATCCGGTCGAGCGGTTTGACTTTGTAACTCGATTTTACCGGCGTGCCGTTGACGAGGATGGTTCCGGCGTCGGCAGCCGTCTGGATGCGGTTGCGCGAAGCGCCTTCCATGCGGTTGGTAAGGAACTTGTCGATGCGCAGCAGGGCTTGCCCCTTGTCGACCGTGAGGCTGAAATGCTCGTACATCTCATCCTGCTGATCGTCGTCCGTTCCCGGTAGCGGATGCAACTCTTCTGACAGGATTTCGGCGATGTCGGTCGGTGTCATGGGTGGCATAAGGTTGTCTGTTGCAAGATTTAGTCGGAGCCGGGACGGCTATGGTTCGGTCCTTTCCCGTGTTTGTCGGGCAGAATGTTATCTGTCGCGCCGGATCCCGGTTCCGGGGCGGATATGGCTTTCCGGATTTCGGTTCTACGGGCTCAGCCCGTAGAACTTAGCGTTCGGCGCCCATTTCCCGATAACATAACGATCATGGGTAGGCTGCCGGATTCGGCGTTTTATTCCGCCGTAGCAGAGGCAACCGAATCGGCATAGGCTTTTGCCGCGGCACGTGCCGAACGGTCGGCGGCTTTGCGTCCTGCTTCGATCTTCGCGTCGTCGAGCGACAGCGTGAATCCGACCGCGGTGCCCAATCCGAGGCGCGTTCCCGCCGCAGGCGACTGCGCGCTGACTCTGGCCTCTTTCTCATTGAGCAGGTTGATACCGGCATCGCGGGTAATCTTCCCTACGTTGAATCCGGCTTCCCACAGGCGGCTTTTCGCTTCACGGGCCGAAAAGCCGGCCAGTCGCGGAACGGCCTGTGCCGTCGCGTCGCTGCCCAAGCCTACGACCAACGTGATACCTGCACCCATTTCCGCCTGCATTTTGCTGCCGGGGTGGATTATTTTGCCGTTGTAGCGCTCTTCGAGTACGTTATTGGTGGCGATATCGTTTTGGTAAATCAGTTTGTCGATGCCGAGGCCGGCCATTTCGAGGTTGCTTTTGGCCTGCCGCAGCGAAAACCCTGTTACATAGGGAATCGTCACCATCTTTTGCCGGTAGGAGTTGATCGTGACGAAGACGCGCCGCCCTGATTTCACTTGAGCCCCCGCTACCGGGTTTTGTTCGAGGATCACTCCGCCCGGGTAAGCCGGCACATAGAGCGAATCGTTGATTTCGATACGCAGCGAAGAGCCTTTGCCGGCGTGTTTCGCCTCTTCGACGGTCATTCCGCTCAGGTCCGGTACGTCGCGTACCTGTCCGTGGCGCGTCAGGAGATTCAGCAGCAGGTTGGCCACGAAGCCGAAGACGATGATTGCGCACAGGGCCAGTACCAGGTTGCGTGCGATGGGGTTGGCGCTTATCTTGGCGATCAGTTTGCGTAGGTAATCCATAACCGGGACGATTTGGCGCTAAAGATACTATTTTTTCACCGGATTGTAAAACGTATCGCGCTCGACCGGCTCGTAACCCGCCGAGCGGATCATCGCCTCCATTTCGGCAGTCGTGACCGAGGGTTTGCTCTCCTCGGCGCCGGCCATCGAATAGATTTTCGTGCTGTCGTCGATCGTGCCGTCCATGTCGTCGGCACCGAAGGCGAGCGCCAGTTGTGCGGTGGTTTTGCCGAACATCGGCCAGTAGGCCTTGATGTGCGGGATATTATCCAGATAGAGGCGCGCGAGCGCCGTCATACGCATATCCTCGACGATACTCACCTCTCCGATCTCCTCCATTGAATTGTGGCGGCTGCGGTATTTGAGCGGGATGAAGGCGTTGAAACCGCCCGTTTCGTCCTGCAGCCTCCTGAGGCGGTCGAGGTGGTCGATACGGTCGTCGAGCGATTCGATATGCCCGTAGAGTATCGTAGCGTTGGTCGGGATGCCGAGCCGGTGTGCGGTACGGTGTACGCTCAGCCACTCGTCGGCCGTTCCTTTTTCGGGACAGATGCGGGAGCGGACCGGTTCGGCGAAAATCTCGGCGCCGCCGCCGGGGATCGCTTCCATGCCGGCCTCTTTGAGCCGGCGAAGCCCCTCTTCGAGCGGCAACCCTGCCTTGTTGATCATATAGGCCAGTTCGATGGCTGTGAAAGCCTTGACCGATGCCTGTGGCATCCGGCCCTTGACCGATCGGATCAGGTCGATGTAATAATCGAGTCCGTTGCGCGGGTGTACCCCTCCGACGATGTGGACTTCGGTCGCGCCGCTGCCGCGGTGGCTGTCTACCTGCGCGAGGATCTCCTCTTTGGAATAATCCCACGCGTCGGGCGAGTCGGCCGGGCGGCGGTAGGAGCAGAAACGGCAGTTGAAGACGCAGACGTTCGTCGGCTCGATATGGAAATTCCGGTTATAGAAAACGGCTTTGCCGCTTTTGCGTTCTTTTGCGTGCGTCGCTAACAGCCCCAACAATGCGAGGGGCGCTTCGCTCAGGAACGTTTTGGCTTCGGAGCGGCTGAGGCGCCCTCCTCTATCGATTTTGTCGGCCAGCGCCGCAATGGATTCTGACAGGTTGAACATGACGGAAAGGTTTTACTCGCAAACAGAAAAGGCTGCCCTTGCAGCAGCCTTGTTCGATATGTGCAGCGCGTGTGCTTTCCACCCGCGATGACGTGCAGGAGACTATTTTGCGCGGGCCTCGTCCGAAACGGTCAGTTTCTTGCGCCCTTTGGCACGGCGTGCGGCGAGCACTTTGCGGCCGTTGGCGGTAGCCATTCTTTCACGGAAGCCGTGCTTGTTGATTCTCTTCTTCTGCGAGGGTTGGAAAGTCCTTTTCATCGGTTTATCTTTTTAGATATTTATCTTTTCGGTCTGCCCCGGTGCCGTCCGAGGCCCCTGCGGAACCCGTTGCTGCCGGAACGTTGCGCCGATATTACGGGCGCGCGGAGTGCAAAGGTAAAACAATTTTGAATGATTCAAAAATTTTCCCCTGATTTTTTGGCGTTTTGCCGTGTATCGCAGCCGCCGGGCAGGGGTATAAGCATGATTTTTCGCCCGGCGCCGCTCACATGGCTCGTATTCTCGGCGGGGGAGCGGGATGGCAATGGTTCCCAGTGTCGGGGAATTGTGTCAGCGCGGAATATAGACCACTTTTTTCGTCTCGAAAAACCTGTCGTCGAATAATTCCCCGATTTCGTACAGCGCATAAGGCCTGCCGGTTGCTGAAAGTTCGGCTTCGAGGTCTCCCCCTTTCAGGTAGAGAATGCCGTTCGCCAGCGTTCCGGCGCTGTTGCCCGGTTCGATTTTGTCCCATATCCACCCGATAAAGGGTTTCATTTCGGTCACGGCGCGGCTGACTACGAAATCGAATTTACCTTGTACCGCCTCGGCCCTGCCGTGGATTGCGGTGAGGTTCCGCAGGCCGATTCCTTGCGCCACTTCGTTTACGACCTTGATTTTTTTACCGATCGAATCGATCAGCGTGAATTGTGTTTCGGGGAAAAGGATTGCCAGCGGAATACCGGGAAAACCGCCGCCGCACCCGACATCGAGAATACGTGCGCCGGATGAGAAGGAGCACACTTTGGCGATCGCGAGCGAGTGCAGCACGTGGTGCAGGTAGAGCAGGCCGATATCCTTGCGCGAGATAACGTTGATCTTTGCGTTCCATTCGCGGTACAGGCCCTCCAGCGCGGTGAACCGCTGCTGTTGGACGGCCGTCAGGTCCGGAAAATACCGGGCGATCAGTTCCGCCCCGGGACGGTTGGTCCCGGTTGTCTGCGGCACGACTGCCGGTTGCGGGCTGTGCAGGGGTGCTGCTGATGCCAGGGTGTCTGCGGGTTTCGGGGTTTCTTTCCGGGTCATAGCTGTCTGTCGTTGTGGTCGGTGATGTAGCGGCACAATTGCTCCCTGGCGCGGTGAATCTGTGTCTTGACCGTGCCGATGGGCAGGTTCAACTGGTCGGCGATCTCCTTGTACGAAAACTCGCGGAAGAACCGCAATTCGATCAGTTCCCGGTAGCGCGGAGCCATTTTGCTGAGGAACAGTTCGAACTGTGCGGCATTCTGGTGTGTGATCATGTGTTCTTCCGGCGTGGGGCTGTCCGGGGCGGGCAGTGTGCCCATCGTCTCCCCGGCCCTTTCGATCGAGATTGTATCGTCGCGCCTGCGACGCGTAAAATCGATAAAGGTGTTGCGGGCGATCGTGTAGACCCATTTGCCGAACGTATGTTCAGGGTTGTAGGTATGCAGTTTGAGGAACACTTTGACGAACGTCTCCTGCAGCAGGTCGTTCGTGTCGTCCACATTGCCCCCCGTGCGCTGGATATAGAGCTGGTAGATCGAGTCGCGGTAACGGTTGAACAAATGTTCGAAAGCGATGGAATCCCCGCCGAGAACAAATTCGATGAGTTGCTGGTCGGTTGCGACGATGTATTTTTCTATCTCCATACGGCTCTGTTGGGGCGCAGTCTGCGGCTCAGCGCGAGGAAGCATTCGCCCAGGGGGGAGGTCAAGTCGTACAGGATATAGGTGCCTGCCAGCTTGCGTTCGCCGAGGCGTTTGCCGATGCGCCAGATTTTCAGTTCAACGATCAGCAGGCGTAGCAGCAGAAAGAGTGCCGGAATGATCTTCCACCAGGGCGGAAGCAGAATAATCGCAGCAATTGCCGTAAGGAAAAAGAGCATGCGGCTCCACAGTTCGAACGAAATGCTGGTGCGAATTCCGCGCGGATAGTAGCGGAATGCATAGGTGAGCGTCTTGCGCATCGCGTGCCACCAGCCCAATCCGCCGTATTGCATCTGGCGTACGGTGGCGTGGGGATTCATGATGATGCTGACATTCGTCGGTGTGGCGATCGTCTGGATGAACAGGTCGTCGTCGCCGATGTTCATGTTCAGGTGGTTGAAACCCTTGTGTGCAAAGTAAAGGCTCTTGGTGTAGCCGATGTTGTGCGAAATGCCGCGGTAGGCACGACCGCGGATCGCCGCTGCGAGGTAGCGTACCGAAGTGGCGAGCCGGTTGCAGCGGATCATGCGGTTGGCGAATCCTTTCCGGATTTCGATGCCGCAGTAGCCGATCACCACGTTTCCCCCGATAAATCCTTTGGCCATCAGCGAGAGCCATCGCTCCGAGGTCGGGTAGCTGTCCACCGTCGTGAAGACCATATGTTCGTAGGCGGCCGCTTTGATGCCGACGGTGATCGCCAGTTTGATGCTGTGCTCGTAGTTCGGCTGCGCGTTGATCCGCGTCAGCCGCAGGTGCGGATAGATGGCGGCCGCTTCGTTCAGCAGCAGGCCGATCTCCTCGTCGTAACTGCAATCCACCACCACTACCTCATACTGGTGGTATTGCTGGCCCAGCAGCAACGGCAGCGTATGTTCGATGAAATAATAGGAATTTTCGCGGGCTACGACGATTACCGATACGGGCGGCGGTATCGTTTGCGGGTCGATTCCCCGGTTGTTGCGGTAGCGGGGAAGCCGGCCGTAAACGCCGAGGTAATAGTAGAGTTGGACGATCAGCAGCAATAGGACCGCTCCCAACAGGCCCAATGCCAGCTGGGGATCGATGATTCCGTTGTCAACCAGTTGGTTGTAGTATATCTCGAAAAAACTCACGCGATTAAAGGCAATTTCACGCAAAACTACATGATTTCGGACAAACCGCAAAAGAGAACCGGTACATTCTCCCGATTAATAGGGAAAAATATTTACCTTTGCATCGCCCGGGGCCGGACATGCTCTGTTTTGCATGGATGCCTGCGACCCGGAGACGACCCGCATGGAATTCCAGTTGCTACATACCGACTCCCGCAGCGCCGCACGCGCCGGGGTGCTCTCTACCGACCACGGTGAAATCCGGACACCGATCTTTATGCCGGTGGGGACGGTGGGCAGCGTCAAAGGGGTGTTCCACCGTGACCTGGAGCAAGAGGTCGGGGCGCAGATTATTCTGGGGAATACCTACCACCTTTACCTGCGTCCGGGAACGGATATCCTCGAACAGGCGGGCGGCCTGCACCGCTTCAGCGCGTGGAACCGTCCGATCCTGACCGACAGCGGCGGTTTCCAGGTCTTTTCACTGGCCGATTGCCGCAAACTGGCCGAAGAGGGATGCCGTTTCCATTCGCATATCGACGGTTCGGCCCACCTGTTCACGCCCGAACGGGTGATCGATATCCAGCGCAGCATCGGAGCCGACATCATGATGGCTTTTGACGAGTGTCCGCCGGGCGATGCCGAATACGATTACGCCAAAAAATCGTGGGAACTCACCTCGCGCTGGCTCGGGCGCTGTTTCGAGCAGTATGCGAAAACGGAACCCAAATACGGTCATTATCAGTCGTTGTTTCCGATCGTGCAGGGATGCACCTATCCCGATCTGAGGGCCCGTTCGGCCGAATTCGTGCAGCAGTTCGGGGCCGACGGCTATTCGATCGGCGGGCTGGCTGTGGGTGAACCCGCGCCGGTCATGTACGAAATGATCGAGCTGGTCAATTCGATCCTGCCCCAGGACAAACCCCGCTACCTGATGGGTGTCGGGACTCCGGTAAACCTGCTCGAAGCGATCGAACGCGGCGTGGATATGTTCGACTGCGTGATGCCGACCCGCAACGGCCGCAACGGGATGCTGTTCACCAGCGAGGGAATTATCAATATACGTAACCAGAAATGGCGCGATGACTTCTCTCCGGTCGACCCGATGGGGCATTGTTTCGCCGATACCGCCTATACGAAAGCTTATTTGCGCCACCTGACCATCGCCGGCGAGATGATGGCCGCGCAGATCGCCAGCCTGCATAACCTTGCGTTTTACCTTTGGCTTGTGGGCGAGGCGCGTGAGCAGATTTTGCAAGGCACTTTTTCCGAATGGAAACCCGTTATGGTTGAAAAACTATCCCGCAGGTTATGAAAATCAAGTTTCCCGGAGTTAAAATCCTCGATCGCTACATCATGCGTAAGTTCCTCGGGACTTACATTTTCGCCATTGCGCTGATTATCGTGATCGTCGTGATTTTCGACGCTGCGGAAAAAATCGACGATTTCATCGAGCTGAAGGCGCCGCTGTCGAAGATAGCCTTTTCCTATTACCTCAATTTCATACCCTTTTTCATCAACCAGTTCAGCGGGCTGTTCACCTTTATCGCTGTGATTTTCTTCACGTCGAAGATGGCCTACCAGACCGAGATCATCGCGATTCTGTCCGGCGGTGTGAGCTTCAACCGTTTCCTGTGGCCCTATTTTCTCAGTGCTGCGGCCATTACGCTGTTGAGCCTGGTGCTGAATTTAGTGGTGATCCCGATTGCCAACTCGAATCGTCTCGATTTCGAGATGCAGTACCTCAAGCGGTTGAAGAACCTGAAATACGACCGGCATATCTACCGCCAGATCGAGCCGGGTACGTTCGTCTATATCCGGGATTATCAGGGGCCTACCAATACGGCTGGCTATTTCGTGCTCGAGACCTATGAGAACGGCGCGATCGTTTCGTCGCTCGAAGGGGCCAATGTGAAATTCGACACGGAGACGGGCCGTTGGAGCGCGCCGAAGAGTATCGTCCGGCATTTCGATGGCGAAAAGGAGACTTTTACGAATACGCAGCCGCTCGATACGGTCATTAACCTGCGGCTCAACGAACTGGGCCGGATGCAGGATGTGGTTACGACGATGAACATTTCCGAACTGGGCCGGTTTATCAAGCAGCAGAAGGCGAAGGGTTCCGATATGGTGCCGCATTTCGAGGTGGAGTGGCACAAGCGTTTTTCAGCCCCGTTCTCGACCTTTATTTTAACGTTGATCGGCGTGTCGCTCTCTTCCCGCAAGGTGCGCGGCGGTACCGGATTGCATATCGGAATGGGCATCGTGCTCTGCTTCTCGTTTATCCTGTTTAGCAAGTTTACCGACGAATTTGCCAAAGGCGGCCTGCTCCCGCCGGGGATTGCGGTGTGGATTCCCAATATCCTCTACGCCTTTATCGCCGTTTACCTCTACCGTAAGGCGCCGAAGTAGCCTTCCCCTCTCTCCGGTATTCTCGCTTGCCCTTATTCCTACTTCCCTTTTGTTTTTACCGATTGATTACGCTTTTTACGCGTCCGTTTTTCTCCTGCACTTTCTGTGCTTATAAGGGACGGATGGGGCCGGTTATATCCTGTGGGGAGAGTTGTCTTGTCTTGTCTTGCCTTGCCTTGCCTTGTCTTGCGGCATCGTAATCCCTATACAAGCCGTCATGGTCATCGGTGAAAACAGAACACGCGGCCCCGGAAGGCCGCGTGTTTCATTCATCGGATTCGTTCGTCGTTTCAGCAGTCCAGGCCTTGGGATTTGTCCGAACCCGGCCTGTCGCTTGCCTGACTTATTAGATCGCTTTTACTTGTGTGTCAGAAATTTCGTAAGCGTAATTTTTGCCTCCGGCCGTATAGCGGATGACCGGGTTCTTGCCGCTTTCGTCCAGTGTGAATTGGTTCGCACCTGATTTCAGTTCGGTCGGATAGAATACCGTGCCGATTACAGTGGTTTCCGAAGGAGCCTTTACTGTGGTGTAGAGACACGGAACCCATGCATAGGGAGCCTGTTGCACGATGCGGTAATAGAGTTGGTTCTGCTTGGTCAACGACAGCGGCGCTTTGCTCATCGACTTCATCTCCATGCGCGTCGAGTCGCCGTTCAGGGCAGCGTAGGTGCCGTCGGCCGACACGGTCGCCTCAACGTTCGGGTGGAACAGCAGGTCGATCTGTGCTCCCTTTGCGCTCTGGACCTTATCGAGCACCAGCACGATATTGTTCTCCTTGTCGAGGATCAGCGTACGCTTCCATCCCTTGAGGTGCTCGCCGGGATAGGCGTTGGTCGCGTCCATCTGCGTGTAGGCGAAACCCGGCAACGATTCGAACTTGGTGATCTTGCCGCCGATACCCTCTTTCCAGGGCTGGTCTTTGCGTTTGGCGATGATCTGCTCCTCGCCGTCCACGAGCACTACGTTGTGGCCGAGGCTGCGGATGTTGAGGTAGTCCCAGCGGTCGTCGTTGAAGATGAACTGGTCGTAGAACTCCTGCGAGAATTCACCGATGACCGACTCGCCCTTCCAGGTGAGGTTGAATGTGCCGGCGTCGAGATGGCCGTGGTGCGGATCGTCCAGCGGGCCGCATTTGGTAGCGACCTGCATGTAGTCGTCGCCGAAATCCTTGCGCATGAAAGCCCAGTCGATTTCCGGAAAATGTTTCGACGCGTCGGCCGGTTTGGTGGCCGGAATATCCGTCGGCATAGGCCAGATCAGGTCCCAGATCGTGTTGGTCGCGTTGTTGCGGATACCGCCGAAGAGTGCATTGGGCCTGTTGAGGAACGTTTTGATGTAGAACATCGCATTGGTGTTGCCCGTTTCGGCGGCCAGTTTGCCGTACATACCCGGCGAGCCGATCGGACCGCCTATCCCTTTGTCGCGGAACGTGCCGTCGTTGAAGTTGCCGGTCATGCCGAACAGCGCGAAGTCAGCCGGGGCATTTTTCACACCGTCGATCAGGAACATGTTGATCTTGCCGTCCGAAAGGCGCTTGATCGCATCCATGAACATCATCGACTGGCACAGGCCGTATACCGAGTAGTGGCGTCCTTCCTGCCAGCCGCCTTCGTGCGTGATGTTGCTCACCATGCCGCCGATACCCTCGATACTGCGGATCACCACGTCGGTCAGTTGCGGGTCTTCGTTCAGCAGCGTCAGCGCCGCCATGCCCAATCCGTTGAAGCAGATGCCGGACCAGTTGCATTTGTAGGCATTCGCCCACCATTGGTAGTCGTAGTTGCCCCTCACGCGCAAAACCGCCTGTTCGAGCAGCCCGCTGCGCAGGCGGTCGCGCTGTGCCTTGGTGAGGGTCGGGTAGATCCAGTCGTAAGTCAGAGCGAGGTCGGCCGCACAGTCGCCTACCCAGATATCGAACGGGAAAGCCACTTGGTCGTCTTTAACCCCGTAGGGCCATACGCGCGTGTAGATATTTTCGAAATAGTGCGCGCTGAGCCGCCACGTATCCATCTCGCATAGTTTCTCGGCGAGCTGGTATGCGCGTTTCGCGTAGGCGGTGTCGCCCGTAAGCTGGTAGAGCAGGGCGCACACCACGCTGCCGTACTGGTAGTAGTTCTGGTAGGCGGCGTGGTCGTCTTTGCCCGAAAAACGGCTCTTGATGTCGTTCATCGCTGGAGCCGGATCGGCGTCTACGCGCAGGTAGCGCTCACCTTCGAGTTGCAGCATCCGGTAGATGTCCCCGGCGCGTTTGTTGGTTTTGATGTATTCGAGGATAGCCGGTTTCTGGGCTTCGTTGAATACGAGGTAGGGGTGTTGCAGGCCTTTCGCGGGCAGGGCGTTGCAGATTTCCTTGTAATCTGTCGGGATCGCCGCGGTCGAAACTGCGGGTCTCGTCTCCGGCTTTGCGGCCGAAAGCGTCGTCGGGAGCGCAATCAGGGCACAAGTCAATGCCAATGCCTGGGCTCCGAGGCGGAATCGTTTCATGAGTCAGTCGGTTTGAAAGTTTTAGTTATCTGTTATCGTTTGTGTCGCTATTCCGGGGTGTTCCGGCTTTCATTTTCCTGTTTCCTGTTTGAACCGGCCCTTGTATATCTCCGGTTTCGGCCGGGTTTCCGTTTGCTGGCCGGTCATGGGCGATGCCGTATCTGTAAGTGCGGTCGCGTCGCCGTCGTATGGAAGGATCGGACACGACATGTCCGCCTGTATCGGCTCCGGTAGTTCCCGGCTGTTATCCGCCAGCCAACAGTGCCAGTTCGCGAAGAGGGAGGACTGCCTTCCTCAATATCGGTCGAATCCGGCCGGATTACAGTAAAAACGGCTGCTGCCGGGCATTTATTTTGCCTGGCGTTTGCGGTCGATTTCGCTGAGCAGGATTTTGCGCAACCGGATGTGTTTCGGCGTTACCTCCACATATTCGTCTTCTTTGATGTATTCGAGCGCCTCTTCGAGCGAGAAGATGACCGGCGGTGCGATCGATACTTTGTCGTCGGAGCCGCTGGCGCGCATGTTGGTCAGCTTTTTCGACTTGGTCAGGTTGATGACGATATCTTCCGAGCGGGTGCTTTCCCCCACTACCTGTCCGCAGTAGATCTCTTCCTGCGGAGAGACGAAGAAAGTGCCGCGGTCCTGTAGTTTGTTGATCGCATAAGCGTAGGCCGTTCCGGTCTCCATCGCGATCAGCGAGCCATTCGTGCGCATTTCGATGTCGCCTTTGTAGGGCTCGAAACCCTTTAACCGGTGCGACATCACCGCTTCGCCGGCAGTGGCCGTGAGCAGGTTGCTTCGCAGACCGATGATGCCGCGTGAGGGAATGTCGAAAGTGAGCCGCTGGCGGTCGTGTATCGTCTGCATATCGGTAAGCGTACCTTTGCGTTTGGTCGTTAGCTCGATCGCCTTGCCGGCCACCTCTTCGGGCAGGTCGATGGTCAGTTCTTCGACCGGTTCGCATTTCTTGCCGTCGATCTCTTTGATAATCACGCGCGGTTGGCCTACCTGCAATTCGTAACCTTCGCGGCGCATCGTTTCGATCAGTACCGAGAGGTGAAGCACGCCCCGGCCGTAAACGACGAAGCTGTCCGACGAAGGGCCTGGTACTACCCGCAGTGCGAGGTTCTTTTCCAGCTCCCGGTCGAGGCGCTCCTTGATGTGGCGCGAAGTGACGAATTTGCCGTCCTTGCCGAAGAAGGGCGAATCGTTGATCGTGAACAGCATGCTCATCGTCGGTTCGTCGATGGCGATCGGTTCGAGCGGTTCGGGGTTCTCGTAATCGCAGATCGTGTCGCCGATCTCGAAGCCTTCGATGCCTACCAGAGCGCAGATTTCGCCGCACTCCACCTTGTCCACCTTGGTTTTACCCAGTCCCTCGAAAACCATCAGGTCTTTGATGCGGGTTTTGACCATCGTGACGCCGTCACGCTTGGCCAGTGTAACGGGCATTCCTGAAGTCAGGGTGCCGCGCGTAACCTTGCCGATTGCAATACGGCCCACGTACGGGGAGTATTCCAGCGAGGTGATCAGCATTTGCGGAGTGCCTTCGATCACCTGCGGAGCCGGGATATTGTCGATGATGGCGTCGAGCAGCGGGGTGATATCGGTCGTGCGCTCTTTCCAGACGTGCGACATCCAGCCCTGTTTTGCGCTGCCGTAGATCGTTACGAAGTCGAGCTGTTCTTCGGTGGCTCCGAGGGTGAACATCAGGTCGAAAACCTGTTCGTGCACCTCTTCGGGGCGGCAGTTGGGCTTGTCCACCTTGTTGATTACGACGATCGGCTTTTTCCCCAGCGCGAGCGCTTTCTGCAGTACGAAACGGGTTTGCGGCATCGTGCCCTCGAACGCGTCGACCAGCAGCAGTACGCCGTCGCACATATTGAGTACCCGCTCCACCTCGCCTCCGAAGTCGGAGTGGCCCGGGGTGTCGATGATGTTGATTTTGTAGTCGCGGTAAACGACCGAGACGTTTTTCGACAGGATCGTGATTCCTCGTTCGCGTTCCAGATCGTTGTTGTCCATGATCAGTTCGCCTGACTTCTCATTGTCCCGGAAAAGATTCCCCTGGAGGATCATCTTGTCAACCACCGTTGTTTTGCCGTGGTCGACGTGGGCAATGATCGCAATATTGCGTAAATTCTGCATATAATGATGTTTTTAACGGTTGCAAAGGTACGAAATAAATGGGGAAAATTTATCTTTGCGAGTGGATAGGCCTTTAAAAACATTGATATGAAACAGACCATTGAGGTTCAACGTCCGGGTAAGAGCCCGTCGCGGGTCGTGATCGGCGACGTGATCAACTCGCTCGAGAACTATCTGCCCGAAGGCAAGCGCGTGGTTGTCATTGCGGACGAACATGTTTTCCATGCCTACCGTCCGATCATCGGCGCGTACGATTACTGCCTGATCGGATTGGGCGAGACGAACAAAACGCTGACCACGGCCCAGAAGCTTTACGGCGAATTGTTGGCGCTCGGGGCCGACCGCAGTACGTTCATCCTCGGTTTCGGCGGCGGAATCGTGACCGATATCGCCGGTTTCGTCGCTTCGACCTATATGCGCGGGTTGCCGTTCGGCTTCGTGGCCTCGACGCTGCTGGCGCAGGTGGATGCGAGCGTCGGCGGCAAAAACGGCGTGAATTTCGAGGGATACAAGAATATGGTGGGCACCTTCAACCAGCCTGATTTCGTACTGTGCGACCTTTCGTTGCTGCAAACCTTGCCCGAACGCGAATTCCGGGCCGGGCTGGCCGAGATCGTCAAAGCCGGGCTGATTGCCGATCCGGGTTTGTTCGAACTGTTCGAGCGGCATACGTTGCAGGAGTTCCGCACAGACCGGGCCCTTTTGCTTGACGCGGTCACAAGGGCTGTGCATGTCAAAGCCGATATTGTGGCGCGTGACGAGCAGGAACATGGTGATCGTCGCAAACTGAATCTCGGCCACACGTTCGCACATGCTGTTGAGAAGAGTTCGCGCGAGTTCCTGCACGGTGAGGCGGTGGCGATCGGCCTGGTGATGATCGCCGCGCTGTCTGAGCAGAACGGCATGCTCTCGCCTGCCGATGCCGCGCGAATCCGGACCGTAGTGGAAAAAATGGGGCTTCCGTTGGCCTCCGGTATCGAACTGCCGCGTTTGCTGCAAGCCCTGAAACTGGACAAAAAGAAAGAGTCCAAATCGGTCAATTTCGTGCTGATGAACGGGGTGGGCGACTGCCTGATCCGGCCATTCTCTTTTGACGAGATCGACAAGATCGTTTTGTAGAGGTTGGCTTCGGATGCAAGCCATTGCAGCGGGATCGGCGTAGCTTGACTGATGTATTTGGCGCAGGGTGATTTTTGACGCGAGGTCAGTTACTTGCCGAAAAGATAAACCGAAAGCCAGGGAACAGCATGCTGTTCCCTGGCTGTTTATTATCCATACAACGTTGCCTGCGCGACGAGTGTTTTCGCACGGCCGAAAGGGGGAGTAGGATACGGTTTCCTGATTTTCATTTTTTTGATGAATCAGAACTTGATTTACGTAATCTGGTCGTGCAGGACATTCACAGAAAAGTAAGTTACAGGTTACAAAATAAGATAGGTCCGGATAAATTAAAACGGAGAAACAGTCGTTTCTCCGTTTACAGGTAGGCATCCGGGCGGAATCGGACGCCTGCCTATAGAATCGCAAATCAGAAAGTATAATTGTAAACACCGTCCGAGCGGGGTTCTATCAATTCGATTTGTAGGTCGGTTATCGCCGAGCTGAGGTTCATCGGGATTCTGGAGTATCCGTAGGGGAAGTCGACTTGGGTGCCGGGGATCGGGTAGCCGCTGTAATCGATTATCAAATGGGTGGCGACGGGGTAAGTGGCATTCAGATACCATGCTCCGTCTTCGAGTGAGAACCAAAGCCGGTTTTCGATTGACTGGGCGGCTTGGTTGCTGTCCGAAACAACCTGAGTGTTTTGGTCGGTCGGTTGGATGTTTGCTCCGTCTGAATGGGTAGTCATGCAATACCCAACTGCGGCGATCGCAGCGACGCTGAGTAGTAAAAGAAGTTTTCTCATCATGATAGGGTTGTATTATAGGTTTGTAGAATACAATATAATTACAATAATCGATAGCGTAAATGTTTTTGCATCCAGTATGAGAAATAAATATTTTTAAAAATTCAAATGTAGTTGAAAATAAGTCGAATAGCGCTTTGTTGATGGGGCAGGTAACCGGTCGGGAAGATGCAGGCAGGCGTACTAAAGCGGCCGGTCATCCGGTGGCGCCGGTTTTTCCAACATCTCTTTCAGCAGGTCGAGCAGGTCGTGCGCTTCCTCGGAGGTCAGCCGCAACGTAATGGGAATTTTGAACAAATCGGTTTTTTCTTCGGCGAGCATGTGCCCCTTACCGGTCATTAGCCAGGTGAAATTGATTTGCGGGTAATGCTCCAGTATCCGGGAGGCGAGGCGGCGGCTGATACCGTTTTTTCCTTTTTTGATCTGGTAGAGACTTTCGCTTCTCTGCAGGCCGACTGCTCCGGCGAAGCGGTTCACGGACATGCCACTCCAGTCGATGACTTGTTTGAGCCGGCTCCAGCCGGATTTCTCGTCTTGTTTGTGATCGGGCGTTTGCATGGGAATTGGGGGTAGGCTGTTTCCGTTCCATGCCTGTAAATCCGGGATCCTGCGATAGGCGGACAACCCAAAAAAAGGGCATGGGAACGATTCGTCGTGCTTGAGGTACTACCCAATACCCTTCTCTTGACAAATGCCCCCATGCCGTAGTCGCGGCGGCAACCGCCGCACGCAACTCCGACAGGCAAGCGCATGCTCCAAGAGGTTTAAGAATTGGGTAGATTTTCAAACACGGAACACAAGCTGCTGCTCGTATAGTATGTCTTTTCCGCGTCATTGCCAGTTAGGGGATTCGGCGGAAACGGTGCGATTACGGTGCCGGTGGTTAACATGCATGTGCCGGTGCCGCAATCGTGTTACAAAGATAGGACTATTTCTGAAATTCGCTGCACGGAGCAGCCTATAGACGATGAAAAATGAACTTCATGGAATATATTTCAAGCAGGTCGGCCCGTACGCGAGAATCCGTTGCAGGCTTCTGTTTGGCGTGAAAACCGAACGGCGTTATTCGATGCATAAATCTTTAGATGCACGAATCTTTATGTATTTGATGCGGTATGTTTGTATAGCCAAGGCTGTGAGCGCGAGTGAAAGCCTGCCGCAATCAATAAGACAATTCGCTTTTGCCGACCGGTTGCGACGTGGCGAGTGCGAGTCCGCGGTTGCCCTGCTTATCCACAGCGTTGTAGAAGTGGTAGACCACCCCGTCGTATTTGAGTACCATCGGTTTGTGCGCATATTGGTTGTCGAAGGATTCCGACGGGGAGATCAGGTTTTCACCTTCCCAGCGGGTCCAGTTCTTGAGGTCGTACGAGCAGGCGAACTGGTCAAATGCGCCGGGGCGCCATCCTTCGCCGAAATAGAACATCACCCACAGGTCGCCGATGCGGACGATCTGGGCATCGCCGGTAATGCCGGCGCCGTTGTCGATTACCGGCTGGTCGCCGAAACGTTTCCAGTGCCGCATGTCGTTCGAAACGGCCATGCCGATCCGTTCGATACCGCGGTTGTTGGGACGCAATTTGCTTTTCGCATTGTAAAACATTACGAACGGATGGCCCGTATTCAGGTCGGGGTCGCGGATAATCGTGCTTTTGTACAGGACGTCCGTTTCAAACCAGCGGGCGTCGGTATCCTCGGCGCTGAGTACGGGGCCGCGCAGCCGTTCCCATTCCCGGGCTTCGGCCGGGGTCTTGGTGCGGGCGATGCCGATGCCGAGTTTGCCCGCTTCATAGCCCGTGGCCGATCCGCCGATGTAGGACATCCAGTAATAGCCTTCGAAGGGTTCCGGAGCGTTGCGACCGCCCCATTCGGTATCCTGTAGCGCGATGTAGCCCGCTTTCTGCGTCGCGTCCCAGGTGCCGTCGGTGAACGACATGATCCGGCCGATCGTTTTCCAGTGCAGCAGGTCTGCGCTCTCGGCCAGCCACGATTCGTAACCTTTGCCGTCGAAAACGATATAAGTCATGAACCATTTGCCGTTGTCGCGGAAGATGGACGGGCTGTCGATCATCTTACCCGGTTCGGGGATCATGATCAGTCCGTATTTGTACGGGGTTTTAACCTCTTCGTACGTTTGACGCATCACTTCGGGCGGGACGCGGTCGGGCTTTTGGGCAAAAAGAACGGGGCAGCTCAACAGTGCCGCAAGCAGGAGTGCATAAGGTTTCATCATGGCTGGCAGGTTGCAGTTAATCGGTTGATGGTCGGTCGATAGCGGGTGTTACGGCCGGTTGCGGTAATCTTCCGGGGGCTTTTGCATGGGATAATTGCAGCGGCTTCGTATGTCCGTGGAGCATCCGGCCGGGGACTAAAGGTAATAAAAAAACGGGAAAGAGCGCTATAATCACTCTTCCCCGTTTGTCAGTCGCATGCATCCGGGTGTGGACAGGGATATTTCGGTATCGGGTATCCGGGGAATATTCGTGGTGCAGGGAAATAATGCCTCAAAAGGATGTAAGGCAACCATGCTCGCATGTGTCCCGGATTATTTTCCCGGTATCGTCGCTCCGCTATACGCAGCCTTGTGCGAGCATCGCGTTGGCCACTTTCATGAAGCCGGCGATATTCGCTCCTTTGACGTAGTTGATATAGCCGTCCGGCTCAGTGCCGTATTTGACGCAGGCTTCATGAATGTTGCGCATGATCGAGTGGAGCTTGTTGTCCACCTCCTCGGCCGTCCAAAGGAGCCTTTCGGAGTTTTGCGTCATTTCGAGGCCCGAAGTGGCTACGCCCCCGGCATTCGCCGCCTTGCCCGGCGCATAGAGGATTTTATGGTCCTGGTAGGCTTTGATCGCTTCGGGCGTGGAAGGCATGTTGGCCCCCTCCGCGACGCAGATGCAGCCGTTGGCGACCAGCATTTTCGCCTCCTCGCCGCTCACTTCGTTCTGGGTTGCGCACGGCAGTGCGATATCGCATTTGACGCTCCAGGGACGCTGGCCTTCGTAATAGGTGGCTGCCGGGTAGCGCTCGGCGTATTCTTTGATGCGGCCGCGGAAGATATTTTTCAGTTCCAGTACGTATTCCAGCTTTTCGGCGTCGATTCCTTCCGGGTCGTAAATATAACCCGACGAATCGGAGAGCGTAACCACCTTGCCGCCGAGCAGGGTAGCCTTTTGGGCAGCGTATTGCGCGACGTTGCCCGAACCGGAGATGGCCACGGTCTTGCCCTTGAAACTTTCGCCTTTGGTGGCGAGCATCTCCTGTGCGAAATAGCAGACACCGTAGCCGGTCGCTTCCGGGCGGAGCGGACTGCCGCCCCAGCCGAGCCCTTTGCCGGTCAGTGTGCCGGTGAACTCGTTGCGCAGCCGTTTGTACTGGCCGAACAGGAAGCCGATTTCGCGGCCGCCTACGCCGATGTCACCGGCAGGAACGTCGGTGTCCTGTCCTACATGGCGCTGCAATTCGGTCATGAACGACTGGCAGAATTTCATCACTTCGTTGTCGGACTTGCCTTTCGGGTTGAAGTCCGAACCTCCTTTGCCGCCCCCCATGGGCAGCGTGGTAAGGCTGTTTTTGAACACCTGTTCGAACGCGAGGAACTTCAGGATGCTGAGGTTTACCGAAGCATGGAAGCGCAGTCCGCCCTTGTAGGGACCGATCGCGCTGTTCATCTGTACGCGGTAACCGCGGTTGATCTCGATCTCGCCCTTGTCGTTGAGCCACGGCACGCGGAACATTACCACGCGCTCGGGTTCGGCGATCCGTTCGAGAACTTTCATCTTGGCGAGAACCGGATTTTCCAGGATGTACGGGGCCAGTGATTCGATCACTTCGTGTACGGCTTGGTGAAATTCTTTCTCCCCGGGGTTTTTCGCGATGATTCCGGCCATGAAATCATCCACGTACTGACGAACATGTTTTTCCATAACTCCTCTTAATTTTTCGATTGGATGCTGACAAAAATAAAATAAAGCGTTAGGAATTGCAAATTTATGTTTTATAAAACAATTAAAATGCATATTAATGTTAAAATTTGCACACGAGAAATATTAACGGATAGCGTGTGTGTCCGGTGGTTTGCTTCGAAACTGTAAGTTACAAGGGTCCGATCGCCCCGGATTGTAATTCGTAAAAATTTTTAGGAAAGATTTTAACGGATCTCTCCGATCCGGTGGATTTGGGAAAGGGCGGGGCGGATCCGGCCGATCGGAGCAGGCGAACCGGATGTGGGAGAATAAGGTAATCAGGACGATGAAGTCGGAGGCTTGGGAACGGTGAATCAGGACTGGTAAGAGGGTGGGTAACGGGAGCGATGCAAGCGGTGAATCGGGAACGAGCGACCGACTGGCTGAACCGGAAGCTGCGGCTTCGGCGGGGCGTTATTTGTTTTCGGACAGGAAACGGCGGCGGATCACTTCGGCTACGGGGATTCCTTCGACCTTGCTTTGCAGCCACGAAAGGACGTCGAGATAATAGAAAGTCCGCCGTTCGTACGGATGTTGCTCGTACGGCTTGAGGATTTCGTAAAGTTTGCGGAATTCCTCTTTCAGGTCGCCGGCATAGATCGTGTTGAGCCGTTTGAGGAAACGCATCATTTCGAGCTGCACCTGCTGCATGTCGTTCATCTTTACGAGGAATACGTACACCGAGCGGATTTGGTAGTCGATGTTGTAGTCGATTCCCGATTCGTAGGAACAGATCAGGTTGAGGATGCGCGCATAGCATTGCAGGTCGCGGCGGATTTGCGGATCACGCGTGCTGATGATCCGTTTGAGGTACTCCATGCACGGGCCGTAGTTGCCGTTGCCGAAGTAGAGGCAGGCGATCTTGTAGTAAAGCACCATGCGGTGGTGCAGGTCCAGCTGATTCGAATAGTTGCGGATAAATTCTTCGACTTCGGGAATAATCTTGATTCCGTCGCTGAAGAGTCCTTCGCGGAAATAGTTGTTGATCCGGTTGGTGTAGAGGATTTGCAGGGCGATCATGCGGGCGTTGTCGCTGATGTTCCCGATCTCCCCGATCTCCTTTTCGAAAGCCCTGAGCGTGGAGACGAACCGTTTGTGGCTGCGCAGCAGGAAAAGGCTGTCCAGCAGGCGCGAATAGCCCCGCAGGTAGGCATCGTACATCAACTGCTTCATGTGCGGGTGTTCGTCGAACAGGCTGATCCACCGGCAGACATATTTATAGCACAGCAGCAGGTTGTGCAGAATGTAGTTGTACCAGGCATTGGCCTGGTAGAGGAAAAAACGCTCGGTGAATGACAGCTCCCCTTCGTCGCAGGCCTCGTACTTGGCCAGTTTTTGGCCGTAAACCTGAATGATCAGGTCGATATCTTTCTGCGTGCGGGTGTAACCCAGTTTGAGGTAGAGCCCGTAGAGCTGCATCGAGATGTTGGACAGGTCGTTGATCCGGACGATCTTGTCGCACATCGTGCCGGCAAGCCGGCTGAGGCTCTCGCTTTTGGAGAGGATGCCCCGCGAGATGTTCAGCGTTTCGATCTTTTTCTGCATTTCGACGATGTCGATGGCCATCGTGTACTGCTCATTGGTGAGTGCCAGTTCGGCGGCTTTGTCGAGCAGTTTCGAACTCTGCCGATACAGTCCCTTGTCGAAGAGGATACGTGCGAAATCGATCTGTTCGCGCAATTGCATCGGCACCGTGCGTTGCACGTCGAGCAACCGGATGCTCACCAGTATCTGTTTGTAAAGATGCGCCTTCATGTTGGGCAGCTGCTCCTTTTTGATCGGGCAGCGCTGCAGTATGCGCTTTTCGTCGTATTCGTCCAGCGAGTCGAGGCAGTCGAACAGCGTGAGGAATTTCGCTTCCTGGTTTCCGGCCAGACGGGTGGCATAGAGCTTGAAGTTCCGCTTTTCGGCTTTACTCATGCTCCGAATCAGTTCGAATACCGGTTCCTGTTTGTTTGGGGTCGCTGCCATGTTAGGGTGCTTCGATTTGAGCAAAAATACCTAAAAAATGGCAACAAACGAAATAAAATCCCTATCTTTGGACTAAATTCCAATATTATCCAGAGTCATTATGTCCACTTCGTCCCGCTATGCCGGACGCGGCGTTTCCTCTTCCAAAGAGGACGTGCATGCCGCGATAAAGAATATCGATAAGGGCCTTTATCCCAAAGCTTTTTGCAAGATTATCCCCGACCGCCTCGCGGGGGATCCTGAGGCGTGCCTGATTATGCACGCCGACGGGGCGGGCACCAAATCCTCGCTGGCCTACGCCTACTGGCGCGAGACGGGTGACCTGTCGGTGTGGAAAGGAATTGCGCAGGATGCCGTGGTGATGAATACCGACGACCTGTTGTGCGTCGGTGCGCTGGACGATATACTGCTCTCCTCGACGATCGGCCGCAACAAGCGGTTGGTGCCTGGCGAGGTGATCTCGGCCGTGATCAACGGAACCGAGGAGTTCCTGCAAAGTATGCGGGACCTGGGTGTCGGGATCTATTCTACCGGCGGCGAGACGGCCGATGTGGGGGATTTGGTGCGTACGATCATCGTGGACAGTACCGTGACGGCCCGTATGCGCCGCAGCGATGTGATCGACAATGCGAATATCAAAGCCGGGTGCTGCATCGTGGGCCTCAGCTCGTCGGGGCAGGCCACTTATGAGAGCGAGTACAACGGCGGAACGGGCAGTAACGGCCTTACGTCCGCACGCCACGACGTCTTTTCGAAAGCCGTGGCGGAGAAGTATCCGGAGAGTTTCGACGGCGGACTGCCGTCCGATCTGGTCTATACCGGCCGTTACGGCCTGACCGACCGCATCGAGGGATGCCCGTTGACGGTGGGTAAGCTGGTGCTCTCTCCGACGCGCACTTATGCGCCGATTATCCGTGAGGTACTGAAGGATTACAGGGGACATGTCCTGGGTATGATTCACTGTAGCGGCGGGGCACAGACCAAAGTGCTGCACTTCATCGACAATTTGCATGTGATTAAGGACAACCTCTTCGAAACCCCGCTGTTGTTCCAGTTGATTCAGCAGGAGTCGCAGACTCCGTGGAGCGAGATGTACAGCGTTTTCAACATGGGGCACCGCATGGAGCTTTATGTCGATGAGTCGGTAGCCGACGACATTATCCGCATCTCGCGTTCGTTTGACGTCGATGCGCAGGTGATCGGCCGGGTCGAAGCGTCCGGCCGCGCGCAGGTTACGATCCGCAAGGATGGTGCGGAATATCGCTATACGAAATAATCCGGATCACTCGGAATGTGTTTGGATGGGGGAATATCCGGGGATTGAGGTTGTTCCAAAGTGTCGCAGGCAGCTCTCCGATCGTGTGAGAATGCCGGATGCGAATTTCGGGTAACGGATAAGGATTAAAGATCGCCGCTCTCTTCGGGGAGCGGTTTTTTATTGTGATCCGGTGATTTGCGAACCGTTGGAGAGGCGGTAAACAGCAAAGAGGAACACAGGGAAGCGGAAAAAATAATTAAGGATGATGATATATATGGTGATAAGATATGAGGGGAATAGGAGAATACTGTAAGATAAAATAAGAAGGGTAACGGGTATAAAAATAGTAAGAGACTCCATCGGGAGCCTCTTACTATTTTTGTCTGTAAATCTGTCGGTCGCTGAATTATTTCGTAGCGGCAGCGGCGGTAGAGTCAGCAGCGGTCGAATCAGCAGCAGCGGCGGCAGCGGCAGCAGCCTCAACCTGTGCGATCGAATCAGCAGCTTTTGCAGCGGCGATAGAATCCTCAGCGGCTTTCTGGGCACCGGCGTTACCGCAAGAAGCGAAAGAAACGAATGCAGCAACAACGGCCAGCATCAGTACAGATTTAGTAAAAGTTTTCATAGTAAAAGAAAATTAGTTAGTTATTTAATTCGGGGCAAAGGTATAAATGTTTATCAAGAAAAGAAACTTTTTTTCGAGAAACTTTTACTGAAAAATGCTTTTTCTTGTCCTGAGATTTGCAAATGACGTTTTTTTTTCGTTTATTATAAGCCGAGGCAGTATTCCGCCCGTCCGGGAATTGTGTCGCCGGGTTCGGATGCTGCCACAAAATACAGCGGGAATGAGGCTGTGCCGGATTAGATTGCCGGCTCCGAAGTGCCGTTGCTGGTGGGAATTGACGAGGCTGTCTCGCCGAAAAGCGACAGCGAGATCTCTTCGCGTACGAGGAACGCACGGTCGAAAGCATCCCTGATTTTTCCCAACAGGATAATCGCCTCTTCCGACGTGAGGCAATTGCCTACCGTCACCTTGAAATAGGGATTCTCATACGACAAATAGGCCGGAATATCCGGATATATTTCGCGGAAACGGGCGATGGCCCCGTTGGCCGACGCACGAGCGTTCTGTCCGTTGTCGAGGAAAATCCGGACGCGGTACCCCGGGATTTTGGTTCCCGAAGGCTGTGCCTGCATCGAATGTACGACAGTTGCCGCGCTGCCGTGTTCGGTCGCTACGACGCGGCTGTTGTAGGAGGGATCGGCCTGTGCGGCTTGCCGTTTGAATTGATCGAGGGTCTGCCCGCTGAGCGGGGCGGATGCCAGAGCGAGCAACAGGGCGATGCACCCAAATCCAAATTTTTTCATCATCGGCTGTTTTTTCGGTTACGGTCGTTACATGTTTTTGAGCAGTTCCGCCGGATCGAACCCGAATTGGCGGGCCATCTGGTCAAGCGGCATTTCCGGGATTTCGATCTTTTTTTTGCCCCAGCCCGCCCGGGCTGTCACGTAGCCCGACAGGGTGGTGTTCTGCAATCCTTTCGAGAATGCGGAATAGACCCCCAATGCGCCGAGCGGGCCGTCGAAGCGGATGGCCAGCGGCAAGGTCATGACGCCGCTGCTCTTGCGCGGCAGCCGCGCCTTGTCGCGCAGTACGATGTCGACGATCCTGCGCCCCTCTTTGCTGATCGTGAGCTGCATGTCTGTCAGTGTGAGGTTGCTGCCCGAAGCGTTCGTGGCTTTGATGCCCAGGTCGATACCCACCTGCGAGGTGGTGGCTCCCTTCACCTGGATCGATTCGATGCCCTCGAACGACAGTTTTTCGGGCCTGATGCACGAGCCCAACAGTGTCACCGCACCGAGGGCGGCCAGTAATAATAATTTTTTCATGCCTGTTTCCGTCCGTAATAAATCTGGGCGATTCCGCTCCAGAGGTTCGTGATGCGGCAGTCCGTGAATCCCGCCTGTAGGAGCATGCCGCGGAACTTTTCGCCGTAAGGGAACTCGTCTACCGATTGCGGCAGGTATGTATAGGCGCTCTTGTCGTGCGAAAGCATCCGTCCGACTGCGGGGAGTATCCTGTGGAAATAGAAACGGTACAGCGTACCGAATATCTTGTTTCGGGGCATGCCGAATTCCAGTACGCAGACAATTCCGCCGGGGTGCAGGATGCGGTGGATTTCGGCGACTCCCCGGGCGATATCTTCGAAATTGCGCACGCCGAAGGCGACGGTCACGGCATCGAACGAATTGTCTTCCGCCGGCAGGTTTTCGGCATCTCCCTGCATGAGTGTAATGCGCTGTTCCAGCCCGGCCTGCGAGACTTTCTGGCGCCCGATCGCGAGCATCTGCTCGGACAGATCGATGCCGGTAACGGCGCTCTGCGGACATTTGCGTGCGAGCATGATTGCCAGGTCGCCGGTGCCGGTGGCCAGGTCGAGGATCGTTGCCGGTTTTGCCGCGTGTACGCGGCGGACCACTTTGCGCCGCCATGAGCGATCCACGCCCATCGAGAGCAGGTGGTTCAGTGCGTCGTAACGGAATGCGATCGCGTCGAACATCGACCGTACCTGCTCTTTTTTGCTTTCTGTCGTGTTGTAAGGTTTCATGCTGGGCTATTCGAACCGGATGCTCTTTTCCGGCAAAATTAGTGAAATTATCATCGTCGGCAAAGCCAGCAGCGAGACGATAAAGGCGAAAGTGATCAGGTTTAAGAGCGCCCACCATCCCCAGTCGATGAAGATCGGCACCGTGGTGAGGAAATAACCGGCCTGGTCGAGCCGGACAAGGCCGGTACAATGCTGCAGCAGGCAGAGTCCCACGCCGAAAAGGTTGCCCCAGAACATTCCCTTGAGGATGATGAACGAGGAGCGGATCACGAACATCTTTTGCAGCGAACGGTTGCCCATGCCCAGGGCTTTCAGTACGCCGATCATCGACGTGCGTTCGAGCAGGATGATCAGCAGCGCGGCGATCATGTTGAACAGGGCTACGATCAGCATGACGGTGATGATGACCCCGGCATTGACGTTGTGCGCGTCAAGCCAGTCGAAAATCATCGGGTACCGTTCGCGGACGTTGATCACCCGCAGCGTGTTGCCTTCGGCGGGCGGGGTGTCGAATATCAGCTCGTCCACGGCATCGGTGAATTTTTCGAGCCGGGGAAAATCGGTGGTCGTGATTTCGAAGCCGGTGATCTGGGTCGAATCCCAGCCGTTGAGCCGCTGGACATTGCGGATGTCGGTAAGCACCATCACTTTGTCCAGTTCATCGAACTGCGTGTCGTAAATGCCTTTTACGCGGAAACGGTCCCGCCGCGGCGGATTCTGGATAAAGAGCATTTCGAGCGGGTCGCCCACCCGGAGTTTCAGCATCGAGGCGAGCCTGTGCGAAATGAGTACGTCTTTGTTGCGGACCGAGTCGGAGAGGACGGGAATCGAACCTTCGGAGAGATTCTCCCGGAAAAACGACCAGTCGTAGTCGGGGCCCACCCCTTTCAGCACGACGCCCTGCATCGCCTCTTCGCCGCGCAGGATGCCCGCTTTGATCGCGTACGGATGAATTTCTCCGCAAGCGGGCAGTTTCTCGATCAACGGCACGACCGGCTGGTTTTTCGAGATCGGGACGGTCTCGTAAGAGGTGTTGCCGTCGAGGTTGACGATCTGCACATGCGAGCCGAAACCGGTCAGCTTCGCCGTGATTTCGTGCTTGAAACCGAAGATCACCGCCAGCGAAACGATCATCACGGCCATGCCTACGGCTACGCTTAGCGTCGCGATGCGGACCATCACGTTGTTTTTGCGGCCGCCGCGGGTAAAGGCAATCCGCCGGGCGAGAAAGTATTCCAGGTTGATTCGGCTCATCGTTGCTGCAAGATAGAAGTTTCCGGGGAAACCCGTGCAAAGTAACGCAAAAAATCCATACTTTTGCCTTATACCGAAAGGAGAATGTTATGGGTAAGACAGCATTGATTACGGGCGCTTCGTCGGGGATCGGCGAAGCTGTCGCACGGAAACTTGCCGCTGCGGGGTACAATTTGGTCATTACGGCGCGGCGGAGCGGCCGCCTGCAGAAACTGAGCGACGAACTCGAAGAGAAGTACGGCATCAAAGTACATGCGCTGGGATTCGATATCCGCGAGCGCATCCAGACCGAATCTGCGATCGAGGCGTTGCCCGCGCATTTCCGCGCGATCGACGTCCTGATTAATAATGCGGGGCTGGCTTCGGGCCTTGAACCGATCGACGAGGGTGATCCGCTGGACTGGGACAAGATGATCGATACGAACGTCAAGGGATTGCTCTATATCACCCGGGTCGTTTCGCGCATGATGATCGAGCGCGGCCAGGGAGGGCTGATCGTCAATATCGGTTCGGTTGCCGGAAGCCAGACTTATGCCGACGGGGCGGTCTACTGTGCGTCGAAGCATGCCGTGCATGCGTTGAGCGAAGGGATGCGGATCGATTTGCTGAAGCACGGTATTAAGGTGTCCGAGGTGCGTCCCGGTATGGTCGAGACCGAATTTTCGGTCGTTCGTTTTCACGGTGACCGGCAACGGGCCGATAAGGTCTATGAAGGGGTGAAGCCCCTTAGTGCGGAGGATATCGCAGACGTGATCGGCTGGATCGTGTCGCTTCCGCCGCACGTCAACGTCAACGATATCCTGGTGATGCCGACCCAGCAGGCGGACGCCCACTATACGGACCGTAAACCGTAACCGCGGATGAAGGTTTTTCATCGGGAGTTTTTTTACGGCCGTCCTGTATCACTGTTGGCGCTGGGATGCGTCGTACTATTGATTTCATGTCGCGGACGCGGTGCGATCCATACTGCCCTCACCAGTTCGGCGGATACGGTGCCGGTGGAGGCTGTTACCGGCTATGATTATGATACAGTTTCTGCTATCGGTGCTGAACCTGAACGGGAAACAGGGGCACTTTCGCCGACCGAACGGCGGTTGGCGGAGGCGGGACTGACTGAGATCGTTCCGGACGATACCGCGATACTGGTGCATTTGGTTTATGCTACCCCTGAGAATTTTACGGGCAAAGTTCTGTATACCGACCTGCGGCGCGCCTACCTGCTGCCGGAAGCGGCGCGGATGCTGTACCGGGCTTCGGAGTGTTTGCGGCGCGAGCGTCCCGGCCTGCGGTTGCTGATATACGATGCCGCACGTCCGATGTCGGTCCAGCGTGAAATGTGGAACCTGGTCAAAGGGACTCCGCAATACATTTACGTGTCGAATCCTGCAAACGGCGGGGGGCTCCACAATTATGGCGCGGCCGTAGACCTGACGCTGGCTGATGGGAACAGTGCCCCGTTGCCGATGGGAACGCCTTTCGACTATTTCGGTCAGGAGGCGCATATCGACCGCGAGGACGAACTGGTTGCTCAGGGCCGGATCACACAGCAGGAACTCGACAACCGGCTGCTGTTGCGCAAGGTGATGCGGCAGGCAGGTTTCCGTCCGCTGCGCAGCGAATGGTGGCATTTTAACGCCATGACGCGGGCCGAAGCCCGCGAACGTTACCGGGCGGTCGAGTAACCGGAGTATGGCGGTTAGGGAAAAAATAATAATTTTGCACTCCGGACGTTTTATTGTAAACCTAATTTGATTTTGAAAATATGTGGAATCCCGGTTTTATACTGATTATCGTAATCGCAGTGGTCGGCATGATCGTGCAGGCCAGACTGCAATCGGTCTTCAAGAAGTATTCGCAAGTGATGTTTCCCGGCGGCCTGACGGGCCGCGAGGTGGCTGAAAAGATGCTGCACGACAACGGTATTTACGATGTAAAGGTGACAGCGACCCAAGGGCACCTGACCGATCATTACAATCCCGCCACGAAGACGGTGAACCTGAGCGAGAGCGTCTACAACAGCAACAGCGTTTCGGCCGCCGCCGTCGCGGCGCACGAGTGCGGCCATGCCGTACAGCATGCACGCGATTATGCGCCGCTGAAGATGCGTTCGGCGCTGGTGCCCATCGTGCAGTTCTCGTCGATGTGGTCTACGTGGGTGATTATTGCAGGTATCCTGTTGATCAATACTTTCCCGGCACTGTTCTGGGTGGGTATCGCGATGATCGCATTGTCGGCGCTTTTCAGCCTTGTAACGCTTCCGGTCGAGTACAATGCTTCGGCACGCGCGATGGATTGGCTTGAGAGCACGCATACGCTGCAAGGGGCGCAGGTTGCGCAGGCACGCGAGGCCCTGTCATGGGCTGCGCGCACCTACCTGGTAGCCGCCCTGTCGGCTATCGCAACGCTGATTTATTACCTCGGGTTTGCACGCCGCAATTAAACGGGTGAACTTTCTCCCGCTTGCGCGGGTGGGCGGGGAGAACTAGCGAGTAATAAAACAGCGGGTCCGGGTAATAGAGCTGGCAAGGAATAAAATAGGAGTAAATGAAGCGGGAGCATCGAAAGATGCTCCCGCTTCATTGTTTTTCCGGGTTTGTCCTGCCGTTATTTTCCCTTCGGCTGTTTCGGGATTACGAGCGGGTAGGATTGCTCCGCCAGTCGTTCACCTTTCTTAGCCCATGGCATTGCATCTTTGTGCGCAACGAAGATCGTCAGCGTGTATTTGCCGGGTTTCAACGCATCCAACGCCGCTTCGACCGGGGAACTGCTGCCGGGCTTGATGTCGGGGTTGAGCCGGCCCTGCAGGATCACCTTCGATTTGGATGAAACGGTATAAGCTACCTCGAAGTTCAGCAGGTTCGCAAGGGTGAAGCCGTTGCGGATGACTGCTTTGCCATGCTCGATGTCGATCGGCTCGACGGTGATCGCTGCCGGTGTAGCCGGGGAAGTTTGCCACTGTGAAGGCGTGCCGAATTGCAGCGTGTAGCGTGTATCCGAGGCGTTGCGTCCCCCGGGCGTGCCCACCACCATATCGGTGTTCCATTCGGCCCCTGCCGCCCCGTAAATCACGGGGCGGTTCTTTTCGACCGCTTTCAGTGCCAGGTAAGCCTCGTACATGTTGTAGCCGCGTCCCGCTTTGCCGCCCAGCGAGAACATGATCACCGACGGGTGGTTTTTCGAAAAATGGTACATGTTCAGCACCCGGTCGGTGTAAGCCTGCTGCCAGAGCGTGTCGTTGGCCGGAGTACCCCCTGCCTGGAGCGATTCGCCGCTCAGGTGCGTATCGAGGTTGGCCTGGTCGCAGACGTAGATCCCGTACTGGTCGCACAGGTCGTAAAAACGTTTACTTTGCGGATAGCGCTCTACGCGGAGCAGGTTGATCCCCGCCATGCGGAATTTCAGCAGGTCGTTGCACAGCGTCGCTTCGTCGTCGGGGCAGAGGTAGTCTATCGCGCGCAATTCGACGGGACGCCCGTTGATCGTGATGCCCTTGTCCGAGAACTGTACGTCCCGGAAACCGATTTTCAGCGTGGTGTAGTCGGTAAAGCGGCCTTCATGCTGGATGCGTAGCGCAACGGTGTAGAGTTTCGGGCTTTCGTGGCTCCACGATTCGATGTTCGGGATGTTTTCGAAAAAGCGTACGGTGTCTTCGAGGCGCATCTCGAACCGCGCGTCGCGTTTGCCCGAGCGGACCAGCGTGCTGTCCGGACCGTACAGGTCGTAATAAACGGTCACCTGTTTGGGATTGAGCAGGTGAGATTTGACGATCACGCCGAAGTTGAACAGTCCGCTCGTGCCGTCGGGTGCGAAGCGCGTGTCGATTACGTAATCGCGCATCCGTACTTTCGGTTGGGCGAAAACATAGACGTCGCCCTGAAGAGCCGTTCCCTTCGTCTGGATCTGGTTTTCGAGCGTCGTCGAGACGGGGTCTGCATAGGCTACGATCGCCATGTGGTTTTTACCTTCGGTGACCAGCTTGGTGATGTCGAATTCGGCCGGGGTTTTCGAATCCTCGTGATAACCGGCCAGCCGTCCGTTGATGTAGAGGTAATAGGCGCGGTGCACAGGACCGACATGTGCGAATACTTCGCGGTCTATCCACGCGAACGGCATTTTGAATTCATGGCGGTAAATGGCCGCCCATGCACCGTTATCACCCTTCTGGGGCGGTGTGATGCCGGGCCAGAACGACGCGTCGGCGGTGACCTGTACCGAATCGATCGGGGTCGGGGCGGAGAAGGTTTTTACTTTCCATTCGCCGCCGAGTTTTTGCATGTAGGTCGAGGAACTGGTATCGCCGGCCAATGCAAACTCTTTTTTGTTGTAGCTGTACAGTTGCGTTCGGGGCGCTTCCCGGTGGATCGAAACCTGTTCAGGGTTCTGTAACGGCGGAAGTTCCTGTGTCGGGGCGGATTGGGATTCCTGTGCCGCCGCCGTACAGGCGAGGCAGCTGAGCCATACCGAATAAATAAAACCTTTCATGGTCGGACGTTTTTCTGAGACGTTTGTGGTCGCCATTACCCACAAAGGCCCGCATCCGGGCCTTTGTGGGGATATGTTGCAAATATACGCATTCGGATGGATTCCGAAAACGTCGCGGGTTTATTTCGCCGGGGTAGCTTCGGCGGCGGCGATCATGCCGAGGTTGATCAGCGTGCGCACGCTGGCCGTTTCCGACACCAGGTGGACGTTTGCGCGGCTCAGTCCCATCAGGATCGGACCGTTGATTTCGGCGCCTCCGAGCATTTCGACCAGCTTGTAGGAGATGTTCGCGGCCGACAGGTTCGGGAAGATGAACGTATTGACTTCGCGGTCGCCCAGTTTGTTGAACGGATAGAGGTGGACCCGGGATTCGCGGTCGAGTGCGATATCAGCCTTCATTTCACCCTCCACCAGCAGTTCGGGGTACTGGTTGTGCAGGATTTCGACCGCTTTGGTCACTTTCAGCGCGAGCGGTTCCTCGTCGGTGCCGAAATTGGAGTAGGAGAGCATCGCGATAACCGGTTCGATACCGAACCGGCGTACCGTCTTGGCGGCCATCAGTGCGATTTCGGCGAGGTCTTCGGCACTCGGCGACGGAATTACGGCCGTATCGGCGAAGAACATCGGGCCGCGCTTGGTGGTGACGATCTGCATTGTCGCCAGCCGGTTCGACGGTTGGAGGCTGAATACCTGCCGCACCGGTTCGAGCGACTGGATGTAGCTGTGCCCGAAACCGAGCAGGGAAGTATCCGCATCGCCCGAAGCGACCATCATCAGCGTGAACCAGTCGCGTTGCATCATGTATTTGAGCGCTTCGGCGTGGTTGATACCCTTGCGGCTCATTTTGCTGTACAGTAGCGTGGCGTACCGCTGGCGGCGCGGTTCCTCTTCGTCGCTGCGGAAGTCGAGGATGTATTTGTCGTCCAGCGAGAGTTTGTGCTCGTCCAGCAGTGCGTGAATTTTACTGCGGCTGCCAATGAGGATCGGGGTGGCGATGCCGTCCGAAAGCAGGTGGATCGCCGCCTTGATCGTGTTGAGGCTGTCTCCTTCGCTGAAGACCAGCCTGCGCGGGGTGGCCGTGCGGGCCATCGAGCGGATCGAGCGCATCAGTTTGTCGTCGCGTCCCATGCGGTTTTCGAGTTCCTGGCTGTAAGCGTCCCAGTCGGTGATCGTTTTGCGCGCGACGCCCGATTCGATCGCCGCTTTGGCGACGGCCATCGAGATGCGTGTGATCAGCCTGGGGTCGAGTGCTTTCGGGATCAGGTACTCGCGGCCGAAAGTGATGTTGTTGTCGTTATAGGCGGCTGCTACCATATCGGGTACCGGTTCCTTGGTCAGTTCGGCCAGCGCGCGTACCGCGGCGATCTTCATCTCCTCGTTGATCTTCGTGGCCCGTACGTCGAGCGCACCGCGGAAGATATAAGGGAAGCCGAGCACGTTGTTTACCTGGTTGGGGTAGTCCGAACGTCCCGTAGCGAAGATGATGTCGGGACGGGCCGCGTGGGCTACTTCGTAACGGATTTCCGGGTTCGGGTTGGCCAGCGCGAAGACGATCGGGTTTTTGGCCATGCTTTGCACCATTTCGGAAGTCAGTACGTCGGCCACCGAGAGCCCGAGAAATACATCAGCCCCTTTGACGGCTTCTTCGAGCGTGTTGACGTCGCGGGAGGTGGCGAAACGGGCTTTGGTCGGATTGAGATCCTTGCGGCGCACCGAAAGCACTCCTTTGCTGTCGCACATCACCATGTTTTTAGGCTCGACGCCCAGCGCGATGTAAAGCTTCGCGCACGAAACGGCTGCTGCGCCCGCGCCGTTGACGACCACTTTCACCTTTCCGATCTTCTTGCCTGTGATCTCGAGCGCGTTGAGCAGCGCGGCGGCCGAAATGATCGCCGTGCCGTGCTGGTCGTCGTGCATGACGGGGATCGAAAGCTCCTCCTTGAGCCGCTCCTCGATCACGAAACACTCGGGGGCCTTGATGTCCTCGAGGTTGATGCCGCCGAAAGTGACCGAGATATTCTTGACCGTTTCGATAAATTTTTCGGTATCTTTCGTGTCTACCTCGATGTCGAATACGTCTATATCGGCGAAGGTTTTGAACAAAAGCCCCTTGCCTTCCATTACCGGCTTGCCGGCCTGGGCTCCGATGTCGCCGAGCCCCAGGACGGCCGTCCCGTTGGAGATGACGGCGACGAGGTTTCCCTTGTCGGTATATTTGTATGCGTTGTCGGGATTTTTTTCGATCTCGAGGCACGGTTCGGCTACGCCGGGCGAATAGGCGAGCGAAAGGTCTTTCTGCGTACTGTAAGGTTTGGTTGGGATTACCTCGATCTTGCCGGGTCTGCCCTCGGCATGATAGGCCAGCGCTTCGTCCCTCAAGCTTTTTTTGTCTGTTTCCATGTTAGTTTCCGGTATCATTCGTTTTTATTTGACTGATTTTATACGTTCTTGGTAAATTTGGTTATCTTTGCAACACAGATGCCGCAACCCTTGTCCTGCTTGGGTTTGCGGTCTTTTTTCGCGCAAAAAAAAACAATCCCCGAAAGATAATAATATTTTTTAATAATGGGTGCTTTTCCCGTGTTAAATTTCCCTGAATATTGTTTTCGCCTGCGCTCCGGCAGCGGCGGATACGAGGTGTGGGATGCGCTTCGGGGAATGTGGCTCGTGCTGACTCCCGAAGAATGGGTGCGCCAGCACCTGATCCGGTTTCTTAGCGAGCGGATGGGGGCGGTGCCGCAGTATGTTTCGCAGGAGTACCCGGTGTTGTTGGGCGGTATGTCGCAACGGGCCGACATCGTGGTGTGCGGCCGGGACGGGAAACCGTGCCTGCTGGCGGAGTGCAAGGCGCCGGATGTGGCGCTTGAAGAGGAAGGGGTGGCCCGGAATGTATTGGCCCAGGCCGTACGCTATAACAGCGTTGTGGGTGCGCGCTACGTGCTGCTTACCAACGGCAGGCGGCACCTGTGTTTCGAATGGGACGCCCGGGCGGGGCGTTACGCACCGTTGGGTAATTTCCCCGACCTGTCAGTATTTTTTGGGATTGAGTAGCTGGAGCATATATTCATCCTGCCAGTCCGATGTGGTTTTGATCCACTCTTTCTTCAGTCCGATTACCCGGAACCCTTTGCTTTTGAACAGAGCCTGGCTGGCGATGTTGTCTGCCGGTATATTGCAATAGAGCTGGTTGAGTCCCAGTATCTGGAAACAATAGCGGATCAGCAGTGCGACGGCTTCCGAGGCGAATCCGCGCTTCTGGTCGTTTTTGTCGTAAATCAGGATGCCTACCCCGGCGCGCAGGTTGTAGGGGTCGAGGTCGAACAGATCGATCGCCCCGACCGGTGTTCCCGAGGTGCGCGACTCGATAATCAGGCGTAACTGCCGGGTCTCGTAGATATCGCGGCTCTGGTTCTCGATGAACTGTCGCAGCACGTATTTCGAGAACGGCGCGATCGTGTTGCTTACCTTCCAGATGTCGGTGTCGTTTTCCCACCGGTAGAGGATTTCGATGTCCTCGGGCTCCATCGCCCGCAGTTTGATCAGTTCGCTTTGAAGCAGGTCTGCCATGATTCAGGTTATAATCCGATGATTTTATTGCGGATGAGCATGGCCGCGCCCAGCGCGCCTATGTTGTCGTCGAGCTTGGTGGTGCGGAAGAGCGTATCGTTGTAGACAAGCCGCAGCGAGAATTTGTTGACGGCCGATTTGAGCGGCAGCATCAGGTAGTCGCCCGCGCCGGCCAGGTAGCCGCCGATGATCACCTGTTCCGGGTTGAAGATGTTGATCAGGAAGGCGATGCTCTTGCCGATCTTTTCGCCCGCCTCCTCGATCAGTTCGATCGACAGGTTGTCGTCGTTACGCGCGGCGTGGATGATATCCGTGATGTGGATCTTGCCCGTACGGTTGTACTTGTCCATCAGGATCGTGTTGCGCCCCTTTTGAATCTGCGCGATCATCTTGTTCTCGATGGCGATGCCCGATACTTCGGTCTCCAGACACCCTTTTTTACCACAATCGCAGATGATTTCGTTTTCGAAGAAGGGGGTGTGTCCGAACTCTCCGGCGAAACCCGAGCGTCCGTAGTAGATTTTACCGTCGACAATGATCCCGATCGCTACGCCGCGTCCCAGGTTCAGGTAGATGATATTCTTCTCGTTGCCGGTGCATCCTTTCGAATATTCGCCGTAGCATTTGGCGCGCGTGTCGTTCTCGATCAGCACCGGATGGCCGATGAAGGATTCGATCATCTCGGAGAGTGACTGCGGATTCGCCGTGAAATATTTGTAGCTGCGGCCCGTTTCCGGATTTACCCGGCCTGCGATGCAGATTCCCACGCCCAGCAGTTTCGAACGGTCTACGCCGCAGGTGGAGAGGAATTTCTCGGTTGCCTGGCGGATGTGGTTGAGGCACTCTTCGGTGTCCTCGAGCGCGAAGTCTGCGCAGCGGTGTGTGGTGATGAGGTTGTTCTGCAGGTCGGTGATTACCATTACCATCTGGTCGCGGCTGATCTCGACGCCGGCGAAGTAGATCGCCGAATTGGCCAGTCCGAAGACATTCGGGCGCCGTCCGCCGCTAGTTTCGATTTTGCCCCTGTCGTTGATGATCTTCTCGCGCACGAGCTCTTCGACGAGCTTGGTGACCGTCGGAATGCTGATGTGCAGTTCCCGGGCCAGTTCGGCCAGCGTACATTCGCCGTGAACGGCCATGTAGGCGATGATGCTGCGTTTGATGATGTTGTTTTTTTGCACGATGCCCTTGGCGTGGTCGTGCTCCGGACGGTTGAAAAATTCCTGTAACGAGCTCATACGTTTCGGATATGGTGGGTGGTAGCCGGAAAAATTGTTTTTTGAATTCCTTTAACAAAAGAAAATAAAAAAACGCAATAATGCAAAAATATTTATAAAATAATTTACGATATAAGAGGGTTTGGAATGAAAACAACGGAACCGACTGCGGGATGCGGTCGGTTCCGGGGAAAGGTTTTTTATAAAAAACTTATAAACCGGTTCTGGCGGCCTCGGCGGGCCGCTGAGGATTTACAAAGACTGTTTTGAAGTGGCCTGTGCTTCGCGGTTTACCTTTTTGATCAGGCCCTGCAGGACGGTTCCGGGGCCGAGTTCGGTGAACGAAGCGGCGCCGTCGGCGATCATGTTCTGTGCGATCTGGGTCCAGCGCACCGGAGCGGTCAACTGTGCGATCAGGTTAGCCTTGATTTCGGCGGGGTCGGTGTGCGGTTTCGCATCGACATTCTGGTAGACCGGGCAAACCGGTTTCGTGAACGGAGCGGCCTGGATGGCGGCTTCGAGCTCCACGCGGGCGGGTTCCATCAGCGGAGAGTGGAACGCACCGCCGACGTTCAGCTTCAGCGCGCGTTTCGCACCGGCTTCGGTCAGTTTGGCGCAGGCGGCGTCGACGGCCTCGTTGCTGCCGGAGATCACCAGCTGGCCGGGGCAGTTGTAGTTGGCCGGGACGACCACACCGGGAATCGAGGCGCAAATCTCTTCTACGACGTTGTCGGGCAGGCCGATGATGGCGGCCATCGTCGAAGGGTTCTGTTCGCAGGCCTTCTGCATGGCCATTGCGCGTTTCGATACGAGGGTCAGGCCGTCTTCGAAGCCGAGGGCGCCGGCGGCTACCAGTGCGCTGAATTCGCCCAGCGAGTGGCCGGCGACCATTTCGGGGGCGAATTCTGCGCCGAGCGATTTGGCGAGGATCACCGAATGCAGGAAAATAGCGGGTTGCGTAACCTTGGTCTGTTTGAGCTGTTCGTCGGTTCCGGCGAACATGATGTCGGTGATCGAAAAGCCGAGGATTTCGTTGGCTTTTTCGAACAGTTCCTTGGCTGCGGGCACGTTGTCGTACAGGTCTTTGCCCATGCCGACGAACTGGGCGCCCTGGCCCGGGAATACGAATGCTTTCATCTCTCTGATGTTTTGGGGTTAAATATCTTTTCTGTTGGTGCCGTTTTGCTGCTGTTATCGGATCGAATGGTAGTCTGTTGTGCCGGAACTGCCTTTTCGGTGCGGCTCCCCGAGACCGGAGCAAAGATACACATTTTTCGCCATTCGCGTTCCGGGAGGGGGTGATGCCGTTTCGGGATGTGTTTCCGGAGCGTGTGCGGGGCGCATTCCGGCCGGTGTGAGGAGTGTTGTGCGGAAAGAGGGGGTGTGGAGCTTCGCGGCTTGTTTCCGGATGTGCCGGAATGAGATCTCCGGCTGGGCTGAAAGCCCGAAATAGGTGGCTTTAGCTGTGATTAATTGTTGATAATTGGTGCGGCTCCGGGACGGAAAAACGGAAAAAATGTGTTAAACTTGCAGAGTTTAAAATGGTAAAATCCGTCGTGCGATGGCCTCTGTGTTCTATTACCTCTTTTTCCTGCTGTTTACGATCCTCTGCTTCATTCCCTTTGCGTTGCTTTATGTGCTGACGGTGAAGTTCGACCGGGAGAGGGTGGTTCTCCATCGGGTGTCGCGGATTTGGTCGATGGGTATTTACCGCTTGTGTCCGCTGTGGCGGCTGAAGGTGGCGGGGCGGGAAAAAATCGACCGGGGAAAGGCCTATGTGATCGTGACGAACCACCAGTCGATGCTTGATGTGCCGCTGATGTACGTGCTTCCGCTCAATTTCAAATGGGTGTCGAAGCGCGAGGTGATGCGGATTCCGATTTTCGGCTGGGTGCTGCAGATGCACGGGGACATTGCCATCGAGCGCGGTTCGAGCCGCAGTGCACGGCACATGATGGAAGAGGCTGATGATTACCTTTCGCGCGGCACGTCGGTGACTCTCTTTCCGGAGGGGACGCGCACGAAAACGGGCCGTATGGGCCGTTTCAAGGAGGGAGCTTTCCTGATGGCGAAAAGTGCGGGAGTGGGAATACTTCCGGTGGTGCACGACGGTAATTTCGAGGTGCAGAACGGCTGGAAGCTGCGGATGCCGCACACTTTCCGTGTGCAGGTGCTGGACCCGATTCCGCCCGAAGAGGTTGCATCCAAAGGCGTTCGCGAGCTGACGGCGGAGGTAGAAGCCCTGATGAAAGAGGTGCATCGCGGCATGAATCCCGACCTGTATGCGGACGGGGCGATTCCGCAGGGCGGGGAAGCCTGCAGGGTATAAAAGGAAGATAGAAAAAGAAAAGATAGGAAGCAGACAGGAATGAGTGGTATTGCAAATTATACGGACGACGACATCAAAACCCTGAGTCCGCGTGAACATATCCGGTTGCGGCCGGGTATGTATATCGGCAAGTTGGGCGACGGTACGGCGCCCGACGACGGTATTTACGTGCTGATCAAGGAGGTGATGGATAACTCGGTCGACGAGTTCATCATGGGCGCGGGCAAGGTGATCGAGATCACGGTCGAAGGCAAAGCGGTGACGATCCGTGATTACGGGCGCGGTATTCCGCTGAAAAGCCTCGCTGCGGCGGTCTCGGAGATGAATACCGGCGGTAAATACGGTTCGGCCGCTTTCGAAAAGACGGTCGGCCTCAATGGGGTCGGCGTCAAGGCCGTGAATATGCTTTCGAGCGAGTTTATGGCGCGCAGCGTACGCGACGGCGAGGCGCACACGGTCCATTTCGCCGCAGGTATCCAGCAGGACGACATCTGGGAGAGCGGCGTGAACGAACGTACCGGTACATTGATCCGCTTTGTGGTCGATGAAGAGGTATTCGGCGAGTACAGTTATAACCTGGAATATGTCGAGACCCTTATCAAGAATTATACTTACCTCAACCTGGGCCTCACGATCAAGTTCAACGGACAGAGTTATTCATCGAAAAACGGATTGCTCGACCTGCTGAATGAGAACATGACAGAAGAGCCGCTTTATGAACCGATCCACCTTACCGGTAAGGATATCGAGGTGGCCATTACGCACGGTACCGGTTACGGCGAGAGCTACTTCTCGTTCGTGAACGGCCAGCATACGACGCAGGGCGGGACGCACCAAAGCGCGTTCCGTGAGGCGATCGCCAAAACGATCCGCGAGTTTTACCATAAGGATTACGATGCGTCGGATATCCGCACGTCGATCGTTGCGGCCATCAGCGTCAAGATCTTCGATCCGGAGTTTGAGTCGCAGACTAAAATCAAGCTCAGTTCGAAGCAGATGGACAAGCGTCAGGAGGACGGCCCGACGGTACGTAACTACATTGTCGATTTCCTCAAGGAGCACCTTGACAACTACCTGCACAAACATCCCGCGACGGCCGATATCCTGGGTAAAAAGATCGTCGAAAGCGAGAAGGAACGCAAGGCGATTTCAGGCGTCCAGAAAAAGGCGCGCGAAATTGCCAAGAAGGTGAGCCTCAACAATAAAAAACTGCGCGATTGCCGTATCCATCTGGGAGACAAGCATGCTCGCGCCGAAGAGTCGATGATCTTCATCACGGAGGGTAACTCGGCCAGCGGATCGATCACCAAATCGCGGGATGCGAATACGCAGGCCGTTTTCTCGTTGCGGGGCAAGCCGCTGAACTGTTACGGGCTGACGAAAAAGATCGTCTACGAGAACGAAGAGTTCAACCTGTTGCAGGCGGCGCTCAACATCGAGGAGGATATGGACAACCTGCGCTATAACAAGATCATCATCGCGACCGATGCCGACGTCGACGGGATGCACATCCGGTTGTTGTTGATGACCTTTTTCCTGCAGTTCTTTCCCGACGTGATCCGCTCGGGGCATCTTTACATCCTGCAGACCCCGCTGTTCCGCGTGCGCAACAAGAAGGAGACGCGTTACTGTTACAGCGAAGAAGAGCGCCTCAAGGCGGTCGATGCGTTGGGGCCCAATCCGGAAATCACCCGATTTAAAGGTCTGGGCGAGATTTCGGCCGACGAATTCAAAGAGTTTATCGGCGAGAAGATGCGGCTCGACAAGGTGCGCATGACCAAGGACGACCCGATCCACGACTTGTTGGAATTCTATATGGGTAAGAACAGCATGGAGCGGCAGGGATTTATCATCGGCAACCTGCGCATCGAGGCCGATTATGTGGAAGAATTGATTTAGCGGAAGCAGCCAAGCAGATATGAACGATGAACTGAACGATAAGATAGACCGGGACGTGCCTGCCGGTGACGGCGGGCATCCATCCCGTGCGGGAGAACCTGCCGGCCATCCGGTAGACCGGGAGGCTGACGGAACCGTTTCGGAGGAGAGTGTCCGCGCCGGGGAGCAGAATAAGCAGGATGTGGAAAAACTGACGGTGGAGGAGGAAGCCGCTGTGGCCGAGGAGATGACCGACAAGGAGATCCGTTCGGCCTCGGAGGGCAAATTCGGCCGGCTGACCGGCGAAGAGGCCGGGCGCAAGAAACTCACCGGCATGTACAAGGAATGGTTCCTCGATTATGCTTCGTATGTGATCCTCGAACGTGCCGTGCCCCATGTCGAGGACGGGTTGAAACCCGTACAGCGGCGTATCCTGCACGCGATGAAGAAGCTCGACGACGGGCGCTATAACAAGGTGGCGAACATCATCGGTTCGACGATGCAGTACCATCCGCACGGCGACGCCTCGATCGGCGACGCGCTGGTACAGCTGGGACAGAAAGAGCTGCTGATCGACTGCCAGGGTAACTGGGGAAATATCCTGACTGGCGACGGGGCGGCGGCACCGCGTTACATTGAGGCGCGGTTGTCGAAATTCGCACTCGATGTCGTCTTCAGCCCGAAGATCACCGAATGGATGCTCTCTTACGACGGGCGAAACCAGGAGCCGGTGACCCTGCCGCTCAAATTCCCGCTGCTGCTGGCCCAGGGCGTCGAAGGTATCGCCGTGGGGCTTGCGTCGAAAATCCTGCCGCATAACTTCAATGAACTGCTCGATGCGTGCGTAGCTTACCTGCGCGGCGAGGAGTTCGAGCTCTATCCCGATTTCCCGACCGGCGGCATGGCGGATGTGACGCGTTACAACGACGGGTTGCGCGGCGGTGCGGTCAAAGTGCGTGCGAGGATCAACAAAATCGACAAGCGGACGCTTGCGATCACCGAAATTCCGTTCGGCACGACGACCGAATCGATCAAGGAGTCGATCATCAAGGCCAATGACAAGGGCAAGATCAAGATCAAAAAGGTCGACGACAATACTTCGGACAGGGTCGAGATTATCATCCATGTGAGCAACGACGAGTCTTCGGACAAGACTATCGACGCGCTGTACGCTTTTTCGGATTGCGAAGTGTCGATCTCGCCGAATGCGTGCGTGATTATGGACGACAAGCCGCACTTCATGGGCGTGCGGGAGATACTTTGCCGTTGTGTCGACCATACGCGCGAACTGCTCAAGGCCGAATTGAATATCCGGCTGGGCGAACTGGAGCAGGACTGGCACATGTCGTCGTTGGAGAAAATATTTATCGAGGAGAAGATTTTTCATGATATTGAGGAGTGTACCACGTGGGAAAGTGTCCTGGAGACGATCGACAAAGGGCTTGATCCGTTCAAACCCCGCCTGCGCCGTGAAGTGACCCAGGAGGATATCATCCGCCTGACCGAAATCAAGATCAAGCGCATCTCCAAGTTCGACAGTTTCAAGGCCGACGAACACATTCGCGGTGTCGAGCGCGACATCAAGGAGGTGAAACACAACCTGGAGACGCTGACCGAGTTCACGATCGCTCATTTTACCCGGATTAAAGAGAAGTACGGCAAAGGGCGCGAGCGCAAGACCGAATTGCGCGAGTTCGACTCGATCGAGGCGACCAAAGTGGTCGTCGCCAATGCGAAACTTTATGTCGACCGTGAGGAGGGATTCTTCGGTATCGGGCCGGCCATGCGCAAGGATGAATTCGTTTGCGACTGCTCGGATATCGACGATGTGATCGTGATCACCAAGGAGGGTAAATATATCATCACGAAGGTCTCCGACAAGGCGTTCTTTGCAAAGAACATCTATTATATAGGGGTATTCAAGCGCAATGACGAACGTACGATTTACAACGTGCTTTACCGGGACGGCCGCACCGGTCCGCTGATGATGAAGCGCTGTGCGATCAAAGGCATTACCCGAGACCGTGAGTACGACATAACCAAAGGCACGGCCAAAAGCGAAATCCTGTATATGAGCGTGAACCCGAACGGAGAGGCCGAGGTGTTGAAAATCTACTTCAAACCGCGTCCGAGGCTCAAAAAACTGATCGTCGACCTGAACTTCGGCGAATTGGCGATCAAGGGGCGTCAGTCGCAGGGCAACCTGTTCTCACGCTATGCGATCCACAAGATCGTACTCAAGGAGCGGGGCGCTTCGACCCTGGCCGGGCAGAATGTCTGGTACGACGACGAAATCCGCAGGCTCAATACCGACGGACGCGGCGAGTTGCTCGGCGAATTCGTCGGCGACGACCGGCTGATCGTGATGAATGCCAGGGGGCAGTACTATACGACGCTGTACGACCTGGGGCTCCATTTCCCCGAAGATACGATCCGGGTGGCGAAGTACGATCCGCAGCGCATCTATTCGGTGGCTTACTACGACGGTGAGCAACAATACTATTACATCAAGCGTTTTACTGCCGAGCAGAGCGACAAGATGCAGAATTTCGTCGACGAAACTCCCGGGACGGTCATGAAGGCGATCAGCCGCGACCGTTATCCCCAGTTGGAGGTGACCTACGGCGGCCCGCATGCGGGACGTCCGGCCGAGAGGATCGATGTCGATGCTTTTATCGGGGTGAAGAGCCACCGGGCCAGGGGCAAGCGCATTACGACGCTGACCGTGGACCGCGTCGCATTCGTGGAGCCGCTGGATAAAGGCCCGGAAGAGCCCGGAGATGGCCGCAATGATAGTGATGTGGATGAGATGCCCGGAGGCGGAGCTCCTGTTTCAAGCGGGTCGGGGGATGACTCTGGTATGCGGAATGTGCCGGGTGTATCGGACGTTTCGGCTACGGCTGTTGATGAGGCACGGCGGGCCGGGTCTGCCGCACAAGGGAACGGTCGTCCGCAGGAAACTGCGGCGGCTTCTGTTTCGCAGCGTCCGCCGAAACCTGTGCAACCGGCGAAAGGTTATGTGGCGGGCGAGAGTGTCGAGTTCGACATTGCCGCCGAGGATGAGGAGCAGGGCGAACAATCGCAGATGGAGTTGTTCTGAGAGCCTTTCTGCAGGGGAGCGGGTAGTCTGTCTTCTTCCTGCATATCCCCGGAAAACGAAAACGGAACGTCTGGAAAATTTTTATTATATTGTAAAGTTGGCGCAAACCGGCCTTGGCCGGTTTGCGCAGGGCGATTGGTGTCGACGGCGGTACAGGGCGGTCGGGGCCCGAAAGAGGGAATTCGCAGCATGTTATTGTTTTTGATAGGATATATGGGGTGCGGCAAGAGTTCGATCGGCCGGCCGCTGGCCAAACGGCTGGGGCTGAAATTCGTCGATATGGACACCGAGATCGAGCGGCGCTGCGGTGTGAGCGTGCAGCAGTTCTTTGCCGACCGGGGCGAAGAGGCGTTCCGCCGTTTGGAACGCGAATTGCTCCGGGAACTCACTTCAGCTGAAGATACCGTTGTGGCCACCGGGGGGGGCGTGCCCTGTTTTTTCGACAATATGGAGCTGATGAACGGCGCGGGGGTGACCGTATACTTCAAACTGGCTCCCGAGAAGCTCGCCGCACGGCTCGAACACGGCAAGGCAAAGCGTCCGCTGCTGCGCGGAAAGTCGCAGCAGGAGCTGGTCGAATATATCCGTGAGAACCTCGAGCGGCGCGAGCCGTTTTATTCGCGTGCACGGCTGATCGTCGCATGCGACTCGATGAGCGACGAGTATGTGGCACGGCACGTGGAGATGTATATGGAGAATAGTCAACCTAAAAGAGAACAGCTATGAAACATGTTATGATCGTTTTGACACTCTGCATGCTGGTTGCATGCGGAAGATCGCAGCAGGAGACCTCTCTTGCCTGGAAGACCGACTCGCTGGTGCGTATGAGCGACAGTACGCTGCTGATTCATATGGTCTATCCGGTGCTGACGGATACGGGAGCCGTGGCAGACTCGATCAACCGGACGGTGATGGGAGTGATCCGTTCTTCGTTCGATGAGCAGGATTCGCTGCGCGGGGATTACACCCTGGACCAGAGTATCGATTCGATGATGGCCTACAAGAATAACGACGAATATCTGCGCAAGATGCCTTACACGTTCGTTTCGGAAGGTACCGCTTTCCGCTACGACAACGTGGTTACGGTCTGGATACAGCGTTACATTTTTACCGGAGGGGCGCACGGTATGACCCCGTCGGAATTTTTCAACTTCGACTACAGTAACGGACGCCGGCTGACCAACGACCAACTTTTCAAAGATACCGCCGAATTGTGCAAACTGAACCGCAAGGCCTTCAATCTTTATCTGGAGGGTAAAGGCATTACCAACCCGAAACAGGCTTTGTTTGTTTCGCCGGATGAACTACCTTTGCCGCAGAATATGGGCTTCGATTCGGTCGGGTTGGTGATGATCTACAACCAGTACGAGATCGCGCCTTATTCGTTCGGCCTGTTTGTCTATTCGCTCCCGTACGATCACGTCAAATCGATGTTCAGCGACGTAGTCAAGGGAAAATAGACAGGATCGGCCACGACAATTAAGATTACTCCAATAACCCAATCCAATCAGGAATGATACTCTTTTTCAGGAAAGCAAACATCATTTATGCCGTCGATGCCCGCAAGTCGCTCCCGGCAGCAGATATCGCCAAACTGACTTGGCTTTTCAGCGAAGCGAAGCAATTGGACGCCGAGGTGCTCAACGGTATTTTTATCGGACCGCGCCGCGAGATGATCACCCCCTGGAGTACGAATGCCGTCGAGATCACACAGAACATGGGACTCGAGGGGATTGCCCGTATCGAGGAATTCGAGGTGGTCAAGAGCGAAGACGCACCGTACGACCCGATGTTGCGCCGTATGTATCGTTCTATCGATCAGGATATCTTCACGATCCGCAAGCAGCCCGATCCGGTTATTTACATCGATGACATCGCTGCATACAACCAACAGGAAGGGTTGGCGCTGAGCGATGAGGAGATGGCCTACCTGAACGAACTTTCGCGGCGGATCGGCCGCAAGCTGACCGACAGCGAGGTGTTCGGCTTTTCGCAGGTCAATTCGGAACATTGCCGGCACAAGATTTTCAACGGCCTGTTCATCGTCGACGGCGAAGAGATGCCTTCGACCCTCTTCGGCCTGATTAAAAAGACGACAAAGACCAACCCGGGCCGTGTCGTATCGGCTTATAAAGATAATTGCGCTTTCCTGCAAGGTCCCGTGGTGGAGCAGTTTGCCCCCGCGTCGCCGGATACGGCGGATTACTATGGCATCAAGGATTTCGAGAGCGTGATTTCGGTCAAAGCCGAGACGCACAATTTCCCGACCACCGTCGAGCCGTTCAACGGCGCGGCAACCGGTACGGGCGGCGAGATCCGCGACCGCATCGCCGGCGGTAAGGGCGCGTTCCCGGTGGCCGGGACGGCCGTTTACATGACTGCCTATCCGAGGTTGGACGGCGGGCGCGAGTGGGAGCAGTTCACCACTCCGCGCGAATGGCTGTACCAGACTCCGGAGGATATCCTGATCAAAGCCTCGAACGGGGCTTCGGATTTCGGTAACAAGTTCGGCCAGCCGCTTATCTGCGGTAGTGTGCAGACGTTCGAGCATTTCGAAAACGGGAAGAAGTTCGGCTTCGACAAGGTGATCATGCAGGCTGGCGGTGTCGGTTATGGCCGTAAGCAGGACAGTATCAAGGACGAACCGCAGCCGGGCGACAAAGTGGTGTTGCTGGGCGGTGACAACTACCGCATCGGCATGGGCGGCGGTGCCGTTTCGTCGGTGGCCACGGGCGAGTATGCCGGTGCGATCGAACTGAATGCCGTGCAGCGTTCGAACCCCGAAATGCAGAAACGAGCCTACAATGCGATCCGGGCCGCTTCGGAGGAGACTGAAAACCCGATTATTTCGATTCACGACCACGGTGCGGGCGGTCACCTGAACTGTCTCAGCGAGCTGGTCGAGGCGACCGGCGGGCGGATCGACATGGAGAACCTGCCTATCGGCGATCCTACCCTCAGCGCGAAGGAGATCGTCGGCAACGAGTCGCAGGAGCGCATGGGATTCGTCGTCAAAGAGGAGAATATCGACAAATTGCGCCGCATTGCCGAGCGTGAACGTTCGCCGTTCTATGTGATCGGCGAGGCGACGGGCGACATGCAGTTTACTTTTGTCAACAACAAAACGGGCGATAAGCCGATCGACCTGAAACTGGAGGATATGTTCGGCAAGGCGCCGCGCACGGTGCTGAACGACCGTACCGTACGGGAGAGCTATGCAGAACCGCAGTACGATGCCGGAAAACTGGTACATTACATCGAAAATGTGTTGCAGCTCGAAGCGGTGGCCGCCAAGGACTGGCTGACCAACAAGGTCGACCGTTCGGTGACGGGCCGCGTGGCGAAGCAGCAAACGGCTGGCAGCGTCCAATTGCCGCTGAATGACTGTGCCGTCGTGGCGCTCGATTACCAGGGGCAGCGCGGTATCGCTACGGCGCTCGGGCATGCTCCGGTCGCCGCACTGGCAGACCCCGGTAAGGGATCGGTGCTCGCGATCACCGAGGCGCTGACGAATATCGTCTTCGCTCCGATCGACGGCGGACTGCCGTCGGTATCGCTCAGCGCCAACTGGATGTGGCCCTGCAAGAACGAAGGCGAGGATGCGCGTCTCTATGCGGCTGTGCAGGCGGCGAGCGACTATGCGCTGGCTTTGGGGATCAACATTCCCACCGGCAAGGATTCGCTCTCGATGACGCAGAAATACAAGGACGGCGAACAGGTGTACGCTCCGGGTACGGTGATCATTACCTCCGTGGGCGAAGTGTCGGATGTGAAGAAAGTGGTCTCTCCCGCGCTCAAGCACCGCCGCAGCCAGATGATTTACGTGGATATGAGCCGCGACGGGTTCCGTTTGGGCGGCAGCAGTTTCGCCCAGGTGGTCGGCAGCGTGGGCATGGATGTCCCGACGGTCACTTCGGCCGACTACTTTACCCGGGCGTTCGGTGCCGTACAGCAGTTGGTCGAAGAGGGAAAAGTGCTCTCCGGGCACGACGTGTCGGCGGGCGGCCTGATTACCGCACTGCTGGAGATGACCTTCGCCGACAACCGGAGCGGTATGGACCTGAGCCTTGCGGCGCTGGCCGAAAAAGACCTGATCAAGGTGCTTTTCAGCGAAAAACCGGCCGTAGTGCTGCAGGTGGAGAACGGATCGGAGGTGTGCGAAAACCTCAAGTTCGACGGGATCGACGCCTATGTGATCGGCGATGTGAACCAGGAGCGCCGCTTCACGGTGACCAATGCCGGGGTCGAGTTCTCGCTGCTGATCGATCAGTTGCGGGATACGTGGTTCAAGACCTCTTACCTGCTGGATCGCCGCCAGAGCGGAGTGCAGAAGGCCTCGGAGCGTTTTGCGAATTACAAAAATCAGGAACTCAGCTATAAATTCCCGGAGACGTTCACCGGCAAACTGTCGCAGTGGGGGCTCGAGGCGAGCCGCCGTACGCCGAGCGGCATCAAAGCCGCGGTGATCCGCGAACAGGGCTCGAACAGCGAGCGCGAGATGGCGTGGTGTATGCACCTGGCCGGAATGGATGTCAAGGATGTGCACATGACAGACCTGATCAGCGGCCGCGAGACGTTGGAGGATGTCAATATGATCGTTTTTGTCGGCGGTTTTGCCAACTCGGACGTACTGAATTCGGCTAAGGGCTGGGCCGGCGCATTCCTCTATAACGAACGGGCCAAGGAGGCGCTCGACCGTTTCTATGCGCGAGAAGATACGCTTTCGCTGGGTGTTTGCAACGGTTGCCAGCTGATGGCGGAACTGGGGCTGATCACGCCCGACCATGAGCAGAAACCCCGCATGCTGCACAACGATTCGCACAAATTCGAATCGTGCTTCGTGAATGTCGAGGTGCAACCGACGGGTTCGGTGTTGTTCGATTCCATGGCCGGTAGCCGCCTGGGTATCTGGGTGGCGCACGGCGAGGGTAAATTCCGCTTGCCGTACGAGGAGGAGCGTTACCGCATTCCGCTGAAATACGCTTACGACCAGTATCCGGGCAATCCCAACGGGAGCGACTATGCCGCCGCTGCGATCGTCTCGGCCGACGGACGCCACCTGGCGATGATGCCCCATATCGAACGTTCGCTGCGTCCGTGGAACTGGGCCTATTATCCAGAAGAGCGGGCCGCTGATGAGGTGAGCCCGTGGATCGAGGCGTTCGTCAATGCCCGCAAATGGATTGAGCAGAGGAGGAACAAATAGCATGAACAATGCACCGATAGGCGTTTTTGATTCGGGCCAGGGAGGATTGAGCGTGTGGAGCGAGCTGTACCGCAGATTGCCGCACGAATCGCTGCTCTATTACGGAGACGGCAAAAATTGTCCTTACGGGAACCAGCCCCGTGAACGAATAGTCGAATATTCCGACTATGCCGTGCGGCGCATGTTGTCGGCGGGAGTGAAGATGGTCGTGATTGCGTGCAATACCGCGACCGCAGCGGCTATCGACCACTTGCGCACCACTTACGACGTGCCGTTCGTGGGGCTCGAACCGGCCGTTAAACCGGCGGTGCTCACTTCTCGTAGCGGTGTGGTCGGGATTCTGGCCACGGCCGCTTCGCTCAAAGGCAGGCTTTTCCGCGAGACTTCCCGCAAATATGCGGACCGGGCGCGGATGATCGAGCAGGTGGGCGAAGGGTTCGTCGAGTTGGTCGAAAGCGATCGCGAGGATACTCCCGAGGCGTTCGAAACCGTATCGAAACTGCTCGGGCCGATGCTCGAACAGGGGGTGGACCGGATTGTATTGGGTTGTACGCATTATCCGTTTCTCTCCGGTGCGATGCGGCGCGTGATCGGAGACCGCGACGTGCGGCTGGTCAATCCCGCACCTGCTATCGAACGGCGCGTAGAGGTGCTGTTGGAGGAGTTCTCGTTGGCGGCCGCGGAGGATCACGAGCCCGAGTACAGTTTTATGACCAGTGCGGACGAGGAGTACCTCTCCCGGTTGATCGCCAAGAGCGAGCGGGCCAAAACATTGGATCTCGACTGAGGGGCTCGTAGGGCTCCGACGAATGGATCTCGACCTGCGGACCTCTTCGGATAACGGTTTGCCGGGACAGCGGAATGGGCGGATACAGGCGTGGTATTCCATAAATTTATCGAAAAATATCTTTTAGTTTTTTACCGAATATATGGCGACAGCGGCAAAAAAGAAGCCCGCAGCGGCGGAGGGGAGACAACCCCGGCAACAGGGACTGAGCGACACCCAGCGGTGGTCGTACGGTTTTGCATTGCTGGCCGTGGCCTTGTTCATACTGGTATCCGTCGTCTCCTATTTCATCTATTGGAGCAAAGACCAGGCTGTCGCCAGGTTCGGGCAGGTGTTCGATGCGACGCAGGATCCGGTGAGCAATTGGGGTGGCAAGTTGGGTGCGGTAACGGCGAATTATATCGTCGGCGAATGGTTCGGCCTCTTCGGGATTTGTATCCCGATCGTGCTGATCGTCCTTTCCCTGCGGATTATGCGTTACCGTCCGATGCTGCTGCGCAAGTCGGTGCGGCTTATGCTGGTGCTGATGATTCTCGGGTCGCTCGCGCTCGGCTATATTTTCGGAGATGCATGGGGCGTTTTCGGAACCGGGCTCGGTGGTGCGCAGGGGATCTATGTCGCCCGATGGCTTAATTCGCTCATCGGCGTACTGGGCACCGGACTGCTGCTGGCATTGGCTTTCGTAATTTATGCCGTCTATATCAACCGCAATACGATCGGCGTGATCAACCGCCTTGGCAAAGGGATGGTCGACAACAGTAAGAAGCTCGGTGAAGTGATTACTTCGACCGCTGCGGATTTATTGCCGCACGACTCGCGCAAAGAGGGTGATGAATCGTTTGACAATGTTGTCGGAGCGGATGTTTCTGCCGGCAAAAACGGAACGAAACAAACAGGAGAAGGAGAGAGTGCCGGGGCATCTGCGTCTTGCCCCGGTTCGCCTTTGGCACCGTCCGGGGGCCAACCGGGCGTGATTACCGACGAAGAAGGCTTTTCGGTGATTATTCCGGGGGCGTCGGTGCCGAACACGGTCGGCGAAGATTTTTACGATCAGGTACCGCGTGTGGCCGAACAGACCGATGAAGACGGTTTTGTGATCATTAAGCCCGTTGAAGAGTCTGATTCTAACGTGCAGCCTTTACAGCCGGTTACGAGGGTGGATGAGAACGGATTCGAGATTACCGGCCTGCCGGTTGAAAATTCGGATGCATCGGCGCCCGGGTTGACCGGGATTTTCGGGACGGGCAGTGACGCTCAAATTTCGGGATCGGGCATGTCTGTCACTGCGGCGGACGGAAGCTCCGGAGCATTCGAAAAAGTGGATGAAAACGGTTTCACCATCCAATACGCTGCCGGAGACGGAGAGCCGGAACAGCCGGCAGGTGTGTCTGCAGGAGGCTGGCCGGATGCCCCGGCGGCGGGTGCGATGCCCGGCGATTATCCCGTCAGGCGAAATGACGGAACCGATAATCCGTTCAAGGCCGATCCTGTTCCTCCGTTTGCGGAAACGGCGGACAGTCCGTCCGGAGTGGCGTCCGGAAATGTGCCGTCTGCGGGCGGAGCCGACTTTGTCGCGGCGGTGCCGCAGGATACCGCGATCGAGAGTTCGGCCGATATGACCGTCGACCGCCTGCCGGGAGATAAGATTTTGTCGGAGGAGGAGATCGAGAATGCGCTGTACGACCCGACGCTCGACCTGTCGTCGTACCAACGGCCGCCGCTCGAACTGCTCGAGGACCATACGGTGGAGGTGAGCGTGACCAGTGAAGAGATCGTTGAGAATAAGAACCGGATCAAGGAGACGCTGGAGAATTTCGGTATCAAGATCGACAAGGTGAAGGCGACGATCGGCCCGACCGTTACCCTGTACGAGATCGTCCCGGCGCCCGGCGTGCGGATCTCTAAGATCAAGAACCTGGAGGACGATATCGCGCTGAGTCTTTCCGCTCTCGGTATCCGTATCATTGCGCCGATTCCCGGCAAGGGTACGATCGGTATCGAGGTGCCGAATAAGGACAAGAAGGTGGTTTCGATGTTTTCGGTCATTAAATCGGCGAAATTCCAGGAGTCGACCTACGATATCCCCGTCGTACTGGGTAAGACGATTCAGGACGAAACATTCGTAATCGACCTGGCCAAGATGCCGCACCTGCTGGTGGCCGGTGCTACGGGGCAGGGTAAATCGGTCGGCCTCAATGCGATCATTACTTCGCTCCTGTACAAGAAACATCCTTCGGAACTGAAACTCGTGTTGGTGGACCCGAAGAAGGTCGAGCTGACGTTGTACGGCAAGCTCGAACGCCATTTTTTGGCCAAGTTGCCGGGTGAGGACGATGCGATCATCACCGATACGCACAAGGTGATCTATACGCTCAATTCGCTCTGTATCGAAATGGACGCCCGCTACGACCTACTGCGTAAGGCCGAAGTGCGCCATGTGAAGGAGTACAACGACAAATTCAGGCACCGCAAGCTCAACCCGCAGAAGGGACACCGGTTTCTACCCTATATTATCGTCGTGATCGACGAGTTTGCCGACCTGATCATGACCGCCGGCCGTGAAGTCGAAACGCCGATCGCGCGTATCGCGCAGCTGGCCCGTGCGGTGGGCATCCATTTGGTGATCGCCACGCAGCGCCCGACGACGAATATCATCACGGGCGTAATCAAAGCGAACTTCCCGGCGCGTATCGCTTTCCGCGTCACCTCGATGATCGACTCGCGGACGATTATCGACCAGCCGGGAGCGAATCAGTTGATCGGCCGCGGGGACATGCTCGTCTCGACAGGCAACGACCTGACGCGTGTGCAGTGTGCATTCGTCGATACGCCGGAAATCGAACGGATCACCGAATTCATCAGCAACCAACGCGGGTATCTCGGTGCTTACGAACTGCCCGAATACAATCCCGATTCGGCGGATAACGGCGGTTCGGCGGGCGGCAATAGGGCGAACGACCTTTCGCAGCTCGATGCGATGTTCGATGAGGTAGCCCACTTCGTCGTGCAGAACCAGCAGGGTTCCACTTCGTCGATCCAGCGCCGTTTCTCGATCGGCTATAACCGGGCGGGACGCATCATGGACCAGTTGGAGATGGCGGGTGTCGTGGGCCGTGCCGAAGGGAGCAAACCGCGTGAGGTGTTGATTCAGGACGTCATGTCGCTGGAGCATTTGCTCGCGCATATGAACGATTAAAAGCACCGGAGATGAAGCCGTATTTGAAGTTATACCGATTCCTTTGCCTGTTGTTGGCCGGATCGCTGGCCTGCGGTGCGGCCTATGCCGATGCCAAGTCCAAAACCCTGCTCGATGCGCTGACTACCCGGATGAACGGTTATAACAGCTATGAGGTGCAGTTTACGGTGAGGATGGACCAGGAGTTCGGTGACATGCCGGGGAGGATCGTCGTGAGCGGGAATCGTTATTATGTGAGCGTGAACGGGGCTGAGGTCTTTTTCGACGGCAAAGTGCGCCAGACCTATAATTCGCGCGATAACGAAGTGGTCATCGAGACGCCCGACCCTTCGGACAATAACATTTTGTCGAATCCGGCCCGTTTTTTCCGGCTTTATGATCAGGATTTCAACCACGTTTATCAGGGAACGGCTATTGTCGGCGGTAAAAATGCCGAGGTGGTGCGGCTGACCCCGAAACAGTCCGGATCCGGATATGCTTCGATCCTTTTGCAGCTCGACCCCGTAACGAAATTGCCGTTGGGAGTGGTCTATAATATGGAGGATTCGGATGCCGCCCGCATTACGATCCGGAAGATTACGCCGAATGTTCCGGCGCAGGCTGCCGCCTTTACATTCGATAAAAGCAAACACAAAGGGGTCGAAGTGATCGATTTCCGGTAATGCGTTGCCGGAGGAGTTTGTGCTGGCCAGGGGATGGTTCCTGTTTTGTCCTTTTCTTTGGCAGGTTTCTCCGTCCGGTATTATCGTTGGCATACAACAGGGGCTGTGCATTTTGCACAGCCCCTGTTGTATGCGGTAAATTCGGGAAATCTCTAATCGTTGATTTTTTTGCCGGGGTTCTTTGCCGGAACGTTTAGCGGATGCGGTCCAGCGAGCGGACGAGCGCTTCGTCCTTGGCGATACGCCAGCGTGCCATCAGCACAGAGGCGATGGCTACGATCAACAGGAACAGCAGCGGTGAAACCGTTTTTTCCATTTCGTCGTTGTTCTGCTGCGTGTAGTAGTAAGCGAAAGTGCCGAACGAAGCGATCAATAAACAGACTTCGATCAGGCATAGCCGCATTTGCAATTTGCGTTTCCGGAAGAGAAAGATCGTGATTAAGGGTAGTAGCGCGGCACAAAGTAACAGGATTCCGAGAAGGTGAATCGGTTGAATCAGCGTATTGCCGGCGGCATCGGTCAATTCGATCTGCCACGCTGTAAGGTCGCCTGCCAAAACTACGCCGCAGAAGGAGGCCATCGGCATGAATAACAAAATACCCGTGAAGATGGCGGCGATCAGCAGGTATAAGGTCTGGACTCGTTGGATCATGGTGAAAACCGGTTAAGTGGAAATGGGTTAGTGTTTTTAGATCGAAAACAAGTCCCGCTCTGTCTGTGCGGGGGATGGTATATCGTTACTGCCGGGAGGTGGCGCCATGTTTTTGCTGCCGGACTTTTTGCGTTCGGATGGCGCCGTAGTCGGGGTTTCCGTATCGGCGTCTTGACTCTCTCCCGCCTCGATCCTTTCGTCGATCAGGTAACGGTTCCGTTCGCCAGAGTTTCGTCCGATCAGTTCGCCCAGAAATCCGGCGAGGAATAATTGTACGCCGATGATCACGGCGGTAATCGCGATGAAAAACAGCGGTTGGTCGGTTACGCCCCGGATCGGCAGCGCATGGGCCTGTTTGTAAAGTTTGTCGGCGATCAGTGCGATAGCCGTACTCCCGCCCACGAGGAACATCAGGGTACCCAGCCCTCCGAAAAAGTACATCGGGCTTTTGCCGAATTTCGACATGAACATGACCGTTACCAGATCCAGGTACCCTTTGATCATGCGTTCCCAGCCGAACTTCGACACCCCGTACTTGCGTGCGCGGTGCTGGACGACCTTCTCCCCGATTTGCCGGAAACCGGCGCTTTTGGCCAGCAGCGGAATAAACCGATGCATTTCGCCGTAAACTTCGATGCTTTTGACCACTTTATTGCGGTAGGCTTTCAGACCGCAGTTGAAGTCGTGCAGGCGGATACCCGAAGCGGTGCGAGCACAGAAGTTGAAGAATTTGCTCGGCAGGGTTTTGCCCAGCGGATCGTGGCGCTGCTTTTTCCAACCGCTCACCAGGTCGTAGCGCTCGAGCGTGATCATGCGGTAGAGCTCCGGAATTTCGTCGGGCGAGTCCTGCAGGTCTGCGTCCATCGTGATGACCACGTTCCCCCGTGCGGCTTCGAATCCGCAATAGAGCGCGGCCGATTTGCCGTAATTGCGGCGGAAACGGATTCCCCGGACGTTCGGATCGTTGCGCCGCAGCGAACGGACGATGTTCCACGAATTGTCACTGCTGCCGTCGTCGATGAAAATCACCTCGAACGAGTAGCTGTTGGCTTCCATCACACGCCGGATCCACGCGAGCAGTTCGGGAAGCGACTCCTGCTCGTTGTACAGCGGGACTACTACGGAGATGTCGGGATTAGTCGTTGCCATGGGAAGTGGAATTACCAGGATTTGAATCGGACGGGTCCGGTTCCTGCTTGGGTGCGGGAGCTGCCGGCGGCCGTTTGACGAATGCCGATACGACGAGCCCGATCATGCCGCCGTAAAGCAGCATGCTGATTGCGCCGCTCAGTGCCATGACGATAGGATTTCTCATTACGCCGGTTTCCATCGTCAGGCTGATGTCCTCCTCTTTAAAGCCGCTCTCCTTAAGCGTCGTTTCGATTACGGAGGTGTAGTAACCGGGATCGACGTAATTTTGCAGGATGAATTGTCCGACGCCCGCCAGGACCCCGGCGAAGAGCATCATCTTGAGGATGAACGCCAGGCTTTGCGGATAGTAAAATCCCGTCGAAGCGTAATAGTGGGAGACTTTGCGCGCGTAGAAAAGGATGAAGAGCACCAGTGCGGCGAAATTCAGCAGGCCCGGCACCCAGGAGAGGGTGGCGTCCATGCGCCCGAGGTAGCTGATCACCATCACGGCGACCAGTGCCAGGCCGAGGTACAGCCCGCCCGTAGCGGCCTCTTTCCAGACCAGCTTTTTGCGGTTCGGATCGACCGGGACAGAATTTTGAGTATGGTTCGGTGTCATGATGTCGTTTGTTATATCAGTTCGCCGATCCCTTCGCGTATGATCTCGGGCTCATCGCCCGTGCAATCGACGATCGTGCTCGGCTCGGCGTTGCCGTAGCCTCCGTCGACCACCATGTCGACGCGGTCGCCGTAGCGTTCGTAAATCAGCGAGGGATCGGTCGTGTATTCGGTTTCGGGACCGGGGGTTTTGACAGAGGCGGTCACCAACGGATTGCCCAATGCCTCGACGATGGCCAGCGGGATGCCGTTCGCAGGGATCCGGACGCCGACCGTCTTTTTGCGGTCGAGGAATTTGTCGGGGACTTTGTTCGACGCACTGAGCAGGAAGGTAAAGGGACCCGGAAGATTCCGTTTCATCAGCTTGAACGTGGGCGTGTCTACACGCGCATAAGCGGCGATGCCGCTCAGATCGTGGCAGATGATCGAAAAATCGTCGCCCTGCTTGCCGGTCAGCGTGCGGATGCGCTCGATCGCGCGGGTACTGTGCAGCGAGCAGCCGAAAGCATAGACGCTGTCGGTCGGATAGACGATCACACCGTCGCGGCGCAGGATATCCACCACTTGGGCTATCGCCTTCTCGTTGGGATTTTCCGGATAAATTCTGATCAGCATGGAGTCAGGGTTAAACGGCCCTAAGTTACCGCAAATTGCCGAAATAAAAAATGGGTAAGCTACTTATATCGCACCGCTACAACCGCCTACCCTTGCTGTCTTCCGACCCTGGGGGATTCAGCAGGAGCTGGTCGTATAAGACTTACCCGGTACAAAAGTAGGCAATTTTATCCCATTCGCCAAACAATTTCCCGTCGTAATCCTCTTTTTTCCTACATTTGCAGCGGAAACGGCCCGGTAATATTCCGGCGGTCATATCCTGTAACCGGGAGTGGACGGAATTTCCCGATCCGGGCCGGGCTTTTGCAGCGCGTTGGAGAACGGTTGCCCGAACGAAAAAACAAACGGACAAACGGATGAAAAAGAGATTGAACCGCAAAGGGTGGGTGCTGCTCGGCAGCCTAATACTTATCGTAACCGTGCTGGGGGCAGCGGGGCTTTCGCTGGGCCGCTATTACTGGGCGACCGCGGTGGAGCGCAGCGGTGTGGTTTATGTTCCGACCGGCGCGAGTTTTACCCAGCTGATGGACTCTTTGCGCCGTCACGAGGTATTGCGCAACGAAACGGCTTTTGCCCGTATGGCACGCCGTCACGGGCTTGATACGCCACTGAAGGCGGGGCGGTACGAGCTCAAAGAGGGGATGAGTTACGTGCGTACGGTCCGTATGCTGCGTCTTGGGTGGCAAGTTCCGGTACGTGTGACGTTCAACAACATCCGGACACCTGACCGGTTGGCCGGTGTCCTCGCGCGTAAGCTCGAACCCGATTCCGCCGCATGGCTCGCGGCGCTGACCTCCGATTCGCTTGCCCGGGTATACGGCCTTACGCCACAGACGATCCTGACGCTCTGTATTCCCAATACGTACGAATTCTTCTGGAATACCTCTCCCGATACATTCCTGCAACGCATGCGGCAGGAGTCCGACAAATTCTGGACATCGCGCGATGCGAAGCTTTCGCGCAGCGGCTTGACGCGGCAGCAGGCGTATATCCTCGCTTCCATTGTTTATGAGGAGACCAAGCGCAAGAATGAAATGCCGCGCGTGGCCGGGGTTTATGTCAACCGCTTGAAGCGGGGTATGCCGCTGCAGGCCGATCCGACGGTAAAGTACGCGGTAGGAGATTTTGCGCTCCGGCGGGTGCTGAACCGCCATCTCGAGGTCGATTCTCCGTACAATACCTACAAATATCCCGGGTTACCGCCCGGTCCGATCTGTATGCCGTCGATCGATGCGTTGGACGGCGTTGTCGATTTCGAGAACCACGATTACCTCTATTTCTGTGCGAAAGACGACCTGTCCGGCGCGCATGCCTTTGCTCGGACGTTGGCCGAACACAACCGCAATGCGCAGGCCTATGCCCGTGCATTGAACCGGCGGGGGATCCGCTGAATCGAACCGGAACCTCTATAGGGGTTAATATTATAGTAAATCTATAACATGAGGTTTAACCCGGTACCGGCAGTTGAGAGATGCTTCGATCGTGTTGGCGATTCCGCGTCGGTCGGTGAACGGAAGGTTCATCGGGGACAGAAAATCACAGGCTGAGGATCGTCGTCGGATATTTCATTCGATTTCACGCGCCCGTTCGAAACCTGGGGCGCTTTTCAACGTGTAACCGGATGCACCTTTCAGTGCCGGTTCCGTTTCCCATTTTCCGTTGCGGTAGGAGCCTTCTGCGATGCCTCTTCCCCGTGTGTGCAACCTGAAACGTACGTTCCAGCGTTTGGGAAATGCTGGCAGCAGGTAGACGCTGTTGCCGTGGCTTTGCAGGACCATAGTTTGCAGGGTGGTGAGCAGGTTGCCTCCGTGGTTCTGGTCCGGAGTCCAGTCGAAATTGGGCCCCCAGTAGGCCGGGAAACGGTGATTCGGGTGCGAATTCTCGGTCTTGTGCGCGAGGCATTCGGCGGCTTGCTCGGTCAGCCCGAGCAGGGCGGCCATCTGGCCGTCCTGCCGCCAACCGTAGAAACCGCGTTCGGTACGGGCGTTGTAGGTGTCGATTCCGATTTGTGCGTCGGGCGTGGTGAAATTGCATAGGTCGAACGGGAAGACGCCGTAAAGCTCCGGTACTTCCGTATTGTTCTTTTTCGGGTCGTACTGTTCGGCCGGGGCGAATCGCTTTTGTCCGTCGCGTATTTCAACGGGCATCGGCGGCAGTTGCCGTTGCATCCGGTTCCAGCGGGCCTGCTCCGGAAGGGCGGCCGTTCCGTGCGGCAGCGCCAGCAGCCGGGGCAGCACGGCGTGCAGTCCGGCTACGCAGGGCAGGTCGTTGACCATGTCGTACCAGTAGGTTTCGAGCGCCTGGGTCGGCGTGATGCGGATCGTGCCGTCGGCATCCTTGGGAAATTTGGTGTCGAAGTAGCGCAGCACTTCGGTGGCTACCGGAACCAGTCGTGTCCGGACGAATGCCGTATCGCCAGTATAGTCGTAGTAATCGAGCATCATCGATACCAATTCCAGACTGCCGTTCCAGGCATGGCGGACATACATGTTCCGGATGTCGCCTTTCTGCCGTCCGGTTCGGTCCCAGCCGTAGTCGCCGGGACGGTAGAGGCCGAAGATCGACGACGTTTCAGGGATTACCGCACCCTCGGCATCCATATATTCGTTTGCAATCGTGCGGAAAGAGGCCAGGCGGTCCTGATAGAATCTGAACAGCGGCAGCATCATTTCAAAATCGCTCGAGGCGAGCATTGGGTAGTACATCAGCCGGGTATTCTGCCACCAGTAGTCGCCGCCCCAGTTGCGGTGATCGGCATTCGCCCTGATTTTCGTGTCGGTAAAGACCGGGTCGACCGTAAAGATACCCCCGTTGAATTTGATCGGGTAGGCTCCCCGGCCGCCGCAGGCCGACATCCAGCTTTGCAGCAAATAGGATTGTGTGATGCGGAATCCCGTGTCTATGTCCGGCGTTTCGACGAAGATGAAGCTTTTGTCCCAGAAATTTTTCCACCATTGCCGGTTGGCTGCCAGAGCCTTCCTGCCGTTTGCCGCACTCCGCTCGGTTGCCCGGAGCTGCTGTTCCCAGGTCGCGATATCGGGTGTTTGTGCGGTACAGGTTACCAGCCGCAGGTCGAAATGCTTGACCGGCCAGGCGGTGGCGATCTCCAGCGGCGATCGCTTGACGAATCCCGCGCCGCTCATCCGCACCCCGAAAGTTCGGTGCAGCAGCGGATCGTCGAACCGGGACGCGAGCGAATGCAGTTCCATCAGGTCGAGCGTCAGCGGATAGGTCGAGTGTTCGTTGCGGTGGTACCACACCACGGCATCGGGATCGGACAGGGTCTGGTCGGCTGATTCTACCGCCTGTGTGTAATCGTAGGTACCTGTGCGCGGCCATGCAGAGTTGATCCCCAGCAGGCTGTCCTCTTTGGGAATGTCGTACGGCGCGGTGCGCCACGGTTCCGAAGTGGCCGTGACATTTACCGGGCGGCTCGATGTGCAGAGCAGGTGCAATACTGGCGCGCCGGGATCGGCAAAGACCGTGAGTTTCGTCCGCTCTTTTCCCTGTTCGCCGGTGATTTCGATCGTTCCCTGTTGGAGGTTGAGCCGTTGAGTGAAAGCGCAACCCGCTGCAAACGGATTGGGCGACAGGCTGACCCGGACTTTACCCAATTTCAGCAGGCGGCCCGTTTCACTCCACGAATCGGTCCGGGAGAGGTAGAACAGCAGGTCGCCCGAAGGTTCCACCCACAGGTTGATTCCCAGTTCGCCGTTGCCCAGCGGCATGGCTCCCGAAGCATCGGAGGAGGGAGAGCGCCACACCACATCGTAGTCGCCGATGGTTTGGGCTTGCGAAAGACAGGGGAAAGTGAGGATCAGGGTCAGGAGAAAAAGATAAAAAACAATCGGCCTGATATTCATCGGAAATCGGGTTTGAAGGTTAACGGGGTGAAAAATTACATAGGTGCCTGCCGGGTGTGATGGTCTGGATTATACGCGTTCGCGGAACGTTTATCCCTGTCCGGGGGCTACAGTTCCCGGATCCAGATGTTGCGGAAGCGGACGGCATTGCCGTGGTCCTGCAGCATGATCGGAGCATCGCCGTGTGCGGTGTAGGCGGGATGTTCGAGGAAAGTCGTGCCTTTGATCGTGGTGTTGTTCTGGACCAGAACGCCGTTTTGCAGGACGGTGATCCGGGCGGCCGACAGCAGCGAACCGTCGGCGTTGAAACGCGGGGCGGTATAGATAATGTCGTAGACGTTCCACTGGCCCGGCGCTTTGGTTGCGTTGACCAGCGGCGCGTATTGCTTGTAGATGCTGCCGGCCTGTCCGTTCCAGTACGTGTCGTTGAGGTAGCTGTCCAGGATCTGCACTTCATAAAGGCTTTGCAGGAAAACTCCGCTGTTGCTGCGCAATTGGCCGGTGTCCGATACGTTTTCGGGCGTACACCATTCGATATGGAGCTGGCAATCCCCGAAATTGCGTTTGGTCTGGATATTTCCGCTTTTGGCCTTGACGACCATATCGCCGTTCTCGACGGTCCATGCCGCGGGTGAACCGTCCTTGCGGCACCATTGCGCGAGGTCTTTGCCGTCGAACAGTACCTGGGCATCGGACGGTGCCGGGATCAGCACGTCGCCGGGGGCGGGAGTGACCACGGCCGGAGCTGTTTTCGGAGAGGGTGTTGCGGATGTCTTTGCTGCCGTTTGTGCGGTAGCGCCGGTACACAGGCAGAATGCCAGTAAGGTCACGGGAGGGAATAGTCGGTTCATATGTTTTGGATTTTGGGTTAACACTATCCAAAGATACGATTTTATTCCGGTTTTAAGTCCGTGCGGGAGATGGATCGGACGAGGAGGGAGATTTCGTTTCCGGCGGCGCAGGTCGGGATATCTCGGCGGGTGAAGTTCCGGAAGAATCGGCCGGGGTGACCGTCGCCTGAGCGGATGACAGTGCGCTACTCCGGGACGGGGCGGGGGCGGTTGCGAAACCTGTGCCGGAGATGGATTGTTGCAGGTCCTGCCCCGAAAAGCCTTGGTAGATATAGAGGTCGAATTCGCGGATAACGCTCATTACATGGTCGAATACGTCGGCCTGTACCCCTTCGTAAGCGACCCACTCCTTGATATTTGAGAAGAAATAGAGTTGTATCGGGATACCTGTTTCGGTGGGTTGCAATTGCCGCACCATGCAGGTGAGGTCGTGGTTGACCACTTTTAGGTTTTTGAGATAGAGGTTCAGGTAAGCCCGGAAAATGCCGATATTGCTTTGCCGCAGTGTGTCGAATGTCGTTGCGGGATCGAGGTTCAGCTTGGCTCGTTGCGTCTCCAGCTTGTTTTCCTCCTGTTCGATGTAATCGCGTACCAGCGCGAAGCGTTTGTATTTTTCCAGCATTTCGGGCGTGCAGAAACGGACGCTGTTGATGTCGATGTTTACCGAGCGCATCACCCTCCGTCCGCCCGATTCGGACATGGCCCGCCAGTTTTTGAACGAATCGCTGGTGAGCGTGTAGGGCGGGATGGTGGTCACCGTGTTGTCGAAGTTCTCGATCTTGACGGTGGTCAGCGAGACGTCGAGGACGGTGCCGTCGACGTCGTATTTGGGCATGCTGATCCAGTCTCCGGCCCGGAGCATGTCATTGATGGATAATTGGATGCCGGATACGAAACCGAGTATCGAATCTTTGAAAATCAGCATCAGGATGGCGGCCGAAGCCCCCAGTCCGGCCAGCAGGTGCAGCGGCGATATGTTGAGCAGGGTGCTTATGGTCAGGATAATGCCGATACAGACCAGTCCTACCTGCATGATCTGTACCAGTCCTTTGAGCGGTTTGTCGCGGAAAGCTTCCTGGTTGCGGAAGATGCCGAAAAGTACCTTCAGGAAAATGTTGATGAAAACCAGTACGACGACGATGCCGTAAATGATGCAGAGCTTGCGGAGCCAGCCGAGGATTTCGGCCTTGTCCGAAAGGGCCAGCGGCAGCAGCATGTAAACGATCAGTACCGGTATTAGATAGGTGAGTTTGCGCAGTACCTGGGGATGCAGCAAAACGTCGTCCCATTTGGCTTTGGTATGTTTGATAATGTGCCCGATCCCTCCCACGATCACGAAGCGGCAGAACAGATCCGCCAGCCAGGCTATCAGCAGGATAATCACGATGATTACGAGGCGGTCGAGCAGGTCGGCCGCATTGGGATGCAGTCCGAGTTTGACGAGCAGTTGGTTGACCTCTTGGGTAAAAGCGTTTTTCATGGGGCGGCCGGTGTGTAATCACCGCTAACCTGCAAATATGCCGCCAGAATCGTTCTGTCGCACCTGGATCAGTGCCGCCAAGTAGGAGCGTCGGGATCGGTATTGCGACCGGGATTACGGCCGGCTTCGCCGCCCCAGGTCGATCCGCAGCGACAGCATCCAGGTGTTGCGTACCGGGGAGTCGGTGCCGCTGAGCCAATAGGCGGCATCCAGATGGAAATGATAGAAATGGATACCGCATCCGAAGGACGTGTACCGGGGGTCTCCCTTCTCCTGGTCGCCGAAATGATAACCGGCCCGTACCGTGGCCAGCCGGGCGAAGGTATAACCGGCACCCACGCCTCCGCTTAAACTCCGGTTGCCGGAAGGCCGGAAGCGGTAACCTCCTTCGGCCGTCGCTTCAAGCCTGTGCCGGGGGGAGAACTCCAGAGTGGCCGCTGCGCCGAGTTGTAGTTTCCACGGGAGCGGGGCACTCCCGCCGCCGTAATCGAGAGCCGTTCCCATATTGTCGAGGGTGAGCCCCAGCGCCCAATTCGATTCGCCACCCAATCCCCTGATCGCGTGCCGGTAATAGGCGCCTGCATCGAATGCTACTCCGTTTGCCGAGAGGTTTTCACCAAGCGACGAACGGATATACCCGACCGTTGCCCCTACGGCCAGATTGCGGGCTACCGTGCGGGAATAGCCGACGTTTACGGAGAGATCGTACGGATGCGTGGTACGGAGCTGGTTCCCGTAATCATCGGTCAGGTCGCTCGACGGCAGGGTCAGCAGCCGGACACCGGCCGAAAGGGCCTGCTTGTCACCGAGGCGGTAAAATCCCCCGACTGTATGCTGGATTCGACCTGTCCCCAGGTCGCGCAGCCAGGGGGCGATGTTGTAGCCTACTTCCCCCTGTTTCTCCGTCAGCGGAGTTTGGGCCGGATTGTGGAAAACAGAAAAGGCGTTTGCCGGTAAAGCCGTTCCGGTTCCGCCCATACCGGCGCTCGGTGCGTCGGGAACGATTTCCAGGAACGAACCGCTGCCTGTTTGGGCCGGTGCGGGTAGTGTACACAAGAGAGTCGTCAATAAGGTGATACCGGGTATGAAGATCGATCGGGTCATTGTCGTCGGGTCTGTTTTGTCAGGTTACAATTTGATGATATTCCGGGAAATTTTGGAGCCCTGGTATTCGATCCAAAGCGTATAGCTGCCGCCGCTCAGTGCGGAAAGGTCGACCGAAGCGGGCGCGAACGGCGAAATGGCGGCCTGTCCGTCCCAGACGATCTGTCCGGAGGGAGCGACGGCCCGTATGCGAATCTCACCCGAAACCTCCTTACCCATGCGGATCGAGAGTTTATCCTGTACGGGATTCGGATAGAGATCCACTTCGCGGGTATAGTCGCGGGACATAACCTGAAATGAGGCGGTGCTCGTGAGTCCCTCTTCGTCGCGTGCCGTGACAGTCACTTCGGCAGGTCCGTACCTCAGCGGAGCGATTTTGAAACCTCTGTTTTGCGGGGTGATATAGAGCGCCTGGTCGTCATAATCGAGCGTGTATGTAATGGCAGCGGCACCCCGTTCATCGGAAAAATTCGATGAAAAATAGAGGGTTTGCACCTCCTGTAAAGAGCTGAAATAGACATTCTCCAGCGGAGCGGTGAGCTGCGGAGGTTGGTTGGCTTCCAGCGTTAACGGAATGTCGAGTGTGGTAACGGCTCCCCCCAGGTCCGTAGCGGTCAGCCGCATCGTATAGGTGCCGGGGGGACGTTTGTAATTGGTGATCGTGATGCGTACGCGTCCGTTCTCCTCTTTCGACGTGGAACTGCCCGAAGGATCGTCCAGCGTGTACGTGCAACCGTATCCTTCCGGATCGGATAACCGGAAAGTGACGCTTCGGGTCTGGTTGTATCCGACCGCAATGATCCCGTCTCCGCTTTCTCGCGTGATGACGGGCGGTTCGTTGACCGGTGTGACGACTGAAGTCGTCGTTGCGGCCGAGCGGTTGCCCCATGCGTCGGAAGCAATGATCGCTACGTAATAGCGGGTCTCTCCTGCAATTCCGGTCAGGGTATGCGACATCGATTCTCCGGGTTGCAGGTTCCGCGTCCCGGGAACAGAGGCCGATTGGGTACCTGCGGGCGGATTATCGGGGTCAAAGTTTTCCAGCGGAACGGTATTCCAATAGAGCAGGTAGTGATCCGCCGTACCATCGTCCTCATCGGCCGATACGGGCCAGGTAACGGCCATAGCCCCGGCTGTTTGGCTGCATTCGAGGCGGGCTACTTTCTCCGGGGCTATTCCCTGGTCTTCGGCCAGGGCCATGTATGCATCGGCCAGTCCCGATCCGAGTTTGTTCAAATAAGACGGGTTGTAGAGCCCGATCGCCCTGGTGCGTTTGGTCAGATGCGCCCATACCTGATCGGGGGTGAAACCGGGAGCGGCGAATTTCGAAACGATTAGCGCGGCTATCCCCGATACATGCGGGCAAGCCATCGACGTTCCCTGCAGGTAACCGTATTTGTTGTTCGTAATGGTACTGTAAACGGCGCATTCGGTGGCATACTTGCCGCCGCTGGTATAAGTGCCGCCCGGGGCCGCTATATCGACCCAGTCTGCATAGTTGGAGTACCAGCTTTTGGTGAAGTCAGGGGCGATGGCCGCCACCGAAAGGACGTTTTCGTAACAGGCCGGATAGGTCTTGTAGTCGAGGTCTTCGTTGCCTGCCGCGAAAATCACGATGCCGCCCTTCATCGGGCCGGTCTGGTTCCCGTTTTCGTCGGTCCCGGCGTATTTGATGAAGTATTCGATCGCTTCTTGGTCCGAGCGGGGCATGCTCGTGGCGTTGGTATAACCCCAGCTGTTCTGGCAGATAACCGCTCCGGCATCTGCGGCGTATTTGATCGCCGGGGCCGAATTGCCCGAAACCTCCTGTCCGTTCCGGGTGCCGAAAATCTGGCAGCTGATGATTCGCGTGCCGGTATGGTTGCCGTGCCCGCCGGCCACACCGCAGACTCCGATGCCGTTGTTGTTTTCGGCAGCTATCGTACCGGCCACATGGGTACCGTGGTTGTCCACCTCGATTTGGTTGTTGTCTTCGATGAAATTCCAGCCGTAAAAATCGTCGATGTAGCCGTTTCCGTCGTCGTCTATACCGGGCTGTCCGTTCAGCTCCGCCGGATTGACCACATTGCCCTGCAAGTCTTCGTGGGCATAATCCACGCCTCCGTCCACGACGGCTACGATAACCTCCGGGGAACCCTGTGTAATTTCCCAGGCCCGGAACAGGTTGATATCGGCTCCCGCAAGCGCATCGGGAAGGGTGCCGTCGTTGTCGTAATGCCACTGGTTCGATAGCAGGGGATCGTTATAAGGCGCGTTTTGCGAGGCTCTGGATATCGTCGTTGTTTCCGAAACCTCGACGGGAGCCGAGGGGTGGATCAGACTGGCCTTATAGATCGGTTCGGCGACCGCCACTTCCGGCAATTGCCGAAAATCCGAGACGGCCTTGCTTACGGGAATACTCTCGTCGAAATAGAGGTCGTACCACAGGTGCAGTCCTTCCTTGCGGGTACGCTCCTCGAAGCGTCCGGCGGGTGGGAAGACCCTTTTCATCTGCCTGGCTCCGAGTGCCAGTGCGGCATTGTCGACAGAAGCCAGACCTGTGGAGAGCGCGCCGCTTTTGGTCACAACGGGGGCGATTTCATCGTTGCCGGATTTGAATTTGACCCGGATCCATCCTTCGAAAGCCTCTGCTCCCGTATCGGTTTCGAGGGAAGGAGGCGTTGTCGTGTCCGTGCCGGGAAGGGTGTCCTTGGTGCAGTTGCCCAGCAAAATTAAGCTGGTTGTAAGAAAAAGGTAATGGTAGAGGTATTTCATCGTGTGATAATAGTTGGGGGATTTGGCTATGGAGCACGTATGTTTTCTCCATTTTATATTTTACGCCCCAAAATTATAGCGATTGGCGGAAACCATCCGTCCTCAAAAATAGGGATTTTGAGTCGTTTTATAGCTGAAAATGAGGATGGGGGCAGGAGGAGTATAGTTCAGGCGCGGTATGCAGGACCCTATATCGGTGTTCCGACACATGGTGCCTGCTATTGGCGAATCATTGCATGTCGGATAGTGTTATATAAAATGGATTGAATTGAATGACAGTGCTGTAAAACGGAGCATCCTCACCTATGGGGATACTCGGGCTCCGAATTAGCCATATTTGGGGATTTCGGCACCTGACGGCATCCCGTACTTTTGCCCCGTGCAAAATCGGAAAAAGTGTTGAAAAGCGTTCGGATACTGACCCTGTTATACTGTATGATGTTGTTGGTCTTCCCGGTTCGGGGACAACAGCAGGAATCCCGGGCGGGTTTGTATACGGTTGTCATACAGGCACAAAATCACCAGACGGATTTGCCCGTCGGATTCGCCGCCGTGTTGCTTACATGCGAATCCGACGGGCGGATACTGTCGGGAAGCTGCGACGACCAGGGTATTTGCCGGTTCGAGCGTGTCGCGGCAGGACGCTATAAATTACGGGTTACTTTCTTAGGGTACAAACCTTATACGCAGGTTATCCCTGTGGACGATAGTTTTACGTGGCTGGCTCTCCTTGAACCCGATGCCGTAAATCTGGATGAGGTGGTGGTGACGGCTTCCGAGTCCAGGGGGATGACCAGCTCGTCCAAGATCGACCGTCAGGCCATGGAGCACCTGCAGCCGTCGAGCTTTGCCGATCTGGTATCGTTGCTGCCGGGCGAACGTTCGACGGTTCCCAATATGGGTGCTGCCAACCTGATCCGCCTGAGGGAGGCGGGATCTGGAATCCAGACGGATGGAAGCAGTACCGATTATGATATCTCGTCGCTGGGCACTTCGTTCCTGATGGACGGTGTACCGATCAATACTAAAGCCAATATGTCGTATCTCGCGGGTAATACTGATAATGGACTTGCAAACCGTAATACCACCGGTCGGGGATTGGACATGCGGACTATTCCCACAGATGATATTGAGCGCGTAGAGGTCGTGCGCGGTATTCCGTCGGTCGAATACGGTGACCTGACCAGCGGGTTGATCAAAATAGATCGTCGGAAGGGAGGCAATAAATTTAATGCTCGTTTTAAAGCAGACACGTATGGTAAACTGGTTTATGCGGGCAAAGGTTTCGAATGGGAAAAACGGAAGCTAACCCTCAATGTCGGCATAGATTTTTTCGATTCGAAAATTGATCCCAGGAATTCCCTGGAAAATTATAAACGTCTTAATACGTCGGTCCGTCTTTCAAAGGAATGGCAATACAAATCCGGCTCGTTGATTTATGCTTCAAATCTGGATTACGGTGGGTCGTTCGATAACGTGAAGATCGACCCGGAGATCAACTACCATAAAGAGGACAGCTACAAATCGACCTATAACCGTTATGCATGGGCCAATAACTTGACATGGTTGAGTAAAACGGGACGATTTTTTCGTTCTCTGGAACTGAATACTTCGGTCAGTCTGCAAAAAGATGTAATTGACCGAACCCGGTATGTTTCTCTTTCCGGCCCCCAACCCACACCTCCGCTTTCTACCGACGAGGGCATACATGACGGGACGTGGTTGACGCCGCAATATGTAGCTACGGGAGGATCGGAAAGTTTGCCGTTTAGTGCATTTACCAAGTTGATTGCACGTTTCAGCGCTCATGGGGATAAAGCTCAGCACGATATGCTTATCGGGAGCGATTGGCAGATGAATAAAAATTACGGGCAAGGACAAATATACGATCCTCTCTTTCCTATTTATCCTTCGATGACGACTCGTCCGCGCCCTTATTACAATATCCCGGCGGGACATGATTTTTCCCTTTTTTTTGAGGATCGTAGCGTCATTCCCGTTGCGCGTCATAAACTCGAGGTGCAGGCCGGATTGCGTGCTTCGACCATGTTGAATCTTGCGGACAGCTATGCTTTGCACGGTAAATTCTTTTTCGATCCGCGCGTCAACCTGCGCTGGTCGTTCCCCCGGCTAATGGTAGCCGACCGGCCGTTGCAGTTCGAGATAGGTGGTGGTATGGGGTGGCATACGATGACACCGTCGCTGACCTACCTGTATCCCGATTTGCTCTATTACGATTGGCAGCAGCTGAATTACTACCATACCAATCCCGATTACAGGCGATTGAATTTAAAAACTTATGTGGTAGATCGGACAAATTATGACCTGCAGGCAGCCCGAAATTTCAAATGGGAAGTGCGCGGGGATATTTCTTATGGCGAAAATCGTTTGTCGATTACCTATTTTAGGGAGGATATTACGTCTGGATTTCGTACGGCAACGTATTATCAGCCCATGAGTTACCGTAAATATGATGCGACGGGACTCGATCCTGATGCGATAACGGCTCCACCGAAACTTGAGTATCTTCCTTATACCGATGTAACGGCATTTGGATCTTATGGCATGGCATCCAATGCTACACGTCTTTTTAAAGAAGGTGTTGAATACCAGTTTACTAGTAAACGTATTCCTGCTTTGCGGACGCGTATTACGATTGACGGGGCTTGGTTTCGCACACTTTATAGCGAGAGTGAACCTTATTGGTACCGGCCGACGGTCAATCTGGGCGGTCAGGGGGTACCCTATGTAGGGTATTACAGTGATCCGGATGGGTCCCGGAAAATTTCATTCAATACCCGCTTTATGTTCGATACCTATCTGCCACGGTTGAAGCTGGGTTTCTCTGCCGCTATCGAATGTATGTGGCTCTATCGTTCGTGGTCGTTGCGCCGAACGGGTATTCCGGATGAATATATGGATTTGGAAGGAGTGCGTCATCCGTTTAATGTGGATGAAGCGCGGAACGATATGTATTTGCAATGGCTGATCATTACCTATCCCGAATCTAATTTCAATGAAAGAATTGAAGAACCGTTCAACGTTGGGATGAATCTGAAAGTGACTAAAAAATTCTTTAAAGAGAGGATTCAACTTGCATTGTTTGTCGACCATCTCTTTTCGTATAAGCATGAATACAGAGGTCTTAACGGTGTGTTAGTTAGGCAGATGAGTGAAATGCCATATTTCGGTATGGAGATCAATTTTAACTTATAAAGTTATAGAAAGTGAGGCAATATCTGTAAATAATCGATTATAAACCCTAAATAAACGATGAATTATGAAAAAAATGACCAGAATTTTCGGTGTCTTATTGTTGGTGGCGTCGGCGGTGATTCTGACCTCTTGTAAGGACGATGAACCCGCTATTCCTGAGAGCGTAGTGAACTGGACGCTGACATTGCCCGAGACGGCCAGTGACGGTACGGTTTCGGATGTAACCGCCTTGTTTACTAACATCAATACCAGTACAACCTATAAAGGAACTGTCACCTCGGTAACCAAAGCTACGGTCCTGACTGTTTCGGCAACTGTTCCGGAAGGCTTGTATAAGGTTAGTGTGGAGGGTACCCTGTCTTATACTGCGACCGATGGCAGTCGAGTGACTTCCGGGTTCAGGGCTTACCAGGAGTCAATCGCCATTGCCGGTGAAACCGCTACGATTCCGGAGGCACAGACTAGTTTCTATTCTCCGTCGGAGGGTTTCGTGATTTCCGAAGTGTTTTTTACGGGAACTACGACTGATAAAGAAGACCAATACGGTGATGACCAGTACATTAAAATCCGGAACAATTCGGATCAAATACTTTATGCCGATAGTTTGGCGATTTTGCTGTCAGAATTCAAACCTTATGACAAGCAGGATTATACCCCGAATATAATGAAAGATTATTTCTCGGTCAGTGCAGTCTTTATGATTCCGGGGACAGGGAAAGATGTTCCGGTGCAGCCGGGCGAAGATCTGTTGATCGCCGTATGCGGCATCAACCACAAGGAGTACAATTCCCGCTCGTTCGACCTGAGCAAGGCTGATTTCGAGTTCTTCGATTGGGATGCGGCGGATGTATACCCCGACACGGACGGTCCTGCTCCCAATCTCGATAAATGGTATTCTTCTTCGCTGACCGTTACCGGTTTCCATAATCGTGGTTCCGAGACCTATGCGATTGCCAGGATGCAAGGAACGAAAGAGGATTTTCTTACAAATAACAAGTATACGGCTACTTATATATGGACATTTGAGGACTATACGATGGAGAGAACCCTTGATACTTATAAAGTCCCCAATGCTTGGATTGTCGATGCTGTTAACTGTAGTCCGACGTCGATGTTCGAATGGCTGGTAATCGATTCTTCGATCGATGCCGGTTGGACGTGGTGCGCAGAGAATAACAGCGATAAAAATCGGTATAACACGGCTGTTGTCCGGAAAACAGGTTCCAATGGTAAATTGCAGGATACGAACAATTCTACCCAGGACTTTACTCCGCACACGACACCTTCTATGTTGCAATAAAAAATATCGATAGACCCGAAGATGACTTTTCGTTGCACATTAGCATTGTTAAGCCTTTGTGCAGGAATGTCCGCGCGGGGAGTCCAAAGAGACAGCTCGTCGGTGGCTACAGGCCTCGGCGAGCGTCTCTCTCCCGCAGGGCATTTTATGCATGAAGTGTATGGAAATCCGGCAGCTCAGGTTTACCGTTTCAAGACGTCTCTGACCACTATCGGTTTGTCAGGATCTTACCGACAGGAGGACGAAGCAGTGGTGTCACAAGTTGGCCGTGGGAACCGTTATGCGGCATTTGACGCCCAGTCTTATATCCGTCGCGGAAAAAATACGGTTTGGGGCGGAGCCGGATATCGTTTGGGGCGGACGATGCATACGGAGTGGAACGAAAATGCTGATTTCGAGTTGCTTTATCCGTATGTTTGGGCCGATTCAGTGGGCGGGAATCTCATTTCGGAGCGTTATGCATTTGCAGGCGGTTTTGCGCGGGAGTTTGGACGTGTAGCATGGGGGATCTATGCCGATTACCGTGCTGAGATCGAATACCGGACCGTCGATCCGAGGCCGAAAAGTGTGGTTTCAGATCTGAATCTTTCTACCGGAGCGACTCTTTCGCTCGGGGAATGTTATAGATTGGGAACATCGGTCAATTTGCGTGTTTATCGGCAAAAAAGTAGTATGAGCTTTTATGCGCCGTTGGGCGGTCCCAAGTTATATCAGATGCTCGGATTAGGAATGTACAGTACCCGGTTTTCCTCGTCTGAAAATAATACTTCCGTCTATTTCAGCGGGAGAACGTACGGTGCCGGATTGGAGCTATTCCCGCGCGATGGGGCCGGTTTATTCCTGTCGGTACATTATTCCGGTTGGGCGGTACGGCGCATCTTACCCGGCTATCAGAAACTCCCGTTAACAAGGTTGGTGGACAATGTATTTGACGGAGCATTGGGATGGCAGGGACAGAGCGGAATCCATCACTGGGGTATAAAACTGTCCGGCAATTATGCGAAACGGTTAGGAACAGAATATATCTACGGGGACGCTTCTGGCAGCCAGAATTATCCGAAATTGGGTGCGGTAGAGCAGTACCGTAACAACCGGACCGACCTGGTGCTGTCGGCGCTGTGGGGCTTCGAGGAGATGCGCGGCTGGTCGTTTTATGCGGAGCCGAGGGGACGTTATTACGACTTCGAGGCCACTTACCTGAGCCCGTCGCGCAAAATGCAGTTCGGAAAGGTCGGCTGCGGCGGCGGGTTGACCGTCGAAAAACGGCTGCGCCGTTCGGTACTGCACCTGTCGGTATCGGCCGATTATCTGGCGAACCAAACTGCGGAGCTTAAATTGGACGGACTGGACATGGACGGTTCGATCGGGCAGATGATGCAGCGGAATTTCGGCCATTTGAGCGCCGATATGACCCTTTACGGCGCTTCGTTTCGCTGGAATTACGATTTTCCCCGGGCGTCGATGGCCCTGTACGTACAGGGCGATTGGCAGCACGGCAGTTTCGCCGACGGCAACCGTTCCGACTATGCCCGGATCGTTTTCGGCGTCGCATTTTAATACAAATCACACAATCTGACATGGAAGAAAATATCATTGAGTGCCGCAACCTGACGCACTATTACGGTAGCCGGATGATCTACGAGAACCTGAGTTTCAGCGTTCCGCGGGGCCGGATCCTGGGGCTGCTGGGTAAAAACGGTACAGGCAAGACCACGACGATCAACATCCTGAGCGGTTATTTGCAGCCGCGTTCGGGCGAGTGCCTGATCTTCGGCGAGGATATACAGCGTATGGACCCGCTGACGCGGCGGCGTATCGCTTTGCTGATCGAAGGACACGTGCAGTATGCATTCATGACCGTCGAGGAGATCGAACGTTACTATTCGGCTTTCTATCCGGCTTGGAACCGGGAAGCTTATTACGAACTGATCCGCAAGTTGAAGATCGCTCCAAAACAGCGTATTGCCCGGATGTCGTGCGGCCAGCGTTCGCAGGTAGCCCTCGGACTGATCCTGGCACAGAACGCCGAATTGTTAGTGTTGGACGACTTCTCGATGGGACTTGATCCCGGTTACCGCCGGCTCTTTATCGAATACCTGAGGGAGTACGCCAAAGCCGAAGCCAAAACCATTTTCCTCACTTCGCACATCATCCAGGATATGGAACGGCTGATCGACGACTGCATCATCATGGATTACGGGAGTATCCTGATCCAGAAACCGGTGCCGCAGCTGCTCGATACGTTCCGCCGTTATACGTTCCGGCTCGAAGCCGGTGCGCCCGAAACGCTTCCCGTGGACGGGAAACTGTATCACAGCGCGGTTATCCGCGGCAGCGGCGAGACTTATTCGTTCGCAGACGAAGCTTATGTGGGCGGATGGCTGACCCGGAGCGGTATCGCTTACAGCGATCTGAAGTCCGAAAAAATGAACCTGGAGGATGCCTTTATCGGGCTGACCGGCAAATACTGAGGTTCACCTCAAACAAATAGAAACCGTAGAAAAATATGAAAAAAGCGATCTTTTATAAGGAGTGGATCAAAACGCACCGTTATTTCTGGCTGGCCCTGATCGTCTCTTCCGTTTTCGTGATCTATGCGTTGCTGCAGTTGCAGCGGGTGATCGGCTTCAAAGGAGTGGAACACCTGTGGGAAATACTACTTTCGCGCGAGACGGTCTTTATCGAATTGCTGACCTATGTGCCGCTGGCGATAGGGGTATTGCTCGCCCTGGTGCAGTTTGTGCCCGAAATCCAGCAGAAGCGGCTGAAATTGACGCTGCACCTGCCTTATCCGCAACGGAGCATGATCGGCTTGATGCTAGCAGCCGGTCTCGTACAGCTCGGGATTATCTTCGTGTTGAACTATCTGACGTTGTGGGCCTATTTGCAAAGCATTCTGGCTCCCGAGCTGGTAGCGCGCATCCTGCTCACATCGTTGCCGTGGTACCTGTGCGGCATTACGGGCTATCTCTTTGCGGCGTGGATTTGCCTCGAACCGACCTGGCGCCGCAGGATTATCGACCTGCTGATTGCGGTGGGCGTAGTGCGGATCTTTTTCCTTTCCTCTGTGCCGGAAGCGTACAATTGCTTTTTGCCCTGGCTCGTGGTGTACACGGCGGCGGCGATGCTGCTGCCCCAACTTTCGGTGTCCCGTTTCAAGGAGGGATGCCAGGACTGATCCGGCGCCGGTGCTGCCGGGCTTTGAAACGGCTGCTTTTGTTGAAAAGATTTTAACCCATTGAATTTATGATACGTTTAAGCAAGATAATCCTCTTCTTTACCGCTGTGGTACTGTTGGCGTGGCTGTTGCCGTGGACCTACCGGTTCCTGACCGTCGGTCCGGACAGGACGCCTTTTACCCTATACAGTTGCGTGACGGAGAGTTTCGCGTCGATTGATTTCAACGATGGCGAGATCGTGCGGCACGATGCGTCCGGCAAGACCTATACGGACCGGGAATTCGACAGCATCCTGCCGTTGTTTTACTACCGGCAGTTGCTCTCCGACGGCCGTCAGCCCGATACGTTGCGCGGCGTGGCGCTTACTCCGCAAACGGTTTCGATGCAGAGTTTTTATTTCCGCAACTCTCCGTCGGATATCAACAAAGTGAAGCCGGAGCTCTATCCGCTGCTCGAAGCCATGTCGGGCCGCGTCGAATTGCAGATGCCTCCCGATGTGTTCCGCATCCATGACCGCATTGAGTTTATCGATATGGCGACCAATCGGGTCAATGACCGGAAAAGCGACCTTTTCACCCGTGCGCTCCAGGCCAAAGGATTCGAATTTCCGGCCGCCTGCGTGTCGGGTAACCCGACCACGCGTAAAGAGTATGACGAGGGGTATATGTTGCTGGACGGGAAAGGCGGCCTGTATCACTTCAAGCAATTGCGGGGACGTCCGTATGTGCGCCGGGTCGATTTGCCGGACAGCGTCCGGATCGCCGATATTTTCATTACCGAGTTTTCGAACCGCCGGAGCTATGCTTTTCTTTCGGACGAGGCGCATAACTTTTATGTGCTGACCAATCCGGGCTATGAACTGAAACAGTTGCCGGTCGGACATTTCGATCCGCGCAGTGAAAACATCATGATCGTTGCCGACCTGTTCAACTGGACGGTGAGTATCTCCGGTGAGGAAGGAACCCGGTATTATGCCGTCGACGCCGATGATTACTCGCTTTGCGATACGTTGACCTATCCCGCTGCGGAAGGAGTGAGGCAGCGCGTTGCCGAATGGCTGTTCCCGTTCGATCTGAGCTTTACGTCCTATGACGATCAGTACGTTTATCCGCGCCTGGGTAGATTCTCTGCCTGCGCGCTATTGCTGAATGTGCTGTTGGCGGTTGTCTACCTGATTGTGCGGCGACGTCACTTGCGTCGCGCATGGCTGCCTGCCGCCGGGATAGTCCTGCTGGGACTCTTCCTGTTCGTCCCGTTGATGGTGATCCGCCGGTGACAAGTAACCTGCCTGAGCCGATCAGGGTGTCTTTACCCGGTATATTTATATGCAAAAGGGAGTCCCGTTGGGGTTCCCTTTTTGCATGATCGGGCGTATGCAGTCTATATGGCGTGTGCATCTATAATTGTGTAAATCCGCTGCAGGGAGGCAATTTATAGACGGTAGGAGAGGTTTGTTTTGTTTGTCTTGTTGACAGGGGAACAGGATTCGTACCCTGGGGGCTTGTATTGATTTCATGCACAGGAACCGGATTTTATCTGTATCCTGAAATAGGACTGACTCCGTTTGTCGGAATAATTTGCCGGAATACAGGTACAAAAAGGCGGGTCCCGAAAGGCCCGCCTCTGCGGCCGCTGCCGCATTTGAAACTGAGTGATACTTGAAACTGAAAGAAAAAGAACTAAACTAAACTAACTAATACATACAACCAACTTTATTCAGGTATGAACATCGTTACATGAAAACCAGGAATGCGATGGGGATCAGTATACCCGCCAGAAATTCGATACCGCCGCGGCCCCAAAAACCTTTAGGCCCCTTGAGCATCACCAGCCCGGTGAGCGTAATGAGGATCAGCGAGAAGGCGAAGATGTCGGAAAAGGTGGTCCACCAACGTCCGGGATTGTAATGCAGGCGGTTGAGCCCGCTCCACAACGGACGTTTGCGTACCGATTCGTACAGTGCTTCTCCGCTTCCGGTATCGATTACCAACGACGATCCGCCTTTGAGGAAAACTTTTACCTGCGAAGCCGACGGGAAGTAGTGTTTTGTATAGTTATCCGTCTCGTTCAGCGGTCCGAGCAGCGAGAGTACATAAGCTTTGTTCCATCCCGTGCGGGATTGCGGCATACTCTCGACGCGGAACTCTTTGCGGGTGATGTCGTATTCGGCGTTGAAGTCGCGCTTGTGGTTGAGCAGGAAGCCCGATATCGCGTAAATCAGCACCACTCCGCCGAAGAAGAAAGATAACTCGCGGTGGACGGTACGGCTCCACCTGCGAAAAAAGGAACCGAATTTTCCGGATCGCATCGCTTAAAGGATTTCATAACTGTCGGCCGTAACCGAATAGAACGACAGGTAGTTCTTGCCCTCTTTGGCCTGGCGCTCGGCGATGCGCTTGCGGAAATTCGAGATTCGCTCTTCGACGCTGTTGACCGGGGTTTCGCCGCGGGCCTTCTGGTCGCTTTCGCAGGATGATCCGGCAGTGCCATGCTGTGCCGCTGCCTGTGCTTTTGCCTGTTCTTCCCACTGGGACAGGAAAGCTTCGTCGATCCGCTCTTCGTTGAGCGTACCGTTGATGCGGACGAGGCTGTTGACCGTTTCGGGCGTGAATTTACCCACTTTTTCTCCCGCGTCGATACGGATCGTCTGCGTGTCGTCGCTGCCCATCAGGAAAATTTTGCCTCCGCCGTGCTGGCAGATATGCGTGCAGACGCCTTCGACAACGACGGGTTGACCGACGAGCGTTTCGGCGTTTTTCAACAGGCTGTCTACTTCGAGGACGGTACTGTTTGCGGTCGCGTGGGCGGCTGGGGCGCTTTGACCTTGTTTCGATGTGCCGGAGCCGCAACTGACGGCTGTGCAGCTTACGATCGCCAGCAGCGCTACGGCGGCCATGTAGTTTCTTTTCATGGAATCTGTTTTATCGGGTTTGAAATTATCGGCTTGAGAGGGTAAATCTGTTTAACAACGATACCCCTGCCGTACCGAAAGCAAAGCAGGGGTATCGCCCGTTTTATGGTTATTGGCTTACGGATGCAAAGGTGAGGTATTTGACCGGCGTCCGCAATCCCGACAAATGATGAAAAGCTTCCCTGCGAATCCCTGTTTTTGGGGATGGTCGATTCGGATGATGTATATTACCTTTGTAAGGTAAAGTAGCGAAAACGTAATTCCTGGAGATGTTGCCGGGTTGCCGATAAACGGTATTCTGTTTACTCCTGACAGACGATTAATGAAGCGATGAAAAGATTGGGGCCGAGAGGTGCCGCGATTGGCGGTTCCGATAATTTATCTGATATTTGCAGAAAACCGAGCCTTATGAAACAGCTCCTTTTTTCAGGAGGTATGAAGATGTCCGACCTGATACAGGCCAATTACCGTTTGCTGCGGGTGTTGCCGCGATTCGGAATCCACCTCGGTTTCGGCGATAAAAGCGTCGCCGAGGTGTGCCGTGCGCAGGGCGTCTCGATGGAGTTGTTCCTGCTCGTTTGCAACATCAGTACGTTCGACGATTTTTTGCCCGATACGGCGATGTTTAAAGGGATAGATGTTGAAGATATTGTGCTTTTCTTGCAGAACTCGCACAAATACTATCTCGAGCAACGCATTCCCGAGATCAGGGAGAACCTGTCGTCGCTGGAAGAGGTTCCCGTGACTTCGTCGGCCCGTATTCTCGACCGTTTTTTCAACGATTACCGCAATGAGGTGGAGGCCCATTTCGAATATGAGGAGCAGACGGTATTTCCCTATATCCGCGGATTGGTACACGGAGTCCATACCGAAGGTTACAGCATCGAGCAGTTCGAAGAGAACCACAGCAATATCGAAGATAAGCTCGAAGACCTGAAAAATATCCTGATCAAGTACCTGCCGGGCGAAGTTCCCGCCGAAGAGCTCAACCGCACGCTGTTTAACGTTTTCCTGCTTGAGGACGATCTGGGACGCCATGCGCTCATCGAAGATAAAGTGCTCGTACCTTACGTGATGCAACTGGAGGAAAACCATGGCTGAGACCGTCCGACACCGTATTCTGTTGATTGAGCCTTCGGCCATCGTGGCGCGCGGAATCCGGGAGATTTTGTCGCGGTATCCGGAGTTCGAGGTGATCGACACACTGCCTGACCTGGGACATTGTACCGAGCGGCTGACGTTGCTTTCACCCGATGCAGTGCTAGTCGATCCCTGCCTGTTCGATTACCAGAAACGGACATCCGTGCGCGGGGTAATTCCCTGCCTGCACGAAGCTGTGCTCGTGGCTGTGCTGACCGGACTGATCGACGATGAAGCACTTCGGCAGTACGACGGTTCGGTTCATCTTTACGATGAACCCGCGCAAATCGTCCGCAAACTGCGCAAGGCGATCGAAAGCCGCGATGAACATGCCGGCATTCCTGAAAACTACGAACTTTCCGACCGGGAGAACGAAATTCTGGTTGCCGTGGCACGCGGCATGACCAATAAGGAGATTGCCGATCGTTATAACATCTCGATCCATACGGTCATATCCCACCGTAAAAATATCGCCCGTAAAACCGGCATCAAGTCCGTTTCGGGTCTGACCGTTTACGCGCTTCTGAACAATATGATCGATCAGGGGGATGTGGAATAAGCGTGGGTGAAAAACCTGTATTTTCTGTCGTATTTTGATTATCTTTATACTCAACGGAGTATACACGGATAATCTATTACCCTAATGAAAAAACGAGTGATGTGTTACGCCCTGCTGTGGGGCGTGTTTTTGATTTCGTGCGGGCAGCCCGGCGGGAAGGATCAGCGGGTTGTTTCCCCGGACGGAACTGTTGCGATGCAGGTGTATGTAGCCGATGGACACTTGGGCTATACGGTCGCCGAAGAGGGGACGGTAGTGCTGGACTCCTCGGTCCTGCAATGGTCTGTGGACAGTACGCTGCTGGGGTCGGCGGTTTCTAAAATTGAAAGGCTCGCTACCCGTCGGGTTCAGGACTCTTTCCCGGTTTGCGGGATTCATGATTGTTCCCGGGTGGATTATACCTCTACCGGGTTCCGGATTGCAGGGACCCGTGATTTCTTTGTAGATGTACGGGTGTACAACGATGGCGTGGCGTTCCGATACCGGATCGCTCCGGGCGAGGGCGAGTATGTGTTGAATGACAGCACTACGTTTACATTGCCGCAGGGGGTGATTACCTGGGGACAGGATAACGTGAGCTATTATGAGAATGAAAATGTAGAACGGTTGGTCGACACATTGCCGGTTGGATTGACGTTCGGACCGCCCCTGACGGTGAAATATCAACCCCAGGGCCTTTACGCTTCGATTACCGAGGGGGGATTGACCGATTTTGCCGGTATGGGACTGGAAGTGACTCCTAACTGCCGCACATTGCGGGCGAAACTGGCCGGAGAAACTCGCCTGGCATGCGGGGCGGACGGCGAGTTGACGACTCCGTGGAGGATCGTCCTGATCGGTGACCTCAACACGCTGGTCAACAGCGGGATTATCGGCGATGTCTCGGCGGCACCCGATCCCGGGCTTTTCCCGTTGTCGGTTCGGGGATGCGGTGAAGGGAATGGCTGCGGGGCCGATTGGGTTCGTCCCGGGCGGGCTCTTTGGAGTTGGCTCGCCGATAACGGGCCGGTCAGTTTCGACAATATGAAGCGTTTTTCGAAATGGGCGGGTGAACTAGGATTCGAGTATAACCTGGTCGATGCCGGTTGGAGCAACTGGAAAGGTCAGGGCAGGGATTCCTGGGATATGATCCGGGAACTGGTCGACTACTCAGCCCCGCTGGGTGTTAAAATATGGGTGTGGAAAGCCTATCCCGACGACCGGGGTGTCGATGGAATCCAGACCCCCGAACGCTTGCAGGCATTCCTGAAAAAATGCAGGGAAACGGGTGTCGCCGGTGTGAAGATCGACTATTTCTACGACGAGTCGCAACAGGTGGTGCGGTTCTATGAAGATGCGCTGAAAGAGGCTGCGAAATACCAACTGATGGTTGATTTTCACGGTGCGGACAAACCGACGGGCCTGAACCGGACGTTTCCCAACGAGTTGACGCGCGAAGGAATTCGCGGTTTGGAGATTCGCGGGCCCTGGGCTACCCACAATACGATTCTGCCGTTTACCCGGTATCTGGCCGGACCGGCCGACTTTACCCCGGTGACCTTCAGTCCGAAGCGGTTGAGTGAGACTTCCTGGTGCCACCAGGTCGCCACGGCTGTAATTTTTACCTCCCCGTTCCTCTGTTACGGCGTGGATCCCGAACAATTGCTCGCGAATCCTGCCTGCGATATGGTTAAATCCATTCCGGCCGTTTGGGACGAGACGATCGTGCTTCCGGGCAGCGAGATCGGGCAAATGGCTTTGTTTGCACGCCGGAAAGGCGATGTCTGGTTCGTTGCCGGGATCTGCAATTCGGCGGCAGGGGCACAGGCTGCGGTCGATTTGACATTCCTGGGCGATGGTGGGTATCGCTGCGATATGCTCAGTGACGATCCTGCTTCGCAGCAGGCATTGAAACAACATACTTCGGAGACGACGCGGGCAGGAGGACTTTCTGTCGGTTTGAATGTGGGCGGAGGATTTGTCGCCCGGCTGACTCCGGTGAAATAGTAGGGACAAGTCCGGCGGATAGGGTTCGATACTGTAAATCCGTACGGTGTAATGCATTTGAAAGCCCCGGTTCCGCAGAGAAACCGGGGCTTTCAGGATGCGCCGTGTGTTACAGGCAGCTCCAGAGCAACATCAGGTTCAACACGGTGACGATGACTCCGATCGTATAGAGCAGGTATTTCGTGTAGGTCGAATTGCGGAACTTGCCCATCACCTTTTCGGACGACGTGAGGTACACTTGTGTGAATACGGTCACCGGAAGCTGGATGCTGAGGGCCATCTGCGAGTATATCAGTCCTTTGAACGGGTTCGAAATGGCGATGATGATGACGAATGCGACGATCAGCGAGATCACCACGCCGGTGCGTGAGTGGGTATCCTTGATGTCGTAGGGTTCCTTGAACATGCCTGCAAAGATCGATCCGGCGGCCATGCCCGAGGTGATCGTCGAGGCGATACCCGCGAAAAGCAGCGCGACGGCGAATATGATCGTGGCATTATTGCCCAGCAGCGGACGCAGCAGCGAATCGGCCTGCTGGAGTTCGGTAACGGGCGTCTTCGATACGAAAAAAGTGGCGGCGGCCAGCAGGATCATCGCACTGTTGATGGCCCAGCCGATCACCATCGAGAGGATCGTATCGACGTATTCGTATCGCAGCTGTTTTTTTATCATTTTCTCGTCGCTCAGGTTCCACTGGCGGCTCTGGATGATTTCCGAGTGCAGGAAGAGGTTGTGCGGCATTACGACGGCGCCCAGTACGCTCATGATGATGACCATCGATCCTTCGGGGAAAGACGGGGTGACCCATGCGTATGCGGCAGCCGGCCAGTCGATCGTTACCAGCGACAGTTCGTAGATGAACGAGAGTCCGATGATCGACACGAAAGCGATGATCCATTTTTCGATCAGCCGGTAGCTGTTCGTGAAAAGCATGATCAGGACGAAGGTCAGCACCAACAGCGACCCGATGCGCATCGGTACACCGAAAAGCATTTGGAGTGCGATCGCTCCGCCCAGTATCTCGGCCAGCGATGTGGAGATCGAAGCGAGCATGGCCGAGCCGAGAATCGCTTTCGAGGCTTTGGCGGGCAAATAGGCTGTCGTCGCCTCCGACAGGCAGAGTCCGGTGGCGATTCCCAGGTGCGCGACATTATGCTGCAGGACGATCAGCATGATCGTCGAGAGCGTGACCATCCACAGCAGGGCATAACCGTAGTCGGCTCCTGCGGCTAGGTTCGACGCCCAGTTGCCCGGATCGATGAAGCCCACGGTAACGAGCAGTCCCGGGCCGATATACTTGAAGATTTCGAGGCCGCCCTGTCGCGGGTGGTGTCCTTCGCGGGTGAATTTCGCTTTTATCGTTTTGAATATTTTCATAGCGTTAGGTCTCCTTGATGCGGATCAGCAGGTTCGACAGGATAGCCGTCAGGCCTCCCGTGGTGATACCCGAAGAAAAAATATTGCGTACCGTGATTGACATTTTGTCGAGGACTTCCGGCACCAGTTCGACGCTCAGCCCGAACGAGAGGCTCAGTGCTATGACGAGTACCTCTTTGCGGCCGATGCGTTGGGAGGCGATGATCTGGATGCCGGCCGCAGCGACGGTGCCGAACATCAGCAGGGTCGCGCCGCCCAGCACGGGTTCGGGAATCAGCGAAAAGACCAGGCCTATGGCCGGGAACAGGCCCAGTATCATCAACATGCCTGCGATGTAATAGCCTACATAGCGGCTCGCTACACCGGTCAGCTGGATAATCCCGTTGTTTTGCGCGAAGACCGAGTTCGGGAACGAATTGAATATACCGGCCAGCATCGAATTCATCCCGTCCGCCAGAATGCCGCCCGAAGCCCGTTTGATGAACCGCTCGCCTTTGACCGGTTCGCCTGAAATCAGCGAATTGGCCGTGATATCGCCGTAGGCTTCGATGGCCGTGATGACGAAAATCAGGGCAATGGCAATGAAGGACGACAAATCGAATGCCAGGCCGTATTTGAACGGAACGGGCAGGTTGATCCCGCCGTAGTGCTGTACCGACGCAAAATCGATCATTCCGGCCCACCAGGCGATGAGGTACCCGGTTCCGAGTCCGATGAAGATCGAGCTCATGCGCAGGTAGCGGTTGCGGCTGCGGTTGAACAGGACGATCAATGCCAGCACCAGCGCAGCCAGCCCGAGGTACCCGGGGTTGCCGAACGTCCCCGCTTCACGGGCGGCCGTCCCGCCTCCGCAGGCGATGATGCCCACTTTGATCAGGCTCATGCCGATGAGTGTGACGACAATACCCGAGACCAACGGCGTAATAACTTTCTGGGTGTAACGCAACAGGCGGCTGATAACCATTTCGACGGGGGCGGCAGCGATGCAGACGCCGAAGATCAACGGCAGGCCGCCCAGCATGCCCGTGGAGATGATCGGGCCGATGAACGAAAAGCTCGTACCCTGTATGCACAGCAATCCGGTACCGACGCCTCCGATCCGCCGGCATTGGATGAAAGTGGACAATCCCGATGCGAAAAGGGCCATCGAGACGAGGAACCCGGTCGTTTCATGGTCGAGCCCGAGTGCTCCGGCGATGATCAGCGGGGGGGTGACGATAGCGATGAAAATCGCCAGCAGGTGTTGCAAGGCGGCGAAAAAAGCCTCCCTTAGCGGGGGGCGTTCTTCGATGCCGTAAAGAAGCACGGAGGGAGTGCGGGCGTTCGGGGTGTCCATTGCGTACGGATTAATCCCGGATGTGGATCCGGCAGTTGTCCAGCGAGTCGATCATGGCCAGCGATTCGATGTGTATGCCTCTGTCCCGCAGGATGCCGCCGCCCTGCTGGAAAGCCTTTTCGATAATGAATCCCATGCCGGCGAGCTGCGCCCCGGCCTGATCGATCAGTTCTATCGCTCCCAGTGCGGCGTTGCCGTTGGCCAGGAAATCGTCGATGAACAGTACGCGGTCGCCGGGGGTGAGGAAATCACGGCTCAGGCAGATGTCGTATTCGCGTTCCTTGGTAAAGGAAAAGACCCTCGCCGAAAGCATATGTTCCATCGTTTTGGGCTTTTTCTTTTTGGCGAAAATCACGGGCAGGTCCAGCAGGAAACCGACCATGATGGCCGGTGCGATACCGCTCGCTTCGATGGTCATCACTTTGTTGAACCGTTCCGAAGCGAAACGGCGCACGAATTCCACGGCAATAGCTTTCATCAGTGTGGGATCCATCTGATGGTTGATGAAGCTGTCCACTTTGAGGATACCTCCTTCGAAACACTTCCCGTCCTGCAGGATTCTCTCTTTGAGTAATTTCATAATCGGCGGATGAAAGGCGGCGGAGGGCGGCCTTTTAAATGATGCGTAAAGCTATGGATTTTACCCGACTTTTACAATATCGGCCGGAACGTATGGTTTCGGAACGGGAACGGGGCGCATTCGGCGGTTTCTTTTGGGAAAAGCGTTCGGGATTTTTACCTTTGTAAAAATTCGTTTGTCCGGTTTTCAGGCATTCGTTTGCCGGGCTCCTTTATTTGATTCGGTTCGTTGTGTTCAGGTGTTGGGGACCGGGCCGGATAAACGTCGAAAGTAATCGTCCGAAATACCATTGACCTATGAGTGATACTTCCGAAAACGGCCTTTCCGGGCAGGCGCTGGGTTTTATGCGCCAGGCCATCGAACTGTCCGAAGAGAATGTGCGGTCCGGCGGCGGTCCGTTCGGTGCGGTGATCGTCAGGGACGGTCGGGTGATCGCTACGGGAACCAACGGCGTGACCCGGTTGAACGACCCCACGGCGCATGCCGAGGTGACGGCGATCCGCAATGCGGCCCGTGCGTTGGGGACGTTCGACCTGAGCGGCTGTGAAATTTATACGTCGTGCGAGCCGTGCCCGATGTGCCTCGGGGCGATCTACTGGGCCCGGATCGGAAAAATGTACTACGGGAATGATCAGGAGGACGCCAGACGGATCGGCTTCGACGATTCGTTTATTTATGAAGAAATCGCCCTTCCGCCTCCACAACGGCGACTGCGTTCCTGCCGTATTCTTTCCGAAGAGGCTCGTAAAGCCTTTGTCCTTTGGGATGAAAAGTCCGATAAACGGGAATATTGACCCGGTCGGCAAAATAGTGTTGCGTTTTCGGAATCTTTTTCTACCTTTGTCCCGGATCAGGTGTCATGGATGGAACATGACAAGAAGGGAATCCTGTGAGAACCAGGAACAGTACCCGCTGCTGTGATTCGCCTCCGGGCGATAAGTCAGAAGACCGACCCGATCCCCTTTTCTCGGTTGCTGTTGTTTTCGGGAGTTAGAACAGTGGAACCTTTGCCCCGTCTGCGGGGTGGAGCATTCCCCCTCTATCTTATTGTCGAAAGAACGTGCACCGGGCCCGGATGCACCGGAAAATCGCGTGATGGCTTAACCAATTTTTATTGACGATATGAAAAATCTTAAACTGCTTTGGCTGCTTGCGGCTGCCTGTTCGCTGACGTTCGCTTCGTGTAACAAAGACAACGACGGTCCGGATACTTCGACTACCGTCACCTTCGAGAGTGCAACCCTGCCGGATGCGGGTTATATCAATAATACGAGCTATACGGAACAGGGCGTTACGTTCAATAACGTCTATGATGTGCAAGGCCAGTATATGTCTGCCGGTTTTGCCGTATCGAAACTGCATGATAAGGTAACTGCTGGATTTAACAATAAGTTCAGCGTTTATGGTGATGGCGGTGCAGCCGGCTCGACCAATTTCGCCGTATGTTATTATGCTGACTATACAACTATCACTACAGGGGTGAATGATGCTTATTTCTCTTTTGGGGCCGGTGTTGAGAAAAAGATGCTCAGTGTGGCGGTGTGCAATGGTACTTATGCGTTTCTCTCGGTGCGTGAAGGAGACAATTTTGCAAAAGAATTTGCTGATGGCGACTGGTTTAAAGTGACATTCACCGGTTATAACGCTGCGGGGACCAAGACCAATGCTGTGGATTATTATCTGGCCGACTACCGTAACGGTAAAAATTTTGTTTGCTCGGCTTGGACGAATGTGGACTTGTCCGGGCTCGGTACGGTCAACAAAGTCGTTGTCAGTATGTCATCGAGCGATAGCGGTGAATGGGGTATGAATACACCTTCATTTGTGTGCCTCGATAACCTGAAGTTCGACCTGCCGGACGTTGCTCAGTAAAAACACAAACTTATACTGCGGATGGTACCTGCCTCCGCAGGCAATTAAATGAATTCCGTGGTCGCTCCCGAAGCGGAGAACCGATCAAGTGGTGGTGGTTTGGGTCAATACCCGTTTCAGCAGTGACTACGGTTCATTTTTTTCAGGTCGTTTCGACCGTTTATTTGCCACGGAGAATCCCCGGCGCACAGCGCCGGGGATTCGATGTATTCGGGGGGAACGGCCGTGAAAGGTACGACAATTCGTTTTGTGCTTCGCGGGAGGTTCGGTAAAGTGCGTATGTAAGGGTGCCGAAAAGGATTTGTCTTTTCGTAGGACAGGGCCGGCACGTCGGACCCTGTCTGTGTATGAAAATATGTGAAAGACGCTATCTTTGCGGCAATGGGAATTTTCAGTCGGCTACAAAAAGTGAAGCCCGGGCATTGCAAGGGTAACAGTATGGCCAATAATACGACAAAAGGATTATGGGCACTGAGTCCGCTTGCGGTTTTTCTGTGTCTCTATCTGGTGACCTCGCTGGTGGCGGGGGATTTCTACAAAGTGCCTATTGCGGTGGCATTCCTGGCGGCATCGGTCTATGCCGTGCTGATTACCCGGGGCATGAAGCTGTCCGAGCGGGTGGAACGGTTCTCGGCTGGTGCGGCGCATAAGAATATCATGTTGATGATCTGGATCTTCGTGCTGGCGGGTGCGTTCGCAGCCTCGGCCAAAGAGATGGGGGCCATTGACGCGACGGTCAACCTGACACTGCGTATCCTGCCGGACAGCCTTTTGCTGCCGGGAATCTTTATTGCCGCCTGTTTTATTTCGCTGGCTATCGGGACGTCGGTGGGGACGATCGTGGCACTGGTTCCGGTGGCGGCGGGGATTGCGCAGCAGACTGGGTTGGATGTCGCGTTGATGGTGGCTGTTGTGGTGGGGGGCGCCTTTTTCGGCGATAACCTGTCGTTTATCTCCGACACGACGATTGCCGCGACCCGCACGCAGGAGTGCGACATGCGGGACAAGTTCAAGGTTAACAGTATGATCGTGGGCCCGGCGGCCGTGGCTGTCGCATCGATTTATCTGCTTGAAAGCCTGTCGGTGCAGATTCCCGTGCAGACGGAGCCGGTCGAGTGGGTTAAGGTTCTCCCTTATCTGGTGGTGTTGGGCACAGCCCTGGCCGGTGTGAATGTGATGTTTGTGCTGGTGATCGGGTTGGTCGCGACCGGAGTGGCCGGCCTGCTGACCGGCGGTTTCGGCCTGTTCGGATGGCTCGGTGCGATGGGCGGCGGTATTACCGGGATGGGGGAATTGATTATCATTACGCTGTTGGCGGGGGGAATGCTCGAACTGATTCGCCTGGGCGGCGGTATCGATTATGTAATTACACGCCTGACGAACCGGGTCCGGGGCAAACGGGGGGCCGAATTGAGCATTGCCGCGCTGGTGAGCATTGCGAATTGCTGTACGGCCAATAATACGATAGCGATCATTACGGTGGGGCCCATTGCGCGCGATATTGCCGTCCGTTTCGGGGTCGATCCGCGCAAAAGCGCCAGCATTCTCGATACCTTTTCGTGTTTTGTGCAGGGGCTGATTCCCTATGGCGCGCAACTGCTCATTGCTGCGGGACTGACAGCGCTTTCGCCGCTCGAGATCATGCGATACCTTTATTACCCGGCCATGATGGGCTTTTTCGCTTTGCTCTCGATTCTGCTGCGCTATCCGAGGCGCTATTCCTGACTTTTTTTGTCGATGTGTACTTCGGCTGTTATCGTGGGTTCACTTGATCCATTTGCTGTAATTTCGGTCCGGTAGGGCGTCCGATGCGTAACAGGCTTACGGCTGCGGCACTCACGGCGATCCCGCAACCGACCAATAAGGAGACGTGCGTACTGTGTCCGGGGACCAGGCGAAACATCAGCGCGACGAGCGCTGCACCGCTGGTCTGACCGAGCAGGCGAGCCGTGCCCAACATGCCGCTCGCACCGCCGCTGCGGTGGCGCGGTGCCGAGGCGACGATCGTGCTGTTGTTCGGAGTCTGGAACAGGCCGAAACCGCATCCGCACAAGGCCATGCGCCAAATAATGTCGCCGTTGCCCGTGTCCGGGGAAAGTATGCTGAGCAGGAACAGTCCGCAGGCGAAAATCGACAGGCCGATACTACCCAGTATGCCGGCGTTGATCCGTTCGGCGAGTACGCCCGCCAGTGGGGCGAAGATCATCGTGGCCAGAGGCCACGGGGTCAGCAACAGCCCGCAGGTGACGGCATCCTTACCCAACTCGCCTTGCAGGAAAAAAGGCAACGAAACCATAGCGAGCATTTGGGCCGTGAACGACAGTATCGACGTGGAGATCGACATCGAAAAGACCGGGATGCGAAGCAGGTCGACGGGTAATAACGGGTATTCCTGCCGCAATTCCCGGCGCACGAAAAAGAATCCGATCACGGCGAGCAAGACCGCGCCGGTGATGATCATCCGTACCGGCAATTCGTGCGAAGCCCCTTCGATCAGGCCTATGATCAGGAAAAATGTCATTGCATTGAGAATGCCGCCGGGAATGTCGAAACGGCGTCCCCGGATGCGTACCGGGTTCACCGGCAGGAATTTATAACTGAGCGTCAGTGCCGCGATGCCGATTGGGATATTGATTGCGAAAAGCCAGGGCCAGTTCGCTACCGACAGGATGGCGGCAGCGACGGTTGGCCCGGCCGCTGCTGAAACAGAGACGACCAATGCGTTGATACCCATTCCTCTGGCGAGGAACCGGGACGGGTAAATGATACGGATAAGCGCCGTATTGACACTGGCGATTGCTGCGGCCCCGAAACCTTGAAGCGTCCGGGAAATGATCAGCGTGGGCAGCGAGTTGGACAATGCGCACAGCAGTGAGGTGCAGCTGAAAAGGAATAGCCCTGCGATGTAGATGCGCCGGTATCCCAGAATGTCTCCCAGTGAGGAGAGCGAAAGCAGCGAAATGGTAATGGCCAACTGGTAGGCGTTGACGATCCAGATAGATGCGGCTGGTGATGTGTCGAGGTCTTTGGCAATCGTCGGCAGGGCGACGTTGGCGATCGCGCCGTCGAGTACCGAAACCGTCAGACCCAGCGCGATAGAGAGAATGGCCCAGTAACGCGAGGGAAGCGGGAGCCCGTCTTGTATTTGTAAGGGGGTTTGTCCCGTGGGGACGGAAGGTGACGGGGGAGATATCGATGTGTGCTGCGAAATCTCCGTCCCGGTTTGGGATGGAGATATGTTGCCGGACGGGGTTTGGGAATTGTCAGTATGGTAGGATTCGGAAGGCATTTGTGACTGGCGGGGTATGTTGAAACAAAGATGGGCCGTTCATGTACGGCACAATTTTACAGCAGGGTTTTGGCCCACTCTTCTTCCTTGAATCCTACCAATACCCGGTCGGAGAACACCAATACAGGGCGTTTGACCAACTTGCCGTCCGAGGCCAGCAATGCGAGCAGTTGGTCCTCGGGTGTCGTTTTAACTTTGTCTTTAAGATTCAGCTCTTTGTATTTCAGACCGCTGGTGTTGAAAAATTTTTGCACGGGCAGGCTGCTGTCTCGTAGCCAGGAGCCGAGCTCGGGTTCGGTCGGATTTTGCGTGATGATGTCGCGGGTGTCGAATGCGATGTTGTGAGCCTCGAGCCATTTGCGGGCCTTGATACAGGTGCCGCACTTGGCGTATTGGATAAAAAGAGGTTTCATAGGCCTTTGTTTGATGAGTTTCCTGTTCTGGTCTCTCCGGGCAAAGATACAAATAAAAAGAATTACCCTTTGCTGCTGGACCGGGAAGGTGTGCAGACAAAGGGCAATTACAAATAACTTGCCGTACCGGCTTGCCGAACCTGCTTTGCCGAAAGTCGTTCCGGAGGCAGGATATCCTGTTTCGAACAGCCGGATGCCGGCTACTGCGCTGAATTTGCCAGCGGTGCGGGTACTGTATAGGTGCGTGCGGCGAGCTCCTTATCGATCATATAAAGGCCTACCGAGTTGCCTTCGACCATCTTGAGCTGGTCGATGATCGTGCGGGCATTGTCCTCTTCCTCGACCTGTTCGGTAACGAACCAGTTGAGCATGTTCGAGGTGGCGAAATCTTTTTCGGCCATGGCTATGTGGCACAATTCGTCGATCAGTGAGGTGACTTTCTGTTCGTGTTGCAACGTGTCCTGGAACATCTCCAGCGATGAAGCCCATTCAGTTTTAACGGCTGCGATCGGAGCGAGGGTCACTTTCCCGCCGCGCGAAAGCACGTAGTTCACGAAAATCTGTGCGTGCGCCTGTTCTTCCTGGAATTGAATCGAAAACCAGTTTGCAATCCCTTTATAGCCCTTCTGCATGGCATCGGCCGACATCGACAGATAGAGATAAGCCGACCAGAATTCGGCATTGATCTGCGCATTGAGCGCCTTTTCTACTTTTTCGCTTAACATGACGGTTGGATTTTAAGAACATATTTCAATCAACAAAAATAGTAAAATGTTCAGGTTACTGCTCCCTGCGAAGGTCTAAATTTTGACTTCCGACGTTTTTTCATATTTTTGTCCCGATCCGGATGATTCCATAAACCCGACTTTGTATCACTGAACGGAATGGCGCCGTTTCGGCTCGTCTGGAAAACAGTCGTAAAACCGTTACGGTTTAGAAGGAGTGTGTCGCCAGTCGGTAACTGTCCGTTAATGCCGCCGAGACAATTTTCAATCGGGTGAAAGCGTTAGTGGGTTGGGTACGGTGATGCGGGGAGAAATGATTGCGTTTGATCCCGAAAAAATCCATGTATGCGGCCTTTCGCAGACAAACGGACTACACTCGGTTCTGTAGCCGAGGCGGTGTCCGATGACGCTGTCCCGGCCCCATATCTTTATGCGAGAATGGTTCGGACATTGCCGCAAACGTTATTCTCCTTATGGTTTGGTCGCATCGTTTTGCTTCTATGACGTGCGCTTGCCGTGACGCGGCATCCGAAAACAACTTCGAAACCTGAATCGGCGGTGACAACAGGGCGTGCGGGTCGCAAGCCATCGGAGAAATCGGTGTACAACCAAGAAAATTGTTGACAAAAACAGAACAACAGGGCCGGGAAATGGAATACCGCAAGATTATCCATGTCGATATGGACGCTTTCTATGCGTCGGTCGAACAGCGGGAACATCCTGAGTTTCGGGGGCGTCCGTTGGTCGTGGGACGTCCCGGGGAGCGCAGCGTGGTGTCGGCTGCGAGCTATGAGGCGCGTAAATTCGGTATTCGTTCGGCTATGCCGTCGGTCAAAGCGGCCCGGCTCTGTCCGGATGTGATTTTTGTTCCCGGCAATATGGAGTTGTACCGCTCGGTGTCGGCCCAGATTCACCGGATTTTTCACGAATATACAGACCTCGTCGAACCGTTGGCTTTGGATGAGGCGTTTCTGGATGTGACGGACAATAAGGCCGGACTTTCGCTGGGCGTTGAAGTGGCGCGCCGGATCAAACAACGCATCCGCAGAGAATTGGGCCTGGTTGCCTCGGCGGGTGTATCGTATAACAAATTTTTGGCAAAGATCGCGTCGGATTTCCGGAAACCCGACGGGCTTTGTACGATTCATCCCGACCGTGCGCAGGCTTTTATTGAAAAATTGCCCATCGAAGTATTTTGGGGCGTGGGCCGGGTTACTGCACAGAAAATGCACGCTTTGGGTATTGCCGACGGAGCTGCGCTACATGCGTGCTCGCAGGAGTTCCTGACGCGTCACTTCGGTAAAAACGGTCGGCTGTATTACGATTTTGCACGGGGAATCGATCCGAGGCCCGTGATGGCCGTGCGGGTACGTAAATCGGTGGGCTGTGAGGATACGTTCGATTATGACCTGACGGAGATGGCGGATATAGTACAGGAGCTTCGTTTATTGGCGGAGAAGCTTGAACGACGCATGGAAAAGGCCGATTTTCGCGGAATTACATTGACCCTGAAAGTGAAATTCGATGATTTTACCATTCGTTCCCGTAGTGTAAGTCCCGGTTACGAAATTATGACGGCACCGCAAGTGACGGAGTTGGCGGAACAGTTGGCTCGTAGTCCCGATCTGTTTATGCGGCCGGTACGCCTGCTGGGACTCAGCGTTTCACATCCCTTGCTGGAGAAACCGGAATCTTTTGCATCCCAATTGGATATTGATTTTCCGGAGTTCGTTGATTGAAGGAGGTTCCATGTCGTAAAAATAAAAAAGGGTGAACAGAAGATTAGTCGCGGAATAACAGAAATAATTTATAATTTTGAAACCTATAAATCCTACTAAATTTATTGCCGATAATGAAGAAAATGATTTTTGCCCTGTTTGCGGGCATGTTTGCCGTGATATTGTCAGGATGTTCCAAATCCGAAGAATTGGCTGGTGTATTGGAGGTAAGCGTACAGACATTGACATCCAAACAGCCGTTGCCGGATTATCCGGTTATTATTACGAAAAGCATCAGTTCGACGCCGTATGTCGAGTTCAAACGCGGTGTGACGGATAAAGACGGGGTGTGCAGGTTCGAATTCAAATCCGGTGAACTGAGCGAATATAATGTGGTGGACGGAAACTATTTCGAAGGTTATGCCGTAGTGCTTGATCCGACGACAGGAACATCAGTCGGTGCCCGTAATTTCCTTTTGCAGCAGGGAAAAACACTCCCTCTTGCCGTATATGTGAGACAGGACGAATAAAAATTTTTTCCTCAGGAAATAATATATTGTGCATTTTTAGACCCCGGACGATTAATTATCGCCCGGGGTTGTTTTTTAGAGACAATACTGAGCAATGAGGATCGGAACGAAGCATAATGGGCAAGGGACACGTATGCGGTACGTAAAAGTTGAGCGTGTAGGGAAGAGTTTTGATGAAGTGTGTTGGGGGCAATGTAGAGTAGAAAGGTAAATGTGAAAAATGGGCCGGCAGAGCTGAACAGCCTGAAAAAGAGAGTCCGGGAGGTCGGGATGGCTTTCGGTAGCCGGGGATGAAATTTCGTGTGGCGGAGAAAAGGTGCGGAGAAGAGACTGGGAAAAAGGTGTAAAGAGTGAAGAAAAGAGAAGAGTATTCTTTTGGGTAGTGCGATGGGCATATCCTGCATTAACGAATCAGGCGGTGTATTTAGATTGGATAGGGGCTGGTGAAATAGTGGGCGTAGCGGTGTGGTGGTAATTGGTAAGTAAGATTAATACGATACAGTTGGAGGTCGTGGCAACGGAATGTAGCGTGAGGAGAGAGGTATGTATGGAAAAGGTAGTATGTCGTATGTCAAAAGAGTAATCGTAGCAGTGAAGCGACAGCCTGTGCGGAAAGCTTCGGCGGGGCTAGTGCATCGCGTGGACGAGGGAATGGTTTTCGGGAGCTATTCGTGCCGGGCCCAGGAAAGGATCGTTTCACTTTTGACATTGACACCGTATTCACGGGCTTTCGCCAAAATATTCCGGGCAAGTTCAGACTTTTTATTTTCCGGAGCGTATCGGAAGTAAGCTTCCGCCGCCCGCACATGTGCGGCGTCGGGCATTGGGAATTCATGTGTTTCGGGAATTCCGAACGCACTGTCAGGCAGTTCACGCCGCTCTTCTGCGTCGAGTCGGTCGCTTCCAGAGATAGAGGTGCTCATAGCGGTATATTTTATAGGTGGTTATATTTCGATTCTGTGTTTAATCCAGGGTTTGTTTACCGCCGCCGTTGACGAAAAGCACCTGTCCGGTAATCCAGGCCGAAACGGGGGCCGCGAGGAACAGGACTGCCCCGGCAATATCCTCTGCCTTCCCGAGCCGTTTGAGCGGGGTACGGGCAAGCATCCGTTCTTTGATTTCAGGGGTAAGGACCGATGCGAGCGCTTGCGTTTCGATCGCTCCCGGTGCGATGGCGTTGATACGTACTTCCGGAGCGAAATCGAAAGCCAGGTTGGCGGTCATGTGGTTGATCGCCGCTTTGGACGAGGCGTAAGCGCTCATATCGGGACTGGAGTTGATGCTCGACATCGAAGAAATATTGACGATCGATCCGTAGCCCGATGCTTTCATGTGCGGGACGGCGAGTTGACAAAGGCGCCATGTGCTGAATACATTGATGTCGTACACACGTTCGAAGTCGGCGAGGGTTATTTTGAATGGGTTCTCGCGCCCGCCGCCGCCGATACCGACATTGTTGACCAAGATGTTGAGTTTGCCGAATACATCGAGCGTCCGTTCAACCAGGTTCTGGAGTTGTTCCTCTTTGCCGACGTTGCATGCGACGGCTATGGCGCGACGGCCGGTCGTCTCAATCTCGTCGGCGACCTGTTGTGCATCGTCTTGTTTCATATCTGCGATGACTACGTCTGCCCCTGCTTGTGCCAGTATCCGGGCGCTGGCGCGTCCGATGCCGTTACCGCCTCCCGTGACGACGGCCACTTTGCCGGTTAAAGCGAATAAAGGTGCGATGTCCATGATGATTTTGCGTTTGAATGATTGTGTAACCGGATCAAGGGCAAAAATCAATCCATCGTTATCACGGGCAGTGTTATTTTTTAACGAAAGACAGGATCGGCATCATCGGACGCCGCAGTTCGTCCTGCATGCCACTCTCCGGCGCCTTTCAGGCCTTCGGTCGAGCAGGGCATCCGGCTGTATTGCTCGGAGAATTTGTCGTTGTCGTATTTGTTTTCTTTCATATTCGGTGTTTTCGCATGGGGGATAAGTATCAGGAATTTAAAATTATGCTTAATTTTATTCAAGAAAACGGATACCAACTGTCATTTTTTAACGAGTGCGGTATGAATTGCTATTATCATCCGACCGAGCCGGCCGTTGCCCGATGCACCCGGTGTGGTAAGGGAGTGTGTTCCCAATGTATTAGATATTCGGGAGAAGCGGTTGTCTGTCCCGCTTGCGACAGAACCGGGCAAACCGAGGGCCTGTTTTATTATTTGAAGTATGTGATCCTGTATGTGGCACTGTTTTGCATCGGTTATGAACTGGATTTCATGTCTTCGGAGACCGTGCGGCATTCGCCTTATGAGAGCGGTTATATCCTGCTCGCTCTGGTTTGCGGATGGCAGGCGCTGAACCGGATCATGCCTTTGCGTATGGAGTCCGGGACACTTGTAGCCTGGGGGATATATGCGTTGCTGAAGGCGTTGGCGGCTGTGGTCGTCGGGATTTTTACCGCTCCGTTGATCGTTTTATATAATATTTATAAGCTGATTGTGGAGTTCCGGAGGGAATAGGAGCTTTTTCGTATGGGGAGACGTAGGTATTACAGAATCAAACCGACGGAGAGAAGTATCCCGAACAGCAGCATATTCCGGGAGGTTTGGCCGAGGATGCGGTTGAGTGCCCGGCCGTGGTCTATTTCAACCATGCGTTTCCAGCTCAGCAGATGGAGCGGCAGGTAGAGTTGTGGCAGCAGCGCAGCCCAAAAATGTCCGTAATGTATGAAAAACAGACAGAGCAGAGAGGCGCTTATTCCCAATCCCAGATATAAAAGATGTCCGGTCTTTGCCCCGAAACGGACGACCAGCGTTTGTTTGCCGCTACGGGCATCTTGTTCCCTGTCACGGTAGTTGTTGACCATCAATAGCGTGTCGATTGCCAGTCCGCAAGACAGCGAAGCGATCGCCACTTCCGGCGTCCAACCGTGACACATTACGTAATAGGTGCAGCCTACCGGGACGAAGCCGAAAAAGAGAATGACCAACAGGTCGCCCCAGCCGTGATAGGCGAGCGGATAGGGACCGGCCGTGTACAAAAAGGCAAAAAGAACGCAAACCGCACCGACGGCGATCAGTTCCGGGCCGCCATAGAACAATAATCCCGATCCCAATGCACAGGCGACGAGGGTGGTGAGCAGTATACCCCGTTTCATCGCAGCAGTGGTGATCCAACCTTGCGCACAGGCGCGTTCCGGGCCTAGCCTGTCCTGGCGGTCGCTCCCTTTGGTATAGTCGAACAGGTCGTTGATCAGGTTCGCATCGATCTGCATCAGCAGAGCGAACGACAGGCAGAGTAATGCCGGTATCCATTCGAATCCACCGGTTGCCTGTGCAAGCGCACATCCCAACAGTACCGGGGTCGCGGCGGCGGCCAATGTTTTGGGGCGCGAGGCCAACAGCCACGCCCGAGCCGAATTGGGATGAATATTGTCCATGATTGAATATTTATACAACAAAACTAGCAATAAAAACGGTTGTTTGCGTGTACCCGCTGTCCGTCAAAGACCGATCAGGGATAAAAATTAAAAACGCATAAGCAATTTGCTTATGCGTTTCCGGTGGGCCCAGAGGGGCATGATCCCACGACCTTCGGATTATGAGTCCGCTGCTCTGACCAACTGAGCTATGGGCCCTGCCTTATGGATGACGGCGGATTTTCCCGGGAGCGACTCCTCTCCGTTTCGTCCGCGTGCAAAGATAGATCATTTTTGCAAATCTACCAATAGTGTGGCCGATGAGTACTGTCGTTACGGTGCGTCTGATGCGGCCTTTGTAATTTCGCTTGATAATTACGAGTTCGTGGTTTCCGGAGCGCTGTGTTGTGTGCGGAACTGCTCCGCTCCTTTTTTGAGGAATTGTACGAATTCGGGGATGTTGAGGTTGTAGCCGCGTCCGGGAACAAGTTGTTTTCCCTCATCGTTGAGAATCATGTAGTAGGGTTGGGAGTTAATGCCGAACTGTTTGTGCGCGAAGTGCGCGTTGATTTTGCCGAGGCTTTTGAGTACCTTACCCGTTTCGGTCGTGACCCATTCGTCCTGCGGCAACTCCTTTTTGTCGTCGGAATAAAGCGCGACAATGACGAAATCGTTGCGGAGCAAGGTCAATACTTCCGGATCGGCCCACACCCTCGCTTCCATTTCGCGGCAGTTGACGCAACCGTGCCCCGTGTAGTCGACGAACAGCGGCTTGTTTACTTTACGGGCGTAGGCCATCGCTTCGTCATAGTCGAAGAAACCTTGCAATCCGTGCGGCAGGCTTAGGAAATCGCTGTGTTTGGGCGGTCGCGCCAGATCCAGCGAAGGTGTCGATGCGGCGGCTGGTGCTTCCGCACCGGTTACGAAATCCTGGGTATGGATCGGTGGCAGGTAGCCCGAGAGCCCTTTGAGCGGTGCGCCCCACATGCCTGGAAGCATGTAGACGACGAATGCAAAGGTAATGATCGAAAGCAGCAGGCGCGGTACGCCGATCGTTTTGGTCTCGCTGTCGTGCGCAAAACGCAGTTTGCCCAGCAAATAGAGGCCCAATAGGGAGAAGATCACGATCCAGAGCGCCAGGTAGATTTCCCGGTCGAGGATGCCCCAGTGGTAGGTCTGGTCTGCGACACTGAGGAATTTGAGTCCGAGTGCAAGTTCCAGGAAGCCCAGTACCACTTTGACCGAGTTAAGCCAGCCTCCGCTTTTGGGCAGGTTTTTCAGCAACGACGGAAAGAGTGCAAAAAGCGTGAACGGTAGTGCGAAAGCCGCTGAAAAGGCGAACATGGTGATCACAGGCGCCCATACTTCGCCCGAGGTGGACTTGATCAGCACCGAACCGACTATCGGCCCTGTGCATGAGAACGATACCAGCACGAGGGTCAGTGCCATGAAAAAGACGCCGACGATCCCGCCTTTGTCGGCTTTGCTGTCGCTTTTGTTCACGAGCCAACTCGGCATCGTAATCTCGAACGCCCCGAAAAACGATGCGGCGAAGATCATGAAAACGAGGAAGAAGATAACGTTCGGAATCCAGTGTGTCGCGAGCCAGTTGAAAATATCGGCCGTAACGGTGTCGCCGCCCACGATTCGCGTAATAAGGATAATTACTGCAATCGGCAGAGTATAGAGCAGGATGATGCAAAGACCGTAAAGCGAGGCCATCAACCGTCCGCGTGCCTTGTTCTCGCTGCCTTTCAGGAAGAAGGAAACCGTCATCGGCACCATCGGGAAGACGCACGGGGTGAGCAGTGCCGCGAATCCCCACAGGATAGCCTCGATAATGGCGCTCCAGAGTGATCCTCCTTCGGTTGTGGCGGCGTTGATTTCGGCCGATGCCGTGTCGGTGGTGGCATTTGCGGTCGTTGTGCCGGAGGTAGTCTCAGGAGTTGACTCTTCCGGAGTTGTCGCTGAGGCTGTTGTCCCGGCAGTCGAAGCGGAGGGAAGGTTGCTCAGGCCCGGATTGTTGTTTCCGGACGGACTGGCCGGTGCTGACGGAGCCGGAACTGCGGTTTTGGCCGAAGGATCGCCTATCGTAACGGTGAAGTCCCGGTCTGCCGGCGGCAGGCAGCTTGTCTCGTCGCAGGCCATCCATTCGATGTTGACGGCGATCCGGGCACCCCCGGCCGGGGGAACCAGCTTCACCTGCTGCACGAATACGGCACGCCCGGCGAAAGTGCCGATCTCCATGTCGAACAGCGGGTCGAATTTTTTGGACGGTTTGCTCTCCTGGCGTGTTTTGCCGACCAGCGTATAGTTGCCGTTCGGGGTGAACGTGAAAGCAGTGGCGTTGGGGCCGTCGTCGTAAGGGCCCATGTCGTACATGTGCCACGGCGAGTCGATCCGGGCCGTAAAGCGGATATCGTATATCCCGTCGCCCGTCTTTTCGACCGCGGTACCCCAATGTACGGGGTTCGAGTCGTCCTGTGCCCGGGAAGGCCATGTGACGGTCAGCAGCAACAGGAACAACGGGAATATCTTTTTGAAAGATGCGTGAGCCATATCCTTGAATTTTAAAATTCCGCAGAAAGTACAGTCCGATTTGTGTCAGCGTGCCTGTGTCGGGTGTCCCCGTGCGAAGCCTGTTTACAGGGCCGGATTGTCGGGGTTAATAAGCCCGTTCGTTCCGGTTTTCGTAGAAATTGATGAAGGCCTTGTTCGCCACGACGTTGCCGCCGGGAGTCGGGTAGTCGCCCGTGAAATACCAGTCTCCGTTGTGGTGGGGAATAGCTTGGTGCAGGTTTTCGACGCTCTGATAGATCACCTCGATTCCGGCGTGAATGTCCGGGGCGGTGACTATCTGCGCGATCTTGGACGAAATCTCTTCGTCGGTAAACGGTTCGTAAATTTTCTTGACGCAGTTGACCGCTTCGCTTCGTTCGAGGCCCATCTGGATCTTGGCTTTCCGGTACACGTCATCGATTACATCATGCATGCCGTGCTCCTTGAGCAGTTCTATCGCTGCGCGGAATGCGACGAAGTCGCCCAACCGCGACATGTCGATGCCGTAGCAGTCCGGATAGCGGATCTGAGGCGCCGACGAGCAGACGACGATCTTTTTGGGTCTGAGCCGGTCGAGGATGCGGATGATGCTGCGGCGCAGCGTGGTGCCCCGCACGATCGAATCGTCGAGTATCACGAGGTTGTCCGCATCCGGGCGGATGGTGCCGTAGGTGACGTCGTATACATGGGCCACCAGGTCGTCGCGTTCGTCGTCCTGCGTGATAAACGTGCGCATTTTGACATCCTTGATCGCGATCTTTTCGATGCGGGGTTTGTAATGAAGGATTTTATGCAGCCGCTCTTCGGTCAGCGTGTCGCGTCCGGCCATGATTTTTTGCACCCGTGTTTCGGCGCAATGGGCGTCGAGTCCTTCGACGAGTCCGAAAAAGGCGCTTTCGGCTGTGTTCGGGATGTAGGAAAAGACCGTGTTTTCGATGTCGCCGTCGATGCTTTTCAAAATTTGCGGTACCAATAACCGCCCCAATCTTTTGCGTTCCCGGTAGATGTCCTGGTCGCTGCCTCGCGAGAAATAGATGCGTTCGAACGAGCAGGGGCGAACTTCCTGCGGTGCGATGAAACGTTCGTCGGACACATCCCCGTCTCGGCGCACCAGCAGTGCATGGCCCGGCGCAAGCTCCTGCACGTTTTCGTACGGGACATTGAAGGTGGTTTGGATTACGGCGCGCTCCGATGCGGCCACGACCACCTCGTCGTCCCGATAGTAATAAGCCGGGCGGATGCCGCACGGGTCGCGCATCACGAATGCGTCGCCGTGGCCGATCATGCCGGCCATCACATAGCCGCCGTCCCAGCGGCGTGCGGCCAGTGACAGGATTTCCTTGAGGTCGATGTGGCGCGCCAGCAGGTCGGTGATCTCGCGTTTGGAATAGCCCTTATCTTTGAAATAGCGGTATTTATCCTCATTTTCGCGGTCGAGGAAGTGGCCGATGCGCTCGAGGATCGTCACGGTGTCGGTTTTCGCGGGCGGGTACTGTCCCAGGTCGATCAGCCGTTCGTACAATTCGTCGATGTTCGTGAGGTTGAAATTGCCCGCCAATACGAGACTGCGTGTCATCCAGTTGTTTTCGCGCGAGACGGGATGCACGTTCTCGATGTCGTTTTTGCCGAAGGTGCCGTAACGCAGGTGGCCGAGGAACACTTCGCCGGTGAATTCGACATGTTCCTTAAGCCATGCCGGATTATTGAGTCTCGACGGATCGGCAGCGACGGCATGTTCGATCCGGTCGTATATGCGTTGGAATATCTCCTTGATCGGGGTGTCGTCGTTCGAACGGATCCGGTTGATGTAAACGTGGCCCGGTTTGGGGAAGAGTTTGATGTTGGCCAGTCCGGCCCCGTCCTGTCCCCGGTTGTGCTGCTTCTCCATCAGGATCTGCATCTTGTTGAGTCCGTAAAACGGAGTGCCGTACTTCTTCAGGTAGAAATCCAGCGGCTTGAGCAGCCGGACGAACGCGATGCCGCATTCGTGTTTGATCGTATCGCTCATAATGGTCTCAAATGTGGTCAAAGATACCTTTTTTCACCGTATGCTACAAACACGGGGCCGTATTTTTCTACTGAAGAGGCAGTATAATAACGTCTGCGGGGTATCAGATATTTTTATTGGGGGATCGCAATTAACTATTGGAATAATTTGCGAATTCGCCGCAAACCCGTTTTCTTTGTATGGAAGAGAAGAAAAGGAACGAACCGCTGTCCAACCAACTAAAAAACTTGAGAAATGGGAAAAAGTGTAAAGGGAACCAAAACCGAACAGAACCTTTTGAAATCGTTTGCTGGCGAGTCGCAGGCGCGCACCCGCTATACTTTCTTTGCCAGCAAGGCCAAGAAGGAAGGATTCGAACAGATCGCAGGCGTATTTGCCGAGACTGCCGACCAGGAGAAGGAACATGCAGAACGTTTCTTCAAATTCCTCGAGGGCGGCATGTTGGAGATTACCGCCAGTTATCCCGCAGGTAAAATCGGCACGACGATGGAGAACCTGATCGAGGCTGCAGCCGGAGAGAACGAGGAGTGGAGCGAACTTTACCCGACGTTCGCCAAAGTGGCCGAAGAGGAAGGGTTCCCGGTGATTGCCGCCGTGTTCCGCAATATCGCTACCGTCGAGGAACAGCACGAAATCCGTTACCGCAAGCTGCTGGCCCATGTCGAGGCCGGCAACGTATTCTCGCGTGAGGAGGAGATCGAGTGGCAGTGCCGCAACTGCGGCTACGTACACAAGGGCAAGACCGCTCCCGAGAGCTGCCCGGCCTGTGCGCATCCCCAGGCTTACTTCGAGCCGATGAAGCACAACTATTAATGGTGATCCGCTCCGGCGGACACTGTGTAAAAAGGGGACAGGCATCAGCCTGTCCCCTTTTTACGTTGTTTTGTTTGTTGCAGGGATTGGCTTGTATTTAGGTGGACAGCATAATTGTCTGGCGACAGAGACTCTGTCGGGAAAACGATATGTGCCTGTTGTCCGATAATGTTTACCCGACGATATATTTTGCTTTGGGTAGTTTGTAAATCAGGAAGATGAGTGTCCAGGTGCAGCTGAAAACGATCGCTGCGGCTACCGGCACCCGTAGCGCTGCGGGGAGCCCCAGCGCTACGGTCGCCAGATAGGCCGGACCGATAAAGAAATAGTGGGCCAGGTAGATGCCCAGCCCGCATTTGGTCAGGTTTGCGAGCATGGCGACGATCCGCGGCGAGTGTATGCGCGCTTTTTGCACGAGCAGGAAGACGGCCGCGGTCATCATCACGACATTAATCGAACAGTAGGTGAAAAAGAGTTCGAAACCCGCTTCGGTCAGGTTCGGATCGGCAGTCATGAAACGGAAGCCTTTGAACGTGATCAGGAAGCCGATACTGAACATCGGAACGGTCAGCAGGGCGATTTTCCCTGTCGGCCAGTCGTTGCCTTTGCTCAACATATGACCCAGTAGCAGGTAGCCGTTGAATCCGGCGAAATAATAGAAAGTACCGAAGCCGTTCCACGAGCAAACGCCCAGCAGATTGGGCGAGATGAAATAGGTCGCGTAAGGGAGCAGCAGCGAAATACCCCACAGATAGAGGAACAGCCGCTTCGACTTGTCGGAAGCTGCGGTTACCCATGCTGAAAAGATCGGCATGTAGAGGTAAAGTCCGACCAACAGGTAGATATACCACATCGGGGTGGCGTAGACGGTAAAGGCGAGCGGAATCATGGCGACGTCCCGCAGCGCGTCTGAGAGCGAGGCCGACGGATCGGGTGCATACGGGAAAAAGTCGGTTACCAGGGCGGATGAACCGCCGACCCACTGGATGAACCACGGAGCGAGGTTAAATAATACCGACCAGATCAAAAATGGCCACAGAACGCGCGGTATGCGTTTTTTATAGAAGGCTCCGGCCTCTTGGCGGACCGGTAGCAGCAGCGCTCCGGTGATCATTACGAACAGCGGGACGCAGGCACGGACCGCGGCTCCCCATACTGCGCCCCAAAAGCCGATGTCAGGATTGCTGCGGGCTTCGGCCGAAGCGTTGAGCGGGTCGGTGCAGTGGCAGATCACGACCATCAGGATAGCGACCAACCGCATCACGTCGAGCCAGACGATATGGGGACGGCGGGTTGTCGAAAGGGTGGGGGCGGGTGCAGTCATGGCAGAGTAGTTTAGGCTGTGGTTTGGGAACTTACCGTGTCCGGTGCGGCTATTCCGGCCCGGAAGATTACATATCCTCGGTAGATTTCATGGGTTCCGTGCAGTCAGTGGGCCCGGCTGGTTTCGCAGATTCCGCCTGACCGGCGGATTCGGCCCGGGGCATGCGTTCGGAGTAGCTGGCCGGATGAACGGAAATGCCGAACATCACAGTCGTCGAATCGGTGTCGTTCCAGACCGAATGCGGAACGGGGCCTTCGACCAACAACGATTCATTCGCTCCGACGGTTTGCGTCCCGGCCGGGGTTTCCACACGTGCCCGGCCGCTGACCACGATGAACAAGTGGTCAGCGGATGGGTGTGCATTTGCGTTGGCCCTCCACCGCCCGGTTCGAGGTAAGCGATCGTCCCGCCGATAATTTCGCCGAAAGAATGTTCAGAGCCGTCTCCGGCAAAGAGTTGTTTTGCCAGAAAACCGGTGTGGCCGGCAGGGGGCCTGAATCCGTCCATCGTCCGTACGGCTATTCGTAGCTGCTGCCGTCGAAACAATGCGTGCAAATGCATTCCTTCGGCAATCCTATTGCTTTGACAAGGGTTTCGAGCGGATTGAATTTCAGGGAATTGACATTCATCTGCTGGCGGATGCTCTCGACCAGGTCGCAATATTGTTTGGAACCGGTGGTCGCGTACAGTTCGAGGTTCTTATTCGCGTCGCCCTCCATTTTCTGGATCATCCGGCGCGTAATCAGCTCCATTTCCGATTTCGAGGCGGTGAAGTTGAGGAACTTGCACGGATAGATCAACGGCGGGCAGCTGATGCGGATGTGTATCTCTTTGGCTCCGTAGTCGTACAGTTCGGCCACGTGGTCGCGGAGCTGCGTGCCGCGTACGATCGAATCGTCGCAGAAAACTACACGCTGGCCGCGCAGTAACGTTTTGTTCGGGATCAGTTTCATTTTGGCGACCAGTTCGCGCATCTGTTGGTTGGGCGGTGTGAAGCTGCGGGGCCAGGTCGGCGTATATTTGACGATACCGCGCTTGTAAGGAATGCGTTTGCCGGCGGCATAACCCAGCGCCATGCCGATGCCCGAGTCGGGAATACCCGAGACGAAATCGGCTTCGGTCTTGTCGCTTTTGCCCATCTCTACCCCGCAGTCGTAACGCATCTGGTCGACGTTGCGACCCTCGTATTCGCAAACCGGATAGCCGTAATACACCCACAGGAACGAACAGATTTGCATCTTGTCGCCCGGTTTGCGCAGTTGCGTGATACTGTCGGCGGTGACCAGCACGATCTCGCCCGGCCCGATGAAATAGTCGGTTTCGTAACCGAGGTTTGGGAATGCGCAGCTTTCGGAAGAGATGGCGTAACCGTCGCTGCCCTTGCCGATGACGATCGGCGTGCGGCCGTATTTGTCGCGTGCGGCGATGATGCCGCTTTCGGTGAGGATCAGCATCGAGCAGGAGCCTTTGATCTGGCGGAAAACGTTTTCGATGCCTTCGGTGAAGGTCTTGCCTTCGGCGATCAGCATCGAGACGAGTTCGGATTGGTTCGTGATGCCGTTGCTGTGCTCGCAAAAATGGTTGCCTTTGGCCAGCAGTTCCCGCTCGAGCGTGGGCAGGTTGGTGATCTTGGCCACCGTTACGATGGCGAATTTGCCCAGGTGGCAGTTCACGATGATCGGTTGTGCGTCTGTATCGCTGATTACGCCAATTCCCGAATAACCGGCGAAAGTGGGTAGTTCCGGCTCGAATTTCGTGCGGAAATAGGAGTTGGCGATGTTGTGGATCGCACGGGTGTAGACGCCGTCGTTGAGCGTTGCCATACCTGCGCGCTTGGTACCCATGTGCGAATTGTAGTCGATCCCGTAAAACAGGTCGGTTACGCACGATGTTTTTTTGATGGTTCCGAAGAATCCGCCCATATGCTGTGAAAAATTTTGATTGGTTCGATTGTCTGACAGAGGTTGCAAAGATAACAATTTATCTTTTCGGATGGATGCCCCGGATGAAGAAGCCGGGCGGATTCGGATACGATTTGAGTTCCGAATTCGCCCGGCGGTTCTGTAGCCTGTATGCGATGACTCTTTTGTTATTTCCCGTATAGGCTTCGGGCGATGCCCATTTCGAGTCCGCGCAGTTCGGCGAGGCCCCTGAGCCGCCCGATGCAGGAGTAACCCGGATTGGTCTTTTTCTTCAGGTCGTCGATCATTTGGTGGCCGTGATCGGGCCGTACCGGGATTGAGGTTTGCCGCCGTTGCTGAAGTGCGAGCAGCGCTTTCATCACGCCGTACATGTCTACATCGCCTTCGAGGTGGTTCGCCTCGAAGAAATTGCCTTCTGCGTCGCGCTGTGTGCTGCGCAGGTGCACGAAACCGACCCGGTCGCCGAACTCCTCCATCATCGCGGCCAGTTCGTTGTCCGAACGCACGCCGAACGAACCGGTGCAGAGGCACAGTCCGTTGGACTTATTGGGTACGGCGGCGATTAGTTTGCGGAAATCGTCGGCGGTGCTCAGAATCCGCGGCAGTCCCAGGATCGGGTAGGGCGGGTCGTCGGGGTGGATCACCAGTTCGGCTCCCACTTCATCGGCTACCGGAGCGATCTCTCTAAGGAAATGGATCAGGTTGGCCCGCAGCTTTTCGGCGTCGATATCCTTGTAGCGGTCGAGCGCCTCCTGGAACTGCGCTACCGTAAAACTCTCCTCTGAGCCGGGCAGCCCTGCGATCATGTTGCGGGTGAGCAGCTCTTTGTCTGCATCGCTCATTTCGGAATAGCGGCCCAGTGCCTTTCCTTTGTCCATGTCCGAATACTCTTTCTCAGCACCGGGACGCTTGAGGATGAACAGGTCGAAAGCCATGAAAGCCGCCCGTTCGAAACGCAGCGCCTTCGATCCGTCCGGCATCGTGTAGGCCAGGTCGGTACGCGTCCAGTCCAGTACCGGCATGAAGTTGTAGGTGATGCAGTAAATGCCGCACCGGGCAAGGTTGCGGATGCTCTGCTTGTAGTTGTCGATGTAGCGTTGGAAATCGCCCGTTTGCGTTTTGATGTGCTCGTGTACCGGCACGCTCTCGACAACGCTCCAGGTGAGCCCGGCGTCGGCTACCTCTTTTTTGCGCTTTGCGATCTCTTCGACCGTCCATACCTCCCCGTTGGGAATATGGTGGAGTGCTGTCACTACGTCGGTCGCACCCGCCTGGCGGATGTCGGCGAGGCTTACCGGATCATTGGGGCCGTACCAGCGCCACGATTGTTTGCATAGGTATGTCATAACGGATTATTTGCTGAGGTTAATGGATTTGCGCGGCAGTCCGCGGCATATCCCTAATGGTTTTGGGGTTGTCGTGTTGCCCGGATTCGCGCCGTGCGGAATGGTGTCCCGGGCCGATCAGATCGAGAAGGCGTCGAAACCGCCGTCGATCACGGTCATCGTGCCCGAAACGAATTTCGATGCGTCGCTCGCGAGCCATTGCAGCGTGCCGAGCAGCTCCGAAGGTTCGCCGAAACGGCCGTAAGGCGTGTGCGCGAGGATCGTTTTCGACCGTTCGGTATAACTTCCGTCCGGGTTCAGCAATAGCGTCCGGTTCTGCTCCGTGATGAAGAAGCCGGGCGCGATGGCGTTTACCCGCAGTCCGTCGCCGTATTTGGTGGCCAGTTCGCCGCACATGTATTTGGTAAAATTCGTCACCGCGGCTTTCGCCACGCCGTACCCGGCCACGCGCGTAAGCGGCCGGATCGCCGATTCCGACGAGATGTTGATGATCGATCCCTGCTTCTGCTCGATCATCGCCCGGGTGAAGGTCATGGTCGGCAGGATAATCCCGAACAGGTTCAGGTCGACGACCTTGCGGACGGCTTCGATGTCGAGGTCGAAAATCGTCTTGTCGGGGGCGATCGTCGCACCGGCCATGTTGCCGCCCGCTCCGTTGATCAGCACGTCGATCCGGCCGTAGCGGGCCATAATCTCGGTGTAGTTGCCTTCGAGTACCTGCTTGTCGAGCACATCGGTGTAAAGGAACATGACTTCGCCGCCTTCGGCCTTTACCTCCTCTTCCAGTCTGCGGCCCGCCTCTTCGTTACGGTCGAGGATCACCACTTTGGCGCCCTGTTCCGCAAAATGGTGCACCATCGAGGTGCCGAGTACACCGGCGGCTCCGGTGATGACGATTACCTTGTCTTGTACGCTGAACAGATTTTTCATGCTGTCTGATTTTAAATATTGTCGTTTTATCTGGTGTCGGTGTATTCATTCGGTATATTGACGGGACTGAAAACGATATCAAGATACCGGATGCTAAAGGTATCGATAATTTCCGAAACTCCTGCGTATAACCGGGAGCATCGTGCCGGAATTTTTGTTTTGCGGTTGGACAATGGGCCGAAGCGATGGGAGGGAGAGACCGGCAACCCCTTGCGGATCTTTTCGAATCGGAGGAAAGGATTTGCATGTTTGCCGAATGATGCGTTATTTTGTAGACTAACCGAACTAAAAACCGGAAACCGATGACCCGACTTTTGCTGCTCGCCCGCGCCTGTCTGCTGGGCCTGATGTGCGCCCCTGCGGCGCTGACCGCCGCCCCGCCCACCGGGCTGATGACCGACCTGATCGAGCACACCGACCGGGTGTGGATCAACGGCTATCCTACGCAGATGACCCTCGAAGAGGCCGCCCGGTCGATCGAGCCGGTGCAGATGGCGCTGATTTACAACCGGCGCCCGATGTTCAGCTGGATGCTCAATGACGTGCGCCCGGATGTCAAGCAGACTTTCGCACAAATACAGGTCGGCACGAGCCGCGAACAACTGAGCCGGTACCGGAGCGATATGTGGAACGCACGCTTCGAAAACAACGACAACTCCACTACGGTGATTTACGACGGCGAGCCGCTCAAACCCAATACTGTCTATTACTGGAAAGTGCGCACCGACAACAACAATGCGCAGCAGGACTGGTCCGAAATCCGGGCCTTCCGCACGGCCGATACGCTTTATGACTACAAAACGGCCTATTATCCGCAGGTCAAAAGCGACGAACGCCCCGTATCGGTCGAACGGTTGCCGGGCGGCGATCTGGCCGTCGATTTCGGCCGCGCTTCGTTCGGACAGTTGGTGCTGACCCTCGATGCGCAGCAGGCCGATACGATCATTGTCCGTATCGGCGAGGCGTTGCGTGACGGACGGCTTGACCGCAAGCCAGACGGAACGATCCGCTACCGTGAACACAAACTTGCGCTATTGCCGGGGCGCCATACTTACCGGATCAAAATCATGCCCGATACGCGCAACACGCGCAACACGCCGCCGTTGGCCGTTCCGATGCCGGAATACGTCGGCGAGGTGCTGCCGTTCCGCTACCTCGAGATCGAAGGATACAAGCACGATATCGCTCCTGCCGACATCGAACGGCAGACGGTACATTATCCGTTCAATGACTTTGCAGTGCATTTTACCAGTTCCGATACCGTGCTGAATCGGGTGTGGGAACTGTGCCGCTATTCGGTGAAGGCGACCTCTTTCGCCGGGATTTATGTCGACGGGGACCGCGAACGCATTCCCTATGAGGCCGACGCTCTGCTCAACCAATTGTGCCACTACTCGGTCGACCGTGAGTTTACCCTTGCACGCCGTTCGCACGAGTACCTGCTTAACCATGCCACCTGGCCGACCGAATGGATTTTGCAGTCGGTGCTGATCGCCTGGTACGATTATCTCTACACGGGCGATATCCGTTCGGCTGAGGCCAATTACTCGTTGCTGAAGAACAAAACGCTGTCGGCGCTTGAGGAAGAGGACGGACTGATTGTCGTGCTGAATAATCCGAAGGTCGATTCCGCACTGCGCGATTCGATCCGCCTGCCGCAGAACCAGAAACTGGACGACATCGTCGACTGGCCCCGCGGCGAGTTTACCTTCATGCCGAAAAATATCAGTCCCAACGTGTTCCACTATGCCAGCCTCGAGTTGATGGGCAAACTGGCGGGAGCTATGGGGAAAAAGGCCGACTCGGCGGCGTATGCATCGCAGGCCGCCCGTACGGCAGCGAGCATCAATAAGTATTTTTTCGATAAAAAAAGCGGGCTTTACCGCGACGGAATCGGTACCGACCATGTCTCGGTTTACAGCAATATGTTCCCGATCGTATTTTCGCTCGTGCCGCCGCAGTACCAGCCCCGTATCGCCGATTATCTCGTTTCGCGCGGGATGGATTGCAGCGTTTACGCGGCACAGTTCCTGCTCGATGCGCTCTACGATACGGGTAAGGCCGATGCGGCGTTCAAACTGCTGACCGCGACCGATTTGCGGAGTTGGTACAACATGATTCGCGCCGGTTCTACGATTACGATGGAGGCATGGGACATCCTTTTCAAGTACAATCAGGATTGGAATCACATCTGGGGTGCGGTGCCGGCCAATGTCATTCCCCGGAAACTGATGGGAATCGAACCCGTCGAGCCGGGATTCCGCCGCGCCCGCATTAAGCCGCAGCCGGGTCCGCTGCGTACGGCTTCGATTACGATGCCGACGATCCGCGGCGATGTCGGCGTCTCTTTCGACAACGCACCGGGGCGGTTCGTGCTCGAAGTGGCGATGCCGGTCAATATGGTGGGCGATGTCTATCTGCCGCTCTATTCGCAGGGACGTTTTACGCTGACGATGGACGGGAAGTCGTTGCCGGGCGTAAAGGCCGAGAACGGATTTGTCAAGGTGCCCGATGTCGGTTCCGGCAAACATGTTTTCGAATTGACCTTTGCTGCTGCCCGGTAGACTGCTGGCGAACCTTAGTCACATGTGAAATAGCCGTGCGGAGGAACATCCGCGAATCTCCGTGCGCGTACCGTTGCGGGGCGGGAAGAAAGTAAATAACGGGCATTCCGCTTCGTTAACCTCGTTCGGATCACTTCGGATTCAGAAATACCGGCTGCCCGACTGAGAAATTTAAGAAATTAAAATCAACCGACGAATGAAACCTATTCTGCTATCCCTGTTATTGTTATTTGCTGTGCCCGTGTGTGCGGCCCTGCCCCCCGTTTTTCCTGCGGAGGCGGTCGAAAAATCCCAGGCCGATCTGCGGACGACGACTTATCTTTCGCCTGTCCGGGTCATGTGGATTCAAAACGAAGAGCTGGTCGAGGGAGCGGACCATCTGCTCGCCAAGGGCAAGGGGCAGATGATCAATGCGCCTTATCCGCACTGCGTGATGACGAGCCGCGAGGGCAGGCGCCCGTCGCTGCTGCTCGATTTCGGACGGGAGATACAGGGTGGCGTTCAGATCGTGACAGCAGGCATTACGGGGCACAAGCCGGCCAGAGTGCGCGTCCGGCTGGGCGAGTCGGCCAGCGAGGCGATGTGCGAGATCACGCCCGAAAGCGGTGCGACGAACGACCATGCGATGCGCGACTATGTGATGTACCTGCCGTGGTACGGTGTGAGCGAAACCGGCAATTCGGGATTCCGTTTCGTGCGGATCGACCTGTTGGAAGACGATGTGGTGGTACCCGTACAGGAGATTCGCGCTAAATTTACCTACCGGGATATTCCTTACCTGGGCTCGTTCCGCTCGAGCGATACGCGCCTCGACAGCATTTGGATGACGGGAGCTTATACCGTACACCTCAATATGCAGGATTACCTGTGGGACGGGATCAAGCGCGACCGGCTCGTTTGGATGGGCGATGCACATCCGGAGCTCTGTACGATGCTGGCGGTTTTCGGCGACAACGAGGTGATGAAAAAGACGCTCGACCAGGCCCGCGACCAGACGCCGCTGCCGGGTTGGATGAACGGTATTTGCGCCTATTCGCTCTGGTGGGCTTTGATCCATCACGATTATTATATGTATACCGGAGACCTCGACTACCTGCGCGAGCAGCAGTCTTATATGAATGCGCTGTTCGATATGGCGGCCGGCATGGTCGATGGGCAGGGGCATGAGCACATGACCGGTGCGGGCCGCTTCCTCGACTGGCCGACCAGTCGCGACCGGAAGGCTGTCGATGCCGGATTGCATGCGCTGTTGCTGATGACTTTCGATGCCGGGATCCGGATGGCCGGTGCGCTGGGCGATACGGCGTTGGCTGCCAAATGTTCGTCGGCGGCGGAGCGGATGCGTAAGGTGACGCCTGATTACGCCACGACCAAACAGTCTGCGGCGCTGGCCGCTTTGGCCGGCCTTGTGCCTGCCCGGCAGGTGAACGAAGAGGTGCTTAAAAAGGGCGGGGTGGAAGGATTCTCGACTTTTTACGGCTATTATATGCTGCAGGCGAAGGCCAAAGCGGGCGATTATGCCGGTGCGATCGACAATATCGACACCTATTGGGGTGCGATGCTCGATCTGGGTGCGACCACTTTCTGGGAGGACTTCGATATCAAATGGCTCGACAATGCCGCACGTATCGACGAACTGGTGCCGGAAGGCAAAGTCGATGTGCACCGCAGTTACGGGGATTTCTGCTACAAAGGTTTCCGCCACAGCTTCTGCCACGGCTGGGCTTCGGGGCCGACAGCGTGGCTGAGCGAGCATGTGCTCGGGATTTCGATCGTCGAACCGGGTTGCAAAGCGGTGCGCGTACGGCCTCACCTGGGCGGCCTGCAATGGGCCGAAGGTACTTTTCCGACGCCGTACGGCGTGATCTCGGTGAGGCACGAACGGCAGGGGGACGGTACGGTGAAATCGAAAATTTCGGCACCCAAAGGGGTGAAAATCGTTCGTTGAAGCATGGACATCGGTTCCGTGGAGGCGTGCGGGCTTATGGAGTTGCGCGGGGGCGGTTTCCGGCGGTATGCGGAGTTGCGGGGCCTTGCCCTCAATCCGGACGAAGCGAATCGGTGATTTTGCCCAAAAATTACAGGGAGAATATCACAATTTGCAGGTGGCGGTTCCAAATAATGTGGTATATTTGTTCTGCTTCAACCGCTTCCGAGAGTAGTGGAAGGCGGTTGAAGCAGGCCCGTATTCGCTTTTTGCGTTGCCGGAGGGCGTTCCGGCGAATCCGTTTATCGCGCGGGATCACTTGTCCCGGAAGGCATTGGAGACGATCGGGCCAGAAGGTGTGAACTGAAAAACTACAGGTCCGTTGTTGCGGGGTATTTCCGTATCGCGAACTCCTTGCAGGCGGCATAAATCTGACTGAACCGATGGAACAAATCTCGTTTTTGGCTTTTGACCTGGGAGCGACCAGCGGCCGCTCGATTCTGGGCACGCTTCGCGACGGCAAATTGCAGATGAAGGAGCTGACCCGTTTCCCGAACCAGATTCTTGAACTGGGCGGACACTATTACTGGAATATCTTTTCGCTCTACGAACACCTCAAGGCCGGGATGATCGCCTGTGCGAAGGAGGGGGCGAAAATCACGTCGATCGGTATCGACACGTGGGGCGTCGACTTCGCGTTGATCGGTGAAGACGGCCAAATCCTGGGCATGCCCCTGGCATACCGAGACCTGCATACCACGGGGGCTCCCGAGGAATATTTTGCAAAGGTCATGCCGCGCAAGGAGGTCTACGACCTCACCGGTATTCAGGTGATGAATTTCAACAGCCTGTACCAGCTCTACGCGATGCAGCGCGACCATTCGTCGCCGCTGAAAGCCGCCGTCCGTGCGCTGTTCATGCCCGATGCGCTGAGTTATATGCTTACCGGCAAGATGGCGACCGAATACACGATCGCTTCGACATCCCAGATACTCAATCCGCGAACCAAGAAGATGGAGGCGAAGTTGCTCGAAAAGATGGGCGTCAAGGGTTCGCTGTTCGGCGAAGTGGTGCCTACGGGTACCGTGGTCGGTACGCTGACCGATGCATTGGCCGCAGAGACGGGGCTCGATAAGGTTCCGGTGGTGGCCGTGGCCGGTCACGATACCGCTTCGGCCGTAGCCGCCGTGCCCGCTTCCGATGAAAAGTTCGCGTACCTGAGTTCCGGCACCTGGTCGCTGATGGGCATTGAGGTGAAAGACCCGGTGATTACCGACGAGACCGCCGCGCTGAACATCACGAACGAAGGCGGAGTCGAGGGAACCACGCGTCTGCTGAAGAATATCACCGGGATGTGGATTCTGGAACAATGCATCAAGGAGTGGAAAAAGGAAGGTGCCGAATATTCCTACCCGGAGATCGTGAAAATGGCCGGGGAGGCGACCCCGTTCCGCTCGTTCATCGACCCGGACGATCCCTCTTTCGCGAATCCGCCCAGCATGGCGGCTGCGATCCGCAACTATTGTGCGGCGAGCGGGCAGCCCGTGCCGCAGACGCATGCCGAACTGATCCGCTGCATCTTCGAATCGCTGGCGCTCAAGTATAAAGATATCCTCGAGAAGTTCCGCGTGCTGGCCCCGTTCCCGATCGAAAAGCTTCACATCATCGGCGGAGGTTCGAAAAACCGGTTGCTCGACCAGTTTACCGCCAATGCCATCGGTATTCCGGTAGTGGCCGGCCCGTCGGAAGCGACGGCCATCGGCAACATCATGTTGCAGGCGCGCGCCGCAGGATGTGTCGGTTCGTTGCAGCAGATGCGCGATATGATCGCCAAGGTGGTCGAGACCGAGACTTTCACGCCGCAGGATACCGCTGCGTGGAACGAGGCTTATTACAAGATCAAACATTTGTTGAAATAGCCCCGCAGCAGGGGCGGACGCGACCGGATGTCGGCGCGGATACGGAACCGTGAGTTCCGGCGGAGGAGGGCAGTTTTATCCCTCTCCGGACATTCCGGTATTGGTTACACAGGAATTGCTCAATAAAAATCAACCATAAAACTGACTATGAAAGAAGCACAGATCATCAAGGCTTACGAGGCCGCCAAAGAGCGCTATGCACAGATCGGGATCGATACCGACGAGGCACTGAAGAAATTGCAGAATATCTCCCTCTCGCTGCACTGCTGGCAGACGGATGACGTAACCGGTTTCGAAAACCCGGACGGCCAACTTTCGGGCGGTATCCAGGCTACCGGTAACTATCCCGGCAAGGCCCGTAATATCGAGGAGGTACGCAAGGATATCGAGAAGGCCAAGAGCCTGATCCCCGGTTCGCACCGCCTGAGCATCCATGCCATCTACGGCGATTTCGGCGGCAAGAAGGTGGACCGCAACGAGATCGAGCCGAAACATTTCCAGAGCTGGATCGACTGGGCGAAAGCCAACGACATGAAGCTCGATTTCAACAGCACCAGCTTCTCGCATCCGCTCAGCGGCGACCAGTCGCTGTCGAGCCGCGACAAAGCCGTTCGCGATTTCTGGATCGAGCATACGATCCGCAGCCGTAAAATCGCCGACGAGATGGGTCGCCAGTTGAACGACAAAGCGTGCCACAACCTGTGGATTCACGACGGTTCCAAGGACCTGACCGTGGACCGTTACCTCTACCGTTCGCTGCTGAAAGATTCGCTGGATAAGATTTTCGCTACGAAATGCCCGAACGTGAAGGATGCCGTCGAATGCAAACTGTTCGGTACCGGCCTCGAGAGCTTTACCGTGGGTTCGCACGAATTCTACATGGGGTATGCGGTGAAAAACGGAATCATGGCTACCCTCGACATGGGCCACTTCCATCCGACCGAAGAGACCTATGATAAAATTTCGGCGATGTTGCTCTTCACGCCCGAGATCCTGTTGCATGTGAGCCGTCCGGTACGTTGGGACAGCGACCATGTGGTTATTCTCAACGACAGCGTACAGATGCTGGCGCAGGAGATCGTATGGGCCGACGCGCTGAACAAGGTAAACATCGGCCTCGACTATTTCGACGCTTCGATCAACCGCATCGGTGCCTATGTAATCGGCAGCCGCGCGACGCAGAAAGCCTTCCTGCAGGCGCTGCTCTCTCCGATCAAGCAACTGCGCGATTACGAGTCGTCGGGCCGCTTCTTCCAGCGCCTCGCACTGCTCGAAGAGTCGAAGAGCATGCCGTGGGCAGCCGTGTACGACTACTTCTGCCTGAAAAACAACGCTCCGGCAGCAGAGGATTACATCGCTACGATCGAGCAGTACGAAAAAGAGGTAACCTCGAAGCGTTAGTTCCTCTTATCGGACATATACCAAGAATGGTCGAAAGCGTTGTCCGGACGGATCAACGCTTTCGTCCTGTCTTACAACAAGGCTACCTAAACTAACTGAAAACTTATGGATAACCTACTTATCGGAATCTTGCTGATGACCATCGGGTCGTTTGCCGGGTCGAGCTATTACGCTCCCATCAACAAGATTAAAAACTGGTCGTGGGAGACTTACTGGATTTGCCAGGGCATCGTGTCGTGGATCATCCTGCCGTGGGCCTTCACACTTTATGCCGTACCTTTTTCCGCATTGGGAACGGTACTGACGGCCGCTCCTGCCAAATCCATGTTCCTGGCCGTTCTGTTCGGTGCGCTGTGGGGCATCGGCGGTCTTACCTGGGGCCTCAGCATGCGCTATCTGGGTATTTCGCTCGGACAGTCGATCTCTGCCGGATTCTGTGCCGCATTCGGTACGGTGATTCCGCCGATCGTGGCCGGGCAGAACCTCTTTACCACTCCCGGCGGTTGGGCGATGTTGGTCGGTGTGGCTATCTCGCTGGCCGGTATCGCGGTAATCGGCTATGCCGGATCGCTGCGTGACAAGGGACTGACCGAGGAGGAAAAGAAAGCCGCAGTCAAGGAATTCGCGTTGAAGAAGGGGCTGATCATTGCGATTTTCGCCGGTCTGATGAGCGCCTGCATGGCTTACGGCCTGGCCGCCGGCCAGCCTATCGCCGATGCGGCGATCGCCAATGGATGCTCGGCGCTGCTGTCGTTCAGCCCGGTGCACATTTTCGTGATGTTCGGCGGTTTCCTGACCAACTTCGTTTACTGCATCTACCTGTTCAGCAAGAATAAATCGCTGAAGGAGTTCCGCACTGTAGGCAGCTCCGTGCTGGTGCGTAACCTGCTCTTCTCGCTGTTGGGCGGGTCGCTGTGGTACATGCAGTTCCTGTTCCTGGGCATGGGCCAGAGCTTTATCTCCGGCAATGCGATACTGATGGCGTTCAGTTGGAGCATCCTCATGTCGCTGAACATCGTTTTCAGCAACTTCTGGGGAATCGTTCTCAAGGAGTGGAAAGGCAGTCGGGGCAAAACGATCGTGGTGCTGTGCTGCGGCCTGCTGCTGCTGATCTTCTCGGTTTTCTTCCCGTCGCTGTTTTAACTTAACCTAAAAGAGATACTACCATGCAAAGAAGTGCATTCAAAATGAAACTGAAACCCGGTTGCGAGGCCGAGTACCAGAAACGCCACAACGAAATCTGGCCCGAACTGGTCAAGATGTTGAAAGATTCCGGCGTATACGACTATTCGATCTTCTGGGACAAGGAGACGAATATTCTGTTTGCCGTGCAGAAAATCGAAGGCGAGCAAACCTCGCAGGATCTGGGACCGACCCCGATCGTGCAGAAATGGTGGGATTATATGGCCGATATCATGGAGACCAATCCGGATAACTCGCCCGTTTCGATTCCGCTCCCCGAACTGTTTTACATGGCGTAAAAATATCCAATAATAGAATAAAAACGGCATAAGCGACGTTCCTCTCATGTTTTACGGACGCATCTATGCAAGCGAAAAGGGCTTCCTGCGGGAAGCCTTTTTTGTGCCGGTATTTTGCGGAAGCACTTATTCGGTCAAACGTTCAAAGTTCTCTCTCAAATTAGTAGTAGTGAATTTGATATATGACGACCTATAACCGGAATTTCAACAGGTATCGGTGTATCCCGTGGGTAATATGCGCATTTACCGAAAAAAATAGGTCTGCAATTAATCTATCTGTGTCGGACCGGAAAACATGACACGGGAATCGATCATTCTCCGTGGTTATCCGCCTGCTGTTTCATACGTCGGATTCGCTCGATTTGAGCGATTCTTTCCGTTTCATTCGGTGAGATGGGGGAGTAACCGCTCAATCCGTAATATTGCAGCAGCAGCGCGCCGAACCGTTCCAGGAAGGCTTCCGTCGTTTCATCGCTATGCAGCAGTTCGGCGATGTTGGCGACGGGACTGGGTACCGAGGCCACGCCTTTGCCTCGCGCCGTGCGGTCGCCGCGCAGGGCCTGTTCGAGCATGTGCAGGTCGGTCCGGTGTAGCAGTGTGCCGTGGAAAAGCTGGCGGTTGCGTGTGACGTGCGAGGCAGTACCCGAAATCTTACGGCCTCCGGCCAGCAGTTCCTTCCGTTTGCCCGCTGTTGCTTCGACGCCCAAGACCTGCAGGAGGGTTACGACCGGCCTCAGGAAGTCGCGGTCCAGTACCGGTGAGGCCTCTTTGTTCGAGACGAACGCATAGTTGATGTTCCCCAGGTCGTGGTAAACGGCTCCGCCGCCCGACAGGCGCCGCACAACTTCAATTCCGTGCGCACGGCAGAAATCCCCGTCTATTTCGGCGGCAACGGTCTGGTTGCGCCCGAGAATTACCGACGGAGTATTCCGATACAATAACAGAACGTCGTCATGACGTTCTGTTACCATATATTCTTCCAGTGCGCAATTCCGCACCGGGGAGTGCCACGGACTGAGAATTAGTTTCATCGTTCCGGTAGAGAGTTTGAAAAAGCCCGGCCCGGTACGTCCGTTTTACCGGGTTTCCGCAGGCAGGGCTTTGATTTTTTGTGAGACTTATTCGCCTACGTGGAAAGCGATCCGCAGTTCTTCGATCTCTTTGTCGTTGATCGGTTTGAGTTTGCCGATCGGGGCGGCCATAATCAAAGATTTAGCGCTGAATTCGGCGACTTCCAAATGGTCGAACGTGTCGATCAGCTTCTTGCCCGTGATCAGTACCGAGTCGTTCGCCAATAACAGGCACGGATGCTTTTTGGTCATTTCGGGAATCGCCATCGGGTCTTCGTACTGGAGGCCGAACGGTACGATGGGTACATCCTGCAGCTGGATCCAGCTCTCGGGGATCGTGCGCACGTCGAACTTCACGCCCGAGGTGCAGAAACCCATCAGCGCGGGCGACTGCGTCAGGATGATCGAGTCGATGTGCGGGTTGCTCTGGTAGATGGCCTGGTGCATCGCGACCGAGCGGCTCGGGATTTTGCCGGCCTCGACCATGCCGTTTTTCACCTGCACGATATTTTCAGGTTCGATGTCCCAGCGGGGCACGCCCGGGGGGGTGATCAGGAAATCGTTGCCTCTCCAGCGTACCGATACGGTACCGTAAGTACTGATCATCAGTCCCTGGTCGCACGAACGACGCACGATGCGACAAATGTCGGTGCGGATGGCGCGCTCGTCCGACGGGTAAGTGACACCCATGAAGTGCGGATAATCGGTGGGCAGTGAAGCTTCGTGCTGGCCGATTTGTTCATCGGTCAGGTAGGTCGGATTGCCGAGCACTTTGGCGTTCAGTTCGGTACGGGCGCACAGCTCGAGGGTCTCGAAACGCTGGTAAGCGTCCATGAGGTCTTCCCCGCACAACACGACGCCGTGGTTCTCCATGATCACCGCTTTGTAGTCGGGGTGGTTGCGGAACTCGGCTGCGATCTTCTGGCCCAGTTCCTGGCTGCCGGGACATGCGTAAGGGGCAAACCCGATCTTGCCGCAAATACGGCGCGCCTGCGGGATAATGTTGGTATTGGGAATCTGGTGTGTGATGCTGAACGATACGAGTGCGGGCGGGTGCGCGTGGATAACCGAGCGCATTCCCGGGCGCATCTGGTAGATCGCCTTGTGGAACGGATACTCCGACGAGGGTTTGTGCGGACCGACGATCGTACCGTCCGCTTTCACGCAGATGATGTCCCGTTCGGTGAGCGATCCCTTGTCGATCGCACTCGGGGTGATCCACATATCGCCGTTGTCGTCCATGATCGAGACGTTTCCGCCCGAGGTGGTCGTCATGCCACTGCGATAGATGCGGCCGATGATCACCTTGATCTGTTCGGCAGGGTGCATCAACTTGGTGTCTAACTGTTTCATAACCTAACCTAATTGTTTGTTTGTTGTCCGACCCAGCGCCGGACGTTATCTGTTTTTCAACTCTGGGTCTATTGGCCGGAAACGGGGCCGGTTGCCCGGCCCGTTCCAAGCCTTCGTGTCAGGTCTGTCGATGCACTGGGGTTGCCGCAGCCGGTTTAAGCCAGCTGGGCGGCATGTGCGAGGAGGTACTCCTCGGCTTCCGTGTTCCACAGACCCTTGTGGCGTGCGCAGATTTTATCCAACTCTGCGTACACAGGGTTCTTTTCACCCAACTTCCCGAAATTCACGATCGGTGTCAGCGGCATTTCGATGTGGGTATATATCAATTTCTTCCCGCCCGGAATATTGGGCAGGTTCAACGTCGTGTCGATCACGGCGTTCAGGCCTCCGACGTGCGTTACCAGCCCGGCCGGGTCGAGCCCTGCGCTCATCATTTCGAGCGCTTCGATCATATCGGCCGTATTGCCGCCGCTCGTACCCACGACGTGCGTGTAGGCATAGTGCACGTTGTAGAAGTTGAACGGGGCCTTGAAGTCGGTCTTGGCCGGGCCTGCGAAGAAGTTCAGGCATCCGTCGAACGCCAGGATCGCGTCTGCCTGTTCCACTACCGGCACCACCGGGGCGAAGACGAACACGTCGTTATAACCTTTGCCGCCCGTGAGCGCTTTCAGTTCGGCGGTCGGGTCGGCCATTGCGCCGGTGTTCACGTATTTCAGCTCGATACCGTTCTTGGCGGCCTCTTCGGGCGAATAGAGCGATGCGGCGCGGTCGAGACGGCTCTGGTCGATATCGGTCACGACGATCAGCCTCGGCTTGCGGTCTTTGCGATGGATCGCGTAGTTGATCGCGGCGAGGCCCATCGGTCCCACGCCGGCCAGAATGGCCATGCAACCGCCTTCGGCGATCTCCATCTGGTGCACGTACGAGCCGGGCGTGATGTGGTAATTGGCGTGCATCGCCCCGATTACGCACGAGAGCGGTTCGGAGAGCGCACCGGGGTAAAAGCCTTTGCCCGTATAGTTGAGCAGGCAACCTTGTTCCATCACTTCGTTGGGGATTACCACGTAGGTGGCGTCGCCGCCGATATAACGGTACGAATAGCCCGGGGCGCTCAATACGCCGACCGGCCCTTTTTCGTAATTGAGTGCGGGTTGGATCGAAAATTTAGCTCCGGGAGTGAATTTCTCTTTCCACTTGGCGCCCACTTCGACGATCTCACCGGCGAACTCGTGGCCGATGATGACCGGATTTTGGGCGATGTCGCGCGGAACGCGTTTGTGGATGTCCGCCTCGTGGGAGGCTTTGTAGGAGGACATGCAAATACTGTCGCACACTACTTTCGCGAGGATCTCATCCTCTTTGATTTGCGGCAGCTCGAACTCCTCCAGCCGGAGGTCGTTCTTGCCATATAGTCTGACTGCTTTCGTTTTCATGATCGCTCGTTTTAACGATACTTGCCGCTTTCGGCTGCAAATATACGCATTATAAAATTTGTCCCGCAAAAAACTCGCCTAAAAATATCGAACTTCCTGCGGGACATTGTTTTATGCTGATTCCGCGCAGGTTAGCTCAACATCACCTGGCCGCCCGTCACCGGGAGCGCCTGTCCCGTTTCACACGTCTGGTCGATCAGGTAGAGGACCGCTTTGGTCACATCTTCGGGGCCGGTGCCTTTGCGCATCGGTACCTGCGCCATGTAGAAGGCGCGCACGTCCTCGACGGTCTTTGCTCCCGGCACCTTGCCGGCATGCAGGTATTGCAGGAAAAGCCCGTTCTCGGGATTGCTCCACAGCGGCCCTTCGTAGAAGTTACCGGGGCAGACGGCGTTCACTTTGATACGGAACGGCGCCAGCTCGAGGGCGAACGATTGCGTGAGGCCGATACCGCCGAATTTGCCGCCCGCATAGGCGAAGTTGGCTTTCGACCCCCGCAGGCCCGACTTCGAGTTGATCTGGATGATGTCGCAGTAATTTTCTTCGCAGTATTTGTTCTGCAGTTTCATCACCCGTGACGCGGCCTGGGCGCAGTAGAAATAGGCGTTGTAATTGATCTTGGTGACGAACTCGAAGTTTTCGGGCGTCATCTCCTCGAGGCCTCCGGCGCGCAGTACCCCTGCATTGCTGATGAATACGTCGAGTCCGCCGAATGCGCAGACCGTTTTGTGGATCAGCTCGCGCAGGCTCGCCGTGTCGGCTACGTTCGTCTTGACGAAGATCGCCCGGTTGCTTTTGGCCAGCGCGTTGAGGTTCTCGGCGGTTTTGGCGCCGACCGCCTCGTTCAGGTCGGCCACCACGATGTTGGCCCCCTGCTGGATCAGGCAGCGTGCGATCCCCTCGCCGAAACCCTGTGCGGCCCCGGTGACGATGATCGTCTTGTTCTCGACGCGCCCTGCGGTTGCCCCCGCGCTCACTTTGCGGCGGTAGTTTTCCACCTCCCAGTTGTCGATAAAATCGATCTGGGTCTGGGTCATCGGATGCTCGCCGCCGAACGACTGGGCCAGGTAGGCGATCTTCATCATGTCCTGGTAAACCTCGGCGATGATGTTACAGCCTGCGGCGTTGTCGCCTACGGCCACCAGCCCGATTCCTTTGATCAGAATCACTTTCGGGGCGTAACCGTATTTTGCCTTATAGGCTTCGATCTCCTTTCGGGCCGTTTCGAGAATAGCCTCGGTGCCTTCGCTGTCGATATAGATGTAGTTCGATTTGCAATAGACGATGATGTCGGGCGAGAAGGGTTTCGAAATCTTTGCGAAGCGTTCTTTCGACTCGATGAAATAGGAGATCAACTCGTTATTAATGACCTTGAGCGTTTTGAGTCCCTCTTTACTGCTTGCCATCATGCGGATGGCCGGGATGATCTCCTGCGTGCAGGCGCAAATATCGGCCTCGCCCACCGGTGCGGTCTTGGTCAGCGCTTTTTCGATCTTGCCGAGCACTTCGTCGTAAATAGCCTGTATCTTCTCGGTCGATTCGGCCCCGACGAAGATACCGTGGTTCTGGAGCAGGATGATCGCAGGTTCGTGGCCGTGCGCTTGGGTATATTCCCGGATGCGGCGTTCCACCTCTTTGAAAAGGATGTAGCCCGGATCGATATAGGGAATATAGAGCGCTTCGTCGCCGAAGAGTTTCTTGGTCACCTGTTCCACATCTTGCGCACACATCAGCCCGTTGACGAGCGTCGGGTGCAGGTGGACGATGAAACTTGCGCTCAGCGCATTGTGCAGCGACGTTTCGACGCTCGGGCGGCGATCCTTCGTGATGCAGGCGGCGGCCAGGTCGTTTTTGACCTCTTCTTCGCGCGCGGCCGTATCCGCGGGATATTGCTTTTGAGAAATGACGTTCAGTTTGTTGCGGTCGAGTACCGCAAACCCCTCTTCGGTGATCGTCGCGAGCGCGTGCCCGCTGGCTTTCACCCACAGCTTGTCAGCATTTTTGTAAGAGGTATTGCCTCCGCCGGCGATCACATAGCGGCTGTCGGAGCCGTAGAACTGCGATATGCGGATTAACTGTTTTATCTCGTTCATGGTTTTGCATTTAGTCTGGTGATGGAATCCCGGAGGCGATGCACTGGTAAGGTAGAAGGGGACCTCGTTATTTTTCTTTTCCCTTCACAGTGCGGGCGCTACGGATCAGCCGATCACCGCTTTGATTACTTTGTCTCCGTAAGCGACGTATTCGTCACGCTTGTCTATGTCGGCCACGCCGCGGCTGTCTACATAGCCCTGCATACCGCTCTGGACGATATCCTGGTGTGCGGCCACGACACAGGCTCCTTCGTAGCCTATCTGCCGCAGGCGCGGGGTCAGCGGTACGCCGCCGCGCGCGAAGAGCTCGATCGGTTCCATCGCCGGGGTGTTGTGTTCGCTGCCGAACGTGACGACGAAGCCGCTGTCGTGCAGGTAACCGGCATAGCGTTCCAACACCTCGATGCTGTTGCGCGTGGTGATGAATTCGACCGAGAAGATACCGCGTTTTTTGAGTTCGGCAGCGGTCGTCCGCACATCTGCCTCGAACTGCGTGAAATTGCCGTTGGCGTCATCGGCCAGGAAGGGGTAGGTCGGAATACCGCCTGCCGCGAGGATGATTTTGCGCACGTCCTCCATCGGCAGGAATGCCGCCGGGGTTTCGGCCACGAAAGCCGCTCCTCCCGATTTGAGCAGGTTGCCGCGGATTTCATTCTCGACGCCCGCCACGTTGGACAGTTTCGATTTGAGCGGCTTGCCGCCGAAGAGTTTCGTGAAAAAAGCCGTCAGCGTCTCCTGGTTCTCTTCGCCGAACGTTTCATAGGCCTTCATGCGCAGCGCTTTGGCCAAGTGCCTTTCGCGGATAGAACCGCCCGTCAGGTTCTTCTCGATCCATTCGAAATCGAGGACGATGCCCGTCTGCTGCTCGGCGAGCAGTTCGTTGAGCTTCGCGCACATTTGTTTCACCTGCTCATGCGTCTCGGCGCACACGCGTGCCAGTTGCGAGGCATACGGCTCGGGCAGTACGGGCGGGCAAGCCAGTCCTTTGCCGCTGAGGTAGGTGCGGCCCGGGTTGTTCGGGTCGTTGACCCGTACGCCGGCTTCTTGGTCGGCCTTGTGCAGGCTGATGAATTCGATGTTGAACAGCGGATAGAGTTTACGCTTGCGGCACTCCCGGTCCCACTCCCCGTAGCCTGCGGTCGTGTAAAAGTCGTTGATGCCGACTACCTTGACGTTTTCCGCCACAGCCCGGTTGAGGGCGTCGGTCAGTGTGTCGAAAGCGCTGAAGGAGTAAGGTGTGTGGAGGTGGGCGTTGACGCTCACCTCCTGTACCTTATGCTTGGAATTGGATTGACAGAATTCGCACATGGTTCATTGCTTGGTTACTAATCGGACGAGTCCGGTTAAATGCCCGCTTTAGCGCGGCGGATTTGCTCCGCATCGGTGTAGTTGCGGGTCGGCACGTGTCCCTTGAGCGGAACGATCTTCTCATGAATGGCATCGATGAAGCTGTCCACCTGCGGGAAGAAAGCGTATTCGAGCTCGTAGGCCGGCGTGATCCAGTCGCGTGAACCGAGCACCACGGGAGGCGCATCCAATTCGTCGAAGGCCAATTCGGTGACGTTGCGGGCCAGGTCGTTGAGGAACGATCCGCGGCTGGTGGCGTCGCCTGCGATGATGATGCGTCCGGTTTTCTTAACCGACTCGAGCACTTTCTCGTAGTTGAACGGAACCAGCGAGCGGGCATCGATCACTTCGGCGCTCATGCCGTATTTTTCTTCCAGCACTTTCGCTGCGTCGAGCGCCCGGTACAACGTCGCACCGATCGTGAGGATCGTGATGTCCTTGCCTTCGCGTTTCACGTCGGGTTCGCCCAACGGAATTTCATAATATCCTTCCGGTACGCCGCCTTCGTGGAACTGTTCGCCCACGTCGTAAATGCGCTGGCTCTCGAAGAAGATCACCGGGTCGGTGCCTTGCAGGGCGGCATTCATCAGCCCCTTCGCGTCATAGGGCGTAACGGGGAACACGACCTTCAGGCCAGGGATATGTGCCGCCAGAGAAGTCCAGTCCTGCGAGTGCTGCGCACCGTATTTCGAACCGACCGACACGCGTACGACCACGGGCATCTTGAGGATGTTGCCGCTCATCGCCTGCCATTTGGGCAGTTGGTTGAATACCTCGTCGCCGCAGCAGCCGAGGAAGTCGCAATACATGATTTCGGGGATCACGCGTCCGCCGCACATTGCGTATCCGATTGCGGTGCCGATGATGGCCGCCTCGGCGATCGGTGCATTGAACAGGCGGTGGTAGGGTAGTGCCTCGGTCAGGCCGCGGTACACGGCGAATGCTCCGCCCCAGTCACGGTTTTCCTCCCCGTAGGCCACCAGCGAAGCGTCTTTGTAGAAACGGTCGATGATCGCTTCGAAGATACCGTCGCGCAGTTGGAACTGTTTCATTTTCGAGAACGGCTTGCCGTCCTTGTCGAATGCGAAGCGCTCCTTTTTGGCGATCTGCTGCACGCGCGGGTTTTCGCTCATCGGATGGTTTACGTCGGGTTTGGCGTCCGACAGAGAGTCGATGCTCTGATTCGAGAACATCATCGTGCCGAGCAGTTCCGGCTCTTTGTGCAGGTCCATGCGCGGCGAGAGCTCGTCGTCGATCGAGAGCTTGAAAGTGTCGAACATGATCTCCTTGATCTCCTTGGTGACTGCGTCCAAGTCGGCCTGTGTGGCAACACCTGCGTCGATCAGTTCCTTGCCGTACGATACGATGCAATCCTGTGCCTCCCATGCTTCGACCTCCTCTTTGGTGCGGTACGACGATGCGTCCGAGGGCGAGTGGCCGCTGTAACGGTAGGTCAACACGTCGAGCAGCACGGGGCCGGCCTTCTCTTTTTCGAGGATCGCTTTCTTGCGGCGGTAAGCGTCGATCACGGCCAGCGGATTGAAGCCGTCCACGCGTTCGGCATGCATCTGCTCGGGGTTCACGCCGGCGCCGATGCGGGCTGCGAAATCGAAGCCCATCGTCTCTCCGCGGGTCTGTCCGCCCATGCCGTACTGGTTGTCCATGATGTTGATGATCACCGGCAGGCCGCCTTTCATGTCGCCTTCCCAGAGCTGTTTGAATTGGTCCATGGCGGCGAAGGTCATGCCTTCCCAGACCGGACCGCGTGCCATCGAAGCGTCGCCGATGTTGGCCACGACGATACCGGGTTTGCGGTTTACTTTTTTATAGAGGGCCGCGCCGACGGCGATACTGCCGCTGCCGCCTACGATGGCGTTGTTCGGGTAGATGCCGAACGGCGTGAAGAAGGTGTGCATGCTGCCGCCCAGTCCTTTGTTGAATCCGGTCGTACGGGCAAAAATTTCGGCCAGTGCGCCGTACAGCAGGAAGCGGATACCGAGTTCCTTGACCGAGCCGCCTTTGTATGCCTTTTTGGCAACGTTCACGGTGGCGCCGTCCCAGAATTCGTTCATGATCTTTTCGAGCGACTTGTCGTCGAGCAGTTCGATGGCACGCAGGCCTTTGGCGAGAATTTCGCCGTGGCTGCGGTGGGAACCGAAGATAAAGTCGTTGATGTCGAGCATGTAGGCCATCCCGACAGCAGCGGCTTCCTGGCCGGCCGAGAGGTGGGCGGGGCCAGGGTTGTTGTATTCGACGCCGTTGTAGCCGCCGGTGGTCTTCACCAGTTGCAGCATCGTTTCGAATTCGCGGATCACCACCATGTCGCGGTAGATACGCTTCAGGTCGTCTTTGGTGAAGTGCTTGCTTTTGAGCTCCTCCTTCGCGGTTTTTTTGTACTGGTTGACGGGGATCGGCGAGAAGGTGATCTCACCGGCTTTCCGCATCTCTTTAGGATCGATGTATTGTGACTTAGGCATAACTGTTATTTGTTTTTAGGTTTTTTGCTGGTTGTATGAGAAGCTGCTCTTTTCCCCGTTTTTATAGCGGTTCAGATGCGCCGGGCCGGCTCGCTCCCCCGATTTGTGTTATTCTCCGAAGGCGAAGACGGTCTCCTTGAAAATTTCCGACACGGTCGGGTGCGGGAAAACCACCTCTTCCATCTCCTTGAGCGTCATCTCCTGCTCGATGGCCATGCAGGCGCCGTAGATGATTTCGCTGCACGGGTTGCCGAGCATATGCACGCCGAGCACTTCGCCGTACTGCTCGCCGACGAGCACTTTGCAGATGCCCGTGCCTCCTTCGTTTTCAGCGACGAAGCGTCCGGCATAGGCCATGGGGAGCTTCTGGATGCGGTATGCGATACCTTCCTTTTTGGCCGACTCTTCGGTCAGGCCGACACCTGCCACTTCGGGATTCGTGTAAACCACGCCCGGGATAGCGTTGTAACGCATGACGTCCGGACGTCCGGTCAGGTTGTTCACGACCACCTCGCCTTCGCGGCTGGCCGTATGTGCGAGCATCGAAAAGCCCGTCACGTCGCCTGCGGCAAAGACGTTCGGTATGTTCGTGCGCATCTTGTTGTCTACTTTTACCGCGCCGCGGTTCAGCTCCACGCCTAACGTTTCGAGGCCCAATCCGGCGGTTACCGCTCGGCGGCCGACGCTGACCAGTATCTTGTCTCCTTTGGCCGATGCGGTATTGCCCTGCGGATCGACATAGATCACCTCGTTGCCTTTGATTTCGGTCACACGGCACGACAGGTTGAACTTGATGCCTTTTTTCGCATAGATATCGCGCAGCATCGCGCTGATTTCGCCGTCGAGGCCGCCGAGGATTTCGGGCAACATCTCTACGACCGTCACTTCGGTGCCGAGGCTGTTGAAGAAGCTCGCGAACTCCATCCCGATCACGCCTCCTCCGATAATCACCAGCGATTTGGGCTGTTCTTTCATCGCCAGGATTTCACGGTTCGTCAGGATGATGTCGCCGGCCTCCTTCAGACCCGGGATCGGCGGTACGAAAGCCTCCGAACCGGTGCAGAGCAACAGGTTGACTGCGTAGTAGGTCTCGCCGTTGCACTCGATTTCGATCCCGTTTTCAGAGCGGCCTTTGATTTTCGCTTCACCTTTGACGACTTTGACGTTGTGCGCTTTCATCTTGGCGCCCACGCCGCCGACCAGTTTGCGGACCACTTTGTTCTTGCGGTCCACGATCTTGCCGTAGTCGTAGGTCGCATCCGCTGCGAATACGCCGTATTTGTCGCCGTGCTTCGCATAGTCGTATATCTTCGCGCTGTAAAGCAGCGTTTTGGTCGGAATACACCCCTCGTTGAGGCAGACACCGCCCAACTCGCGCTTCTCGAACAGCACGACGTTCAACCCTTTCGCTCCGGCACGTTCCGCAGCCACGTATCCGCCCGGGCCGCCGCCGATAATTGCCAAATCTATCATTTTTGTCGATTTAAGTCTGTTAATGGTGTGCGGGGCGGTGTCGTAAGAACTTCCGCTCCGCCGTGCATTTAATTAAAGTTCGAAGTCGAGCGCTTCGATTTCGTTGGCTACCTCTTTGACGAAGCGGGTCGCCTCGCCGCCGTCCAGTGCGCGGTGGTCGTAGGTGAGGCTCAGGCCGATGTGCGGCACGAAGGCGTATACGCCGCCGCCGATATCTTTCGGGCGGGGTACGATCGTATTCACACCGAGGATCGCCACCTGCGGCAGGTTGATCACGGGGGTAAAGATCTCGACGCCGTAGTTGCCGAGGTTCGATACGGTGAACGATGCTGCTTCGGAAGAGAGCAGGTCGGGATCGATCGAGCCCTTCTTGCAGGCGTTGGCAACCTCTTTGAGTTGGTTGGCGAGGCCCTGGATCGAAAGGTCGTCGGCATTTTTCACCGTCGGCACCATCAGGCCGCGGTCGGTATCGACGGCCAGGCCGAGGTGGACTTTCGAAAAAACGCGCGTGCTGTCACCGAGGAAATGCGAGTTGACCTGCGGGAATTTTTTAAGCGCTTTGATTACCGCCATGCAGACCATGTCGTTGAGGGTGATGTTGGTCGGGTAGCCGTTGTCGACGGCTTTCTTGACTTTCTTCCGCAGTTCCAGGATGCGGCGGGCGTCCGCGCTGAGGTGGTGCGTCAGCTGGGCCGAATTTTGCAACGATGCGTGCATCGCTTTGGCGATCAGCTTGCGCATGTTGGTCAGCGGCTTGATCTCGCTGTCGGTCGCGTAAACGCTGTTCTTGAGGGCCCCCATATCGGCGCCTTTGACCATGCCGGCCAATCCGCTGCCCGCTTCGGGTGCGGCCGCACCGGTCTCCTTCGCGATGGCTTTCGCCAACGGGGTGAGTTTGGGCGTGGCGGCGATGGCGGCCTGTACGTCGCGTTCGATGACGCGGCCGTGAGGGCCGGAACCTTGCAGCGCGGCGGCGTTGACCGCCTCTTTTTCCGCCAGTGCGCGGGCGCGCGGCGATACGGGTGAAGTGCCTTCGGTGGTAGCGGGCTTGACGGCAGTTGCGGCTGCGATAGCGGGTGTTGCTGCGGGAGCAGCAGCGGCGGCAACCGGGGTTTCGGCTGCGGGAGCAGCGGCTTCTCCGCCCGGACGGAACTCTGCGGTGCTTTCACCCTCGTTGCCGATTACCATTACGTTGGTCAGCACCGGAATTTCGTCGCCGTCGTCGAAAAAAACGTCCAATACGGTGCCGGCCACCTGGGCCTCCTCTTCGAACGAAGCCTTATCTGTCTCGTAGGAGAAAAGGATGTCGCCCACGGCGACTGTGTCGCCCTTTTTCTTTTTCATTTCGGTCAGGATACAGCTCTCGACGGACTGTCCCTGTTTAGGCATGATGACTACTGTTGCCATATGAGTTTTAAGTTATGTATGATTTAGTTAGTTCTCCGCAAAATCCGGTTTTTGCAAAGTTACAACAATAACTTATATATACAAGTGATTTTTATTGATTTTTCTAAACGTTGATATATAGGTGATTGTGTGTATCCTGAAGGTTTACAAGTTGTGAACATGTATATACAAATTTTCCCGACAAAAATTTGTCAGGCCCGATATCTTTGCCTATATTTGGCTTCGACTAAACTTTTTGCGCCTGACTTTCAGGCGTCTGAATCAGACCTTCAAAATGCCATGGTAGAGCTGCCCCGATATAAACAAGTTTACGAAACCCTCCGGCGCCATATCGCCGAGGGAGTCTATTCTGCGGGCGATTTGTTGCCCTCCGAACATGAACTGAGCATTGTGCACCGGGTCGCCCGGCCAACCGTGCGTCGTGCGCTCGATCAACTGGTGGCCGACGGGTTTATCCTGAAACACCAGGGAAAAGGAAGTATCGTGAAAGGTGTGCCCAAAGGAATCGGTATTCTTTCGCTGACGGGTACCACATCGGCCGTCGGGCGCGAGGATTTCCTCACGCATATCATCCTCCGGCCGGAAGTGCGTTCCTGGACCGAGGCGTTTTCGTTTCCGGTCACCCCGTATGAACAGGAGGTCGGATGCATCTATTTCGAACGGCTTCGGCTGCTTAACGGCGAGCCTGTGTTCCTCGATATTACGATGCTGCCGAATATCAACCTGCCGCGGTTTACTTCGTATAACCTGGAGAATACCTCGCTGTTCGACTTTCTGCGCACGAAATACCAGATCGTCGTGACGGGCGGGACGCAGCAGTTGTATGCGATCCGGGCGGATAAGCGTCTGCAGGAACACCTGCGCGTCAAGCCGGGACACCCGATCCTGCAACTCGACCGCAAGATCGAGACTTCGCGTCCCGGTTTCCACATTTACAGTCAGGTTTTCTGCGCCACGCGCGGTTATGGCCTGCGAGGCACTTTTTAATAATTAAATTCGTACCTTTGGGCTGTAATTTTTGAGCAGTAATATTTAGTCTGGGCCTGATGCAGCCGGGATTTTCCGGTCCGATCCTTTTTTAACGGATCGCAGGCGAGGCCGGGACGTTACAAAAAATAAACCGATAACGAGATGAATCCGATCCGACAGAGTGCTATCGATACGATCAATACCGAGGCTGCGGCCGTCAAACACCTGACCGAACTGCTGACCGACGATTTTGAAAAAGCCGTGAAAGCGATCATTGCCTGTAAAGGCAAGGTGATCGTCACCGGCATGGGTAAATCGGGTCTGATCGGCAAAAAAATAGCTGCGACGCTGGCCAGCACAGGTACCCCGTCGTTTTTCCTTCATCCGGGTGAGGCGTACCACGGCGATCTGGGGATGATCGAACCGCAGGATATCGTTTTGGCGATTGCCAATTCGGGACAGACCGACGAAATCCTGAAGTTGATCCCCTTCCTGCAATACAACAAGAACGTCGTGATCGCAATGACCGGGAATCCCGAGTCGACATTGGCCAAGCATGCGCATTATCACCTCAATATCGCCGTGGCGCATGAGGCGTGTCCGTTGGATCTGGCGCCCACGTCGTCGACTACGACGACGCTGGTGATGGGAGATGCGCTGGCCATCGCGCTGATCAACGAACGCAACTTCAAAGCGGAGGATTACGCCGTGTTCCATCCGGGCGGCAGCCTCGGGCGGCGCCTGTTGACGAAGGTGCAGGACGTGATGCGCAAGGACAACCTGCCTTGCGTGCCGAAGGAGATGACGTTGGGCAATGTGATTATCGCCATCAGCGATGCGCGGCTGGGAATCGCGGCGGTCGTCGAGGAGGGCAAACTGATCGGTGTGATTACCGACGGGGATGTGCGCCGGGCGATGGCCAAATACAAGGAGAACTTTTTCAATATCGAAGCGCAGGAGGTGATGACCCGCACGCCGAAAACGATCCTGCCGACCGAACGGATCGTCGTGGCCGAGGAGATGATGCGCAACCACAAGATACATTCGATCGTCGTGACGGATGAACAGGGACACGTGGTCGGCATCGTCGAGTTTTTCAATGTCTCGGTGATGGGGTAGCGTCCGGGTGCATTTCACATGCCTTGGATTCGCATCGCTGTTTGTGCCGGATTTCGGTTGTGGGGATGGAGACTGTTTCCGGATGACCGGATGGATAGTCTGGGCCTTGTGGGGGCGGAGGGAAATAGAAAAGACAAAAGATATAGGCGTAAAGAGAGGCTTTTTAAGATTGCCGCAGGGCGATTGGAATCATAAGCGGACGGACGGGAATAACCGGATTGTCCGCTTGTTTTTTGTATGAGACTTGTCGCGGAGCGTTTTGTATCCGGGCGATGCCCCGGTCAAAAATAAAAACGAACCTGAAGGTGTATAAAAACGGCGGCAAATGCCATTTTTCGGCGGAGTGGGCGTCTAATAATTAAAACAGGCACGATGGGTAAGCATGAATTGGAGGAAGCCTTTATTGCGATGATTCGCCGGTATGAACGGACGATTTACAAAGTTTGCGTCTGTTACACGTCGCTGGAGTGGCCGCTCGCCGATCTGTATCAGGAGTCGGTTTGCCGCTTGTGGGCCGGTTTCCCGAAATTCAGGCAGGAGTGTTCGCTCTCCACCTGGGTGTACCGGGTGACCCTCAATACCTGTCTTACCGGCGTACGCAGGAGCATCCGGCGGCCGCAGAGCGTACCGCTCGTTTCCAATCTTGCGGAGGCTTTGGCCGAACCGGAGCAGATGGAAGAGGAGCTGCGCGAAATGTACGCATTGATTCGCCGGCTCGGACCGTTGGAGCGGACGGTCGTGTTGCTCTATTTGGAGGAGAACAGTTACCAGCAGATAGCGGATATTACCGGATTGACCCTGTGTAATGTCGCGACGAAACTGAAACGGGCCAAAATCAAGCTTCGGCAGATGGTGAACGCATAAAACGGATTAGAGTATGGAACTGGAAGAGATGAAAGAGCGCTGGGCGGCTTTGAACGACCGCCTGGAGAGAACCGAAATGTTGCAGGAGTCGGTTATTCGTGAACTGGTGCGAACGAAAGGGGAAAAGTCGGTCAGCCGGCTGATTAACTGGGAAACATTCGGTTTTGTGGTGACTATATTGATCATCCCCTACAGCATATATGTCTATCATCGCTTCGGCGGGCATTTTGCGATGTGGGATCTGTTTATCCGTGTGGCGATCGTTGTTGACGGACTGCTTGTACTTTGGACCGGCTATAAACTGTACGGGTTGATGAAAATCGATTTTACCAAGGTCGTGAAAGAGAATATCCTTCGGGTAAACCGCTACACGGTACAGATTACGCGGGAAAAGATATTTACGGCTGCGATTATCGGCCCGTTGTTCGTGATTTTGTCGGTAGTCATGTCTATAGAGATGAAAGCGCCGGATTTTATATGGGGCGTTTTGTTTGGCGTCGTTGTGGCGACGACTGTTGCCTGCTACTGGTTGTACAAAAGGGTGTTCGATAAGAATATTCGTCGATTGCAGGAGAGCCTTGCGGTTATTGAAGAGGTCGGTGAGGAAGAATGACTGCGGGTTCCCCTTCGGAATAATTCGGCAAGTAACCTTTTTATCCAATGTCCTTCGGCTTTTACCCATGGGGACAAGGAGCCCGGCCGGAATTGATCTGGAATAACGGCGGCTAAAACGACATCTTCTCGCAGAATACATCCAAAAATGCCGGGTTCGATTCGAGCGAAAGGTGGCTCGTGGCCGGTAGCAGGTTGTCGATGAATGCATCGTCTTCAAAAAGGAACATCTTGGCACCGATCAGGGCGCTGTTGCTCAGCTTTACGATTTTCTCCCCGTCGAACTCCAGCAGTCCCAGGCCGATGGCGTTGGGCAGGTCGATGTAGTTGCCGAATCCTCCTGCGATAAATACCCTTTCCACATCGCAGCGGGATATTCCCTGCTCCCGGAGCAGCAGCTCCACTCCGGTGGCGATGGCCGCTTTTGCCAGTTGAAATTCCCGGATGTCTTTCTGGACCAGTTTGACCTTGCCTGTCAACGGCAGTTCCATCGAGGGTGTTGCGATCGTGCCGTCGCGGCTGATTTTTCCTTCCTGTACGCCTGTGCGGATCGCGTCGATCAGCCCACTGCCGCAGATACCCGCAGCTTCCACATTCCCGATTACGTGCACCCGGGTTTCTGCACCCAGGCGTGTTACCGAAGATATCGCTCCGGTTGCGGCGCGCATGCCGCACGAAATGTTGCTGCCCTCGAAAGCCGGCCCTGCCGCCGTTGAGGCGCAGAGGATCCCGTTGCGGCTGCCTACCGCGATTTCGCCGTTCGTCCCCAGGTCGATCAGTACCCGGGGGCTTCCGCTGGAAAACATGCCTGCAGCGTAAATTCCCGCCAGGATGTCGCTGCCGACGAAACTGCCGATATTGGGCAGGAAGGCGATGTCGGTGCCGGCCAGCTTGTCGGCGACAGAAAGGTGATTCGCGTTGTCCGGTTCTGCGGCGGAAAGAGCATTTCGATCGGAGTGTTGCGTTTGAGAAGAACGGACCGGAGGCTTGGTTCCGGAAACCTCCAGCCAGCCCAGTTCAGCCGCGGAGAAATGCCGCATGCCGTTATCCGGCGACTCGAATGGGTAAGCGGCCAGCGGACCGACGTCGAGTCTGCAAAACAGGTGGTGCATCACACTGTTGCCGACGATGCGGATGCGGTCGATAGGGCCCGGGGCCTGTGCTGTCAGGGTCAGGACATGTCGTCCGACCGTTTCGCGGACCAGGGCGGTGAGGCGTGCGGCGTGCTCTTCCGACTGTATCGCATAGCTGATACGTGACATGATGTCGGCCCCATGGCGGGCCTGCGGATTGATATCGGTCTGGACGGCCTGTACGCGTCCGGTCGAGAGGTCGAGCAGTTGCGATACGATCGTCGTCGAGCCAAGGTCTACGGCGATTCCCCGGCCTTCGCGCGGCGTGAACCGGAACGGCGTCTCGTCGGCCAGCACGATGTTGTCGAACTGCGCCACTTCGATGGTGAGGTCCTCTTCGACCCGGCTCAGGCAGGCCAGTCTCCATCCCGGCAACAGTCCTTTCCGTTCGAGGACTGTGCGGTGCTGCGGGCTCAGTGCGATTTCGCCTGCGAGCAGCTTCACTTTGCAGTTGCCGCAAATTCCCTTGCCGCCGCAGGGGAATTCGATGCCCAGATCGTGTATCGCATCGCTGAGCAGCGCCCCCCGGGCTACTTGTAAGGTCCGTCCGAGCGGAACCAGCGTCACGGTGCATGTCTTTTTCATAGGGAGATGGGGTTGGAAGGGCGCACCCACTGCGGGAAAGCCGACCAAAGGTAGCGAATGCGCTGCGGATATGCAAATGAAGCGTGTCCGGGCGCGGTGCTTTCGATTTTAAATCGTATATTTGGATGCCCGGTGCGCGGAAAGGGGTTTTCCCGCTATCCGGGTAGGGGCGGACGGTATTTGCCTGTCCGTTTCGGAGCCGGCCCGTGCAGGGGTGCTGCCCTGTGATAGACGGGCGACTTCCGGGAGTATCGCTTGAATTGAAACGAATCATAACCTAAACGAACCGAATGAAAAAGATCCTTCTCTCCCTCGCAGCGCTCGTGTTCTGCGGAGGGTCTGCCGTAGCCCAGGTGGGCTCTGCGGCTTCTATGGCCCGTCTGATCGAAGAATTCCCGTCTCCGGGCGGCGAGTTCCGCACCGCGCCGTTCATGGTCTGGAATACCGAAGTGAGCAAGTACCAGATCGACAATATGCTCAACGAGTACCGTCGGCAGGGATGCGGCGCGGTGATTATCCACCCGCGTCCGGGTCTGAAAACCGATTACCTGTCGCCCGAGTGGCTCGAAATGTATAAATATACGGTCGACCGGGGTAAACTGCTCGGCATCGACGTCTGGATTTACGATGAGAACTCCTATCCGAGCGGATTCGCCGGAGGGCATGTCTACCGCCAGATGCCCGAAGCCTACAACCAGGGCGCGGGACTGATGCCGACCGTTGTCGGAGTGATGCCCGGCGACGTGTCGAAATACGCGGTGGTCGTCAGCGAGAAAGGCGGCAAATTGACCGATGTTACCGCCAAGGCCCCGAAGATGAAAGGCAAAAAAGGTAAATTCTATCTTTACGAGAAAACCTATTACAAAGTTTCCCCGTGGTATGCGGGCGGTTCGTACGTCGATTTGTTGGCCGACGGCGTGACCGGTAAGTTCATGGAGATTACTATGGACGGTTACGAAAAAACGTTCGGCGGGGATCTGAAGAACAACGTAAAAGGAATTTTCACCGATGAGCCGGAGGTGGTATCGTCCGGCGGCCTGCGTTGGACGCCGGACCTGTTCGAAGCATTCCGGGCGCGTTACGGCTACGGCTTGCGCGACCAACTGCCCGCATTGCACGAGGAGGTGGGCGATTGGAAACGGGTACGGCACGATTACTTCGCGCTGCTCAACGATATGTTCGTCGACCGCTGGGCCAAACCGTGGTCGCGTTATTGCGACGAAAAGGGCATTTCGTGGACGGGACATTATTGGGAACACAGCTGGCCTAACGTGACCGGAGTGATCGACAACATGTCGATGGCCGCGTGGCAGCAGACCCCCGGTATCGACATGCTGTTCAATCAGTTCAACGAGAAGGATGTGCATGCCCAGTTCGGCAATATCCGTTCGGTCAAGGAGGTGCGCAGCATCGCGAACCAGCTCGGCCGCCAGCGGGTATTGAGCGAAACATATGGAGGCGCGGGCTGGGAGGCTACCTTTAAGGATATGAAGCGCCTCGCCGACTGGCAGATGGTGCTGGGGGTGAACCTTGTGAACCAGCATGTCGGCCACATGAGCCTCGACGGGGTTCGCAAATTCGACTATCCGCCGATGTTCACGCGCGCCGCTTCGTGGTGGGAAAACTACCACGTCCTGAACGATTACATCGCGCGCATTTGCACGGTGATGAGCCTGGGCGAGCAGGTCAACGATATCCTCGTCCTGGAGCCCACCACGACCGCATGGCTCTACAACAACTATATGGGTAAACCGGCCGAAGGCGCTTCGCTGGAGATCGGGCAGAAATTCCAGGATCTTGTTGCGACGCTGGAGCATGCGCAAGTCGAATTCGATTTGGGTTGCGAACATATTTTCCAGACGAACGGATCGGTGCGCGACGGCAAGTTCGTTGTGGGCAATCGCGCGTACAGCACGTTCGTGATTCCGGACGGGACTGAAAATATCGAAGGCGCTACTTTCGACCTGCTCAAATCGTTCGTTGCCCAGGGCGGGAAACTGATCGCCTTCGGCTGTCCGTCGCGGGTGGACGGTGTCGTTTCTCCCGAAGTCGAAGCGTTTTGTAAGTCTAACAGTATTGCCGGGGGCGGTTTAAACACTACCGCATCCCAAGCGGGACTCCCGGTATGTACACCCGAATTTATCGAATCGAATTTCCGCAACGACGACATCCGTTTTGTCACCGTGTCGGGGGGCGACCTGCACCATCACCGCAAGGAGTTCGCTGACGGTCAGGTATTGCTGCTGACCAATGTATCGCTCGATGAACCGACGGCGGTCGAAGTGGCGCTGGACGGCAAATATGTCGTACGCATGGATGCGCTCGACGGCAAAACGTATCAAATTCCGTATACTTCCGGCGACGGTAAAGTCGCCGTCAAAACGACCATAGAACCTGCCGGCAGCGTATTGTTGCGGGTGTCGGACGAGCCTCTGGCCGCCGAGAAGGCCGCTGTCTTGAGTGGAGGCATGCCGCTCAAGGAGATGCGACCGCTGAGTATCGGCCGCGTGAAGGATAATGTGCTGCTGATCGATTTCGTCGATCTGGTCAGCGGGGATAAGAAGTACCGGAATCTGTACTACAACGCGGCCGGCAAGCAGATTTACCTGAACGCCGGATTGCAGGATAACCCGTGGAACCGTGCGATTCAGTACGGCAGCGACATCGTCAATATGGACCTTTCCGCGGCTCCGGGTTTTACCGCGACTTACAAATTTACGGTCGGGGAGGGCGATGTCGATCTGGCGTCGATGAAGATTCTGGTCGAGCGCCCATGGCTTTATACGGTCAAGGTGAACGGTACGCCGGTAAGGGCTGGACACGGTTGGCTCGTCGATGAAGATTTCAAGACGATGGGCATCGGATCGCTCGTTAAACCGGGTGAAAACCGGATCGAGCTCGTCGCCGATCACACGACGGTGGATACCGAACTGGGGGCCGTTTATGTGCTGGGTAATTTCGATGTGGTGAACCGTGGGGAGAAATGGGTGATCGTTCCCGCGCACAAATACGACCGGCTGGCCGACTGGCAGGAACTTGGCGCGCCGTTCTATCCGTGGGAGATGCGCTATTCGAAATTCTATGACGTGCAGGATACGGGAAAACGCCATTGGGTGAAAGCCGACCGTTGGAACGGATCGGTCGCGGAGGTATGGGTCAACGACCGTAAGGTGGGCGTGATCTTCTCCGATCCCTATACCCTGGATATTACTCCCTACCTGACCAAGGGCGGCAATCACGTCGAATTGCGCGTAGTGGGCAGTATGCAGAACTTTATCGGCCCACACCACCGGGCCTATGACGGTTATGTCGGTCCCAACTGCTGGGAGGTGGACAGTCCGAAAAAGGCTTCGGAATATCGCCTTACCCCGTTTGGGTTACAGTCCGATTTTACCCTTTATGAAGGGGTGTAAAACTCGGATCGGAAACTTTCGTGGCAAATCGGGCTGAAGCGGTGTGCCGCTGTCCGTATCACGCTTTGCGGAGCAGTTGTCGGGATAATTTCCGGGTTCGCCGGGAGTAGTCCCGGCGGGTTCCGCCGGTGTGCCGGGACACTTTCGGGATGTCGTGCGGAAAGTGGGGCTTTTATGCCCTTTGAAAATTATTTTATTAAATATTAGCGTGTTTTGTAACTACTGAATTATGAAGATAGGACTTTTTGGAATCGGGCTGAATACCTATTGGGGGCAGTTCGAAGGACTGCTCGACCGGCTCGAAGGTTACCGGCGCGAGATCGCGGACCGGATCGGCGCGATGGGCGTCGAAGTGACCGATGCCGGCATGGTCGACGATCCGACCAAAGCGGATGCGGCGGCGGCATTGCTTAAGGAGAACGACGTGGAGTTGGTTTTCCTTTATATCTCGACTTATGCGCTTTCGTCGACGGTGCTGCCGGTCGTCAGCCGCCTGAATGTTCCGGTGGTGGTGCTGAACCTGCAGCCTACGGCGGCCATCGATTACGATTATATCAATTCGCTGGGGGACCGGGGCCGGATGACCGGCGAGTGGCTGGCCAACTGCCAGGCGTGCTCGGTGCCTGAGGTGGCGTGCGTGTTCAATCGGCTCGGTCTCCGGTACGATATCGTGACGGGATACCTGGGCGAGGAGTCGGTTTGGGAACAGATCGGCGGTTGGGTTGAGGCGGCGCGCGTGGCCCATGCCCTGCGCCATGACCGGATGGGGGTGCTGGGACATTACTACTGCGGGATGCTCGATGTGTACACCGACCTGACGAAAATGTCGGGCGTGTTCGGAACCCACTTCGAACTACTCGAGATGTGCCAGCTCAAGGAGTTGCGCGACGGGGTCACCGCAGAGGAAGTTCAGGCCAAAATAGACGAATTTTACGACACGTTCGAAGTGTCGTCGGAATGCGAACGTGCGGAGATCGAACGGGCCGCACGGACGTCGGTCGCGCTGGACAAACTGGTGAAGAAGTACGATCTCGGTTCAATGGCCTACTATTATGAAGGCGCCAGCGGCAACGATTATGAGAACGTCGTGACGTCGGTGATCGCCGGGAATACGCTGCTGACGGGCAAGAATATCCCGGTGGCGGGCGAGTGCGAAGTGAAAAATGCCGAAGCGATGAAGATTATGGCCGAGTTCGGTGCCGGAGGGTCGTTTTCGGAACCCTATGCGATGGACTTCGAGGATGACGTGGTGTTGTGGGGGCATGACGGCCCGGCCCATTTTGCGATTGCCGAAGGGCGTGTGGGGCTTGTGCCGCTGCCGATCTATCACGGCAAACCCGGTAAGGGGCTGTCGATCCAGATGACGGTCAAGCACGGTCCCGTGACGTTGTTGTCGGTGGTCGAAGGCCGTGACGGGATTTTCCTGCTGGTGGCCGAAGGCGAGTCGGTTCCGGGCAAAGTGCTCAATATCGGTAATACCAACAGCCGTTACCGGTTCGGAATCGGCGCCCGGGCCTTTATGGACGCCTGGTCCAAGGCGGGTCCGGCGCACCACTGTGCGATCGGCACGGGGCATATTGCCGACAAAATCGGGAAATTGGCATTCCTGCTATCCATTCCGGTGGTAAAAATATCGTAAAAGTCCGGTTTTTCCCGTTATAGAACTCGAAAGGAGTATTCCCAGTACTGGGAATACTCCTTTGATTTTTAAATTATTATATTGCAGATGGACGCGCCGGCCCTGTTTCCGGCGAAATGCGGTATTGAAACTCCCGAGAGGTGGAATTTTCATATCCGCGATATTGGACGTATATTCGCAGGTTCGATCGTTCTTTTTCTGATCTCGAATATAAACGAAAACAAAGAACAGCATGAGAGGATTTCTGCTGGCCGTATGGATAGGGTCGGTTTTCTTTGCAACGTCCGCCGGAGCCGTGAATCGTACGGAAAGTGCGGTTAAAAAACGAAACGTAGCGGCTGCCGACACGTCGGTGGTCGCATCCGCCCAACAGCAGGCGCCAGCCGGTCGGTCCGGCGCCGCTGCCGATTCCCGACCGGTTCCCCCCGAAACGCTTTCGGTACTGTCTGAGGAGACCGGCGTCACGTCGGGAGCGGTTCCCGTTGTGACCAAAGAGTTGTCCGTATCAAAACCTGACTCGATGCAGGGGAAGACGCATGCCCCGGCCGATAGCATGGAGATGGCTGTTGATAGCATGTCGGGCGATTCGACCGTGAAGAAAGGCTTTTTCCACCGTTTTTATAACTATTTCAAATCGGCGAATGTCGATAAGACGCTTACCAAAAAATTCGATTTCAGCATTATCGGCGGTCCGCACTACTCGAGCGATATTAAGCTTGGGTTGGGGCTGGTGGCTGCCGGGCTCTACCGTGTCGATCGCAAAGACCTTTCCATTCCGCCTTCTAACATATCCCTGTTCGGCGATATCACTACCACCGGTTTCTGGTTGTTGGGCGTGAGGGGAAACACCTTGTTCAAAGGGGCCAAATACAGGCTCGATTTCACGACGTACTTCTTTTCGTTCCCGAGCGCATTCTGGGGAATAGGTTACGATAAGGGCATGTATGGTACGCCCGGTTCCTACAAGCGCATGCAGAGCCAGGTGAAGGTCGATTTCTTTTTCCGGTTGGTTCCGAAATTTTATCTGGGACCGAGCGTCAGCTTCAATTATATCAAGGGCAAAGATTTTTCCGATATTTCACTGCTTAACGGCGAGAATACGCAATATACCAATACGAGTATCGGCGTGATTCTGATGTATGACTCGCGCGATGTGATCTACAATGCCTCGCGGGGTATTTATGCGCGTCTGGATCAACGTTTCTACCCGTCGTTTTTCGGTAATAAGGGGGCGTTTACCCAAACCGAACTGATTTTCGACGCATACCACAAACTGTGGAAAGGGGCGGTGATGGCTTACGATTTCTACGCTCAGCTGGGTACCGGCAGCGTGCCCTGGACGATGCTGGCCCGTTTGGGCGGCTCGTACCGGATGCGCGGCTATTACGAGGGGCGCTACCGCGACCGGCAGATGGTCGAGGTACAGGCCGAGCTGCGGCAGCATATTTACAACCGTCACGGTGTGGCGGTATGGGTCGGGGCCGGCAATGTATTCCCGACTTTCGGCGAGTTCAATCCGGCACACACATTGCCCAACTATGGCGTGGGATACCGTTGGGAGTTCAAAAATAAAGTCAACGTCCGGTTCGACTACGGGTTCGGTAAAGGCGAGAACAGCTTCCTGTTCAGTATCAACGAGGCGTTTTGATGCACAGCCGGTTGTGTCCGGTGTCGTCCGTGCAGGAGTTTTATTCGGAGGGTGCCGGCCGGGTGGTCAGGACAGTCGGTATGACGCTATAAATACAGTCCGGTTCGGATTTTGAGACATGAGAACGGAAACAGGAAAATAGAGAAAATTAGAGAGCAAGAAGATGGGCGGCAGGAAAAAAATGTCGAAAATCAAAGAGTCCAAGGGTTTCCGCGTGTTCGGGCGACTCGTCGGACGGCAGGAGAGCATCGCGATGCTGTATGTGGTAATCATGATGGTACCTAATGTGCTGCTTACGATTACGGAGCGCTATCCGTTCAGTGTGACGCTGGCGGCACTGCTTTGGCCGGCGGCTTTTTACGCATTGCTGATGGCGGCCCTGCGCAAGCCGGGAACACTGATGCTCGTGTCGCTGCCGCTGATGATTCTGGGGGCGTTCCAAATCGTGTTGCTCTACCTATTCGGAGGGTCGATCATCGCGGTGGACATGTTTACCAATCTCTTTACGACGAATGCTTCCGAGGCGGGCGAATTACTGGCCAACCTGTGGCCTGCGGTTTTGTTCGTCTGTATTTTGTACCTGCCGTTGCTGGTATTGGGCGTCCGGTCGCTTTGCATCAAGGAGCGGCTCAGCGGCCTGTTCCGGCGCAAATTGCTCCGCACGGGGCTCGGCATGGCGTTTGTCGGTTTGCTGTTCACGATATATGCGTGGGTCAAGGTGCCCGATTTCGGAATTAAATATCAGGTTTTTCCGGTTAATGTCTGCTATAATATCAAGTTGACGCTGGAGCGTTGGGGCCTCAGCGAGCGCTATCACGAAACATCGAAAGATTTTACGTTCCATGCGGTGAAGAACCGGCAGGCTCCCGGGCGCGAAATTTACGTGCTGGTGATCGGCGAAGCATCCAGGGCCGATTCGTGGAGCCTTTTCGGCTACGACCGCGAGACGACGCCCCGGTTGGAGAAGCGCGAAGGGGTGGTGCCGTTTTCGAACGTGTTGACCCAGAGCAATGCGACACACAAGAGCGTACCGATCATCCTGTCACCCGCTTCGGCAGCCAATTACGATTCGATCTATGTGCAAAAGAGCCTGATCACCGCTTTCAAGGAGGCCGGATTCCAGACTTGGTACCTGTCGAACCAGGTACCGAACCGTTCGCTGATCGACTTCTTCTCAGAAGAGGCCGAACGCCGCATCGATATTTCTCCGCGCGAAGGGGAACTGTATACCGATAACCGTCCCGACGGCGAGATGCTGCCGAGTATCCGCGAGATCATCCAACAGAGCGACAGCAACCTGCTGATCGTGCTGCACACGTACGGTTCGCATTACGACTACCGGAAGCGTTACCCGCAGGAGTTTGCCCGCTATACGCCCGACCTGATCTCGGCGATCAATAAAAACAACCGGTCCATCATGGTCAATGCCTATGACAACAGCGTCTATTATACGGATTATGTACTTGACGAAATTATCAAGGTGCTGGAGGGTACGCAGGCCTGTACGGCGCTGTTTTATTCGTCCGATCATGGCGAAGATATGATGGACGATTCCCGCGTGCGCTTCCTGCATGCATCGCCGACGCCGACCTACTACCAATTGCATGTGGCCTCTTTCGGTTGGTTTTCGCCCGAATATCGCGCACTCTATCCCGAAAAATATGTCGCAGCCCTGTCGCATGAGGCTTCACCGGCCACTACGGCGCAGGTTTTCCATACGATCACCGATATGGCCTCGCTGCAAAGTCCCTATATCAATCAGCGGTATTCGCTGGTTAGCGACAGCTATGCTCCCGGCGAGCGCCTGTACCTGAACGACCACAACAAGGCGGTCGATTACCGCAAGGCCGGCCTGAAGCGGCTTGATTTCGAAATGCTGCATAAACGGGGTATGGACTCGGATTCCGCTGTCCGCAATGCGCTGAACGATCCGAAGGTGCGGTAGTTCGCAGGATCTGGATTCAGGCGGTTGCCGGTTTTTACCGGCGAATTTTTTCCGGAGACAGCCTAAGCGTAGTGGAGTGTATTAGTGTTTGAATATCAAAATTTTGATATTCAAACATTTTTTGTGTGCCTGGGGGTGGCTTAGCGTGAAAAATACATTAAGTTTGGATTTGTCCCGGAGAAAATTTAGTTTTGTCTGAAACCTGAAACCTAAAACACTGATTTTGCATGTCTCCGCAACCTAATCCCTCCCTTTCGGTCGATTGTGTCGTGTTCGGCTTCGATGGCGCAGCGCTCAAGGTGCTGCTTGTCGAGCGGGATTTTGTCAATCCCGCGGGCGAACGCATCCATGATTTCAAGCTGCCCGGCAGCCTGATTTTTCAGGATGAAGAACTCCGCGCGTCGGCGGCACGTGTACTGGATAAGTATATGGGCCGGCGGGATATTTACCTGCGCCAACTGCATGTATTTTCACAGCCCGACCGCGTGGTGGGTGAAGAGTTGCGGTGGCTCAACGAACATTACGGCGTACATACGGGGCGGGTCGTGACGGTGGGCTATTATGCGCTCGTCAAGCTCAACGAGGCATTGATCGCTTCGGCCGCGGCCGAGCATGCCCAATGGGTCGGAGTGGAGCGGGTGACGCGCCTGGCCATGGATCACAAACAGATTATGGCCCGTGCCCTCGAGACGCTCGGACGGCAGCTGATGGTCGAGCCGATCGCATTCGAACTGTTGCCGCGTAAATTTACGCTCCGCCAGTTGCAGGTGCTCTACGAGGCTATACTTGGAATAGAGATTGATAACCGTAATTTCCGGAAGAAGGTGCTTTCGTCGGGTTACCTGCGTGAGACGGGCGAACGGGAGAAGCATGTGGCCCACAAACCGGCCATGTTTTACTCCTTCGATAAGGGCCGGTTCCAGAAGGATGTGCGGCAGAAGTTCAGGCTTAATTTTATCAATTGGCAATTATAGGCCCGGAGTATCGGCTTTACGGGGCGCATCCCGGTTGTGCGGCACCTTTCGAGGCGGCTATAGCGGGCATAGCGCCGCACCGGGCGACGGATTGGCCGGAAGGTTTCGGCGGTAAGGTTAGAATTTCGGCGGAAAATTTAAAGAAAGAGAGATGGTATATACGTTAGGAATTGATATCGGCAGTTCGTCGGTGAAGGTTGCACTGCTGGAGGTGGCTTCGGGCGCATGTGCCGGTTCTGTGACACTGCCGCAGGCGGAAATGCCGATCGATGCGCCGCACAGGGGATGGGCCGAACAGGATCCCCGGATGTGGTGGCAGTATGCCTGCGAGGGTATCCGGCAGTTGATGAAAGGCAAACCGGCTGGTTTCGTACGGGCGATCGGCATTACCTACCAGATGCACGGGCTGGTTTGTCTCGATACGCAGGGCGAACCGTTGCGCAAGTCTATTATCTGGTGCGACAGCCGGACTGTCGGACAGGGTGAACGGGCTTTGCGCGATCTGGGACGCGAACGGTGCCTCGAACGCCTGCTGAACTCTCCCGGTAATTTTACCGCGTCGAAGTTGGCTTGGGTTCGTGAGAACGAACCGGATGTTTTTGCCCGCACCGACCGTTTTATGCTGCCCGGCGACTACATTCTCTTCAAACTTTCGGGCGAGCGTTCGACCACATGCAGCGGGCTGTCCGAGCAGATTCTCTGGGATTTCGTCGCGGACGGACGTGCCGATTTCGTCGCCGACTATTACGGGATCGATCCCCGGAGCATTCCCGAGGCATTGCCGTCGATCGGCATTCAGGCGCATGTGAGTGCCGGCGCCGCTGCGGAACTCGGACTGGAACCGGGTATCCCGATCGCTTACCGGGCCGGAGACCAGCCCAACAACGCTTTTTCACTGAACGTGATGGAGCCGGGTGAAATTGCGGCTACGGGCGGCACTTCGGGCGTCGTTTACGGGGTGACCGACCTTCCGAAAGCCGATTCGCTCTCGCGCGTCAACACTTTCCTGCATGTGAACCACTCGGCACAGGCGCATCGCTATGGCGTGCTGCTGTGTATCAACGGTACCGGTATCCTCAATGCCTGGGCGAAACGCACCGTGGCTCCTGAATTGAGTTACAGCGAAGTGAACCAGTTGTGCGAGACGGTTCCTGCCGGCAGCGACGGCGTGCTGATGCATCCGTTCGGCAACGGGGCCGAACGGATGCTCGAGAACCGCTATACCGGGGCTTCCGTCCTGCATGTCGACCTGAACCGCCACAACCGTGCCCACCTGCTGCGCGCGGCACAGGAAGGAATCGCTTTTGCATTCCGGTACGGGGTCGATATTATGCGCGAATCGGGCCTGCGGGCCGGGGTGATCCGGGCCGGGCATGCCAACCTGTTCCTCAGTCCGCTGTTCCGCAGCACGCTGGCGACCCTGTGCGACGCGAATATCGAGCTTTATAATACCGACGGTGCATTGGGCGCAGCCCGGGGCGCGGCACTCGGGGCCGGATTGTACAGGAACCGGAACGAGGCTTTCGCTTCGCTGCGCCGGATCGAAGAGGTCCATCCCGATCCGGCGATTCGCCAGGTGTTGGAAGAGACGTATCAAATCTGGAAAAAGGAATTGCAATTGCAGTTGGAAAATCAGTAAAACGAACGGAGCAGGCGCTTTGGAACTGGTTCCTGATATTGGAGGGCGGCATCCGGGCAATCTGCACATTCAATCCGTAAGGACAGGAATTACAAATCAATAAAAACAGACAAAATGGAATCGATGTTTTCAAAGATCGCCAAAATCAAGTACGAAGGCCCGGATTCGAAAAATCCGCTGGCGTTTCACTGGTATGATGCAGACCGCGTAATCGGAGGCAAAACCATGAAGGAACAGTTGCGCTTTGCGATTGCCTACTGGCATTCGTTCTGTGCCGACGGGAGCGATCCGTTCGGCGGTGCGACGCACCTTTTCCCGTGGAGCGGTATCGGCGATCCGGTCGAGCAGGCCAAAGCCAAGATGGATTCGGCGTTCGACTTTTTCGTAAAAATCGGGGCCCCGTATTATTGCTTCCACGATGTCGATCTTGTGCGCGAGGTGGGCGATGTGGCCAGCTATGAGAAAAACCTGAAGGCGGTCGTCGAGTATGCCAAACAGAAACAGCAGGAGACCGGCGTGAAGCTGCTTTGGGGTACTGCGAACGTTTTCAGTAATGCACGTTATATGAACGGCGCTGCGACCAATCCCGATTTTGCGGCGGTGGCTTATGCCGGCACGCAGATCAAGAACGCAATCGACGCAACGATCGCGCTCGGCGGCGAGAATTATGTCTTTTGGGGCGGCCGCGAGGGGTATATGTCGCTGCTCAATACCGACATGAAACGCGAGAAGGACCATTTGGCGATGATGCTCACGATGGCGCGCGATTACGCCCGTAAAAACGGTTTCAAAGGAACCTTCCTGATCGAGCCGAAACCGATGGAGCCGACCAAGCACCAGTACGATTACGATACCGAGACGGTGATCGGCTTCCTGCGCCATTACGGCCTCGACAAGGACTTCAAAGTCAATATCGAGGTGAATCACGCCACGCTCGCGGGGCACACGTTCGACCATGAGCTGCAGTGCGCAGCGGATGCAGGCATGTTGGGCAGCATCGATGCGAACCGCGGGGATGCGCAAAACGGCTGGGATACCGACCAGTTTCCCATCAACCTGCAGGAGACGGTCGAGGCGATGTTGGTGATTCTGCGCCAGGGCGGCTTCAAAACCGGCGGTATCAACTTCGACGCCAAGACCCGCCGCAATTCGACCGATATCGAGGACCTCTTCATCGCGCACATTGCGGGGATGGATACTTTCGCCCGTGCGTTGATCGTCGCCGATACGATCCTCAAAGACGGCCAGCTCGACTCCTGGCGCAAGGAGCGCTATGCTTCGTTCGACGACGGTAACGGTGCGGCGTTCGAACAGGGCAAGCTGACGCTCGAGCAACTGCGCGACTTTGCCGCCGCTGCGGGAGAACCAGCATGCATCAGCGGCAAGCAGGAGAAGTACGAGCAACTTTTGTCGCTCTATATCTAAACTGCATCTGAATCTTTCCCGGGAGCAGGGACAGCGCGGTATCCGGGCACTGTCCTGACTCCCGGGATCACTCCTAAAACATACCTGAATGAATAAAAATAACAGCTACCTGATGTTCCTGACACTGGTAGCGACACTCGGCGGTCTGCTTTTCGGCTACGATACCGCGGTGATCTCGGGAACGGTGAAGTACCTCGATCTGAATTTCGTTGCGCCGCTCGGCCTGAGCGAGACGGCGGCCAGCTCGCTGCTGGGGTTTGCCGTGTCGAGTGCGCTGATCGGCTGCGTGTTGGGCGGTATGGTCGGAGGTGTCGTGGCTTCGGCACTGGGGCGCAAACGCGGCCTGATGATAGCCGCCGTCCTGTTTATCATTTCGGCGGTCGGATCGGCTTATCCCGAAATGGGTTTCCCGCATGGAGCACCGCATACTTTCCTCACCCAGTTTATTATCTACCGCATTATCGGTGGCGTCGGGGTGGGCCTCGCATCGATGCTTTCGCCGATGTACATCGCCGAAATGGCCCCCGCTTCACGGCGCGGCGGATTGGTGGCGTGGAACCAGTTTGCGATTATCTTCGGAATGTTGGTGGTTTATTTCGTCAACTATTTTATCGCGCTGAACGGTGACGAAGCATGGCTGACCTCGACCGGTTGGCGGCTGATGTTCCTTTCGGAAGTGATTCCGGCGGCACTGCTGTTCCTGTTGGTATTGGGTGTGCCGGAAAGTCCCCGCTGGCTGATTATGAAAGGCCGCGAAGCAAAGGCGGTCGCTATTTTGGAGCGGATCAACGGCGCCCCTGAAGCTGAGGTCGAAGCGCAAAGTATTCGCCGCTCCCTGCACGGAACGGTAAAAGCCAAACTGTTCAGCTATGGGGTGGGGGTGATCGTGATTGGTATGTTGCTCTCCGTATTTCAGCAGTTTATCGGCATCAATGTGGTACTCTACTATGCTCCTGAAATTTTCCGCAACATGGGCATGGGGACGAATGCCGCGCTGGCGCAGACGATTATCGTCGGGGTGATCAACCTTTCGTTCACCGTATTGGCGATCTTTACGGTGGACCGTTTCGGCCGCCACCCGCTGATGATTATCGGGAGCCTGGGCATGGCCGTAAGCATGGTGACGCTCGGGATGACTTTCTTCCTGGAACAAATGGGATTTCTCTCTTTGCTGGCGATGTTGTGTTACGTAGCGTCGTTCGCAGTCTCCTGGGGTCCGATCTGCTGGGTGCTTCTCGCAGAAATATTCCCGAACAAGATCCGCAGCCAGGCGATGGCACTTGCTGTCGCGGCGCAGTGGGTCGCCAATTACCTGGTCTCCTGGACCTTCCCGATGATGGATAAATCGACCTACCTCAACGGCATTTTCCACCATGCGTTTGCGTATTGGATTTATGCACTGATGGCGGTATTGGCGGCATTGTTCATGTGGAGATTCGTTCCCGAAACCAAGGGGCGTTCGCTCGAGGAGATGGAAAAGTTGTTCGCGGAGAAATAGTTTAAATCCGTATCAACTTTTTGGATAGGATTATAAACAGGGAACCATCTGAAAGATGGTTCCCTGTTTGTTTCCCGGTATTAGGTGGTATATAGAAGGCGTTTAGTCGGGTGTCGTAACCGGATATGTAGAATCGGAATGTGCTACCAGCGGGTGGAATAGGTTTTGAGCCGTCGGCGCAGTTCGAGATGATGTCCGCCCGTGAGACGGTCGAGCAGTTTGTGGAATTTCGGGCCGTGGTTTTTGTGGATCGTATGGCAGAGTTCGTGGATAATCACGTAGTCGATCAGCTCGTCGGGCAGCTTCATCAGGTGGATGCTCAGTGAAATGTCGTCGCGGGCCGAACAACTGCCCCAACGGGTGCGTGCATTGCGTACCGTCACCGCACCGCACCGGAAGCCGAGTTGCCCGGCAAGACGGGCCGTCCGCTGCGGCAGGTCGGCCTGTGCCTCTGTGCGCCACGCCTGTTCGATCCCCTTGCGGATCGCATCCTGTACTTCGGCGGCTTCGTAACGGAGCTCCATCGGATACCGAACTTCGATAATCCCTTCGCCGACGCGGGTGCGGATCGTGCGGCAGGCGCACGGATAGAGCCGCAGCGTATGGCTGCGGGTCGAGTAGGGAGGTTCGATGACCTGTTTCGGGTGGCGTGCCAGCATCCGCACACGGGCCTGTTCGATCCACGCGCTCTTTTGATCGAGAAAGTTCAACGCGGTACGCTCATTGTCTCCGCAGGGAATCGTCAGCCGCACTTCGCCGTCGGGCCGGACGCTGATCGAGAGCCGCCGGGCCCGCGGTGAGCGGTTCAGCGTGATCTCTCCCAGCAGGGGATGCCGGAACTTTTCCCGTGAGGACACCGGCTGGGGGCACGGTTTGGATACACGTGTGTTTTTGCGTTTGAACATCGGATGTGTCTCCTGCGTTTGTACGGTTTGATCTCCGGCCGGTTTTGTCTTTCCCGGCTCGCCGACGGGTTGTATGCGGACGGAGTATGTCCGTGCACAGAGTTATCGGGCTGTCAGCTCGAATGCCGCTTTGCCGCGGATGTCGCAGGCCGATGCGCCGACCAATACTTCGAATGTGCCGGGCTCTGCCACCCAATCCTGCTTTGTATCGTCATAGAAACTCAGCGCTTTCCGGTCGATCGTAAACGAAACCATCTGCTCCTGGCCGGGCTGCAGCGTGATTTTGCGGAAACCTTTGAGCTCTTTGACCGGGCGCGGAAGCGACGATTTCAGGTCGCTGACGTAGAGTTGTACGATTTCGGCACCGGCACGCGAACCGGTGTTTTTCACCGGCACGCTGACGGTGATTGTTCCGTCCGGGCCCATTTGCCTGCCCTCTGCGGTCACTTTGCCGTATTCGAAGGTGGTATAGCTCAATCCGTGGCCGAAACAAAAGAGCGGCTTGATCTGTTCGCGGTCGTTCCAACGGTATCCGACAAAAATCCCCTCTTTGTATTCCACCTGTTTGCCGTCCCCGGGATAGGCATCCAGGGCGATAGCCGGATTGTCCTCCAGCCGTACCGGAAAGGTGAACGGCAATTTGCCCGAAGGATTCACTTCGCCTGCGAGCACCGAAGCGATCGCATTGCCGGCTTCCGTACCTCCGTACCATGCCTCGACAATGGCCGGCACTTCGTTCACCCACGGCATCGCTATTGCGTTGCCGCTGATGATGACTGCCACCAGGTTCCGGTTCACGCGGGCCAGTTCGCCGATCAGCTCGTCCTGCCCGTAGGGTAAATTGAGGCTGCGGCGGTCGGCTCCTTCGCAGTCCTGGTTTTCGTTTTTGTTCAGGCCGCCTACGAAGATCACCACATCGGCTTTGCGGGCCGCGTCGACGGCTTCCAGCAGCAGGGCGTGGCGGTTTTGCGTGGGAACGCTGCTGTATCCTTCGGCGTAAGTCACCTGGGATGCAGGGGAGAAATAGTTCTCGATACCCTGCAGGGGCGATATTTCGTATTTTACTTTCAGTTCGGAACTTCCGCCGCCGAGCGTCATCATCTTTTTGGCATTTTCCCCGACCACGAGAATCCTGCGCGGTTGTTTTGGGTCGAGCGGAAGCAGGTTGTCCTGGTTTTTCAGCAGGACGATACCCTCCTGGGCGATTTTCCGGCCAATCAGTGCGTGTTCTTTTGTCGCGAACGAGCCGTAAGGTCGGTCCGGGTTCATCGTCGTGCGGAACATCAGCCGCAGGATCCTTCGTGCCTTGTCGTTGACGATTTCTTCGTCGATCTCTTTTGAACGAAGCAGCTCGAGGAACGGATCGGCAAGGAAATATTCGTTGTATGCATTGCTCCAGCTGAGCGTGAGCCCGTTGGTCCACGATCCCATCTCCATGTCTAGTCCGTTGAGCGCCGCCTCACGCGTGTCGTGCGTACCACCCCAGTCCGAGATCACGACGCCGTCGAAGCCCCAGTCGCGTTTGAGCAGGTCACGCAGCAGGTATTGGTTGTGGCAGCAGTGTTGGCCTTTGTAGATCGAATAGGAACCCATTACGGCCCATACCCCACCGTCGTGAACGGCGGCTTTGAAAGCCGGCAGATGGATTTCGTGCAGCGTCCGGTCGTCGATTTTGACCTCGACGTTGAACCGGTCCGTCTCCTGATCGTTCACCGCGAAATGTTTCACACAGGCCGCTACACCGTTGCGCTGCACGCCCTGAATGTACGGAACGACCATGGCCGAGGCCAGGAAAGGATCTTCGCCCATGTATTCGAAGTTGCGCCCGTTGAGCGGCGTGCGATAGATGTTGACTCCGGGACCCAGCAACACGGCTTTGTTGCGGTAGCGGGCCTCTTCGCCGACCGCCTGTCCGTAAGTGTCGGCCAGGGTCGGATTCCATGTCGCGGCAAGGCAGGTAAGGGCTGGGAATGCCGTACAAGAGTCGCTCGTCCATCCCGCGTCGTCCCATTCGTCCCACAACTTTTCGGCACGGATGCCGTGCGGTCCGTCGCTCATCCACATTTCGGGGATCCCGAGGCGCGGAACGCCGGCCGAGCTGAATTTCGACTGTGCATGGCACAGCGCTACCTTCTCTTCGAGGGTCATGCGCGCGAGGGCGTCTTCGACCCGCTCTTCGACCGGGCACCGGGCATCTAGATAGGCGGGTTTGGCGTTTGCCGCGGACTGGGCGGCGGCACTTCCTGTCTGGACTCCCCACAGGGCCGCCAGACTCAGAAAGGCGGAAATCAGCTGTGTTCGTTTCATCGGTGTCGGAAAATAAAAGTTTAGGTTGGTATGCCGGAGTGTCAGGGAGGGATGACGCTCGGTTTTATCGGCTTTTCTGTAGATTTATTGCCTGTGCGGCCGTTTTCCCGGTCTGGGGTAGGATGCACTGTCCCCGATAGCTGGCGTTAGGGTTGGACCAGTGCCGCTTCGGCCGCTTCGACGCGTTCGAAATGGAACCGGGCGAGTTGAGCGTCCATCAGCGCGGCGATCTGCTGGGTACAGAGGTTTCCGATGCTGCCTTCGTGTGTATGATGTACGGTGTGAGGTGCCTTGAAAGTTCCGTTCTCGATGTCCAGCCCAACTTTTTTGTAAGCTTCCCGGAACGGGGTGCCGTGCAACACGAGGTCGTTCACCACCTCGACGCTGAACAGGTAGTCGTATTTCGGGTCGTTGAGGATATCCTCTTTGACCGAAAGGTTTTCGAGCATATAATGCGCCATCTGGAGACAACTCCTGAGTTCTGCAACTGCCGGGAAGAGTACCTCTTTGAGCTGCTGGAGGTCCCGGTTGTAGCCGATGGGCAGGTTGGTCGTCATCATTGCGATCTGGTTGGGCAGTCCCTGGATCAGGTTGCACTTGCCGCGGATCAACTCCCATACGTCCGGGTTTTTCTTGTGCGGCATGATGCTCGATCCGGTGGTTAGTTCGGCCGGGTAGGAGATGAAATTGAAATTCTGGTTCAGGAACATCGTATTGTCCATCGCAAGCCGGGCCAGCGTGGCGGCTACCGAGGACATGGCCTGCGCCATGATCCGTTCGGTTTTCCCGCGTCCCATCTGGGCGTATACCACGTTGTAACTCAGCGTGTCGAAGCCGAGCAACTCGGTGGTCATCGTGCGGTTGAGCGGGAACGACGAGCCGTAACCGGCCGCTGAGCCGAGCGGGTTTTTGTTGCAAATGCGGTAGGCGGCATGCAACATTTCGGTGTCGTCCACGAGGCTTTCGGCGTAAGCGCCGAGCCACAGCCCGAACGAAGAGGGCATGGCGATCTGCAGGTGCGTGTAGCCGGGCATCAGCACCTCGTTGTATCTGTCGGAAAGGCTTTGCAACAGGCGGAACAGGCTCTCCACGTCCTCGACGATCTCCTTGATTTGACGGCGCAGGAAAATCCGCAGGTCGACCAGTACCTGGTCGTTTCGCGAACGTCCGCTGTGAATCTTCTTGCCCGCGTCGCCGATCCGTTCGGTGAGCAGGAACTCCACCTGGGAATGGACGTCTTCGATACCTTCGTCGATCGTGAAGCGTCCGGCTACGATGTCGGCATGAATTTTCTTTAGTTCGCGCTGCACGGCCTGCAGGTCTTCGTCGCCGAGCAATCCGATCGAGTTGAGCATGCGCGTATGTGCGAGCGAACCGAGCACGTCGGCTTCGGCCAGAAAGAGGTCCATCTCCCGGTCGTGTCCCACCGTGAACCGGTCGACCGCCTGATTGGCATCGGTGTTTTTCTGCCACAGTTTCATCTGTTGATCTTCTTTAGTGTTATTGCGTATTTGACTGTCGTTTTAGGGGCCTGTTATCCGTTGCTGCGGCGAGTTGCCGAAGGTCAGGAATGAAGCAGGTTTTATTTCCTTTGTGTTATACCTTAGAGGTAATGCGAAAAGACGGAGTTACAAAACCGCTTTCAGCATTTCGATGTAGAGTTCTATTCCCTCGCGAATTTCGCTCAGGTGCACGAACTCGTCGGCGCTGTGTGAGCGGGCGCTGTCGCCGACACCCAGTTTCAGCGACGGGATGTCGAGCAGGGCCTGGTCCGAAGTGGTCGGTGAACCGTACGTCGTACGGCCGAGGGCCAGACCGGCCTGTACGATCGGATGCGACGGCGGAATACTTGACGGCTTGAGCCGGGTCGAGCGCGGCGTCACTTCGCATTGTACATGTTCCCGGATAATCTCCAACACCTCTTCGTTCGTATAGCGGTCGGTCACGCGGATGTCTACCGTAAAACGGCACTGCGCCGGGACGACGTTGTGCTGCGAACCCGCCGAGATGATCGTAACGCTCATTTTGACTGCTCCGAACAGGTCGGATTCCTTCGGGAAACGGTAGGTCCGGAACCATTCGATGTCCCGCATCGCTTTGTAGATGGCATTGTCCCCCTCTTCGCGTGCGGCGTGTCCCGCTTTGCCGTGCGCCGTGCAGTCGATTACCATCAGGCCTCGTTCGGCGATGGCCAGTTGCATCAGCGTCGGTTCGCCCACGATCGCGAATTCCAACGGGCCCAGGTCGGGAATGATGCTTTCGAGTCCGCCCGAACCGCTGTTTTCCTCTTCGGCCGTAATCGCCACGCAGAGGTTGTATTTCAGGTCGCTGCGGTCGTAGTAGTGCAGGAATGCCGCAAGCAGCGACACGCCGCTCGCTCCCGCGTCGTTGCTGCCCAACCCGTACAGCCGGTCCCCTTCGATCTCGGGTGAAAACGGGTCGCGCGTGTAAGCCGTGTTGGGCTTGACGGTGTCGTGGTGGGAATTGAGCAGGATGGTCGGTTTGGCCGGGTCGTAATGCCGGTTGAATGCCCAGACGTTGTTGCCTTTGCGGTGGATCGCCACGCCGTGTCCCTGCAGGAAGCTGGCGAGCAGTTCGGCCGTTGCATCCTCTTCCTTGCTCAGAGACGGGGTACGGATCAGGCTTTGCAACAACGTGACGGCGTTCTGGTATAATTCCTCTTGTTTCATTTTCGTTTTCGACTTTCGTTTGAATTAACGACGGGTTGTTCCGGCCGTATGATTGGGGTTACATCCCGGGGACTGCGTTGTCTGGAAGCGGATCGCCGCCGAACGGGTGTTTAAAGGCTCCGCTGGCGCACCGCTTCGAACAGCATGACAGCGGCGGCGGCTCCGACATTGAGCGACTCGATGGTTCCCTTCAGCGGAATGGCCAGCTGGACGTCGCACATTTTGAGCACCTCTTTCGAAATACCCGTGTCTTCGCTGCCCAGCACCAGTGCAGTGGGTTTGTTCAGGTCGGCTTTGTAAAGCGGAAGCTCGCTCTTTTCCGAGGCCGCTACGATCTGTAACCCGGCATTTTGCAGGATTCTGATCGTGTTGCGGATGCTGCCTACGCGGCTTACCGGGATGATACTCAGGGCACCTGCCGAGGTTTTCATCGAGTTGGCATTGACCGGTGCGGAGTTTTTGACCGGCATGATCAGCCCGTGCACTCCGGCGCATTCGGCGCTGCGGGCGATGGCACCGAAATTGCGCACATCGGTCACCCCGTCGAAAATGACCAGCAGTGGTGTCTCTCCTTCGGGGATTTCGGCGAGCATTTCATGCACATCGACATATTCGATGGCCGAGGTGACGCCCACGGCGCCCTGGTGGTTGCTTCGCGTAAGGTGGTTCAGCTTTTCGACCGGCACCCATTGCACGCGGATGTGCTTCTCTTTGCACAGCTCGGCCAGTTCGTTGAGCAGTACGCCGTCCGCTCCCTTTTTCAGGTAAATTTTTTCGAACTCGCGGCCCGCTTCGATCGCTTCGATGATCGGGCGCAGTCCGAACAGGATGTTTTTCTTTTCCATCGTATTTGTTATGTCAGTGCGGCGGGACTCCGTTCGGTATATGCGGCCTGCCTTTCGCGTTTGCGCGGTAATGTTGTAAAAGCGCCTCTTGTGCTGTTTTGGCGTGTATAGTCGTTTTGCCGCCGGTTTATTGGAACTCGGCCACCGCTTCCTGTGCGTTTTCCAATTCGATGTTCAGCTCTTCCCAGCGGTAGGTCAGTTTGGAAAGTTGGTCTTTCAGTTCGTTGTACTGGGCGTAAAGGGTGCCGTCGCTCAGGTCGATACCGTGGGCAGCGGGGTCTGCCATCTGTTTGTCCATCCCGGCGATCTGTTTTTCGAGCGCCATGATCTGTTCTTCGGCTTGCTCCACGTCGCGTTCGGCTTTGCGCAGTTGTTTGTCCGCTTCGCGTTTGAGCGTGTAAAGCTCTTTGCCCGACAGGGCAGGTTTCGCCGGTGAGGTTGCTCCGTTCGCGGGGGACTTGCCCGCAGTACCTTTGCTTCTGTTGCCAGGAACCGGATTCGTTCCCGGTCCGGAACTCTGGGCGGCTACCGCAGCGGACGAATTGGCCCGGTCGAGTTCGCGCATCGATTCCAGCTGGCGGTCGCGCAGGAAGTCGTAGATGCCGCCCAGATGCTCTTTTACCCGGCCGTCGCGGAACTCGTAGACCTTATCGACCAGTCCGTCGAGGAACTCGCGGTCGTGCGAAACGACGATCACCGTGCCGTTGTATTTCTGCAGGGCGTTTTTGAGGATGTCCTTCGAGCGCATGTCCATGTGGTTGGTTGGCTCGTCGAGTACCAGCAGGTTGTAGGGCTCGAGCATCAGCCGTGCCATCGCTAGCCGGGCCCGCTCGCCGCCCGAAAGCACCTTCACCTTCTTGTCGATGTCTTCGCCGCGGAACAGGAATGCCCCGAGAATGTCGCGCAATTTTGTCCGTACGTCGCCTACCGCGACGCGGTCCAGCGTGTCGAAAACTGTGAAGTCGCCGTTCATCAGGTCGTCCTGGTTCTGCGCATAGTAGCCGATATGTACGTTGTGTCCGACGCGTACCACTCCGCGCGAGGGTTCGCTCTCGCCGATCACGAGCCGGGCGAAGGTCGTCTTGCCTTCCCCGTTGCGGCCGACGAGCGCCACTTTTTCTCCCCTTTCGATGGTGAAGGTCGCATCCGAAAAGACGTGCTTTTCCCCGAAACTCTTGCCGGCCTCTTTCGCCTCGACGACCACCTGTCCCGAGCGCGGAGCGGGCGGAAATTTGATGTTCAGCGTGGCGAGGTCTTCCTCTTCGATCTCGATGCGCTCGATCTTCTCGAGTTGCTTGATGCGCGACTGCACCTGGTTCGATTTGGTCGGCTTATAGCGGAAGCGCTCGATGAAATCTTCGGTCTGCTCGATCATCTTCTGCTGGTTGAGGTAGGCGGCCATCTGCTGCTGGCGGCGTTCGTTGCGCAGTTCCACATAGCGGCTGTAAGGCACTTTGTAGTCGGTGGCCTTGCCGAGCGAAATTTCGATCGTGCGCGTGGTGACGTTGTCGAGGAACGCGCGGTCGTGCGAGATCAGTACCACCGCGCCGTTATACTCTTTGAGGTAGCTTTCGAGCCATTCGATACTTTCGATGTCGAGATGGTTGGTCGGCTCGTCGAGCAGGAAGAGCGACGGACGGCGCAGCAGCAGTTTCGCCAACTCGATGCGCATGCGCCAGCCGCCGCTGAATTCGCTTGTCGCACGTGTGAAATCACTGCGTTTGAAACCCAGCCCGAGCAGCGTCTTCTCGATTTCGGCTTCGCGGTTCAGGCCGCCGAGAATCTGGAAGCGGTCGTTGCAGTCGTTGAGCCGGTGCAGCAGTGTCTCGTACTCCTTGCTCTCGTAGTCGGTACGTACGGTAATCTGCTCGGTCAGGTGGGCGATCTCCTTTTCGAGGTCGATCACCTCGCCGAAAGCCGCTTCGGTTTCGGCGTACAGCGTGGTCGTGTCGGCCACTTTCATCTGCTGGGGCAGGTAACCGATCGTGCAGTCACCGTTACGCGAGACGCCTCCCGAAGAGGGCGGCTGTTCGCCGGTGAGCACCTTGAGCATCGTCGATTTGCCCGCGCCGTTTTTGCCGACCAGGCCGATACGGTCTTTCGGATTGATCAGGAACGATATGTCTTTGAACAGATCCCAGCCGCCGAAGCTGACGGTGAGGTTGTCTACTGAAATCATGGATATATAGCGTGGTTATGGGGTACAACATGAGGGGCGGAGCCCGGTCGGGCGTTACGTATTGATCCGGCCTTTCCGATGGCAATCCCGCCCCGATGGAAATTCCTGTTTCAGGCCCGCAGCAGGTCGTGGATGGTTCGTGTCGGATCGTCCGAGCCGAAAATCGTATTGCCGGCCACCAGTACGTCGCATCCGGCGGTGAACTGCTCCCCTGCATTTCCAAGCGTGATGCCGCCGTCTATTTCGATCACGGTATCGGAACCGCAACGGTCGATTTCACGGCGTAGCTCGGCCACCTTCTCGGTCGAACCTTCGATGAACGACTGACCGCCGAAACCGGGTTCGACGCTCATGATGAGCACCAGGTCGAGATCGTCTAGGTAGGGCACGATGGCTGAAACAGGCGTTTTCGGCTTGATCGAGACGCCGGCTTTCACGCCGCAGGTCTTGATCGTGCGGATGGCTGCCGGAAGGTCTTCGGTCGCTTCGATGTGGATCGTGATGATGTCGGCGCCCGCTTTTGCAAAGCGTTCGATGTAGCGTTCCGGTTCAACGATCATCAGGTGCGTGTCGAGCACTTTCGTGGTGACCTTGCGGATGGCCGAGAGCACGGGAAATCCGAACGAAAGGTTCGGGACGAACACGCCGTCCATCACGTCGATGTGGATCCATTCCGCTTCGCTGCGGTTGAGCATTTCGGTGTCGCGGCCCAGGTGGAGAAAATCGGCCGACAGGACCGAAGGTGATATGATTCTTGACATATTGCCTAACATTTGTACCGCAACGTCCGGCGCTGCGGGGTTTTATCCATATAATTCAGGGTATCGGCAAAGGTACATCAAAAATCGGCAAAATTCACTATTTTTGTAAAAGGTATGGGCAATTGGGCTGCCGATTCAACAGAGATCATATGACGGTATTGTGGGTATTGATAGGGTTGCTCGTAGGGGCGGCCGGGGCGGTGTTGGCTTACCGTCCGGTTTTGCGGCGGTTCTCTCTCGAACGCGAAACATTGCGGCAGGAGGCGGCTCAGCGTGAAGAGCAGGTCGGGACGTTGCGTGACCAGCTCTCCGGGCAGGCGGTGCAACTGACCGAAGCGGCGGTACGCCAGGCTACCCTGGCGGAGAAACTCGCGGCGCGCGACGAGGCGCTTGCACGCCAGAAAGAGGAGTTGACGGCCCTGCAGGAGCGGCAGCGCGTGGAGTTCAAGAATCTCGCCGCCGAGATACTCGAGGAGAAGAGTAACCAGTTCAAGCAGACGAACCGCGAATCGCTGGAGCTGTTGCTTAAGCCGTTCCGCGACAATATAGAGGGGTTCCGCAAAAAAGTCGAGGAGGTGTACGAAAAAGAGGCGCAGCAGCGCTTTTCGCTCAAAGAGGAGATCCGGCACCTCAACGAGATGAACCTGCGCATGAGCCAGGAGGCCAATAACCTGACCGCCGCGCTCAAAGGTAATTCGAAAGTGCAGGGCGACTGGGGCGAAATGATACTCGAGACGATCCTCGACAGTTCGAACCTGATCAAAGGGGTGCATTATCAGACCCAGGAGAATATCAAGGATAATGAGACCGGAGCCAATTTACGGCCCGACGTGATTCTGAACCTGCCCGAGGGCAAGCAGATCGTTATCGATTCGAAAGTGTCGCTGACGGCTTATGTGACTTACAGCGAAACCGATGCACCCGAAGCGCAGCAGCGTGCGGTGAAGGAGCATGTCCGTTCGGTGCGCAGCCACATTGCCGAATTGGCGGGCAAATCGTACCAGACACTGCTCAACGGCCAAAATAAAAGCGTGTCGCCCGATTTTGTCATCATGTTCATTCCCAACGAACCTGCCTTCCTGCTGGCGATGCAGCAGGACAGCGCGCTGTGGAGCGATGCCTACAACCGTAAGGTGATTATCAGCAGCCCGACGAACCTGTTCGCACTGCTGAAGATCGTGGACGACCTGTGGAAACGTGACGGGCAGAGCAAAAATGCGCTGGCGATTGCCACTGAAGGGGCTAACCTGTACGACAAGTTCGTCGGCTTCTCGGAAACGCTGCTCGATCTGGGCCGCAGCCTCGGTGCGGCTACGGGCAAGTATGAACAGGCGATGAACCAACTCAAAACCGGGCGCGGAAACCTGATACGACGTGCCGAGAGACTGCGCGAATTGCAGGTGAAGGCTTCCAAATCGCTTCCGGCCCAACTGGAGGATTATGACGCGGATGGACCGGACGGGGAGTAGCTTCGAGGTCTACGGATGTAATTTTTTTAGAAAAAAGATTGTTTTTATCCATTTTTATGTACATTTGCGCAGTTGAAAACCATGTAACGAATTAACGATGGGCCAGTATTCGCCTTTTTTTGGTTATTATTTTTATTTCTACTTTACCAAAAGCGGACTGGGATTGCATTGTTAATAGCGAACGAATCATTTGATGAAACTATATCGATCCCGGTCCTTACCCAAGGCCGGGATTTTTTGTGGGGTACGGCCCGGGCGGAGGACCGACCGATGACAAAGGGAAAAACAAGATGAAAGGACAACTTAAAGTCGCTATACAGGGGTACGAAGGATCTTTCCACCACATTGTGGCGCACCGCTGCCTCGGAACGGATATCGCGATCCATCCCTGCGCGACGTTTCGCGAAGTGGCGCGCCAGGTCGAGACCGGTGAGGCCGATTACGGCGTGATGGCCGTCGAGAACTCGATCGCCGGCACCATCCTGCCGAACCTGGGTATCCTGCATAACGCCCGCGTGCAGATCGTGGGCGAATATTACCTGCATATCCGCCAGAACCTGATGGTACTCCCCGGCGTGGAGTTGGGGGATATCGTAGAGGTCCAGTCGCACCCGATGGCGCTGTTGCAATGCGTCGATTTCCTCGACGCACACCGCTGGAAACTGGTCGAAACCGAAGATACGGCCCTTAGCGCCAGGCATATCGCCGAGCATAAATTACGCAATGCGGCTGCCATCGCAGGCGATCTGGCCGCAGAGTTGTTCGGGCTCGAAATCGTTGTGCCCGACATTCATTCGATCAAGAACAACTACACCCGTTTTTTGCTGCTGCGTCCTGCGGGCCAGCCGCTTCCGTCCAGGGCCGACAAAGCTTCGCTCTGTTTCAAGACCGATCACGAGCACGGTTCGTTGATGCGTGTGCTGCGCGCGATCGAAAACAGTACGATCAACATGACCAAGCTGCAGTCGTCGCCGATTCCCAGCGAACCTTGGCATTACATGTTCCATATCGATATGGAGTTCGACAGTATGGAGGAGTACGACCGGGTGTTGGCCGATATGGAGCGTAATTCACAGCAGTTGCATGTTTACGGTGTGTATAAAAGGGGAATTTCGACACACTCCTGATCCCGGGACGGGCGTTGCCGGGCAGATGCATGGATACGCATGCGGTGCCTGAATGATTAGCATTAATAAAGAGATACGAAAGCGAATAAAAGTTCCGATCATGGAAAACAAACCGATACAGATAGCGTTAGCCGGACGCCTTTCAGGGGTAGGCGAATATTATTTTTCGAAAAAATTACGGGAGATCGACCAGATGCGCGCAGCGGGACAGGATATTATCAGCCTCGGCGTGGGCGGTCCCGACCAACCTCCGCATCCGAAGGTGATCGCACGGCTGGCGGCCGAATCCGCCAAGCCCGGGACGCACGCTTACCAGCCGTACAAAGGCACGGCAATCCTGCGCGAGGCCTTTGCCCGGTGGTACAACCGCTTTTACGGCGTGACGCTCGATCCGGTGACCGAAGTCCTGCCGCTAATCGGTTCGAAAGAGGGTATCATGCATGTTTGTATGACTTACCTGAACCCCGGCGATAAGGTGCTGATCCCCAATCCCGGTTATCCGACCTATCGCTCCGCCGCAACGATTTCGGGAGGCGTTTGTGTCGATTACCTGCTTCGCGAGCAGAACGGCTGGATGCCCGATTTCGCTGAGATCGAATGCGGCGGGCTCGACGGCGTGAAGATCATGATCGTGAATTTTCCGCACATGCCTACCGGTGCCGCACCGCGTGAAGGATTGTTCCGCGACCTGGTCGCTTTTGCCCGTAAGCATAATATCCTGTTGCTGCATGACAATCCGTACAGCTTTATCCGTAACGAGCATCCGGAAAGCCTGTTGGCGACGGACGGTGCGAAAGAGGTGGCCCTAGAGCTCAATTCGCTGAGCAAGAGCCACAGCATGGCCGGCTGGCGAATCGGGATGCTGGCCGGGGCTCCTGAGCGGATAGACGAAGTGATCCGTTTCAAAAGCAATATGGATTCGGGCATGTTTTATCCGATGCAGGCTGCGGCGGCCGAGGCGCTCGACCTGGACGAGGAGTGGTACCGTTCGCTGAACGCGGTTTACCGCGAACGCGAGGTGAAAGGTTTCGAACTGCTCGATCTGATCGGTTGTAGCTATGCCAAGCCCCAGTCGGGATTGTTCGTCTGGGGACGCCTGCCCGAAGGCGCGGGCGATTGTTTCGAGTTTTCGGACAAGTTGCTCTACGGTTGCGGCGTTTTTATCACCCCGGGAGGCATCTTCGGTTCGGAGGGTAACAATTATATCCGCATCAGCCTCTGTTCGCCGGTCGAAGTGCTCGAACGGGCCAAACAGCGCATTCGGGAGAAAATGTAAGAGTTCAGCTTGGAGTTAGGTTGTAATGGAGGTGCAGAACCTCTGGCAGACGATGGAAAAGGGAAAAATGGATAAACAGATGAAGATCGCCGTGGTCGGCGTAGGGCTGATTGGCGGATCGTTCGCACTTACACTCAAAGAGAAGGGGCTCGCAGCCGAAGTGGTCGGCGTGGATAATTCGGAACCGAACCGCAACAAGGCGTTGGAACTCGGATTGGTCGACCGTTTCGAAGAGTTACCCGCGGCAGTGGCCGGGGCGGACCTGATCGTATTGGCCACTCCGGTCAGTTCGATCCCGCTGCTGGCGGTCAAAGTGCTGAATTTGGTGGACGATAGCCAGGTGGTGATCGATATGGGATCGACCAAGCAGGAGCTTTGTGAGGTGATCGCACAACACCCGCGCCGGGGCCGCTTTGTGGCGACGCACCCGATGTGGGGTACCGAGTTCAGCGGTCCCGAGGCGGCCGTGCACGGGGCTTTTGCCGGTCGCACGGTCGTGATTTGCGACCGCGAGGCGAGCGATCCCGATGCATTAGAATCGGTCGAACGCATCTATGCCGAGATTGGGATGCCGGTTAAATACATGAGCGCCGAGGAACAGGATACGCATACCGCTTATGTGAGCCATATCTCGCACATCACATCGTTCGCGTTGGCGCTGACCGTTTTGGAGAAGGAGCGCGAGGAAGAGCATATTTTCGATTTGGCGGGCGGCGGTTTCGAAAGCACGGTGCGTCTGGCCAAGAGTTCGCCTGCGACATGGATTCCGATTTTCATGCAAAACAAATACAATATCCTCGACGTGTTGCGGGAGCATATCCACCAGTTGCAGATTTTCCGCCGCATGATCGAGAAGGACGATGTCGAAGGATTGCGCAGCCTGATGGTGCGTGCCAATTCGATCAAACGGATATTGCCGTAACCACTTCGTGGGGCGCTGGCCGGATACGCAAACCCGGTTGCGGTAAATGGCTGAGATAAACGGATAAGCCACGGCGGACGGGACTCCGGTCTGGTGAACGGGGTTGCGTAGAGCGGCGGAAAAACTTTCAGGGAACAATTAGGACAGAGATAAAACAGAGACGATGAAAACATTTGATTTAAAGGCAAAACGGCCGCTGATCATATCGGGGCCGTGCAGTGCGGAAACCGAGGAACAAACCATAGAAACTTGTAAGCAAATCGCCGCTACCGGCATGGTGGACGTGCTTCGGGCCGGCATCTGGAAACCGCGTACGAAACCCGGATCGTTCGAAGGCGTGGGCCTTAAGGGGCTCGCCTGGATGAGCGAAGCGCGCAAGGAGACGGGGCTGCCGTTCGGTCTGGAGGTAGCTACGGCCAAGCATGTCGAGGCAGCGCTCGAATTCGGGGCCGACATGCTCTGGATCGGTGCGCGTAGCACGGGCAATCCGTTCAGTGTTCAGGAGATTGCCGATGCGCTGAAGGGAACCGATATCACGGTGTTGGTCAAGAACCCGATGACGCCCGATCTCGACTTGTGGGTAGGCGCTGTGACGCGTATCCGGAATGCGGGTATCAAAAACGTCGGGTTGATCCACCGCGGGTTTTCGGCTTACGGGGCTTCGCTCTACCGCAACAACCCGATGTGGCACCTTGCCATCGAGATGCGCAGCCGCATGCCGGAGTTGCCGATGATCTGCGATCCGTCGCACATTTGCGGCAACCGTACCTACTTGCAGGAGGTGGCTCAGAAAAGTGCGGACCTTTACTACGACGGACTGATTCTCGAAAGCCATATCTGTCCGGCCAAGGCCTGGAGCGACGCTTCGCAGCAGGTGACGCCGTCGGATCTCGAAACGCTGTTGCGTAGTATCGTCTGGAGGCAGTCGACGGCCGATACGCCCGAGTTCCATGATGCGTTGGCCGGTTTGCGCCGTCAGATCGACCAGATCGACGCCGAACTGTTTGAGTTGCTCAGCAACCGGATGCGGGTCTCCGAGCAGATCGGGCGCGTCAAAAAACAGAATAATGTGGCGGTACTGCAGGGCGGTCGCTGGAGCAGTATCCTGGATAAAGCGATGGCCCAGGCTCCACAGCTCGGTTTGAGTGCGGAATTCCTCAAGACGATTATGGAAGCGATCCACCTCGAGAGCATCAACCTGCAGAACAAGATCATGAACGAGTAGTTTTTTCTGTTCTTGTACCGGGTTCACGGTATGCGGCGCAGGGTGTGCAGGATATAGAGCACGCTGCACTACGGAGTGCAGAACGCAGGGTATTTCTGTAGCAGGCATGTGATCGCAGAAAAAGTTGCCGGAACCGGCAAATTCATTACCTTTATGAAACGTCCCGGCGGCGTTCCATATTTTTTTGTTTACCGTATAGTAGGTCATTCAAGTTTTTTTCATGCGTTTTCCCACCGTAGGTCAATACATCGAAAGCCTGGCCAATCCGCAGGGCCTGTTCCGTACGTTGCGGGACGTTGTGCCGTTGCGGAATCCTTATGGTGAATTGCGGCTCCACGCAGGGAATTTTTCCGTGGTATTCAAGGTCGGACTGCCGGTTCAGGAAAAAGCTCTTTCGGGAATGACAGGGATGGGCCATTATGCCCTGAAGTGTTATACGCGTCCCTGTGGCCGGATCGGGCGGGTTTGCGCCGCGGTTGGAGCGTTGGATGTGCCCTATCTGGTTCGGTGCCGTTATTTGCCGGAAGAACTTTACGTATACGATGAATACGGGCGGGGTGCCTATTTCCCGGCCGTCCTTTCGGAGTGGGTCGAAGGCGAAACGCTGGGACGGCATGTCGCCCGGCTTTGCGGGGCAGGGGACCGGGAGGCGCTCTCCCTGCTGGCCGGACGTTTCGACCGCATGGCCCTGTGGCTGTTGCAGCAACCGTATGCGCACGGGGATATCAAACCCGATAACATTCTGGTCGAGCCGTCGGGAGAGCTGCGGCTGATCGACCTGGACGGCATGTTCCTGCCGCAGTTTGCCGGGGAACGCAGTGTCGTGCTCGGATCTCCGACCTGTCAGCATCCCCTGCGCGACGAGCGTTGTTTCGACCGGGATATCGACGACTATCCGTTGGCGATCCTGTCGCTCAGCCTGCATGCGCTTGCTGCCGCTCCCGGGCTTTATGACCGGTATAACGATCGGGAGAACCTGATCCTCAATGCCGCCGAAGTGGCTGCCGGTACATCCGGACTGTTTGCGGAACAGGGACGGAACTGGATTGATGCGGGGGAGGGCGAATTGGCGGCCTTGTGGCGCGCGTTGCACGCTCCGGTCCCGGCCGTGGCGGGGCTCAGAGCCGTTTTCCGGGCGTTGACCGGCGACCGGGCACTGGAACTGCTGGCAGGGTACGACGTGGTGGAAGATGGTGACCGGGCATGCGCGTTGATCTGTCACGGCGGGCGGTACGGTTACGCCGACCTCGATCGCGGCGTCTGGACTGTGTATCCGCTTTGGGAGGAGGCTCAGCCCTGCTCCGAAGGCATTGCCATGGTACGCGGCGGCGGATGCTGGCGGGCGATCGATGTAACCGGGCGTATACTGAGCCGTTTCCCGGAATACACCGAGGTGATGCCGTTGCGCGAGGGGCGTGCCCGGATTTGCCGCGAGGGGCTGTACGGTTTTATCGATGCCGACGGCCGTGAATCGGTGGCGCCCGTTTATCCTTTTGCCGGAGCTTTTCGTGAAGGCCGGGCCAAGGTGCGGTTGCAGGAAGATTATTTTTATATAGACCGCGACGGATGCAAAATCGGGGGGTAAGGCGTATTTTGTGTCCGAATGTTGTATGTTTTTCAGTTAAATCTTGTGAATTTCCGGACTAAACGGAATAATGATTCGGGGAAATTTTGTAACTTACAAATCAAAATTTTACCCTCACTGTTATGTATTCCGCCCGAATCAGCAGGAAATCCCCTGCGCTGTTCGTTATTTTGATCGACCAGTCCGGCTCGATGGAAGAGCCGACCTCGCTGTACGGCCGTACGGTTTCCAAAGCCGAGGCGGTCGCCGCTACCGTTAATATGCTCCTCGGCGAGCTGCTGCATCGCAGCCGACGCGAAGAGGGTTACCGCGACTATTTCGACATTGCGGTGCTGGGGTATCACGGCGAGCGGGTCGAGCCGTTACTGTCCAAAGGAAAGCGTTTGGTCGTCAAACCTTCGGAACTGTATGAACGCGACACTCCGTGCCGGCAGGTGCAACGGGAGCGGCGGCTTCCCGACGGGCGGACGCTCTTTTCGGTGGTCGAACAGCGGGAGTGGATCGCGCCGTTTGCCGAAGGACAGACACCGATGTACGCCGCGCTGCTGCATGCGTACGAACTGGTCCGGGACTGGTGTGCGGTGCGGGATCACCGCGAATGTTACCCGCCTGCGATTTTCAATATCACCGACGGCGAAGCGTCGGACAGCGACGAGGAAGGGTTGTCCGAACTCGCCGCGCGCATTCGCGGGACGGGTACCGACGACGGCAATGCACTGCTGATGAATATTCATATCTCTTCGGACCTGACCAAAACCCCTGTGGTCTTCGCCGCTTCGGAAGAAGAACTGCCGGAACAGCGGTACGCCCGTTTGCTGTACCGGATGTCGAGTGTCATGCCCCCGCTCTATAACGAAAATATCACTGCGTTGCGCGGTTGTGCGCCCGGTACGTTCCGGGGCGTCAGTTACAATGCGTCGATGACCGACCTGATCGGCATGATGAATATCGGTTCGGTTTCAGTCACGTTAATGGATTAGGAATTATGATAGCCTCAATCGATCAGTTGCTCGAAACCCTCGCCAATCCCGAGGGACGCTTCAAAACGCTGGAAGGGATTCACCTTGAAAGTGAAAACGGGGAGCCGCATTACAGCCTGCACTGCGGCGGCGCGGTTGCCGTTTTCCGGGTGTGGTGGAACAGCCGCCCGTATGAGTTGCGATTTCCGTTGAAAGATTATGAACGCCGGAATGTGCAGGCGCGGCAGCGGGCCGCTTACCTGCAGCAGGTGCGTGCGCCTTACCTCGCCGAATATTTGTTCCGGGGTGGGGAGATGCTGCTGTTCGATGCGTCGGAGCGCTTTCATTATGTCGATATGGTACTGGCAGAGCGGCCGCAAGGGGTGCTTCTCGGCGATTTTCTCGCAGGCGTGTGCGACCGGGGGGAGAGGGCGTCGCTTGTGGCGCTGAGGAAGGAGTTTTGCCGGATGGCAGCCTGGTTGTTGCGGACACCGCTCGTGCATGGCGCGTTGAAGCCCGCCAATATCATCGTTATGCCCGGCGGTGCGATCCGGCTTGTCAATTACGAAGCGATGTGCGTTCCGCAGATGGACGACTATGCGGAGCATGCGGCTGATGATCGTGTGGCATTGGCCAACCTGGCGCTGGGACTGACCGTGCTGAGTGCATCGCCGGAGGCCTATCGCGCACTCAACGGCAATTCGGTTTTCCGTACTCCGGTGCTCCGTTCCTCGCTGCTGCACCTGTTTGACGACCTGGCGCGCCAGCCGGGTTGCGGCCCGATGCGGCAGCTTACGCAAATGCTGCAGCAAAGCCGGTATACGCCGCCACAGGGAGAGGATTTGTCGGCGATACTCGAGGCTTTGGCCGATGATCCCACGGAGATTGTCTTGCCGCCAAGGTTAATGGAACGGATTCGTGTTTCATCCGAACCGGTCGGCTCCGTTGGAACATTGTCGGCCGAAACTGAAATTCCCGCAGTGCCGGGTCCGACCGATCTCTCGGCGTATGACTGGGCCGGGCCGATGGCGGAAGCATTGATCTGCGTGCAGCAGGGAACCAAATGGGGATATCTGCACAGCAGTGGTGAGATCGCCATTCCTTTGCAGTACGATTGGGCCGACGATTTCCTCGAGGGCCGCGCGGTGGTTTGTGTCGGCGGGCAGTTCGGGCTGATCGACAAAGAGGGGCGCGAAGTATTGCCGCCCATTTATGAATCGATCGACTGGGATTGCCGGCATGGAGTCGCGTGTGTCTCTTACGACGGTAAGATCGGATTGTACGACCGGAACGGAGACGAACGGGTCACTCCGGTTTACGACTGGATGGGCGATGTGCGCGAGTCGGAATTGCTGCTGGTTCGCAAGGACGGTCTTTGCGGCTATATCCGCCATTCGGGCGAAGTGGCGATTCCGTTGCAGTATGAGGATGCCTTCGATTTCGGGAACGATTCGCTCGCGCAGGTTACACTCCAGGGCCGCCCGTTGCGGATCGATATGCAGGGCCGTGAGGTATGTACGTGAGATGTGTATGAGTGTCTCCGGTGTCTCTCGGCTTATCGCTCCGGGATAACTGCGCAGGCCGGCCAGCAATAAAAAAGAGGAACCTTTTTAGGTTCCTCTTGTCGTCGTTGTATGTCCGGGGTTATTTTACCTCCTCGAATTCCACGTCGGTTACGTTGTCGCCGCTGGCCGAACCGCTGCCTGCCGAGGCATTTCCTGCCGAACCTGCACCTGCGTTTCCGCTGTCGGCCGCACCTTGGGCCTGGCTGCCCGCCGCATTCTGGGCATTGTAAATGTCCTGCGAAGCAGCCTGCCAAGCGTTGTTCAGTTCGGTGGTGTACTTGTCGATGTCGGCGAGGTTCTGGGCTTTGTGGGCCTCTTTGAGTTTCCCGAGAGCCGATTCGATCGCGCTCTTCTTGTCCGACGGCAGTTTGTCGCCGTACTCCTTGAGCTGTTTCTCGGTCGAGAAGATCATGCTGTCGGCGGCATTTACCTTGTCGACACGCTCGCGCTCCTCTTTGTCCTTCGCTTCGTTGGCTTTCGCTTCGTCGCGCATGCGCTGGATCTCCTGCTCGGTCAGGCCCGAAGAAGCCTCGATGCGGATTTTCTGCTCCTTGCCCGTACCTTTATCCTTGGCCGATACGTTGAGGATGCCGTTCGCATCGATATCGAAGGTCACTTCGATCTGGGGCACACCCCTCGGTGCAGCGGGAATACCGTCGAGGTGGAAACGGCCGATCGTTTTGTTGTCGCGTGCCATCTGGCGTTCACCCTGCAGGATGTGGATCTCTACCGACGGCTGGTTGTCCGAGGCGGTCGAGAAAACTTCGCTCTTGCGGGTCGGGATCGTCGTGTTGGAGTCGATCAGGCGCGTGAACACGCCGCCCATCGTCTCGATACCCAGTGACAGCGGGGTGACGTCCAACAGCAGCACGTCTTTTACCTCCCCCGTCAGCACACCGCCCTGGATCGCAGCGCCTACGGCCACCACTTCGTCCGGGTTCACGCCCTTTGACGGAGTTTTGCCGAAGAAATCCTCTACTACCTTCTGGATGGCCGGGATACGGGTCGAGCCGCCCACGAGGATCACCTCGTTGATGTCGCTGGTCGTGAGGCCTGCATCGGCGAGGGCCTTTTTACAGGGTTCGATGGTGTCGCGGATCAGCTTGTCGGCCAGTTGTTCGAATTTCGAGCGGGTAAGGGTCATCACCAAGTGCTGCGGAATACCGTCCACCGGCATGATATACGGCAGGTTGATCTCGGTCGAGGTGGCGCTCGAAAGTTCGATCTTAGCCTTCTCTGCGGCCTCTTTCAGGCGCTGCATCGCCATCGGATCCTTGCGCAGGTCGATGTTGTGCTGTTTCTGGAACTCTTCGGCCATCCAGTCGATGATTACGTGGTCGAAGTCGTCACCGCCCAAGTGGGTATCGCCGTTGGTCGATTTCACTTCGAAAACGCCGTCGCCCAGTTCGAGGATCGAAATATCGAACGTACCGCCACCGAGGTCGTATACGGCGATTTTCATGTCCTTGTGCGCTTTGTCCAAGCCGTAGGCCAGTGCTGCGGCAGTCGGCTCGTTGATGATGCGGCGTACTTTCAGGCCCGCGATTTCGCCGGCCTCTTTGGTAGCCTGGCGCTGCGAGTCGGAGAAGTAAGCCGGAACCGTGATGACGGCTTCGCTCACCTCGGTGCCCAGGTAGTCCTCCGCGGTTTTTTTCATCTTTTGCAGGATGATCGCCGAGATCTCCTGCGGCGTGTATTTGCGCCCTTCGATTTCTACGCGGGGCGTGTTGTTGTCGCCTTTGACGACGGGATAGGTTACGCGGCCGATCTCCTTGGATACCTGGTCGTAAGTCTCGCCCATGAAACGCTTGATCGAGGTGATCGTGCGTTTGGGGTTCGTGATGGCCTGACGTTTGGCCGGATCGCCCACTTTCCGTTCGTTATTGTCCACGAATGCCACGATCGACGGCGTCGTGCGGTGTCCTTCACTGTTGGGAATCACAACGGGCTCGTTGCCTTCCATAACGGCAACGCAGGAGTTCGTGGTTCCGAGGTCAATTCCGATAATCTTTCCCATAATATTTCTCAGGTTTATTAGTTATTATTTCTCTATATTAGTGTTATCTCGTATCTGATCGTATGTTGCTCAGTTTGCCGTAATTTTTAACAATGTTTGTGCCAAGAGGCAATTACGGGGCATTTCATCCGTTTTACTGTCAGAGAGACTGCCTTTGGCAGAAGGCATGACATTTGCACCTGACAAATCGTCCGACACGGCACGGAATTTCGTCCCGAAGCGGTTTTTTATCGTGAAATATTTTGAATTAATTTTTATTTCATGTATTTTTAAACACAGTCAACAAGGTACCGCAGAGCGGTCATAATATAAACTAAAACTTCACGGATCATGGTAATTACATTCAACGAGCTGCGTAGGATCAAAGACAAATTGCCCAGTGGCAGTTCGCAGCGCATTGCAGAGGAAGTGGGAGTGAGTGTGGATGAAGTAAGGAATTATTTTGGAGGCAGGCATTTCGATGGGGCGGGCGCTCCCGTCGGAATCCATATCGAGAAGGGACCGGACGGCGGCGTGGTAACGCTCGACGATTCCTGCATTCTTGAATGTGCACTGCGTATCATCGCCGAGAATGATGCCAAAGCGGTGTAGACTGGTTTGTCTGTTCTGATCCCGTTCGTCGGATCGTAAATAAGAGAGGGGGTGCGGTTGCGCCCCCTTGAATGTTTTTATATATACCGATTGCCTGTTTTTAGTGCGCACTGCCGGACAAGAGCGTGTCATGGCTATCGTTCCTGTCCGTGTCATCGGTCCCGGCAAGCAGTACGGCGCTTTGCGATGCCGACGGACGTTGGTAGAATTTCAGCCCGAAGACCGGCGCAGCGATGAACAGGTGGTTGATTATATCCGCCACGATCGCCTCGTAGAAAGCGAATCGCTTTTCGGCAGAGTAGCCGTACAGCTCGAGTTTAATTCCGTTTTCGTCGAAAGGCAGGTAGCGTACGATCAGCGTCTGATCTGCGGCGATCTGCGGGTGCTGGCTCAGGTATGCTTGCGCATAGCACCGGAACAGGGCGAGATTCAGCACGGCGTGTCCCGTATTGGTCTCCCTGAAAATTTGCTGCATCTTGATTGCAACGGCCGTGACGGCCGGATGTTTTTCGATGGCCTCTACCTGTTGCGGGGTCAGTTCGCCGAGGCTGGTCACGTCGAAGTACAACGGTCGACGGAACTGTCTGCCCGCGCTCTCTTCCATGCTGCGCCAGTTGGTGAAAGCTTCCGAGACGAGCGAGTAGATCGGGATCATGGTGATCGTATTGTTCCAGTTGCGCACCTTTACATTGCTTACGTTGATATCCGTCACGACACCGTCGGCCCCTTTCGACGGCATTTCGATCCAGTCGCCGGGATGGATCATGTCCTGTGCCGAAATCTGGATCGATGCGACGAAGCCCAGGATAGTATCCTTGAACACGAGCGACATGATGGCCGCCGAGGCACCCAGTCCGACGAGCAGCTGGGTCGGGTCCTTGCGCAGCAGGATTGCGATGCCGATAATGCCTGCGATGATGTAGATCACCAGTTTGGCCGTTTGGACGATCCCTTTGATCGATTTCTGCTTGGCGATCGGTTTCGAGTTATAGACGTCGTTCAGCGCATCGAGGAACGATCCGCAGGCCAGTGCACCCATAACGGTGATGAAGACGCGCGCGGTTACTTCGATACCGGTGATGACCGCCGGGTTGTAACCTGCGAAGATGATTCGGGCCGAAAAGAGCAATAAAGCCCCGGTGAGGCACTTGATGATGCGGTTGAAAAAATGGCGGCGCATCAGGAAATCGTCCCACAGCGTGCGGCTGCGGTGTACGGCCAGTGCGACGATATGGGTCAGTATCCAGGTCCCGATGAAGTTCAGCAGCCAGAGCAGCAGCACGGCCAGTCCGCAGGCTACCAGAAAAGTGATCAGGTCGGCTGCGGCGTCCGAGAAGCCCCACTGAAACAGGTACTTCTCGATCCATTGCAGGACAAAAAAACGGGGAACGGTCTCGAATTCCATATCCGGTCAAGGTTAGGTTACTTTGGTTCGCGCAAAGATGGTGCCTGACAAATATAGCATATTTCCCCGGTTCCCGCCGCCCCGGTACTTCCGGGTGCGCAAAATTCACCGGCTGAAAAGCTTCCTTTTGGTTGTATTTGATGAAAAAATGTGTAGATTTGCACTCCAAATGCACATTGTGTGAATGAACGAGTTAACATTTAAAGTATATAAATCCAAACAACATGCAGAATAAAGGTGCACTAAAATTTCTGGCGATTGTTCTTGCAATAGCCTGCGCGTACCAGCTTTCGTTCACGTTTGTGACGCGCCATGTCGAGAAGCAAGCCGCCCGTTATGCCGCCGGGGATCCGGTCAAGGAGCAGAATTATCTGGACTCCGTCAAGTCGCAGCCCGTGTATAACCTCGGGTTCGTGAAGTTCAACTACAAGGAGTGCAAGGAGAAAGAGATCAACCTCGGTCTCGACCTGCGCGGCGGTATGAACGTCATGCTCGAGATTTCGGTTGAAGACGTCGTGCGCGCACTGTCCAACGACAGCAAGGACCCGGTGTTCAACCAGGCGCTCGCCCAGGCCCGGGAGGCCCAGAAAAGCAGCACCAGCGACTATATTACGCTCTTCGCCTCGGCTTATGAGAAGGTGTCGGACGGCGGCAAGCTGTGCTACATTTTCAATACGCCCGAGTTGCGCGAGGTGATTACCCCGGCCAGTACCAACGAACAGGTGATCCGCGTACTGCGCGAGCAGGCAGAAGGTGCCATTGCCAACTCGTTCAACGTGCTGCGCAACCGTATCGACCGTTTCGGTGTGGCACAGCCCAATATCCAGCGCCTCGAAAATTCCGGCCGTATTCTGGTGGAATTGCCCGGCGTCAAGGAGCCGGAGCGTGTCCGCAAGTTGCTGCAGGGAACGGCCAGCCTCGAATTCTGGGCCACTTACGAAAACAACGAGATTTATCCCGCCCTCGAACAGGCCAATGCGCTGATCCGCGACCTGCAGGCTGCCGGCAGCCTGGCCGGTGCAACGGATAGCGTTGCCAAAACGACAGCGGAGGCCATTTTGGCCGCCGATTCCACTGTAGCCAAAACAGAGGCCAAAGAGGAATCGTCGCTGCTCAAAGAACTGGACAGCCTCGCACCCCAGAACAAACCCGCCGCAGAGGTGCATGACACTTCGGCGATGAGTGCACAATACCCGCTTTTTGCAAAACTGCAGCCGATCGTTGACCAGCAGGGGCAGCTCGGTGCAGGTCCGGTAGTGGGCCGTGCATTGTCGTTCGATACCGCTACGGTGAACCGTTACCTGAACCTGCCGCAGGTGAAGGCGCTGTTGCCGCGCGATGTGAAACTGCTGTGGGGCATCAAGGCTTCCGATCCGGGTGAAACGATTTTCGATCTTTATGCGATCAAAGCCAATACGCGCGACGGCAAAGCTCCGCTCGACGGCGGTGTCGTAACCGAGGCGCGCGAGGAATATTCGCAGCACGGTGCATCGGCAGAGGTTAGTATGGTGATGAACGCTGCCGGCGCCCGTTCGTGGGCTCGCCTGACCGCCGACAACATCGGCCGCAGCGTCGCGATCGTCCTTGATGGTTATGTCTACTCGGCTCCGCGTGTGAACCAGGAGATCGAAGGCGGCCGTTCTTCGATCACCGGCAATTTTACGATCCAGGAGGCGAAAGACTTGGCCAACGTCCTCAAGTCGGGTAAACTGCCCGCGCCTGCCCGGATTATCCAGGATACCGTGGTCGGCCCGTCGCTGGGACAGGAGTCGATCAACGCCGGTATGATGTCGTTTATCCTCGCGTTCATCCTGGTTCTGATTTACATGATCTTCTATTACAATACGGCGGGCCTTGTTGCCGGTATTGCATTGATATGCAACCTGTTCTTCTTGCTGGGCGTATTGGTGTCGTTCGGAGCCGTACTGACACTGCCGGGTATCGCCGGTATCGTATTGACGATGGGTATGGCCGTCGATGCGAACGTGATCATCTATGAACGCGTGAAAGAGGAACTCCGGGCGGGCAAAGGCTTGGCCCTGTCGCTCAAAGAGGGTTTCAAGAACGCCATGTCTGCCATTATCGACGGTAACCTGACCACGCTGATTACCGGTATTGTGCTGTTCATTTTCGGTACGGGACCTGTTCAGGGTTTTGCCACGACGCTGATCATCGGTATCCTGACCTCGCTCTTCTGCGCAATCTTCATCACGCGCCTGATCTTTACCGGAATGCTCAACAAGGGTTGGAAGATCCGCTTCTCGAACAAGTATACGGAGAATTTCCTGGCCCATACGCATATCGACTTTATCAAACTGCGTCACATCACTTATATTATTTCCATTGCATTGGTTGTAGCGACTGTCGTATCGCTGGCGACCCGAGGTCTGAGTTACGGCGTCGATTTCTCCGGCGGACGTGCTTTCGTCGTGCGCTTTGACCGTCCCGTGACCGCCAACGAGGTGCGCGAAGCATTGCAGCCCGTTTTCGAAGGTTCGAGCTACGAGGTGAAGCAGTTCGGTAAGGAGAACCAGATGCGTATCGTAACGCAGTACAAGTATGACGACGCGGGCGACAATGTGACCGCCGAAATCGAATCGATGCTTTACCAGTCGCTTTCGCCGCTGATGACCCAAAAATTGACCGAATCCGAGTTCCAGACGACCCAGACCAGTCCGTACGGCATCATCAGTTCCGACAAGGTCGGCCCGAGCGTGGCGCACGATATTACGGTAAATTCGTTTATCGCCGTATTGTTCAGCTTGTTGGCCATCGGAATTTATATCATGCTGCGTTTCAAACGCTGGCAGTGGGGTATGGGCGGTGTGATCTCGCTGGCCCACGACGCGATCATCACGATCGGTATTTTCTCGATGCTGCATGGGCTGTTGCCTTTCAATATGGAGATCGACCAGTCGTTCATCGCTGCGATCCTGACGATTATCGGTTACTCGATCAACGACACGGTGGTAATCTTCGACCGTATTCGCGAGTATCAGGAACTCTATCCGAAACGGAGCGTACGCGATAACATCAACAACGCTATCAACAGTACGTTGGCCCGTACGGTCAATACGGCGGGAACCACTTTCGTCGTGCTGTTGGCGATCTTCCTGTTCGGCGGCGAGGTGATCCGCGGCTTTATCTTCGCGCTGATGTTCGGTATCGTGATGGGTACCTTCTCGTCGGTATTCGTGGCCACACCGGTCGCGTACGACATGATCAACCGGAAACAACGCGGGTAGGGATTTTCGTTACCTGTCCGATTTTCATACCAAAACGGCAATTGTGAAAACAGTTGCCGTTTTTATGATTACTTTATTATCTTTGTTCCCGTATGGGCTTTATCGACATAACGCTGATCGACATCATCGATATCCTCGTGGTCGCGCTGATCATGTTCCAGATCTACCGGCTTACACGGGGTACGAACGCATTGAGGATCGTGGTCGGCATCCTGATCGTATATCTGCTATGGATTGTGGTCAGAGTGTTGAAAATGGAGTTGCTGAGTATGATCCTGGGACAGATCATCGGGGTCGGCGTGATCGCGCTGATCGTGGTGTTCCAACAGGAAATCCGGCGGTTCCTGTTGTTGCTCGGAACGCAGTATTCACACCGAAAAAATACGCTTTTCGGCAGGTGGTTCAAATCGCGCCAGTCGATCGACCGGGCGTTGGAATGGATCGATCCGATCGTGAATGCTTGTGCGGATATGGCCGCTTCGAAGACCGGCGCACTGATTGTGATCGGGCGCAGCATCAGTCTCGATCCGTTGATCGAGCGGGGTGAACCGATTGATGCCAGGGTGTCGTCGGCCCTGATTAAAACAATATTTTTCAAAAATTCACCGTTGCATGACGGAGCGATCGTGATTGCGAACGGAAGGATCGCTGCGGCACGGTGTGTGCTCCCTTCAACCGAGCGTGAAGTTGTGCCTTCGGAATTCGGGATGCGGCACCGGGCGGCACTCGGCGCTTCCGAGGTGACCGATGCGTTGGTGATCGCCGTTTCGGAAGAGCGCGGGACGATTTCCGTGGCCCGGAAAGGGCACATTCGGCAGAACCTGACTCCGATCCAGTTGCACGCTCATCTGAGTAAAGTATTGTCGTTATCCTAAATTTCCAGCACTTGAAGCAACAGACTCTCCCTCCCGTGAATGTGGTTGTTCCGCTTTACCGCACTGCACTGAATCCTGACGAATGGTTGTCGCTGGAGCGGTGTTTCGCTGTGTTGGGCGGCTATCCGATTACGTTTGTGATTCCCGAAGGGCTCGATATGACTCCGGTCATGATGCGTTTTCCGTTTTGCAGGATAGAGAGTTTCGATCCCTCTTTTTTTGCGGGACGCTACGGCTACAACCACTTGATGCTGTCGGCCGAATTTTACCGGCGTTTTCTGAATTGGGAATATATCCTGATTTACCAGACGGATGCTTTTGTCTTCCGGGACGAACTGGCGCAGTGGTGTGCCCGGGGATATGATTATATCGGTGCCCCCTGGCCTTCCCGTCCGCTTTATGCCAATCCGGTTTATAAAGTATGTTCCCGGCTGAAAAGCCTGTTGAGCGGAAAGAACCATTATCAAAGGCACATTGTCCGGAATAAGGTAGGCAACGGCGGTTTGTCGCTCAGGCGTACCGGGACGATCTATCGTTTGCTGACCGACCATGCCGACCGGGTAGCTTACTATAAGGAGCGTGTCGCCGAATCCCGCTATTATGAGGATGTGTTTTTTGCCGTGGAAGCTCCCAAACTGGAGCCGAATTTCAGTATTCCTCCGGTTGAAGTGGCGGCGCACTTTTCATTCGATACCTACCCTTGGCTTTGCTATCAGTTGAACGGAGGGCATGTCCCGTTTGGCTGCCATGGATTCAACAGGCGACGGCGGGCCCGCTTCTGGAACCCGATCATAGCCGCTTCCATGGGAGCAGGCCAGGCCGCCTTGCATCAAGGAGAAAATTCCGATTTCCACTCTTCCCGGATAGGTTTGCATAACCGTATGGTACGCAGGTTACTGTGTTTTTTCCGGCTGGGAACCTGAAGGAGGGTTTTAGCTTCCGGTCGATTTTCTTTTTTGTCGATCGTCTCTATTTATAGATACATCGAATAATAAAAACATCAAAACCTGCTCATCCGGGCAGGCTTTGATGTTTTTACATGAAGATGCCTGGTAAGGTTACTTGTTGCGTTCGGGACGCAGGTTGCGCACCGTCGCACCGGCCTGCCACATTTCGCTTTCACGCATCTCTTTGAGTTCGGCATCGAGTTTTTCGCGGTAGTCTGTCTTGCTGTTGCTGTCGATCGAACGCTGGGCTTCATTGCCGGCAGCCACTTCGGCGTATAGCTTTTTGAATACCGGCAACGTTGCATCGCGGAACGGTTTCCACCAGTCGAGCGCCCCGCGCTGTGCAGTAGTCGAGCAGTTCGCATACATCCAGTCCATACCGTTTTCAGCAACCAGCGGCATCAGGCTCTGGGTGAGCTCTTCGACTGTTTCGTTGAACGCTTCGGAAGGAGTGTGTCCGTTTTCGCGCAGTACTTGGTATTGTGCCGCGAAAATCCCCTGAATAGCGCCCATCAGCGTACCGCGTTCACCGGTCAGGTCGGAGTAAACTTCTTTTTTGAACGTAGTTTCGAACAGGTACCCCGACCCTACGCCGATACCCAATGCGATGACACGATCCCAGGCTTTGCCGGTAGCGTCCTGCAGGATCGCATAGCTGGAGTTCAGCCCGCGCCCTTCGAGGAAGAGCCGGCGCAGCGAGGTACCCGAACCTTTCGGGGCGATCATGATGACATCGATATCTTTCGGCGGGATGATGCCGGTGCGTTCGGAGTAGGTAGCGCCGAAGCCGTGTGAAAAATAGAGCGCTTTCCCGGCGGTCAGGTGCTTTTTGATAGTAGGCCATACGGCGATCTGGGCAGCGTCCGACAGCAGGTATTGAATGATGGTAGCCCGCTGGCAGGCCTCTTCGATTTCGAAAAGCGTTTCCCCGGGAACCCAGCCGTCTGCGATAGCTTTGTCCCAGGTTTTCGAATTTTTGCGCTGGCCGACGATCACATTGAAACCGTTATCCTTCAGGTTCAGCGACTGTCCCGGTCCCTGAACGCCGTAGCCGATGACGGCGATGGTCTCGCCCTTAAGCACTTCGAGCGCTTTGCTCAACGGAAACTCTTCGCGGGTGACAACGTTCTCCTCGACGCCGCCGAAATTCATTTTTGCCATGATTTTTCAGATTTAATCTTACAGTTGGTTTATTTCTTTGTTTGTCCAGACTTTAAATGGTCCCGTTCCCCTGTCTGCTTGCCGGAAACGCAGCGGCATCCGTTTGCAAGCAGCCGGAGATACCGGATCGAATCGGTGTGCACTCTTGCCGGGTTTGTATATCCTATATTTTCCCCTGCAGTTTCTCTTCCACCGATTCGCGGTGCAGCACGACGCTGCCCGAGCGTGTGAATTCGTCGAGCAGCTTCTCCTCTGCGAGCGTTTCCCTCATGCGGTCGATCTCTTCGCGCGTCCCGGTTTTCTCGACCACCACGTATGCGGGATTGATTTCGATGAAACGGGCGTTCCATTGCCGGATGATTCGGTCTACCGTGTCGCTTTGCCGCAGAATTTCAGCCGAGATTTTATACAGGGCGATTTCCTGGGTGATCAACTCTTCGTTGGAATAGAACTCCACCTGAATGACGTCGATAATATTGCGCAGTTGCTTGACGAGCCGTTCGATGATCTCGTGGGTCGTGAAAGCCGAAATAACGAACATACTAATCCCCTTGATCGAGCTTTCCGAGACTTTCAGGCTCTCGATGTTGATTTTGCGGCGCAGGTAAAGCCCCGTGATGCGGTTCAGTACACCGATTTGATTCTCCGTGAAAGCGATGACGATATATTCCTGTTCCATAACTTTACTCTTTGCACATGACGTTTGACAGCGATTCTCCTGCGGGTACCATCGGGAATACGTTCTCTTCGGGGCGGACGACCACTTCGAGGAAATAGGGGCCCGGAGCGTCGGCCAGTTTGCGCATTGCGCCCGGGAGTTCCGCCGGGTCGCTGACCCGGTCGGCGGGAATGCCGTAAGCCGACGCGATCATCGTGAAATCCGGATTGTCCATCGGGGTGAACGAATAGCGGCGGTCATGGAAAAGTTGCTGCCACTGACGGACCATACCCAGATAGGAGTTGTTCAGCACGACGATTTTCAGGCCCAATTGTTCCTGTTTGATCGTCCCCAACTCCTGTATCGTCATCTGGAAACCTCCGTCGCCGAGGATGGCCACCACCTCCCGCCCGGGCATGCCGAGCTTTGCCCCGATGGCTGCGGGCAGCCCGAACCCCATCGTGCCGAGGCCACCCGAGGTGATGAAGCTGCGCGTGGAGTTGAAGCGCGAGTAGCGTGCCCCGAACATTTGGTTTTGCCCCACGTCGGTGACAATGACGGCATCGCCGTGTTCGGCGTCGGCCAGTGCGCTCACGGCCTGGCACATCGTGATGCCGTCGCCCCGGGGGTGCATGTCATGGCGAACGACCGTATCGTCTTCCTCGCGCCGTTTGGCGGTTGCGAGGGCGAGCCACTGCGTGCGTTCTTTGTACCGGATGCCGGGCAGCATGGCCTCGAGGGCTTCTTTCGCATCGGCATGGACGGCCAGCGCGACAGGAATGTTTTTATTCAGTTCCGCCGGATCGATGTCGATATGTATGATCCGGGCATGGGGAGCATAACTCTTGACGTCTCCCGTCACGCGGTCGCTGAAACGCATGCCCACGGCGACGATCAGGTCGCTTTGCTGGGTCATTTCGTTGGCAGCTAGGTTGCCGTGCATGCCTAGGTTGCCGACGAAAAGCGGATGGGCGTTGGGTACCGCTGAAATGCCCATCAGTGTTTCCGCCATCGGGATTCCCCCTTTTTCGGCCAGTGCGATCACGGCCCGTTCCCCGCCGGAGAGTTTGACTCCCTGTCCGACCAGCAGCAAGGGTTTTTCAGCCGCATTGACCATCTCTACCGCCTGCGTGATGTCAGCGGCTTGCAGCGGTGGCGTCGGCTGGTAGCTGCGCAGGTAGTCGCAGGGCGTGTAACTGAAAACCATATCTTCGTTCTGCGCATTTTTCGTGAAATCGATCACTACGGGGCCGGGACGGCCTGACCGGGCGATGTAAAAGGCTTTGGCGATCGCTCCCGGAATCTCTTCCGCACGGGTAATCTGGAAATTCCATTTCGTGACGGGCATGGTCATGCTGATGATGTCGGCTTCCTGGAAAGCGTCGGAACCCAATGCAGCGGCTGCGACCTGGGCCGTAATGCAGACCAGCGGCGTCGAATCGATCATGGCGTCGGCAATGCCGGTGACCAGGTTCGTGGCGCCGGGGCCCGAAGTGGCCATGCAGACACCGACCCGGCCCGTAGCCCGTGCGTAACCTTGCGCGGCATGTACCGCACCCTGCTCGTGGCGCGTCAGGATATGGTGCAGCCGGTCGGTATAGCCGTAGAGGTGATCGTATACCGGAATGATGGCACCTCCGGGGTAGCCGAAGAGCGTATCGGTGCCTTCGGCCAACAGCGATAACAGCAGAGCTTCCGCTCCTTTTACCTTGTGTGGGTTCGACATATCTGCATACTGTTTCAAAATGTTGATCTCCTTTTTATTCTAATCTTTTCCGTACAACTTTTCAGCTCTGGGAGAGTTCCGGCTTCAGGGTGTTTGGACAGCCAGTCTGGCAGGTCCGGGACAGTGGCAAAATACCTTTAGCACCAACCGGGACGGCTTGGCTGTAATTTGTACCGGTAAGTTTTCGGAGTGTTTCCGGGGACGGGAGGGGAGTAGCCCGCAGGTGTGAAGCGCTCAGCGAATTTCCCGGACGCCGCCGCGGTCGGCCGAAGTGACCTGGCTAGCGTAGGCCCTTAGGGCCTTGCTGACGACTCGTTCGCGTCCTTCGGGTTCGAAGCGGACAATTTCTTTGCGGCGCTGTAGCAACTCTTTGTCCGGAAGGTCGATGCGGATCGTGCGGTTGGGAATGTCGATCAGGATGGGATCATCGTTGCGGACAAGTGCGATGTTGCCTCCGGCGGCTGCTTCCGGCGATACGTGTCCGATCGACAAGCCCGAGGTGCCTCCCGAGAAACGGCCGTCGGTCACCAGTGCGCACTGCTTGTCGATTTTGATGCTTTTCAGGTAGGAGGTGGGGTAGAGCATCTCCTGCATACCGGGGCCCCCTTTGGGGCCTTCGTAGCGGATAATCACCACGTCGCCGGCTTTAACCTTGCCTGAGAGGATTCCTTCGCATGCTTCTTCCTGTGATTCGAATACGCGGGCTTTGCCCTCGAAACGGAGGATCGATGCGTCTACGCCGGCCGTTTTGACGATGCAGCCGTCTTCGGCCAAGTTGCCGAACAGCACGGCCAACCCCCCGTCCTTGAGATAGGGGTGCTCCATGTCGCGGATGCAGCCCTGTTTACGGTCGGTATCGGCCTCGGGGTAGGTATTGTCCTGCGAACCGAGTTCCAGGTTGAATTTGCCGCCGGGCGCTGCCAGCGCGCGTGCTTTGGCCTCCTCCGACGCAGTAGCCGAGAGGATGTCGTTTGCGGCGATTGCACTTTTCAGGTCGGGATAATCGATTCGGTGCACCGAGGTGTCGAGCAGTCCCGCGCGGTCGAGTTCGCCGAGGATCGCCATAATCCCTCCCGCACGGTTTACGTCTTCGATGTGGTGGTGGGAATTCGGCGCGACCTTGCAGATGACCGGCACCCGGCGCGAGAGCGCGTCGATGTCTTTCATCGTGAATTCCACGCCCGCCTCCTGCGCTATGGCCAGCAGGTGCAGAACCGTGTTCGACGAACCGCCCATCGCGATGTCCATCGACATGGCGTTCAGGAATGCTTTCCGCGTGGCGATCGAACGGGGCAGTACGGCGTCGTTATCGTTGAAATAGTATTCGTTCGCGTTTTTGACGATCAGTTTGGCCGCTTTGCGGAACAGGTCGGTACGAGCCGCATGCGTGGCGAGGATCGTTCCGTTGCCGGGCAGCGAAAGGCCGAGCGCTTCGGTCAGGCAGTTCATCGAATTGGCCGTGAACATTCCTGAACAGGAGCCGCAGGTCGGGCAGGCGGAATGCTCGACCGCGGCTAATTCCTGTTCGGAAACTGTATCGTCGGCCCCCTTGACCATTGCGTCGATCAGGTCGTAGGCTTTTCCCGCTGTACGTCCGGCCTCCATCGGTCCTCCGGAGACGAATACTGCCGGGATGTTGAGCCGCATGGCTGCCATCAGCATGCCGGGGGTGATTTTGTCGCAGTTCGAGATGCAGATCATTGCGTCGGCTTTGTGTGCGTTGCACATGTACTCGACGCTGTCCGCGATCAGTTCGCGTGAAGGGAGCGAATAGAGCATCCCGTCGTGGCCCATCGCGATTCCGTCGTCGATGGCGATCGTATTGAACTCTGCGGCGAAGCAACCCTCTTCGGCGATCCACTCCTTAATTTGCTGGCCGATTTCATGCAGGTGGACGTGTCCCGGGACGAATTGCGTGAACGAATTGACGATCGCAATGACCGGACGACCCATCTGCTCGTCCTTCATGCCGTTCGCCCTCCAAAGACTGCGGGCCCCGGCCATGCGGCGGCCCCGGGTGGTTATATCGCTTCTGAGTGGTTTCATGTCGTGTGGTTCGGTTCTTTTTTTACAAAATAAATCGGGATAGCAGCTGATAGAATGAAAGTTTTTCGGGTACCTATGATGCTCAAACTTTTAAGGTTGCACTTTTATTATTGTGTGTCAGTTGTTTATATTTGTTTTAAACACAATGACAAAAGTAATCCGATTTGTAATTGATGTTAAAAATTCTCTGTAAAAGTACAAATTATGCTTGAAAATATGCAAATTTAAGCGGTTTGTAAGCTAATCGTAAGTGGGGAAAAGAATATGTGTTGTAAATTGTAAGCAAAAACTTGTATGAACTGCCGGATTGTAAGGCGTGCAAATCGGAAAGTCCTGCTTTTGAATTGCCGCCACTTTGTTTAACTTTGTACGAAATTCGATTGTAATTGCGACAGTATGCGCTGTCCGGTTAAAACATGAGCATTATGAAAGAAGAGTATATTCCCTTCGTCGATGAATTGATTGAGCTGGCGATCCGGGAGGATATCGGCGACGGCGACCATTCGTCGCTGGCCTGTATTCCGCATGACCAGCGCGGACGGATGAAACTGCTGGTGAAACAGGACGGTATTTTGGCCGGCGTTGAAGTCGCCCGGCGGGTGCTGCGGCGCCTGGATCCTGAGGTGAAATTCGAGCAGCTCCTGGAGGACGGGACCCGGATCAAACCCGGAGATATTGCCTTTTACGTCGAGGGACGATTGATCTCGCTGCTGCAGGCTGAACGGATCTTGCTCAACATCATGCAACGTATGAGCGGCGTGGCGACACAGACGGCCGTTTATGTGAAAGAGCTCGAGGGGTTGAAGACCAAAGTGCTCGATACGCGCAAAACGACGCCGGGGATGCGTGTGTTGGATAAGATCGCTGTCAAGTTGGGCGGAGGCGAAAACCACCGCATGGGTCTGTTCGACATGGTGATCCTTAAGGATAATCATATCGACTTTGCCGGTGGTATCCTCAAGGCGATCCCGCTGACGCGCGAATATCTGAAGGAGAAAGGCAAGGATATTCCGATCGAGGTGGAGGTCCGTTCGCTGGACGATATCCGCGACGTGTTCGCTGCGGGCGGTTGCGACCGGATCATGTTGGACAATTTCACCCCTGAATTGACGCGTGAAGCGGTAAAACTGATCGGCGGCCGGGCCGAGATCGAATCGTCCGGGGGAATTACGCTTAAGAATCTGCGTGAGTACGCCGAGTGCGGCGTTGATTTTATCTCGGTTGGCGCGCTGACGCACCAGATCAAAAGCCTCGACCTGAGCCTGAAGGCGTGTTAGGATTCCTGAAGGGGTAATGCATGGATCAAGATCGAAACGACGGTATGAAAAACATAAAAACGATGGCTATGGCGCTCACCCTCTGTTCGGCGGTTACCTGCTCCTCGGCGGCTCCCGTTGCCGGAGCGGGACGGTTCGGTTACGACGACATGAAGCAGGGGATTTTCGTACCCCGCACCGTACAGGGCGTACGCAGCATGAACGACGGAGAGCATTACACGACCATGAGCGACGGGAAAATCCTCGAATTCAGCTATGGGACCGGAGAGCAGACCGCTGTGGTGTTCGACAGCAAACAACAGCAACCGGTATTGCCGTTCACCGATTATGCATTCAGTTCGGATGAACGCCGTATTTTGCTGACTACGGAGGTAAAACCGATCTACCGCCGGTCGTTTACTGCCGAGTATTGGATCTACGACCGGGAAGAAGACCGGTTGATCCGGCTTTCGGCGGGCGGGCCGCAGCAGGTGGCGCAATTTTCGCCCGATGCCACGCGCCTCGCATTTGTGCGTGGGAATAATCTGTACGTGGTCGATCTGGCTACCGGATCCGAGCGGCAAATTACCTCGGACGGTCTGTTCAACCACATCATCAACGGCATTCCGGACTGGGTATACGAAGAGGAGTTCGGCTTTTCACGCGCATTCGCCTGGTCTCCCGACGGAAAGAACCTGGCGTGGATGCGGTTCGACGAGAGCCGGGTCAGGGAGTACAACATGAACCGTTTCGAAGGGGACTTGTATCCGGAGAACTATTCGTTCAAATATCCCAAGGCGGGCGAACAAAATTCGATCGTCGAAGTATACAACTACAATCTGGAAAGCGGCCGGCGCAGCCGCATCGACACCGGGAAAGAGACCGACCAGTATATTCCGCGGGTCAAATGGACGCCCGCCGGAGGTTTGCTCGTCTACCGGCTGAACCGTTCGCAAAACCATTTCGAACTGTTGCTGTGCGATGCGGCGGCCCTGGCAGCAGGTGCGGGGACGGATGCCGGAGTCGTATCTGCCCGGGTGATTTACGATGAGCGTGATCCGCGGTATGTCGAGCGGGTCGATGACGAGTGCGTTACATTCCTTCCCGATGGGGAGCGGTTCGTGGTGCGCAGCGAAAAAGACGGGTTTACGCACCTTTATTTATATAGTGCGGAGACAGGATTCCTGAACCGGATCACTTCCGGTGATTGGGAGGTTACCGCTCTGGCCGGGATCGAAGGCGACCGGGTCTATTACCTTTCGACCGAAACTTCGCCCTTGAAGCGGGACCTTTACAGCATCAGGCTCAACGGCAAGGATAAACGCCGGCTGACGGACGGCAGCGGTACCTACTCGGTCGCTCCCTCGCGCGGGTTCCGTTATTTTATCAGCTATTTTTCGAATGTCTCGACGCCGAACCGCGTGACGCTGCACGCAGCCGACGGCAAGTTGGTGCGTACCCTCGAGGATAACGTTGCGTTGAGGAATACGCTTTCGAAACTGAATGTGCCGGAAAAGGAGTTTTTTACATTCCGGAACCCGGAGGGGATCGAGTTCAATGGATACATGATCCGTCCGGCCGATTTCGATTCGACCCGGAGCTATCCGCTTTTTATGGTGCAGTACAGCGGGCCCGGCTCGCAGCGTGTGGCCGACAGCTGGAGTATGGGCTGGGAGGACGTACTTGTGCAGCAGGGCTATATCGTCGCCTGTGTGGATGGGCGCGGGACCGGTTTTCGCGGATCCGAATTCAAGAAGTGCACGTACAAGCAGCTCGGCAAATATGAGGTGGAAGACCAGATCGCCGCAGCGCGTTATTTGGGTGCGCTCCCTTACATCGATTCGGATCGGATCGGGATTTTCGGATGGAGTTACGGCGGTTTTATGGCGCTGAACTGTATTTTGAAGGGCAACGACGTGTTCAAGATGGCGATTGCGGTTGCTCCGGTCACCTCCTGGCGCTTTTACGATACGATTTATACCGAAATCTACAACGGTGACCCGAATGAAAATCCGTCGGGTTACGACGACAACTCGCCGATCAACTTTGCCGACCGGCTCAAGGGCAAACTATTGATCGCGCATGGCACGGCCGACGACAATGTGCATATCCAGAATACGTACGAAATGGTCGCGCGTCTGGTACAGCACGATAAACCGTTCGAGATGTATATCTATCCCGACCGGAACCATTCGATGGGCAATTACCGGAATCACCTGATGGAACGTTGCATCGAATTTGTCCACCGGAACCTCTAAACAGGAAAAGCAATGGAATTTCTGATGCAATACCACTTGTTGGGTCTCGTGATCGGGATCGCGACATTTCTGATCATCGGCCTGTTTCATCCGGTTGTAGTGAAAGCCGAATATTACTGGGGCACCGGATGCTGGTGGATTTTCCTGTTATTGGGCATCGGTGGTATCGTCTGGTCGCTTTGCACCGACAACGTGCTGGTCGCTGCGCTGGCTGGCGTATTCGCTTTTTCATCGTTGTGGACGATCAAAGAGCTTTTCGAGCAGAAAGAGCGCGTGCGCAAAGGTTGGTTTCCCCGCAATCCGAAACGTCCGGTGAAATAGCTGCTATACAACAAGACCTGGTAAACTGCACCGGAGCAAATTTTCGCGGTGAGAGAGCCCCTTCCTAAATCTTGTATTTATGGGGGTATCCTGATCAGAATGCTGTAGGGGTTGTAGTTTGACGGAATTTTTCTTGCTGTTTCCCGCAACGATGAACCGGGTATTGCCTGCGTTGCCGTATATTATGTCTTCCTGCAATAATTCGAGGCAGTCTGACCAGGGCTGATGTGAAACATGAAGAGGCGCTCGATTGAGCGCCTCTTGGCATTCGTCGCGTGGCCACTGTGTGTTCAGGTTTCGGACACAAGGGGTTGCGGCCCCCTGAACGGGCCACGCTATTGAGCTATTTTTTGAAGCGTTTTTCGATCACCTTCCAGTCGACGATGTCCCAGAAGTTCTTTACATAGTCGGCCCGGCGGTTGCGGTAGTCGATGTAATAGGAGTGCTCCCATACGTCGATGCCCAACAGCGGGATCAGCCCTTTTTTCAACGGATTGCCGGCATTCGATTCCGATACGATAACCAGTTTGCCGTCTTTATCTGCGGCCAGCCAGGTCCAACCCGATCCGAACAGGCCGATGGCGGCTTTGCCGAACTGCTCTTTGAAGGCGTCGAACGAACCGAAATCACGTTTGATCGCTTCGGCCAACGCTCCTTCGGGCGCCGATTTCGGCGTCGGGGAGAAGCTGTTGAAGAAGAATGCGTGGTTCCAGGCCTGCGCACCGTTGTTGTAAATCGGGCCGTCGGCCTTCACGCTGATCTCTTCCAGGGTCATATTCTCGTAAGGCGTCCCTTTGATCAGGTTGTTGAGGTTATCGATATAGGTTTGCAAATGCTTGCCGTAGTGGTATTCGAGAGTCTCTTTACTCATCTTCGGAGCGAGAGCGTCCATGGCGTAGGGGAGGGGAGGAAGTGTGTGTGTCATGATTAACAGCGTATTAATGATTAATAATAATGAATTCATAGCGGATTCGTTTTTATTGGGGATTGTTTCAATCAGAGAACAATTTCCATACCATTCCTCTCCGATTGTTGATCTTCCGGGGAAAGTTTTGTCGGATTGCCGATTGAATCCTGACACGAAAGGGTGAAGTTGTTTAAAATTTAATTTAACCCGCCCTTATGACCTATTCTGAGCTTTTTTTCATACTTTTGCAGTTCGTACGTGCCGAACAGCGACAAGGAGCCGCTGCCGTCCGTACATAAACAATTTCGTCGTTTAAATTTAGAGTGTTAGAATGAGTATCGAAGATTTCAATGTGTTGGTAGCCACGGAGGAGCACACTCCCTTCGCGCAGGCTATCTGCGATGAAATGGCCGAATCCGCCAAAGCCCGCGGCACTGGTATCGCCAAACGTACTCCCGAGTATGTAGCGAACAAGATGCGTGCCGGCAAGGCGGTGATTGCCTTTCACAAAGACGGAACCTGGGCCGGTTTCAGTTACATCGAGTCCTGGGGACATGGCGACTATGTCGCCAATTCGGGTTTGATTATCAATCCGAAATTCCGCAAGCTGGGTTTGGCCAAAGCCATCAAGACCGCGACATTTTTCCTGTCGCTCAAGATGTTCAAAGGTGCTAAGCTGTTCGGTCTGACCACCGGTTTGGCCGTGATGAAAATCAACAACGAACTGGGGTACCGCCCCGTAACTTTCTCGGAGCTGACCGATGACGACCAGTTCTGGAAAGGCTGCGAAAGCTGCGTGAACTATCCGATCCTGCAAAGCAAACAACGACGAAATTGCCTCTGCACAGCCATGCTTTTTGATCCCGCCCACGATGAAGTGAAAGTTCCCCGGCCCGCAGGGTTCGAGGAGGAGTAGCCTTCACCGCTGGAGATCGGAAGCCTTCCGGTTCGCATGTTGCGGCCGGGATGCAGGCTGTGAGAAGGAGGACCTCTTGATTTAAAAATTAGCAGGACAAGTTAGTAAGACAAAAAGTAACGAAAATGGAAAAGAAAAAAGTTGTATTGGCATTTAGCGGTGGGCTCGACACGTCCTACTGCGCAATATATCTGGCCAAGGAGATGGGCCTCGAGGTTCATGCCGCACTGGCCAACACCGGCGGCTTTTCGGCCGAGGAACTCGCGAAAATCGAGAAACGCGCCTACGATCTGGGCGTGAAGAGCTACGTAGCGCTCGATGTGACGCAGGACTATTACAATACGGCAATCAAATACATGATCTTCGGCAATGTGCTGAAAAATGCCACTTATCCGATTTCGGTCAGCTCCGAGCGTATGTCGCAGGCGACGGCCATTGCCAAATATGCCGAGCAGATCGGAGCCGATTACCTTTGCCACGGCAGTACGGGCGCCGGTAACGACCAGGTGCGTTTCGATATGGTGTTCAACATCATCGCACCGGAGATTGAAGTGATCGCGCTGATCCGCGAGAAACGCCTCAGCCGCGAAGAGGAGATCAGCTACCTGCGCTCGCACGGCGTCGATTTCGACTTTAAAAAGGCGGAATATTCGATCAACCAAGGCATTTGGGGCACGTCGGTAGGCGGCAAGGAGACGCTCACTTCGAGCGAGACGCTGCCCGAAGAGGCTTACCCCTCGCAGCTCAAGGAGAGCAAATCGCGCCGCATTACGCTGACTTTCGAGAAAGGGGAGTTCGTCGGTCTCGACGGCAAACGTTTCGACGATCGTATCGCGGCGATCCAGGCCTTGCAGGCCGTGGCCGCTCCCTATGCGATCGGCCGTGACATGCATGTGGGCGATACCATCATCGGTATCAAAGGCCGTGTAGGTTTCGAGGCTGCCGCCCCGATGATTATCATCAAAGCGCATCACATGCTCGAGAAACATACGCTGACCAAATGGCAGCTCTTCTGGAAAGACCAGATCGCCGCTTTCTACGGCAATTACCTGCACGAGGGGCAGTACTACGATCCGGTGATGCGAGACATGGAGGCCATGCTCGAGAGCAGCCAGCGCACGGTGAGCGGCGACGTGTACGTCGATCTGCATCCTTACCGTTTCGTGGTGGTCGGCATTAAGAGCGAGCACGACCTGATGAGCAATGCGTTCGGTGCTTACGGCGAAACGATGAGCGACTGGACCAGCGATGACGTCAAAGGTTTCGGTAAGATTTTCGGCAACCAGAACAAAATTTGGTACAAGGTCAACAAAGGAATGAAATAGGTAAATCATCCCTATACTTTAAAGTATACGCATGAAGAGAGTTAAAGTAGGCATCATAGGAGGTGCGGGATATACGGGTGGCGAAGCTATCCGTATTCTCGTCAATCACGACGGGGTGGAACTGGTGTTCGTGCACAGCAACTCCAATGCGGGCAATCTGCTCAGTGACGTGCATGCCGATCTGTTGGGCGATACGGATATGCGTTTCACCGGAGAGCTCGATTTTTCGGGCGTCGATGTGATTTTCCTCTGCGTCGGTCACGGCGATGCCCGTAAGTTCCTGGAAGCGAATCCTGTTCCGGCTTCGGTGCGGGTGATCGACCTGAGCCAGGATTTCCGCCTGGCTGCGGGCGCAGTGCTCGGGGAGCGGACATTCGTGTACGGCCTGCCCGAGATGAACCGTGAAAAAATACGCGAGGCGTGCAACATCGCAAATCCGGGTTGTTTCGCTACCTGCCTGCAACTGGGACTGCTGCCGCTGGCCGCAGCCGGGTTGCTCCGCAGTGATGTGCACATTTCGGCCGCTACCGGTTCGACCGGGGCTGGGCAGAAGCTGGCCGCCACGTCGCATTTCAGCTGGCGGGCCAATAACCTGTCTGTCTATAAGGCATTCGAGCACCAGCACCTGCGTGAGATCGGCGAAAGCATCCGCTCGTTGATGCCAGCTTTCGACAGTGCAATCGACTTCATTCCGTATCGCGGCGACTTTACGCGCGGGATTCTCGCGTCGATCTATACCGACTGCGATAGGCCGCTCGAGGAGATGGCCGCGCTGTATAAGGAGTATTACAAAGATGCCGCCTTTACGTTTGTGAGCGATAAGAATATCAATCTCAAACAGGTCGTCAACACCAACAAATGCCTGATCTCGCTGGAAAAGCACGGCGACAAGCTGCTGGTGGTGAGCGCGATCGACAACCTGCTCAAAGGTGCGTCGGGACAGGCGGTGCAGAACATGAATCTGATGTTTGGTTTGGATCAGCGCGCCGGCTTGCGATTGAAAGCGGCTGCGTTCTAAACCTGCGTCTGTGTGACAGGGTAGGCTGCATCGGAAAGTCTCCCGCGCTGGCGAGAAAAGAAATACCCGGTTTTCTCCTATAAAAACAGAGTACTATGAAAATGTTTGATGTATATCCCTTGTACGATATCAACATTGTGCGGGCCGAAGGCTCCTACGTGTGGGACGACAAGGGGACGAAATACCTCGATATGTACGGCGGTCACGCCGTGATTTCGATCGGCCACACCCATCCGCATTATGTGGAGATGGTGACCAACCAGCTGAAAAATATCGGATTTTATTCCAATTCCGTAATCATTGCGCAGCAGAAGGAGCTGGCCGAAAAACTCGGCCGCCTGTCGGGCAAAAGCGATTACCAGTTGTTCCTGTGTAACTCGGGAGCCGAGGCGAATGAAAACGCACTGAAACTGGCTTCGTTCTTCAACGGCAAGAAGAAGGTGATTGCGATGAAAGGCTCGTTCCATGGCCGGACTTCATTGGCGGTCGCAGCGACCGACAATCCGAACATCGTCGCTCCGGTTAACCAGACGGACAACGTGATTTTCGTTCCGCTGAACGATGAGCAGGCGCTCGAAGAGGCGTTCCTGGCCAACAAGGGCGAAATCTCTTCGGTGATTTTGGAGGGCATTCAGGGTGTGGGCGGTATTCGCGAGGCGAGCCGTTCGTTCCTGTGGAAAATCCGTTCGCTGTGTGACCAGCACGATGCCGTGTACATCGCCGACAGCGTGCAGTGCGGCTGCGCCCGGAGCGGACAGTACTATTCGCACGACTGGGCCGGAGTGTCTGCCGACATCTATTCGATGGCCAAGGGGATCGGCAACGGTTTCCCGATGGGAGCCATTTCGATCTCGCCGCGCATCGCGCCGAAATACGGCATGCTCGGGACCACCTTCGGCGGCAACCACCTGGCCTGTGCCGCAGCCATTGCCGTGGCCGACGTAATCGAGCAGGAGAATCTGATCGACAATGCGAAAAAGATGGGCGACTACCTGATCGCCGAGTTGCGCAAGCTTCCCAATATTAAAGAGGTGCGCGGCCGGGGCCTGATGATCGGTATCGAACTGTTCGAGGATGCGGCTCCGTTGCGCAAGAAACTGATCTACGACGAGCATATTTTTGTCGGTTCGTCGGGCAATAAGAACGTATTCCGGTTGCTGCCCGCGCTGAACATCACGCAGGCGCATGCCGATCAGTTGCTCACCTCGTTGCGCAAGTTATTGACAGTTTAATACCCGGAACAGGGAAACGGATTGTTCGTAACCGGTCGGTTTGGCGATTCAGCTCTTTGTAAACCGTTGAAATAATTGTAATTCCAGTATGTTGAAAGTCGTTAAGATCGGTGGAAACATTGTCGATAACCCGGAGAAACTCGATCGGTTCCTAGTCGATTTCGCATCGCTGCCCGAACCGAAGATTCTGGTTCACGGGGGCGGAAAAGTGGCTACGACCGTTGCGAAAGCCCTTGGGATCGAGACACAAATGGTCGGCGGCCGCCGGGTAACCGATGCCGAGACGCTTAAGGTTGTGACGATGGTGTATGCCGGACTTATCAACAAAACGATTGTCAGTAAGTTGCAGCAGGCTGGTTGTAACGCGGTGGGATTGAGCGGCGCGGACGGCGGATTCATCCGTTCGCAGCGTCGTAATCCGGTGCCGGTCGATTACGGCTGGGTGGGCGATCCGTTGCCGGATCGCTTCGGCCTACCGATGGCCCGTACGCTGATCGATGCGGGTTATACGGTCGTGGCCGCTCCGATTACGCTCGACGCTGCGGGCGAAGGATTGCTCAATACCAATGCCGACACGGTCGCACAGACGATTGCCGTCGGCATGTCCGGCGTTTATGACACGGAACTGGTCTACTGCTTCGAGAAGCGGGGCGTGTTGATGGATGTCGACGACGACAACAGCGTTATTCCTGAGATTACGCCGCAGCGTTTTGCCGAATTGAAAGCGGCGGGAGTTGTGGCCGACGGCATGCTGCCGAAGCTTGAAAATGCGTTCCGGGCCATTGACAACGGAGTTCGCAGCGTGGTGATTTGCAGTGCCGAGGCGCTGACGGAACCGGGCTACGGCGGAACCCGGTTGTGCCGGTGACGGGATGGGAGTCCGGGTGCGGGCAAGTATAAGTAGGCAGGTATAAGCGTAAAAAGGTACTGCGGAGGTATAGGGATGTGCCGCGTCATGGACCTTGCATGGAAATGAAGTGTTCCGGTTTCGGAACCGGTACCCCGACTTGGGCGGAAACCGGCCGGATTTTAGCGGATTTCGGATTATGGGGTTTGATGGCAGCTCTCCGGCACAAACCCGAACGTACAGAAATTAATGTAAATGGAGTAAGGCACCCCTGATGGGGTGCCTTATTTAAAATCATTGAGGAGATGAAATTGAAGATTGCTCTTTTGCCGGGAGACGGCATCGGCCCCGAGATCGTGGGCGAGGCGGTGAAGGTGCTCGACAGCGTCGCTGCCAAGTACGGCCATCAGTTCGAATACAGCAAGGCGTTGGTCGGCGCTTGTGCGATCGACGCGACGGGCGACCCGTATCCGGCCGAAACGCACGCCGTGTGCGAAGCGTCGGATGTGGTCCTGTTCGGTGCCATCGGCGATCCCAAATACGATAACAATCCTGCGGCGAAGGTGCGTCCCGAACAGGGATTGCTCCGTATGCGCAAGTCGCTCGGACTTTTTGCGAACCTTCGTCCGCTGGCGGTGTTCGATTCGCTGGCCGGGCGTTCTCCGCTCAAGACCGAAATTGTCAAGGGGGCCGATTTCATTTGCGTGCGTGAGCTGACCGGCGGCATGTATTTCGGCCGTCCGCAAGGACGCAGCGAAGACGGCAATACGGCGTACGATACCTGTGTCTATACGCGCGAGGAGATCGAGCGTATCCTGCACCTGGCTTTCGGGCTGGCCCGGGGACGCCGCAAAAAACTGACGCTGGTGGATAAAGCCAATGTGATTGCCACCTCCCGGCTGTGGCGCCAGATCGGCGGCGAGCTCGCCCCGCAGTATCCCGATGTCGAACTGGAATATATGTTCGTGGACAATGCCGCGATGCAGATCATTCAGCGCCCGACGCATTTCGATGTGATCGTTACCGAGAACCTGTTCGGCGACATCCTCACCGACGAAGCGAGCGTTATCAGCGGTTCGCTGGGCATGTTGCCGTCCGCGTCGGTCGGAGCGAAAGTCGCGCTGTTCGAGCCGATCCACGGCAGTTATCCGCAGGCTGCGGGAAAGAATATCGCCAATCCGATGGCGACGATCCTGTCGGCGGCGATGCTGCTGGAGCACGTCGGGCTGCAGCAGGAGGGCAAAGCGGTGCGCGATGCGGTGAATCAAGCTATCGAAGCCGGTGTCGTGACCGAGGACCTGGCAGCTGCCGGGGCGAAAGCCTGCTCGACGACGGAAGTGGGAGATTTTGTTGCAGGCCATATTGCCTGAGTCCGTCCGGGACTGTTATGGTACTAAGTCGTATTATTTATTCAGGCATACATATATAATATAAGTGTAGCGCATCCCCGCCATCCGGCAGGGATGCGTTTTTATAACTCTCATGTTTGGCCCGTTTGTGGGCTGTATAGATTCCGGCGGCGGGAAATTTCGAATAAACTTTTCGATCTTGGTTATTTTGTTCAAAAAGCCCGTGAGGGAGTCTCCCCGGAGGATTCATGCATTTCAGGATCCTTTTTTGCCGGATTTTTCCGGAAAAGCGCTATTTTTGCAGCAATCGAACGTGGGATCGGATGATCCCGCATTTCTCAGTCGAACTCAAAATTCAGTTATCATGGACGAAGGCCCTTATCCGAGTTGCAGAGGAAAAGTATTATTCACCTCTCTGTAAGGGGCCCTGCGGTCTCCTTGCAGGGATAAACTACAAGGAGATTGCATGATGAATGAAATCACCAATCGTTTTGAACAGCTCATCGAATCACGGAGCTGGAAAATTGCCAAGCAGGAACTGGCTACGCTGGAACCGTTCCAGATAGCCGAAATTATCGGCGCACTCTCGAAACCCGACCGGATACTTCTGTTCAGGCTTTTGTCACGTGAATCGGCCAAAGAGACTTTCAAACACCTTTCGTACGACGAGCAGGAAGAAATTATCGAAGGGCTGGCAGCCAATGTGGATAACGTGATCGGCCTGCTCAACGATCTCGATCCGGACGACCGTACCGCATTTTTCGAGGAGTTGCCGGGTAAAGTGAGCCAACGACTCGTACAGATGTTGTCGGCAGAAGAACGTGAAATCGCCACGCGGCTGTTAGGCTACCCCAAAGATAGTATCGGTCGGCTGATGACGCCGGAATACGTTGCCGTGAAACCTTATTATACCGTGGCGCAGGCGCTGGAGCACATCCGCCGTTTCGGGCGTGATTCCGAGACGCTCAATGTGATTTATGTGGTGGACGACAGTTGGAAGTTGGTCGACGACATCCACATCCGGGAAATTCTGCTGGCTTCTCCGGACCAGATCATAGCCGACTTGATCGACAGTCGTTTCATCGCGCTGAACGCTTATGACGACCAGGAGGTGGCCGGAGAGCTGTTCCGCAACCTGGACCGGGTGGCGCTTCCGGTAACCGACTCCGCCGGGACGCTGCTCGGCATCGTGACGATCGACGATGTGATGGATGTGGTACAGGAGGAGAACACCGAGGACTTCCAGAAATTCGGCGGTACGGAGGGGCTGGACCTCTCTTATACGAAGACGTCGCTGGCCGAACTGGTGAAAAAGCGGGCCGGCTGGCTCGTGATCCTGTTCCTGAGCGAAATGCTGACCGCTTCGGCGATGGGGCATTTCGACGAAGAAATTTCGAAAGCGGTAGTGCTCGCGCTGTTCGTTCCGCTGATCATCTCGAGCGGGGGCAACTCCGGTTCCCAGGCGGCGAGTCTCATCATCCGCGCGCTGGCCCTCGGGGAACTGAAGATGCGTAACTGGTGGTATGTGATGCGCAAAGAGCTGTTTTCCGGCGTGCTGTTGGGGGCGATCCTCGGGATTATCGGTTTTGTCCGGATATGGGTGTGGCAGGAGGCCGGCCTTTATGATTACGGGGAGTATTGGGTGTGGATCGGCCTGAGCGTCTCGGTGTCGTTGATATTTATCGTGCTGTGGGGAACACTCTCTGGATCGATGATTCCGTTCCTGCTTAAAAAAGTAGGGCTCGACCCGGCCACGGCTTCGGCACCGTTTGTCGCTACGCTGGTCGATGTAACCGGTCTGATCATCTATTTTACCATCGCCGCGCTCTTTCTCGGCGGCAAATTACTGTAGTCGGGGATGCCCGTCGCCAGATTTTTTACCGCTAAATTCAGCTGGTAATGAACCGAATTTAAGAATATTTTAAAAAATCTTTGTCCGTTTGGCAATAAAGTAAAATATGATTGCGTTCTTCTCTGGCACATGCGGCGGAAGAGGCTGCGGAAAAACATGGAACGGTAAGCCCTTGTTAAGTAGTTGGTTATCGTGATCGCTGGAAAATATTGGAAAAATAGTTTGCAGAATGTTTGGAAGTAACCGATAAAAGTCCATATATTTGCACCCGCTAAACGAGAGAAACACTATCGATAGCGACAGGTTCTTTACGGTAACGAAAAGTTTTTAACGAAAAGATTTGGTGGTTCCAAAAATCGTTCTTATCTTTGCAACCCGTTTCGCTCTCAGATTTTCGAGAGGGTGTAAAAAGGTTGAAAAAAATTGACGAAAAGATTTGGAAGTTTGAAAAACTCCACTTATCTTTGCACCCGCTAAGAGGTTAAGTCTTAGAGGTTTAGAAACGAAAGTTCTGTAATTTTTAGAATTAAAGTTCTTTGAAGTATTGAAGCAGCAAAGTTTATCCATCATCACTTCGGTGGTGATAGAAATAACAATACCTTTGAGTATAGCCAAGATATTTAACAAAACATTTTTTACAATGGAGAGTTTGATCCTGGCTCAGGATAAACGCTAGCGGCAGGCCTAACACATGCAAGTCGAGGGGCAGCGGGTGGAGTATTTCGGTACTCCTGCCGGCGACCGGCGCACGGGTGCGTAACGCGTATGCAACCTACCTTTAACAGGGGGATAATCCGAAGAAATTTGGTCTAATACCCCATAATATCATTTAAGGCATCTTAGATGGTTGAAAATTCCGATGGTTAGAGATGGGCATGCGTTGTATTAGCTAGTTGGTGAGGTAACGGCTCACCAAGGCTACGATACATAGGGGGACTGAGAGGTTTTCCCCCCACACTGGTACTGAGACACGGACCAGACTCCTACGGGAGGCAGCAGTGAGGAATATTGGTCAATGGACGCAAGTCTGAACCAGCCATGCCGCGTGCAGGATGAAGGTGCTATGCATTGTAAACTGCTTTTGTACGAGGGTAAATGCAGGTACGTGTACCTGTTTGAAAGTATCGTACGAATAAGGGTCGGCTAACTCCGTGCCAGCAGCCGCGGTAATACGGAGGACCCGAGCGTTATCCGGATTTATTGGGTTTAAAGGGTGCGTAGGCGGATTAGTAAGTTAGAGGTGAAAGCTCGATGCTCAACATCGAAATTGCCTCTGATACTGTTAGTCTAGAGTATAGTTGCGGAAGGCGGAATGTGTGGTGTAGCGGTGAAATGCTTAGATATCACACAGAACACCGATTGCGAAGGCAGCTTTCCAAGCTATTACTGACGCTGATGCACGAAAGCGTGGGGAGCGAACAGGATTAGATACCCTGGTAGTCCACGCCGTAAACGATGATAACTCGTTGCAGGCGATACACAGTCTGTGACTTAGCGAAAGCGTTAAGTTATCCACCTGGGGAGTACGTTCGCAAGAATGAAACTCAAAGGAATTGACGGGGGCCCGCACAAGCGGAGGAACATGTGGTTTAATTCGATGATACGCGAGGAACCTTACCCGGGCTTGAAAGTTAGCGACGGATCCTGAAAGGGGTCTTCTCTTCGGAGCGCGAAACTAGGTGCTGCATGGTTGTCGTCAGCTCGTGCCGTGAGGTGTCGGGTTAAGTCCCATAACGAGCGCAACCCCTACTGTTAGTTACCAGCACGTCAAGGTGGGCACTCTAGCAGGACTGCCGGTGTAAGCCGAGAGGAAGGTGGGGATGACGTCAAATCAGCACGGCCCTTACGTCCGGGGCGACACACGTGTTACAATGGTCGGTACAGAGGGTCGCTACCCCGTGAGGGGATGCCAATCTCGAAAGCCGATCTCAGTTCGGATTGGAGGCTGAAACTCGCCTCCATGAAGTTGGATTCGCTAGTAATCGCGCATCAGCCATGGCGCGGTGAATACGTTCCCGGGCCTTGTACACACCGCCCGTCAAGCCATGGGAGTTGGGGGTGCCTGAAGTACGTGACCGCAAGGAGCGTCCTAGGGCAAAACCGATGACTGGGGCTAAGTCGTAACAAGGTAGCCGTACCGGAAGGTGCGGCTGGAACACCTCCTTTCTGGAGCTTATTCATAAGGTATAGCTGCTTTATACTTCAAAGACTTTTTTTATAACAGTATCCGTTTGTGTTCACACACAAAGCGGTAGCGGAGCGAAACCGCAATACTGTCACGGTCAATGCGACCTGAAGTTCTTTGACAGATTTAAGGATGAGAAAGGGGGTTCCCCCGGGCGGTAACGAGCCGGTTTGGGGGGACACAAGAGAAGAAAGTAAGCAAGGGCGTACGGAGGATGCCTAGGCTTCTGGAGGCGAAGAAGGACGTGTTAAGCTGCGATAAGCTCCGGTGATTGGCAAAAACGAGTTAATCCGGAGATTTCCGAATGGGGCAACCCGGCAGGCAGAAGGCCTGTCACACCGAGAGGTGGGCAAACCCGCTGAACTGAAACATCTAAGTAGGCGGAGGAGGAGAAAGAAACATCGATTTCCTGAGTAGTGGCGAGCGAAAGGGAAACAGCCCAAACCTGTTTTGTTACGGCAGAGCAGGGGTTATAGGACTGCGACAACTCAATACCAACGAACGAGAATTAACTGGAAAGTTATACCATAGAGGGTGAAAGTCCCGTATTGGTAAGTTTGGTAAGCGGTAGCAGTATCCTGAGTATGGCGGGACACGAGGAATCCTGTCAGAATTCGCGGGGACCACCCCGTAAGGCTAAATACTCCCAGAAGACCGATAGTGGACCAGTACCGTGAGGGAAAGGTGAAAAGTACCCCGAACAGGGGAGTGAAAAAGACCCTGAAACCGTACGCTTACAACCTGTCGGAGCGGCTTCGTGCCGTGACGGCGTGCCTTTTGCATAATGAGCCTACGAGTTACTAATCACTAGCGAGGTTAAGGGCCATGAGGTCCGGAGCCGAAGCGAAAGCGAGTCTGAATAGGGCGTATAGTTAGTGGTTGTAGACGCGAAACCTTGCGATCTACCCATGAGCAGGATGAAGGTTGGGTAATACCAACTGGAGGTCCGAACCAGTTGACGTTGAAAAGTCTTTGGATGACTTGTGGGTAGGGGTGAAAGGCTAATCAAGCTGGGAAATAGCTCGTACTCCCCGAAATGCTTTTAGGAGCAGCGTTGAAATAATCTACTGGAGGTAGAGCTACTGATTGGATGCGGGGGCTTCACCGCCTACCAAATCCTGACAAACTCCGAATGCCAGTAGTATGATTTTCAGCAGTGAGCCGTCGGGTGCTAATGTCCGGCGACAAAAGAGGAACAACTCAGACCATCAGCTAAGGCCCCCAAACATACACTAAGTTGAACTAACGATGTGCGACTGCAGCGACAGCTAGGATGTTAGCTTGGAAGCAGCTATTCATTTAAAGAGTGCGTAACAGCTCACTAGTCGAGCGGTTGTGCGTGGATAATAAACGGGCATCAAGTGTATTGCCGAAGCTATGGGATCGAAAGATCGGTAGGGGAGCATTCCATCGACGCAGAAGCCGGATCGTAAGGTCCGGTGGAGTTTATGGAAAAGCAAATGTAGGCATAAGTAACGATAAGGCGGGAGAGTAACCCGCCCACCGCAAGACCAAGGTTTCCTGATCAACGTTAATCGGATCAGGGTTAGTCGGGACCTAAGGGTAAGCCGAAAGGTGATCTCGATGGACAATCGGTTAATATTCCGATACTAGCATATACTGCGACGGAGGGACGGAGAAGCGTAAGCTACGCGAACAGACGGAATTGTTCGTTAAAGGGTGTAGGTATATCGAGGAGTTAATAGCTTTTTGATGCTGAAACCTGACAGTACCAAGCGGCTACGGCCAATTGGATAGTTAGCCCAAGCAAGCTTCCGAGAAAAACTTCTAAGCTTCAGGTATATGGTACCCGTACCGTAAACCGACACAGGTGGTCGAGGAGAGTATCCTAAGGTGCTTGAGTGAATCACGGATAAGGAACTAGGCAAATTAACCCCGTAACTTCGGGATAAGGGGTCCCCACGCCAGTGGGGCGCAGCGAAGAGGTCCAGGCAACTGTTTAACAAAAACACAGGGCTCTGCTAATTCGAAAGAAGAAGTATAGGGCCTGACACCTGCCCGGTGCTGGAAGGTTAAGAGGGGATGTTATCGCAAGAGAAGCATTGAATCGAAGCCCCAGTAAACGGCGGCCGTAACTATAACGGTCCTAAGGTAGCGAAATTCCTTGTCGGGTAAGTTCCGACCTGCACGAATGGTGTAATGATCTGGACACTGTCTCGTCCGTGAGCTCAGTGAAATTGTAGTCCCGGTGAAGATGCCGGGTACCCGCAACGGGACGAAAAGACCCCGTGAACCTTTACTATAGCTTAACGCTGAATTTGGGTGCATGATGTGTAGGATAGGCAGGAGACTATGAAGCGGTGCCGCCAGGTATCGTGGAGTCGACGTTGAAATACTGCCCTTTATGTATTTGAATTCTAACCCCGTGAGGGGGACACCGTTTGGTGGGTAGTTTGACTGGGGTGGTCGCCTCCAAAAGCGTAACGGAGGCTTCCCAAGGTACCCTCAGCACGATTGGTAACCGTGCGCAGAGTGCAATAGCATAAGGGTGCTTGACTGTGAGACATACAAGTCGACCAGGTGCGAAAGCAGGGTATAGTGATCCGGTGGTTCTGTGTGGACTGGCCATCGCTCAAAGGATAAAAGGTACTCCGGGGATAACAGGCTGATCGCCGCCAAGAGCTCATATCGACGCGGCGGTTTGGCACCTCGATGTCGGCTCGTCACATCCTGGGGCTGGAGAAGGTCCCAAGGGTTCGGCTGTTCGCCGATTAAAGTGGCACGCGAGCTGGGTTCAGAACGTCGTGAGACAGTTCGGTCTCTATCTGTTGCGGGCGTAGGAAATTTGAGGGGTCCTGACCTTAGTACGAGAGGACCGGGTTGGACGAACCTCTGGTGTATCAGTTATGCCGCCAGGTGTACTGCTGAGTAGCCATGTTCGGATTGGATAAGTGCTGAAAGCATCTAAGCACGAAGCCTTCCCCAAGATGAGATTTCCCTTGAGGGTCGTAGGAGACTACTACGTTGATAGGCCACAGGTGTATAGGCAGTGATGTCACAGCCGAGTGGTACTAATTGCCCGAAAGGCTTTCTTCCAAGAGGGCCCTTTTCTCATCCTGAATCGTCAAATACCGTTAGCGGTATTTGAGTCAGGAACTTTACGATAAATCAGAGTGATCTGGTATAGATTTAGGTGGTTATAGCAATGGGGTTCCACCTCTTCCCATTCCGAACAGAGAAGTTAAGCCCATTCACGCCGATGGTACTGCAGTTTTTGTGGGAGAGTAGGTAACCGCCACTTTAAGGAGCGATTCTTTCGAATCGCTCCTTTTTTGTTTGGATTAAACGAAAAGGTAATCTTGAAGGCTCGTAGCAGACTGGAGTAATCGACTTCACGTTCCGAAGGAGGAGGCCGGATGGCGCATTCCTCTTCTGATGTATACTCAAAAGCAGCGCATATCTGTAGATCTCATGCTGTGTGAAACAAGGGGATAGTAGTGCAAACGTCAAGACTGTACAGGCACAGGACGAAATACCGTGTTATGAGATGAGCGTGAATGTTGTGAATAAAAATAGGCGGAGTGCTGCCGGCAGCGTATTTATGAATGATATTGCGATTCGTATTTCTTATAGTATCGTGTAAGGAGGATAAAACTGACCAAGGCAAAGGGTACCCCTATCAGGGCGGGGTATTGATACCCCCAGTGCAGAACCTTTCCTCCGCAGTAGGCTCCGATAGCGTTTCCGAGGTTGAAGGCGACCTGTACGCAGGCAGCTCCGAACATTTCTCCCCCTGCCGCAACCCGGATGATGGAGACCTGTTCCGGACTCGACACGGCGAACAGGCAGGCTGTACAGGAGGCCATCAATAACGCGGCGCACCAGGGATGCGGCGCCAGGAAAAAAATCAGTAATAGAATGATGCAGATCATGCCTTGTACCGTTGCTCCGACCCTGCCGGGCGTATAGCGATCGGAGAGGCGTCCGCTCGTCAAATTCCCGACGACCATCCCGAAGCCGGCCAGCATCATCAATGCCGTCATACTGGCCGGAGAAAAGCCGGAAATATGGATCAGCATCGGCGTTACATAGCTGTACCAACAGAAGACGCCTCCGTTTCCGAGTGCCGTGGCACCCAGGATTAGCCATGGAGCGGGCTTTCTCAGGAACCGGAATTGCCCTTTGAACCCGGTATCCTTAACTCCCTTTACGTGGGGAACCCATCGCCAGATGTAGTAGAGCATGACCAAACCCCAGCAACCGACGATCAGGAATGTCACGCGCCAGGAGATCATCGCACTGAGCGAAGTACCCAGTGGAACTCCGAAAAGGTTGGCGACGGTCATTCCGGCAATCATGATCGAGACGGCCTCGGAACCTTTCCCTTTGTCGGCCAGTTTTTCAGCTACTATGGATGCGACTCCGAAATAGGCCCCGTGGGGTAAGCCCGAAATAAAGCGTGCGGAGAGTAGAGTCCAATAACCGGATGCTGCGGTTGCAAATAGATTTCCTGCGATTACTACGCTGACCAGGGCCAGCAGTATGTGTTTCAATGGGAAACGCCGGGCGAGAATAAGTGCAGGTGCGCCGCAGCAAACACCCAATGCGTAAGCCGAGATAAAATGTCCCGCCTGTTCGATGCTGATGTGCAGGTTTGCGGCGACATCAGGCAGGATTCCCATCATGACGAATTCGGCGATTCCTAATCCCAAAGTCCCGAATGCCAAAGCGAGCAAACTTTTCTTCATAACGACTGTGTTTCGCTACAGACGATCCCCGACGGAACGAAGCCTGTCCCGTTGCGATCGAAAACGGTTCGTGAGGGCAACTGCAACTGTTCCCCCGGAGCGTCGACCCGGTGTCTGGTTTGCGGATCGGGAAGTCCGCAAATATAGAAAACCTGACATTGAAGTCGAACAAACGAGCCGTTTTTTTTGTATGCAGAAAACGGTTTGCGACGAATCACGTTCTATTTTCGCAAGAAACAGACCCGATGTGTTGGATTTTTCAGTCGATATGTTTATTTTAGTTCTTATATTACGGGAAAGTCTCCCGCTTATTGTGATGCAAGCGATACGGTTGCTTGCTGTTTTGGGTATTGTCCTACTTAAATTTTCTGATTATGGAAGTCATTCAACCCAACAACGAACCGACAACTTCGGGTAATCCGACCATTATTGTCAATCAGCCTGTTCCCAAGTCGAACGGAATGGGGACGGCCGGGTTCGTATTAGCCCTGCTGGCCCTGTTTCTCGGTTGGGTTCCGGTAGTCGGCTGGATCTTGTGGGTATTGGGCCTGATTTTTTCCTGCGTCGGTGTGTTCCGGACACCGAAAGGACTGGCTATTGCGGGACTGATCATCTCTTTGCTGGGCGTCATCTTGTTGCTATTTGTGTTTGCCGGCTTGTTCGCCGCCGCTGCGGTATCGGCAATCTGATCGCGTTTTTGTATGCCGTGAAGCTTTCCCCGTGAAGCAAACGGTCGGCAAGAAAATAAGAAAAGAGGATAGGCGGGGGAAGGTGTGTGTCAATAAAGGTCACCGGTTCATTTTCGACGATATGAAAAAGCTGGACGGGGTCTCCCATCCAGCTTTTCTGTTCGTTCAGGTAGGTGTCCGGAATTTTGACACGCCCAATGTTTACAGCCGTTTGCGCAACTCTTCGCCGGCCTCTTCGTAACCGGGTTTGCCCAGCAGCGCGAACATATTTTTCTTGTAAGCCTCTACGCCCGGTTGGTCGAACGGATTGACGCCGAGTGCATAACCGCTGATGCCGCAGGCTTTCTCGAAGAAGTAGAGCAGGCCGCCGATGTAGTATTCGTTGATTTCAGGAATTTCGATGCGGATGTTGGGTACGCCGCCGTCGAAGTGGGCGAGCAGGGTTCCCATCTCGGCCATCCGGTTCACTTCGCTGATGCGTTTGCCCGCGAGGAAATTCAGCCCGTCGAGGTTGTCCTTGTCTTTTTCGATCACCACTTTGTGCTTGGGCTTCGTGACGCTGATAACCGTCTCCATCAGCGTGCGTTCGCCCTGCTGGATATATTGGCCCATCGAGTGCAGGTCGGCGGTCAGCGTGACGCTGGCCGGGAAGATACCCTTGCCGTCTTTGCCTTCGCTTTCGCCGTAAAGCTGTTTCCACCATTCGGCCACGTAAAGCAGTTTCGGATCGTAGCTGGCCAGGATCTCGATCTTCTTGCCGGCACGGTACAGTGCGGTACGGGCGGCAGCGTAGATCATCGCCGGATTCTTTTCAAACGGGACATCCGTGCCCGTGGCTTTCTCCATATCCCTGGCGCCGCGTACCAGCTCGTCGACATTGATACCTGCCGCAGCGAGCGGCAGCAAGCCGACCGGAGTCAGCACCGAATAGCGGCCGCCGATATTGTCGGGAATCACGAACGTCTCATAGCCTTCGTTGGTCGCCAGCGTCCGTAGTGCGCCGCGTGCGGCGTCCGTAATGGCTACGATGCGCTTGGCAGCGCCTTCGGCGCCGTAACGACTCTCGATCTCGTTTTTGATCAGGCGGAAAGCGACGGCCGGTTCGGTCGTGGTACCCGATTTCGAAATGACGATTGCGGCGATCTTGTAGGAACGGGTGCCTTCGAGCAACTCGTACAGGTAGTCTTCGCTCAGGTTCTGTCCGGCGAACAGGACGATCGGTTTTTCCTGCTTGTTGCGCAACAGCTGGAACGGATCGCTCAACGCTTCGAGGACGGCCTTGGCTCCGAGATAGGAACCGCCGATACCGATCACGAGGATTACGTCGGCCAGTGAAGCGAGATTGTCCGCGCATTTGCGGATCGTTTTCAACTCTTCGGAGGTGATCGATTCGGGCAGGTTGACCCAGCCCAAGAAGTCGCTTCCTTTGCCGCTGCCGTCCTGCAGCATGCGGTTGCCCTGTTCCATTTCGCCTTTCAGTGCGGCTACATCGGCGGCGCTTACGGTGCCGTAGATTTTGTCGATGTTGATCGAAAGAATACTCATAACGTTAACAATTTATACGTGGAGGCACGTTGATGCCTTTTGTTCTTTTGGATGGTTAATTAAATCAGGTGTCCGGTCAGTTTCGCGATAAGCGGACCCGGTTTTTCGCTGTCGTACAAAATGCGGTGGACCGTTTCGGCGATCGGCATCTCGACGTCGAATTTCTTGTTGATCTGTGTGATGCATTCGCTCGCGTAGTAACCTTCGGCTACCATGTTCATCTCCATCTGCGCCGATTGTACCGGGTAGCCTTTGCCGATCATCAGTCCGAACCGGCGGTTGCGGCTGAATTGGGAGTAGGAAGTTACCAGCAGGTCGCCCAGGTAGGCCGATGCGAAAGTGTTTCGCTCGGCCGGGTAGGTCTGTTCCATAAAACGAGACATCTCCATGGCACTGTTGGCGATCAGTACCGCGAGGAAATTGTCGCCGTAACTGAGGCCGACGCAGATACCTACCGCGATGGCATAGATGTTTTTCAGAACCGAAGCATATTCCGTACCGTAAATATCGGTCGAATGGCTGACGTTGATGTACGAGGTGCCGATCTTTTCACCGAGGGAGAGCGAATTTTCCATCTCTTTGCAGACCACGGTCAGGTAAGAGAGCCGCTCGAGGGCCACCTCTTCGGCGTGGCACGGTCCGCTGATGATGCCCAGTTGGTCGAACGGGACGCCGTAGCGGCGGTTGACGTATTCGGTGACGGTCACGTAATCCTCCGGCACGATGCCTTTGATCGCCGAGATGACGAATTTGTCCTGCAACGATACCGTCAACGGCTCGAGGGTCGTTTTCAGGTAGACGGACGGCACGGCCAGGATCAGCACGTCGGCTTCGGAAACGACCGTGTTGATGTCGTCCGAAAGTTTCAGGTTGTTCGTGTAGAAATGCACGTCGCGCAGGTAACGCGGATTGGTTTTGTGCTGGCGGATATGCTCCAGCACTTCGTTGTTGCGGATGTACCAGCCGACGGCCGATTCGTTCTCGAGGAGGATTTTGACCAGCGCGGTAGCCCAGCTGCCGTAGCCAATTACTGCGCAACGCGCCTGTCTGTCAATTTTATAGGTCATAACCGGATTGAAATCGAAAAACAAATTTAAGAATTTTTAAATAGTATTCCGCGCTTTGTCCTGAAATTGTTTCCGCTCCCGGGTTGCGGTACGATCGGTTTTCTGTGGATCGCTGTGCCCGGAGGAGCGATTTGTGAGGCGGTTACCCGATCCTGCGTAAAAATCGAGGGAAATGTCGCGGAAAATCATTAGGGAAAATCTCTTTTTTGTTATCTTTGTAGCTTACTAGGAAAAGTATATTCAAATTTAAATTCGCAGAAGGTGAAAAAGATCAAAAGCGCGCTGATTTCAGTCTATTACAAGGATGGTTTGGAACCGATCGTCCGTCGGCTGGCCGCCGACGGCGTGAAAATATATTCGACGGGGGGGACCCTCTCTTTCATCGAGGGGCTGGGCCTCGCAGCCACGGCCGTGGAGGACCTGACGGGCTATCCATCGATCCTGGGCGGACGTGTCAAGACGCTTCACCCCAAAGTGTTCGGCGGTATTCTGGCGCGCCGGGACAACGCTCAGGACGGCCAGCAGATGGGACAGTACGAAATTCCGGAAATCGATCTGGTGATCGTGGACCTCTATCCGTTCGAACAGACGGTTGCTTCGGGAGCCGAAGAGCAGGCGATCATCGAGAAAATCGACATCGGAGGCATTTCGCTGATCCGGGCGGCTGCCAAGAATTTTAAGGACGTGGTGATCGTTCCGTCGGTCGACCAGTATGCCGAATTGCTCGAGATCATCACTTCACAGCAGTGCTCCACGACCCTCGAGCAGCGCCGCCGTTTCGCCGCTTACGCATTCAACGTCAGCTCGCACTACGATGCGGCGATCTTCAACTATTTCAACCTTCAGGAGCAGTTGTCCGTCTTCAAGCGCAGTTTTGCGAACGGCACCGTGCTCCGTTACGGCGAGAATCCGCACCAGAACGCTACTTTCTTCGGCGACATCGACCGGATGTTCGACAAACTCAACGGCAAGGATATCTCTTATAACAACATGCTCGATATAGACGCTGCGATCAACCTGATCGAAGAGTTCACCGAGCCCACTTTCGCAATCCTCAAACACAACAACGCCTGCGGCGTCGCTACGCGTCCGACGCTGCTCGAGGCTTGGAAGGATGCGCTCTCCGGCGATCCCGTTTCGGCATTCGGCGGAGTGCTGATCTGCAACCGCGAGGTCGATGCGGCAACGGCCGAAGAGATCAATAAGCTCTTCTTCGAGGTGATCCTCGCCCCGGCTTACAGCGCCGAAGCGCTCGAAATCCTGAAAAGCAAAAAGAACCGGATTATCCTACTGCTCAAGGATACGACCCGTTGCAACAAACAGTTCCGTTCGCTGCTCAACGGCGTGGCCGTGCAGGACCGCGACCTGAAGGTCGGGGGCATCGACGGCGAAGTGCGCAGCGTAACCGAAAAGCAGGTGACCGACGAACAGATGGCCGACCTGATCTTCGCCAACAAGCTGGTGAAGCAGTCGAAGAGCAACGCGATCGTTTTCGCTAAAAACGGCATGCTGCTGGCAAGCGGTATCGGCCAGACCTCCCGTGTGGACGCCCTCAAGCAGGCGGTGGCCAAGGCACACAGTTTCGGCTTCGACCTCAAGGGTGCGGTGATGGCTTCGGATGCTTTCTTCCCGTTCTCGGATTGTGTCGAACTGGCGCATGAGGCGGGTGTGAATGCCGTAATCGCTCCGGGCGGATCGATCCGCGACCAGGAGAGCATCGACTATTGCAATGCGAACGGGATGGCGATGGTATTTACCGGACTGAGACATTTCAAACACTAGAAACGATATGGGGCTGTTTTCTCTGACACAGGAGTTGGCTATCGACTTGGGTACGGCCAACACGATTATCATAAACAACGGCAAGATCGTCGTTGACGAGCCTTCGATCGTAGCGCTCGACCAGCATTCGGGCAAATTGGTGGCTATCGGCAAGCAGGCGCGCCAGATGCATGGCAAGACGCATCAGAACATCCGTACGATCCGTCCGCTGAAAGACGGCGTGATCGCCGATTTCAACGCCGCCGAACTGATGCTCCGTGGGCTGATCAAGATGGTTAAAAGCAGTGGGCGGCTTTTCAGCCCGTCGCTGAAGATGGTTATTTCGATTCCGTCGGGCAGCACGAACGTCGAGATTCGCGCGGTGCGCGACTCGGCCGAGCATGCCGGCGGCCGCGAGGTCTATATGATTTACGAACCGATGGCTGCGGCGCTGGGCGCCGGGTTGGACGTCGAAGCTCCCGAGGGCCACATGGTGGTGGATATCGGAGGCGGTACGACCGAGATCGCCTGTATTTCGCTGGGCGGTATCGTCTGCAGCGAAAGCATCAACGTGGCCGGCGACGTTTTTACCGAAGATATCCAGACCTACATTCGCCAGCAGCATAACATGCGTATCGGCGAACGGACGGCCGAAGATATCAAGATCGCCGTAGGTGCAGCGTTGTCGGAACTGGACGAAGAGCCGGAAGATTTCGAAGTGACCGGGCCGAATATCCTCACTTCGCTGCCTTCGGTGCTGTCAATCTCGTACAGCGAAATGGCCTATGCCCTTGAAAAGTCGCTCGTGAAGATCGATGCCGCGATTATGAAGGTATTGGAGATGATTCCTCCCGAACTGTATGCCGACATCGCCAAGAAAGGCGTTTACCTCGCGGGTGGCGGTGCGCTGCTCAAAGGGCTCGACCGCCGGTTGTATGAAAAAACCAACATTCCGTTCCATGTGGCTGACGACCCGTTGCGGGCGGTGGCGCGCGGTACGGGCATCGCGCTGAAAAATATCGGCCGTTTCTCGTTCCTGATGAAATAAACGCGTTTGGAAAAGTCCGCCCTGCCCCTGAGGGGATTGTCGTCTCGGCCGATACTTTATTCGGATGGGGGATGCGGAACGGACGGAGCGCTCCCGGCGGGTTTGGTGCGGGGGCGGTGCGAGGTCACAGAATTTAGAGATTTTGCCGGATGATCAAGTTTTTCCTGTTCATAAAGAAAATTCATTTCCTGCTGCTGTTCATCCTGCTGGAATCGTTGGCCATCCACTATTATGCGAACAGTACGAGCTATACAAAAGTAAAACTGGTTACCGCCTCCAACTATGTTGTGGGCGGTATCTATTCGCAGATTGCCGGACTGAACAGCTATTTCCACCTGCGCCGCGAGAACCAGGCGCTCGCCCGGGAACTGGCCGAGCTGCGCAACCGGATGGACGGTATCCGGATTCCGCTTTCGGCGGCCGATTCGACTGCCCTTGCTACCGGCGATTCCTCCGTGATTTTTAATGGCGGCGTACGGCAGTATGAGTATTTCAGTGCGAAGGTGGTCAATAATTCGATCACACGGCAGGAGAATTACATCGCGCTGAACCGCGGAGCCGACGACGGACTGATGCCCGACATGGCGTTGATCTCCGACGGCGGGATCGTGGGTTACGTGCTCGGATGCTCCGACCACTTTGCAGTCTGCATGTCGGTGCTGAACCGCAATTTTAAGACCAGCGGCCGGATCAAGGGAACCGACTATTTCGGTTCGGTTTTCTGGGACGGCAGCAGTTATGAGCACGTGACGCTTTCCGAGGTGCCGAAGTATGCACCGCTCCAGGTGGGCGATACGATCGTAACGACCGATTATTCGACGATTTTCCCCCCGGATGTGCTCATCGGCACGGTCGAGAGTTTTTCGCTGCACAATGCGACTTTTTACAACGTCAAGGTGAAACTGCACAGTAATATCGCGGCACTGGGCAATGTGTTGGCGGTGAAATACCTCGATGCCGGCGAACGCAATGCGCTGGAAGAGAGCGTTACTAATCCGAGCATTTATTGATTCGCCGCAACGGGGCCGGGCGCCCCGCAAAATACAGCTCGCAAAAAATATCAGGGGGAGCCGAAGCTCCCGAAAATATACGGCCACATGTATCGTTTACTTGAATACGGCATCCTTTTTTTCGTGATGGTGATCCTGCAGGTGTTTCTTTTCAGCCGCATCGGGATCAGTATCTATGTCAATCCGTTGGTCTATATCGCATTCCTCATCCTATTGCCGATGGAGATTGCCGGAGCCCTGCTGTTGGTGCTGGGCATGGTATTGGGCATGACGGTCGATTTTTTTATGGGAACGGCCGGGATCAACACGATTGCGACGTTGTTCGCCGCTTTTTGCCGTCCGGCGGTTCTGACGTTGCTCGTGGGCAAGGACGAGGTGAAGGAAGGGGGCGTGCCGAACGTTAACCGCATCGGCTTGAAGCGTTTTTTGCGCTATGCCGGTGTGATCGTGCTGTTGCACGGTACGGTGTTTTTTGTGCTGGAATCCCTGACCTGGAGTTTCTTTTACCTGACCTTGTTACGGATCATATGCAGTTCGGTCATAACCTTATTGTTGGTCTATTTCTGCCAGAAACTTTTTGCAGTGAACCGGCAGGGAGGGTACGGAGAAATATAAATGCAGATATAAGTTCGGGAGATATTGGTGCTGTCGGCACCGGATGCATATGGCCGGGAGCAGGATGTATCCCGGAAGCGGGTAGCGGCGAAGAGCCTGCAGGGTCCATGCGAACAAGGTGCGTTAGCCGTAAATACCTGGAGTCGCAGGGAACGTGAAGGAGCGGGGAACAAGAGTTACGGTGTCGCGGAATTACAGGGAATAGGCGGTGTAGCGTGGAAGCAATAGGTATTTCAATCGGATCTCAGGAAAAGTGAATAGTCTGTCGCGGGTGAAAATATTGCAGTTGACCGTGGTCGGTGTCGTGCTGGTATTGCTGGTGCGGCTCTTCTATTTGCAGGTGGTCGACGACAGTTACAAAACCCGTGCGGATAATAATGCGTTGCGGTACATGGTGCAGTTCCCTCCGCGCGGCGAAGTATACGACCGTAACGGCAGGTTCCTGGTACAGAGCAAGGAGGCGTACGACCTGATGGCTACTCCGCGGGAGGTGGGCCCGTTCGATACGGCGGCGATGAGCCGTATCCTCGGTGTGCCGGTCGAACAGATACGCAAGGAATTGGACAAGGCTTCCCGTTTTTCTCGCCGCCGCGCTTCGGTGCTGTTCAAGCAATTGCCCAAAGAGGTTAAGGTGCGGCTCGACGAACGCAATTTTCCCGGATTTTTCACTGTCTACCGGACCGTCCGCTCTTATCCAACCAAGATCGCGGGAAACCTGCTGGGTTATGTCGGCGAGGTGGACGACCGCATTATCGAGCGCAATTCCTATTACCGCAGCGGCGATTACATCGGTCGCAGCGGGATAGAGCTGGCTTATGAAGATGTCCTGCGCGGGGAAAAGGGCGTAAAGATCGAGATGGTCGACGTACACGGCATTCCGCAGGGCTCGTATGCGGGCGGTATGTACGATACGCTGCCCTCACCCGGCGTGGCGATTACCTGTACGATCGACGCCCGGTTGCAGGCGCTCGCCGAAGAGCTGATGGCCGGTAAGGTGGGCAGCGTCGTGGCGATCGAACCCGAAACGGGGGAGATACTCGTCATGGCGAGCAGCCCCACGTACGATCCCGACGAACTGGTGGGACGTGAACGCGGGAACAATTACATGAAACTGTTGAACGATCGCCGCCGTCCCTTGTTCAACCGTGCCGTGATGGCGAGTTACCCGCCGGGTTCGACTTTCAAAACGGTGAACGGCCTGATCGGCCTGCAGGAGGGGGTACTCGTTCCGTCGCAGACCTATCCCTGCCACGGGGGATATCCCTACGGGCGGGGTGTGAAATGCCACAATCACTGGTCGCCGATCGACCTGATGGGAGCCGTGCAGACCTCCTGCAACGCCTATTTCTGCTATGTGTTCCGCAATATCATCGAGAACCGCAAATACGGGAACATCCAGCAGGGTTTGGATGTATGGGACGATTATGTGCGCAGTTTCGGATTCGGGCGTAAATTGGGTTCGGACTTCACCGGCGAGTTGAACGGCAATGTGCCGACCTCGTCTTTTTACGACAAGGCTTACCGTGGACGTTGGAACGGCCTGACGGTTATTTCGCTGGCGATCGGGCAGGGCGAGTTGGGTTGCACGCCGCTGCAGATGGCCAATTTCGCCGCTACCATCGCGAACCGGGGATATTACAAAATTCCCCATGTGGTCAAGCGCATTCACGACCGGGATTCGATCGACGGCCGGTTCTATGAAAAACACTATACGAAGGTCGATTCCAAACATTTCGACCCGATTGTCGAGGGCATGTACCGGGCGGTGAATGTGGACGGGGGATCGGCCCGCATGGCCCGTATCGAAGGAATCGACATTTGCGGCAAGACCGGTACCGCGCAGAATCCGCATGGCGCGGACCACAGTACTTTCATGTGTTTCGCTCCGCGCAACAATCCGAAAATCGCCGTGTCGGTCTATGTCGAAAACGGCCGCTGGGGCGGTATCGCAGCAGCGCCGATCGCGAGCCTGCTCACCGAACTCTATCTGACCGATACGGTGACCCGTCCGCAGCTGGTCGAATATGTCAAAAACCTGCAAATCAATTATCCCTACTATGGAAAATGACCTGAATCCCCGGTTGTCGGTAGGGCGCGTCGACTGGTGGTCGATCCTGATTTATGCGGCACTGGTTTTGGCGGGGTGGCTGAACATTTATGCGGCGGTATACGACGATCGCCATGCGAGTATCTTCGATCTGAGCCAACGTTACGGCATGCAGCTGGTGTGGGTCGGCGTGTCGGCCTTTATGGCGGTTTCGATCCTGCTGATCGATGCGAAATATTACCATATCCTCGCCTATCCGCTCTATTGGGGAACGATCCTGATCCTGGTCGGCGTGCTGTTTTTCGGTAAAGAGGTCAACGGGGCGAAGTCGTGGATCATGATCGGGCCGGTGGCGTTGCAGCCCACCGAGTTTGTCAAGTTTACGACCTCGCTCGCGCTCGCACGGTATATGAGCTCCTATACGTTCGATATCCACCGGCCGCACGATTTGCTGCGGGTCGGTGCGATTATCGGCCTGCCCGTACTGATCGTGATGTTGCAGAACGATACCGGATCGGCATTGGTTTACGGCTCTTTCCTGTTCATGTTCTACCGCGAGGGATTCAACCGCTGGGTCTATGTGGTGCTGATTATGGTGGTTTCACTCTTTGTCTTCTCGTTCCTGCTCGACCCGGCCGCATTGCTGATCGTGCTGTTGCTCGTGTGTGTGATCAGCGAGGGGTTGACTAACGGATACTGGCGCAGTAAACTGATCTATGTTGCGGCGCTTACGCTGTTCGTCGCTTTGCTCTATATGCTTCTTCCGATGCTGGGCGGATCGATCTCGCTGCATACCGCGATTCTGGTCGGCGTGGTGTTGTCGCTCGGGCTGGTGGCGGCATATGCCTACCGGTACAAAGTGCGCAACGTCCTGATGTTCGTGCTCTTCTTTTTCGGATCGCTCGCGTTTACCTATTCGATCGACTACGCTTTCGACAATATCCTGCAAACCCATCAGCAGAAGCGTATTCTCGATTTGTTGGGGTTGGAGTCCGACCTGAAGGGGTGGGGTTACAACGTGAACCAGTCGAAAATCGCGATCGGTTCGGGAGGCTTCTCAGGCAAGGGCTTTCTCGAGGGGACCCAAACGAAATTCAACTTCGTGCCGGAGCAAAGCACCGATTTCATTTTTTGTACGGTGGGCGAGGAGTGGGGATTCCTGGGCAGTGCTCTGGTCATCGTGCTGTTCGGCATCCTGATCCTGCGGCTGGTCCGTATGGGCGAACGGCAAATGGAGCCCTTCGGCCGGATTTATTGTTATTGCGTCGCATCGATCTTCTTTTTCCACGTACTGGTCAATATCGGCATGACTATCGGACTGATGCCGGTGATCGGCATTCCGCTGCCGTTTTTCAGTTACGGCGGCTCGTCGATGATCGCGTTTACTGTACTGCTGTTTGTGGCGATACGGCTCGATTCCGCTAAAAACGAACTTACTCTATAATCCTATGACAGACCTCCACAAAGGCCTTACGCAGGCAGAAGTGATCCGGAGCCGTGAGCAGCACGGCCGCAACCTGTTGACTCCGGCCAAGCGCAAATCGCTTTGGGCGCTTTTCTTCGAGAAATTTTCCGATCCGGTGATCCGCATTTTACTCGTTGCGGCATTCCTGTCGCTCGGGATCGGTTTCATTCACAATGAATTTGCCGAGACGATCGGAATCTTCTGTGCGATTTTCCTGGCAACGGGCGTCGCCTTTTGGTTCGAATACGATGCGATGCGCAAATTCGACCTGCTCAACAGCACGAACGACGATACGCCGGTCAAGGTTGTCCGGGACGGAGAGGTGATGGAGATTCCCAAACAGGACGTCGTGGTGGGGGATGTGGTGATTCTCCAGAGCGGAGAGGAGGTTCCCGCCGACGGACGGCTGCATGAGGCCGTGTCGCTCAAAGTCAACGAATCGACGCTGACCGGCGAGCCGATGATCGACAAGACGACCGATCCGGCCCATTTCCACCACGATGCGACCTATCCGTCGAACGAGGTGCTGCGGGGGACGACGGTGATCGAAGGTCACGGGGTGATGGTCGTAGAGAAGGTGGGGGATGCTACCGAGTTCGGCAAGGTGGCCGAACAGTCGACGGTCGAGAGTGAGGAGGAGACGCCGCTGAACCTGCAGTTGGGACGGTTGTCGAAACTGATCGGCCGTGCGGGAATCTCGCTGGCCGTGCTGACGTTCGTCGCGTTGCTGGTCAAAGGATTTCTTTTCGGAGGACTGCTGGAAGCCGACTGGATCACGATTGCCGAACGGGTGCTGCAATACTTTATGGTGGCTGTCACGCTGATCGTCGTGGCGGTTCCCGAAGGATTGCCGATGAGCGTGACGCTGTCGCTGGCGGTCAATATGCGCCGGATGCTCAAGACGAACAATCTCGTGCGCAAGATGCACGCCTGCGAAACGATGGGGGCCATTACGGTGATCTGCACGGATAAGACCGGTACGCTGACGCGCAATGAGATGCGTGTGCACGAGACGAAATTTTATCAGGAGGGGATCGACGACCTGATTCGCGAGGGGATTGCCGCGAACTCCACGGCATTCCTCGATACGCACGGCAAGGTGATCGGTAATCCGACCGAAGGAGCGTTGTTGTTGTGGCTGCGTGACCAGGGGGTCGATTATGCCGCACTGCGCGGTGGGGCCAAGGTAGTCGACCAGCTCACTTTTACGACCGAACGAAAATTTATGGCCACGCTGGTCGATTCCCCGCTCGGCGGCCGTTACCTCTATATCAAGGGTGCTCCGGAGATCGTGCTGAATCGTTGCGCTTCGTTTCCGGATAAGACGGCCGTTGAGGCGCAGTTGGCGGCCTACCAGAATATGGCGATGCGTACGCTGGGCTTTGCGTACGGCCGTTGCGACGGGGCGCAGGACTGCGGGGAGGCCCTCGAACGCTGTCCGCTCACGTTTGTCGGGATCGCCGCGATTTCCGACCCGGTGCGCGACGATGTGCCTGCGGCGGTTCACGAATGCCTTGATGCGGGTATCGGTGTGAAAATCGTGACCGGCGATACGCCTGCGACGGCTAAGGAGATCGGACGGCAGATCGGGTTGTGGACGGCCGAAGATACCGATTACAATCACATTACCGGGGCCGATTTCGCCGCTTTGAGCGATGAAGAACTGCTGGAGCGCGTACAGGCGCTGAAGATCATGTCGCGTGCCCGGCCGCTCGATAAGCAGCGCCTGGTGAGGCTGCTACAGCAGCGCGGCGAAGTGGTTGCCGTTACCGGTGACGGTACGAACGACGCTCCGGCACTCAATTTTGCGCAGGTCGGCCTGTCGATGGGTACCGGTACCTCCGTAGCCAAAGAGGCGAGCGATATCACGTTGCTCGACGATTCGTTCAGCAGTATCGCCACGGCGGTGATGTGGGGCCGTTCGCTCTACCGCAACATCCAGCGTTTCGTGCTGTTTCAGCTGACAATCAATGTTGTAGCGGTGGTAATCGTGCTGTTGGGTTCTGTCTTCGGCAGCGAATTGCCGCTGACCGTTACGCAGATGCTGTGGGTCAACCTGATTATGGATACGTTCGCCGCACTGGCGCTCGCGTCGCTGCCTCCCAGCCGTAGCGTGATGAAAGAGAAACCGCGGAAGAGCAGCGATTTTATCATCACTCCGGCGATGTCCCGTTCGATCCTCGGCACGGCCGCGCTGTTTATCGTCGTGCTGCTGGGTATGCTCTTCTGGTTCGGCGAGGCGATCACTCCGTATGAATTGTCGGCTTTCTTCACCGTCTTCGTGATGTTGCAGTTCTGGAACATGTTCAATGCGAAGGGATTCGCGTCCACCCAGCCGCTGATTTTCTCGTGGAAAGGGTGTTATGCATTTTTTGCCGTGCTGTTGCTGATCCTGGTAGGGCAGTTCATTATCGTGACCTGGGGCGGGGAGGTGTTCCGCACGGTACCGTTGACCTGGAACGACTGGCTGTTGATTATCGGTTCGACGTCGTTGGTGATGTGGGTCGGCGAAATCGCCCGCACCATCCGCTATTTCAGCCGGAAACGAGGATAAACCACAGTCAGGAAGAAATATTGACTAAACTGATACCGGATAAATATGCTCATCAGGTCGGTCGAACTTCGGGATGTCGACGCTATTACGGATATTTACAACGGGTATGTGACGGGCGGTTCGGCGACATTCGAAACCGAACCGGTCGGCACAGCGGAGATGCGTTCCCGGATCGCCGGCATCTCGGCACGCTTTCCCTATCTTGTCTGCGAGGAGGGGGGAAGAGTGGCCGGTTACTGCTATGCACACGGCTGGAAAACAAAAGCGGCTTACCGGTATACGCTCGAAACGACGGTTTACCTTTCACCGGACTATCTTGGCCGGGGAATCGGCAAGCGGTTGATGCGGGAGTTGATCGAAGCGTGCCGCCGGAACGGTTACCGGGCGTTGATAGCCTGCATTACGGCGGGAAACGAAGCCAGCATTGCGTTGCATACGGGACTCGGGTTCAAACAAGTTTCCCATTTTGAACAGGTGGGCCGAAAATTCGGGCGGTGGTTGGACGTGGTGGATTATGAATTGCTGCTGAACCCCGGTGACGGTGAATTCTGAGGACGGTAACCAGCGGATCCGGACATGCGCATGTAAGTCGTATCTTCCTGTCGAAGAATGTCTGCAGGTCGGTTTGGAGGCTCTCCTGTCCGTTTTTTGCAGAACGAGTTACGTGAAGAGTTCGATCCGGACCTGATCTTAATCCCAATCCCAATCCCAATCCCAATATGTTTGCTTAGGCCTGTTTCCGTTGTTCAGGAACGGACCGTCGGCGTATTTCCTGTTTGCAGGGACGTTTCCGTTCCGGCGGCGGAGACGGCTTGCAGGCGGGCAGCCTCTTCGCGCATGAACTTTTCGGAGACGACCACCCGTACGGCCCGGTCGATCACCTCGAACTCGAAAGGTGAGTAGCCGAGCGCTTCGCCGTCCACCTCTATGGCGATTTCGGGTGACGATTCGATGTGTATCTTACGCCCCCGGTTGAGGCTCGTCGAGTGCAGGCGGTAGATGCGGCCGTTGAACAGGACCTTGAAATTGTACAGCACCTGCAAGGGGTTCATCCGGCGGATCACCGTCAGGTCGAACAGTCCGTCGTCGGCCACGGCGTCCGGCGTTTGCAGCATGCCGCCGCCGTTGTATTTGCCGATACCGATCGTGGCACTGTATACCAGGTCGTTAACCACCAGTTGGTCGTCGACGTAAACTTTTACGCCGGTGGAGTTGTACCGCATGATCGCTTTGAGGGTACTCCACAGGTAGAGCCATTTACCCCGTTTGCCCTCTTCCTTGAGGTGGTTGTAGCGCCGGTTGACCGCTGCGTCGAATCCCACCCCCGCCACGTTGGCCATGTAGCGGGTTTGCCGGTAGGAAGACTGGTAGTAGGAGATCATTCCCACGTCCTGCAGGAACGAGTGTCCCTCGACGATCGCGCGGATCGCTTCGGAATATTTGCGCGGAATACCGAACATCCGGATCCAGTCGTTGCCGGTACCTACGGCGATTACGCTCAGCAATACGTCCTGCGTCGGCACCGCTTTCTGGATGAACAGGCCGTTGACGGCCTCGTGGATCGTGCCGTCGCCGCCTACGACGATCAGTTTGCGGAAACCGTTGTTGACCGCTTCGACTGCCAGTTCGATCGCATGGTACTTGCGCTCGGTGAAGGCATACTCCGGAACGATATGGTTGTCGCGCAGCAGTTTGCTGATTTGGGGCCAGTCCGCCAGTCCCCGGCCGCTGCCTGCGACCGGGTTGACGATGGCAAACCATTTGTCGGCGTTCTCCATCTTCCTGTGAAGTTGTGTTTAGCGCTGCGGTACGTGCGAGAGCGTATGCAACAGGTAATCCCAGAACTTGCCGACCGATGCGATTTCGGTCTTTTCATCCGGCGAGTGCGGATAGCGGATCGTAGGTCCGAACGAGATCATGTCGAGGTTCGGGTACTTGCCGCCCAGGATACCGCACTCCAGTCCGGCGTGGATCGCCATGACAGCCGGCTTGCGGCCGTAAAGCGCCTCGTAAGATTCTGTCATCGTTTTCAGGATCGGCGAATCCATATTGGGATTCCAGCCCGAGTAACCGCCGCTCGGCGTGACGACTGCCCCGGCCAGCGTGAAAACCGAAGTCATCGTCTCAGCAAGGTACTCCTTCTCGCTGTCTACCGAACTGCGAAGCAACGCCTGCATTCGTACCGTACCGTTCTCCGATACGACGCGTGCGAGGTTGGTCGAGGTTTGTACCAGCCCGGGCATCGAGGGGCTCATGCGGATCACCCCGTTGGGGCAGCCCTGTACGGCATTCAGCAACCTGTTCTGGCTTTCTGTGTCCATGACCGATGCGGGCATAGAGGTATCCCCGGCTGTGACCGTAACGCCGTCATCGACCCCTTTGAGCTCGGCGCGGATCAGCGTGTCGAACGTTTTAACCATCTCCCCGAAGGTCTGGAGTTTTTCTTGCGGGATCAGCGCCACGGCTGTCGCTTCGCGCGGGATCGCATTGCGCAACCCGCCTCCGTCGATTGATGCGAGGCGCAGGCCGAACTCTTTTTGTGCATGCAACAGAAGCCGGGCCATGATTTTATTCGCGTTGCCGCGTTCGAGGATGATCTCGATGCCTGAGTGACCTCCGAGCAGCCCTTTCACCTCGATTTTCACCGGCTTGAGCCCTGCCGGAACCGCCTCTTCCTTATAGGTGAGCGAGACGTTCAGGTCGAGTCCTCCGGCGCAGCCGACATACAATTCGCCTTCCGCCTCCGAGTCGAGGTTCAGCAGGATGTCCCCTTGCAGTACGCCGGGTTTCAGGCCGAATGCGCCGTCCATGCCGGTCTCTTCCGATGCGGTGATCAGCGCTTCGAGCGGTCCGTGCTTCAGTGTCTTCGATCCCATCACGGCGAGTATCGCTGCCAGACCCATTCCGTTGTCGGCGCCGAGGGTCGTGCCGTTGGCCGTTACCCATTCGCCGTCGATATAGGCTTCGATCGGATCTTTGGTGAAATCGAACGTTTTGTCGTTGTTTTTCTGCGGCACCATATCCATGTGCGCTTGCAGGATGATGCCCTTGCGGTCCTCCATGCCGGGAGTGGCCGGTTTGCGCATGATCACATTGCCCGCCTCGTCGGCGAAGCATTCGATCCCGAAAGAGTTGCCCTGGGCGATCAGATAGTCGCGAACGGCGGTTTCGTGGCCCGACGGACGGGGAATCGCGCACAGGGCGGCAAATTGTTTCCACACCTCATGCGGTGCGAGTGCTGCTATGTTTTTATCCATGATTATCTGGTTTTATCCGTGTCAGTAATTGTCAAAACGTCGCCTTGCGATGCGAGCCCGGAATTTGTCGGAATGCGGTTTTCGAGCGCGTCGAATCCTTTGAATGCTGATGTTCCGAAACTGCGTGCGGTCCGGGCCTGAACTCCGGTGCCGGATATTCCGAGCCGGAATGCAACGATGATCCGGTAGTCCCGGGCCCCTCTGCCGACGATCATCCGGCGGCTATTTCAGCCGGGCAAGCATGTTTTTCGTATTGTTTTCGATCCGGTCGAGGATGTCGTCGGTGTCGTCCTTGACGAATTTTTCGCCGGTTATGTGTTCGTACAGTTCGATGTAGCGGTCGCTGACGCTGGTCACGAACTCGTCGGTCATTTCGGGTACTTGTTCGCCCGGACGCCCCTGGAAGCCGTGCTCCATCAGCCATTCGCGTACGAATTCCTTCGAAAGCTGGCGCTGCGCTTCGCCTTTGTCGAAGCGCTCCTGATAGCCGTCCGCATAGAAATAACGCGAGCTGTCGGGCGTGTGGATCTCGTCCATCAGCAGGATCTCACCGTCCTTCTTGCCGAATTCGTATTTCGTGTCGACTAGGATCAGGCCCTGCTTCGCGGCGATCTCGGTACCGCGTGCGAAAAGTTCCAGTGCGTATTTTTCCAGTTTTTCGTAATCTTCTTTGCTCACTAGTCCGCTGCGAATAATCTCCTCTTTGGAGATATTCTGGTCGTGTTCGCCGATCTCGGCCTTCGTGGTCGGGGTGACGATCGGGTGCGGGAATTTCTGGTGCTCCTTCATGCCGTCGGGAATGGGCACGCCGCAGATTTCACGGGCGCCGGCCTTGTAATCGCGCCACGAACTGCCGGTGAGGTAGGCGCGTACGATCATCTCGACCGGGAAGCCTTTGCAACGGTGGCCGACGGTGACCATCGGGTCGGGCGAAGCAATCTTCCAGTTCGGACAGATGTCGGCAGTCGCGTCCAGGAATTTCGATGCGATCTGGTTCAGGACCTGTCCTTTGTAGGGGATGCCTTTGGGGAGCACTACGTCGAAGGCCGAGATCCGGTCGCTCACCACCATCACCAGGTAGTTGTCGTCGATATTGTAAACGTCGCGCACTTTGCCGACATAGAGGTCTTTCTGTCCGTCGAAATGGAAATCTGTCTTGAGGATTGCTTTTGCCATGATTGTATGTTTTTTAATTTGAACGCTCGGGGTTGTTGTCCTGTGCGAATAATTCCGGTTCGGAGGCCTTCGACTGGTTGTCGAACGCTTCGACGATGTATTTGACCAGCCTGTGGCGGATGATGTCGCGGTTGTCGAATTCGACCATGCCGATGCCGTCGATGCCTTGCAGCAGTTTCATCACGGTGCTCAGTCCCGAATCGGCTTTGCGGGCCAGGTCGATTTGGGTCAGGTCGCCCGTGACGATGAAACGCGCGCTGCGGCCCATGCGGGTGAGAAACATCTTGATTTGGGAAAGGGTGGTGTTCTGCGCCTCGTCGAGGATGACGAACGCATTGTCGAGCGTGCGCCCGCGCATAAAGGCGAGCGGCGCGATTTGCACGGTGCCCTCTTCCATGTATTTGTTGAGCTTGGCTGCCGGGATCATGTCGTCGAGCGCATCGTAAAGCGGTTGCAGGTAAGGGTCGAGCTTCTCTTTCATGTCGCCGGGCAGGAAGCCGAGCTTTTCACCCGCTTCCACGGCCGGCCGGGTGAGGATAATGCGCTTGACCTCTTTGTTTTTCAATGCGCGTACGGCCAGTGCGATGGCCGTATAGGTCTTGCCCGAACCGGCGGGGCCGACGGCGAAAAGCTGGTCGTTGTGTTCGTAAAGCTGCACCAGCTTTTGCTGGTTCACCGTGCGGGCGCGGACGATCACGCCGTTGTTGCCGAATACGATCGCATCCTTGTCGGCCGTTTCGTCGCGCTTGGGCATTCCCCCGTCGTAAACCTGGTCGATCACCTCGCCCGAAAGGTGCCCGTAGCGACCGTAATAATCGATCAGGTCGGTCAGCTTTTGCTCGAAACGGCCGATCTCCGAGGCTTCGCCCATCACCTTGACCGACGAACCGCGTGCGATGATTTTCAGCTTCGGAAATTTGGCGCTGATCTTTTCGATGTTGCTGTTGCCGGCACCGTAGAGTTCAACGGGGTCGACGCCTTCGAGCAGGATAACTTTTTCTGTCATGTAATCTTGGTGGCGCTCCGGTTAAAAGAAGTAGCCCAAGTTGAGCTGCCAGCTGTTCATTTTGGTTTTGACCGTCTCGGTGTAGTTTTTGCCGAAGGTAAAAGTCTGCACCGGTTTCTTGAATTGTCCGTCGTAACGGATATCGATATTGAACTTGCCGATTTCGACGCCGGCTCCGACTTGGAATGCGACGGCCGACTTCGTGACGCTCGAGTTGAACGATACCCCCTCTTTGCCCGATTTGTTGGATGTGTCGGTCAGCAGGTTGAACGACGGACCGGCGAATACGCGCAGGAACAGCAGTTTGATGCCGACCAGTACCGGGAGCTGTACGGTATTGACCGAGTATTTGGCCGAAACATCGCTCTCTGCCATGGTGCCGTCCGGATTCAGCAGGTCGCCCTGCAACTTGAATCGGGCCGAACTGTAAAAGATTTCCGGTTGCAGGTAGACCGGCCCCAGCGGCACCTGTGCCATGACGCCCAACTGGTAGCCGAAGTTATTGCTTTTCGAGAGTTCGTTCCAGTTCATGCCCTGCATTTTCAGCGATTGGGTCTGGATACCGGCTTTGACGCCGAAGCGGATAGGACTCAGGGCTTGGGCATCGGGTGCGGCCAGAACAGCCAGTAGTAACAGGGCCGAACCGATCAGGAGGCTCTTTTTTATCATATCGTTCAATACTTAATGGAAATTCAACGTTTCAAAGGTAGTAAAAATAGTAATAACTCGGATCATTTCATGCTGTTGCTCTTCCCGGTGCCGGATGGGGTTCCCGCCCGGCTCTTAGGTCGTTCCACACCAGTTTCGCCCTGCCTTACGCCTGTCTCGTGTCTTGATACGGTTGTACTCTTCCGCACGGCGGTATTATCCAGCGCAAAAAATACGCCGGGATGTCAAGGACTGTACTTCTGTTGGGAATAAATATCCTCTATGGTTTGGGTTGAATCGGAGCCGATACTCAGGTGACGGCAAATGTTTCCGGCCGATGGATGTTAAAGCAACGGACTGAACAACCGGGCCACGGCTTCGTAAATGTTGTGCAGGACCGGGCGCGTTTCCCAATACTCGCGCGTGACGAGCCGGCAACGCGAAAGGTCTTCGAGGAATTGTTCCTCCAGCTCTTCGGTGATGCGGCGGTCGTAGATGATGGCCGACACCTCGAAATTGTCTTCGAAACTGCGCATATCCATATTGGCCGTACCCACCGATGCGAACACTCCGTCGATCATGATCAGTTTTGAGTGGTTGAATCCCTTCCGGTAGAGGTATACTTTCACGTTTGCGTCGATCAGTTCCCCGATATACGAACGGGATGCCCAGTAGACGATTTTGGAGTCCGAACGGCTCGGGATCATGATCCGTACGTCGATACCGCTGAGGGCTGCCACTTTGATCGCCGTCAGCACTGCCTCGTTCGGGGTGAAGTAGGGCGATGATATATAGATGTGGTGCTGGGCGCGCGTGATGGCGGCGAAAAAAGCCTGCATGATAGAGGCCCAGTCCGAATCGGGGCCCGAAGTGGCGATCTGGACGAGGCATTCGTCGCGAACCGTCGTCGGGGGCAGGTATTTGGCGTGGTCGGTAAGCTGCTGTTTGCTGACGAAGTACCAGTCGGTCATAAAAACGATCTGCAGCATCCGTACCGCTTCGCCTTCGAGTTTGAGGTGCGTGTCGCGCCACGGGCCCATCTTCGTGCCGGTCAGGTAGCGCTGGGCGATGTTGATGCCGCCCGTAAAGCCGATGTGGCCGTCTACGACCAGAATTTTGCGGTGGTTGCGGTAGTTGACTTTGCTGGTCAGCCACGGGAAAACGACGCGCATAAAGCATTGCACTTCCACGCCCGCATTGCGCAGGTGTCGGATATAGCGCCTGCTCAGGCCCCAGCTGCCTACGTCGTCGTAAATCAGGCGCACTTCGACCCCTTCCCGGGCTTTCCCGATCAGGATCTCCGCGATCTCCCGGCCCAGCGGATCGTCTTCGATAATATAATATTCAAGGTGGATCGACGAACGGGCGCCGCGCAGGGCTGCTTTGATCTCGTCGAAGGTAACGGTGCCGTTGTTCAGTACGCGGATGCGGTTGTGGTTGGTCAGCAGGGCTTTGTTGCTGTTGAGCAACAGCGTGATGATGTCGCGGTTTTCGGTGATTTCGCTGCGCAGCAGCAACGCCGCGTTGTTGATCGCGTAGACCTGCTCGCGGCTCATCTCGTCGATCTGTTCCAGGTCGTGCAGCTCTTTGCGGTTGAACAGCTTCTCCTTGCGGTGGTTGCGTCCGAAAACGATATAGAGCAGGAAACCCGCGACGGGCAGCAGGATCAGCACGACGATCCACGAGAGTGCTTTGACCGGGTCGCGTTTGTCGTGAATGATTACGCCGATGGTGATGAGCACGAAAAGCACGTAGCCGAAACTAAAAATGCCTTTCAGGCTGATCAGGTCGAGGAGGGTGAGGATGACGGTTTGCTGCATTGCGGGTCGGGTGCGTTGAAAGGGTGTTTTAAACAAAGATAATAAACCCCGGCGATATAGTCAACATTTCCTGTGCCAACTATTTTGCGAAGGGGACCATTCCCAGAGGCTGATGCCACGATGGCAATGGGGAAAGGAGGAGAATTATTTTTCGAAAAAATGAGGGGAGTTGGAAAATCGAAATTAAATGTTTAAGTTTGCCTTATCGGAAGAGTTCTGGCTCCCCTCTCAGGCGGGGAGTCGGGATTTTTTCTTTTTTTGCGTTTTATTTTACCTATTTAAATATCTCTTCACTATGGCATCAAAAGTAGTTCATTTGACAGAAGCCGGCTTGCAAAAAATCAAGAGCGAGTTGGAGCACCTGCGCTCTGTGGAGCGTCCTGCCATTTCGGCTGCGATTGCGGAGGCTCGTGACAAGGGCGACCTGTCCGAGAATGCGGAGTACGATGCGGCCAAAGAGGCCCAGGGGATGCTCGAGATGCGTATCGCCAAACTCGAGGAGATGGTGGCCAATGCCCGGGTACTCGATGAGTCGCGCATTGACACCAGCTCCGTACAAATCCTGAACCGTGTCACGCTCAAGAATATGAAAACCGGCAAAACCGTCGAGTATACGCTTGTTTCCGAGAGCGAAGCGAACCTCAAAGAGGGCAAGCTCGCGATCGGTACGCCGATCGCCCAGGCGCTGCTCGGCCACAAAAAAGGCGACAAGGTCGACGTCCAGGTTCCTTCGGGGATGATTCCCTTCGAAATTCTCGATATCGCGGTCGCGGATATGTAACGTCGGCCGTTGGCGGTTAACGGTATTGCAGTAAAGCCCGGATGATTTTCATCCGGGCTTTACTGTATTGTGTCGTTATTCCATAATGTAGTTGTTTTATGCGGTTGTTTCAATAAAAAATTGTAGTTTAGTTATCGGTTGGGAACGGAATATTTCAGGCGCAGGGCAAAATACCGGGACCGGCGAAGGCGGGAGGGTTGAATGTCGGGGCACACCCGAACGACAGGCTTGTACAGAAGAGTAAATTATTTTACCGAATATGGGGAATAAAAGATAGGACAACGTATAGGATACGGAGCGATTCTGGCGGTTTCCGTCCTGCTGCTGATCGAGGCGGCTTGCCGGATTTTCTTTTGGGAGCCCCTCTCCAGCGACACGCTTAAACCATTGGCCTACCGACCTGATTCGGTAGTGAATTACCTTATACCTCCCGAATCTGGATTTTCGAAGTAAGCGGCAATCGGTTTCATGTCAATGGAACAGGGATTCCTGGGCAGGGATTTTCCGGACAAATCCTCCGGCCGGTTCCGCATCGCTGTGACCGGGGACTCTTTCGTATCCGGTACGCTGACAATGCCCTATTATACCGCATTCGTGGAGGTGTTGCAAAAGATGCTCGACAGTGCGGGGTATCGGGTGGAAGTCCTCAATTGCGGTGTGGATGGCGGCGCCCGGGACTATGATATTTTTAAGATGATCCCATGCAAAATAGCGCCGTTGCAGCCCGATTTGATATCGGTCTCATAAATTTAAAGGCGGAGTTGGACCGGGAGCAGGGTGATTTTTTTCGGCACGATGCCCACCCCAGCCGGCGGGGAAACCGGAAAATCGCGGCCCGCTTCTGCGATATCCTGATCCGGCACGAACTGATTCCGCCGCAATACGGGCCGCAGGATTCAGCGACCGCTGTACGGGGCAAGCGATAAGATGTCGGATGCTCTGTTGTTACGGGTCATAGGTTACAGGGTATGTGAAAGCGTGTGTTCGACTGCTGCTGTGTCGTCGTTGATATGACGCGTCCCGCAGGGATGCGGCCCTGCGGGTCATTTTTTTGTGCTTTCAGTTTCGGTATTTATCATTATATTTGTTCTGTCCGGGTTTCCGCTTCGGAAAGGATCCCGAGCCTAACTTCTGAACTATGATACTGAAACGTTTTTCTATCTTCACCTTTGTTGTTTCACTTGCTTTATCCGCCGCGGCGCAGACCGGACGCGAATGGCAGGATCCCAATGTCAATGCGGTGAACCGAGAGCCGGTTCACACTTTTTTCCCGGATTATGCTCCTTCGCGGATCGTTGAAGTGTTGCCGGGCGGCGATCGGATCGAGACCTCTTCCGAATGGGTCAAATCCCTCAACGGACTGTGGAAGTTCAACTGGGTTCGCGATTTGGACCAGCGTCCGACGACATTTTTCGCCGAAGATTTTGACGATGCGGGTTGGGTGGATTTTCCGGTTCCCGCAGTATGGGAGTTGAACGGCTACGGGGATCCGGTCTATACCAACATTCCTTATGCCTGGTCCCGCCAGTTTGCCGATAACCCTCCTTTTGTCGAGGAACGGAACAACCATGTCGGCTCTTACCGCCGCGAGGTCGAGTTGCCGCAAGCGTGGGACGGCCGCGAGGTCTTTTTCCATATGGGATCGGCCACTTCGAACCTCTATCTGTGGGTGAACGGCAAGTTCGTCGGTTACAGCGAGGACAGCAAGATGGGCGCCGATTTCAATATCACGCCTTATCTCAAACCGGGTAAGAACCTGATCGCGATGCAGATCTTTCGCTGGTGCGACGGATCGTATCTCGAAGACCAGGATTTCTGGCGTCTGTCGGGCATCGGCCGGGACGTCTACCTGTATGCGCGGCCGGCACAGCGGTTCGGGGATGTGCGTATCGTTGCCGATCTCGACGCTTCTTACCGCAACGGTTTGTTGGCTGTCGAAGTGGCGGGCCGCAACGTTCCCGGCGGCAGCGTGAAGATGGTGCTCAGCGGTAAGGAGGGCGAGTTTGCTCCCGTTACCGCGAAACTCGATTCCCGCGACAGCTGCCGTCTGAGCATGCCGGTGAAAAATGTTCGTAAATGGAGCGCCGAGCAGCCGAACCTCTATTCGCTTGCTTTGACCCTTTACGACGCTTCGGGCAAGGAGTTGGAAACCGTCCGCCAGCGGGTCGGTTTCCGGAAGGTCGAAATGCGTCCCGACAAGGGGCAGATCCTGGTGAACGGGCAGCCGGTGCTGTTCAAGGGGGTCAACCGTCACGAGATGGACCCGCTGACCGGATACGTGGTTTCGCCCGAGCGGATGATCGAGGATATCCGCATCATGAAGGAGAATAACATCAATGCCGTGCGCACCTGCCACTATCCTGACGATCCGTTGTGGTACGAACTCTGCGATATTTACGGCATCTATGTGATCAGCGAGGCGAATGTCGAATCCCACGGCATGGGGTACGAGGAGAAGACGCTCGCCAAGGAGCCTTCCTACCTCAAGGCGCACCTGGAACGCAACGAGCGCATGGTGCGCGCGTTCAAGAACCATCCCTCGATCCTGATCTGGTCGCTGGGTAACGAGGCGGGCGACGGGCCCAACTTCGTCGAGTGCTACAAATGGGTCAAGGCTTACGATCCGACGCGGCCCGTCCAGTACGAGCGTGCGTTGCTGAACGACCATACCGATATCTACTGCCCGATGTATGCGACTTACGACCACATGGAGCAATACGCTTCGGGCGATGCATTGCCTGCTGCCGTCCGCACGGAGGATGCCTTGGTATGGGGAGATGTGGCTTTCGGGCAGGGCGGCCGCTCGTCCAAACAAGGCAGCTACCGTCCCCTGATCCAGTGTGAATATGCGCATGCGATGGGCAACTCGATGGGCGGTTTCGGCGAGTACTGGGACCTGATCCGCAAATACCCGAAGTTACAGGGCGGGTTTATCTGGGATTTCGTCGATCAGGGCTTCCGCAAGTATAACGACCGGGGCGATATGTTTTACGCCTACGGCGGCGACTACAATCCGTACGACCCCTCGGACAAGAATTTCAACTGCAACGGACTGATCAGTCCCGACCGTCGTCCGAATCCGCACATGGGCGAAGTGCGTTATTACTACCAGTCGGTTTGGACGACCCCCGGCGATATGGACAAAGGCGTGCTGAAGGTCTATAACGAAAATTTCTTTACCGATCTGTCCGGCCTTTACCTGGAGTGGGAACTGGTCAACGGGCCCAAAGGTTATGTGCTTTCGAAGGGGTTCGTGAATCAGCTGCCGGTTGCCCCGCAGCAGACAGGAACCGTTACGCTCGAAGGTTACAACGTGCCTGGGGGGAGTGAGGACGATCTCTACCTGAATGTCGCTTATAAACTCAAGCAGGCAACCGATCTGTTGCCTGCCGGTTATCCGGTGGCACGCCAGCAACTGGCGGTACGCTCCGGAACGAAACCTGCCGCCGGGTTCGCAGCCGATGCCGGTCGGGTAAAAACATATGAAAACATTGCGGTTTATGAGTTGACCGCAGGGCGGGTAAAGGCGGTGTTCAACCGCTCGACCGGCTGGCTCGACTCGTATAAGGCCGAAGGCGTCGAAATGCTTAAAGCGGGTTATTCGCTGCGCCCCAATTTCTGGCGTGCGCCGACCGACAACGATTTCGGTGCAAACCTGCAAACCAAGTATGCTGTTTGGAAGCAGCCCGCGATGGAGTTGCAGGAGATGACGCTCGCACAGGCGGGAGCCGGTGCGGGCAGTGCCGCCGTGACGGCACTGTATAAGCTGCCGGAACTCTCGGCGACGCTCGAAATGCGTTATGAAATGAACGGGGCGGGGCAGCTCTCCGTAACCGAAAAACTGACGGCAGATCCTGCTCGTAAGGATATCCCGGATATGTTCCGTTTCGGGATGCAGTTGGTGATGCCGGAGCATTTCGACCGGATCGTGTACTATGGCCGGGGCCCCGGGGAAAACTATACCGACCGGAAAAGTTCGACGTTTATGGGGTGCTACAGACAGTCGGTTTCGGAGCAGTTCTACCCGTATGTACGCCCGCAGGAGACCGGGTCCAAAAGCGATGTGCGCTGGTGGAAAGTGACGGATGCCGACGGCCGGGGCGTGATGTTTACCTCCGCAAAGCCGTTTTTTGCCACGGCGCTGCACTACCTGACCGGCGACCTCGATGACGGGGAGGTGAAGCACCAGCGCCATTCGGGCGAGTTGCACGAACGGGATCTGACCTGCGTGTCGCTCGACGGCTACCAGATGGGGCTCGGTTGTGTCGACAGTTGGGGAGCGCTGCCGCGTCCCGAATACCGGCTTCCGTACGGCGACTATTCGTTTACCGTCGTGATGACGCCTGTTAAGCAGAAATAGATTATTAACCTTAATTGATACCTGATTGCTTATGAAAAAAGTGCTGTTTGTCGCCGTTTGTGCGGCGTGGCTCGGATTCGCCTGCTCTACCTCGAAAGTGAAGGTGGATGAGTTGCGGGTCGAACTGCGTGAAAATCCGGTCGGGGTGGGAACGGCCCATCCGCGGTTTATGTGGCAGATCGAATCCGAGAAATCCAATGTGAACCAGGTCGCCTACCAGATTCAGGTGGCGGCCTCGGCCCAGGAATTGGAAAAAGGAAAGAACCTGCTGTGGGATTCGGGTTTTGTCAATTCGGACACTTCGCTGTTCATTGCTTACGGCGGATCTCCGTTGCAGTCCGCTACCGAATATTTCTGGCGCGTGCGTGTGAAGACCAACAAAGGGCGCACGGCCTGGAGCGAGACCGAGAATTTTGCGACCGCACTGCTTGATTCCGCCGCCTGGAAGGCCGAGTGGATCGGTATTGCGGGAGCCACGAATCCCGGCGAGGAACTTGGCGATTCGACTTCCAAAAAGGGGATACTCACCCGTTTGGCAGCTCGTTACCTGCGCAAAGAATTTCCTGTAAAGGAGGGTGTGAAACGTGCTGTACTTTACATTTGTCCCGGTGGGTCGGCCAAGAGCTACCTGAACGGCGAGCAGATTACCGAGGATGTCTTCGAGTCGATGCCGACACATGCCCCGGCGACGATGTACTACAACTCGTATGACGTAACCAAATTGCTCGGATTGGGGAACAACACGATCGGCGTAATCCTCGGCAACGGGCGGTTCTTCCCGATGCGCAACCCGGGTATCCGCGGTTTCGGCGTGCCCCGCCTGCTGGCGCAGTTGGAGATCGAGTACAAGGACGGAACCAAGGAGTTGGTCGTGACCGACACGACGTGGCAGGCCACGGCACGGGGGCCGATCGTCGCGAACAACGAGTTCGACGGTGAGGAATACAATGCCTTCAACGAACTGCCTGGGTGGAACAAAACCGGATATGAGACCAACTACAAATGGATGGCGGCTCAGAAACTGCCCGCACCGGGCGGCAAGTTGGTGGCACAGCCCAACGAGAACATCCGTATCATGGAGGAGATCAAACCCGTGGCGATCATGGAGCGGCCCAACGGTAACTATATCCTCGATATGGGACAGAACATGGTGGGGTGGCTGCATGTGAAGCTCAAAGGGCAGATCAAGAAGCCCATCACCTTCCGCTTCGCCGAGACGCTCCAGCCCGACGGTTCGCTGTTTACGGCCAACCTGCGTTCGGCCAAAGCCACCGATACCTATATCCCTGCCTGGGATGCCGAGTTCGAATGGGAACCCAACTTTACCTACCACGGCTTCCGTTACGTCGAGATATCGGGCCTGAGCTACAAACCTGCGCTTCACGTATTCACCGGTAAGGTGATTTACGACAAGATGGAGACGACCGGCGAGTTCGAAACCTCGAATCCGGTGATCAACCAGATTTACAAGAACGCTTACTGGGGTATTCGCGGCAACTACCGCGGCATGCCGACCGACTGCCCGCAGCGCGACGAACGCCTCGGCTGGCTGGGCGACCGCACGACCGGCGCACTGGGTGAGAGCTTTATTTTCGACAATGCGCTGCTGTATAAGAAATGGCTGCAGGACATTTACGATTCGCGCGATGCCCAGGGCCGTATTTCCGACGTATCTCCTCGTACGTGGACTGTTTACGGAGACGACGTGACCTGGCCGGCAGCCTACTTCTACGTAGCCGATATGCTCTACCGTCAGTTCGGCGACAAGAGCGGCATCGAGACCCACTACCAGGCGATGCGCAAGTGGATGCACTATATGCAGCAGAACTGTATGGAAGACAATGTGATCATTACGGACCGCTACGGTGATTGGTGCATGCCGCCCGAAAGTCCGGAATTGATCCATTCGAAAGATCCGTCCCGCAAAACCCGGCCTGAAATTCTGGGAACGACCGTTTATTACAGCCTGCTCCAGATGATGAGCCAGTTCGCCCAGTTAACCGGCAACGAGGCCGATGTAGCCGAGTACCAAGCGCTGGCAGCCAAAATGAAGGAGTCCTACAACAAGAAGTTCTTTAATTATGAGACGGCTCAGTATGGTAATAACGGCATGAAATCGAGCGGTAAAGGACTCGCTCCGGTGCTGACCCCCCAATTCGGCGATAACACCGTGACGGGTAACATTCTCTCGCTGCGTCTCGGCCTGGTTCCCGAAGGATATGAAGGCAAGGTATTCCAGAATATCGTTGATAAAACAGTGGGCGAGTTCGACGGCCACGTCAGCGTGGGCGTACTGGGGATCCAGCACCTGATGCGCGGTCTGACCGAGCACGGTGCGCAGGACCTCGCCTACAAGATCGCGACCAACGAAACCTATCCCAGCTGGGGGTATATGGCCAAGAAGGGCGCTACGACGATCTGGGAGCTGTGGAACGGCGATACCGGTGCGCCGAATATGAATTCGGGCAACCATGTTATGCTGTTGGGCGACTTGGTGATCTGGTTCTACGAAGACCTGGCCGGTATCCGCAACGATCCGCAGTCGGCCGGTTTCAAAAAAATCCAGATGGAGCCCGTATTCATCGACGGCCTCGACTATGTGAAGGCCTCTTACAAGTCGGTTTCGGGTGAGATCAAGAGCCACTGGAAACGTGAGGACGGCAATATCGAGTGGAAGGTGACGATCCCGGCCAATACGTCGGCTACGGTCAAACTCGCCGGTATCTCGGGAGTCGACTTCAAGAAGGACGCGGGAGCTTCGGAGATTAAGACCGCCGACGGAGCCACGACGATGAACCTCTGCTCGGGCGAGTACGAAATGATCCTCAAGAAATAGCCGCCTGATCTGCTGAGTAATGACAGCGCCCGGCTCCGAATACAATCGGGCCGGGCGTTTTTTCTGCCTGCAAAAAATAAAATGATCGTTTTTTATGTTATATTTGCAAACACATCCTGAAGAATTAACTAAAACCTAAATCTTATGTTAGCATTCATGTTGCCTCTGGGGGTCATCGGCCCGACTCAGATACTGGTCATCGTCATCCTGATTATCGTGCTGTTCGGCGGGAAGAAAATTCCTGAACTGATGCGCGGCATGGGACGCGGCGTGAAAGAGTTCAAAGACGCGGTCAACAAAGATTACACGGCTGAGAATACCAACGAAACGACTGCCCCGACCGCTCCTCAGGCTCCCCGGAACGAAACTACCAAAGACGACGCCGCCAAATAAACCTTGCGGATAAATCCACACGAAAGTTATGTCCGATAAACGGGAAAAGTCATCCGACAACGAGATGACTTTTTTTGAACATATCGAGGCGCTGCGTCCCCATTTGGTGCGGGGCGTGATGGCGCTGATCGTCGTGATGATCGCCGCTTTCATCGGTAAGAAATTCATCATCGATACCATCCTGATGGGGCCCCAGTCGCCTGATTTCCCGACGAACCGGTGGCTGTGCGACTTCTCGTACGCCGTTTTCGGCGATAACCGGGTTTGCATCAATCAGATGAAGTTCAATATGGTCAACACGGCGCTGGCCGGCCAGTTCAATCTGCACATGCAGGTGGCGTTGGCGACCGCCATTGCCGTGGCGGTACCGTACCTGTTGTGGGAGATATGGCGTTTTGTCGTGCCGGCGCTGACCGAACACGAACGCCGCAAAAGCAGGATGTTCGTGCTGTATGTGTCGCTTTGCTTTTTTGCAGGGCTCTGTTTTGGCTATTTCCTGATCGCTCCGTTGTCGGTCAGTTTCTTCGCCGGATACCAGGCGAGCCCCGAAATCACCAACATGATCGACGTGCGTTCGTACCTCTCCACGGTGCTGAGCGTGTCGATCGCCTGCGCGGTGGTGTTCCAGCTTCCGCTGCTGGTCTATTTCCTGGCGCGGATGGGATTGATCACCGCTTCGTTCCTGAGGCGCTACCGCCGTCATGCGCTGATTCTGCTGTGTATCATCTCCGCGATCATTACCCCGCCGGATATTTTCAGCCTGTTGCTGGTAGTGATTCCGCTCTACGGCCTGTACGAATGCAGTATTTTGCTGGCAGGGCGTGTCGAGCGGCAAAAGGCGCGTGAAGAAGCCGCTGAAAATGTTGCCGGTCCGGCCGCGTAAATTCCTGCCGGTTACCTGTTAATCGTCTTGCCGGTCTGCTGCGATATTGTTTACGGCTGATCGTTTCATAAACCGTCTTGTCCGCTATGATCGAAGCTCCCGAAGCCGTTTGCCTCTCCCGGCAGCTCAATGATGCTGTGTGCGGCAAGTATATCAGCGAGGTGGTGGTGTTCCATTCGCCTCACAAATTTACCTTTATTTCACCCGGAATCGATTACGAAGGCGTGCTTTTGGGTAAGCGGGTCGGGAAGGCCCGTGCGCGGGGCGGCATGGTGGAACTGGCAGTCGGAGAACGGGCGCTGCTGTTCAGCGACGGAGCGAACCTTACCTATCTCGAACCCGGTGCCGATTTGCCGGACAAGCACCAGTTGCTCATCGGGTTCGGGGACGAGAGTTGTCTGGTGGTGTCGGTGAGGATGTACGGCGGGGTGTGGTGTTTTTCACAGGGTGAGTTTCCCGGTCCGCTGGAGCCTTACTACCGCAGTGCGAAGGAGAAACCTCAGGTGCTGTCCGACGCTTTTGACCTCTCCTATTTCATGTCGTTGCTGGATGAACCGTCCGTGCAGAAAAAGAGCGCCAAGGCGTTCCTGGCCACCGGGCAGACGATTCCCGGTCTCGGTAACGGGGGGTTGCAGGATATACTTTATTGGGCGGGCATGCATCCCAAAACCAAAATTTCCGGATTGACCCGGCAGCAAAAAGAGCGACTGTTCCGGTCCGTCCGGGAGACGCTCCGGGAGATGCTGCGTCTGGGAGGCCGCGACTCGGAAACCGATCTGTTCGGCCGTCCCGGCGGATACCGTCCCCGTTTGTCCAAAAATACGGCAGGGGAGCCGTGTCCCCGTTGCGGTTCCCTGATCTGCAAGGAAAACTACCTGGGGGGCAGTATCTATTATTGTCCCGGTTGCCAGCCGCGATGATACGGCGAGAGGGTAAATACGGTGATATGACGATACGGGAATGCAGCGACGGGCTGCGGAATCATGCTAAACGCACGGTCGTCGACCGTGCGTTTTTTCTATTTGTGGCGGGGATACTTCACCACGGGTATCGGAACTGTCGCCGGATGTATGGAAAGGCGCTGCCCTGTACGGAGCTCCCGGACAATCGGGACGGGACGGTTATCCCGTTTTCTGCGGCCAGTTTATTTTGCGCTCGCCCCGTGTATTTAATCCATTATTTTGAAATGCCGTTCCGACTTGACCGGGTAGATGTCGCTGATCGTGATCAGGATGCCGGTCTCTTCGACCTCGCCGAAATCGGGGTTTTTGACGGTGCCGAACACCCGCATCGACGGTGAGATGTTCATGTAGGAGTTGATCAGCGGCGGAATGTTCTCGCGGCATTTGCGGATTTCGCGGGTCAGGATTTTGTAATCCTCGGCGTAGCTTTCTCCGCAGAAGACGGCTCCCATCGCTTCGTTGTCGATGTCGAGCTCGATCGGGTAGATCGGATCGACCAGCTTGTCGCGGTCCGGAAAGTATTTCTTCAGGAAATAGATCAGCAGGTCGCGCGCCTCTTTGTTGTAGTCGCCGTACATGGTCACCTTGCCGAAAAAATATTTCATGTCGGGGTTGGTGACGACCAGTGCGCCGAGGCCGTCCCACAGGTTGTCGAGCGAGTAGAGCCCTTTGGGATTTTGGCGGATCCCCTGGTAGAGCGGCTGTACGAACGAACGGCCCAGTTCGATGGTGTAGGGCAGGAATTCGTTGCGGAATTTGTCGCTGAAGCGGAAGTAGTGTTCGGTGGACATGTGCTTCGGATGCGGCGTGCGCGAGACGATGAAGCGGTACCCGCCGACGATCTCCTGCGCTTTGGGATCCCAGACGAACAGTTGTTGGTAGCCCTCTTCCGCCGTGTCCTCTGCATCGATGTCGACCGCTGCGCCGGTGCCGCCGCCTGCGTCGCGGAACGACAGTTCGCGCAGGCGTCCCAGTTCCTGCATGATGTTCGGGCTGTTGCGGGCCGTGACGACGTAGATTTCGTTGCCTCCGTTGTTGGTCTTGCGCAGTAGTTTGTCTGCTGTGAGTTCCTTCAGGATCAGGGTGCGATCCACAGGGTCTATGATGGGTATCATAAAAAGCGGTTTAGCATTGACAAATTTACACAAATCCTGAGAATAACCGCGCTGTCCCGCTTTTTTTTGGCTGAACTGAACGATTTGTTAACACCCTGACTGCATGCGGAGCATTGCACCCTTTCCCGGGAGAGTACTTTGGGATCGGATCAAGATGTTTGGAGAGAGGACGGAGACGGTGCGGGGCTGTGGTGACGTGCCGGGCCGGGTTCTATCGGTGTGCCGGACGCAGCGCATAGGCCTGTTCGCGGATTTGCTGTGCCAGCCGGACGGGCGGTTCTCCGGTGGCAAGCCGCTGCCACGGGACCGGTTCGCCGAAATAGATGTCGAAGTGGCGGCCGCGTTGGGAGAACATTTCGTCGGCCAGGTAGAGCATCTCGATATTGGCCTTGATACCCAGTGCGGTGCGAATCGACGAGAGGTTGTAGAAGAAGTTCGACAACTTCCCTTCGAAGTAGACCGGAACGATATCGCGCCGGCTTTCGATGGCGTTTTTGACGAAACTCGGTTTCCAGGGCAAGTCGCATACCGAGCCTTTGATGCGCCGCGAGCAAAGGCCGGCGGGGAAGGTGGCGATCTGCTCGTTGCCGGCAAGCGTTGCGCGGAACCGCTGCGCATAGTCGCTGTTTTGCCTGCCGTGCTTGTTCACGGGAATGAACAGCGGAGCCAGCGGTTTGAGGTTCATCAGGATGTCGTTGACGATGATGCGGCTCGAACCGAAATAGTTGTCCAGTTCGTCGCAGAGCATCATGCCGTCCATGCCGCCGAAGGGATGGTTCGAGGCGAAAAGGTAGCGCCCGTCGAGGGAAAGGCGTTCGAGGCCCACGGCGCGGTGGGTGATCTCCATGTAGTCGAGCGTCGAACGGACGAATCCGACAGGCGGCTGGTGCGAGAAACTCCTCAGCACGTAATTGACTTCGTCCTGATGCACGATCCTCTTGAGGTAGGCCTTGACAAAACGGGGCAACAGGCGCGCCAGACCTGGATTTTTGTCTGCGAGCACCTTGTCCACATCCACTTGCAGGGTATCGTTCGTTTCCACTCTTGTGACACTTGTTCCTGCAAAGGTAGAATATTGCCGTTTTATCCGCAAAAATCGGGTAATTTTTATACCTTTACGACGGATTTTTCAAGCTGTCCCGTATGAGTGTCTACCATGTGCCGGTTCTGTTCGATGAAAGCCTTGAGGGTCTTGCCATTCGGCCCGCAGGGATTTATGTCGACCTGACTTTCGGCGGCGGCGGTCATTCGCGCGGGATTCTCCACCGGCTCGGCCCGCAGGGGCGCCTTTTTGCGTTCGACCAGGACCGCGATGCACGGGCGAACCTGCCCGAAGATCCCCGGTTGACATTCGTCGAAAGCAATTTCCGCTTCATGCACACGTGGCTGCGCTATTACGGGATTGAACGGGTGGACGGCATCCTGGCCGATCTGGGCGTTTCGTCGCACCATTTCGATACGCGGCAGCGCGGTTTTTCGTTTCGCTACGATGCGCCGCTCGACATGCGGATGAACCAGCGGGCCCACCTGACGGCGGCCGACGTGGTGAACGGTTACGACCATGTCCGGTTGACGACGCTTTTGCGCGATTACGGCGAGCTGGATTCCCCGCACCGCATCACGCAGTGTATCGAACGTAGCCGGGCGGAACGGCCGCTGGCGATGATCGATGAGCTGATCGCAGCGGTAGCGCCGGTTACCCCGCGCGGCGGCGAGAGTAAATTCCTTGCCAAACTGTTCCAAGCGCTCCGGATCGAAGTGAACGGCGAAATGGAGGCGCTGAAGATGATGCTCGAACAGACCGTCCGCTCGCTGGCTCCGGGAGGGCGGCTGGCGGTGATTACCTATCATTCGCTCGAAGACCGGCTGGTGAAGAATTTTATGCGCAGCGGCAACTTCGGGGGAAAGGTCGAAAAAGATTTTTACGGCCGGGTGCAGACGCCTTTCGAGGTCGTTACCCGCAAGGCGGTTGTCCCGACTCCGGAGGAGATCGAACGCAATCCCCGTTCGCGGAGTGCGAAACTGCGGATAGCTGAACTGAGCGGGCCGCTGCGGCAGGAGTCGTGACGGGTAGCCGCGGAAGGAAATTGCTGCAAAGGAACATTCGTCCCGGCGGCGGGGGGACAGTGGTGAAACTGTGCCGGACGCACAGGTCTCCCGGTGACCGGGCAGGTGTACCATTGTGAACCGAATGAGGAAAACTATACAGATACAGCGTTAATTTTTGTCGATATGAAAAACAGATGGTTGTTGTCGGCGGCGGTGCTTTTCTCGGCCGTGTGCGCGAATCCCGCATCGGCTCTCGAACGCGGGCCGCAGTACCATTACGATAAGGGCGTGGAACTCTACGAGCGCCAGCAGTACGGTTCGGCGCTCGCCGAATTCAAGAAGGCCCTCGGGGCGATGTCCGTCGATGATGCCGGTTACCGGATGCGAGCCCGCTATTATGCTGCGCTCTGTGCCGCCGAACGCCAGCAGACGGGCGCCCGCGAAATGCTCGAACGGTTTGTCGAGGACTATCCCAATTCGATCTACCTGAACGATGTCCATTTCGCTCTCGGCACGATCCTGGAGAAGGAGGGCGACTACCAACGGGCCTACGAACATTTGCTGACCGTCAATCCCCACGAACTGCCCTATTCGCGCATCGGGGAGTATTATTACCGTACGGGGCATGCCGCCTACCAGAACGGCGACGAGGATAAAGCCTATTCTTATTTCCAGAATTGTACGACCGATCCCGCTTATGCGCCCCATGCGACCTACTACAAGGCCTATATAGATTATACGCGCGGCGATCTGGACGCTGCCAAAAGCGGTTTCGCCTCGATAGCGGAGCTGCCCGCCTATGAGCCGATCATTCCGTTCTACCTGTTGCAGATCGAATTCCGGCAGGGAAATTACGCCTATGTGGTCGAGCATGGCGTGCCGTTGCTGAACAAGGCGACCGGAGCCCGTGAGATCGAAATCGCCCGCATCCTGAGCGAAGCTTATTTCCGCCAGGGGCAGTACGCCGATGCACTCGCCCAGATCGAGAATTACGAAAAGCTCGGCGGAGAGATGGGCCCTGAGGAGCTTTACCTGGCCGGATACAGCAACTACAACCAGCTGTACTACACCAAGGCCAGCACTCAGTTGACGGACGTGGCTTCCGGGGGGGGCGAACTGGGGCAGAATGCGGCGTTCCACCTGGGCGACTGCTACCTCAAACTCGGCGATAAGCAGAAGGCACTGCGCGCGTTCGTGTTGGCTTCGGCATCCGATTACAGTCTCGAAATCAAGCGCGAGGCGATGCTCAACGCCGGCAAACTGCAATACGAGCTGGGCGGCGGCGCATTCAACGAAGCGATTACGACGCTGGCCGGCTATGTGCAGGCGTACCCCGATTCGCCGCGCATCGACGAGGCGCGTGAGCTGCTGTTGGCCGCGTACTTCAATTCGCGCAACTATGAGGCGGCCTATGAAGCCATTAAACAGGTGCGCGACCCGGACAACAATGTGAAGGCCGCGATGCAGAAAATCGCCTATTTCCGGGCGTTGGAGCAGTTCCAGAAAGAGGAGTATCCCGAGGCGCTCAGGATGTTCGATGTGGCCGATGCAAACCGGTTCAATGCGAAATATTCCGCACTGACGAAGTTTTGGCGGGCCGAAACTTACGCGCGGCAGGGCAACTATGCGCGTGCCATTCCGCTGTACAGGGACTATATCCAGCTTTCGCCCGGCACCGAGTATGAGAACAAGGTGGCTCATTACAATTTGGGGTATTGCTACTTCAATACCCAGCGCTGGGGCGATGCGGCGGCCAGTTTCCACAAGTTCCTGTCGGTCTATCCCACGCGCGACAACCTGCGGGCCGATGCTTACAACCGGCTCGGCGATGCGGCATTTGCCCAGCGCGATTACCGCGAGGCGGTCAATAACTACGACCAGGCGATCCGCCTGAATGCGCCGGCGACCGACTACGCGCAGTTCCAGCGCGCGGTGATGCTGGGCCTGCTGGATCAGCGCGACCGCAAGATCGAGTCGCTCAGGGATATCATCTCGTCGGGCAAGGGGGATTATGTGGACGATGCGATGTACGAACTGGGCCGCACCTACGTGCAGACCGAACGTTTCAACGACGGTGCGGCGGTGCTCAAGCGGCTGACGGCGACCTATCCCGAATCGCCCTATTATCTGCCGGCTCTTTCGCAGTTGGGACTTACCTACCAGAACCTCGGCAACGGGAACGAGGCGCTGCGCTATTACAAACAGATCGTTGCCGAGTTCCCGTCGTCACGCCAGGCGAAAGATGCGATGCTGAGCATCCGGAATATCTACGTGGACAATAATGATGTGGACAGCTATGTGGCGTTTGCCCGGGAGAGCGGGGTCGAAACGAATGTGACGATGGTCGAGCGCGATTCGCTGTCGTACACTGCGGCCAACCGTGTTTACCAGAACGGCGACTATGCCCGGGCGCTGACGTTGATGGATAACTACCTGCGCCAGTATCCCAAGGGCTCGTTCCGTATCGAGGCGCTTTATGCGTTGGGCGATTGTTCGCTGCGCGAGGGGAACCGGGCCGGTGCGCTGGCCGCCTTCGAGGAGGTGGGCTCGATGCCGATGAGCGAATACAAAGTTCCCGCACTGCAACAGGCTGCCAAAATGCAGGTCGAGGACAAACATTATCCACAGGCGGCGGCTTTGTACAAAACCCTTTCGACGGTGGCGATCAAGTCCGCCGATATCGCTTCGGCATTGGGCGGTTACCTCAGTGCGGTGATCGCGACGGGTAATGTCGCCGAGATGGGCCGGGCTGCCGACGAGGTGCTCGCCTCGCCGTACGTGACGGCCGACCTGACCCGTGAGGCCAACTTTGCGAAGGCCCGCGCGCTGCAGGCCGACGGACACGACGACGAAGCACTGAAACTCTACCGCCAGGTGGCAGTAGAGCGGACGCGGGAAGGGGCCGAGAGCCGCTACCGGATCGTGTCGATCCTGTACAAACAGGGCAAGCTTAAGGAGGCCGAGGCCGAAGTGTTCGCGCTGGCCGAGCAAAACTCGCCCTATCAATACTGGACCGGTAAGGCGTTCCTGATTCTGGGCGATATTTACGTGCAGCAGAACGACGCGTTCCAGGCGAAGGCGACTTACCAGAGCATCGTGGACGGCTACACCGACAAGACCGACGGCGTGGTAGAGGAGGCCCGGCGCAAGATGAATGAACTGAAATAGCGAGATTGAACCGGATAACGAGTTTTATATGGATACGGCGATGATAAACAAAAAAGTGATATTGGCGGTACTGCTGCTCTCTTGCGGCCTGTCGGTTTCGGCGCAAAAGCGCGGCGGCAAAAGCGCCTCCAAACCCAAGACCGAAAAGGCTGCGGAGACCAAGGAGACCAAAGCCGGCGACCTGAACCGAGAGATGGAGGTGACCCGTGCGTACGAACCGACCGTGAGCGAGGCGAACAAACTCAATGTGAAGCCGAACCTGGTCGATACGGTCAAGTTGAGGCCCGAATTCAGCTACGGTATTACCCCTTCTCCGATTGCTTACGGTTTCGAAGTGACCCCGATCAAGGCCGCAACGGTGGATATCGACCTCTACAAACGGCTGAATCCGCTGTATGCCAAGGTCGCACTGGGCTATCCGATGCAGAGCCTCGCCGATGTCTATTTCAACACGACGGGCAAATCGAAGGGGATGTTCGGCGCCTACCTGAACCATTACGGCAGTTGGAGCAAGCTCGAGAACGGCGACGGGATCGAGACCCCGGCATCGCAGACATTCAACAAGATCGGTGTTTTGGGCGAGCGGCGGTGGACACGCTACGTCCTCAACGGCGAGATCGGCGTGGACTATGACATGGTCACTCGTTACGGGTATGCCAATCCGAATCCGGATATGCCGCTCCCGGCCTCGTTCGATACGACCGCTTCGGGTTTGCGGCAGCACTTTACGACCGTCCGGGGCAAAGTCGGTTTCGGCGATACGTTCGAAGACCTTTCCCTCTTTAATTTCAGGGTCGGGGTGGACGCTGCCTATTTCAACGACCGTTTCGACCGGGCGCAGACCGGAATGAACGCTTACCTCGATCTCGGCAAGCGTTTCGGCGGCATGCACGAAGTGACATTGCATACGCAGTACGAAGGCTATTTCGGAATGGACGAGCTGGGAGGGCAGGATAACCACTTGGTGACGGTGGCGCCGCTCTATCACTTGAAAGCGGGTAAATTCGACTTCTCGCTCGGTGTGGATTTCACGTTCAACAGCCGCAATTTCGATAGGGATCTCAGGGGTGAGACGGAGAAATCCAAATGCTATTTCTATCCCCGTTTTACGCTGCGCTATGACGGAACCAACGGCTACTTCGTCCCGTTCGTGGAGATCGACGGCAGGCTGAAAAGCAACGACTACCGGACGCTGGCTTCGATGAATCCCTATGTCGGATCGGCGTGGGCCCCGAATACTTCGGAGTATAACGGACGTGTCGGCATTACGGGCAGCTTCTCGTCGGCTTTTTCGTACAAAGTCTACGGCGGTCTGACGCACGCCCAGGATATGGCAACGTTTGCCAATTTGTTCGTTCCTGAGCGGCAATCTTACGGAAACCTGTTCGACGTATTGAACGACACCGTGACGATGTGGACGGTGGGTGCCGATCTGGAGGGACGTATTTCAGGGGCTTTCGGGATAGAAGCGTCGGTGCAGTACAAAGGCTTCTCTAAAAAACGTTTTGACCACGTATCGGGAGTCCCCAATTTTACGGGTCGTCTGGACCTGCGTTACAGCATCCGCGACAAAATGATCCTTACCGCCGGGGCTACGCTGCAGTCGAGCCGCTGGTTCGCGCTGTCGGGTAGGGAGATCATGATGTCCTTGCCGGAACTGATCTGGCAGCAGGTAGGTACGACGGTCGATGTCCATTTCGGCGCCGAATACCGCATCTCGAAGGCTGTCGGGGTGTTCCTGCAGGGAAACAACCTGGCTAACCAGAAACTCTATCCGTATTATTTCTACCGCGGGCTGGGCATCAACGTACTGGCCGGTGTGAAACTTGTGTTTTAAGCCGCTCTCCGGCTGTTCCCGATGCGGGGAGCGGGCGGTTCCGGAACAGTACATGCGGGAGAGTGCCGGGTATGTGCAGGAGTGTCAAAGGAAAGGGTATAAATGATATGATTGAAGGCCGTCGGGAGGCGGCCTTCAGTGTGTCAGGGGCTGTCTGGGTTTTTCTGTGAAGAAGGGCTTTCCCGGCCAGGATTAACCGCACAGTGTCTGCCTGACGGCTTATGAATCATCCGAGTGCAAGGGATAATGGAGGGCAGGGGTAAATGGAAAATTCGAGGGGTTAGCGGGATGAGGGGCAATCCAACCACCAGTCGATCATGCGGCGGGCCAGGCTGAGCGGTGGTGGCAACGGAGGCAGGCGGTTGCGGTCGAAAAATGCCGCTTCGCTCAACTCTTCCTTTTGCAGGCGGATCTCCCCGGCCGCGTAGTCGGCGATGAAACCCACCATCAGGCCGCTGGGATAGGGCCACGGTTGGTTTCCGAAGTAGCGGAGGTTCCGGATTTGCAGTCCCGTCTCTTCGAACACTTCCCGGTGTACGCATGCTTCCAGCGATTCGCCCGTCTCGAGGAATCCCGCCACGAGTCCCATGAAAGGTGACCGGGAATAACAGGTGCGGGCCAGCAGGATCGAATCCCCTTTGCAGATCAGTACGATGATTGCCGGAGAGATAGCCGGAAACAGCTCTTTGCCGCAGGTCGGACAGCGCCTCGAAATCTCGGAGTGGGGCTCCATCCCCGTACCGCAGGCCGGGCAAAAGCGGCTGTTGCGTTCCCAGTGTACCAGTTCGAAGGCTTTTCCGGCCAAGGCGTACACCCGTTCGCCGAGCAGGTCGTAAGAGGCCCTCAGTGCGACCCATTCCATTCCGGCCGGGGCTGCCTGCGGAACCTCGACCGACGAGGCAAAGTACCTGATTGTATTGGAAGCGGGTTCCGGGCCTGGAGTCGTCCGGGCGACCTGTCCGGTAATCTCCATTGCTGCTGCGGCTTCTACGGGCGGTTCCGCAGCCAGCGGAATGTACCATCCGTCCGTATTGTGCCGCAGCAGCAGGCGGTCTCGGTCGAAGAGAAACCAATAGGCGGCCTCGGAGGGCCGCCTATCCGGTCTGTTATGGGGTGTGTCTGGCATGATCGAATCTTGGAAAATCGGATATTACCGGTCTGTACGATCCTGCCCGCGGCTCTGCTATGGCTTGTCGCGGGATTGGCCGTTGACGGCCGGTAAAAACGGCAGGCCCCTATTTTTTGATGAACGGCAGTTTGACTACCACCGCCTTGATCGGTTTTTCACGGATGATTACGTTGATTTCGCTGCCCGGAGCGGCGTGGGAAGCGGCTACATAACCCATCCCGATGCCTTTTTTCAGGCAGGGCGACATCGTCCCGGAAGTCACCTCGCCGATGATGCCGCCGCCGTTGTCGGCGAGTTTGTAACCGTGGCGCGGAATCCCCCGCTCGGTCAGTTCGAAGCCGACCAGACGCCGTTTCGGCCCCTCTGCCTTGATCTTTGCATTGGCCTCCCGGTCAATAAAATCCTTGCCGTCGACGAATTTGGTGATCCAGCCCAGTCCGGCTTCGATCGGCGAGGTGGTGTCGTCGATGTCGTTGCCGTAGAGGCAGAAGCCCATCTCGAGGCGCAGCGTGTCCCGTGCGCCGAGCCCGATATTCTTCAGCCCCAGTTCCGCACCCGCCTTCCAGAGGGCCGTCCACAACCTGTCGGCGTCTTCGTTGGCTACATAAATTTCGCATCCGCCCGATCCGGTGTAGCCGGTGGCCGACACGATGGCGTCTTGGATGCCCGCCACCTCGGTTTTGATGAAGGTGTAGTATTCGAGGTGCTCGACATCGGCATTCGGGCAGAGCCGCTGGACGATCTGCATCGCCAGGGGGCCCTGTACGGCCAGCTGGGCGATTTCGTCCGATGCGTTGTAGAGCTCTTTGCCCGGCGTCAGGCCAAAGGCCTCACCCTCTTTGCAGAGGTGTTTCCAGTCCTTTTCGGTGTTGGAAGCGTTGACCACCAGCAGGAAAGTCTCGGCGTCGATGCGGTAGACGAGGATGTCGTCCACGATGCCCCCCCGTCCATTGGGCAGGCACGAATACTGGATCTTCCCGTCGTACAGCGTGGCTACGTTGTTCGAGGTGACATGCTGCAGGAAGTCGATCGCCCGGGGCCCTTTGACCCAGATTTCGCCCATGTGGCTGACGTCGAATACGCCGGCCTTCTCGCGTACGGTGTGGTGTTCGTCGTTGATGCCGGAGAATTCGATCGGCATGTTGAATCCGGCAAATTCGGCCATACGTGCGCCATTCTCAATATGATACTTCGTAAACGGGGTTGTTTTCATGTTACGGGGTGTTTGTTTTGTGGGTTCGTTTTTTCGGTTTGCTTGCGAAGTTACGCTATTTTCGTTTAATTTTATAGCCTTTACCGAAAGAAAAACATCCGAAAGGACGATGATTAAAATCCTTATCATAGCATTGGTGATCTACCTGCTCGTGGTGACGCGCGCCCGGATACGCCTGCCGCATCCGGGCCTGCAGGCCACGGTCGATGTGCTCAAGGCGGCCGACCTGAGCGATGACGAGGTGCAACGGATGGCCGCGCAGTATGTCCGGTATTGCGACGCACAGAACCGGGTAGCCCCTGCCGGCGATCCGTACGCCGAACGGCTGGCGCGGCTGACCGGGCGCTATGTGGCGGTCAACGGCATTCCGCTCAATTTCAAAGTGTACAAAACCTCTGCAGTCAATGCGTTCGCCACGGCCGACGGCAGCATACGCGTTTTTTCGGGCCTGATGGACCGCCTCGGTGACGACGAACTGATGGCCATCGTCGGCCACGAGATGGGGCATGTGCGTAATCACGATACGATCGGTGCGATGCGCAAAGCCTACCTCGCTTCGGCGGCCCGCAATGCGCTGGGCGCCGTGGGCGGCGCACTCGGTGCGCTGAGCGCCTCCCAACTCGGTTCGATAGCCGAACAGTACGCCTCGGCGCAGTTTTCGCAGGGACAGGAGACGCTGGCCGACGATTTCAGTTTCGGATTCCTGATCCGGAACGGTTACGATCCCTATGCGATGGCTTCCGCACTGGAGAAGATCACGCAAATCTCACGCCAGGGTGGCAGCGAAGCGGACGAGGTGATGCAACTCTTTTCGACTCATCCCGACAGCGCGTGGCGGGCAGCCCGCATGCGGAGCAAAGCCGACCTGCATCTCGGCCGCCGGTCGGGAGCTTAGTCCCTGTCCGGCGGATGTGAGGAAAACCGGTCGGTCCGCTATGGGGACAAAAGATGCAGGAGAAAGCCGGCAGGCCCGGTCGTCCGGGTATGCCCGCATGCGGCCAAAGGTCCGGATCCGCAAACCTCTAAACAGGAGCTGGCGCGTTTCTTGTACCGGTCTTCCGGAAAAGACTCTTGATGGTGAAATTACAGAACGTGACCCGGGCCCATCTCGGCCTGTTGCTGGCCAATCTGGTGTGGGCGGTCAACTATCCTTTTTACAAGGTACTGATGCCCCATTACATCACGCCTGTCGCGCTGGCGACGTTTGCCGTTACAGTAGCGGGACTGCTCGGTTTGGTCTCGCTTTTTTGGGGCGGCATCGAAAAAATCGACCGGAACGACATCTATAAATTCATCGGGGCGGCGCTGTTGATGGGCATCGCCAAAAAACTGCTGCTGATGATCGGTATGCAGCATACGAGTCCCATCGAAGCGTCGATCATTGCGACGCTCGGCCCGATCCTCGTGCTGGTTTTTTCTTTCTTTTTCGGGATCGACCGGTTTACGCCGATGAAGGTTTTTGGCATGGTGTTGGGAATGGGCGGTGCGCTGCTGGTCATCCTCAGCGGCGGCGGTGCCGTCACTTCGGGCGAGAAGCTGATGGGTAACCTGTTTGTCGTGGGCGCCATCGCTGCGTCGTCGTTCTCGATGGTGTGGCTCAAAGGGCTGATCATGAAATACAGGCCGATCACGGTGCTGAGGGTGTACTATCCGATGGCTGCGGTGATGTTGTTGCCGTTCGGGTTCGATTCGATGATCCATACCGATTTCGCCGCGATGCCCGCCGAAGCGCTGTGGATGTTCTTCTATGTGATCCTGATTCCCACCTTCGGCCCTAATTACCTGTTGATATTCAGCCTGCATTATGTCAAACCGACGATCAGCAGCGTCTTTTTCTACCTGCAGCCGGTGGGAGCCGCAATCCTCTCGGTGGCGTTGCATATGGATCATTTGACCTGGGAACGGGTCGTAGGGGCGCTCGTCGTCTTCGCGGGCGTTTTCTTCGTCGTACGTTCGTACAAATCCACGATCTCTTCACCCATGCACCAATTGGACGGGTAAGAGTTCCCGGCGGATCGAAGGAGTATCTCCGGTACGCCATTTGGGGCCGATGATCTCCTGACGGATCGAGGACAAGTGATTCGATACACTGCTTTCACTCGAACACGCCCGGCTATTGTTGCCGGAATTGTGTTTACTCTTGATATTCTGCCCGGAAATACCTATTTTTGCCCGTTACCGCCGGGGCGCATTCCCGGCAAACGCAACGAGAATCCGAAAATAGTTATGGGCCGTTCGAAATTCAACGAGTACAAGGGGCTGGACCTGCCCCGGATCACACAGGAGGTTTTGAAACAGTGGGACGCTGAGGATACGTTCCGCAAAAGCATATCCACGCGCGAGGGACACCCCACGTTCGTGTTTTACGAGGGGCCGCCCTCGGCCAACGGCCGTCCGGGCATCCACCACGTGATGGCCCGCACGATCAAGGATATTATCTGCCGTTACAAGACGCAGCGCGGTTTCCTTGTGCACCGCAAGGCTGGCTGGGATACCCACGGCCTGCCCGTGGAACTGGGCGTCGAGAAGAAACTCGGAATCACCAAAGAGGATATCGGGACGAAAATCTCGATCGAAGAGTACAACGATACCTGCCGCCGCGAGGTGATGACCTATACCGACCAGTGGGAGAGCCTCACGCGCGAGATGGGGTACTGGGTCAACATGCAGGATCCCTATATCACCTACGACAACAAATACATCGAGACGCTGTGGTACCTGCTGAGCGAGCTCTATAAAAAAGGACTGCTCTACAAAGGCTATACGATCCAGCCCTATTCGCCTGCGGCCGGGACGGGCCTCAGCAACCACGAGTTGAACCAGCCGGGGTGTTACCGCGATGTGAAGGATACCACCTGTACCGCACAATTTAAGGTGATCCGCAACGAAAAGAGCGAAAAGCTGTTCGAGGGTGTGGAGGGCGACCTCTATTTCATGGCCTGGACGACCACACCTTGGACGCTGCCGTCGAATACCGCGCTGGCTGTCGGTCCCGGTATCCATTACGTACGGGTGCGGACCTACAATCCGTATACGGGGGAGCCCGTTACAGTGGTGCTGGCCCGTGACCTGTTTCACAACTATTTTCCGAAAAAGAACGAGGAACTCGATCTGGACGGCTACAACGGCGACGGGAAGAACATTCCGTACCGGGTGACGGGCGAATTCCTCGGCAAAGAGCTGCCCGGGATCGAGTACGAGCCGCTGATTCCGTGGATCAAACCGATGGGCGATGCGTTCCGGGTGATCTCCGGTGACTATGTGACCACCGAGGACGGTACCGGGATCGTGCATATCGCGCCGACGTTCGGTGCCGACGACGACCGGGTGGCCAAGCAGCAGAATATCGCGCCGCTGGTGGTGGTGGACAAAGCGGGCAAACGCCAGCCGATGGTCGATCGCACGGGCAAGTTCTTCCTGATGGCGGATATGGACCCGGCGTTCGTCGCATCGAATGTCGATGCGGAGGCGTACCGCGAGTACGAAGGCCGCTTTGTCAAGAACGCCTACGATCCGAAGCTGACCGATGCCGACGAGACGCTCGACGTCTCGATCTGCATGATGCTGAAAGCGGAAGGCAAGGTGTTCAAAATAGAGAAGCATACCCACAACTATCCGCATTGCTGGCGTACCGACAAACCGGTGCTCTACTATCCGCTCGACTCGTGGTTCATCAAGACGACAGCCGTGAAAGAGCGCCTGATCGCACTCAACGAAACGATCAACTGGAAACCGGCTTCGACCGGTAGCGGCCGTTTCGGCAAATGGCTCGAAAACCTTGTGGACTGGAACCTGTCCCGTTCGCGCTACTGGGGTACCCCGCTGCCGATCTGGGCGACCGAAGACCATAGCGAACTGAAATGCATCGGTTCTGTCGCCGAACTGAAGGCGGAGATCGACAAGTCGGTCGCTGCTGGCTTTATGGCCGAAAATCCGTTCGCGGCCTTTACCGAAGGAGATTTTTCGAAGGAGAATTACAATAAGTTCGACCTGCACCGTCCCTATGTGGACAACATCGTGCTCGTCTCGTCGAAAGGCGAACGCATGGTGCGCGAGAGCGACCTGATCGACGTCTGGTTCGACTCGGGGGCGATGCCTTATGCCCAGGTGCACTATCCGTTCGAACTCAGCGGGGAGAAGTTCCGGAAAGTTTATCCGGCGGATTTCATCGCCGAGGGCGTCGACCAGACGCGCGGCTGGTTCTTCACGCTGCATGCGCTGGCGACGATGCTTTTCGACAGCGTGGCGTTCAAGAATATCATTTCGAACGGTTTGGTGCTCGACAAGAATGGCAATAAGATGAGCAAGCGTTTGGGCAATGCGGTCGACCCGTTCGAGGTGCTTGAAAAATACGGTACCGATGCGGTGCGCTGGTACATGATCTCGAACTCGCAGCCGTGGGACAACCTCAAGTTCGACGTGGACGGCGTGGACGAAGTGCGGCGCAAGTTCTTCGGAACGCTGTACAACACCTACAGCTTCTTCGCGCTGTACGCCAATGTCGACGGCTTTACGGGCCGCGAGGCGGAAATTCCCGTGGTGGAACGCCCGGAGATCGACCGTTGGATCATCTCGCTGCTCAATACGCTGGTCAAAGAGGTAACCGAGTCGCTCGAAAATTACGATCCGACCCCGGCCGCCCGTGCGATCCAGGATTTCGTGAATGAAAACCTGTCGAACTGGTATGTGCGCCTGAACCGCAAACGCTTTTGGGGCGGCGGCATGACTCCCGACAAACTGGCGGCCTACCAAACCCTGTACACCTGTCTGGAGACCGTTTCGCAGTTGGCCGCACCGTTCGCACCGTTCATTACCGACAGGATCTTCACCGACCTGAATGCGGTGAGCGGACGCCACGGTGACACCTCTGTGCACCTGGCCGATTTTCCGGCTTTCCGGGCCGAATTGGTGGACGCTCGTTTGGAACAGATGATGGCTTTGGCACAAAAAGTGTCGTCGATGGTGCTGGCCTTGAGGCGTAAGGTCAATATCAAGGTGCGCCAGCCGTTGACGAAGATCGTGATCCCGGTGCTTGCCCCGGCTATTAAAGCCGAAATCGAAGCGGTTCGGGGATTGATCCTCGGCGAGGTAAACGTCAAGGAGCTGGAATTTATCGAGGATACCACCGGCGTAATTACCAAGCGGATCAAGCCGAACTTCAAGACGCTCGGGCCGCGCTACGGCAAGCAGATGAAGCAGATATCGGCACTGGTGGCCGCTTTTTCGCAGGGGGACATCGCGCAGATCGAGCGGGAGGACCGCTGGACGGCCGAAATCGACGGCGTGCGGATCGAAGCTACTGCAGCCGATTTCGATATCGTGTCGGAAGACATGCCGGGGTGGCTGGTCGCTACGGAGGGCAAGCTGACCGTCGCGCTCGACATTACTGTGACGGAGGAGCTGCGTCGCGAAGGTATCGCCCGGGAGCTGGTCAACCGGATCCAGAATCTCCGTAAGGAGAGCGGTTTCGAAGTGACCGACCGTATCCGCGTGGTGATCGAGCGGCATGAAGCGCTGACAGGAGCCGTCGAGTCGTTCGGCGATTACATCGCTGCACAGACGCTGGCCCTGAGCGTCGCACTGGCGGATTCCCTCGATGAGGCGGGAAGCGTCCCGGTAGAGCTGGATGAACTGACCGTGAGAATGAAAGTGGAGCGCGTCTGACACCCGGGTGAATTTCATCCGGACCGGGCGCGAAAATGTTGGTATATTCCGAAATTAATTTTATCTTTATAAAAAGATCGTCGCAGGATGGTCTGGAATATTTAAATTTTTGAGCCATGTCAGAGCATGAAAAGACTCGGTACTCAGATGAGGAGCTACTCGAATTCAAGAAGATAATACTGGATAAGCTGGAGAAGGCCAAGGCCGATTACGACCTGTTGCGTTCTACGATCACCCACACTTCGAGCAACGACATCGAAGATACCTCTCCGACGTTCAAAGTGCTGGAAGAGGGTGCTGCGACGCTTTCCAAAGAGGAGTCGGGCCGGTTGGCCCAGCGGCAGCTGAAGTTCATCCAGCACCTCGAGGCGGCATTGGTGCGCATCGAGAACAAGTCTTACGGTATTTGCCGCGAGACGGGTAAGTTGATCCCCAAAGAGCGGCTGCGGATCGTACCGCACGCAACGTTGTGCATCGAAGCCAAAGGCGAGCGCCGTTAGCCGGTGCTGCGGTGTCTCCGGACATACGCCCGGTCCGGTGAGGAGCCGAAGGACGGGCGCCGGGGAAACGAGGCGGGCGATGCCGGAGTAAAACGGTAAAGAGGGTGGTATGCCCTCTTTTTTCGTGCCTGCGGCACGGTAACATTCATAAAGAGAAGAAAACGGACAGTGGCGACAATTACTATGTATACCGACGGTTCGGCGCTGGGGAATCCCGGCCCGGGCGGTTACGGCGTCGTATTGATGAGCGGCCCTTACCGCAAGGAACTCAGCTGCGGCTATGCGCATACGACCAATAACCGGATGGAGCTGATGGCGGTCATCGCCGGGCTCGAAGCGCTCAAAAACGACGGCTGCGACGTAACGGTTTATTCGGACTCGAAATATGTGGTCGATGCCGTTGCGAAGGGATGGGTCTTCGGCTGGGAGCGCAAAGGATTCAAAGACAAGAAAAATCCCGACCTGTGGCGGAGGTTTCTCGCCCTGTACCGGCGGCATAACGTGCGTTTCGTCTGGGTTAAGGGGCACGCCGAAATTCCTGAAAACGAGCGATGCGACCGGCTGGCCGTGGCTGCTTCGTCGTCGGGCGACCTGATCGAAGATACGGGGTACCGGGCCGGTGAGGCCGGCAGCCTGCTTTGAGCGGGCGCTACCTTTTTTCTTCTGGCATCCGGAGCGTTCTCCCCCCCTTGGTTCTGTCAGGGAAACGCTTTTCTTTTTGTGTCCGGGCCCTTGCCTGCGGCAGTGTTCCCTCCTTTGTCCGGAGATGCTTGGGAGGCTTGTGTCATTTCAGGACACCCGGCTCGTCGGGATGTTGCAGGGCCGTGTGTGCGATACGTTGGCCCAATGCGGCTTCCCGGGGCGATACGCTTTCGGGGTGGAACGGATTGCCTTCGACCGGCCCGAAAAAAGTTTCATACCAGGTGCAGGCTGCGATGTAGCGGCCCAGTCCGTAATCGAGGTGGAATCCGTCCCGGGTCATCCGATCTCCCATCAGGTTGCGCCCGGTCTGGATCGCCGTGCCGGACGGTATCACGATCGGAATGTGCTCTTTGCGGGAGACCCGGTTGACCGTTTTGACGATTTCCCGATACATTCGGGATTGGTCGTTGTCGTAATTCGCAAATCCCGAATGGTTGGAATCGCAGGCATAAGCCCAGACCTGATGGATGGCGAAGCGCACCCCGGGATTGGTTGCGTGTGTGCGCAGGTATTGCAGCAGGGAGGGCATGAAGGGGTAGTAGGTGTCGTATAGGCCGGAATTCTGGCTGACCTGCTGAACCGTAATGTAGTCCCACGGTTCGTCCTGCAATGCCGACAGGAGGGAGGTCTTGGGGGTGTTGGACTGCACGCCTTCGCAGTTCTTGCGGTAATCGTATGCGGGAAGTCCCTTGCTGACGTTCTCCCAGTGGCGCTCCAGCGAGCAGCCCCCGATGTAGAGGTTCCCGACGATCAGCCGGATGCCGGCGGCTTTGGCCAGTTCGTCCAGGTATTCCACCCCGTCGTCGGAGAAGCTGTTGCCGACGGCGAGAATGCGGACGACCTCGCGCGGTTGCTGTTGGGCAGTCAGGGTAGGCGGGCAGCAGACGATCAGGTAGCAGATCAGGCTGCACAATAACGAAAATCTGTTTAAACGATTGGGCTTCATGAATGTAAAAGTTTTGTCGTCGGGGTTGGTTACCGGTTGCCGGCTTGTTCGGTCAAGGCCTTACGGAAGTCCTTAATGCGGTGGAAGGTCATGTAATTCGCGTCGTGGCAGTTGTGCGCACCGGTTCCGTTATCGTCATAAGCCGTACGGGACAGCAATACGATATCGTTTCCGTCGAACAGCCAGTCTGCATATTGGAAACCGTGCTTGGCAATGTCGGGATGGTGCAGCACGGTGCGGTGCACGGTCCATTCCTGCAGGTTCGGCGAACTGGATAGCGCCAGGGTATTTCTGACCCATGCGGGATTTTGTTTGCCGGCCCACTCCTGTGTGACATAGTTGACCAACGACCAGTAGCGGCCGGAGAGAGAGTCGTACCGCACTGTAAACTTTTTGGCTCCTCCCGGCATCCGGACGAAATCTTTTTCAGGGTCGAACGGGTCGAATGATACCGAATCGCGCAACCGGATCAGGGCGGCGTATTCGGGTCCCGGAGCATAATCTACGCGCAGCAGGTCGGCGACATTCCCGTCGGGTGTGACGACAGCATTTCCCTCGAGCCATGCACCGAATTTCCCGTCCAGATAGGTCGAATCGTACGGCAAACTGTCTGTGACACTCCAACTGGCGGCTTGTAACAAGTCTGCACTGTCCGGTGCCGAGATTATCATCGCGCTGTAACGCTTTCCCCAAATATCCGTGTTGGAACGTGCGCACTCTACGGCCCGCCATATTCGTCCCCGGTAGGATATTACCGGCATGGGAGCGGTGTGATATTCACCCATCCGTAACAGGCCCGTGATGCTGTCGATCGGGGAGCTCCATGTATTACCCCGGTCCTCGGAGCGCCGGATGATGAGGTTGCCGTGCTCTTTGTCCGTTCCCATCAGGAAGAGTATTCCCCTGTGCACGAAAAGATTCGACCAGAACTGTCCGTCGAGGCGTGTGACCGGGCGCCAGTGTTCGCCCCGGTCTTCGGAGCGGTAGATCCGGGTGACGGCTGCTGTCGTGGACGAGGAACCGGGGCCGAATTCATCGTGCGAAGCGATGTAGGTGCCGTCCGGCAGGATACAAAGGCTGGGGGAGCCGACGTAGATACTGTCCTGTTGATTGTAGTGGCAGATTACGGTGCCCGGCGGCCTGTCGCTGCCGCATCCTACGGCGGTAGCAAGAATAAGCAGAAAACCGATGAGCATGACTCCGGTACCCGGACAAAATGTGGAATTTTTACGGTTGGAAAGAAACACGGTCTGAAATTTTATTTGTATTCAAAATTAATGAATTTTTCGTTTCCAAGCGTGCCGTATGTGTGCATGAGAGACGAAATGAATCTTTTACTTTGTGTAAAACGTTTGATTTTTTTGGGATAAAGAAAAAACTGATTATCTTTGCACCACGAAAAACGGAGATTCGTTAGCTCAGCTGGTAGAGCACAACACTTTTAATGTTGGGGTCCTGGGTTCGAGCCCCAGACGGATCACTTTCAAGCTCCTGAGGGAGCACAGAATTCAAATGAAGCCTCTGGAAAGAGGCTTCATTTATTGTGTAGATTGGGGTTATTGTACTGAAAATCATTTGAACTGTGTAGCCAATACTTCCTTTTTGGTTGCATTCATTCGGGTCCACCACTCCCTGAGAGCAGCGTCATCGCCAGCCTGTCCGTATGCCGGGAACATCAGGCAGAACAGAATGGAACAAACAAGGCCGAATCATCAAAGGGAATGATTCGGCCGATAGAAAACCGGAATATTTCCGGCTGTTCAGTGCTATAAATTATTTTACCCCGAGGAATTTGAACGGCTGTGCTTCCGTGAACCGGTCGGTGGCGTTCCCGGCGTAGGTCGTTCCTCCGACGAGGTCCAGCATTTGGGTCGGAGCTCCTTCCGAAAAGTCAACCTCTTTAAAATCGACCCAGAATACATTGGGGTAAAGAGTGGATTCAAAGAAGTAAATCAGGTTTTTCTGGTCGGAGACCGTCCTCCAGCGGGTCGATGAAATGTTCGGCTCGTCAGGCGTGCTGATACCATAGGGGACGGAAGTGTTACGGATAACGCTGAATACGCTTGCGGTGGCGATTCGCTGGTCGTCGGTTTTCGGAACGGCGTTCACGTAAAACGAGGCCCGGACGAACCTGTCTGCGGCCCGGTTGGTACCCGGCAGGAAGGTGGTGCCCCCGATGTTTTTCCAGTATTCGTTCAGCGCGAGTTGCTGGTCGAATACCGGTGAATTGGTCATAACCTGGTAGCTGCGGTCGTGGTGAACGGTCAGTTTGCCGCCGAGGTATTCGAATATGGCGCTGTCGCCGGTAGCATCCGAGATGGCCAGGTGCAGCGTCGCAAACCGCGATCCGTCGGGCATCAGGCTCGAGACCACTTCGAATTTCTCCTGGGAGAGGTCGTCGACTGCTTCGGAAACCGTCGCATAATTGTCGAGGACATATTGCACCCACGCCGCGATGGTCAGTCCCGGTTTGGTGCCGCTCCATTTCGGATAGGAGGATTCGGCCAGCCAAAGCAGGTTGGCGACCAATCCCCGTTCATTCATGCCGTCCGTGCTGCATATGTCGTAGGCCGAAGCGATCACGCTGCCGTATTTCGACTTCCACAGTACCGGATTATTGCCGGCTTCACCGCTACGGTCCATGCCGCGCGGGAAAATCCACAAATTGCTCCGGCACTCCTCTTTCCAGTCCATCGACCTTCCGGTGAGGATCGTTGCGTTAGTTCCTTGATAAACGACTCTGGTACACATAAAATGCAAGGTGTGAGTGAAATACTATTATGATTGAGATACTATATACTATTATGATTGAGATACTATTTTGTATTCATCCGGTAGCTCAGTGCGCCGGACGGACAGCAGTTGATCTGCGCGATCAGCCGGTCTGTCGGAGCGTTTTCGATCCTGAGCCAGGGGCGTTCTTTGGGACGGTATACCTGAGGCAGCATTTTGACGCAGATCCCTGCATGCTGGCAGACCTCGGGCTGCCAGATGATGGTCAGTTCGTCGTTTGAATATTCGATTTTCTTTCCCATGAGGATGTCTTGTTTAAAGCCGTTGCGGGTCAGCCGATATTGATGCCTTGCATCACAATACGTTTCCAGTCCGGATGTTTTTGGATATAACCGGCCACGAAAGGACATAGCGGGACAAGCCGGAGTCCCTGCCGCTCGATATCTTTCAAAGCCTGTTCGACGAGCTGGCTGCCGATGCCCTTGCCTTCGAGTGCGGACGGCACCTCGGTATGCGTCAGGTATATCTCCCCGTTTTTGTTCTTGATGTATTCGATTTTCGGGGTCAGGTTGCCGACATGCAGTTCATACTGCTTTTTTTCGGTGTTATCGGTGAATGGGTATGTTTCCATAATCCGGGTGTTAAGGCTTGGTTTGCCAATATTCAAGCAATATGCTTGCCAACCCAGACGAACGGAGGATTATTTGTAGTCGAGGCCCGATTTGCGGGCTTGTGAGTGCTGGAATTGGCGGCGGATGCGGTAGAGCGTTCCGTCTTTGAGCAGCCGGGCTCCGGTTTGCCGGAAACGGAACGATACGCCGCGTTCGACACATTGCCTGCGCAGATCGAGCACCCATTCGAAAGAACAGGTACGCGCTTCGAGGCCCGATTCGCCTCCGGCGACCAGTTGTTCGAACCACGGGCCGGGCCACGGCGAAAGGTCGATCGGTCCGAGCAGCGGTTCACAGATGATTATTTTGTGTCTGATCGGTGCATTCCGGTAGATCGGCAGCCGGTAGTCGGCCCGCTCCTGGTTTTCGACCGTGCAGCAGATCGTGACGTGAGGGTATCCCGCTTCCCAGTCCGGCGGCAGGTTCGCTTCGAGCCGGTCGATCCGTTTGGTAATCATGAAGAAATGAAGGTCGCTGCGTTCCCGGATCATCTCCCACGCTTCGGGCCGCCAAGGATCGGCCTCCTCGACGAAAAAGTCGGAACTGAAACAGGTGAAAACCGTGCTGCCGGCCGGAATTTTATAGGTGCCGGTACGTGTGCGCCGCACCGGAAAACCGAAATTGCGCGTTTTGGTGACGACGGAACTGTCGCGACCGTGCTTTTCGTCGATCCGGTACACGTAACAATGCCGACACCCGGCGCTCAGTTTGTGGCAACCGTGCCAGGGATTCCACAGGGGCATAATCGCAGGTTTTGAACAAAGATACGATTTCCTTCGTTCCGATATGCGGCTTCTTGGTTTGCGGTCTTCCTGTTTGCTGTTTTTCGATTTTCAGTTTTCCGAAGTTTTGTCTCAAAACTTTTTTACATCGCTTTTTTGATGCCGAGGCGAATCAGCCATCCGTTTACCGGGTAGGCGAGCAGGAAACCGGCGCACATGGCGAGCTGCATCATGAACCAAAAGGTCCATGAACTTTTGGGTAGAGGCGTTGCGGCAAAGAAAACGAAATAGACGAGGGCCATCCAGCCGTACATACCCGCCTGCCATGCGGTGAGCGAGAGAAAATCCGCCTTGACGGCCCGGTTCAGTGCGCGCCCGGCCGAGAGACCGCCCATGCTGCGGATGGCCAGGTATTGAAACCAAAAACCGAACACTAGTGCGAGCAGGTAGTTGAATATCCAGCTGCCGGCGATCAGGCTGCCGCCGACGGATATGGGCACAACGGCCGTAAACCACTCTCCGGTCAGGTCGGCCAGCGTGCATCCCGCTCCGCAGTGCAGTGTCGAGAGGGCGATTGCCTGCCACCGGGGACGCTCCATGGCCATGGGTTTGCCGGGCGCAACAGGGTTCGAGCCGTTTGCGTTTCGGTTTTCAGCCGGATCGTCCTGCCGCCCGAAGAGGATATAAGCCCCCAGACCCAGCAGTCCGGCCCACAAACCGGTCAATACCCACACGGCATTCATCACTTTCATCCGTTGCGGATGCTTCGAAAGGTCAATCGCGATAAAGATCGCTGAAAGCAGCCCGGCCAATACGGTGGTCGCTGCGAGGAGGGGAAAATAACTCATCGTCTTTCGGTTTCGGTATTTGTGTTGTGTTGAAACAAACTTTATACCGTATCGGGTTATGTGCCGGGCAAACAATAGGAATGAACAACTGTTGTTTTGTGAAATGCAGTGTTTTTTAGCGGTTAAATGGTTGACAGGCATCCGGGCAGGTATCGGAACGGATAATCGGAGCAGGCATCCGAGGGTAGGTATCCGGCAGGTATCGAGTGGATAGAGCGCATATGAAAAATGAAGCCTCAGCACGAGGCTTCATTTCTTAATATTGTGCCGTTTTTGGGCGGGTCTTCCGCTAATGGCTCCGGTTGGCAGAACTTTGTATCTCCTGTTTTACCAGGCGGTCAGCCACCCCTGCGAAAACGAGGCTTTATCCCATTTCGCCGCACGGGCTTTGTCTTTCAGTACGGTTTGTTGTCCGGGGGCCTCTCCGGCTCCGATCCGGAGGGTGACTGTTTCGGGCCGCTCCCGGACCCGGCCGGTCAGCGTGACCACATAGACGTGGTCTGTTCCCTGCTGTTTGCATACGAAAACATCCGAGTTCGTCGAAACGGCCTGCGAAAGCGGCTCTTCCGAATAGATGAAGAGTTTGCCGTTGCGTGCGCCGGCGTCGGGATCGAGGGTAATCTGCAGTTTGTCCTGCTGCCGTTCTAACGAGAGCACCTCGGTGGCGCCCATGCTGATGTGCAGATTGGATCCGATCAGGCTGGGACCCTCTGAAAGTGCGGTCAGGCGCAGCAATTTGTGTTCGTAGGGAGCCACCTGCGGCACGTGGAAATCGTTGCCGTGGATACCCAGGTAAGCCTCGTCCCACAGCGACCAGACGTGGAACCGCTTTCCGATCTTCTCCAGCGGAACATGGGTCATGGTCAGGTCGGCGGCCTGTTTGTGTTCCGGGTTCCACAGCAGCAGGTTGACCGAATTTCCGTACGAACGTTCGACCACGCAGCCGAATTCGCGTCCGTAGGGGTCGAATCCCCCGCTGAATGATACCCCCTTTTCCCGCGCGGACGGGTTGAGTATTTCGAATAGGCGGATATTCTGCGGCTGGTCGAACTCCGGCAGGTAGAGCAGGTCGGAGGTCAGCACCGCGCCGCCCAGCGTTCCGATGAAACTGTGGAAGGTGAGCAGCTGTGCCGGTTTGGTTTTGTGCGTATAAGCCAGGTAGGTGACGTCCGGATCGCTGTTGCCGAGGATGCCGTTTTCATAGCAGCTGCTCGCCATCGACAGGATCGGGAAATAGGGACTCCATAAGTTGCCCGGCAGCCCGTCGCTTGCCAGCGGGCGGCAGAAACCCTCTTCCGCACAGCAGTCGGTTCCGATGCGGTTGGCGTCGGCATACGGGACGATCGTGCGCTGCTGGTAGCAGCATGCCATAAGGTAGCTCTCCTCGCCGATCGCTTCGCGGTACAGCCGGAAAAGCGCCCGCTGCGCCTGTAGGCGTGTCACTTTCGGGTTGTAAAAACTGCGGCTGTCGTTGGGGATGTATGAGAAGTCAAGTTTGAAATAGCGGTAGCCTTGGTCGTAGAGTGTTTGCAGCACCTTGCGCATATGGGCCCGTGCCTCGGGTTGGGTGGGGTCGAGCCGGGTCATCGACGGTTCGCCGGTGCCGTAATTGATATACCACTCGGCCGGGAAAACCCGGCGCGGGGATCCTGCCTCGAACGGCATTACTTCGGGATTGACGGGGCAGAGCCAAACGCCCGGCACCATACCCGCTTTCCGGATACAGCGCGCAATGCTGTCCATACCCATGGAGAATTTACCGTTTTCCCGCCAGTCGTAGCGCGAACGGTGCCACCCTTCATCGATCTGTACCACTTCCATCGGAATCCGGTCGCGGTTTTTTCCCACATAGTCGGCCAGCGAACACACCTCTTCGGCCGTTACGTCCGTTTTGCTCCGGTACCAGCTGCACCAGCCGAAAACAGGCTTTTTCGTATTCCGGACCCCGGCGACGTCGGCTATCCAGCGGCTACGGGCCTGCATAGCCGCGCCCCACGGCCGTATTGCCACGAGTACTTCGTCGGAGGGCCGCGTTTCACCCGATTCCACGAGGACTCCGGTCATGTCGCACCAGATGTCGAGCCGCATCTGCGTACCCTCCACCCGGATATCGAAGTTGACGTCCGCGACGGTATCGACGGCGGCGAACGTTACCCCCCCTGCCCGAACGGTGGTAAAGGCTCATATTGTCGCCGAATCCTCGCCATGCCGGGTCGTTGATTTTGGTTTCGTCTCCACCGGATATGAGGTAGTTGCGGCAGAAAGCGCCTTCCTGCAACAATTCCCTTTCGGTGGGCAGGCGCCGGTCGAGTGTGCCCCAGCGGCGCGCTTCGGGGTCGGTCGAGGAGAGCATCCAATCCGAAGGTTCTCCGGTAACCGTCATCCCGTTTTCCGGGGTTTTCAGCAACCAGAAACGTTTCAGACGGATCGGGTTCAGCGAACCGTTGGTCAGGGCGGCCGACAATGTGAAAGCATCGTTGCCGATCCGGGTAATCCTGTATTCAAGGCGGTATCCCTGCACCGTCGTCCAGCTGTATGTCCGTTGCACGGCCGGTCCGAGCGGGGTGGGGCGTTCCGTCATTTCGACCTGCGGTTCTCCCTGCGGTGTGATTTTGCGTTCGGTACCGTCCTCGAGGATGATTGCCGAAACTGTGCCGCCGTTGAAGGAGATCGGATCGTATCCGGCGGAGAAAAGGTTGTGCTCCCAGACGGGTTCATTCCCGTGTTGGTTGTGAGGACCGGGCGGATTACTGCCCGATACGGGTGCGGCGTAGGTTGCCAAACAGCATGTCAGTACGCACACGCAGAGTCTCAAACGTTTCATAGCGGATGGGTTCTTGGGAAAGTAGTAATTCTAAAGATAATGAATTGTTTGCAGATATGCAACCCACCCAATATACAAGCCCCCGTATCCTAAGGTACGGGGGCTTGCGGCATAGTCTGTCGAACGGGATTATTTCAGGCCGCTCATCGCGCGGTTAGCGATTTCGTTGGTCGGATCGATCGCGAGAATCTTCTCCCAGTAAATCTTCGAGTTTTCGATGTCTTCCTTGACATAATAATAGTAGCCCAGGTAGCTGTAGCACTCGATATAGATGCGGGGATCGCCGTCGCCTTTGGCGTCCAGTACTTCGATCGTCTTTTCGTAGAACGGTTTGGCGAGCCCCTTGTCTGTTTCGGGGTCGAGCGCGGAGTTCACGCGTGCGCGCCAAAAGTGGCCCAGGTAACTGTCGGGCACCTTCTCGGCCACGAAGCTGAACATACTGTCCGCTTTGGCAAAGTAAGCCGCTTTCTTGGCTTGGTAATCGGCAGCGGTGGTGTCCATTTCACTGCCGGCATAGTAGGCGGCTTTGCCGAGGTTGAAATAATCGGCAACCTGTACCTGATCTTCGGGAGCTTTCTGGATGTAAAGGCTGAAATTGGCGATGGCATTGTCATAGTCGTTCATACCCTCGTATGCAGAACCGATCTCCTGGTAGAGCTCTATTTTGCCCGGATCCAGCTCGAGTGCCTTCTGCAACTGGGCGATACCCTGCTGGAACTGTTTGTCCTGAATCAGCAGGCGACCGTAGTACAGGTAGTCCTGGCCGATGAAATCGGCCGCTTCGTAACCGGCATTGAAGAACTTGTCGGCTTCGCTGCGTGCAGCCTCCTTGTTACCCAGCTCGAAATCGTTGTAGAACATCAGACGGTTCAGGACCAGATCTCTCGGGGTTTTCGGCAGGGCCTGCTCCACGATCTCTTTCGATTTAGCGTAGTCGCCCTTGAAGAAGAGGATCGTTGCGTAACGGGCGTAGTCGCTGGTCGAAACGTGGGCATCGTTGATGTATTCCGCATACGCTTCAGCGGCTTTGAGCAGTTTGCCGTCCTTGTAATAGATTTCGGCCAGCTCGCGGTGTGCGACTGCCGACGAGGGGTCGTGAGCCAGCAGGCGGTTCAGCACTTCCGCAGCGACTTCCGAGTTGATCGGGGCGTAAATGCGCGCATATTTCACGTAAGCCTCTTTGCAGTTCGGGTCGAAGGTGATGGCCTGCTCGTAGTTGGCGGCGGCGCCGTTGTAGTCTTTGTTGGCAGCCTGCATGTCGGCTTCCAGCACGTAGATGCTGGCTAACTTCTTGTCCATCGCCTTGGCTTTGTTGAGGAACTCTTCGGCTTTGATGGGGCGGTCTTTGTAAGCGGCAGCGGCAGCCACGTACAGGCTGGGCAGGTCGGGATTCTTCCGGTTGAGTTTATTGCTCAGCAGGGCTTCGAATTGCTGGTCGGCTGCCGTGGGGTTCTTCAGTTTCAGCAGTGAAAGTTCGCCGATCGAGTTCATCAGGTTGGCCGGATCAGCGGCTTTGCCGACGCCGTAGTAATAGGCTGCGGAGTCGAGTTGGTTGGCATCCTTATAGATTTCGCCGAGGTAATAGGCGGCTTCGGCTTTGTCTCCGGCACCGGTGGCGAGATTTTGCAGCAACATGGCTTTTGCCGGTTCGATACGGCCCGTTTTGTAGAATTCGATCGCTTTACCGTTGTCTGCGAGCAGGGCGGTGGCGGTTCCTGCGAAGAACAGGGTGGTGGTCAGTAATGTTTTCCGGATGTTCATAACAGAATGATTGATTATTTGAGTTTTAGATGTTTTAGAGATTTTCACGGACGTTCACCAGCCGGATCGACTGGGTGGCGGGAACGATGCCTGATTTTAAGATGATACGCTGTCCGCGGTCCGAGCTTATGAAAGTGGTGAAGCCGGAGGCCAGTCCGCTTTTGGGATCTGTCAGCAGGATGTATACATCGCGCGTAAGCGGATAGCGCCCCAATGCCAGATAAGCTTGGAACGGTTTGCAACTGTTGGCGACCATCGCCGGATCTTCGCGGCTGAGACGCATGACGTTGATTCGGTCCGAGAACGACAGGTTCGTCGAGTCGCCCTTGTTGCCGATCCAACTGACGCCGATCACTCCCAGTGCATTCGGGGTTTTGGCGACATAGTCGATTACCTGCGGGTTGTTGCCCTGGGCGCTGAGACCTTCGTAGAGGGGCGCGCCGCCGCAGAGCGAATCGATCGCGTAGCGGACCGTACTGGAGTTGGCATTGTCGAATACCACCTGAATGTCGCCCAGTTTGCTTTGCGGGTCGAGTTCCTTCCATTTGGTAATCTTGCCGGTAAGGATTTTTGTCAGATTCGGCAGCGAAAGCATTGAATCCGTATTCTGTTTGTTCGTGATCAGCGCGATACCGTCCGTCGCGATCTTGATCTCTTTGGGAAAAAGTTTTTTCTCATTGAGCGTGTTGATCTCGGGCTGGGTCAGTTTGCGGGTGCTGACGGCCAGTCGCACGCTGTCTTTGATCAGCAGGTTGATCGCTTCGACCTCGCTGGTATATTCGGGAATGATCCCGGCGGCGGGGTAGAGCCCTTCGAAAACGTCGATCTCCTGCTGGATGAGCGGACGAAAACTTTCGTCAGCACTGATTTTGATGACACCGCTCGATACGGTATCGGTAGGCTGTTTGCTGCGGTTGCGGCACGATGAAACCGCCACAGCGACACACAGCATCAAAACGATTGCGGCATTCCTTGACATGGCATTGCTGTTTTATTCGTTATCCCGGTCAGTGGCTTTTACCTGCCGGTAAAGCCTGTAGACTCCGTAAAGCAGGAATACGCCTCCCATGACGTAACGTACCGTGGGTGACATTCTCTCGGCGAGCACCCTGGAAAAAAGGAACATATAGGCCATTCCCAGATAAAATACGAGCATGAATATCCCGAAGATGTACATCATCAAAGCTCCCCGTGAGCGGGCTGTCCTGTTGTTTCCGTTTTCCATACTTTGTGCCTCTGTTTGCAAAGTTAAAAAAATACCGGGAATCCTTTGTGTGGAAAGCCACAAAAAAGGATGCCCGGTATAATAAATAAGCGTTGTTTCTTATTGCAGGATCTTAAACGTTACCGGAACGCGGTAGTATACGGGGACCGATACGCCGTTGTGCTTGCCGGGAATCCATTTGGGCATGGATTCCACCACGCGTACGGCTTCGCGGTCGCAAAGGCGGTCGAGACCGGCCAGGACCTGCACGTCGCTGACTGAACCGTCCTTACCTACTACGAACTGAACGATAACACGGCCCTGAATATTGTTTTCAAGGGCGGCCTGCGGATATTGCATGTTGTCGCGCAGGTATTTCATCAATTCCTTGTCTCCGCCGGGGAACTGCGGCATCTGTTCTACCGAGTGGTAAATCTCCTGTTTTACTTCTTTTACAGGTTCCTTAACCACCTCGCGGATGTCTGCGATGTCCTTACCGTGGATATCGTCGGTACCTTTGATATCGGCGATGGAGATTGCGGTTTTGTTGAGGTTCAGGTCTTCCTGGGTCTTCATTTCATCCTCTTCGCGTACCTCTTCGTCCTTCTTGATCACCGGCGGGGTGAACTTGATGGAGCTTTTGAGGGGAGGAGGAGGAGGAAGATCCGGTTTCTTGATCTCTTCGGTCTTTTCTTCCGGAGCTTCGAGGTTGGTCAATTCGGTAACTTCGGTCATGACTTCCTTTTCTTGCTTCGGAACGACGATCTTGAGCAAAGCGGGAAGCGAGAATGCGATCAGAACGAAAATCATTACGATAATCGTAGCCTTGTTGTGCCGTGACGGAGACGTTTGACGCATCTCGTAAGCACCGTAGGCTTTGTTTTTGCCTTCAAAAACCAACTCGCACCATTCCCTCGAAGTTAAATCTATTTTAGCCATTTCTTTCGGTTTAAATGTGTGTCGTTAGTTGGTTATTTGGATCGGTCAATGTTCTTGGTCAGCTCGCCTTTGCTTGCCAGGTTGTCCAACAGGAACGTGTCGCCTTCGGTCATATCGACGATCGCATACTTGCTGATGTTGCAAATCTGCATTTCGTCGAGTACGTCGATCAGGTTCTTGTAACTGGCGTCGTCCGAGGCCTTGATCATCACGATCGGAGAGGTTTTCTCGTTCTTGCGCAGTTCTTTGACTTTTTCGTCGTACTGCTCTTCGGTCAACTTGTGTTCTGCCTTATCCTTTTTCAACTGGTTCATCTCGGTGACCACCTCGCGGTTGCGGTTGAGCAGCAGTTCACGCAGCCCGTCCGCCTCGTATGAGGTCTCCTTGAGGGAGTTGTAGTCCTCGTAGTTCGGTTCGCCAGTATAATAGAACAATTGGTTATCTCCGCCCAGGATGACGGTGATTGCACGCGAAGCCTGTACTTTGTTCTGCTCCTCTTCGGTGACTTTGTCGTTGGAGGGCATACTGATTTCCATGGTCTGCGGCTTGCTGAGGGAGGTACACAACATGAAGAAAGTGATCAGCAGCATGTTCATATCCACCATCGGGGTAAAGTCCACGCGGATGGTCATTTTCTTCTGTTTGCCTTTCTCCTTCCCTCCGTTATCTTTTGCTTGTACTTCAGCCATAGCTTTTCTTACTTTTAATCGATTAACGTTTACATGTCTTCCGACACGACTTTCAGGGAAGTGATCAGGTTATAACGGTTCTCCCGGATATCCTGCAGAGACTTCATGATGTTTTTGATCTGAGCGTAAGGAGTGGTCTGGTCGGCCTTGATGGCGATCCGCAGGTCGCGGTTTTGTTCGCGGGCCACCTTCACCCATTCCTTAAACTGGTTGTCCGTGCTGTCCGTGGGAATACCCAGCGAGGGCAGGACAGCATCCTGCTTATCGGAAGGCAACGCCAAAAAGTCCTTCATCTTTTTGATGGGCACACCAAAAGAGTTGGCCAGTTTGAATTTGCCGACTTCCGCTGCCGTGAAGGATACGCCGTACTGTTCACCCATCTTCTCCAGCACTGCCGCACGATCCTCCTGTCTGTCGAGGCTCATGAAGACCTTGCCTTTGGAATCGACCAGGATCTGCAGGATGTTCGTATCGGGGATCTTGATCTCCGATACCGAACCCGGCGTACTCACCTGGACCGGCTCCTTCTGGATGAAGGTCGACGTCAGCATGAAGAATGTAAGCAAAAGTACAGTCACATCGCTCATGGCGGTCATGTCGATGAACGTACTTTTTCTTTTTACTTTTACTTTAGGCATAGCTAAACGTATTGGTCGATGGGTTATTTATGTGCTACAGCGTAAGCCGAAACGATCGTGAAACCTACTTCGTCGATGCTATAAGTGAGTTTGTCGATTTTGCTGGTGTAGTAGTTGTAAGAGATAACGGCGCAGGCACCGGTTGCGATACCGAAGGCGGTATTGATAAGGGCCTCGGAGATACCGGTCGACAGGGCGATCGAGTCAGGAGCACCTGCGTTGGCCAGAGCGGCGAATGCACGGATCATACCGATAACGGTACCGAGCAGACCGACCAGGGTACCCAGCGTGGTCATCGTAGCGATAACCGGCAGGTTCTGCTCCAGGGTGGGCAGCTCCAGTGCGGTAGCCTCTTCGAGACGTTTCTGGATCGCAGCTACGCTCTGTTCTTTGTTCAGGGTTTCGTCTTTCTCTACCTGAGAATAGGTCTCAAGAGCCGACAGAACTACGTTGGCAACCGAACCGCGCTGTTTTGCGCAGAGTGCACGGGCGCCTTCCAGGTCGTTTTTCTCGAGGCAGTCTTTCACGTTGCGGACGAACTTGGTCAGGTTACCGCTACCGTTGGCTTTGCGGATGGCGAACCAGCGCTCAACGCTCAATACGAGTACGGTGAGGAACAGGGTCTGCAGAACCGGTACGATGACACCTCCTTTATAGATAGTACCCAGCATGTTGCCCGGCAGCGGATGGTTGTTGGGGTCGTTGTTCATGAAGTTTGCGGGGTTACCGAAAACGAAGTTGAACAGGCACACTGCGATGATGAAGCAGATCAGCAGAACGATACCGGCAGAACGTACGCCGCCAACAGAATTCTTTGCAGGTTTTGAAGATGTTGTTTTCATGTTTTAAGTATTGTTTTGGTTTGGTTTGGTTGTTTGGTTTTTTGTTTGTTGAATTCGGAAGTTCAGGTTCATCCGTTTTCCCCGAGGCCGGGCGGGCGGTTTTATGTTAAAAAAACATACAATCTGTTCGCTCTTCTAGTGAAAATCGCACAATATGCCCCGGGTTTAACTTTAACCGAGCCAAAAGTAATTCTTTTTTTTGAAAAAACACAATCCACGGGTTGTTTGGACAATGTTTTTTTAATTTAACGTTAGTCTCGGCAAGCCTGTGGCATCATAAATGATAGATGTTAACGTTTACTTATTATAGCAGATATTCTACAAAATAAAGAGTGCCTTATGAAAAAAATCGTCTTACTGCGTCACGGCGAAAGCCTGTGGAACATGGAAAACCGGTTTACCGGATGGACCGATGTCGATTTGACTGCCAAAGGCGAAGCCGAGGCTTATACGGCGGGGGAGCAGTTGCTCGCCGATGATTTCCATTTCGACAAAGCTTATACTTCTTATTTGAAACGGGCGGTACGTACATTAAATTGTGTGCTCGACCGGTTGGATCAGGAGTGGATTCCGGTGGAGAAGAGCTGGCGGTTGAACGAGAAGCACTACGGCCAGTTGCAGGGGCTGAATAAAAGCGAGACGGCCCAGAAATACGGCGAAGAGCAGGTGCTTATCTGGCGCCGCAGCTACGATATCGCGCCGGCGCCGCTGGGTGAGGACGATCCGCGCAATCCGCGCTTCGACATCCGCTATCGTGACGTACCTGCCGCCGAATTGCCGCGAACCGAATCTTTGAAAGATACGGTCAAACGGATTTTGCCCTATTGGAACGATGTGATTTTCCCTTCGCTGAAACATCACGACCAACTGCTTGTGGTGGCCCACGGCAACAGCCTGCGCGGGATTATCAAACACCTGAAGCATATTCCGGACGATGAGATCGTGAAGTTGAACCTGCCTACCGGGGTTCCCTATGTGTTCGAGTTCGACGACCGTCACCTCAGGCTGGAGAAAGATTACTTCCTTGGCGATCCCGAAGAGATCAGGCGCAAGATGAATGCAGTGGCATCGCAAGGTAAGAAAGCATAATTATACCGTATGCGGTTTATTCTGGTATTGTTATTCGTTTTGGGACCGTTGGGTCCCGTAAATGCGAAGATTATGAAACCATTGACCCCGGAAGAGCAGCGGGTAATCCTGCACAAGGGGACGGAGCGCCCTTTCTCCGGTAAATACGAAAACCACCATGAATCGGGGACGTATCATTGTCGCCGGTGCGGTGCGCCGTTGTACCGTTCGTCGGACAAGTTCGATTCCGGTTGTGGCTGGCCCAGTTTCGACGATGAGATTCCCGGCGCTGTTAAACGGGTGCCCGATGCCGACGGCCGGCGGACCGAGATCGTCTGTGCCCGTTGTGGCGGCCATCTGGGCCATGTGTTCGAGGGCGAACGGTTCACACCGAAGAATACGCGCCATTGCGTGAATTCCATTTCGCTCGACTTTGCTCCTGCGGAACAGCCTGTCGCACTGGTTTCGGAGATCGTTCCGGTCGGCGGTACGGCTGCAGTTCCAGCCGGATCCGGTGCCGCGGGAGGCGGCGTGGAGTTGCCTTCCGGGCCTGCAGGCGCGAAAGAACAGGGGGAGAAACGTGCCGAAACCGCAATCTTTGCCGGAGGGTGTTTTTGGGGAGTCGAATACATGATGCAACAGGTGCCGGGCGTGATTTCTGTCGAGTCGGGCTACACGGGAGGCCACGTTCCCAATCCCACCTACCAACAGGTATGTACCGGGCGAACCGGCCATGCCGAAGCGGTGCGGATCGTGTTCGATCCGGCAAAAACGGATTATGAGACGCTGGCGAAGCTGTTTTTGGAGATACACGATCCGACGCAGGCCGGTGGCCAGGGGCCCGATGTGGGTGACCAGTACCGTTCTGAAATCTATTATGCGTCGCCCGGACAGCGGGCCGTGGCAGAACGGTTGCTCGACACCTTGCGCGCAAAAGGCTATAGCGTGGTCACGCGGCTTACGCCTGCATCGGTTTTCTATCCGGCTGAGGCGTATCATCAGGATTACTACGAGCGCAAAGGCACGCTTCCCTATTGCCACAAGTATACGCGGCGGTTTTAGCTGGTTGCGGGCCATGCCGGGATATGGTATGGTCCGATAATCAGGAATGGGACAGGCCGGCCCGGGTAAATTGCCCGGGCCGGCCTGTTTTATAACATATCCTGTCCGGTACGGCATGTCCGGGACGGTGGGTAAATTGGCCGGACAAATGGGAAATGTCAAAAAAAATGTATCTTTGTTCGATTCTTTGTGCAAAGTTTCGGTTTTGCACTGGAAACACCGGTTTTGAACCCGCCACACAGGTTGTCGATGACCGAAAAATTGCTGCAATATCTCGAATCCCATTATGCGCCGCAGGATTACCCCGTGATTCGCGCGCAATACAACGATTTCCAGGGCCGCCGACCGTTTGCCGGATTGAGGATATTGGAGGCTACCCCGTTGTTTTTTAATACGATCGCCAAATTCCTGCCGCTGATGGCGGGCGGGGCGGAGGTGACCTTGTCGCATATCGGCGGGGTGCCGTACGACCCGGCATTCATCGGATGGGCCGAAGCTCAGGGAATTCGAATCGCGACGAACAAGGAAGAGGGTTTCGATCTGGTTTCCGACTGCATCGGCCTGCACAGCGACCTGCGCCCCAAATACGGTTTCGCCGAACTGACCCATTCGGGGATCGGTTACTATGCCGATTGCGATAAACCCTGTTTCAATACCGACGGCAGCCGGATCAAACGGATCGAAGGTGCGCTCGGAACGGGCGACGGCCTGATCCGTGGCCTGCAGGCGTTCGGTCTGGGGGTGGAACCGTCCCAGCGTTGGCTGCTGTTCGGTTTCGGAAAGATCGGCAGCGGTGTGGGCATGCGGCTCAGGGCGGCGGGTGTTCCGGTCGAAGTGGTCGAGGCCGTTGCGGTGCGCGGGCGGCTGGAGAACACTCCGGAGGGGGATTTCCCCTTCGTGGATATGGAAGATCCCGATGCGGTCGTGGCGGCGGTTCGCCGTGCGACGCATATCGTGACGGCCACCTCGGTTGCGGGTGTGATCGGCCGCCGGTATCCTGTGGAGCCGTTTCTGGAGGGGCAGGTGTTGGTCAATATCGGCGCCGAGGATGAATACGGCCCCCTGTTCCCGGAGCAGAGCGTGCTGAACCGCAAGGTGGCGGTGAATTTTGCGCTGGAGGAGCCGACGCATCTGCGTTATATCGAAACCACTTTCGCGTTGCAAAATGCGGGACTGGAGTGGATCTTGAACCATCCTGAAGCGCGGGGAATCGTGGTACCGCCGGAACCGATGCAGGAGTCGTTGCTGGAGATCGTGCGCCGGGAGGGGGGCATTGCCGGGGAGTTGCGGCTGATCGGGCTCTGAACCGGGTGGACTGCTTTCCGGGAGGAGCGGGCTAGGTTTGCATCCGGTGGAGATTTTTATAGCCGAGAGTTTCCCGATGAGGATCCCTCCCGGGGCGCAACCGGTCGTCGGGGTTCGGGGCTAAATTCCCTCGGCTGGACATGACGATGTTGAAACGATAAAACCGATACTAAACAGATAAAATACGAACGATGAAAAAGATCAAAGCAGCCGTAGTGGGTTACGGCAATATCGGCCGGTATGTGCTGGAAGCGTTGGATGCAGCGCCCGATTTTGAAGTGGCGGGCGTCGTGCGCCGTGATGCGTCGAATGTGCCCGACGAATTGAGAGGGTACCGTGTGGTCGATTCGGTCGAGAAACTCGAAGGGGTCGATGTGGCTGTGCTGTGCACACCGTCGCGCAGCGTCGAGGAGCAGGCCGGGAAGATCCTCGCGCAGGGGATCAATACGGTCGACAGTTTTGATATCCACACCGACATTGCCGGCCTGCGCAGCCGACTGACGCCTGTCGCTAAGGAACACGGTGCCGTGGCTGTCATTTCGGCAGGCTGGGATCCCGGCAGCGATTCGGTCGTGCGTGCACTGCTCGAGGCCTGTGCTCCGAAAGGGTTGACTTATACGAATTTCGGCCCCGGCATGAGTATGGGCCATACCGTGGCGGTAAAAGCGGTCGACGGCGTGAAAGCGGCTTTGTCGATGACGATTCCGACCGGGACGGGTATCCACCGCCGGATGGTCTATGTCGAATTGAAGGAGGGATACGATTTTTCGAAAGTGGCCCAGGCGATCAAATCCGACGACTATTTCGTGCATGACGAGACACATGTGATGCAGGTAGAGTGCGTCGATGACCTTCTCGACATGGGACACGGCGTGAACCTGACCCGCAAAGGGGTTTCGGGCAAGACGCAGAACCAGCGTTTCGAGTTCAACATGTCGATCAACAATCCTGCGCTGACCGGGCAGATTCTCGTTTCTGCGGCCCGGGCGTCACTGGTGCAGCAGCCCGGCGTCTATACGATGATCGAAATTCCGCCGATCGACTACCTGTACGGCGAACGTGAAGCGCTGATCCGGCGGTTGGTGTAACCTGCTTCGTGCGCATCTCCTGATCGGGATGTCTGCGGATGTTCCTGAGTATTGCTGGATATTTCTCGGGGTATCCTTGATATTGGGAGGTGCGCATGAGGAACGTACCGGAACAGAATATGACCAGGTCCGGTATGTGCGTTTCGTAGCACTGCTTCAGGACAATAATAGGAACGACAAAAACGATAAAAGCAAAAGCGATCCCCCCCGGGATCGCTTTTTGCTTTATGGCTATGCCGGACGGAACCACGCATGCGGCAATGTCCGAATTCGATATTTACCGTTTCGGGCGCGATTTCATTTTTGTCCGCAATGCTTTTTCTGCGGCAGCGCTCCAGTACCCGCAGTCCAGTTCGATGAATACCGACGAATAGGGAATGGTTGATTCGGTTTTCAGTACCACGGTGGTAAAGAGTTTCGATGCCGTGTCGATCTTCGAGAAAACCTCTTCGTGCAGGATCGTGTTGACCTGGGCGTCCTGCAGGGCCTGGAAAATCTCGGTACGGGCCTGTTCCGCTCCCGGGCAAAGGTCGTCCGAAAGCGAATTTAACTCGAGATCGGTGTAATAAACCGGCTTGACGTGCGAAGCTTTTTCAAGCATCCGGACGAGCTCGCCGAGTACGGGACGCATCGGCTCGCCGGTGTTGATCGTGACGATGCCCGGCGCGCTTTGTAACGGGAAAGCTTTGTCCACGACCAGAATCCAATTGCGGTGGCCCAGTTTGGGCAGCAGTTGTTCAAATTCTTTTTTCCACATAGTATCGGCGGCTTGTGTATTCGTGATTGCGGGGGGAACAGACGCTTCTTTCGGTTGATGATGGCAGCCGAAAAAGAGCGAACCCAGCGCGCAAATAATTAAACTTTTCATATGGCAGGCGGCAGTAAGGTGGAACCGGAGCGCTATGCCTTAGCTGCCGTTCTTCTATCGCGGTGGTGGATCGTATGGCTCCGGTAGCCGTACACGATGATAACCAGGAAACAGATCAGGGGCAGGATAAACGATACGTTTACGGCCGGGAGGCCGAACAGCATCCCCTGGTCGATGATCGCAGCCTGTGCAGGAGGCATGATCGAACCGCCGAGGATAGCCATGATCAGGCCCGCAGCTCCGAATTTGGCATCGTCGCCCAGCCCTTCGAGCGCAATGCCGTAGATTGTCGGGAACATCAGCGACATACATGCCGATACGCCTACCAGGCAGTACATCCCGTTAATGTTCTGAAATCCGATTACGCCTGCGGTCAGTGCGGAGCCTGCGATGGCGAATGTCATCAACAAGGCCCCCGGCGAAAAGTATTTCATCAGGAACGTACATATGAAGCGGCTTACGCAGAAGATTGCCATCGCCACGATGTTATAACGCTGCGAAAGCACCTCTGCGGCTTGTTCTTCCATGCCCGTTTGGGTGAAAACCCGCGTTCCGTACTGGATGATGAATGTCCAGCACATGATCTGTGCCCCGACGTAGAAGAACTGTGCGATCACTCCTTCGCGGTAGCGCGGGATGGCCCAAATGCGCTTGAGCACGCGCCCGAGGTTCATCGAGTGGTCTTTATCGCCGTTTTTCGGCATTTTGGTGAAAAATATCAGGAAGAAAAGAGCCAAAATAACCAATCCTACAATCACATAAGGAGTGATCAGGACATTCAGGTCGGCGGCTTTGACCGCTTCGAATTCTGCGTCCGAGAGTTGTGCCCGTTCCGCCGTGTCGAGCGGGCTCATTCGCGCCTGGATGAATTGCATCGCGCAGAACATGCCCAGCAGCGATCCGATCGGGTTGAACGCCTGCGAGAGGTTCAGCCTGCGGGTAGCGGTCGATTCGTCGCCCATGCTGAGGATATAGGGATTCGAACTGGTTTCGAGGAACGAGAGTCCGCAGGTGAGGATGAAGTAGGCGATCAGAAATGGAAAGTAGAGGCCGGTTTTGCTGGCCGGGATAAACATCAGTGCACCGCATGCATAAAGGGCGAGACCGACCAGGATTCCCGATTTGTATGAGAATTTCCTGATGAACAGCGCCGCTGGGAAGGCCATTGCGAAATAACCGCCGTAAAAAGCCAATTGCACGAGTGCGCCGTCAGTGGTGCTCATGCGGAAAATTTTGGAAAAGGCCTTCACCATCGGGTTGGTGATGTCGTTGGCGAAGCCCCAGGCGAAAAAGAGGGAGGTGACCAGAATAAACGGCACCAAGACCGCACGGGATACCAGTTTAGGTTTCGGGTTCATGCAAATTGGACGTTAAAGGTTCGGTTAAAAGTTTTTTGGCGAAAGCAAATGTAACCGAAACAACTTGTTTTAACAAGCAAACCGCCCCGAAAAGTGAAGAAAAAATCACTTTCCGGGGCGGGGGCGGTTTACCGCGGACCGGCCTTGCGGCCGGAATTACGACCCGCAGGCTACAGCCGGTTCTTGATGTCGGTTACGATCTCGCCGTCGAAGAGGTTGACCACGCGGTGCGCGAACGACGCGTCGTGCTGCGAGTGGGTCACCATCACGATCGTCGCACCGCTGTTGCGGTTCAGGTCTGTGAGCAGGTCCATCACCTCTTTGCCGTTTTTCGAGTCCAGGTTACCGGTGGGCTCATCGGCGAGGATCAGTTTGGGACCTGCCACCACGGCGCGGGCGATCGCTACGCGCTGTTGCTGACCGCCGGAAAGCTGCTGCGGGAAGTGTCCGGCACGATGGCTGATGTTCATGCGGCTGAGAATTTCGTGTACCATCTCTTTGCGTTTGGCCGCTTTCACTTTCAGGTAGATCAACGGCAGTTCTACGTTTTCATAGACATTCAGTTCGTCGATCAGGTTGAAGCTCTGGAAGACGAATCCGATGTTGCCCTTGCGGAACAGGGTACGCTCTTTTTCTTTCAGCCCGCCGACCTCTTTGTCCAGCAGGTAATATTTGCCTGCGGTGGGGTTGTCCAGTAGGCCGAGGATATTCAGCAGCGTCGATTTGCCGCAGCCCGACGGCCCCATAATGGCGACGAATTCACCCTCTTTCACTTCCATCGAAACGTTGTTCAACGCGATCGTCTCGATCTCTTCCGTGCGGAAGGTTTTGCTCAGGTTTTCGATCTTTAACATGATGTTTGGTTTTAAATGGTTATGGATTCAATATCGTTTGTTTGCAAATGTTACCGTTTGATGGCATCCACCGGATTGCTGTTGGCGGCCCGCCAGCTTTGGCCGAAGACGGTCGCCACTGCGATGGCCAGCGCGGTCAGTCCGGCCAGCGCGAAGATCGTCCAGCTGAGCGGGATGCGCAGGACGTACTGCGAGAGCCAGTCGTGCATCAGGTACCAGATGACCGGTACGGCGATGACGAAAGCGGCCAATACATAGCGGACGAAGTGAAGGACCAACCGTTGCAGCACTTCCCGGTTCGTCGATCCGAAGACCTTGCGGACGGCGATCTCCATCGAACGCTGCCGGATGAAATAGGTCGCCATGGCGAGGATACCCAATGCCGAAATGAGGATGGCTACCAGCGTGAAACCGAACAGGATATCGGACATCCGCTGCTGGGCGGCGTATTGTTGGTGCATAACGTCGTCGAATGTTTTGTAATCAATTGGCATTCCTCCCGTATATTCGTTATACGCCTGTTTGATCTTCTGGAGTGTTGTAATCGAATATTCGTCTGTCAATTGGATGACGAAGGCCCAGCACCATTCTTTTTCAGGCAATGGTTTGATGACGCAGGGCTGGGGGTGATGGGTAAGGTCTTGATACAGGAAATCATAGATAACTCCGGCAATTGGACTCTTAAGGTATTCGCAGTAAGACGCATTGTCGGGGAGTTCCAATTCTCGCATAGCCGTTCGGTTGAGCCATATTGCATTCTGTGCAAAATTCCGGTTGTCTTGTATCTTTCTGAAGCCCATGAGACCGACATAGGTACTATCTCCTTCGAATATTTCCAAATGAATTGGTTTGTTGTGCCATACGCCTGATGAATTGTTGTTGGCGAACATAGGAACCCCGCGTACCCGGGAGATATTTTCCACTCCGGCGATTTGCAGCAATCGGTTTTTTAATCCTGAGGCTTGATAGCCGTTCATATTCTGGATAGAGAGGTAAAGTTTGTTTGCGGTGTCGAAACCCAGGTCGGCATGCAGCATCATGTCGATCTGGCGGGACATGGTCAGCGTGCAGCCCAGCAAAACGATCGTGATCAGGTATTGGAACCCGATCAGAATTTTGTTGTAAACCATTTTGGTCTTGTGCCGGAAACTCCCGCGGACCACGTCTATCGGGCGGGCCCGTGTGATGACAGAGGCCGGGATTACTCCCGTCAGCAGGCCCAGCAGAATGATGGCTACTACCCCGATTCCCAAGTTGCTTGCCGAGAAAAGATTGCTTACCGAAATATGGGTTTGAAGGATACGGTTGAAAATAGGTTCGGCTATGCCGGCCAGCAGTAGTGCGATCAGCAACGAAAGGATGCACAGCAGAACGGATTCGACGATCAGCCGGGTGAAAAGCGCTTTGCGTGAGCAGCCCAGCAGGCGCCGGACGGCCATCTCCCGGGCCCGGGATTCGGATTGGGCTGTCGAGAGATTGATGTAGTTGATTACGGCGAACAGCAGGATCAGCATGGCTACGCTGAAAAACGTGTTGATCAGCGTTTTGCTGCCGATCCGGATCTGTTCGCTCGCGTATAACGGATTGGATAGGTAAACTTCGGTTAGGGGAATGATTGTCAATTCACGGGCATGGTCGTCTTTGTAGGGCCAGTAGTAGGTTTTGAGGTGCGAGAGCATATCCGGCATCTTGGCCGACAGGTCGGCATGCGGTTTCAGCATCAGGTACAGCGGGAACGAAGCACTGGCGTATCCGCGTTTCAGGACACCGTCCCACCCGTAAACTAAGGGTGCCCATTCTTCAAAAGAGAGCATCACGTCCGGAGTGACGAACTGGCTGTTGCCGAACGGCCGGAGAATTCCCGTCACCGGGACGCTTTCGCCTTTGATCGTAACGGTTTTGTCGAGGTAATCCCCTTCGGGGAACAGGTTGCGCGCGAACGATTCGGAAAGGAGCGCCCCGTTTTTCGACCGCAGGACTTGGGCGGTATCGCCTTCTGCGAGTCGGAACGAGAACATCCTGAAGAAATCGGGGTCGCTCAACAGTATCTTTGCTTTCAAGTGGCGTTCTCCAGTTGTTGCGACCTCATCCGTCTCAAACAAGCGGACGTAGGTTTCGATCTCCGGGTAACGCGCTTTCAGGTCCCGGCCGATCAACGGGGCGAAACAGGCGTCCGTTTCGTCGCACAGCCGGAATATCCGCTCTTTGTTGGAGTGGAACTGATCCACGGCGTATTCCTGACGGGTATAGGTGACCAGCAGGATCACGAACATCAGCGAGATGGAAAATCCGAAGATATTGATCGCCGTATAGAGCTTGTTGCGGCCCAGAAAGTTGAGAAATGCCCGGAAATCGAAGATGGTTTTCATGGTCTTGGGTAGTTTAGGCCGTAGTGTATTCGTTTTAGTTAATGCGGGGGCGTGTTTAGTGCGTGTTCGGTGTAAGTTCGCCGGCAGCCTATTCGCTTTTAACGGCGTTTGCCGGGTTTTCTGTTGCGGCCTTATAACTTTGCAGCGTGACGGTCAGCAGCGTAATCGACAGCACGATCAGCAAGGCCGCTGCGAACACCCAGATGTGGACGGGGGTACGGGATGCGAAATTCTTGAGCCAGAGTGATACCTCATAATAGGCTATCGGTGCGGCGATTACGAAGCAGACGGCAATGATGCGTACATAGGTCTTGTTGAACATCGCGAGGATTTCGCCGACCGTCGCGCCGAACACTTTGCGCACCCCGATTTCTCCCCGTCGGTACTGCGTGTCGAAAATGACCAGCCCGAAGACTCCGATAATCGAGATGATGATGGCCAGCAGACTGAACAGCGTGATCTGACGGTCGAGGCGCAGTTCGTTTTTGTAGAGCGTGTCGAGTACGTTGTCGAAAAACCGCACGTCGGTCGGGTAGGCCGGGTCGAGTGACGCGACCGTTTTTTTGATCTGTTCGACGGCTACCGGCAGGTCGGTCCCGGGCCGGAGCCGGACATAACAGACGTAGAGCGGCATTTTGTATTTGAATATATCGGGTTGGAGCACGAATACCTGCGCTTCGATCGGTTTGCGCATCGAAGTGTAGTTGATATCGTCGATGATCCCGACCACTTCCATGTTCCGTCGTATAATGTCTCCGAGTTCCAGGCCGTATTCCTGCTGCATCGTGCGGTTGATGACCAGCGTGCCTTCCGAGTCCGGTTTGAGCAGATCGGATTCGCTGAAGTCCCGGCCTTCGGCGATATGGATGCGCATGAATTTCAGAAAATCGGGCGAAACGGGGAATGCGTTAAAGTGGACGTCTCCGTCTTTATACCCTCTTCCCCAGCCCATGTAGTCGTCGGAGCCGCCCAATAGTTGGTGAGCGAACGTTACATCCTCCACAGCCGCATATTCTTTGAGCCGGTTGGACAGTACTTCGGTTTGTGTTTTGGCTATTTCCGGGCTTAGCCCTACGACGGCTATGTTGTCGCGGTCGTATCCGGCCGGTGTGGTTTTCATGTAACGGGTCTGTAACTTGACGAACAGCAGCGAGATAATCAGGATGATCGAAACGATGAACTGGATCGAAATCAGAACGGTGCGAAGTTTTCGCCCTTTGGGGGAGAGGCCGAAAGAGCCTTTCAGCACCAGCGCGGGCGGGAACGAAGTGATGTACCAGGCCGGGTAGGAGCCTGCAATGAAACCGATCGCCAGCGCGACGCCGGCCGTCAGTAACAGCAGGTGCCCATTGGCCTGTAGGGTCATATCGGCCGTAATGAGCGTAGCGAACGAGGAGACGGAGAGCAGGTAAACAATAATCAGGGCGATCAGGTATGCGATCAGGCTGATCCCGACCGCCTCGAGGATCAATCCCCAGCGCAGATGACTGTTGGGGCTGCCCAGCACTTTTTGCGTATTGATGCTCTTGATCCGCATCGGGGTCAGTGCCGTGGCGAAATTGACGAAATTGATCGCTGCGATGGCGATTACCAGGAAGGCCACGATCAGCAACAGCCGAGTCTGGCTCCGGTCACCGTTCGTTTCCGGGCTCATGCCGTCCACGTCGTTCGAGTAGAAAACATCCGAGAGCAAGTTCAGGCGGTAGTCGGTAGCGTAGTGGTCGGGATTGTCCTGTTTGCGGACATAATTTTGCCGGTGGTTCTCCACGACCGCCTCTTTGTTGGCCGGATCGTCCAGCAGGATATAGGCCTTGTAACTCCAGTTGCCCCAATCGTTCGTAGCTCCTGGTCCGAAATTGTAATAAAAACCATTTTTGAGTTGGCTGTTCCGGGGAAAGTCCCGGTAAACACCTCCGACCGTGAAGGTCGTTCCGGCGTAGGTGAATTGTTTGTCGAGGGCCGGTTCCGTACCGTACAACCGTTCCGCCATACTGCTGGATATAAGTGCATAGGCGGGTTTGCGCAGTACCGAAGTATCCCCTTCGATCATTTTGAAGTCGAAAATCTGCACGATCTCGGGGAAGCAGGGCAGTGAATATTCGAAGAAACCTGTTTTCGCCCCGTTGCGTTCTACCGTGATGTATTGCTGTCCCCAATCGGAAACCAGTGTGCCGGTTCGGATGTGTGGCGAGGAACGGATGAATTCGTCGATCACGGGGCGGGAATGCGTGCTTGCGAAGTAAGCCCGTTCATGGTCGGTGTCGAGTCCTTCGAGCCGGTAAATGCGGTCGGCCTTCGAGTGGAATTTGTCGAATCCCCGTTCGTAGTTCACCTGCATCAGGATAACGGTGAATGCGGCGAAAGCGACTGCCAAACCCAGGATGTTGAGCGTACTGGCCAGGCGAAAACGTTTGAGCAGTGTTGAAAAGTTGCGAATAATCAGTTTCATGTCCTTGCGATGGTATTTGAAGATAGGAATATTCCCGGATTGTTTTATATTTAGTCTGTTTTGATGGATTGAGCGGGGTTTTCGGTCGCAGCTTTATAGCTTTGCAGCGTGACGGTGAGGATAGTGACAGCCAGTACGACCAGCAGCGCTACGGCAAAAACCCAGATGCGGATGGGGGGTTGGTAGGCGAAATTTTGCAGCCAGAGTTTTATTTCGTACCACGCTACCGGTACGGCGATTACGAAGCAGACGGCAACAATGTAGAGATAAGTCCTGTTGAACATCGTGAGGATTTCTCCGACTGTCGCGCCGAATACCTTGCGGATCCCGATCTCCTTGCGGCGGTATTGCGTGTCGAAGATGACGAGCCCGAAAACGCCAATCATCGAAATGAGAATCGCCAGCAGGCTGAATAGGGTAATTTGTCGGTTCAGTTTGATTTCACCCTGGTACAGTGCATTCAACACATTGTCGAAGAACTCCACGTTCACCGGGTAGGCCGGGTCGATGGCGTGGATCGACTGGTTGATGTGTCCGACCGCAGCCTTAAGGTCGGTGCCGGCTTTGATTTTCACATAACAGAAATTCAATACCTGGGAACTTTTTGTTGAGACCAGCATCAGGGCAAACGGATCGACCGGTTTCCTCAGCGAGGTGAAATGCATGTCGGCAGAGGTTCCTACGATGTCCGCGACAAATCCGTCTGCAAGGCGCTTCCCGGGGATAAGTTGGGGATTCCCCAGGACCATTTTTTGATTGCAGATCAGGGTGGCCGCATCCTGCTTGCGGGCGTCGACATCGGTGAAATTCCGGCCGTCGATGATCGGGATGCTCATCGTCGTCAGGAAGTTATGGGAGACGGCCATAATGCCGAAATGGATGTTTATCCCTTGATCCATAATGCCTTGAACACCGTAATCGTCCGAATTGCACAACTTTTTGTTTGCGTAACTGACATGTGTAATGCCCGGGAACGATTCGAGCCTGTCGGTCAGTGCCTCGCGGTGGTTGCGGTAAATATCGGGGCTGATTTCCGTGATGGCGATGTTGTCTTTGTCGAATCCCAGCGGGGTGGTTTGCATGTAACGGGTTTGTATCTTGACGAACAGCAGTGAGATAATCAGGACGATCGATACGATGAACTGGATGGAAATCAAAACGGTTCGCAATCGTTTCCCTTTTGGCGAAAGCCCGAAAGAACCTTTCAGTACCAGGGCCGGCGGAAAGGAAGTAATGTACCAGGCCGGATAGAGTCCGGCGATCAGGCCCGCCAGCAATGCGCCTGCGGCGACATAAGCTGCCAGCGGCAGGTTGGCCGTGAGGGCCATGTCCGCCGAGATCAGGTCGGCATAAGAGGTCAATGACAGCACATGGACGATAACCAGTGCGACCAGATAAGCGATCAGGCTCAGCCCGACGGCTTCGAAAATAAGTCCGGCACGCAGGATTCCCGTGGAACAGCCCAACACCTTTTGTGTGTTGATGCTCTTGATGCGCATCGGAGCGAGTGCCGTGGTGAAGTTGATGAAGTTGATCGCTGCGATGGCGATTACCAGGAACGCCACGATCAGCAGCAGGCGTGTCTGCGCTTTGTCCCCATGCGTTTGCGGGGTCATGTCTTCGGAGTCGTTCGTGTAATAAACGTCGGAGAGCAGCGTTAACCGGTAGTCTTTTTGCCGTTGGTCGGGATGGGGTGCCACATAGTTCTTCATGTAGTTGTCCACAACTTGCTGCTTGTTTGCGGCCCTGTCGAGCAGGATGTATCCCTTGAATGCCCACATGCCCCGCTGGTTGGCGAACCGCTTGCCCATGTTGCGGTACAGCGCATTGTGGATTTGGGTGTTGCGCGGGAAATCCCGGTAGACGCCCCCGACGGTCAGGCGCTCCGATCCGTAAGTAATTTGCGCTCCATAGGCCGGTCGGTGGCCGAACATCCTGCGGGCCATGCTTTGGGGAATGAGGACCTGATCCGGAGTGCGCAGGGCGGTGGTATCTCCTTCGAGCATGGCAAAATCGAAAATTTGCGCCAGCTCCGGGGTGCAGAGTACCATCTGCTCGCGCATTCCCGTCGGGTGGTCACCCTGTTTCACGGTCAGGTAAACCTCATCCTGGTCTTCGGTCAGCGCTCCGGCTGCGATGTGCGGCGAAGAGGCGGCGAACTCTTCGATTTGCGGGCGCGACAGGATACAGGCATATAAGGTACGTCCCGCCTCTTCGTCCTGCGCTTCCAGGCGGTAAATACGTTCCGCTTTCGAGTGGAACTTATCGAAACTCTGTTCATAGCGAACCTGCATCAGGAGAATGAGGAAAGCCGCGAAAGCCGTTGACAGCCCCAGGACGTTGAGGATGCTTGCCGTTTTGAAGCGTTTGAGGATGGTTATAAAGTTTCGCAGAATCAGTTGCATAACTTGGCGTAGTATAGTGTGTGGACGGATTTTGGTGTCTGTTTATTCGGCTTTGATCGCGTTGACGGGATTTTCGGTTGCGATGCGCCAGGACTGGAGGATGACGCAGCCTGTGACGATCAGCAGCATGAAAAGAATTCCGGCGAGGAATATCCACGCCGACAGCGCGATCTTTTCGGGGAATTGTTCGAGCCATTTCCTTGCGGCCAGGTACGCGAGCGCACCTCCGGCCAGGGCGCCGGTCAGGGCCAACAGGCAGACTTCGCGTGTCAGCATGCCGATGATCTGTCCTGCAGTCGCACCGTTCACCTTGCGCAAGGCGATCTCCTTGCTGCGCCGCACGGTCTCGTCGCGAACGTAACCGATCAGGCCGATAACCGAAATGATCAGCGTGATGATTCCCCCGATGAGAACCGAATTGCGGTACAGCCGCGAATCGTTATAGAGATAGGCTATCTCCGCTTTATATGGAATCACGACGATGTCTTTCCCGGTCAACGTGCGGGTCAGCAGGTCGCTTACCCGCCGGATGTTTTCCTGCGACATTTCGTACAGCCGGATCAGGATAAAGCGCTGCGGCTGATTGCTGTACACGAGGATTGACGGGTCGTCGTGCAGGCCGCTCCCCCCGATTCGAATGTCGTCGTATACTCCGGTAATCAGTACGTTGCCGTGTTGGGTCATCCGGACGGTTTTGCCTGTGACGCCGTTTTTCCAGCCCGAAACGGTCACCATTTTGTCGGCCCACGCGCGGCTGACCATGATCGAAGGAGATTTGTAGCTGCCTGATTCGAATCTCCGGCCGTCGATGATCGGGATGTTCATCGTCGCGAAATAGGCCGTGTCCACTTCCGAAAGATCCGAAAAATTGAAAGCCTTTTTGTCGTCGTAGAAGGCATTGTTACCTCCCGACCCGAATACGGGCAATGCGTCGGCTGAGGAGACCCGTTCGACGCACGGCAGGCGCCTGAGCTCTTCGATCGCTTTGGCGCGGGCTGCCGGGGCGACGCCTTCGGTTTGGCAATAGAGCAGCCGGTCGAAGGAGTAGCCCGGATTGTCGTTCACCAGCATATGATATTGCCGTACGATGATAATCAACAGGATGGTCAGCAGTGTGCAGGCCGTGAACTGGACGAGCAGTAGGGCCCGTTTCCAGTGTCGCTTCGATTTGCTGTAGCGCCGGAAGGCCGTTGCCACCGGAATGCGGGAGAAGAGGCTGGAGGGAATCAGGCCTGTGATGATGAATACGATCAGACATACTCCCGTCAGGATTACTCCGCTGCTCCACGAAAGGAGGCTTGAAATCCGGACGTTCAGCAACTCTTCAGCCGTCGTCCGGAATGCGATGACGAACAGAACCGCTATGCCCAGCGACAGGAACAGGTGCAATAACGTTTCGGTCAGGATCGATCCCGAGATATTGCGGCCCGAGGCTCCGTAACACTTTTGGATGGCCACCTGCTTGCTGCGCCCTACCATCGACGAGATGACGATCAGGATGTAATTCATCACGGCTGTGAACAACAGCGCGAAAGCCAGCAGAGCTAGCATTACGCTCATCCGCCCGGTGGCCGGATCGCTGCTGTGCAATCCGGTCAGCGGTTGTAATGTGTAAGATACTTGGTAACCGGCTTTTTGCAGGGATTCTGTGTCCAGGTATTTTCCTTTGGCTTTCTCTATGGCCGGCGTTATGCTTTCGGGGCTGGCACTGGGATGCAATTTGACGAAACTGCCGTAGCGCTCGTTGCCTATCCAATTGTCGGTTCCGTCCCAGAAAAACTTGGAAATAGAGGCTAGTGAGACGATCGCATCGTATTGGATGTGGCTGTTTTCGGGCATCTCTTCAAATATCCCACCTATGATGATCGTGTTGTTCGGGTAGCTGTCCAGCCGGATGTTTTTCCCCACGACGTTTTCTCCGTGCCCGATACTGCGGGCCAGCGTTTCCGAAACGAGCGCGTACATCGGCCGGGCGAGCACCTCTTTGGCGTTTCCGATCAGCATAGGGCGTGGCAGCACGTCGAAGAAGCAGGAGTCCGCCATGATGAATTTCCCGGAGCGACGCTCTTCGTCTTCGGTGAAAAAGACATCCTCTTTGTCTGAGAAATTGAAAACGGTAAACCGGGTGGCCGCTTCGATCGCCGGAATTTCGGTTTTCAGGCCCGGAGCGACTCCGCCGCTGGTATAACCGGAAAGCATCAGAGAGGGTTCGCCGCCCTCTTCGCCGGGCATCGAATAGTTCCCGTATATGCGGTAAATCCGGTCGGCGGCCGGATAGAAATCGTCGTAGGTCTGTTCGAAGTAGATTTTGGCGATCAGCACCAATCCTACCGCCAGGCCGACGCCCAGCGAGAGGATTTTAATCCCGTTGCTTCGTCCTTTTTTGAAAAGGCTCCGGTATGCCAGGGTGATGTTTTTCATTAGGTGTATGCTTAGGGGATATGGTTTTTCATGCGTTAGGTTTACAGGAGTCTGTTTGTTATTCCGATTTGATCGCTTTGGCCGGGTTTTCGGTTGCGATACGCCAGGACTGCAGTGTGACGCAGACAAATATGGTCAGTATAGTGAAAAGGATGCCTGCGAGGAACATCCACGGTGACAGCGTGATTTTTTCCGGGTACTGTTCGAGCCAGCTTTTCCCTGCCAGGTAGGCGAACCCGGCGCCGAGCAGCGTGGCGGGAAGGGCGAGATATCCGATCTCCCGCGAAAGGAGCGCGATAACTTGCGCAGCCGTGGCGCCGTTCACTTTGCGGATCGCTATCTCTTTGCTGCGGCGGTTCGTTTCGTCACGCACATAGCCGATCAGTCCGATCAGCGCGATCAGCAGCGTGATGATTCCCCCGATCATCACGGTATTGCGCATCAGGCGGGAGTCGTTGTACAGGTAAGCCATTTCGGCCTTATAGGGTATGACCACGATATCCTTGTCGGGCAGCATTCGCTTTAGTACGTCGCTTACCTGCCGGATGGCCTGCGGGGTGAGCGATTGCAGCCGGATGACGATGTAGCGGCTCGACCAATTGGTATGATACATGATCGTCGGATGTTCGTCCATTCTGTTTTTGCCGGTGCGGATGTCTTCGTAGACGCCATAGACCGTGGCAGGGGTGTAGTTGTTTATCTCGAACATTTTTCCGACCACTCCGTCGTGCCATCCGGCGGTCAGGGCCAGTTTTTCCGCAAACGAACGGCTCACCATGACAGAAAATGTTTTGGGCGCACTGGCCTCGAACATCTTCCCGTCGATGATTTTTATCCCCATCGTCCGGACGAAACCCGTGTCCACCATGTCGAGATCTTCAAAATTGAAAAGGGTGCGACCGTTCAGTGTGGCATCATTTCCATTGTTTCCGGTCAGGACAGGCAGTAGGGAACAAGACCCTACCTCTTCGGCTTCCGGCAGCCTGCGCAGTTCCTCCAGCGCTTTTATCCTGTCGGATGTTTTCGCTCCGTCGGTGGTGCAATAGACCACCCGTTCGTAGTTGTATCCCGGTCGGTCGTTGACCATCCGGTCGTACTGCCTGCTGATGATGATCAGCAGGATAATCAGGAAAGTGGCGGCCATGAATTGAATGAAAAGCAATATCCGTTTCCATATTTTCCGGGATTGCGTGGAGCGGCGGAAAGCGGTCGATACTGGAATCCGGGAAAAAAGGCCCGAAGGAATCAGGCCGGTTACAACGAATACCGACAGGCAAACCGCCAGTAGGATCGCGAGGCTGGTTCCCGTAAAAAGGGACGACAGCGAAGCGGAGAGCAGCTCTTCCGTCATGCCTCTGAACAGAGTCAGCAATAAAACGGTCAGCAGCAGCGCGAGTCCTATGTGCAACAATGTTTCGGTCAGGATCAGTCCCGTGATGTTTTTGCCTTGTGCCCCGTAACATTTCTGGATGGCGATTTCCCGGCTGCGTCCCATCATCGATGAGACGATGATCAGGATGTAGTTCATCATGGCGGTAAACAGCAGCGCAAAAGCCAGCATGCCGAGCAGGACGCTCATGTGGCGCACACCGGGGGACTGCTTGTGAATGTCGGTCAGCGGGAGAAGGTAGTAGCACAGTTCGGTGCCTCTTTCTTTGAGTTTTGCCTCATCGAGATGTTTTTCGACACACCGGCGGATTGCTGGACCGACGGTTTCGTATCGCACGCCGGGGCGTAGTTTCACGTAAGCATGGTAGCGGTCATTAGCATACCAGTTGTCTGTACCGTCCCAGATAAATTTTGCGATCGAACTCATCGAAATGATGACGTCGTAGGAAATCTGGCTGTTTTCGGGAATGTCTTTGAAGACCCCGCCTACGGTCAGTTCCACGTCCGCATAATTGTCCAGCCGGAGGGTCATGCCCACCGGGTCGCCGCCTTTGTTCAGGCTGCGGGCCAGCGATTCGGAAACCAGTACGTATTGCGGACGGCTCAGCACTTCCTTTGCATTGCCGCTTATCATCGGGCGCGGCAGGACGTCGAACAGGCATGAATCTGCCAGAATTACTTTCCCGGTGTGGCGTTGCCTGTCGGCAGTAAAAATGACGAAGCGAGTGTTGTCTTCTTCCAGAGGAGTAAACCGGGTTGCCGCTTCGATTTCCGGAATGTCGTTCTTCAACCCCGGAGCTATGCCTCCCGGCACGGTTCCTCCCTCTAGTTTCTCGCCGTTTACCGAGAAATTCTCTTGAATTTTGCAGATTCGGTCGGCATCGGGATAGAAAGTGTCGTAGGTCTGTTCGAAGTAGATTTTGGCGGTCAGCACCAATCCTACCGCCAGACCGACGCCCAGCGACAGAATTTTGATTCCGTTGTTTTGTCCTCTTTTAAAAAGGTTCCGTCGGGCCAGGGTTATATTTCTCATGCGGTAAAAAGATTGAAGTTCGGTGAACGGTTCGTTTGGGTCGTTATCGTTGGTGCTCTTATTCGGTGCGGATCATTTTGATCGGATCGCCGTGGGCGGATCGGTGGGTTTGCCAGAGCGCCACGCAGGCGACGATTACTGCGACGAACAGCGCGCCTACGGCGAAAATCCACCAGTGGAGCGTAATCCGGTCGTTGAACCGCATCAGCCACTCGCGGCTGAAGAGGTAGGCGGAGGTTATGCCCAGCAGGATGGCCGGCAGCGTGATCACCGACAGGTCGTGCAGGATCAGTCGCTGGATATCGCGGGCGGTGGCGCCGTTGACTTTGCGGATGGCGATCTCTTTGGTGCGTCGCCGGATTTCGTCGTTGACGTAGCCGATCAGCCCCATCAGCGCGATAATCAGCGTCGCCAGCGAGACAGTCGTTACCGTGTTGCGAAAGGCCCGTTCGTAATGGCGTTCCACGGTCAGTTGCTCGTCGAAAATCTGGAATTTGAACCGGACTTGCGGCGTAACTTGTTTGAGTTTGGCTTCGACGGCCCGGATCGATCGGCTGTTCATCTCCCGCAGCCGGATCGAGAGCACGAGGTTGTCGAAGTTTTGGTTGCCTTGCAACGAGAGAAAGTGTAACTGCATGGGGGGGACTTCTGCATTGACGGCTTTGATTTTGAAATCGCGGATTACGCCGATCACCGTCATCGGCGAACCGAAGTTATAAGTAATTTTTCCTACGGGATCGTCTGTCCACCCTTGTAGTTTAGCATACAGTTCATTGACGATCACCTGATCGTAGGGCGTGCCGTCGGTGAAATTACGGCCTGCGACCAACTCGATACCCATCGTGGCCAGGTATCCTGTGTCGACCATATCCGTACGGGACGAGAACAGCGTATTGTTCGTTGCACCCTCGGTACAGAGAGTGCCGTTGTAAAATTTGTTAAGAGGCACGTTAAGGCTCATCCCGATCCATTCCACTTCGGGCAGTGACCGCAGCGCTTCGCGGTATAGGTTTGCGGTACGGCTGTCCGTTTTAAGTTCTGTGTAGATAAGCCGGTCGTGTTGGTAGCCCATGTCGAGCGAAACCATGTGCCGGAATTGCAGTCCGGTGATCAGTACGAATACCGTGACGAAACTGACGCAGATCAGTTCTATGGCCAGCAGCAATTGCTTCCACCGCCGCCGGTTGCCCGAACAGTTGCGGAACGCGGCCTGTACCGATACCGAAGCGAACAACAGTGCGGGGATCAGGCTCGAGAGCAGGAATACCAGCAGGATGACCGACAGCGGGGCCCAGATGCGTGCCGGGGCGAACAGCACTGAAACCGGGATGCCGGTGAGCGTTTCTACCTGGGCACGCATTGCGTAGATCAGGACGGTCGCCAGCAGCAGCGCCGCACTGACCAGCAGGGCTGTCTCGTAAAGCGAAATGGCCAGGATGTCGCCTCTTCCGGCACCGTTGCATTTAAGCGTCCCGATCGTCTTGCTGCGGCGTACCAGCATCGATACGGAGATCAGCACATAGTTCATCGACGAAACGAAAATAATCAGTAGCGCGAGAATGCCTATTATCAGTGCCATGCGTACCGTATTGCCGTCGACGAGGTTGGTGGAGGTGACGGGAACGAAAAAGAAACGCGGAAGACCTTGCTGGATGGCATCGACCATGAAATCGGGCGCTCCGTGCCGGATGAAAAAAGCGTTCAGTTCCGGTTCAATTGTGCGGGGATCGGTCCCGGGTTGCATTTTGATGTAAGTATCGAAACCATCGCCGTTATTCCAGCTGATCTCAGAGTCGTTTTCCGATAGGATCGCTTCCAATGGCCACAAAGTACTGTTGTGGGGTATATCCTTGAAAACTCCGCTGACCGTTACGGGTCGTTTGTTTTGATATCTTAGCTCTTTGCCGACCGGGTCCTCCCGCCCGAACAGCCGACGGGCGAAACTCTCCGAGATCATCACTTTGTCCTTGCCGGCAAGTGCTCGGTGGGGGTCACCGCTTATGACCCCGAGGTCGAGCACATCGAAAAACGATGTATCGGCAACGACCAGGTTGGCTTCGAAGTCGCGTTTGTCCGATTCGAACGGCACGGCGCCTTCGCGCCGAAACCTGGTGGCGGTTTCTATTTGCGGGAAGTCCGCCTTCAGGGCCGGTGCGACCGTTCCGAATGTTGTGTCGAAATTGCCTTTCTGTCCGTCAACATCGTAGTATACCCAAAATTGATAGACGCGCTCTTTATCCGGTAGGAAAGAATTGTACGACAGGTCGAATACGATGAATGAGAAAGCGAGCAGCCCTAATGCCAGCCCCAGCGTGATCGAAACGACCCGGGAGATGTTGCCGCGCAATGATTTGAGCGAATACCGGAGCGCAAAAAACAGGTTTTTCATCGGATTGGTGTTAAATGTAAGGTGAGTAGTAGTGTTTTGTAGCGGTAGTTGTAGTAGTGTCGTGTTTGATTCTGGTGGGGTGTGTCTTGTCTTGTCTTGTCTTGTGCTCCGAAGATATACTCCCGTTGCCGGAGACGATCTGCCGCTCTGGCAACGAGAGCCTCTCTGTGTGCTATTTCAGCACCAGCATTTCGTTGTCGCCGAAAGTGTCGTAGCCCGATACGATCACTTTCTCGCCAGCCTGAAGTCCTTCGACCACTTCGTAATATTGCGGATTTTGACGCCCGATACGGATCGTGCGGCGGTATGCCCGGCTGCCGTCTTCGGTTACCACATAAATCCAGTTGCCGCCCGTCTTCTGATAGAACGCGCCGCGCGGGATCAGAATTGCGTCGGAAGGTTGACCGAGCTCGAGGTTAATGTAGTAGGTCTGGCCGGTGCGGATGTTGTCGGGACGTTTCGAAGTAAAGGTGAAGTCGGTTTTGAACTGACCTTCCTTGACATCGGGGTACACCTTGCTGACGACCAGGTCGTACCGGGCATCCTGCCGTTCGAACGATGCGGGCAGTCCGCTGCGCACGCGGTCGATATAGTGCTCGTCGATCAGCGCTTCGATCTTGTAGTCCGACAGGTCGTTGATTTGACCGATCTTGACCGTATTGGAAACTGATTGACCCAGCTCTGCGTCGAGCGTTCCGAGTTGGCCGTCGATCGGCGATTTAACGTTGAGATTGTCCATCCGTTGACGGATCAGCATCATATTTTGCCGCATGCTCTGCAGGTTCTCTTCGAGGCTTTCGATCTGGGTGGTGCGGTAGATCGAGTCCTGCTTTTGGCGCTCCTGTACCACATGGCGCGTTTCGAGCGCCAGCTCGTAATCTTCTTTGGCCTGAAGGTAGTCTTCGCGTGCGATCAGTTTTTCCTTGTAAAGCCGTTCGTTCTGGCGGTATTTGCGCTCTTTGCGTTGCACGTCGATGTTCAGGCTTAGGCGTTCTTTCTGCAGGTCGAGCTTCTGCTGTTCCATCGACACCATCGTATTGCGCAGGAAGTTGTCTTTTTCGGCCAGGTCGGCCTCGCTTTGCAGGATCGCGATGCTGAGCGAAGAGTTGCTCAGCCGGACGATCACCTGGCCCTTATGTACCATAGCTCCCTCTTCGACGAGCTTTTCTTCCACCATGCCGCTCTCGAGCGGACTGAGTTGAATGGTCGTGACCGGCTGTACTTGTCCGTTCACGCGTACGTAGTCGTTGAACTGTCCTTGCTGTGCGGGTTCGATTGTCAGCAGCCTTTTGTCGACTTTTAGCGTCGAAAGGTGGTTGCCGAAAATCAGCCAGATAACCAGTATCAGCGCCAGCGCTCCGCCGGCCAGGTAAGGGATGTATTTCTTTTTGATCCAACGTTTGTTTTCGATGACTCTGTCCATATCCGTATGTCTGAATGATTCTTGTTCTTATCGTGTTTCGGGCGGTGTATCCGTTTGTCGCAGGTTCTGTTTTAATTCCGTACAGGTTGTGTTAATAGTCCTGTTCGAGGTAGGGAGTACCCTTGTAGTAATCGACCACACGTTTTTTGATCAGGTATTGCAGCAGTGCGTTGAGTTTCGCGGCTTTTGCCACGAGTAACTGGTTCGAAGAGGTTTGCAGGTCGATGACGCTGGCGAGCCCCTCTTCGTATTTCCTGCGCATGGCTTTGTATGCCATCTCCTGGGCGATTACTTGTTTGGTGCATTGTATGTATTCTTTGGCGGTTCCTTCCATATCCTGTACGGCGCGTTGGATTTCGCTTTCGATCTCGTGCAGCGTTTGTTTTTGTTCCTGATCGCTTATTTTCATCAGGTTGCGTTGTTTGGCGATGGTGATCTGTTGCGAGTAGTTCTTAAAAATAGGAATATTAAGTCCGACACTGACATATTTACCTACCCGGTCTTTGAATTGTTGGCGGAAAGGAGCGTGCTCTACGGCGTTTCCTCCGATTGTCTGGCTGTAACTGGTAGAGACACCGCCGCTGAGTGACAAAGAAGGCAGCAATTGCCATTTGGCTGTCCGGAAGTTGAGCATTGCGGTTTGGAAGTCGAGCTGTGCGATCCGCGCTTTCGGCAGAAAATCGGTGGCCGTCCGGTAGATGCTGTCGGCAGGAACGTGCGGTGCGAGAGGCGCCATTGCCCAGTGCTGTGTGGTATCGAGCGGAAGCGTGTCGCCGATCGGGTAGAACATCGCTTCCTTGAGTTTCAGCATTGCATCGGCGTAAAGGTTTTGCTGCCGGGTGAGATTGAAATCCTCGCTGGCCACTTTAGCCTCGATTTCCAGTACGTCGGCGTTGCCTTTCAGTCCCAACTCCTCCTGTACTTTGGCCTGGTACAGCGTGTTTTTGCTCTCCGCGAGCTGTTCCCCCGCCAGGTTGACCATCCCGCGGTAATAATGTACGTCGGCATAGGCCTGCATCGTTTCGAGCGCGATTTCATCATTGATCAGCTGCATGTTTTCGGCACCCTGCAGCCGGGCTATTTTTGCGATGCGAAGGTTGTTGACTACTTTGAAACCGTTGAACAATGGCAGCGAACCGGAGACGCTGTAAGAGTTATTGAAGTTGTTTTGAGCGGTGTAGGTGTTGGTCTCGGGGTCGAGCGATCGGCCGAAGTTGGCATTGGCTCCTACCGAACCGCTGATGTAAGGCAGAAAATTCATGATCGCTGCGAGGTGATCGCGGTCGGTATTGGCATTCGTCAGCTCCTGTATCTTGCTGCGCGGCGAATGTTCGACCGCATAGGCCATACAGTCGTGCAGCGTCCAGGCTTTGCCCTCATCTGCCGCACGGGCCGGAAGGGTGCCGATTGCCGTGACCAGAGTGATCAAGGGAATGATTCGGGTTCGTGACATTTTTAGTGTAATTTCTGATGTGTTTGGTTCTCTTTTGTGCCAAAAGTATGCCTTGTGGATTAAGTGTTTGTTGTATAGTGTGTTAGTTGCTCGGTTGGTGCGGGTGAGTGTCAATAAATTTGACACTCTTGTATAATTTTTAGACGAACCTGCGTTTTGTAAATGGAGGGTAAAGGTTGTGCGCTTGTTTTCGCAGATGATTTTTTAGGTATATTTGATTTGATATTCGCCGGAATGTCGGCGCGACAGGACCGGTAGTTTTTAAGGAAAAATGAAATGACGGGTAAGGCGGGCAGTATATTGATCGTGGATGACAACAAAAGCATCCTCACGGCGTTGAAACTCTTGCTGGGCAATTATTTCAACAGGGTGGTGACGCTTCCGGCGCCGACCGCGCTGGTTTCGACGCTCCGTTCGGAAAAATTCGACGTGGTGCTGCTCGATATGAACTTTTCGGCCGGTATCAACAACGGCAACGAAGGGCTTTACTGGCTTTCCGAAGTGAAGAAAGAGTCTCCCGCCTCGCAGGTGGTGCTTTTTACAGCCTATGCCGACATCGATCTGGCCGTCAAGGCGATCAAAAAGGGGGCGGTCGATTTCGTTGTGAAGCCCTGGGATAATTCGAAACTGATCGCCACGTTGCAGGCGGCCTATAACCTGAGCATTTCGAAGCAGGAAGTTAAGCAGTTGCGCGAGATTAAGCGTGAATTCCGCAGCGAGGCGTCGATGTTCTGGGGTGATTCCGAGGCTATGCGGACCCTCAGGCAGATGATTGAAAAGGTGGCGCCTACCGATGCCACGATCCTGATTGCGGGGGAAAACGGCACGGGCAAGGATATGCTGGCGCGGGAGATCCATGCGCTTTCCGCGCGGCGGGACGAGTCGCTGGTGAGCGTCGATATGGGGGCCCTGACCGAGACGCTTTTCGAGAGCGAGTTGTTCGGCCATGTCAAGGGGGCTTTTACGGATGCCCGCAGCGACCGGGCCGGCAAATTCGAAGTGGCCTCGGGCGGGACGCTCTTTCTCGACGAGATCGGCAACCTGCCGTACCATTTGCAGTCCAAATTGTTGTCGGTCATCCAGAGCCGTACCGTGACGCGCGTGGGCAGCAATACGCCGGTGCCGGTCGATATCCGGCTGATTTGCGCGACGAACCGTAACCTGCCGGAAATGGTCGCGTCCGGCTCTTTCCGTGAAGACCTTTTTTACAGGATCAATACGATCCATGTGACGCTGCCGCCGCTGCGCGACCGCCCGGAGGACATCCTGCCGCTGGCTGAACGTTTCCTGTCACAATATGCCGCGCGGTACGGCAAGAACATTACCGCGATCGACAGGACTGCGGCCGAGAAGCTGGGCGCCTATCCCTGGTACGGAAATATCCGCGAATTGCAGCATGCAGTGGAGAAAGCGGTGATTCTGTGCGAAGGGGAGCGGTTGCAAGCTGCCGATTTCGTATTGGCGCAGCGCGACGAAACGGTTATGCCGGGCGGCGTCACGACGCTCGAGGAGATGGAATCCTCGCTGATCCGCCGGGCGATGGACCAGCACAAGGGCAATCTGTCGCAGGTGGCCGTACAACTCGGGATTACACGGCAGACACTTTATAACAAAATCAAAAAATACAATCTTTAGGGATGTTCAGGGGAGTGGCCTCGAAGCTGGCGTTGGTGCTGCTGTTGCTGATTGCGGCGACGGTGGGGGCAACCCTGCTGATTATCCACAATCTCTGGTTTTACGGAATCCTGACGGCAGCCGTCGCCTGTTTGTTGTTAGGCGGTGTTTTCCGGCTCTACCGGTCCAATACGCGCAAGATCACGTTTATGTTCAATGCGATCGAAAACAACGACTATGCCTTTCAGTTCACCCGTTACGGCAGTTCGCTTTCGGACGACCTGTTCAACCGGTCGCTCAACCGGATCAAGGAGTTGCTGGTCAAGGCCAAGAACGAGGCGATCGAGCGCGAGAAATATTATGAGCTGATCCTCGAACGGATCATTACCGGCATTGTGGTCGTGAACGAACGGGGCAGCGTCATGCAGACCAATTCCGAGGCGTTGCGTTTGCTGGGGTTGTCGGTTTTTACGCACCTGAGCCAGCTCGACCGGGTTGAGGAGGGGCTGACCGAAAAGTTCCGGGCGCTCGAAGTTGGCGAAGGAACGCGTGTGACGCTGCATCACGAGCGGGGAGAGGTCAATTTGGCGTTGCAGGCTTCTGAGGTGACGATCCGGGGCACGAGGCTGCGTATCATTGCCGTGAACGACATCGACCGTGAGCTGGACGATAAGGAGTTGGAGTCGTGGATACGACTGACGCGCGTGCTGACCCACGAGATTATGAACGCCGTTACGCCGGTGATGTCGCTCAGCGATACGCTCCTCAGGCTGCACGGCAACCGCGATGACGACACCTATCGCGGTCTCGAAGCGATTCATGCGACCAGCAAAAGCCTGATTTCATTCGTCGAGTCTTACCGTAGCTTTACCCGGATTCCCGCGCCGGAGATGGAACTGCTCGACGTGCGCAAATTCCTCGAGCGGATCGTGATGCTGGTCAGCCGCCAGATCGAAGAGCAGCACATTCGTGTCGATATCCGCGTCGAGCCCGAAGATTTGATCCTCTATGCCGATGGCAACCAAATTACGCAGGTGATCCTGAACCTGTTGAAAAATGCCGCCGGTGCGATCGGTACTCGCGAAGGAGGTGTGATCGCGCTTTCGGCTTTCTGCAACGACGAGAAGCATGTGATCGTCGATGTGGCCAACAACGGCGAACCGATTTCGGAAGAGGTGTCCCAGCATATTTTCGTACCCTTCTTTACCACGAAGGAGCATGGATCGGGCATCGGCCTGAGCGTTTCGCGGCAGATCATGCGCCTGCACCGCGGCAGCCTCAAGTTGCAGCATTCGACGCCCCGGGAGACGCGGTTCCGGCTGGTGTTCCGCTAATGTGAAAAATCGGCGGCTCCGGAGGACGGAAGTACCGGATTTTGTGTAGTTTTGTAGGAAAGCCTTATCCGACATGGCACAAAAAACGATCCCATCCGGCGCGCGCAGGCTCGCCAAAACCGACTACCGTAACCTGATGCGCCGGCGCATCCGCAGAATTTTGCTGATCTGCAGCAGCTATGATGCCTATACCCTCGAAGAGGACGGGCGCCTGGAGGTGCAGCTCAACCACGAGTATATGGAGCTGAACCTGAGCAACCCGCCGTCGTTCACGCGGGTGAGCAGTTCGACCGAGGCGCTGGAGTTGTTGCAGGGTGAAAATGATTTCGACCTGGTTATCAGTATGTTCAACGTCGGGGATCTCGACGTATTCCACTTCTCTAAACAACTCAAGGCGCTGCATCCCGAAATTCCGTTCGTGCTGCTGACCAACTTCTCGAAGGATATTTACCGCCGCATAGAGGGCGAAGACCGTTCTGCGATCGACTATATCTTCAGCTGGCACGGCAACGCCGACCTGATCCTGGCGATCGTCAAGCTGATCGAGGACCGGATGAACGCCGACGACGATATTCTCGGGGTGGGCGTGCAGTCGATCCTGCTGGTCGAAGATTCGATCCGTTATTACTCGACCTACCTGCCCGCAATTTATAAGTTGGTGCTGCAGCAGAGCGCTGAGTTTCTCAAAGAGGCGCTCAACGAGCAGCAACAGATGCTGCGCAAACGCGGGCGTCCCAAAATCCTGCTGGCGACCAATTACGAAGAGGCGGTGATGCTTTACGAGCGTTACAAGCGTAACCTGCTGGGCGTAATCTCCGATGTGGGGTTCGTGCTGCACAAGAACGATCCTGCGGACAGCGAGAAACTCGATGCGGGGATCGACCTGTGCCGGCTGATCAAGAGCGACGATCCGCACATGCCTTTCCTGTTGCAATCCTCCCAGGAGAGCATGCGCAAGACGGCTGAGGAACTGGGGGTGGGATTTGTCGTCAAGTATTCGAAAACGCTGTTGATCGAGCTGAGCGACTACATCAGCGAGGAGTTCGCTTTCGGCGATTTCGTATTCCGCGATCCCGGCAGCGGCGAGGTGATCGGCCGTGCGCGCGACCTGCGCGATATGCAGCGGCTCGTGCAGGAGATTCCCGAAGAGGTGTTGCTCTATTACACCTCCCGGAACCGACTGTCGAAGTGGATGTATTCACGGGGATTGTTCCGGCTGGCGGGTATGTTCAAATCCGTTTCCGAGAGCCATTTTCCGACGGTGGACGGGCTCCGCGAGTTCATTGCCAAAGCGATTACCGAATACCGCATCGTACAGGGGCACGGCGTGGTCGCGCATTTCGACGCGCAGACCTATAACCGCTACATCTGGTTTGCCCGTATCGGCGAGGGGTCGCTGGGGGGAAAGGCCCGAGGACTGGCCTTCATCAATAATATGTTGCAGCGTTACGACCTCTACGATAAATACGAGGGAGTCAAAGTGATGCTGCCCCGCACGGTGGTCGTGGCCACCGACTATTTCGACCAGTTCGTCCGGGACAACGGGCTGATGTATGTGATCAATGCCGATGTGGGCGATGAGGAGATTCTCTCGGAATTCGTCAGCTCGCGGTTGCCGGAAACGCTCGTGAACGATCTGCGGGCTTACATCCGCACCGTTTCCGGGCCGTTGGCGATTCGGTCGAGCTCGAAACTGGAGGATTCGCATTACCAGCCCTTCGCCGGTATCTACTCGACCTATATGATTCCCAAGACGGACAATGAAGACCAGATGTTGCGTCTGTTGGGCAAAGCGGTCAAGAGCGTCTATGCGTCGGTCTATTTCGCGGCGAGCCGGGCCTATATCCAGGCCAGTTCGAACCTGCTGAGCGAGGAAAAAATGGCTGTGGTGATCCAGGATGTCTGCGGTACCGAGGACAGCGGTTATTTCTTCCCGACCATCTCCGGCGTGGCGCGCTCGCTGAATTTTTACCCGATCGGCGACGAGCAGCCGCAGGACGGGATCGTGAATCTGGCTTTCGGATTGGGTAAACTGGTGGTCGAAGGCGGATTAACGCTGCGTTTTTCACCGCGTTACCCGCGCAATGTGCTGCAGCTTTCGACGACCGAACTGACGTTGCGGGATACCCAGCGCGAGATGTATGCGCTGAACCTGCGTCCCGAGGAGTTCAAAACGTCGCTCGACGATGCGGTGAACCTGCAGCGTTTCGAAATCAACAAAGCCAAACATTTCCGCAACATGCGCTATGTGGCTTCGACCTGGGACATGCAAAACCAGCGTATTTCGGACAGCAATTTCGAAGAGGGGCGCAAGATCGTCACTTTTTCGCAAATCCTGAAATACGATACGATGCCGCTGGCCGGGATTCTGAGCGATATGCTCGCCCTCGGCGAACGGGAGTTGCGCTGTCCGGTCGAGATCGAATTTGCCGTCAATATGGATGTGCCGTACGGGGAGGACAAGGTGTTCGATATGCTCCAGATCCGTCCGATCGTGGACAGTCCGTCGAACCGTTCGCTCGACTGGGATCAGGTGGATACCTCCGGTGCGCTCATCTATGCCGAGAGCGCGCTGGGGTTAGGTGCGATCGAAGGGGTTACCGACGTGGTCTACATCCGCCCCGACAGGTTCGATACCGCCCATACGCAACAAATGGCCGACGAGGTGAACCGGCTCAATACGGAGTTGCGCGACCAGAAACGCTCCTATGTGCTGGTCGGTCCGGGCCGTTGGGGATCGAGCGATCCGTGGCTCGGCGTACCGGTCAAGTGGCCGCATATTTCAGAGGCGAAAGTGATCGTCGAGTGCGGGCTGGATAATTTCCGTGTCGAACCGAGCCAAGGCACGCACTTTTTTCAGAATCTCACCTCGTTCGGGGTCGGCTACCTGACGATCAATCCGTTCCAGGGGGACGGCCGCTTCGATATCGCACAGCTCGATACGCAGCCCGCCCTGTACGAAAGTGCGTATGTCCGCCATGTGCGTTTTCCGGAGCCGCTTTACATCTTTGTAGACGGCCGCAAAAACCGGGCGATAATCCGTCCCGCAGACGTATAGATTCTTCCGGAAGTCCCTTCCGGGTGTTTCCTGATATTCTATGGTGCTGTGTGTACAGTTTGATGTTGTGTCTCGGGTATGTTGTTTCGGGTATTTCCCAGGTGTCTTTTTGGCGTCTCTCTCGGGTGCGGGGCCGGGAAGTTCGGTTTTGCCTTATTTTGTTTTGGAAAAGTATACCGGCAGTTACCGGTCCAGCCGCACTGTAGCGAGGTAGATCGCAGCGTGTCCTTCGTGCGACGAGTAGTAAGAGATCCAAAGCGTGTTACCGCGGACAACAAAACCCGGATAACTGCAGTCGCCGCCGCTGGGCAGCCGCAGGAGCAGTTCGGCGCGTTTCGATCCATCCAGCCCGTACAGGCCGCAATGGGGTTCCTTTTGCACCTCCCGTGAGCCGATCAGGATGCTTCCGTCGGGCAGTGCGCACAGGTTAGGGCCGCCGAGGCGGATGCCCAGGTCGTTCCATTCCCATTCCGTATATGGAGGACGGCTTTCTCCCCACACGCCCGTGGCACCGCCTATTTCTCGCCGGACGAGCAGGTAGAGTTCGTCGTTGGGGCCGAACAGCAGCGCCGTTTCGTTCGGCATGCTGTCGCAGCGCAGCCTGGTAACGAGATCGTAATGCAATCCGTCCGACGTTTTTACCAATGACAGACGGTCGTTTTCGTAGATCGTCGCGTAACCTTCCGGGCCGTGCCAGGTGATTTTCCAAAGCCAGATTTTATTCGGGAAGAGCGTTTTGTCCACCTCGATCGGTATCGGGGCGGAAAAAGTTCTGCTCCTCGAATTGAGGAACGATACATGCGAAATTCCCCCGAGGAATTGTCCGTTCTCGTAACGGCTGCCGCCCATCAGCAGCATCAGCCGCCCGTCGGGCGTCCTGCTCAGTTGCGGGTCGCGCAGGTCGGTGCCCTGCGATTCGACCAGTGCGAACGGTTCCCATGCTTCTCCGGTGTCGGAGACCAGGATGCGGATCTTGCCATCTTCGCCCGTGAGTTGCGGGACATGGCTTTTCGCTTCGCGGAAACAGCAGTAGAGTTTGCCCTCGTAGTCGATCAGTCCGGTGAACGCCGAGTGCGGAGCTTGGTCCCAGATGCGGCGTGTGCCGGTCAGTTCCAGGGCTGAAGCAGGGGAAAAGGTGAATGCGGCGAATACTCCTGCCAGGAGCATTCCGAACAAGCGTGCGGGTTTCATGACAGTAGGAATTAAGAATAAAGCCGATTTCCCCGGCCGGGCGGATCCGTCGTTGCCGCTCCTTGCCGGGTTTAACCAAAGATACCTAAAAATATTAAAAAAGCCGCTGTTTTGCAGCGGCTTTTTAGGGATAATCATTTGAGGTACGAAGCGATAATTCCTTCCATGACCCGGTATCCTTCCGGATTGGGGTGGACGCCGTCTTTCGAGTATTCGGGCGGCAATCCGTTTCGGCCGTCCTTCATCCGGGAGTGGTAATCGACGTATTCGATGCCGTTTTCGCGGGCATAAGCTTCGATCATCGCATTGAGCCGGATGATCGAATCGGCAGGTTCGATTCCTTCGCGCCACGGGAATGCGGCGGCGGGGAGTACCGAACAGAGGAGTACCCGGATGTTGTGCAACCGGGCCAGTTCACACATCGAGGCGATATTGTCCATCACGTTTTCGAGTTCGATCGGGCCGTTGTTCTGTGCGATATCGTTCGTTCCGGCCAGAATCACGACCGCCTTCGGGGCCAGTTCGATGACGTCCGGACGAAAGCGCGCGAGCATTTCCGCCGAGGTTTGGCCGCTGATGCCCCGGCCGATGTAGCCGTTGTCCGCGAAAAAACCGGGGCGCATCCTCGCCCATCCTTCGGTGATCGAATTGCCCATGAAGACGGCTTCAGCGCCTTGCTTCGCGGTGCGGTTCGCTTCGCGGTAACGATCGAAACCCGCCCAATCTTTCTGCTGCCCGAACAAAGTGGTGCCGCATAAGAGCATGCCGAGCAGAAATCCTGTTGTTCTCATTGCCGGTTGTTTTACAAACTTTGGTTATGTACATGTTTAACCGCCCGGCCCGAGGGATCGTTCAGGTTCCGGAACGAAGCGTCCCAGGCCAGTGCCTCGGCGGTGCTGCAGGCGACGGAAGGCACCGACGGCACGCAGCGGGCGGCCGATTGCGAGGGGAAGTGCTCCTCGTAGATCGAACGGTAATAATACTCTTCCTTGTTCATCGGCGGGTTGATCGGGAAGCGCTCGGCGGCATGGCTCATCTGTTCGTCCGAGACAGCCTCCGAGGTGACTTTTTTCAGCGAGTCGATCCAACCGTAGCCCACTCCGTCGGAGAACTGCTCCTTCTGGCGCCATACCACGCTTTCGGGCAGCAGGTCCTCGAACGCTTTGCGGACGATCCATTTTTCCATGCGGCCGTCCTTGGCCATTTTCGCTTCGGGATTGATACGCATGGCGATATCCATGAACTCTTTGTCGAGGAACGGTACGCGCCCTTCCACGCCCCAGGCCGCCAGTGCCTTGTTCGCCCGCAGGCAGTCGTACAGGTGCAGTTTGCCCAATTTGCGCACGGTCTCTTCGTGGAAGGCGCGTGCATCGGGCGCTTTGTGGAAATAGAGGTAACCGCCGAAAAGCTCGTCGGCTCCTTCGCCGGAAAGGACCATTTTGATACCCATCGACTTGATTACGCGGGAGAGCAGGTACATCGGCGTAGAAGCCCGCACGGTGGTCACATCGTAGGTCTCGAGGTAATAGATGACATCCCGCAGCGCATCCAGGCCCTCCTGGATCGTGTAGTGGATTTCGTGGTGCACGGTGCCGATGTGGTCGGCTACTTTACGAGCTGCGGCCAGGTCGGGTGCATCTTTGAGCCCTACGGCGAACGAGTGTAGCTGCGGCCACCACGCATCGCTGCGTCCGTCCGTTTCGATACGCTTGGCGGCGAATTTCTTCGCTATGGCCGAAATGACCGACGAATCGAGTCCGCCCGAAAGGAGCACTCCGTACGGAACGTCCGACATCAATTGGCGGCGTACGGCCTCTTCCAGCCCCTCGCGTAGCTGTTCGATGTCGGCGCCGTTGTTTTTCACTGCATCGTACTGCATCCAGTCGCGCGTATACCACCGGGTCATTTTCTTGTCCGTACTGCAGAGATAGTGCCCCGGCAGGAACGGATCGATCACTTTGCATATCCCTTCGAGCGCTTTGAGTTCCGAAGCGACGTAAAAATGGTTCCGTTCGTCCCAGCCCATGTAGAGCGGGATGATCCCCATGTGGTCACGGGCCACCAGATAAAGATCCTTTTCGCTGTCATACAGTGCGAATGCGAAGATACCGTTCAGCTCTTCCAGAAAATTGATCCCCTTTTTGCGGTACAATGCAAGGATTACCTCGCAGTCCGAGCCGGTCAGGAATTCATACTCGCCTGCAAGCTGCTCGCGCAATTGCCGGTGGTTGTAAATCTCTCCGTTGACGGCCAGAATCAGTTTTCCGTCTTTGCTTTTGAGGGGTTGTCCTCCCGATTCGGGATCTACGATCGAGAGTCGTTCGTGGGCGAGGATTGTGTTTGTTCCGCAATAAATGCCCGACCAGTCGGGGCCCCGGTGGCGGATTTTCCGGGCCATTTTCAGTACCTGGGGTCTGAAACTCTCCGCGTCGGAAGAGATGTCAAACATCCCGACGATTCCACACATAGATGTTTGCTTTTACACGATAAGGTTACCCCGCAAATATAATAAAAGATTTTAATTACTGTTTTTGCGGCGTAACGTCATGCGAAGCAATTCGTCGAGCGAATATTCGCCCGGTCCGGCGATCAGCAGCGTGATGTAGATACTCAGGTACAGCAGCGCGAGTTCCGAGGCAGCCATCGTGAAGCCGGGAAAGGTGAGGAAGGCGGCCACGCACATCCCGACAATCAGCGGGATAACCGCCAGCCGGGTAACCAGGCCTACGATCACCAGCAGGGAACAGCCCACTTCGGCGCAGGTGATCAGCAATAGTGAAAAGCCCGCGCCCAACCCGACCGGATCGGGAAAATTCGCTTTCAGCGCGCTGAAATTTTCTATTTTGGCTACGCCGTGCGTCAGCATCATAATGCCCACGAAGATACGCAGCAACAACAATGCGATGTCCGAACCGTTGCTCGACAGGAGCAGGTTAGTGAGTCGGGAAACAGATTTGCTCATGGTGTTGGGATTTAACGGGTTGTTTTATGTAAGGATAATGCAAGAAATGTACCCGATTGCAGGTGGCGGCCAAATAATCGCGGGGATAAAGGCACGGGCGTTTCGTTCCCGGCATTCCGGATGTCGTCCGGCCGGACAGGGGCGGATTGGTTTTGCTGTATGCATCCTCGTCGTACGCATATCGGGCGCCCCCCCTTTTCGTGTGAATGCCGGAGCGATTCGGGCCTTAAGATGCTATCTTTGCGGGAAAATTCCGGGTCATGAACATGAAAGCCAAAGGCTATATTCTGGGAGCTGTCGCAGCTGCGACCTACGGGATGAATCCCTTGTTTGCCCTGCCGCTTTACAAAGCGGGGATGAATCCCGATTCCGTGCTCTTTTTCAGGTATTTGTTCGCCATTCCCATTCTCGGCGTTATGATCAGGGCGAGGGGACGGCACTTTACCCTCCGGCGAAGGGAAGTGCTGCCGCTGGTTGTGATGGGCCTGTTGGTGGCCCTCTCTTCCCTGACCTTGTTCCAGAGTTACAATTATATGGAGGCCGGTATCGCATCGACGTTGCTGTTCGTTTATCCGATTATGGTCGCACTGATTATGGCGGTTGTTTTCAAGGAAAAATTGACCCCGCAGACCCTCTTGTGCATTGTGCTGGCGTTGGGCGGGATCGGTTTGCTGTATAAAGGCGGGGACGGGGCTGCGCTCAGCCTTGTCGGGACGATGCTGGTCATGGTTTCGGCGCTTTCGTATGCCATCTACCTCGTCGGCATTAACCAGTCGGCACTGAAAGATATGGCGACTCTTCAGGTAACTTTCTACGTGCTGTTGTTCGGATTGTCGCTGTTTGTCGTCCGTCTGGGTATGTCTGGTAATTTATGCGTGCCGGACCAATGGTATTTGTGGGGAAATTTACTGGCCCTGGCCGTTTTCCCGACTGCCGTGTCGTTCCTGTGTACGACCAGTGCCATCCAGTATATCGGTTCCACACCCACGGCCATTCTGGGAGCACTGGAACCTGTGACGGCCATATTCTTTGGGGTGACCGTATTCGGGGAGATGCTGACCCTCCGTGAGAGCATAGGGTTGGTCATGATCGTGACGGCTGTCACTTTTGTGATCGCAGGCAGCAATATTACCCTGTACCTGATCCGGTTCAGGAAACTGTTTCCGCGGCTCTCCGTCGGGGGGCGGAAAAGGGCAGGTAGTAAAGAGCCGTTAAGCCGTTAAAATATTCCGGGAAGTACCGTTCGTTGACCGGCGGTGGGAAAGGCGCGGATATGAAAAAAGCACCTGCTTTTGCAGGTGCTTTTCCCTGAGCCTCAAGCCGGACTCGGACCGGCGACCTTTTCATTACGAATGAAATGCTCTACCAACTGAGCTATTGAGGCGGAGATTCCTGTTTGAATTCCGGGTGCAAATTTGGGAAATAAAATCGGAATTTTCAAGAACTTCACGGAATAAATCCGTGCGACAGAGGATAATTGTCAGGTTGTCAGGATTGTGTCGCCCATTTTTTGCGTATCTGTTCCTCCGTTTTGTGATTTTTGCCGTTCATTGCAGGTCCCGGAGCGGAATAACCCGGCAATGTTGCTTTTTCAGGTATTTCAGGATCTTCCGGAACTCTTTGGGCGACGTGCTGACGAAATCGTGTGCGAGATCGGGTACCCCGTGCAGGCAGAGAACTACTGCGCCCCCCTCCGGACAAGCTTCGACTGCTTGGCGGACATAGGCCAGCGTGTGCCCGGTTTTGTGGTTGATCGAGTAGCTCGGGACCATCATCGGGTCGGATATGTCCCGCAGGTAAGGCCGGTCGCCGCCGTGACGCGCATAGCGGTAACCCCGTTCCCGGAGTAGGGCAATGCCTTCCGCGCTGGTGTCGTAGCCCGGATAGGCGAACGTCGTCGGATGGGGAATGCCGTATTGCGCGCATTTATCCTCGATGTAGCGGATTTGTTCCTCTATTTGTTCACGGTCGAGCTTGCTCATGGCCGGATGGGAGCGGGTATGGTTGCCGATTTCGAAACCCATTTCCGACAATTCCCGGATTTGTTCCCAGCTCATGTAGTGTTCCTTGTTTTCGAATCCGCGGAATTCGCAGACGAAGAATGTACCCCCGAGACCGTACTTTTTCAGGAGCGGTGCGACTACGGTCCGGTGGCTGGCGGCGGCATCGTCGAAAGTCAGCACGACCGTCTTGCCTGCGGCAGGTTGCGATGGGGCGCCCGGTGTTGCGGGTGGTGCAGCACCGACCGGCGTGCGGAACCCCGGGAGTGCGGAGAGTGTTAATAATACTGCGGCCAGCGATATGGAAAGGGCTGGAATCTTTTTCATGTCAGGTGAATTTTGCGGGAGATACCGGGTTTTCCCGAATCGGAAGATAAAATTGACATTTTTTCGACACTTTTCCAAATTCTGCCCGTCTCTGTGATACCGTATATCCTTGTGCCGGATTATTCGTACCTTTGCAACCCGATTATACTAAATTACAGCCAAACGATATGAATTGCCGCCGATATGCCGGAGGGTTGCTGCTTTCCGGCCTTTTTCTGCTTTTTTTCCAGGGAACGCCGCGTGCCGGCGCCGATGTGTCCCGACAACCGGAGCATCACTCCTACCTGCGCCCGCCGTTCCTGCGGCCCGGTGATACGGTGTCCGTCGTAGCCGTGTCGTCCAAATTGCCGAAAAAGGTCGATACGTCGTTTATCCGTACGATCGCTTCGTGGGGATTGACGGTCAAATTGGGCGAACACCTTTTCAGCCGGGACAGCGGTTGGTTTGCCGGAACCGACCGGGAGCGTGCCGGTGATTTGCAGCGGGCACTCGATGATCCCTCCGTCCGGGCAGTGATTTTCTACAAAGGGGGCTACGGTGCGATACGCACGCTGGACCATCTCGACCTGAAAGTGCTCCGGAAACATCCGAAATGGCTGGCCGGGTTCAGCGATGTGACGGTCTTGCATCAGGCGCTGCGGAAGATCGGTGTGGAATCGATCCACGGCACAATGCCCGTCCTGTTCCGAACCGATACCCTGAAGACCGATACCTCCGCACTTTCGTTGCGGGACGCCCTGTTCGGGGAGATCGGCGGTTACCGTACGCCGCCGCATGCTTATAACCGGCCGGGCCGGGCCGAAGGACGGCTGGTCGGCGGCAATCTGTCGCTGATTTATGCGCTGAACGGTACCGACCTGGATAACGATATGGACGAACCCTCGGTGCTTTTTATCGAGGATGTAGGGGAAAATATCTACCATATAGACCGGATGATGCAGAACCTGAAGCGCAGCGGCCAGCTTGCGCGAGCCAAAGCCGTCGTGGTGGGATATTTCAACAAAATGAAGTTCGAGAAGGAGTGGGGTGCGGATGCCGAGGCATTGATCAACGCCTATACGGCATCTTTGGGGGTACCTGTAATTTTCGGCTTTCCCGCCGGGCACGCCAGTCCGAATATGAGCCTCTATATGGGGCGCCGGGTGTCGGTCGTCGTCACGCCCGAGGGTGCGGCGCTCGAATTCCTTTGACGGGAATGCCCCTTGCCGTATAACCGGTTGCCGGTATTCAGGTCCTGTTATCCGTTCTCGTCCCGATTCCCTTTTCCGCTCCCGCTTGCGTTTTCGTCTCCGTCGTCACCTCGGAACGATACCCCGCAAAGGTGGTCGCAGTAGATGGCCGCCGCTTCGCGGACGATTTCCGGACAGGGACGTTTTTTATAGTAGTTTTCCGTTCGTGCTTCGGGAGTAGGGGAGAGCGGAGCGCCTGTCGTGATGCCCAGCAGTTCGCGGCAGACGCAGGAACCGTTGCGCCGCCGGAATTCGGCGGCCAGTTCCTGTACCAGTTTGTAATTGTTGCCCTTACCTTTTCTGTCGCCCGCCTCGGTCGATCCGTTTTCGAGTCCGGCCAGCATGAAAAGTCCGCATGCAGCACCGCAGGTTTCGCGCATACGACCGATACCTCCGCCGAACGGGGCGGACATTCTCAGCGCCAACTCGCGTTCCACGCCGTACAGGTCGGCAAAAGCGGCGACTACCGATTGCGAACAGTTGTAGCCGCTGCCGAACAGTTCGCCTGCCTGTTCGACCCGGGCGTTTAACATTTGCCGGTCTGCATCGCTGACCGGCTTCCCTTTTTCCTCGATTGTCATGCTTTCGGTTGTCTCTTTACAGTCCGGTGTGATGGATGGTAGCTCGTATATAGGGGGGCGCTGGATTATTCCACCAGCCGGAACGGTTCTTTGGAGTCGCCCGTCCATTGGTAGAGGTGCACCGTGCTGCTCTGCAGTTTGCCGCCGGGGCCGCCGTCCTGGTGTGAAATGTAGAAATAGCCGCCTCCGATCGGACACAGGCCCGTGGTCCCCCATTCGAACTGCCAGCCCCGGATGCCGCTGGCGGGGTCGTTTTCACCTTCCTGCACCAATGAAAGCACTTCGCCCTCGACCGGGGTGTCGAATCCGGCGAGCGTCTCTTTCCGGGGGGCTTTCGAACCGTCGATCACGAAGAGCGAATAGTTCGGATATTGGCTTTTTTTGCCCCGGTATACGGCGGCGTACCAGTTTCCGGACGCACAGTCGTAAGCGAGGTTTTGGATGCCGTAAGAGGTATTGCCCGTGCGAACGAAATATTTATGGTCGGGAGCCGCCGGGCCGCTCCGGTGCGGAGCCTGTTGCGTGAGCGTCTGTTCGTATTGTTTCCAGGTCTCGGGATCGTAATTCAGGATCACCTGGTAGTCGTTGTCGCTACGGGTCGTGTCGCCGTAAATGCCGTAGGCGACATTGAGGTAGGGTTTGCTCCCTTTCGGTGCGCCGAATGCGGGTCCGAACGAGATGCCGTCGATGCCCGAGCAGCCCAGACGGTGTTTCACCTCGCGGCCGCCGTTGACGGCCGTTCCATAATAATCGTCCACGACCTCTTTAAGGTAAACGGCCGTCATCACGCCGTCTGTTTCCGCATCCATATCGGGCCGCGTAATCTTATCGACATCGAAGATCGCCACGTAAAAGGCGTCCGATGGATTTTCCCCATTGCCTTCTTTGTTGAGTTGGCGCAGGATGCCGCGACCGATTTCATCGTTCTTGTACTCCAGTGAACCGTACACCCGGCCGTCTTCAGGATTGACCGTCAGGCAGCCCAGATGGCCTGTCATGCCCTTCACGCTGCCGATCAGCTTGCCTTGCAGGTCCGTTTTGAGCAGTTCGGTGGTGAACGAAAAATACATGTAGCCGTTTTTGAGGTCTACTGTGATACCCTGCACATGGAACGGTCCCCGGACGCCTGAGAAAACCTCCCGGGGCAATTTCGACAACTCAGGCGTGCAACATGTCTTGCAGCACGTTGGACAAGCCAGTGCCGACCGTCCGGTTTGTGCGGTTTTCCCGGCTTTTGAGGCCGGAGCGGTGAGCAATAACATGGCGCTCAAAAGAGGAAAGAGGCGGGAGATTCTCATGGGATCGAAAATTTTAGCTTAATATATTGCGAGCAGTTTGGGATGATGGCTCTTGCAGACAATACCTTCAAAGGGTGTTCCTTATGACAAAAATACGGAATAAAACCTTCGGATGCAAGATGTTTTCGGCTGTCCATGCAACGAACTATCCGGATTCTGGTGTAAAGAGTATGGGGTCGGAATATTTTTCCGGTCTCGCAGACTAATGAAAAATCGGACTTATTCCATACTCTGATCTCTTAGGTATTTAAATGTATAATGACTAAAGTGAATATACAATGAAGAAGTTGAGCTAATTTTCGTTTGTCGGAGATCGTTATCCTGCGGCGTTCGGCGACGATGAGCCCCTCCTGCTGCATACGGGTCATCTCCCGTTCGAGCGAAGGGCGCGACACCCCGAAATATTCGGCCAAAGCGGCTTTCGTTTTGTCCAGTTCGACCGTCTCCGTGCCGGATACTTTAGCGAGGTGCAGCAGGTACATGGCGGTCTTCTGCCGGATCGTGCGGAATGACATGAAGTGCAGTTTCCGGCTCAGCCGGGAGGCAAAATCGGCCGAAATATCGAGGTAGTTTTTCAGGATCGTTTCGTTCATGGAGAGCATTTTCAGGATTGACTGCTTAGGGATTACGACCGCTTCGACGTGCTCCCGCGCGGTGGCCTGTACCGGGAAACGGTTGTCCCGCCCGAACAGGAACAGGACCGCCAACGGGTTGGGGGCTTCGATATCCTCCACCTTGACCACTTTCCCCGACGGATCGGTCATTTCGGCCTTGACACTCCCTTTGAGCAGGATGATAAGCCGGTTTGCCGGTTCGTCCTGCAAAGCGAGAATCTCGCCTTTCTTGAAGCTGTTTTCATGAATGTTCAATTCATTGAAGATTCCTTCGAGCTCATCGGGCGTTATCTGCCCAAACAGGGGGATGTGGGTCAATGCCGAATAGTCCATAGCAGTCTCTTGTCGGTGCGTATGCGAAGGTAGAATAATTTTTTCGAGTGTAACAATAGTGACACTTGTTGGCTGTCTGTTGCCATAATTTTGCCTGAAACAAAAAGCACGAAAAAATGAAACGCACGGTTATCAGAATAGACGAAGCCTTTTGCAACGGCTGTGGAAACTGCATCGACGGTTGCCACGAAGGAGCCCTGCAACTGATTGACGGTAAAGCGGTCATGATCAGCGACCTTTACTGTGATGGCCTCGGCACCTGTATCGGGGAGTGCCCGGTGGGGGCGATCGCGTTCGAAGAGCGTGAGGCGGCCCCCTACGATGAGGAGGCCGTCATGGAGCGCCTCGCCCCGAAAGGTGAAGCCGTTCTCATCGCGCACCTCAGGCACCTGCACGAACACAATGAACACAAGTGGGTTGCGCAGGGATTGGATTGCCTGAAAAAACGCGGCATACATGTTGATCCGAAAAAAATCGGGATTACTTCGGAGTCGAGTGGAAATTGCGTGTCCGGTTCATTCCGGCCGGATACCGCCGGACGGAACGAACCGCTCGCCTGCGGCTGTCCGGGAACGATGGCGCGGGAGATCAGGTGGCCGCAAGCCGGATTCGCAGCGGCCCCGGCACCAAACGCCGCTCCGTACGGGGAGTTACGATGTTCTGAACTGCGGCAATTCCCGGTTCAGCTTCATCTGCTCAATCCGCAGGCCGGGTTCCTCCGGGATGCCGACCTGCTGTTGGCGGCCGATTGCACCGCTTTTGCCTGCGGGGATTTCCACAATCGTTTCCTGCGCGGGAAATCGCTGGCAATCGCATGTCCGAAGCTCGACAGCAACACGCAGACCTACGTCGGCAAACTGACGGAAATGATCGATGGAGCGAAAATCAATACGCTGACCGTGCTCGTCATGGAAGTCCCCTGCTGCCGGGGATTGGTGCAGATCGCCCGACAGGCGCGGGAAAAGGCCCGCAGGCACATTCCAGTCAAAACGGTCGTCCTCTCGGCCGGCGGCGAGGTAATCGACGACCAATGGATCTAATTACTCACTAAATACAAAACAATTATGGAAATGTTCTGTTTTCAGTGTCAGGAAGCGGCCGGAGGAAAAGGTTGCACGATACAGGGAGTTTGCGGCAAGCTGCCCCGGACGGCCGAATTGATGGATGTACTGCTGTATGCCGTTCGCGGGGAGGCGATTGTCAACCGAGCCCTGCGCGATAAAGGCGCAGCCGAAGAGAAGGCCAGCCGCCAGATAATCGACGCGCTGTTCAGTACGATTACCAACGCTAATTTCGACGATGAGGCGCTTAAAATGCGTATCGACAAAGCTCTTTCGATGAAAAACGAATTGATCGGGACGGCGAAAAAACGCAGCATCGGGTTGCCTTCGCTGCCGGAGGTAGCGTTCCATCCTGCCCCGGACCGGTATGAATCGGCAGCAGAGAGGGTCGGCGTATTGAGCATGGAAAACGAAGATATCCGTTCGCTCAAACAGATGGTTATTTACGGGGTAAAAGGTGCGGCAGCCTATACCGAGCACGCCCTGAACCTCGGATTTGCCGATCCCGATATTTTTGCGATGATCGAAAATGCGCTTGCCGAAGTCTGCCGCCCGGATATCGATGCAGACGCGCTTACGGCGCTGGTTCTGAACGTTGGCGAATGCGGAGTCAAAGCCATGGCACTGCTCGACAAAGCCAATACGACTACCTACGGCAATCCCGAAATCACTAAAGTCAATATCGGGGTGGGCAAAAATCCGGGTATTCTCGTCAGCGGACATGATTTGAAGGATTTTGAAGAATTGCTCGAACAGACGGCCGGAACCGGCGTGGACGTCTATACCCACAGCGAAATGCTGCCGGCCCATTACTATCCGGCATTTAAGAAATACCCGCATTTCGTCGGCAACTACGGCAACGCCTGGTGGCGCCAACGCGAGGAGTTCGCGACATTCAACGGCCCGATCCTTTTCACGACCAACTGCATCGTGCCTCCGCTCAAAAATGCGACCTATGCCGGCCGGATTTATACGACCGGCTCGTCGGGGCTTTCCGGCGCAACCCACATTCCCGACCGGCAGGAGGGCAAGCCGAAAGATTTCTCCGCGCTGATCGCACATGCCAAACGGTGCGCTCCGCCGACCGAGATCGAACAGGGTGAGATCGTCGGAGGATTCGCCCACAACCAGGTGATCGCATTGGCCGACAAAGTGGTGGAGGCCGTGAAATCGGGAGCGATCCGTAAATTCGTCGTGATGGCCGGATGTGATGGACGCTTCAAATCCCGCCAGTATTATACCGATTTCGCTGAAGCGCTGCCAAAAGATACGGTAATCCTAACGGCCGGCTGCGCCAAGTACCGTTACAACAAGCTGCCGCTTGGGGATATCGGGGGCATTCCGCGCGTACTCGATGCCGGACAGTGCAACGACAGTTACTCGCTGGTGATGATCGCACTGGCCCTGCAAAAGGCCTTTGGGCTGAAGAGTGTCAATGACCTGCCGATCGTTTACAACATTGCCTGGTACGAGCAGAAGGCGGTGATCGTACTGCTTGCCCTGCTCAGCCTGGGCATCACGAACATTCACCTCGGCCCGACGCTCCCTGCTTTCCTCTCTCCGAACGTAACCAAGGTGTTGGTCGAAAAATTCGGAATCGGCGGAATCTCCGATGTGGAAAACGATATGAAAAACTGGATTCAATAAAATAAGACGTTATGAAAGAGACTTTCCCGAAATCCTCCGTTATGATTATGGCTGATATGGTCGGTTATGCGGACGGAGGTGTCGTCAGCAAACAGGTGTTGAAAAACGACGCGGGTAATATTACGCTTTTCTCGTTCGATGAAGGGCAGGGCTTGAGCGAACACACTGCCCCCTTCGATGCATTGGTGCAGAATCTGGAAGGCGAGGTGGAAATTGTGCTCGCTGGGCAGCCGTTGCGTTTGAAGAGAGGGGAGTCGGTTATTATGCCGGCCGGAGTGAAACACTCCCTGCGTGCGGTCACCCGCTTCAAGATGTTGCTGACAATGATAAGAGACTAACCGACCTTCGACGCTGTCGGAGCCATCCTTTTTCGTATCCGGCTCTTTCCGGATACGAAAAAGGGCGGCTTTGTTTTGGCGGTTTGGATCGGATGAAAATGGTGAATGAAAATAGGCGGGTTAGATAATGAGTTTCGTTAGTCTTTTCATCCTGTTTTCCGTGGATGAGAGCAATGGAAGTATTTACCCTCACTTCTATCTCGGATTTTCGCTCCGGTAACCGCTTGACAGCATTTTGCGAAAATGTGGTGTAGGTGGGGTGGATGTTTTCTGCTGTACGGTTGCAATCATATATCGTCCGTCATTGTATGTGAGGGCTTTTCAAACCACACCTGCGGAGGTACATAAAAAATGAAAATCTTATTGAAAGAATACAATGCAAAGAAGATAAAAACATTTGAGGATGTGATCGACCTGCATCAGCGTTTTGAGGTGATACACCCGTTCCAGGACGGCAACGGGCGCGTAGGACGCCTGCTTATGTTCAAAGAGTGTCTGGCAAACGGTTTCGTTCCGTTCATCATCACCGATGAACTGAAGATGTTTTACTGTCGGGGGACTTCAGTAGTGGCCGCAAATCAAAGAATATCTGCTCGATACTTGTCTCACGTCACAGGACAACTACAAAGCGCAGCTCGATTATTTCAAGATCAAATATAAGCCAAAGAAATTTTTCGACAGAACAGAGGAAAGATCATCCTTGCGGGAAATACATGAAATGGCGAAAAGCAATGCCCAGTGCGCGGCGGTTACTATAAGCAGCATGAAGTTTACGAAGGAACGACTAATGTGATTCTGCCAGAGATCACAGGACATCATTAATATAGTCATTACGAGACTCTGTATAGATCCCGTATCGTATCTGTTATGAAAACTGATAATGTCGTGTGCAAGAGGCTTATTTTTAATATTTTAAAATGTAATCCGGCAGGAGCCTTATGTGATCCGCCTGGGGATCTTTAATACCTCCGGAATTAACAGCAAATACCCTTCGAATGCGAATTTAGGCGAGGTTTAAGCCGGCTAAGCAGTTTCGTCTACCCGTAATCCCCCATTACCAAAATTCAGTCTATAAAATCTTCATTATATCGTCATCGAAGGTATCTTCGTTTACGGCCCGGCCCCGGGCCTTGCTCCTGTAGTTATACACCGATTGGAGCGTAATACGGAAAAAGGAGGCGATCTGCTTGTTATCGGCAACTCCCAGTCTTACCAGCGCCAATATACGTAACTCGGTATTCAATTTATTGGCCGAATTCTGATCGTACGTATATAACTGATCCGGCTTGAGCAGTTTATTGACCTCGTCGGCAAAATGGGGGAAAAGGTCGGTGATCGATTTGTCGAAATCGGCCAATAGGCTATTATAATCCTCGTTCATATCGAACATAGAGGATATATCCTGCTTTATTTTTTCGCAGGACGTACTGCCGTTTAGCATTTTCAATAGCTGCTTTTTGTATTTTTCTGCCTTTTCTATCTGTACTAAATTTCGGTTGATGAATAATTTAAGATATGCCTCCATCCTCAGTGCGGAATCCTGCAGGCGGGCATTCGTTACCGACAATTTTTTACGGTTGTTTTTGTTCTCCTTGTTGCTGCGCAGCAACAAAAACAGACAAAACCCCAGCGTCACTAAAAAGATGGAAACGACAACAGCGACTATTTCTAACGTTTTTTTGCGCGCTTCAGCTCTCTCCAGATTGATCTGCAATGTGTAATAATAGGTGGATTTGATAAGGTCCGCTCTATAACTGTCTCCGAAGATAACCGCATCTTCGACGGCAACATTTATGTATTCATCGGCCATGTGTGCGTAAGGATTGTCAGAATTGATCAGCAATCTGCCTACATATAAAAGTGACAGCAAATTTGTCATAGCCAACTCATTGGAAATTATCGCGCTTCTTGTGAATGCTTCGAGAGACACACGCTTATAGTTATCTCCCAGTTCGAGATAAACCAACCCCAGATAATACAGATATTCGGCACTCAGATAAGGCTTGACGTCATCCCTTTTCTGCAGGGTTTTAATGGTATTGATGGCTTGTTGGTAATTTTTTTCCAAATAAAATTTGTAAGCCTGGACACTTAAATATTCCGATTCATCGCCTCTTTCCAAGGCCAGGTATGAATCCGCATTCCGAAGTGCCAGCTCTATGTATTTATCCCTGTAGTGAGAATCATTCTGAAGCTTGGTGTAACTGTGGCATACGTGCATATACACTTTATAATACGTTTTCCGTAATTCAACGGGCAGCTTATCGGGATCAATTGATTCCAGAATGGAGAGGGACTCGTGTGTAAGCCCTGAAAAGCGCAGGTAGTTTGCCCGGCGCAGGAGAGATTCCGTAATGAGGTTCCGGTCGCCCAATTGCCTGGCTATTTCCAGACATTGGTCGGCATAATATAACGTGGGGGCGTTTTCATAATTGCTGTATTGAGAGACCAATTCTTTGGAAAGCTCATATTTCTGTTCCAGCGAAGCAGCATTGAGCAACCGGTTCTTGAGCTCGATCAATGTATCGTTCTTTTGCTCTATGTAAAACGAACGGTTAGCGATAGACGCATCCAACCTGATGAAAAGCGAGTCTGGCGCCAATGATTCTCCGGACGCCACACAGCACCCCAAGAGACATAATGTCAAAATTATAGTCTGTTTCATAATTTCCGTCACAAAAACAACAATCCCTTAAACATGTTGACAATTGCCGTTCATTCGTGAAAGTTACACGCGGCTATATGGATTCGAATTGTATACCAAAAGTATGCATTTTCCGTGCAACTAAGCCCCATATCCTTTCTCAATCTGCATCTACCTCCAATCAATCGAATTAGAGACCTACTATACTACATAACATATACCTAACATTATATAATTGTCAATCATGTGTATGTTGCTGATAATTAATCGTTTTTCTGATTCGCGGCACTTAACCAAAACACTAATATTACAGCTAATTACCACAAAATCAAGCATAACAAAGTCTAATTTTGCAGCGTTTTTCACTAAACTTCAGCTAATCACAGATAATCAAATTTAAAGAGTTTATCCGCAACCAGTTATGGTATTCTCTGTACTCCTGAAACCGATTGAACACGAATATATTGTACTCTTTATAATTATCAGCACCACATTAATAAAAAAATGAACAGATTGAACAGATATATATTATGGCGCACGCTCATGTTTGCCTCGATGACGCTGTTTTTTGGGGCGACAAACTACAGCTATGCCGCGTCTCCTGGGCACCGGCAGGATACATTGACTGCGGTATTTTATTTTGCCAACAACAGTTCGCTTCTGATGCGGGAGTACCGCACCAACCAGGCCGAATTGAATAAACTGGAAGAAATACTCCGGGATATAACGGTTAGCTCCGCACTGGATTCCATTGTCATCGAAGGAAGCTCGTCCCTTATCGGATCGTTCCGGACCAATTCACGCTTATCGTACGAACGTGCCATGGCGGTAAGAAGTCATATCCGATGGAAATTCCCCGATGTGGAGTTGAATGAACAGAAAATATTTATAAAACCGTCGGTTATCAATTGGGGCTACCTTTTCGAACAGGTCCGACTTGACAGGATGGTTCCATACAGGGATGATCTTCTGCGCATACTTTCGATGCCGCTTGATGAAGAATCGAAGTTCATTCAGATAAAGCGTCTGGGCGGCGGCGCAACAGAGAATTACCTGACACGCAACTTTGCAAGGCTTATGCGGTCGGGAACAAGCGTTGTATTCTACTTAAAGGAAGAAAATCCCGAAAAAGCACAGCAACAGGAAGAGTTTGTCACAGTACCCGTCCCGCCAGACAGTACCGCGATAGAAACGACTATTGATTTTCCCGGGCAGGTGGTGGTGCCGGAAGCTGGCACTGATCCGGTAAACGATCCGAGCGACACCTTGTCAATCCCATCGTTGACGACAATGGCACGCAAGCCGCTTTTTGCGATAAAAACCAACCTTCTGTACGATTTAGGAGCTGCGGTCAATGCCGGTATCGAAATACCTATGGGGCAGCGCTGGTCATTGGCTACGGAATGGGTGTTCCCGTGGTGGCTTTGGGAAAAAAAACAACACGCCCTGGAAGTGCTGAACGGGAACCTGGAATTGCGTTACTGGTGGGGTGAGCGTACAGGACGCAGTCAAATGACGGGATGGTTTACGGGTCTATATGCGGGCGGTGGTTATTATGATGTGGAATGGAAGACAAAAGGATATCAGGGCGAGTTTGTTTCAGCGGGTATTACCGGAGGTTTTGCCCACAGCATCAGCAAAAACTGGCGGATGGAGTATTCGCTCGGTTTAGGATATATGGGAAGCAAGTACAGGGAATACACTGCCAAAAAATGCGGAGAGGACGATCAGTGGCACCTTATTCTCAAGAACCGGGGGAACTTCCACTGGGTTGGTCCGACCCAATTGAAGGTATCCCTGGTATGGATGATTAACCGCGGTTACCGCAAGTAAGAAAGCGAATAATGAAACGCATATACAATGAATATACAGTATTGATGCTGGCCGTCGCACTGCTCTTCTGCAGTTGCCGCCGCCCTATTGAAGAAGTGGTGGGTCTGCGTGCCGTTATCCCCATGGGAACGCTGTGGGAGAAAGCCGGTATAGCCCCGCAAAACGTAACCGCATTGTTTTACAGCAAAAATGACGGCAAATTGGTTCTGGAACACCGGTTTGAAAACAGCGCCAACCGGATACAGACCTATGCCTATGTGCCCGAAGGGGCCTACACGGTTGTCGTTTTCAATGAGATCCGGGGACAGCTATATGGGGTCGGTATACGCGGATATGAGAATCTGTCGACACTCGAAGCGTACGCCACGATCAATTCCAACCCCACCGTACCGTTAAGGTCGGGCGATGTTCCGTACGTTTACGAACCGGATATCCTGGCTTCGGTTACGGTACGTGATTTCGAAGTGAGTTGTGCAATGGTCAGGTATACCCAGAATCCAGAAGGGCAGACGCCTTCTCCGGGGATGCAGGAATCCATCGAAGCCCTGGTAGGATTGATACCCGAACGTAAGGTGCACGAATTGAATGTCACTGTCCATGTGGAGGGTTTGAATAATGCTCGTATGCCGGCACTGATCGATTTGAACGGGATGGCGGGGGCCTATAATTTCAGCGGGGACAGGAGTACACTGCAGGCCGTTAGCCAGCAGTTCACCATAAACAACAGAACCTATAACCCCGGCTCGACCACGGCAGGTACGATTTCAACCACTGTCCGCACGTTCGGGATCCCGGGCCAACAGCCCTCGTCGCTTACTCCCCAGCCCGACCGTCAGATCGCAATGGACTTTTTCTTCATCTTGAAGGACAGGGACCGGACCGTTGTGCACCAGCAGGCGAATGTTACCGGGCTGATCCGGTATCTGCCGGGGCAGCATGGGGCGACGGCTCTCGAAGTGGAGGTGGACTTGCCCGAGCGGCTGCCCGATGTGGAGCCCGAGGGAGGAGGTTCCGGTTTTGACTCGGAGCTTATCGATTGGGATGTGATAGATGTACCCTTAACATCGAAATAAGATAGTGGTTATCAATAAATAATATTGTTTAAACGTGATAAAGTAGAAAAAAGCGATTACCGACCGGACAGGGGAATACTCCTAATTTTCACCTTTGCAAGGCGAAAGTGAAAATAAAGAAAACGAAATTTTAAAAGATTAGCGAACAACACATAATTCGAATCAAAATGAAAAAAATCTTAATGGCTTTGGCCGCGGCAGCCATATTAGCAGGCTGTTCGAAAAACGAACAGGAAAACGTTGACGGATTCACTCCGAAGCAGATCAAATTTACCAACCTTAACGACAAATTGACCCGTGCCGCAAACGATGGGAACGATCCTTACCGGGTTTATGCAGCCTGGAGTGGTGGGACAGGCTGGTTTATCAACGATCAGGTAAGCGCAAGCGATGTCCCCAGCGGTGGCCCTTACTACTGGCCCGCTTCCGGCAGTGTGGATTTTTACGCATGGGCTCCGGCAGACGTTGCGGCGACCGGAGCGTATCCGGCTCTCTCAATCGCCTATGAAGTTCCAGCAAATGCCAACAAGGATTTTACCATTGCCGCTCCTCAACTGGGCCTGACTTCCGGCACTGTAGGTTTGGCTTTTTCCCATATGTTGGCCAAGATCACCGTTACAGCCCAATTGCATGATGACTTGTCAGATGCTGGCTACCAACTCAGCACAACAGGGCTTACTGCCAGTCTGGATGTTCAATCGACAGGAGGAACAATCGATCCGACGGCCACTACTCCCGCATGGGCCTCTCCTAATTCAACGTCTGCAACCTATGCAGGAGCAGCTTCTTACATGATTATGCCGCAAAGTTCGGTAGGATGTAAAGTGAAGATTACAGCCGGCATAACGATAACGAAAAACGGAACCACAATCTACAGTGGCGATCTGCAGCAGTATACGATTGCGACTGGCAATATCCCCGCCGATGAGTTCGAAAAAGGCAAGCATTATTTGTTGAAGATGATTATTGACGCCGATTCGCACGGCGGCGGAACGGATCCGATCTTCAATATAATCGAATTCGAGTCTTCCATTGCTGAAGATTGGACTGCTGTGACGCCCGATCCCGAACTTCCCCAGCCATAAATAAAGGAGACGTTTTGGTAACACAGGCCGGAAGAGGGTGATACCTCTTCCGGTCACTAAAGATTTAAAAATAGACACGGTTATGAATACTATCCGATTTATAATAATAAGCTTGACCGCAGCTGTTGCAGCTGTGTCCTGTACTAAAAACGAAATGGAAGGCTACGGGTACGGTGACGGCAGGATCGGTTTCATTGGTAACCCGGGTGATGCCTTCACCCGCGGAATGCCGGTGGAATCGGTAGCGGACATCCCGGATATGGGAGTATTTGCATATTATACCGGCAACGGAACCTCCAATAACTGGGGGGCGAACGGAGCGACAGCGACCCCTGATTTTATGAATAACGTGAAGGTTTCCCACAACAGCGGCTCCTGGACCTACGACAATCCGGCCTACTGGCCTCAGGCCGCGGATGCGAATATTAGCTTTTTCGCCTATTCGCCCCACGCTGCCGCTGCTAACGGGATAACTCCAAATGTTACTACAGGCATTCCGACTATCAGCTATACCGTTCCCACGAACTGCTCCGACCAGCCTGATCTAATGGTTTCGGCTCTTGTGGCAGACCGCAACAAAACCAATAACGGCTCTGCACCTGTCAATTTTCAGATGAGGCACGCCCTGACATGCATCGGATTCAAGGCTTCTGGCAACGGACAGCAAATAATTAAGCTTGAAATACAGGGAGTTAAGATCGACGGCATCTTGACAACCAATGCTGACGGAACATTCTCATGGAATATCGCTTCCTCCTCCACAGGAAATTTTGAAGCCACGGTGGATACGGATGTATACCTGGATCCTTCGTCGCAGCTGGTCAATACCGGCGGCGGTTACTTGATGATGATTCCGCAGACTCTCCCGACCGGCGCCAGGCTGATCGTGGGTGTCGATGACGGGCGTCCGGATGTTGAGTTCGACCTGAGCGGAATTACATGGTCGCCCGGGCAGCGTATCAATTACAGTTTATCCGTATCCCCCGATGCCATCATTATGCTTACCCCGGAAAAAATTGTTCTTCCGCCTATGGGAGGGTTCTCGCAGTTCAACGTGATCGTGCAAAACGAGTCTCCCAAGGCCTGGACCATAGCGGGCACCAATTTCTATATTTGCGACAACCTCGCCGACCTGCAGGGCTGGGCGGCCGGAACGCTTACTGCCGCCAATGTGAAAAACCTGGACGGAACCATTCCGGTCATTGGCTCTTACAGCGGATCGGGAACGACGACGCTCTATGCATGGAAACCCACCTCTAACAACAGTACGACGAACGAAATAACCGGGACCATTGTCAATACGGACGATACGGACATAAAAATCAACCTTGTGCAACTGCCCGACTATGCGTCATCAGTGATACACGCCAGCTATATCCACGATCAATACGTCGGAGCATACTGGAAAAACAATCAGAAAGGGGAGCGTATCATACGCATACCTGTCAGTTCATCATTGCTCGCGGGAAGCTGGGATGCATCGGTATTCTGGCTGGGCGACGGATGGAGCGCGGGTGATATCGTATTCAGTACGGAGGATTCCGACGATGCGGGCATAACCTATAACCGCAGCACTGAAACTCCGGCCGATATGCTTTTGCCGGCCAATGACGCCACTTTCATCGTTTCCGGGCATTTGTCTTCGGCCTCAGGAAGCGTTGTCAGCGGAACCGGCAACTATATTTCTTTCCGCATAGGCCTGACCTCCACCTATACGCCTACCACTGCCGTCCCTGTCCGCTATGCTTTGGTGTTGCTGCGTTACGGGTCTCCCCAAAAATATCATGTAATATTTATACGGCAGGGGGAAGAGGCCGACTACCTGATGCATCCTAACGATAACAGTCGCGGTCTATCGGCTGTGCGTTTTTCCGCCTACAATGCCACGGCATCAGATATGGCCAATTCCAGTATTTATACCGATATCCTGGGAAATCTGTCGAATGCCGCGTTCACGGATTATCCTTCACAGGCCGGAGCGCTCTATCAATGGGCACCTCTTATCTACCCGCGACGTGCTTATAATGTCGACATTACGACGGTACCGACAGGGTGGTTGTCTCAAACAAACCCAAACTTTTGGGAGAGTATAAAAAATACATACGAAACTTGCCCCCCGGGGTACCGCCGGCCGAACGACGGTTCGACTTCTGCAGTCGCGTTGAATAACTCGGCATCAAATATATCCAATTCGGAGATCAGGCAGTCTTTGTACGCCAACCCTCCCATTGGGGGGAATCAATCAAACGGCAATATGAGATGGGGCTTTTATGCGGACGGTTTTTTTGACCGGAGAGCTCACAATAACCCCTATGTAGGGCCAGGCGTAAATGGGTATGATGTCAGGGAAGGCAATACGGCCGTGGCATGGGGCACCAAAGACATAGCCTACATAGGCACGCTGTTCTTCAACCCGTCAACGAACAGTCCCCGCCGGAATGCGTCCATTTTTGTGCCGGGCGCCGGATACAAATATTCTTTCGACGGAGAACTTATAGAAGCTGGACAGTGCGCGGCCCTGTTGACGGCCTCGGCTTCCGACACTGGGAATATGTGGTATCTGATAGGTACAGCTAATGCTCAGCAACTTGAGAGTTCGAAAGCTTCCGCTATGAGTTTACGGTGCGTCAAGGCGGAATAAGAAGGGATAAAATGGAGAGGACATTCGATTGTCACTGGATATACCGTTGATAATATTCTACAGAACTCTTAACTCTGTTAAGTAGTTAGTGTGCCGGCCAAGATGCGAGGTGACGTTTTTCTCTATTCCACAGATACTTGCAATCTCTTTCAGGTAGAAATTATACTTGGCGTTACTCATAACCGGCAGTAAAAAAATGCTGTCCCGTTTACGCTCGTACTTTTTGATGATGGATAGCGGAATATCGAGGAGTTTGACCTTTGCCGCAGTTTTGGTCTTTATCCGGTGGGTATCGATCCAGAGGGCGCCGTCATCGTCGGCGACCAAATCTTTGTCGGTCAGGGCGGCGGTAGTGGAATAATCGTAGCCGGTAAAGCAGCAAAACAGGAAAATGTCGCGAACTTTTTCGAGACGCTTGTTATCCGGCTTATAGTCGATGATACTTTCAAGTTCTGCTTTGGTGAGATACCCGCGATCTTTCTTGACTTTTTTGAGTTTGTGGTCACAGAAGAGATCTTTAGACATCTGGCCGTTCTTGAAGCACATAGTCGTGATGCGCTTGAAAATCCGCATCAGCTTTTCGGAAGAGTTTGTATCCAGCTTATACTCGGTTTTCAGGTATGTCTCAAAATCTATAACGAAATTCCGATCTAATTGGTAGAGCAAAATATCGTTCTTCTGCATTTTGACTTTCAAGAATTCCTTGAGCCGACGGTAGGTCAGGTCATACTTATTGAAAGTGGACTGAGCGAGGTCGATGCCGATTAGTTTTTCCTGTCGGTCGTTGAATTCCTCGAACACGGTCAGCAGCGTATTGCTTTTGATATTCGTGCCGAGGAAAGCACCCCGCATCATCGAGGCAGTCACGACTTCGTTAGCTTCCGAGAGGCTATGATAGTGCATATCATTTGCCCCTTGATGCTGTCGAGATAGCGGTTGAGCTGAAGTGCCTCTTTTGTCTGTACTGTTGCTCTGCCGGACTTCGGGTCCCAGATTTTTGCGGTTACCTCGCTTTTGAGGCTGAACTTCACTCTTTCGCCGTCGATGGTAATCCGTGCGCAGAGGGGCACCTTGCCATTTTTTTCTTCAATTCCCACCTCGCGAGGAATAAGATTCTGAATGTGCTTTTCATAACTGTTTACCTGTTATTCAGATTAGGTAAATCGTTGAAGAACAGTTTGAAAAAAGCCTAAGTGTCCCACCTTTTTTCTCAAAGTGTCCCATTTTAGGTTCATATCGAACCGGTGGGGACACTTTTGGGATGCCAAGGTGTCTGAAAACGGCTTTCGGATGTCTTGCGAAGTCTTCGGAGAAGGCATGAAAAAACCCTCTGAAACATCGTTTCAAAGGGTTTTTGTCTGATTTTGGCGCGACAGCGTCTTTCGCTGTCTTAGCCTCTGGAGCGGAAAACGGGAGTCTGACCTCCGCCTTCCTTATGTATTGCTCATCAATGACTTCCCTTTGACTTCACTGGGTTCAACTTGCATAATGAGACACCAGTGGGGACATTTACCGAAACCTATTTCTGACGGTGGTTAACCTCGCCAAGACTGTTTTTCTTCGGTTTACAATGCAAAGATAACGGTTATTCCCGATATCACAAATAGGGGAAATGAGTCATGAGGGATGGCCTATGTCGTTAATTATTGTTTTACGATTATAATCTTTTGATTATTGCTTTTCAATAATTGTTTTACAAATTACTTAAGTGCGGTGTTTTTCTCGGGATCCCGGTCGAAACTATGGCGCTTATGGTGCTCAGCTAATTCATGGAAGTGTTCTTCGGTACTTTTAATTATGTTCTCCTTCAGCAGTTTTTTAACCTGACTGATCCGATAGTAATACTTCCCGCCGAGATTGGTATACGAAATCTTTCCATTCGTCCTCAGTCGTTGCAGTGTCCGTTCGCTTATCTTCAGGAAATCGCAGATATCGTGACTATCCACCCAACTTTCATCCTCATTCTCCACCGGAGGTTTCAACGAACTTACATAATCGGACAATGCATCCAGTTTCTCCATCAGCTGCCTAAAAGCCTTCGACTCAATAGTTATTACCTCCATTTTGCAAAATTGCTTACCGGAAAATCTAATGCAAATCACTTTACAACCATTCTTCAGTCAATCGTTACATAAAGAAATAGGAGAATAAAGTGAAAATGTTTGTCGCATATACTAAAGTACACCGTATTATTTGTCCGAATTTTAAAATTCGGACAAATTTATTATTCCCTTTTTATTGTGGTTAACTAAAGCGCTACTACACAAGGGAGGGCTGACTATTTCTTTTCTTCAAAAAGAAGTTTGATATCATTTTGCCTGCAGCATATCCATAATCCGATGCAATTCTGCATCATTCACAACCCTTTGAGTTAAGGTATTAAGTTTTTCGAACAATGATTTTATTTTAACTCAAAATCATTTATAGTTCCATGTTATCAAATAGTTTGAGAATTCAAGCTTTTCCGTAGTAACATCCAATTTTTTATTCATTGGAGAGTCTAATTGCAATTTAAAATGTAGCTCTTGAACGGGATTGTCGAAATTAGTCCTGATCTTATGCATTAGTTCTACAACATGATACCATGACCCCCACGCAGCACGTTTGTCAATTTCTTGATTGCTGAAATGAGTGTTATATCGCCCTATAACAAATAAATAAATTACAGAGATATCATTGCCTTTTATATTTAGGGCACTGAGTATGTTCTTGGAAGTATTTTCTGATTTCCAAGAATCGATTTTATCAATCCATTCTTTAGCTTTGGGGTAAAAATTTGCAATTCGGCTTTTTCTAGCCTGCATGTCCGATGCAAATTTATCTTGCCATTTTAATTGGAATATACTCAAAGATTTTGTTTGTGTGTCGAATATCGCCGCATCTATATCGGTTCTGATTCCATTCGAGTTAATTTCGATATTTCTATTTACTTTTATAAATCGATCCGAACTAAAGAGGTTGTATAATTGGTCTCTAAAAATCTTTTCTCTTTCATTAATCCATCGAAAATAGTCCTTTGGATATTTTCGTTTTAATTCATTTTGAACAAATAATACAGGCGATCTCAAACACCCCTTAATCGATCTGTATATAAATTTATTACCAATCTTAATGAACGGAGGAGAGAAATCCTTCTCGGAACTCAAATGGTCGTCGATATTTTCTGGTGAAACGATCAGTAAATCAAAAATTTGTTTTACTTCATCCTTATCTATGCCCAAATAATTTGAATATGAGGAATAAAGTTCCTCGGGCAAAAATGGTATTGATAAAATATTGTATATCTTCGTTTGAGGAGACTTATCTAATAACAACATACATGCATCAATGTGTTTAAGAGCTACTCCCATTACGGATTGGATTACATCTAATATGTGTTTGTATGTTATATTTCCGAATGTGAAATCATCATTAAAGTCGTCATATAGTTGAGAAGTAGCCAGTGCGACATATCCGGTCTGATAATAATAATCGTCAATATCCGGACTGCTATCATATCTGATATAATCCTTTTTCCAGGCCTCTACTCTGCTATCTAAAGACTTGAGGATTAGGTTATTAATTTTATCTAAATCCGCAATCTTATTTTTTAAAACAGACTCTCTGATTACTTTAAAGTACTCATCAAGAGATCTATTCTCTACATATTCTAAATGACATGAATCTGCCTCTATAGTGAATTCGGTAGGGGTATTTCGCGCAATCGAAACCTCCTTTTGAGAGGCTAGTCTTACATATCGCTCCAATAATTTGCATTTTCCATACATCCATAAATAATAATGGCAAAAAGACAAAGAATCGGAAGAAGAATGATGGATCGGGAGGGAATCCGCTTTAAAATTGCTAGTCAAATAGAACTGTTTTAAAAAAACAGGAAATCCATATTGAATAAAACCTTCAAAATTATCCTTATTTTCATATGGACAAAGCCAATAGTAATCAATGGCTTTAATAAGATCTATAAAAAGAAATGGGGTATTGTTGACCGCAATTTTTTTGTCAATAAAGTTCTTCTCCGATTTTATGATATCAACTAATTCAGCTCCTGCATCTTGCATCATGTATTAACTTTAATGATAAACTCTTATCGCAATTAGTAGACTCGTTTACTTATCGATAAGTTTAAATCGTTTTAAATGACGAATAATACTATCTGCTGTAATCTTGCCCAAGGTTGGCGGTACTGCATTTCCGATATAACGAGATGCTTTCGAGATAGAGATATTCTCGTCTGGGGCGAAAAAGCTATATCCTTTAGGAAATGTTTGGAAGAGTGCGGCTTCGCGTAAAGATATCGCTCGATCCTGAGTAGGATGTCCGAATCTGCCGTTTCCGATGCCTGTGCATAACGTTGTCATAGTCGGTGCCGGCGCGTCCCATTTCATTCTTCCATAAACGCTTCCGAACGATTGTCCCGATTCTCGTTTATGACATTCGAGCTGTAAATGAATCGGCCAATCTTTCCAGCTTCCTCCATAAGGTGTGGCTCTCATACGCTCCATATTTAATGGCGATAGAGCTCTAGCCCTGTGCAAAGAATCCTTTTTATCGGTTTCTCCGGCGACTAATGGAGGAAGATTGCCTATAGTTTGTTCCACTGTTACATATTGATCAGGAGTATGCGTCGGTTTTATAAGTTCGATTTCTCCAAATCTCGAAGCGAGTAAGACTAATCTTTTTCGAGTTTGAGGTATTCCATAATCAGGACAGTATACGACTTGGTACTTTACTTTATATCCTAATCTTTCTAATTTTGCAACAAAATCATTAAATACCGGCTTTTGTTTAAAAGATAAAATCTGTGAAACGTTCTCCATCGTAACGATATCCGGTTGGACCTCTTTTATAAGCCTTCCGAAATGATATAATAGTGTATATTTCGTCTGATCTTTTTTCTTGACTTTAAATGCATAGGAAGAAAAAGGTTGACAGGGTGCACACCCCGCTAATATCTTAATTTTATGATCGCCGAATAATGCTTTTATTTGCTCTCCTGTTACTTCACGAACATCCTGGGAAATAAACTGCGATTCGTTATTCGTCTCGTATGCATATTTACATGTCGTATCCGTATCGAAACCTGCTATAATATTGAATCCTCGTTTCTTCATTCCGAAGCTGAGTCCACCTACCCCACAAAACAAATCGACCACACCTATGTCGTTACGCCGTATCATACAATACTTTATATAAAACTCTATCCAATCTTTTTCACAAAGTTAATAAAAGATTCGAGTATAAATTGACAGTGACGAGTAAAATTCTTAACTTAGATGCGATTTAAAGTATTGAAAATATGGATATCTGGAATAAGAGCTCGCGTTCTAAGATAATGTCTCTGGTAAATCAAAAAGACACGAAACCAGAGTTAGTTGTACGGAAATATTTATTTGCAGCCGGGTTCAGGTATCGTAAAAATGACAGAAGGCTTCCCGGGTCTCCAGATATTGTTTTACCTAAATATAAGACAGTAGTATTCGTAAACGGTTGCTTCTGGCATGGACACGATTGTCGTGCCGGACGAAGACCGCAATCGAACGAAGCATACTGGAATGAAAAATTAGAAGGAAATATCATACGAGATAGAAAAAAGATCGAGCAAATTGAAGCTCTCGAATGGAAAGTATTGATCGTCTGGCAATGTGAGATAAAAAATATTGAAAGTCGAAAACAGCGATTGGAGAGGTTGGTCGAAGAAATAAAGCAATAAATAATTGGGGATTCGGCTAATAACATTTAAATTTAAACAAAAAATAAATAGAGTTTTCTTTTCGTTTACAACTTCTTATGAAAGAATATAGCTTAAATGTAGATCCTCGTATCTTGGAATTATTGGGTCCGAATTTATATTCGAATATATATTATGTATTAGCCGAACTTATCGCTAATGCATACGACGCAGATGCTGAAAATGTATATATTATCTCCAATCAAGACGATATTCGCGTTGAAGACGACGGACATGGAATGTCTTATGAAAAAGGCGACATAAATAAATTCTTGAATGTTGCCGGGATTTCTCGTATCGGAGAAGACGACTCATACACTAAGGCGGGAACTCGCAAAAAAATGGGGCGAAAAGGAGTCGGTAAACTTGCCGCACTATCTGTTTCTGAATGTGTCAATGTTTTGACTATTGAGAATGGAGAAAAATCTGGATTCGTTCTTGCCCGAAGGCCTATAGATGGCAATAAACTACAAGCGATAGACGATAACGATGTTATATTTAGCCGGATTGAAAATCATGGAACGGCTATCGTTATGAAAAATCCACAATATAGATTGCACAAGGGACTATATGCTGTTAAGAGAAATCTATTGAAAATTTTTCCTTTAGTCGGTAGCGATTTTAAGATACATATAATTAGAGGGCAAGAATACGAGGTTGTCGATCGTTTCGATGAAAATATTATGAATGAACTGAATACTCTTATATCTTTGGGTGATGAATATTCTAGTTTATGCGATTTAGTCCCGACAGAATTTCCCGATAGAAGATATGATTTGATAGAGTCTCGTCCCCCGTTTAGGACATCGGTATCTGTAAAAAACAATGAAGGAACGATCCGGGAATACCCGCTTGAGATTGTCGGTTGGATCGGTACATATAGATCGACACGAGGTCGGAAAGCCGAGATGACAGATTTTCCTGACAATTTTATTTCCCTGTATGCTAATAAGAAAATGGGGGAATTTAATATATTACCAATAGTTGGACAAAACAAACTGAATGAAGTTTACGTCGTTGGACAATTACATGTCGATTTATTCGAATTATCTGAACTTCCCGATATGGCTTTGAGTAATCGTCAAGGGTATAAATCGGACGATCCGAGATATGAGGCGGTAGTGGAATATGTTCGAAAAGATTTATTGCCGGCTATATTAAGGAAAAGGGAAATATTTACAGATCTAAATAATGCAGAAAAGAAAAAAGCAGCAGAAGCGAATCTGAAGCAAAAAGAAGAAGAACTGAAGAAAGAGATTGATGATTTTCGTAATAATGCAAGTAAAGGTGCGGCGGAAAATATTCGAAAGGCAGGCGCCGATGTTTCCCGCGAAACGATTGAAAAAGCAGTGTCCGACTCAATTAATAGTAATGCTCCAGATTTAGGTCTAAAAGCTATTGTCAATTCACAAAAAAAGAAGATTCTAATTAGCCAAACCTATCAAGATAAACCTCTCGCCGATATTATTTTCCAATTACTATTGTTCAATAATGTACCGGCAGAAGATATTTTGTACACGAACTGTGATGATGAAGTTTGCAGAGTCCCTGAAGGTAGTTCGGTTTATGACTATTTAAAAGATTTTTTTGTTGAAAGTTATTCGGCCCAAAAAATATTTGTTCTTTTTGTTACAAGTGAAAATACAAAAGCATCATGGGGTGCAATTACAGAAGTAGGAGCCTCTTGGATTACACAAATCGACCATAAGATATTTAATATAAATCCCTTCAGGCCAGAACATCCGTTAGATGATAATGCGCAATGGCATACGACTTTCCGAGAAGATAACGAACTCAGAATGTCTATGCTTTCTGCAGATATCTTTTGCCAGAAAATAGAAGATGTCTGCCTGCGTCTCAATTACAAATCTAAAACAAGAGCGGAAAATATAAGATATTTAGAAACATTGGTTTCAATAAGATAAGTAGTGCGATAAGAATATATATATTTCATGTAGTATTTTCAAAAATAAAAATAATGTAAATAGAAATTTTATTCAAATATTCGGTTCATCTTTTCTTTCATTTTTTCTTTGTCCGAGATGGTGTAATAATGCCTGTAGATGGTTTGTGGAGAGTTTCCTGCGAGCTCGGCGACCTGAAGCGGATGGAATCCCTCGTCGATCATGCGGGAGATGTAACTGCTGCGGGCAGTGCTCCATGTGACCCGTTGGCCGATGCCGGAAAGGTCGCAGATTTTCTTCAGCGTCCGGTTAACTTTCTCGTTGATCCGCTTGACCCGGCCATAAAGTTTCGCTTGTGTCGGATTGCACCGTTTGATCGTCGGAAAAACATAATTCATATACGCGGCATCACGGTAACGGTCGATGATCCCGATCGCTTTGTCGGTCAGGATTACCCGTGCCTGCTTATCGAATTTCGTACGGTCGTAGACGATCATATCGTCCTTTATCCGATCCCTTGTCAGCAAGCAAACATCGATGGCCGACATTCCGCCGGCATAGTAGCTGAACAGGAACAGATCGAGATAAAACGGTTCCTTTTTATCGAGACCTGACCGATCGAACGTTTCGATCCTGCGGATGATTTCAGGGGAAACGCCTTTAGGAGTGACAAGGCGTGGTTTTAGTTTCTCCTGCAGAGGACGAAACGCATTCGGATTGACATTGTAGACACCGGTTTCTTTGGCATACAGGCAGACCGCCCGCAGTTTCCGGAGCTTTTCCCGGATGCCGCCGTTGTTTCCTTTCTTTCCGCCGTAAACCTGTGTCCAAAGCGTATAATCGAGCAAGAACTGCTCCGTGATGTCCCGGAATCGGTATTTCGAGAAGTCCCTGTGATATTTGCTACGGGTAAACCGTTCGAGCGAAGTTTTCAGATAGCGATATTTTCGGGCTGTCGGCTCGCTTGTCAGTATCAGTCCGTTCTTGTATCGTTTCCGGGCAGCCGTTCTTTCCGCCATGGTGTCGATCGTCTCTGAGACGGTAATATACCGGTTTCTGACCCGGGGATCGTCATCGTAATAATGGGATAACTCGACAGGAATCCAATCTTTGCCCTGATACTCCCATTTCTCCGCGATCTTCAGGTATCTGAGTTTTTCCTGCCGGAGCAGTTTGTTCTTTTCGGCCGCATCCGTTCCGATGAACGACTGGCTCTTTCGATCCCATTCCCGGTAGAGTCCCGTGATGCGGAGCACTTTTGAAACGCGGGCATATCCGCGCTTGTAAAAAATCAGGTCGAGTTTGACCAGTTCGATGTTCTTCGAATCCCTCCGCCCTTTGATGTTGACTGTAAACATAATTGGTATTTTAAGTAATTTCGGCTTAAAATACCGTTTGTCGTTTACTCTCGGCTATCTGAAAGACGAGGCAAAAATATATCCGTTACAGTTTCGAAGACCGGTTCCTGCGGGTAATTTTGCTTTTGGATCGGCCGTTAGTAATATTATGATTTAATGTGTTGATTATTTATTAGTTGTGTGCTGAATGTGAATACTAAATGTCTTTTTGAAGATACGAACGATGTAAATATACAAGACTGAAACAACCCCAGATTATATAATGGATTGATTTTTAATGGAATATGACACATTCCCGATATATCTAGGGAGTCAGGAACATACAAATGAAAAAGGTGACCCTTTCCGTGGCTCACCTTTTTTATTTTGAATTTCTTCATTTTCAGATATACAGTAAACGTCCTGCTTTTCGACCCGTTTTACTGTAAGTGCACCCCCGGCAGAAAATACGGTATATCCATGGGCTTTATCTTACTTATGTTTTTCAAGATAACGGATGATGGTATCGAGGGTACATCCGGTAACTTCTGCGATCGTTTCGAGCGGCATCCGACAGGCGAGCATGTGTTCGATAAAAATGCGCCTTGTCATACCCAAAGTAAGTTCGCATTCCAACTGTAGTTTGCGGGCGATCTCTTTCATCAACCCGTTCGTCTGCTCGGTTATCCGTTTGATCCGGCCCTGCTGCTGTTCTGAAGAAAGGTGTTTATGAGTAAATACAGGCAGCAGGTAATCCCCAAAGCCGTCTTTCCGGTATTTCCGAAGGATCGCTTTGGCATATTTGTTCAGCGGAATCCGGGCTGTCCCCGAGCAGCCTGTCCGTTCGCAACAGAGATAATCACCATGTACGTTTTCTTCCCGGAGTGCGGCCATCTCCGCGACCGACGAGCCGCCGGAATAGAATCCGAACAGGAATAGATCCAGGCAGAACGACTCTTTGTTCGTAAGGCCGCTCCGCTCCATTTCCCTGATCCGGACAATCTCTGAATAGGGAATGAACGGGTCTGTTGTTTTCCGAACCGCAGGGATGGCCTCGACCGGATCGAAAACCTCGGTACCGGCATGTGCAGAACGGAAGATTTGTTTCAGCTTTCGGATTTTTTCTGCGACGTTGCGGCCTTGTAAATGGCTCACATACCGTTGCAGGAATCCGCTGTCGATATCGGTGAAAGTCAAGGTTTCGAAGTCCCGGCAGAGGACCGTTTCCGAGAACCGTTTCAGGGAATCCCTGAGGTAGCGGAATTTACGGGCGCTCGACGCACCGTATACGACAATGCCGTTGCGGATGCATTTCTTTTGTGACTGCCGTTCGATCATCTGCTCGAAAGCTTGCGATACATTTTCATTCATAATCGATCTTTTTTCGATAAATACTCCTTTCGCCTTTCACGGGAAAGGTTACAATAGCGAATAGGTCACCTTAAAAGAAAAAGGTTGAAAAGAATCGATTTTTTTAATATTCTTTGATCGGCGGTCGATTGCAGTCGATTTATACGGACACATTTCCACAGCATCGTTTTACCGGTTTCCCTGAAGACTGAACTTCGTGTTTCCGAGTTTTTGCGCCAGCTTGTCCATCTCGTCGTTGATGGTCTTGTCGACGATCCGGGCGTAGATCTGGGTGGTGCTGATTTTAGTATGGCCGAGCATCTTGCTGATGGATTCGATAGAGACCCCGTTGGCGTAAGTAACGGTAGTGGCGAACGTGTGCCTAGCGAGATGCGAGGTCACACGCTTTTCAATTCCGCAGGCTGCCGCAATTTCTTTCAGATATAGATTGTACTTGGCGTTACTCATTACCGGGAGGAGGTAATTGCCATCACGCTTGAGTTCGTACTTCTTCAAAATGGTTAGAGGAATGTCGAGAAGCTTGACCTTTGAAGGTGTACCTGTTTTGATGCGATGGGTGTCGATCCATTCGTGCCCATCATCGTCCATGACCAATTCCTTGTCAGTAAGGGCAGCAGTTGTCGAATAATCGTAGCCGGTAAAGCAGCAGAACAGAAAGATGTCGCGCACCTTTTCGAGCCGCTTACTATCGGGTTTGAAATCGATAATCTTTTCCAGTTCGGTTCTGGTCAGATAGCCGCGATCTTTCTTTACTTTTTTGAGTTTATGGTCACAAAATGGATCTCGCGGCATCTGGCCATTCTTGAAGCACATGGTAGTAATGCGTTTGAATATCCGCATCAGTTTCTCCGAGGAGTTGGTGTCGAGTTTATATTCGGTTTTCAACCACGTTTCAAAGTCCATTACGAAATTGCGATCAACCTGGCAAAGCAGGATATCGTTTTTCCGCATCTTGACTTTCAGGAATTCCTTCAGCCGTCGATAGGTCAGATCATATTTGTTAAAGGTGGATTGGGCGATGTCAATACCGATCAATTTTTCCTGCCGGTCGTTGAATTCTTCGAACACGGTCAGCAGCGTATTGCTTTTGATATTCGTGCCGAGAAAAGCATCCCGCACCATCGCGGCAGTCACGATCTCATTAGCCTCCGAGAGGTTATGATAATGCATGATCATTTGCCCCTTGATGCTATCAAGGTAGCGGTTTAATTGCAGGGCTTCTTTTGTTTGCCCCTTGGCTCTACCTGATTTTGGATCCCAGTGGTTTCCGAATATCTCAGCTTTGAGGCTGAACTTTACCTTTTCGCCGTCAATGGTAATCCGTGCGCATAGGGGCACTTTACCGTTTTCTTTCTTCAATTCCCACCTCGCAAGGAATAGGATTCTGAATGTACTTTTCATACCGTTTACCTGTCATTTAATTAAGATTAGATAAACCGGAGTCAAACAGTTTAGTCTTGGTAATGATTTGTCCGTCAGATTATAGCACGCTAAAGTGTCCCACCTCTTACGTCTAAAGTGTCCCACTTTTAGGTTGCACCACGCGAGTGGGACACTTTGGGGACACCAAGTTGTCCGGAAATGGCTTTTCGATGTCCTGCGATGTCTTGGGAGAGGGCATAAAAAAACCCTCTGAAACATCGTTTCAAAGGGTTTTTGTCTGATTTTGGCGCGACAGCGTCTTTCGCTGTCTTAGCCTCTGGAGCGGAAAACGAGACTCGAACTCGCGACCCCAACCTTGGCAAGGTTGTGCTCTACCAACTGAGCTATTTCCGCAATTATGTTATGAACTCCTCAAACTATGCCGACTGCTAGCAGCCTGTATCGTTTTCGGTGATGCAAATGTACGACGAAAATTTGAAAATCCAAATTTCCATGCGATTTTTTTGCATTTTTCTGAATGCCGGCGCCGGATACGGCCTAATTCAAGAATCCGGCGGAGTATGTATTCGGGCGAGTAGACATAATAGCGGCTCCGGTTAGGTTATGGTACTGTTTTCTCTTCCTTTACGTTTGCAATAGCGATGTTATATGCTTGCAATTACAGATTTTCGGCCTCGTGTAACCACATTGTGCAGCTTGCATCGCTGGGCATACGCCAATCGCCGCGCGGAGAGAGGCTTACCGAACCCACTTTTGGTCCGTCGGGTAGTGCCGAGCGTTTGAATTGTTGGGAGAAAAAGCGGCGCAAAAAGGTAATGAGCCACCGTTTGATCGTTCGATCTTCATATTTGCCTGCGAATGCTTGCCGGGCCATCAGGTAGAGTTTGGCCGGGCGGAAGCCGAACCGAACGAAATAATAGAGGAAAAAATCGTGAAGGTCATAGGGACCTACCAACTCTTCGGTGCATTGGGCGATTTGCCCGTTGCCGTCGGCCGGTAACAGTTCGGGGCTGATCGGGGTGTCGAGAATATCCAACAGCCACGGTCGGGCTGCCTCATCAGGACCTTTAGCGGCCACCCATCCTACCAGATGACGGACGAGCGTTTTCGGAATTCCGCAGTTGACTCCGTACATGGACATGTGGTCGCCGTTGTAGGTTGCCCAGCCGAGTGCCAGTTCGGAAAGGTCTCCCGTGCCGATGACCAGGCCGCCCGTTTGGTTGGCGATGTCCATCAGGATTTGGGTGCGTTCGCGAGCCTGCGCATTTTCGTACGTGACACTCCGGTCGCCGGGGTCCAGTCCGATGTCTGAAAAGTGCTGTTCGCAGGCTGCGCGGATATTTACTTCGCGGATCGTAATACCGAGGGTCTCCATCAGCCTGAGTGCGTTATTGTAGGTGCGTCCCGTTGTCCCGAAACCGGGCATGGTTATCCCTGTGACACATGTGCGCGGCAGCCCGAGTTTGTCGAATGTGCGGACGGCAACCAACAGAGCCAGCGTCGAGTCGAGGCCTCCCGAAATGCCGATGACGGCTGAGCGGCAGTTCGTATGGCGGATACGTTGGGCCAGACCGCTGATCTGAATGTTGAAAATCTCTTCACAGCGTTCGTCGATGTGTGCGTCTTTTCCTGGAATGAAAGGATAGGGGCTGATTTCCCGCAGCAGGGGAGTCCGGGTGTAGTCCTGAACCGGTAGTCCGGCACGGATGCGGCGGTATTCCTTTTGTGGACTTTCCGATGTGAAGGTATTGGTTTTGCGCCGCAGTGCCATCAGTCGTTCGATGTCCACGTCGCACAGGGTCAGCTGTTCGCCGAATGTGAAACGTTCGCTTTCACGCAGGATCGCTCCGTTTTCGGCGATTATGCCGTTTCCGGCAAATACGATGTCGGTGGTCGATTCGCCGCAACCGGCCGAGCTGTACAGGTAGGCCGCCATCGTGCGGGCCGACTGTTGTTCGATAAGCGAACGCAGGTAGGCATGTTTGCCGACCATCTCGTTGCTGGCCGAAATATTGACTAACAGGTTTGCTCCGGCAAGGGCCTGCATCGATGAGGGAGGCACGGGTACCCAAAGGTCTTCGCATATCTCTACGCCGAGGCATACATCGCCGCATTCGAACAGCAAGCGGGTCGAAAAGGGAGTTTCCTGCCCGCAGAGCGATATTCGTTCTGCGTGAGATTCGGTTCCCGGAGCGAACCAGCGGTTTTCATAAAATTCGTTGTAGTTGGGCAGGTAGCTTTTCGGTACTGCGCCGAGGATTTGTCCCCGGCTGAATACGACGGCGGTATTGTAAAGCCGGTTGTCGAGCGCTACCGGCAGTCCTGCTATGCAAAGCAGCGGCAGTGGGGCCGTTTCTTCCAGCAATTGGGTCAGGGCGGCTTCGGCCTGCTGCAACAGGAAGGGCTGTGTGAACAGGTCGCCACAGGTGTAGCCTGTGATCGAAAGTTCGGGGAAGGCGACGATGGCCGCTCCTTGTGAGGCAGCTTGCCGGACGAGCGTGGCGATGTGTGAAACGTTGTGCTGGCAATCGGCCACTTGAACGACAGGTGTGGCGGCCGCTATTCTGACGAATCCGAAATTCATACGTGATCGGGGTTATGCGAAAATTTCACTGAAGGTTCCACAGCCGGGGGGCCGACAGCTATACGCAAAAGTAGTGAAAACCGGTTAAAATCCCGGAATCAGACGGCTTTTATTCAGACAAATTCGAACCGGGTCGCGTCGAAGAGTCCCCGGTCGGTGAGCCTGAGCGACGGGATCACCGGAAGAGCCAGGAAGGCGAGCTGCATGACCGGAGTGGAGAAGGGACAACCCAGTGCGTGGATATGCCGTTCGATCCGGTCGTATTGCCGGATGACCGTCCCGAGATCCGCATCCGACATCAGGCCGCCGACCGGCAGCGGCATTTCGGTCATGGTATCTCGGTCGCAGCAGACGATACCGCCCTGCATGGCGATCAGCCGGTTTGCGGCTTGCACGATCAATTCGTCGCTGCTGCCCGTGACGATCAGGTTGTGGCTGTCGTGCGCGATGGTCGATCCGAAGGCTCCGTCCTGCAGGTTGAATCCGGAGACGTAGCCGATGGCCGCCGGAGCGTGCGGGGCGTAGCGGTTCAGGACGATCATCTTTTGGTAGCGCCCTTTTTCCCCGGCCGGGATCAGTTCTTCACCGGTAATCAGCGTTCCCTCTTCGGGACGAATGACCCGTAACAATTCATTGCCGGCGGAGGATGTCGCGATTATGCCGGTCGTGATCGGTTCGGCCAGGAAGTGATTGACGGTGCGGTCGGTTCCGGGAGCGGGGAGCGTATCGACCCGTTTGCCCTCGATCCATACCTGCGAAGGAGTGAAATGAATCAGGTCGGGGCAGCAGATCAGATCGGCCGGATCGCCCGGTTGCAGCAATCCGACTTTCAGCCTGTAATGGCGAATGGGATTCAATGTCGCAGCGGCCAGTACGTCGAACAGGTCGTACCCCAGCGCGACGGCCCGGCTCACCAGCCGGTTGATATGCCCGCGGCTCAGTCCGGAGGCTTTCAGGTCGTCGGTACACAGCATCACCCGGTCCGGACGGTAACCCAGCAGGGGGATCAACGTGTCGAATTCCCGGCTTTGGCTGCCCTCCCGGATCTGGATCATCATTCCGGCGTCGATCTTCTCCCGGGCCTCCCGCAGCGAGCAGGACTCGTGGTCGGTCGAGATGCCCGTGCCGATATACCGGCGTAAATCCGCTCCTTCCAGTAACGGTGCATGGCCGTCCACGGGTATTCCCCGGCGCCGGGCCGCTTCGATTTTGCGTATGCACTGGTCATCGCCACCGAGGACGCCGGGATAGTTCATCATTTCGCCCAGTGCGACAAAAACGCCCGACTCCAACAGCTCTTCGACCGTACGACTGTCGAGGGTTGCGCCGGACGTCTCGAACGGCGTGGCCGGAACGCACGACGGGACGGTGTAGTGGATCTTCAGCGGCGTACGCCGGGCTTGTTCGACCATGTACCGGATTCCATCGGTCCCGCAGACGTTCGCGATTTCGTGAGGATCGGCCACAATGGCGACAGTGCCGTGTCCCAGCGCGGTGTGTCCGTATAAGGCCGGGGAGAGCATCGAACTTTCGATGTGGACGTGTGAGTCGATAAAACCCGGAAGCAGGAACGGCAGGCTTCCGTTGTGCCGAGAGTCGTCTGCCGGGGTATTGCCGAACCTGTCGATGCGGGCGATTCGCCCGTCGGCAATCGTGACGGTGCCGGGGTAGATCTCCCGTCTGATCAGATCGACGATATTTCCTGTGAGCTGAGGCATGGATCCGGAATGAGTTGAATGATTGAATATCGCCCGCTCGCCGCTGGTCGGAGCGATGGGTAACGGTCCGGAGCAAATGTAAGAAACAAAACCGATAATCCGTAAAAAAGCCCTTCCGTATGGCGGAAGGGCTGAGGTGTGGTTGTGCGGGGCGATGTTATTCGACCGGCGGAACTTCGATCAGCAGTACGGTCGAATCCTCGCGGGCGGTAATGTCGAACTCTTCGGCGTCTCCGATTCCGATTCCGTCGCGTTTTTCGAGCGCATAACTTTCAGCGTCTATGGCGCCGTTTATGACAAAAAGATATACGCCGAAGCTGTCCGCATTGTAAAGCCGGTAATGTACCTTCTTACCTTTGTCGAGTTTGGCGATCGAGAACCATGCCCGTTGGTAGATCCACAGGCGTTTTTCATTCTCTTCGGGGTGGTGGGCCGAATAGGGATAAACGATGGTGCTGATCTGGTTCGGTACGATCAATTTCTCTATCGGCGCGTTGACGTAGCGCGGTTCGACGTTTTCCACGGCCGGGACTACCCAGATTTGCAGGAATTCGGTGGTTTCATCCTTCGATAGGTTCGATTCGCTGTGGTGGACGCCGGTACCGGCGCTCATGACCTGGACCTCGCCTTTGTGCAGAACCGACACATGGCCCATGCTGTCGCGGTGTTCGAGCCCGCCCCGGAGCGGAATGCTGACGATCTCCATGTTGCGGTGGGCGTGCATGCCGAAACCCGTTCCCGGTGCGATGCGGTCGTCATTGAGAACCCTCAGCGCGCCGAAATGGACCCGCTCGGGATCGTAATAATCCGCAAAACTGAAGGTATGTGCGGTTTGGAGCCAGCCGTGGTCGAAATAGCCGCGGGTGTTTGCTTTGTGAACGATAGCTTTCATAATTGATTCGGTTCTTTTATATAATTTTACATACGATTGCGGATGATTTGTATGTACAATCGTATCAAATAGCCTGCCAAGCCGGGGGCGGAAAAAGGGAAATGACTGTCACCGAGATGCTCCCGATCGGTTCGGCAGTGGATTTGCAGTGAAAATACCAATCGGGTATCATATTTGTATCTTTTTGAAAAACAGACTTTGTATCGAAGTTATAGAATATTTTTATGCAATAAAACACCCGATTATGTTAATTATTCTTTCTCCCGCCAAAATGATGGATATGTCGCCGGCCCCGGCAGGACTACCTGTTACGGACCCCGAATTCCGTAACGATGCCGAATTGCTCGCGGCCAAGATGCGCCGCTATTCGGCTGCAGACCTCGCGACGTTATTGAAGGTAAGTCCTAAGCTTGCGCAGGAGAATTATCTGCGTTATCAAAATTTCGACGACCCTTCCACGCCGGCCAAGCAGGCGATTCTCGCTTATGTCGGCAGCGTTTTCCAACATATAGATCCTGCGACGCTCTCCGTTCCGGATCTCGAATATGCCCAGTCGCACGTACGGATGATTTCGACTCTTTACGGGTTGGTCCGCCCGTTCGACCGGATCAAAGCCTATCGTATCGCTTTCGGGCTGAAACTGCCCGGTATGCCGGGCAGCCTGTACGATTATTGGCGGCCGCTGCTTACCGATCCGTTGATCGGTACGGTACGCGGTGCCGGCGGCGTACTGGTCAATCTGGCGAGCCTCGATGTGTTGGGAGCGCTCGATATGGACCGTATCCGCGGGCAGGTGCGCGTAGTGACGCCGGAGTTTCAGGAACGGCGCGACGGCCGGTTCGAAACGGTGCGGACTTATGCGAAAATGGCACGGGGCGAAATGACCCGCTATATTCTTCAGCAGCGTATCGAGACGCCTGAAGCCCTCAAGGGGTTCGAATGGGAAGGATTTCGTTTCAATGAGGCCGCCTCGGGGCCCGAACGCTATCTTTTTACACGCGATACCCGGAACTGACCCGGTACCGGGGCCGGATCGATCCGTGAACAGCTTTTACGCTGAACCTGCCGATATAAGTTCGGATGGTATAGTTCGGGTTTCAGTCTCTTATTCGGAGGTGTGATCCGAAGTTGGGCGGTTCTGTGCATTCCGGTTCCATAACCGGAAAAGCAGGTCGGCCTGTTGGAGGATTTTGCTGCCCAGCAGCGGCGGATAACCGGGATGGTCGGCGATGAAGGCATCTACGGCCGTAGCGGCTGCTTCCGAATGTTGGCTGCCCAGTAGGGCGGCCGTCCACTTACGGGGAAAGAAAATATCCCCCGTACGTTGTATTTCCTGCAACTCTTCGAGTCCCGGACGGATATACGCGGCCGAACGGGCGCCGTGTACCGGATGGTTCAGCAGGGAGAGTGCCGTGCAGGCCCACGGTTCGATGCTCCGGTTCGCCGGGTCGAGCAGGCTGCGGAACACCGAATCGCGGACCGAAGCCGAAGGCGATACGGCCGGTGCGATGTAAGCGTACTGTTTTTGCCGGTCGGGATTGGTGATGCGTGCCCCTTGACGCGCGATGATCGCTGCAGCCCGGTCCGGGAAACGCAATGCGAGCGTGTATGAGAGGTTTGTCAGGTCGTTTTCGCCGAGCAGCATCCGGTTCGCTAACCGTTCATCGTCCCATAATTCGTAAAGCGTGTTTATCGCCTGCGGGCTGCGGGCGATACCGCACCAAGCCTGGGTTGCCATGATGCGCCGCTGGCGGTCGGGATCGTTTTGCGCGATCTCCCATAAAGCACCTTCCAGTTCGGGAGAGGCCGTTTCGTCGTAGTATAGGCCGAAACAACCCCGGATGTAGGTGAGCGCTTGTGTGAACAGTTGTTGGTTGCGTTCCTGCGGAAGGTAGGCGATCATCGCCCGGAGAAACCGTTGCGGGGCAATCGTGCCCCCGAGCAGGTTTTCGTTCAGCGTAATCAGTGCAGAGAGCCGGGCCACGTCGTCGGGCAAGCCGGTCAGGCGTTTCATCAGGTATTCCGATGTGACGCTGTCCAGCCGGAAGTAGCCGTAGGAGCGTCCGTCCGCATTGGGCAGCACGCAGCGGGTTCCGGCAGGGAGGACGAGTTCCGTTTCCGGTCCGTCGAGCAGGCATTGCAGGGTATCCGTGGCGTTCCCGTCGCCGAAAGCGAGCAGCTGCAGCGGTTGGTTCCACGCCAGACGGCGTCCGAACGGATCGCTTTGCATGATGCGGAGCCTGTTTTCATGCCGGGTCATGTCGATCGTCGGCATTCCTTTTTCGTCGACCCATACCCGGCTCCATGCGGCGAGGTCTTCGTCGCATCGGCAGTCCAGAACGGCGATCAGGTCGTCCCATGTGGCATTGCCGTAACGGTGGTCGGCCAGATACTCGCGGATGCCGTCGCGGAATTTTTCAGGCCCCAGTTTGGTGAAAAGCATCTCCATGACCACCGGGGATTTGCTGTAAATGATCTGGCTGTACAGCAATCCCGCATCGGAAAGGTTCGGTAACTGTTGCCGGATGGCCGTGCTTCCCGCAGTGCGGTCTTCGCCGTAGGCTCCCGGTACGTTGGAGCGGATGAAGTTGAGCCGGTGGTCGATCTGCGGGAACTGTTCGCGCACGATCATCGCAGCGAAGAAATTCGCGAAAACCTCTTTGGTCCAGACGTCGTCGAACCACTGCATCGTCACGTAGTCGCCGAACCACATGTGCGCCGTTTCGTGCGCGATCAGGCTGCCTCGCGCCATGCGGTTTTCGGTCGTCGCATTGTTTTCGAGGAACATCGAACGGTCGGCGTAGAGTGTCGCCCCCATGTGCTCCATACCGCCGTACTGGAAACCGGGGATGACGATCAGGTCGTATTTGGCGAACGGATAGGGTACTCCGGTATATGTTTCCAGCCAGTCGAGCGCATGGAATACCTGTCCGAGGATTTCAGGGCATTGGGCCGTTTTCTGCGGATCGGTTTCGCGGTGGTACAGCGATATACTGCGGCCGTTGCGGTTTTCGGTGACCCGTTCGAACCGCCCGCCCACGAATGAGAACAGGTAGGTGGGGATCGGTTCGGTTTCGTGGAAAGAGATTCGCTTGCGGGCTCCGGTCGTTTCGGCTCCGGCGGCCATTTGGCTGCCGGCTCGGGCAGCCGTCCGAGCCGGACCGCTACCGGAGGTCTCGGTTCCGGCTGTAGGTCCGGATGCGGTATTCAACGTGTCGGTCCGGGCTGTGGCTCCGTTGGCAATCGCTTTCCACTCGGCCGGCAGTTCGAGGCTTAGTGTGAACCGGGCCTTCAGGTCGGGTTGGTCGAAGCAGGGGAAAAGAGTCCGGGCCCGGTCCGGCACCAGCAGGGTGTAGAGGAAATCGTCACGCCGGTTGAGCGATTGGTCGTCGGCCGTGAAACTTACGTCGAGGGTGTTCTCTCCCTTGCGGAGGGCCGACCGGGGGATGACGATGTGTTCGTCGGTTAACGAATAAGGCGTTTGCTGTCCGTTTAGTACGACGCTATGGATTTGGGACGTATCGCCGCGGAAATCTGCAATCAGTGCGTCGGGTTTATCGAGTGTGAACGTGATACGGGCTTTTCCGGTCACCTTGTCGGCGCGGTTGCCGGGAAGGTTGAAGTGCAGGTCGTAGCGGATATTCTGGTAGCGTGTTTTGCGGTAACGGGCCAGTTCGAGGCTTACGCCCGGGGCGGTAAGGTCTTCGGGCTGCGGTCCATTGCAGGCCGTACAGAGCAGGATAAGCAGCGCGATTGTCCAGACGTGGAGCGGCGTGCGGGTCGGAAAGGTCGTATATCTATTCATCGGAAAGCGGAACAGGTTGCTACTGCGAATTTACGCATATTTATGCAGATTTCCGGGAATGCGGTCCGATATAATCGTTTATAGGGGAGTTGCTGGCGTTTTTTGGTTCGGACTTTGCGGTATAACAACCCAAGATTGCAAAAAAAAGAAATATGAGACCTAATAAAGTTGCATTTGGTTTGTCGCTGATCTTGTCGGTTGCCGCTTTGTCCCGGACAGACGCCTGTACGCGGGTGGTATACAATGGTTTGGATGGCACGGTGATGACTGCCAGGTCGATGGACTGGAAGGAGGACCCGTACACGAACTTGTGGATTTTTCCGCGGGGCATGTCCCGGAGCGGGGAAACGGGGAACAATTCGGTACATTGGACCTCGAAATACGGGAGTGTAGTTGCTTCCGCTTACGAGATTTGCAGTACCGACGGCATGAATGAGAAAGGACTGGTGGCCAATCTGCTGTGGTTGGCCGAGTCTGAATACCCGAAATGGGACGGTCAAAAGCCGGGGCTCACGATTGCCGCATGGGTACAGTATATGCTCGATAATTTCGCGACGGTGGACGAAGCGGTAGCGGCAGTTTCGAAGGGTGGGTTCGAGGTGGTTTCGGATCAGATGCCCGACGGTTCGCGTCTGGCTACGTTGCATTTGTCTATTTCGGATACCACGGGCGACAACGCCATTTTCGAATACGTCGGCGGGAAACTGAATATCCACCATTCCAAAGCCTACCAAGTGATGACCAACTCGCCGGTGTTCGACCAGCAGCTGGCGCTCGACGACTATTGGCGCACCATCGGAGGCACAACGTTCCTTCCCGGGACGAACCGTGCGGCCGACCGTTTTGTCCGGGCATCGTTTTACATCGACGCGATTCCCAAAGTGAAAGATTCGCGCGAGGCGGTGGCCGCTGTTTTCAGTGTGATCCGCAATTGCTCGGTGCCGTTGGGTATCAGCACGCCCGGAGAACCGAATATCTCCTCGACCCGTTGGCGTACGCTCTCCGACCAGAAAAGCAAAATCTATTTTTATGAATCGACGTTTTATCCCAATATCTTTTGGGTCGATTTCAAGGATGTCGATTTTTCGCCTGGAGCGCCTGTCAAAATGCTGGACCTGAATCACGGTAAGACTTATGCGGGCAATACCGCCGCGGAGTTCGTCGCAACGGCGCCTTTCCATTTCCTCGGGATCGAATAGGTCCGGCCGGGACGTGCCGAGCAGGCCGGATTTCGGAAAATGCCGGTTGAATTAAAAACGCGGATACCATATGGTATCCGCGTTTTCCGTAATGAATTTGCCGCCTCTTTCGGGGAAAGTTTCCGCTTGTCAGTCTTTCCACGTATTGGCCGGCATCGTGAACCCGATCTTGTCGAAAGGAATGGCCTTGAAGCCCGGGATCTGTTTGAAGACTTCGGCATCGGGTTTCAGGTTCCAGTTTTCGTTCGCCTCATCTACGAATCCGGGAGCCGGGTAACCGTGTCCGCTCCAGGTAATCCAGCTGTTGGTCATGTTGTAATAGGCGCGTTCGTAGGGACGTTCCCCTGCACGGACCAGCGTGGTGACGTTGTAGAAGAGGTTGCGCGTGAAATTGTTCCGAACGGGGTTGTGGTAGTCGTTGTTGATGTAATCGAGGATGAACGGATATTTCGTGGAGTAGGGAGGTTGCGAGGCATTGACCTCTGCGAAGCGGCTCTTGAACGTGTTGTTCGTATCGTCGTTGTCGCCCCAGTGCGTCATCCGGTCGTCGATATAGAGTCCGTAAGGACAGTCGATGAAGATATTGTTTTCATAATAGTGGTCAGAACCGCCTCCCACCAACACGGGATGCAGTCCCGCCTTGTAGAGGATGTTGCCGATTACGGTCATGTTGCAGGCGCCGTCGTCGTGGTAGAACCCGGCTACACGGTGTTTGGCGCTCAGGTGGTGTACATAATTGTACATGAGTTTGTTGCCCAGTTCTGTTTTGTCCCGTCCGTTGTAGATTGCGCCGAGGTCGTCGATTTCGCTGCAAACGTTGTGGATGTTGCAGTATTCGATCAGGTGGTCGTTGCCGTTAAACTGGATGGCCGTCGAAGGTGCATCGAAAATCTCGCAGTTGCTGATACGGTTGCCTACGCCGCAGATGTAGATAGCCGGGCGCGATGATTTTTCAATGCGGTTGTAATGGGATATGCTGCAATTCTGAACGTAATTTCCGCCCAGTTCGAGCGTAAGCCGGTTGCCGCCGCCCATGTTGATGCCGCCGCCGCCCACGTTGTAGATGACGCAGTCTACCACGCCGTTGTTGTGTCCCGCCTGCCGGTCAAGCGACGGATGCTGCCACATCACCAGCGGCATCGATCCCAGCATGCCGGATACCTGCGGCCACTCTTTGCCTACCTGCTGTCCGTAATAGTCGAAGGGTGCATTCCCTTTGCCGACGAGAACGGCCTGTGTCCCGATATTGCGGAAACGGCAGCCGCGCACGACGGTTCGTTCGGTGCGCTCCATATAGATGCCCGCTCCGCGCGTGCATTCGAACGAGATTCCCCGCACCTCTACGTTTTCGACCCCTTCGATGGAAAGCATCGGTTCCGCCAGCAACGATACCTTTATTGACTCGGGAATTTTATCCAGGTAGACCCAAACCGTTTGGTTCGGGACATCGAGGTAGTATTCTCCCGGCGTGTCGAGCTCTTCGAGCATGTTCATCACGAACCAGCGGTTGTAGTCTTCGCCCGAAATCAGGCCGTACATGCCCGCTTCTGCAAAGGTAAACGTCTTGGCTACGGTGTCCATTTTAGCCACCTTCAGCATATCGTCGGCATAGCCCCATGCGAAGTAGCCGGAGAGCCATTCGGGTTTGCTTTTCCACGTTGAAGGCCGGTTGCCGCAGTATTCGAACGTGCCGCCTTTGTTCGCAAAATCGCCGTAGCGTGGAATCGATCCCTTGTCGATTACTTTACCCATCAGCTCCATCGTATCGTTCGGCCAGCGGCAGATGCGGCGGGGCTCATTGTCGATGAATACTTCCGTCCATGCCGGCAGCGAGGGGCGCCCGGCACCGACGTTGCGCAGGTCGCCGATCTGTTTTACGCCTGCTTTGCGCAGGTCGATCTTGTAGATTTTGTCGCGTATTTCGTCCCGGACCCGGATTTCCGAAGCGGGTGCTTTTTCCAGCAGGGTCAGGGGAACATCCATACCGCCGAGGAAAGTTACCGATGCTCCGTCCATCGGCCGCACGACCAACTGGTTTCCCTGAGCGCCCAATTGGGCAGCGGTCATCTCCAACGTTTTCGTGAGCCGGTAGGTGCCTTCGCCGATCAGCAGTGTGACCTGGTCACCTTTCTGGCGGTATTTTCCGGCCAGATCGATTCCCTTTTGCAGTGTGGAGGCGAGAACGGCCCCTTGCGGAGCTCCGCCCTTGGGCGGATTGACGCAGACGACCCGTTCGGCCGCCTCGATATGTCCGCACAGGATGAGTGCGGTGAACAGGACGCAGATGCGTTTCATAGCAGTGTGTAGTTTTGAATGAACGAATGCCGGGAAACCTCGTGGCGGCCCGGAGTGCGAAGATAGCAATTTCCGTCGGTTTGTTTTCCCGGTTCATGAAAAAACGACCGGAACGACGATACGGAGCCAGGATACGGGTATGAAAAAAGCGACTATGATCAAATCATAATCGCTTGATTCAAAGAGCTGTTGACGAGGATTGAACTCGTGACCTCTTCCTTACCAAGGAAGTGCTCTACCACTGAGCTACAACAGCAACGTTGCATTATCTGCGCGAACCTACCGCGCGGTTGGAGCGGAAGACGAGATTCGAACCCGCGACCATTAGCTTGGAAGGCTAATGCTCTACCAACTGAGCTACTTCCGCAAAAATTGAGTGTGGGCGGAGATGGATTCGAACCACCGAAGTCGAAGACAGCAGATTTACAGTCTGCCCCATTTGGCCACTCTGGTATCCGCCCGGATAATTAAAGAAAGAACAGAGCCGATGGAGGGATTCGAACCCCCGACCAGCTGATTACAAATCAGCTGCTCTGGCCAACTGAGCTACATCGGCAGGCCTAATACCCTTTCAGCGGGGACAAAAGTAAACATCATTTTTGAATTCTGCAAAACTAACGGCGATTTCAGTGAAATTATTTATTCGTATATGCAGGCTGTGTTCTGTTTTTAATAGTGTAATATATTTATAGATAGATTATTGTGTTGATTTTCTATGTATGTCGGTTTTCTTACATAGTTTCATGTGGTTTTAGCGGCCCGCAACGAAGGAGGCGGTGGTATGTGATAGATAGAATTTCGTTATATTGAGTTGTATATGAATGGTATATCTTGATCAGGGCGGACGCTCTGCATGGCAAAGGCCTTTTCGTGCTCGTTTCGAAACAATTTCTAATCGTGGATAATCCTGCTCTTTCCTGTTATTCCGATCTTTATTTACATCGTTGAAAAATACTGGTGAAAAAGAGTCTTCTATTGATTTTTGTGTTGTCCGGTTTCAGACTGTTCATGCTGACAGTGTTGGTCGTTCCCTGCCCGGCAATGTATGTGCTTTCCGGGCAATGGTGTTTTTGATAATAAAAAACACTTTACAGAGCCGTTTTTCGACGAAAAAAGGTATTTTTGCGTCGGCGAAGGAAAAAATCGCAGTCCGAAAGAGCAAAAACAACAAAATTATAACCGAAAGTTATGAAAAAGATATTGATCGTTGGGGCCGGCGGCCAGATCGGATCGGAGCTGACCACTTATCTGAGGAGCATTTACGGGGATGCCAACGTCGTGGCGTCCGATATGCGTGAAAGTAAAGCATTGGGCGAGGCGGGACCTTTCGAATTGCTCGACGCCCTCGATGCGAAAGCGTATGCCGGGATTGTCAGCAAGTACAAGATCGATTCGATTTTTAACCTGGTCGCACTGCTCAGCGCCACGGGCGAAAAGATCCCGCAGAAGGCGTGGGAGATCAATATCGGTGCGCTGATGAACTCGCTCGAGATTGCCCGGGAGAACAATTGCGCGCTGTTTACGCCCAGTTCGATCGGTGCGTTCGGCCCGTCGACGCCGAAAGACAAGACTCCCCAGGACACGCTGATGCGCCCGACGACGATCTATGGCGTCTGCAAGGTAACCGGCGAATTGCTGGGTGACTATTACCACACCCGTTTCGGGGTGGACACGCGCAGCGTGCGTTTCCCGGGGCTGATTTCGAGCCTGACGCTGCCCGGTGGCGGCACTACGGATTATGCCGTCGAGATTTTCTACGAGGCGGTCAAGAGCGGTAAATTTACCTGTCCGGTACCGTCGGATGTCTACATGGATATGATGTATATGCCCGATGCGCTGCGCGCCTGTGTCGAACTGATGGAAGCCGACCCGTCGAAACTGGTGCACCGCAACAGCTTCAATATCGCTTCGATGAGCTTTACCCCGGAGATCATCTGCGCCGAGGTCAAAAAGCTCGTTCCGGGCTTTACAATGGATTATAACGTGGATCCGGTCAAAGAGAGCATTGCCCGCAGCTGGCCCAACTCGCTGGACGATACCTGCGCGCGCGAGGAGTGGGGCTGGGCTCCGAAATGGGATCTCACTTCGATGTCGGCCGATATGCTGGAAAAAATCAAGGAGAAAAAAGCGAAGGGGTTGTTGTAATTCTTTCGGGATCTTCTTGGTGCCGGGGTTATTGGCGGTATATTGTATCGATACCGTTTCGGTATTAGTTACCGGGATAACCGGGCCACTTGATACATAATTTCAGAAGCAGAAAAGGATAAGGACGAAAGGAAACCCAGGTTTCCTTTCGTCCTTATCCTTTTATTGCGGAATCCTCGATGCCGCGAACGGAATGGGTGCAAAGCAACTTGTCGTATAAGAGATCAGACGTACTCTCTCTCGTATCGAAACACAGCTTGTCCGGATCAGCTTTCCCGTCTGCTATTCCACATACAGCACGAGCCCTTTGAGGTATTCGCCCTCGGGATGGTAGATGTTGACCGGGTGGTCAGCCGGCTGCGTGAGCTGGTGCAGGATCCGGACACGGCGACCGGCGATGGCTGCGGCTGAGAAGACCGCCATGCGGAACTGTTCGCGGTTTACGGCCTGCGAACAGCTGAATGTAAAGAGGATTCCGCCGGGTTTAATCTGCCGGAAAGCTTGCGTATTGAGTCGCTTGTAGCCTTGCAGGGCGTTGCCGAGGACCTTGTGGTGTTTGGCGAAGGCGGGCGGGTCGAGGACGATCAGGTCGTAACGGCCGTCCATGCCGCGCAGGTACTCGAACGCGTCTTGCGCGATCGCGCGGTGCGGCGCCTGTTCTCCGAAGTTGAGTGCGATATTCTCTGCCGCCAGTTGTACCGCCCTTTCCGAGCTGTCTACCGAATCGACCTGCGCGGCTCCTCCGGAGAGGGCATAGACCGAAAATCCCCCGGTGTAACAGAACGTGTTGAGTACTGTCTTGCCTTTTGCATAGCGGCGGACCAGTTCGCGGTTCTCGCGCTGGTCGATGAAAAAACCTGTTTTTTGTCCCTGCTCCCAGTTTACCCGGAACAGGCAGCCATTCTCCAATACCGGGTTCTCTGTCTTGGCCGGTTCTCCCCACAGGTAGCCGTCTTGTGCACCGAGCCCCGCGTTGTAGGGTAGTGTGCCGCCGCTCTTGTCGAAAAGTGCGGTCAGCCGGTCGCTGAACACTTCCCGGAGCGCTTCGCCGATCGCCTTGCGGCTGCGGTACATCCCTACGCTGTGGCATTGGATGACCGCCGTACGGCCGTAAATGTCCACGACCAGCCCCGGCAGCGAATCCCCTTCGCCGTGTACGAGCCGGTAACAGGTCGTTTGCGGGTTTTCGGCCAGGCCCAGCGCCTCACGCATGCGGTATGCCGCTCTGATCCGGGCATTCCACCACCGTTGGTCGATCGCCTCTTCGGCGAACGAAAGTACCCGTACCGTGATCGAGCCGATCTGGTAATGGCCCCGTGCGATGAATTGTCTTTCGGACGTGTACACGTCTACGAGGTCGCCCTCGGCGGGCGAACCTTCCATCCGGTAGATGGCACCGGAGAAAACCCATGGGTGGAAACGCATCAGCGACTCTTCTTTGCCGCGTTTGAGGATCAGCCGTGCTGTGGGCGTTGAGGGTGTCTGGGGTGTCGGGAGTGTTGAAACGGAATCGGTCACGGGTGAAGGATTATGGATGGTAAGGGTGTACCGGGTTACCGGATTAGCCGGACATAGATCTCGCGGCTGACCCAGGCGTCCGTGGCAGCGTAAAGCTGTTGGGCAGGAGTGAGGTTCGCCGCTTCCCAGTTGCTCAGGCGCTGAGCTTTCGATACTTTGATTTGCAGGGTGATGGCTGCCATTTTTCTTAGGCTCAGGTCGGTGATGCCGTATTGTCCTACGATGCTTTGCAGGTCGATAAAGCCCTTCGGCGTGAAATGGCGGAGTTTTTGGAGACCCTTCAGGTCGTCGCGGATCGCCGCGCCGATCTTGGTCACGGACGGTGATTCCATGAGCCGGAGCAGCGGTTTTTCAAGGGCGATTTTGTTGAGGCGGAACAGGAATGCGCGTTCGCCCGAGGAGAGCTGCAGCAGGGAGACTTTGTTGGTAACGCCTTTCGAAAAAGAGGGCCGTGTTTCGGTGTCGAACCCGATCAGCGGCTGGGTCGCCAGGTAGGCGCAGGCCTCTTCGAACGCCGCCGGGGTGTCGACGACGACGATCTCGCCGCTGAACGCGCCGACCGGCAGTCCGTTGACCTCCTCGTTGGTTATGCTCTCCTGGAATTTTGGCATTGCGCCCCAAAGTTACCGATTTATCCGCAGTTTTCCGCTTTTCTCTTCGATTATTTTCCCTTCGGCGGTCATGGCTGCCACTTCGCCGAGCAACGCGTCTATTTCGTAGCGGATGCCTCCGGCGAGCGTTTTCAGGTCGAGCGGGCCGGCCGCGAGCCGTTCGGCGATTTGCCTGCGGATTTCGTCGCGACGTGCCGCACTGCTTTGCGGTTCCGTGTGTTTGCGACGTTCGCGGCAAATGTCGCAGCGTCCGCAGGGGAGGTCGGTCTGTTCTCCGAAGTAGTTTTGTATCACCAGGCTGCGGCACTCGGTCTCATTTTCTGCATAGCGGAATACGGCGTCGATCCGTTCCTGCGCCACTTCCTGGCGGCGTTTGTAGCTTTCGGGCGAGATGCGCACGTCGGCTCCGGGCAGCCGCTCTTCGGAAAGGATCAGCATCGGGCTGCGGTTGCCGGGGATGTAGCGGATTACGTGCAGTTGCCACAATTGCCTGAGCAGTTCGTGTATGTGGTTTACCGTGTAGCCGGAGAGCTGTGCCAGCTCCTGCTCGTCGATCGGGACGAAGTCGCTGAACAGACCGGTGTACTGGCGCAGCAGCACGGTGAGGATATGGTCGAGTTCGCGCCGCGTGACTCGCATGCGGTAAAGGTCGTCGCGCTGCACGATAAACCGGATGCGCGGCGGGTTGTCGGTCTCGTCGGTAAGGATCAGGTAACCGTTTTGCTGCAGGATTTTCAGTGCGTTGACTACGGTGGGGGGGAAGAGTTTCATCCGTGCCGCGAATTCGTGGATGTTGAATGCGAAAGCGCGGTGTTTGCCTTCGCCGATGGCCACCTGCAGATAGTTGAACAGCCCTTCGTAAATGGTGCGGATCGTGTCGACGGGTGGGAATTCGAGCCTCAGCCGGTTGGCCACGCGTGACGGATCGTCGCCCGACAGCAGCATAACGGCATAGGCCGGGCGTCCATCGCGTCCGGCGCGCCCGGCCTCCTGGTAATAGGCTTCGAGCGAGTCGCAGATGTCGTAATGAATCACGAAGCGTACGTCCGCTTTGTCGATGCCCATGCCGAATGCATTGGTCGCAACGATCACCCGCGTCTTGCCGCCGGTCCAGTTCTCCTGTTTGAGGCTGCGGGTCAGGTAACCCATGCCACCGTGGTAGCTGTCGGCTTCGATCCCGTTTTCCTGCAGGAATTTGGCGACGGTCTCGGTCTTTTCCCGCGTGCGGACATAAACGATTCCGCTACCCGGTACGTTGTTCACGATACGCAGCAGGTGTTCGCGCTTGTCTTCGGTGCGGCGTACCACGTAGGAGAGGTTCGCCCGCGCAAAGCTCATCTGTTTGAGGTTCGGCTCGCGAAAGCGCAGGTGTTGCATGATGTCGGCCGCCACTTTAGGCGTCGCCGAAGCAGTCAGCGCGAGGATCGCCGCTTCGGGCTGCAGGTCGCGCAGCCGCGCGATTTGCAGGTAGGCGGGCCGGAAGTCGTACCCCCACTGCGAAATGCAGTGCGCCTCGTCCACGGCGATCAGCGAAACTTTCATCTTCGCGAAGCGCATCCGAAACAGTTCGCTGTCGACCCGTTCGGGGGAGATATAGAGAAACTTCACGTCGCCGTAAATGCAGTTGTCGAGGACGCGGTCGATCTCCTGCCTCCCGCGTCCTCCATGGATCGCCTCGGCCAGGATCCTGCGGCTGCGCAACCGGTCGACCTGGTCTTTCATCAGCGAAATGAGCGGCGTGATAACGATGCATACTCCTTCGGACGCAAGCGCCGGTACCTGGTAGATGACCGACTTGCCGCCGCCGGTGGGCATCAGCACGAGCGTGTCACGCCCCGCGGCGACCGATTCGATTGTCTCGAGCTGCAACGGTCGGAACGTGTCGTGTCCCCAGTATTTTTTCAGGATTGCGGCGTAGTCGCCCGTAAACGGCGGATGTGGCATAGTCCGGTTGTTTGGGCGAATGCTATCTGGTTGGAATACCCACGGTTTGGGCGATCATGATGTGCTGGGCGGGACGCAGTTTCAGCACTTTTGAGATCGTATCGCGGTCGACCGAGGCATGTACGACGACGCCCAATCCTTCCGATGCTCCATAGAGGTATATGTTCTGTGCGATCAGGCCCGCGTCGATGCCGGCAATGGCTTCGTTCCCGCCGCCCATTTTGTCGTAATCGGCGGCGAAGATGACGATCCAGTCGCCGTTCTTGGCGAAGTCCTGCGAACTTACCTCGCTGCGGTGGTCACCCTCGGCGACCAATTTGAGCGAATGTTCTTTGGCATCGTACAGGTAGGCGGCTTTGCGGCCGACGAGGTAGAGGTCGATCTCCTGGCGGTTCATCGCCGAGGCGGCCGTCCGCCGTCCGTCGGGGCGGTTGATTCCCCATGCGGCCCACAGCAGGTTCGACAGTTGCTGGTCGGAAAGCGAGCGGGCAGGATCGAGCGAACGGTTCGTAGCCCGTTTCGAAAGCGCTTCCATTAGCGGCATTCCGCCGGTTTTCTGCGGAGCGGGCAGTTTCATTTCGGTATTTTGCGACATGGCACAAAAAGTTAACAATAAAGAACACATGCAGGTCAATGCGATTTTCATAGCGTTCCGCTTTTGAGGGTTTTCACAAATTTACGCTATTTTCGCTATATTTAAACGATATTTTTGAAGTGACCGGGAGCGTGGCGGCTAATTTTAAAAGGACGATTCCCTGTTTTATCCGGGGAACCGCTATGTTGGATGTGTCGTATCCGGGCCGTCCGAAAGAGTATCGGGTTGTCGCAGCGAACAGTCAGGATGTGGAAAATCATTAAATCAGCGTGTACGTATGAAACCGTTTCAGGTTCTCCCGAAGTATATATATCCGCTTTGCTTCTTCTTTTTGGTCTTCGCTTGCGGGAAGGGTCCTTCGGACCCTGTGAGCGCAGGGTTGGATTATTCCGATAGCAGCTGTTGGTTTGAGGGAAATCGGGCTCCACGGGATAAGAAGGTCGACATTTTTTATGTGGGGCCGACCTGTATTTGGGATTATACGGATAGTTCGGGGCGAAGACAGCACCATATGGATGTTTTTGATCCCCGGCAACGCGGGTTGGTAGATCCGTCTGTCCGGTTGGCGGAGAGTGTCTTGTCAGATAGTTGTAATTTTTTCTCCCCGTATTATCGCCAGATCTCGATGGATAGCTGGTTGTCTTTGGATACGGCGGTTATCGGGAAGCGTTTTCAGTTGGCTTACCGGGATGTGGCGGATGCCTTCCGTTATTATTTGAAGCATTGTAACGAAGGACGTCCTTTTATCCTGGCCGGACATAGTCAGGGGGCGAAGGCTGTGATCGAATTGCTGAAACGTGAAATGGAGCCTGGGATCTACCGGCGGCTGGTTGCGGTTTATGCCATCGGATTTACGGTCACTCCGCAGGAGATCGATGACTATCCTTATTTACGGATCGCCAAAGACTCGATGGATGTAGGGGTGGTTATCGGATTTAACAGCGTAACGAAACGGGAAGCCGTGTCTCCATTGTTCAACGGGAATGTCGTGTGCATAAATCCCTTGAACTGGAAGACGGATGCTACTCCGGGCGTCTCTTATCAGGGTTTTACCGCCGCTATCGATCCTGTTGTCCATGCGATCGTTGTGGAGGGTGTGGATGAGGAGAAATATTATATCCCCAGTGTCGAAGCGCTGTTGCCTAAAGGAAATCTGCATGTAGCGGAGTTCGATCTTTATCGAGATAACCTGAGGAAAAACGTTTTACAACGCATACATGCGTTTGAACGCCGCCCGAATAGGTAAATAGGTAAACGGGAAGGATGCGTCTGTTCCGGCGAAAGTCCGTAGTTTCGCAATTGCCTGTGCCAACAATTGCACCGGTCTGATGATAGCGTCGGTTATCGTTCCGGAAAATGAAAGATATACAAATTTATAAGATAGCAAATATGAAAATTTCGGGTTATATCCATGGCCTCATCGCCGTTTGCAGCAAATACGGGGATATGTACAAGAACGCTTCCGGGAAGATGGGGCAATTGGCGGGTAGTACGTTGGTGCTGAGCCTTCTGGTGTTACTTTCGGGTTGCGGAAGTTCTCCGGTGGGTTATACCCCTTCGCCGCATGATCTGGTGTTCGATTCGTTGGCCGGTAAATGGGACGAAGCCGTTCCGCTGGGCAACGGTCAGGTCGGGGCTTTGGTGTGGCAGAAAGGCGACCGGCTGCGCTTTTCGCTCGATCGGGTCGATTTGTGGGACCTGCGCCCGACCGAAGGGATGACGTGGGATAAGCCCGTTTACGATTGGATTTGCGAACAGTGGCAGAACAATACCTACGGAACCGTGCAGGAGTTGTTGGACGAACCGTACGGCCGGCTTCCGGCGCCGAGCAAGATTCCCGCCGGGGCGCTCGAATTCCATACGGCCGATTGGGGGGCGGCCGACTCCGTGCGGCTTTATGTCCAAAATGCCGTCTGCAAGGTATGGTGGCCTTCGGGCAGGACGCTGGAGGCCTTTGTTCAGTCCGACGGCCCGTGCGGCTGGTTCCGCTTTACGGGTATCGACAGCCTGCGCCCGGAGATCGTCGCGCCCGCCTATGCGCAGGCCGGAGCATCGGCCGAGGACGACGCCCACTCGGGACAGGAGCTCCATACGCTCGGCTATCCGCAGGGTGTCGTTCACATGAAAGGCCGCACGATCACCTATGTGCAACCGGGATGGAACGGGTTCCAGTATGCGATTGCCGTGACGTGGAAAAAGACGCGCGGTGGTATCGAAGGAGTCTGGAGCGTGCAGTCCACTTATGGCGGGAACAGTGTGAAGAATATTGCCTCAGATGTGCGTGAAACGCTCGGCGAAGGGTATGCGGACGCCTATAAGGTGCACCGCGCCTGGTGGCAGCGGTTCTGGGACAAATCGGTCGTTTCGTTGCCCGACAGCGTGCTGGAAAAGCAGTGGTATCTGGAGCAGTACAAATTCGGCTCGGCGGCACGCGCCGATATGCCGCCGATTACGTTGCAGGCCGTTTGGACGGCCGACAACGGGAAGTTGCCGCCCTGGAAAGGGGATTTTCACCACGACCTGAATACGCAATTGAGCTATTGGCCGGCATACGGGGCTAACCACCTGGACGAGGAGATCGGTTTCACGAACTGGCTGTGGAGTCACCGCGACGCTTTCCGACGTTATACGGAAGGATTTTTCGGGCGTGGAGGACTGAATGTGCCGGGGGTGACGACGCTCGACGGCGAACCGATGGGCGGATGGTGCCAGTATTCGATGTCGCCGACCGTTTCGGCGTGGCTCGGACACCATTTTTACCTGCACTGGCGTTATAGCGGCGACCGTACTTACCTCGAGGAGCGCGCCTATCCGTGGATCGCCGGGACGGCGACTTTCCTTGAGCAGCTGTCGGTGAAGGATGCGCAGGGCCGCCGTAGGCTGCCGCTCGGTTCCTCGCCCGAGATCAACGATAACCGCCGGGAGGCGTGGTTCCCGACGATGACCAATTACGATCTCGCGTTGACCCGGTTCACATTCGACAAGGCGGCCGAGTTGGCCGGTGCTTTGGGTAAAAGTGACGAAGCGGCCCATTGGCGGCAGGTCGGCAGCGAGTGGGGCGATTATGTGTACGATGAGAGCGGCCTTAATTTCGCAGAGGGGCTGCCTTATACGGAATCGCACCGCCATTTCTCCCACCTGATGGCGTTCCATCCGCTCGGACTGCTCGATCCGTCGCAGGGCGACAGTGTGCGGAGGATTTTGCAAAACAGCATGGAGACGCTCGAGCGGATTGGGCCCGAATGGTGGTGCGGGTATTCGTACAGTTGGGTCGGAGGTATGTGGGCCCGTATGGGCGACGGGGAGCGGGCTGCGGCCGCGCTGCGCGATTTCGCACAATGCTTTTGCCTGAAGAACAGCTTCCATGCCAACGGCGACCAAAGCCGGAGCGGCAAATCGAATTTTACGTACCGGCCTTTTACGCTAGAGGGGAATATGGCGTTCGCTTCGTCGCTGCAGGAGATGCTGTTGCAAAGCCATACCGGAACCGTTCGCATTTTTCCGGCGATTCCGCCGTCGTGGAAGGATGTTTCGTTCCGTACGCTGCGGACCGAAGGGGCATTTCTGGTTTCAGCGGCGATGCGGGACGGCAAAGTGTCGGAAGTGAAAGTGTGTTCGACGGTCGGCGGTCCGCTGCGCGTGCTCAATACGTTTTCCCGTCCGATCGAAGCTAAAGGCGTCGTATGTCCGCCGGGCGAAGTTTTCGAGGCGAATCTTACTCCGGGTGAGGAATTGACTTTGCTGTAGAGTCGTTTAAGCGTCTTTTCTCTTGCCGAGATAGATTTTCGATTCGGTGTGATGGATGAGCCGCCCGATGTTCTTGCGGTGGGTCAGCAGCAGTAGCACGGCGATTACGCAGCTGAAAACGATCAGCGAGGCGGAGCGTTCACCGAAAACGAGGACGATAAAGATCGGGAAGGCGATTCCGGCGCTCATCGAGCTGAGCGATACGTAATGCGAGAGTGCCAGTACGATTATAAAAACGATGAGGCATAGCCCGACGGCGGGAGGGTAGACTCCGGCGACGGCGCCGGCCAGTGTGGCGACGCCCTTGCCACCCTTGAACCCGGCGAAGATAGGGAAGATATGGCCCACTACCGCGGCGGCTACCAACATGATTTTGAAATTGAACATCGCATCGCTGCCCGGCGCGTATCCCGACAGGTGGGAGAGCATCACTGCTGTGAACCCTTTGAGGATGTCGATCGCGAAGACCGGGAGCGCCGCGCGCCGGCCGAGCGTGCGCAGCGTGTTCGTAGCCCCGGCGTTGTGACTGCCGTGTTCGCGCACGTCGATGCCGTAGAAACGTTTGCCGATCCATACCGCGCTCGGGATCGATCCCAGCAGGTAAGCGACGATAACCAGTAAGATATTGAGTGCCATGATTGGTCTGATTAATGCAACGATGCAGGATGCGGCGCATTCCTGAGACAAAAGTACACAAAGATACGCTTTTCGACGGATGTGTGTCGTGTTTTAACAATATTGGCTACTTTTGTCGAGAAATTTAACAATGTCGGGTGTTATGGAGTTTGCTCTTACGGAAAAATACAGGCGGTACGCATCGCGGCGGCGAATCAAGTCGGTATTGTGGCTGGTTTGCGGCTCGATCCTGATGTCGGCCGGTTTCGTGTTGTTCATGAATCCCTACCAGGTGGTACCGGGCGGCGTCTACGGTCTGGGTATCGTGCTCCATGCGCTGTTCCCGTCGATACAGGTGGGTACGTTCGGCCTGATGTTCGATATTCCGCTGCTGCTGATCGGACTGAAAGTGTTCGGGCGGATGTTCGGTGCGAAAACGGTTACCGCCGCGCTGCTGATCCCGGTGCTGATGAATACGATGACCTATTTCATCGGCGAGAATCCGGCGACGATGTTCGGCGGCAAAATGGATTTGAGCAACGACCTGTTCCTGGTCTGCATCTTCGGCGGCGTGTTGATCGGTGCCGGACTGGGCATGATCATCAAGACCGAAGCTACCTCGGGAGGGACGGATATCGTGGCGATGCTGCTGGTCAAATATGCGCGTTTTTCATTCTCACGCGGGGTGCTGCTGGTCGATTCGCTCGTGGTGATCTTCGGTATGGTCGTTTTGGGAGACTGGCGCTTGCCGCTTTACTCTTTAGTCACTATCTTTGTCACCACCCGGGTGATCGACTTTATCGTCGACGGCGCCAGTTACGACAAGTTGCTCTTTATCATTTCCGACCGCAACGATGATATCCGCGAATACATTCTCGAAAAGATGGGGCGCGGGGGAACGTTTATCAAATCTTCCGGCATGTATACCGGCGCCGGACGCGAGATGATCTTCCTGGTGGTGAGCCGCAGCGAGGTGTCGGCGATCAAGGGAATGATCAAAGAGATCGACCCGCAGTCGTTCGTCGTGATCGTCGATGCGCACCAGACTTACGGCGACGGCTTCAAGGCGTTCCCCGATTAGCGTAAAGCATTTTTCAGATGAATTTGAACCATGTAAATATCAGCGGCCTGCGCCCGATTGTGGGTGACGGGCGCAAGCTTTATATCGAAACGTACGGTTGCCAGATGAACGCCGGCGACAGTGAAGTTGTGCTTTCGATCCTGCAGGGGGATGGCTTCCGGTATACGGAAGATCCCGCCGGGGCTGACGTGATCCTGATCAATACCTGCTCGATCCGGGACAATGCCGAGCAGCGCATCTGGGGACGGCTCCGCGAGTTGAGGCAGTACAAGAAAAAGAATAAGGGCTTGTTGGTCGGCGTGATCGGCTGTATGGCCGAACGGTTGCGCGAAAAGCTGATCGATCAGGAAGAGCTGGTCAATCTCGTGGCCGGTCCGGACGCTTACCGGGACCTGCCGCGCCTACTGCGCGAGGCCGGAGGGGGTGCGAAGGCTGTCAATGTGCTGTTGTCGGGCGAGGAGACTTATGCCGAAATCTCGCCTGTCCGGCTCGATAAGAACGGCGTGAGTGCTTACATTTCGATTATGCGCGGTTGTAACAACATGTGTTCGTACTGTGTGGTCCCTTACACGCGCGGAGCGGAGCGCAGCCGCGATCCGCAGACGATCCTGCGCGAGGCGCGCGAACTGTTCGACGGCGGTTACCGCGAAGTTACCCTCTTGGGGCAGAATGTCAATTCGTACCGTTGGAAGAACGGGGAAACGGTTGCCGGATTTGCCGACCTGCTCGGCGCCGTGGCGTCGGTCGACCCGAAATTGCGGGTCCGTTTTTCGACTTCTCATCCGAAAGACCTCAGCGATGAAGTGCTGCACACCATGGCGCGTTATCCGAACCTCTGCCGGGCGATCCATCTGCCCGCCCAGTCCGGCAGTACGCGGATGCTCGAACTGATGAACCGGAAATATACGCGCGAGTGGTATTTGGGGCGCATCGAAGCGATCCGCCGCATCCTGCCCGGGTGTTCGATTTCGACCGACTTGATCGCCGGGTTCTGTACCGAGACCGACGACGACCATCGCCAGACGCTTTCGCTGATGGAAGAGGTGGGCTATGCATCCGCCTTTATGTTCAAATATTCCGAGCGGCCCAATACGAAAGCCGCCCGCCACATGGCCGACGATGTGCCCGACGGGGTGAAGACCGCGCGGCTGAACGAGATCATTGCGCTGCAAAACGAACTTTCGCTGCGCAGCAACCGTCTTGATGTGGGCCGGGAGTTCGAAGTCCTCGTCGAGGGGGTGTCGAAGCGCAGCGACCGCCAGCTTTTCGGCCGCACGTCACAGAACAAAGTGGTGGTTTTCGACCGGGGCGATGCCCGGGTGGGCGATTACGTCCGGGTGCGGGTGACCGATTGTTCGTCGGCGACGTTGCACGGCCAGCGGGTGGAGTAGTCCGGTCCGGAGGCAACAACCGATTCGATTTTTTAACCTTGGGAAGCTATGTTGACCGATTTCCGCCTGAAAGTCTTTAAGACCGTCGCCGACCGGCTCAGTTTTACGAAAGCTGCGGCCGAACTGCTCATTTCGCAGCCGGCCGTCACCAAGCAGATCAACGAGTTGGAACGGTTGTTGGGTAAACCGCTCTTCCTGCGTCACGGCAACCGGATCTCCCTGACCGACGACGGCGTCCGGCTGCTCGAATATGCGAACCGCATTCTGGCGTTGTACGGAGAGCTGCGTGATGCTTTTGTCGAGGAGCAGGGGGCCTTTTCGGGTGAAATCCGCCTCGGGGCGAGTACAACGCTGTCGCAATACGTGTTGCCCGGCTTGCTGGCGAAATTCCGCAAGCTCTATCCCGATGTTCGCGTTACGCTTTTTAACGGGAATACCGAACAGATCGAACGGCAGATCGCCGACGGTAAGCTGGATTTCGGCATGATCGAAGGGACCGCATCGAATCCCGCGCTGCATTACGAACTCTTCATGGATGACGAATTGGTGCTGGTGACTTCGGCCTCGAACACCTCTTTTACCCGTGAGGAGATTACAGCCGCGGACTTGCCCGCCTTGCCGTTGGTTATCCGTGAAAACGGTTCCGGAACGCTCGACGTGCTCTCCCGGGAGCTCTCCCGGCACGGCTTGTCGTTGCGGCAGTTGCACATCGAGATGCAGTTGGGCAGTACCGAGAGTATCAAGCATTACCTGTTTTATTCCGATACGTTCGCGTTCGTTTCGGTGCAGGCTGTGCTGGACGAGTTGGCGGCCAACCGGCTGCGGGTGGTCGAGGTGGGCGATATGGAACTGGTCCGCCGGTTCAGTTTTGTCACGGCCCACGGCCAGCGCAGCCGACTGACCGATCTTTTCAAACAATTCTGCCTGAATCATTATAACCGGAAGTTATAGCCTACAACTTTTAGTGATTGGCATCGGGAGCCTTCACGGCCTATTTTTGCGCCGTGAAATCAAACATGATCCCAATGTCAGCAAATTCTGCCGTACTGACTTCCAATGTCGCCGCCCTCCGGGCCAAATCAACCAAACGTTCCGCTCAACAGGCCGCCAAGCAGAAAATTCTGCCGCCCGCCGCGCGCAAGGCCCTGTTCTTTTTCTGTATCGTATTGTGCGCAACGCCTTATTTGTCGGCACCGGTCGCGTTGCTGGGGGGATTCCTTTTTACATTTCTGCTGGGGCATCCTTTCCCGAAACTGAGCGGTAAAGCGACCGGCATGCTGCTGAAGGCATCGGTCGTCGGACTTGGTTTCGGTATGAATATCCATAGCGCCCTGCAGGTCGGGCGGGAGGGACTTTGGCTTACGATCGCTTCGATCAGTACGGTGCTGGTTCTCGGCTATGTTATCGGACGGTGGTTTCATATGCGCCGCAAAATGTCGCATCTGGTCGCATCGGGGACCGCAATCTGCGGGGGAAGCGCGATTGCTGCGGTGGCTCCTGCGGTCAAGGCTAATGAGAAGGAGACCTCGGTGTCGCTCGGCGTCGTGTTCCTGCTCAATTCCGTCGCGCTGCTGTTGTTCCCGTTGCTGGGACATTGGCTGGGCCTGACACAGCACCAGTTCGGCCTGTGGAGCGCTATTGCGATTCACGATACCAGCTCGGTAGTTGGAGCGTCGTCGGCTTATGGTTCCGAAGCACTGAATGTCGCGACGACCGTGAAACTGGCCCGTGCGCTGTGGATCATTCCCGTGTCGCTGCTTTCGGCGTTGTTGTTCCGGAGTTCGGGTAAAAAAGTTTCGATTCCGTGGTTCATTGGGTTCTTTATCGTGGCGATGCTACTGAACAGTTACCTGCCGTTCGTAGGGATGTTCAATACGCAGCTCGTTACGGTGTCTAAGGCCGCGTTGGTGGTAACGCTTTTCCTGATCGGATCGAGCCTTTCGGTTGAGAAGATCCGGGCGGTCGGTTTCAAACCCCTCCTGCTGGGGGTGTTGCTTTGGGCGGTAGTGTCGGTCGGTTCTCTGCTCGCGATCCTTTATCTCGGATAGTCTGGGGCGGCGGTGGGTCCTTTGTTTCGCGGTGGCACGTTGCTTGATCCTGCCGGACTGAGGTTCCGCGATTATCCGTTTTTTGCCTTTGTGTATTGCAAAACAATGAAAATAATCTCGTGGCTCCGGGATTGGAATAGATGCGAGTGAAAAAAGAAATCCCCGGTTCTCTGAAAGAGCCGGGGATTTTCATACAAAAGTACAGACAAAAAAGCCGCTCTAAAAAGAAGCGGCTTTGTAACTATTTAACTGTTTTTACAACTTTTTCGAATGCTTTGGGGTTGTTCATCGCCAGGTCGGCAAGTACCTTGCGGTTGAGTGCGATCCCTTTGGCGTTGACTTTGCCCATAAATTCCGAGTAAGTCATTCCGTAAGCGCGGACACCGGCGTTGATACGCTGAATCCACAGGCTGCGGAACTGACGTTTTTTGTTCTTACGGTCGCGATAGGCGTAGGTAAGACCTTTCTCGACGGTATTTTTGGCGACCGTCCAGACATTTCCCCTTGAACCAAAGTTACCTTTGGCAAGTTTTAAAACTTTTTTTCTTCTGGCTCTTGATGCTACAGCATTGACTGACCTTGGCATAATGTGAAAGTTTTACGAGTGGTCGGCGGCGTGGTTCTCCCACACTCTTTGGGGCACGGGCACTCTTGGTTTAACGTGTCGGCAGAGTAGCGGACTACTTTACCAGAAGCAGTTTGACGGCAGCTTCGTTGGCCGGTGCGACGAGACCCGAATAGGTCAGGTTGCGTTTTTGTTTGGTGGTTTTCTTGGTCAGGATGTGGCTTTTGTAAGCGTGTTTGCGCTTGATTTTGCCGCTTCCCGTGAAATCGAAACGCTTCTTAGCGCCCGAATTCGTTTTCATCTTAGGCATTCTACTAAATGTTTTAAAAAAGTTAAACAGTCCGCAAAAATACGATTAATTCTTCATATTTAAAAATCCGGTCCGGAAAAATACCTGTTTTTGGCAATGTTCTTGTACGAGAGCACTCAGTATCAAAAACTAAAAACGGTTCTTATGGAAGATATTCTCAAACATTGGTGGTTATTGCTCGTGGGCGGTCTGCTGTTTTTGGTGTTGGGCTTCGTCTCTCTGGCATACCCGATGACCGCTTTGCTTTCCGTGGCGCTTTACATCGGCCTGATCGCGCTGGCGACAGGTATTATGTCTCTGGCCTTCGCTTTCTCTAATATGTCGGCCGGCGGCTGGGGCTGGCGGCTTTTCGAAGGAATTGTCGACGTACTGTTCGGTTTGGTCATGTTGATCCATCCGATGATTTCTGCTGCGCTGATTCCGGTCATTATCGGGATATGGGTCTTTATCCGGGGACTGATGTACCTGATCGACGCGCTTTCGTGGCGGCGCAACCGTTCGCGTGACTGGAGCGGCTATGCCGTAATCGGCGTACTGTTGATGGTTTTCGGCTTTTTGATGATTATCGACGAACGTTTCGGCCTGCTGCCCGTCGCTTACCTGCTGGCCGCGATTTTCCTGTTCGTCGGCTTCGCGAGCCTGATCGTCGCCTTCAGTATGCGCCGTGCGAAAAGGGAAACGGCCTGACAGGGCGCAGGCCGAACGATCGAAGGGACATTGGCGATCGTTTACGGTGCATCGATAGGGTACTGTTTGTAATTCATGAAAAATACATAAATCGAAGGGAGGCATGAATGCCTCCCTTCGATTTTGATCCGCCTCAGCGTTTTTACCCCTGTGCCTGTTGACCGTTTTCTGTTTTCAACAGGATTCGCGGAGATCCACCGACCTGCCGTATTTATTTTCCGCCGACGATCAGCCGTACCGGCCCTATCAGGCCTGCTTCCGGATCGCCTTTATAGGGGGTGGGGCTGGTCTGGTAGTGGTTGGCCAGCGTACTGTAGACCAATACTTCGATCCGGTTTTCGCCGGGGTGCAGATATGGGGTGATGTCGGCGCTGAAGGGCGAATAGATGTGGATACCAGCGTCTTTGCCGTTTACCTTGATTTCGCAGCTCGCCGACACTTTGCCCAGGTCGAGCGTCACACCGCGCGCGATCTGCTGCTCGTTCAATTCGACGGTTTTTCGGTAGTACATGCCACCCGAGTAGTAGAGCAGTGCACCGTTCTTGCTCCAGTCGCCCGCATTCATCACGCCCTTGCCGCAGATGAACCTGACCGGTTCACGGAATACGGCGGTACCGCCCGCACCCGGATCGGGAGTGATTTGCAGCGTCATTTCGCTGGTGCGCGGGAAGGTTACCGGCAACACGATTTCATACCGTCCGTCGCCTTTCGTCCGGATATTGGTCTTGGCATTGATCGCCATACCGTCCACCCAGGCTTTTTCAAGGTGTCCTGCCAGGTCGAGCCGCAGGGACGAGAGGCCGGGCACGGTTTCGAAGCGGTAGATGGTTTTTTGCGGCCGCCCGGCGTTGGGATCGAACGTGAGCCGGTTCGATCGGTACCATTTCATCGCAACGATGTCGTCGTAAGGCGTGTTTTCCTTTACAGCCGTGTCAGCGAGCGGCAGGATCACCGCCGTACTGCGCGTGCGCCGGTCGAGCAGGTCATACGGTTCTTGGTGCAGCGGCTGGTCGGTCGTGTTCGTAAAGACGAGCAGCAGCGAGTGCCAGCCTTTGCGCAGGTTGACCGTGTAACGTGTCTCGCGCTGGCCGTTCGGGCCTTCGCGCGAAACGATATCTTCCGAACGGATGTTTTCCCCGTCGATATAAATACCCTCGGGAGTGACGTTGCCGGTGATGAGGACGTAAAAATCCGTTTCAGGCGCATAGAACTGCGTACGGAAAAGCATGTTCCGTCCCTTGTCGAGGATCAGGAAGTTGTTGTCTACGCGTCCTTTCAGTCCGTGATAGCCCTGCGAACCGGGGTTGTTCTCGACCCCGTACTGCCACGAAAAGCTGTAAGGCTTCCAGTCGGCGAGCGTACCGTTGAATACCGCCGCAGCCAGTCCGTCGGCCTTTTGCGACGAGCCGTCGACGAGCACTTCCATCGGGGCTCCGAATCCGTAAGTGCCCACCGACCACGTAGAGTCGTTGTAGGCGGGTTGCATCCACGTCTTGGTTTTGCCCAATGCGCGCAGCGGTATGAAGCGGAAGCGGCGAGCCTCGGGACCGATCTTTTCATCGGTCGCAGGCAGGCGGAAATCGCCCCACTTATTGTCCAGCGTCGGTAACATCTCCACTTCCCATTCGCCCTCTACCGGGATAATCTCCTGAGGCGGTTTCTCAGTCTGTGAAACGGTATCGGACACCGGTTCACCGGGCGAGAAGACTACGAGCGACGAGCGGTTGTAGGGCGTGTCCAACCGGATGACGGTTCCTTCGCCGGTGACGCGTTTTACCGGAAGCGGCTGCATCGTCCCGTCGAAAGCGTTCCACAACTGGGCGTTCCCTTTGGCCCGGAAAAAGCAGTCGGTACCCGGTTCGACATTCATCACCATGTAAACGTCGCGGTCGTCCGTCCGGCGGTGCAGGACTTTGCCGCCTTTCGTCCCTGCACGGAAATCCGGCGTGATCGTGCGGTGGATCAGCGGCACCATGTCCTCGGTGGTATTGAGGTAAAAACCTACGCCTCCGGTCGGGTTTTTCTGGGCTTTGACCGCGATCGTTTCGGTTTGTGCGGCGGTCATCCCGAATATTTCTTTGACGATTTTGTTGACTTCCGGGTCGTTCGATCCGGCCCGGTCGCTCGCTTCGGGCAGATCGCCGATGGCCAGCACGATCCCGCCGCCGCGGTAAAAGTCCCGCAGCTTGAGCAGCGCTTCGTAGCGCAAAGCGCGAATGTCTTTGATCAGGAGTATCTTGTAGCTCTCACCGCTGACGTGCAGCGCTTTGTCTTTGATATCGGCCTTCACCAACGAGCGATTGTCGATCAGGTCGTAATCCAATCCGGCGTTGCTCAGCTCCATGATGTACGAGAAATTGTATTGATCGTCGTAGGGCTTGTCCGGTGAGAACGCCTGCAATGTCTCGGTGGGGTAGAGGATCGCGATGTCGCAGACGTGGTGGCCCTGGCTCATCAGGTAGCTGACCCGCTCGGTGTATTCGAGCCATTTTTTCATGTGCGGCCAGTAAGGCATGTGGTAATGGAAGCACGGGGGGGCCCACTCCCACCAGCCGCCGTGGGTCGAGTAGTAGAGCCCATGCATGCAGACGAGGTTGCCGCCTGCGAGGAAATGGTGGTCGATCTGTTCGGTGAGCCATTCCGTTTTGCTGCCCCAGCCCATGCTGTGGAACGCTTCGAGCCATGTGCGGGGCCGCTCGTAGAGGTGGGCGATCGAACTCGAAACCTTGGTCTGGATGAAACTGGAACCGCGTGCCGGGGCATCGTTGCCCGGTGCGGTAAACCAACTGGTCGCCCGGAAATAGTCGAGGTAGTGGAGCGGCTGTTTACCTCGCCCCATATTGTCGCAGCCGTAGATCAGTCCGCGCGAGTCGTTCCAGTCGAAGATGGGCTTGAAATAGCGCTCCTCGGCCAGTGTCATCACCACGTCGCAGTAATCGAGACGGATCTTGGCCGTGATGTCGCCGATGTCGTACTTCAGGGCTGCCAGGTAGGGAAGGATGTCGTAGCCTTTCCGGTCCCGGAACTGGGCAGGCATATCTTCGGCCCACGAAAGGATCGTGAGCGGGTAGAGGAGCTCGTCCTGGAAGAAGTAGTTCATGCCGTCGCGCCCCTTTTGGTTCATGTTCTGTTCGAAACGGTCGAAATAGACCTCGACCAGCTCTTTCCCGTTGTCGGGGTGCAGCAGGTAGTCGGGCTGCGTGGCCGTGACATAGACGGTATAGGACTTGGCCGAGGAGGGAGCTGTCCAGGTCAGTTTTCCGGCACCGGTGGTGGCGGTGAGATCGATCGGTTTCTCTTTCTGGTTGTGTTCCGGCAGGGCGACGACGCTGACCGTATGTTCGGGAAGTGTGAGGGTGAGAGTCGCTCCGGCGGCCACCGGATGGGCCGTGATGTCGAGTTTGCCCTGGTAATTTTTGTACTTTGGCTGGTTGTATACCTCATCGGGATAGTAGCCGTTCCCGTACCAGCCTACCGTATAGTCGTCCAAGCCCAGGCCCATGCCCCGATCGGCACAGGCGCCTGAAAACCAGTTCCAGAACTCCCACCAGGCCGGCGAGAAGACTTTCGGTTCGCCCGGCTCGGTGTGTCCGAACATCCCGTAGCCGCTTTTGTGTTCGACGGAGTCGATGTTGGCGTTTTTGTGGATATAGCTTACCGAAAAGCCCGATGTGGCCGATGTGGCGAGCGTATCGAGGATGTCGCTCATGCGGTCGCGCCGGAGCGTGTCGCCGTTGAGCCAGAAAAAGGGTACGTTGCCGTACCCGGCCGGGGGCGCGACGAAACCTGCGGGCAATTCCTGTGCAGTGGCGGCGGTGGGCCAGCCGTTGAACCGTTGGGTATGCTGGGCGGCGGCGGGCTGCTGGGCGGCGAACCAGAGCGCGCACAACGAGAGCAGTCGTGCGGATATTTTTCTCATAAGTCGGATGTTTCGATTGGGTTCGGGAAAATTTTGCTGGGATAAAATTAACGAATTTATCCCGAATTACGAGGCCTTTCGCTAAAATACCCGACATGGTGTGTGTGAAAAAGGCCATCCGCATTGCGATGGCCTTTTAAAGCGTTACATATTCCGGCAGCATTGTGCTTGCTGTTTAGGCATTTTCCCCTGTGCCCAGTTTGGTGAGGATGGCGTCGAGCCTGCGGAGCGTTTCGTCACGGCCGAGAATCTCACACACTTCGAACATGCTGGGTCCTGTACTTTTGCCGATGATTGCGAGTCGGAACGCATTCATCACCTGTCCGGTCGGATATTCGTTTGCCGCGATCCATTCCATTACGCTCTTTTCGGTGTTTTCCTTTCCGAAGTCCGTAACGGTTGCGAGCAGGTCGCGCAGCCCCCGGATGCGGGCCGGGTTGTCGCCTTTCCAGAACTTGGCGGCAGCCTTGGGATCGTAATCGTCCGGGGCGACGAACAGGAATGAGGTCAGCTCCCACAGTTCGCTGACGAACGTGGCGCGTTCTTTCATCAGGCCCATCACCTGTTCGACTTTCCCGTCGGAAGCCTCGATACCCTTTTCGGTCAGTACCGGGCGGAACAGGGCGGCCAGTTCCGCGTCTGATTTCTGTTTGAGGTATTGGGCATTGAACCAGCGGGCTTTTTCAGGGTTGAACCGTGCACCGCTCTTGCTTACGCGTTCCAGCGAGAAGGCCGCGATCAACTCGTCCATCGTGAACAGCTCCTGTTCCGTGCCTGGATTCCAGCCCAGCAGCGCGAGCATGTTGATGAACGCTTCCGGGAAATAGCCGTCCTCCCGGTAGCCGTGCGACACCTCTCCCTGCGGAGAGACCCAGCGCAGCGGAAAGACCGGGAATCCCATCTTATCGCCGTCGCGTTTGCTGAGCTTGCCGCCTCCGGTGGGTTTCAGCAGTAGTGGCAGGTGTGCGAAATCGGGTTGCGTTTCGCTCCAACCGAAGGCCCGGTAGAGCAGGTAGTGCAACGGCAGCGACGGCAGCCACTCTTCGCCGCGGATGACATGGGTAATTTCCATCAGGTGGTCGTCCACGATGTTGGCGAGGTGGTAAGTGGGCAGGCTGTCAGCTGATTTATAGAGTACTTTGTCGTCGAGCGTCGAGGTGTTCACCACCACGTCGCCGCGGATCAGGTCGTGCATCTCCACCTCTTCGTTTTCGGGCATTCGGAAACGGATCACCCATTGGTCGCCACGCTCGATGCGGCGCTGTACCTCGTCGGGCGGGAGGGCCAGCGAGGTGGCCAGTTTTCCGCGTACTTCGTAGTTGTAGGCGAAAGTGTTACCCGCCGCTTCGGCTTCGGCGCGGATAGCATTGAGCTCTTCGGGCGTGTCGAAAGCATAATAGGCGTTTCCCGATTCGACCAGTTGCAGGGCATATTTCAGGTATATTTCTTTCCGTTCACTTTGGCGGTAGGGGGCGTGGGGGCCTCCTTCGCTGACTCCTTCGTTAATGGTGATACCGCACCATTTGAGCGCTTCCATGATGTAAGCTTCTGCGCCCGGCACGAAACGGTGCGAGTCGGTGTCTTCGATGCGCAGGATGAAATCACCGCCTCGCTGGCGGGCGAAAAGGTAGTTGTACAGCGCCGTGCGTACGCCGCCCATATGCAGCGGGCCGGTGGGACTCGGGGCGAAGCGGACTCTTACTTTGCGTTCCATATCGGTTTTTCAGTGTTGTGTTCGGTTAATTCCGGCGAAAACGCCCTTTGGAATGTCGTTCGGCCGGTCGGCCTGCCCGGGAGCGCCGTCAAAAAACGGACACGGGCGAAGCCGTTGCAAAAATAGTAAAAAAAGCGCCAATCGCTATGATCGCGGGGATGTTGCGTTTCAGAAACATTTTTCTACATTTGTTTTGCCGGAGAAACATATTTCGACCAGCCATGTTGAAAAAATACCTCTATTTTTTTATTAAAAAGAGTTCGGAGCGTCAGCACCGGGCGTATTACCGGGATTACTACCGGGCGGAATATGCGGAATTCGAACGATGTGCGGACAAGAAAAGTCCGGCGCGGATCCGCAGGGAGATGCGCTGTTTGCAGCGCTATTGGAAAACCTATCCGTTCCAGTATATCCGTTACCGTCTCTACCGCAAGGACTGTCCGCTTTCGATGGAGCAGATGAAGGCCTATATCCCCGATTATTTTGCCTATTTCCTTTTCTATCCGCAGTCATTCAACGAACGGAACGTGCTGTGCGAAGACAAGCGGCTTTTTGCGTCGCTGTGCCGGGGGTATGGGATCAACCATCCCCGGGTGTTGTTATCCGTCAGCGATGGGGTATTGTTCGACGGAGGGGAAAATCCCTGCACGGTTGAACGGGTGTTGGCCCGGATTCAGGCTTCCGGTGTGGGCCGGCTGTTCGTCAAACCGACTTTCGGTGTGGGCGGTAAGGGAATCGAAGTGTTCGATCTGCGTGAAGGGAGGTATTTGCGCACGCCGGACGGGCGCCTTTTGGATGCGGCGTATGTGGAAGAGTTGAAAGGAGACGAGTGGATCGTCGAAGAGGGCTTGGTCCCTCATCCCGAGATGGCTGCCATTTATCCGCATGCGATCTGTACGTTTCGGATCGTTACCAGGAACGAGAAAAACAGCGTGTCGATCCTGTTCTCCCTGTTGAGGGTGGGCCAGGGCGCCATGCAGGTGGATAATGCCAGCTCCGGCGGCCTTTATATGCAGGTCGACGCCGTGACGGGCAAATTCGCTGCCCGGGCTTACGCTTTCGACGGTCGGGTCCATGAGAAGCATCCCGATACCGGTTTCGTTTTCGGGGATTATACGTTCCCGTACTGGGAGGAGTTATCCCGTTTTGTGACGCTTTCGGCCCAAAAGCTCAACAAGATTAAATACATCGGTTGGGATATCGCCTATACGCCGGACGGCCCTGTCGTGATCGAAGCCAACAACGGCCCCGGCGTCTCTATCTTGCAGGATAGCTACGGCGGACTGCGCGACGCCTTCGGCATCCGCAACCCGAAAGATTACTGGTTCGCTTCGAATTATGCGCTGAAAAACCTGTAAGACTGCTCAGACGTTGAACAGGAAGTGCATGATGTCGCCGTCCTGCACGACGTACTCTTTGCCCTCCACGGAGATTTTGCCCGCTTCCCGGCAGGCTTTTTCCGAGCCCAGTGCGGTGTAGTCGGCGTATTTGATCACCTCGGCGCGGATAAATCCCTTTTCAAAGTCGGTGTGGATAATGCCTGCCGCCTGCGGGGCTTTCATCCCTTTCGTGTAGGTCCATGCCCGGGTCTCGTCGGGACCCGTGGTAAAATAGGTTTCGAGGTTCAGCAGCGTATAGGCCGAGCGGATCAGGCGGCTGACGCCCGATTCGGTGAGTCCCGCCTCTTCGAGGAACATTTGCCGTTCTTCGTAGGTTTCCAACTCTGCAATATCGGCTTCGGTCGCCGCTGCCACGATCAGCAGTTCCGCATTTTCTTCCTTGATCGCCTCCCGTACCGCGTCTACATGGGCATTCCCGTTTACGGCGCTCTTCTCGTCGACGTTGCAGACGTAAAGCACCGGTTTGTCGGTCAGCAGGTGCAGATCCCGTACCAGTTTGCGGTCTTCCTTGTCGAGTACGACCGTGCGTGCGCTCCTGCCCTGTTCGAGGACGTTTTTGTATTGTTGGAAAATTTCGAAAAGGCGTTTGGCGGATTTTTCTCCCGTGACGGCCTGTTTCTGCACTTTCGCAATGCGGCTCTCGATCGTTTCGAGGTCCTTGAGCTGCAGTTCGGTGTCGATGATCTCTTTGTCGCGCACCGGGTCGATGGTGCCGTCCACATGCGTGATGTTATCGTTTTCGAAACAGCGCAGCACATGGATGATCGCGTCGGTTTCGCGGATATTCGCAAGGAACTTGTTGCCGAGACCCTCGCCTTTCGAAGCGCCCTTGACCAGTCCGGCGATGTCCACGATCTCGATGGTAGTCGGGATCACCTTCTTCGGATTATCGATCTTGGCGAGGTTGACCAACCGTTCGTCGGGAACGGTGATAACCCCCACATTGGGTTCGATCGTACAGAAAGGGAAGTTCGCCGCCTGTGCCTTTGCATTCGAAAGCGAGTTGAAGAGTGTCGACTTGCCGACGTTGGGCAGTCCTACGATGCCGCATTGTAGAGCCATTTCGCTGAAAATTTGGTTGGTGTTCCGGGCGACAAAGATAGTGTTTATTTTGGAAATCGGGGCCGGACGACCCGCGTAAACGTTCGGGAGGAACGGGGGAGGGCGCGGGTTGGACGAAAATAAATTACAACAAGATCGGAATTAACCTGATTTTTTGACTATTTTTGAGCGCATTTGGGATAATAAATGCGACGAATGTACCAATTTGTATATCCCCTGAATTCCCAATAAACCCGAATATGATTTACCGATACGGATATTTGCGCCGGGAGGCTTTGGCGTTGCTGTGCTGCGGTGTTGCGGTTTGTCTCGTCACGGCGACCGGATGTGTGGACCATCGCTATGACCTGAAAGGTGATCTGGACCTGAGTGTCGGTGTCGGAGGCAAAGAGCTGACGATTCCGGTCGGGGAGACCGAGAAGATTACGCTCGAAAAGTTGATAGGTTCCGATGAAGATGACCTTACGGTTATGCCGGATGGCACCTATGCGTTGCTCAAACGTGACGACGTGCAGATGGATGTAGCGGGGATCGTTCCGGTGACTTTCAGGACTCACCCTTTCGCATTGTCTGAAATCCGGCCGGATTTCGGAACGGGCGTGTTGCCGCCGTCCGGTTCGGGAACGCCCGGAACCGGCGAATTGCCCGCCGCACCGATTGCGAGCCGGGGCGATGTGAAGATCAGCGCCGATATTCCGGATGAGGTGAAATCTGTCGGCAGGGTGACGTTTTCCGCCCCGGTCGAAGCGCGGGTCGTGTTCGATGTTTCGGGGGTGTCGGGCGTGGTAAACCGGATGCGTTTCGAAAACTTGCGGGTCACTTTTCCTCCTTATATCGTCCTGGCCGGCGGAGGACATGAATTGGTGATCAACGATGAGTTTGCGGCGGCAGGTGGATATGTTTGCAGCGTTGGGATTACAGCAATGGTTTTCGATCCGCTGCTGGTAACCGACGGTACTGTACAGCTGGACGATCCCGTCGAGTTGTCGGGCAGTTTGCGCATTACGGATATAGCGCCCGGCGGCGGTGATCTGACCGGTGTCGTGCTCCAGCCCGCGCTGACGATCGGCGATATGCAAGTCAAACTCGTCGAAGGGCATGTGGAACCGGAGTTGCCGCATGTGCAGCAGTGGCTCGGATTGCAGGATATTCCCGCTTTCCTGCGCGAGGCGGGAACCGTGCTCGACGTGAATCCTTATATCAACCTGGGGGTCGCCAATCCGCTGGGGATGCAGGTCGATGTCTTCCTGGGGCTGATGCCGATGGTCGGTAACCAGGAAAATCCGGCCGGAAGCAGTAATGTGGCGATGCGCGTCCGGGAGGCCGGGACGCCCGGAGGGGCTGTTTTATCGGTATTCCGTATAGCCAAAGATGCTTCGGTCATGCCCGACGGATACATGTTCGTCGAGGCGCCGAACCTGCCTGCCTTGATCCGGACGGTACCCGATTCGATCCTGCTGGATGTGCAGCCCGCTCTTGTCCCCGGGACTCTGCAGCGGGTCGACCTGACGGTGCCTGCTTACCAGATCCGGATCGATTATGAACTTTGCGTGCCGATGACCTTCGGGCCGCAGTTGTCGATCCTGTACCGCGACACGGTGGATAATCTGGCCAAGGATATCCGGGATTTCGTGGACAAGGTTCAGGAAATTAAGATATTGGCTACCGTGGACAATACGGTGCCGCTCACCTTGCAGGCTGCCGCGATTGCCGTGGACGGTCAGAAGCAGCCGTTGCAGGGCGTCGAGGTGTCCGCTCCCGGGACGATAGCCCCGGGAGACGGCGGCGATACGCCTGTGTCATCGTCGTTCGATGTGGTGATCCGTGAAACGCAGGCAGGAGCGCTGGCCCGGCTCGACGGGTTGATTTTGGAAATTACCGCCGGGAACAACGAGGCCTCGGCAGGTATTCCGGCGACGCCGCGGCAGTATGTACAGGTGCGGATGAAACTGCGGGTACCGGGTGGACTGATCATGGATTTGGATGATCTTTAATGGAGTTGCCGAATGAAAAGACGAATGAACAATAGAATACTCCGTACGTTTTTGTGCGGGGCCTGCCTGATGGGATGCGCCGTCGTGCCGTTTCTGGCTCCGGCCCAGACGCTCCGTACCTCCTATTTCCTCGAAAGCATGCCGATGCGGCACCGGCTGAACCCCGCACTGGTGAGCGACCGAGGCTATATCAGCATACCTGCGATCGGCAATATCAACGTGGCTACCCAGTCGAACGTAGGGCTGACCGCCTTCCTGTATCCGCTGCCCGACGGACGGCTGACTACTTTTATGAACCCGATCGTTTCGGCCGAAACGTTCCTCGGCCGGATCAAGAACCGCAACGCGGTACAAGTCGATGCCGACGTGTCGCTGCTCTCCTCGGCTTTTTATGCGTGGAGCGGTTTCAATACGATCGATATCGCCGTGCGGTCGAGCTCGGATATCGACTTGCCCGGCAGCCTGTTCCGTTTTATGAAACTGGGAATGGACGCCCCCGAAGGGAGCTCCTATCAGATGCGCGACCTGATGTTGCAGACCGATAATTATGTCGAGATCGGATTGGGGCATGCCCATCCGGTAAACGACCGCCTGACATTGGGAGGAAAGCTGAAAGTACTGCTCGGGGCCGGCAGCGCACGGACGCACATCGACCGGATGAATGTGGTCATGAACCAGAACAAATGGGAGGTCGACGCACAGGGGTATTTCGACTTGTCGGCCGCCGGCGCGTCGTTCGAGACGAAGTCCGACGGCGAAATCAATAAACTCGATTACCGCAATCCCGGAGTAGGGGGCTGGGGACTGGCCATCGATCTGGGGATGAGTTACGAATTGGTGGAGGATCACCTCACGCTGTCGGCCGGGGTAAACGACCTGGGTTTCCTGTCGTGGTTCAAGAACCTGCGCGGGACAATGCAGAACGAACCGTTTATATTCGACGGTTTCAGTAATATCGTTGTGGACGATCCCAACAATCCGGGCTCGTTCAAAGAGCAGTGGAACAGGCTTAAGGACGACCTGCGCGATCTGTTCCGTTTTTATGACACTCCGGCGCCAGAGCATCTTACGCGCATGCTGCACCCTACGGTGAATGTCGGGCTCGAATACGCCGTCCTCGACCGGAAAATCTCATTCGGTCTGCTTTCGACGACACGTTTTTATATGCCCCGGGTCTGGACCGAAGGAATGTTGTCGGCCAATTTCCGTCCCTGCCGCTGGTTCAATGCGACGGTGACCGGTTCGGCGACCAATTACGGGCTCGGGTGGGGCTGGCTCCTGAACTTTACACCCAAAGGCGTGACGCTCTTTTTCGGCTCCGACTACATGGTCACCCGCGTGACCCCGCAGTGGATCCCGACGGGCCGGGCGACAGCCAGCTTCAACCTGGGCATGAACATCCCCATCGGCAGGCGGCACGACCTCGATTTTCAACCGGTTTATTACCGCTGAGTTTACATGTGGTGCGAACAGCGTGAGTTACCGTTAGGGAGCGGCGGTTGCTTCTGTTCTGTTGAACGGAAGGTCCCGGTCTCCAGGCAAAGTGTCCATGCTGTTGCACGGAAAATCCCGGGACCGTGCGGTGTGTTCATGCTGTAGGATCGGTTTGGCACTATCGGTTTGATCCGGGACGGATTACCGAATGGGGAGCTCCGATCCGTTCCTGTTGTCGACAGGGGAATCTTCATGCTCCTTATCCTCTTCATCCCCTTCATCCCCTTCGTTTTCCGGGAAGATGTCGTTGCACCGCCGAATCCGGTAGCGGAAGAACAGGATCGTGATGAACGCATTGATTGCGTTGGCAATTCCGAATCCGGTCCAATAAGGCAGCAGCAGCCCTTCGGGGGCGATCAGGATATAGAGCGTTACCACTTGCGTCATAAAGATCGACGGCAGTAGGGCGATCCAAAAATTCTTATGCCGGACGGTCAGATAAACCGTGATCGTCCATAGCGTCACGGCCGCGAGGGTCTGGTTGACCCAGGCGAAGTATTGCCAGATGACGCCGAAATTCATCAGCGTAATCGCGAACCCCACGACGAACAGCGGAATGCTGATGTAAAGCCGCCGCCGGATCGCACGTTGCTCGAGGTGCAGGAAATCTGCGGCGATCAGCCGGGCGCTTCGGAAGGCCGAATCCCCGCTGGTGATCGGTGCGACGACCACGCCCAGCAGAGCCAGTACGGCGCCGAATTTGCCGAGCGTCGTGCGGGTGATTTCATTGACGGCCCATGCCGCATTGTCGCCGTGTTCCGCGAGCGTCGTGTTCAACTCTTCCGGTCCGCCCCAGAAGGCCATACCTGCTGCGGCCCAGACCAGTGCGATCAGCGATTCGGAGATCATGGCGCCGAAAAAGACCGGTTTGCCTTGTTGCTCATTTTGCAGGCAACGCGCCATAAGCGGCGACTGGGTGGCGTGAAAACCCGATACGGCTCCGCATGCGATGGTAATGAACAGCGTGGGAAAAATCGGGAAACGCGCGGCGTCGGTTTTGAAATTATGCCAGTTCCCGGCCGATAGTTCCGGGATTGTATAAGCGTCGAAAAGCAGAACGTAAAGGATTCCGAGAGCCATGAAAAAGAGCGCGGCCCCGAAAAGGGGATAAATGCGTCCGATGATCTTGTCGATCGGGAGCAATGTGGCCAGGATATAATAGAGCAGGATGATCCAGATCCAGGTGCTTTGGTTCATTCCGGTCATGCCTTGCAAGATCCCCGCCGGTCCGACCAGAAAGACGGCACCGACCAGTACCATCAACAGCAGGGTGACTGCGCGCATCGACTGTTTCATCACAGGACCGAGGTAGCGGCCGACGATTTCAGGCAGGCTCAGGCCGCCCATTTTCATCGAGATCATACCTGATACGTAGTCGTGCAGACCGCCGATCAGGATGCCTCCCAACGTAATCCACAGGAAGGCTACCGGTCCGTACATCGCACCGAGCAGCGCGCCGAAAATGGGGCCCAGTCCGGCGATGTTCAGCAACTGGATCAGAAAGGTTTTCCATTTCGGGAGCGGCAGGTAATCTACGCCGTCATAACGGCTCCTGCAGGGCGGTTCGCGGTCGGGATCGGCGCCGATTGTCCGTTCGAGGTAGCGGCCGTAAATAAAGTAGGCTCCCACGAGTACGGCGAAGCAGATTAGAAAGGTGATCATCTTGATTCGGGTCGGTTAGGTTTCGGAACACACGTGTTCCGGACGTGGTTACGGGTTTTTATAACAGCTGTCGGGACTATATTGTAATCCGGATTCGAAGCCGGTTCCGGCGGCAGGCGGTTTCCCAGCCCGGATTTTCATTGCGGGTTTACAGGATTCCGATCTGCGTGAGGAACAGCAGTGTGATGACCACCGGAACGACGAACCGGATCAGCAGGCGGATGGCCGGATAGCACCACAGGTTTACGGTCAGGTTGTTGGTCAGCTCGTTGCGCAGTTTTTCGGGCGAAAATACCCAACCCGTAAAAATCACGATCAGCAGGCCGCCCAGCGGCATGAGGACGTTCGAACTGAGGTAGTCGCACAGGTCGAACAGGTTCATGCTGCCGATGTGTAGCGAGGAGCCGGGACGCTGCGACAGCGCGCAGAGGGAACCCGTTACCAGGATCGTGACCAGTACGCCGACTACGGCTTTCGGCCGGCTCATCCGCAACTCTTCGGTCAGGTAGGCGGCAATGACTTCGAACATCGAGATCGACGAGGTGATTGCGGCGAGGAACAGCAGTACGAAGAATACGATCGCGATCCAGTAGCCGCCGGGCATCTGCGCGAAAATATTCGGCAGCGTCAGGAAAACCAGTTCCGGACCCGAGGTGGGGCTGATGCCGAACGAAAAAACCGCCGGGAAAATGGCGATACCCGACAGGATTGCGACCGACATATCCGACAGGGCCACCATCGATGCCACTTTCGGCAGGTTTTCGCCTTTGCGGATGTAGGAGCCGTAGGTGATCATGCAGCCCAACCCGAGGCTCATCGAGAAAAACGACTGGCCCATCGCCTTGAGGATCGTCGCGCCGGTAATCTTGCTGAAATCGGGACGCAGCAGGAAGCCTATCCCTTCGCGCGCGCCGGGCAGCGTCAGGGAGTTGATGGCCAGCGCGGCGAGCAGGACGATAAAGACCGGCATGAAAATCTTGGTATAGCGTTCGATTCCTTTTTCGATTCCGGACCAGACGATGAAGGCCGTTGACAGCATGAAAACGCCCATCCACACCACCGGCCGCCATCCGCTGGCGATAAAACCGTTGAAATTTTCACTGATTTGCGCCGCGCTTTTACCTGCGAACTCGTTGAGGACCGATTCTTTGATGAATTCGAGCGCCCAGCCGGCAATGACGCAATAGAACGACAGCAGGATAAAGGCGCAGAAGATACCCATATAGCCCACATAGTTCCAACGGGTGCCCGGGGCGAGCTTCTGGAACGCACGTTTGGTGTTGCGCTTCGAACTGCGGCCGAGGCTGAATTCCGAGAGCATCAGCGGGATCGAAATCAGGAAGCTGCACGCGATATAGATCAGGATGAACGCTGCGCCGCCGTTCTCGCCGGCCACGTAAGGGAATCTCCAGATGTTGCCCAGACCGATAACCGATCCGCTCACTGCGGCGATGACGCCGAACCTGCTTCCGAATGATCCCCTGCTGCCCATAATGATGTCCGTACGGTTTAGATGTCGCGCGCCGTGGCGGCGGTCTGTGCAAATTTCGCTACCTTTGTGTGCTGTAAATATGCAAAATTAGGTATTTTTCCCTGATATTCCTTCCGAACGATGTCCGAAATGTCGTCCCGCAAGTTGCGAACCATCGAGTTGTTAGCCCCTGCCAAGAATTATGAACAGGGACGTGCGGCTATTTTGTGCGGTGCCGATGCGCTGTACGTGGGCGCACCGCGTTTCGGCGCGCGTTCGGCGGCGGGTGTTCCCGAGGAGGAGATCGTCCGGTTGTGTGACCTCGCCCATCGTTTCGGAGCGAAGGTCTATGTGGCGATGAACACGCTGCTTTATGAACAGGAATTGGCCGATGCGGAGCGTATCGCATGCCGGATGTGGAATGCGGGAGCCGATGCGTTGATCGTGCAGGATATGGCCTTCCTTCGGATGGAGTTGCCTCCGGTCGAATTGCATGCTTCGACGCAGGTGTGCAATACCGATCCGCAGCGCGTTCGTTTCCTCTCCGAAGCGGGTTTTACGCGTGTGATTCTGGAGCGCGCACTGTCGCTCGGGGAGATCGGCCGGCTTTCCCGGGCCGCCGATGTCGAGATCGAGACGTTCGTGCATGGAGCGATTTGCGTTTCGTACAGCGGGCGTTGTTACATGAGCCGTACGATGGGGCCGCGCAGCGGGAACCGCGGCGATTGTTCGCAGTCGTGCCGGCTGCCTTACGATTTGCTCGACGAACGGATGCGGCCGCTGGAACGGAACCGTCACCTGCTTTCGCTGCAGGATATGAACGCGACCGGACAAATTGAAGAGTTGATCGGGGCCGGCGTTACGTCGTTCAAGATCGAGGGGCGTCTCAAGGATGAGAATTATGTCCGTAATGTGGTCGGCTGGTACCGTCGTAAGCTGGACGGGATACTGGCCCGGCGCGATGACCTGCGCCGGGCGTCGGAGGGTATCTCCACCTTGGAATTCGAGCCGAACCCGGCGAAGAGCTTTTCCCGGGGGGCGACCGCTTATTTCCTCGGGGGAGTACACGGCGGAGTAGCTTCGTTCGATACGCCGAAGGCGTTCGGGGAGCCGCTCGGGAAGGTCATTGACGTGCGACGGGACAGTTTCCGGTTACCGTCCCGGACGGCTTTGTCCGCCGGTGACGGGATTTGCTTTGTGACGGTTTCGGGTGCCCCGGGCGGGACGAACATCAACCGTACGGACGGGGAGTGGGTGTGGCCCAACCGGATGGACGGCATTGTACCCGGTATGGAACTCTATCGCAATTACGACCATTTGTTCGTTTCGGCAGTGGGCCGCAGCCGCCTGCGTCGCACCATTCCGGTGACGGCTTCGGTCAGGGTAGGCCCTTCGGAGGCGGAACTGGCGCTTTCCGACGGACGGATGCAGGTCACCGTAGCCAGACACGGGGAATTCGCTCCGGCCCGGCAACCCGACCAGGCATTGCAGGCGCTCCGGACGCAACTCGCCAAAACCGGCGATACGATTTATGATGTGGTTTCGGTAGAGGTGGATCAGGATACTGTCCGTTTTGTTCCGATTTCACTGCTCAATGAACTGCGCCGTGAGGCGGTGGCCCGGCTCGACGGGATGCGACTGCAAACCTTCCCGCGGCGTGAACGGCGTTCCGAACATCGGGAAGTGCTGTTTCCGGCAGAGGTGTTGACCGGGGAGGAGAATGTGGTCAATTCGCTTGCCGAGCGTTTCTACCGCGAGCATGGGGTGACCCGCATCGAACCGGGATACGATCTGCGCCGCGATTTTCGGGATCTTTCCGTGATGCGGATGCGCTATTGCCTGCGCCGGGAAATGGGAACATGCCTGAAAGAGCATCCGGCCTATAAAGGAAAACTGTATCTGCGGCATGAACAGCACCTTTATGAATTGCAGTTCGATTGTACCCGCTGCATGATGACTGTCGTTTACCGGGGAATCTCTCCGGGATCGGACCCGGTTGCGGAGGAGGCTGCGACTCCGGTTGCCGGTCACGGTGGGGCTGGTGTCCGGATCGTACCGGTTGCACCGTCCGCTGTTCAAGTCCCGGGAACGCGGCGGATGAGACGAACGGGAAAGAAAAAAAGATAAAAAAAGATAAAATTATGGATGTCGGACTGTTGATTCCGGAGGGATGGAACGATTACGAACTGGTAGACTGCGGCGGTTTCGAAAAACTGGAGCGTTTCGGCCGCTATTTGGTTGCGCGTCCCGAACCGCAGGCCGTATGGGACAAATCGCTCGGTGATAAAGAGTGGCTCCGCCGGGCGGACGCCTATTTCCGGCGGGATCCGCGCGGTGGAGATCGGGGCGGTGAACGCGGCGAATGGACGCTCCGCGACGGGATGCCGCAGCAGTGGTGGATCGGCTATCGCAGTGACGCGATGGATTTGAAATTGCGGCTCGGCCTCACTGCCTTCAAACATGTGGGTATCTTTCCCGAGCAGGCTGCAAATTGGGAATTCATTGCGGGACAAGTGCACAGGGTTGCGGAAACATCTGCCGGAAATGGAAACCCGGGGTCGGCGGTCGCTGTCGCGGGACGGCCGGGTGAAAACGTTTCCGGCGCCGTGCAGGTGCTGAACCTGTTTGCATATACGGGCGGCGCGACGCTAGCTGCCGGCAGTGCCGGAGCATCGGTGACGCATGTCGATTCGGTGAAACCGGTCGTGTCGTGGGCCCGCGAAAATATGGAGGCGTCGGGACTCGACGGAGTGCGTTGGATTGTCGACGATGCGTTGAAATTTGCCCGGCGGGAGGTGAAGCGGGGCCGCAAATACAGCGGGATCATCCTCGATCCGCCCGCCTACGGACGCGGACCGGACGGCGAGAAGTGGATTCTGGAGGAGAATCTCAACGAATTGTTGCGCCTGTGCGGAGAATTGCTCGATCCGGAGCACGGTTTTCTGGTATTGAACCTCTATTCGATGGGGTTGTCGGCGTTGCTGGCCCGCACGGCTGTCCGCCAATTGGTCGGTGATTTTACCGGGGAACAATTCGGTGAACTCTATTTCAACGACTCTTTCGGCAAGGCTCTTCCTCTGGGGGTTTATTACCGCTGTTGGAGGGGGTAAGTATTAAAATTAAAAAAAAAACATTGTTTTTATTTTTGATTTGTTAATTATTATTGTTAACATTATAAAAATATATAATATCAATAATATTTATAACTAATCTTATTGTTTGATCAGGTGCTATAGGTTGTCAATGCAGCCATTGGTAGTGTTGAGTAGATATATGGATAGGATTTGATAGGTTTTATCAACCATATTGTCTCACTAAAATTATTGCACCATGGGAAAACTATTCTTCTTTGTCTTGTGTGCATGTGCGATAGCCGCATGCGAGAACTCCGAAATGATTGCTACCCAAGAGGTTGCGGATCAGTAACTTTCTTTTCAAACGAAAACCAGCCAGATGCTGTCTCTTGACGAGGCAAATCGAGTCGCTTTCAATTACCTCACTTTTGAAGTGAATCGGTATGTACTCAATTTAAAGCGTGAACAAGCTTTGGGTTTGGGTATCTCAAACGAGTTTTACGACAAAATGCAGAAAGATGTGCGTGAAACGAATCAGTTTTTGAACGCTTATATTTTACAATGAATGTTCCGGTTGATGCCACAAACATCCAATTCAATGTTTATACCCATTCCGTAATCGGGTGGGGACAAGTTACTATGTCGAATGGGTACGGTTATGCCAGTAATACTGCATTCCAACTGTTCGGATGGGGAGGCGAATGTAATGTGGCGCCTCCTGTGAGCGGAGTCCCATATCAGGTTTCCATTCAGGTTTCGAGCGGAGACGGAGGTTCTTATTCATATTATTTCGTGATTGATTCAACCAGACCAACACATTACAATTTAGGCTATGAATAAAAATACTTTACATTTTCTTATCTGGTTGGTTTTACTAACCGCAGCGGTTGCCTGGATATGGTGGCGGATTCCCGTGGCCGTAGCTCCCGGTGACGGGGGATTCAAGGGATACTTGTTGTTGCATCAACTTGTATACCTGTTGTTTGTATTGACGCCTTTACTGGCAGTTTTGATTACGGAGAAATGGAGACTGAAGCAGATCATTCGGCAATATCGCCTGACTTTGTGCGGGATCGATGTGAAAAAAGCGGTTTTCTATTCGGTGTTTACGGCTATTGCGTTCCCAGTTCTGATCGTCGCTCTCGTGCTGTTTTTTGCTAACGTGTTGGGTGTGTCAGGGGCGGGCAAGATCGTTCCCCAAAATTGGACGACTCTCCTCATTGCCTTTGTGTGGGCAATTACCGTGGGATGGTTAGGCGCATTGCCGGGTGAGATTGCGTGGCGGGGATTCTTGGAGCACAATGTGACCGTCACGCGTTTCGGAAAATACTGTTTTATCGGCTTGGTATGGGGCGTGTGGAATCTTCCTGTCGTGGCATTCGTTGCGGCCGGGCAGTCGATGGGCGAAAGAATTGCGTATATGGGATGTGTGTTGCTGATGTGTGTGATCTGTTCTTTTTATTATGCTTCGGCGCTGCACCGCACCCGCACGCTTTTTGTCCCGGCCTTGTTGCAGGGATTGATTTTTTCGTCGTTGGCTTTCTATACGATAGGTGGCGGTGATATTTTCTGGAACGGAAGATTCGGAGTGCTGGGATGCTTAGGGGTCCTGATTATTTACGGAATCACACACGCCTGGAGCAGGAAACGGCAATAGCTGTTTTCAGCCTTTGTCGCGCCGCCGGAGCCACAACTGGTAGGAATTCACGATGTTCTGCCACACCACATAAAAAGCGGGGGCGACCGATGAAACGGGATTGAGGTAGGTCTGTGCCATCCAGATCGCAAGGATCGTGTTTTTCTGTCCGAGACCCTGCGCTCCGGCGACTTTGTCGCGGAAACGGCGCCCGATCCTGCGTCCGGTGATGAACTGCAAACCGCATACGACCAGCGCAAGCAGCGCCATTATCGTTTCGATCCGGTAATTCGATGCATCCTGCCGCATCAGGAACGAGACCGTGTTGCCGGTTACGGTGGCCAGTGCGACGGACCACATGTAGAACGAAAGTTCCTGCCGTTTTTTGATTTCGTGGTGCACACGGGGAAGAAACCTTCTCAACAGCATGGCCAAAACGAACGGCAGGATCAGTAAGGGGATCATCTGACGGCAGATGATCCCGAAGGAGTGTCCGAACGGCATCGAAACGTGTTCGCCGATAAACGAGAATATCAAGGGGGATAGTACAGCGACGCAGAGATTGCTCAGCAGACTGAAGGTGGCCAGCGAGGCGACGTTCCCGCCCAGCATGCCGGTGATGACCGCGGCCGAAGTGGCCGTAGGGGCCAGTACGCAGATGAAGATTCCTTGCGCCACCAATGGGTCGTAGAAGCTCAGCGCGGTATAAATTCCGAGACCGCCGATAATTTGGATCAGGATCAGAAACAGGTGCAACGGCTTGATCCGTATGCGCGTGAGCGATATTTTGCAGTAAGGGACCAGCAGCATGCAGAAGATCAGGTAGGGAATAACGGGGGCCAGTTGCGAGAAAAACGGGTAGAACAGCCCGCCGGTGATCATCGCGATAGGCAGCATCCAGTTCTTGAACTGTTGCAATACCATGCTTGGTATGTTATGTAGATATTCTACCACTATTCCCCCCTGTTTCAGAAGCCCGTAAATTAACGGACGATTCTGCTCAAATCAAAATATTTTTACATAATAGCATAAGAAATTATTTACTTTTTTGATGATTAAAAAATTTCTTTGTGTATATACGTGCGTTCCATTGGCAGGATTGAATAATTTAGATATGAGAAATTTTAATAATATAAGGGTATATCTATTTGTCGCATTTTTCATCGGTATTTTGCTGTTAGTCACGGCTTGTGTGCTGTTTCAGCAGGAAATTATTTCAAATGAATCGACAAGTATCGGATTATGGACTCGCTGTATGGATATAGGGAGCGGAATTATCTCATTTTCTTTTGGGTGTCTTTGTTTTCTTTTCTTTTTGAACGTAAAAACATTACAGGATTTGAAATCTGTCAAGACTAAAAATAAAACAGTTTTATGGATGCTTGCCAATGGAATGGCGCTTTTGATGATTCCAGCTACGGGATGGTACTATTTATTCAGGGCCATGCGAGGTGATTATCTGCCTAGCGCCGATTCCATTGGAATTCCGATTGCTATTCAAAGTCATACGGTCCTGTTATTCTTGTTGCCGCTAAATGTATTCGTGCTGTTGTCTTTGATGCGTAGTTCGTTACCTGCACCTATGTTTCAACCAAAACCCTGTCTGAAAGGTAAAAATAAATTAGAACTCTGGTTTTGGGATATTGTAATCGGTGTATTGCTGGCGTTGGCTGTTGTTGTGTTGATCCTGCTCGTGATTGATGGAGACCATATAATGATTGTACTCATGATGGGATTCATTTATCTGCTCCTCTCTTTGCGCGCCGGTAAGGTCAATTATCAACGGAAAATCGTTTCTGAGAAATGATTTTCCGATTGTTTGTGTAACTCTCAGTTTTTCACCGGTTTTAATTTTCCGTCCATTCCGGCGCCGAAGAGAGCGTAGTCGTATTTGACCGGGTCGGCGCGATCGAAGCGGCGTAGCGAGGCGGTGACCTCTTCGACGGCGCGCCAGTCGTTCTGTTTTCGTGCGAGCAGTCCCAATGCGCGCGCTACATTGGAAGTATGTACGTCGAGCGGCAGGTAGAGCGCCGAGGCGGGAATCCCGGGCCAAAGTCCGAAATCTACGCCCCGGTCGTCACGGCGCACCATCCAGCGCAGGAACATGTTGAGCCGTTTACAGCTCGCACCGCGGTCGATCGAAGCCAGGTGTTTTTCGGCACGGGTGCGGTGTTCGTTCTGCCAAAACGCCGTACGAAAGCGCGATAAAACGATCCGCATATCGCCGCAGGCAGCGTATTCCCGTTCGAAAAAGCCGCCGAGTCCCGAACGGGGTTCCGTTCGTTGCGATTGTGGTGTGGCGCCCGCAGCGTCCATCACGGGTTCGGCGGGCAATCCGATGGGAGAGAGTGCAGGTCGTGAAATGCCTGCAGGATGATGCGCCGAACCGGAATGAGCGTAGAACGGCCGGAGTGCCCGGATGAAATCGATGCAGTCGCCGTCGTTGAAAGTGCGGTGGACGAATCCCGCCAGCGCGCCCAACTCGCGTTCCGATGCGTTGAGGACAAAATCATACGGAGCCCGGTCCATCCGTTCCATCAGCCGCCGGCCGTTGGTGACGATCATCGGGCGTTTACCCCAGGCGATCGTGGCTGCGAGAAAGCCGCTGATCTCGATATCCTCGCGCGAGGTATAGTCGTGCGGGATCGCTACGGGGTCGTCGGCGACGAATGCCGTACAGTTGTAGCGGTCGTGCAGGAATTCGAGCAGCTCGTGCAGCTCTGCGTTATCCGGACGGCATGTGGCTGCGGATTCCTTTTGCATTTCGGTTGCGGCGGGGGTTGTCCGGGAACATTGCGGCCGGTCGGGAGTAGCCTTCGTTTCGGTGGAAAATGCGTTGGTTTTGGCTGCAGGGCGTGTCATATTGAAACCGTGTTTAATGACGAAAGCGGCGGTTTACGGTAAATAGAAACTCCCGGAGCGTCGTGCGCCGGGAGTCGTTTAGGGAACGTGCCGCACCGGCGGCTTATTGCGCACTGAGGATCGACAGGTCGCGAATGACGCAGGCGGCCGGATGACCTGCCAGCCCGCGCAGCCGGATGCCGAGATGACCGCCCGGGAGAATATTCGGATCGGTACACTGTACCACGGTCTTGCCGTCCACTTTGAGCCATACGAGTTTGCCGACGCGGCCCACTTCCACGTCGTAATAGACTCCGGGAATCATCTCGTCCTTGTCGGCGATGGCCAGTTGCCCCGCTTTCGGATTTTTGCTGATGAACGGTGCGGTGGCGTGCGGGGAGTTGCGGAAAGCGATGAAGTAGTCCTCTTTGTTTAGGATCGGGCCCATGCTGCCGTCGTATCCGTCGGGGAATGTGAGCTCCAGCGACTCGCCCTCGTCGGACATGCACAGCAGGTTGACCAGTACGGTCGCGGCATTCAGCGGCATGACCTTATAGCGCATCACTACGTCGCCTTTGTAGCTCAAGGGCGAATACAATCCTACACCCAGCGAGTTTTCGCCTTCCTGCAGGCAGATCTGCCGGCCCGATTCGTCGTATACTTTGCCGATGCCGTTGAACGTCCATTTGAGCAGTTCGGCGTTCGATACTTTGGTCTCTTTGAGCGCAGCGGGTACGGTGGGAGAGGGTTGCGCCCATGCGGTGGTTACCAGTAAAAGAAGCAGAGAGAAGATTCCTGTTTTTTTCATGTGGTTTTATGGATTAAGTGAATAAGATTCGAATTGCAGGTTCGCCGGAGCTCCGGGGTGAATCGGGGTGGCGGCGGAAAGCGGGGGGGCGGTTCAGGGGCGGATCCACCCGTCGACCATCATGATCTCCCGGTCGGACATCCGGGCCAGTTGTTCGTCGTGTGTGACGATTACGACCGTCTGTCCCAGCGTGTCGCGCAGTGTGAAGAAGAGTTTGTGTATCTCCTCTTTGTTTTTCGTGTCGAGATTGCCCGAGGGTTCGTCGGCCAGCAGTACGGCAGGTGAATTGATCAGTGCACGCGCGATGGCGACGCGTTGCTGTTCCCCGCCCGAGAGTTCTGCGGGTTTGTGTTCGGTGCGGTGCTCCATGCCAAGCATTTCGAGCAGTTCGCGGGCCTGCCGTTCGACGTCCGTCCGGTCGCGTCGTGCGATATAGCCCGGGATGCAGACGTTCTCCATCGCGGTAAATTCGGGCAGCAGGTGGTGGAACTGGAATACGAAGCCGATCTTCGTGTTGCGGAATTTCGAAATTTGTTTGTCCGAAAGCATCTGTACCGGCGTGCCGTCGATCATCACTTCGCCCGAAGTGGGGCGGCTCAGCGTACCCAGGATTTGCAGCAGCGTCGTTTTCCCCGCACCGCTCGGTCCTACGATGGAAACCACCTCGCCTTTGTCTATACGTAAGTCGATGCCCTTGAGGACTTCGAGCGTCCCGAAACTTTTGTGTACGTCTTTGGTCTCGATCATGGGGAATTGCATTAGGGTGAGTTGAGCCGGGGTAGATCCAGTAAGCGTAACGGCTAAACAAAACCGTTCGGCCGTGTTCCGCCGGTGAAGTTACGAATTTTCGCGGAATTTCCGCCACAGCCGCACGACCTGTACCGCTTCGCGGGTGTCGTGTACCCGCAGGATCGCGGCGCCTTGCCGCAGGCACTCCCAATGCAGTGCCGTGGTGCCGGTTAGCGCATCGGCCGGGTCGGTGTCGAGCACTTTGTAGATCATACTTTTGCGCGATATCCCGGCGAGCAGCGGACAGCCGAGTCCGGTTAGGCGGTGCATCCGGGCGAGCAGTTCATAATTCTGTTCGACGGTCTTGGCGAAACCGAATCCCGGGTCAAGAATTACCTGCTGCACTCCGGCCTCTTGCAGCCGTTGCATTTTCTCTTCGAAATAGGAACAGACTTCGGCCGTGATATCGCGGTAATCGGTCAGTTGCTGCATGTTGTCGGGCATTCCCCGCATATGCATCGCGATGTAGGGCACCCCGAGGCGGGCGGCGGTGCCGAACATGGACGGATCGGCCTCTCCGGCGGTAATGTCGTTGATCAGGCAGGGGCCATAGTCGCGGATGATCCTTTCGGCTACTTCGGCCCGGAACGTGTCGAGCGAAACGGGTAATTCCGGTACTTCGCGGCGGATCACCTCCAGGGCCGCAGCGAGGCGGCGGGTCTCCTCGCCGGGGGAAACGTCTTCCGCTCCGGGGCGTGACGAGTACCCGCCCACATCGAGCATCGAGGTCCCGGCCGCGGCGGCTTCGCGGACCCGTGCGGCGATTGTTTCGGTCGATGCGGTGCGGCTGCCTGCGTAAAACGAATCCGGCGTGACATTGACGATGGTCATCACGGCGGGGATAGACAAGTCGATCCGGTGGGAGCCGACGGTTAGTGTGGTCATCGGATGAAAAGGTTGTGCAGTTCGATAATTTGCGGAATCAGCAGCCTGCTCTCGTCGGCTATCAGAACGTGGTCTGCGCGCGAGACGCGTTCTTCGTCGCCCATCTGGCGTGCGATCCGTGCACGGACGGCCGTTTCGTCCGTGCCGTCGCGCAGGCAGGTGCGCCGGATGCGTACCTCTTCGGGCGCTACCACGGCGACCGTGGCGTCCATCTGGCGGTCGGCCCCGGCTTCAAAGAGGATCGCACTCTCTTCGATGACATAAGGCGCGTGTTGTTGCAGGCTCCATTGCTGGAAATCGGCGGCTACGGCCGGATGGACGATTCCGTTGAGTTGCGCGAGCAGGGCGGGATCGTTGAAAACGGCTGCGGCGACGTACGAACGGTTCAACTCGCCGTCCCGATATGCTTCGGGGCCGAACAACGAACTTATCCGCATAATCAGTTGCGGATCCCGGTTCATCAGTCTCCGGGCTTCGCGGTCCGAATCGTACACGGCGGCTCCGAGCATGGCGAATACGCGGCACACGGTGCTTTTGCCGCTGCCGATTCCTCCTGTTATGCCGATCTTTTTCATCTGGGACGTTTGGGCTGTTCCACTTCGACGGGGGCTTCGACCGATTTGATTTTCAGGTCGGAAATTTTAGCCGAGATGATGTTTTGCAGCGCGAAAGTGGAAATGTCGTAGGAGCCGGGGACGACCGCCGAAGGATTGACCGCGATGTTGTCGGCCGAAAGGATCACCGTATTTTTGCGCGGCGTCCATTTGTGCATCAGGATTTGGTAACCGATCCCCTCGACGTTGCAGCGCACCGTGTATTGCGTGCTGTCGATGCGGACCGGGATCGTGATGTCGGTGGTGTACGTGTAGCTCAGTTTGGTGATGTACCACAGCAAAAACGAAAGTCCCAGCAGCCCGAAAAAGACGGGATTGCTGAACCGGCGTGCGGTCACTTTGGCGTACAGCAGTATTTTATGCATGACGAAGCGATCTTGGTAGAGCAAAGTAAATGAAAATTTCACAGATATGAAAAAGCGCCCGGAAATCCCGGGCGCTTTTTCATAGTATAAATTTTGTTATCGGTGTGGAGAAATTCCCGTATCGGGTTCGCTATGAACCCGCGAAGCTTATTTTGCGGGTTTGGTCTCTTCCGTTTTGGGAGCGGCGGGCAGCGCGTTTTTGTTTTTTCCCTTGTCGGCCGCATATTTTTTGTTCAGTCCTTCGAGCAGAACCGTGGTGATGTCGAGTTTGGGATCGGCATTGTAGATCGGGCCGCCGGTCGATGTGCTGAGGATAACGCTGTAACGGTAGTCCTTGTTGAACTCCTTGAGGTATTCGGTGATGCTGAAGTGAATCTGGTTGAGCAGTACCTGCTCCTCTTCGGCCATCTCGCCCATTACCTGGTCGCGGTGCTGTACGAAAGCCTGCTGCTGGCGGTTCAGGTTCTCTTCGATACCTTGTGCCTGCGCACGGGTTACCAATCCGTTCTGCACCTTCTCCTGGTAGTCGCGGACCCCGCGTTCGAGGGCACGTCCTTTCGAAGTCAGTTCCGCATCGGCTTTCTTGGCCTTCTCTTCGTAAGCCGAACGCAGGTCGGTGTACATATCGTATTTGCTGATCAGCGAGTCGATATTGAAATAAGCGACGCTGGCGCTGGCGGCAGTGGTAACGGTATCGGCTCCCGACATTGCGACAGAGCCTCCCTTTTTGTCCGAGCAGCCTGTGGCGGCGAGCAGGGCGACCGCCGACGCGGCCAACAGAAGATTTTTCATACGTCTGAAATAGAGGTTTAAAAGTTAATTATAGCGCAAATATATAATATTTATTTTTGTTTCGCTATTTTTGTTTCCAAATTACACAGGCCGTTATGTACGATTATATCAGGGGCGTTGTCGACCGGCTGACGCCCGCCGAAGCGGTGATCGAAGCCGGCGGGGTGGGGTACAGCCTCAATATCTCGCTGCAAACTTACGCCAGCATCGGTTCCTCCGAAACAGTCAAGCTCTACACTCATTTTATCGTCCGCGAGGACGCGCAAATCCTGTACGGGTTTTATTCGCTTGCGGAGCGCGAAGTATTTCGGGCGCTGATCGGCGTGTCGGGCGTGGGCGGAAATACGGCACGTATGATTTTGTCGACTTTTTCATCGGACGAGGTGCGCACGATTATCTCCACCGGGCAGGCCGATGTGCTCAAGAGCGTGAAAGGGCTCGGTATCAAGACTGCGCAGAAAATTATCGTCGAATTGCGTGATAAATTGGGGGTATTGCCGGGAGGCGATGCACAGTTGCCGATGCAGGCGGCGGGAGGAGAATCGTTCGCCGAAGCGCTTTCGGCGCTGATGATGCTCGGATTTGCCAAACCGGCCTCCGAAAAGGTGCTGCGCGCACTGGTCAAAGAACAGCCCCAGGCGCAGGTCGAAGAGCTGATCCGCATGGCGCTTAAACGCCTTTAAAAAGCATTCGGATAGTGTCCGACGACCGTGGTGCTGAGGGAACTTTCGGATGAACAAAACGTTAATCTTTGCCGCTGAAGGCTTGATCTTCCGGCAAATTGTTATATTTTTGCCGGCGAAACAGCAAATATTTGAGACTTTATGGATAGTATGTACATGATCATCGTGGGGATCATGATGACCCTGGCCATTACCGGGCTGGTGGTCGGAGTGGCCAACGATGCGGTGAACTTCCTTAACTCGGCTTTGGGTTCGAAGGTCGCTCCGCGCTATGTCATCATGACGGTTGCCTCGGTAGGTATCATCGTCGGGGCGATCACCTCCAGCGGTATGATGGAAGTAGCCCGCAGCGGGGTGTTCCATCCCGAAATGTTCTCTTTCTCCGAGGTGATGATGCTGTTCCTGGCCGTCATGTTCATGAATGTGATTCTGCTCGACGTCTTCAATACGCTGGGCATGCCCACTTCGACGACCGTTTCGCTGGTGTTCGGATTGCTGGGCGCGGCCGTGAGCGTATCGGTTTACAAGATCACGCACAGCGACCTGCACACGATGGCGGACCTGGCCACGTATATCAATACGGGTAAGGCTATGGCGATCATTTCGGGGATCCTCCTTTCGGTGGCGATCGCTTTTGTCTGCGGTACTACGGTGATGTACATTACACGCCTGATTTTTTCATACCGTTACCAGCGAAAGATCAAGACGGTAGGAGCCGTGTGGTGCGGTATCGCCATCACCGCGATTTCCTATTTCGCGATCTTCAAGGGCCTGAAAGACTCTTCGCTGATGAATCCCGCGCTGATGGCTTGGATGGATACCCATATTCTGGCCTTGCTGGGCATTCTGCTGGTGGGATGGAGCATCATCATGTCGATCCTCAGCATGCTGAAGGTGAATATCCTGAAGATTACCGTCCTGGCCGGCACTTTGTCGCTGGCATTGGCATTCGCGGGTAACGACCTGGTGAACTTTATCGGTGTGTTCGTGGCCGGGTTCGATTCCTATGAGAACGTGATCGTGCATGGTTCCGGGGATGTCAATACGCTGATGGGCAGCCTGAACGGTGCGGTGACGACGCGTCCGATAATCCTGTTCCTGTCTGGAGCGATTATGGTCGTAACACTGTGGTTTTCGAAAAAGGCGCAGACGGTTTCCGATACGGAAATCAACCTGGCCCGGCAGGATGCCGGTGCGGAGCGGTTCGGTTCCACCTCGGTGTCGCGCGCGCTTGTTCGAAGCGCCCTGAACTGCAACAAAACTTATGAAAAATATACCCCCAAACGTTTGCAGCGTTTTATCGAAAGCCGCTTTGTTCCGGTCTACTCACCAGAGACCAAGGACAAAGCGTCTTTTGATTTGATACGTGCCACGGTGAATCTGACGGTCGCCTCGATCCTGATCTCGATGGCTACGTCGTTGCAGTTGCCTCTTTCGACGACTTACGTTACCTTTATGGTAGCGATGGGTTCGTCGTTGGCCGACCGTGCCTGGGGACGCGAGAGCGCAGTGTACCGGATCACCGGAGTACTGACCGTAATAGCAGGCTGGTTCCTTACAGCGCTGATCGCCTTTACCATCGCCTTCCTGGTAGCTCTGGGCCTGATGTGGGGCGGTATGATCGCAGTGGTGCTGTTTGCTTGCCTGTGCGCGTACCTGCTCGTTCAAAGTTCTATTCTGCACAGCCGCAAAGTGAAGAAACAGGCAGAGAAGATGGCAGAGGAAGAGGCTGACGGACCGGAGCAGACGGTGATCGAGCGTTGCGTGCACGAAGTATCGGAAACGATGCTCAAAGTGACTGAAATCTATCAGCAGACGCTCGTAGGGCTGTTCGACGAAGACCGTAAGTTGCTCAAGCAGATGGTGCGCGAATCCGAGGAGCTGTACCGGATTGCCCATGAACGCAAGCATGAGATGCTGCCGACGCTTTTCAAACTGCAGGAAAACTATATCGAGACGGGGCACTATTATGTACAGGTCATCGATTACATGAACGAGGTGACCAAAGCGCTCGTACACATCACGCGGCCCAGTTTCGACCACATCAACAACAACCATGAGGGGATGACCAAGGAACAGGTGGCCGATTTGCAGCAGGTTAATGAGAAAGTGAGTAGCATTTATCAGAAAATCAACACGATGTTGGAGAACAACGATTTCTCGCAGCTCGATGCGATTCTCCAGATGCGCGATAAACTGTTCGATACGTTGGCTGCCGCGATCAAGAGCCAGATCAAGCGGGTCAAGGCCAAAACGACCACTACACGCAGCAGTATCCTCTACCTGACCATTATCAACGAAACGAAGACGATGGTGCTGCAAACCCGGAACCTGCTCAAGTCGCAGCGTTATTTCATGTCCGGGGAGTAGGACCGGCTTTTGCAGGGCTATACCTTGCAGCTGTCCGGAGGCGGTTCAAAGAGAGTAAAAAGAGGTTGGGTTTCATACCGACCTCTTTTTTCATGTAAAAAACACAGCTCCGGTGCAATAAACCGGCTTTCCGTGAGTTTAATATGGTAAGGCGCCCCCTATTTTGCTTTTGGGTAAAAAAAATATAATTTTGTGAGCTATTGACGGCAGTACGATGAGGCGATTTTACGTGATTGCGGCCCTGGCGGCCTTGGTGGCGGGAGGTTGTTCGAAACAGGACGATACACTGGAGGAGACCCAGCGCACATCCTTTACGAGCTACCTGAAAGGTCAGCAGTACGCTTATACGGAACAATCGGGCGTCTACCGCTATATCACCAACACCGATCGGGAAGGCTACGGTACGGCACCGGTGCTCGATGGCGAAAGTTCGGCCGTAATCGATTTTGCGGTTTATGCGTTTTCTTCGGGCAGCAGCGGTAAGGGCGAGCTTTATTATACCAATCGTAAGGATTTGATCGACGAAGAGTCGTTAACGGATCTGGAGCATTACTGGCCGTTCGAGCCCCAGGAGATTTCGCTCAGCGATTCACGCCTGGTGAAAGGCGTACGGCTCGGTTTGGACGGATGCCGCCAGGGAGATTCAGTGCAGTTGTTTCTGGTGTCCCGGCTGGGTTATGGCAATAAACCGTTGGGATTGGTTCCTGCCAATACGCCATTGGTGTGGGATATAGTAGTGAATCAAGTGGTTAAATAGTCGAATATGAGAAAAAAAGTTTTCGCTTGCGCCGTATGCGCCGTAATCGGGTTGCTCGCGGCCTCCTGTGCGAAAAACGAGGATGAATCCAATGAAACCTTGCGTGAACGCTCTTTCGAGGCGTGGATTCAGTTGTATGCCCCCAATGCCGAAAAGCTGGACGGCGGGATATATGTGGAGAAACTCAAATCGTCCGAGCAACCCGGAGCGTTGACGCCCGCCGATGTGGATACGTGGGTCATGATCAATTATACGGGTAGGACAATGGCTTCGGGGGATGTGGTCGTGACGCGCGATCCCGAAATTGCCAAATATCAGGGGACGTTTAACTACTACACGCATTACACACCCGACTACGTACCGTTCACTCCCTATAACAGCATTTATTACGGTTCGGATCTGAACCTTATCGTAGGCAATTATCTGGCGCTCGGGCATATGAAAGAGGGAGATCAGTGGCGTGTCTATATTCCGTCGGATCTGGCTTATGGGTCGAGCGGATACAGTTACGAATACTCCGGGTTCGGTGGACAGAACGCACTGGGCGCCAATATTCCGGTCGTTATGGACCTGGAGCTGGTTCGGGTGGTCAAGGATCCTGAAAAATACGAGGCGTCGCTGGTGCAAAACTATGCGGTGGGGCAGTTAAATATGAACCTGACCGACACCGTGCGTACGAACCTTTACCTCAAGCCGATCTCTTTCGGTAAAGACACGGCGACAATAAAAAAAGACTCTACTGTATCTATCTATTACGTGGGGCGCTTCCTCGACGGTTTCGTATTCGATACGAATATAGAGGACACGGCTAAAAAATACAACTTGGCACAGTATGCCTCTTCGGGCAAATACGAACCGTTGTCGGTCGATGTAGGAGCTTCCGAAGAAGAGGAGACGACCTCGACGAATGTCGTGGTAGTCGGTATGGATGCAGCATTAGCCAAGATGGTGTACGGGGAAACGGCCACCATGGTCTTTACTTCGACCTACGGGTACGGTTCTTCCGGACAGTTTCCCACTTTTACGGCGAACAGCTCTACCGGGAGCGTCGATAGGGGAACGATTATTCCGCCTTACACGCCGCTCGTGTTCGAGGTTACCGTGGCGCCCCAGTATGGTGACGGTTCGCTGCTCTTCCCTTATACGACCTATGCCGTGCAGCATCTGCTCGACGACGAGGTCGACGGTGTTTGGGTAACCGGTTATGTCAATGGTGTGGTGGACGGCAGCGATTACAAACAATGGATCGATACGCTTACCAATATCACGGAGGCCGGCATCAAGGACAACCTGATGCTGGGCAACACCAACGGCAGCGGGATCAAGCCCGAGGACTGCTTCCCGGTGATGCTGCCGGAAGGCAAAGTGCGCGATGCGTTGAATATTCCGGACAATCAGGGTACGGTATTCCGCCAGAAGATCAAAGTGTTCGGTAATATCCGCAAGTACAAAGGCACGCGCGGTTTGGTGGAGGTAACCGATTACCGGAAATAACGAATATACCTGCGACGTTACGCATGCCGGATTGCAGGATGGTTAGGACATGACTCAAAGGCGGGATCGGTTTCCCGCCTTTGGTTTGATGTTGCACGATATGGGGAATTCTTACTTTTCATTCAAGCAGTTTACCGTTTCCCAGGCTCGTTCGGCCATGCGGGTGGGGACGGACGGGGTATTGCTCGGGGCTTGGTGCGATCTCTGTTTTTCGGCTGAAATTATGGTTGCAGAAGGGGCCGAACAAACCCCGTGGCGCATACTGGATGTCGGTACCGGTACCGGAGTCATCGCTTTGATGGCGGCACAGAGGGTGCAGCATGCGCAGGTCGATGCTGTCGAACCGGACGAGGGAAGTTGCCTGGATGCGGCACAGAATTTTGCCGGCTCGCCGTGGAGCGGCCGTTTGCGGCTGTACCGCACAACCTTGCAGGAATACGTCGCTTTGGTTCGGGGTACGGTCCTTTACGACCGGATTGTCTCCAACCCGCCTTATTTTGTCGATTCGCTCCAGTCGCCCGATCCGGGCCGTAATGCCGGTCGGCACACCGTGTCGCTTTCTTACGGGGAGCTGATCGAAGGAGTGTTGGCTTTACTGGCGGAGCGAGGTCTTTTTGCCGTAATTCTGCCTGTCCATGAGGGTGCCGTTTTCGAACAGATGGCTTTGGAGCGAGGTTTGCATGTCGTACGCAAGTTGCAGGTCCAGACCAAACCGGACGTGCCGGCGAAACGGGTGCTGATGGAATTTGCACGCTGTCAGGCGCCGCTGCGGTTTGCGACGCTGGTCATGGAAACGGGCCGCCCGCAGGAATACAGTGAAGCCTACAGGGGCCTTACGCGTGATTTTTACCTGAAATTTTGACCGGGTATTTTAAAAATTTAGTTAGCTTTGTTACGTGTTTTTCCGAAGACCAATTAAATGTTTGATCATATGAAAAAAATTTTGATCCCGTTGTGCCTGATGGCCGTTGCCTCGGCCGGTGTCCAGGCTCAGGTGAAAGCCGGTAAGGGCCTCGTGGTGACCAGTAACAGTGCCGTTGCCTATTCCCTGCCCCGCACTACGCTGAAGGTGACCGTCGAGGTCGAGAAGGAGAGCATCCGCAAAGGGCCTTATGCCCGTTATGCGCAGAAGTTCCTCGGCGTGATGGCTCCGTTGGCCGATAAGGACATTTACACGATTACCGGCGGTAAGATCGGTTTTGCCGAAGAGGCCGATCCTGCACAAGTGTATACGATGGAAAATCCGGATAAAAGCCCGGTGAAGATATATGAACCGACCCGCGAAGGTTTTATGGCTGCTCAGATGGACGGTGCGGCTCCGGTTCCGTCGGCCTTCCGTCCCGCAGCTCCTGCCCGGCGTGCTTTGCGCGGTAATGTCGAGGCCGTATCGCTGACCGGCAGCGATACCAGTTTCGTCAAGGTGCAGGTGGATCGTCGTAGTACGGTGGAACAGAATCCCGAATCTGCAGCCCTCGATGCTGCGAACATGATCTATATGCTGCGCAAGAAGCGTATGGAGCTGGTGACGGGCGACGCCGGAGAGCATGTCTTCGGAGAGGGGCTCAAAGCCGCTTTGGACGAATTGAACCGGTTGGAAGAGGAGTATCTGGCGCTTTTCCTGGGCAAACAGTTCAGACAGAAAATCGTCCGTGAATACGATGTGATTCCCGAGCAGGGAAAAAATTCCGCTATCGTTTGCCGCTTTTCCGATCTGGGAGGCCTGCTGCCTTCGTCGGATTTGTCGGGCCGGCCCGTGCTGATCGAGATGACGCCTGAGCAAAAGGCTCAAAACAGCGCGTTGACCCGCAAGAGCAAGGATTCCCGCGGGACGGTCTTTTATCGTATCGCCGACGTCGTGGACTGCCGGTTGACCGACGGAAAACGCGAAATAGCCCAAAGCCGCGTGCCGGTGTACCAGTTCGGCGAGGTGGTCGAGGTTCCTGTCAACTCGTTGAAATAACAGCCTGGCCAGAAAGGAATAGTATGGATGATACGGCTCTGATGATTCGGCTTCTCAAACGCTTGAAGGTTGAAATGAACGGAGCGGTGACCGGAGCGATGCAGGAGCGGGGGATTGTCTATCCGCTCAATTACGGGGTTTCGGTTCCAACCATTCGCGGGATAGCAAGAGAGTATGGCCCGAGCCACTCTCTTGCTCTTCTTTTGTATCGGCAACAGGTGCGCGAGCTGAAGCTCTCCGCGCTGTTCGTCGAGGATCCTGCGTGCGTTACCTCGGAGCAGGTACGTGAATGGAGCCGGGATTTCACCCATTCCGAAATCGTCGAACTGACGGTGATGTACCTTTTTTCGCGTTCGGCGGCAGCTGTAGACCTGATCGGGGAATGGCTGTCGGCCGATGATGTGTTCCTGCGGTATGCGGGTGTCATGATGCTGATGCGCACGGCTGGTGGCCCGTTGTGCGATGGAGAGCGGACGCTTTTTTTGCTCGGGGAGGCCGATGCGATGCTGATGCGCCGCGACCCCGAACCGTTGATTGTGCGGGGAATGGTCAATGCATTGTGCCGCTGTGCGATGCTTTCCGACAGGTTGCAGGCCGAGATTATGCGTCTCACAGGCCGTTACGCCTCTTCTGCAAATCCCCGGTTGCGCGAACTGGCATCTGAAGTTGCAAGTATGGTTTCTGCCGGATAACTGTTACGGATAAAATTAGTATAATCCTCCGGAGACATCTTGTCTCCGGAGGATTCGTTTTGTTGGGAAGGTTGTGCTGCGGTGGGGGCTGGTAGGGGCCTTTCTCAACGGCCAAAGACGAGTCCGACGGCAAGATTGAGGGAACTCATGCTTCCCCGCTTGTCCAGATCGGATGTTTTTCCGTTGACTGTTATTTTACCCAATGAACCTGCCGTAAGGCATGCATTGATCATCAGTGCAACGCCTTTACTCAATCCGATCTCGTATCCGGCTTCGACTGTGGTGCCGAACGTGCTTCCCGTGGCCTTTATGGATGACACGCTCTCCTGGTAGGATACGTAACCCAGACCCACACCGAGAATAAAGGCGCTGTTCTGCGTTCGGTTGTAAAACCGGGAGAGTATTTTGGGCCCGGCGACGACACTGCTGACACTTCCGTCGTTGTATTGCCTGTAATTGACGAATCCACCCAATCCGATGTATTCGTTGAAGAAGCCTGCGAGGTCGCCGCCGATGACAAATCCGGTTTTGTAACTACTTTTCAGGCCTGATGCCAATTTACCCAACCGGTGGCTGTACCCTCCCGACAGGGCGAACCGGACCCCGTGCGGGGAGTGTTTTGTTTTCTCTCGTTGGTTCATTGGCGGGGCAGTGAGCAATGGCGTTACCTTTTCCGGTGACGATTCGGTAACAAAATAGCCCGGTGTGATGGTTCGGATCGTGTCTTTGGAGACGTAAGAACTGATTTTGGTCCCGTCGGGCTGGAGGACCGATATGAAAATCTGTTGGTCCGTTTTCGCCAATATTTTGCATCTCACGGTATCGCCTTTCGCGGTCACGAGCAGGTCCTGGGCGTAACCTTTGGGCAAGAGACTCAGTGCAAAGACAAGTAATAGTAGTTTTTTCATCGTTTGGGTAGTTTTAGGGGATGAAGTTTTTTAAGGTTCCGTATCCGTATCTGTATCCGGGTCTGGCGCAGTCTGTTGAATCGCTTCGATTTCGGCTTTGGCGACCGATGGTTCCACGATCTCCAGCTTGGGCCGTCCGACCATTATGCCGTATTTCATGCCGCACCGGATGTAATAGTGATATCCCGCTTGCAGGATCAGTTTGAGTTCCGCCCGGTTTTCGGTGGAGGCCCAGATGACTACTTCACCCGTGGCCGGGATCACAATCTCTTCGGCCCAATTGTTGCGTGCCTGGGTTACTACGGAGTCATTGATTTTCACGTCGTAACTTAACGCTGCACCTAAAGGAAATTTCCGGAAGAGATGGATTACGCTCTCGCCGTTCAGGAAATGCAGACTGTCGAACACGGCATGCGTCTTCACTGGCGGCAGGGAGTCCATCCGATAGATATCGGCCTTGATCCGATGGCAGCTGCTGGCAAAACTCGGGGCCTTGTGCCAGGTGATTTTGACGAGATTGCCGCCGGCTTTGGCGGCTTGTTCCCTGGCCAACCGCAGCGTGGTGTCGAGGTTTCCGCTTTTGGAAAACCCGTTGTCTCCGATTTTGAGTGTTCCGATCAGGACGGCTTCCGCAGGGACCGTGTCGTTTAGCGAAAGAACACGTACCGGAGCGGTTACGGAATCGGTCTGGTAACCGGGATTGCTCACCTGCATTTTGATTCGCTGGGCGCAGGAACACACCAGCAACAGGGCTGCGAGGAGCAGCCACGACGACTTTTTCATAATGCTAGAGATTGAATTTCAATAGGAGAGTATTTAAATATAGTGTAATTATTCCAATAAATAGCCTGTTTAGGACAAATATTCCCGGTATATAATAATTTGGGAGGCAGAAGAAAACCGAGTTTTATTGCTATTTTTGTTCCCTCGAAAAATAAGTTAATAGAAGTTTTATGTTGGGAATAATGGTCGCTGTGTTCCTCGTCGGATACCTCTGTATTGCGATGGAGCACAAGTTGCAGGTGAACAAAGCCGCGTCGGCGCTGCTGACCGGCGGAATTTTATGGGCGCTTTATATCGTTACGGCACCGTTGAGCGTGCCGCAACTCGACGGGCAGGCGTTCGGCGAATTTTTGTCGGATAATCCGACGATTGCGGCACTGCCGCTGGTCGAACAGTGCGTGCGTTTCATTTCGGGAGTGCAGATCGTCGAACATCTGGGAGAGATTTCCGAAACCCTTTTCTTCCTGATCGGAGCGATGACGATCGTGGAGCTGATCGATGTCCACGGGGGATTTTCGATCATTACCAACCGCATTACGACCCGCAAGAAAGTTACGTTGTTGTGGCTGATTTCGATCCTGACCTTCTTTATGTCGGCCGTGTTGGATAACATGACTACGGCCATCGTGATGGTCATGCTGATTCGCCGGATTATTCCCGAGCAAAAGGAACGCTGGCTGTTCGCGAGTATCATCATCATCGCGGCCAACAGCGGCGGTGCGTGGTCGCCCATCGGGGACGTGACGACGATTATGCTCTGGGTCAAAGGCAATGTGACCTCGGTGCCGCTGGTGGAATCGCTGCTGCTTCCCAGTCTCGTTTCGACGATCGTGCCGGTGTGGATCGCATCGCGGTCGATGCACGGGATGATTACTTCGGACGGCACCGAGGACAAAGCCATGTCGAATGTCGAACAGGTCCTGACCCCCAGGGAGCGTCTGACAATGCTCATTCTGGGTGTCTCCTGCCTGTTGTTCGTACCGGTATTCAAGTCGCTGACGCATTTGCCGCCGTTTATGGGAATCATGGTCGGTCTCGGTATCATGTGGGTCTATACCGAATTGCTTTACCGGAAGAAGGTGGATGTGGCCGAGCGGGACAAACATCGGGTGACTCAGGTGATCCGCCATATCGATATTCCGACAATCCTCTTTTTCCTCGGGATTCTGCTGGCCGTGGCGGCCCTGCAGGCTACGGGGATTCTGGATGCTGCGGCCGGGTTCCTCAACAGGGAACTGCATAATATTTATATCATCAACGTGATTATCGGCCTGATGTCCTCGATCGTCGATAACGTGCCGCTGGTGGCCGGGGCGATGGGGATGTATCCGATCGTGGATCCGGCGATGGTGGGTACGATGGCCGATCCCGCCTTTATGCAGCATTTCGTGCAGGACGGTCCGTTCTGGTTGTTCCTGGCCTACTGTGCAGGCGTAGGCGGCAGCCTGCTGATTATCGGCTCAGCTGCCGGTGTCGTGGTGATGGGACTCGAAAAGATCAATTTCGCGTGGTACCTGAAGCGGATTACGTTGATGGCATTGGCCGGATATCTGGCCGGAGCGGCGGTTTTCGTTTTAATCGAATGGCTTAAATTGGGTGCGGCGTTTTGATGATACTTGTGCGGACAATTATGGGGGATATTGATTGAGAAAGAATGTTGCATACCGTCCGTAATGTGTTTTTTTAGTTGAAAGGCCGACAGTTGCTTTTTGGAGTGTAAGGAACCAAAACTTGATATTGATATGGAAACGGCCCGGAGGCATCTCCGGGCCGTTTCCATATTTTACTCTGATTTCGGGAAAGATGCTGTTAAAACAGTGCTGAGACTTTTCGCACTACTTCGTCCGGATCGGGATCGAGGTCGAAAACCAACGAGGGTTTCAGGTAGTGCAGCTCTTTGCCTTGCTGGAAATGTTTTTCACCGCCGCCAGTAATGTTCAGCATGATGATTTTTTCGGGATCGACCTCTCCGGATTTCACTGCTTTGATCAGCGTAGCGAGCGCGATGCCGGGAGCGGAGTAGATGTCCACGCCTTCGGTTTCCTCGAACAGTTTCTTTGCGGCACGGGCCTCTTCGTTCGTGGCTACGAGGATGTCTCCGCCAGTGTCGATCAGTGCATCGAACAGCCCGCCGCCGATCGGGTAGGGGGGCTTGCGGTTCGACAGAACCTTCGCGTCGATCGATTCGGCGTCGATCCGGGCCTGATCGTCGTCGTAAGGGAGCATGGCGCGCGAACGTGCCCGCCAGGCATTGTACATCGGGACGAAAGGCAGGTTTTGCGATACCATCAGTTTCATCTTGTGCGTGCCGAAGCGGCCGTCCTCGATCAGGCGTTGATTCGCTTCCCATGCCGCAATAGCCCCTGTGCCGCTGCCGATCGCCTGGAAGTAATAATCCGGAATGCGGCCGATGAAGGTCGTGGCCGAAAGTACGGTCGTTGCCATGCCGTCGCGGCGTGCGATGTTCTTGGCACCGCCTTCGGCGAGGAATTTATCGGATTTGAGCACCAGGTTGCTCAGGTGGATCGCATCGAAATAGTCGCCGCCTTTACGCGCCGCGATCAGTTTGACACAGTCGTTGAGCGGGGCGTCGAACCAAAGTGCATCGAGGTTGTCTTCCGGTACGCTCAGCAGCAGCGGAATGCGGTTGTCAGAGCAGACGCGCGCGAAAGCGCGGGCCGTATTCCCTGCCGATGCCACTACCAGCACTTTGTGTGCATGGTCTTCGCCGAGGCGTCCGCAAACCGAGTAGGCCTCGGTCTCCTTGAATGAGCAGGTGCTCATGTGGGCGCCGATCTTGGGATAATAGCCGTTGAAGGTGATATAGAGGTTTTTCAGTCCGAGTGCAGCGGCCAGTTTCGAACTTTTGTAAGTAACGGGGGCACACGAGCCTTTCAGCATTCTGCCGACCGGCAGCCATTGCGCGAAGCGGTAAATTCCCATTTCATCTCCGCCGGGCTCGATTTGCCGGGTCGTGTAACGGGCCCGGATCAGCGACGGTGAGCCGCCTTCGGGATCGTCGAGGAGCCAGCCCTCGTCTTCGAAGATTCGGCCGGTGGTTACATTTTGCAGGGAGTACTTCGTCGCGCTGAAATTTTTCATTATCTTAGTAAAAGTGGATTGGGACAAAATTTGCACGAACAAAATTAGCATAATTTTCGGGGTTTCGGGCTGTTGATGTCCTGAGAAAGGCCAATGCTCCAATAAAATACGTCTTTATACTTATAGCCTTTTTTGTGGAGGGTACAGATGTGGAGCCGGTCCTGAAAAGGGATGTTGTGGATTGGCTGTAAATGGTCCGGAGATTGTGAATTTACATTTTGATCATGCGAGTTTCGGTGGTCGGGGATTTATTCCGGCATATCTTTGTTGCCGGAAACGTCTTAGGACAATTATACTTCGTTGAGTCGGCGTTCCGCCGGGCGGGTGTCGCCGGATGGGGCCGGAGCGGTAGGAAACGTCCGTGGGATGGAATGATAATAGCATAACGGGGATATGGCAAAGAAAAAACGTGCGGTGAGAATGCTGGATCGTGACGTGAGCTGGATGTACTTTAACCGCCGCATCCTTCAAGAGGCCCAGCGCGATAACGTGCCGTTGCTCGAACGGTTCACTTTTCTGGGGATCTATTCGAACAATCTCGACGAATTTTACCGTGTGAGGGTTTCGGCGCTCAAACGGGTGGTCGAGTACGAGGAGGAACCGCACGGGGGACAGACGCGCGCCACCGCGCTGCGCGAATTGCGGTTGGTCGAAAAGTTGACGAAAGTTTATCTGCAGGAGTTCGAGGAGACTTTCGAACGGCTTAAAACCCGGTTGAAAGATCAGCATATTTACCTGATCGACGAAACGCAGTTGTCCGATTCGCAGGCCCGTTACATCAAGATGGTGTACCGCAACGACCTGAACAGTTCGACCTATCCACTCATTACCACGCAGGGATCGCGCCTGGGCGACCTGACCGATTCAGGAATCTACCTGGCTGTGAAATTGTTGCGGACAGGACCGCGCAGCGGTAAGACGCTTCGTGACTTCGCGCTGATTGAACTGCCTACGCGCGAGTTCGGACGTTTCATCGTGCTGCCGCCCGAAAGAGGGCGCACCTGCATCATGTTCCTGGACGATGTCGTGCGGTTTTGTCTGCCGTTCATCTTTGCCGGATTGCATTACGACTCTTTCGAGGCTTATACGTTCAAATTTACGCGCGATGCCGAGATCGAGCTCGACAGCGGGATCGGCGTGGGGCTGGTCGAGCAGATCGCGCGAGGCGTGAAAAACCGCAGGAAAGGCGAGCCGGTGCGGTTGGTCTATGACAAGCAGATGCCCCGGGATATGCTGCGCCACATTCGCACGAAACTGCGTATCGACCGTTTCGACACGAGCGATGCCGGGTCGCGGTATCACAACATGAAGGACTTGATAGGATTTCCTTCCGTCGGACGCTCCGATCTGAAATTTCCCCCGCAGCCTCCGGTGCTCACCTCCCCGTTCGAGACCTATGGCAGCGCGTTGGAAGCTGTACGTACGAAGGATCGCTTCCTGCACTATCCCTATCATAGCTTTTCCAACTATATCCGGTTGCTGCGCGAAGCGGCGCTGAGCCGTGACGTGCGGAGCATCAAAACGACCGTTTACCGGCTGGCCAAGGACTCGAAGGTGGTCAAGGCGCTGATCTGTGCCGCCCGGCACGGTAAAGAGGTGACGGTAGTGGTCGAATTGATGGCCCGTTTCGACGAATCTTCGAACATCAGCTGGTCGAAGAAGATGCAGGATGCGGGCATCCATGTCCTGTTCGGCGTCGAGGGATTGAAGGTGCACAGCAAGCTTACCCACATCTCCTCGCCGAAGGGCGATATCGCGTGCATCAGTACGGGCAATTTCCACGAAGGGAATGCGAAACTCTATACCGATACGACACTGTTTACCGCCGACCGCCGCATTACGCGCGAGGTCGATGCGGTGTTCGATTTTATCCGCCACCCGTACCGTCCGGTCGTTTTCAGGCAACTGCTCGTCTCTCCGCAGGGTATGCGTTCCGGGATGGATGAAATGATCGATACGGAGATCGCCCATGCGCAGGCCGGCCGGAAAGCTTATATCCTGTGCAAAGTCAACCACATTACCGACGACAAGATTATCCGCAGGCTGTATGAAGCCTCTGCGGCCGGAGTGCAACTGCGCATGCTGGTACGCGGAAACTGCTCGGTCATTCCGGGTATCCCGGGCCTGAGTGAGAATATCGAGATCAGGGGCATTATCGACCGTTATTTGGAGCATTCGCGTATCTTTATCTTCTGTAACGGAGGCCGCGGCCGCGAACGTTATTTCATTGGCTCGGCCGATTGGATGACCCGCAATCTCGACCACCGGGTCGAGGTTTATGCCCCGGTGCACGATCGTGCGATTCAGGCCGAATTGCGCCGCATAATCGAATATGGCCTGCGGGACAATGTGGCTGCCCGGGTGGTGGACGGTACCGGTGAGAACAGACTTTATGAAAACGATCTGCCGCCTTTCCGTTCGCAAAGCGAGCTGTATCGTTTTTATACCGAACAGGCGAATGAACAGTTAACACAGAGGGAGCATGCTGGAAAGTAAACTCAATTTTGCTGCGATCGATATCGGATCGAATGCCGTACGGTTGCTGATCAAGGGGATACGCCCCGGCGAAACTGTCGATGAAATGACCAAGTGCGTGCTGTTGCGCATCCCCCTGCGATTGGGCGAGGATGCGTTCGGCAACGGCCGGATCTCACAGGAGAAACAGAAGCGGCTGATGCGGACGATCAAATCGTTCCGGTTGCTGATGAAAGTTTTCGATGTAGTCAGTTACCGGGCCTGCGCGACCTCGGCCATGCGCGATGCTTCGAACGGCGGCCGCATTGCCGACCGGATTTACGCGAAAACCGGCATCCGCATCGAAATTATCGACGGTGTGGAAGAGGCGCGGATCGTTTACGACAGCCATATCGGCGACCTGCTCGAAAGCGAAGGGTGTTACATTTATGTCGATGTGGGGGGCGGCAGCACCGAAGTGAGCCTGATTCACGACGGCGAGTTGCATAGCTCCCGTTCTTACGATATCGGCACGGTGCGTATGCTCAGCGGGAAGGTCAGGGAACAGAGCTGGGAGGCGTTGCGCAGCGATATGGACGCGCTCCGCGATGCGTATCCCGGCCTGCAGATCATCGGTTCGGGCGGCAATATCAATAAACTGTACAGCCTGTCCGGGAAAAAATCCGACGGACAGTTGCCGGTAGCGACGCTCCAAAAACTGTACAACCGGCTCAAACTGCTCGATCCGGAGCAGCGCATGGAGCAATTCCGGCTCAATCCCGACCGGGCGGACGTGATCGTCCCTGCGGCTGAGATTTTTCTGACGATCGCCCGGCACGTCGAAGCTGCGACGATCTTCGTACCGACGATCGGGATCATCGACGGATTGACCCACACCCTTTGCGCCGACTATCTCCGGAATCATTCGGCCTGAGTTTCCGTTTCGGATGGCCTGTTTGGTGAAAATCCCGGAAACAGGTGGCGTTCGGGGCCTTTGTGTTTTAACCGTTCCGTTGCGTGGAATGCTTTCGGTTGTTTGTGAGATGCCTTCGTGTTTTCAAAAAAGGGTAGAGGCTGTCAGCTCCCTCTGTTTTATGCCGGTTATTGCCGAAAATGATTACTTTTGTGGGATTTTAATCGTTTCCTACCGCTAACCGCCTCTCCTATGTTGCTGCAATTCTTTTTTGTTTTGGTCGCGATCATCCTCGGTGCACGCCTCGGCGGTATCGGCCTCGGTGTAATGGGAGGCATCGGATTGGGTGTCCTTACTTTCATATTCGGACTGCAACCGACTTCTCCGCCGATCGATGTGATGCTGATGATCGTAGCGGTCATCGCGGCGGCAGGATGTATGCAGGCGGCCGGGGGGCTCGACCTGATGGTACGGCAGGCGGAGAAACTGTTGCGCCGCAATCCTTCCCGGATTACGCTGCTCAGTCCGCTGGTGACTTACCTGTTTACTTTCGTAGCCGGAACCGGCCATGTGGCCTATTCGGTACTGCCGGTGATCGCCGAAGTGGCACGCGAAACGAAGATTCGTCCGGAACGCCCGATGGCCATTGCCGTCATCGCTTCGCAGCAGGCTATTACCGCGAGTCCGATTTCGGCGGCGACGGTTGCGCTGTTGAGCATGCTGACCGGTTACCACCTCTCTTTGCTCGATATCTTGATGATCAGTATACCTTCGACGATCGTAGGGGTGCTGCTCGGCGCACTTTATTCGCTGCGTGTGGGCAGGGATCTCGAAGTGGACCCCGAATACCTGCGCCGGTTGGAAGCGGGAGAGTTCGATGAGGCGGTTAAAGGAGCCGAGGCGCTGAAATCTCCATGGAAAGCGGCCGTGTCGGTGGGTATTTTCGTGTTGGCCACGGTGCTGATCGTGCTGTTCGGTTCCATCGAGGAGCTGCGCCGCAACGGGGATACGATGTTGCAGATGCCGTCGGTGATCGAGATATTGATGTTGTCCGCGGCGGCGTTGATCCTGTTGATTACCCGTACGAACGGGATCAAGGCAGCGCAGGGATCGGTCTTTTCTGCCGGTATGCAGGCGGTGGTGGCGATTTTCGGTATCGCCTGGATGGGCGATACGTTTCTCAACGGCAATATGACCGAACTGCGCGCTTCGATCGAAGGCGTGGTCACCTCTATGCCGTGGCTTTTCGGAATAGCTCTTTTCGTGATGTCGATCCTGCTTTACAGCCAGGCGGCCACCGTGCGGGCTTTGATGCCGCTGGGCATTGCGCTGGGTATTTCACCGTGGATGCTGGTGGCGTTGTTTCCTGCCGTGAACGGTTATTTTTTCATTCCGAATTATCCGACCGTCGTCGCCGCGATCAATTTCGACCGCACCGGTACCACCCGGATCGGCAAATACGTGCTGAATCATTCGTTCATGATGCCGGGGTTGATCGCAACGATCGGGGCCATGTTGACCGGCCTGTTGCTGATCCAGTTTTTGGGACGGTAATTTCTGCTAAAATCTTCGCCAGGAGATTTTTTGATTTTCCCTGCCAGTGTTTCTTGTCTGTATCTCCCCGCCTGTCCACCGGCATTCCGAGTTTAGCTCCCGGTCGTATTTCCTAGCCAACGTTTTTCGGGGATGTTCGACGGGAAATGATCTATCCCGTTTTCCCGATTTTAAGATGCGGCGCTCTCTTCGTCCGGTTCATCCGGATCGGGCGATCCTTCGTGTCCAGCCCGTTCGTGCAGGGCGTTCTGCGCTTTGAAGTGGGATTGGAACTTGGTAGTGATGTAAACCGTGAAGATCGGAAACATCATCATGCCCGATGCGGCCAGTACCACCGTGAGCACTTTGCCCATCGGCGTAACGGCGAATATGTTGGCTCCCACTGTGGTGACGTTCATGAAAGCCCACCACACCGCAGAGCCGTAGTTGGTCACATTGGGGTTCGGTCCGTGTTCCAGCTGGTAGAAGATCAGGGTGGAGAAGTAGATCAGCGCGAGCAGGGTCACGACATACGAAACCAGCAGGTTGGTAACCCGGCTGCGTGTGATCCAACCCACCATCACGGCCAGTCCGTACCCTCCCCGAACCAGCGGCATCAGCTTGAAAATATAGTAGGCCTCTTGCGTAAGCGGCGTCTGGCTGTGGTCGGCGATGTTCAGGTAGGGGATCGAAACGAGCAGGAAGATGAGGTTGTGCCACAGGTAGTGCCATTTCCGTTCGCTGAGGTAGAAACGGAAGAGGAAATCGCTCATGAAGATCAGGCAGACCCACAGTTGAATTTGCAGGTAGGCGTGGTAATAGTTTTGTGCCGCATCGTGGAAGGTTTCGAACGACAGGGCGGCGATGACCAGCACACTGCCCAGCAAGACCAGAATATTTAATCCGTCGCGGATGCCGAGCATTACACGGCTGTGTTTCACGGAATGCCGTGATGCGGGGGAAGGAGGCGGCGATACGGATTGGACGGGAGTGCCGGACGGGGTATTCTGTTGCTTCATAGCTCGGAATGGATTTGATCTGAACTATTTAAACAAAAAACGTGCCTGTACGCGTTCAGAAACATGTAGCTTTTCATCTGGAAAGCCTTGTCGCCTTGCTTCGCGGGGTATGCCGGAACCGCTCGGGAATCCAGGCCCGCTGGAAGCCGGAAAGCAGTTTTACCGCTTCGAGGCGAATGCGTAGCTAATGCGTACGAACATGTTGCGGCGCGGCGTGGTGGCAGAGTTGAAGTTCACCACTTTGGGCCGGTAGTTGCCGATATTGTCGACGCCAAGGGAGAGTCCGAACATGTCCTTGAAGTCGAAATTGACCGCGGCATTACAGATTACATATCCTTGCTGACGGGCCGAATAGGAACCCATCCAGAATTTGAGGTCTTTCATCGAGCCGCTGCCCATGCCGCTCAGGTTGACGATCGGCATGAAGTCCTCATAGGTTTTCGCGCCTACGTAACGCAGCGTGGCGTTGAGGTTGATGCGGCAGCCGGGGCTGGCCGAGAAACTGTAATCGGCCTGGAATGTCGCCGTGTGCGGACTGGGGTAGATATACTGTGTCGATTCCTGAGACGCGTCGTCGATCTGGAACAGGTAGTTGTAATCGGCCCGGACGAACAATCCTTTGCAAATGCGCCAACGGGCGAGCAGTTCGAGCCCTCCCATTTCGCTGCGGCGGACATTCTCGTATTGCAGGATCGTTTTGGTCTCTTCCATGTGGCCGCGCACATCGATCTTGTTGCGGAAGTAGCTGTTGTACAGGGTGGCCGACATGTTGAACCCGCTGGTGGTGAACTCTCCGGCCAGCGACAGGTAGTGGTTCGTTTCCGGCTTGAGGTTTGCGTTGCCCCGGATGTAGGTCTGGCCTTGCATCGGCACCTGGAACTCCATGTAGAGCTCTTTGAGCGACGGGTTGCGGTAGCCGTTGGCGTAATTGCCCCGGATTGTGAACTTGCCGATGTTGTATTTGATCGACGCTTTGGGCGTGACGTGCCAGCCGAAGCGGTTGTTCCAGTCGGCGCGGACTCCTACCGTGAAGCTCAGGGCTTTTTGCGTGCGGATTTCGTCCTGCACGTACAGCGAACCTGTGTTCATGCTTTTCAGGTCGTCGTATCCGAGCGGATTCAGGTCGAAATGCAACTGTTCGTTGATCAACTCGAGCCCTGTGGTGAGCCGGTTGTATTCCCCGGCTTTGAGCGTCCACAGTAGTCGCGGCATGTTGTAGATGTGGTTCTGCTTGGGTAGCGTTACGCCGCTGAGGCTGTCCTGCCGGCGGAAATATTCGTCGCGGATGAAAGAAAGGTAAACCTTGTTGTTCTCGTTGGGCGAGTGCTCCATCAGCGCCTTGACGTTGTACCCCTCGTAGGATTCGAAGGTCCACGGTTTGCTGTTGTTCGACAACGGGTTCTCGTCGAGGATGCTGCCGTTGAAGTCGTAGCGGTGCTTGTTGAAATAGTTGCCGGAAAGTTCGAAACGGAACTTTTCGGAGAGCACATAGTCGAACCGCTGCCCCACGTTGATGTCCCGCCAGCCGCTGACGCTGAGCCCGCGGTCGTCGGGCGGCACGATGACGGTCGTGTCGTTCAGGTTGGTGCTCCCCACCACAAAGACCGGCATGCCCGTGGAAGGATCCATTTCGGGGCGCATGCCGACCACGTTGCCGCCCGGGCCGATCACCGGAACCATCTTCGGGGTCATTTTTTTGAGTTCCCCGGCTGCGTAATGGCGCACCTCGTCTTTGGTGCCGACGAGCTTGTAGGCATCTACGCTGCGGTATGAAAAAGTGGTGAGCGATTTGAGTTTCCCGGTGTTGAAGCCGACCGAGAGGTCCCCTTTTAGGTTGGGTAGGTCGAGTTTATTGCGGTAGGTGTGGATGTCGCGGTCGGTATTCGTGCCCCCGAGCGTTTCGTCCCCGTTTTTCTGATAGGGCGTGCCGTAACGCATCGATGCGTTCACTTCGACGCGTTGCTTGGGCATTTTGGTAATGATGTTCACGATAGCCCCCATCGCGTTCGAGCCGTAAAGCACCGACGAGGCACCGCGCACGATTTCGATCCGTTCGATGTTCGCGATGGGAAGGCGGGCGTAATCGACATTGCCGTACGTCTCTCCGGCCATGCGTTCCCCGTCCACCAGAAACAGGACATAGCGCGCATCGAGCCCCTGGAAAGAGAGCGACGAACCGTAACCCGCCTGATGGAACTCGACGCCTGCCAGTTCGTTTTCGAGCGCCTCCTGGATCGTCGCCACGCCCCGGCTCTCGAGGTCGCGCGCTGTGATGATACGTGTGATGACGGGGGTTTGTTTGAGTGTCAGCGGAGTACGGGTGGCTGTGACCACGACGTCCTGCATTTCGACCGAGAGCGTGTCTTTTCGCGGGACCGCGTCTTCATTTCCCGGAGTACAAAATCCACGGCCGGTTACACCTGACAGGAACAGTACGGTACACAACAACGCCTTTTTCATCTCGCTTCGTTCTGGGGTTCGGTTTGCAAAGCTAACTTTTTTTAATGAAAAAAAGCGGAAAACCTGTGTCTGAAACGGAAAAACCGGAACAGTTTTGTACCTTTGCTGTTCAAAAAACGGATATGCGCATTCCGGATACTTCCCTTAAAATATTGTTGTTGTTGACCGTATCGTTACTGGCAGTCGCGTGTACGCGCACGGCCGACGATTTCGAGGTGTGGGGGCTCGATGTTTCGCGGCACCAGAAAGATGTCGACTGGGAGAAGGTGTTGCAGCATGAACAGCCGCATTTCGTCTTTATCAAGGCCACTGAAGGAACCCTGATCGTCGATCCGACTTATGCGAAGCACCGCGCCGAACTGGAAAGTGCCGGTGTCCTGTGGGGGGCCTATCATTTTTTCGGGCATCGCACGCCCGGCAAGGAGCAGGCGCGTAATTTCATCAAAACGGCCCGGCTCAAAAGGGGCAACATCCTGCCGGTGCTCGACATCGAGTGGCACCGCTTTATGAAGGATCCGAAACGTTCGGCCCGCGAGGCGAAGAATTTCTGCCGCGAGATCAAGCACTATTACGGTGTCAACCCGATCATCTATTGCTCGACCAATTTTTACGAAAAATACCTGGCGGACACCTTTCCCGAAGACGAATACGTACTGTGGATCGCAGATTACCGGGAGTGTCCCACCCTGCGGTGGCAGCTCTGGCAGCACACCGATTCGCACCGGATTCCGGGCATCCCGGGCAAGGTTGACCGCAACGTATTTTCAGGCAGTGCCGAAGAGTTTAAAAAGCTGATATTGTAATGAACATCGAAACGGATTTTCTGGTTATCGGCAGTGGGATAGCCGGTCTCAGTTACGCGCTCAAGGCGGCTGAAGTAGGCAAGGTGGTGATCGTCACCAAAGGCGAAATGAACGAGTGCAACACGGATTACGCCCAGGGAGGGATCGCCTCGGTGATGTACGATCCCGATACGTTCGAGAAACATATCCGGGACACATTGGTTTGCGGTGCGGGGATTTGCGACCGTGCGGCGGTCGAGCAGGTGGTGACCCGTGCGCCGGAGGTGATCAAGCAGCTGATCGCGTGGGGAGTCAAGTTCGACAAGGAAGGCACCGGACGCTATGAACTGGCCCGTGAAGGCGGCCACAGCGAACACCGTATCCTGCACCACAAGGATATCACCGGCCATGAGATCGAGCGGGCGCTGATGCGCAAGGTGAAACGGCACCACAACATAGAGATTCTCGAGCACCATTTTGCCGTCGATATCCTCACGCAGCACCATCTGGGTAAATTGGTCCGGAAGAGTACGCCCGACATTACCTGTTTCGGCGCATATGTCCTGAACCTGAAAAAACACGAAATTTACACGGTACTTTCGAAAATCACCGTGCTGGCTACCGGCGGGGTAGGCAACATCTACCACACGACGACCAATCCTTCAGTGGCTACCGGCGACGGCATCGCGATGGTGCACCGGGCGAAGGGTATCGTCGAAAACATGGAGTTCATCCAGTTTCATCCGACGTCGCTCTATAATCCGGGGGAGCGTCCGTCATTCCTGATCAGCGAGGCGATGCGCGGTTTCGGCGGCATCCTGCGGCTGCAGAACGGCAAGGAGTTCATGCACAAATACCACCCGATGGGCTCGCTCGCGCCGCGCGACGTCGTAGCCCGCGGCATCGACCACGAACTGAAGATTTCGGGCGAGGAGTTCGTGTACCTTGATATTACGCACAAGGATCCCCGCGAGGTGACAGACCATTTCCCGAATATCTACAAGAAATGCCTTTCGGTGGGTATCGACCTGACCAAGGATATGATTCCGGTAGTGCCCGCAGCGCATTATTGCTGCGGCGGCGTGAAAGTCGACCTGAACGGGCAGTCGTCAATCCGGCGGCTGTACGCGTTGGGCGAAACCTCTTCCTCCGGATTGCACGGCGGTAACCGCCTCGCCTCCAACTCGCTGATGGAAGCGGCCGTTTATGCCGACGCTGCGGTACGCCATTCGATCGGCAGGATCGACGGCATAGAACTGCAGCGCGATATCCCGGCGTGGGATTACGAGGGGACGACGATGCCTGAGGAGATGGCGCTCATTACGCAGAATTACAAGGAGATGCAGCAGATTATGAGCAATTATGTGGGTATTGTCCGCTCGAACCTGCGGCTCGAACGTGCCAAACGCCGGCTGGAGATTATCTTCAAGGAGACCGAAGAACTCTATTCGAAGCTGACGCTGAGCCAGGACCTTTGCGAACTGCGCAACATGATCGCCGTGGGCTACCTCATAATCAAGCATGCCGAGGCTTTGCACCAGAGCATCGGACTGCACTATTCGACCGACTATCCGCCCGCGAGGTCGAATGACAACAATGGATAATTTAACCTGAGTCCGGGATTGTCCAAGCGGCCCCGGACGCAGCATTTTACGATATGGACTTACAACAGGAAATCGCGCGTCGGCGCACATTCGCCATCATCAGCCACCCGGATGCGGGTAAAACCACCCTGACCGAGAAACTGCTGCTTTTCGGCGGCGCGATTCACGTGGCCGGAGCCGTCAAGTCGAACAAGATCAAGAAGGGAGCCACTTCTGACTTTATGGAGATCGAGCGGCAGAGGGGTATTTCGGTCGCAACCTCGGTGATGGGTTTCGAGTATAAGGATTGCAAGATCAATATCCTCGATACGCCGGGGCACGAGGATTTTGCCGAAGACACCTACCGCACGCTGACGGCGGTCGATAGCGTGATCATCGTGGTCGACGGTGCGAAAGGTGTCGAAACCCAGACGCGTAAGCTGATGGAGGTTTGCCGTATGCGCAAGACCCCGGTGATGGTTTTCATCAATAAACTCGACCGTCCGTGCAAGGATCCGTTCGACCTGCTCGACGAGATCGAGGCCGAACTGAAGATCAAAGTACGTCCGCTGGCGTGGCCGATCAGCACCGGTCCCACGTTTAAAGGTGTTTACGACCTCTATGCCGATCGGTTGTCGCTGTTTTTCACCGAAGACAAGCAGCGTGCCGAAGGGGTGGAGCTGGACGTTAAACTGGACGATCCGGCCATCGATCAATATATCGCACCTTTTACCAAGCACCTGCGCGACGACCTGGAGCTGGTCGAAGGGGTTTACCCGGAGTTCGATCTGGACAGTTACCGTCGCGGCGAAGTGGCTCCGGTCTTTTTCGGCAGTGCGCTTAACAATTTCGGCGTGCGCGAATTGCTCGACTGTTTCATCCGCATTGCCCCGTCGCCCGGGGTGAGCCATACCGAGCAGCGGGATATCCGCCCCGACGAACCGAAACTGACCGGTTTCATCTTCAAGATTCATGCGAACATGGATCCGAACCACCGTGACCGCATCGCATTCCTGAAAATCTGTTCAGGCGTTTTTGAACGCAATAAGTCCTACTTGCATGTTCCGTCGGGCAAGGGAATGAAATTCGCCGCGCCGACCGCGTTCATGGCTGAGAAAAAATCTGTGATCGACGAAGCTTTCCCCGGTGATATCGTCGGTTTGCACGATACGGGAAACTTCAAGATCGGCGATACGTTCACCGAAGGCGAAAAGCTCCGTTTTACCGGTATTCCCAGTTTCTCGCCCGAATTGTTCCGCTATATCGAAAACGCCGATCCGATGAAATTCAAACAGTTGGCCAAAGGCGTCGACCAGTTGATGGACGAGGGTGTCGCACAGTTGTTTACCAGCAAGATGAACGGCCGCAAGATCATCGGCACGGTGGGCGCGTTACAGTTCGAGGTGATCGAGTACCGTTTGGAACACGAATACGGTGCGAAATGCCGTTACGAACCGATCCAAATCCACAAGGCGTGCTGGATCGAGTCCGACAACCGCGAACAGTTGGAGGATTTCCGTAAGCGCAAGTACAACAATATGGCGTTAGACAAGCGCGGACGCGAGGTATTCCTGGCCGATACTTCCTATGCGCTGTCCCTGGCAATGGAAAAATTTCCCGACATCAAATTCCATTTTACGTCCGAGTTTTAGACGGGGTTTCGTCCGGGGAACGGCACGATGACGCGGCATGAGGATTCCCCCCGGGTGTGTCCGGATTCAGGATGTACGTTTTCCCGGCTTTCTTGGCTTGTACGCCGTCGGCGTTCTTTTTGTCGGCCAGTGCGCAGCATATGTGTTCCCGGTCGATGTTTTCGGGTGTTAATGTGATGATTCCCATGTGATTTTTTGAAACAGTGGCCGGAATCCGTTTCGGCTAAAAGTCGTCGCTGACAGAGTCCGTATGCTGGACCAGTCGTTCGACCAAATCGTTTACCTCGCTGAAATCGAAGCCCAAGCCCGCTCCGTAACGCAGGAGTTTGGTGCGCAGGTCGTAACTGTTTTTAGCTTTGACGGTGCGCATTTTGCGGCGAAGTTGTTCTTCGAGTTTACCGCTCATGTCGTGTGCGTCGAGTTGTGCGACGGCCTCGGCGATGGTCTCCTCGCTGATCTGTTTCGTGCGCAGCCCCGAGCGGATTTTGTAACTGCCCCAGCGGCTCAGCGTCGCTTTTTCACGCACGTAGGCGGCGGCGTAGCGGGTATCGTCGATGAATTTCTGCTCGGTCAGCTTCCGAATAATGCTTTCGTGCGCAGAAGGGTCGACTCCCCAGCGGTAAAGCGCCTTCCGGGCATCCGAGGTGCATTTCTCACTCTTCGCACACAAATTCATCAGCAGCCGGAACGCCTGTTCCGGGGTTTTCGCGGCTTTCTCCCGCCGGGGAAAGGCGGTTTCGTTGCCGGAGATACGTTTCGTCAATTTCGCCATGCACGCACCATCCTTTCCTTATCGAATATGTCCCGGCGCAATTCAGCTCCGGTGTAGCCTTCTGTGTGCAACATTTGCAGCATTTCGGAACCGAATTGTTCGTTGATTTCGAAATAGAGCGCTCCGCCGGGACGCAACAGTGTCTGTCCGTGTTTTGCGATCGCGCGGTAAAATTTTAGCGGATCGTTGTCGGGAACGAACAGGGCGAGCGCCGGCTCGTGATTCAGAACGTTGGGTCGCATCAGGTTCCGTTCCCCGTCGGTGACATACGGAGGGTTGCTGACGACCACGTCGAATGTTCCGGGGGCAAATTCCGGCGGGAGATCCGGTCCTAAAATGTCATGCAGTAGAAAAGCGACCGCCGTATGATTGAACGTGGCGTTTTCCGCAGCGATTGCCAACGCTTCGGCCGAGACGTCGAGAGCCGTTACTTCCGAATGCCGCAGTTCTGCTGCCAGTGATACGGCGATACATCCGCTTCCAGTACCGATGTCGAGCAGGCGGAGCGGAGCGGGCCCAGACGATTCGCGTAGTACATGGGCCGTCCGGTGCGGTTTTGTCAGGTTTCGGCCGGCCGGATATCGTTTTGTCGGGTTTGGACCGGTATGCTCAGCAATGATCCATGCGACCAACTCTTCCGTTTCCGGGCGGGGAATCAGGACTCCTTCACGGACGGTGAAGGGCCTGCCGTAAAATTCGATACGGCCGATGATGTACTGTATGGGGCGTCCTTCCTCTATGTCCCTGATTATTTCTCGCATGCGTATTTCCGTGCTTTCCGGGCACGCAGCATCCGGCTCGACCACGACATCGGTGAACCGCATTTTGAACAGTTCGTCACAGAGCAGGGCCGTGGCGGCACGCGCCTCGTGTCCATCGTACAGGGAGGCTGCGGCGGCGTGGAGCGTATCCCAGAGTTCGCGGCGTGTCGGCATGGTTCGGAGAAACGTTACGTTTCCTGCAAATGTAATGTTTTTCCCGCAGACAAGTGTACGGGTCGATTCGGGAAATGAACCGGACGAGGTTCCGAAAAACATGTGCCTTTCCCCTTCGCAAGGCATTTGATCCGGATATGCGCCCCGGATGCAGCCCCCGGAAAACAGTCGTTCCGGTTCCGCAGAGGGTACCGGAACGACAGACTCATTAAACCATAAACAGTGTGAAACAATGTTGCAACCGAGCCGGGCACCGGAATTTGTCCGGCTCGGTTACGATGCAGCAGAGGGCGGTATGGGACAAGTTATTGGGCAGGATCAGGGTGGCCGCTGCGAGCAGCAGCATGCCGAGCTGTCCGGTGCGCCGTGTTGTGGATGTTATTCGGTTATTGCAATAATCAAGCGTTAAATTCAGGGTGTACAATTAATCCGGTCAGGGAACGAAAGTGAACGGAACGTAGATCGTAGCGTTGATTGTCGGCTGGTCGGCTCCCGGAACGGTATAGGTAACGATCAGTTTGAGCTTGTATTTTTCGCCTGCGTCGGGTTTACCGGCAAAAAAGACAAATTTCAGATAATCCTCTTCCGGGGTAGTGACGGCTTTATTGCCAGCTTCTTTCTGATGCGGATTTTCGAGGCTGATTATCGCCGGAGTCCCGTCTTTTCCGTCCCAGTCGTCGGTAACCTTTGTCCCTATGGACTTAGACACCGGAATCGGGTCGGTATCGGAAAGTTGTTTGAACAGGTCGGCCGTCACGCCGATTTGTGCGAGCGCATTGCCGAACGGTACTTGTATCGTATTGTTTGCCGGCCATTCCGAAAGTTTGAATTCGACCGTGGGTGTGGTATATTCGGTACGGAAAAATGCGATCGGTTTGGAGATCGTGATCTGCTCTCCGCTAACCAGGTCGGTCAGCCACATCTTCACGTCGATCCCTCTGGAGCGCGCATCGGCGTCCGGGAACTGGAACACATAACTGGGTTGCAATTTCCATTCGCGTTTGTCGGGATCGGTCGTCTCGAGCCAGAACATCCCTCGTATCTCGTCCGGAGCATCCACTTTACAGGAATCCACCCGGACGGTGCTCAGGTCGAACATTGTCTCGCTGCCGGACGAGATCGGGCGTGCCTGCAGTGTCACCGGCGTATAAAGATAAGCCGACCCGTCGAGTTTTGCGTACGAGCAGGCCGGGAACAGTTTCATTGCTACCATGTCCGGCGTCAACTTGACCGTTGTGGTGAGGTCGCCCAGATAAGTCGAGGTGATCTGCACCTGCTGGCCGTTGGCATCCTCATATTTGAGCACCAATGCAATCAGCGACGAACTGTAATAAGCGCCCGATTTGACGGAAACCGTTGCGATCCATTCGCCGTCGATCGTTCCTCCCTGTGCGTCCTTGTGCGGCTGTACATCGGTCAGCTCGTATTCCGGAATCGAGGTTCCGTAAGATGAACGGGTGATGTGGGAGGCCGGCACGTCGAGCGAAAGGTTTTCCTTCGTTACGACGAAATTCGACGGATTGACGCGAAACGGTATATCGAACGTTTTACCGTTCTGGACGATATATTCGGGATTGAGGATTACCAGTGCGGTGGGGATCGGTTTCTTCAACGTGTCGATATCGTCTTTCATCTTACTGCATCCGCCGCATAACAACAACATCCCGGCAATTGCACAATAAATCGTACTTTTTTGCATGATATTCAATTTTGATCATTCAATTCATTATCTTATACCGGATCTTTCTGATTACAACATGACCGCGCGTACAGAGTGCGTGACTCCGGCAGGCGTAATCACAGATTCACCTGTTTCCAAACGCAAAGACTGACCGTCAAGCGCAATTTCCGCTTCCACAGTTTCCGCGTTGAACGCGACGTGGCAAAAAACTGTACCCATGCATCGAAAGGTGCGGTGTGTTCGCTCAGTCTCTGTCCTGCGTCGAACAAAAACAACGTAGCATTGCCCGACTCATTCTTCAGTACCTGATACCTCCATCCGCATAATCGATCTGGTTGGCAATGAACATAACGTATGATTTCGAAAACGATTCTTTCATACTATGTCAGTTTATTGAATCCATCGGCAATCTTCCCTATCGCTCGAGCTATGTCCACTGCCGAATTTCCCGGTCAGTGCATCCGTCATCTACGGCAACGGGCAGGCTGTGCCTGCCAAACCTGTTTTCATCCCGGGTAATTCCCAGTTCAGTGTACGGTCACTTTATACGAGAAAACCCCGCGACGAGTTTTATAGGCAATATAAAAATCAGACTCATTGCAAAAAGTGACGCGGAACACTCGTTCCTTCACTCCTTTTATGGAGCCTTCGAGCATGATTAAACCGCTATCGTCGTAAATGCGGTCAATCGTGAGTTCCGATGACATCGTTCCTTGAGCGTAACGCGAATCGGTGTTAACCATGGTTACTGTTTCAACCACGTCAAAACGCCTACCGCTTTTGATAAGTTTTTCCACATCGGACAACCGAGGCATCTGGCTCGAATACGCTACGCCGAACAGAGAAGTTTCAGCAGTCGAGCTTACACCGCTCAGCCAATTGAATTTCGTTCCGTCGCTACGCATCTGCACCATATAAATGACATTCCCACCCAAGATAGCTGACTGCATTTTCATTTTATCTATAGCGCGACGCTTCACGCGTTCCTGATTTGAAAATTCGGTCGTTCCTTTCGCTTTGGAGCTCACGTCATCGAGTTTATACAGCCCTTTCACCTCAGATTCGACCCCCGCTATGGCAACTTGCTGCCATTCCATGGGTGAAGAGAGACGGCGAAATGAAGTGCGGGCGGCAAATTCCTGCACGCGGCCGCTACGAAACACGATTTTACTGATTGCATTCAACGACAAACTGTTATTATGAGACTCGCCGGGATATTGAAACATGGCAGCCGTTTCGGTAACCTCAACGACATTACACGGAATGACCCCTTCGTGGGTATAAATCGTATCCACCTGGGCCGACGCAGTACAGAATCCTGCGAACAAGGCCATAAACATAAAAATAGTCTTCATGGGCATATTGTATTTTGAAAAAAGACGACAGAATCCCTGCCGTCTTTTTTCGTTACACGATGTCAGGTACGTCAGCCATCATTATTTTAACGCGGTAAAATGGTCACGGTTTCGACAAGATCCCCTGTCGATGAACTTGTCAAACGCAAGGTAACGGTTACCGGCTGACCTGAAGTACCGCTTTTCGACTTGAGTTCATCGGCCATCTTATCGAGTACGGATTTAGCCGTTTCGACAGTCATAGCCTGATTGAATACGTTCCCGTTGTAAGTCGTTTCCAGCAAATCAAGCGCTTGATCGACCAAATCAATTTCGCTCTGAGACATGTCGCCCGGGTCGGTTATCGCCGCAGTCAGTTTAAAAAAATAGTATTCCGTCTCCTCTTTGTCATTATTGCAGGAGGAAAATGCAACAATGCTACTGATAGCTACCAGTAATGTCGCCAAAAAAGATTTGATTTTCATAATAAATAGGTTTTAAAGTGGTTGGAAATAAATTATTCGGGTTATGGCGCAGGTGTTGTTTCAGGAGTACCCTGATAGCCGACCAGCAGACCGAATCCGGAGGCATCCGCCCAGCGGTAGGTCTTTTTGAAATACGCGTTCAATTCTGACATTTTGACATCCGACTGCGGGGTGTAACAGGTCAGCCCGCAAAAATCATCCGGATGGAGCCGCATGTCGGGGGGCAATGTCTGGTACACATCACCTGTTAGCACTACGGCATCGGCCAGTGCCTTGCAGAAAGCCTCGTAGTCGGATTGCAGTTCCGGGACTCCTTCGCTTTCCAGCGCAAGTACCTGCCGTAGATCCTGATAGGGCGAATCTTCATATGTATAGGCCCGGTCTTTCAGCTTGTCATAAAACAGTTCAGGATCCGCCGTTACTTTTTCCATCAACGCGCGCGTCGCCGTTGCCAATCCGTCGAGCCGGTCGGTACGTACCGCCGACAGAGTCAGCAGGTCGGCCTCGTCTTCAGGCAGCGTGTTGTAAAAAGCGCAACTGGTCTGGATCAGGTGATAAAAATCGGCGGCAGGCTGTGCGAACATAGCTTCCGTGATGTATTGGAACGGCAGGCTGGCACCGGGCAATGTGGCCGATGAAGCCACGTACATTCCGCATTTGTCTTTCAGCGCATAGGCGGTTTCGACATTGCCCATCAGGCAGGCGTGCATCAGGATAAAGTCGTACTTGATCGGCAGCAATTCGGCCAGGTCGTTCACTTCCACATCGGTTCCGTACCTGTCGCCCCCGGCGATTGCGCGTGTTTGGGGGGTATCATGTTCGTCATCCGTGGGCACCAACTCGTCGGCGAAAGCGGGCCACCAACCCGAACCGTGCGATGCGATCACGAGCCCCTGCGACGGGGCCGGATACATCCGGATCGCGTCTTCGAGTACGCCGCGCATCACCGCTTTGTCGGTCGCGTTCTGCTCCGGATAACTTTTGACCACACGGCTTACGATCGCATCGGTTTGATCCGGGACGATTTCAAGCAGCACAGGATTCGGGAACTGTGTCGTATGGGGCGAAGGGTCGAGGTAAACGAGCAGGTTGCCGTCGATATCGTCGTTCCATCCGGCCTCGAGCCGGTTCAGGTTCGTCCATTGCTCCTGCCACAGGTTCACGTCGCCGATCATGTAGACCAGCACGGTGCGGGCGCGCCCTTCGTGCGGCGCGTCGCCTCCCTGGGATTCGTCGTTTTCTTTGCCGCACGAAAATGCACCGGCGCAAAGCAGCACTGCTGCAGCGCCGCACAGTACTTCCCGGATTCTACGATTACAATAATTTGTCATTAATTGGGAGATTGCAATTAAGATTTTGAGCCGGACATGGAGAATTCGGGAATATAATGTAGACCGGCCGGGATGCACGGCCGACAGCAGAATTGCGCTGTGTATGTACATCGGTGTACAAAGGAACGGAATAAATACCGGGCTTCCGGCGAGACGGAGCACGAATATGTGTCATCCCGGAAAAATCAAGTGTCATCGCGGCAAAATCTGGGCTGTTGCGGATTTCGGCCTGTATTTACAGCCGGGAACATTGTATGGCTGCTGATGTTTGTCTATCTTTGGGGAAACGCTGTGTACATCTATGTTCCGCCTATATTCCGCTCTCCTCTTCCGTATCTTCGCGGTCGCCTTTTCGGCCGTTGCGGCGGGTGTTTGCATTCCGGCTGCGGCACAGCCGGCAGCCGATACGCTTTATACGCTCGATGGGGCGTATGCGCTCGCCGGGAAAAACGGCGCGTTGGCCCGGCAGATACTCGATTCGCTGGAAAGACAACATCCTTCGAAGGGACATGCCGCGATTCCGCGATACAAAATCGTGGCGGCGAGGGCTTTTGTCGCGTCGCGTGACCTGAATCCCCGCCGGGCACTGCTTTACCTGCATTCGATCGCCGACACCGACGAGCTTCGGAATGATCCGGAAACCGATCTTTTCATTACGGCATTGATGTGCAACGAGTACCAGGTGCTGAACCGGCACGACGAGATGCTTCGCAGCATGTTGCTCTACCTGGATAAGGCCCGCAAGTACAAAAACCGGCTACGCGAAGCGGTCGCTCTGTTATACCTGGGGGATACGTACAGTCGGGACGGAGCACATGAAAAAGGATTGCAGCATCTTCGTGCTGCACAGGAAATTTTACGGACTCAAACCGGGAACAAGAAGGTGACCGATTATTTGTTGTGGAGCCGCGAATTGGAAGCCGAGGCCTGTTTCCGGGCCGGAGATTATTCCGGGGCGATCCGCATCACCCGGGACCTGATCGCATGGTACGGTCGCCTCACCCGCCAGCAGCGTGCCGGAACAGAGGTAGAAGAGGATCGGAATTTGAATTTCCGGCAGGCCCAAAACCATATTTCACTCGCACGGCTCTACGCGTTGAACGGCGAAACGGCCCAAGCCGCCGGCGCATATGCCGAGGCGCAGCGGTTGCTGGCGAATACGGACAAAGTGCTGAGTCCGCAAATGCACGAACTGGCTCTCGATTACCTCAAGGCGGCGGGACGTTACCCCGAGGCACTCCGGCGTGCGTGGCAATACCTCGACGAGGCGCGTGTCGGCGATACGGTCAACCTGTTCAACCTTGCGGCCAAACGGCAATTGAGCGATATTTACCGTCATCTGGGCGATTACCCGCATGCATGGAATATGGAACATCAGGCCGCAGTGCTTGCCGACAGCCTTTATGCACGGGCAAACTACGAGACCGCCCTCGAATTGCGGACCGTATACGAAACGACCGAACAGCAGGCGCAGATATTGCGGCAGCAGGTTACGATCTCCCGCATCCGGACGGTTGCAGGGATATTATTAATCGGAATTGTTGCACTCGGTATTATCCTCTGGTTGCTGTGGTGGAACGGTCGCCGGGTCAAGCGGAAAAACCGACAGCTGTTCGAGCAGGTTGCCCAGTTGGGTGAAGTCCGGAAAGAGTTGCACCGTATCCGCCGGGCACTACAGGAACAGGAACCACATCGGCCGGAGGATGGTGATAACCAGTTGTATGCCGCTCTAGATCGGCTGATGCGGGAGCAGGAGCGCTTTAGGGACCCGAACCTGACGCGTGAACAGGTTGCCGCCGAACTGGGCACCAATAAACTTTACCTTTCGAGAGCGATTTCCGAGCATTGTTCGATGACCTTCCTCGAGTATACGAACCATCTGCGGCTCGAGTGTGCGAAAGCGATGCTGCTGTGCGACCACACGACGAAAATCGAGGCGATCGCGGCCTGCTCCGGATTCAATTCTGTGAGGACTTTTTACCGTCTGTTTCAGAAGTATTACCGCCTGACACCGTCCGAATTCCGGAGAGTCGCGTCGTCGTACAAAACCCATCCCTGCTGAATGAAGAGTATAAGAGCGGCTGTTGCAGTTTTTTGTGACGTTCTGCAGGGGTAAACGGGGTTGCCGGATTGTCGAATCACTTTGTCCCGACCCCAATAAAAAAGTGCAATAACTGAATCGTCAGTATATTGCACTTTTCTTACAATGGGATACTTGCGATCCCCTCCCGGATAGACGACCCGGGCCTCAGGGCCCAGTCATATCCTGTGGTTAGAATTTCCAGCCGACCATCACTTCCATCGTGGCGTTGCGCAGGTCCAGCGGATCATTTGTGCGCTGAAGGTTCGTCAGCCCGATGTTGTAGCGGCCTTCGATCATCAGCCCGCAGTTGAAGTCGTAACCCAAGCCCACCAGCGCGTCTACGTTGTATTTGTTGATAACCGGCTTCAGGCTCGGACTTCCGGTTGCTTTCGAGGTCACCAGATAACCGAACTGTGCACCCAGCTGTACGTTCATGCCGCCGATCAGGTAGTATTTGGTCACGACGGGCAGGTACACATAGCTGAGTCGAGTATCGAACGCTTCGCCCGCCATTTTTTGATGGTACCCCTGCTGGCTCCATAACAGTTCGGCTTGTATGCTGAACCAGTTGTTGATGTCGCGCTCGGCAAACATACCGGCAACGACGCCAGCTTTCATTTTCGTCCCCTCGAGACCGTTCACGTTCGCGAAAGTGGCACCTACTTTAGGACCGAATCCCCAACCCTGGGCCGAGGCGGTGGCCGTTACACACAGCATTGCAAAAATTGCAAGTAAACCTTTTTTCATGGTAATAATCGATTTAATTAAAATAATCTTGTATAGGTTCTTCTTCGGTTCAGGTTGCTACCGAACCCAATCTACCGTACGTGTTTCAAAAAAGGTGCCATAAACGAACGAAGCACTGCACCCGGGCTTGCGCTTCGGGGCAGTGCTTCTTCCTACAAACACTACTACTCACCATGTTGTCCGGCTGTTTGTTCGGCCTTTCGGAAAGATTTCCGAAACGGGCTGGCCGAGGCATCCGGTCGCCTATGAATAGGTTACAAATATAGGGACAAGATTGTGAATCAGCAAGGGACCGGCTTCCGATACGGCTGTTTTCACGATGAATCGACCTTTTCTGCCGACCCGAAATACAATCCTGCCGATAAAAAAAGCGGCTCTCAAGAACCGCTTTTTAAGGAGTGAAAACCGATGTCAGATCGATAGTATTTTAATCGTATTGAGCAGATCCCGGTTGATCGGTTTTTGGTTTTTGATCGCCTTGCTGAAGGGAATGTAGACCAGTTCGTCGTTTTGGATACCGATCATTACGTTGCGCTGTCCTTCGAGCAGGGCGTTGATCGAAGCTTCGCCCATGCGGCTGGCCAGGATGCGGTCGCTCGCGGAGGGCGAACCGCCGCGCTGGATGTGGCCGAGGATCGTCACACGCACGTCGTATTGCGGGAACTCATTCTTGACACGTTCGGCCAGTCCGGTCGCTCCGCCGGTCAGTTCGCTCTCCGCCACCAGCACGATACTGCTGTTTTTCGATTTGCGGAAACCGTTGCCGATCAGTTCGCTCAGTTGGTCGACCTCGGTAGCGATTTCCGGGATGATAGCCGCTTCGGCCCCCGAGGCAATCGCACCGTTGAGGGCGAGGAAACCCGCCTCACGTCCCATCACTTCGATAAAGAAAAGCCGTTCGTGGGAAGAGGCCGTGTCGCGGATCTTATCCACGGCTTCCATAATGGTATTCAGCGCCGTATCGTATCCGATCGTCGTATCGGTACCGAACAGGTCGTTATCGATGGTTCCGGGCATTCCGACGATCGGGAAATTGTATTCCGACGCGAAAATGCGCGCTCCGCTGAGCGAACCGTCGCCGCCGATCACCACCAGTGCGTCGATGCCCTGGGCGGTCATGTTCTCATAGGCGAGTTTGCGGCCTTCGGGTGTCATGAACTCCATGCAGCGGGCCGTCTTGAGGATTGTACCCCCCTGCTGGATGATATTGCTTACGTTCTGGGTTTTGAACGGGATGATCTCATTGGTGATCAATCCTTTGTAACCCCTCATGATCCCTTTGACCTCAAAGCCGTTATAAATGGCGGTACGCGTGACCGCACGGATTGCCGCGTTCATGCCCGGCGCATCGCCGCCGGATGTCAGAATGCCGATACACTTGATCTCAGCCATAGTATTCCGTTTTGTTTTTACTGCGCAAATTTAGCAATAATAACGACACTGCATATTTGGTACCTAAATTTTAATATTTTTTAATATAGGATTGTGCATGCCGTCAAAACGGGTGTTGGGTTATTGCTGCTTATTGATACTTAATATGATAGCTGCTCCGGCGGAAATGAGGACCAACGGAAAAATGATTTTTGCAAATGAGACATGGATCCCCGTCAGGTCGAGGATGACCAGGCAGAGGCCTGCGGCCAGCATGATCCATCCCACGATCCAGCGCCGGATGGTGAGCAGGTAGGCGCCGGTGACGGCCAGTAACATTTGCCACGAAAAGATCGTATTGAACAGCCAGTAGGGAACCACATGAAAATCTCGCAGCAGCCAGAGGAAACCGGCAGCGACCAACAGGGTTCCGAAAAAGAGGTTGCGGGCCTGGTTGTCCGGCCCGGACGGACGACCGTTGGATGAAGTCGGACCACCGGCCGGATTGTAGTTGTTATTGATGATTTCCATGGTTTAAAAGTTTTAGGGTTCGGTAAAATATTCGATACGGACCGTATCGGTAACGGTCGAATCGCCGATGCGGATCGTTTCCACCCGTATCGTGTCATGCTGTGAAATGGGAATCTGCGGTTGGCTATCATTGCTGTCACCGGGCATATACTGCCCCCTGGCCACGATCACGACCGCGAAGATCGCGATGATCAGCCAGATACCGAACAGGGCCGAAAGCACTTTTTTCAGTTTGGGCAGTTGCAGTACAAGCCCCATCAGTAGGTAGCTGATTCCCAGCATCGGCAGGATTGCGGAGAGCATGACCAGCAGGAAGCCCGTACCTGAGAAATCGCAGGCATGAATATGTATGCCCATGATTTGCAATACTTCGGGTGAACCGGCCGCGCCTTTCATCATGACGATTGTCATGAAAAGTGCTGCCAGGGCGCCGATCAGCAAACCGCACGCAACTACTACTGTGATGAACTTGACGAAGAAAAGCATGATCCGTCCCAGAATATAAACCAGGTCTGCCCAGATCGAGGCGCTTCGTTCGCTTTTGCGTGAAGGCTGGATCTGGCGAAAATCGTTTTGCAAGCCTTTCTGGATCGAAGATGCGGTGATCCGTTCACCCCGCATTTCGAGCTTTTGGCGCGGGGTTCGTGCCATCGGGATGGAGAACCACAGCAGGAAATAGAGCAGGAAAAAAGCAGAGAAGAGAATCGCGAAGAAAGCGGAGGGTGCCCCGTCGTGCGTGATGATGGCCGATAGCGGGATCAGCGGAATCGGGGCGAGAAAAGCGAGCCGGATAAAAACCGGTTCGACATTGAAATAGGTGCCCAACCCGCTGCATACCCCTCCCAGTTTTGCACCTTCCGGGTTGCGGTACAGACGGCGAGGCAGCGGGGAATGCCCGGACCCGTTTTCTTCGTTCGGAAGAACGGCGTTTCTGTCGATGGACGTTCCCGTTCCGTCGGTTTCCGTATTGTCCGTCGCGGGGAAGTCGTCCGGCATCCCGAGTTGCTCGATGATGTCGCGGATGCGGTCCGCCGGCACGAGTTGGTCGGCCGATTGCTGGTTGAGGATCAGTTCGCAGACGCGGGCCTCGATATCGGCGAGGATTTCCGCTCCGTCGGGATTGTTTTTGTAACCCAGTTCGATCCGCGTGAGGTAGTTCTTGAGTTGCAGGTATCCCTCGTTATCGAGCCGGAAAGCGATTCCGGCAATGCTGACGTTGGTGGTCTCTTTCATCTCTTTGTCTGTTTAGCGGTTTACCGATCCGTTGCGGATCATTCCGATTTGCGTGACGAATTCCTGCCATGCCACGTCGAGTGCAGCGAGGTACTCCCGGCCCAGGTCGGTGATGGTGTAGTACTTGCGGGGGGGGCCCTGAGGAGACTCTTCCCAGCGGTAAGAGAGCAAACCTTGGTTTTTCTGGCGCGTCAGGATCGGGTAGAGCGTTCCCTCCACTACGATCATCTCTGCGGCTTTCAGCTCGCTGATGATGGCCGACGCGTACGAGTCGCCGCGGGAAATAATCGAGAGAATGCAATACTCGAGGATTCCCTTGCGCATCTGAGCTTTTATGTTATCTACATTAACAGCCATAACGGTCTTGTTTTTATTGGTCTTTCAAATCTGTGCCTTCGGTAATTTGCCGGGGTTCCATCGGGGCGACGATCCACAGGATGATATAGGGAAGGATCGCCAGACCGGTGAAAACGCCCAGGACGAGAGTGATGATACGGACCAGCAATGGATCGAGGTCGTAATAACGGGCAATGCCTCCGCAAACGCCTCCCAGCATCCGGTCGTAACGGCTGCGGTAAAACCGTTTTTTGACAGTCGGGGATGGGGGTTGTTGCTCCCCGACGGAGTCCGGGGTGGTTTGACGGATGGGTTCGCCGAACTCTTTGGCACTGCCCAGGATGGCAATAGCGTGGCGTACGGCATCGAGGTTGACGACCTGAATGCGTGACGAGAGGGTTTCCTGGAACAGGTCGGCGATCCGGGTCTCGATATCCTCCATCACCTCGCTGCTCTCCGATCCGTCCAGCCGGATGCCTACCTCGTCGAGGTATTGCCGGAGAGTCAGGTATGCGTCTTCATCGATGATGAAGGGGCGGCCTCCTATGTTCACTTGCAGTGTTTTTTTCATATCGTGCGGTTTTAGATGTTGGGAAATCTATCGTTTAAATAAGGTGTTCGTTTCCTTTTTTGGTTTCAGTTTTTCGGTAGGGAGTGGGCGTCTGTTTTGAGAAGTTTATGGTGTCCAAAGCGGCCGAGTGGAGGTCAATTGCCGCCGCCGGGCGCGCTGGCTCCGCCCGAAAGCCTCGACTGTTCGTCTCCGGCTCCGGATTGAACGTTCTTGACCTTGATTTTCTTACCTGCCTTGAAATTGTAGCGCAATGAGATGCCGAGCCTGCGGAAGCTGCCCTGCATGACGGATACGTTCGTGACCGACGGATCGGTTCCGGTTACCCGTACGGTTCCGGAGTTGAATATGTCGTTTACATAGATGCTCATGGTCATGCGGTCTTTGGCGAAAGTATGCTTGAGTCCGCCGTTAATCGTATAGTAATGTCCCATGCGGATATTGCCGACGGCTATCGGTGACTGGTAGTTGCCGCCCAGGTCGACGTACCATTTTTTCTCCTTATGAATGGTGAATGTGTTGTCCATATTGCCCATAATACTGTTTTGGATGGTGATGGGCTGCCCCGACAGTTTCGAACGGAAATTGATTCCCGTCGCGTTGAACGTCATCTGCCACCATTTGGTGATCTGGGCCGGTACGCTGAGGTTTACGAACCACAGGTTCATGTGCGGCATGTTCTCGAACCGGTAAACGATCGCGTCGGGATTGGTCGGGTCGGTTACCAGAATCTGCTGGATGTTGTCTTTGGTGAGCTGCGTACCGAAGCTCAGGCTGTATTTATGGGCGAAGACCCAAGTGAGGTTGACTTCGTTCGTGTAGGCGGGAGTAAGCCTGGGATTGCCTTCGATATACGAATATTCGGAAAGAGGCCTGCGGAACGGATTCAGCGCCCAAAACCACGGCCGCTGGATTTTGCGGCTGTAACCGAGGATAAGCATCTGGCTCTGCTTTTTGTTCAGCGGCATCGACAGGTTCGCGTTCGGGAACAAGCCGAAATAGTTTTGCTTGTCGGTAATCACGGTACTACTGGTCGACGGAACGGCATAGGTATACTCGCCGCGCAGGCCCAGCGACAGGGCAAAGTTGTTTTTGAAGCGGGTCGAGAACTTCGCGTAGAGCGCGCTGATGTTTTCATTGTATTTGTTCAGGTTGGTCAGCGCGCCGATTTTGTGCCATGATTCGTTTTTCAGGTATTCGTACAAAGTCGAGTTATCCATCCCGTTGTTCGTGTATTTGATGCCGGTGGTGAGTTTCGATACTTTGCTCAGGGCGATGTCGAAATCGGCTGTGGCCGAGTAGATATTGTTGAGCGTAATGATATCGCTGCGATAGGTCGAGTCGAGGTTTCGGAAACCCGAATAGAGGCTGTGGTAGTCCGAATGGTCGTCCCCGTTGCGGCGGTTGTAGTCCAGCAGCAGTTTGAATGTCGAGCCGAGCGTGTCGAGATTGAGGATGTAGTTGCCCGAAACGCTGATCCGGTAATTGAGGTTGTCGCTCAGGTAGAGGCTTTGGACGTCGGTCACCTCGTCGCCGCTTTGCATCGTCAGGTCGTTCCGGTTATTGCCTGTGGAAGGCGAATGCGTGTAATTGACCTCCAATCCGACGCTTTGGCGATCGTCGATGTCGTACACCCCGCCTACCCGGAGTGTTTTGTAGGAGCCCAGGTTGTACAGTTTCCCGCCGGAGGTTTGTGTGACTTGGTCGCCGGTATGGAATTGATTTATTCCTGAGACCGTGTTGCCGGACTTGTTGCGGTTCAGTGAAAAGTCGGTGTAAAGGCTCAGTTTGTTGTTGCGGTATTTGAGATTCACGGCGGGCTGCAGGTACCAGGTCATGTCGTTGACCAGCGAGTGTCCGTAACGCATGGTGGCCGAGCCCTCCATGCCGTCGTTGCGCTGTTTTTTGAGCGTGATCTTGATGATGCCCGAGGTCATGTCGGCGTCGTATTCCGCTCCGGCATAAGGGATGACCTCGATTTTCAGGATATCCTCCGCTTTCAGGTTTTGCAAATAGGCAAGCAGGTCTTCGCCCGTTTCCCGCAGCAGACGGTCGTTTACCATCACGCGGGTGCCTTTGCGTCCGTTGACCGAGATCTCCCCCTTTTCACTGATCCATACACCCGGCGCCAGCGACATGATCTCTTTGCCGTCGCGTCCGATAGCCAGCGGAGTGTTGGCCAGATTGACTATGAAACGGTCTGCTTCACGGGTGATGATGTTCCCGGTCACCACAACTTCATCGAGCGTGACGGCGGACGGGTGCATCGTCAGATCGCCCAGGTCGGTATCGGAGTTCAGTTCGATCTGTCGTTCGAGATTTTCGTATCCCATGAAAGATATTTTCAGCCGGTAGTCTCCCCGGGGAAGTCTGACTTCGAAAGCCCCCTTGTCGTCTCCGACCGTGCCGTACGTTTTTGTGGAATCCTGTACCGAACTTACCGATACGGTGGCATAGTCGACTACCGCCCCTTTGTCATTGACGGTGCGGCCTTTCAATGTCAGGTCGGATGCATTCTGGGCCTGTGCCCGTGGCGCCGGAATCGCCAGTGCGGTGGCCAGCAGGATGGTGAACAGTGATCTCATGGCGGTAGGTGTTCGTAGGTTAATGGTTTAAGAGATAAAAATAGTTTTTTTATTCTATTAGACTCCCGGATTTCTGATTTTAGGCATCGTGCGTATGTTTTTTATAGTCGAGTTTAAGAATAGGAGTGCCGGTTTGCGGTAATCTTTGTTGGAAAGTTAAAATCCTCCTCCACCTCCGCCGCCGTTATCTTGTTCGCTGCCGTCGACGGTTTTGACCCTGATTTTTTTGCCGGCCTGGAAGCTGTAGCGCAGCGAAAGGCCGAGCGAGCGGTAGTTGCCCCATTGATTGAAACGTGTGTAGGTGTTGTCTTGTTGGAAGGTGATCGTCGACCCGCGCATGTCGAAGATATTGTATACATAAAAAGTCGCTGTCAGCTTTTTGTCAAAGAAGTTGCCTTTCAGGCCTGCATTGACCATGTGGAAGGCCCCCACCCGGACGTTTCCTTCCAGTGACGGGCTCATGTAGAATGCCTCGATCATGAAATTGTAGTTTTTCTTGAAGGTGAAGGTGTTGCTCATGTTTCCGCGGAAAGTAAAGATAATCTCCTTTTGAGGTACGTCCCGTTGCATCAGCGTGTTCTCGTTGCGGCTGCCGTTCAGGTTCGCGTTGAGCATCCACCATTTGGTAATCTGGGCCGGGATACTGAGGCTCGCGTTGTAATTCATCCGTTTGGGCATATTGCTTTGCCGGGCGATTTGGATGTTCGAGTCGGAAGGATCGGTGTCGACGATTATACTGAACGCATCTTTTACCTCCTGTGCGCCGAGCGTCAGCGTATATTTGCGAAAGAGCACCCAGGTGAGCGTGTAATCGTTTGTATAGGACGGTTTTAATTTTGGGTTGCCTTCCATGAACATATAGTCGGATAGTTGTTGGCGGAATGGGCTCAGTTGCCAAAATGACGGTCGTCCGATTTTGCGTCCGTAACCGAGGATAATCATCTGGCTCTGTTTTTTGTTCAGCGGAATCGACAGGTTCGCGTTCGGGAAGAGGTCGAAATACTTTTGTCGCTCGGAAACGTATTGGCTGTTGGTGGCCGGTACGGCGTACGTGTATTCGCCCCGCAGGCCCACGAGCAATGAAGTGTTGTTGCGGAATTTGGTCGAGAAACTGGCATACAGCGCCCCGATGTTCTCGGTGTACTTGTTGATGCTGCTGCGTTCGGGCAGCGGGATCCAAATATCGTTTTTGAAGTAGTCGTAAGGATTGACGTTATCCATCGTGTTGCGTTGGTATTTTAATCCGGTAGCGAGTTTGGAGCTTTTGCTGAGCGCGATGTCGAAATCGCTGCGTATCGCGAACATGTCGTACCGCGCGGTGGGCATGTAACGCGAAGTACTGTCGTAGTTCATCATGCCGCTGTAGTTCGTGTGGTAATATACCGAATCTTCCTTATTGCGGTAGGTGTAGTTTGCGACGGTCTTGAAAGTCGAGCCGAGCGTGTCGAGTTTGAGCGAGTAGTTCGCCGTGAAGCTCATCAGCGAGTAGTCCGTTGTGCTACGGGAAAGCGATTGTGACGTGAGGGAGTTTCCGCTTTCAATTGCGAGTGCGGTACCGTCGGTGTTGTTGTGATAAGGATTTTCGGTCATATTGAACTCTGCACCGACGCTTTGCTTGTCGTTGATGTCGTAAACGCTGCCCAGTTGAAAAGTGGTGTGGGATTGGCGATGTGCCATACCGGTGTTTGCATCCATGATCCGGTCCCGGTCCAGGAATCGGTCGCTTTCCATGTTGCCGCCGGTCCAGTTGTTACGGCGGTAACCCACTTTAGAGTAAAGGCTCAGCGCGTTGTATTTGTAGTTGAGGTTCAGGCTGGGCTGATAGTTCCAGGCTTTCTGGTCTACGATGGAGGTGTAATAACGCATGCTGACGGCTCCTTCGAGACCTTCTTCGCGTTGTTTCTTGAGTGTGATTTTGATCACGCCGCCCGTGGCGTTCGCATCGTACTCGGCTCCTGCGTAAGGGATGACTTCGATTTTCAGGATATCTTCGGCCTTGAGGTTTTCCAGGTAGGCGACCAACTCTTCGCCCGTCTCTTTGAGTACCCGGTCGTTCACGATTACCTGTGTCCCGCCGCGTCCGTTCACGGACAGGTCGCCTTTATCGGTAATCCAGACGCCCGGCGAGAGCGCGAGCATCTCCTTGCCGGTTTTGCCCGCCGAAAGGGGAGTCGCCGCGACATTGACCACGAAACGGTCGGCTTCGCGGGTAACCATGTTCGCAGTGACGACCACTTCGTCCAGCATCACCGACGAGGGTTTCATCGTCAGTTCGCCCAAATCGGTGTCTGCCGCGAGGTTTACTTCGCGTTCGAAGCTGTCGTATCCCATGAAGGATATTTTCAGCCGGTAGCTGCCTTTGGGCATTTCCACGGTAAAGCCGCCCTTTTCGTCGGTAATGGAGCCGTAAACTTTCGTCGAATCGGCTTTCGCCGTCAGCATGACGGTGGCATAATCTACCGGGGCTTTCTCTTCGGTCACGGCGTGTCCTTTCAGTGTGACGGGACGGTCGTTCTGCGTTCGCGCGGATAAGCCCAGGCTCGTGAATGCGCAGAGGATAAAAGCGGCGAATAGTTTTTCATGTCGTATTATTTTTTGTAGTGTTTGTTTGGTAATGCAAATATATGAAATAATTTTAATACTATGCAATACATAGTAGCATGAAAATAATAATATTTTTTATCGATTAGTATTCTTGTTTTTTATGTGTGTTGAAATATTTTCTTGAAAATCAAATCTAAAAGTGTTTTTATCGTCGAATTTTGTGGATGATTGTTTGACAATCGGGGGACTAGTATTTTTTTGCCCCGTGGGACAATTTTCTGAAAAGGACAGGGAGATATGGCCGGTTTTGTTCCGTTTTGCGTTACCTTTGCATTCGGTTTTTGCTTTTGCTGTTGGTATATTATTTGCGAGACCCATTATATAAAGTATAATATCCTGAATCATGATAAAAGAAGACGTAGACACTAAAGTTCTTGACGACGAGCCTATTGGCGGGGCCGTGGGGGATCAGATGAATTTCGATGAGCCCTCATCCGACGATCCTACACCTGACAGTGTGACAGATACCCCGGAGGCAGCCGGTGACAATTCGGCACAAATGGCAGAGGCCGCGAAGGAGTGGCAGGATAAATACCTGCGCCTGAGCGCTGAATTCGACAATTACCGGAAACGTACCCTCAAGGAGAAGATGGAGTTGGTGGCTACCGGTTGCGAGGACGTAATCAAGGCGATGCTGACTGTAATGGATGATATCGACCGGGCATTGGCGGCGATGGAGACGGCCAAGGATGTCGCTTCGGTGCGCCAGGGGGTATTGCTGATTCACCAGAAGCTGATGGATACGCTCCGTTCGCGCGGTGTCGAGGAGATCGAGGCGCTGGGCCGGGAGCTCGATACCGACCTGCATGAAGCCGTGGCGAAAGTGCCTGTGGAAGAAAAGGCCAAGAAAGGCAAGATCATCGACGTAGTGCAGAAGGGCTACAAGCTCAAGGATAAGGTTACCCGGTTTGCGAAAGTAGTGGTTGGAGAATAACGGTTATGGCGAAAAGAGACTACTATGAGGTGCTTGGTGTCGACCGCGGGGCGAGTGCCGACGAGATCAAGAAGGCATACCGCAAGGCGGCACTTAAATTCCATCCCGATAAAAATCCCGGCGATAAGGATGCCGAAGAAAAGTTCAAAGAGGCTGCCGAAGCATACGATGTGCTGAGCAACCCCGACAAGAAAGCACGTTACGACCAGTTTGGCCATGAAGGCATGGGTGCCGGGGCCGGCGGTTTCGGCGGCGGCGGCTTCGGCGGCGGTGGCTTCACGATGGAAGATATTTTCAGCCAGTTCGGCGATATCTTCGGCGGCCATTTCGGTGGCGGCGGCGGTTTCGGTGGTTTCAGCGGAGGGGGTGGAGGCGGCCACAGGGTCAGCCGCGGTTCGGACTTGCGCATCAAGGTTAAACTGACGCTCAAGGAGATCGTTAACGGTGCAACCAAAAAACTGAAAATCAACAAGCAAATTACTTGCGACCAGTGCGGCGGAACCGGGGCGAAAGACAAGGATTCCTATTCGACCTGCCAGACCTGTAATGGGTCGGGCTATGTTTCACAAGTGGTCAATACTTTCTTCGGCCGGACGCAGACGACCCAGCCCTGTCCCACCTGCCACGGCGAGGGCAAGATCATTACGAATCCCTGTCCGAAATGCCACGGTGAAGGTACCGTGCGCGGCGAGGAGGTGATCGAACTCAAAATCCCGGCGGGGGTCGGCGAGGGCATGCAGCTTTCTGTCAGCGGCAAAGGCAATGCGGCGCGACATGGCGGCGTTCCGGGCGACTTGCTCGTATTGATCGAGGAGGAGCCGGACAAAGAGCTCGTGCGTGACGGTAATGACCTGATCTATAATCTTAATCTGACGATTCCCCAAGCTGTGCTGGGCGTTTCGACCGAGATTCCCACCGTCGATGCCCGGGCCAAGATCAAGATCGAGCCGGGTACGCAAGCCGGCAAGGTGCTGCGCTTGCGCGGCAAAGGGGTGCCCGACGTGAACGGTTACGGTCGGGGTGACCTGTTGGTTGTGGTCAACATTCCGATCCCGGCCAAGGTGAATGCGGAGGAGAAACGCCTGCTCGAGCAGTTATCGCAGGGGGACAATTTCAAGGAGGCGGCTCCGACTGCCGGCGGCAACCTGTTCGACCGGATGAAGAGTTTTTTCCGGTAGGGGATGATTGCCCGAGGCGGTTCTTTCACGAGAATCGGCCGCTTGACGAAACAAAAAAGGTTTGCGGACTGTTTTTCGGTAGAACGTAAAATAGTTCGCAAACTGTTTTTATCTTTGCGTTTTAAAGTGAATAATACCCCGGGGAGATACCCGCTATGCTAACAGAACCGCAGAACGGAAAGAGGCCCGAAACGGCCGGTGTGGAAGAGGATTCCGGACAGCAGTGGAGATTGCACCTTCGCCGCGGGATCGTTGCGTCGCGCCGCCAAGGGCGCCGGAACCGGCGCGGTATGGCGCTGCGGATGCTTCTGTTGCTGGCGGCCGTGCTGTGGGTGTTGTTTCTGGTATTGGTGAACCGATAGGAAGAGAATCGCCGATGGATATCGAAAAGATCAGAGTATTGCCGGATGGCGTGGCGAATCAGATTGCCGCGGGAGAAGTCGTAGGACGGCCTGCTTCGGTCGTGAAGGAGTTGCTGGAAAATGCCGTCGATGCTGGAAGTACTTCGGTGACGGTCAATTTCAAGGAGGGGGGCCGTGCACTGATCCAGGTTGTCGATAACGGTTGCGGCATGAACGAACCGGATGCCCGCATGGCGTTCGAACGCCATGCGACCTCGAAAATCGCTTCGGTCGAGGATCTCTCACGCCTGCATTCGTTCGGTTTTCGCGGCGAGGCGCTTCCGTCGATCGCTTCGGTGGCCGAGGTGGAGTTGCGTACGCGTACCGCTTCGGCGGAAGTGGGCACGCGGGTGACCATCAACGGCGGCGCATTCGTCGCTCAGGAACCCGTACAAACTCCCGTCGGGACGCAATTCCTGGTTAAAAATCTTTTCTTCAATGTTCCGGCCCGGCGTCGTTTTCTCAAGGAACCGACCGTCGAGGCGCGTCACCTGACGTCCGAATTCCAGCGGGTGGCGTTGTGCCATCCCGAAATCGAATTTACGCTTTACAACAACGATACGTTGGTTTACAGCCTGCCCCCAGGGAACTTGCGGCAGCGGATCGCCGGCATTTGCGGCAAAGGACTGGCCAATAACCTGCTCGATGTGGCCGTAGAGACCTCGATCGTGAAGATCGAAGGATACGTGGGCCATCCGTCGGTGGCTAAAAAGACGAACAGGGAACAATACCTGTTCGTAAACGGCCGTTACTTCCGCTCGCCTTATTTTCATAAAGCGGTGCTTCAGGCCTATGAGAAACTGATTGCCCCGGAGACGCAGCCGCCCTATTTCCTCTACCTGACCGTCGCACCGGAGCGGATCGATGTGAACGTGCATCCGCAGAAGACGGAAGTAAAGTTCGAGGACGAACAGGCGATCTGGCAGATATTCAATGCAGCGGTGCGCGAATCGCTCGGTAAACTGGGCGTGGTGCCGCTGATGGATTTCGAGATCGACAGTTCGATTGATATCCCCGTATACCGGGAAGGAACCGTTTATCGGGAGCCGGAAATCGGCGTCAATCCCGATTTTAACCCGTTCCGGACCGATACGGTTAAGGAAAAAGTGCATAAAATGCCGGCCGGAGGAGGTGTATCGCCCCGTACTGCCCCGCTCGACGGGTGGCAGAACCTTTATGAGATTGATTCCCGTGCGGGGGATGCAGGTTTGGCCGATCGGTTCGATGAGATGGACAGTGCGTTGCAGGCATTTCTGGAAGGGGAGCCCGAACCGGTGCAGCAGAGTCTCGAACTGGGCGGGACGGCCGGGTTTTGCGGGCAGTTGAAGTTGAGCGACCGCCTGTATGCAACGACTCTGGGCGATGCATTGGCCGTCGTGGATGTCGGGCGGGCTCGGGAGCGGGTGTTGTTCGAACGGTATTTGCGCCTGCTGGGCAATAATGCCACAGTGAGCCAGCAATTGCTTTTTCCGGAACGGATCGAACTGTCGCCTGCCGACGGAAGGTTGATGGCGGAGATCCGCGAGGAGCTTTCCTCGCTCGGTTTTGAATTTTCGGCAAACGGGCCTGCGGGTGTTACGGCTGAAAATGGTCCGGCGGATAACAAAGGGGCAGGGGAGGGCGTTACATATGAGATAACGGGCATCCCGCCCGAATTGCCGGCAGGTATGGTGCAGGACGCTTTGCATGAAGCGCTTGCCCGTGTGCGCGAATTGGGCGGTGTGCCGGAAAGTGAGAAGGTACGCGATCTGGCGGCCATATTGGCGCGGCGCGGCGCTTCCGGCGCGGCGAAAATTGACGAAGCGGCGGTGGCGCCGCTGCTCGACGAATTGGCTTCCTGCAATGAACCTGCTTTCACGCCTTCGGGCCGGGCGGTACTGATCCGTATTACGCGGGAAGAGCTGGCCAAACGATTTTAAACGTTAAAACGAATTTTATGAGATTTAACAACGGGGCCTTCACGACCCCTCCGGTGGTCAAGAACCTGATTATCATAAACGCGCTGTTCTTTCTGGCTGAGGTGATCCTGCCCAACGGGCTCGGGGACCTGCTAATCGACAAACTGGGCCTCTATCCGTGGCAAAGCCCGAATTTCCGGCTCTACCAGCTCATTACGCACATGTTCCTGCACGGCGGCATCGCGCACCTGTTCATGAATATGTTCGCGTTGTGGATGTTCGGGCGCACGCTCGAATACGACATGGGCAGCAAGCGTTTCCTGATCTATTATATGATTACCGGTATCGGTGCGGGTTTGTTGCAGATGGGCGTGAGCTGGATCGAGATCAGCCGGCTGCAAGCTGCGGCACATGAGATGGGTGCGATGACCCCCTATATGCAGAGTATGATCGCAGCCCGGGCCAACGTGGTGACCATCGGTGCATCGGGTGCCGTATTCGGCGTGCTGCTCGCTTTCGGCATGATGTATCCCAATGCGATGATTATGCTGCTGATCCCGCCCATTCCGATCAAAGCCAAGTATTTCGTAATCGGATACGGTCTGCTCGAGTTGTCGCTCGGTGTTACGGGAGCGCAAAGCGGAGTGGCGCATTTCGCGCATGTGGGCGGTATGATCTTCGGCTTTTTCCTGCTTTACTACTGGAAGAAGAAGGGCAAGATTTATTATTGATTGTCGATTGATCGTTCATGGCTGCAAGGGAGCATAAACAACGCTACGGATGGATGTCAGGGCTGGCAACGGCTTTCGACCTGCTGCTCTATGTACTGACGTTTGCAGTGGCCGTGGCTTTGATACTGGCTTATTGTGCCCCTTATGTCAATCCGAATACAGTCTATTGGTTCGCATTTTTCGGCTTGGCCGCCCCTTTCATTTACATCGCCAATGCACTGTTGATGCTCTATTGGACGGTACGGTGGCGCTCGATCGCATGGCTTTCGCTGGCGGTATTCGTGCTGGGACTCGGTAATGTGGGCAAATATTTCCGGCCGCAGTGGGGCAAAACCTACGAGCAGCCGCGTGAAGAGGGGACGATCCGTATCCTGAGCTACAATGTGGGCGGTTTCTGGGGCAACACGGTCGGCAAGCCCGAGAGCAAGATGCGTGCGATCGCCGAATATATCCGGGCCGAGGATCCCGACGTCGTTTGCATGCAGGAGTATGAGGTCAACTACATCAACCGGCGGGCCGTGCTGGACAGCCTGCTCGAACCGCTGAAGTACAAGGCGGTCTATTTTGCCCAGACGATCCGGGACAACGGGGGATGGGGGATAGCCGTTTACAGTAAGTATCCGATCGTGGGTAAGGATCACATGGTTTTTCCCGAATCGCAGAATTCCGCGATGTGGGTGGATATTGCAGTGCGTAAGGATACGATCCGCGTATTCAACAACCATTTGCAAACGACCCAAATCGACGAGAACGACCGGAAGTTCCTGCGCACGGAGCCGCTGTCCGATACGCTGCGCAACGACAAGGCGAAAGGGATCGCCCGCAAGCTCAAACGCAATTTTATGAAACGGGCGGAGCAGGCGGATTCGGTGGCGTTGCGCATCCACGACGGAACCCCGCGGGTGATCGTGTGCGGCGATTTTAACGATACGCCGATGTCTTACACCTACCGCCGTATGCGGGGGGATTTCGTCGATGCGTTCAAGCGCAAGGGACAGGGTATGGTCTTTACCTACCGGCGGCTGATGGGCGTGCTGCGGATCGACTACCTGTTCCATTCGGACGATTTCGAAACGGTGAGCTACCGCAGCGAACAGCCCGAATGGAGCGACCACAACCCGGTGATCGTGGACGTGCGGCTCAAAAGGGATTGATCGTTCAGTATAACGTAATAACGTACAGGATCTATAAACAGTCAAAGACAATGGTACTCGACACCTTAACCAACCTGCCTTCCTACAATGCGCTGAACAGCCATTTTGCGAAGGTATGCGCCTATTTGAAGGAGGCGCATCTTTCCGGTCTGCCCGAAGGCCGGTATCCGATCGACGGTGACAACGCTTACCTGATGATCAGTGAACGGGATCTCAAAAAACCGGCGGATGCGGCGCTGGAGGTACACGACCGCTATATCGATATACAGATCGTGCTTTCGGGCCGTGAGGGTTTCGGTTGGAAGGACCGTTCGCGTTGCGCGGCTCCGCGCGGGGCGATGAACACCGAAAAGGACGTTATGTTTTACGATGACGAGCCTTCGACCTATTTTACCCTCGGCGAGGGCGAAATCGGGATCTTTTTCCCGCAGGATGCGCATGCGCCGTTGGTGGGCGACGGCCGCGTGAAAAAGGCGGTGGTCAAGGTGAAAGTGGAGTAACCGGCCGGAACCGGGAGGGAAAACCGGGGTCGTTCGCAGAATCGGTCGGAATCGGGTTATTGGCTCGGCTTAAGTTTTTAAAGACATATAAACACATAAAATCATGGTAAACAGAATTATTCTTAACGAAACATCCTATTTCGGCCCGGGATCGCGTAAAGTGATCGCCGAGGAGGTGGCCAAGCGCGGCTACAAAAAGGCTCTGGTGATTACCGATAAGGATCTGGTAAAATTCGGCGTTGCCGCACAGGTGACCGATGTGCTGAAGGCTGCCGGCATTCCTTACGAGGTGTTCGATAACGTGAAACAGAACCCGACCGTGAGAAATGTGAAGGCCGGTATCGACGCGTTCAAGGCTGTCGGAGCGGACTTTATCGTTGCGATCGGCGGCGGTTCGTCTATCGATACGTCGAAAGCGGTGGGTATTATCGTCAACAATCCGGAGTTTTCGGATGTGGTTTCGCTTGAGGGCGTGGCTCCGACCAAGAAAAAATCGGTTCCCGTGATTGCCCTGCCAACCACGGCCGGTACGGCTGCCGAGGTAACGATCAATTACGTGATTACCGACGAGGAGAATGTGAAGAAGATGGTTTGCGTCGATCCGAACGACATCCCGACGCTGGCCGTAATCGATCCCGAGCTGATGCTCAGCATGCCCCGCGGGCTGACCGCCGCTACCGGTATGGACGCACTGACGCATGCCATCGAAGGACTGATTACCCTCGGGGCCTGGGAGATGAGCGATATGTTCGAACTCAAGGCGATCGAAATGATTGCGAAGTGGCTGCCCAAGGCCGTTGAGACCCCGTCGGATATCGAGGCGCGCGATGCGATGGCTACGGCGCAGTATATCGCCGGCATGGCCTTCTCGAACGTGGGTCTCGGCCTCGTGCACGGCATGGCCCACCCGCTGGGTGCGTTTTACGATATTCCGCACGGCGTGGCCAATGCGCTGTTGCTGCCCTATGTGATGGAATTCAACATGCCTGCCGCAAAGGCCAAGTACCGCAAGATCGCCGGGGCGATGGGTGTCGATACTTCGAAGATGAGTGAAGATCAGGCTGCGCAGGCTGCTGTGGATGCCGTGAAAGCTCTCTCGGTCCGCATCAACATTCCGCAGAAACTCAGTGAACTGGGAGTGAAAGAGAGCGATTTGGGCAAATTGGCTCAGTCGGCCTTTAACGATGTCTGCACCCCGGGCAATCCGCGCAAGGTGACTCTCGGGGAGATTGAAGCGCTGTATAAAAAAGCGTTATAAGGAGGCAGTCGTTTGGGTGACAGGCAGTCGCCCATACCCCGTCCCGGATTGTTGCGGTTGATCCGCGGCATTGCCGGAGGGGAGGTTCTGAAGATAATGGAGGTGTACTCTGGCAAAGTGCACCTCTGTTTTATTTTCCGCAGGATACGGACAGGTGTCACCCGTATGGGGTCGGATGTCCGGCATGGAATCTGGAGTCGGAACTGCCGGCCGGTATTTGCACGGCTTTTGCCGGCATGATGACACGAAAGGACACGAGTGTAAACAGATAATCAAAAAAGATGGAAAAATTCGATTTTTACATTCCGACACGGGTGCTTTTCGGCCCCGGCAAACTGGATGAATTGGCTGCGGCGAAACTGCCTGGCCAGAAAGCTTTGATCGTCACGACAGCGGGGAAGTCCGTCAAAAAATACGGCTACCTGGACCGGGTGGTGGAGCTGTTGAAAAAAAATCACGGTACGCAGAGCGTCGTGTTTGACAAGGTGCTGCCCAATCCGCTGTTGAGCCATGTGCGCGAGGCGGCTGCGCTGTGCCGCGCCGAGGGGTGCGACTTCGTGGTCGGCTTGGGCGGCGGCAGCCCGATCGATTCGGCTAAAGCCATCGCATTGGCTGCGGCCAACGAAGGTGATTACTGGGATTATGTCGAAGGAGGCAAAAAACCGGCGGGGGCGCTGCCTGTCATCGCGATTACGACGACGGCGGGTACCGGAACCGAAGCTGACCCGTGGACGGTCATTACCCATGACGAAACCCGCCATAAAGTGGGTTTCGGCTGCGACGAACTCTTTCCTGTGCTGTCGGTCGTCGATCCCGAGCTGATGCTGTCGGTACCGCCGCAACTGACGGCATTCCAGGGATTCGATGCCTTCTTCCATGCTTCGGAAGGATATCTCGCCAGCGTGGCCACACCGGTGAGCGACGCCCTTGCGCTCCAGAGCATGCGTCTGCTCTCCATTTACCTGCCGCGTGCCGTTGCCGACGGTTCCGACCTGGAGGCGCGTACGAACGTGGCATTGGCCAATACGCTTTCGGGAATGGTCGAGTCGACCTCGTGCTGTATCTCCGAGCATTCGCTCGAACACGCGATGAGCGGCCTCTATCCTGACCTGCCGCACGGAGCCGGGTTGATTATGATCTCGTTGGCTTACTATCGCCATTTCGCACCGCTGGCTCCGGCCCGTTTTATCGAAATGGCGCGCAATATCGGCGCCGACCTGAGCTGTATGCGCGAAGAGGACAAACCTTATGTGTTCGTCGAATCGCTCAGGGAGTTGCAGCATGCGTGCGGGGTGGATAACCTCAAGATGTCGGATTACGGCATTCGCCGCGAAGATTTTCCGCGTCTGGTCCAATTGGCGCGCAATGCGATGGGAGGCCTGTTCGGGCTCGATCCCGCACCGCTCACCGATGCCGATATTATCCGGATTTTCGAGGAGTCTTATAAATAACTTTTAAATAAATTTAACGGGAGATGACCTCCTGTAGTCGGATGCCGCTTCCCGGATGGAAGCGGCATTTTTATTGCGAAAATAGATATCTTTGCCTAACTTAGAGCGCATGGAATCTATGGATACTTCATCGATGCCTGAAATGACCGTTTCGGGTCCCGCCAGCGGCGGGAACAGGCCGGAGAGCCTGAGTGGGGGGGCTTATCCGGATCAGGAAAAAGGAAAATCCCGAAAGCCCTGGTGGAGGCGCCTGATCAAGGTGCTGCTGATTGTCGCCGTCTCGCTGGCCGGACTGTTCGTCCTGCTGGGTGGGGTGGTCTGGCTGGTTTTGACGCCGCCGCGCCTGACGCCTTTGGTGAACCGTGTCGCGACCAAATACCTCAATGCAGAGGTGCATTTCGATACTGTCCGGCTGTCGCTGTTCGAGAATTTTCCGCACGTCAGCCTGGAGTTGAAAAACGGCGAGGTGATCTCCGGCGTTTTTGCCGGGATTCCCGACTCGTTGCGCGGATACGTGCCGCAGCGGGCCGACAGCCTGTTGCGGTTCAAAGAGTTTGCGGTGACGCTGAACTTGCCGCGCCTGCTCGCCGCGCAGATCGCCGTCCGCCAGTTGAAGCTGGTCGATCCCGATATTTACGCTTTTGTGTCTCCGGCGGGCAATGCCAACTGGAATATTTATACGTCTGCCGATACGACCGCCGATACGACGGCGACCGATCTTTCTACGATTTTCGGTATCCGGGTGCGCGAATTGCTGCTCGAAGGCGGGCGCATACGGTACGAAAGCCGTCCCGACCGGGTGGAGGCGGCGCTCGATTCACTGCATTTGCGGCTACGGGGGCACCGCAGCCAACGTTATGAAATCGATTTCGGAGGCAAAGCTTCGATGCAGCAGGAGGCCGTTCGTTACGCCCGCTCCCTGCCGCTGTCGCTTTCCGGGGGCTTTGCATTCGATACGAAAAATTCGGGCGGAATTGCGCTTGATCAGCTGGCTTTCAAGGTGGACGATATCCCGGCAGTGTTCGACGGCAACGTGACGGTGGCGGCCGACAGTATCGTGTCGGATATGACCTGCCGGGTCAATCCGTTGCGATTCAAACAGGCGTTCGGCCTGATTCCGGTCGAGTTGATGCCTGCCGTACAGCGTGTCGAAACCGACCTGACGGCTGACCTGGAGACGAAGATAACGGGAACGTACCGTTTCAACGGCAGTGTACTGCCGAGTGTCCGGCTCGATTGCAAAGTGGACGGCGGTTACCTCGGTTATCGGGGGAGTCGGGCGCGGATCGATAATCTGTTGCTCGATGCGTCGCTGTTTTACCATCCGTCCCGTTCCGATTCCACAGGTGTGATCCTGCGCAAGCTCTCGGTCGATGGAATCGGAATGAAATTCCGGGCGGACGGTACGGCGTGGGATGTGCTGCGGGACGCCCGGGTCAAGGGCAACATGCACGGCTCGATCAATCTCGGTACGCTTACCGAACTGTTTCCTTCCAAGCAGAAAGGGATTGTAGCGCATGGTATCGTCGGCATCGACGCCGATCTGGCGTGCCGTCTCAGTGAACTCACGCCGCGCAGGATCGGGCAGACCCGTGTCCATGCGGTGGTTACGCTCAATGATATGCTGGTCGATATGCCGCAGGATACGCTTCGGCTCGTTGCAAACGGAACCCGGATCAGTCTTGGGGCGAATCCGAACCTTCCGGAACAGGATACACTGATCGCAGCCGGTACGCAGGTGGTCTATCTTGAGGTACAGGCCGACACGATACACGTCAACCTGAAAGACCAGATGGCCGTCGCTGTCTCCGGGGCTGAACTTAAAATGCGCAACGCAGCTTCGGTATTCAGCGGCGATACGACCGTTGTGCATCCGTTTACGGGTTCGGTACGCACGCGTTATGTGGAGGTTAATGGCCTTGATTCGACCTGGGTGAAGGCTGGCAATGCATCCATTGCGTTCAGCATCCTGCCTTCGGCGTCCGATCCCCAGGTGCCGATGATCCGCACGCGGATCGAATCCAGAGGCCTTGCTGCCCGCAGTCTGGAGAATATCTACGTACTGCGCGGCGCAGATGTGAATCTCGAGGCAATATTGTTCAATACGCGTCGCCGGATGGCGCAGCAGCGCGACCGTATGCTCGATTCGTTGCAGCGGGTTTATCCTGCGGTACCGCGCGATTCGCTGATGGCCCACAATCGTGCGCTGCGCAGGCAGGCGCGTGGTGCATCCCGCCGTGTCCAGGACGATTTTGCAGGCGAAGATATCGATATGCGGGTTGACCGGTCGATCGGTGAACTGCTGCGCCGCTGGAATGCGAAGGGAAGCATTACCGCTGCCGGAGGCAGGGTGATTACCCCGTATTTCCCGTTGACCAATACACTGGGGAATGTGGATGTCAGCTTTACGACCGACCGGATCGATTTGCGCGGAACCACCATCCACAGCGGGGTGTCGGAACTGAACCTGACCGGCAAGGTGTCCAATTTGCGCCGGGCATTGCTGGGACGCGGCAAGCTTGTCGTGGATATGAACATCGAGTCCGATACGCTGGATGTCAACGAACTGGTCAAGGCGGCCAATGCCGGGGCGGCTTACGCCTCTTCGAGCGAAGGGTACAAAGATTCCCTGCGGCAAGCCACTTCCCAGGAACATCTGCAGCAGATGATCGAGCAGAAAACCGAGGCCGATACCGCATCGCAGAGTCCGCTGATCGTCATCCCCGCCAACGTCGAGATGGATGTCGACTTGGATGTCCGTTACGGAGTGTATGCGGACCTGATTCTTAACAGGCTTTCGGGCTGTCTGGTCGTGCGCGACCGTTGCTTGCAGCTGAACGACCTGACGGCAGTGACGGATGCGGGCGAACTGACGCTTACGGCCCTCTATGCGACCCGGAGCCGTACCGATATCACCACCGGCTTTGACCTTGAGATGAAAAAAATACAGGTCGACCGGCTGATTAAACTGTTACCTTCGGTCGATACGATGTTGCCGATGCTGCGTTCGTTCGAAGGAGTGGTCGATTGCCAGCTGGCTGCCGCCGCTGCGCTCGACTCGTCGATGAACTTCCTGATGCCGACGGTCAATGCGGCGTGCCGCATTCACGGTGAGAACATGGTGCTGCTGGACGGCGAGACGTTTACCGAGATCTCGAAGATGCTCCATTTCAAGAACAAGAAACGGAATATGATCGACAAGATTTCGGTCGAGATGCTCGTGCGTGACAACCAGATTGAAATTTTCCCGTTCGTGATCGAGATGGATCGTTACCGCGCGGCCGTCAGCGGCGTGCAGAAGCTCGATATGAGTTTCGACTACCATATTTCGGTGCTCAAATCACCGATCCCGTTCCGGCTCGGGATCGATATTTACGGCAATCCGGATAAATTTAAATTCCGCATCTGCCGGGCACGTTACAAGAGCGTCGACGTGCCGACCTATGTCGAACTGATCGATTCCACCCGATTGAATCTGCGGCGGCGCATAACCGATATCTTCCATCGGGGCGTCGAGGCGGCTACCCTCAGCGAACTGAGTGTCGCGTCGGCGGTACATGTGCCTTCGGAGGCGACCCTCAAGAGCGAGGAACTGACCGCTGCCGATACGCTTTTGTTGCGCCAGCAGGGGATATTGCCCGATACAACGGTTCAGAAAGCCGACTCACTTTTAATGCCTGCTGCCGGAGAACCGCTGGATGGCGGGTCACGGGAAACGGTCGTGCCGGACCGGAAAGGCAAGTCATCCCGGCGAAAGCAACGGAAACAGTCATCGGAGGCGGTACTCCCCGAGGAGCGAACGGCGACGCGGTAGGGCATTTGTCGTAGCCGAGGACACCCCGGAAACAATATTTTACCTGTGGAATGATAAATGCAGAGATAATTATTAATTTTGCCCGGAATTTTCGGATATTTCCGGAGAAAATCGATACATTACGGTTGCTGTCGAATTTTTAGAAAATTGTTTTATGAAGAAATTCCTGATTATCCTTTTTGTACTGGTAGGTGTTTCGTCGATCCGCGCCCATGCACAGGATTATAACTGGGCGATCGGTGTCCGTGGCGGCGTAACGGCCACGGGCCTGAGCGTGAAATATAATTTCGATCCGGCCAATTCGATCGAGGCCCTTGTCGATTTCGTGCAAGGGGTGAATGTGTATGCCCTTTATGAACGTAATATACCGGTGATTACGAGCGGTTTCCATTTCTATTACGGCGGCGGTGTGAACCTCGGCGGCTGGGAGAAACACGGCGACACGAAATTCACGGCCGGTATCAACGGCATCGTAGGATTGGAATACAAAATCGCGTCGATTCCGCTCGCTTTTTCCGTCGATTACAAACCTTGCCTGAATTTTGCAGGGCATACAGGATTCCATGCCGCTGATTTCGGCTTGGGTATCAAAGTGGCTTTTTAAAAGTTTCCCTAACCGTATAGCATGATGAAAAAGTTTGCTTTTCTGTTGTTGTTTTTGCTTCCGCTGGTTTCCTGCGTGAACCGGCAGGGCGCCGACCAGGTCGAGAGTATCAAGGACTCGCTCACACGCGTGGTGGCCGCGAAGGATTCGATGATCAACGAAGTCTTCGCGTCGATGAATGCCGTGGCCGAAAACCTCAATGCGATCAAGGTGCGTGAGAAGATCATCAACAAGAATATCGACAACGGAGAGATCCGTAACCAGACTCCTACGCAGATCAACGAGGATGTCGAAGCGATCAACCAACTGCTGTTGCAGAACCGCGAGACGATCGCCCGGTTGCAGCAGTCGGCCAATCAACTCAAGAAAGCGAATATCAATATCGCGAACATGGAGAAGTTGATCGCACAGCTCCGGCAGCAGGTGGAGACCAAGGATCAGGAGATCGTCATGCTGAAAAACAACCTCGAACAGATGCATGTGCAGGTCGCTGAACTGCACGAACAGGTTTCGGGGCTCAATACACAGGTGACCGGCCTTTCCGAGGCGAAGGCCTCGCTCGAAGGCGAGGTCAAGGGGCAGACCGATATTCTCAACACCGCTTACTACATCGTCGGTTCGGAGAAAGAATTGCTCGCCAAGGAGATTGTCTACAAAAGCGGTTTTATCGGCCGGACGCTGAAGATCAACGAGAGCCGGAGCCTCGACAGCTTTACGAAAGTCGATATCCGTCATTTCGACAGCGTAGTGATCGGGCAGAAGAAAGTGACGCTCGTAAGCTCGCATCCGGCCGGATCGTATGAGTTCGTACAGGATGAGAAGGGTGTTTATGAATCGTTGATTATCAAGGATAAGCGGAAATTTTGGGAATACTCCAAAGTTCTGGTTATCAGTTATAAGTAATAAAAATAGGGGTTGCGATCGATTTTCCGGCGGTTTCGCTTTGTAAAAGCGGAAAGGTTTGCTAACTTTGCGACCGCAACAGCATATTAATTGTAAAACAAACAACCATGAAAAAGGGGATTCATCCTGAGAACTATCGTTTAGTGGCATTCAAGGATATGTCGAATGATCATGTGTTTTTGTGCAGGTCCGCCATCCAGACAAAGGAGACCATCGAAATAGATGGCGAAACCTATCCCGTGTATAAGATGGAAATTTCCAACACCTCTCACCCGTTTTACACCGGTAAGATGAAGTTGGTTGACACCGCAGGACGCGTTGATAAGTTTATGAGCCGCTACGCAAAGCACTACGATAAGAAAGTTGCCAAATAAACAGGACTTTCACTCTCAAAAATTACAGGGCCGCATCTTATGATGCGGCCCTGCTTGTTTATACCAGAAGAAAATGGGAAGAGGGAAAGTTTTGAAACCGGGCCACGGGCCGGCTTTCAGTATTGCGGATTATAACATCTGCAAGGGGAAGCGTGCCGGAGAAATACAAAAAGGAGCGGATCGTCCGCCCCTTCTGCCTTGTGTCTGATGTCCGGTGAATGGATGTTGTTCCGGCGACGACTATTTTGACTTATTCCAGATGTAGTGCTTCTGCGATTCGTTTCGGGATATCGGTGTTGTCCATGAAACCGCTGAACCGTGCCGCACCCGCGCCGTAAGCGTAGACAGGGATCAGGCACGCCGTGTGTCCTTTGGTCGAAAATTGGACGGTGGCCCGGTTTTTATCGCCCGGTTGGAGCTTACCCATGTCGAATTTGTTTTCATCCGAAGGCAGCGTCATACCGCCCGTTTCGTGGTCGCCGGTGATGATCACCAGCGTACCCGGTGTGCGGTCGGCAAAATCCAGTGCGATCTTGACAGCGGCATCAAAATCCCGTATTTCGGAAAGTACGGTTTCCGCATTGTTGTCGTGGCCGCCGTTGTCGATGTGCGATCCCTCGATCATGACGAAGAACCCTTTGTCGCCGTTGGCAGATAACAACCGTAACGCCTGGTCGGTTGCCCGGGGCAGCATATCGCCGCGTCCTTGTGAGACGAGCGGCAGCGATTTGTCTGCGAGCAGGATCCCGACGGGGCTTTTGTCGAGTGCGGCGAGAGTGTCGAGCGAGTAGGCGACCGTGTAGCCCTTTTCGCGTAACTCGTCCGAAATGTTGCGGCCGTCGGAACGCTTTTCAAAATGATCCCGGCCGCCGCCGATAAACAGGTCGATATCCGTACGGAGAAAATCAGCCGCCAGGTCGTCTTCGTTTTTCCTGCTTTCGTTGTGTCCGATAAATGCGACGGGCGTCGCATCGGTAATGGCATGCGTATCGACCAGTCCGGTCGCCAGGCCTGCCGCTGCGGCCCGCTCGAGGACAGACCGGAGCGGTTGTTTGTCGGGAGTCATGCTGATCATACCGTTATTGGTTTTTGTGCCGGTGGCCAGGGCGGTGGCTGCCGCTGCGGAATCGGTCACTTCGCTCGAAGCGGAGAAAGTCGATTGCAGGCCGATGCTTTGGGCGCGAGCGAGCGATAGCGGTGCCCCGCCGCGAAGCATGTAGGAGGTTACCTGTGCAAGGCCCATACCGTCGCCGATCATCAGGATGACATTGCGGACCGGTTCGGCGGCCTGAACAGTTTTGCTGGTCTTTGGTTTACGGTCCCGGGCCTGAAGGTGTGCGGTCGCTCCCGGCAGAATCACGGCGGCGATCAGCAGGCTGTAAAGAATCCTTTTCATTGTAGATGTCCGAAGCTTTTGGTTTGAGATTGTCAAAAATAGTACTTTTTACCGGAAGAGGTGTTCTCTAAAGGTTAAGAGTTGGTAATTTTAATGTGATTTTATACCTTAGCTCTGATTTTGGAAGGGGTCTGCGCCGAAATGTCGTTTCGGACGAAATTCAGCCGTTGATGTACTCGGGAAAGAGGCTGATACGGCATTGGGACTGGACGCGGATCGTTGCCGGAAACTGTTGACAGGGAACGAATCAGGAGAAATCGGATGTTACAGGCATACGAGTGGTTTTTATGGGGCATGGCGGCATTGGCTGTCGTGGTGTTTGTCGCGCTTTATCATGTGAAGGCCGGTTACGGGCTGCTGAGGGACGGACGCTGGGGCCCGAAGATCGGGAACCGATTGGGGTGGTTCCTGATGGAGTCGCCGGTTTTCATTGCGATGTGCCTGTTCTGGTTTTGCTCGTCGCGCCGTTTTGAAGCGACTCCATTGGTCTTTTTCGGCCTGTTCCAACTTCATTATCTCAACCGTGCGTTTATTTATCCGTTGCTGTTGAAAGGGCAAAGCAAGATGCCGCTCGGCATTATTGTGATGGGGGTGGTGTTCAACCTGCTGAATGCCTGTATGCAGGGGTGCTGGATTTTCTATCTGGCGCCCGAAGGGATGTATACGTCCCAGTGGCTGCTCTCACCGCAGTTTATTGCCGGTGCCTCGTTGTTTTTTCTCGGGATGGGTATCAATATCCATTCCGACCGGATTATCCGACATTTGCGCCAGCCTGGCGATACGGGCCATTACCTGCCGCGGGGCGGGATGTTCCGTTACGTGTCGTCGGCCAATTATTTCGGGGAAATCATCGAGTGGACCGGTTTTGCCGTGCTGACCTGGTCTGCCGCCGGTGCGGTGTTCGCACTGTGGACCTTCGCGAATCTGGTACCCCGTGCCGATGCCATTTACCATCGTTATGGAGAGATGTTCGGCGATGAGTTCCGCCGTGCGCGGTTAAAACGGGTCATTCCGTTCATCTATTGAGAATGGGTTTGTCATTGAAACCGGCCGATGGATTGACCGCCTGTTCGAATGGATAAGATGTTTGTTACAGATTAGACAGTAAGCAAAAATAGGATTGCTGACCCGAATATGAAAGAATCCCAACTATTTACTCCCGTGAAGATCGGACCGTTGACATTGCGCAACCGGACCATCCGGGCCGCTGCGTTCGAGGGCATGTGTTCCGGCAACGCTCCTACCGATCTGTTGTACGATTATCACCGAAGCGTGGCGCGCGGCGGTATCGGCATGACTACGCTCGCGTATGCATCCGTGACGCGCGACGGGCTTTCGTTTCCGCACCAGCTGTGGCTACGCCCGGAGGTGGTGCCGGGGCTCAGGCGCATTACCGATGCGATACATAGCGAAGGAGCAGCCGCATCGATCCAGATCGGTCATTGCGGTAACATGTCGCACCGCGCTATCTGCGGCTGCAGACCGGTTTCAGCCTCTTCGGGGGTCAATATTTACTCGCCGACGCTGGTACGCGGACTGCGCCGCGATGAAATCACCGAAAAGGCCAAAGCCTTCGGCGACGCGGTGCGGCTGGCGCGCGAAGCCGGTTTCGATGCTGTCGAGGTGCATGCCGGGCATGGCTACCTGATCAGTCAGTTTCTCTCGCCGTATACGAACCGGCGCAGGGATGAGTACGGCGGTTCGCTCGGGAACCGGATGCGGTTCATGCGTATGTGTATGGACGAGGTGATGCGTGCGGCCGGGGATGATATGGCCGTAGTGGTGAAAACCAATATGCGTGACGGGTTTCGTGGTGGAATGGAGATCGGGGAGTGCCTCGAAGTTGCCCGCGAACTGGAGCGCTGCGGCGCGCATGCGTTGGTGTTGAGCGGCGGATTTGTGAGCCGCGCGCCGATGTATGTGATGCGCGGCAGTATGCCGATCCGTACGTTGACGCATTATATGACGCAGTGGTGGCTTAAACTGGGGGTGGGAATGTTCGGCAGGATGATGATTCCGTCGGTACCGTTTCGCGAGGCTTATTTCCTGGACGATGCGCGTCATTTCCGCGAGGCGGTGAAGCTGCCGTTGGTGTATGTCGGAGGTTTGGTGTCGCGGACAAAGATAGACGAAGTGCTCGATGCCGGATTCGATTGCGTGGCGATGGCCCGGGCGCTGATTAACGAACCCGATTTTGTCAACCGGATGAAAAACGAAGGAGAGGAACGCTGCGCTTGTACGCATGCTAATTATTGCATCGCACGGATGTATTCGATCGAAATGGCTTGCCATAAGCATTTGCACGACTTGCCCTGTCCGGTACGCCGGGAGGTGGAGCGGCTCGACCGCGAGGCGTGGCAATGACCACTGGCCGGAGAAGGTCGGCGGAAGTCGAAAGGACGAAATGCCGGGTGTGATCCGAAAAGACGGATTTAGTGTTGAGAGAAGATGTATAAGCGGATGAACGAACAACTGCAAAAGGAAGGGGCAATGGCGTTGGTTACCGGAGCCAGTTCCGGTATCGGGCTGGCCTATGCCCGTGAGTTGGCCCGTCGCGGTTACGACTTGTTGTTGGTCAGCAACGAACAGGAGCGGATCGGGACGGTGGCCGAAGAGTTGGCTGCGGCTTTCGGCGTGAAAACGATCCCGTTGTGCATGGATCTGGCCCGCTCCGAAGCGGCCCGGGAACTGTACGATTATTGCGAAAGGGAGAAGTTGCAGATTGGGATACTTGTGAACAATGCCGGTATTTTCTTTTTCGACGACCTGACCGAGGTGACTCCCGAACGGATCGAGACGATGCTTCTGCTGCACATCCGGACCGTGACGCTGCTGTGCCGCTATTTCGGCGCGGCGATGAAACGCCGCCGTGCGGGGTATATCCTGAATATGTCATCGTTGTCGGCCTGGACCCCGGCGCCCGGAATCTCGGTCTATGCGGCCAGCAAAAGTTATATCCGGAAGTTTTCGCAGATGCTGCGCTACGAACTGCATCAATACGGGGTCGGCGTGACGACCGTATGTCCCGGTGCGATAGCGACGGGATTGTACAACCTTAGCGATTATTACCAACGGCTTGCCCTGCGGCTCGGAGTGATGATGAAACCCGAACGGCTTGCCCGTAAGGGATTGCGGGCTATGTTTGCACGGCGTGACTATATCCTTCCGGGAGCGGTGAACCGTTTTTTTGTACTGGCGTTGTACCTGCTGCCTGTACAACTCATTTACTACATTAAGGAACATACCAAACTTTACCGCTATGGCCGTTGACGTGGTACCGGACGGCAAACAGGGGAGTACACCGGAGAATCTGGTAGGGAGTGATGCTGCGGTGTGTAACAGGATAGGTTCCGGGAGCATGTCCTGCGGGCGGGACGAACCGCAGGATTCCGCAGCGAAAGGTTGGGTCGTGGTAACGGGGGCATCGGGCGGGATCGGCGCCGTACTGACCGAGCAGTTGGCGAAGGAGGGGTATCCGGTCGTGATGGCCTGCAGGAACCTGGAGAAGGCCCGACCTGTGCAACAGGCGGTGATGGTGCGCAGCGGCAACCGCCGCGTGGTCCTTTACCCGTTGGATCTGGCCTCGCTGGACTCTGTACGTCGTTTTACCGGGCGGTTGCGTTCGGAGAAGATGCAGGTCGCGGTACTGCTGAATAATGCCGGGGTGATGAACGGGGGCTTCCGGCTGACGGAAGACGGGCTGGAAGAAGATCTTGCGGTCAATTATGTGGGTGCAGCTGCGTTGGCGTTCGGCTTGTTGCCGTTGATGGACGAGGGGAGCCGGATTGTCAATACGGTGTCGTGTACATACCGTATCGGCCGGGTCGGTAAGGAATTGTTGCAGCCCGATCCGCACCGCTTTCGGCGTTTTTCCTCCTATGGAAGTTCCAAACTGGCGTTGTTGTTGTTTACGCTGGAACTGGCTTCGCGCATGGCCCGACGGGGAATACGGGTTAATGCGGCCGATCCGGGCGTGGTCGATACCGGCATGCTGACAATGGGCCGCTGGTTCGATCCGTTGGCCGATAAACTGTTCCGTCCGTTGGTCAAAACCCCGCGGCAGGGAGCGGCAACGGCATTGTTGTTGGCTTCGTCGCCTTTGACGGCGCAAGTTACCGGTGAACTGTGGCGTGGGGAACAGGGCCGCAGGATTCCCCGTGCGGTGTACGGACATCCCCTGCGCGGATGGCTGTGGAACGAAACTGTGCGGTTGCTCGCAGCACATGGCATCGTTTCCGGTGATCCGATTCCTGTCGATGGGAAAGCGTACGGTTGCGGGAAAGCGGAAAAATGAAGGAAACCCAGTGATTCCAAGATATCAATTCAATAATGTGTGATTATGAAACGAAGTTTAATTTTTGCCGCTGCATTGCTATTCGGCGTCGGAGCTTATGCGAAGGGGCCGAATAACATCGAAGGCAAAACAGTGCCGCATGTGAAAATCCGCGACTTGCAGAACCAGCCGATCGACCTGCCGTATTTGGGTAAGGCTCCGCTGCTGCTTTTTTACGTCGATCCCGACCATGCGGGCCAGAACAGCGATTTTATCGCATACCTCGAGGAGCACCAAATCGGGGGAGACAAAATCCAGGCTTACGGAATCGTTAACCTGAAAGATGCTCCCTTATTGCCTAACGGAGTGGTTCGCAGTATGATGCGCTCGAAACAGAAAAAAACCGGTGCCGCGATGTACACCGATGTCGATTGTTCGCTGCGCGATGCATGGGGTATGGGCGATGTCAACAACCTGTTTGTCATTATTTTCGTGAACAAGGACCGCAAGGTGGAGTTTTTCCGTTACGGCGACTTTACCGAAAAAGACAAGGCGGACTTTTGGAAGGTCGTCAACAAATACAAATAATGTAGGCATAATCCGGCAAAGGCCGGTAAAAGGCAGTGGCCGTTCCCGGAAAATCAACCGATTTTTCCGGGAACGGCCTGTTTTGTTCCGGTACCTTCGGATATTTTGTCTCAGGGGCAGCTTATTCTAATAATATTTTAATCTTTACTGAGATGATTATAATCGGTTCTATGGCGACGTAATAGCAGTCACGGTCTATTTTTGCCGAAAAGAATTCGCATGGGCAAGAAAGTATCATTCCGTCTTTACCTATTATTGAGTCCCGTTTTGTTGAACCCTGTCGTCCTGTTGGCCGGAAATCTCCCCGGTAAGTTGGTGGTTTCGCAGGCGGAAGCGGAGCGGCTTTTCCTGCAAAATAACTTGTTGCTGATAGCGGAACACTACAATGTGGACAAAGCCGAGGCTGAGATTGTACAGGCACGCCTGTTGGAGAATCCGGTGCTCTCCCTTGAACAGAATATCTACAACCGGCTCAATAAAAAATATTTCGATGTCGGGGCACAGGGCGAAGCGATCGTTTCGATCGAACAGGTGATCAACCTGGCCGGCCAGCGGGGTAAGGCGGTAAAGGTCGCCGGCCTGAATAAAGAGGTCGTTTCGCGGCAGTTCGAAGATGTCGTTCGCACCCTTGCCGGCGAGTTGAGGCAACGGTTTATCTCTGTTTTTTTTCTGCAAAAATCGTTGGGCGTATACGACAGGGAAGTCGCCTCGTTGGAACACCTGTTGACTGTAATGGCCGGCCAACAGGCCCGGGGGAATATCTCGTTGATGGAGAGGACCCGGCTCGAGGCTTTTCTGTTGAACCTGCGCAGCGAGCGGATGCAGTTACAGAACGATTTGGCTGATGGCCTCGGCGAATTGTGCCTGTTGATGGGGGTGCCGTCCGGAACGAATATCGAAACGGAACTTCCGAACGAAACGTTGGACAGGATCGCTTCTCAGCCGGTGATGCTGGATCGGCTGGAATCTTCTTTGAACCAGCGTCCGGACCTGAAAGCCTCCGAGTCGCAGGTGTTGCGCTCCGAGGCTAATTTGAAATTGCAGAGGTCACTGGCGGCTCCTTCGTTTTCACTGGGCGGTACATTCGACCGCCAGGGCAATTTTATCGATAACTATTTCGGACTGACGGCGTCCGTTTCCATTCCGATCTTCAACCGGAATCAGGGAAATATCCGTTCGGCGCGATTCGATATCCGGCAGAGCAACACGCAGAAAGAATTTCTCCGCAATCAGGCGCAAACGGAATTGCAAGCCGCTTATATCCGTTTCCAGAATAGTTTGCGCCTCTATCGGGAAACCCCAGGAGGGCTGGAGGAGGATTTCGACCGGCTGATTGCCGAGGTGGAGAAGAATTTTACCAATCGCAACATCAGCGTGCTCGAGTTTGTCGATTACTATGAAAGTTATAAGGAGAGCGCCCTTCGGCTCTATGATCTCAAACATGCGGTGCTTGCTGCGGCCGATGAACTCCGGACGGTGGCTGGAACTGCGATATGGACATACTAACGCTGAAAAAATGAAGAATAAGAATAAATATTCCGTTTTGATCGTTGCAATCCTGTCGTTGACAGGATGCTGGACCCGTCAGAGGGAAACCGTCAGCGGAACGGTACCGCTTACGCTTACGGACAGCTTGAGGAAGCTAGTAACCGTGGATACGGTCCAGATTAGGGAACGAACCAGCGAGCTCTTGCTCAATGGAAAGGTGGCATTCGACCAGGATCGGATTGCGCCTGTTCCGGTGCCTTTTGCCGGTGTTGTCGAAGAGGTCGTCCCTGAACTGGGCGATTATGTTCGCAAGGGAGAAACGCTTGCTGTGATCCGAAGCGGCGAGGCGGCGGAGGCTGAAAAACAGTACGTGGATGCTGTACAGGGATTGGCCGTTGCCGAACGCAACCAGCGTACAGTCGAAGAGATGTATGCTTCGGGACTGGCTTCGGAGAAGGATCGGCTCGAAGCGCGGCAGCGGTACAATACGGCGCAGGCGGAACTGTCGCGTGCAAAAGAATTCAGGACGCTGAATCATGTGGAGGGGGCGAGTTACCGACTCGTGGCTCCTGTCTCGGGGTTTGTTGCCGAACGCAACATCAGCCGCAATATGCAGGTACGGGCTGATGGAGAGGATGCGTTTCGGGTGTGCGGACTGGAGGATGTATGGGTCGTCGCCGAAGTGTACCAGAGCGATATCCGTTCGGTCGGAGTGGGCCAGCCGGTACGCATTTCTATTCTTTCATACCCGGATACGGAGTTTACCGGCGAAATCGACAAGGTTTACAATATGTTGGATGCCGAAAGCAAGACGATGGATCTGCGGGTCAAACTTGCCAACCGGGAATACCGGCTCAAACCGGGCATGTTCGCTACCGTTTACGTGCGTACCGATAACGGGGACAGGCGCTATCCGACAGTCCCGGCCGAGGCCTTGATTTTCGAAGGGGGCAGGCACTATGTCGTTGTCGCGGGCGAGGATGGATCTTTGCAGATCCGGCCGGTCGAATTGCGCGGACAGACTCCCCGGGAGTGTTACCTCAGCGGCGGGGTGAAGGCCGGGGAAACGGTGATCGGACGGAATGCCCTTCTTGTGTACAACCAGCTAAAATAGATCGGGATGCACAAGTTTATCGACAACATTATCTCTTTTTCGCTCAAGAATCGGTTTTTTATCTTTTTCCTGACGGCGATCGCCGTTGTCGCCGGAGCGGTCAGTTTCATGCATACCCCGGTTGATGCTTTCCCGGATGTTTCCAATACGAAGGTTACCGTCATTACGCAATGGCCCGGCCGCAGTGCGGAGGAGGTGGAGAAGTTCGTGACCATCCCGGTCGAGATCGCGATGAATCCTGTCCCGAATAAGACGGATATCCGTTCCACGACGCTGTTCGGGCTTTCGGTAGTGAACATTGTTTTCGAAGACCGGGTGGATGATTTTACCGCGCGCCAGCAGGTGTATAACCTGCTTAACGATGCCGACCTCCCGGATGGTGTGACCCCGGAAGTACAACCGATCTATGGTCCTACGGGGGAGATTTACCGTTATACGTTGCGCAGCGATAAGCGCGATGTGCGGGAGTTGAAGACCGTTCAGGACTGGGTGATCGACCGTAACTTGCGTTCGGTACCCGGTGTGGCCGATATCGTCAGTTTCGGCGGTGAGGTAAAAACGTTCGAAGTGAGCGTAAACCCGCATCAGTTGGCCAGTTATGGCATCACGTCGCTCGAGTTGTTCGATGCCATTTCGAAGAGTAATATCAACGTGGGCGGCGATGTAATCACGAAAAACGCGCAGGCGTACGTCGTGCGCGGTATCGGTCTGATTAACGATACCGGGGAGATCGGTAATATCGTGGTGAAAAATATCGACGGGACTCCGATTTTGGTGAAGAACCTTGCGGATGTGCACGAGTCGCATTTGCCGCGTTTGGGACAGGTGGGGCGCGGGTTGGAGGACGATGTGGTGGAAGGCATCGTCGTGATGCGCAAAGGGGAGAATCCCGGAGAAGTGATTACAGCGCTGAAGGACAAGATCGCGTACCTGAACGAACAAATACTTCCGGCGGACGTTGAGATTGTACCGTTTTACGACCGTGAAGACCTGGTCGATCTGGCCGTGCATACGGTGACCCGCAACTTGCTGGAAGGTATTTTTTTCGTTACCTGTATCGTGTTGCTGTTCATGGCCGACTGGCGGACGACGCTGATCGTTTCGATCATCATTCCGCTCGCACTATTGTTTGCTTTCATCTGCCTGCGGTTGATGGGAATGTCGGCCAACCTGCTTTCGATGGGCGCGATCGATTTCGGTATCATCATCGACGGAGCAGTAGTGATGGTCGAGGGCCTGTTTGTCGCATTGGATCAGAAGGCCCGACAGGTCGGGATGCCGGCCTTCAATAAAATGAGTAAACTGGGGTTGATCCGCCAGACGGCGAAGGATAGGGCCAAGGCGGTCTTTTTTTCCAAACTGATTATTATTACAGCTTTGTTGCCGATCTTCGCCTTCCAGAAGGTCGAAGGTAAAATGTTCTCTCCGCTGGCCTATACACTCGGATTCGCACTGCTCGGCGCGTTGGCTTTTACGCTGACACTCGTGCCGGTTCTGTCGAGCATGTTGCTCAATAAAAATGTACGGGAGAAGAAAAATCGTTTTTTAGATTTCATCGCTCGTCATGTGATGTCTCTTTTTCGCAAGTGCCATGCGCATGCGAAAACGACGCTCGCCTTCGCCGCAATTGTTATTCTGGTGGGTTTGGGGGCATTTCCCAGGTTGGGGACAGAATTCCTTCCGCAACTTAACGAGGGGGCGATTTATATCCGGGCGACTTTGCCATCGAGCATTTCGCTCGAAGAGTCGGTGCGGCTTGCTTCCCAAATCCGGCGCAAATTACTGGCCTATCCCGAAGTGCGCCAGGTAATGTCGCAATCGGGTCGTCCCAACGATGGAACCGATGCAACGGGTTTTTTCAACAACGAGTTCCATGTGGACATCTATCCGGAAAAACAGTGGAAGAGCAAGCTGACCAAAGCTCGGCTGATCGAAAAGATGCAACAGGATCTCTCTATCTATCCGGGGGTGGATTTCAATTTTTCCCAACCGATCACCGACAATGTGGAAGAGGCTGCTTCGGGAGTCAAGGGGTCGATTGCCGTGAAAGTCTTCGGGCATGACCTCTATCAGTCGGAAAAGACGGCGGATGATATTTACGACGTACTGAAAACCATAGACGGAATCGAGGACCTCGGTGTGATCCGCAACATCGGACAACCGGAATTGCGGATTGAGTTGGACGAAGGGAAGCTCGCCCGTTACGGGGTGGAGAAGGAGCATGTACAGTCGATCATCGCAATGGCTATCGGCGGCAAGGCTGCCTCGCAATTGTACGAGGATGAACGAAAATTTGACATCGTAGTCCGATACGACGAAGAGTTCCGCCGGGGCGAACAGGAGATCGGCAAAATACTCGTACCGTCTGCGTCCGGGACGATGGTCCCGATCAAAGAGCTGGCCGAAATCCGTACGATCACGGGCCCGTTACTTATTTTTCGGGATAATCATGCCCGTTTCTGTGCCGTGAAGCTTTCCGTGCGGGGGCGTGACATGGGCAGCGCTATCGCCGAAGCGCAGCGTAAGGTAAAGGAGCAGGTGGTCATTCCGGCAGGCTATACGCTCAAATGGACGGGCGATTTCGAGAACCAGCAGCGTGCGTCCAAACGGCTCGGGCAGGTAGTTCCGGTCAGCATCGCCATTATCTTTATCATCCTGTTTATGCTGTTCGGTAATGCGCGGGATGCAGGATTGGTACTGTTCAACGTGCCGTTCGCGGCGGTAGGCGGTATAGCGGCGCTGTTGATGACTGGATTCAATTTCTCGATTTCGGCGGGTATCGGCTTCATTGCGCTGTTCGGAATCTGTATCCAAAACGGTGTGATCATGTTGATGGATTTCAAGCAGAATATCCGCCAAGAATTGCCGTTGCAGGAGGCGATAGCAACGGGCGTCCGTTCCCGGATGCGAGCCGTGATTATGACCGCTTCGATGGCTGCCATCGGTTTGGTTCCGGCAGCCCTTTCGCACGGTATAGGTTCCGAATCGCAGCGTCCGCTGGCTATCGTCATTATCGGCGGCCTGGTAGCCGCTACCTTCTTCACGCTGTTCGTCTTTCCTTTGATCGCGGAGGCCGTTTACAGCCGGGTATTCTACACGAAAGAGGGAAAACTTCGCGGGCGGAAAGTGTAAAATAGTATCTTTGTCTCAAACGGGGTTATATGGCCAAAATACTGCTGGTGGAGGATGAAGCCAATATCCGCTCTTTTATCGGGCGCGGACTGACCGAATTCGGACATGCGGTCACTACGGCCGGGGACGGTGCGTCGGCTTGGGAACGGATTGCGCAGGAGCGTTTCGATCTGCTGGTCATGGATATTATGATGCCGAAGATAAGCGGCCTGGACTTGTGCCGGCGTTTCCGGCAATATTACGGTTATGCCGTGCCTGTCCTGATGTTGACCGCGTTGGGTACCACTGAAGATATCGTCAGGGGTCTGGAGGCCGGAGCGGACGATTATCTGGTCAAGCCGTTCAGTTTTGCGGAATTGAATGCGCGGATCAAGGCTCTGTTGCGACGACCGGGCACAGAGACAGCTGTTGTTGCGCCATTGCTTGCCTGCGGCGACCTGGAACTCAATTATGCCAGCCGCCGCGCCCGCCGGGGAACAGAAGAAGTCGATCTGACCGAAAAAGAGTTCCGTCTGTTGGAGTTTTTGATGCAGAACCAGGGGGCAGCCCTTTCACGGCAGGTGCTCCTGAAGAATGTCTGGGAACGGGATTTTGAAACCAATACGAATGTCGTGGATGTTTACGTGAATTACCTGCGGGGCAAAGTCGATCGGGATCCGGCCCGGAGATTGATTCACACGGTGGTCGGAATCGGTTATATGATGCAGGCGAAATGAAAATAGGTCGCAGGATAGCGTTTTATTACATGTGGGTCACGCTGGGGATTACCGGAGCGCTCGTTGTGGTGTTTTATTTTTATACTTCGCGGTATATCGACAATGTCTATTATTCTTACCTCGCTGAAAAGGCGTTGGTGACAGCCGGCAAACATTGGGAGCGGGATGAGGTGAACGCTCAGGATTACGCCCTGATCCAAAAACGCTATAATGAATTGTTGCCCACTACCCGGGAGGTCATCTTCAATGCCGATTCGACAGGCTTTCACAGCGATTCGCTCAGACATTATCTTACCGAGGCCCAAGTCGGTCGGCTGAAAATGCGGGAACCCGTCCGGTTCCGGCACGGGCAGCAACTGGGTGTCGCGCTTTTCTATCCGGATAACGAGGGGAATTTCATCCTGCTTATTTTTGCCGAGAACGATTACGGACAACAGGTCCGGCAGCAGGTATCTTGGCTCATGTTATTGCTGTTGCTGGTGGCGGTGGTCGTAACTTATATCGCCGGCAAGGTCTATTCCGACCGGATATTGGCCCCTTTGCAAAAGATATTGAAAAAACTGAAACGGATTACGGGAAACGATCTGCGAGTAAGGTTCCGGCCGACCGGCAACGGTGACGAACTGGATGACCTGACCCGTTCGCTTAACGGGATGCTCGATCGGGTCGATGCGGCGCTCAGTGCTGAAAAGTCGTTTGTTTCGAATGCTTCGCATGAGCTGAATAATCCGGTTACGGCGATCCAGGGCGAATGTGAAATCATGTTGATGAGATCCCGCCCGCCCGAAGAATATGTTGCGGCGCTGGAACGGATTTCCACCGAGAGCAGGCGGCTTGGAGACCTGACCAAGGCGTTATTGATGCTTTCCCGGCAAAACCGGCAACTCCGGCAAAATACGATGGAGGCCGTTTCTTTAACCGAATGGCTCGTCCGGCAGTGTGGGGAAAATCCCCGTCTGATCTTGACGGTCGATCCGGGTGGGGATACGTTTCCGGTTGTGGCTGACCCCTATCTGCTGGGGGTGGCGCTGGGGAATATTATCGAAAATGCCTGTAAATATTCGCAGGGCAATGTGGCGATTAACCTGGGGCGGGAGAACGGGCAAACTGTTGTCGAGGTACTGGATTCCGGAATTGGCATTCCGAAGGACGAGATCGGCCAGGTATTCCAATCTTTCTACCGTGCCCGCAATTCCCGGGAGTACCGGGGACACGGCATTGGACTGAACCTTTCTGCCAACATTCTCTCTTCTTACGGGGCTGTTATGGAGATCGTTTCCGAAGAGGGCGAATATACCCGGGTGCGTGTCCGTTTCGTCCGGGAGTAATCGCCGGGTTTATTTATCGGTGTTGGCTAAATGAAAAACCGGAGCTTTGCTTGCGAAGCTCCGGTTTTTGTCGGTGTCGTGAAAGTCAGAACCGGTAGCCGAAACCGATCGTGAAATACAGGTTATACATGTCGAAGCTGACGCTGTGGAAATCTTTTTTGAAGATGGAGTTCGCGGCACAGGTCAGGTCGGCATAAACCGACAGGTGGCGGTATGCCTGCCACTCGGCGCCGAACTGGCCTCCCCAGTTGAAATGGCGCAGTCCGTATCCGAAGTCGTACGTCGCCGATTCGACGCCGACTTTGGTGCCGGTCGGGTCTCCGTCGCGGATGTAGCCGTCGAAAGCCGACCCGGTAAAGCTGCCGTCGATGCGGTAGGCGATGTAGGGGCCGAGTTTGATCTCCCAGCGGGGGGAGAGCTCGCGTACAACGAGGATCGGCAGCGTGATGTATTCGTTCTGGACACGGGTTTTGATCCGGCCGGTGAAACGCCCGCTCATCTCCCCGGTCTTGTCCCCGTTTTCGATCAGGAGGGTCATTTGGTAGTTCTTAACCTTGGCTCCGGCATTCATGCCTTTGGTTTCGAAGCGCAGGCCGGTAGTGAGCGCCCATTTCGGCGTGAACCAGCGCAGAACGCTTCCCTCGACCGTAAAGGCCATCGTGGGCGAGTAGGACTCGATTTTTCGAATTTCGGCCGGCAGCGGAATCGGCAGCGTTCCGCCGATGTTGAAACCCGCTTTGATGCGGTATTCGAATTTTTTGCCGGATTCGGACTGTGCGGCGGCGCTGAGGGTCAGCGTCAGCATAATAACGGCGCAACCTATTTTTCGGAAATTCATCTTATACTGTTTTTCAAGGTTCATTATTCACAGATTACTTGTACGGCATCGATATAGAGCGTGCTGCCCACTGCGCCTTCGAAATAAGCTCCGCGTTCGCTCGCGGCGAAAACGACGGCCAGGTTGTACCGGAAGTGCTTTTGTTTCTCCGGATCGTAAGGTTTTTCGTATACGAACGTGACGTCGAACAGTTCGTATCCGGTTCCTTCCGTCTCTTTGATTCCGGTGAACATGGCCCGTGCGACGATGTTGGGCGAAGTGGTGATGTTGCTGCCGTCGAGATACTGTACATTATCGTCCGTTTCGTAGAGGATCGCATAGATTTGTCCGATATCGCGCCGTACCGGGATGATCTCTTTGCCGTCTTTGCCCGTCACATTGCCGCCCGAAATATAGCGGTAGTGTCCCAGGAAACGCACCGGTTTCTGGCCCAAAGGCAATCCGAAGTGGGTAGCCCCCAGCGGATCGGCCATGGCGCTGCTGCCGTCGAAAGTGCCGATGAACAGGTTGCCTGCTGCGATGGGCATGCCGGCGAGTGCACCCCATTTGCCGGTCGAGCGCGTGACGAGCTGTGCGGCCAGTTTACCCTGGTAAGCGTCGGTCGTGGAGAAGGTCGGGAAATCGTCGGGTTGGGCGGCATTGCCCGCGGCGATTGCGAATCCGGCATTTCCTGATGCCCAGATGTTTATCTCTTCGTTCCCGGGTTCCAAAACTTCGTAGGGCGTTTCGTATTTGTTCGCGGTCCGCCAGTGTTCGAAATCGTATACGGTCGGAATATCCGCTTGGGAGACGGTAACTGTATAGACCTTCGACCATTGTCCGTCCTCTGAGGTGACCGTGTAGGTCTGCGGCGTGGTGAAATCGCGTACCGTTCCCGATTTGGGTTTGATCGTAGCCCCCGGAGTCAGTTCGAATTCCGGTGCGAGGTGGTCGATTTCGGCCGTACCGGGCAGGATCAACAGCAGCACCGTATTGTTGGTGATGAGGGGGTCTGACTTCAAAATTCCGGGTGGCAAAATACATTTGACGATGTCTGCCTCTGTATTCAGAGGTTCGTTTTTGATGCAGCCACTCAAACCGAAGCAAAGCATGGTTCCGAGCAGGATGGTTAACGTTCGCATAATCTGCAGTTTAGGTGGAAATATGAAAATACTTACTTCGCAAAGGTAACTTTTCTTTGCTGAAATCGTTATATAAGGGATAAAAATTTTATTACATTCTTTCGATTTGGTTTGCTTTTGCAAATTATTGGTCGAGAGATGTTTGTTGTTATATTGTATGCACTGATACAACCGACACTTAATATTAATTTCAAAAATTGAACATGAAAAAGGTTTTCTTTTCGGCGGCTATGTCGCTCCTGCTTCTGGCCGGATTCTCTTCCTGTAAGAATGATAATCCGGAACCCCCAAAACCACCCGTAGTGGAAGATGTTCTGGGCAGTTATTCTGCCGAGAACCTGGCGCTGACCGTTACCGGCGGGACTCCCGGTGCCAATCCGGAGGTCGTGTTGCTGCAAAGCGATGGCAAAACCAAGGTACGCCTGACAAATGTGGTGCCGAATAACGAGGACTTTACGATTAACGATGTAACGTACAGTGCCGTGGAGACCAAAGCCTATGTCAGCCAGATATCGGGTACTGAGACCAGCGATCTGGCCGGATACACGGTGGAATTCGCTGGTACGGTCGATGCCGAAGGCAAATTGACCGCTACGGTAAAACTGACCGAGATCCCAGCCGCACCGATCGAGGATGTCGCTTCATTGCAGAGCACTTATAAAGGTCAGCTGGTAGTCAATGTGAACGGCAATGCTTTTCCGGGCATGGAACAGCGTGTTTATTTGGATAAGGGTTCGAAATACACCTCGAATAAGTCCCTGGCCAAACTGACGATCAAAAATTTGTCGATTCTGGACATGGAGATCAGTCAGATCCAATTGAATAACCTGGTTGTTAGCCAACGAGGCTCTGTGGCCCTGATCGACAGTGTGGGCTATGCTTATAATCTACCTGCCCCTCTTTCAATGAAAGCTTTGATCGACGTTACAGGCACTATCGTAGATAAAACGATAACCTTGAGCCTGAAGATCGCCCTTGTGGATGATGCGTCGATGCAGATCGGCGTTGGATTCAGCGGTACGGCTGTGACTGAAAATACGACGGCCAAACTCGAAAGCCTGTTAGTGGAGAGTCCTGCTATCGTGAAGAATTTCGATCCTGCGAAACCCATTTCGACCAATACCTTTACTGTTTTGAGCAATGCGAAGGCGGAAGACCTGCAGATTGCACCGAAGGCTACGTTGGGCGAAGGCTGTACCTTTGCTTCGATTGAAACGAATATCGGCGGCCAAACTGCTGAAATCAAGGAGGGCGATAAAATCGACTTTTCGAAATTCGGCGAGGACGATTATGTCGCTTATAACGTGGTGGCCCAAGACCCCAATTACACCAAAAGGTATATATTGAAGGTGGCAGTCCTGCCGGTTGCTCAGGATGAATATCTGTTCAACGACTGGGTGGATGGTACCTCGCTGAATCTCGACGGTACACCGATCAAAGAGCCGAAAGGATGGGCAACTTCCAACGGAGCGGCGAACCTGATTCATCTTTTTGACGAGTCAATGGGCCTGTATCCGACCTATCCGGACGGTAGCTTCAAACCGCTGCCGGTTCTCCAAAACGGGACTGATATTGCCCGGGTAGGTACGCTGATGACCAAGGGCGGCAATGCATTTATTACCTTTATCCCGGCCGTTACCGCAGGTACATTGTTCATTGGTTCTTTCAACGTGGATATGACCAATACTTTGAAAAGTACCCGTTTCGGCCTTCCGTTCGTGAAAACCGCTTTCCCGAAATCGTTCGATGTGAACTGGATGTATCAGCCCGGTACCGATTATTATATAACGAAAGGAACCAAAAATGCAGACGGTTCGTTTACTCCCGAATATAAAGAGGATGGTACGTTGTACGTCCTGAAACCGGGTGAGACCGATAAGGGTTCTGTCGCTGTCGTAATTTACGAGGTTTCGGATTACGAAGCCGATTATCTTGACGGAACGAACCTGAAGACGGACGCTAGGATTGCGGCAAGGGCCGTTTTGGAAAAATCGGCATCTTCGTCCTTCGCTACCGAATCGAAAACCTTCGAGGTGAAAAAGGCATTCGACGCCAGCAAAAAGTACAAAATTGCGATCGTGTTCTCTTCCAGTGCCTACGGTGACAGTTTTGAGGGCGGTGAGGATTCGGAACTGTTCGTGAAATCGATCAAGCTGAATTATTGATTTTCCAAGAATACTTCGTTTCGGGAAAATACCTGAAATTAAATGATGATAGATCCCTGCTTTTGCGGGGATCTATTGTTATATTTGGCCAAAATCGGTATAATGGAAAAATTCAGAGCGATCCGCCGCAAAGACCGGGTGTGGGATGAGGCGGCAGCGAGGGAGTTGTTGGATCGGGGCGAATACGGTTTTCTGGCGATGTGCGGCGTCGGCGGGTACGGATACGGCTTGCCGATGAGTTATGTTGCGGACGGGGATAGGATCTATTTCCATTGTGCGCCCGAAGGGGAAAAGCTCGACGCGATCCGAGAAAATGACCGCGTGAGTTTTTGCGTCGTGGACCGGACACGGGTGATTCCGCGCCAGTTCAGTACTGCTTATGAAAGCGTGCATTTGTTCGGCCGGATTGTCGTCGTGGGTGCCGATGAGGAACGGCTCCACGCCCTGCGCCTGCTGATACGCAAGTACAGTCCCGAATATGCTGAAATAGGGGAGAAGTATATCGCTGCGTCGTTTCGACGGACGGTGGTGTTGCGGCTCGACATCGAACACCTTGCCGGTAAATGCAAACGTATCCCGCCAGACGCGGGTATGCGTCCTTTGGAATAGGAAAAGTCGCCGAGCCGAAATCGGCCCGAAATATTTAGTGCAGAAAAGGGAAAGGCATCGACCGGTAAAAGTCGATGCCTTTGATCTTTCGCATCGTCCGGATCGTCATACGATGAAGGATAGGGTACTAAAACCGGGGGGGGGAGGTATTATATCCTCGTTTCCAGACGGCTGATTTTCCCAGCTTTCCTTATTCCGATTTTAATCCGATCTGCTCGCGGAGATAGCCGGCGATGCCGTGCTCCATCGAATGGCGGTGGTAATCGGCGATGTGCCCCGACCAGTCGTTGGTCGTCTGGTCGCCCGAACGGGTCCGGTTGTATTCGGTGATACGCTCGTCGTATTCGGCCAGCAGCGGCTTCAGCTCTTCGTCGGCCGAATAGTGGTTCGTGTGGATGACAGCCGGTTGGGGCAGCTTCGGTTTCAGGTCGGGCATTTCACGCGGATAGCCGATAGCCAGGCCGCAGACGATCGAAACCCCTTCGGGCAGCAGCAGCAGGTCGGAGATTCGCCGCGGATCCGCCGTGCGGGTGTAACCGATGCAGCAGCAACCGAGTCCGAGCGATTCGGCCACCGTCACGGCGCTCATCATGGCCAGGGACGCGTCGATCACGCCCACCGTATAGCCGTCAATGGTGCTTTCGAAGGGAGGCGTTTGTTCGCCGTGCAGTCCGGCTGCCACGCGCAGTTTGTGGTAATCGATGCAGAAAACCAGAAAGTGCGAACAGGTCTTGATCTGTTTCTGGTTCGTGATTTCGTACAACTGCTCTTTGAGTTGCTGGTCGTCTACGGCGATCACCGAGAATTGCTGGCCGTTGTAACTGGTCGGGGTATTGCGGATCGCATCGTAGATTTGTTGCATCTTTTCGGGTTCCACTTTCATGCGCTCGTAGCGGCGGATCGTCCGGCGCTCGAGCAGCGATTGCTGTACGCTTTTCATATCGTTTGGTTTTGCCGTGCTATATTTTGGTTTATCGTGTTGCGTTTGAGTCTTCGTTATGGATAACGTAAAAACGGACGCAGAACGTATCTCCTGCAAAAACAAGGCCGTCACATCGGACGGCCTTGTGTGACGGAAAAGGGCAGCGCTGTTAGCAACCCCGCGCTTTTCTCTCCTTGGCCTCCTGTGCTTCCTGAAGGCTCTGCCATACGAGGGCCGAAGCACCCAGTACCGCAGCGTTTTTACCGTCGATGCCCGAAGGCAGCAGTTTCACCTTGTTGCGGAAAATCGCCAACAGGTTTTGTTCCATGTATTTCTTGGTCGGTTCGAAGATATACTTGCCCGCCTTGGCCAGGCCGCCGAACAGGAAGATCGCCTCGGGGCTGGTGATGGCTACGGCGTCGGCCAGCGCTTCACCGAGCAGTTTGCCGGTGTATTCGTAAGCTTCGATTGCAATCGGGTCGCCGTTGAGGGCTGCCTTGGTAATCATCTCTGCCGTCAGGTCGTCGTAGGTAACCCGGCGGAATTCGCTGTCGTCGGTGTGGTCTGCAAGCAGCTTGAACACCGTACGCTTGATGCCGGTGGCCGATGCGTAGGTTTCGAGACATCCTTTGCGTCCGCAACCGCAGATGCGTCCGGTTTTGTTGACCACTACGTGGCCCAGCTCGCCGGCGAATCCGTCGTGGCCGTAGATCAGCTTGCCGTTTGCGACGAAACCGCTGCCCAATCCGGTACCGAGGGTGACCACCAGGAAATCTTTCATGCCCTTCGCACCGCCGTAGACCATTTCACCTACGGCTGCCGCATTCGCGTCGTTGGTGATGATGACCGGAACGGTGGGGAAAAAGCGCTTCATCTTCTCGACGATATTCAGCACGCCCTTCCAGACGAGGTTTGGTGCGAACTCGATTGTGCCGGTATAGTAGTTGCCGTTCGGGGCGCCGATACCGATACCCACCAGCTCCACTTCGTCGCCGGCTCGTTTGAGCAGGTCCTGGATTCCGATGTAGAGTTCCTCGATATATTGATCGAAATCGGGGTAATTGCGCGTGGGGAACGCCCCTTCGCAGATGATCTCACCCGCTTCGTCCACCAATCCGTAAACGGAGTTCGTCCCCCCGATATCTACGCCGACAGCTACTTTTTTCATGATTGAGTCAATGTGTAGTTTTTAAATTATTTTATTAAACAGATAATCAAAAGTAATAAAAAAATCGGGCCCGGCAATAGAAATAATCCGAAACGGTTTATTTTTTTTAACTTTGCAAACCCCCGTCCGACGGGGATATAACCTGACAAATGTATGTATTCGCTGCACGAACTGATTGCGATGAGCGAGCGGGAACTCGCCCAGTTGCCTTATCCGGCCCGGCCCGCGGGACTGTATGAACCGATCCGTTACGCCCTCGGGGCGGGCGGTAAGCGTATCCGCCCCGCACTCGTGCTGATGGCCTGCAACCTGTTTCAAGAGGCGGTCACGGCAGCCAAACCCGCTGCACTCGCCGTCGAAGTGTTTCACAACTTCACGTTGCTGCACGACGACATCATGGATAATGCCGATACGCGGCGCGGGAAGCCCTCGGTGCACAAGAAATGGAACGATAATACGGCTATCCTTTCGGGCGATGCGATGCTGATTTATGCCTACCGGTTGCTGGCCGGTTGTGACGAAAAGTCGCTGCCCCGGTTGTTGACGGTTTTTAATGAAGTGGCTGTCGGCGTGTGCGAGGGGCAGCAGTACGACATGGATTTCGAGAAGAGAACCGATGTGTCGGTGGCGGAATATTTGCGCATGATCGAACTGAAAACGGCGGTGTTGCTGGCCGGCGCGTTGAAGCTCGGCGCCATTTGCGGCGGTGGGAGCGATATGGCGACCGACCTGTTGTATAAATACGGGATCAGTATCGGACTCGCCTTCCAGTTGCAGGACGACCTGCTCGATACGTATGCCGATTCGGATGAGTTCGGCAAACCGGTGGGCGGGGACATCCTCGAAGGTAAGAAGACCTTCCTGCTGACCAATGCGCTTGCACGGGCCGATGAACCGGCACGCCGCAGTCTGCTGGAACTGCTGTCGGACCGCACAATCGTTCCGGCAGAAAAAATAGCACGGGTCAGGGCGATTTACGACCGGCTCGGCATTCGAGAGCTGACCGAAAAGGCCGTGGCGGCCTATTTCGCCGATGCGAATCTGGCGCTCGATGCGCTCGAGGTGGCTCCCGACCGGTTGAAGCCGTTGCGGGAGCTGACTGCCGAATTGCAAGGACGGCGGAAATAGCACGTTTCACCGGTTTGTCCGCTGCCCCGGATGGATAGGGAAAGCGGAGGGAGCCGGGCTTGTTTCGGTATACGGCTTCAGCCCTTCCCGCGGAACAGAGAATGGATGAAAATGAGTTTCAAACGCAAGGATATAGAGATTATGGCGCCGGTCGGCTCGTATGAGTCGTTGCGGGCCGCCATTGATGCCGGGGCCGATTCGGTCTATTTCGGCGTCGGGCAGTTGAATATGCGCTCGCGTTCGGCCGCGAATTTTACATTGGACGATCTCGCGCGTATCGTGTCCATTGCCCGTCGGCATAACGTTAAAACGTATCTGGCTGTCAATACGCTGCTTTACGACGCGGATCTGCCTGCCATGCGGCAGACGATGGATCGGGCCAGGACCGAGGGAGTGTCCGCCGTGATCGTTTCGGATCAGGCGGGTATCCTTTATGCCCGGTCGATCGGCCTTGAAGTGCATATCTCTACGCAGTTGAACCTGTCGAATCTGGAATCGGTCGCTTTTTACGCCCAATTCGCAGATGTGATGGTGCTGGCACGCGAGTTGACCATTCCGCAGGTGCGGGCTATTTACGACGGTATCCGTGAGCGGAATATTTGCGGTCCGGGAGGAGAACCGGTCCGGATCGAGATGTTTGCGCACGGTGCCCTGTGCATGGCTATATCGGGCAAATGTTACCTGAGCCTGCACGACACAGGGTGTTCGGCCAACCGGGGTGCCTGCCGCCAGCTTTGCCGCCGTTCGTACGAGGTGCGCGACCGCGACAGCGGCACCGAGCTGGTGATCGACAATCATTATATCATGTCGCCGAAAGATTTGTGCACGATCGATTTCCTCGATAAGTTTCTCGGAGCGGGCGTGCGCGTACTGAAAATCGAGGGGCGCGCCCGTTCTGCCGAATATGTCAAACGGGTCGTCGAGAGTTATGACGAGGCGTTGTGCATGATCGAGGCGGGAAGCTATACCCCTGAGCGGGCGAGGGCATTGAAAGAGCGCCTGGCGACCGTTTTCAACCGGGGATTCTGGGGAGGGTACTACATGGGAGCCCGGATCGACGAATGGAGTGCGGTATATGGTTCAGCGGCGACCAAACGGAAAGTGTATGTGGGTAAAGTCACCAACTATTTCAAACGTATCGGCGTGGCTGAAATCCAGGTCGAGGCCGCGCCGCTCCGTGTCGGCGACGAGACCTTCCTGGTGGGTGAGACCACCGGGGTGCTGGAATTTCCGACCGGGGAGATTCGTGTCGATGAACAAAATGTGCAGCAAGCGCCGCAGGGTGTTTTTTGTTCGGTTAAAGTACCTGCGCCGATCCACAGGGGCGATAAATTGTATAAGTTCGTGGATGCGGAAGGGAACGGACAAGAGGGATAAAACCACGGGGAAGAGTAACGAATATCGGAAATTGATAGCATAATTACCTACTACTGCTCACTATGTCGAATCAGAAACAGGCCGGTGGAGGGCCGCTCGGCAAGATTAAGATCGGCAATGCGATCTATCCGATCCTGATCGGGCTGGCCGTAGTGGGATGGATGCTCTGGCGGGATTTCAATCCCGAAGTGTTCGCCGATATCCGTTTCTCGTGGGCGACGGTCGGATGGCTCTGTCTCGCGGTGTTTTTCATGTTCGGGCGTGATATCGGCTACATCATCCGCATCCGGGTGTTGAGCGGGGGACAGCTCTCGTGGCTGCAGTCGTTCCGGGTTATCATGCTCTGGGAGTTCACATCGGCCATCACCCCTTCTGCCGTCGGAGGTACCAGCGTGGCGATCATTTACGTGCACAAGGAGGGCATCAGTCTCGGCCGCAGTTCGGCCATCGTTATGCTGACCTCGTTTCTCGACGAGATCTATTTCATCGTCATGTTCCCGTTGCTGATGCTTCTCGTCGGTGTCGACCGGCTGTTCGACATTACGGCACATGCCGGAATCGTCGCGCGCGGGCTGATGACCTTCGCACTGGTCGGCTATTTTCTCAAGCTGGCTTTCGTCTGTGTGCTTTCGTACGGGCTGTTCGTTAATCCGCGCGGATTGAAATGGATGCTGCTCAAAATTTTCAAATTGCGCTGGCTGCACCGTTGGTACCGGGCTGTCGAGCGGGTCGGGACCGATATCGTGCTTTCATCGCATGAAATCAAACGCGCCGGATGGAAATTCTGGTTGAAAGCCTGCTCTTCGACTTTCCTGTCCTGGAGTTCGCGGTATCTGGTAGCCAATGCGCTGATTATGGCCTTCTTCTCGGTCAGCGACCAGTTCCTGCTCTTTGCCCGGCAACTGGTGATGTGGATCATGATGCTGGTGATGCCTACTCCCGGCGGCAGCGGATTCGCCGAATACATCTTTTCGACCTACTGCCGCGACCTGATCGAGGTGCCAGTGGCGATGCAGCTCGGTGCGGCAACGTTGATCGCGGTGCTGTGGCGGTTGGTGACGTACTATCCCTACCTGGTGGCGGGTGCGATCATCTTCCCGCGTTGGATCAAACAGAAATTCGGCAGCAACAAGTTGTAAACGGCCCGGTCCCTACCTGCCTCCGCTACCGAAACGCTCTGTTGAATCGTCTTTTATGTGTTGCAAAGGTGCCTGATGTTGATAAAAAGATAATAAGTCCCGTCTTCGGGACTTTTCTCTTTTCCGGTCGGGGGGTATCTTTACGAACATGAAGATTTCACGCAAAATTTGGCTGCCCGCTACGGTCGGGCTTGTGGTGGTTATTGGCATTGTCGTATGGCTGGTGTGCCGGAACGGAAGCTCTTCGGAAGGAGAGATCGTGGTCGTGGAGGAGCCCGTGGAATTGCTCTATGGCATTGAAAAAGGCAAGTACGATATCACGGAAGGCGAGTTCGCGAGCGGCGAGACCATCGGTGCGCTTCTGGGGCGCTACGGGATAGGTCCCGGTAAGGTCGATTCGATCGCCCGTGTGGCGGAACCGGTATTCAGTATGCGCAACCTGCGTGCGGGGCATCCGTATGTGGTATTCCAGACCCGCGATTCGGTCGGGCCCAAAAAACTGGCCTATTTCGTTTACGAGGCTACGACGACCGATTACCTGGTAATCGACCTGACGGACAGCATTCGTGTACACAAAGCTGCCAAGGATGTGACCGTCCAGCGGCAGAAACGCAGTGCCTCGATTACCAGTTCGCTGTGGAAAAGCATGACGGACAATGATATGAGTCCTGCATTGGCGATGGAATTGTCGGAGATTTATGCCTGGACCATCGACTTTTTCGCGCTACAGCCCGAGGATAATTTTACGGTAATTTACGACCAAAAATATGTCGACAGCACGAATGTCGGCCTTGGGGCGATTTGGGGCGCGCGTTTCGAGCATGGAGGCAAAACCTATTATGCGATTCCGTTCTTGCAGGATGGAAAATTGGGTTATTGGGACGAAAACGGTAACAGCCTGCGCAAAGCTCTGCTCAAAGCCCCGCTGAAATTCTCGCGCATCAGCTCGCGTTTTTCGAATTCGCGTCTGCATCCGGTGCTGCGCATCCGGCGCCCGCACCACGGGGTCGATTATGCCGCTCCGTCGGGGACTCCGGTGCACGCGATCGGCGATGGCGTCGTGATTTACAAGGATTGGAGCGGTGGTGGCGGTAATACGCTGAAAATTAAACATAATGTCGGGTCGTTGACTTCGGGCTACCTGCACCTGAAAGCTTATGCGAAGGGTATCTCGAAAGGCACGCGTGTGAAACAGGGGGACCTGATCGGCTATGTCGGCGCGACCGGTCTGGCAACCGGCCCGCATCTCGATTTCCGTATTTGGCGGGGTTCGACGCCGATTGACCCGCTGAAAGTGCCGTCGGAACCGGCCGAACCGATCCGCCAGGGTAACCGTACGGCATTCAATGTGGTCAAGGAACGGATTATGGCCGAACTCAGCGGCGATGTGGCCGACAGCCTTAAAGTAACCTCCCTCGAACTGGATTCTTTATGCAAAGCGATACCGAATACCGCGGCTCCGGTGGCACCGGCACCGGACAAGGACACTCCTGCGAAACCGGCTGCTCCTGCGGCGAAAAAATAAATCTTGACGATCCCTGTGGAATTGCCGGCACTGTCGGCCTTTCCGACGCATCCTCTCCTGTCGCGCCTGCCGGTTCTTCCGGGGAGGACGGCCTCGCTTATCTTATCGGTTCTGGCCGTTCTGTTGGTTGTGCCGGTTCCGTGCGGGGCGGAACGGGTAACGATTTCCATGCGACCGTTCCCGTGGATGAACGGATTGTCCGGTTCATCGGGCGGCATCATGTGCTGACGCTGGCGACGACGGTGGATGATGTGCCGCACTGTTCATCGCTGTTTTACGCATATTTGCCCGAACAGAACCTTTTTGCCGTGACTTCGGCCGGGAATACGTGGCATGTGGCCCAGTTGCAGCGCAATGCACGGGTGGCTGCGGCGGTGGTTTTGGAGACGAAGCTCGTCGGCAAAGTGCAGGGATTGCAAGTGAGGGGCCGGATGTACCGTCCCTGCGGCAAGGAACTTGCGGCAGTTAAAAAAGCCTATATGTTGCGTTTCCCGTATGCAGCGGCAATGGATTTGGAGATGTGGGCGATCGCACCCGATTACCTGAAATTGACCGATAACCGTCTCGGCTTCGGTAAAAAAATGATTTGGGAAGCCGATTGCAACGAGAAAATCGGGTAACGCGAGAGATCGACAGGAATGAAGAAATGAGTAGAGGAACGGAATCGAATACAACGGGACAGCGTACATTAACCGGTAAACGGATCGTCGTGACCGGAGGTACGGGTCTGGTCGGGAGCCACCTGGTTGCCGAATTGCTGCGGCAGGATTGCCGGGTGCGGCTTTTGGTGCGCGAGGGGAGCCGTTTCGACCGGCTCGATGCGACGTTGCAGCGCATGGGCACAGCGGTTGAAGCCGGCCGGCTGGAGCGTTATGAGGCCGCTTTGAATAATCCGCTGGAACTGGCCGACGCTTTGCGGGGGGCCGATGTGGTTTTTCATTGTGCGGCCCGCGTGTCGTTCGATCCTCAGGAGGAGGGCGACATTGTGGCAGCCAATACTGAAATTGCGACACAGGTAGCCGATGCCTGTTTGGAATGCGGCGTGGGGTTGCTCGTATATGTCAGCTCTATCGCTGCATTGGGAGGACCGGCTCCGGGAACTGAACTGGTGACGGAAGCCTGCGAATTGACGACTCTCGAAGGCCGTTCTCCTTACAGCATCAGTAAATTCTATGCCGAAAGCGCCGTGCGCCGCATTGCTTTACGAGGTTTGCGGACAGTAATCGTCAATCCTGCGATCATTCTCGGCGAAACGGATTGGAACAGCGGCAGCGGACTGTTGGTTAAAGCGCTGACTTCGTGGGGTGTAGTAGGATATCCTCCCGGAGTCAAAGGATATGTCGACGTACGGGATGTGGCTCGGGCGATGGTGTTGTTGGCCACTTCCGATGAGGCGGTCGGCCGGCGCTTTATCCTTTCGGGCGGAAACCTCTCTTTTAAGGAGATACTGACGACTGTGGCGGCGGTTGCCGGGCGGCGCCCCCCCTTTATTCCCGTAAGTCGCGGCGTGCTGACGTTTGCGGCCCGGTGCGGCGAACAGCTCAATAGATTGGGGCGGTTGGGGCCGAGGTTTACCGATGCGCTGGTGGCCAGTGCGGCGGACAAGACCTATTACGACGGAACACTCGTTTGCCGGGTAACCGGCCTGCAATATACCCCGCTGGATGAGACGCTGCGGCGCGTGGTAATGCAATACCTGACCGATAAAAAAAGAAAAGCATGATACCGACAGCTGTAATTATCGTCGCGGGCGGCAGCGGCGTCCGCATGGGAGCTGCGCTGCCCAAACAATTCCTGCCGTTGAAAGGCCGACCGATCCTGATGCATACGATCGAGCGTTTTGCCGAAGCCCTGCCCGGGTGCCGCATTATTTTGGTATTGCCGCGCAGCCGGACGGCTTATTGGCAGACCTTGTGCGAGGATCACGGCTTTTCTGTGCAGCATTTGGTCTGCGAAGGGGGAGAGACCCGCTTCGATTCCGTGCATAACGGACTGAAACTGGTAGGCGATGCGGATTTGGTTGCCATCCATGACGGTGTACGTCCGTTGGTCAGTGCCGGGCTGATCCGGCGCGCGGTAGCCGATGCCGAAGAGTTCGGTGCCGTGGTGCCGGTGGTGACGCCTACCGATTCGCTCAGGGAAGTGGGCCGGGAAGGCAGCTGCATCGTGGACCGGAGCCGTTACCGGATTGTGCAGACGCCGCAGGTTTTTCATACATCGTTGTTGATGAAGGCGTACCGACAGCCTTACCGCCGTCAGTTTACCGATGACGCGAGTGTGGTCGAATGGGCCGGTGGCCGTGTTTATTTGTGTGAAGGAGAGTATTCCAACATCAAGATTACGACGCCGATAGACCGTATTACGGCGGAAGCCTTGTTGGACTTGGGTTCGGCAGGGGATCGCCGCAAGGTTGTTGAATGATCCTTCGAATTGGTTTGTTCGGATGGCTTGCGGGGCATGGTCCCGTGCTTGGTGCGGGATAGGGTATAGGCAACGGCTTTGGGCAGCTTTTGATCTGCCGGGAATAGGTCAACCGAGAATAAAGATGGCCGGACGTTTTTGAATGTCCGGCTTTTGTTCTTTACGCCATTGTCCGATGGTCCGGGTACGGATCAGTTGATCGGGTTGCAACAGATCGGCCGCTATGGTCAGGCGTGTCTGCGGACGGCAGGCGGTACAGAAATCTTCGTACAGTTTCAGGTTGCGGTACGGTGCTTCGATGAAAATCTGCGATTGGTGTTCGCTTTGCGCCCGGGCCTCGAAATGGCGGATAGCTTTGTTGCGGTCGGGCTGCCGGATCGGCAGGTAGCCGTTGAAAGCGAACGACTGGCCGTTGAGGCCCGAGGCCATCAGGGCCAGCAGGATCGATGAAGGACCTACCAACGGAACCACTTCGATGCCGTGTATGTGCGCCAGTGCGACCGCGTCGGCCCCCGGGTCAGCCACACCCGGTAATCCCGCTTCGGAAAGGACGCCGGCATCGGTTCCCGTTAACAACGGGGCAAACAGAGCCGAAACCTCTGCCGGCGCGGTGTGTTCGTTCAGTTCGGCGAAGCGCAGGGAATCAATGGGCCGGGAGATGCCTGCCTTGCTTAGGAAACGGCGCGCCGAACGGATATCCTCGACGATAAAGTAGTCGATCGAGTCGATTACCGTCCGGTTGCTTGCGGGCAATACGTCCCATACCGGCCGGTCGCCGATGGGGGTGGGAATCAGGTATAATTTGCCTTTGGCCATCTTTCACTCTTTGGTATACACCCGTTTGACGCGGGTCGAAATGCTGGTCATGATTTCGTAAGGGATCGTTTTCAGGACGGCGGCCATGTCGCTGACGGTATTGCCCGGTTCAGCGCCGAAAATCGTTACCGGATCGCCTTCTCGGGCATCTATACCGGTAATGTCCAGCATGCAGGTGTCCATACAGATGTTGCCGATGATCGGCGCGGGGCGCCCGTTCACCAGCATACTCCATGCTCCGCGGCTCAGGTGGCGGTCCAGTCCGTCGGCATAGCCGATGGGTACGGTAGCCGTCCGTGTCGGCCGGTCGATTATGCCCCAGCGACCGTAGCCGACCGTTTCCCCCGGTTGTAATTCTTTGATTTGCACGATGCGGCTGCGCAGTGTGCTGACGGGCAACAGCTGTTCCTGGTGTGCAAAACTGATTCCGTACAGGCCGACTCCCAGCCGTACCATGTCGAACTGTGCTTCGGGAAAGCGTTCGATACCGGCCGTGTTGCAGACATGGCGGATGATGTGTTCGCCGGGGAATGCTTCCAGCAGCCGGTCGCTCATGGCCGTATAGCGTGCGATTTGTTCGCGCGTGAAATCGTTGTGGCGCTCTTCGTCGCTGCCGGCCAGATGCGTGAACACCGAGCGGATGTACAGGGTGCGTTGGTTCCGCAGTGCGGCGACCACACCGTCGATGTCGCTTTCGGTGAAACCGAGGCGGTGCATCCCGGTATCGAGTTTCAGGTGGATCGGGTAACGGGTTTCGCCGTGCCGCCGCACGGCCTGAGAAAAAGCTTCGAGCGATGAAAAACTGTAAATCTCCGGTTCGAGCCCGTAATCGATCATGATTTCGAAACTGTCCGAATCGGCATTCAGCACGACGACCGGCATCGTGATGCCCGCCTCGCGCAGCGTCACCCCTTCGTCGGCGAATGCCACGGCGAGAAAGCTGACCCCCTGGTGCTGGAGCATGCTGGCTACTTCGTAGGTGCCGGTGCCGTAACCCGAGGCTTTGTCCATGATCATGATGCGTACGCCCGGATCGAGCAGAGACCGGAAATAGTTGAGGTTGTGAATCATGTTGTCGAGATTCACCTCCAGTACGGTCGTATGCGTGCGCTGTTCGAGCGCATGGCTGATTTTCTCGAAGCCGAACGCACGGCTGCCTTTGAGCAGGATGCTTTTGTTTACGAACTGCGTGCGGTTATAGCTACGCAAGAATTCATCCGTATTGCGGTAGAACGCTTTGTCGCAGCCGAATGACGCCGCATGCTGGACGATCTCTTCCCCGATTCCGATCAGCGTATCGATTCTTTTGGTGCGCAGCAATGCTGCCACTTGTTCGTAGAGCTTTTCCGCAGGTAATCCGCTTTGCCGGATATCGGACAGGATCAGGATCTTGGGTTGTCCGCCGGCTACCGAAACGAGATAGTCGAGGGAGAGAGCCAGCGAGTTGATATCCGAGTTGTAGCTGTCGTTGACCAGTTTGCAGCCGCTGATGCCCTCCTTGAGTTCCATGCGCATTGCGACGCTTTGCAGGGTGGGCAGCGAAACGAGAACGGGTTGCCGGTCGAACCCCAAAACGTCATACAGTGCGATGGCTTCGGCGGCATTTTCCCGCGAAGCACCGTCGGAAAAAGGCAATGTGCTGAGATCGTAGCTTTGGGGTGTGACACCCGCCAGTTGACGGTCTCCGTATAGTTCGCAGATGCGCTGCGCGACGGTGGGGGCGCTGGCGTTGTAAATGATGGTTTGCGCCTGCCGGAAAAGGATTAGCTTTTCATTGAGTTTCTGCCCAAGGTCAGAGAAGTGCTCCTGGTGCGCATCGCCGAGATTCGTGAAAATTCCCACGTCGGGACGGATCATTCGTTCGAGCCGCTCCATCTCGCCCGGTTCCGAAATGCCGGCTTCGATAATGGCAAGTCGTTCGTCCCCGTCGAGCATCAGCAGCGAGAGCGCTACGCCGATTTGAGAGTTGTAGCTGCGCGGGCTGCGAAACAGTTTCACACCCGGTGGGCAGAGTTGTGCGATCCACTCTTTGGTAACCGTTTTGCCGTTGCTGCCGGTGATGGCAACGACCGTACCCCGGAATCGGTTGCGGTGGTATGTGGCGAGGCGTTGGAGTGCGGCGACGGAATCGGGGCACCGAACGAATCCCGCCTCGGGATAGGCGGCGGTATCGATGTCGGTGTCGGTCAGGAATGCGCGGACGCCGCCAGCGTACAGGCTGCGGATGAAGGCATGTCCGTCGTGGTTGTTGCCCCGTATCGCAACGAACAGCGTTGCGGCAGGATCGTATGGGTTTCGGCTGTCGGTGATGACGCGTTCGATCCGGCAGTCCCGGCCCGTCAGCGTACTTCCGGTTATTGAAGCGATCTCCTCTAAACGGTAGGTCATGATTCTGTTACTCTTGGTCGATACAAAGTAAGCGATTTTTTGGATGCGGAGAAAAGATGCGCCGGGCTTTTTCAGCCGTTTTTACCGCAAAGAGGCAAGCGCTTTCATGAAAATCCGGATGCATGGTGACGAACATGTTTTCAAGTGGAGAATGGTTTGACCGCATTCTCACCGCATTTTCGCCACGTTACCGGATGCCGTGAATTACAGTTCGAGCCGAACGACGGTGATGCCTGCGCCGCCCGACTCTTCGTGTTCGTCCTTGGCGCTGGCGACCAAATCGACCGTACGCAGGTATTTGCGGATTTCTTCTTTCAGTGCGCCGGTGCCTTTGCCGTGCAGGATGCGCACTTCGGAGAAGCCGAGCATGATGGCGTCGTCGATAAATTCCTGCGTCGCGTCGAGGGCTTCGGAAGCACGCATGCCCCGTACGTCGATCTGCTGGCTGAAGTGCACGCGGCGCTCGGCGGTGTCGTATGAGGCGGGCGACGCCGTCGTGGGCCGCAGGCTTCGCGTAACCTTTTTGTATTCGGAGTTCGAGATGGCTTCGAGCCGTTTCAGGTCGATAGTCGTACGGATCTGGCCGAAGCCGACGATCGCTTTTTTGCCCGTCAGTTCGAGTACTTCGCCCACCGCGTCTTGGCCCTGGATACGGACTTTCACGCCGGGTTCTATGGTTTTGGGTTTAACGAGATCGGCTTTTTGCTCGGGCGCTTCCTGCGTTGCAGCATTGGCTTTGCGTTCGGCACGTCGCTGTTCGCGGGCGCGGAGCTGTTCGATCTTGCGGTCGATGGCACCGTCGTCGGCCGGAGCCTGCTCCAGCGAATCTTTGTATTGCTCGATTTTACGCCGCACCAGCCGTGTCTGCTCTTTGTCGGCTTGTGATTCGCGGATCACGCGGATCGTGTTTTCGATCTGGCGGTTAGCCTCGGCCGTGATCTGCTGGGCCTGTGCCTTTGCCTCTTTGAGCAGGCGGTTCCTCTCGGCCTTGATCGTCTCTAGCTCAGTCTTGTACTTTTCAGCCAGTTCGTCGACTCGTTTTTCGGTTTGGTGTATCTTGTCGCGTTTCTGTTCCCAGTAGCGGCGGTCGCGTGCGATCTCGCGCAGCTGGCGCTCGATATTGATGTGGTCCGAACCCGCCTTCTCGGAGGCGGAGCGGATGATCTCGTCGGGCAGGCCGATCTTACGTGCGATTTCGACGGCGAACGAGCTGCCCGGCTTGCCGGTTTCGAGCCGGAAAAGCGGCCGGATGTTCTGCACGTCGAAAGTCATCGCGCCGTTGAGGATGCCTTGTGCGTTGCTCGCGTAGTATTTGATGTTCGAATAGTGGGTGGTGATCACTCCGAAACATCCCTTCGCTTCCAGTTGTTCGAGGACCGCTTCGGCGATCGCTCCGCCGATGATAGGCTCGGTGCCGGTGCCGAATTCGTCGATCAGGATCAGCGAACGGTTGTCGGCATGGCGCAGGATGTTCTTCATGTTCAGCAGGTGCGAACTGTAGGTGCTCAGGTCGTTGTCGATCGATTGCTCGTCTCCGATGTCGATGAAAATACTGCGGAAGATTCCCATCTCGGAGTTCTCCGAGACCGAAACCAGCAGGCCGCACTGCATCATGTATTGCAAAAGGCCCACAGTTTTGAGGCACACCGACTTGCCGCCCGCATTCGGCCCCGAGATAACGAGAATGTGCTTTTGCGGGGTGAGTACCAGATCGAGCGGAACGACACTTTTGCCCTCTTTGCGCAGGGTTTGCGCCAACAGGGTGTGTCGTGCGTTTTTCAGCAGGATCGAGCTGCCCTCCTCGACGATCGGCATCGTGCAGTCGTTGTCGAGTGCAAAACGGGCTTTGGCCCGGATCAGGTCCATCGTCGTGAGGTAATCGCCCGACGCCGCGATGCCCGGCAGTTCGGGACGCAGCATCTCGGTGAAGCGCACCAGTACGCGCACCACTTCACGGCGCTCTTCGTATTCCAGCTCTTTGAGCTCGTTGTTGATTTCGACGACCTCGACAGGCTCGATATAAACCGTTTTGCCGGTAGCCGATTCGTCGTGGACGAAACCTTTGATTTTTCTTTTATTTGCGGCGCTGACCGGAATCACGGCACGTCCTTCACGGATCGAAACCGATGCATCGGCATCGACCAACCCGGCGGCCTGTGCCTGCGACATGATCTGTTGCAGGCGGCGCGAAATCTGTCCTTCCCGCTCGCGGATCGAACGGCGGACGGTGTAGAGTTCCGGCGACGCACTGTCCTTGACCTTGCCGAAGCGGTCGATGATCGAGTCGATGTGGTTGATGATTTCGGGGAATCCCTGTACGTCGCGGCTCAGTGCCCGCAGGCGCGGGTATTTGGCTCCGGAATCGCTGCCGAAGAACCGCACCAGTTCGTAGGCGGCGGTAAGGCCCTTGCGTAGCGTAAGGATTTCGCCGGTCTCCAGGAAGGCTCCCGTGACTTCAGCTTTTTTGAGGAAAAGGGCGGTATCGACGTAATTGTTTTCCGGAAAATCGCTTTCGAGCATCAAAATCGTGCGCATCTCGAAAGTCTCTTCGAGCAGGCGTACGATCTCCTCGCGCGAAGTGCTGAAGTGCAGTCCGGATAGTTTTTCCCGCGCGCCGTCAGTGATACACAGCACTGCAATCTGGTTGCGGATGCGGTCGAAGCCTATTTTGGATTCGAAATTTTCTGGGTAAATCATAGGGTATTTAATCCCGGTTGCGGCCGCCCCCGAAGACCGAAATATTGATGTAGCGTTTCGGATGCGCCTTGATGTCGTAAAGCAGCGCCGAAAGGTTTGCGGACGCATCGACCAGCGAGTCGTACAATGCCTGGTCGTTGACGAATTTGCCTACCGTCCCTTCGCCGTTGTTGACTTTGTCGAGCGTGGTGTTGAGCCGATTGAGCGTTACGGTCATTTCTGCGATGGCGGTCGGGAACTGCGATTTGCTCAGCGAGTCGGTGAACTTGTCGACGTTGGTCAGGATATGGCCGATTTGGCCCTCTTTGCTTTTGAGCGTTTGCGAGAGAGAATTGAGGTTGGCGATGATATTGCGCAACGAACCCTTTTCGCTAACCATCAAATCATTGATGTTGCCTGTAATCGAGGCCATGTTGTTGACCGTCGTATTCAGTCCGGCGCGGTTGTCGGCCAGGATCGCATTGAGGTTGTCGAGCGTAACGGTCAGTCGTGAAATGACGTCGTTCGCTCGCTGTTTGATAAACTCGAACTCGCTGCCTGCCGTTTCGAGGAAACCTTTGTTGATCTCCGAGTAAAGCGTATCGCCCGGCTGGAGCAATTCCGGCGAGGAGCCCGGAACGATTTCGATGGCTTTGCCGCCCATGATGCCGTCGCTGAAAATGAGTGCTTTCGAATCTTTCGGAATGGGGTATTTCGCTCTGATCGCAAAGGCTACGACCACATTCTGCGATTGTTCGGGGTCGTAACTCATGGTGCTGACGGTACCTACCTTGAAGCCTTTGATGACGATCGATGCCGAAGGTTGCAGGCCGTTGACCTGATCGTAGACGGCATAATAGTCGCGTGTCGAGGTGAAGAGGTCTTTGCTTTTGAGGAAATTGACGCCCCAGTAAAGCAGGGCGAGCATGGCTACTCCGAAAAAGCCTATTTTGAATTCACGGCTGAATCTCAGTTTTTTCATCGGTTTTTCATTTGTCGGTTTTCGTGTCCTTTTCGGTCGGGTGTTTCCGGGGCGTGGTATCCGTCCGCTGTAACGGGTCAATTTTGAGTGAATATCACCGTCTGTGTCCGGGTTTATTCCGGTCGGTCAACAGGCCTGTCTGTCCGTATCGGGCTATCCCCGCATTATTCCAAGCGGCGTGCTTCGGCAATCGTAATGCGTTTGTCGCCGAGGAACGGAACGACGAAAGCATCCTTGAACTGGCTGCGCAACTTGCTTTGCAAAGATAACGCTTCTTTGTAAGATGCCACGCACCCCACGTAATATTTGTACACTCCGCCCGTAATCATTTCCGTTACTTCACCGCGGTACGGGCCGAAACGCGATGAATTTTTCGGCACTTTGCGATCCGAAGTCATGATTTGTACGCGGTAGTCCACTTTTGTGCCCGGAGCGGTGTCCTGTGTTGGGTAAACTCCTGGGGAGGAAGTGCTTCCGTTAGTATTCGATGATCCTGGGCTTGGATTCCCCGAAGAGGCGCTGCCGCCAGTGCCGTTTGCCGTTGCATCGCCGTCCGTCCGGTCCATCGCTTCGTCTTCGGCTGTGGAGGCGTTACTTAGCGTCTGCCACGAACTGTGTCCTTCCGATTTGGCTTTGTACTCGCTGAAAGCGTTGAACAAAGAGCGCGCCAGTTTCTCCTGGCCGCTGCGCGTGGTGAGCAATGCCCGGTCGCCGGCGTTGGAGATGAAGCCCAATTCGGTGAGGATACTCGGCATGGCTGCGTTCCACAGCACGAGGAATCCGGCCTGTTTGACGCCGCGGTTGCCCATTGCGGTATTGCGCACGTACTGCCGTTGAACCATATTGGCGAGCGTGAGGCTCTGCCCTTGGTAGGAGTACTGCATCAGGGAAAAAATGATGAACGATTCGGACGATCCGGGCACATATCCCTGGTATTTGGCTGAGTAGTCGTCCTCAAAGGTGATGACGTCGTTCTCTTTCATCGCGATGTCGAGGTTGCGTCCCGCCTTGTCCACACCCATGACGAATGTTTCGGTTCCGGCGGCCGCACTGCTGCGTGCCGCGTTGACATGGATCGAGAAGAACAGGTCGGCGCCGGCTTTGTTCGCGATGTTGCCGCGTTCGTACAGCGGGATAAAGACGTCGGTTTTACGCGTGTAGATCACCTCTACGTCGGAAAAATTATCTTTGATTAGCTCTCCCAGGCGCAAGGCCACGTTCAGGACGATGTCTTTCTCTTTGAATTGTTTGTAGGAGCATCCTGGGTCCTGCCCGCCGTGCCCGGGGTCGATGACCACCTTGCGGATACCGACGCGGGCCGTCTGGGCCGGGGAAGGGGTGTAACACAGCAGGGCGGCGAGGTAAAGTATCGGAAGCGCCAAAAGGCGGCGTTTTGAAACTTTCATTGCGTCGAACGTTAGGGAACTCTGTTTTTTTAACTATTTTTGCTGCGGAAAAGCGGGACTCCGCATAGAATAGTGCAAAGTTAAATATTTGTAGGGAATTGCACATAAAAAAATCGAAATATATCGTTTCCGCTCTCCTTGTCATGGTGCTGGTTTCGCAGACGGTGTTCAGCCGCACGGGAAGCCTCGCGCAGGCGGAACCGGCTCTTTCCCTACAGTCTCCTTCTGCCGGTCAAAGCGTTGAAAATATATCTGTTAATGCTGCCGGAGCGGCAGCATTGCTGTCTCCGGACTCACTCAAGCTGAAAGACAGTCTGCTGCGGGCCGATTCGTTGCGGCGTGCTGATAGCCTGGTGCGTAGCGATTCCCTGCGCCGGAACGGCCTGTTTCCGGGAGTGGTGCCCGATTCATTGCTCCGTCCTGCGGATACCGTCTACCACAAGCCTTTTCTGGATGATGTGATTTCGGGTAAGAACGAAGACTCGCTGGTCTATCAGGTACAAAAAAAGATCGTATATATTTACGAGAAAGGCGATGTGAAGTATCAGAAGATGAATTTGAAGGCCGACTTCATGCGCATTAACATGGACAACAAGGAGATCTACGCTTACGGGCGTCCTGACACCGTCCAACTCAAAGAGCCGACCGAGGCCGGGGATACGGTGAAGATTACCGCGACGCGTCCCGAATTCCTCGACAACGGCACTTCCTATACGATGGATACCATCACCTACAATCTCGATTCGAAAAAAGCGCGCATCAAAGGGGTCGCGACACAGGAAGGGGAGGGATACCTCAAGGGAATGAAGGTGAAGAAGATGCCCGACAATACGATCAACATCGCCAACGGCCGGTACACCACTTGCGATGCCGAAGACCCGCATTTCTACATGGCGATGACTAAATCGAAGACCATTCCGGGTAAAAAATCCGTTTTCGGGCCTTCCTATCTGGTGATGGAGGATGTCCCGATCTATTTCCTCGGGTTGCCTTTCGGTTTCTTCCCGATGTCGAACGAGCGAAAATCAGGTTTTATCATTCCATCCTATGGAGAGGAAGTCGTCAAAGGATTTTTCCTTCGCGACGGGGGATATTACCTGTCGTTCAAGGATTATGCCGACTTGGCTATTACCGGAGGTATCTATACGATGGGTTCGTGGGAGGCCGATATCGCGTCTCGTTACGCCAAGCGTTACAAATATCGCGGCTCGTTTGACGTTCGTTTTTCGAAAGATATCATCGGTGAAAAAGAGGATGCGGATTACATCAATCAGAACAATTTCAAGGTGACGTGGTCGCACCAGCAGGACCCCAAATTCCGTCCCAACACGACTTTTTCAGCGAGCGTCAATTTCTCCACCAGCGGTTACAGCAAGTACGGTGCGCAGAATATGAACGACTACCTCAGCAGCCAGACCAACTCGAGTATTTCCTATTCGCACAATTGGTCGAAGGTCTCGCTGTCGACCAACCTTCAGCATTCGCAAAACTCGCGGGACTCGACTGTCCAGCTCTCTTTCCCGAATATCGTGCTGAGTGTCTCGCGCATCAACCCGTTCCAGCGCAAGGATGCGGTGGGCAAGCAGCGTTGGTATGAGAAAATATCGTTGCAGTATACCGGTACGTTGGGTAATACCGTGAACGTGAAAGAGAAAGATCTGTTTACGGAGAAGATGTTCAAATCGATGCGAAACGGCATCAACCACCAGATTCCGGTGCAGACCTCGTTCAACCTGTTCAAGTATTTCAATATCAATCCGTCGTTCAATTATCAGGAGCGCTGGTATTTCCAGAAGGTAGACAAAGAGTGGGACCCGGTGGCGAAGCAGGTGATCGACAGCGATACGACATGGGGATTCTACCGCCTGTATAATTACAGCATGTCGGTGAGTGCATCGACGAAGGTATACGGCACCTACCAGTTCAAGAAGGGGGCTGCCATCCAGGCTATCCGCCACATGATCACGCCGTTGGTGAGCTTCAGCTATACCCCCGATTTCGGCAAAAACGGTTATGGGTATTACAAACAGGTGCAGAGCGATACTATGGGGCGCATGATGACCTATTCGCCTTTTGCGAACGGCCTTTACGGCGTGCCGGGTTCCGGACCGAGCATGTCGTTGAACTTCAGCGTCTCGCAGACTTTGGAAATGAAAGTGCGCGATAAGAAGGACACCACAGGGGTGAGGAAGATCAAACTGATCGACAACCTGATGATCTCCTCGTCTTACAACTTTTTGGCAGACTCGCTGAACCTGTCGCCTTTCTCGTTGAGTTTGCGGACCAACCTGTTTAAGAACGTCGGACTGAACGTGACGGCTACGCTCGATCCCTATCAGGTCGATCCCGTAACCGGCCGACGGATCAACAGATTTATGCTCAGACAGGGTAAACTGGGGCGCCTGACCAGCGTGCAAACATCGTTCGGCTATTCGTTCAATTCACCGTCTTCCGGCAATTCGCAGCCTGCGATCAACGATATCAACAGCGGTACGGGGGCTGTTCCGCCCGAGTATACGGATATGTTCGCCCAACCGGGCTTCAACGAAATCGACCCGAATACGCGGCGGCAGATGATGGCGTCACGCTATTACAACTTCAACATCCCGTGGAATTTCGGGTTCAATTATAATTTTAGCTATACGAATACGGGCATTCGCAGCAGCATTGTGCAGACGCTCGGTTTTAACGGTAGCGTGAACCTTACCCAGAAATGGGGACTTACCTTCAACGGCGGTTACGATTTCGAAGCGAATAAACTCACGCCGGGAACTTTTACCCTGACGCGAGACCTGCATTGCTGGCAGATGAGCTTTTCGTGGGTTCCAATCGGCTTCCGCAAGAGCTGGAGCTTCACCATCGGCGTGAAGGCAGCTACGCTCAAAGACTTGAAGTACGACCGCCGCAACAGCTTCTACGATAACCTTTACGACTCATATTAATCGTTTATGGCTTTTTATCCCCCATACACCGCGGCCCTGGGTTCCGCGGTTTCAGGCATGAATGCTCCTGCCGGAGAACAGGACGGAAGTACCGGTATTTCTTCTGCCTCCTCGACTCGCTCTTCGACGGATATTGCGTCGCCGGACGATTCTATTTCCGGCGGCTTGCTCCCCTGCGATTCGCTCTCCTGCAATCCGTTGCTGCAACGCTGGCCCGGTCCGCACGCCACACCGGCATTCGACCGGATTCGCAACGAACATTATCTGCCGGCTTTCCGTCATGCGCTCCGGGAGGCGCGCGCCGAAGTAGCCGCCATCGCCGGCAATCCCGGGGAACCGACTTTTGCCAATACGGTCGAAGCGCTCGAATTCAGTGGGCGGCGGTTGGATGATATCGGCAATATATTTTTCAATCTGAACGAGGCCTGCACGGACGATGAGATGCAGCGTATCGCACTGGAGGTTTCGCCGTTGCTGACCGCATTCGGCAATGATATAAGCCTTGATCCGGTCTTGTTTGCGCGCGTCCGGGCGGTCTATGACAACCGTGATTCGTTGGAACTGACTGTCGAGCAAACTCGTTTGCTCGAAAAAACGTATAAGTGGTTTACGCGTGGCGGCGCCGCATTGGAGGAGGCCGACAAGGAGACCTTCCGTGCGCTGACCGCCGAACTCTCACAACTGAGTCTGCAATTCACACAAAATGTGCTCGCGGCAACAAACGCCTTTGTCCTGCACCTGACCGATCCCGGGCAGGTGGACGAGCTGCCCGCTTCGGTACGGGACGGGGCGGCGGCCGAAGCGCGTGAGCGCGGTCTCGACGGCTGGGTGATTACCCTGCAGGCGCCGAGTATGGTTCCCTTTATGACCTACTCTTCCGACCGGAAGCTTAAGGAACGGCTTTGGCGGGCATACAACAGCCGCTGCTATGGCGATGCGTACGACAATACGGAGATTGTCACGCGAATCGTGGCTTTGCGGTTACGGTTGGCCAATTTGCTGGGCTATCCGACCTATGCCGATTATGTATTGGAAGAACGGATGGCCCGGACTCCGCAGCGCGTGCGGGAGTTTCTCGATGAACTGCTCGAACGGGCGATCGTCCCGGCACGCGGTGACGTGCGCGAAGTGGTTGACTTTGCCCGCAGCGCGGGGGCAGCTTACGAGCTGATGCCGTGGGACTACGGCTATTGGCAGGAGCGGCTCAAGCGCGCCCGGTATACGCTCGACGAGGAGCAGTTGAAGCCGTATTTCCGGCTTGAGAACGTACAGCACGGTGCATTCCTGCTGGCGGGTAAACTCTATGGGCTGACCTTTCACGAAAATCCGGACATTCCGGTTTATCATCCCGATGTGCGGGCATTCGAAGTGTGCGACGGCGACGGAACATTCCTCGCCGTGCTGTATATGGATTATTTCCCGCGGGCCTCGAAGCGCGGCGGAGCATGGATGACCGAGTTTCGGCCGCAGTATGTCGAACAGGGCTGCGAGATTCGTCCGCTGATCTCGATCGTGTGCAACTTTACGAAACCTACCGACCGGCAGCCCTCCCTGCTTACTTTCAATGAGGTGACGACCTTGCTCCACGAGTTCGGTCATGCGTTGCACGGGATGTTGGCCTGCGGTCGTTATCCTGCCCTGACGGGAACGAACGTTTACCGTGATTTCGTCGAACTGCCGTCGCAACTGATGGAAAATTGGGCAACCGAAAAGGAGTTTCTCGATTTGTGGGCCGTGCATTACCGCACGGGGGAGAAGATTCCCGCCGATTTGGTGCAAAAGATCGTCGATGCGAAGAATTTTCAGGCGGCCTATTTGCATATCCGGCAGGTATCGTTCGGGCTCAGCGACATGGCGTGGCATACGGTCACCGCACCGGTCGAAGGTGGTGTCGCCGAATTTGAGCGGCGTGCGATCGGAAAGGCACAACTATTGCCTTATGTCGCAGGACAGTGCATGGCTACCGCTTTCGGTCATATCTTTTCGGGCGGTTATGCGGCGGGTTACTACGGTTACAAATGGGCGGAAGTTCTCGATGCCGACGCTTTCTCGCTTTTCCGGGAGCGGGGTATTTTCAATCCGGACGTGGCGGAAGCATTCAGGACGAATATCCTGGAAAAGGGAGGCGCAGAGCATCCGATGACGCTTTACGTGCGGTTCCGGGGGCGCGAACCTGACAGCCGTGCCCTGTTCGAACGGATGGGTATCCGGGACAAGTAGAATTCAAGGGATGATAAACCTGTAAAATAAACGTTATGAAACTCCAAGAAATGCTGCGCGGCGGCCGAACGGTCCCCGGCGGTCCAAAATATGTGGTTTCCTCGGTACGCCCGGAAATTTCAGCCGTTCCGGCATTCCGGCGTTCGGGCGGCCTTGCGGCAGTTTGCATGGTACTATTGGCCTTGTCTGTATTGGCAGCTTGTACAGCGAAAACCCCGAATCGGGAGGAGGTGCTTCCGATGGATTTCCTTTCGGGTGAATTTACTTATATGGCCGATGCGGCTATGTTCCGTGATTGTGCGACGGGACTGCGGTTTCCGGTGGCGCAAACGGGCGATTACCTGCGTACCGAACGCGAATATACGGCCCGGAGCCAGGGGGTCGGTGATCCCGTGCATGTACGGTTGCGGGGGCATATCGACCTGATGCCTTCGGCGGAGGAGAGCCAGGGGCTTGTTCCGACATTGGTGATCGACTCTCTGCTGGGGTTCGATGATAATCAGGCTTGCAATCCCGGCGTGATGATGGTCGGTATCTATGTGTCGGAGGACGGATCGGGCCGCAGTGTCCTGCACCTGCGCAGCGATTACACCTGTTCGTTTCAAAATTATGGCGCCGACGGCAGTGCGGAACACCGTGAAGGCCGCTGGGGGCTCGTTGCCGAAGAAGAGTTGGTTCTGTTGTTGCCGCCGTCCACGCTGACCGAACAGATGCCGGTACTGGACCCCGATGCCGGATCCGGTCAGGGTATGGGGCCCGGCGGGGCGAACGGAACCGCATCTGGAACGGCTGCCGGGGCTATGTCCGGCGATGCGGTCGTACAGTCCTCTTCGGTGCAATCCGGCCCTGACGAACAATGGCTGTTCGAGGTGGTTTCGGAACAGGGCGTACTGGTGCGTAACAACGGTGCCGATAAGTCTCAGGTATTTCGTAAGGAGTATCTGTAAAGCTATTTATCGGGGTTGACAGCTGTTTGCGATGCGTGTGCATCGGATGTCCAGTCTGCCAGAGGCCAAAGGCAAGCAAAGGTGCAGGTTATACGGGGGCATGTTTTGACGGAGCTTGGCGGGGCGCCGACCGATCCGTTGCACGGAATTACCTATTCAGTGCAATGTGTCCTGAAGTATTGCGGTATAGAGAAAAGCGACTCGTATAAGTGGATTCGTTGTATCGACTCTCCGCTGATTGATTTTTTTAGAGTTATCGGTTTTCACACCGGCCGATGGTCGGGGCGGGATGTTGTGCCGGAATGTTTTTAGAGAGACGAGTAGCGTGAAAACGGAATTTTTGGTACGGAGCAATTTTTTGAACCGTAGCGGGCGACATATTCGGAAAAGAAATTGTTGATTCCGGGAAAGGTATAGCGATTTTTAGGTTATGCTTGAATGCAAAAACAAACAGGAGGCACTTGTTAAATGCCTCCTGTTTGCATAGTATCGGTTTTTCCGGGTGGGACTGCGGAAGACGCCGGGAGGGAGTGTATCCCTGCTGCTGTGTCTGCTGTCCGCCGCAGCCGTTCGGATATCAGCCTTCCAGCGAATAGCCGTCGCGGTAGGTGTAATGCAGCAGTGCGGTTGCGTCCGGGTCGTCCATGAATTTCTCGACGATGGGGTTCCATTTGACGGGGCGCCCCAGTTTGTATGCGATGTTACCGAGGTTGCAGACCGTGCATGAGCTGTGTCCGATTTCGACCGGCACCGTCGGGTCGATGCGCGAGCGCACAGATTCGATAAAGTTGATCTGGTGCGGGATCCGCGTCTCGTAAGGCAGATCGTCGTTTTTTGTTCGGGTATCGGGAAGAAACACCGGATCGGAGGCGAGCACTTCGCCGCGACATACCTGTATCCAACCGTTGTCGCCATAGAATTTAACACCTTGCTTCGTCCCGTCGAACGGCTCTTCGGTCATCACTACGCCGTTGTCGTAAAGGTAAGTGAGGTGGTCGTAGTAGCTGTGTCCGGGAGGAATGATCTCCACAGGGCCGTTACGATCCTTACCCAGCGCCCATTGTGCCACGTCGAACATGTGCGCTCCCCAGTCGGTCATCAGGCCGCCGCCCGTTCCTTCATACCAACGCCATGCTCCCCAGAGTTGTTCGTTTTGTTCGGGATCGAGCGTAATAGGCGGGTTCAGCTCGTGGTTGTAATTGACTTTTCCCGGCAACGGTCCCTGCCACAGATCCCAGTTCAGTCCGGCGGGAATAGCTTCGACGGCGAGCGTATTGGGTTTAGGGGGACCCCCCACGCGCACTTTCACACGCGAAATTTTACCGAGCCGTCCTTCGCGGATCAGGTTGGCTACATGGATGAACTCCTCATCCGACCGCTGTTGACTGCCCACTTGCAGGATGCGGTTGTTCCGGCGTACGGCTTTGCACAATTGCTGGCCTTCGTAGATGGTGAAAGTCATCGGTTTTTCCAGGTATACGTCTTTGCCTGCGCGGCAGGCCGCCATGGCGATCAGGGCGTGGTAATGGTCCGGTGTGGCGATCACCACCGCATCGATGTCGGGCCGGGCGAGAATATCCTGGTAATTTTCATAGGTTTTGACTTCCGGCTTGATTCCTTTCGAAGCATAGTATTTTCTAACGCGGCGGTCGAAACGTTCCCGTTTGATGTCGTAAACATCCGCTCCCGCTACGATGCGTACGCCGTCGATCGTCAGGAAGCCGTTCAACAGATACATGGCCTGCTGTCCCAGTCCGATGAAGCCGAGGCGGACCGTATCGCTCGCTGCAGTTTTACCTTTTGCGGGAGCTGCGACGGCGGTGTCACCGCCCAATAAGCGGGGAAGCAATACGGTTCCGGCGGCCCCGAGAGCTGAAAGCCGCAGGAAATTGCGGCGCGAAAGTTTGGATTCACTCATGTCGTTCAGGTTTTATTTCGGTTAGGTAGGTTTTCAACGAAGTTATTTGATCCAGGGATTGCCGTGCGGGCCCATCTCGTCGAGCGGGATCGGCTTCAGCCCGTAACGGGCCAGAAAATCGGGTTGGCATAGCGACCGGATGCCGCGTCCGTCGGCCCGGATCTCCGTGTTGTTCGAAACGACCTGCCGCGCATTGTTTTCGGTGTTGCCGTCGTGTCCGGTGATAAGCACCTGGGGACAATCCACCACCAGGTTGTTGCGGATGATATTGCGGTTGAAGTCTTCGTGCAGGCGTTGCAGTTCGGGGTAACGCTGCCTGTACACGGCCGAATTGATGTCCACGTCTTCATACATCATTTTGCGGACGACGGTTACCGTGTCCAGATAGGCTTCCCATTTTTCAGGCGTCCACATCGAAGTGAAGCTTACGGCTGCCGGACACCGGTAGAAAATGTTGTTTTCGATCACATTCTCTTTGCCGCCGTTGATTTGCACGCCGCCGAAAGTATAAGAACCGCACCGTTCGAAAATGTTGCCGTACACCTCCACGCCGCAGATCATGTCGTCCATGCGCACGCCCGTGGCGCCCGAGAAGGTACCTCCGCTGATATCGCTCCAGTAGTTGTACCGGACGACGATGCCGCGGTAGGTCGGATTGAAGTAGGATTCGATACCGCCCTGGTCGTCCGATTCGTTCACTACGTCGCGGATGACGTTGTATTCGACCAGGATATCGTTACCCTCGTAGCGCATAGCCGACGAGGAGGAGTGTTCGAACCGGTTGTGCGCGATGCGTATGCCGCATCCCGTGGCATGAACGGCGGGTTCGTACGTGCGTTTGAATGTCGAAAAGGTTTCTACTACGCTGTTTTCTACAAAGTGTCCGGCCGGGGTCAGAGTCCGCCGGTCCCCGCCTTCGATCTGGATGCCGCTGAATCCCAGTTGACGCAGCAGGCAACTCCGGATGCCGTGGTTGCTTCCGCCTTTGATGTTGACACCGTCGCGGCCCATGCCCGAGATGCGCACCCCGTCCAACAGGCAGGATTCGCCGCCGGTGATCAGTACACCGCTGCCTCGGCTCTCTTCAAACGTAAGGCCGCGAAGGATTATGTGCGAGCAACTGTCCAGTTCGGCCATGTACGGAGCATCGAAACGGGTCAGTGCGACGCGGTTGTCGTAGGAGGCCTCGACCGACGGGTACCAATACAAGAGGCCTTTGGCGCGGTCGATGTACCACTCCCCGGGAGTATCCAGCTCGCAGAGCAGGTTCAGTGCGCGGTAGCGGAGTCCGTCCTTGTAACCGCTGGCATGGTAGGGAGGTTGAATGTACAGGATTTGTTGTGCGGTGTCGATCCGTCCGAGGCGCTGGTATTCGTCGAGCCAGTCCCAGAACCAATAGCCGTTCAGCCGTACGTCCGGTTCGTCCGTCCAACGGTTCGGGCGGGGATCGTCGTAGCGGAGGATGCCCTCCATGCTGCCTTTGAAATGGGCCCAGTTCTCAGGGGCCGGGGTCACTCCGAGCGCTTGGGGCGCATAGACGAACCCTTTGTCCGGCCAGCGGGAAAGGGTTTGCAGTTCGCCGTTGCAGAAAAGTTCCGGCCGCTGACCGGGTGTCGTCGGGTCGCCGTAATTGTCGATGCGGGTTTTGCGCAGGTCGGCTACATACACTTCGTTGTGTATCGACGGATCGAGCTTTTTGAGTGTTGCTTTATCCGTAATGTGGCGCCATACTTTGATCTCCGCACCGCCCGAGAAAATAGGTGTCTCACCGGGGATTGCGGTGTAAATCACGGGGGCATTCGCACTTCCCGAACCGGCTGCGGTTACGATCCACGGAGAGTCCATGGTGTAACGTCCCCCGTCGAAAAATACCGTTACAGGCGTGCCGGGAGCCTCGGCGAGCAGTTCGGTTACGCCCTGAGTCGCGCGTTGCGGGGTGCGCCAGGGCATGGTTTTCGTTCCGGGGTTGTTGTCCCGTCCTTTCGGCGAAACGTAGAATTCCCGGGCTTGCGGGATAGGCTGCGGGGCTTGTTGTACCGAGGAGGGTTCCGGTAGCGGGTGTGTCGTTGCGACGGCAGAAGGCTGGTTCCCGCCCCAAAATACGGAGGCGACGCACAGAAGCAGGCCGCCGGAGAACAAAAATCGGCTGGAGTAGTTCATTCGGTCATGATTTGGATTTGTTCTACAAAAATAGCACGTTTTGCCGGTTTTCCATGCCGGCAGCGGGTCTTACCGTTAATTTCCGTTTCGATCGAATGTATTACGAGGTATCTGCCGTCAGCGGCAGATACCTCGTATAAACAGTCCGACGCGTTTGAAAAACCGATAGCTGTCCTGAACACCTGTACCCTTCGGCGGGAGTTCATCGGGACGTATCGGTTTCTCGCGGTAGCGAGATCAGAAAATCAGTTTTCTTTTCGGTCCCGATCCGTTGCAGTCTCGATGCCGTGAAAGATCATCGGGACCCAGGATCGGTGAATCCGAAAGCATTATTGAATCGAAGCGAACCGGATTTCGCGGGTAGCGCCCAACGCATCTTTGACGTCGGCCTCGAAACTCAGCGGTGACGTAGAGAGCACACGGATTTTCGGATTCTCTTCTACCGGTTTGCCGACTGCACGGTCGAGCGTGATGCGGATCTTCCCGGTGTTGAGCTGGGTCGGATCGGAAACGCCTATCGTCAATCCCTCTTCGTCTTCACGCATGGTGACCGAAGCCGGGGCATCGACGCTTACACCCGCGACCGGGTTTGCGGACGGCTGCCAGAAGTTGAGGCCCGTCACGGCGGCGTTTTTGAAATGTACGGCCTGTACCTGCGGCGTATTGGCGAGGATCTCCGCATCCGGAGCGGCCGAATAGGCGGCCGTCTGGGCAGCGCTGCGATTCGGCAGCAGGATGTAGGCATAGGCGGCATCCGAAGGGTTGCGCCCGTGGTCGAACCAGAGCGAGAAATACTCGCGCGTGATGGGGGTGGAGTCTTTTACCATCGTGTTGATCTGCATCCACGTTCCGGTGCGTTCTTCGCGCTGGGCGCAGAGATTTGCCTCGCCGGGAAAACAGTAGCCTACCGAGGTCGCTTCGTCCATGCCTTCGAAGTGTGCCCACGGGGTGGGGCGGTTGCGTTTCTCGGTCCCGGGAGCGAGCTCTTCGGCCGGAACGGTGCCCGCTTTCCCGGTTTGCCCGCTTACCGCCGTTCCCGCTTTACCCAGTATGATGCGATAGGCTGCACCGGGATTCATCTTGCGGTTCTCGGCGATGGTTTCGATCGTGCGGTTATCCCGGCTGTTGATGCCGGCTCCCAGTGCAACGATCTGGTCGCCGCACATGAACCACGATTTTTTGGCTTCGAGCGAGCTTTCGTAACCGTTGAGCCACATGCCCTCGCTGGCGTAGAGGTCTAGGATCGAACTGCCGCCTACCCAATGCTGAGGGCTTTTGTAGCCGTCGGCGTAGAGCAGTCCCGGTGCCAGCGGGAGTGTTTCGGCTTTGCGCGGGCGGGTGTCCACCGTGGTGCCGGCCATGCGGTAGGGATTGACCGTCGCCCAAAAGCTTTCGCTGTACTGCCGTAGGTCGTTGTCGTACAGGTAGGTCATGCCGTCGCCGATGTACCAACCTTTGAGGTTTTCTCCGTTGATCGTTTCGTAGTTTTCAATGCGGGCGGAAGACATGGCCAGTCCCACGGCAAATTGCGGAGTGGTGTGTACGGCCCGGTCCATCGCGGCAAAAAGTTTGTGCCGGGTAGGTGTCGGGAGAGGACGGACGGTCGTGTCGGCCATCATCTTCCGGTACTCCCCGATCAGGTAGAATGGAATGTCGTCGATCATGTCGCGCTGGCTGTCTGCCAGGGCATGTCCTTTGACAAGACTTTGCAGGTAGGCTTTCTCGGTCGGTGTCGAGAGCTGCGACAGCCGGAAAAGCTGCTGCATGATGCTGTGTCCCGTACCGCGGTCGCCGGCCCCGGGGCGGGACATTTCGCGGCCGCGCACCATGTCCATGAAGGCCCCCCGGTAGAGGAGCGGCTCATAGGCATTGCGTACCCAGCCATAGAGCATCTCCATCTGTGCCTGGGGGATCTCCCATTGCGAACCGTGCACGATTTCGATCATGTTGACCAGGTTTTCGAGCAGCGAGCGCCCGTAGCCTCCGGTATAAGGATGCCACTGGTGCTGTACGAACGAACCGTCTTCGTAAAAGCCATCGCTCGTAGTGACTGTTTTGAATTCGGTTTCCAGCCCTTTGACGGCCATATCCAGTTTCGCCGGGTCCTGCGTGAGGAATCCGCGGGCGGCCATCGCGGCGCACTGCCATACTTTGTTGGCCCCGGTGGCCGCGCCTTCGTAGGTTACGTCGGGAGCGTAATGGTTCATCGCCGCTTCGTAGCGGGCCCGTTGTTCGGGCGTCAGGTCGTCATACAGCAGCGTCATGACGCGCGTGATGTTGAGCGGCGTGCCGATGACGAACATCCACCAGTTGTCGTAGAGCGGGATCGAAGGATTGTAGCGGTTGGCCTCCATCCAGTCCATGCCGTCGATGACGTCCCGTTTGAGCGAATCGTTGCCGTAGAATTCCGATCCGGGCGTCGATACGGCCAGGGCCATGTAATAAAGGCGGCTGTACGGGACCAGGGTGATGGTCGATATGCCTTCCACGTTGCAATCTTCCCAGAGCCATGTACGGTCCGGGGTTTTGTTCATCGATGTCCAGTACTCCTTCGTGAGTCCGTCCACGCGGTCGATGCGGTGGATCACCGCGCTGTCGTTCAGGTCGAGTCCGGGAGGACCGACCAGCGTTTCACGGAATGCCAGGCGCATTTGGTCGAAAGAGCGGGACTGGGATGAGCATCCTGTGCAGAAGAAGGCGGCACTAAGCAGTACCGCACAGGAAAAGAGGAGCAGTTTACTGTTCCGGGTGGTGGTTTTGCGGTTCATACAATCAGGTTAGAAAAATTAAGTGAGTAAAGATAGCTTTTTTTTGCGATTTTCTACTTCTTTTACACATCTGAGGGGGTTTTGTTTCCCCGATGGATTTTATATCTTTGTGTGAAAATTTCTCAATTGGCGTATAGATTTTCATAAATTCTTCCTTATGAGACGCATCGAAATTCCTTCGGCCGAACTGCAAGTCAGCAGTTATTGCCTTGGAACCATGTATTTCGGCAGCAAGGTGCCGGTGGATACTTCGCTCACGCTGTTGGATGCCTATGCCGACCGGGGCGGTAATTTCCTCGATTCGGCTAACAAGTATGCCTCGTGGATCGAAGGATTCAGCGGCGGCGAAAGCGAACGGGTGATCGGTCGGTGGCTGAAGGACCGTCCGCGTGACCGCTTCGTGGTTACTTCGAAAGTGGGCTTCCCCTACGGGGACGTGCCGCGCAGTCTGCGCGCAGACGTGATCGTATCCGAATGCGAAAAGAGCCTGCGGAGGTTGGGCACCGATTACATCGATATCTACTTTGCGCACGCTGAAGATGCCGGTACCCCGGTCGAAGAGACGCTCCGTGCATTCGACAAGCTGATCCGTGACGGTAAAGTCCGCTGCATCGGGGCCAGCAACCACCAGGCGTGGCGGCTGGCCGAAGCTGAATTGATGGCGCGTGCTGCCGGATTGCCGCATTATGTAGTATTGCAGCAGCGTTTTTCATATCTACAGCCCGTTGTGGGTGCGGATTTCGGCACACAATTGCCGCTGACACCCGAACAAACCGATTTTTGTGCGCGTCATGGGGTGTTGCTGATGGCCTACTCCCCGTTGTTGGGCGGCTTGTACGAGAAGCCGGAGATACCCGTTCCGGTTCAATACCGCAGCGAACACAGCGATAAATTGCTGGAATTGCTGCGCCGCCGGGCTGCTGAATGGGGGTATACGCCCTCGCAGCTCGTGTTGGGATGGATGCTCGCTCTTTCACCCTGTGTGGTGCCGGAAGTGACGGCCAGCCGACTGGAGCACCTCGAAGCGAACCTTCGTGAGGTGGATCCTGCCCATGCCGCTGTTTTTGCCGAAGAGGTCGCCTCTGTCGACAGTTTTACGGTCAAATACAGTTGATCCGTCCGGCACCTCAATGGATCGGGATAGCAGGAACTGCGGCATACGGCGTTTTTTAGCCTGGAATAAACGGTTCAGGCGGGAAATGACGCATGGAAAATAGGCCGATAAACCTATAAATACATATTCAATAAAAACCTAAACCAACCACCATGATGAACAGCAGAGAACGCATGATCAAGGCGCTCAACCACCAGGAGCCCGACCGTGTGCCGTATGACCTGGCGGGAACCACGGTCACCGGAATTTGCAAGGGAGCTTTTCTCAATGCGATGAAAGAACGCGGTCTTTCGACCGAATATGACGCCAAGGAGGTCGATCCCATTTCGCAGATCGTTACCCCTGTGGAAGAGACGCTTGTAAAACTCAAGTCGGATACGCGTCGGATCGGCGCCCGCCGGGTAATCGATTACGAAAAGATACGCACCAAGGAAGGAAGCGTCTGGTCGCTCGTAGACCACTGGGATTGCCTTTGGAAGCTCGATGAAACCAAGGATTTTTATTATAACCAATTTACCCATCCGCTCGAACAGTACGATTCGATTACCGAAGGGCTCAAGCATTGGCATGTGCCTGATTGGGCCGATTATGTGGATCGTATGAAGGCGGATATCGCCGAGCAGGCGCCTTTCCTGGGCGATTATTGCGGCATTGCCGACCGCAACTGTGCGGGCCTGACCGAAATGTCGCTGCGCATCCGCGGTTACGAAAAATGGTATATGGATCTGCTGCTCGATCCGGAAGGTGCCGAGGAGTTACTCGAGCAGATCACCCAACACAAGATCGACTACTGGAACTCGTTGTTCGACTGGATCCAGGAGCAGGGTCTCGAAGATAAGATACAGGTGATGTCCGAATGCGACGATTTGGGAACGCAGCGCTCGACGCTCATCGCCCCCGACGACCTGCGCCGGCTGGTGATTCCGCGTTTTAAACGTATCTGGGCCAACAACAAGAAGCGGATGCCCCATGCGAAGAATTTTATGCACACATGCGGTTCTGTGCGTCCCATCCTTCCCGATTTGATCGAAGCGGGTCTCGATATTTACAATCCGGTACAGTTTACGGCCAAGGACATGGACCTCAAAGAGCTGAAGCAGGAATTCGGCAAGGACCTGGTCTTCTGGGGCGGCGGTATCGACACCCAGTCGACGCTGTGCAAAGGTACGCCCGACGAGGTGCGTGACGAAGTGAAGCGTATTCTCGATATCATGGCTCCGGGCGGCGGGTTTGTGTTCGCTCCGGTGCACAACATTCAGGATGATGTGTCGGGAGCCAACTTCTGGGCGATGTGGGATACGCTGATGGAGTACGGAAAATACTAACCGGGCTAAACAACTCCATTGAATATGAAAACCACCACTAACCTGCTGAACCGCGTGGGCGAATCGGTAGGGCGTTACCGTTGGGTAATCTGCTCGCTGCTCTTCTTCGCCACGACCATCAACTACCTCGACCGGGCCGTTATCGGCCTGCTCAAAGAGACCCTCACCGCCGATCTGCACTGGACCGAGAGCGATTACGGCAATATCATCGTCTGTTTCCAATTGGCCTATGCGCTGAGTTTGCTGTTTGTAGGCCGCGTGATCGACTGGGTCGGGACGAAGTTGGGCTACGGCCTCTCTTTAGCCGTCTGGAGCATGGCTGCCGTACTGCACGGTTTTGCTACCGGAACCGCAGGCTTTGCAATTGCCCGGGCTCTGCTGGGTGTCGGCGAATCGGGCAACTTCCCGGCAGCTAATAAAACGGTGGCCGAATGGTTCCCGCAGAAGGAACGGGCACTGGCCACCGGACTTTATAATTCGGGCGCGATGATCGGCGCGATCGTGGCACCGCTGTTGGTCCCCTGGATCGCCATTCATTGGGGGTGGCAATGGGCATTCATCCTGACCGGCGCCGTCGGTTTCGTCTGGCTGATTTTTTGGGCTCTTCTCTATCATGATCCGGCCAGTCACAAACGGTTGAGCCGTGCCGAATACGATTATATCCGCACGGGCCTGACACCTGCCGAGCTGGCTGCGCGGGCAGTGACTGGCGCGGCTGCGCCGGTTACGGCTGAAACCGCTGCCGCGGATGCTGAGGCCGCAGACGAAGGGAGTGCACAGGAGAATAAACAACATGTGACTTGGGGGCAGTTACTGCGCCGCAGGCAAACCTGGGCCTTCGTCGTGGGTAAGTTCATGACCGATCCTGTCTGGTGGTTCTTTCTCTTTTGGCTGCCGGCGTTTTTGGAGGCGCAATACGGTCTCAAGGGTATGCAGGTGTCGTTGCCGCTGATCGTCGTTTATGCACTGTCGAGCATCGGCAGCATCGGCGGCGGTTGGCTTCCCAAGCTGTTTATCGACCGGGGAATGGGGGCTGGGCGCGCCCGCAAGCGTTCCATGTTGCTTTACGCCCTGTTGCCGCTGCTGGTTCTTTTCGCACAGGCGGCCGGCGATGTGAATATGTGGTATGCGATTCTGATTATCAGCATTGCCTGCGCGGCACACTGTGCATTTGCCGCGAACCTGTTTGCGACCGTATCCGACATGTTTCCCAAGCGCGCTGTGGCTACCGTAACCGGTATCGGCGGCATGGGCGGGGCCGTGGGCGGCATCCTGATCGCGAAGCTGGCAGGCGGGTTGTTCGACCATTACAAAGCGCTCGGCGATATCACCGTGGGTTACGGAATCATGTTCATCATTTGCGCCACGGCTTATATCATCAGTTGGGGTGTTATGCAATGGCTTGCACCCAATTTCCGCCGGGTGGAGAAGCTATAGGTTGTCCGGATGGATAAATAACAAGAAGGGCGCAGACTTTTCTGCGCCCTTCTTTGGCTATACTGACTGCGCCTACCGGCTTTGATAATATTTATTGTTCCGGTACATTGAATACGCTTCTTGCGGGACATGAATCGCATCCTCCGTTACCTCCGCCTCCGGGAGGATTAGTGCCGCCACCGCTGTCGCCGCCACCGGAGCCGGATGAACCTGTATTTATGCCAGTGACGGTCCAGGCAAAGGAATAGTTTCCATTACTCCGAATGTTGACACTGTTTGCATCCATATAACTCTCGGGAGTCAAATGGATTAAAGCGTTTTCGGATAACGAAGCTTCAGCTATGATAACTTGAGATGTGACATATTGCCATGTGGACGTGTTAAAAATGGGCGGAGATTCTGCTCCCGGCCAGATATAGACATTGTAAAGAGTGATGGCCACCCGGGTCAGTTCGTATCGGTCCCATTCCGGGATGTAAAAATTCAGCGTGTTTCCAAAACTCATAAATTGGATATTCAGATGTGCCTGTGTAGCCTTCGTGGCCAGATTCGCCTTTTGTCGGACTACGTTGTCTTCTTTCGTGCAACCCGCCAGAAAAGCCAGGCAGGCAGCGATGAGCAATAGTCTTTTCATGGATTCGAGTGTTTTGAGGATAATGATTGGTGATTACAATATAATATACAATTCTGTATTGCAAAACACTTTGAGACAAGATGATGCAAATAAATATTTTTAAAATTTCGATCCGATGAATGTGCTCTACGCGAAAAAAATACGGGCATTCCTTCTGGAATGCCCGTCGTAACTGGCTTTTTGTTAGGTGTCGGGCTATTGAATATTTTAAAAAAGCCGGATACACTGTTTTTTATCCGCGGCTCTCCATGCTGTTGATGTCGGGATTGACGGTCACCACGTCCTGTTCGAGCTGGGTTTGGGTGACTTCGTGGCTTTTGTGGATTTTCTCCTTGCCGAGGTCGTTCAGCGTGAGTTGCGTCTTGACTTTCGGATGGCAGGGGCCGGCGATGGATTTTCCTGCGGCGGGAGTGTTAGCATGTTCATTTCGTTTCATGGCATGTCGTATTTAGGAATGTTTTAATTTATACTACGGCAAGATTCATACCATGGAGAGAAAGACTTGCATACTCGTCGGACTTTATCGGATGTCGGTAGGTTATAGCGTGCCCTGTTTGAGTCGTTCGACGAAGTCGTCGATGCGGTGCAGTTCTTGCGGGATATCGATGCTCTGCGGACAGTGCGGCGTGCATTGGCCGCAGCCGATGCAATGGCTGGCCTGCCGCAGGCGCGGCGCACTGCGGTCGTAACCGATCAGGAATGCCCGGCGCGCCTTGCGGTAATTTCCATCCTGCCGGCTGTGGGGAATGTTCCCCTCGTTGATGCAGCGGTTGTAGTGCAGCAGGATGGCCGGGATATCTATTCCGTAAGGGCACGGCATGCAGTATTGGCAGTCGTTGCACGGAATGGTGGGATATTCGAGCATCATCCGGGCGGTCTCCTCGAGCAGTGCGAACTCCTCTTCGGAGCATGGTTCCAGCGGGGAGTAGGTGCGGATGTTGTCCTGCAGGTGTTCCATATAGGTCATGCCGCTCAGGGCGGTCAGCACGCCGGGAAACGAGCCCGCGAAACGGAAAGCCCACGACGCGACGCTTTGGTCCGGGCGGCGTGTTTTGAGTCGGCTTACCAGATGGTCGTTCAGTCGCGTCAGGCGTCCCCCCAGCAGCGGTTCCATGATGACCACCGGAATATTCCGTTTCTCCAGTTCGCCGTACAGGTATTCGGCGTTGACGTTGCGTCCTTGCGCATGCCGCCAGTCGGCGTAGTTCATCTGGATCTGCACGAAATCCCACGGGATGTCGAGCGAAAGCATGTAGTCGAACACCCGGACATCGCCGTGGAACGACCAGCCCAGGTTACGTACGCGCCCCGCTTCGCGTTCGCGGAGCAGGAAATCCATCATGCCGTTGTCGAAATAACGGGCCCGCACCAGCGGAATCCCCGTGCCGCCGCCGACCGAGTGGAGCAGGTAGTAGTCGAAATAGTCCGTTTGCAACTCTTCGAGCGAACGGCGGTACATGGCCAGCGAATTTTCACGCGTGTAATTCGAAAAATTCGAGAGCTTCGTCGCCAGGAAATATTTGTCGCGGGGATGACGGCTCAGTGCAATGCCGGTCGACCGTTCCGAAAGTCCCTGCACATAGACCGGCGATGTGTCGAAATAGTTTACGCCGTGTCCGATGGCATAATCGACCAGCTCGTTCACCGTTTCCTGGTCCACTTCGTCGCCTTTGCCGTCGCTGCGCGGCCGGGTCGGCCAGCGCATGCAGCCGTAGCCCAGCAGCGATACCCGGTCGCCGGTGTGCGGATTGGTCCGGTAGGTCATCTTGTCTGTGGGAACTTCTCCGGGGGCTGCTGCGGTACCTTCGCGGTGTTTCGGTCCGCATCCGGCCAACGCAGCGACCGTACCGGCGATTGCGGAGGCCCCCGCCAGGCGGGCGGACCCGTCTCCCAACGCTTTGAGGAATGCCCTGCGATTCATGCGTTTGCTGTCTTTCGTCTCCATCGTTCGTTCGCTTAGATAATTCTGTGCCGGCGGTGCCCTTCGACATAGATCGCGCTGAAAGGCCGTGCCGGGCATAGGTTTTCACAGGCTCCGCAGCCGATACACTTTTCTTCGTTGACGGCCGGGATTTTCGGCGAATCGGACATCTCCGGATCGGAAGGCACCATCAGGATCGCTCCCGTCGGACAGTGGCGTGCGCAATTGCCGCAGTCCACCCCGTCGCGCAGCGGCACGCAGTTCTCCCTGATCCAGACTGCATGCCCGATCTGAATGGCGGATTTGTCGGCCGGGGTGATTTCATGGATTGCTCCGGCGGGACATACTTCCGCGCATTTGGTGCATTCGGGGCGGCAATATCCGCGTTCGTAGGACATTTCGGGCTGCATCAGGGTCGCCAGCGCCGATGAAGGGCGCAGGACCCCGTTCGGGCAGACCGCCACGCAGAGCTGGCAACCCGTACAATGCCGCGCCATGTGCCACAGGCCTCGGGCCCCGGCGGGAACGAGCGGTGTGGTGCGGTTCGGAATTTTTTTCTCCTCGATAGCAGCCAGACCGCCGTCGACCTTCATCTCCTGCGCCCGTACGAACGATCCTGCGGTCAGCATCGCCGTCAGTGACAGAAAATTGCGCCGGGAAATGCCGGGAGCCGAAGTTTCGTTTGAAGATAACCCTTCCCGCACTTGGGCATCTTGGCTAGCCGGTCGGGATTGGGTTTGCACGGTTGCATCCCTTGTTCTTCCGGTTTCCGGTGGTATCGGGGAGGATGTTGTATCCGTTTCCGCTTGGATCTGTTTTTTTGCTGGTTGTTGTGGCGGCTCGACAGGGTGGGCGCGGAACGGCGCGTTGCCGGTGCGCAATCGGTAATGGATGGCCTGTTGGCGGCATTTCCCGATGCAATCCATGCAGGCAACACAACGGCTCAGGTCGATGCGGTGCGCTTTCGGGTCGATACACGACGCTTTGCAGTTGCGTGCGCACAGGCCGCAGCCGTTGCATTTGCAGGTGTCGATGACCGGAGCCAGCAGAGAAAAACGTGAGAAGAGTCCCAATACCGTCCCCACCGGGCAAATCGTGTTGCAGTAGGTACGACCGTTATGCCATGCTACTACTGCTAAAATAATGAATGTTCCGGCCGCTACGGCCAGCGTGGCGATTCCCTTCATCCATACGTCGGCCCTGTAAAACGCATAGCTGCCGGCCCGTTCGGCCAGGTAGGCGAGCAGATTGTTGCCCCAGAGGTACAGCGGTGCGATGAGATTCGAGACAATGCGCCCGTAAGCGCTGTAGGGTGCCAGCAGTGCGACGAAAGAGCCGATTCCGGCCACGGCGGCTGCGATGAAAAGCGCGAGCACACCGTACCGCAACCACGAGAGGGCCGGTGAGTAGCGGAACCGGTTTTTCGTTCGTTTTCCCGCGATCCACGAAACCGCATCCTGCATCACGCCCAGCGGGCAGATCACCGAACAGTAGACGCGTCCGAACAGCAACGTGAGTACGATCAGTGCTGCAACCACGCCGAAGTTCAGGGCAAGCAGTGCGGGCAGGAACTGTATTTTTGCCAGAAATCCGAACCATGCGTGGAGCGTTCCCGTGAAGTCGAGGAACAGCAGCGTGATCAACATACAACAGACGGCAGCAGCCGTGATTCTTATTTTTCGCAGCATAGGTTTATCCGGTTGCAGGAGTCAAAAAAGTAAACGTAGCGTTCATAACAACGAATGTATATATTGTTTGTCTGAAACCGGGCACAATCATCCGTGCAAGACCTTGGTGCTTCCGGCTGTGAATGTCCGTGCTGTTTGGCCCGTAAATGCGGGAATGTCCCGTGTACCCCGCTTGTTATAGTACTCTTGTTATCGTGTCGGTGTCCTCTTGGCAATATAATAAAATTTATTCGATCACTCCGATTCTTCGCAACCATTTGGCCACTTCCGGAGCGGCCTCTTGCACGCTGCCGCCCCGGACAGGCAATCCCGGAAGCAAAGTCGCGCCTGCACACAGTTTTTTGATATCGGCTTCGCTGTGCCCCATGCGGCTGCCTTCGTGCGTCATGAACGGGGCGATGGTCTTACCCGAGAGGTCGTACGAAGAGAGGAAAGTCGCGACCGGCGGCGCGATCGTGTACCACCAACAGGGTGATCCGACGAAAATGATGTCGTATTTTCCGAGGTTTTCGGGTTTTGATTTCAGGGCCGGTTTGAAGCCGGAGTTCACCTCTTTCTTCGCCTGGTCGACTACCGCCTGGTAGTTAGTGGGGTAGGCCGCGGCAGGTTCTATCTCGAAAATATCCGCTCCCGTCGCTTCCCGGATCTGTTCGGCTACGGTACGGGTGTTGCCGCTGTGTGAAAAGTAGGCAACCAACATTTTTTTAGGGGCCTTCGCCGTCTGGGCATTCAGGCCGTCGTGTGTAATCATCATTGCGGTAAGTGCGGTTAAAATGATTTTTGTTTTCATGATTGCGTTTTAGTTTCGTGTATTTGTCCGCTGTTGCGTCGGGGCGGTCTCCGGGCGTCATTGCGGAAGGCTGTACTCTCCCCGGGGCGATGATGGATTACATCCGGGGCGGCAGGCTCCCTGTTTTCGTACTTCATTTTCCGGTTGTAGTGCTCCTGGTTCTGTTGATGCAGCAAAATTACGGTATGCTTACAGCCGGTTTTGTAGACGCATTACAGGGTTTTTTACCATGATTACCGATTTCGCATCCGCAACGATGCAGGCGCGGTGAAAAACATTAAATTTGTACGAAACCAAATCCGAAAGCTATGGATAAGATCATACACATCGAAAATATTTTTCAGTATAACGAACGCGTGGGCGTCGAAACCCTGCATCCGCTGGTCAGCGTGATCGACATGTCGCAGGCCCGTCGGTTGTCGCACCAGCGCCAGACCTACGGATTTTATACCGTATTCCTGAAAGAGGTCAAGTGCGGCGATATGATCTACGGGCGCGAGTATTACGACTATCAGGAAGGTACGATCGTTTGCCTCGCTCCGGGTCAGGTCATCGGTTTCGAGGATAACGGAGAGGTGTTCCAGCCCAAAGGATGGGCCCTGCTGTTCCATCCCGACCTGATCCGCGGGACTTCGCTGGGACGCAATATGAAAAATTACACCTTTTTCTCGTATGAGGTGAATGAGGCGCTGCACCTTTCGGAGCAGGAGCGGCAGGTCGTCGTGGATTGCCTGCGGCGGATCCGGCACGAGTTACAACATGGGGTCGACCGTCACAGCAAGACGATTATCGCGATGAATATCGAGTTGCTGCTCGATTACTGCGTGCGTTTCTACGAACGGCAGTTCATTACGCGCAACGAAGTGAACCGCGATATTCTGGTGCGTTTCGAAAACGTGCTCGACGAATACTTCGTTTCGGACCGGCCCCAGCAGATCGGATTGCCGTCGGTGGGATACTGTGCCGGGAAATTGCATCTTTCGCCCAACTATTTCGGTGACCTGATTAAAAAAGAGACGGGCCGGACGGCACAGGAACATATCCAGATGAAGCTGATCGACCTGGCCAAGGAACGGGTGTTCGACACGGGCAAGTCGATCAGCGAGATTGCCTACGAACTCGGGTTCAAATATCCGCAGCATTTCACGCGGCTGTTTAAAAGGATTGTCGGCCAGACCCCGAATCAGTACAGGATGATGAACTGACCGGAATAATGCCATAAATCGGTGCGGTTTTTCGGAGGATTCAGGCCATAATCCGGATTTGCGACTACTTGACTACGCTATTGGCTGCGGGATATCCGGTAACATGAATAAAGCCATGCAGATCCAACAGACCGGCATGGCTTTGTCGTTGTCTATCCGTAACTACTGGATTGGTGTGTTTTGCTGTTGCTGTTGCTGTTGCTGTTGCTGTCGTCGGTCGCGGCGTCCCATTACCACGCTGATGATGATCGGGATGGCCAGGAATATGACCGTCCCGGTGGCGACCAGTGCCGTATAGAGCGTCGGACTGCCTACAGGTAACTGTGACGGCGGGAAAAATGTCACGGTGAAAGCGAACAGCACGGCCAGGAAGCCGCCCCCGCCGATGATCCACATCCCGGCGTTGCCACCCGGTACACGGTAGCTGCGGGGCAGTTGGGGTTGCGTATAGCGTAGGCGGATGCCGGCAGCATACATCAGCATATACATAATCAGGTAGAGGCCGATGGTCAGAGCGCTCAGCAGGAAGAAAGCCACGCTCACGTCTTTCATCACGATGTAGAGCGACGAGAGTACGGTAACGATACAACCCTGGATGAGCAGGATGTTGATCTGACTGCCGTTTTTATTGGTCTTTTTCATAAAATCGGGCAGTTGACCCTCTTTAGCCGTCCAGAGCAGGCCGCGGCTGGGACCCGAGATCCATGACATTACGCTTGCCAGCGCGCCGAATGCGATCAGCAGGCTCAGGACATTGGTCAGCCAACCGACATGGTAATGCTTGAATGCGATGTCGAACGTGGTGAACAACCCCGACTGGAGATTAATCTGGTTGTAAGGCGTGATAATGGCTACGGCCAGCGAACCCAGCGTGAACAGCCCGAACGAGATGAAAGCGGCTATGAACATGGCGCGCGGGAACTGTTTTTGCGGTTGTTTCAGTTCGGGGGCATGGACCGCATGAACTTCGACGCCGGCGAAAAGCAGCAGGATTCCCGCCAGGAAAGCGATGTCGTTCATGCCCGTGATGTGCGGGAAAAGGCGGGGATGGGCGTGTCCTGCGCTGGCGTTAACGACCTGCGAAACCTTTTCCGGAATGTGCTGGAAGGCGATTTCGTTACCGCCCAATACCCAGATCAAGGCCAGTGCGATGATGACCACGCCGGGCAGTACGGTTCCGATGATAAAGCCCTTGCTCGTGATTCCGGAGACGGTCGATGTGCCCTTGAGCGTCACCCATGTGGCGAACCAGTACATAATGATCGAGAAGAGTCCGACGAAAACGCCGTTTTGCGCAAGGTCGGGTACCCCGATCATGTACGCGATGGATGCGGCGGCAAATCCCAGGACGGTGGGGTACCACACCACGTTCTGAATCCACTGGAGGAAGATGGCCGTAAAGCCCAGATGCGGGTTGAAAGCCTCTTTCACCCAGGAGTAGACGCCTCCGCCTCGGGAGGCGAATGCGCTGCCCAGTTCGGCTCCGACCAGTGCGGCGGGAATGAGGAACAGAAAGGTCGCGAAGAAAATGTAGAAGAACATCGTAAGCTCTTCCTGGGCCATCATCGGCAGCCCGCGCAGGCTGATCACGGCCGCTGCCGTCATCAGCGCGAGCTGCATGGTCGTAATGTTTTTACTTTTAGCCATTGTCGCGGGGTTTTGGGAAATTTACTTCTGATCTCTAACAGTTTTCGTGCCGTAAAACCAAGTGCAGGTTACCGATCCGTCGTATCTTGAAAATTCAACAAGTTGTTATATTCAGAATATTGAGTAACTTTATTGACTCAAAATCGTGTTAATAACCCGTATGAAGATATCTTTGCTCCAAACCGATATCCGCTGGAAAGACCCTCGGGCCAACCGCCGCCGGGCCGAAGAATTGATTTCGGACCTTCCGGCGGCCGACCTGATCGTGCTTCCCGAGATGTTCACGACCGGTTTTTGTACCGATCCAACCGAAACGGCCGAACCTGCCGATAGCGAGACTCTTGCCTGGATGCGCTCCGTGGCGGCCGCGAGGAACGCGGCCGTGGGCGGTAGTGTCGCTACCGAGGCCGACGGCCGCTACTACAACCGGTTTTATTTTGTCAAGCCCGACGGCAGTTACGCCACTTACGACAAACGGCATCTGTTCTCCTTCGCCGGGGAAGACAAGCGCTATACCGCCGGTACGGAACGTGTCGTTGTGGAGCATTGCGGGTTCCGCATCCTGTTGCAGGTGTGTTATGACCTGCGTTTTCCGGTTTTCGCCCGCAACCGGGGCGATTACGACATGATTCTTTATGTCGCCAACTGGCCGACGGTGCGTATTTCGGCGTGGAATGCACTGTTGAGGGCCCGTGCCGTCGAGAACCAATGCTATGTCGCGGGAGTCAACCGCACGGGTGACGATCCGGCCTTGGCCTATGACGGTTCGAGTGCGCTGATCGGTTTTCTGGGCGAAACCGTCGCGGCCGCGACTCCCGGTCGTGAAGAGGCCGTTCAGGGTGAAGCCGACCTGAAGGCCTTGGAAGCGTTCCGGGCTAAATTTCCGGCCCTTCGGGATGCCGATGCTTTTACTTTAATCGAATCATGAAAGATAAACTGTTGATATTGGGCGACCAGGCCGTGGCGCTGGGCGCCCTGCATGCAGGGATTTCGGGCGTGTACGCCTATCCCGGCACACCTTCCACCGAAATCACCGAATACATCCAAAGTTCTCCCCTGGGCCGGGGCCGGGGAGTATATTGCGATTGGTGCACGAACGAAAAGACGGCTATGGAAGCCGCTCTGGGGGTCTCCTTCATCGGTAAGCGCGCTTTGGTCTGCATGAAGCATGTGGGTCTGAACGTGGCGGCAGACGCCTTCGTCAATTCGGCCATGACCGGAACCCATGGCGGGTTGGTCGTGCTGGTGGCCGACGACCCGTCGATGCACTCCTCGCAGAACGAACAGGACTCCCGTTTCTACGGCAAATTCGCCATGGTCCCCATTTTCGAACCTTCGTCCCAGCAGGAGGCTTACGATATGGTACGCGATGCTTTCGATCTGTCGGAACGCGTGAAACTTCCGGTTTTGATGCGGCTGACTACCCGTATGGCCCATTCCCGCGCCGTAGTGGTTCCTGCCGTTCCCCGGGATGAGAACCCGCTCTCTTTCCCCGAAGACCGTGCCCGTTGGGTGCTGTTGCCGGTCAATGCCCGCCGCCGTTATAACGAATTGCTGGCTGTTCAGGCCGATTTGCAGCGGCTTTCAGGCGCATCGCCTTACAACAGCTACCGGCCGGGCGACCGCCGGGGAGTGGTCGCCTGCGGTATTGCTTACAATTACCTGATGGAGAATTATCCGGAAGGTTGCGGACGGACGGTGTTGAAAATTTCGCAATATCCACTGCCGGTGGAGACGCTTCGCCGCATGGTGGCCGAATGCGATGAAATTTTGGTGCTCGAGGACGGCCAGCCGTTCGTCGAAGAGCAACTGCGCGGGTTGCTGGACGAGAGCGGCAAGATCAAAGGCCGCATGAGCGGCGAGTTGCCCCGTGCGGGCGAGTTGACCCCGGACAATGTACGTGCGGCTTTGGGATTGCCGGCCGCTCCTGTGGCCGATGCCTGTGCGCGTGTGGTTCCCCGGCCGCCCGCGTTGTGTGCCGGTTGCGGCCACCGCGACGTGTACGAGATGCTTAACGAAGTGGCTAAGGAGTATGAAAATAGCAAGATATTCAGTGATATCGGTTGCTATACCCTCGGAGCCCTGCCGCCTTTCCGGGCGATTGACTCTTGTGTGGACATGGGGGCTTCGATCACGATGGCCAAAGGGGCTGCCGACGGCGGACTGTTTCCCTCCATTGCCGTGATCGGGGATTCGACTTTCACGCATTCGGGCATTACGGGCCTGCTGGATGCCGTGAATTCACGGGCTAACATTACCGTGGTGATTTCGGACAACCTGACTACGGCCATGACCGGCGGTCAGGACTCGGCCGGCACCGGGAAGCTGGAAGCCATTTGCCTGGGCGTGGGCGTCGAGAAGGAGCATGTGCGCGTGGTGGTACCCATGGCTAAAAACTACGACGAAATCCGCAACGTGTTGCGCGAGGAGATCGAATACCCGGGCGTATCGGTCATCATACCCCGGCGCGAATGCATCCAGACCCTGAAAAGAAATCTTAAGAAATCGAAAGCATAACATGAAACTGGATATTATCCTTTCCGGCGTCGGGGGACAGGGCATCCTCTCCATCGCCGCCATCATCGGGGAAGCCGCCCTGCGTAAGGGACTGCATGTCAAGCAGGCCGAAGTGCACGGCATGAGCCAGCGCGGGGGCGACGTGCAGTCGAACTTGCGGCTGAGTTCCTCGCCGATCCATTCCGACCTGATTCCCAAGGGTAAAGCCGGCGCCATTCTCGCGTTGGAGCCGATGGAAGCGCTCCGCTACCTGCCTTATCTTTCGGACGGGGGGTGGATCGTGACCAATGCCGCCCCGTTCGTCAATATTCCCAATTACCCCGACCATACGGCTCTGCTCGATGCGTTGCGCACGCAGCCCCGGGTGATCCTGATCGACGCCGATGCGTTGGCAAAAGAGAATTCGGTTCCCCGGGCCGTGAATATGGTGTTGCTCGGGGCTGCTTCGGTCGTGCTGGGGTTCGATGCGGAGCTGTTGGAAGCTGTTGTGGCGGATTTTTTCGCTTCAAAAGGAGATCGGATCGTAGAGATGAACCGGTTGGCTTTCCGGGTGGGACGGGAAGCTGGCGAGCACCAGGTAAATTCGGCGGCTCATGCAAAATAGGGTATACAGCCAAGAACTCGTCGACCGGGTGGTCGACGAGTTGAAAATCACCGATCTGGAGCAAGCGACGATCGGGCAGGTCGTGTTGTTGGCTTCTCGCCTGGAGGAGCTGACGGGCATCCCGTTTATCCGGATGGACCAGGGCGTGCCGGGTTTGGAACCGTGCAGGATCGGTACCGAAGCCGAGAAACAGGCGCTCGATACTTGGATTCCGGCCATTTATCCGGCGGCCGAAGGCATTCCGGAGCTTAAAACGGAGGCGTCCCGTTTTGTGAAAGCTTTTCTGGATGTCGATATTTCGGCGGCGGCCTGTGTCCCGGTAACCGGGTCGGTGGCCGGGTCGTTCGGATCGTTCATCGCCTGTACCCAGTGTGATCCGGGGAAGAATACCGTTCTTTTCATCGATCCCGGTTTTCCCATTCAAAAGTCGCAGCTCAAAGTACTCGGTATTCCGCATGTGCAGTTCGACGTACACGATTTCCGGGGCGAGAAACTGCGGGCGAAGTTGGAAAGTTATCTCGAAAAGGGGAATATCGCCGGGATTATCTATTCGAATCCCAATAACCCGGCTTGGATTTCGCTGACGGAAAGTGAACTGCAGGTGTTGGGCGAACTGGCTACCCGGTATGGTGCCGTCGTGTTGGAAGACCTCGCTTATTTCGGCATGGACTTCCGCAGCGACTTCGGCCGTCCGTTTGAACCGCCTTATATTCCTACGGCCGCACGCTATACCGACAATTACATCCTGATGCTTTCCTCTTCGAAGATATTCAGCTATGCCGGCCAGCGCGCGGCTATGCTCTGTATCTCCGACAGCCTGTTCGGGCGCCGTTTCCCGGCTTTGGCCGAAAGGTATGCCGGGGCGGGAATTTTCGGACCGACGCTCATCGGGTCGATCCTTTATATGATTACCTCGGGCATCACGCACTCGACCCAATTCGGCTACGCTGCCATGTTGCGGGCCGCAACCGAGGGCCGGTTCGATTTCGTGAAGGAGACTTCGGAGTACGCCCGCCGTTCCCGCAGGATGAAAGACCTTTTCGAGAAACACGGCTTTCATGTCGTTTATGACAAGGATATCGACCGGGCGATCTCGGACGGGTTCTTCTTTACGATCGGATACGGCGGGATGCCTTGCGGCGAGCTGATGCGCGAACTGCTTTATTACGGGATCAGTTCGATTTCGCTCTCCACCACCGGCAGCGAGCAACAGGGTATCCGGGCCTGTTGTTCGCGCATGAGTGAAGATTTGTACGGAGTGCTGGACGACCGCCTGCGGGCATTCCGCCTGGATCATTAACCGTTGCGAATGGTTGTTGTAAGGGGTCTTTGAAAAAACTGAAGGCCCGCCGGAATAATGCGGAGCGCAGGCAAACTGCACCGTAAACATCCGGAATAGATTGAAATAAGTTGGAAATAACCTGAAACCATGATCTGGAACCAACCCAAAGAGTGTATGGGACGCGAGCAGATGCGCGCCCTCCAGGGAGAACGCCTGCATAAGCTCGTCGAGAGAGTCTATCACAATACGCCGTTTTACCGCCGCAAAATGCAGGAGATGGACGTGACGCCGGACGATATCCGGACGGTGGACGATGTCGTCAAGCTGCCGTTTACCACCAAGCAGGACCTTCGGGATAACTATCCGTACGGGCTTTTCGCCGTTCCGATGTCGCAGATCGTGCGCCTGCACGCCTCTTCGGGTACGACGGGCTCTCCCACCGTGGTAGGCTATACCCGCCGCGATTTGGCCATCTGGTCGGAGATGATCGCCCGCTGCCTGAGCGCTTTCGGGACCGACTGTAACGACATCTTTTCGGTGGCGTACGGTTACGGTCTGTTTACCGGCGGATTGGGGTTGCACTATGGGGTGGAGCACCTGGGGGCGACCGTCATTCCGATGTCGAGCGGCAATACGGCGAAGCACATCAAGCTGATACACGATTTCGGAGCGACCGCTATCACCTGCACTCCCTCATACGCCCTTTACCTGGCCGAAGCGATGGCCCAGGCCGGGATTCCCCGGGAGGAGTTCCGCCTGAAAACCGGTATCTTCGGGGCCGAACCGTGGACCGAGAACATGCGCCGCGAGATCGAAACCAAAATGGGAGTAAATGCGTACAATATTTACGGACTAAGCGAAGTCATGGGGCCGGGGGTGTCGCACGAATGCGCCTGCAAGAACGGGTCGCACATTATAGAAGATCATTTTTTGCCCGAGATCATCTCGCCCGATACGCTGGAACCGCTGCCGTACGGCGAGCAGGGGGAGCTGGTTTTCACGACGCTGACCAAAGAGGGGATGCCGTTGCTGCGCTACCGGACCAAAGACCTCTGTTCGCTGACCGATGAACCGTGCCCGTGCGGACGTACCAACGTGCGTATGAGCCGCATCGTAGGCCGCAGCGACGATATGCTCATAATACGGGGTGTCAACATCTTCCCGTCCCAGGTCGAGAGTGTCATCCTCGAAATGGAAGAGTTCGAGCCGCATTACCTGCTGGTGGTTGACCGCGTACAGAATCTCGACAGCCTCGAAGTACAGGTCGAGGTTCGCGACGGCTTTTATTCGGACGAGGTCAGCAAGATGATCGGGCTCAGGCAGCGGCTCGCTGCCCGGTTGCACAGCGTATTGGGCTTGAAAGCCGATATCAAGCTGGTAGAGCCTTCGAGCATCGAACGCAGCGAAGGGAAAGCGCGCCGGGTGATCGACAAACGGATCCTGCACTGATGCCCGGTCTGAACCATTACAGTCAATCGCAAATACCGCAGAACTATGAAAATCAAACAGCTTTCCGTATTCGTCGAAAACAAAACCGGACGGATCAACGAAGTGACCCAAATACTGGGAAGCAACGGTGTGAATATGACGGCATTCAGTCTGGCCGACAGCGGTGAATTCGGCATCCTGCGTATGATCGTATCGGATGTGGGACGGGCCGTTAGTGCGCTCAAGGAAGCGCGTTTCGGGATCAGTGTGACCGAAGTTGTCTGTTTTTGCTGTCCCAATGAACCGGGAGCGCTTTCAATCGTACTCGACTGCCTGGCCCGAGAGGATGTGTTTATCGAGTATATGTACGCTTTTTCCGACGGGGATACGGCCCGGGTGGTCATCCGGCCGACCGACCTCGACCGCTGTATCGAGATCCTGACCCGTTGTAAATGTAATTTGTTGAACCGGGATAATCTGTCCCAGAAATAGGGATAGCAGGCTTCTTGCCGGCTGAAATTTGCGGGCCGAAGTTAATCCTGTTCGAAAGTTGGGTTTATCGGACTTGGGTGTTCAGATGTCCGACTCAAGGCTGAAACGGGACAGCAATAAAAACGGAAGGAGGTTACGAGGAATATCGTAACCTCCTTCCGTTTTTATTGTTCAGCGTTCCCTCTTATTATTTATTGCAGGGAGTGGATACGGGGTAACGGAAAAACATCTGGAGATCGGGGAGAATTAAAGCGCGACATGAATGTGGTGTGGGATGAGTACCATGAAGTTGTGGGAAAGTAAATCAAACCATGTACTATAGGGAAATAATTTTCGTATAAGATTGCGTATAGGATTCAAGTATGGCGAGTATAAAATTGTTATTGAATAAGGACCAGATTCACAAAGACGGAACTTTCCCGCTGGTGTTCCAGATCATCCATCGGCGCAAAAAAAAACTTATATATACACCTTATAGAATATTTGCGGATGAGTTCGACACGGTGAATCATAAGGTTTGTTATGTGTCCGATACCCGGCGTTCACTCCGGGAGATCAGGAGCATTAACCGCAACCTCGGGAAACAGTATCGTAATATTCAGTCGCACATCGATGCGCTCGAAAGGCGGCAAACCGATTATACGGTAGGGGATATTCTTTCTCATTACAAAGTCGAGCATAATCCGCTCAGCCTGCTCCATTATATGGATACCCAGATCCGGCTGAAACAGAATATGGGCAAAGACGGTACGGCGGCTGCATACCGGAGCACCCGTTCATCGGTTGCGACGTTCATCGGCCAGCGGCAGGTTACCCTCAATCAGCTCGACACAACATTTCTGCGGGGGTACGAACAGTTTCTCCACCGCCGGGGCGTGACCGATAATACGGTCTGTTTCTATATGCGCAACCTTAAATCGATGTTTCATCAGGCGGTGCTTGACGGTTTGCGTCCTACGGAAGAGAACCCGTTCAAGCTTCTGCGGGTGAAACCGCGTGAGACGGTTAAACGTGCCATAGACCGGAATACGATACGGCGAATGGCTGAATTGGAACTTTCGCACAAACCCCATTTGGAGCTTGCACGGGATTTGTATTTATTTAGTTTCTTTTCCCGGGGCATGTCTTTCGTGGACATTGTTTTCCTGAAAAGGAGCCGCCAGGAGATCGATTACTACCGTAAAAAAACCAAACAGCGGTTACGCATCGGTCTTACTCCCCAATTGTCTGCGCTGATTAACAAATACGATAACAATACGGAATACGTTTTTCCGATCCTGAATCCCAACAGCCCCAAGCCACTTTATAAACAGTATCGTTTGGCACTGGAACGGGTCAACCGCAACCTGAAGCAGGTTGGGCGCATGCTTGGAATTGAGACCAAGCTGACGACCTATGTGGCGCGGCATAGCTGGGCTACCCAAGCCCGTCGGAGCGGTGCCCCGATGGCTGTGATCAGTGAGGGGCTCGGACATACCTCGGAGGAAACAACACGGATTTATCTGCAGAAATTTGATCAAAGTATCCTCGATAAGGTCAATGAACAGCTATCCGAGTTGTGATAATCGTGTTTTTTTTGAATTTTCCGCACGAAAAAACACGGTTAACGGAACAAAAAATAAAATTTATTCTTATATTTGTCTGAATGCGACTCTATTCTAAATAGAGCCGCATTTTTTTTGAAAGCTCCGAACCTGTCATCCTGTTCAATTTCTGTAGTACAAAGGTAGCTCGTTTTCATTTTACGATATACCATCAAAAGTATCTTTTCAATCATTTTTTGTGTCAGATTCGGTTGTTGACAGCCAATCCTTCATAAAAGAACAGAATTGAGGATCAGTGATATTCAGCGCAGCTCCGAATGATAAAATCAGTGCCGGTATGAGGAGGTACCCGTGTCTGCATGCTGACTGGCGATACTTCTGTACCGGTTCATCAGCTGTTTTGGTGTACAACCGAATTCCTTCCTGCAAAAATTGTGGAAACTCTCTTTGGAGGCATAACCGAATTTCTCGTACAGGTCATCGATACATATCTGCGGATTGACAACCATCCGAATAATCTCTTCCCGGCGGTGTTTCAGTATCCATTGATAAGCGGAGGCCCCAAACTCTTTTTTGAAGCGCCGATAAAAGACGGGCTTACTGACATTGGATAACTCGATGAGCTCTGCGATGGAACTTACTTTTTTGTAATTGTCATATATGAACTGCCTGAAATCCATTGATTTGCCGATGAGTTCATAAAACAGGTAAGTGATTTCTTCCTTGGTGTAAAACCATCTCAGGCAGAGAAAAAGCTCCTTGTGCTTGATTTCGTGCAGGTGTGCACAGTTGATCCCGTTTTGCAAGTAATAGATCAGCAGGTGAAAAAAATCAGTCAGCGGGTAACGGATCGGGGTAGCACGGAAATCGTATTTGATACTGGAACGGTAATTCGCATATGACTCAAACACCAGTTTGTCACATTCCCCGATCAGGCAGTCGAACGACATGACCACGATTTTCATGTCTTCTGTTACTTGCCCTACATAACTGGAACGCCGATGGATAAGTACCATTTCTCCCGCCGAAAATTTTTTCCCGAGAAAGCATCCGTAATCGATCGTACAGCTCCCTTCGAGGAAAACCAGCAATTGGTGGGATAGCCCTTGCTCAAGGCCGAACATGTTTCCCTTTTTTAGTTTTTTAAAGACAAATCCGGTTCTGATGTCGGCCAGGTAGCGGTTGCAGGTAAGGTGTTCTTTAAGATAAAGCAGATCATGTAGTTTTGGTTCCGTATTGCTGTGCATGGTTTATTTATTTGGGGGCCTTTACGCGAGTCGTCCGGTCGGATCTGTTTCAGTAATGTTTCAGGAAATGCGTCAGTTAATTCATTATTAACCAATGGTTAAGTGTAATTTTATAAATATTATCATATACATGTCTTTTAACTGAAACATATATCTGGATAATGTGTGCATATATTGTTGTATGTCAGTGTTATATATATTGTATTTATGTATGCGGCTCTATTTAGAATAGAGCCGTATTTTTTAAATAAGTATACGAACGGCATTGTAAGGCTGGAATCGGCAGACAAATTACAGAACGAACGATGGGTATGGCAGAAAAAATTTTACCGGATTATCGTAGACGGGATAACACTCCGTCTCTTTCCTGCATGTTTTTTATTCTGTTGCGGAACGGCCTTTCCATGTCGCCTTGTTATTCGGGATCGTCCCCTTCGGGGAGTGGCCGGGTACAGCAAATGGCATTCAACAACAAAAGAACGGTATTAATCTTATTATAAGAATGTTAAACTAAACGACAAGTCTCATGAGAAGAAAATTTGCATTTGGATGGATCGCGATGAGCGTCCTGGCTCTGGCCTCCTGTTCGAAGACCGACCCGGGCAAAACTCCGGGAGTCCCCGACGGAACCCCGACAACGGCACGCATCACCCTGTCGCAGACAGGACTGCAGAGTAAAGCGAATGATCCCAACGGTACTGCCGAAGAGGGGAAAGTTTCCAATGCTACGCTTTACGTATTCGCCAACAAAACGCTGGCTTCGGTCGTAACGTTCGATGCGAACACCGAAACCAAAACGTTCGCGACCACGACCGGTCCCAAACAGCTCTTCGCCTGCGTGAACATGAACGCCAAACTGGCGGGCCTGAATATCGCGCCGGGTATGGAGTTGTCCGTGTTCAAGAAAAAGATTCAGAAGGTAGAGTCCCTTCAGGAGTTCAAGGATAACGTGACGAAGGCCAACGAATTCTGGATGACCAACCTGGAAAACGACGCGCCGGTGGTTACCGTTGAAAAGGCTGTGGACCAGGATGTGACTAGTGGCTCGAAAAACAACTTCACGATCAAGGTGGGCCGCGTTTGCGCGAAGGTGGACCTTAGCCTGTCGGGCGCCGTGACCCAGGAGGGCGGTAAGTTGGAGGATATCTCCTACACGGTGTGCAACAACCCGAAGGAGATGTACCTGATGCCTGTTTATGCCGGTCCGAACTATGAACAACCCGACCTGCTGACCCCCAATTACGACAAGGAGTTTGCAACCGACGTCACCCCCGGAAAAGTAACTGCGGCCGACTATTTCCAGACCGACGCGATCCTGCTTTCCGCTTCTTCCCATATCTCTTACATGGCGGAAAACAGCAACAAACCGGTCTATATGTCCAAAGCGACCTATCTGGAGGTGAAAGGCACCTGGACCCCCAATGCAGACCAGATTCAGGGTGGTGGAACGATCAACAAAGGCACCACCTTCTACCGGATCGCCCTGACGGATGGCCAAAGCCATATTACCAGCTATAAGCCGGGAGTGTACGCAACCCAGCCGTCAGTGGGAGCAAATGAGAAGGTTGTTACATATACCAACGGCGTCTGCTACTACGGGATCTGGATCGCCGACAACAAGATCACCATCCCCAGCCTGAAATACACCGTGAAGCGTAATACCTATTTCAAGGTTTCCATCGACGATATCAGCGGCCCGGGAGCCGGTGAACCGGGAGACGTGACGCCCGACCCGAGCAAACCGGTCGAAGAGACCGTAAACATGAAGGCGACGATCGACGTGCAGCCCTGGACGGTGGTCGAACAGCACGCCGGTATTTAAGCGTAACGATTCCCAATCTTATCTGTGATATGAAACATGCATTCAAAATAACTGTTTGCGCATTCGTCCTCTCGCTGGGTCTGCTCTCCTGTAACAAGGGGGGCGACCCGCCGGGGCCGGACGATGCCCAGGGGGGCAAGGTTACCGTGTCGTTCGGGTTCGCAAAGGACCCGGCTCCGGAATCTAAGGCCGATTATACGCCCTCAACGACCCTTCCTACGACCTCCTGGTCCCGCAATATCAAGGATCTGCTGATCCTGTTTGTAGACCAGACCACCAGCAGGGTCAAGGATGCGCGTAACATCACGCCGGTTCCCACCTCCAACGACGGTGCAGTGCAGACGGTCACATTCACCAATATCGTCGCCAATACAGGAGGATCGAAATATGATGTTTACGTGATCGCCAATTCCCAGCAGACCGCATCCATTAAGCCCGCAGAGGGTTGGAATGCCTCGAATGTCAAAGGCCGGGCGATCAGCGCCCTGCTGATGGACCTGGTGGTGAATCCCGCTTACGCAACGGACAAGCCGACCTATGACGTTGCCCATCCCGATCCGGAGGCTAATTCTACGGGCTATTCGGAACCCGCGGAGATATTCCTGGCCAAGCAGCCGAATATTGCCGTGGTTGCGGATCAAAATAACACGCTGCCCGTTTTCAATCTGACGCGTGCCGTGAGCCTGATGCGCGTTCGAATCGACCAGCATGCCAATGGCAACGACCAGGTGAGCTTTACCGCTCCCGAGGCCAGTTTCCGGATTCGTCGCTCCGGGATCAGCCTGCGTCCCGACGGTACGGTAACCTACGCCTCGCCGAAGCGTGAAACGGCTGTGCTCTATACCAAAGGAGCGTTCCGGACGACGGAACCGACCGCGGCAGACGGTTACCAGGTCGGTGCGGGCAAATCGATCCTCAATGCCGGTGAACACGTAACCCTGTGGAAAGATATTCTGATGCTCCCGGGCGGCGGTACCGTCAGTGCGGAAAAATTCGATGTCGTGCTGATCGGCAAGGCCCCGGCAGGTTATGTGCCTCTGGGCAAAGCACCCAATCAGCCTTTGGGCAGTAGCGGCGGTCGCGTAGCCTGGAGCGGCGCCGTGAACGTAGGTGTGACGGCCAACAACATCCTCGAGGTGACGCTTCCCCTGGAGAGCGCAGGGAAGTGGATCGACGATCCTGACGAACCGGGTATTCCCGATGTCGGATTTTATGCACCCGTTACAATTCAGGTGAATTTGGCTGATTGGGGAAACATCATTTCCCAAACGATTCCTCTCTAACAGGTTTGGAGACGCTGTCCCGTCACGGGGATAGCGCCTCCTACTTTTTACTTTCCCAGTGCCGGGGTCGAAAGGCACATCCACTTTTAAATGATTGAACATGAGTTGCCACCTGTCCAGATACATCCGAATGGTTGCCGGCGTGATGCTGCTGTCGTACACGGCGGTGTCGTGTACGAACGATTATTTCCTGGACGAAAATAACTGTTGGCTTTATGTCCCTGAAATCCAAAAGGGTTCGATTCCGGATTTCACCGCCGTTTTCCATGGTGAAAGTGGCAACCACTTGATCACAAGGAAAGTATCGGCGCCGTTCGACAAAAATGAACTGATGCAAAACGGTATCCTTCGCTTCAAGCTGCAACCGGGTCCATGTACCCTCACCGCTTTTGCCCAGACCGGCAACATGCAAATGAGCGAGGGATTGCCGTTGGCCGATTCTTACATTTCCGCGCCACTTGTACCGCAAACCGAGCACGCGTTCGGCCCGTGCGGTCCGTTGCGCGTCCTGCAATGCCAATTGATGCTTTATCCCATCGGGCATCCCGATTCACAGAATCAACATACCATAGACATCAACGGGGGCCAGCTTTACACCGGAACAATCGTTCACGAATTTCGCGATCTTCCCGCCCAGGTCACCCGCATAGATATACGTTACACCGGCTTGTCCACCCGGCTGGGATTTAACGGCCTCTTCGGCGATGAGTCGCCGGATGACTACACGCTGGTCTCCTATGCTGTCGGAGGTCAGCGGGCGGTCACTCATTCTTTCCAGGACATGTACCTGCCTTCGTCGGGCACCCGCCTTGATGGGGCGGAAAGTGAACTCACGCCGCTTAAACTCGACGTGCTGTTCTATGCAGGGGAGGCGGTAATCGGACACTTCTCGGATGAAATATCAGATCCGGTGGACGAAAACGGAGCGACCGTTTCGGGCAAAGTTTACCTGCGTCCACGCCACACCCTTAAATTTGAATACAAAGGTTTCACGATCACCGGGATCAGTCTCGTCGGCTGGGAAGGCATGCATCCCGGGGATATAACGCCCATGTAACTCGATCGGTACCTAAAATATAAACCACAGTCTGATGAAAAGAACAATACGAATACTGGTGCTGGGCCTCGTGCTGGTTCTCGCGGCACCCGCGGTGAAAGCGCAGGCGATCAAAACCAATGTCCCGCTGTTGCTGGTTGGTACCCCCAATGTCGGAATGGAATTTACGGTGAGCCAGCAATTCACGACGAATCTCGATATACTTTGGATGCCTTATATGTTCAAAAAACATGAGGAGGTGCTCCGGGCGCTGGTCGGCAGTGCCGATTTGCGGTATTACGTCAAACCGCGCTACTATTATACCAACAATATGTATGACGGTTTCTACCTGGGTCCTTATGTCGAAGCCGGGAATTTCAATATCGGATTTTGGCGGGGTGAAGAGCGGGAAAGTTACCGGTACAAGGGGTGGGGCATTTCCGCCGGTTTGTCGCTCGGATACAAATTTTACCTGTCGAAGCGCTTTCGCCTGGACCTGAACCTGGGGCTGGGGTATGCACATCTGCAATACGATAAATACCAACTTGGCGGCGAATGGGCCGACTATCCGCTGGAACTCAAGGATACCCGGGCCTGGTTCGGACCCACGAAATTCGGCGTACATCTGGTCTATAACCTCTTCAGATAATTTGGTATCATGAATACAACAAACACAAAACAACTGTTCCTGTTTTTGCTCGGAGTACTGCTGGCGGGTACTGTATACGGCATCCGGAACGATGCAGCGGAACAGGAGGGGCAGCGCCGCGAAGGACGGGTCGAACGTTCCGCCGACCTGAATTTCATCAAGGGAAATCCCCAGCGGGCCATGGCGGCTTACAAAAGGGCTTATAACCGCATGAACGAGATGTGCAGCAATGAAAGGCTCAATATGGAGCAACGGCGCAAACTTTTCGGGGATCGCAGCCGCCTGGCCCTGAAAATTGCGAGGAACTATATGTTGTTGCAGGAGCCGGAGCAGGCCGTGATTTATTATAAGGATGTCTGTGATGTAAATGATACATTGTTGACTGTTAATGATGTCTGTTTTTATATTGATGCGCTCCGCCGCCTCGGAGATGACCAACAGGCCGAAATCGTGGCGCGTGGTTTCGCATTCCGCCAACCTTATTCCAACAACCAACGTTATCTCAATACGCTGGCATCGTTGTCCGATGTCCAGCACTATTACGGACGCGGAGATGCGGATTACCGGGTGAACCTGTTGCGTTTGGATACCCCTTTAGCCGAATACTGGCTCGGGGAGTGGGAAGGCAAACCTTTTTACGCGGTCAGCCGGGGGCGGATACAGGACCCGCTGAAGATTTATTACCACAGGACCCAGTTCTTCTCGTTGTACGAGGGCACGGTTCCTGAAGCGTTTCGTTTAATTCCCAGGGAGTTGCAAAGTGGTCCTGTGGCGTTTAGTCCGGACGGTAAAACCATGGTCGCCACGGCATTGGTTTATCGCCGTACGGATCGTATCGTTTCGACCGACAGCGATGCCGGGTTATTCGTTAACCAACTCTACTATTCGCGTTACGATGACGTGCGTAAACGCTGGAGCGATTTCCTGCCGTTGTTCGCCAACCAGGAGGGGAGTTCCTACGGTCATCCTGCATTCTATGACGACGGACGGTCGTTGCTGTTCTCTTCCGACCGGGCCGGAGGCTACGGAGGAATGGATCTCTATGAAACGCATTGGGATCCGCGACAGCAACAATGGAGCGATCCCGTCAATATGGGGAGTGACGTCAATACCGAAGGAGACGAGATATATCCCCGCGTCGTGGGCGACGCCCTCTATTTTGCTTCGAATGGCATGGAGGGATTCGGCGGCTATGATATTTACCGAATGAGTTTCATAAACGACGTACTGGTGCCGGGTACGCTGTTCCATTATCTTTTTCCGGTAAATACCGTCTACAACGATTTCGGAATTTTCTTTGACGGCACCGAAGGCTATTTCATATCGGACCGCCGGGGAGCCGCCGGTAAGGATGATATCTATTCGTTCGACAATACGATCTCTCCGCTGAGCAGTGAGTCGGCTATCGGTGTTTCAGCCGAATATTCCGCCATGGTGGGAAACCTCAATTTGATTTCGGGACTGGGGAACAGCAACACGGAAAGTTTCGAGACGGAAGTGCGCCAGTCGCTGATTTATCCGTTGCCCTCGGCCGGGGATCTGCTCGTGAGCGTCTATTTCGACTTCAACAGCAGCGGGCTCAGCGATGAGGCGCGGGAGAATCTTAGAAATGTGGTGGAAACTATGGGATTCAACGACTTGAATGCGATATCGGTAATCGGTTATGCCGATGAATTCGGAACCGAGAAATACAACCTGAAGTTATCCCGGCAGCGGGCGATGACTGTGGCTGAATTTCTTTCCGATCAGGGAGCAAAACCAGTCCTTTATCCCGAAGGCAGGGGCAAACAAAAAGTCCCGGTATCCGATTTTATCGAGGCGCTCCAGAAAAAGGAATCCCGGTATCCGGGTCTCGGGCATTCGGAAATAAAACGGTCTCCGATGAAGCTGACTTTTCAGGAACAGATTGAGGTGACACGGAAAGCCCGGCGTGTCGATGTGATTGTGAAAAAGCAAATGTAATGGAATTCAGATAGATCAGAAAATTAAATACTATGGAAACAGGAAAGAACATCTTCAGGGCGCTTTGTGTGGTGGTCGCGGTTTTTTTTGCCACCCGTGTACAGGCGCAATTTATGCCCGTCGTTTACAACCGCTCTTACGGCGAGGAGATCCATTACAAAATGATTTGTGCGGACTTTAATAACGGCGATGTCGTTGCTGTCGGGGAGAGCGGTTCCCGGCCCATCCTCTCTTGGTTCGACCGTCACGGCGAAAGCATTCTCTCACGTAAATTCCCGGACGGGGACTTTACAAAGATCGCAGGAATATTCCCGTTGCAGGACGGTGAAATCCTGCTGGTCGGGAGTTGCACGCTGTCTCAGCGCGCACAGCGCAACGGTACAATGGGCACAGGCCGGGCTATCGTCCTTACGTCGAAAGGCGCGGTCGAACAGGATGCCCGTGTGGGTATCGAGGGTTCCCGTGTGACAGAGGGACGTCGGCTGGCTGACGGCAGCCTGATTCTCGGAGGCGATTCACCGGCTGTGGACGGTACCCGCAAACCTTTTGTCTGCAAGGTTTCCCCATCCGGTCAGCAACTCTACAACTACATCCCGACAGCCGGGGAGGTTTGTGCCGGGCTGAACGTGCTGGGCAGCTCCACCGAGTATATCCATGCGGCTTTTTCCTCCGAAGACAACGAGGGCAGTTGTGTGGTAAGGCTCGACGAGCGGGGAAAACGTTACTTCATTACGCAGCTTCCCGACCGCACGTTCCGCATCGAAAAAATGGTTTCGACGGTCGAAGGTGATCTTTATCTCGTGGGCGAGGGCCAGAAAACGGGCGGCGCGTTGATCAAGATACGTCCCGAGGGCGATATCGTCTATCAGAAACAGATCGTTCCCACATCCGTGGATACGAAGCTCGACCAACTGATCGTATCTCCCTCCGGGGTGATTATGGTCGGAGGCAACGACCTTTCGAACTCTTATTACGCTCAGTTACGCCCGGATGGGACGGAATTAACATCCTATGTCGACAACGGGGTGATTACCGGGATGACGCAAGATCCCGGTTCGCAGACCTCTATTATCACCCTTTACGACCGTTCGACCTCCCGGGGAAAAGTTGTGAAATTCTCGAACGAGGGGCGCCGGCTGTATGAAAAAAATACATCGGCGGCTTACACCGAACTTCGTATCAACGGTAACGGCGATCTGCTAATGGCTAGTCCGGCAATGGGCAGGTTGAGTATGCTTTCGTCTTTCGGCGAACTGCTTTTTGACCGTTATGTCGTGGAGAACACCGTGACCCAATTTCAGGCGGTGACCTTACCGGCCAACGGCGAGGCGGTATTCCTCGGTGACGGCAGCCAAATCATCAAATTGGCTTACGGGGTATATGTCAGCGATATTCAGGTCAATAAACCGATCATGGGGAACACTACGGCCACTTTTACGGTGACTCTTTCGGGTTACGCTTTCACTCCTGAAGGCGCTCCGTTGCCTGTTACGGTCGATTACAAAACCCGTCCTGTAACGGCTTCCGAAGGAGTCAATTACGATCCTGTAGCGGGAACGCTCTCTTTCGTGCCTTCGACGGACGGTAGCGACCGTTACCTAAATAAATTCTCCGTCGAAGTTCCTATCAACGCCAATGATTTGCTGGAGGGGAGCCGCACTTTCAATCTGGATCTTGCGAATGTGACCAACAGTTACCTGATCCGTGCTTCGAGCCAGGCCCTGATCAAGGACCAGCCGGCCCTTGTTAAAATGGTTGCGACCAAACCGGGTCTTGAAGGACAACAGGATATCGTCTATGAATTGGGCATTTTCAAGACGAACGGGACTCCGCTTACCAATGCCACTCATGCCAATATCGTTATCGATGGTACCTATGGCAAAGGAACGGCCGACAAACTCGATTTCGATATGGGCCGGTTCCCCCGGCTGGTTATCAAACCCGATATGCACAGCGCCCAGTATGCTGTGGCGACCAAAGAGGATACCCGTTACGAATCGGTCAAGACCGTCGTGGTCGATTTCAATCATATCTATGCGATGAGCGATACGGATATCTCTTTCGGCAGTCCGGCATTGAGTTGCAAAGGACTGTTGTACGACCAACCGGCTCTACTGGCGATCGAATCGCTGGGTGATTTCGGACGGAAGAACAATGTCGTGTCCGGATTCTTCAAAGTGTCGTTGCTTCGGGCTAGGGACGGCGCGTTGCAGACCAACTGCAGTGGCGGCGATATCCTGATCGACGCGGCCGTCGACGCTTCCGGCACTGCCCGGTTGGGTGAAGACTTCGTATTGACGAACCTGCACGACTTGCGTATCTGGGGAGATGACAAAAGCAGTACGGTCAATATCGACGGAATGGTGCTTTTCTCTCCCGATTCCGAGGTGCGCAGGGTAGCCGTCAAACTTAATGGCGTTGAAGCCGGTGCCGATGCAGGTAAGATATCCGTTGCTCCGGACAAAGCAATGGCTGGGTTTAACATTGTTGTAAACAAATAATTCGTTCGGAGATGAGATGCTTTCAGCTGTTTCTCTGTGTCGGTATTCTCCTGGGAGCGTGTACGCTGTGCGCCCAGGAGAGCCGGTCTCATTCCCTGGCGCTGCATTGGGGGGTATGGATGCCTTCCGGGGGCAGTTTCCTGGCCCGGGCAGCTTGTATTGCTCCCGCTGCGGAATGGGATTGGCGCATTTCAAAAACCTTCTCTGTCGGTGCCGGTATCGGTTACACCCGGGGAGATGAAAGCGGTGTCACCAGTGACTTTTATGACGGGGACCTCGTGGCGGGATTTACCGACCGGCGTCTGATCCTGCTTCCCCTTACAGCACATTTGCGCTGGTTTCCGGGAGCTTCCCCGCAGCAGAAACTGCAACCTTTTATCGGAGTTGCGGCTGGCGGCCAATACGCGGAATTCCGGATCACCGGCGACCAGATTAATACCTCCCGGGGCCGTTCGTGGGGCGGAGTAGTGATGCCGGAGGCCGGTATCAGTTTCGCCCCCGTCTCCGGAGGTCGTTTGCGGTTCGAAGCGGCATGTGCGTGGCAGTATGCCTCCAATCGGTGGCCCGTGATGCATGTCGGTTCGCTTCGCGGGCTTTATGTCCGTGCCGGTATCCGGTATGTATTCCGCCGACAACAGCGGGTATATTGAAAAATTAAACAGAATGACGACAAAACTGATCCGATACGCATGGCCGTTGATGCTGGTCCTTGCACTGTCGTGCTCCAAGAAGACTGTGCTGCCTCCTTCTCCGCCGGATGAAGTCCCCGTAACGATCCGCACTTTGGCCGGCGCAGGGGACGACGAGCAATTGCTCAACGCTTCCGAAGCCGTTGTCAAGTCGGTGCGCGTTTACATTTTCGACGGAAATAAGTTGGATCGGATGCAATTCTTCGGTGAAGACGCAATTGCAAAGGGAATGCGGATGCAGGCCAAAGTTAAAGGGCATAAAACCTTCTGTGCGGTTGTCAATGAGCCTGCGGCGCTGACCGGGACGTTGGAAAATGTGACTACCCCGGCCGGGCTGCAGGCTGTCCTGTTTTCCCTGGCCGATTATATGGATCTGAACCGGAGCGTCAGCACGCTCGACCAGCCGGGTACGGCAGGAGCCTATATGTTGCCCCTGTACGGCGAGAGTAATGAGGTGACGATCACCGAGGACGGTCCCAACGACGTGGCACTCGATATTTACCGTGCCGTTGCCCGTGTCGATCTCTATTTGCGTACGGAGGCCTCCGCCTATGTGAATTGTGATGTCACACCGTCCTCTACGCTGACGGCGGAACGGGGTGCGGATATGGGATGTTTTGTTCCTGACGGGGAGGTAACGCCTCCTCCGGGAGCGGTCCGCACGATTACCCGCACTTCGCCGCTGAGGCTTTCACCGGCAACCGATGTGACGGACAAAAGCGATTACAAGCTTGTCTATTCCTATTACCTGCCCGCGCAACGGTTCGCGCGGGCCGAAGACCGCATCCGGATGACCCTGACGGAACTTGACTGGGAGGGCGATACCGCTTCATACCCCTCCTTTTCCCTGGGCGATGGGGTGGTGGGCTACGACAATACGATCCGGCGCAATTCGATTTATAAACTTTATTGCACACTTTCCCAGATCACCTTTCGGGTGGATGCGACGCTGCATGTCGAGGATTGGGACGTAATCCATCAGCATAGCGGTATCTGAAACCATATAAGGCAGAAAAAATGATAATATCCTCCTTAACCATATTTTTCCGGCAGCCTCTGGCGCAGCTCGCCGTGTTTCTGTGCGTATTTTGCGTACTGGTACCGGGGTGTACTAAGGATACGGGCGGTGGTGTTCCGGTCTCTGCGGACTTTACCATCCAGCTCCGTATTCCCGGAAACGGAGATAGCAAGGAGGTCCGGTCGGCTGCTGTGGCTGCGGAATCTTCGATCGATCCGCAGCAGTTGTATCTGCTGCTTTTCCGCGAACAGGCCGGCAAGTTCGAATACGCGGCTTTTTATACCCCCGCTACGGTTACGGCCGGTACGGTGGACGGCGCTACCGTCTATTCTCTCTCGCTCCGGTTTCCTGTTCCGGATCCGCGGGACAGTTACCGGTTCATGGTGCTGGCCAATCTGACCGACGATGAATTCGCCGGTGCGGCTGGTCCGGATGGCAGTAACTTCAAGGCTGCGAACGGCACGGCCGATCCGATGGAAACGATCCGCACGGGCATTACCTATGCACAGCCGGGCAACTGGCCGCTCAGGCCGTTCCGGTCGTTTCCGATGTGGGGCGAAAGCGGCGTTTTCACCGGTACGTCGCATACCGTGGGGAGCGTGAGTATGGTGCGTTCCGTGGCGCGTATCGACGTGGGTGTGAACTTCCAGCGGAATCCCGACGGCAGTTATCCGCTGGATAATATGGTCTCGCAGGGAATCGACGGTTTGAAGTTCCGGGTCACTTCGGTGAAGTTGTACAATGTGCCGGAGAAGGGGGTGATCGGGCCCGCCGCTGCGAATTATTCGGAATCGGGCCGCTATGTGACGGCGCCGACGTTACCCGGAAACCCGTCGATTCCGCCGGCTCCGGCTTACACGCGGTGCGTTTACACCCTGGGCGATTTGGATTATCCGTCCGGCTCTACGCAAAAGCGGTCACTGACCCGCACGCTTTATGTGCCGGAGGCCGCCAATCACGGGATTTCGGATAATGGCCGGGCGGTTTGCCTGGTGGTGGGCGGAGAGTACAACGGATCGTCGACCACGTATTACCGCATCGACCTCTACGACCGGACGCCGGATGCGGCCGGGAACATCTCCAAACCGACGGCCGCCACCCGGATCGACCTGCTGCGCAACCACATTTACGTGGTGGACATTATCTCGGTCAAGATGAAGGGTTATTCCACTCCCGAAGAGGCTTTCGCCTCCGATCCGGTCTACATGGACGCGACGGTGGAGGTGTGGGACCAGAGCCGGCAGGTCAATGTCTCGCCGGACGGGGTCTACAACCTGAGCCTGAATGCCAGCCAATTTTTTTTCAGTGGTTTTTCGACTTCGGGTTCGGAGCAGACGCTTCGCATTACGACGGATTACGACGGTTCGCTGGGTCGGGGTTGGACGCTGACCCCGGACGAGGTGGCCAAGGAGAGTGTTTATTTCCTGCGGAGCGACGGTACCCACTGTCACTACGGCGATCCGGCGTGGCCTTCGTCTGGCGCGCCGGGGACATACTCTTTCCGGATAGGGATGGAGGATTTTCCGGTCACGCTCGAAAACTTCCACCGCACGGCGACCCTTACCCTTCGCGCAGGGCGCATCGTCCGGCAGGTCACGCTGACCAAGACGCTCGTAAATGCCATTTCAGGGCGCATCACCATCCAAGGAACGGGCGACCAGGCGCAGCTGGTGCTGACCGAGGATCCGCACGACGCCGGGCTCTATTTCAGATGGGGCAGCGTGGTCGGCCTCTACAACGCTGGGGGCCGCAACAGCCCGCTGCCGGGTGTGGTCACGGATAATTTCTCGCTGGACGATATCGCCTTCAATCCGATGGAAACCAATACCGTCACCGACTGGAACAGCGTGCCTTACGCGAGCATTCCATACACTCAAAGTATTCCCCACGATCAGGCTTCGGTCAAACAGGGCCGCGGCGACCCGTGCCGGCTGGTCGGTTATACGGTTGCCCAGGTCAGGGCGAACGACTTCGACAACAAAACCTGGCGGATGTCGACCCAGGCGGAAGATGCCGAATTTGTCGGGAAATTGCAGTGGGGGGCCAAAGATGGCGTGAACGGCTGTTACTGCAATTGGCCGGGCACCTCGGACTATCAGGGCGGGACCTTCATGCCCTCGTCTGGATATCGGGGATATGCCGACGGGAAAAGGAGCTATTCCGATTTGGAACCGCAATATTGGACGGCTTCGGGGCTGCAGCCGGACTGGGCATTCTCATGGCTCTATAACTCCGAAAACGGCTTTCTGAATAAGAGTGCAATGACCACAATGAAAAATGGCCTCCCGGTTCGCTGCGTGCGGCAGTCGCCGGACGATCCGCCGCCCGGCACGTAGCGCTGTCCGGACGCAAACGCAATACACGAACGCCGACGCGAGGTAGATATCAACGTAAACACGCTCCACGGAGCAAACGTCAACACGAACACGAGGCCCACGCCAACGCCGCCCACACCAACGGCCATGCAAATGCCAACGCCACACCAACAAAACAGGTAACGACCATGATATTCCGACATTACATGATTCCCGTGCTCCTGACCTGCGGACTGCTGTTCGCGGGAGGGTGCGCGCAGGATTATTTCGACGGCCCAGAGTCTCCCCCTGCGGGCAGCGTTAAATTTACGGTGGCCGTTCCCGGGGGAGTGTTCGCACCGGGAACCCGCGGCCTTCCGCTGAACGACGAACGGACCATCGACCAGGATAATTTTCGCATTCTGCTCTTCAACGAGAATCCCGCAGGCTCCGGCACGTGGGTTTGCAAGCGTGTGATTCAGCCCGGGCCCACCGACTGGGGGGCCTCCACGACCGTCGGCGGTGTCATGGAGCAGTCTTTCCGCATTGCGCTGCTGCCCGAAGAGAAGGGAATCAAATTCAAGGCGATGCTTTTTGCGAACCTGCTTCCCGCTGAATTTCCGGCCTCGGTGGAAGGCAAGACGATGGACTGGGTGCGGAGCAACATCCGCATCGAACTGCCGGACGGCTCGATGTGGCCGACCGACGGCACGCGCAAACTGCCGTTGTACGGCGAAACGATCGGCACTTTTGACAGCAACGTATTCAGTGTGAAAACCGTTTCGCTGATCCGTCCGCTGGCCCGTATCGACGTGGGCGTGAACATCACCTCCCGTGCGGGCGACCTGTACGACCTCGACAACATGGCGGGGTCGAGGCCGGCCCGGGGCGGCGATTTCTACCTGTCGAGCGTGACGGTACATGCGGGCAGCCGGTCCATACAGGTCGCGCCGGACGCTGCGGCTTACGATCCTGCGGCGGGGAAAGTGACCGCTCCCAGCCTCACGGGGGCGGTGCCCTACGCCGTGTCGCCCGGGTTTACGCCGAATCCCCCCAATGCGAAGACCTATATGCTCTCTCGTGAAATCTACGTTCCGGAGTGCTCCGGCAAAACCGACGACAATTCCCAGTCCGTTTTCCTGATCGTGGGCGGCTATTACAACGGATCGTCGTCGGTCACCTATTACCGCATCGACCTCTACGATCCCGGTGCCGATCCCGCTGCTGCGACGGGGCCGACGGCGGCGAACCGCTTCGACTTGCTGCGTAACTACGCTTATGTGGTCGATATCAGGCAGGTGAAAGGTCCGGGGTATCCAGATCCCGAGCAGGCGGCCCAGGCGAAACCGGTCAACGACATGGAGGTGGCGATCGAAGCCAAAGACCAGGCCGATATGGTCAACATCACCACCGACGGCCAGTACCGCCTCGCGCTGAGCGCATCGGGCACGCTGCGGTTCGATATGCCGGGCCAGCGGCGCGACCTTTCGGTCTTTACCGATTACACGGGTATTCCGGGCTCATCCGCTTCGGGTTGGTCGCTGACCTGGGACGACTACAACACAAAAAAGGACTGGCTGGTTTTTTACGACGATTCCGGGAACGAGATTCCCGAGTCCGGGTGGGCTACCCAGGGTGTGACGCACGGAGCGGGCGGTGTGACTTCCACGCTGCACATCGGCATGAAGCCTTACCTCAAAGCCGGCGACCGGTTTGTGACGCTCACCTTCACATCGGGGCGCATGAGCGCCACGGTGCGGCTCCAGCAGCACGTCGACGGCGTGCCGGGTGACCTGGGCGAGTGGGGCGACCAGAATATTCCGGTGGATGTGGTTCCCGTCGCCTTTTCGATGCAGCCGGGGCGGATCGTGATGGATTACGGCTTCTACCGGTTCGGTGCGAAAGTCTATATGAGATCCAATTATCCGATCTATTTCAAAGGGTATATCGTCAACGGCGAACTGACCACCGACGGCTCGAACCTTCCCGCCTGGCTGCCGAAACAAAATATTACCGGACTGCCGAACAGCGAGATCAAGAAGACCGTATACATAGAGTACGAGGCGACGGCCGAAAACGAGCATCCCGGCGTGACGCTGCGTTTCCAGAGCGGAAACCTGATCCGGGATTTACAGGTCATTTACGACAACGGTCTGATTCCGTTTACGACGCTGGCCACGGAAGGATGGACGGACTATCCCATCGTGAACGGCCTGGGCATGCTGTTCAATCGCATCGGCAACAAAGATATAGGCAGCACCCCGGCGGCCGGGGACAAAAGCCTGCCCTGGTCGACCGACAAGCAATCGGTGGGCGGAACGGCGACGGGATTCAATACTGCCCAGGCGAATATGCTGGCGGTGACGCGGTTCTATATTTCCACTTCCAATAAAATCCCCGCTTTCACGGAGTGCCGCACAATGGGATATGGCAACGTATGGTTGTTCTCGCGGGACGAACTGCAAGTCTTGCTGAAATACAACCTCATGCTCGGCCCCTCGTACCGATTTGCGCCGCAGAGCGAGCTGCTGAGCTCCTCGGAAGTGGACCAGAACAACGCCTACACGGTGAAATACAACGGTCCCGGCAGTGTATCCTCCTATTCGAGGGATAAAAACGGCTCCTACATCGTGCGATGTGTCCGGGCTTTTTAAAGGATCGCCGCGGTCGGTCCGGGGCGCAGTGCAGCGGAAACGCGGTATAAGTAGTATAGATTGAGTGGTATAAAATGAAATCCGATATGAAAAAGAACCTTTCCCGTCTGGTGGCGCTGGGGCTGGTGTTGGTACTGGGCGCCTGCGTGAAGGACGATCCGACCGGCCCGGGCGGCCCGTTCCGGTTCAGGGTCTCGATCCAGAACCCCGAAGTGGTGGAGACGCGCAGCGCCGCCAGTAGCGGAGAGCTGACCATCGACGATGCCTACGTGCTGGAGTTTAATGCGGACGGGACCTACAAGGGCGGCGACAAGGTGGAGCAGGCCGATATTCTCGACAACGGCACCCGCAGTCCGTCGCTGCTGATGAAGCACGGTTTCACCGAGGGCAGCCGGATCGTTTGCCTGTTCAATACCGGCCTAGGGGCCCTTCCGGCAGGCTTGCAGCCCGGTGTCACCACGACGGCGGAACTCAATACGCTCTTCCCCGCCACGTCGTGGAATATCAACCGCCCCGGAGCGGACGGCAACCGGGGCATACCGATGTCGGGGGAGATGAACTACTCGTTCGGGGTCGCCTGTCCGGTGAAGCGTTCGGTGGCGAAGATCACCGTCGAATTTACGGGGGACGCGGGAGGACTCGACCCCGAAGAGCTGAGCTGGGGCCTCTACCATGTGCTCAGGTCGGATAAGGGGGCGGTCTACGTGTCCGACGGGGAGACGGGCATCGTCACGGCACCGGACATCGCGGCTGCGGATTTCGTCAATACCGCGTTTACGCGCAAAACGCTGGGGTCGTCTGCAACCGAAGGCGAGAAGGCCTACTACCTGCCCGAATATACCACGGCAACGAAAGCAGGCGTCAAACCCGTCGGCGGGAGCGATTTCGACACGGGCCGCACCTGCGTGGTCCTCTACAGTCCGAGCCGGGGCTACTTCCGCATCGACCTGCGCGACTCGAACCGCCAGTACATCGATGTGCGCCGCAACACCCGGATCAGGGTGAACATCAAAAACATCTTCGGCTACGGATACCTTTCGGCCGAGGAGTCTCTGCTGCTGCCGGGCAGCAACATCCAGTTTTCGATCAAGATCGACGGCGACGAGGATGTCATCATCAACAACGGCCAGTACGTGCTGCTGCTTTCCCACGACAGGAAAGTCGTCCCGGACGCTCCCGGTACCTACGTCGTTGCCACCGGCCGGTACTCCCCGTCGCCGGAACTGCCGCCGACGCCTCCCGACGGCCTGACCAACACCATCACGTTGAGCGACATCAAGCCGGCGAATGCAGCCCCGAAGCTGACCCTGGAGACCCACTCGCTGAGCGACGTGGCCCAGCCGATCAAAATTACGAGCACCATTCCTGCCAAAACCGCATGGAGCGCCAGCGTAAACGTCCGTGTCGGCAGCACGGTCCAGACGATCTATGTGGGCAACCGGGCCCGGCTGGATTTCCATTTGAATTATGGCGACGGCACCCCGCCGCCGCCGATCATTGCCGAATCGAATGCGAAGATCGTGATCCCCGAAATGCCGAACACCATGTACCGGACGGGAAGGGTTTTCCTTTGCTGGAACTGGAATCCGGCTCCTAACCCGGAAAGCACCAATGAGGACGTGGCCGTGTTGTCGACGATTTCGATGCCGGAGCAGGGGGGTATCCTCTATGCGCGCTGGGGTGACGAGGCGACGGCGAAGTTCGATACGGGAAGCGGCGGCTCCGCGGTACCCGACCAGGTGAAGACGGCTAAGGAAAAGTGGCTGAAACCTTCGCCCGATCCTACTCGTGAGGGCTATATTTTCGACGGATGGTCGGACGGAACCAACGGCCAGAAGTTCGGCGGGGCCGTGACGGCCAGCACGACCTTTACCGCGAAATGGAAGGAGCTTTACAAACGCATCACCATCCAGGGAACGGGCGACCAGGCGATGCTGGTGCTGACCGACGACCCGCACGACGCCGGACTCTATTTCAAGTGGGGCAGCGTGGTCGGCCTCTACAATGCCGGCGGGGCAAACAGCCGGTTGCCGGGTGCGGTTACGGACAACTTTTCGCTCGACGACATTGCCTTCAACCCGACGAACTCCAAGTATATCACCATTACCGACTGGAACAGCGTTCCGTATTCCACCGGAACGGCCCTCCAGCACAATTATGGCACGGTCACCATGGATGGCCTCGGCGACCCGTGCAAGCTGGTCGGCACTACGGTTTACGACATCAAGTACGGCTCCGGCTCCACGGTCGATAACAAGAAGTGGCGGATGCCGACCCAGGCGGATAATATCGCTTTCCTCTCGACGCAATGCTATTGGGGAACGAAAGACGGCGTGAACGGCATTTACGGCAGTTGGGCGAATTTCACGGGTTATGTGAGCGGCAGCTTCATGCCTTCGTCGGGATGGCGGGCCAGTGAGGACGGAAGCAGGTACTATGCGACTCAGAAGCCGGTCTACTGGAGCTCCACGGCGGGGACTAATACCAATACCGGGAGTGCTTGGGAATATACCACGACAGGCCCGAGCATCAACCTGAAAGCGAATTATGACAGGGGATACGCGTTCCCGATCCGCTGCGTGCGGCAGTAACGGCTCCCCGCTGTGCTACGGATGATCGTTGCCGACCATCTCGTGCCGTCCGGGCTGCACCGGAGACCCCGCTCCGGAGCCGTCCGCCCGAACTGCCTGCGCCGGTTTACCCCGTGGTTTTGGAATGCCTGTTCGCTCCGCCATTCTGAATACCGGCCCGACGGACGGGCTGGCTGCCCTGGCGGAAGAAGTGCCTGGAGAATCCAACTCTATAGGGAATGGTGGTTGGTTAAGGAATCTCCGGCACTTCGACCGTCCCGGCAGTTACGGCGGCGGGTGGACGGTCTGGTGGCGTGCGACGCACGGCACCAAATTGTAACCTAACCTTCAAACCCCAAACTTTATGGAAAAGATTAAACTTGTAGAAATTTTGACTGAAGCCCGGCAGGTTTTGCGGGGCCGCTGGGGAAAGGCAGTCTCCGTTTCGGTGTGCCTTCTTCTGATTCTGTTGGCTGTCGCTTGCTTGCGGTTTGTCAACCCGCTGCTGTATACGGCGGCCTATCTGCTCATAGCTGTTCAGGTCGTCGCTGGCGCCCAGTATATCTATCTGGACATGACGCGCGATGAGCCTACCGGGCTGGGGCGTCTTTTTCCCCCGTTGCGGCTTTACCTGCCTATTTTGGGTATCTTCCTGCTGACGGTGATTGCATGCTTCATCGGCATATGCCTGTTTATCGTGCCGGGATTTGTCCTGTCGCTGGGTCTGTCCATGTCGCTCTACATCCTGCGCGACCGGCCCGAGCTCGGGGTGTTCGGCTCCATGAACGCGAGCTGGAAGATGATGAACGGGCACAAAACGGAACTGTTCCTGTTGTCGCTGAGACTGGTCGGTTGGTTTTTGCTGTGTATCGTCACGCTGGGTGTCGGATTCATCTGGTTTTATCCTTATGCCCTTACGGCTGCAGCTTGCTTTTACGAACGTATCAAAGGCAAGGGGTTGGGGACAGAGTAGCCTTATCGTAACTTATCATCTCCCGGAGGATAGGACTAATTCATTTTGGTTAGTAAAAGGTCGTAAGTTAAACACGCGGTTCTTTCCTCCGGGATTTTTCGAAGTCACGTATTTGATTGACCGGATTCGGCGATTGCTGCGGGTGTCGGTTTTTGTTGAGGCAGAGGATAACGGATCACAGAGACGGGTGATCAAGAACAGGAAGACGAAGACCGGGCAGGCGTCCGGAAGGGGCCGGCCAATGGGCAGAACGGTTTGGAATATTTCCCGATCCAAAAATATGAAACTGATATGCAGGAATATGTGACATGTAACGTAGCTCCCCGAGGGAGACGCTCTGCGGGCCGTGTATTCGACAAAACGATCCGGTGGATCATCGGACTGTCGTGGCTGGCCTGTTTTTGCGTATTTATGGCTGTTTTCGGGCTGCCGCTGTTGCTGGTCAGGCTCGGTGAAAAAATGTTCGGAAAATAGTAACAGTCCCGGTTGAGGTGGCATGGGCAGCACGCGGGTTTTGACCGGATTTGTGTTTTAAGTGGCTGAAAAACATGAATGATTTACATTACATTAAATATTTGCTGATACTGGCTGCTGCCATGTCGGCGATCGTGATTTCCCAGACGGTGGGATTCCTAATGACGGCTATCAAGAAACGCAGACAGATGATGAGATATAACAGTTTTGTCCGTGACACGTATACGTGCCTCGGTCAACAAACACCGGCGTTGATCCTGCGGATCCAAAACAGTTATATCCGCGCATACAACGCATTGGGAGACAGTTTGCCCGGAAGATTATTCCGACTCAGGATTTATCCCGAGATGGACGGACGAATAACAGAATAAATGATAGTACTGTTAATGAAAAATCTGGGTGTTGTTTTGTTGTCGGGGATACTGGTGACGGTATTGACCGGCGGCAGTCCATCCGCCATACCGGATCGACAAAATGTCGGACAGGATCCGGTTGGGTATGGCTTTGCCCTTCGTCCCGGAGAACCGTTGACGCTGAATACGGCGTGTCGGGATACGGTGGAATATGTCGATTCCTACGGCGGCAATGGTAACCGCCTGTTTCTCCGTGTGCAGAATGATGCAGGAGCAACCGCGTTTTTTCTCTGCACCGGCAAGCTAATGAAAGCCATATCCCGGAATCCGAAACTGAATCCCGGTGATTTCCTTGCAATCGAGTGGGTTGCGGACAGTGCCGGCATCCCGGTAAAAGGGGATTGGAACGCATATGCCGCAAAAGCCCGACGGGTCGCCAGGATCAGGAACGGTTGGGTATCCCGTTACCTGCGTAAGCATAAAAAACAGATACGGTACACCGTTCAGGGCGGAGATGTAATGGGAGCCTTCAATATGGGAGCTCTTAAAAGGGTGGTGACCGATAATCTGAATACTTTTATCGCTTATCAAACCGATGCGCGAATCATTCGGTGTCTGATTGACAGAAAAGGGTGGCTAGAGGTGTATGCCGTTGCGGGGTGGGCGGAGGATGATTCGCTGGTTGTCGACGCCGATATAACGGGGTATCTTCCTGCGGGACGCAACGGCAAGGTCTCCGTAAGCATCGTATATAATTACTGGGCGAGCAACCCGCGCAAATATTATATCCTTGACGATGAGACCGGTGAATATGCCAGATGGCAGTCGCCTGACCGGTTTGCGGCAGACATGATCCTAAACGACTAAATTGGAATAAGATGAAGAGACTGGTTTTTACACTCCTTTTCGGGATTTCGGTACTGGCAGCCGCAGCGCAGGAGTTCGGGCAGGTTTGCACCGAGAAAGTCCCTGACGAGATCCACCATTTCGACCGATACAAGGTGAACTCACAATTCTACGACGCAGATCTTATCAAACAAAAAAACGATCGCGGGGTGCAACGCTGGTTTTGTAATGACACGATCATGGACGGCTTCTACCGGGGAGTCCCCTACATCGAGTATTATGGGCCGTCTGTATTCGACGGTTTCGATCTGCGTTATAGCGTTTATAAGTTCAAAGACGGAATCCGGAACGATACCGTCCGGGATTACAGGGCCGATGACAGTTGTTTGGTAGCTGAGGTGATTACCCTCGACAGCATACGGAAAATCTATAAAGATTATTACGATAACGGACACTTGAAGATTCTCGCTGAATCATCCAATGGCAAACTGGACGGTATCTGGCAGAAATGGCATTGGGAGGGCCGCCCCCTCCTCCTGCGGCATTACAAAGATGGCGAGCAGTGTGGAGAGGAAAAAATATGGTACGGGAACGGATACCTCTCCGGCATCTGGCATTATGCCGACGGGCAACAAATATTTCCCCATGAACGGTGGTACTATTCGGATTCTGAAGATGAATATTCCTCAACAGCGCCTGATTGGTATAAAATCGAGTACAGCCTCATGCCCGATCAGGGTTCCGACTACACACTGACGGAGATTTTTACGATCGGCAAGGACGGCACCAAACGTTTGACCACCAGTGAATACTATGAATACGGCGATTTGGTGCACAGCACTTATCAACATTGTGATTCCGTCGTGTATGATACGCTTTGCCGACAACCGCAGCAGCGTTTGGAAGTACGGGGGTATTTACGGGGCCGGCTGCGGGAGTATGCGAATTATCCGTTAGATAACCGGAATATGGATAGCACGTTGGGTCCGTACTTCGAAAGCTATTCCGAGGCCGGGGAGCTTACTGAAAAATACGTTTATGATTTTAACCGTGAAAGGACGGTTCCGGTACGCCTCTACAAGAATACGGGAGTGACCGTCACAGATATCACTTCGGCTGAATATGTAAAGTTACTGGCCGATAGTTGCAATATGCCGTTGGATACGGGAGCGGTGCACATATGGAAACCCGATTCACTGGTCGTAGAATTGAAAAAGCGGCAAATGCTACTTTTAAATTATTTGAGTGACTATTACGGTGTGCTGTGGCGATATGACGGCTATAATTCCCGGGCCGGAATGCATGTCCTGAATTGTGTACGTCCTGAAGAAAGACAATATTTTGCGATAGACCATACGTCGGGTGTATCAACCGAACTTTTTTGTAGCTATACTCCGGTTTGCTGTGGAAAATCCGACCTCTTTCTGACCTGTTATGAAGAGCCGTATGCGTGGGAGAAACCGGTGAATGTTGTCTATATCTACAAGGTATTACCGGGAGGGAAGATTGCACAGGTCGCTTCCTGTGACCGGGGGGCCGGTTTCGGAACGCTTGATCTGGACAATTTTATATGGGTCGGCGAACATACGCTCGTTGCTACGAAGGTACCCCGGGAGGAGCCCGTCCAGCTCTATTTCGGGGAGCCGTACGGCAATTTCCTGGAAGGGGACGAGTGTGAAGAAAATGATGACGGGATTTCCTACGCAAAAAGGTACGTACGTATCGAGATCGACCCGCCGGCTTTGGAAAAAGCGGATCCGTTACCGACGATAGAGAAGCTGGAAGAAGAGAATAATGAGTGGGTGAAGTTTACGATACAGGAAAACGATCAGGTGGTGACCGAAGAGAGGGACGGAGGAGAGGAATTTGACGGATAACCTTTTAGAGGTAAAAGATAAAACAGCACAAAATGGAAAACTGATTTTTAGGCTTTGTGGGGAGCTTTGCTGTGTTCGTCTGCGGTTGCAGAACAATCCGGATGGAGCATACAGTGTTCCCTTGAAGTACGCAGAAAGGACGGCGCTTCTTAAAAGTCCGACACATTTTGTCTGCATAGTATAAGCGGGATTATCTTCCAATGGAAGATTGTTTTATTGGAAAATAATAATACCTTTGCGTTGTTATCTTCTTTAGGAAGATTTTTCCATAGGAATATAATCTTTGTAAAACCTTATACAGACCAGATGAAACATATTATTGTCGGAGGTGTTGCAGGAGGTGCAACGGCGGCGGCAAGGATCCGCCGGGCAGACGAGCAGGCGGAGATCATCCTTTTCGAAAAAGGGAAATACATTTCGTACGCCAACTGCGGCCTGCCGTACTATATAGGCGGTGCGATCACCGAGCGGGAAAAACTCTTTGTGCAGACCCCGGCTTCGTTCGGTGGGCGCTTTAACATCGATGTGCGGGTGGAGAACGAAGTTGTGGGTATCGACACCATAGCAAAGAGAGTCGAGGTTCGCCGTGCGGACGGATCGACGTATGCGGAAAGTTTCGATAAGCTACTACTGTCGCCGGGAGCTACGCCCGTGAGACCGCCGCTGGAGGGTATCGACTCCGAAGGCGTTTTTACGTTGCGCAACGTTGATGACACCGACCGCATCAAAAGCTATATTGCCTCGCACAAGATAAAGAGCGCCGTTATCGTGGGCGCGGGATTTATCGGATTGGAGATGGCTGAAAACCTGCATCACGCAGGAGCAGAGGTATCGGTTGTGGAGATGGGGAACCAGGTAATGGCCCCTGTCGATTTTTCGATTGCTTCGCATGTACATCAACATTTATTGCAGAAAGGGGTTCGCCTCTTTCTGGGGCAGAGCGTCGAGCGGTTCGAACGCAGTGGTAATAATATCGAAGTTTTTTTTGCGCACGGTGGGAGTATCGTAACCGATCTTGTGATCCTTTCGATAGGTGTGCGTCCCGAAATCACATTAGCCAAAGTGGCCGGCCTCAGAATCGGCGATGCGGGCGGGATCTGGGTGGACGACTATTTGCAGACCTCCGCGGCAGACGTTTATGCCGTAGGCGACGCCATCGAATTCCCACATCCGCTGACAGGCAAGTCGTGGTTGAACTATCTGGCTAATCCGGCCAATCGTCAAGGGCGCATCGTGGCGGACAACATGGTGTTCGGTAACACGACGAAATACGAGGGTGCAATAGGCACTTCGATCGCCAAGGTGTTCGATATTACGGTGGCTTCTACGGGCCTGGCCGCCAAACGGCTCAAACAGTCCGGCATTCCCTATATCAGTTCGACCACCCATTCGGCCTCGCATGCCGGGTATTATCCCGATGCGCTGCCGCTGACCCTCAAACTGACCTTCGATCCCGCGAACGGCAAACTTTACGGTGCCCAGTGCGTGGGTTACGACGGGGTGGATAAGCGCATCGACCAGATCGCACTGCTCATTAAGCGTGGCGGCACGGTGTATGACCTGCAGAAAATCGAGCACACTTATGCTCCGCCTTTCTCCTCTGCTAAAGATCCGATTGCCATTGCTGGTTATGTGGCAGGCAATATCATCAGCGGAGCGATGCCTGTGGTGACATGGAGGCAAATATCGGAAGCGGATCGCACCGATACGCTGTTTCTGGATGTGCGTACCCGGGAGGAGTTTACCTTCGGTGCAATTCCCGGAGCGGTGAATATTCCACTCGATGAACTTCGCGGCCGGATCGACGAGTTGCCGCACGACAAAGATATTTATATCTATTGCGCGATCGGATTACGGGGTTATCTGGCGCTGAAGATACTGATGGGGCACGGGTTTAACCGTGTCAAAAACCTGTCGGGCGGCTACAAAACCTATGCTACGGCGACTGCGCCGATAGTGAACACAATGGCTCCTGTGGACACTTGCTGCACGACCGGCGTGGATACCCGGCGTGTGGACGGGCAGGTCAAAACGGTGCGAATCGACGCCTGCGGGTTGCAGTGCCCCGGGCCGGTTATGAAGATCAAGCAGGCGATAGATTCGATCTCGGAGGGCGAACGGATCGAAATGGTCGCTACTGACGCCGGGTTCTCGCGTGATGCGCAGGCGTGGTGTAATACAACTGGCAACCGATTGGTATACAAATCAGAAGATAAAGGGAAATATACAGTGGTCATAGAGAAAGGTTCGTCCGATACGTGCACGGTTCTGGCTGCGGGTGGTGGCAGGGCCAAAACGCTGATCATGTTTAGCGACGACCTGGACAAGGCGCTGGCGACCTTCGTGCTGGCCAACGGCGCGGCAACCACCGGACAGAAAGTGTCGATATTCTTTACCTTCTGGGGACTGAACGTGATTAAGAAAACAGCGAAACCTAAGGTAAAAAAGGATATCTTTGGCCGGATGTTCGGCATGATGCTGCCCTCGTCGTCGCTGAAGCTTCGCCTCTCGAAGATGAGTATGCTGGGGATCGGCGACCGGATGATGCGCCACATCATGAAAAACAAGGGGATCGACTCGCTCGAATCTCTACGCCAGCAAGCTATCGATAGCGGCGTGGAATTCATAGCCTGCCAGATGTCGATGGACGTGATGGGGGTAAAGCGTGAAGAGCTGTTGGATGATGTGACTGTGGGCGGTGTCGCCACCTATATGGAACGCGCTGAAGAAGCGAACGTCAACCTGTTTATTTAATTGGTTATAGATAAGGGTTTATTGAAGAATTATTGGCTGATCGGGAGGGAAATCGTGGTCGGGACCTAAGGTGGTTGGCTCTAATTTCGTTTATGTGTGTGGGAGCGGTAGGGTCTGTACCCGACCGTCTTTTCGCCCGTGAAGAGCACGGTATGGTGCGCCTTGAGGGAGGACTTGCTGTTCAGTGTGTTCCGGATAAAGTCGGAAACGGATAAATAGTTGTTGAAAATTTTGTGTGACAAGCCGTCCTTATCTAAAAGTCAGGACAATGGATAAACTATGTAAGATCCGCGACATTCAGCGCGCAGTTAATCAATTCGAGCAGAGTTTTGATAAAGAGTATGGAATCTCTTTGAACGAGGGTATGGCGCTCTGTTCGCTGCTTAAGCAGGGGTGCCTCTCGTCGGGTGAGATAGGAGAGTTGCTGGGGCTGACGTCGTCGAACAATTCGAAGATAATGCGCTCTGTCGAGAGTAAGGGTCTGGTCGAACGCGTGATGGGCACAAAGGATAGGCGACAGATGTATTTTTCATTGACTCCGGAAGGCAAGGAGCTGATTTCTGCCATTACATGCGAGCAGGTTGAAATTTCGCCTTTGCTCCAGAAATTATTGGAGTAAACAGAAAAGAGTTCGATAGGCAGCACGGGGCCCACCGTGCTGCTGGTTGCAGACTCCATGTTGTCCGTCTTGGTTCGTTCTCTGTTTCCCGAGGTCCGTAAACCGAAATCTGCAGCACTCTTCATCCTGTCGACACGGGCCTTGCCGGGACCATCGCGCTATAGTATGCGGCAAGTTGTATGTACACAAAAGAAAAGAGGTCGCGATTTTCATCGTAACCTCTTCGTTTTCTGGCTCCTCAACAAGGACTTGAACCTTGGACCCCCTGATTAACAGTCAGGTGCTCTAACCAACTGAGCTATTGAGGAATGTTTCTATCGTTTTGCGAGTGCAAATATAAGCCAAAATCTGAATACTGCAAAGGTTTTCGTGAAAATATTCCCGATTTTTTTGTGAAAATTGTGTTTCGTGCTCTTCTGTGTCACCCTGAACCAGTCTGCAACCCGTTGGAATACAGCATAACCGATGTCTCTGACAGCTGGCTAAAGCCGGATTTACCTTTTACCTGTTATTTGTTCCGGAAATTCTGGGCGCGCGTTACACGCCCTGCATTCCGATTTCGGTAAACCCGGCATTCGGATAGGTACGGTTGAGGTATTGTTTCAGGTAGCGCCGCGTATCTTCCGTGATCTCCCGGCTCGTCGGCGGATAGAGGTTGTACACCAGTTCGGCCACTTCGATATTCCGGGCACGGCACGCTTCGAGGCTCAGCACGGTGTGGTTGATACTGCCCAGCCTTGGAGAGGTGACGAGGATGACCGGGAGGCGGTGGTCGGCAATGTAGTCGATCGTCGAATAGGTGTCGGTCAGAGGAACGAACAGGCCCCCGGCTCCTTCGAGCAGGACCGTGTCGTAACTTTCGAGCAGTTTACCCGTATTCTTTTCCACCAGCGACAGGTCGATCTCCCGGTTGTCGATCTCGGCCGCCAGTTGCGGTGAGGCGGGGTAGGTAAAGGTAATCGGGCAGGTGGTGCCGTCGAGGTCTTCACGTTGCAGCGGAATGCCCATGATACGGCGGTGCAGTTCGATGTCTTCCGAAATGCCGGTGTTACCCGTCTGGATAAATTTCTGGGTAATGACCCGTTCGCCCCGGGCCCGCATGTCACGGGCCAACACACCCGTTACGATGCTTTTGCCCGCATCGGTGTCTATACCTGTGATGAAATATACATTTTTGCTTATCATACGCATGCGTTTTAACTTCGAATATCGTTTCAAAAGTAGTATCTTTGTAAGTCTAGTACAAATTTTCTATGGAGATCATCCGGTTGGAAGAGAAAATAGCGGCGGGCTACCGCCTCGGTTACGACGAAGCGTTGGAATTGATGCGCACGACGTCCCCCGGGGAGTTGTACGAATTGGCCCATCGCCTGAGGACCCGTTATCAGGGCAAACGTATCGATACCTGTTCGATCATGAATGCGCGGAGCGGCCGTTGCAGCGAGGATTGCAAGTGGTGCGCGCAATCGAAATTCCACAAGACCGATATTGACGTCTATCCGTTGGTGGGCGAAACAGAGGCCGTACAGGAAGCGGCGCATAACGCTTCGAAAGGCGTGGGGCGCTTTTCGCTGGTGACCAGCGGGCGGACGCTTACCGATGCCGAAACCGATCGTGTGTGCGCGATTTACCGCCGCATCGGACGTGAAGTGCCGATTCGACTCTGTGCATCGCTCGGGTTGCTGACCCGGGAGCAATTGGTGAAACTGCGAGAGAGCGGGGTAGAGCACTACCATTGCAATATGGAGACCGCCCCTTCCTATTTTTCGAAACTGTGCAGCACGCATACGCCCGAAGAGAAGATACGGACGATTGAGTGGGCGAAAGAGGCGGGACTTAAAATTTGTTCCGGGGGTATTATCGGGATGGGGGAAAGCGCCGAGCAGCGCATCGAGTTTGCGGTGACGTTGCAAAAAATCGGTGCCGTATCGATTCCCGTCAACGTGCTCAACCCGATTCCGGGAACGCCGCTTGCCGATGTGGCGCCGCTGACTGATACCGAAGTGCTCGTGACGATGGCGATGATGCGGATTATCAATCCGGAAGCGAATATCCGGTTGGCAGGAGGGCGCAATATGATCAAACACCTTGAAGAGAAGGCGTTGTATTGCGGGATCAGCGCGTCGATCGTGGGTGACCTGTTGACTACGACAGGCTCGGATATCGATACCGATAAAGCGATGTTCCGCCGGTGCGGCTTCGAGGTGTAATGAGTTTTTGTAGTACAGGAAGATTTCACCGTAAGGGAGGAAAACGCATGAAAAGGTTCGTTTTTATAGCGGTAGCCCTGCTGGCATTTTGGGGTGCGGCTGCACAGCAGCCTTCGACGATGAAGTTCACCGCCGACGAGTGGGATTTCGGCACTATCAAGGAAGAAGGCGGCAAAGTGTCGCACCGTTTCGAATTTACGAACAGCGGCCCCAATCCGTTTGTAATCCAGAAGGTCGAGACCTCCTGCGGCTGCACGACACCGACTTTCACGCGCGAACCGGTGTTGCCCGGGCGTAAAGGTTATGTGGAAATTACCTACGATCCGCTTTATCGGCCCGGTTCTTTCCGCCGGGAAGTGACGGTGACGAGCAATGACCGCAAGAATATCAACAAATTGATCATTCGCGGCAATGTGATAGCGACTCCCCGGACGCCGCAGCAGGAGTTTCCGGTCGAGGTTGGCGGCGGGCTGATGGCTTCCCGCACGACGGTCGGGGTGGGGTATCTCGCACGCGGGACCTCACAGGCGGGAACGCTGGAATATTATAATGATTCGAAAAATTCCGTTACGCTCGGCGTCGAGTACGAGTCTCCTGCGATTCCGGGTTTCAGTGTATCGTTTTCATCCCCGGTACTGCAACCGGGTGCGCGGGGCGTTATGACGCTTACCTTCGACCTGCGCTCGGCCGACCTTTGGGGACGCCTGACTGGCGGGTTCTACCTGACCGTAAACGGCCGCAAAATGCCGGTGCGTTTTACCGCTACGGGCATTGCCGTGGAGGATTTTTCGAACCTTACTCCCGAACAATTCAATCAGGGCGTACGGGCCGATTTTACCGCGCAGTATTACCATTTCGGCGATGTGAGGGCCGGGGAGGAGAAGACCAAAAACTTTACCGTGACCAACACGGGTCGGTTGCCGCTGGTCGTTCGCTATGTGCATCCCGACGAGCATATGAGCGTTACACTGAAACAGGGGGCTGTGATCCGGCCGGGGGGATCGGTGACCTTCTCCGGAACGTTGCGTACCGAGGGGGCCCGGCCGGGCCGCTTTATGGGGACGACCGTGATTATCCTGAACGATCCGCAGCGTCCGATGCGCGAACTGAGGCTGACGGGCAACGTGATTTGACGGAGCCGTTGGGCCGGATCACCGCGTTTGCGATTTGGATACCGCCTGTGATGGGAGTGAAAAACGATATTTTGCCAGCAACACAAAACAAACGATATGTTTAAAATTCTCAGCAAAGAACTACTGGCCCCGAACATCTACCGGATGGATATCGAGGCTCCGCGTGTGGCACAGTCGGCTAAACCCGGGCAGTTCATCATTCTGCGGCTCGACGAAAAGGGCGAACGGGTTCCGCTTACCATTGCCGATTACGATGCGGCGAAAGGCTCTGTAACCATCGTGATCCAGACGGTCGGCTATTCCACCGGCAAACTTTGTGAACTGAATCCCGGCGATATGATCGCCGATTTCGCAGGGCCGCTCGGCCAGCCTTCGGAATTCGTGCACGACTCCCCCGGGGAGTTAAGCCGCAAGCGTATCCTGTTCGTGGCGGGCGGAGTAGGTACCGCACCGGTTTATCCGCAGGTGAAGTGGCTCTTCGAGCATGGTATCAAAGCCGATGTGATTATCGGGGCGAAGAACAAGGATACGCTGATTTTCGTCAACGAGATGGAAGCCGTGGCCGGAAACGTTTATATCGCCACGGATGACGGCAGCGCGGGGTATAAAGGATTGGTGACGGCTCTGTTGTGCGATTTGATCGACAATCAGGGCAAGCATTACGACGAGGTGATCGCCATCGGTCCGATGATTATGATGAAATTCGTCGCGCAGACGACGCTCAAATACGGGATCAAAACGATCGTCAGCCTCAATACGCTGATGGTCGATGGAACGGGTATGTGCGGTGCCTGCCGGGTGACTGTCGGGGGCAAGACGCGCTTTACCTGCGTGGATGGCCCGGAGTTCGACGGGCATCAGGTCGATTTCGACGAGGCGATGCGCCGCCAGGGTATGTACCGCACCATCGAAAGCCGCAAGGCGCACATGGCCGAAGAGCGTGCCCAGGGGCATGCCTGCAACATTGGATTGGACAGATAATCGGAGAAGGAGAGATGGCAAACAAGATAGGACGCGTTCCCGTACGGGAACAGGACCCGCAGGTGCGGGTCACCAATTTCGAAGAGGTGTGTTACGGCTATTCGCTGGAGGAGGCACAGTTGGAAGCTTCGCGCTGCCTGCATTGCCGTAAGCCCCGCTGTGTCGACCATTGTCCGGTATCGGTGCAAATACCCCAGTTTATCGCCGAGTTGGCGGCGGGCGATCTGGCCGCTGCCGCTGCGGTGATTGCCCAGGACAGTTCCCTGCCGTCGGTTTGCGGCCGGGTTTGTCCGCAGGAGTCGCAATGCGAAGGTGCCTGTATTCTCGGTATCAAGGGCGAGCCGGTGGCGATTGGCAAGATGGAGCGTTTCGTCGGGGATTGGGCGCTGGAACATGCCGATGAGATGCAAGCTGCGGATCGAACCGCTCCGAACGGACACAAGGTGGCCGTTATCGGCAGTGGCCCGGCGGGGCTGGCCTGTGCATCGGACCTGGCCAAGATGGGGTATCAGGTGACGATTTTCGAAGCGTTGCACAAGCCGGGCGGCGTGTTGGAGTACGGGATTCCTGAATTTCGCCTGCCCAAAAGCCGTGTAGTGGCACGGGAGATCGACAATGTCCGTAAGTTGGGCGTGAAGATCGAAACCGATGTGATTGTAGGCCGCACGGTGACTATCGACGAGTTGTTGGACCGTGAGGGGTACGAGGCTGTTTTCGTCGGTTCGGGCGCAGGGTTGCCGCGTTTTATGAATATTCCGGGTGAAAACCTGAACGGCGTGCAGTCGGCCAATGAATTCCTCACGCGGGTCAACCTGATGAAAGCCTACGATAACAGTTACGATACGCCCGTTTATGTGGGTCAGCGCGTCGTGGTGGTCGGCGGCGGCAACGTGGCGATGGATGCCGTGCGTACCGCAGCGCGTCTGGGTGCCCTCTCCAGTATCGTTTACCGCCGCAGCGAAGCCGAACTGCCGGCCCGTGTCGAAGAGGTGCATCACGCCAAGCAGGAGGGAATCGAGTTCCGCATGCTGTCGAATCCGGTCGAAATTCTCGGTGATGAGAAGGGTTGGGTTCGCGCGATCCGGTGCATCCGTATGGAACTCGGCGAACCCGATGCTTCGGGACGCCGTTCGCCGGTGGAAATTCCGGGTTCCGAATTCGAACTGCCGTGCGATGTGGTTATCATGGCGCTGGGCACTTCGCCGAATCCGCTGATCGTTTCGACGACCGAAGGGCTCGAAGCGACAAAGCGCGGTTGCCTGGTGGCTGATGAGGCTTACGGGGCGACGACCCGTGCCGGGATTTTTGCCGGAGGCGACGCCGTGACCGGCGCTGCTACCGTGATCCTTGCGATGGGGGCAGGCCGTAAGGCGGCAGAGGGAATCGACAGATACATAAGGGCTAAAGGATGATATATTCGGGCTTATTTGCAGGGTATTATTGTCTGGTGTGTAAAAAAATCATACATTTATAGGGAAGACTAACCTATAAATGTATATTGATTATGTACGGACCCGGCTTCACTCCCCAGACGCCACGTCCTGCTGCGGATGACGCTCCGCCTGTTCAGACGGTTTCGACCGTCGAGTGGTTTTTCGCTATCCTGTTGATGGCAATCCCTTTAGTCAACCTGATTTTTCTTTTGGTTTGGGCGTTCGGTGACGGAATCAACCCCAATAAGGTGACTTGGGCGAGGGCGGCGCTGCTCTGGATGGGTATTTGGTTTGTGCTCTCGCTTTGCTTTTTCTCGACGGTGATGAGTGCCCTCACCACAGTGATAGCTAAATAAATTTTCCCGTACCGGCAACATCGACACCGGGACGGGAAAATTGTTTTATAGGCAGGACCGCTTTGGCGGCGATCGTTTGCCGGTTCTGATGCAGGCAAGTCGCGGAGGAGTCTCCGGCGGTTGTTCGGGTTAGTGCCGCAACCGTTATTCTTCCGTAACCGGACTGTTCATGGTGACGAGCACTTTGTCGATGCGAGCACCGTCCATATCGACGATCTCGAAATCGAACTCTTTCCAGGCGAAGCGCTCGCCGGTAGCGGGAATGCGTTCGAGCAAATCGAGGATCAGTCCGCTGAGCGTGTTGTAGTTGTACTCGTTGTAAAGCTCTTCTCGGTCGAAATAGGCAAGGAAATCATAGAACGGACATTGTCCGTCAACCAGATAACCGCCCTCTTCGCGCGGGATAATCTCTTCCTCTTCGCCGACTTCGGGCATGCCGCCGATCAGTGCGCGGACGATGTCCTTGAGCGTGACGATACCTTCGACGCTGCCGAACTCATCCGTTACGATGCCGTATTTCACCTCTTCGGCTTTCAGTCGCGCGAGTGCGTTATAGACGCTCAGTTTTTCCGGGATGTACTTGGCCGGGCGCAATACCTGCCGCAGGGTGAAGCCCGGCGTGTCCAGCTTGCCGAACAGGTCTTTGAGGTAGACCACGCCCACGATGTTGTCGAGCGTATGGTCGGCTACCGGATAGGCGTTGTAGAGGTTGCTCTCCACAATGCGTTTGATCTGCTCGTTGTCGTCAGAAATGTTGAGCCATACCAATTCGCTGCGATGCGTCATGATTGATCCGACGTTGCGGTCGCCGAGGTTGAAGACCCGTTCTACCAGCTCCTGCTCGACTTCCTGGACTTCGCCGTCTTCGGCGCCTTCCTGGATGATCGCTTTGATCTCCTCTTCAGTCACCTTGCTCTCCCCGGCTTTGTCGAGTCCGATCATGCGCATAACGCCGTTCGTGCTGCACGACAGCAACCAAACGAACGGGCGTCCGATGCGGGAGAAAAGGTACATCGGCCGGGCGACCAGCTTCGACACTTTTTCCGCTGCAGTCATGCCGATCCGCTTGGGGACCAATTCACCGATGATGAGCGTCAGGTAGGTGACCACCACGACGATCAGCGTTTGGGAGATGACTACACTGTAAGGCTGCAGCGGTCCGATTTTGGCGATTACGGGTGCGAACCGCTGGGCCAGTACGTCGCCCGAGTAAAGACCGGTGAGGATCCCCACCAGCGTAATGCCGATCTGGATCGTCGCCAGGAATATGTCGGGGCTGTTGGCCAGTTTCAGGGCGGTTCCGGCAGCTTTGCTCCCTTTCTTCGCATCGGTCTCCAACCTCGACTTACGGGCTGATACCAGTGCAATCTCGGACATGGAAAGGACTCCGTTGAGCAGGATCAGGCCGAGTATGATTACAATTTCCATAAAATAGTAAAGAATTGACGGTGTCAAGATACTATAAATTATGCAAATCTGGAAAAACACCGGTTTTTGTATCTGGCCGTTGGTATCGGTTGTCCGGGGCTTTGCTTTGCCGCCGGTGGCACGTTAGGGTGTCGGAACTTCTGGTGAGGACAATGCAAGAGCGAGCAGACGGTTAATTTTTAGGAATAAGAATGTTTTATATTGTATAAAACGCTATGTGTTTTGTTGAAATATGGTTATATTTGGGTAGGTTGTTCAATCCTAAACAAAATATAGGTATGATGATACGGCGAAGGATTTTGTTACACCCATTGATGTTTTGCCTGATTTGCAATGCAATGGTGTTATTGTCGTTGACTTCGGTCCGGGCGGCGGATTCCTCTCCGGACGGAACAACGGTTGACCGGATTACGTTCCGGGAAGAGAATCGGTTCGATCCGGTCGTTTACGTGGACGGGGCCGAGGTGAAGGAAGGGATGCAGGGCCTGAATCCCGATTCTGTTTTATCGGTGCATATTTCGTCAGCAGGGGATACTTTGTATGTCACCTCGCTGTCCGGAGTTGATTACGGCGGCCGTTGGATCGCACCGGATCAGGCGCTGCGGCACAAAAAGGCTAAGCGTTATTTGATTGACTGGCAGCCTGCGGATAAAAAGCAGGTGAAACAGTTGCCCCTCGATGCGATCAAGAGCGCGGAATACGATGCTTCGGACCGTACGCTCAGCATCCTCTCCCGCGACCGGAATGGGGTGGTGTATGACCGGAACGGAGTAGCTTTCGTTTTTCTGTATCGCACGGCACCGGGAGCGGAGTCGTCGCGGCAGGCTGCCGATTCCCTGCGTTCCTGCCTGGCCTATGCCGCATCGTTCGCAGGTGCTGAATTCCAGGGCGCCGGGGTAGATTCGTTTTCGAGGTGGGTAGCCCGGCATACGGTTTATCCTGTGCAGCTTTTGTCTCGGAATAGAGGTGGAAAGGTATGTGTGGCATTTTTTGTACGCACGGATGGTTCGATCGGAGATTTTCATGAATTGCAATCGGACAGTCATTTTTTTACAGAAGAGATATTCCGGGTGATGCAGGGTGCACCCCGTTGGAAACCGGCGACCGCTTTCGGTAGACCGGTGGATGTTTCTTATACGATAGCTTTTGAATTCGGGCAACCGTGGAATTTAAAGGGAAAGTCGGTAGAACGTAGACCGGTTTTACGGTCACCTCGCGCCGAATCTCTGCGACGACAATTCGAACGCTCGTATATAACGGTAGGAGGAGACAGCCCTGCTTACATCCCCTCCTTTCCGACAGCCGAGTCGATTGTATTTTAGTCCGTAATTTTTGGTTCGATCGAGTTATATTTTATTGTTTGTGAACGTTGTCATACACTGTGCATATGTTTAACCATTGAAATTATGCTTATGAGAAGTTGCAAGATGCTGACCGGGCCGTTTATGCATTGGATGGTCTGGAATGGAATGATGTTATTATCGGTTGTGTCGCTCCGGGCATCCGTATCTTCGGAAGGTGCGATGTCCCGGACAATTTCTCCGGAAGTTGTTTGGTTCGATCCGGTCATTTACGTGGACGGGGCCGAGGTGAAGGAAGGGATGCAGGGCCTGAATCCCGATTCTGTTTTATCGGTGCATATTTCGTCAGCAGGGGATACTTTGTATGTCACCTCGCTGTCCGGAGTTGATTACGGCGGCCGTTGGATCGCACCGGATCAGGCGCTGCGGCACAAAAAGGCTAAGCGTTATTTGATCGACTGGCAGCCTGCGGATAAAAAGCAGGTGAAACAGTTGCCCCTCGATGCGATCAAGAGCGCGGAATACGATGCTTTGGACCGTACGCTCAGCATCCTCTCCCGCGACCGGAATGGGGTGGTGTATGACCGGAACGGAGTAGCTTTCGTTTTTCTGTATCGCACGGCACCGGGAGCGGAGTCGTCGCGGCAGGCTGCCGATTCCCTGCGTTCCTGCCTGGCCTATGCCGCATCGTTCGCAGGTGCTGAATTCCAGGGCGCCGGGGTGGATTCGTTTTCGAGGTGGGTTGCCACTCAAGTAATTTATCCGCCGACTTTGCAGCGGTTTAATAAAAGCGGACTTGTGCGTGTCGCCTTCACCGTGCGTGCGGATGGCTCTGTTTGTGATTTTCGGGAGTTGGAATCTTCCAGTCCGTTGTTTACCCAGGAGGTGATCCGGGTGATGCAGGGTGCACCCCGATGGCAACCCGCTACTGCATTCGGTAAACCGGTGGACGCCTCGTATACGGTTGCTCTGGAGTTCAATACCGGTTCATCTTCCAATAATTACAGACATGTGTTGGGTGACTTCAGGGCTGGAAGTTTGCAGCGTCAGTTCGGGGGATATTGACACTTCCGATTGTGTGTTCGGAGCTTGATTGCAATCACTTCATGCAAGTTACTGGCTTTTTCTTGCGATTAAATGACAAAGGCTTCGGGCAAGCAGCCCGAAGCCTTTGTAAAATGTATAATGTATAAAGAATCCGTTATTTTGAGAATCCTTTGCCGATGGCGATGAAATCCTCGGCTTTCAGTGCCGCGCCGCCGATCAGGCCGCCGTCCACGTCTGCCTTGGCGAACAGTTCGGCTGCATTGCCGGGTTTGCAGCTGCCGCCGTAAAGGATTACGGTTTCGTTCGCAGCATCGCCGAATTTCTCAGCCAGCACCTTGCGGATAAAGGCGTGGATCTCCTGTGCCTGTTCGGCCGAAGCGGTCTTGCCGGTACCGATGGCCCATACGGGCTCGTAAGCGATGATCAATTTTTTGAACTGGTCGGGAGTGAGGTTGAAAACAACCTCTTCGATCTGCTTGCGCACTACGTCGAAATGTTTGCCGGCTTCACGTTCTTCGAGGTTCTCGCCAACGCAGTAGATAGGTGCAAGGTTGTTGGCGTAAGCCTGTTCCATTTTCTTATTCAGCGTAGCGCTGGTTTCGCCGTAATACTGGCGGCGTTCGCTGTGTCCGAGGATTACATACTCGACGCCGAGCGAAGCGATCATCTGGGCCGAAACCTCGCCGGTGTAGGCGCCTTTGGCTTCGGTGGCGCAGTCCTGGGCAGCTACTCCGATACCGGTGCCGCGCGACAGCTTCACGATTTCGGAAAGGTGCGTGTAAGGGGGGGCCACGATGAAGTTTACGCACGAGCAAACCTCGCCTTTCTTGGCGGCAACCTCTTTGAACAGTTCGACACCCTCCACCGGAGTGGTGTTCATTTTCCAGTTTCCTGCGACAATTTTCTTTCTCATAGTCTTATTATCAGTAAATTAAATGCATTTTTATCGTTGTGGGCGTACATCCGGTTCCAATCCGGGATGCATCGCTTTTGTAGCTCGGTTCCACGGAGGGAGTGTGCTGGCTTGGCGTGGTCCGCTGCCTCGGCCGCAGCCGCCGGAAGCCGGTGTGAGGGGTTATTCCCCGATCCAACTGCGTACGTCTTCGATCGTCGGGTTTTTGAGGCCCAGTTTGTTTTTCTTGTTGAAGCCGCACAGGTCGTTGAAGAGCTTGCCCGATGCGATTTTGCGCATGGCCTCGACGGTCAGCAGGCTCATTTTGTGCAGGACGGGGACCCATTCCGCCGGGACGCCGACTGCGCCGAATTCCTTCTCGCCGTCTTTTTGCGCGGCCTTTTCAGGACGCATCTGCGGGAAGAAGAGCACGTCCTGGATCGTGGTCTGGCCCGTCATGAACATCGTCAGGCGGTCGATACCCATACCCATGCCCGAGCAGGTCGGCATGCCGTATTCGAGTGCGCGGACGAAGTCCATATCGATGAACATCGCCTCGTCGTCGCCTTTCTCGCTCAGGCGCAGCTGCTCCTGGAAACGGTCGAGCTGGTCGATCGGATCGTTCAGTTCAGAGTAGGCGTTGCACAACTCTTTGCCGTTCACGAACAGTTCGAAACGTTCGGTCAGGTCCGGATTGTCGCGGTGGCGCTTGCACAGCGGCGACATGTCGATAGGGTAGTCGATGATAAAAGTGGGCTGAACCAGCTCCTCTTCGCAGTATTCGCCGAAGATCGCGTCGATCAGTTTGCCTTTGCCCATCGTCTCGTCGATTTCGACGTTCAGTTTTTTGCATGCTTCACGCAGCTCTTCTTCGCTTTTGCCGGTGATATCGAAGCCGGTTTTCTCGCGGATCGCGTCGGTCATCGACAGGCGGCGGAACGGGCGGGCGAAACTGATTTCGCGGCCGTCGATCATTACCTCGGTCTTGCCGTGCAGTGCAATGGCGACCCGTTCGAGCATCTCTTCGACGAACTCCATCATCCAGATGTAGTCCTTGTAAGCGATGTAGATCTCCATCACCGTGAACTCGGGGTTGTGCGTACGGTCCATCCCTTCGTTGCGGAAGTCCTTGCCGAACTCGTACACGCCGTCGAAACCTCCTACGATCAAGCGTTTGAGATACAATTCATTGGCGATGCGCAGGTAGAGCGGGATGTTCAGTGCGTTGTGGTGCGTGACGAAAGGCCGGGCCGTCGCTCCGCCGGGAATTGGCTGCAGGATCGGCGTCTCCACCTCGAGGTAGCCCCGCTCGTTGAAGAACTGGCGCATCGTGTTGACGATCTTACTCCGCTTGAGGAACGTATCCTTGACCTGCGGATTGACGATCAGGTCGACGTAGCGCTGGCGGTAGCGCTGTTCCGGATCGCTGAAGGCATCGTATACTTTGCCGTCTTTCTCCTTGACTACGGGCAGCGGGCGCAGCGCTTTGCTCAGCAGCGTAAATCCCTTGCAATGAACGGACAGTTCACCGGTCTGGGTGATGAAGACGAAACCTTTGATCCCGACGATATCGCCGATGTCGAGCAGTTTCTTGAACACCTTGTTGTAGAGGGTCGATTCGGGATCGCCTCCGCACACTTCGTCACGTTTGATGTAGACCTGGATTTTGCCGGTATGGTCCTGCAATTCGAAGAACGATGCGCTGCCCATGATCCGGCGGCTCATGATGCGGCCGGCCAGTGAAACGTCCTGGAAATTGCCCTTTTCTGGGTCATACTGCTCTGCGATCTGTGCGGCGGTCGCCGTCACTTCGTATCTGGCTGCGGGGTAGGGATCGATGCCCAGGTTGCGCAGCTCGGCGAGCGAGTTGCGGCGGATCTGCTCCTGTTCGCTCAGTTCCAACGTGCTCATAATAGCGGTTTGAATGTTAAATACAGGCAACAAATGTACAAATTTTTCACTTCTTTTCCCGCGAGGAATCGAAAAATAGTCGTACATTCGTTGTCGGAACAGCTAACGAATCAAGATTATGAAAAACTATTTCAATTTTCGGGTGCGCGGGTTGCAGCTTTTTGCCGTTTGCATCGGTTATCTGCTCTGTATCGTAGCGGGCGGTTATAGCGGCATGACGATCTCCATGCACTATACGCAGGCTGCGGCGATGGCAGCCGTGGACCCGGTAACCTCTTCGGCGGTTGCACGCGAAGCATTGGTCGAACTCGTCGTGTTCCAGATTCTATATTTGCTGGCGGCGTGCCTGCTGGCTTTCTTTTATATGCGTATTTGCATAGAGGGGATCGAATACCGGGGCGAAGCCGTCCGGACCGATTACAGTTTCGGCCGGTATTTGGGATTGGTCGCTTTGGGAACGCTGCTGACGTTTGTAACGTTGGGGATTTATTATCCTTGGTTTATCGCGCGGATGACGCGCTTTTTCTCGGACAACGCGACATACCGCGACAGGCCGTTCCATTTTAAGGGTGCAGGCTGGACGCTGTTTTGCCTGATGACTTTCGTACTGATGATTCCTTACGGTATCCTGGCTTTTGTGCTCTACTTCTCGTCGGGTGTCGCAGCGGCTACCGGCAGCGCATTCTTCGGGATTCTCGTTCCGGTTTGCGGCGTGGGAATCCTGCTGTTGCTGGCACTCTATTACTATCTCGAGCTTAAATGGTTCATCGATTTCGCATACGGCGAGTACCGGATTCGCCTGAAAAGTCCGGTGTTGGTGGCCCTGCTCTTTTTCTTCATCCAGTTTACGTTATCGATCCTGACGCTCGGATTGTACCTGCCGGTGGCGTTGGCGATGATTTACCGGTTCCTGGTCGACAATACGGTGCTGTTGTCCGGTGACGGCGACGAGGCGGGACGTTTCGGCTATCAGGGGCGTTTCGGGTACGATTGTCTCTATGTCTTCGGCCAGTCGATGTTGGTGCTGCTGACAGCGGGCATTTACCTTGCGTGGGCGACGGCCCGGATCGGGCGCCGCCTTGCTTCGCGCACCTATCTGGAATGCCCCGATACCGGGGGAGCTGTCGGATCGGGAACAGAGGGTGCGGAAGCAATCGCGCCGGTAGTTGCACCGGAACTCGGATAACGTTTTCAGGCTGGTTCCATCTGCAGGCGTGCGGCCAGTTCCCGCTGGCGCAGGAAGTACTGGCGGCGTTGAATTTCGCCGCTTTGCGAGATCAGTGTCGAATGGCGTTTGAGGAATTGCAGCCATTCCCGCTGTACGGTGCAGATGCTCGGATCCTGCGAGTCGAGCGAATTGATCGAATATACCCGGAAAAAAGCCATTTCAAAGCCGGTTTTGACCAGTAGACTGTAAGTCGCCTCGAAATCCAGGTGTGAGAGGTAGATATCCAGTCGTTTTCCCGGAGAAAATTCCCCTGCGGCAGCGAGCGTTTCCAGTTCGTCGAGCAGTAACAGCAGTTCGCAGAGCATCTTTTCCCGTTCGTCGTTTGAAATCAGGTGCAAATCCGAAAAATAACGGATTTCATTGATGAACGATTCGAACAACTTTCCGTCGAGGATAAACGTGGTGTGCGCCGCCTGACGGACGGACCGGCCCAGTTGCAAATGCAGGTCGGTCAGTTGCTGGTGGACGGTAATTTGCGACAGCGGTACGTGGGTGCGTAGCGGCTGGTGTTGGTACATCCAGCGGTAGAGCCGGAACCGGGAGAGATATTCGTACCCGCAGTAAAAGGTGAAGGGTATGATATTCGTCGCCGAAGAGACCTCCGCCGAGGGATCGTTCTGTACGTTTTCGAAGAAATCCCGGTAGCGTTTCAACAGTGTGGTGTAGGCTGCCATCGGGTTGTCGGCAAGGGGGATACCCAGGCTGAACTGGTTCGTGCCGCCGCTGACTGTTCCGGTAATGCGGTCGAGGGAGAGCGAGTAGTGGTGCGCGATGATGCCCGCTTCTTCGAACGTGAAGGTCACTTCGCCGCGCAGGCGGCGGTATACGGCTTCCTTGCCGATACAGAGGATGTCCATCAGCGCGTTGGCCAGATTTTCCCCGGAAGGAGCCGTTTCGCGGATCGCGCGGATTAATGCGGCGTTAAAATTTTCTTTCATGATTTTGTTCGATAGGATATTCGATCTTGTGTATATATAATTTTGTATCTGTACTTTCAGGATGTTCTTCGGATGCAAATCGTTGCCTGGAGCCGGATTGGTCGTCCGGATTATGCCCTGCCGCGGTGCGTTTTCCGCATCGGATGTTGGGTGTGTAAAACTTTCCTCACCTCTTTGCAAAGATGTGGTTTCTTTACCGGAAAACTGTTGCGCGGCGGGAGTTTGACTCTTTGGGGAAGATTCTGATTCTGGCGGCGGGGTTGGCTGGGGGCCCGAAAATCGAAAATCAGGTGTGCGGCGTCTCGGGTTGTGGCAAAATTCGCAACATGATTTCGAATGTGTGGCGCGGCAGTGATAGGTGTCCGGATCAGAGGGTGCCGATGATTTCTCGCTGTTGGTTGAAAAATTGGCGCCGCTGCATCTCGCCGCTGTGGGAGATGAGTGTCGAGAACTTCTTGAGCGACTGAATCCACTCCTTGACCTGCTTGAACACTTCGGGGTCGATCGAGGTGATCGAGTTGATCGCAAATACCCGGATCAGGCTGAGGCAATGCTGTTGCGATTCGACGTAACTATAAGTCGCCTCGAAGTTGATATTCGAAACATAGAACTGCACTTCGCGACCCGTTTCGAAAGCGCCTACGGTGGCGATATGCTCGAGTTCATCGACCAGTTCGAGCAGCTCTTCGCGCAGGTTCCGTACATTTTCATCGGTAATCAGGTGGCTGTCTATGAAATAGCGAATGTCGTTGGTCAGGTACCGGAACACCATGCTGTCCAGGATATAGTAGGTGTTGCGGACGAATTGTGTTTCGGAAACGAACTCCCGCTGCCGGTCGAGCAGTTTGTCGGGAAGTTCCAGTTGTTCGTAGCATTGCGTGTTGTTCTGCTGAGAATGCTGGTAGATCCATTTGAACATCCTGAATTTCGATAACAGCGGATATTTCAGGTAGATCGTTTGCGGAATGATGTTCGACGAGGTGTTCAGTTCGCTTTCGGGTTCTTCTTTGATGACGCTGAATATTTTTGCATAATGTTCGATGATGCCGTAGTAGGTCTCGATCGGATTGTCATAATGGGTCAGGTTCAGATCGAAGAGTGCGTTGCCTCTGAAGGTTGTGCCGGTGATCCGGTCGAGCGATATGCCGATTTTCTGCGAGATGACCGCCGCTTCGGCCAGCGTGAAAGGTACCTCGCCTCGCAGCCGGCGGTAAACGGCCTCTTTGCCGATATAGAGGATGTCCATCAGCAGGTTCGCGAGATTCGTACCCTGGGGTAGTTTCTCCTTCATCGCGGAAATCAGCCCGGTGTTCAATTGGTCGGTTATCATAGTTTGTATTGCTTTTATCCCGGAGCTTGCGGTTGCCTGAAACCGGAGCTGCCTGAAGTTTCGTGTTATGCAGCGAGTCTGTCCGGGGAGCGGTCAGCCTGCATTTTTCAATTTTCAAGTCAAATATCCGGCCAAGTTGCGGTCTTAGCCTAATGGATATGGTGAATGGTTTGAAAATGAAACCGATATGTGAGCCGAAAAAATCTTCGTATAATTAAAGATAGGAAAATAAATTGGAGAATGATACGGTCCGGACTAAAAATTAGGTATAAGCGGTCCGGGGAATGGTGTTATTTGTCGCGGTGCCGCTTCCTGTCGCGCCCCATGAGCGTGGATTTGACTCCCGGTAGCAGCGATTTCCACAAGTAGTTGAATTGGGAGCGGTACTGGTCCCTTTCCGTTGTTCCGGAACCGGTTCGCATCCCCTGGCTGTCCGGATTGCTGTGCTTGAGCACCAGTCCGTCGAGCACTGCGGAGAGGAATTTCCGTTCTTGCAGCCGTCCGTTTTCGTTTTTCATCCATGCGACATTCAGGCTGTCGTACCGCAGTTCGAGCGTTACCGAGGATTGCATGGCGTTCCCGGCGATGCTGAAGTTCATGCCGTTGATCCGGCCGTTGTCGATGTACAGGTTGGTGAGGGGTTCTGTAATCGGATTCAGCGCTTCGGCATTGAGGGGGCCGAGTCGGCCTGTTACCGTAAAATCGTTATCGGTCGAATCGACGGGGAGCGTAAAGGTCGCCTGCATCCGGCCCCGGTTCATCAGCTTGCCCTGTGCTTCGATCGTGAAAGAGGTGCGACCGTTCCGGGGCCGGTTCGTAAGCCCGAAAAAGTCCCCGTTCAGTTCGTTGAAGGTGATGGTTCCCGGGGTCGTTCCTGTGGGCGAAAGTTCCTGGTAGGTCACGTCGAGGCTGTCGAAACGGATGCGGCGGATATCGACGTCCCAGGGCAGTTTATGCAGAGATTCGTAGAACAGCGGTTTGATCCGCTGGCGCTGGGGCACCTGCCTGTTTTTGTAACTGCCGAGTATCACATTCCGGACAGCGACACTGTCTATCTTCAACGACTTGTCGTTCAGCAATGCCGCGAAGTCCACTCCGTTGCAGTCGACCGCTGCGGCTACTGCCTGTGTCCAGTCGGTGTGGTTGCGGGTGAGCGCTGCGAAGTCGCTTTTCGGAAGTTGCGGCAGCAGGCGGATACCCCGGAGCGAGAGCCCTCCGGTTTTGGTGTCGACGCCGAGTGAATCTATCTCCAGTTTTATGTTACCGTCGTCCAGCAGGTAGGTGATGCTGCCGATCGTGGTATGGAAGTCGCCGCTGAGAAAATCATGCTCCGGATCGCTGGACGAAGCGTCGAGGCCGAGGTGGTCGGTTTGGAGCGTAATGTCATCGATACCGTGGCAAAGCCGCTTGCCGTTCCTGAGTTCGCAATAGTCGAACGTCCCACCGGTCAGTGCAAAGCGACCGATGGCTATCTGACCTGCGAATGCGGCCAGTTGTTCGCGGGCGTTTCTTTTGGATTTTGGTGCCGTGCTGTCCTGGTCCGGACGCCTGTAATCGGAGTTGCGCACCAGACGTACGACGGGGGATTGCAGGGTCAGTTCGCCGAGTGAAAGCGAACGGTCACCCCCGCTGTTTTTCCAACGGATGCCTTTGACGAAAAGTTGTTCCAGTTCGATCCTGAGCGACTCGAGCGGGGTACCTTTGGCTGCGAGCGTCGTGCTGTCGGTGCTGAGCGTTATGCCGCGCAGGCGTACCGAGCGGTTAAAGAGGTTAAAACGGGCGTGCCTGACCTCCACGCGGCAGATGCCGCCGGTCAGGACGGCCGCTTCGCGCTCGATGGTGCGGCGGATTTTTATCCCGATCCAGATTTCGGCTCCTGCCAGCAGGAGCACAAGCAACAGCACACCTCCCGCCATAAGTGTGACAGGACGCTTCCACCACCGCTTCGAGGTTCGCTCAGTCATAGTGTAAAGATAAATGTTTGAAACGTCGATTGATCCTTATCCCATGCAAATTTGCGTCCACACCTGCCGGTGGCACTTTTTTTGTCCCGCTGAAAACAGGACTTCAAAAGAGACAGGAAGCAGAACCCCGAAAGGAGATAAAATGAAGATACGAGAGATGCAGGCCCGTTTGCAGCAGAGCCGGGGATATAAATGGTGGGTGTTGGGAATGATTATGCTCGGCACGTTTATGGCCGTGCTCGACGTGACGGTGGTCAATGTGGGTATCCCGACGATCATGTCGGCGTTCCATATCCGGATTTCGTCGGCCGAATGGGTCATCACCGCCTATATGATTACGATGACGATTATGCTGCCGTCGGCCGGCTGGTTGGCCGACCGGTACGGCAACAAGAAACTCTACTTGGGTGGAATGGTTATTTTTACGTTGGGATCGTGGCTCTGCGGGCGTGCGGGAACCGACGGTTTCCTGATTGCTGCACGGGCGTTACAGGGAGTTGGCAGCGGCATGATCCAGTCGCTCGGACTGGCCATCGTCACGCGTGAGTTTCCGCCCCGGCAGCGCGGGGTGGCTCTCGGTCTTTGGTCGGTGGCTGCCGCCGCTTCGATCTCGTTCGGTCCGTTGCTGGGCGGTTTCCTGGTCGAAAAGAGCTGGCATCTGATTTTCGATATCAATGTGCCGATCGGCATTTTTGCCGTCCTGTTGGGCCTGTTCGTGCAGAAAGAGTGGAAAAATCCCGTTCAGGGCCGTTTCGACTGGCTCGGATTTACCTCCATTGCCGTATTCATGCCGTTGACGATTTATGCGCTGGCCCGGGGAAACGCCGCGACGAATCCGCAAGGATGGTCATCGCCCGTGGTTATCGGTTGTTTCATAGTGGCGGCCGTCGCCCTTGCGGTTTTCATAGCGGCTGAATGGAGGCAAAAACATCCGCTGTTGAATATCCGGCTGCTGAAAGACCTTCATTTCGGTGTGTCGATGGTCACGTTGTTCATTTTCGGGATCGGGATGCTCGGGGGGACCTATCTCCTGCCGCTTTATATGCAGGAAGGACTGGGCTATACGGCTGTAATGGCCGGCAGTGTCTTTCTGCCCGTCGGCATGATACAGGGCGTCCTTTCGACCGTTTCCGGGGTGCTCACTCGTTATGTGAAACCGTTGGTGCTCGTTTTTCTCGGGGTGATGGTTATGTCGGCGAGCTTCTATCTGGCGAGCCGTTTCACGATCCACACCTCGCATGCGCAAATCATGCTGGTCCTTTACCTGCGCGGTTTCGGGATGGGGCTTACCTTCGCTCCGCTCAACTTTTTCTCGCTGCAGAACCTTACCCAGCAGCAGATGGCGGCGGCGGCGGGGATTTCGAACAGCATCAAGCAGCTTTCGGGCAGTATCGGCATTGCCGTGCTCACGTCGATCCTGACTTACCGCACGGCCTTTCATACGGCCCGCGAAACGGTATCGCACGCACAGTCCTATGTGGAGGGGGTGACCGATGATTTTCTCGTCGTCACGTTTATTACGCTGGCTTCGATGCTGCCGTTCGTGTGGATGCTGCTGCGCAGGCGGGGTAAACCGCTTCCCGTGCAAGCAGACGGAAAACCGGCTAATGAAAATTGAACCAATATAAAAGATGAATTTTATGGATATCGCTTCGATCCGCAAGGAGTATTTACAAGGTGGTCTGCGCCGGTGCCAGATGCCTGACGATCCGTTGGTCGTATTTGAAGAGTGGTTAGGAGAGGCGGTCGAAGCCCGGTTGGTCGAACCGACCGCTATGGTCGTGGCCACCGTTTCGCAGGAATGCCGCCCGTCGACCCGTACCGTATTGTTAAAAGGGCTTGAGGAGGGCCGGTTTGTCTTTTTTACCAATTACGAAAGCCGGAAAGGGCTGCAGATCGAAACCAATCCCTGCGTCTCGCTCTCGTTTTTGTGGTACGGCCTCGAACGCCAGGTGCATATCGAAGGCCGTGCTGTCGAGCTGTCCGCAGCGGAGTCCGATGCTTATTTCGATTCCCGGCCGTTGGGCAGCCGCATCGGCGCGATAGTTTCGCCGCAAAGCCGGGTGATCGGAAGCCGGACCGGACTGATGCGGGAATTCGTGCGCATGCGTGACCGATATGGTCTGAGTCACGGTCAGAAGCAGGAAGGTGGCCAAAAGGCGAATAATATACCCCTGGCAGATTCTCCGGCTTCACAAGACTTGCGGGACCATCCGGCAAGTATCGACATTTCCGGACTGAAGCGTCCTGATTATTGGGGCGGTTATGCGGTTACGCCGGAGCGGATCGAGTTTTGGCAGGGGCGCGAAAACCGGCTGCACGACCGTATCCTCTATACGCGGGAAGGGGACGGAGAGTGGCTCCGGCAGCGTCTTGCCCCGTGACGGGAGAATCGAATCGTTCCTTCCATGAAACAGACGCGTGAAAACGTACCTCTGTTTTTCAATGTCATTTATAAAAATATACCTCATTAGTAACATCCTAAAACTGCTTGAAAAGAAATCATACTGGAAGGAGTGTAATCATAGACACCTCGCGAATCTGTCTCGGACGCGGAAAGCCTGATAACTGTATTTACTATTCGCGAAAATGCTTCAAGTGTTTTATTGTAGAACATTAAAATTGTGACCTATGAACTCAAAACAACCGTCAAAATTGCCCGATACAATCGATTTGCCACCACAAGCACCGATAGCAGCCTGTACCGGTATTACCTTAAAAAGCAGCGATGGTTCAGTCGTTGCCGCACGTACTGTCGAGTGGGCGGAAAGTGTCATGAATACGATGTATGTGGTTGTTCCCCGTGATCAGGAACTTCAATCGTTTACTCCTTCGGGAGGGGATGGAATGAAATTCACAACCAAACACGGGTTTTTCGGTTTGTCCGTGGAGCAAAAGGAATTTATGGTGGAAGGTATCAATGAAAAAGGCCTGTCTGCCGGATTGTTCTATTTTCCTAATTACGGGAAATATCCTCCCTATGATCCCTCTCAAAAGGAGAAAAGTTTGGCAGACTTCCAACTGGTATCTTATGTATTAGGAGAATGCGAAACCGTCAACGAGGTGAAAGAAAAACTTCAAAACATACGGGTTACCAATATCGAACCTCGTTCCTCTACCGTTCATTGGCGGTTCACTGAACCTTCGGGACGGCAGGTCGTACTCGAAATAGTGGATGAAACCATGCGTTTTTACGATAACCCTTTGGGGGTATTGACCAATTCCCCCGGCTTGGAATGGCACTGGACAAACTTGAATAATTATATTAATTTACAGCCCGGGACAACCCTAGAACATGATTATGGTCCTTTGCAGATGAAGTCTTTCGGACATGGAGCCGGTTTACTTGGACTTCCGGGAGATTTCACCCCGCCATCCCGGTTTGTTCGTGCGACTTTCTTTCAACTGACAGCACCGCAACAACCGTCTGCACAAGAAAGTGCTTTTCAGGCATTTCATATCCTGAATAATTTCGATATTCCGACGGGTACTGAACAACCTTGGGGGAAAGCATCTGCTGATGTCCCGAGCGCTACGCAATTCACAGTGGTCACGGATACGCGAAATAGGATCATTTATTATCGCACCATGTACAATAGCAACATCCGTTGCATAGACTTGAAAACTATTGATTTCGAGAATGTGAGATATTACAGTATGCCGCTGGATGACGTGAAGAAACAACCGGTTGAACGGATCGATATAAAATGACATGTTTTGTACAGAGATTAGGTTATTTCTTGTATCCCAGTGTTGTTTTATAGTTTTGAAATAAATAAGTGAAGGTACGATTTTATGTCCTTCACGGGGCTGAATGTAAACTGATAATCAAAATATTACATTCCAGCCAATTCCCCTGCCTGCACGATAATCGACCACACCCTGCGATTAGTCGCTGGTTTATAGTTGATTGACCGTCGTGACTGAGAAAACGAAAAAGACCGTGGAGGGTGTGGGTGTCCGGTGGGTAGGGGTAACCTTAATTTTTCTCTTGTGGAGGAAGATAGGAATTAGGCGTTTTATCCCTTGAGAATATAAAACGTTCCTAAATTCGTTCCTGTTGTAAAATCAAAATTCCTGATAATGTATTAATTATCAGGAATTTCTGTGGTTCTAGCAGGACTCGAACCTGCATTTAAAGTTTAGGAAACTTCCGTTCTATCCCTTGAACTATAGAACCTCCAACTTGTTCAGTCCTGTTTTCTATAGGCTGTTGCGACATCTCATCGGTATGAGGTGAGTTCGTCCGGTGTGTACGCAATATGTTTGATGACGGTGTTTTTGGGGCTTATTTGGAAAAATCCCCGCCGTTGTAGGCCCATTTCACGTAAAGGGCTCCCCAGGTATATCCTCCGCCGAATGCGGACAGAATCAGGTTGTCGCCTTTGCGCAGGCGCGATTCGTAATCCCAAAGACAGAGCGGAATAGTTGCTGCCGTGGTGTTGCCGAACTTGTCGATATTGATCATGCATTTTTCGGCCGGAAGCCCCATTCGGTGTGCCGTTGCGTCGATGATACGCAGGTTGGCCTGGTGCGGTACCAGGTAGCGGATATCGTCGGCGGTCAGGTGGTTACGCTCCATGATTTCGACCGATGTATCGGCCATGTTCGATACGGCGGCTTTGAAAACGGGCTGTCCTTCCTGATAGACATAGTGCCAGCCTTTGTCTACCGTATCGTGTGTCGGGGGATAGGCGGAGCCGCCGGCTTTCATGTGCAGGTGCTGCGCGCCGGATGCGTCCGAATGCAGGATCGCGTTGAGGACACCTGTACCGTCAGTCGTCGGTTCGAGCAGTACGGCTGCGGCGCCGTCACCGAAGATCGGGCAGGTAGAGCGGTCGGTGTAGTCGATGATTGAAGACATCTTGTCGGCGCCGACTACGACGATCTTTTTATAAGGTCCCGCTTCGATAAGTTTCGATGCGGTGTTCAGGGCGAAGATAAAGCCGCTGCAGGCTGCCGACAGGTCGAATCCGAAAGCCTTTTTCATGCCGCTTTTATGGGCGATCAGGTTGGCCGTCGACGGGAAGAACATGTCGGGCGTTACCGTGGCGCAGATCACTACGTCGATGTCCATCGGATCGGTTCCCGTTTTTTCGAGCAGGTCGTTCACGGCGCGCTCTCCCATATAAGAGGTGCCGAGGCCCTCGCCTTTGAGAATGTGGCGGGTTTTGATGCCGATGCGTGACATGATCCATTCGTCGGAGGTGTCCACCATGTGGCTCAGCTCGATGTTGTCGAGAATGTAGTCGGGCAGGTAGGCGCCCACGCCTGTAATCGCTGCGGTTGTCTTTGTCGTCATTAGCTGAAAATTTCTCGGAGTTTGGCTGCCACTCCCGCCTTGATCGTCTTTTCAGTCTGGAGAACCATGTTTTCGATGGCGGTTGCGCTGGAGCAGCCGTGGCCGATGATTACGGTGGAATTGATGCCTAACACGGGCGTCCCACCCACTTTTTCGTAATTGAGATTTTCGAAATAGGTATTTTTCAAACCCTGTTGGCGCGTCATCTCAAAAATACCTTCCGACATCTTGAGAATCGTGTTGCCTACGAAACCGTCGCAAACGATCACATCCGCCACGCTGCTGTCGAATAAGTGTTTCGCTTCGATGTTGCCGACGAAATTGAAGTCGGTGCTGTTATCCATCAGTTCGTAGGTAGCCTTCGTTTGTTGGTTGCCTTTCTCTTTCTCTTCGCCGATGTTCAGCAGGGCCACCCGCGGGTTAGCCTTGCCCATCACGCTTTTTGCGTAAGTGCTGCCGATGATACCGTATTGGTAAAGAACGTCGGGTTTGCAGTCTACATTCAGGCCTACGTCCAACAGCAGCGCTTCGCTGCCGTCGATAGTGGGGAACAGGGCCGAAATGGTCGGACGGATTACACCTTCGATCTGCTTGACGGTATACATGCAACCCACCATCATTGCGCCGGTGCTTCCGGCGCTTGCAAAGCCGTCGATCTTGCCTTCGAGCAGGTGGTTAAAACCGACCACGATGCTTGAGTCGGTTTTTTTCGAGAAAGCCTGCGTCGGATTGTCGCCCATTTCGATCACTTCACTCGTATGCACGATGTCGAAAGTGCCGGCCGGGCAGTTTTCCTCGGCTAGAATCTCCTCGATGCGGCTCTTGTCGCCGAAAAGGACGATCCGGCTGTCCCGCGCCAGTTTGCGCGAAGCGCTGATGGCGCCTAGTACGACCGTCCGCGGGGCAAAGTCTCCGCCCATTGCATCAATTCCTATTCTGGTCATAGTCATTGGAGCTTAATGGGGGCCGGCATGCCTATTCCGCTTTTTTCTCGATCGCTACACGGCCCCTATAATAGCCGCACTCGGGGCAAACCCGGTGGTAAAGGACGGTCGCGCCGCAGTTCGAGCAGGTCGCCAATGTGGGAACGGCGGCTTTGTAATGGGTTCTTCTCTTGTCTCTTCTCGTACTGGAGACTTTATGTTTAGGATGTGCCATGTTGAGAATGTTTTTATGATATAACTCTTAATCTACTTCTTTTGTTGTTCTTGTTCCAATTTCTTTTTCAGCGTTTCCAGTTCGCTCCAAGGCGAGTCGCCGTCTTGCGCCGGGGCATTTTCCGTTGCGGCCTCGGCTGCGGTTTGCTGCACGAACTGCTCGAACTCCTCTTCACTGACAATCCGAAAACGCGAGAGCATTTCGGGATTGCACAGGCTGTGGCCTTCGGCATCCTCCGGGTGAATCTTCCGGTAGGGCAGGCTCAGTGATATGCTTTCATAAATATATTGCCCCAACGGGAGTTCCGTCTCATTGGGACTCAGCCACATCACTTCGCCGTCGCTCTCTTTTTCAGTCTCCGAAAACCGGACCTGCAGCGTTCCTGCATAGTGTACGGGCATCATGAATTCGTCCAGGCAGCGGTCGCAGGTCACCTCCGCTTCACCGTCGATTGTGAAGTCCAACGTCAGCAGGCGTTCCGTTTTGACCAATTCGACACTGACCGATGCATGCCCCCTGTGAATCTCCGAACCCTCGAAAGCGTCGAAAAAACGGTCGTCCACCTCAAATTCAAAATGGTGGTTTCCAATGCTCAACCCTTTGTACGGGATCGCGTATCGCTTCAAAATATCCACTCAGCTACTGAAAAATAGAGCACAAATGTATATATTTTTACCGGATATGCAAAACCTTTGCGCATATCTTTACAAACCTTGCGACTTGGCGACCAGCGCCAGATCGCACAGGGCCGCTGCTACGGCCGATTCGATCACCACCACGGCCCGCATTGCGATGCACGCGTCATGGCGGCCTTTGATGACCAGCCGTTCAGGGGTGCCTGTTTCGGTATTCAGCGTGAGCTGCGGCGACGATATGCTCGAAGTGGGCTTTACGGCCACGCGCACCACCACCGGGTTGCCGTTGGTGATGCCGCCGACGATACCTCCCGAATGGTTCGTAGCTGTCGCGCCGTCGGGCGACATGATCGGGTCGTTGTTTTCGCTGCCGTGCAGTTTGGCCGATCCGAAACCGAGTCCGAACTCCACTGCCTTGACTGCCGGGACGGAGTAGAGCAGGTGGCTCATCACGCTTTCGGCCGAGTCGAAGAAGGGTTCGCCCAATCCCACCGGTACGCCGCTGGCGGTACATTCGACGATACCGCCTACCGAATCCTGCGTCCGCAACGCCTCTTCGATGATTTCGGGGAACCGGTCCGGATCGGCACAGCCTCCGATTTCGGAGAGCACGGTGTCGAATTTGATTTTATTCTTGTAAAGTTTCTTGAGGATCAGTTTGGCTACTACCCCGGCCGTAACCAGTCCGAGGGTCAGCCGTCCCGAAAAATGCCCGCCTCCGCGGTAATCGGCAAATCCTTTGTATTTGGTCATCGCTACCCAGTCGGCGTGCGACGGGCGCGGGTGGGTGACCAGGTTGCGGTAGTCTCCCGAAAGCGTATTTTCATTGTAATAGACGACCGTCAGCGGCGCTCCGGTCGTGCGCCCGTTGAAAACGCCCGTAACGATGTGCGGGGCGTCACTCTCTTTGCGCGGGGTGGTTCCCCGCTTGCCGCTTTTGCGCCGTGCGAGGTCTGCCGTGAAGGATTTTTCACTCAGGGCGATGCCTGCCGGCACGCCGTCCAGCGTGACGCCGACCATGCCGCCGTGCGATTCGCCGAAAATGGAGATTCGGAATAACCTGCCGAAGCTGTTCATCTGATGTCTGGTTATAAGGTTTGGCGCCTTGCGGCGGATATTTTGCGTTTGGATGCCGGTGTGCAAGAATCCGAATTCAGGTTGCTTCGGTCTTTATGTCGCCGGTTTTTTTATGTGTATTAATGAAATTAGATGTAATTGTTTCAGCTCCGCAACGTATCCAGGTCGTTCCAGAAGTTCGGATAGGATTTGTCGGCCGCATCGGCACCTTCGATTACAACGCTGTCGTCGCTGCTGAGTGCGGCTACGGCGGCAGCCATCGCAATGCGGTGGTCGTTGTGGCTGTCCACGACGGCGCTCGAGACCGGACCGCCCGTGATGCGCATCGTGTTCTCTTCCGACAGGTCGACCCCTATTCCCAGCCTTCCGAACACTTCCGCGATCGTTTCGGCCCGGTTGCTTTCCTTGTAAGTGAGCCGCTGCGTGCCTGTCAGCACGGATGTGCCCTCGCAACTCGCCGCCAATGCGGCCAGCGCCGGGAAGAGGTCGGGGCAGTCGGTGGCGTCGAATTCAAAGGCGTGCAGCGGCCCTCCGTGCACCGTGACCGAGGAGTTAGTAGTGATTATTTCGGCTCCGGCACGCGCCAGTGCTTCGATGATTGCCAGGTCGGCCTGCAGCGAGATGTGGTTCAGGTTCCGGATCGTGATGCTGCCTGCGGTTGCCCCGGCTACGAGCAGGCACGAAGCTCCGCTCCAGTCTCCCTCTATATTGTATGTGCAGGGGGTGTAGTGTTGTCCGCCCGCAATGTAGAACTGTTCGTAGTTGTTGTGTTCGATGGCTACGCCGAACCGGGCGGCCAGGTCGATGGTCATATCGACGTAAGGGCGGCTTTTGAGGTTTTCCACATGCAGTACCGTGTCGTTCGGCGACAGCGGTAGGGCCATCAACAGGCCCGTGATGAACTGTGAACTGAGCGAACCGTCCACATGTATTTCCCCGCCGCGCATCGGTCCTTTTACGGAGATGGGCAGGTAGCCCCCGTTGGAGATTACCTCGACGCCGAGCGCCTGCAACGGTTCTTCCATCATTTCGATCGGGCGGCGCAGGATCGAGCCTTCGCCGTTGATCGTGATAGGCATGTGGCAGAGTGAAGCGATCGGAGTGAAGAGCCGCGTGGCCAGTCCCGATTCCCCGATGTTGAGTTTGGTCGAGACCGGATTCAGGCCGCCACGGATCGTGTAGGTAGTCCCTTCGTGCGAGACCGATGCCCCGAGCCTACGGGCCACGTCGAGCGCGGCACGCGTGTCGTTGCACAGATCCAGGTGGGTGAGCGTCGTCTCCCCGCCGGCAAGCAGGGCAGCGGCTACGGCCCGCTGAGCATAGCTTTTCGATGCCGGTGCGGTGATGCTGCCTGCAATACGGCCTTTGTGTATGGTTGTTTTCATGGTGTTTCCTAACGAAGTTTGAAATCCTGCCCGAGGTAGACTTTTCGTACCGTTTCGTCGTTGGCAAGGTCTTCGGCCGACCCTGCCTTGAGGATTTTGCCTTCGAAGAGCAGGTAGGTGCGGTCGGTGATCAAGAGGGTTTCGTGCACGTTGTGGTCGGTGATCACCACGCCGATATTCTTATCCTTGAGTGTCGCCACGATACTTTGGATATCCTCTACGGCGATGGGGTCGACGCCGGCGAACGGTTCGTCGAGCAGGATGAACTTGGGGTTGATCGCCACCGCGCGCGCGATTTCGGTTCGGCGCCGTTCGCCGCCCGAAAGCTGGATACCCATACTCTTACGCACTTTCTGCAACCGGAACTCTTCGATCAGGTTTTCGAGCCGTTCGCGCTGGTACTCCTTGGTAAAATCGGTCATTTGCAGCACGGCCCGGATATTGTCTTCCACCGACAGGTGGCGGAACACCGAGGCTTCCTGGGCCAGATAACCGACCCCTTTTTGCGCGCGTTTGTAGACCGGTTCTTTGGTCAGTTCGGTACCTTCGAGGAAAATACCCCCCTCGTTGGGCTTGATCAGTCCCACGATCATGTAGAAAGTGGTGGTCTTGCCGGCTCCGTTGGGCCCCAGCAATCCGACGATTTCGCCTTGGTTGACCTCGATCGAAACGTGGTCGACTACCGTGCGCGTTTTGTATTTTTTAACTAGGTCTTTGGTGTATAGTTTCATCTGGCGAATGTCCCCGAAAAAGAAATAATTTCCTACAAAGTTAGTGATTTTCGCAAAAAGTTTTTATCTTAGTAAGCGATTAGATTTCGTAAATAGGCAATTATCGATCCAAATGTCTGATAAAGAGAGTGCGGTGCTGCACGAACGTCTGAAAGAGTATTTCGGTTTTACCAGTTTCAAAGGCAATCAGGAGGAGGTTATTCGCAATGTACTGGCAGGTAAGGACACTTTTGTGCTGATGCCTACCGGTGGCGGGAAGTCATTATGTTACCAGCTCCCGGCACTGGTGATGGACGGTGTGGCTATTATCATTTCGCCGCTGATCGCACTGATGAAAAACCAGGTCGATGCGATGCGCACGTTCAGCATGGAGGATGGGATCGCCCATTTCCTCAATTCATCGCTGAACAAAGCTGCCGTTGCCAAAGTCAAGAGCGATGTGCTCGCGGGCAAAACCAAGCTGCTCTATTTCGCACCCGAGTCGCTGACCAAGGAGGATAACGTGTCGTTCCTGCGGCAGATCAAAATATCGTTTTACGCCATCGACGAGGCGCACTGTATTTCCGAGTGGGGGCACGATTTCCGCCCGGAGTACCGCCGCATCCGCCCGATCATCAACGATATCGGTGCCGCACCGCTGATCGCGCTGACCGCTACGGCCACGCCGAAGGTGCAGATGGATATCCAGAAGAATCTCGGTATGCTCGATGCGGCCGTGTTCAAATCGTCGTTCAACCGGCCTAATCTGTTTTATGAGGTACGTTCGAAGACCAATGCGACCAAAGAGATCATCCGCTATATCAAGAGTAATCCGGGCAAATCCGGAATCATCTACTGCCTGAGCCGCAAAAAGGTCGAGGAGTTGGCCGAATTGCTGGCCGCCAACAGCATCAAGGTGGCGCCTTATCATGCCGGCATGGATGCCGTTACCCGTGCGGCGAATCAGGATGCTTTCCTGAATGAGAAGGTCGATGTGATCGTCGCGACGATCGCTTTCGGCATGGGTATCGACAAGCCCGACGTGCGCTATGTAATCCATTACGATATTCCCAAGTCCCTCGAAGGCTATTATCAGGAGACGGGCCGCGCAGGCCGCGACGGCGGCGGAGGACACTGCCTGACCTTTTATAGTTATAAGGATATTCAGAAACTCGAAAAATTCATGCAGGGCAAGCCGTTGGCCGAACAGGAGATCGGTAAGTTGCTGCTGCAGGAAACGGTTTCCTATGCCGAGAGTTCGATCTGCCGGCGCAAGACGCTGCTGCACTATTTCGGAGAAGAGTATCCCGAGGAGAATTGCAACTGCTGCGATAATTGTCTCCATCCCAAGCCCAAGTTCGAAGGGCGTGAGTCGTTGGTGTTGATGCTCAAGGTGCTGAAGTTTCTTGGCGACAAGTTCAAATACGATTATCTGATCAATGTGCTGATCGGACGCAACAATGCACTGATCAAGTCTTACGGCCACAACAAGAGCGAATGGTTTGGCGTGGGCGGCGACCAGAGCGATCGTTATTGGGGCGCTGTGGTGCGTCAGGCGTTGATTTTGGGTTTTATCGATAAGAATATCGAAAATTACGGATTGTTGTCAATCACCCAGACGGGACTTGCATATTTGGAACAGCCTTATTCCGTTCTGTTGACTGCCGATCACGAATACGAGGATGGCGACGATGACGAGGCGGTTACACCCCCTTCGGGCAAAGGCGGCGTAGCCGACGAGGAGCTCTTCGCGATGTTGAAGGACCTTCGCAAGAAGGTGGCCCGACAGATGGAGCTGCCGCCGTTCGTGATTTTCCAGGACCCGTCGCTCGAGGATATGTCGATCCAGTACCCGGTGACGATGGAGGAGTTGCAGAACATTACCGGCGTGGGCGCCGGCAAGGCTAAGAAGTTCGGCAAGCCGTTCACCGAGCTGATTCAGAAATACGTCGACGAAAAGGATATTACCCGTCCGCAGGACATGGTGGTCAAGAGCGTCGTGAACAAAAGCGGTAATAAGGTGTTCATCATCCAGAGCATCGACCGCCAGATGGATTTCGAGGATATCGCCCGGGCCCGCGACATGGACCTCGACGAACTGCTCACCGAGATCGAAGCGATCGTCCATTCGGGTACCAAGCTCAATATTTCCTACTACGTCAGCCAGGTGATCGACGAGGATAAAGCCGAGGATATCTATCTGTATTTCAAGGAGGATGCCGAGACCGATTCGCTCGAAGAGGCAGTGGCGGAGCTGGGCGGCGAATATACCGAGGAGGAGATACGCCTGGTGCGGATCAAGTTCATGAGCGAAATGGGGAACTAGGAGTATGAACGTTCGCCCCAAGAAGCATTTAGGCCAGCATTTCCTGACCGACCAGTCCATCGCCCGGCGCATTGCCGGCAGCCTGACAGCCGACCGGTGCTCTACGGTGCTCGAGGTGGGGTGCGGCACGGGCGTTTTGACCCGTTTTCTGCTTGAGAGAGAAGATATAACGCTTTACGGCGCCGAGGTCGATACCGAAAGCATCGTTTACCTGCACGAGTATTTTCCCGGGTTTGCCCCCCGGTTGATGGAGGGCGATTTTCTGCGGATGAACCTGGCGGAACAGTTTCCGCAGGGTGTTAACATTATTGGCAATTTCCCTTATAATATCTCTTCGCAAATATTTTTCCAGGTGCTCGAATACCGTGACCTGATTCCCGAAGTGGTCGGCATGGTGCAGCGCGAGGTGGCGGTACGTATCGCCGAGCCGCCGGGATCGAAAGAGTACGGTATCCTGAGTGTCTTTTTGCAGGCTTTTTACGATATAGAATACCTGTTTACCGTCAGCGAGGGCGTTTTCAATCCGCCGCCGAAGGTCAAGAGCGCCGTCATCCGCCTGCGCCGCAACGGCGTGCAGCGTCTCGACTGCGATGAACGGCTGTTCATGAAGGTGGTCAAGGCGACCTTCAACCAGCGCCGCAAGACGATCCGCAACTCCCTGCGGGCCGCTTTCGGCGATTTTGGGGGCGCGGAACATGAATTTTTCTCGTTGCGTCCCGAGGTGTTGGGCGTCGCACAGTTCGTCGGGCTGACCGATTGGGTGCAGCGACATTTGAGAGGCTGACCGGGTCGCGGAGACTCTTGCCGGGAATGTTTTCTTCGGGGAATAGAGTATTTTTCGTAAATTTGTAAACGTCGCATCGGTTGCGTGGCCGGAGCGGCATGTTCTTTTGCTGTGAATGCTGAAAGTCAACAAAATACTAACTTAAATTCAAATAGATGAAACGGAGAGACTTCCTGAAAAAGAGCTTGCTGGGAGCGGCAGCGCTGACCGTGGTCCCGCGCCATGTGCTCGGCGGACCGGGACACACCGCACCCAGCGACCAGCTCACCAAAGGTATCATCGGTGTCGGCGGTATGGGCCGCGGACATTACGGCTATGCCGGAACCCGGCTGGTGGCCATCTGCGATGTGGACCGGAACCACCTCGATGCCGGTTTGCAGCTGGCCGGTGAGAAAATCGCCGCCTATCACGATTACCGCGACCTGATTAACGATCCCAATGTGGACATCGTGCATATCGCCACGCCGCCTCACTGGCACGGCATCATGTCGGCCGATGCCGCGCGCGCCGGCAAGGATATCTGGTGCGAGAAGCCGATGACGCGTACCATCGGCGAAGGCAAGCGGGTAAAGGAGGCTGTCAAGCAGAACGGCAGTATTTTCCGCCTGAATACCTGGTTCCGTTTCACCGATACGTTCTACGGCATGAATACCACCGTGAACAAGATCAAGAAGCTCGTCGACAGCGGCATGCTGGGCTGGCCGTTGAAGGTTACCATCAGCAAACATACCGGGTTCAATTGGAAGTTCTTCTGGGTGGGGCAGACCAGCCTGCCCGTGCAGCAGGTTCCCGCCGAACTCGATTACGACATGTGGCTCGGGCCTGCACCCTACAAACCTTACAGCACGCACCGCGTGCACGCTACATTCCGCGGTTATTGGGACTACGATGCGGGCGGTCTCGGCGATATGGGCCAGCACTATATCGACCCCGTGCAGTACCTGTTGGGCAAGGACGATACCAGTCCGGTCTCGGTCGAAATCGACGCGCCGCAGCAGCATGATGATGCGGTGGGTACCTGGCGCAAGATCGCCTACACCTATGACGATGGTTGCCAGATCATCCTCTACGGCGAGGATAACGGCGATCCGAACGACGCCTACATCGAAGGACCCGGCGGCAAGGTATATCCCAACTTCGTATGCGACATTCCCGACTGGGAGAAGAGACTCGCCGAGTATCCCGATCCGCTGCCGCAGCAGACCGACTTCATCGACTGCGTGCGCAGCCGCCAGAAGTTCGCGCTCAACGAGGAGAACGGCTTCCGTTCGGCCACGATCGTGAATATGGGGGCCGTGGCGCTCCGGCTGGGCCGCAACCTGAAGTTCGATCCGGATAAACTGCTCTTTGTCGACGACGAGGCGGCCAACCGGCTGATCGACCAGCCGATGCGTTATCCGTGGACCCTTTAACCGTATTGAAAACCGAAAAATGAAGAATTTAGCGATGAAAAAAATATTGCTTCTCCTTGTCCTGCTGGTGATGGCGGTGGGCGTCCAGGCGCAGACCGCTGCAGGGCGCACGGCCAGCACGAAGGTGTCGGATGCGTTGGGATTGATGCCCGCACGCGACCAGGCCGAGTTCGGCCGCCTGATGGACGACCTCGTTTCGACGGGTGCCGAAGGGATCGACCTGATGACTTCGATGTTCGAGGATACGAATAATGTTCCGGTCAGTTATGCCCTTTCGGGCTGGGCGGCTTATGTATCCGCTCCGGGCCGTGAAGCGGCCCGCAAGAGTTTTGCCGAAGGGATTGCCCGTGCGCTTAAAAAGAGCGGCGATCCGGTTGTACAGGCTTATTATATCCGTTTGTTGCAACGGTGCGGCGGTGACGAGAGCGTGCCCGTACTGGCCGAATACCTCGGCGACGGGCAGTTGGGCGATCCGGCGCGTTGCGCGCTGTTGGCCATCGGGACGCCCGCAGCACGGGCTCTGGTGCCGGAAGAGACCAGCCTGACGATCCATTACGACGCCCCGGTGGGACGGATTGCCGATTTATATGCACAAGTACAGCGCAAAGGAGAGTCGGCCGTGCCGCAGTTGCTCAAGGCGCTCAAAAACTCCGACCGCGCGTACCGCAATGCCGCCCTGCGCTTTATTCAGCCCTATCTCGGAGAACCGGTTTACAATGCTTTGGTCAAAGAGCTGAAAAAGGCCAAGCCCGAGGTGAAATCCGACATTATCACTTATCTGGGGCTTCAAAATGCGCAGTCGGCCCTGCCGGCTATTCTCCCCTACATCGGCGATGCTGATCCGGAAGTGAGTACCGCTGCCATGTGGGCCGCTACCCGGATGGGGGCTCCCGAAGCTCCGGTTGCGATCGCAGCTGTGATGAGCGATGGCCAGACGCCCGATGCCGTGCGTGAGGCAGCCCGCGATTGCCTGCTTTCGACCAAAGGAAAAGTGGTGGCCGATCTGGCCGCTGCAGCGGTTCAGGACGGTTTGCCTGCAGGTCAGGTGGATGCCCTGTCGATCCTGTCGGAACGCCGTGCGACCGATAAAGCCGATATCGTATTGGCGGCGACCGGAAGCAACAATGCTGAAGTGGCTACGGCCGCTTACGCCGCATTGCAAAATGTCGTGGGAACGCGTCAGCTCGCGGCGCTCTATCCGTTGGTCGGATCGGCCGACGGTGTACGCCTGCCGCTGGCCCAGCAGGCGGTGATCGCTGCCTTGGACGGGGTTTCCGTGGCCGATCAGGTGGCGACGGTCAAAGCGCAGATGGCCCGCAGCGGTGATGCGGCTTCCCGTTATTACGTGGTGTTGGCCGCAACCGGTTCACCCGAAGCGTTGCAAATTATCACCGACGGATTCGAATCCGGCGATGCTGCGGCCAAAGAGCAGGCGCTGACGGCGTTGCTTTCCTGGAAAGGACTGGGGGCGACGGATGAACTCTACAAAATTGCTAAAGCCGGCGATGCCGCTTATGCCGGCAAGGCGCTGGACGGCTTTGTCAGCCGTGTGGCCGCGTCCGGCGTAACGCCCGAACTCAAGCAGATCATGCTGACCGAGGCGATGGACATTGCTTCGACACCGGCCCGCAAGGCGACGATACTGAAAAAGATGGGCGACACCGGGACCTTGCAGGCTATGGTGCTGGCAGGAAATTATCTGAACAGTACCGATCCCGCCGTGCAGCAAGCCGCCGTGAACGTCATTTACAATACGGCGCTGGCCCGCAAGGACCTTTACGGTCCGGTAGTCACCGACCTGTTGGAAAAAGCGGTGGCCGTGAGCACCAATCCCGACCAGCGCTACCAGGTTGAGGAGGCCAACAAGCACATTGCAGCGATGCCAAAAGAAGGAGGCTTCGTGTCGATGTTCAACGGCAAAGATTTCGCCGGTTGGAAAGGATTGGTCGAAAATCCGGTCAAACGTGCGCAGATGAGCGCGCAGGAATTGGCCGCCAAACAGAAGGTTGCTGACGAAGCGATGCGCCGGGACTGGCAGGTCGCCGACGGATTGCTGAGCTTTGTGGGCGACGGTTACGACAATATTTGCACCGAGAAACAGTACGGCGATTTCGAAATGTATGTCGATTGGCGGCTCGATCCCAACGGTAAGGAGCCCGATGCGGGTATTTATCTGCGCGGTACCCCGCAGGTGCAGATTTGGGACACGTCGCGCCGTAACGTGGGCGCACAGGTGGGTTCCGGCGGCCTGTACAACAACAAGGTCAACGAGAGCAAACCTTCGCATGTGGCCGACAATAAACTGGGCCATTGGAATACTTTCTTCATCCGGATGGTCGGCGACCGCGTGAGCGTTTGGCTCAACGGCGAGCAGGTGGTCGACAACGTGATCATGGAGAACTATTGGGACCGCTCGCAGCCGATTCCGGCGATCGACCAGATCGAGTTGCAGGCGCACGGTTCACGCGTCGATTACCGCAACCTCTACATCAACGAGCTGCCCCGCACCGCACCGTACGAACTTTCGGCCGAAGAGCAGAAAGAGGGTTTCAAGGTGCTGTTCGACGGTACCAACATGCACGAGTGGATCGGCAATACGCGCGATTATGTCAGCAACGACGGCATGATTTCGCTCGTTCCGCACGAGGGCAGCTACGGCGGCAACCTTTACACGAAGGACGAGTACAAGGACTTCGTTTTCCGCTTCGAGTTCAAGCTGACGCCGGGAGCGAACAACGGTCTCGGTATCCGTACCCCGACCGAGGGCGATGCCGCCTATGTAGGGATGGAGTTGCAGATTCTCGATAACGACGCACCGATCTATAAGAATCTCGAACCTTACCAGTATCACGGTTCGGTTTACGGGGTAATTCCCGCCAAACGCGGTGCACTGAAACCTGTAGGCGAGTGGAACTATCAGGAAGTGATTGCGAAAGGCAACCACATCAAGGTGATTCTGAACGGCGAGGTGATTGTCGACGGCGATATTGCGAAAGCGAGCGATAACGGCAAAGCTACGGCGGATCACAAGCAGCATCCGGGCCTGCTCAACGAGAAAGGACATATCGGCTTCCTCGGTCACGGTTCGGAGGTGCATTTCCGCAATATCCGGATCAAAGAGTTGTAAGAGGTGCGGCGGATGTCCGCAGACGCGTAATTCCCGGGGACATGAACCGCCGGCAGCAGAACTTTCCGGCGCCGGGAAGTATCCGGATTCTACGCGTAATCTCCCGTGATATTGCGCATGGCAGATCAACCGCAAATGGAGGATAGCCATGGATCAAAATAGCGAAGGCAGCCCTATTATCGGCTGCCTTCGCTATTTTGATGGTTTTTCTCAGTCCGGATTTGACCCTGCCGGGCGTTTATCCGCAATCCGATTATGTGCAGTGTTTGGAGCGCGTCTTCATCTTCTTTGGAAAGCCCGGCTATTCGTTTGCCTGTTTACGTCTTTATCTGCTGACTGTTTACTTCTTTCTCAATCTATATTGTGCCGGTCGTGGCGCTCATCGCCAGGGCTGAACCGAGGCCGATTGTCTGGTGTGGGAAAACCGGCCGTCGGTTCGCGGGGCAGTTATTTTTCGACCAGGAACAGGGATTTGAGCCGGGGCAGCGTCAGCCGGAGCAGAGTGATATTCTCTTTGCCCTTTTTGTCGTAGTGCGCCGCGACCGGATAGGTTTCTCCGGTGTGCGGGTTCCACAGTTCGAACCGTTTTTTGCCGCGCAGGGCGATCTCTTTGTCGAAGGGTTCGTCCGAGAGGTTGGCGAAATAGAAAATCGATTTACCGTTACGTTCTTTATGGATATAGCGCAGCGGTACCGCACCGCCTTTCAGGCCCGGATTAGCCTTTCCGCCGGCCAGCGCCATCGCCGGGGTGTAACCGATCCCTTCCACATCGTACGGTTCTGTGCGTTGCAGGGCCAGGGAGAGCGTCTGAAGGTCGGGGTGCTCGATGAATAACACCTCGCCGCCGTTTTTATTGCGGTTCCGGTATACTCCCTGGGCCGCTTGCGGCAGCAGTTCACCCATCAGGGTCACCACCCAATCGTCGGCTCCGGCTTCGGCTGAACGGGTCGGCAACTGCGACGTGAAAATGACCTTTCCGCCGGCTTCGTATAACGCTGCAGCCTGGTTGAGCGTGCTGACGCTGATGGTTTTCGAAGCCGGGATAATCAGCGTATGGAACGAGTTGTATTGTTTCGTGCCGCTCAGGTCGAGGGTGCCGCGTTTGCCCACCGTACAGCGGTCGGCCAGCACTTCGGGATGGAGCCATTCGAAATCGCGCCCGAGGCCGTCGGTCAGCATCTGTCCGAGCTGTACATAGTCGAGATAGGGGATCTCCACGCCACCCTGATACGGATCCAGCGGACCGTCGAAACGGTGGTCGCCCTGCATCGTATGGATCGGGTAGAGTACGGCTATTTCGGCCACGAAGCGGTCTTCGTTTTGCAGTATCGTGTGCATCCGTCCGAGAAACGTGTTGAAGTCGTACAGTCCGTCTGCATAGAGCGGATTGCGGGACGACAGTTCGGGCAGGAATGTCACGTTGTCGTCGTCGTACCATGCGGCATGCGGGATCAGTACGTTGATTCCCTTGGCGAACTGGTCCATTGCGATCGAATAGAGGCTGTCCCAGGGAAGGTTCCCCATGGCGCCGTATGTCTCGGACATGACCAGCGAATGGTCCCAGTTGTAAGCGGCCGAACTGACGATCTTGTAAAAACGTTCGGTGGGACGTTCGGCCCACGTGCCGATTTTGTCGATGCCGGGAATGTCCAGGTAGCGGAAACACTTCATCAGGTCTCCCGACGTACCTACCGGGTTCTCGACCTCTTCGTTGTCCTGATGGCCGGTCGCCAGTGCGCCGTGTGCGGCGCTCCACCGGCTGATGGTCAGCGGGTACGCTTCGGCATACAGGTCGCTGCGCAGCGTAAACAGTGCATTGCGTGCCGCCTCGGTTTCGGGGCCGATGTCGTACCACAACGCCGGGTAGTAAAGTGCGGGAGAGGAACCGTACCGGGCACGGTATTCATCGTTGAAAGAGGGGGTCCAGACCCGTCCTTTGGCCCGGTAAAGGGTCGGTTCGTCGAAAAACGTTTCGGTGATGGTCGTACCGAAATATTGGGGGAAACGCTTGTAATACTGTTCGTGCGTCATCGTGACGTAAGCCCTGGCCGCGTCTTTGCTTAGGTAGTCCATGTTCGGGTCGCCGTCGTTCACGCAGACGAACTGCATGATTTTCCACCTGCCTTCGGGTACTTTCCAGACGATCACCCCTTCGGTGATCTTGTCCGTCAGGTCGATCCGCTCTTTCGTGGCGGTATCCATCGCTACGACGGCCATCAGCTTGCCTGCGGCCGACGCCGGTTTGTGGTATACCGTCCCACCGTCCACCTCTTCCTCGATTTTGTCGAGACGCTTCATGGCCAGTGACGGGTAGCGGTTCAGGAAGCGGGGAATATCGTCGCCGCCTATCGCGCCGCCGCTGCCGCTCGGGAATCCGTATTCGTCGTATAATGAAAGTTGCATTCCGAGGGCCTCGGCTTTTCCCGCAGTGTATTCGTACAGGTCGAAATATTCCGGAGAGAGGTATTTTGGCCCGAATTTGGCACCGAACGGTAAAATCGATACGCCACCGTACCCCGCCTGTTCCTTGAGCGCTTTGAGTTGGGTGTCGATACCCTTGCGGGTGACCGTCGTGTTGTTCCAGAACCAAAGCGGTTTGGGCCGGTACCGGTTGGTTGGGCTCTTGAATTCGGCCGGGGTCTGGGAGGTTCCCTGTAAAACACTGCAGAGCAACAATACGAAGAATAGGTTCTTTTTCATTGAAAATTGGCGGGTTTGGTGAGGCAACAAAAAACAAAATTAGCTAAAAATAGTTCACATTTGTCTTGCGGGAGTGGTTACTGTGTCGGAAAAGTCGTAACTTTATCGATCTAAAACCCTTCTGTCTATGAGAAAACAATTGATGATTCCTTTACTGATGACTACTGTTATGGCAGGCATGAGCAGCTGTAAAAACGGGGATGCCGCATCCCTGAAATATGAAAAATACAAACTCGACAACGGTCTCGAGGTGGTTCTGCACGAGGATAAATCCGACCCGGTGGTGTCGGTGGCGATCCAGTACCATGTGGGCAGCAATCGTGAAAAACCGGGCAAGACCGGTTTCGCGCACTTCTTCGAGCACATGCTGTTCCAGCGTTCGGAGAACCTGCCGCGCAATGCGTTTTTCCAGAAGATCGATGCGATGGGCGGCTCTTTCAACGGCGGGACAAGCAACGACGGAACGGTCTATTTCGAAACGGTGCCGCGTGACGCGCTGGAGAAAGTGCTGTGGATGGAGTCCGACCGCATGGGGTATTTTATCAATACGGTGACCGAAGGCGGCCTCAAGCGTGAGATCGACGTGGTGTCGAACGAAAAGCGCCAGGGTGAGAACGTGCCCTACGGGCTGGCGTTCGACCTCGTATTCAAAAACCTCTTCCCGGAGGGACATCCTTACAGTTGGACGGTGATCGGCGAAATTCCCGACCTACGTAGCGCGACGGTCGAAGATGTCAAGGAGTTCTACAATAAGTACTATACCACCAGCAATGCGACGCTGGTCGTGGCGGGTGACTTCGATGTGGCTAAAACCAAGGAGTTGATCCAGAAATATTTCGGTGAGATTCCCGCCCGGCCGAAGCCCGAGGCTCCGGTCGTTCAGAACGTGACGCTCGATTCGACCAAGCGCATTTCGTATGAAGATGCGTTTTGCAATGCGCCGATGATCGTTATGACTTATCCTGCGGTGGAGGCTTACAACGAGGACGGCTATGCACTCGATTTCCTGTGCAACCTGTTGGCGGGAGATAAAAAATCCCCGATGTACAAGGTATTGGTCGAGGAGCGCAAGCTCGTGCCTTCGGTCGATATGTTCAATTACCAGCTGGAGATCGCGGGCCTGGCGCTGCTCAATGCGACGACTTTTCCCGGAGTGAACCTGAACGACGTGTACGCCGGTATCGAAGAGGCGTATGCCCGCTTCGAGAAGGAGGGAGTCGACCCGAAAGACCTCGAACGCTACAAGAACATCGAGGAGACGCGCACTTACAACCGCTTGGTTTCGACCAACGGCAAGGCGATCGCGATGGCCCACGACAACGTATTCGGCGGTTCGCCCGACCGGACGATCCACGAACTCGAAAAGTATAAGGCCGTCACCCCCGAAGATGTGATGCGCGTGTACAACAAATACATCAAGGGCAAACCGTACCTCGGCATCAGTATCGTACCCAAAGGACAGCTCGACTTGGCCCTGACCGGATCTGTTCCGGCCGTGGTGAACCAGGAGTCGATCGAAGATCAGCAGCTCAATTCGCAGGGCGGTGCGATCGTCGATGATCCGTACGAGCGTACTCCTTCGTCGTTCGACCGCAGCGTTGAGCCGGCCCTGATGTCCAATACCCCCGAACTGAAGGTGCCTGCCGTTTGGAATGCTACGCTCGGTAACGGCATGACCGTAAAGGGCATCGTTTACAGCGAGCTGCCGCTGGTGAATTTCGCCATCGAACTGGGCAACGGTATGTTGTCCGACACGCCGGCCAAGGCAGGTCTTGCGAAGCTGACCGCGAATATGCTCAACGAAGGTACCGAATATAAAACGCCGGCCGAACTCGAGGAGGCTATCGGCACCCTCGGCGCCCGCATTTCGGTGCAGTCCGGTACGGAGACGATGGTCGTGACGGGCAGTTGCCTGAAGAAGAATTACCCCCAGGCGATCGCCCTTGTCGAAGAGATGCTGTTGCATCCCCGCTGGGACGCACAGTCGTTCGAGGTAGTGAAGGAACGCATGCTCGACAATATCCGCCAGAATGCGGCCGATCCTTCGCTGATCGGACAGCAGTTGTTCCGCAAGCAGGTATTCGGTTCGGAGAGCATTCTCTCCTATACGCCCGACGGAACGGAACAAACCGTCAGCGGCCTGACGCTCGACGATGCGAAAGCATTTTACGAGGCCAATCTCTCGCCTTCGGTGGCCAAGGTGAGCTTCGTGGGAGGCCTGAGCCAACAGGAGGTGGTCTCTTCGCTCGGTTCCCTGGAGAAGAACTGGAAAGCCAAAGAGGTGGAAACTCCGCAGATCGTCTCCGCAGATGTCCGGCCCGAGGCCAAAGTCTATTTCATCGACTATCCGGGCGCCCGCCAGTCCTACATCATGATCGGCGACAAAGCGATGCCGGTGGCCAGCCCCGAGGCTTATCCCGCCGTGGTGGTCAACGACAAGCTGGGCGCTTCGTCGGGCAGCCTGCTGTTCGATATCCTGCGCCTCAAGCACGGGTATACCTACGGTGCTTATTCGAGCTTCACGCAGGGCATCTATAACAACTACTTCGCTGCCCGTTCGAGCGTGCAGGCTACGGTGACGAAAGAATCGCTCGCACTGTTCCGCGATATTTTGTCGGGTTACGGGGCGGAGTTCTCGCAGGAGTACCTCGACCAGACGCGTACGGCACTGTTGCGTACGATGAACGGTTCGTTCGAGACGCCCGGCGCGTTGTTGGGCCTGTTGCGCGACATCTCGATCTATGGCCTGAGCGAAGATTATCCGTTGCAGCGTGAGAAAGTCCTCAAAGAGATGACCCTCGAACAGGCTAAAGCGGTAATCGCGAAAAATATCGACTTCGGCAAGATGGTGGTTGTCGTGGTTGGCGATGCAAAGAGCCAGCTCTCCGGTGTGAAAGCACTAAACCTGGGTAAAGTGCAGTTGGTCGACCGCGACGGTAAACCGCTTTAGGGCGGTGACCCGGCGTCAGGTGCTTCTCCCAAAGAAGGATTCCCCGGGGCCGGAAACCGTTCCTTGTCCGGAAATATGCCTCGAAACCGATCTGGTGTAACCCCGGAGAGAGGGACGGGCTTGAACGATACCGGGTAAAATAAATAGCCTTAAAAGATAAAAGTTATGATAAAGCGGTGCTTCGGCGCCGCTTTTTTTCGTTCGTCCCGCGGCTGTGCCGAAAAATAACCTACTTTTGTCCGATATAGGAGTGCCCGATATTATTTCTTGATGATAGCCGGTTTGGAATATCGATTTTTGCAACAAGGCCGATACCGGTGATTGATCCTTGCACGGGGTGGTGTTCCATGATCTCATGATCTTGTATTCCAGGTATTTTGCGGATGACCGTTCCGCCGGCGAAGAGCGAAAGTTGTTACGGCCTTTTTAATAGTTTTGAACCTATGCTGGTGACCGTTTTTCGGGGATTTCTCGGAATCCTTGCCCTGATTTTTATCGCGTACCTGTTCAGCCGCAACCGGCGTGCCGTCGATTGGACGCAAATTGCCGTCGCGCTGTTGCTCCAGTTGGTGTTGGGTGTAGCGATCCTCTACGTGCCGTTTGTCGGTAACTTTATCGAGGTGCTGGGGCGTTGTTTCGTCAAAATTCTCGACTTTACGCACGCCGGCTCGAAGTTCCTGTTCGGCGATCTGGTCGATGTGAATAAGGTCGGCTATATCTTTGTGTTCCAAGTTTTACCTGTCACTGTCTTTTTCGCCGCACTGACCAGTATCCTCTATTTTTACGGAGTGATCCAGTGGGTCGTGGGATGGATTGCCTGGGGATTGCGCAAATTGTTGTATATCAGTGGTGCCGAAGGATTGGTGGCCGCCGGTAATATCTTTCTGGGACAGACCGAATCGCCGCTGCTGACGAAAAAATACCTGTCCGACATGTCGGACTCAGAACTGTTCCTCGTGATGGTTTCGGGCATGGCTACGATTGCCGGAGGAGTGATGGCCGCTTACATCCTGATGTTGGGCGACGGCGATCCGCAGGCGACGGTGATTTTTGCCAAACACCTGATTTCGGCATCGGTCATGGCTGCCCCGGGGACGGTCGTGATTGCGAAGATCATTTTCCCCGAGACGGGAGCTGTCCGTAAAGAGGCCAAGGTATCGAGCGATTCGGTCGGCGCCAACTTTTTCGATGCGCTCTCCAACGGTACGATCGAGGGCGTGAAACTGGCGGTCAATATTGCAGGCATGTTGTTGGTCATCATTGCGCTCGTCGCTTTCCTGAACTACCTGCTCGGCGGGCTGATCGGACGTTATACCGGGTTGAACGAATGGATACTTGCTTTCTCCGGAGGCCGTTTCGACGGGCTGAGCCTCGAATTTATCATGAGCATGGCCTTTACGCCGGTCGCATGGCTGATCGGGGTAGCCCGGGAGGATGTGCCGTTGGTAGCGGCGCTGCTCGGCAAGAAAATCGCGATCAACGAGTTCGTCGCGTATGCCGATTTGGCGGCGTATAAAGAGGCCGGAGCTTTTGTTTACCAGCGTTCGGTCATCATTGCTACCTATCTGTTGTGTGGTTTTGCGAATCTGGCTTCGATAGGCATTCAGATCGGCGGCATCGGTTCGCTGGCCCCGAATAAAAAACTTTTCCTGACCCGTTTCGGATTGTTGGCCGTTGTCGGTGCGACGCTTGTTTCCTGCATGTCCGCCACACTGATCGGAATCCTGATCTGATGGGTGCGGGGTATACTATCTGATTTCGCGTGGCCCGGCCAGGGCGGGTATATCCGGTCTGCCGGGGATGAATCGGTCCGGTTTCAGGTTACCGGCTTCCATGCGATGCGGTACGAGAGGTTGCGGATTTACTGTTCTTCGATGATGCACACGTTTTTGACCGTAACAAGACAGGCGCCGTACGGCGCCTGTCTTGTTACGGTATTTGACTTTGTATGCGAATAAAGCCGGTTCCGGCGTCACTGTTGCCCGATAATGCGGCGGATCGAGGCATTGCGCGCTGCCGTGTCGAGCGGAGCGGGCCGGGCTGCGGTGTCGGCCGGCATCTCGATCAGTCCGCGTTTGATCATCAACGGTTTGATATCCGGCTCATGGCCCCGGAATTTTTTGTACAGTTCCATACCGCCTTCGCTACCGCCGCGCTCGAGGATATTTTTGCGGTACGATTCCGCCGTCGTCCGGTCGAAAATGTCGCCGCTCTCGACGAAAGCTTCGTAAGCATCCTTGTCGAGTACTTCGGCCCAGATGTAGCTGTAATACCCAGCGGCATATCCCCCGCCGAAAATGTGTGCGAAATAGGGGTAACGGTAACGTGGTTCGATTTGCGGGATCAGTCCCCGTTTGCCGTTCAGCATCTCCTTTTCGAAAGCGTTGAGGTCGATCGGCCGGTATTCGGTGATCGTGTGGATATCCATGTCCGAAAGCGAGGCGGCCAGCAGTTCGGTTGTGGTGAAACCCTGATTGAACAGCGCGCTTCGTTGGATTTTTTCGATCAGATCGTCCGGCATTGGATCGCCCGTCTGGTAATGTTTCGCATACATCCGCAGCATATCCGGTTCGAACGCCCAGTTTTCCATCAATTGGGAGGGGAGTTCGACGAAATCCTGTTCCACGCCGCCGATACCTGCGTAATGTACCTGGGAGAAAAGGCTATGCAGCGCGTGGCCGAACTCATGGAAGAGGGTTTCGGTTTCGTCGAGGTTCAGCAACGCCACTCCGTTGGGAGTTGCCGGGCGGCTTACGTTCGCGACGATCGTTACGACCGGAGCGATACGTTTGCCTTCTTCATAGCGCTCTTCGCGGTAAGCGCCGCACCATGCGCCGCCCTGCTTGCCCGGGCGCGGGAAGAAATCGAAATAGAGGATCCCCAGGTGTTTGTTATCCTTGTCCAATACTTCGTAAGCTATGCACTCCTTGTGGTAAACCGGCACCGATACGGGCCGGAAGGTAATGCCCCAGAGGCGGTTGCTGAGTTGGAAAATACCCTGCACGACATTGTCGAGCGAGAGGTAGGGGCGAAGCATCTCCTCGTTGAGGTCGTATTTTTGCTTGCGTACTTTTTCCGCATAATACCACCAGTCCCACGATTCGAAGCTGTCGTCGCCGGTTTCGGCTTTTTTGATCGCTTTCATCTCTTCGAGCTCTTTTTTTGCCAGTTCCAACGATGGCTGCCACAGCTTGTCGAGCAGTGCATAGGCGTTTTCAGGGGTTTGGGCCATTTCGTCGTCGAGTGCGAAGGCGCCGTAAGAGGGATAGCCCATCAGCCGGGCCTTTTCGAGCCTGAGTTTCGCGATCTCGTTCACGATCTGTTTGTTGTCGGTGCTGTCACCGCGGTTGCAGCGTTCGAGGTAGGCCTTGTAGAGCTTTTCGCGCAGGTCCCGCCGCTCGGAGTAGCTCAGAAACGGAATCATACTCGGCTTGCTGAGCGTAAAGACCCATTTGCCTTCCATCTTGCGGTTCACCGCCTCGGTGTTGGCCGCCGACTGGATAGAGGCGGGCACTCCTGCCAAGTCTTCCTGTTTGTCGATTACCAGCGTAAAGGCGTTGTTGTCGGCGAGCAGGTTGTTGCCGAATTGTACGCCGAGTCTGGAGAGCTGTTCGTTGATCTTTTTAAGCTGCTCCTTCTGCGCGGGCGTGAGTAGTGCCCCGGCCCGCACGAACCGCTTGTAAGTTTGTTCCGTGAGCCGTAGCTGCTGTGGATCGAGCGAGAGGTATTCGCGCTGGTCGTAAACGGCTTTTACCTTTTGGAACAGGCGGTCGTTCAGGTAAATGTTGTCGTTGTGGGCGGATACCAGCGGAGAAATTTCCATGTCGTCCGCCTGCATCCGGTCGTTGCTTTCGGCGGAGTTCAGCAGGGAAAAGACCGTATAGGCGTTGTTCAGCACCTCGCCGCTGCGGTCCAGTGCCTCGATGACGTTTCCGAACGACGGGGTTTCGGTGTTTTTTACGATCGAGTCGATCTGCGCTTCGTGCAGGCGGATACCCGCCTCGACCGCAGGTTTGAAATGCTCGGTTTTGATCTTGTCAAAAGGGGGTACGCCGAAAGGAGTACTCCACGTTTCGAGCAGCGGATTGTTCTCAGCCTGTTTGCTTTTGCAGCCGCTTAGAAGTGTCGTCATGATCATGAGAAATGTCAATGCGGATAAATTTTTCATAATTGTCCGGGAATTGGCTCTGGAGGTTAGATCGTTTTTGTTTCTTTAGGTTCGTTGTCGTATCTTTGTGATGGAAATTCGTTTCCGCCGCTAAAATTAGATAAAATCCGCCGCTCATGCAACTCTTTTACGCTCCCGAGCTCGATCCTGACACCGGTTCTTATGTTTTTTCCGAGGAGGAATCGAAGCATTGCGTGCGGGTATTGCGTCTTGGGGCGGGCGATTCGCTGCACCTGACTGACGGCCGGGGAACGATGTGCCGGGCCGAGATCGTCGAAGCGTCGCCGAAACATTGTCGTGTCGTGATCCGCGAACGCTGGCCTGAGTTCGAAAAACGGGGCTACGAGCTGGTGATGGCCGTTGCCCCGACCAAAAATACCGACCGGTTCGAGTGGTTCGCCGAGAAGGCGACCGAGATCGGCGTAGACCGTATCGTACCGTTGCTGACCGATCATTGCGAGCGTCGCACGCTCAAGACAGACCGGTTGGAGAAGGTGGTTACCAGTGCCGTCAAACAATCGCTCAAGGCCTATCATCCGGTAGTCGAGCCGCTGACGCCGCTGCGCGAATGGGTCGCACGGCCGTTCGACGGGGTGAAGCTGATCGCCCATTGCGAAAAGGATATGCCGCGCCGTTTTATCGGGCAACTCATCTCTCCGGGAAGCCGTGTGACGGTGCTGATCGGGCCCGAAGGCGATTTTTCGCCCGAAGAGATCGGATTAGCCCGTCAGTATGGGTTTGCCGATATCTCTTTGGGGCGTAGCCGCCTTCGTACTGAAACGGCTGCCGTGGCAGCTGTCGCGGCGGTCGCGTTCGTCAATGAATCTTATCCGAAGAATTAGCCGCGCGTATGTTTATCGAGTCCGTTATAGCACTGATGTTGCTGTCGCTGGCCGTTTTTGCGGTTCCGGTGCGGTGGAAATGGCAGGTCGCTTTCTGTGTCGTCGGCCTCGGAGTATTGTCGGCCCTGTATGAGGCTGTCGGGGTGTTTTCTGGCGGAGGGCGAATTTATCCCGAGGGAATCAATATCGTTTTCGGTCCGCAATACGGCGTTACCGATCCGCTGTCTTCCTTTTTCCTCATTATATTGTCGTTGTCGGCCGTCGCGGTGCTGATTTATGCGAAAGGTTATATAAAGCCCTATTTGGGCCGCAAATCCCCGGCACAGATCTCGCTGCACTATTGCGGCCTGGGCATTCTGTACCTGTCGATGCTGCTGGTCGTGACGCTGCGCGACGGATTCAGCTTCCTGTTCGCGTGGGAGGTGATGACGCTGTCGTCGTTCGTGCTGATGCTGTTCGATGCCGAGCGCCGCGAAGTGCGCCGGGCCGCACTCAGCTACCTGATCCTGATGCATGTGGGTTTTTTGTTCCTGCTGGCGGGATTCGTCACGTTGTATGCGAGCGGCTTGCCCGCATCGTTCGATGCGTTGGCGCTCTACGGTGAACAGGGTGGAAACATCATCCCGCTGTTCATCGTATTCCTCATCGGTTTCGGAATGAAAGCGGGTATTTTCCCGTTGCATGTTTGGCTGCCCGAGGCGCATCCGGCCGCTCCGGCCCACATTTCCGCATTCATGTCGGGTGTGATGATCAAAACCGGTGTATACGGCGTGATGCGCGTCGTCTCCTGTTTCGATTCGCACCTGTTCGCGATCGGGCTGATCGTGCTGTGCATCGGTGCGGTAACCGGCTTGTGGGGCGTGATCCTCGCGGCGTTGCAGAACGATGTGAAGAAATTGCTCGCCTATTCGAGCATCGAAAATATCGGGATCATCTTTATCGCTCTCGGTACCGCGCTGCTCGGCAAGGCGGAAGGAAGCGACCCTATTTTTTACGCAGGTATGGCCGGAGCGCTGCTGCACACGCTGAACCATTCGTTCTTCAAGTCGCTGCTTTTTATGGGGGCAGGCAATATCTATACGGCCACGCACACCACCTCGCTCGACGATTTGGGCGGACTGGGCAAACGGATGCCCGTGACGGCGATCCTGTTTCTGGTCGGGACGCTGGCGATCTGCGCGTTGCCGCCGCTGAGCGGGTTCGTTTCCGAGTTTCTGATTTATATGGGTCTGCTTGACGGAATTGCGGCCAACGGACCGGTGACGGTCATCGCACTGTCCGGGCTGATTTTTCTCGCGCTGATCGGGGGGCTGGCCGTGCTGGCCTTCACGAAACTTTACGGGGTCGTCTTCTCGGGACTTCCGCGCAGCGAAGTGGCCGAGCGGGCACGGGAGGTTTCCCGTCCGATGCTCGCGGCGATGGCATTGCCGCTGGCGGGTATCCTGTTGGTGGGGTTGGCGCCCGTGTTCGCGTTGCGGTGGATCGTCGGGCTCGTGGCCCGGATTGCCGATGTTTCGGGAGCCTCTCCGATCTCTGTTCCGGCGGACGTATTGGACCGCACGGTGTCTTTTTCAGACAGCTTCCTGCCGCTTACTTACGGGATCGGGATGCTGGTGGGAATTTCCGTCATATTGTGGCTGTTGCGCTCGTGGGTCGTGCGCCGTCGTGCAGAAAGCTCTTCGCCTACATGGAATTGCGGCTTTACGGCGGTGACCTCCCGGATGCAGTATACCGGCGAATCGTTCAGCGAGGGACTGGGCCGTATCTCGGAACGGATGATTACCAACCGGCTCGATCCCGCACGGATCGCCGCCGACGAGATTTTTCCCACGGAGCACCATTTCGACGTACGGCATAAGGATACGCTCGACTCGCTGTTCGCCCGGTGGTGGAGTTACCTGTTGCGCCGTATGAACGCGCGGTTGGTGATGTTCCGTACCGGCAAGGTCAACCATTACGTGCTCTATGCGCTGTTGTTCCTGGCCCTCGTGTTTTTGTTGTCGATCCTGAATCTGCTCTAAGATACCGATTTATACGATGAGTGTAGTATTGAACCTGTTCGTTGCACTGATGCTGCCCGGAATGATCGTCCGGACAAGGGCCTTGTTGGCCGGCCGTAAGGGGGCTCCTTTCTATCAGCATATCAGTCGGTTGGGGGCGTTGTTGTGCAAGGCGCCTGTTTACAGTCCGGCGACGGGGTTCGTGTTCCGGCTCGCCCCGGTGGTCTATCTGGCTTCGACCGTGGCGGCCATGCTGTTGGTACCGGTCGGCGATTTTTCCGCCGTACTCGCGTTCAATGGAGACATCGTCCTGTTTTGCTATTTGCTGGCGCTGGGGCGCGTAATGCTGATCCTCGCCGCCATGGAGACAGGAAGCAGCATCGATGGGATGGGGGCCAGCCGCGAGGCGCTTTACGGCGCCTTGTTGGAGCCGGCGCTTTTCCTGGTGGCCGGAACGCTCGCACTGGTGTCGGACAGCCTCAGTTTTTCCCAGGTTTTTGCCGGAGTGGGGAGCGGTACGCCCGAAATGGTCGTCGTGATGGTATTGGTGATGTATGCGCTGTTCAAGATTATGCTGGTCGAAGCCGGGCGGATTCCGGTGGACGATCCCCGTACGCACCTCGAACTGACGATGATTCATGAAGCGATGGTGTTGGATTATAGTGGATTCGATCTAGCGTTGATTACCCTTGCCGGTTGGATCAAGGCCGGGCTATTGGCCGTACTGGCCGCTTCGGCATTCGCTTCGGTACTGTATTGGGACACGATTGTAGTACTCCTGTTGGGTCTCGCGGCCGGGCTGGCGATCGGTATCGTCGAGTCGTTTTTGGCCCGCAGCCGCATGGCGCGCAACAGCACGTACATCGTGACGATCCTCGCGGTTGCGCTGGTGGCTTTCGTCATCGCCTTCCTGTTGTTGAACCAAATCCGGATCGGATAGGAGATTATGTTGCTTGCACTGATTATATTGTATGTCGTGACGCTGCTGTACCTCTCGATCGTCGAGCGGTTCCGCCATTATGCTTCGTTGGTGGGATTGCAGGGCTGGTTGTTGTTGGCCGTGGCGTTGTGGAGCCTTCGGTCGATCGACTGGCCGGAGTTGGTCTTTATCGTAGCTGAAACGTTGGTTTTTAAAGCGATTATTGTTCCGGTATTGCTTTATAACATTATCCGCCGGACGGGTATCGACCGTGTGCATGCGGCTTCGGTCGCGACCTTCAACCAGTTGTTGTTGTCGCTCGCCGCGCTGCTGTGCAGCATCGTCGTCACCTATTATCTGGCCGATACGCAGATCGACCGGGTGTTCTTCGGCGTGGCACTCTATGCGCTGCTCAGCGGGATGCTGTTGATCGTGAATCACAAACGTATCTTCTCGCATCTGGTCGGCTTTTTGGTTATCGAGAATGGCGTGTTCCTCTTCTCTATGGCCATCGGTGTCGAAATGCCCTACCTGATCAATATCGCGATCCTGCTCGATATCCTGATGAGCGTGCTGATGCTCGGCCTGTTTGCCGGTAAGATCGGCCGACGCCTGCACGATTTCAACTCCGATTCGCTAACCTCGCTCAAGGACTGATGCCATGATGTTTATTTTCCTGCTCATCTCGTTGGCTATTGTCGGTTTTGTCGCATTGGCCGCACAGCATCGCACTGTACGCATTTTTGCCGCATTCTATTACCTGGTGCAGGCCGGGTTCGCCGTTGCAGTCATTCCGTTCCGTATCGGGGAGGTCGAGTCGCAGTTTTTTACGTTCGACCTGCTCGGCGCGATCTTTTTCGTGCTGATGACCGTGATTTCGGCGGTGGCTTTCGTGCAGAGCAATTTCTACCTCGACCGCGAGACGTTGCGCCAGTTCAAGCTTTACAACATTTCGCTGATGCTGCTTTGCGTGTCGGCCACGGGCGTCTATTTCGCCAATAACATCGCCGTGACCTGGATTTTTCTCGAGGCCACCACACTCTGTACGGCCGGGCTGGTTTACCACCGCCGCAATACGCGGAGTTTGGAGGCTACGTGGAAATATATATTCATCTGTTCGCTCGGGATCGCCGTGGCTTACCTGGGTATCCTGCTGCTGAGCACCGTTACCGCGGGCGGCGAACTGTCGTATGCGAACCTGGCACGGACGGTAGCCTCGGGCAATCCGCTCTACCTGAAGATAGCCTTCCTGTTTATCCTGGTGGGATACAGTTGCAAGATGGAGGTTTTTCCGCTCTATACGATCGGCGTCGATGCCAATTTTGCCGCACCCGCACCGGCTTCGGCCGTCATCTCGACGGTGCTGGTCAATGCCGGTTTCGTTTCGTTTTTCCGCGTCTACCGCGTGGCGGCCGCCTCGCCCGTTTACGAGTGGTTTTCGCATGTGTTGATCCTTGCGGGGCTGATTTCGTTGCTGATTGCGGGGGTATACCTGCGCCGTACGAACAACTACAAGCGTTTCCTCGCCTATTCGACGGTCGAGTGCATGGGCCTCTCCGTAGTCGGGCTCGGCGTGGGGGGGATCGGGATTTTCGCGGCACTGTTGCAGGTGATCGCCCATGCACTGATCAAGTCGGGGATGTTCGTACAAATGGCGCAAGTCGGGAAAGTTTACGGCACTTACCGGATGAACCGCATTGGCGGATATATCGGCGTGAACCGTACCGGAGCCGTAGCCCTGTTGCTCGGCGGCATGTCTCTGCTGGCTTTTCCGCCTTCGGTGCTGTTCGTTTCCGAAATGATGATTCTGCGCCAGGTCATCGAATCGGGGCGGTGGTGGTTGCTGGTTCTGCTGGCGCTGTTGCTTTGCTTTGTCATGTTCAGTTTTTGTTCGCGCATTCTGAAATTGTGCTACAAACCGGTGGGAAACCCGCTGCCGATGCCTTCCCTGCGTATCCACCTGGGGTTGACCTGGTGCGGCCTGTTGCTGATCGCCGGGGCTTCGGTGCTGGGCATCGTGCAGCCACCGTTCCTGATCAAATTTATCAATGCCGTTATCGCCTTTTAGATGAAAAAGTGGTTCATGACATCCAACCGGCAGGGGAGTGTGAAACTCGATGCGATTCCCTGTTTCCCGTATCCCGAATTTCTCCGGGGGATGCACGGCTACCTGCGTAACGAGCCGTGCCACCTCGCCGCCTATTTCGGGATGCCTTCCGAGGAAGGTTTGCGGCTCTTTTGTCTGGTGCTGGACGATGCGTCCGGCAAAATTTTGATCGCTTCGAGCCGGCTTGATCCGAACGATACGTCACCGCTGCCGTCGCTGACCGCACTATATCCGGCTGCACACCCGTTCGAACGCGAGTTGACCGAGCAATATGGAATCTGTTTCGCCGACCATCCGTGGAACAAACCGTTGCGTTTTGCACACGACCGTGCCGACCGTAGCCGGACGCTGAACAACTATCCTTTTTACGCCATTCGCGGGCAGGCCCTGCATGAGGTCAACGTTGGGCCGATCCATGCGGGGATTATCGAACCGGGTTGTTTCCGCTTTATTTGCAACGGGGAGCAGGTCATTCATCTCGAAATCGTACTGGGATTCCAGCACCGGGGGATCGAACGCCTGATTTGCGGGACGCCGAATCGGTTGCGGCAATCCGTCCTGTCCGAAAGTATTGCGGGAGACAGCGTCGTGGCCCACGCTCTCGCCTATGCTGAGGTTGCCGAAGGACTCGGCGAACCCGGATTGGAATTCGATCCGGCCGCGAACGATCTGGGCATAGAACGCACCGTAGCCCTGGAGATGGAGCGTATTGCGATGCATCTGGCCGATACGGGGGCGCTGTGCATGGATATCGGTTACCAGTTGGGGCAGGTGGCCTGCGAGGCCCTGCGCACAATTGTGATTAATACGACACAGCGTTGGTGCGGAAACCGTTTTGCAAAAGGATTGATCCGTTTCGGCGGAACCCATTATCCGCTGACGGACGATCTCAAGATGTTGGTCTTGAAAAACCTGAATGAGGTGGAAACGCGCTATGCCGAGGTCGTGCACAGTTTGGAAGGAACCTCGTCGGTTCTGGCCCGTTTTGAGGATTGCGGCGTGGTTACCCGCACGCAGGCATTGCGTATCGGGGCTGTCGGCATGGCGGCCCGGGCTTCCGGTTTGGTACGGGATATCCGGCAGACCCATCCCCGTGGTGCGTACGGCAAATTGATTGCGCACGATCCTGTGGCGGAGAATTCCGGCGATGTATATGCACGGCTGAGGGTTCGGATGCGCGAAGTGGCGCAATCGGCCGGGTATGTGCGGACACTGCTCGATACGCTCGATTGCGGGATGCGCGTTGCAAGCTTGCCCGATTACCGGATGGCGCTGGAGAGCGATGCGCTTGCTTTTTCGTTGGTCGAAGGGTGGCGCGGCGAAGTGTGCCATGTCGGGATTACCGGCAGCGACGGGCAGTTCCGGCAGTACAAGATATGCGACCCGTCGTTGCACAACTGGACGGCGCTGGCACTTTCGGTACGCGGTGCCGGCATTTCCGACTTTCCGATCTGCAACAAAAGTTTCAACCTTTCCTATTGCGGCCATGACTTGTAAGGACCGTAGCAGAATGCAGGGGTGTTAAAACAGAGTAATTATGGTGCTTTCCAAAATACGTGTGTTGCGCAGCCACGGGCGGCAGGCTATTCCCGACCTGAGGACAGTGGAACTTCCCGATACGTTCCGGGGACGCCCGGTGATTTCCGGAGGGATGTCCGAAGAGGAGTCCGCTGAACTCGAGGCCATGTGTCCTTCCGGTGCGATTGTCGCATCGCCGTTCACGATCCGGCTCGACCGTTGCATTTTTTGCAACGAATGTGCGAAGCGTTTTCCCCGGGCGATTCGCTTTACCTCCGATTACCGTTTGGCTACCAACGATCTGGACAGGTTGTCCGTTCGGGAGGGCTCGCCGCAGAGGATTACCCTCGACGAAAACCGGGTAAGAGGGGAGATCCGCCGTCATTTCGGCCGTTCGCTGCGGTTGCGCGAGGTCTCTGCCGGCGGGGACAACTCGACCGAAATGGAGCTGAACGCGACGATGAACGTCAATTTCGATTTTGCCCGTTACGGTGTCGAGTTCACCGCTTCGCCGCGCCATGCCGACGGCATCGTGATTACGGGACCGATCACCGAAAATATGGCCGTGCCGCTGGAGTTGGCTTATAATGCCGTAGCGTCGCCCAAATTGCTGATCCTGGCCGGAACGGATGCTGTTTCCGGGGGCGTGTTCGCCGGTACTCCGGCGCTCGACCGCAGCTTCCTCGGACGGTTTACGCCCGATCTGTACGTACCCGGAAACCCGGTGCATCCGCTCACGTTTATCCACGGAATCATGTCCCTGCTGGGACGTTTCCCTAACAGTTGAAGATATGCCCGAATCGTTATCGTTTTTCTTGTCGTTCCTGAAAATCGGCATTTTCACCTTCGGTGGCGGCTATGCGATGATCCCGTTGGTACAGCGCGAAGTGATCGACAAAGGGTGGGTCAAGGAGGACGAGTTTTTGGAACTGCTCACGCTGGCGCAGTCGGCTCCCGGACCGATCGCACTCAATACCGCCGTATTTGTCGGGTACAAGGTGCATGGCTACCGGGGGATGCTCGCCGCCGTGATGGGAATTATCCTGCCCGCTTTCCTGATTATACTGGTGATTGCGATATTTTTCAATTCGATTCGCGAGAACCGTGTCGTCGAAGCGGTATTCAAAGGAATCCGTCCGGCTGTCGTCGCGTTGATGCTTGCGCCGGTGTTCGGTTTCTCGAAGGGATTGGGTTGGACGCGGGGGATTCTCGCGGTTCTCGCGGCCTTCGTCGTGTGGTATTTTGCCGTTTCACCCGTTTATATGATTATCGTCGGGGCTACGGGCGGCATCGCGTTCGGTTGGTTGAAGCTGCGCCGCAGTTTGCGTAATGTGAAGGATAGCCCGGCTCAGAAGCGCATTACCGATCGTGACGATACGGCCGGCGAAGTATCCGATGTATCCGGTGATGCTAACGAACGTCGACAATAATCCCACAAACCGAACTGATTATGGTTTACCTGCAACTGTTATATTCGTACCTGAAAATCGGGTTTTTCGGCTTCGGCGGCGGTTATGCGATGCTTGCGCTGATCCAGAACGAAATTGTGGTGCGACATCATTGGCTGACCAACAGTGAACTGACCGACATCATTGCTATTTCGCAGATGACGCCGGGGCCCATTGCGATCAACAGCGCTACTTATGTCGGCTATACGGTCACGGGGAATATCTGGGGTTCGTTGCTGGCAACTTTTGCAGTCAGCCTGCCTTCGCTTACGATCATGCTGCTGATCACCAAATTCTATATGGTACTGCATAACAACCGTTATGTGCGCGATGCGATGTACGGCATGCTGCCGATGGTGGTGGCGATGATCCTGGCCGCGACATTGCTGTTGCTGACCCCCGATACGTTTATCGACGTGTATAGTTGGCTCATCTTAGCCGCAGCTTTTTTCGCTTCGGTCAAAAAAATGAACCCGATTTTGGTAATCTGCCTTTCCGGTGTCGTCGGATATTTGCTTTACGGACTGTAGTGCGGTTTATGGGCCGGTTCAGTCAGACCGCAGGCAAACCGGGAAATACCTCAATCCGTTATTGACGACTTCGGTTTTCCCGACATATCCCGGTGTTTGTAACCGGAGGTTACCGGAGAAGTATTATCCGGAAATCGCAGGAATCGAGCAGGATGGAGGAGAGTCGGGCGTTTCCCCCTGTTTATTGGTTTCCGGAGGTCTCAGCAGGCGAAGTCCCGAACGAGGCCGAAGTATCTACTGAAGTCTCTGGTGCGGTAGAAACATTTGATTCTGCCTGGGTGCCGGTTTCGGGTCGCATACCGGTATCGACCGCCCCATTGCCGGAATTAGCCGCCTCTTCGGTCCGGTCTTCGCCGGTAAGCTCCTCGGGTGCGGGCGATTGTTTTTTTGCTCCGGCCGCAATCAGGATAATCACTACGATCGCCGCGACAGCAATGATTCCGGTCACTTTTTTCTTATTCATGTTCGGCAGTATTGAGGGCTTGTTCCGCTTTCGGTGCGCTCATCTCTTTCAGCGCCTGCTGGACTGTGCTGTCGATGCCTTGCAGCGCATGGTAGAAAGCGTTGTCTTCGAGCGGCGTATTCCGTCCGACGTAGGCTTTGATCTGTGAGAGGATAATCGCTTTCGACCGTTCGATCTGCGAGGGTTTCGGTGCGACGCCCGCACGGGCGGCATAGCGGATGAATTCGCTCAGCAGACCCGGGTCTTTTGCGAAGAATGCATCCAGTTCCGGCAGCGTGGTGATTCGGTTCAGCTCGTTGCGGTGACGATCGGCATATTCGATCGTAAAGCGGTAAAGGATATTGCGTCCGGTCACTTCACGCAGGTAGGGCGTGATGTCGGTCGTGTCGGCCGGTACGAACCGGTCGGGCATGATGCCTCCGCCGCCGTAAACCGTACGTCCTCCTGCGGTGAAATATTTCAGGCTGTCGGCGAAGTGGATGCTGTCGGCCGAGAACATTTCGTTGTGTTCGTACCGGTTCATCAGGTCGTTGTTGTAATCCTCAGACCCTTTGTCGTACGGCTTCTGAATCGAACGTCCCGAGGGAGTATAATAGCGTGCGATGGTGAGCCTTACGGCCGATCCGTCCGGGAACGGGATCTGTTCCTGTACGAGTCCCTTGCCGAAGGTGCGGCGTCCGATGATCGTACCACGGTCGTTGTCCTGAAGGGCCCCGGCGAGGATTTCGCTCGACGAGGCGCTTCCTTCGTCCACCAGTACCGCCAGTTCGATGTCCTGCAACCGGCCTTTGCCGTTGCTGTACTGACGCGACTGCTCGCCTCCGCGCTCCACGGTATAGACGATCATTTTGCGGGCGGGCAGGAATTCGTTCGCGATCTCGATGGCCTGGTCGAGGAATCCTCCCGGATTGCTCCGGATATCGAGGATCAGTTTTTTCATCCCCTGTGCTTTCAGCCTGTCGACTGCATCCATTAACTCCTTGTGGGCGTTACGCGAAAATTGGGCGAAAACGATGTAGCCCGTTTCCGGCCCGATCATGTAGGCGGCGTTGATGCAGTAGATCGGAATGACGCCCCGTGTAACGGTGATCGGCACCAGGTCTTTGACTCCGACACGCTGGATACCCAGCTTTACTTTACTCCCGCGCGGGCCCCGAAGCCGTTTCATCACTTCGTCCTGCCGCATCTTCACGCCCGCTACTACCGTGTCGTTGATCGTGATGATGCGGTCTCCGCCCAGCACGCCGACCTTCGAACTCGGACCCGAATTGATGACGTTGAGCACGATGACCGTATCGGTGGCCATGTTGAACATCACGCCGATCCCGTCGAATTCTCCGTCGAGCGATTCGTTCATCTGTGCCATATCCTTGGCCGGGACATAAACCGAATGCGGGTCGAGTTCTTCCAGGATGAACGGAATTGTCTTCTCGGTGATCGAATCCATCGAGACGGTGTCTACGTAGCGGTTCTCGATCAGGGAAAGGAGCATGTTGAGTTTGCCGCTGCCCGGAGCGACCAGATTACCGCGGCGCGGCACCGGCGGTGTATTTTTGAATACGACGCCTCCCAACAGGATCCCGACAGCGATGGAGACTGCCACGACGGTCGGCAGGATCAGGGTGAATTTATTGTTTTTATACATGTTGTTGCAATACTTCGGTTCCGGGAGAGAGAAGGCATCCCTAAGAACATTTCACTGTCAGTCAAACGGCCCGGCAGTGCCGTTTAGTGTCCGCTATTTGTTTTTGAACGTGTAGGCCAGGCCCAAGCCGAATTTGTAATTTAATTGCATCCATTGTCGTCTGTCCGGGGTTCGAGCCGCTTCGTCATAGACTGCAGAACAGAACATCTCGGCCGAAATGAGTTTGAATATTTTAAATTGCAGGGTATTCTTCCAGTTGATATAAGCATTCCGGTTGCTGTTGTAGTTCGAAAAGGCATAAAAATAGGTCCGGTAGGTGATTTTGTCTTTGTAGAATGCTTTGTCGAAATCGATTTGCAAGGAAGCTCCGATCGCACCGGTACTTTTTTGTCCGGGTTTGACACCGTACGCACCGGCTTGCGACAAGCTGTCGTTCAGTACGAACGTGACGCTTCCGGCTACGGGCATGATGCTGATCGTGAGCGGAACCTTCTTGTTGCGGTAGATAAAACCGATGGCCGGCGCGATGGTTCCCGGCGCCATGAATGCGGATACCAGTGTATTGTCATCGCGTGATTTGTACCCGTTGCTGAACTGGCTGCGGTACTGGAATGTCGCAGCATAGGACCAGTTCTTGTTCAGCTCCCACGAACTGCTCAGGTTGAAGACGAAAGCGTCCTCGTTTTTAAAGTTTTTTCCGCTGATGCGGTTGATGCCGTAACGGGCGTCGAAAGTCGTTTGGAAATTGAACTTGCTTTTAATGTATGTATGCGAAAAATAGAATGCCAGGTTCGAGGCGAAAACGTTGTCGCCGCCGGCATACCAGTTTTCAAACCCGGTTAGATTGAACATGGCCGAAGCGTTGATCTGAACGGTATTGCGCTCTTTGTGGATCGCACGGCGCTCGGCTTTGTAGCGGGCTTCGCTGAAAAAACGGTTGTTGATCGGTGCGATGGGTTTGATCGTGTCGTCCATCGCTTTGGTGTCGATCTCTTTGGGGGTGACCCTCGAAATGGAGAACTGGGCTGAAGAGCGGTTGGCGGCTCCGAGCAGAACCAACAGGAGCAACAGCGTTATGAATCGTCTCATGTCCGGTATTTTTTGGATATCCGCAAAGGTAATAATATTTTGGGAAGCGTTTGTCGTCCGGCACCTGAAGTTTTTCCTTTTCCGGTCGTTCGTTTCGGCCGGTCAGCGTTGCTTGTTCAGATGCAGCCGGACAATATCGCGGATCGAGGCGTTGATCGGTTTGGAAACATAGGCATCGAATCCGCTGCGCAAAACCCGTGCCTCGTCTTCCGCAAAAGCGTAGGCCGTTACGGCGATGATCGGCACCGTTTGCGAAGACTTCCGGATTTCGATCGTAGCCTCGTAGCCGTCCATAACCGGCATTTTGATGTCCATCAGGATCAGGTGCGGTCGATTGTCGTGAAACAGTTGCACGGCCTGTTGACCGTCCCAGGCGTGAATCAGCAGGTATTCCTTTTTCAGCAGCGATTCGAACAGTTTGTAATTGCTGTCGTTGTCTTCTGCAATCAGCAGGATCGGCTTTTCCGTATCCGCCGTATTGCAGGGATCGGGTTCCGGTCCGGTGATGCCGTTGACTGCCACATTCGAATGAACTGTAAGTTTACCGTGCCGGTACGGGATGGTGAACCAGAACGTAGCTCCCTTTCCGGGTGTCGAATCCACGCCGATTTCGCCCCCGAGCGAATGAACGATGCTTTCACAGATTGAAAGCCCGAGTCCGCTGCCCTGCTCGAACGTATTGAGTTTGACGAAGCGACCGAAAATTTTGTCGTGGTTTTCAGGCGCGATGCCGCATCCCGTGTCGCTGACGTAGAAATAGAGGAGGTTCCCTTCGTGGGGCCGGTAGCCGAACCGGATGCTTCCTGCCGGGGTGAATTTCATCGCATTGTTTAGGAAGTTGTTGATAACCTGCATGATCCGCTGACGATCCGTGCGAACGGAGCATTCGGGCAGGCGCTCTTCGAAACGGATCTCCACCTCGTGGTTCTTCTGTCGCATCCGGGCGCTCTGTTCTATCTCGTCCAACATGCCGTTGAGGTCTACTTCCGAGTAAGAAAATTCGAGCGTGCCCGCTTCGATTTTCGACAGGTCGAGGATGTCGCCGATCAGTTGCAGTAGTAAAGCGTTGTTGTTTTCGATGATACTTACGTACTCCCGCTTTTCGGCTTCGTCCACCGTGTTGGCCAGTACGCCCGAAAAACCGACTATCGCATTGAGCGGCGTCCGGATTTCATGGCTCATGTTCGCGAGAAATGCCGATTTGAGCCGGTTGCTCTCTTCTGCGGCCTGTTTGGCCCGGATCAGTGCGTACTCGTTTTGTTTGAATTTGTCGATGCAGGTTCCTGTGCCGATCACATAGTTCACCGGGTCGTTGGCATGCTTGCGCAGGGTCATGAAACGGTATTCGAACCATTCGTAACGGAAGGTGCCGTCAGGGCGCCGTATCCGGATACGGGCCTGCACGTCGCCGTCCTGACCTCTGTTGATTTTTTCGTAAGCCTTGAGTATGGCCTCCTGGTCTTCGGAATGGACGTGGTCGATAAACATCTGTGCGTCGAACAGCGGTTGCTGTCCGGTCGGATAGCCGTAGCGTTTGAGCAGAGCCTCGTTGTTGTAAAAGAAATCGTGTTCGATGTCGTATTCCCACGAGTAAACTTCGCTGCGTTCCAGCGCGAGCGTAGTGAGCCTGTTTTCGCGGTCGAGTTTTTTCTGGATGATGATCCGTTCGATATTGAGCGCCACTACTTTGGCGAAGAGTTGGTAAAGCGAGATTTCGTTTTCTGTCCAGCGCAGGTCGTAATTCTCGCGGATAGCGGCGAGAAAACCGTGGAAGTGGTTGTTGACGAACAGCGGAATCGCCAACGCGCTCTCGAAATGCACCTGTTGCGCCCGAAAGAAATCCATGAATACGGAGTGGGCGGCATTTTCGTCGCTGTAAACGACTTTCATGTGGCCCTGGCGAAAATGTTCCAGCGTTTCCGACCGGCTGAAAAAGCCGTATGTCTTCATCTGGGGGAGAAATTTGTTTAATGCGGAAGCCTCTTGGATCGCATAATCCTTCATGTGGTAGGACAAATCCTCCTCTTCATAGCGGAATACAGCCGAGAATTCGGTGTGGTAGTGGCTGTTGACCAGTTGTAGGATGTTTTCGCACGAAAAAGTATCTTGTTGGGCCAGTATATGCAATACGTCGGTAATGATGTTCTGGTTTTCCTGTTCGATTTTCAGGTTCACGAGGGCCTGCTCGCGCAGCTCCTTGGCAAAGTTTTCCTGCAGGTTTTTGGGCATGCAGTAACTGATGATGTATTGTAGCTTGCCTTCGGGATCGAAAATGCCGACGTTGCACCACAGGTAATAGACCACCTGTTGGGTTGGGGTCAGGTGGCAGACGTATTGGTAGAAAGTGTTATCCCGGGGGGTGAGCCGTGCGATGTTTTCGCGTGCGGACTGTATCTGTTCTTCGGGGCCGTTGTTCAGCACATTGATCCCGATCAGGGTTTCACGCGGCATGCCGAAGAAATCGCAGGTGTACGGATTGACCTCTTCGACAATTCCTTCGGGTGTTATTCGGATCGTGGGCAGCGGGGCGTGGTCGAATCCTTGCGAGAGAAAGCCCTGCGACGATTTCAACCGGCGGTTTTCGGTTTCGGATTTTTCCAGCAGGACAAGCAGTTCTTCGCGGGATAGGTGGTTGTAGTCGTTGGGCATGGGGTACCGGAATAGTTAGGTTTGCGAAAACAGGTTGTCCAATTGTGGGAAACGTGCCATAAATGTACAATTTTTTGTTGTTGTTTCAATCACTTGTTGCAATGATTTTACCGGATTGGCGTGTCTTGTTCCGCATTGTTTCGGGCGAAAATTTACGATTTGAGAAAAAACGCGTTACTTTGTGGCAGACAACGCCATTTTTCTTCTGTCCGGACGGGGTGAACTGCATCGTTTTTGCAGGAAACAAATTAAGTGCCGGCGAATGGAAGTTCGGCGGATTGTATGCAAGAATTGAAACGATTCAGGAGGGATTGTACTATGAAATATTTCGGAGCGCACGTCAGTGCATCGGGAGGGGTCGAAAATGCCCCGCTAAACGCCGCAGCGATCGGGGCCAATGCTTTCGCGCTGTTCACCAAGAACCAGCGCCAGTGGGTTGCACCCCCGCTGACGCCGGGGACGATCGCCGCATTTCGGGAGAACTGTGAAAAGGGGGGATTTACGCCTTCGCAGATACTTCCGCACGACAGTTACCTGATCAACCTGGGAAGCCCCGATCCGGACGGCCTGGCCAAATCCCGGGCAGCGTTCTTCGACGAAATGCAGCGCTGTGAGCAGCTCGGCCTCGACCGGCTCAACTTCCATCCCGGCAGCCACCTGGGTAAAATCAGTGTGGAGGAGTGCCTGTCTCTGGTGGCCGAGTCGATCAATATGGCGTTGGAGCGCACTTCAGGGGTTACAGCTGTTATCGAGAATACGGCCGGTCAGGGCACCAATGTGGGCTTTTCATTCCACCACCTGCGTGCGATTATCGATCAGGTGAAGGATCAGGGCCGGGTAGGGGTGTGCATCGATACCTGCCACGCTTTCTCGGCCGGTTACGATCTGTCGACCGACGCCGCTTGTGAAAAGACGTTTGCCGAATTCGACGAGGTGGTGGGATTCCGTTACCTGCGCGGCATGCACCTCAATGACGACCTGAAGGCGATGGGCAGCCGGGTCGACCGCCATGCCAGTCTGGGCGAGGGTACGCTCGGTATGGCTGTTTTCGGTTACGTTGCTCGCGACAAGCGTTTCGACGGTATGCCGCTGATTCTGGAAACACCCGACGAGAGCCGCTGGGCTGCCGAAATCCGTACGCTTCGCGAACTGGCGGAAACACGATAATTTCGATCCTGTTTCAGAAGCTGGCTTATGTCAGCCTGAGGGACTGGAGGTATTACCGATAACCGGCAGGAACGAATAATCGACAGATGAGGAATCGTGCGAAATGGCCCGTAGGAAGGATCCTTTCAACAGCATCTTCTGTCCGGACATCACTTTTACCTGTAGGAACAGGAAGATACTGCGACTGCTGCAGAGCAATACGGTTCAATATTGCAAAACGAAAAGTCCCGGCTAAGGCCGGGACTTTTCGTTTTATTTCTCATCGATCCAGACTTTCATCCGGCCTGCTTCGCGGTTGTCCCACGCATAGTAGGGAATCAGGTGCAGCGGCCCTGCCGGAGTTTCGGCCGTGATTTCCGCCACACCGCCCAGCAGGTCGGGCATGAATTTGTCGGTAAACCGGGTTTGGGAGTTTATGCCGGCTCTGTCGTAGGTCTGTGCATTGTCGGCCTCTTCCATGCAGTAGACCAGCGGTCCCCGCTGTACGGCCAGCTTGCCGCTGTCGGCTTTGACTCGCGGGTCTGCGGCCACAACTTCGGTCGGCATCGCCAGTGAGAGGTCGATGCGGTCGCCTTTCTTCCAGGAGCGGTTTACCACGGCATAGCCTTTATCCGTCGGATGGTCGAACAACTCGCCGTTTACCCACAGCGTATGGTTCTTGCACCATCCCGGAATCCGGAGCCGCAACTCTTTCCTGATTTTGCCCGGAGCTTCGCTGACGGTTATCCTGGCGTTGCCTTCCCACGGATAGCGGGTTGTTTGGGTCAGTACGAACCGGCTGCCGTCCTGGGTCGGGATAGCGGCGTTGCTGCCGAGGTAAAGGTTCACCCAGACCGTGTCGGAGTCGAGCGAATGGCTGTAAATATAACTGCCGATCGACGGCAAAAAGCGTGAGAGTTGGCTGGGACAGCAGGCGCAGCCGTACCAAGCTTTGCGGTGGTGGTCGCCTTTCGATTCGAGCGGGTTTACATAGAAAAAACGCTTGCCGTCGAGTGAGATACCCGCTAATGCCCCGTTGTACAGCGCCCGTTCCATTACGTCGGCATATTTCGCGTCGCCTTTGAGGCGGTTCATCCGTGCATTCCACAAAACCATACCCACCGAAGCGCAGGTTTCGCAATAAGCTTCCAGGTTGGGCAGGTCGTAATCCTCGGTGAAGCCTTCGTTCTGGTGCGACGAGCCGATCCCGCCCGTGATATACATGTTCCGCTGTACGACATCGTCCCAGACACGGTCGAGCGCTGCACGGTAGACCGTGTCGCCCGACAGCATCGACATGTCGGCCATGCCGCAGAAGAGGTACATGCAGCGTACTGCGTGTCCCGTGATGTCCGTCATGCGGCTGACCGGGATCGAATCCTGATAGTAAGCGGCATTCCAGGTGCCTTCTTCGTTGCGGCCGTAACCGTGCCCGCGCTCTTCGAGCAGCCAGCGGGCGAATTCGAGGTACTTGGGTTCGCCCGTCACGCTGTAAAGTTTCGCGAGCGCCAGTTCGATCTCTTCATGGCCCGGTACCCAGTGGCGTTTGCCCGGGCCGAATTCGTTCATCATGTGGCCGACCATGCGGGTGCTCACTTCGAGCAGGGTCCGGTCGCCGGTAGCCAGCAGGTATGCGATGCCGGCCTCGATCATGTGTCCCGCACAGTACATCTCGTGCTTGTCCATGTCCGTCCAGCGCTTGTCGAGTCCGGTGAGCGTGTAGTAGGTATTGATATAGCCGTCGGGTTGCTGGGCCGCGGCGATTTTGGCGACCCATTGGTCGGCCGTTCGCCTGAGCATCGGGTCGGGGTTGTTGATCAGGCTGTACGAGATGCCTTCCAGAGCCTTGTATACGTCCGAATCGTCGAAAAAGATGCCTGAGTGCTTGCCGCTGCCTTTGGCTGCGTTTTCAAAGTTGCGGATGCGTCCGGTCCGGTTTTCGATCTGGTCGATGCAGACGGGCAGTGTCGAATCGGACAGTTTTTCGAGTCGCGGAGACCAGAAACCGTCCCGGATCGAGACACGGCTGAAATCGACCGGCAGGATGATGTCTTGCTGAGCTTGCGGTGCGGATTCGGCGCCCCGGTCCGTGCAAGCGGATGCGGTCAGCAGGCAGGCCACCAATGGGAGAAGGATTGGTTTCATGGCAAAATAAATTTGGGTTAGAAATGTCTTCTAACCCAAAAATACTATTTTGTCGTGACAATACCTAATACTGTTCCTGTTCGTTCGGGAATGCTCCGCTTTTGACATCGGCGACGTAATTTTGGATGCCGGCCATCATTTGCGTGTGAAGGTCGGCGTAACGCCGCAGGAAGCGGGGTGAGAATTCGGTGGTGATGCCCAGCATGTCGTGGATCACGAGCACTTGTCCGTCTACGCTGTTTCCTGCCCCGATCCCGATCAGCGGAATCCGGAGTTCGCCGGCAACCCGCGCACCCAGCGCCGCCGGAATTTTTTCGAGTACGATGCCGAAACAGCCCGCCTCTTCGAGCAGGTGCGCATCGCGGAGCAACTTCTGCGCTTCGGCTTCCTCTTTGGCGCGCACGGTGTAAGTGCCGTATTTGTGGATCGACTGCGGCGTCAGCCCGAGGTGTCCCATGACCGGGATTCCGGCCGATAGGATACGGCCCACCGATTCGAGCACCTCCTCGCCGCCTTCGAGCTTGATCGCATCCGCTTCGGTCTCCTTCATGATGCGGATGGCCGATGAGAGCGCCTCTTTCGAATTGCCCTGATAGGTGCCGAACGGCATGTCGACCACCACCAGTGCACGTTTGACCGCACGGGTGACGCTGCGGGCATGGTAAATCATCTGGTCGAGCGTGATGGGCAGCGTCGTTTCGTGCCCGGCCATTACGTTGGCCGCCGAATCCCCGACGAGGATCACGTCCACGCCGGCACTTTCGACGATGCGGGCCATCGAATAGTCGTATGCGGTGAGCATCGAGATTTTCTCGCCCCGGGCCTTCATTTCGGCGAGGCGGTAGGTGGTGACCACCCTGGTTTTGCTATCGGTTGACATGGTTGTGCAAGGTTTGTGTTGCGTGGCCGGCTTCTGCCGGTTTTTGTTTTCCGTGCCGTTTCCCGGACGGCAAGGGCAAAGGTATATATTATTTCAAAACAAAACCATCTGCCGGAAGAACTCCCACAGCACCACGCCGCCCGATACTGCGACGTTGAGCGAATGCTTGGTGCCCTGTTGGGGAATTTCCACGGCCCCGTCGCAGAGATCGACCGCCTCCTGGGCGACGCCGTCCACCTCGTTGCCGAATACCAGTGCGTATTTTTTGCCTTTTTCCACCTCAAATGTGGTCAATCGGGCGGCTTTTTCGACCTGTTCGACGGCTAGCAGCGTGTAACCTTCCCCGCGTAGCTGCTGCAGCGCGTCGGTCGTCAGTTTTTCGTAATCCCAGCGAACGGTCAGTTCGGCGCCCAGCGCGGTTTTGTGAATCTCCTTATTGGGCGGGGTTGCCGTAATGCCGCACAGTACAATGCGTTCCATCGCAAATGCGTCACAGGTGCGAAAGAACGATCCGACGTTGTTGAGGCTGCGGATATTGTCCAGTACAACGACTACCGGATACTTTTCTGTGGCGGCAAAAGCTTCGGGCGAGAGGCGTCCCAGGGCGCTGTTGGGGATTTTTTGCATCTTTTTCAGCGGTTGAGGTGAAATTTGTTAAAACTTCGGCAAAGATATTATTTAATCAAAAATTTTAATAATTTTGGACTGCAACTGACCTGCAAACTTCCAAATTAACCTTCAAAACTTCTTTTATGAGTACACCGATTCTTTTCTGGCTTGTACCGTTCGCTTCGCTGGTCGCTCTCTTTTTCGCATGGTATTTCTTCCGCGGAATGATGCGCCAGAGCGAAGGCACCGAACGGATGCAGCAGATTGCCGCGCATGTCCGCGCGGGGGCCATGGCTTATCTGCGGCAGCAGTACAAGGTGGTCGCCATCGTTTTTCTCCTGTTAGCGCTTTTCTTTGCCTTCCTGGCTTACGGCCTCGGGGTGCAGAACAACTGGGTGCCGTTCGCCTTCCTGACCGGCGGCCTTTTCTCGGGTCTGGCCGGGTACATCGGGATGCGTACCGCAACATATGCTTCGGCCCGTACCGCCCATGCGGCAGGACAATCCCTTAACAGCGGCCTGCGGGTGGCTTTTCGCAGCGGCGCCGTGATGGGGCTCGTCGTGGTGGGGTTGGGCCTGCTCGATATTTCCGTATGGTATTTGGTCTTGAATCATTTTGTTGAAGGGGTGACCGATTCCCAAAAACTGATGATCATTACCACGACGATGCTGACTTTCGGTATGGGTGCTTCGACGCAGGCGTTGTTCGCGCGTGTCGGCGGCGGAATTTACACGAAAGCGGCCGATGTGGGCGCCGACCTGGTAGGTAAAGTCGAAGCGGGTATTCCCGAAGACGATCCGCGCAATCCGGCGACCATCGCCGATAACGTGGGCGACAATGTGGGCGACGTGGCCGGCATGGGCGCCGACCTCTATGAAAGCTATTGCGGCTCGATCCTCGCCACGGCGGCGCTCGGGGCGGCAGCTTTCGCCGGGGATATGCAGCTCAAAGCCGTGCTCGCCCCGATGCTGATCGCTGCGGTGGGAATTCTCCTTTCGGTGATAGGCATCTTTCTGGTGCGGACCAAAGAAGGGGCCAATATGAAGCAGTTGCTCAGTGCGCTGGGTCTCGGCGTCAACGTCAGTGCCGTGCTGATCGCTGTGCTGACCTTCGTTATTCTCTATACGTTGCAGCTCGACAATTGGGTGGGCATCTCGTTCTCGGTGATCGTCGGCCTGCTGGCGGGCATCATCATCGGCCAGTCTACCGAATATTATACTTCCCATTCGTATAAACCTACGAAACGTATTGCGCAGAGTGCCGAAACCGGTCCGGCAACCGTGATTATCTCCGGTATCGGAATGGGGATGATCTCTACCGCCATTCCGGTGCTGACCATTTCGGCGGCCATCATCCTTGCGTACCTGTGTGCGATCGGATTCGATTTCGCGCATATGCTGACGGCTGCGAGCCTCAGTCAGGGGCTCTATGGAATCGGTATTGCCGCCGTCGGCATGCTCTCCACACTGGGCATTACGTTGGCTACCGACGCTTACGGGCCTATTGCCGACAATGCGGGCGGTAACGCCGAAATGAGCGGCCTCGACCCGGAAGTACGCAAACGTACCGACGCGCTCGATGCGCTTGGCAATACGACCGCTGCGACGGGCAAAGGCTTTGCGATCGGTTCGGCCGCCCTGACGGCCCTTGCACTGCTCGCCTCTTATATCGAGGAGGTGAAGATCGGATTGCTACATATCGGTGAGACGTCAATTACGCTGTCGAACGGTACGGTGAAAGCGATTACCGATGCGAATATCCTCGATTTTGTCGATTATTACCACATTTCGATGATGAACCCCAACGTACTGATCGGGGTGTTTATCGGATCGATGATGGCCTTCCTGTTCTGCGGCCTTACGATGAATGCCGTGGGCCGTGCGGCGCAGAGCATGGTCGAGGAGGTGCGCCGCCAGTTCCGTGAAATCAAAGGGATTCTCGAAGGCAAGGCGACCCCCGATTATGCGCGGTGTGTCGAGATTTCGACCAAAGGCGCGCAGCGAGAGATGTTGCTGCCGTCGATCCTGGCTATTGTGGCACCTGTGCTGACCGGATTTATTTTCGGCGTAGCCGGAGTGATGGGATTGTTGGTCGGCGGTCTCGGGGCCGGGTTCGTCCTGGCGATTTTTATGGCCAATTCGGGCGGTGCCTGGGACAATGCGAAGAAATTTATCGAAGAGGGTAACCATGGAGGTAAGGGTTCAGAATGCCATAAGGCTACCGTGGTAGGAGACACTGTCGGCGATCCGTTCAAGGATACCGCCGGCCCGTCGCTCAACATCCTGATCAAGCTGATGAGCATGGTCTCGATCGTCGTAGCCGGTCTGACCGTTGCCTATAGTTTGATGTAGCGCAATCTGCGTAGAGTAGAAGGGAATTATTTGGCAGGCGGGGCAATCTTACCCCGCCTGCTTTTGTTTTACGAAAAAAAGGGAGGTCGACGGAGAGAGGATCTGTCTGTAATTACAACGACGAACCGAAACTGCAAAATCATGCGATCATGTATTTTTCTGCTATACCATATCTTCGCCGGTCTTGACTATCCGGACCTTGACGGTCTTGTGGAACGGAATGAAACGCGAGACCACCGTCGCGACGATTGCAAAAATCAGCAGGTAGCCGAAAATGGTTTTCAGCTCGAGCAGCATGGTCTGTGTTTGCAGCGTGCTGTAGAGCGATTGGGTCGCGATCTGACCCGCTTCGTCGATGCCGTGCCCTTGTGCAAGAGCACTGTGCAGCGCATTATCGTATTGTTGTGCGGCGAGCGGATCGAGCGCAGTCGTATGGTCGGCCAGCCGGGTCAGTCCTTGTTGCTGCAGCCGGTAGAGTAGGTTGCTGAAGAAAGAGGTCGACAGGGCGGGAGCGAGCGCCGAACGGAACGAAATCAGGAAAAATGCGTTGTAGATCGTCAGGCTCGGCGGAAGGTCCTCGACCACGTAGATGCCGAATGCGATGAAAATAATCATCATCCCGAGCCCTTTGAGAAAAGTGGGCAGGTAGAGTATCTCGTAGGTAGCGTCGGGTGAAATTCCGAAGTAGAGGATCGCCAGATAGGCCGTGAAGCAGGCCATGCCGCCGGCGATCAGGAACCGGAACTTCCACCGTTGGTAGCGGAACCACCAGTAGCAAATCGCCCCGCCTACCGCAAAACCGGGAATCAGTCCCAGATAGAGTAGGTTCGCATGGACATTGTCCACGTGCAGGACGGTGTTCACATAGTTCGTAACCAGCGTGCTGGTCGAGGAGAAGAACATCGCTAGCATCATGTACAGGTAGCCGACCAATGGTTTGATGTCGTTCAGTACGTCGAGTTTCAGGTAGGGTTTCGGCAAGGTTTGCTGGCGGTGGATAAACAGCCACAGTAAAAACGGAATCAGTACCGTGTAAACGACCAGTTTCTTCGATGCGAACCAGTCGAGCATCTGGCCGTAAGTCGCCACATAGATCGAGAGCAGCAGCACCGACGAAATCAGCAGGACACTGCGCCCGTCGATTTCGTGCACCGGGAACCTGAGCGGCAGGCGGCTGTACCGGAAAAAGAGCAGCACGAACATCACGGCGACCAGCAGCAGCAGGATAATGAAGTAGTACATGTGCTGCCATTGGTAGTGGTAAGCGAGCTGCGCGGTCAGCGCGATCGAGAGCTGTCCCCCGGAGAATACGATCGGATAGAAATAGGCGTAGAATTCGCTGCGGATATCGGCCGGGCTGAACAGCGGCTTGACCATGTTAATCACTTCGATCATCGCGAATCCTTTCAGTATGCCGATCCAGAAACTGCATACGATCACGATATCCATCTGCGTGGTTTGCGCACAGATGAAACTGAGCAATGCCTGCAACAACAGGTCGATCAGCAGTACGGTTTTGGTCGTGACGGCCTTCCGCACGTCCGGTACCAGCGGATAGGAGACCGCGATCCCGGCTGCTGTGGCGTAATAGGCCATGCGGATGTCCTCGCCCAGCACTCCGAGCGTAGAGGAGATTTCGACCGCGCTGCCCGTATAGGCGCCGTTGATCAGGATTACGGGCAGCATAATCACGAACGCAGTGAGAATTCCCAGCCATCTGGGAACCCACGGGCGGATCGGGACGCTGAGCGGTGCGGCTGCCATGGCGGAATCAGCGGATTTTAGCTTCGGTTTCGACCATCATGCCCGCCCGCAACAGTTGCATCTCTTCCGGGGAAACGTCGTCGAAATCGATCCGCACCGGAATACGCTGCTGCACCTTGACGAAGTTACCGGCCGAATTATCCGTGGGCACCAGCGAGTATTTCGATCCCGTCGCTTCCGAAATGGCCGTTACGGTGCCGTGGAAAGTTTTGTCCCCGAGCGCATCGACGTGGATACGGACTTTTTGTCCGATGAAAATGCGGGCGATCTGGGTCTCTTTGTAGTTTGCCGTGACCCATTTGTCCTCGCTGCGGATCAGGTAGCTGATCGTTTGTCCACCCTGGAGCAGTTGCCCCGGCTCGACGGTGCGCCGTCCCATGTAGCCGTCGTAAGGGGCCGTTACGACCGTGTACGACAGGTTCAGTTGCGCCATTTCCAGTTCCGCCTCTTTGCGCAGTATGCCGGCTTCAATCCCGGCCCGTTTGTTCGTCGTTTCGGCATATTGCGATTCGGCCGCGTTCTTTTGGCGAAGGAGGGCATCGAGGCGCGCTTTCATCGCTTCGTAGTTGGCTTTGGCCTGTTCGTACTGTTGCCGGGAAACCGATTCTTCGCGCAGCAGGTTTTCATAGCGCCGGTAGTCCTGTTCCAATTGCCACAACCGCGCCCGGGTTTCGGCTATGTTGGCTTCCTGCACCGATACGTTGGCTTCCGATGCGGCTATACCCGACCCGAGCACCGTTTTCGAAGCCCTGGCATCCATCAGTGCCGCCTCGGCGTCTTTCAGCCGGATCCGGTATTCGCGGTCGTCGAGCACGAGCAGCGTATCCCCGGCCTTGACCGGTTGGTGCTCGGTAAAGCGTACCTCCTTGATGTAACCCGACACGCGGATGCCTACCGGGGAGATATACTGGTCGATGACCGCGTCGTTTGTCGTTTCGTATTTGAAATAGCGCCAGAAGTAATCGACCGTCCACACGATCGCGCAGAGCACGAGCAGGATGCAGACCGTGTTGAGGATGATGTTGCGCTTTTTGCGCTTTCTGAGCCTCTGGCGCCTGTTGAGTAGTTCCGACATATGTGTTTCGTTGTGTTTTGCGTGGCTTACAGGCTGCCGCATGTTTGCAGCAGTTGGTAATAGGTATAGATCACTTCGGCGCGTGCGGCCGTCAGCTGCATTTGTGCCTCGAGCCGGACGCGGCTCGCATCGAGCAGGTCGGTGAGGATCGAGAGTTGGTTCAGGTAGCGGTTATGCACGATGCGGTAGTTTTCGTCCGCCTGGCGGACGGCCAGCATCAGTGCCTGTACGCGCTCGAGCGCTTCCTGGTGTTTCGTGCAGGCGCGCCGCACATTGACCCGGATCGCCTGCATCACCTGCTGTTCTGCGTTTTCACGCAGCGAAACCGCGTGACGCGCCTCTTCGACGCGATGCCGGTTGCGGTACAGCGACGAGAGGTTGTACGATAGCGCGAGTCCGATATTCCAGTTGTTCGCATACGTGTCCTGCATCGTCCTTGTGATCGGGCGTGCCAGCGTGTTGGCGCCGTGCAGCGACAGGGTGGGGAGGTAGTTCGCCCGTGCGATCCGGATATCATTCCGGGCCAATGAGGTATTTTCCCGCGCGATTTTCAATTCCGGATAGTTCGCATAGGCCCGTTCGACGTACCTCTGGTAGCTCTCCACCGGAGCTGCTGTGTACAGCAATGCGGTGTCGGGGGCGATCAGGAGCGTTTCGTCGAGGCCGAGCACTACGTCCAGCTGCTGTGAGACGATACAGATGTCGTTCCGGGCCTCGCGCAGGGCGAGCCGGTCGTTGGTCAGTTGCAGTTCGCTGCGGATTTCGTCGTTGCGCGTGACGAGCCCCTCGTTGCGCATCCGGCGGATGTCCTCGAGCCGGCGCGTCGATTCATCGATGTTTTGTTGCAAGACCTCAGTCTGCTTGTAAAGGTTGTACAGCGCGACATATTGTTGCAACAGCAGCATTTTGATCTCCGCCCGGTCGTTTTCTGTGCTGAGCGAGGCGATCTGCCGTTCCAGATCTGCCTGCCGGATGCTGTACCGGATTTTCCCTCCTTCGTAAAGAGGTTGGGAAAGGTCGATGTTGTAGTTGTTCGACCAGTTCGGGGTGTCGGGGCGCGTGGCTTGGGTCAATCCTTGCTGGAAAACGACGGGCTGCCCGAGATAGCCGCCGGACAATCCTACATTCAGGCCGGGCAGCCTTTCGCTGCGGGCGCTTTTTGCGCGTTCTCCGGCCAGGGTCTCCCCGATACGGGATGCCTGCATACGCAGGCTGTTTTCTATGCCGAGCCGGAACAGTTCGTCGATACTCAGCGTCCGCACCTGAGGTTGTGCGGCGGTTGTGAGCGGCACCAGCAACAAGGAGAGCGATGCCTTCAGGAACATGTGTCGTAGCTTAAATCCCATCCAGTATCGCATTCAGTTTTCCCAATTGTTTCCGGCACTCCTGCATCTGCCTGGGGGGCGTTGCCGCTCCGATACGGTCGTATATCTCCTTGAGCAGCGGTTTGGTTTGTTCCGACATGCGGACACCTTCGTCGGTCAGGAAGATCTGCCGTGCACGGCGGTCGTCGGGGGACTGCTTCCGTTGCACCCATCCTTTTTTTTCGAGGTTGTTGATCAGGCTGGTGATGCACGCTTTGTCCCGTGCAGTCGCTTCGGCCAGTTGCTGTTGGCTCACACCTTGCAGGGTCCTGAGCTGGTACAGGATTTGGAGCATCTCGAAAGTCATGCCGATTTCGTATTTCCGCAGCAGGCGCTGGACTGCCTGCCGGAAGGCCATCCGGGTCTTCAGCAGTTGCAGGTTCAGTTCGCGGGCCATTTCTCCGTTCGGTGTCATATTGTTTCGTATTGAACGCCGCAAAGGTAATCATTTCGCAGGATATTAGTAAAATATTATACTAAATTCCTTCCGGCGGATTGTCATGCATCGATGAAAGCAGCCACCTCTTATCAAGGTGGCTGCTTGTAATGGATGACGCGGATGAAGTTTTAATCCGCTATATTTTCATTTTTTTGCGGCGTGTTTCGATGCGTCCCGCTTTATTTTACCTTGGGGTAGGTTTTCGGAATCTCTTTGAGCAGGACTTCACCCGTATTGGCATCCAGTACCGTGTTCGACTTTTCGGGCAGCGTCAGGTTCAACTCTTTTCCGTTGCGGAGGCGGATCGTGCGCTGTCCGCCGTCGAGCGAGTGGATCAGCATGATGCCGCTGTTGACGTAAGTGAAGTCGTTCCGGTCGTTGTAAACATGGCAGCCTGCATCGCGCAGCAGTTTACGGAATACGTCGGTGCCGTTGACCGGTAGCGTGGCGTATACCGCCGTGTGGGTCGGAAAATTTTTGCGGGCCACGACCACGTCCGGGCGTCCCCCGAGTGTCGCCAACGGTTCGGCCTGCGGATCGGTAATGACCGCAAAGGGCTCTACGACGCCTTTGAAGGTAAACTCCGATTCCGGGTCGGTGAAATGGAGCGTTTGCGGTTCGGTTGCGTTTTGCAACGCAAGTTTTACGCCCGAAAGTTTCTCGGTCAGCGGCAGGCCGATCGTTTCGCCGTCGGTCACGCCCGTCAGGTAGTTATATATCAAGGTCCTGCCGTTTTGTGCTACTTTCTCCCGGATAAATTTCCGCTGTTCGGACGACAGCACATAACTGTTCATGAATATCACCGCCTTGTATTGGTCGAGATTCACCTTGTCGAGATCGAAATCGTAAATATGGTCGCCCACGGTGCCGCTACGCAGCGCCTCTTCGATCGAGTGGTCGATCACGTTCGACGAGATGGGCGTACTTTGGGGCTTGAGGTAATAGTAACTCTCCTGGCTCCAGACGTAGAGTACGTCCGCCTCGGATTTGTGGGGTACGTTCAGTTGCTTGTCGAACAGCGCTTTTTCGTCGGCGATCGATTGCAGGTAAACCGGATCGTCGAACCAGCCGAGGCTTTCGCGGATGCCGAAGTCATAATACCATACCCCGCCGCGCATCAGTGGCAATACGACGCTGCGGCGCAGTACCGGCGCATAGTCGGCGTCATAACGTTCCAGGTAACGTACCGCATCGTGGCAGACGCGCCGGGCCAACTCTCCGTTGTCCATCTCGTCGAACCAGAGTTTGCCGTGCAGCGCGGCCGATTCGACGATTCCGCGGGGCATGCCGCTGCCGCCCAGTTTGCGCGAAAACTTATAATAGGTTTGCGGTGCGGCCAGGTAGTCGATCCAGGGGCAGTCGAGGATGCGCTCCACGAGCAGGTGGCCGCCGACCGACTGCCGGTTGAAGGTCATGTGCAGGTAGCCGTAAAAGACGCCCGTGATCAGCGGGCGGGGCCAACTCTCTTTGGCCAACCGGCAGAAGTATTCGATGTCTTCGACCACAGCCTCCTGCTGCGCGGCGATGTAGTCGATCACGCGGCGCTCAGCTTTGGGGTCCTTGAACTGGCCGAACTGCGTCTTCGTGCGCTCTTCCACACCCGGCACCGTTGCGGTTTCCAACGTCCATTGTGCCGAATTCCATGCCTGTTGCAGCTTTTTATCCGTACCGTACTTGTTGCGGAGCCAGTTGCGGAAATAGGCGGTCATCGCTTTTCCCGTATCCGGATCGTGGTCGACGAAGCCCCAGTAGTGCCATTCGCCGTAGATGCCACCCGAAATGTGCATGCCGATTACGGCGTCGCCTTCTTCGGTTTGTGAGAGTTTCTTGCAGAATTCGACCAGTTTCTCTCCTGCCTCTTGTTTCCATTTTTGTGACGCGAGGCTGGCCCTGAGCGAACGCATGATGCTGAAATCCTCGTTGTTGTGCGGCGGCCCCGGTTTGTAGTATTCCTGTATGGGACCGTCCGCATATTCGGTGCACTGGTCGCGGTTCGCCTCGTTCCACCAGTAGGGGGCGTCGGTGTGCACCCTGAGGATGATGCAGGCGTCGGGGGCTACGTCCAGTACGCCGCGAATCTGTTTTTGAGCGAGCGAAACGTCGAGCGGCGAGCCGTCCTTGGGCCAGATATCCGACAGCCAGAAATCGAGTTGGAACAGCCGGAAACCGATGTCGTAGAAGTTGCGGACGTTATGCTGCGGTACCTCTTCCCAACTCCAGCGTGCGCCGGTGGCATGTGTCAGCGCATAGATGTCCGGAGTCATCGGGGTGCCGTTTACGTGGATCGTGGGTCGTCCCCGGTAAGGTTTTATTTCGCCGGATTTCGGCATGGCGCCCTGTACGGTTGGGGGAATGGCTGCGAGCAATGTGCAGCAAAGCAACAGGACCGGAAGGTTTCGGATTTTCATCGTTAGTCAGGTTTGTAGGCGCCCCGTTCGGTCGGTGGCAGACAAATATACGATAATCGGGGAACTTTTGGCTCATTCCCGCAATACTTCAACGATAGAAAAAACGTTTTAATATTGTCCGAAACAAATAATAGTTTTACATTTGCATTGGAAGATTTTTAAAACCACTTTTAAAAATATTACAACAATGGCTTACAAAATTAGTGAAGATACCTGTACCGCTTGCGGAACTTGTATTGACGAATGTCCTGTAGGGGCTATCTCTCCGGGCGATGTTTACGTGATCGACGCTTCGGCTTGCACCGAATGCGGCTCTTGCGCCGATGTTTGCCCGACTGAATCGATTTCGATCGAGTAATCCCGGACAGGTTTAGCATAACCGCCTTCCCGAGAGGGGAGGCGGTTTTTCATTGTCCGGTCTCCGTCCCGTTTCCCTTTCAGGAATGACTGCGGGTGATTCTTGTGTGTCCGTTTTCACGCCGAAATGTTATCTTTGCACGCATGAACAACAGCGATATTTACCGCAAGGCGCTCGCCCTCGATCCGCTCACGGAAGGGGAGGCGCTGCAGATATACCGTTCCGCTCCGCTGGCCGAACTGATGCTCGCGGCCGACGCGCTGCGCCGCGAACAGGCCGGCGATCCGCAGGTGGTAACCTGGCAGATCGACCGTAACGTCAACATTACCAACGTTTGTATTTCGGGATGCAAGTTCTGTAACTTCCATTGTAAACCCCATCAGAGCGACAAGGCGTATATCACGACGATCGAAGAGTACGACGCCAAGATTCGGGAGACGCTCGCTTTGGGTGGCGACCAGCTCTTGTTGCAGGGCGGGTTGCACCCGAAGCTCGACATCGTTTTTTACGAAGAGCTGTTCCGGGAACTGAAACGCCGTTTTCCGCAGCTTCGGCTCCATGCACTCGGGGCGCCCGAAGTGGCGCATATCGCACGCATCAGCCGGCTCGATCCTGAAACGGTTCTGCTCCGGCTGATCGCTGCCGGGCTCGATTCCCTGCCGGGGGCGGGCGCCGAAATTCTCGACAACGGGGTGCGTCGCGCCATCTCGCCGGGTAAGCCCGATGCCGATACATGGCTCGCAGTGATGCGCATTGCGCACAGACTGAACCTGCCTACCTCGGCGACGATGATGTACGGCCATCTCGAAACCCCGCGGCAACGGATCGAACACCTGATTAAAATCAGGGACTTACAAGCTGAATGCCCATCCGGGAATTACGGATTCATCGCTTTTATTCCGTGGGTATTCCGCAGCAGCGGTACGCGGTTGGAGCGGGAGGGTGTCGTTCCGGATACATCGGCGGCCGAATACCTGCGCATCATTGCGATGAGCCGTCTCGTTCTGAACAATATCCGGAATATCCAGGCTTCCTGGTTGACGGTAGGCAAGACTACCGCGCAGATCGCGCTGCACGGGGGGGCGAACGATATGGGGTCGATTATGATCGAGGAAAATGTCGTTTCATCGGCCGGTGCGCACAATAGCTTCGACGCCGAAGGCATTCAACAGGCGATTCGTGAGGCAGGATTCATCCCCCGGCTGCGCAACCAGAAGTACGAACCCCGTCCGTGGCCGCTGCCGGGAACGGCTGACCTGACCGATGCAAACCTATAAAATGCGTCAATAATTCCGCATCGGCCTGCCTGCGGATTGTGCGTTGTGTGTAATAATCGCATGTCCCGTTGTCCCGGTATTGACGGGTGCCGGTATATGCGTTATGACCGGTTTAACGGTTGTAAAGGAACCGTTTGATGCTTTTTTTCGGGGTTTTCTCGAACTCGTTGGGCCACAGCATGATTTTCGTGACCTGTTCGTAAGGGGCGACCAGCGTGTTGAGTACCTCCTTGTTCTCGTCCATGACCCGTTGGATGTCACTGTACGAGATGCCCGCCTCGTCGGCCTGTTCGTAGTCGGGATAGACCAATGCCACGAGCTTCCCGTCCCGTTCGACGACCAGCGATTCCAGCACGCAACTCATGTTGTTGAGTTTGCTTTCGATTTCTTCCGGATATATGTTTTGTCCGTTCGCACTGAGTATCATGCTTTTGCTCCTACCTTTGATAAACAGCGTGTTGTCCTCGTTCATCGTACCGATGTCGCCGGTGTGCAGCCAGCCCTCTTCGTCGATGACTTGCCTGGTTGCTTCCGGGTTTTTGTAGTATCCTTTCATCACATGCTCGCCCCGGACGCAGATTTCGCCCGGAATACGCTGCGGATCGGGAGAGTCGATTTTCGCTTCCATCAGGCCGTCGAGCACGCGTCCGCATGAGGTGGGGATAAAATCCTTGTAATAAGTATAGCTGATCAGCGGTGCGCATTCAGTGAGGCCGTAACCGACCGTGAAGCGGAATTTGATCTTGTGGAGGAACTCCTCGACTTCGCTGTTGAGCGGTGCCCCGCCTGCGATCACTTGTGTAAACTCACCGCCGAAAGACTCCGTCAGCCGGTTGCATACCGATGCATATACCTGCGTATCGAGCAGTGGCACGCGCATGGCCAGTTTGACCACTCCCTTTTCGAGCGACGGTTTGATCTGTTTGCGGTAGATTTTTTCGAGGATCAGCGGTACGATGCAGATCAGGTGCGGTTTGACTTCGCCCATCGCTTCGATCAATATCTTCGGCGAGGGTATTTTACCCAACAGGGTGATGTGGGTACCGGCGGCCAGTGCGGCCAGGAAGTCGAACGCACAGCCGAATGCGTGGGCCAACGGGAGGAACGAGACGATCCGGCTTCCTTTGAAGTGCAGTTTGGACTGCACGCCGAAGAGTACGTTTCCGGTCAGGTTGTTTATCGTGAGCATGACTCCCTTGCTGAATCCGGTCGTACCCGAAGTGTAGCTGATGACCGCCACGCTGTCGTTATCGATTTTCGGGTAGGCGATCTCTTTGGAGGTGAATCCCCGCGGATAACGGCAGCGGTAGCGTTTGCCGATCTCGCGCTGGAAGCGGGCCAGCGAATCGCCGTGCCGTTCGTAGAGGCAATGGAAGTCGGTGAGCGAAAAGGCCGCCCGGACCTGTTCTATGTTGTCCGTCTCGATCGTGTCCCAATAGATATCCCCGGCGAACAGCAGCACCGAATCCGAGTGGTTGATGATGTGGTGCACATCGTTCGGGCTGAAGTCCTGCAGGATCGGGACGATGACGGCGCCGTAAGTGATCGTGGCGATATAGACGATGCACCAGCGCGGGTTGTTGCGGCCGATCAGCGCTACCTTGTCGCCACGTTGCAGTCCGGCCTCTTCGAAAAGCAGGTGCAGCTTGGCGATCTCCTTGGCCATTTCAAAATATGAGAAACTCTCCTTCTTGAAATAGTCGGAGAGAGCCGGTAGTTCCTTGTTTTCCCGGAAGCTCTTTTGGTAGAGCTCGATCAGATTCTCTTTCAGCATGTTCGTGCCTGATAGTTAAACTCAAGATACAGAACAAATATACAATAATATTCCGGTTTGCAAAAAGCATGCGCAAAGCGAGCACGGCGGGGACATTTCGCATGGTATCATGCGTGAAAGGTGGTGGCCGTGCCGCTTTTTTCTTTGGCGGTGAGGCTCATTAGCACAGTATTTGCACAAGTATGGGACAAAGGGATTTTCAACTATACTTTAAAAGATACAAATTATGAAAAAAGTGAGTGCAGAGGTACTGAACCTCGACGTTGAGAAACTGATTGAGATGTTGAACGCCGCATTGTGCGAAGAGTGGCTAGCCTACTACCAGTACTGGGTGGGCGCCCGGATCATGGAGGGCCCGATGCGCATTCCGATTGAGGCCGAGTTGCTCGAGCATGCCAACGAGGAGTTGAAACACGCCGAAATGCTGATCGAACGCATCATCCAGCTGGGAGGCACTCCGGTGCTCAATCCGTTGCAATGGCAGGAGATGGCCCGCTGCAAGTACGAAACCCCGACCGATCCCTACATCGAGACGATTCTCGAGCAGAACCTGCGCAGCGAGCGTTGCGCGATCAAACGTTACCAGGACATCGCCGATTACACCAGCGGCGTGGATTACACGACGGCGAAAATGGCGGTGGATATTCTCGAGGACGAGCTCGAACACGAGAACGATATCGTTTCGTTCCAGGACGACATCGTCGCGATGAAAGGCGCGATCGGAAAAATGGTGAAATAGCCCGGGCGGTTTACCGCTGGGTTATCGAAGCCTCAGGGCGGCCCATCGGGCCGCCCTGATCTATGTTACGGACCCAATGTTGTAGGGGGCGGTCGTCTCGACCGCCCCTTTTTTGGCTGATTTCGGCATATGTAGCCCGCAAGGTGATCTTTGTGCGAAATTATCTTTACCTTTGAAGCGTTTTTGGCGTTCCGGGTCAGACTGTTTGCAACTTCCTGAAACGTTCCGGGCGGGATCCCCCCTTGGAATTTTCCTGTTCGTGTCGGTTCGCAAAAATACGTTTACGATCAAATACATCATTTAGGATCATATGACTGGCAAAATCTTTACCCGTTTTTCCTTTATTGCAGCCGTTCTTTTTGCGGCTTTTCCGCAAGCGGACGCCTTCGCGGTACTGCCCGAAGGAACTGATGTTCCGGTACAGGCCCGGGAGTCCGGTTTGGAGTCTCCGGTCCAACAGCGGGATTCCCTTCCGGTGTCCGGGACGACCCCGGTGACGCCTATGGCACAACCGGCCGCTGAACTTACCCCTGCGATTTCGGTTCAGGGGGCACCCGCCGCCGTACCGGGCGTGACGTCACAGCTTTCGGCTGCGGAGGTATCGGTAACTCCTGAACCTAAGGTCAGTTCAGCGTTACCGCAGCTTGTCTGGGGTGCGTCGTTCGACTTCTTTTTCGATAACCGCGAATACAAAAACCTGACGACCAACTGGTCGCAGACGCTTTTCGGCGCGCGGATCAATCCCGAGGTGGGCGTTACCTGGGACGGTCGCCATTCGCTGATGATCGGTGTGAGCCTGCTGGCCAATTTCGGGGCCAAACCTTTCGAGGTCGATAATGAGATTTTCGGGTATTACCAGTTCATCTCCCCGAAATTCCGGGCTTATGCCGGTGTCGTGCCGCGCAGCCGGATGATCGGCGAGTATTCGGGCGCTTTTTTCAGCGATTCGGTCAAGTATTACGATCCGAACCTGACCGGCCTGTTGCTGCAATATATGGGCGGCCGCGGTTATGTGGAGTTCGGCTGCGACTGGAACAGCATGTTTTCGAAAACCACCCGTGAGAAGTTCCTGCTCTTTTCGGCCGGACGACTCGGGCTCGGTGCACGGCAGATGTTCTTTGTCGGCTATAACCTGACGATGTACCACCATGCGGGTTGGGACAGCAGTGAAGAACCGGATCCGACCGTAGGCGACGGGGTGGTGGACAACGTGTTGGTCGAGCCGTTCGTCGGGGTCGATTTCACCCGGATCGTGCCCTGCATGCAGGAGTTGTCGTTGCGGGCGGGCTGGATCAACGGTTTCCAGAACGACCGCAAGTATGTGGGCGATTATGTGACGCCGGGTGGCGTGCAGATCGAAGCGCACGTGCAGAAATGGAATTTCGGTATCCACAATACGTTCTATGCGGGCGATAACCTGATGCCCTACTACGTGGCTCCTTTCGACAACCTCGATTACGGTCCGGGGCTCTACTGGGGAGAGCCGTTCTATCGTACCGACAATATTTATGACCGGCTGGAAATCTACTGGCAGCCTGTCCGTACCAGCCTGATGAACCTGCGCGTTTCGTCGGTGCACCATTACGACGGGCACAAATGGGGTTGGCAGCAGAAGATCATTTTCACGGTAAATCTGGGCCAAAACAGGATTTTCAATAAAAAATAACGGGTATGAGCGCCACGGCTTACCCGATTTGATCCGGAAACCACTTTATCCGTAAACGATTCCGGTTTCTCCGGAAAAGCTTTTCCGGAGAAACCGGACGCTATAATATGACACGGCGCCCCTCGTAAAAGGGACGTCGTTGTTGGGTGCAGGCTGATTGGCCGTTATTCTTTTTTCTCCAGGCCGTATTGTGCGGCCACTTGCTCCATCAGGGCATATGCCTGGTCGTAATCGTTTTGGATCGTGCCGTCGAGGATGGCGTCTTTGATTACCTCCTTGATCATGCCCACTTCGCGGCAGGGAGCCAGTCCGTAGGTCTGCATGATCAGTTCGCCGTCGATCGGTGGCTGGAAGTTGCGAATGCGGTCCTTTTCCTCGATTTCGCGCAGTTTACGCCGGACCAGTTCGAAGTTGTGCAGGAAGCGTTTTACTTTCGCATCGTTGGCCGAGGTGATATCGGCTTCACACAATGTCATCAGCTCGTCGATGTCGTCTCCGGCCTCGAAAAGCAGTCTCCTAACCGCCGAGTCGGTTACCTCCTCTTCCGAGAGTACGATCGGCCGCAGGTGCAAAAAGACGAGTTTCTGCACATATTTCATCTGTTCGCCCAGTGGCAGTTTCAATTTGCGGAACAATGGCCGGATCATTTTCGACCCGACCACTTCGTGTCCGTGGAAACTCCAACCGGTACGCGGATCGAAAGCTTTGGTGCGGGGTTTGCCGATGTCGTGCAGCAGTGCAGCCCAGCGCAGGTAGAGGTTGTCGCTTTTGAGGGCCACATTGTCGAGCACCTTGAGCGTGTGCAGGAAGTTATCTTTGTGCGCCTTGCCGTTACGGGTCTCGACCCCTTTCAGTGTGCTCAATTCCGGAAAGATCAGTTCCAGCAGTCCGCTCTTGTCGAACAGTTGGAATCCGATAGACGGGACGGGAGAGAGCATAATCTTGTTCATTTCGGTGATGATGCGCTCCTGCGAGATGATTTCGATCCGTTCGCGGTTGCGGCGGATCGCCTCGAACGTCTCGTCTTCGATGTCGAAACCGAGTTGTGTGGCGAAGCGGATCGCGCGGATCATGCGTAACGGATCGTCTGAAAAGGTGGTGTCGCTGTCGCACGGCGTGCGGATGATGTAGTTCTCGAGGTCGCGCATTCCGTCGAACGGATCGACCAGTTCGCCGAACGTGCCGGCATTGAGCGAGAATGCCATGGCGTTGATCGTGAAGTCACGCCGGAGCTGGTCGTCTTCGATCGTTCCGTCCTCGACGATCGGTTTGCGCGAGTCGGCCCGGTAGGACTCTTTGCGTGCCCCGACGAACTCTACTTCCCATCCGTCACAGCGCAGCATCGCCGTGCCGAAGTTCTTGAACACCGAAACTTTGGTTTTCAATTCCCGTCCGAGTGCTTCGGCCACTTCGATGCCGCTTCCCACCACCACGATGTCGATATCGGTGCAGGGACGGTGCAGGAAATGGTCGCGGACATAGCCGCCGATTACGAAGGCGCGCAGGCCTTTTTCGTCGGCAATGCGGCCGATCCGTCGGAAAAGCGGGGCGCTCAGGGCGTCGTTCATAATTAAACTATGGAGTGTTGCGGTTATCTAATGCATAAAGTATGGACAAAGGTGCGTGGGCCGGATTATTCCTTCAATTGGCGCAGGTAGAGTTGAATCGTATTCTCCAAGCCCAGGTAGATCGCGTCAGAAATCAGCGCATGCCCGATCGACACTTCGAGCAGGTTGGGTATCGTCCTGGCGAAATAGTGCAGATTTTCGAGGCTCAGGTCGTGGCCCCCGTTGACTCCCAGTCCGTATTTGACCGCCTCTTCAGCCGTCGCAACGAACGGGGCGATCGCTTTTTCACGTCCGGCTGCGTAGCCCGAAGCATAGGATTCGGTATAGAGCTCGATCCGGTCTGCACCGGTTTCGGCGGCATAACGGATCATTTCCGGATCGGGATCGACGAAGATCGAAGTACGGATGCCTTTGGCTTTGAAGGTGGCAATGACTTCGCTGAGGAATTTTTGGTGCGCTTTGGTGTCCCAGCCCGAATTGGAAGTCAGCGCGTCGTGTGCGTCGGGTACGAGCGTCACCTGTGCCGGCAGGACCTCGAGCGCCAGGTCGATGAAACTGTCGATGGGGTTGCCTTCCATATTCAGTTCGGTGGTGATTACTTGCTTCAGGTCGCGGACATCCTGGTAGCGGATGTGCCGCTGGTCGGGACGCGGATGCACGGTGATGCCCTGTGCACCGAACCGTTCCGCATTGAGCGCTGCCTCCACCACGTTGGGAATATCCCCTCCGCGCGAATTGCGCAGTGTGGCGATCTTGTTGATGTTAACACTCAGCTTTGTCATATTTTTCTTTATTTTTGCGGGGTAAAGGTACACATTACGAACGAAAATCACGAACCCGGCGCCCGGGAATTTGCGGGCGGGCGGTTTCATTCATATTCCTAATCCGCTGCCGTATGAAAATTGCCCTCTACAGCCGTGCCCAGGCTTCGCACCGGGCCGGTGAACTTGACCGACTGTTCGGTGCGCTTGCCGGGCATGGCTTTTCCTTTCAGGTCAACGGCGAATTTGCCGGACAGGTGACGGAACTTACCGGACGGCTTTTCGCTCCCGAACAGCTTTACTGCGGTCCCGGCGAGATTGACGACGAGGTACGTGTCCTGATCAGTTACGGGGGGGACGGCACTTTCCTCGAAGCGGTCCGGGTGCTCGATCTGCGGCCGATTCCGATGATCGGCATCAATTCCGGGCGGCTCGGATTTTTGGCCAATATCACGATGGAAGGGCTCGATGCAGCGCTCTGCGACATTCGCGACGGCAATTATGCGGTCGAAGAGCGGACCCTGCTTTCGGCCGAAGGCGACTTCATCGACCGGACCTGTTATCCTTATGCGTTTAACGAGGTAACCATCCAGCGCCACGATACGAGCATGATCGCGGCCGAAGTATTCGTCGACGGCGAGATGATCGCCACCTGCCACGGCGACGGAATGCTGGTTTCGACCCCGTCGGGTTCGACGGCCTACTCGCTGAGTGTCGGGGGACCGGTGGTGGCGCCCGATTGCCGCTGTTTCATCGTTTCGCCCATTGCTCCGCACAACCTGACGATGCGTCCGGTGGTCGTTCCCGATACTTCGCAGGTTACTTTCCGGGTGCATACGCGCGGCGAAAAGTTCTTCGTCTCGCTCGACAACCGCAATTATCTGGCCGGAGACGGAACGGAGCTGAGAGTCAGGAAAGCCGAAAAATCGATTTTTTTGGTGCATCTCCAAAATATATCGTTTTATGATACGTTAAGAAATAAAATGATGTGGGGGATCGACTCCCGCGAGCGGCAAAAGAAAAACGAAAGATAGCCGGCCATTTGGGACGATTAACGGTATAAATGTTATATTTGCACTTTAATTCAGTATCAGTCGCAGTATGGAGCATATGGACCAGAAGAGGATCCCCCGGCATATCGCTATCATTATGGATGGCAACGGCAGATGGGCCCGCCAACGCGGGTTGGATCGTATTTGCGGCCATATCCAGGGTGTCGAGAGCGTTCGTAAAGTGGTGCGTGCCGCAGCCGATTGCGGGGTCGAGTATTTGACAATTTATGCTTTTTCGACCGAAAACTGGGGGCGTCCCTCGCGCGAGGTCGAAGCGTTGATGAAACTGTTGTGCGAAAGTACCGAAAAAGAGACCCCTGCGCTGCTGTCGGAGGGAATCCGGATGCGGTTCATCGGCGACACGGAGGCTCTCTCTGCCGATGTGCAGGAGGCTATCCGCCGCAGCGAAAAAACCACGGCGGACAATACGGGACTGACGTTGCAGATCGCGGTCAATTACAGTTCGCGTTGGGAGATCACCCGTATGGCTCAGCGGGTGGCTGCCGAAGCGGTACGGGGCGGCCTTAAAGTCGAGGATATTACGCCGGAAGTGATTTCCGGCCATTTGGTTACGGCCGGTGTGCCCGATCCCGATCTGTTGATCCGGACGAGCGGGGAGCGCCGGCTGAGTAATTTTTTGTTGTGGCAATTGTCATACAGCGAGCTCTATTTTACCGATGTTTACTGGCCGGATTTCGACGAGCAAGAGTTTGCCCGGGCGATCGAAGATTACCAGCAACGTCAGCGCAGATACGGACTACTAACGGAATAGGTTTGAAGATTACCGAAAGGCATATGAGAAAAAGATTGAGGGCCCTGATGTTCTTGGCGATAGGAGTGGGCTCGGGGTCGGCCGCCGTGGCGCAAGGCCCGGCAACAGCCGTCGATACGACAAAAAAGGCAGGGGTGCCCGATGCACCGATAGCCGACTACAACGCCCCGAAACGCTATATCGTGAACAAGGTGACCGTCTCCGGTGTCAAGTTCCTCGATCCCGAGATTATCGCGAACACCTCGGGGCTGCACAAAGGCGATACGATCATGCTCCCGAGCGACTACATCTCCTCGGCGATGCGTAAAATGTGGAGCCAGCGGTATTTTTCCGATGTACGGATTCTGGCCGAGCCTGTGGGTGACAGCGTCAATTTCGAAATTTACCTGCAGGAGCGCCCCCGTGTATTCAAATGGAATATCGTGGGTGTGAACAAAAGCGAAAAGTCCGAGTTGATCGACAAAAAACTTAAGCTGAAGCGGGGTAGCGAACTTTCTGAGTTCGTGATCAATACCAACAGTGACGCGATCAAGAAATATTTCGACGAAAAAGGCTTCCAGAATGCGGAAGTTTCCGTCGAGCAGGTCAACGATACCACGGTGCACAATGCCGTCAACGTTACTTTTGTCGTAAACAAGAAGAGCCGCGTCAAGATCGGCAAGATCAGTTTCGAGGGAAATGAGGTCTTTTCCGACAAACGCCTGCGCAAGACCTTCAAAAAGACCCACCAGAAGGGTATTAATATTTTCAGGGCTACGAAACTCAAGCGCAAGGAGTACGAAGAGGATAAGGAAAACCTGCTCGATTACTACAATTCGCGCGGCTACCGCAATGCGGTCATCGTCAAGGATTCGATCTATCCGATCAACGATAAGCGTATCGGGATTTCGCTGACGGTGGACGAAGGACGTAAATTCTACTACCGGAATGTCTCGTGGCTCGGTAACAGCGTGTATGACACCAAAACACTCAACGACATGCTGGGGGTGGTCAAGGGTACTGCCTATGACCGCAAGTCGCTGCATAAACAGTTGGGTATCGGCCGGGAGACGAATCCGGAGGAGATGTCCGTTTCGTCGCTTTACCAGAATTCGGGCTACCTCTTCTCGCAGATCGAACCCCAGGAGGTGGTCGTCGGGGAAGATTCCGTGGATTTGATCATCAAAGTGTACGAAGGTAAGCAGGCGCGGGTCAACGATGTGAACTTTACGGGTAACTACCGGGTGGACGACAAAGTGATTCGCCGTGAACTGTATGTTCGCCCCGGCGAATTGTACGACCGTTCGATGCTGATGGCCACGCTGCGCCAGTTGAGCCAGATGCAACACTTCGATCCGGAGAAGTTGCAGCCCAATATCGTTCCCGTATCCAACGAACTGGTCGACCTTTCGTTCCCGCTGGAAGAGAAGGCGAGCGACAAATTCGAGGTTTCGGGCGGTTGGGGTTCCGGTATGTTCGTCGGTTCGGTCGGCGTCCAGTTGAACAACTTCTCGATCCGCAACCTGTTTAAAGGCAACGAATGGCGTCCCTATCCTTCGGGACAGAACCAGCAGCTGGCGATCAAGGGACAGACCAACGGTACTTATTATAAAGCGATCTCGCTGAACTTCACCGAGCCGTGGCTCGGCGGCCGCAAGCCCAATTCGCTGACCATCGGCCTCTATTATTCGGATGAAACCAATGCTTACTATTTCACGCAAAAAGGTACCAAACACTTCCGTACGATCGGCGTGTCGGCCGGTATCGGACGCCGACTTTCGTGGCCCGACCGTTATTTTACGCTCTATAACGAAATCTCGTACCAGGCCTATAACCTGAAAGACTGGGACAACTTTCTGGTGCAAAACGGTACTTCTAATATTATCCAGTTCAAGACGGTATTTGGCCGTAACTCCGTAGACCAGCCGATCTATCCGCGCCAGGGTTCCGATTTCTCGATCTCACTGTCGCTGACTCCCCCTTATTCGTTGTTCGACGGAAAGAATTACGCCGACCCGAATATGTCGAACGAGGACCGTTACCGTTGGATCGAGTTCAACAAATGGTTGCTCAAGGGTAAATGGTATTACCCGCTGAGTGCGAACCGCAAGCTGGTCCTGATGACAGGCGTCGAATTCGGTTACCTGGGGTCGTATAACAAAAACAAACCCTCGCCGTTCGAAGGCTTCGACGTCGGCGGTGACGGTATGACCGGCTACAATGTTTACGGTGTGGACATCATCAAGGTACGTGGTTACGAGAACGGAGGTTTGACTCCTTATTCGACTAACTCGAATACCTATGCGCGAGTGTATAACAAGTATACCGTGGAGGTCCGCTATCCGTTCATCATGCAGCCCAGCTCTACGATCTATGGTCTGGTATTTGCGGAAGGTGGTAACGGTTTTGCGACGTGGAAGGACTTCGATCCCTTCTCGATCAAACGTTCCGTCGGCGTCGGCATCCGTCTTTATCTTCCGATCGTGGGCATGCTCGGTTTCGACTGGGGGTATGGTTTCGACAACCAGGTCGGTTCGTCCAAACGTCACGGAGGCGAGCTGCACTTCATGATGGGGCAAGAGTTCTAAATCCTATAAACCGAACGATTATGAAAAAGTTTCTGTTGTCATGTGCCGTATTGCTCCTCGCTGTAGGCGGAGCTTACGCCCAAAGTTATATCTTTGTCAATTCGGAGAAGGTGTTTAAATCGCAGAACGATTACAATACCGCGATCCAGCAACTTGACGATCTGGCCAAACAGTATCAGAAGAATGTGGACGACGCGTATCAGACGCTGGAGGAGGCTTATAGCAATTATCAGGCCCAGAAGAATTACCTTTCCGAGACGAAACGTGCCGCCAAAGAGCAGGAGATTGTGGAGTTGGAGAAAGAGGTGCAGAAGTACCAGCAGGATGTGTTGGGTCCCCAGGGCGATTTGATGAAGAAGCGCACCGAGCTGATCAAACCGATCCAGGACAAGGTTTTTGCTGCGATAAACCAATATGCCGAAGCGAACAAGTACACGATGGTGCTTGACGTGGTGAACAACCAGACCCTGCTGTACTACTCGCCTTCGTTGGATAAAACCCAAGATATAATCAACCTTTTAAAATAAACCACTTTTTAACGTATTTTCTTTATGAAAAACCTTGTAAAACTAACCTTGCTTGCAGCGCTGTTGTTGTGCGGTAGTACGACTTATGCGCAGAAATTCGGCTATGTCAACTCGCAGGAGTTGATCACTGCCATGCCTGAACGTGATTCGGCCCTGTCCAAATACCAGAAGTTCGCACAAGACCAGCAGAGCCAGTTGGAGACGATCCAGGTCGAATTCAACAACAAGTATCTGGATTATCAAAAGAATGCCGAGACGCTGAGCGAATCGGCCAAACAGCTCAAAGAGCGCGAACTGCAGGATCTCCAGAAACGTTTCGACGACTTCCAGCAGGTTGCCGAACAGGATGCGCAGAAAATGCAGCAGCAACTGATGGGGCCCGTAATTACGAAGGCCCAGGATGCGATCAAGAAAGTGGCCCAGGCTGCCGGCTATACGATCGTATTCGATGTTGCGGCCGGTGCAATGGCTTACTACAATGAGGCTACCGTAACCAATATTCTCCCGTTAGTTAAAAAGGAACTCGGCATTGTGGACAAACCTGCAGCTGCGAAATAATCAAATTGCTGTCCGAAATAAAAAAGGCAGGCCCGCAGGCCTGCCTTTTTTATTTATTGACTGTTTGGAGGGGAATGTTTTGGGGTCAGTGTAGTGATCTCCGGAGGGGGGCTTGGATCCGATTGGCCGGATGGCAGATTTTCTTCAAAATGGAATAGAACCGTACCTCGGATTTCAGGACAGCTTGTTGAATCGGGTCGACAGGATAATTGAATTGGATGGACTGGATAATGCGAGAATCTCTCTGAAATAAGACAGGCGACTCGTATGAGCCGCCTGTCTTGTATGAAGCGGGATATAAGATTACTCTTCTGCCACAACACCGAACTTTACGGTGCCCTGGATACCCTTGTAGATTTTTACGGTCGCTTCGTACTGTCCGACCGTCTTCACTGCGTCCAGAGCGATATTTTTGCGGTCTACCGAGATGCCTTGTTTCTCGAGGGCCTCTGCCAGGTTGGCTGCGGTCACCGAACCGAAGATGCGGCCTTCCTCTGCCTTGGCGGTGATGGTCAGCGTTACTTCGGCGAGTTTGGCTGCGAGCGCTTCTGCGTCGGCAACGAATTTGGCCTCTTTGTGGGCACGCTGTTTCAACGTTTCGGCCAGCACTTTCTTGGCAGACTCGGTGGCGCTGATGGCATAGCCCTGCGGAATGAGAAAATTATTGGCATAACCGGGCCGAACATCCACGATATCATCGGCGTAGCCCAGTTTCTCAATGTCTTTCTTAAGAATTACTTGCATGATGGGTCCTCCGGTTTTGATTATTTGAACATATCGGTTACGAACGGCAGAATGGCCAAGTGGCGGGCACGCTTAACGGCGGTAGCTACTTTCTTCTGGAACTTCTGCGAAGTACCGGTCAGGCGGCGGGGCAGAATTTTACCCTGCTCGTTGAGGAACTTCTTGAGGAATTCAGCGTCCTTGTAATCGACATACTTGATACCGGCTTTTTTGAAGCGGCAATATTTTTTCTTTTTGACCTCGACGGTGGGAGGATTCAGGTATCTGATCTCTGATTGATTCTGTGCCATGGCTCTTACTCTTGTTTAGCGGTGTTTTTGTTTCTGCGTTTTTCGGCGTACTCAACGGCGTACTTGTCCATTTTGAAAGTCAGGAAACGGATCACGCGTTCGTCGCGGCGGTACTGGGTTTCGAGCTTTTCGATGATGTCGCCCTCACCCGTGAACTCCATGAGGTAATAGAAGCCGGTGGTCTTTTTCTGAATCGGGTAGGCGAGCTTGCGCAGGCCCCAATCCTCTTCGCTGATGATCTGACCGCCGTTTTCGGTGATAACACCGCGGAATTTGCTCACAGCCTCTTTGACCTGTACATCGGACAGAACCGGCGTGGCAATGAAAACGGTTTCGTAATGGTTCATAATGCGATTTTTAAAAGTGTTTGGTAAAAATGAGCCACAAAGGTAGTGATTTCTCCGGGAAAATCAAATATTTCGATAAGCTTCTGCTGATTTCCTTCCCGCTACTGTTGTCCGGGAGCTTTGCGAAGTTGAAGGCGCGGCGTTCCTACTCATTAAATACCTGACGGCCAAAGGTAGGCGAGTATGACAGCCACGATCAGTGCCGGCAACAAATTGATGATGTTGATCTCTTTGATCTTGAGAATGTTGATCCCTAACCCGATCAGCAGGATACCGCCTACCCCGGTCAATTCGGCGATCATGCTCCCGGACATGAACCGCATCATCGCCCCGGCGAAGAGCGTCAGGCCGCCCTGGTAGATCAGCAGCGGCACGGACGAGAAAAGAATGCAGATGCCGAACGACGAGGCCAATGCTATGGAAGAGATCCCGTCCATAATCGATTTGGTCAGCAGCAGACGGGGAGTCTCGCCCGAACCCTCTTCAATCGCTCCTAGAATCGACAGCGAGCCGACGCAAAATAGCATCGTAGCGGTTATCAGTCCCTCGGTGAAGCGTGAGGATGATTGAGTTTCTGCGGTCTCTTTTTTTGCGATTCGCTGCAGCCGCTCCGTGAGCTGGCGCAGGTGTCGGTCGAGGTTTAGTGCCTGGCCGATCAGTCCGCCGATCACGAGGCTGAGCACGGCAAGCAGCAGGTTCGCCGACTTGAGCGACATCGAGATACCGATCGCCAGCGTAAAGAGGCCGATTCCCTGGAATACGATCTCCACGCTTTTTTGCGGAAGCCGCGAGCGGATCAGTACGCCCGCGAGCGTACCCAGTATGATCGCGGTGGCGTTGGCTATGGTTCCAGTCATCGTTACGAAGCGCTTTTGTTCCGGCAAAAGTAACGAAAAACAACCAAATATTTTTACCTTTGCATATCCGAATTTCATCCAACACAAATCAATAACGAAGATATGTCAGAGTTCAAGTATCAGGAGCCGTTTCCGTTGTCGGCCGACACAACGGAGTATCGCCTGCTCACGAAGGATTACGTGAAGGTGGTCGAATGCGACGGACGCAAAGTGCTTAAGGTCGACCCCAAAGGTTTGGAACTGCTTTCCAAAGAGGCTTTTGCCGACGTATCGTTCTACCTGCGTGCTGCACACCTGCAGAAACTGTCGGATATCCTCAAGGATCCCGAAGCCACTGACAACGATAAGTTTGTCGCTTACACGATGCTGATCAACCAGGTCGTATCGGCCCAAGGCGAACTGCCCACCTGCCAGGATACCGGTACGGCGATCGTGATCGGCAAGAAGGGCGAGAACGTGTACACCGGTGCCGATGACGCCGAGATGCTGTCGAAAGGCGTTTACGAGACTTACCGCGACCGGAACCTGCGCTATTCGCAGGTGGTGCCGTTCTCGATGACCGAGGAGAAGAACAGCGGGACTAACCTGCCGGCCCAGATCGACCTTTACGCCACTCCTGGCGACGAATACAAGTTCCTGTTTATCACCAAGGGCGGGGGATCGGCCAACAAAACGTTCCTCTACCAGCAGACCAAAGCGCTGCTCACCGAGGAGAACCTGACTAATTTCATCAAATCGCATATCATGGACCTCGGCACGGCGGCTTGTCCTCCGTACCACTTGGCCATCGTGATCGGCGGTACGTCGGCCGAGGCGAATCTCTCGACCGTAAAGAAGGCTTCGGCCGGTTACCTCGACCACTTGCCTACCAGCGGTAACGAGGGCGGTCGCGCGTTCCGCGACCTGGAGTGGGAGCAGAAGGTCCTGAAAATTTGCCAGGAGAGCGGCGTGGGTGCCCAGTTCGGCGGCAAATACCTCGTGCACGACGTGCGCGTCGTTCGACTCCCGCGCCATGCGGCGTCCTGCCCGGTCGGTATCGGCGTGAGTTGCAGCGCCGACCGCAACATCAAGGCGAAAATTACCGCAGACGGTATTTTCCTCGAACAACTTGAAAAAAATCCTGCCCGCTTCCTGCCTAAGGAAGCTCCGAATATGCAGCCCGCCGTCGAGCTCGATCTCGACGAGGGTATGGACAAAGTACGCGAGACGTTGTCGAAGTATCCGGTCAAGACCCGTTTCAATGTCAAGGGCACGCTGGTCGTGGCGCGCGACATTGCCCATGCCCGCATCAAGCAGATGATCGATGAAGGGAAACCGATGCCGGAATATTTCAAGAAACATCCTATCTATTACGCCGGTCCCGCGAAGACTCCGCAGGGCATGGCTTCGGGCAGTTTCGGCCCGACGACCGCAGGCCGTATGGACCCCTACGTGGACCTTTTCCAGAGCCTCGGCGGTTCGTTGGTGATGGTGGCCAAGGGTAACCGTTCGCAGGCCGTAACCGATGCCTGCAAGAAGCATGGCGGTTTCTACCTCGGTTCGATCGGCGGTCCGGCCGCTGTGCTGGCCAAGGATAGCATCAAGTCGGTCGAAGTGGTCGATTTCCCGGAACTGGGCATGGAGGCTGTCCGTAAGATTTATGTCGAGAATTTCCCCGCATTCCTGCTGGTGGACGACAAGGGCAACGATTTCTTCGCAGCATTTAAAAAATAAATAGGATTCGGTACGTCCGGAATGTGTATCCGAAGGTGTAATGTCTGTCGGGCGGGAGAAAGTAACCTTTCTCCCGCCTGTGTTTTGTGAAATAAACATTTCTAAACACAATGAGTCCGTTCGTTTCGTGGAAAGGGAAAAAAGCCTATCTTCGTCTGGTTTTATTTGTAATTTTGGTTTTCAGTTAATCGTAGGGGTGTTTTATGCTTTGTTTTTACGTGTCATGAAGCAGATCGGGGATTATTGCTTTCAGGGTAGCGCAAATCCTCTCGAATTTCATGACCGGCGCAATTAAGTTTACCAAACAGGGATATATAAAAATGGGATTCCAGATCGTACCTCAGAGTGTAAGACTTTATGCAGGGGATACCGGTTGCGGAATGACCGAAAATGAGGTCAACCGCGTGTTCAACCGGTTTGAAAAATTCAATATGTTCGAACAGGGTACCGCCCAGGGCACCACGATTGCCAAGGCGATCGTGGAGATTTACCACGGGGAGATCGGCGCGGTGTCCTCACCCGGCAAAGGCAGCACTTTCTGGGCGATTCTTCCGTTGAATACCGGAACGGACGACCATGCGGACGACGGGGCCGGACATGGGGGAGAGAACGTGTCCGGTCAGAAAGTGAGCGACTGCGATTGTGCTACGGTACGGATTCTCGTTGCCGAGGACAACGACAGCAATTATATGCTGGTCAAAGTATTGTTGAAAGGGTATAACCTTACGCGGGCCTGCAACGGACGTGAAGCGGTCGAGCTGGCCGGACGCGAGAAGTTCGATATTATCCTGATGGATATCCGGATGCCGGAGATGGACGGCGCGGAAGCTACGCGGCGAATCCGGGAATTCTGTCCGGCTATTCCGATCATCGCGGTTACGGCGAATGCGTTCGACGAAGACCGCAGGCGCGCATTCGAGGCGGGAGTCGATGATTTCCTGACCAAACCGCTCAGCAAAGCCAAATTATTCGAGACAATCAACCGGTATTGACCGGGCATGGCCTGAAAGCCCCGCTGTCGGATGGCATGCGTATTTGCGTATGCCATCCGATGTGCAGTGGTATGAATATGCCCGATCCGACGATTATTTGCCGGAAAATCGGTTTTGGATGTGAAAAATGTTTAAATTTGCATTTCCGTTTAAGAATCGTCAAATCTAACTCAAAATAACCACCATGAAGAAACAAATTAAATATGTATCGGCTGCCGAGGCGGTCAGGGTGATCAAATCGGGAGACCATGTCCATTTGAGCAGCGTGGCCAGTGCGCCGCAGTGCCTGATCCAGGCCATGTGCGACCGTGGCCGCAACCATGAGCTGAAGGATGTACATATCCATCACTTGCACACCGAAGGCCCCGCGCCTTATGCCGATCCCGAATTCGAGGGCGTGTTCCAGCTCGATTCGTTTTTCGTTGGCGGCAACGTGCGCAAGGTGACGCAGTCCGGTTACGCCGATTACATTCCTGTTTTCCTGAGCGAAACGCAGAAACTTTACCGCAGCGGCGTACTGCCCTGTAATGTGGCGATGATCCAGGTGTCGGAACCTGATGCGCACGGTTACGTGTCGCTGGGTACTTCGGTCGATGCTACGCTGGCCGCCGTCGAGTGCGCCGAGCATGTGATCGCCGTGATCAATAAATATGTTCCCCGTTCGTTCGGCGATGCCTTCATTCATGTCGACGATATCGACATTTTCGTGCAGGACGACAAGCCGCTCGAAGAGGCTCATTTTTCGGTGCCCAACGAAATCGAAACCGCTATCGGTAAGAACTGCGCGGCGCTGATCGAGGACGGTGCCTGCTTGCAGATGGGTATCGGTGCCATTCCGAACGCCGTACTGGCGCAGCTGGGTAACCACAAAGACCTGGGTATCCACACCGAAATGTTTGCCGATGGCGTGTTGCCGCTGGTGGAGAGCGGGGTGATCAACGGCCGTAACAAGGCTATCGACAAAGGAAAGATGGTTTCCACCTTCCTGATGGGATCGCAGAAAGTGTATGACTTTATCGACAACAACCCGGGCGTAGCGATGATGGATGTCGGCTATACGAACGATCCGTTTATCATCGCCAAGAACCCGAAAGTGACCGCGATCAACTCGGCGTTGCAGGTCGACCTGACCGGACAGATTTGTGCCGATTCGCTCGGGACGAAGTTCTATTCGGGTGTCGGCGGCCAGATCGACTTCATCTACGGCGCTTCGCGTTCCGAGGGCGGCAAGGCGATTCTCGCGATGCCTTCGGTAACGAACAAGGGGGTGAGTAAGATCGCTTCGACGCTGACGCTGGGCGCCGGTGTCGTGACGACCCGTGCACACGCTCATTGGTTCGTGACCGAGTACGGTGCGGTGAACCTGTACGGCAAATCGTTGCAGGAGCGTGCCCGCCTGATCATTTCGGTGGCTCACCCCGATCATCAGGAAGAGCTCGATAAGGCTGCTTTCGAGCGCTACGGAGCACACCACACTTATATCAAAGCCACTACGCAGACTAAATAAAGCGGAGGGTTATGCAAACAACAGCCCCGGAACCTTCAAGTTCCGGGGCTGTTTGTATTTGGGTGTCGTTACGGTTCCGTTGTCTCGGGAAATAGCTGAAAGTATTTTTTGAAACAGGACGGATTTCCGTATGAGGGGCGGAACTGTATTCCGGAATGTGGCTTAAATGGAGAATTTTATACCGACGAAATACATCCTCGGCAGGGAAGGGCCGTAGACGTAGTCGGCGTCTTTGAACGCTCCGTAATCGAGGTCTTTCTGGTAGGCATCGAAAATGTTTTTGACTCCGGTGTTGACCTCCAGGTCGACAGCTTTCCCGATCCGGAACGTATAGGCCAGTTTGATACCCATATCCCAGAACGATGGCGTGTTTTGTTCCAAATCCGTTTCGTTTGTTCCGTCGCTGAGGATATGTTTGACAAGCATCGAACCCGTGTAGGTGCCGAATAGCGAGGCTTTGAACCTGGGCGTGATATCGAACAGCGAGGTGAGGTAGCCGTAGTGGTCGGGCGCACGGAACATTTTTCGTTGCGGAGCCAGTTGGTCGGACCATCGTTCGGGGGTGTCGTAGCGACTGGATTGCAACGTATACCCTAACTGAAGTTCGAATCGGTGTGGAATGCCGATTTTTCCTTCGAAGTTGACGCCGGCCACGGTTGCGCCCGATCCGTTGCGGCGCTCCCAGTAGACGATGCTGCCGTCTTCGTTTTCACCGATCCGTACCAACGTGAATACATTGTTGAGCATTGTGTAGAATCCTTCGACGAGCAGGTTGGCCTGGAGGCGTCCGAAACTGTGGTAGAGGTCGGCCGATGCACTGACACTGTGCGAATATTCGGGCTTGAGCCCTTTGGCCAACCGTATCAGCGCGAGCGCTCCCCCCACGGCTTCGATGTGCAGGTCTTCGTTGTAGGCCTGCGGGGCGCGGTAGCCGCTCGAATAACTGACCCGCAGTCCGACCTGCTCGCTGGGACTGTAACGGATGTTTGCCCGGGGGCAAAGCACCACGTGCTCCATGAGGTTGTGCTTGTCGAGGCGTGCCCCGACGAGCAGACTCAGTTTTTCGGTTTTCCACTCGTTCTGCAGGTAACCGCCGGTGACATGGGTTTGCTGCGTAAAATCGCGGTCGAGGCTCATGTAGTAATCGTGCAGGTCGTTGTAGTTGTATTCGATCCCGGCGGTCAGTTCCGCAGGCATGAACCACAGCCGGTCCATCGTGTAGGTGTATTGAGTACCGATTGCAAAGGTTTTGTCGTTGGTGTGGCCGTAGGCATCCGGATTTTTCTGGGCGCCGTAATAGCTGGCGCGGCGGATGCCCTGTCCCGAAGCGAAAATCTCCCAGCGGTGTTTGTAGTTCGGAGAGAAGGTATTGAAGCGCAGGCCGCCGCCGTCGATCTCGTGGTCGAGTTGCTCGGCGATGTCGGCTTCGTGGGGAGGGCGGTCGAACAGGTTGCCGCCGCGGCGGAACTCGTGGATATGGTGGTATTCGGCACTGAGGCGCGATCGGTCGCCGGTCCGGTAATAACCCCGGAATCCGAGGGTTTGGGCGTTAATTTCCGGAATGTCCGAAAATCCGTCCCCGTTACGGTCGTACCAGTCGCGGTTTTTCAGCATGCCGAAGAGGTAGACGCCTGCTTTACGATCATCCGAAACGAGCGAGGCGTTGAGCGATGTGTTGATGTCGGTTTTTCCGCCGGGCAGCACACTGGTCGTGTTGGCCAGCGAGGCGAAGTTGCGCAGCGGTTCTTTCGTAATGATGTTCATTACGCCGCCGATGGCGCTCGATCCATACAGGGCCGATCCCCCGCCGCGGATCACCTCGACCCGCTCGATCATGCTGACGGGCAGCTGTTCGAGCCCGTACACTCCGGCCAGGGAACTGAAAACGGGACGGCTGTCGATCAGGATTTGGGAGTATTGGCCTTCCAGTCCGTTAATACGCAGTTGGGTCGTGCCGCAGTTCCCGCAATTGTTTTCGACGCGCAGGCCCGGCTGGAAATTCATTCCTTCAGCCAGTGTGGCAGATGAAGTCCCTTCGAAGAGTTTGGCCGACGAAACGTTGACGATGATGGGAGCCTCTTTTTTACTGGTTTCGTTCCGGGTGGCCGATACGACTACTTCGTCGAGTGCTACGGCGTCTTCTTCCAGGTCGAAATTGACCTCGAGCAATTTATCTGCTTGTGTAGTGACTTTTTTTTCTTCGGTTTTATATCCGAGCATGGAGGCTTCCAATACCAAATCGCCGGCGGGCAGGTTCTTGAGCATATAGTGCCCTGTTGCGTCGGTCGTGGTGCCCAAGGTCGTCCCTTTTACAGTGATGCTGATATAGGGTAAATGTTCTTGGGTGGTTGCGTTCCGGACATGGCCGGTGATGTTGGCATCGGTTACCGGTTTGGGTGGGTGCGAAGTGTGGTCGGGCGAGCCGTCGGCCGCTGCCAACGACGGGAGATGCAGCAGCGTGATAGCGACTGCAGCTACAATATGTTGTGTTTTCATATGGATAAGGTGGGATCGATCCCGTTATCGTTAGACATGGATATGCTAACCCCCGTAGCGATGGGCTGGGGGCATAAATTTGGACATTGGAGAATGTCGGGATGTCTAATGGACGGGAGGGGCCCGCAGTGACGGGACGGAGACGGCCCGTACGAAATGGATCGGGGTGTGGCACGGTTTCATCCGGGCTGCCCGGAGAGCGAAGGTCCGGAGCAACGCATAAAACGATGCGGCCAGCATCAGAATCAGCGTCAGCTGGGCGATCGTTGCGAAACCTGTCGTGGTGTGGGTGTGATTTCCCGTATCGGGAGTTTGGGAATAGGGATGAGAGTGGGTGATTCGTATCCCGTTGACAATGTGCGTGTGATAAAAAAGAGTCGCCCCGGCCAGGTACCCGACAAAAAGTACGAGCAGCCAACCGGCCAGAATACGTCTGATCTTATCCGCGAATTTTCTCATCGTTCAGGGTCGCTCCGGGCAAAGATAGCATAAAATGGGAAGCTGAAAAATAGGACGGGTGATTCTCCCGGTCGCAGGGCGGATTTATTTTTGTCCGAATGTGTCGATTAATTTTTCGGTCAACAGCGGCATGCCTTCGGCAGCGCGCATTCGGATTGCTTCGAGCGGATTGCGGATGCCGCGCATGTCGGGTTCGTTCGGATCGACCAGGTAGACCGGTACGTCGGGACGGATATAGCGCACCAGCGATGCAGCCGGATAGACGGCCAGCGACGTGCCGACGATCACGAAAATGTCGGCAGTCGAGGCGATTTGCGCCGCCCGGTCGAACATCGGTACGCTCTCCCCGAAGAAGACCACGAACGGCCGCAACAGCGAGCCGTCCTTGCAGCGGGTATCGTACTCCTGTTTCCAGCCTTCGATCGGGACGGTGAGGGTTTCGTCGATGCTGCTGCGCAATTTGCGCAGTTCGCCGTGCAGGTGTGTGATACGGCTGCTGCCTGCCCGTTCGTGCAGGTCGTCTATATTCTGGGTGATTACCTCGACCTCGAAATAATCCTCCAGCCGGCGGATGGCGAGGTGGCCTGCATTCGGTTCTTTCGAAAGCAGCTCTTTGCGCCGGATGTTGTAAAAATCGATCACCAGTTGCCTGTTTTTCGCCAGGGCTTCCGGTGTGCAGACATCCTCGATCCGGTATCTGTCCCACAATCCGTCCGCGTCGCGGAATGTGGAGAGTCCGCTGTCGGCACTCATGCCGGCACCGGTGAAAACGACGATTTTCTTGCTCATGACGGAATTGATTTGTCCTTGCAAGTTAATAAAATCGTAAAAAAAAGAGCCGCGAAGCGGCTCTTTTTGGTAATTCTGTCGGGCTCGGGTTAGAACCTGTAGCCGACCGTCAGTGCGAATACGCTGTTGCGTGAGGTCCCCTCGGTAGACAAAACGTTCGATACTCCGATATTATAGCGGGCTTCGAGGATGATTCCGAACGGGCAATCATACGAGATACCGATCGGAATGGCGAAGTCGGCACCGTGCAGGGCACCCGATATATCCTCTTTGTCCGTGTGTCCGTCACCTTTTGCCACCGCTTTTCCCGAAAGCAGGAATCCCGGCTGGATACCGGCTTTGACGGCCAGGCCGTCAAAAATATAATAATTGGCCAGAATCGGGACATTCAGGTAGTTAAGACGGGTTTTGGATCTCACATCGTCCGTCTTTCCGAAACTTACGCCCTGGCGTGAATAGAGTGCGTCCACCGAAAGCGCGAACTTTTGGGTGAAACGGTAGTCGGCAAAAGCGCCCACTACGAATCCGGTTTTCGATTGACCTTCTTCGCTGTTGGTCATTCCCGTGATATTCAGACCGCCTTTAACACCCCAGCCGAAACCGGTCTGTGCCGATGCTGCCGTGCAGATACCTACCAGCCCTAAAGCAAAAAAGAGTAATTTTTTCATAATCTAATAATTTCTAAATTAATATAACATCACAAAGATAATGTTTCTCGGGATTTTTTGTTGGTGTAAAAGCAGACATTTTTTGTGCCAATTATCTCTTTTTATCCTATTCCCGTTTCAGAGAGCCCTGCATGCCAGTGGAACCGGGTCTGTAAAGCTGCATCGTCCGGTCCGGCGGGAATTACAAACCCAGGTTCAGGAAGAGCGTTTCGACCGCTTCCTGAATCGTGGGGCGATGGCCGAGCGCCTGGATGAATCCGCTGCCGACAATCGCTCCTGCGGCATGTCGCTGTGCAGCCCGTAACGTTTGGGGATTCGATATTCCGAAACCGATGAGCCGGGGATTGCGCAATTCCATTGCATTGATACGCTCGAAGTAACGCAGCGTCTCGTCCGGAAAACACTCCTGCGTGCCGGTCGTGGCGGCGGTCGAGACCATGTAGATGAAACCGTCGGTGTGTTCGTCGATCAGCCGGATGCGCTCTTCGGAAGTTTCGGGAGTGATCAGCATGATGAAACGGAGTCCGTAGCGGTCGGCCAGCGGTTTGTAATCGCGCAGGTAGTCTGCCAGCGGTAGGTCGGGCAGGATTACGCCGTCGATTCCTGTCTCCGCGCACCTTTTGCAGAACGCTTCGATCCCGTATTGCATGATCGGGTTCAGGTAGCCCATCAGGATCAGCGGGATCGACACGTCGCGCCGGATATCTTTCAGCTGATTGAGCAAAATTCGCAAGGACATGCCGTTTTGCAATGCGGTGTGGCTGCTGCGCTGGATCGTTTCGCCGTCGGCCATCGGATCTGAAAACGGGATGCCGACTTCGATCAGGTCAGTGCCGCGTGCGGCGAGCGTGCGGATGATTTCGGCCGTGTCGCCGAGGTTCGGGTATCCGGCGGTGAAATATACCGACAGGATTCCGGTGGGTTTTGTCTGGAAAAGATGATCTATTCTGTTCATGATTATAACGTTTTTAGTTGTTCTATAAAAGGTTGCAGCAAACCGCACTCTTTGTGTCCGGGTTTGCTTTCGAAAAGGCTGTTCACGTCTACGCCTGCCAGTTGCGGATGTCGTACTGCCTGCAGTCGCTCCGCATCACCGGGTCCTATACCCCCGCTCAGCAGGAACGGCGTTTCCCCGGAGTAGGCGTTCAGTATATTCCAGTCGAACCGGCGTCCCGACCCGCCGAATCGTTCGGTTCTCGTATCGAAGAGCAATGCCGTGCAACAGCCTTCGTACCGTTGCGTTTCGGCAAGGTCGGCTTCGGTACGGACTGCTATGGCCTTGATGACGGGAAGGATGCGGTTCAGGCGGCGGCATTCCTCGGGCGTCTCGTCCCCGTGTAATTGCGCATAGTCGAGCAGGTAGTGCACAGCGGTTCGGATTACCTGCTGTTCCGTTTCGTTGACGAATACGCCCACACGGCGGATCGGGCGCGGGAGCGCCCGGACGCTCTCTGGCGACAAGTCGCCTGCATACCGGGGCGATAAGGGGTAGAAGATGAACCCCATGTAATCGGGGCCGAGCGCCGCTACCGCGCGGATGTTCTCGGGTTCGCGCATGCCGCATATTTTCAGTTTCATCGGTTTGGTATCGTATTATTGGTGTTTCTGTGTCGGTTTCGATGAACAGACCCCATTGTTTCCAGTACCTCGGGGGAAGTCGGTGGAGGAGTGTTCAAGCCGTAAACCTTTTCCTGTCGCGGGAGGATTCTATGGTTAACAGTGGTTATGCCGGGCCCTCCGGTTGCGCGGTTTCGAGCTTTTCGATAAAGTCGTGCAGAGCCGCCCCCGGATCTGGTTGCTTCATAAAGTTCTCGCCCATCAGGAAGCCTTGGAATCCGGCAGAACGGAGTTGCCGCACGGTGCGGGGATCGGAAAGGCCGCTCTCGGAGATTTTAACGAAACGCTCCGGAATGCGCCCGCCCAGTTCGAACGAGCGTGCCGGATCGGTGCGGAAAGAGCTCAGGTCGCGGTTGTTGATCCCTGCTACATCCACCTCGTCGCAGAGGTGCCCGAGCTCCTGTTCGTTGTGGATTTCGAGCAGTACTTCCAGCCCGAGCGAGTGCGCGTATCCGGCCAGCGACCGGACGTTGGCCGGGGTCAGTGCCGCTGCGATCAGCAGGACGACGTCGGCTCCGGCGATCCGGGCTTCGCAAATCTGGTACGGGTCGATGATAAAATCTTTGCGCAGGATCGGTATCGATAGGTTTTTGCGTGCCGGGATCAGGTCGTCGAGGCAGCCTGCGAAATAGTCGCGGTCGGTCAGTACCGAAACGGCAGCGGCTCCGGCCCGTTCATAACTTGTGGTGATCCCTGCGGTATCGGCTTCCTGTTTGATAAAGCCTTTCGACGGCGATTTGCGTTTGAACTCTGCGATAATGCCGGTCGGGGATGCGAGCAGGGCTTTCCGGAACGAAACGGCCTGCCGTGTTAGGACGGAAGCTTCGGCTTCGATCCGGGCCATGCTTTTGACTGCCTGTGCGGAGGTAATTTCCCTGCGCTTTGTGGCGATGATCTGTTCGAGGATATTCATGGGAGTCGGTTTTCGGGGGAATAGGGGAATGAAGGGAATTTTGGAAGGCTAACGGATGGGTTACGAATTGAGTTCGATGAATTTGCGGAAAGTCGCTCTGGCCCGCCCGCTTTCGACCGTTTCTCGTGCAAGTGCGACGCATGTTTCGATCGGACGCTTGGTGTCGAACGTGCGGATGGCATAAGCGGCATTGGCGATCACGGCATTTTTTTGCGCTTCGGATGCGGTATTGTCGAGTACCCGGTCGAAGATTGCGGCAGCCTCGGCAACTGTCTCCCCGCCGTACAGGTCGCCGTCGTGGCAGCGTTCGAAGCCCAGGGCCTCGGGTGAGACGATCTCCTCGCCGTCGTTCGAAAAGAGTTTGAAGTCGTCTGTCAGCGAAATTTCGTCGTAACCGTCCAACGAATTGACGATCGTATAGCGTGTGTCGGTTTGTTGGTAGAGGTAGTTGTAAAGCCGGCCCAGTTTCAGGCTGTAAACCCCGAGCAGTTGCCGGTGCGGTATCGAAGGATTGACCAGCGGTCCCAGGATATTGAAGAAGGTGCGCACACCGAGCGTCTTCCGTACCGGGGCGACGGCCTTCAGGGCGGGATTGAAGAACTGTGCGTGCAGGAATGCCATGTTGCAGCCGTCCAGCGAGCGTTTGAGCCGGTCGATTTCACGGGAGAATTTTACGCCGTGCGCCTCGATGACGTTCGACGAACCGCTCACGGAAGTCGCTCCGTAGTTGCCGTGCTTGACTACCGGAAATCCGGCTGCGGCGGTTACCACGCAGGCTGCGGTCGAAATGTTGAAGGTATTTTTGTTGTCTCCGCCCGTACCGACGATGTCGATTGCATCGTAGTCGGACAGGTCGACCGGTACGCGCATTTCAAGCAGCGCTTCGCGGAATCCGACGAGTTCGTCGAGCGTAATGCTCCGCATCAGGAATACCGTGATGAAGGCGGCGATCTGGCTGTCGTTGTACTGTCCGCGGGCCATGTTCAGCAATACGTCGCGCGCTTCGTTACGGTCGAGGTAGCTGTTTTCGAAAAGGCGGTATAGGAGATTTTTCATAAAGCTTGTTTATCGTTGTTGTTTCTTGTCGTTTGTGCGATCCGTTTTGTCAGGGGGATCGAGCGGATTCCTTTTTGATGGTGGTGCCGGGCCGGTTGCGTGTGCTTGGTACATCCGCAATGTTTCCCGGTGTCTGGCTGGCTGGATTTTAAGTGCTGAGCGGACGCGGTTGCTTTGACAAAAGTTTGTCGGGTGGAATTTATATTTTCAACCAGTTTTCGATCATTTTCCGGCCGTCGGGCGTGAGTACCGATTCGGGATGAAACTGCACTCCGCGCACGTCGTAGCGCCGGTGTGCCAGGGCCATGATCTGTCCGGCTTCGTCTTCGGCCGTAATTTGAAGTTCATCCGGCAGTCCGTCGCGGCTGACGATCCACGAATGATAACGTCCCGCATCGAATTCCGTTGGCACTCCTGCGAAAAGCGGGTCGGGCGCCGTAATCCGGATACGGCTCGCGATGCCGTGGTAGACATCCGTGAGGTTCTTGAGCGAAGCCCCGAATGTTTCGCCGATCGCCTGTTCGCCGAGACATACGCCGAGGATGCTTTTGCTCGGTGCGTACTCCCGGATCAGTGGCAACAGGATGCCCGCTTCGGAAGGAATGCCGGGGCCGGGCGAAAGAATGATCTTGTCGAAGCGCCCGACTGCTTCGAGTGCGATCCGGTCGTTGCGGACTACCGTGATGTCGTCCGCCCCGGCCTCGCGTAGCAACTGTACGATATTGTATGTAAACGAGTCGTAATTGTCGAAAACCAGTAATTTCATCGTCGTAAGCGTTTGGTGCGGTTAATTCTTCAGTTCGTTTGCCAGTTCGATCGCTTTGCGCAGTGCGCCGAGTTTACCTTTGCCTTCGAGCAGTTCGCTTTCGGGATCGGATTTTGCGACGATGCCCGCTCCTGCCTGAAAGTGCAGTACGTTGTCCCGGCTGAGGAAAGTGCGGATCGTGATGGCCTGGTTCAGGTTGCCGTCGAAACCGATATAGCCGATGCAGCCGCCGTAGATACCCCGCGCATGGCTTTCGATCTGGTCGATCAGTTGCATGGCCCGTACTTTCGGCGCTCCCGAAAGGGTGCCTGCCGGGAATGTGTCGGCAAAGAGGCGGATGCGGTTCGTTTCGGACGCCACCCGACCGCAGACACGCGAAACCATGTGAATGACGTGCGAGTAGAACTGGATCTCCTTGTACGACTTGACATACACGCCGGTCGTATTGCGGTTCAGGTCGTTGCGAGCCAGGTCGACCAGCATGACGTGTTCGGCGTTTTCCTTCGGATCGTCGAGCAGCCTGAGCGCCAGTTCGCGGTCTTTCGCGTCGTCGCCCGTACGGCGGAAAGTGCCAGCGATCGGATCGATCGTCGCGGTGTCGCCTTCGATTTTCAAGTGTGTTTCGGGGGAGGAACCGAAAATACGGTACGATCCGAAATCGAAATAAAAGAGATAGGGCGACGGATTGATCGAACGCAGTGCCCGGTATACCTTGAAATCGTCACCGCGGTACTCCTGCATGAACCTTCTGGAGAGCACGATCTGGAACACGTCGCCCCGCAGGCAGTGTCCGATTCCTTTGCGGACCATCTCCTTGTACTGTTCATCGGTGATCGGTGATGAGACGCCGCCTACGGTATGGAAGTCGTACGAAGGAAAATTCTTGCTTTGCAGTACGCTCATCAGGCGATCCATTCCGCTCGCCGATCCTTCGGGCCGGTTCTCGGTAACGGTCATTTCGCCCCGCAAGTGGTTCACCGCAATGACATAGCGGTAGAGGATGTAGACCATTTGCGGTACTTCGTCGATCGACGGTTTGGTAATCCCTACACTCTCGAAATGGGATACACAGTCATAAGCCGTGTAACCGAACAGTCCGTTGATGCGTCCCTTGTCTCCCTGTACGTCGAAGCGGGCGAGGAAGCGGTTCATCCGCTCGCTCAGCGGGTGTGCCGGGTCGACCGCAAACTGTTGTACGCGGCCGTCCGGATATTGTTCCGTGATTGTGTCGCGCTGGAGCGCGAACCGGGCGATCGGCTCGACGCCGATGAACGAATAGCTGTTTTCCGAAGTGTGGTAGTCCGAACTTTCGAGCAGCGCCGATTCCGGAAACAGGTCGCGGACTTTGAGGTAGATACCGACCGGGGTTTGCAGGTCGGCGAGGAAAGTGCGGCTTTCGGCCTGGATGCGGACGGCTTGATCCGGAGAGGTTTTATCAGGTTTCATCTTCTTTACCGGTTGAAGAGTTTGACGTAGGTTTCCATATCCTTGTCGCCCCGGCCCGAAACGGTCACCACGACCACCTCTTCGGGCCGGAACTTTTTGCATCCGAGTGCCGCCAGCGCGTGTGCCGATTCGAGCGCCGGGATGATTCCTTCGAGTCGGGTCAGTTCGAATGCGGCATCTACGGCCTGCCTATCTGTGACGGCCAGCACTTCGGCGCGGTGCGTGGCGGCTAGGTGTGCGTGCAGCGGTCCGATTCCCGGATAGTCCAGCCCCGCTGAGATCGAGTAGGGTTCGGTAATCTGCCCGTCTTCGGTTTGCATCACCAGCGTGCGGCTGCCGTGGATAATGCCTTTACGGCCCAGGTGGATCGTTGCGGCCGACTGGTCCGTGTCGATGCCCAGCCCGGCGGCTTCGGCGGCGACCAGTTTCACGCGGTCGTCCCTGAGGTATTCGTAAAACGTCCCGGCGGCATTGCTGCCTCCCCCGACGCAGGCGACGAGGTAGTCCGGGTAGTCGCGTCCCTGTTGCGAAAACAGTTGTCGTTTGATTTCACGGCTGATAATCGATTGCAGCCGGGCCACCATATCGGGGTAGGGATGCGGGCCGACCGTCGAGCCGATGATGTAGTAGGTGTCAGACGGGTTGCAGCACCAGTCGCGGATAGCCTCGTTCGTCGCGTCCTTGAGCGTTTTGTTGCCGCTGGTGACCGACCGCACCTCCGCACCGAGCATCTGCATTTTCTGTACGTTGAGGTGTTGCCGCCGGATGTCGGTCTCGCCCATGTAGACGATGCACTGCATGTTCATCAGTGCGCAGACCGTTGCGGTCGCCACGCCGTGCTGGCCGGCGCCCGTCTCGGCGATGATCCGCGTTTTGCCCATCCGCCGTGCGAGCAGGATTTGTCCCAGTGTGTTGTTGATCTTATGCGCGCCGGTATGGTTCAGGTCCTCGCGCTTGAGGTAGATTTTCGCACCGTATTTTTCCGAAAGCCTCCTTGCATAGTATAACGGGGAGGGGCGTCCCACGTAATCGCGCATCAGAGTGTCGAGTTCCTTTTGGAAACCCTCTTCCGAGATGATGTTCAGATAATTGTTGCGGAGCGTTTCGACGTTTGCATAGAGGATTTCGGGGATGTACGCACCGCCGAAAGTGCCGTAGTAGCCGTTTTCGTCAACATTGTATTCCATGGTCATTATCGGTTTTGTTTGTTTTCCGGATTGGAAGGGTGAGGTGCTTTTTCAGGTTTTATGGGGCAAAGTAAACGGGGTAAAAAAAGAAAGGCTGTCGTGAGTTCGACAGCCTTTCGGTATAGTTCTGATGATTATCTGCTAATCCATCCACATACATACACGCATCCGACACTCACGACTTGTTAGTTGCGAGCGCCACCACCAGAAATTGCTGTTCAGTGCGATGCGGTTCATGGATTCGGTCTGTTTTGTTACGTGCGGTCGCGATGGACCGGCTTGGGGTTCGTTTGTCGCAAATTAAAGCAACGGATGTGCAAAATGCAAATTTTTCGATGGAAAATTTCAGCGGATAATAATCGTGTGGGAATTAAATGTCGTTCGATGAACCTGTTATTGGGACGTTAATTTTTTGTGAAACGAACCGCAGCCCAGCCTTTGAGCAGCCGTTTCCCGCCGAAATCGAGACCCAGTGTCCCGGCTTTTTCGACGATACACGGGATGTCCGCCTCCAGAATGCCGCTCATCACGAGCCGTCCGCCTGCGGGCAGTGTAGCGGTGTAGGCATCCATATCCGCGAGCAGGATGTTGCGGTTGATATTGGCCAGGACGAAGTCGTAACGGCGTCCGGCAAGCAGCGATGCATCGCCCTGCCGAGGCGTGATGCGGTCTTCGAGCCCGTTCGCTGCGATGTTTTCACGGCTGTTCGCATAGGCCCACTGGTCGATGTCGATCGCGTCCATCCGTGCAGCGCCTTTTTTTACCGCGAGGATCGACAGTACCGCGGTTCCGCTGCCCATATCCAACCCGCAGAGTTCGTCCAGCGGCATGTCGAGGATCTCTTCGACCATCAGTTGTGTCGTGGCGTGATGGCCGGTACCGAACGCCATTTTGGGCATGATGACGATGTCGAACGGCAGGTCGGGACGCGGTACGTGGAACGGTGCGCGGATCGAACAGCGTCCCTCGACCTCGATCGGCTCGAAATTCGACTCCCACACCTCGTTCCAGTTCCGGTCGGCGATCAGTTCGGTGCCGAAACTCGCGCCGCTCTCCTGCAGCAGGTTCTCTACTTCTTCTCGGCAGGCGGCGAAATCGGTTTCGCGGATATAGGCATGCAATACGCCCTCCTGGTCGTCGAAACTGTCGAACGGCCAGTCGCTCAGTTGTGCGATGAAGATTTCCGACTGTTCGGAGTCGTTTGTGCGGATGTTCAAATCAATATAATTCATCGTCCGAAAGGGTTTGGATTGCTGCAAATTTACTAATTTTGACGTATGGGTTGGGATAAAGAGCTGAAAGATTATCGCTATTACCTCAAGTTGGAGAAAAAACTCTCCGACAATACGGTGCGTGCCTACCTGCACGACCTCTCGCAGATTGCCGACTACATGGAACGGGAGTTTTCGATCGCCGAGCCCGAGTTGGTGACAGCAGGCCAAATCGAGATGTTCCTGTCGCATTTGTACGATACCGGCGTCGAAAAAGCGACGCAGGCCCGCGTATTGAGCGGGATCAAAAGTTTTTTCAACTATTTGATGCTGAATGACCGGATCGAGGCGCTGCCCACCGAGTTTATCGATGCGCCGAAGATCGGACGCAAACTGCCCGACGTGCTTTCATTCGATGAAGTCAATGCGATCATCGGCTCGGTCGATCTGAGCAACCGTTTCGGGCACCGCAATAAGGCGATGCTCGAAACGCTTTACAGCTGCGGCCTGCGCGTCAGCGAACTGGTGACGTTGCGCATCAGCGACCTCTTTTTCAAGGACGGATTTATCCGTGTAATCGGCAAAGGCGACAAGCAGCGGTTGGTGCCGGTCAGTTCCACGGCGGTCCGGTTGATCGAATATTATCTCGATCAGCGGGCTTCGCTGCCGGTGGATGAACACCATGCCGATACGCTTTTTCTGAACAACAAAGGGAAGGGCCTGACCCGTGTGATGGTTTTCCACATCATTCGGGAGTGTGCGAAGGCAGCCGGGATTACGAAGAAAATCAGCCCGCACACGTTCCGCCACTCCTTCGCCACGCATCTGCTCGCCGGGGGGGCCAGCATCCGCCAGGTGCAGGAGATGCTGGGCCATGAATCGATCCTGACGACCGAAATTTATACGCATCTCGACCGCGAGAGTCTGCGCGGGAGTATCGAACACCATCATCCGCTGTCGGACTACTGATTCGGGCATTGCGGTTGCCGGCCGCAGGGCGCTTCTTTTCCATCCGGGTCGCCGATTGCCTTTTTTGACTGGGCCGACGTCATCCGGCGCGGGAAATGAATGGATCCGGCTTCTTTTACTGGAAGAAGCCCAGGTGTCCGGAAACGGATTACCTCGATGCGACAGTCACCGCTACGGCCTTGTCTCCGGGTTTGTACCAATCGCCGCGCGCACGCATCACTTGTTCCACCACGTCGCGCACGCACCCTTCGCCGCCTTTGAATTGCGAAACGTAGCGAGAGACTTCGACCACTTCGGTGGCGGCGTCGGCCGGGCACACCGGCATCCCGACGTGCAGCATCGGTTCGATGTCGGGGATGTCGTCGCCCATGTAGAGAATCTCTTCGGCCTGCACGTCCAGTTTCTGCATCAGTTCGTGCAATGCATCGATCTTATGGAAGCAGTTCGTGTAGACATGCTCCACCCCCAGCATTTCGAAGCGGACGGTCAGGCTGCGTCCCCGGCCTCCGGTGATGATCGCCACGTGGTAACCCCGCTTCATCGCGTAAGAAAGTGCATAGCCGTCCTTTGCATGGAATTTCCGGATGAATTCCCCTTCTGGGGTCACGATGATGCCGCCGTCGGTCATCACGCCGTCCACGTCCAGTACGATAACGCGTACGCGCGCTATATCTTCTTTGAAGTTTCCCATATCTCTGTGCTGATTTTTTGATACAATTCCTGTAACTGCGGATGCCCTTCGAGCAATCCGAGGTGTTTTTGCTGGGTTTGTCGGTCGCCCCGTCGGGCCGGTCCGGTCTGTACCGCTGCAGCCGACGGACAGCCCAGCGCTTTGGCTGCGGTTTCAGAGATCAACGGGCCGATCAACTGCGGTGGCAGGCCCTTTTCGGCGAGCAACTCTTGTGCGATCGCATACATGTGGTTGGTAAAGTTGCATGCGAAAACCGCGGCCAGGTGGAGTTGCGCGCGCTGCTGTTCCGAAACTTCGTATACCGAATCGGATAGTTCCGAGGCAAGTAAGCGCAGTGCCGCGGCCGTGTCCGGATGTTCCCCTTCGATCAGCAGCGGAACCTGCCGGAAATCTATCCGCCTCCCTGCCGTAAACGTTTGCAGCGGGTAGAACACCCCCCGGTGGGACAAGCGGTCGGGCAAGACGTTCAGCGAGACGCTCCCGGCTGTGTGCGCGACAATGGCGTTGCCGAAATCGAGGTTTTCCGCTATTGCCCCGATTTGTGTGTCGCTGACCGAAATCAGGTAGATATCTGCCGGGACAAGCTGTGCCGGATCGTCCGTATGGTCGCATCCCGCCATCCGGGCAAGTTTCGCTCCGCGGGCCCGGTTCCGGGCGTAAATCTGTCCGAGGCGGAATCTTCCGGCGGGATGCAGTCCGCCTAAAGCGACGGCAAACGCTTCGGCTACATTCCCGCTTCCGATCAGGCAGATACGCTTCATGCCTGCGCCTCCTTCCGATCTTCGCCGGGCATATTCGCGGCATTAGGGGCCGGGGCGATATCCATCAACAGAATGTTGTAAGGGGAGTTTTTCGTGATTCGGTCCATGTTGTCGAGGATCGTGTTGATCTCGCGGTATTCGGAGCTCATGCCGATGTCGAGCGGGTCTTTCCAAAGCGCTTCACGGTAACTTTCCGGAATGTTTTTCGCTTTCGATTGCACGGTCGTCGCTACCTGGTGGATGACATCGAAAACACTGAGCGTATGCACGTCGCGGGCCGGGATGTAGAAGTTCGTCTTTTCATCCGGACTAAGGATCGGCGCGATCAATCCGGCCCGTTCGAGGTCGAAAATTACGTCGCGTACGATGCGTACAGGCATGTTGAGCTGTTGGGCGACCGCTTCGGACGAAATGCCGCCTTCGTTGTGCAGGAAATGCCGGACGATCTGTTGCATGACCAACAGCAGTGCCCGTTTGCGGTATTCGTAACTCATTTCGCTGGCCCGCTTCTCGTATTCGAATTTCTTGATATTCTGGTAAGCGAACGATAATTCGCCACCGAAAAGTACGATTTGCCAACTGATTTGCAGCCAGATCAGGAAGAGCGGAAAAGCCGCGAAGCTGCCGTAGATCGCATTGTAACTGGTCAGTGAAGACTGGATGTAGACATAAACGATCTGGAAAATCTGGAAAATTGTTCCGGCGATGATCCCTGCCGTCAGTGCGCTGCGCGGGCGGACTTTCGTATTCGGAATCACTTTGTACAGGAAAGCGAACATGATCCAGAGGGTTACAAGCGACAAGATTCCGAAAAGGAAATCCACGGCGGGGCCGGGGGTGAAATGCAGCAGCTGGTCCTGGGCCTGGAGCCGGATGCTGCTAGAGAGTATCCAAAGGATCGGTACGATTACCACAACGGCGATGTAGTCGCTCACCTTGCGGGCGATACTGCGCGGTTTGCGGACCTCCCAGATGTCGTTGAAAGCCTTCTCGACGTTGTTGAACACCTTGACCACCGACCAGAACAGGACGACCAGACCGACCGATGCGATCAGCCCCCCCCTGGTGCGTTGCAGCATGGCGTTTGCGAACTCGATCACCTGATCGATTACTGCGCCGTACTGCGGGAATTCGGCGTATAGGTAACTGTTGAGTTTCGTCTCCAGGGAGAAGCCTTTGGCGATACCGAACACCAATGCGGCGATCGGCACGAGCGACATCAGCGTGTAGAACGTGAGTGCGGCCGATTTCACCAGGATACTGTGCTCGGCGAATCCCTGTGCGGTAAAGAGGAACACTTTGAACTGGCGCACCGCCCACCGCACTTTGGACGAGCGGTACTCGTGCTCCTTTTTGAACCAGATGTCGTAGGAGATGTATTGGATGATCTTTTTTATCATGATGCCGAGGCTGACGGGCCGAAATGGCCGACTGAACAAAGATAGCTAATTGTTCCGGTTTTCCGCTTCCGTGCCGGGATCGGTTTGTACGAGACGCCGGATTTTGATGTTGCACCAGGCGAACAGGATCGACATCAGCGGACTGAGGTAACAGAAGAACGCATAGGGGAGGTAGGTAAGCGTCGCAACGCCCAGTACGCTCGACTGGGTCGCGCCGCAGGTATTCCACGGGATCAGCACCGAGGTGGCCGTTCCGGCGTCTTCGAGCGTACGGCTCAGCACTTCGGGCGCCAGTCCGTTTCGCCGGTAGGCTTTCGCAAACATCTTGCCGGGGATGACGATCGCAATGTATTGGTCCGATGCGGTCGTGTTGAACAGGACGCAGGTTGCGGCAGTGGTCGTTACCAGCCCCCCGGTCGAGTGTACGCGCCGGATCAGGGCTGAGGTCAGGCGTTCGAGAAAATGGCCTGCTTCCATCACTCCGCCGAAAATCATCGCGGTGACGATCAACCAGACGGTGTTCAGCATCCCGGCCATCCCTTTCGAAGTGAACAGGGCATCGACCGCCGGATCGCCCGTGTTCATCGAGATGGTACCGTACATTGCTTTGGTGATGACCCGGTAGGCTCCGCCGGCCGTGAGTTCCGCGTCGCCGCTCAGTTGGGCGATGACCGACGGTTGGCAAATCAGCGCGAGGATCCCGCCCAGGATTCCGCCGATGAAGAGCACCGGTACGGGCGGCATTTTCCGGACGATCATTACGATTACGATGACCGGCACGATGAACAGCAGCGGCGAAATGTTGTAGTGTGTGGTGATGGTTTGCTGAACCGATTCGACCGATGCTCCCGTGGGGGCGATGTCGCTGCACAGCGAGAGGATCACAAAAATGACCAATGTGATGAGCATCGTGGGACCCGTGGTGAACATCATGTAGCGGATGTGCGTGAAGAGGCTTACTTCGGCGGTCGCTGCGGCCAGGTTCGTCGTGTCGCTCAGCGGTGAAATCTTATCTCCGAAGTAGGCGCCCGAGATGATGGCCCCGGCAATCATCGCATCGTTGAAACCGAGTGTTTGCCCGATACCCAGCAGTGCGACGCCTACCGTGGCCACCGTGGACCACGAACTGCCGGTCGCTACCGAGATGACGGCCGAAATCACGACCGCCGCCGGCAGAAAATAGTCGGGGCGCAGGATGTACAGTCCGTAATGGATCATCGCCGGAATAATACCGCTGAGCATCCAGGTCCCGGCCAGCACCCCGATCATCAGCAGGATCAGGATCGCAGGTATCGCTCCGGTCAGCGTGTGGAGTATCCCTTTGAGGATATCGTTCCAATGTTTGCGGTTGTAGAACGCGATGCAGGCGGCTACGCCCGAGGCGATCAGCAGCGACATCTGGTTTGCCCCTGAGAGCGTATCGTCGCCCAGTAGCGTAACATTGAGGCCGATCAGGCCGATCAGGGTCAGGATCGGGATCAGAGATTGGAATATGGTCGGTTTTTTAGACATGCGGTGTGGTTTCGGCGGGTAAGCGTATTTCATCGCCTAGCAAGAGTGCGTACAAGTGTTCGCCGATACGGGTGAAGGCCGCGTAGCGGGTACCGCCTTGCCGGATACCCAACGCTTGGGCAATGGCGTCGGCGTTGTGCGGGAACTCTTTTTTCAGCAGGTTGCAGCGGGTGATTCCCGCTTGTTTAAAATGTCGTTTCAGTATTTTCGGCTGGTAGGGAAGCATTTCGCGTATCGGATAGGCGCGGCCGAAGAAATTGGCCGGTATCCGGTCGCCAAAACAGTAACCGCCCGGGGACGGGGCCGTGCAGCCGCACCGGGAGGCGTACGCTTGTACGAGTCTGGCCTTATACAGCGTGACGTCCGGAATCAGCAGGTAACCGGGCGCAGCGGCCAGTTCCGCAGCCGGAGTATCGGCTGCCGGGCAGGTACGCTCTTCGGCTGTTCGGACCGGCGCATTCGTATCCGGTTGCTGTAATTCCGTTTTTTGTCCCTGACCGTGTTTTGAAGCTTGTTCGATCGTTGATATTCCTGATCCTGCACCGGATGTTTCCGGGTAGGTCCATGTGCCCGAGGTGCGGTCGAAGCAGAGCGAAGGCCTGCCGACGATGGTTAGCCGGATTTGGCCGTCTTTTCGGTTTTCCATTGCTGCGGCCGGCTGCGATGCCCGTTGAGGTGCTTGCCCGGCCTCCTGCCACGGTTGTTGTTTTTCTGGCTGTTCTTGTTGTTGCGGCGCTTGCCGTGAAACTTCGATCAGTACTTCTTTGCACTCGCCGCGAACCGATACGATCTCGACCGAAACCGTATCTCCGAACAACCTGAAAGCTTCGTCCACATCGAACAGCGGAGAGGCTTTGACGACTACCTTCGGGGCAAGCGCGAGCAACTGCGGCATCAGGGCCTTCGCATCCGGAGAGCAGTCTTCCAGCAACCATACTTTTTTACCTTGATCGTCACGCCGTGCCGGATCGATGTAGATCAGGTCGATCGTGCCGGAATTCCTGTCCGGGGTGGTTTGCGTTTGTCCCCGGAGTTGTTCGAGAAAAGCCTCGGCCGGACTATTCACGACCCGGATATTCTGTACTCCGAGCAGGCGGAAGTTGATCCGTGCGATTTCACTCAGTTCGGCGTTGCGCTCGACTGCGATGACCTGTCGGAACCGTTTGCTCAGGTAAAAGGCATCGACACCCAACCCGCAGGTCAGATCCAGGCAGGTGTCTCCCGAATATCGTTTGACGGAAGCCGTTTCTTCGCTGCTGCTTTGCTCGAAGGAGAGCGGCGGCAGGATGCACAGTGCAGCGTAGTACGAGGGGAGTTTGACGCGCGCGCGTTGTAGATACTTAATCTGGGTGGCTATGAGGGCCCCGTGTTCACGCAGCGAGAGGGCCACCCGTCCGGGATCGTCGCTCAGGTGCCCGGCGATGTAGTCGCGTAGCTGCGGGTCGAGCAGGGTGGCTATGTCGTTGCTGGTGATCATCGTGCAAATATCCGTGATTTTTTAGTAACGGCCAATTTTTCGGTTCGTGCATCTTCCCTGATTTTAATCCACACGGCCAACAGGCCCAATGCGGCATAGAGCATCAGTACGCTCATCCCGTCCATGCGGACGTCTTTTATGGCCGCTACGGGTATGCCGGCCGCCCATTCGATCAGCCCGTTCTGTATCCACAGTGCGGTTTTAATAACGAAACTGCATACCGGGTTTAGTATTCCGAGCGGCAGGAGCAACCAGAGCAGCCCCGTACTGATGATGACGAACGAGGTGAGTATCACGATCGGATTGATCAGCAGTGCGATCAGCGGAATGTTGCCGAAACTGTATGCCACCAGCGGCAGTGTGCCGATTTGCGCGGCTGCGCCGAGCATGACGCAGCTCAGGATGCCGTTCGGGATTTTACCCAGGCGTTTGCGATAGCGGTAAAGCCGCGGGTAGAAGAACAGGATCGACAGTACGGCGACGAATGAGAGCTGGAAACTGACGTCGTAGAGGTAACCCGGATGTATGGCGAGCATCAGCGTGGCGGCGCCGAGCACGAGGTTGTAACCGTTGCCGCGCTGCGAAGTGCCCAGGGCCAGTTGGGCGAACGACATCATCAGCGCAGCGCGGACGACCGGGGCGGAGAGTCCCGCTACTACCGCGTAGCTCCACATGGCGAGGATGACCAGTACGTTTTTGATCAGGTGTCCGCGGCGAAACAGCACGATCCATCCGAGCAGCAGGTTGGCGATCACCAGTACGAAACCCATGTGCAGGCCCGATACCGAAAGGATATGTGCAACACCGGTCACCGCATAGTCGTTGCGCAGTTTCGGGTCGATCCCCCGGCGTTCCCCGGCCACCAGTGTGGCGACGAGGTTGCGGTCGGCTTCGCTTAGGTCTAGCCGCATGATCCGTTCCACGGCTCCGTGCTGGACCTGGGCGGCCCGATATCCGGCTGAACGGTATTCGGAGGTTGTCCGGGCAATCAGTGCACCGGGGGTGAGGAAGCTTTTGGCGCTCATGCCCCGGCTGCGCATCAGTCTGCCGTAACTGCTGCCCGTCGTGTCGATCGGGTTGAGGTATCCCCGGAAGGTAATTTGTTCGCCTGCCCCGATCCGGTAGCAGGTGTCTATGTAGAGTTGTATCTTTTCCGATACGGAGACCCACTTTCCAGGGTTTGCCGGAGATTCGCCCGCCTTCGGGTAATTGCCGCGGGTGGTATCCCGTATTGTTCGGGAACGGGCATATTCCATGGGAGGAGCGGCATGTCCGGGGGTAAGGGACATGGAAGGGTCGTAGGCCGATGAAGCAGGCCCTTCGGGCCGGCGCGGAAAGGATCGGAAGTAGCCGATATGCGCCGTAGTGCGTTGCCACCGCCCGTGGGTATACGGCGTATCGTCTATTTGGACGACCATAAGCAGCCGTTCTCCACGCGGCACCTCTTGCTGCGTGTCGTCCAGTTGCATGATCAGCACTCCGGTGACGAAAACCGCGGCCGTTACATACCACCAGCCCGCATCGGTTTCCCGCAGCAGCCATGCCGCACCGTAAACCCCGGCGGTGATGGTAATGACGAGCCACAACGGGGCCGTTACCCGGGAAGAAAGGATAATGCCAACGGCGAGCGGTACGATAATTCGCACGAACGGAGAGAGGGCGATTTTGTCCGGGAGTTGCATGGCGTTGAGGTGCTAGGCGCCCCACGATGCCCGGTCGAGGCTGCGGTAGCGAATGGCTTCGGCGATGTGGTTGGAACGGATGGCTTCGCTTCGGTCGAGGTCGGCGATCGTGCGCGCCACTTTGATAATCCTGTCGTACGCTCGGGCCGAGAGGTTCAGCCGCTCCATCGCCGTTTCGAGCAGACGAGCCGATTCGGTGTTGAGCGGGCAGAATTCCCGCAGTTGACTGCTGCCCATCATGGCGTTGGAGTGGACCGGCATCCCGTCGAAACGTGCCTGCTGGATTTTCCGGGCCGCCACGACGCGTTTGCGAATGGTTGCGCTATCCTCTTCCGGGCGATTATGCGTCAGGTCCGCAAACGGAACCGGAGTCACTTCGATATGCAGGTCGATCCGGTCGAGCATCGGACCCGAAATATGGTTCAGGTACTTCCCGACACTTCCCGGCGAGCAGACGCACTCCCGGGTCGGATGGTTGTAGTAACCGCACGGGCACGGGTTCATCGACGCGATCAGCATGAAGTTGGCCGGGTACCGGGCCGTATACTTTGCGCGGGAGACGACGATTTGTTTCTCTTCCATCGGTTGGCGCAGCGATTCTAGCGCATTGCGGCTGAATTCGGGCAGTTCGTCGAGGAACAGGATGCCGTTGTGCGCAAGCGAAATTTCACCGGGTTGGGGATTCGCGCCGCCGCCCACCAGTGCAACCTGCGAGGTGAGGTGGTGCGGCGTGCGGAACGGCCGCACGGTGAGTAATCCCTGCCGATAGCCCATTTTCCCGGCTACCGAATGTATTCGTGTCGTTTCGAGCGCTTCCTGCAGGGTTAGCGGCGGCATGATCGACGGCATGCGTCGGGCGAGCATCGTTTTGCCCGAGCCCGGGGGGCCGATCATCAGCACGTTGTGCCCGCCTGCGGCAGCCACTTCGAGTGCCCGTTTGACCTGGGCCTGACCTTTTACGTCGCAAAAATCGCCGTCGAACGATCGTTGGGCTTCGGTAAACGTTTCGTCCAGATTGATCCTGGCAGGAGTTAAATTGGTAAATCCCTGCAAGAAATTGACTACTTCGCGCAGGTTGCCGATACCGTATACGTCCAATCCTTTCACCACTGCGGCTTCACGGGCGTTTTCTTCGGGTAAGATGATGCCGGCGAATCCCTCTTTGAGTGCTTGCATTGCGATCGGCAATGCCCCTTTAACGGGCAGGATCGATCCGTCGAGCGACAGTTCGCCGAGCAGGATATAACGCGATAGCGGGGCTGCATCGATCTGTCCCGAGGCGGCAAGCATCGCCACCGCAATGGGCAGGTCGTAGGCCGATCCCTCCTTCCTCAAATCGGCGGGGGAGAGGTTGACGACTACTTTCTTGCCGCTCATTTTATATTCGCAGTTTTCGAATGCGGCGCGGATGCGCTCCTGGCTTTCGCGTACGGCGTTATCGGGCAGGCCTACCAGGTACATACCTATCCCCGCCGTGATGTTGACCTCTACGGCGACCGTCACGGCTTCGATGCCGGATATCGAACTGCAATAACTTTTGACGAACATAAATGTTCCCGGGGAAAGTTGGGTTAGTAATATTGTGTTCCGGCTGTTATCCCGAAACGGGTTTTCGTTTGTGTCGACAGTCGGTTGATAAAACAATCCGGTCACCAATTCGTCGATTCGTGTGAATTACCGTATCGGTCAACCGGGGAGCGTCGCAATGCGGCTGTATGCGGATGTTTTCTGTTCTCTCTTTTGATTCTCTCTGCATACTTCTTCTCTCTCTCGTGCAGGGAAGCCGTGTCAGCCTTCGTGTGTTAACGGTTATATCTGTTCAGTGGAATGTCAAAACGGTGATCCTTCGTCGTCGGGCGGCGTGTTGCTGCCGAAGGTTCCTCCCAGCGATGAGGGCGAGTTGCCGAACGTGCCTCCGAAAGATCCTGACGGCACGCCGAAATTACCGTATCCTCCCGGATCGTTCAGGCCCTGTCCTGCGCCCAGCGTAGAGCTGAATTCGGTGTTCATGCTGCTGTCGATCGCGCTGTAACTGTCCGTATCGCTGTCGAAATCCATGAAGCGCGCCTGTTCCTTGCGAAAACGCAGCTTGACCGTATCGACCGCTCCGTTACGGTGTTTTGCGACGATAATCTCGGCCATGCCCTGCGTCGGTGTGCCGTCTTCGTCGACCGTGAGGCCGTAATACTCCGGACGGTGGATGAAGGCCACCAGGTCGGCATCCTGCTCGATGGCGCCCGATTCCCGCAGGTCGGAGAGCTGCGGGCGCTTGCTGCCGCCACGGGATTCGACCGAACGGTTCAACTGCGAGAGTGCGATGATCGGTACGTTGAGCTCCTTGGCGATCGCCTTGAGCGACCGGGAAATCATGGCCACCTCCTGTTCACGGTTGCTGTTGCGGTTGTCTGTGGAGGCCGTCATCAGCTGCAGGTAGTCGATGATAATCAGCTGGATATCATATTGAGTCTTGAGCCGTCGTACTTTTGAACGAAATTCGAAAATCGATAGAGCGGGTGTGTCGTCGATAAAGAGCGGGGCGGTCGAGAGCGGCTTGATCGCCGTCTCCATGTGTTTCCACTGCTCCGGGGTGAGGTCGCCGTTGCGGACGCTGCGCGAGTCGAGTTCCGATTCGGCTACGACCAAACGCATCATCAGCTGTTGGGCGCTCATCTCGAGTGAGAAGAATGCCACCCCTTTCTCGAAGTCCACCGCGACGTTTCGTGCGAGCGAAAGTACGAAAGCCGTTTTACCCATCGACGGGCGGGCCGCGATGATGATCAGGTCCGACGGCTGCCATCCCAGCGTCAGCCGGTCGAGATGCGTGAATCCTGACGGTACGCCGCTGAATCCGCCTTCCCGCTTGGAAGCCTCTTCGATCATCTGCAGCGTCTTGGTCAGGATGTCGCGTGATTTCTGCACGTCCCGTTTGACGTGCCCTTCCGCTACTTTGAAGATTTCACCCTCGGCGAAATCGATCAGGTCGGTCACGTCGGTCGCCTCGTCGAACGATTTTTTCTGGATTTCGGTCGTCGCGCGGATCAGTTCGCGCTGGACGTATTTCTGGGCGATGATCTTCGCGTGGAATTCGACGTGCGCGGCCGAACCGACCTTCTGGGTCAGCTGTGCGAGGTAAGAGGGGCCGCCTACTGCCGTCAGCTTCTTGATCTGCTTGAGCTTTTCGGTGACGGTGTAGAGGTCGATCGGTTTGAGTTCCATCGACAGGTCGACGATGGCCTTGTAGATAATCTGGTGTGCTTCGTTGTAGAAGGCCTCGGGAGTGATGAGTCCCTGCACTTCGATCACCGCGTCCTTTTCGAGCATCAGTGCGCCGAGCACCGCCTCTTCGAGCTCGACCGCCTGCGGCGGCACGACGGCCATCGGGTCGGATGTGAGCGCTGCCGCCGCACGGGCGTTGTTTTCCTTGTGGGTATATTGTTTGGCCATAATCTTCCTCGTTCGGTGGGTAAAGGTATAAAATTTCTACCGTTTTTTCCAGCCGAAGAAGTAGCTTTTCTGCCGCCGTTTTTCCTCTTGGCTGCGGGCCACGTAGACCTTTTCTCCCGTGTACGGGTTCTCTCCGGTGTAGAACATGACCGAAGAGAGGGTCATCGGCGTCGGGGTCAGGTCCTGCACCTGTTCGAGCCGGAAGTGGAGCCGTCGCGTCTCGTCGGCCAGGTGGCGCATATCCATCTCGGTGCAGCCCGGATGGCTCGAAATGAAATATGGGATCAGTTGATAGTTAAGCCCCTCTTCCGAGCAGATGCGGTTGAATTGCGCGTTGAGCTCACGGAATCGGTCGAACGGCGGTTTGCGCATCAGTTTCAGGACATGTTCCTCGGTGTGTTCGGGGGCGACTTTGAGCCGTCCCGACACATGGTTTCGGATCACTTCGCGCAGGTAAGCGCCGCCGTCCTGTTCGAACAGGTCGTAGCGGATGCCGCTGCCGATAAAGGCTTTTTTAATTCCTTTGACAGCCGAAACCTTGCGGTATAGATCGATCAGCGGACGGTGACTGTTGTCGAGGTTCCGGCATACCGACGGATGGATGCATGAGGGACGGCTGCATTTGGCGCAGAGCGCCTGGTTTTTGCCTTTCATGCGGTACATGTTGGCCGACGGGCCGCCCAGGTCGGAAAGGTAGCCTTTGAAACCGGGCATTGCAGCGATTTGGCAAACCTCTCTGAGGATCGACTCTTCGCTGCGGCTCGAAACGAACTTGCCCTGGTGGGCCGAAATCGTGCAGAAGCTGCATCCCCCGAAGCATCCCCGGTGCAGGTTGACCGAGAATTTGATCATTTCGTAGGCCGGGATATCCCCTTTGCCGTTGTAGCGCGGGTGCGGCAGGCGCGTGTAGGGCAATGCGAAACTGCGGTCTAAATCTGTTTCCGAGATAGAAGGATAGGGGGGATTGACCACCACGAACCGGTCTCCCACCGGTTCTACCAATGTGGCGGCCTGCATGCGGTTCGATTCGGTTTCGATCCGGACGAAATTTTCGCCGAAGGCTTTTTTATCTTTCAGGCACCGCTCGAAACTGTGGAGCATAATCCGGTTTTCGGGCAGTGTTTCGATTTGTTTGCGTGCGGCCAGGAAGGCCACTTGCGGCAGTTTACGCAGCAGGTTCAGGTTATAGCCGCCGCGCATCGCCCGTGCGATTTCGGGCATCGTCTTGTCGCCCATGCCGTAAATCAGCAGGTCGGCACCGCTCTCGACCAATACCGAAGGCTTGAGCGAATCGCTCCAGTAGTCGTAGTGTGTGGTGCGCCGCAACGATGCTTCGATGCCGCCGATGATGACCGGCGTATCGGGATAGAGCTGCTTGAGGATGCGGGTATAGACTGTCACGACATAGTCGGGCCTGAAACCCGCTTTACCCCCGGCCGTGTAGGCGTCGTCGCTGCGCAACCGCTTGTTGGCCGTATAATGGTTCACCATCGAGTCCATCGCTCCGCCCGAGACGCCGAAGAAGAGGCGCGGCCGTCCCAGTTTGCGGAAGTCGCGCAGGTCGTCCTTCCAATTGGGCTGCGGCACGATGGCTACTCGCAGACCTTCGGCTTCGAGCAGGCGTCCGATCACCGCTGCGCCGAACGACGGGTGGTCGATGTAGGCGTCTCCCGAGAAGAGGATTACGTCGAGTTCATCCCATCCCCGTGCCCGCACCTCCTTGAGCGAAGTGGGCAGCCAGTCTGCCGGTTTATAGGCGGGTGCCTTGCGTCCCGGTGTATGTGTATCGTGTACGGTCAACGTTGCAATTTTGCGGTAAAAGTAGCTGATTCCGCGTCAAAGTCAAAAGGAATCCCTACTTTTGCCATTTAAAAGAGGCGACACGATGGGACATCCTGAACGAAATACAACGACTGCGGTCTCTGCGGGCGATCATAGCATGAAAGGGCATTTGGCATTGTTGCTGGCGAATACGATGTTCGGTTTCAACGTGCCGATCGCCAAAGGGGTGCTTGCAAGCGGCATGGTGTCGCCCTATGCGCTCAATCTGTTCCGTATGGGCGGGGCCGCTTTGCTTTTCTGGATCGCATCGCTCTTCGCTCCCCGCGAGAAAGTCAGCCGAAAGGACCTCGTTTTGCTTTTCTTCGCATCGCTCTTCAGCATCCAACTTAACCAGACCTCTTTCCTGATAGGGTTGTCCATGACCTCGCCGATCGACGCATCGATTGCCGCTTCCACCGTGCCGATCCTGACGATGCTGATCGCCGCCGTCTACCTCAAAGAGCCGATTACGTGGAAAAAGGCGATTGGCGTCGCAGTCGGCGCTTCGGGTGCGCTGTTGCTGATCCTGAGTAACGGAACGGTCGATACGGCGGGACGGTCGGGCAGTATTGCAGGCGACATGATCTGCCTGATGGGTGCGCTGTCGTTTGCCATTTACCTGGCCGTCTTCAAGCGCCTGATCGCCCGTTATTCGTCGGTGACGTTGATGAAATGGATGTTCCTGTATGCTGCGATTTGCGCGATTCCGCTGTGCGGCGGCGATGCGGCGGCGATCGATTATGCGCATTTGTCCCCCGCTCTTTGGGGCGGCGTGCTCTATGTGGTTTGCTGCGCCACTTTCTTTTCTTACCTGTTGATTCCCGTCGGGCAAAAGTACCTGCGTCCGACGGTGGTGGGCATGTATACCTACCTGCAGCCTTTCATCGCGTCGGTGGTGGCCGTACTGGCCGGGCTCGACCGGTTCGGGTTTGCAAAGGGGATTGCCGCAGTGATGGTTTGCCTCGGCGTTTATATCGTTAACCAAAGTAAATCCCGTGCACAGTTGGATGCGGAACGGGCCGCCCGGCAGCAGGCCGCTTCGGCAGCCCAAACCTCTCCCCGAGCATAATCATCGAAAAGTGCGTAACCGGCCGCATCATGATCTGTATTGAGTCAGGGAAGCAGCAGCGAACTGTCTCCGTAGCTCAGGAACCGGAAGTCGTTATTCAGCGCGAAATCGTAAACTTTGCGCCAATCTTCGCCGATAAATGCCGAGACCAGCAGCAGCAGCGTGCTTTGCGGCTGGTGAAAGTTCGTAATGATGCCGCGGACGATCCGGTAGCGGTACCCCGGCATAATCATGATCTGCGTAGCCGTTTTCAGCTTAGCCAGACGCTCTTGTTCCAAATAAACGGACAGGGCCTCCAGCAGTTCCCTCGTCTCCCGCTGGACGGGAACGTCGTAGATTTCCCACTGTCCGACGGGCCGCTCCGCATCGGGCGATCCGGACGAAAGTATGCGCCAGCCGAGCGCGCAGAGTGATTCGAGGGTGCGGACGCTGGTGGTGCCTACGGCGATAACCTCTCCCAAGTGGTCGATCAGGTTGCGGATCGTCGAGAGCCGGATCTCGAAATGTTCGGTGTGCATCTTGTGCCGTGTTACTTCGTCGGTCTTGACAGGCAGGAATGTACCGGCTCCAACATGAAGCGTCACTTCATCCGTCAGGTGCCCGGTATTTCGCAGTTCCGCGATGATCTCCGGCGTGAAGTGGAGCCCTGCGGTCGGTGCTGCGACCGAACCCTCGAATTTCGAATAGACGGTCTGGTAACGGCTGTTGTCGAGCTCTTCGCTTTCGCGGCAGAGGTAAGGCGGGATCGGGATGCGTCCGAGTGCTTCGAGCAACTGGCCGAAACTTTGGTCGCCGTTCCACGAAAATTCGATGATTTGTTCCTTGTCGGTCTGGCCGGCTTTCCGTGCCGTCAGGCGCTGCGCCCGGCCCTCCGCCTCGAAATCGATGTGCAGTTCGTCGTCTTTCCATTTTTTCAGGTTCCCGACAATGCAGCTCCAACGGCAGGATCCTTTGACGGCGAAAGCCCGCTCGTAATCGGCCGGATCGTGGGGCTCGAGGCAGAAAATTTCGATGCGTGCGCCGGTAGGTTTGTAGAAAACCAGCCGTGCACGGATCACTTTCGTGTTGTTGAATACGAGCATCGCTCCGGCGGGAAGCGCTTCGCCGATGCGTGCGAAGCGGCTTTCGGAGATGCCGCCCTTCTCGTAAACGAGCAATTTGGACATTTCGCGTCGCTCGAGCGGAAATTTGGCGATGCGGTCTTCTGGCAGCGGATAGTTGTAGTCGGATATGAGCAGTTCGTTGTTCACGGCAGGAAGGATTGGATGCGAATCGCGGTTACCGCCCTGTAGCGGGCGGTCCCGCGCAAAAGTAGCAATAAAATGGCAATCGCGTATGGCCGTGTGGCGATTGTTCACTACCTTTGCCCCGCACAGCAGGGAGGCTCTGCCGCTGCCTTCGGTTCAGCCGGAGGGGGAGGAAAGTCCGGGCAACACAGAGCGCCGTCCTTCCTAACGGGAAGATTTCCGCAAGGGAATAGTAGTGTAACAGAGAACAACCGCCTAAGGCCCGCTTGCGGGTCCGGTAAGGGTGAAAAGGTGGGGTAAGGGCCCACCGCGGGTGTGGCGACACACTTTGGCCGTACGCCTGACGGGTTGCAAGACCATGTATACCGACGCAGTAGGATGGCTCGTCCGATGTCGGGGGGTAGGTTGCTGACGAGCCGTGCGGGTGACCGCCGGCCTAGATAAATGGCAGAGGCCTCTTCGGAGGTACAGAACCCGGCTTATACGCCCTGCTGTGCTTTTTTATTTTGTTGCGGTTCCGGTTTTGGGCCGCTTTTTTATTGGGCTCGTTTCGAAAGCGTACTAGCTTCGGTTTGACGTGTATGTTTTTGTGCCGGGTGCTTCTGCTTGTCCGCGCAGCGTTTCTATTTTCTCGCCACGATCAGGATCGGGTGATAAGTAAGTGTCACTGTGCCTGAAGAAGTCGAAAACCGGCTGCGGTAGAGCGTTTCGAAATCTGTCAGCCGTCGCGGGGTCCAGCGGGTTTTGCGGATTGCGTTTACCCCGGTCGCCTTGATGTGCCGCAGTACGTCGGTCGGGGAGCCGAACTCCAGGCGGCGTGCGTACTCCTTTTGTTCTTCGATTGTCAATCCTGCCTGTTTCAGTAAACCGGCCAGTTCCGCAGAGGTGTAGTAAACGAGGCCGTCCCCGGTCGTCGCCCGGATCTCTTCGAAGTTGTCGGGGCCGAAGGTGCTGAGCGCCAATCTGCCCCCGGCAGCGAGCATCTCTTGGGTACGGTTGAGGAAAGCGGGCAGGTTGTCGAACCATTGTACCGTCGAAGCGGTGGCGATCAGGTCGAACGGCCTGCCGAACGCGGGCAGCGATTCGGCGTCTCCCCAATAACATTGCGTTTTACGGCCGCCGACGTAGGGCTGCAGGAAGCATTCCGACGCTTCGACCAGATCGTTCAGCGTCCATTCTGCGTCGGGGTAGCGCTCCAGAAGCCGCCGGGTCAGGAAGCCCGTTCCGGTACCCACTTCCAATCCCCGGGTGATTTTTCCGGGGACATGCGTCCCGATCAATTCCGCGAGTTCTTCGCAAATACGCTCCTGCACGACGGCCAGTGAATTGTAGCTGCGCAGATTCGCCGCAAAACGGTTTTTCAGCAGGTCTTTATCGCTCATGGCGGCGGGATTGCATCGGTTGTTCGGTGTGCAGCCTCGACAGTACGATTGCCGGGTCGGCATACGGATAGTGCGGCATGCCGGGACATAACTGTACCTCTGTTGCGGGAGACTCTTCGGTCCAGTAGGCTTTTACGTTGTCCGGCGGGAAGATGATGTCCTGAAGCCCGATCACGGCTTCGCTCCATGTGATCGAAGGACGGTAGGCTTTGGCCGACGCATCGAACAGGTTGCAGAGCTCTTCGTATTTCTCCTCGAAGGGTCGTGTTTCGAGCCAAGGGGCGATCGTGTCGTAAAAGTCGCCGAACGTGCGGCGGTTGAAAGCTTCGATTCCGGTGTGGGCGATCCCTTTGAGCGTGACTGCGAATGATTTCGGCGGAATGCCGTAGCGATTGTTTACCGGCAGGGGGGTGCCGTTCAGTGCGACCGTCTTGTAAAAGGGAATACCCCGGAAAATCAGCTCCGAAACCCAGACCCCGAACGACCATGCGAACAGGTAAATCCGCCGGTATCCGGCGACAGTCGCCGGATCGACCGATTCGATGGTGCGGTAATCGTCCGTACAGAGGATATCGTAACCTTCGGGACGGATGTGTGCGACGGCATGGAAATCCGAGGCCCATCCCAATGCGAAGACGATCAGGTCCCGGTTACGCTCTTTGACTATCCAATGCTGTTCCATACCTCTTTGAATTTTACGATTGCCCCGGTGTTCAGCGCAGCGTTCAGCGAAACGCGCACGCGGGCTTTGCCCTGCGGTACGGTGGGGTAGCGGATCGGCATTACCCAGAAGCCCGCTTCCCGGAACTTTTTACTCATTTCGATGGCGCGGTGGTTCTCCCCGGCCATCAGCGGTATGATGTGCGTCGAGGACGGCGAACCGGTCAGTCGATGCGACAAAAGGTTCAGGTGTTCCCGCCACGGCTCCATTTGCGGCAGTCGCCGGATAACGTAGTCCGACCAGCGTAGCGAGATGGGCGGCAGTGCCGTGGAGAAGATCAGCGTCCGCAGGCGGTTGACCAGAAATTCCCGTATTTCCCCGTCCGTGATTACGAATGCACCCTGCGAGGCGATCGCTTTGCCGAGCGTGGCGACCAGGATGTCGCAATCCGTACCCGTGGCAGCTGCCAGCCCCCGGCCGCCGGGGCCGCAGACTCCGAAGGCATGCGCCTCGTCTACGTAGAGTTTCAGGTCGTATTTTGTTTTTAGGGCTTGCAGAGTTGCGAGCGGCGCGCAGTCTCCGTCCATGCTGAAGATCGATTCGGTGACGATCCAGACGTTGCGGTAATGTCCACGGTGACGGACCAGCAGCCTTTCCAGATGATCCATGTCGTTGTGGTTGAAACGCTGCCACTCCGCTTTGCAGAGTTGCAGCCCGTCGATCAGGCTCGCATGCACCAGCTTGTCTGCCAGGATCAGGTCGCCTTTTTCGGTTATCGCCGGCAGTATGCCTGAGTTGGCCATGTACCCGCAGCCGAGTACCAGCGCGGCTTTGCCGCCGTACAGATCGGAAAGGGTCTGTTCGAGGCGGGTATATTCCGGACTGTTCCCGGTAATCAGCCGGGAAGAGGGATTGCTTAGCAAAAACGCGTCGCTTTCGTCTATTTCGTGCATGAACTCCCGGTGCATGTCGCGGCACGCGATGCCCAGATAGTCATTCGATGAAAGGTTGAGGTAACGCTTGCCTTCATGTTCGATATAAATCCCTTCAGGAGCTATTTCCGGCAGGGTTCGCAGGTTTTCTTCGGCCGTCAGCGAAGCAAGGGTTTCGCGTATCATACGAACACCTCCTCTTCTTTTATGCCAAACGTTTCCGTGCCGAGCAGTCCAGTGACCGCTTTGCGCCCTTCCGCTCCCAGATCGACCGAATAGTCGTTCACGAAGAGTTCGATGTGGCTTCGGGTGACCTCTTCGCTCAGTTCCTGTGCGTATTGTCTGACGAATCCGGCCGATACCGCCGGGTTGGCCCGTGCATATTCGATGCTGCGGCGCAATACCCGGTCTATTTTCCGTTGCAGTGGGGCGTCGAGCCGCCGCGATACGACGATGGCCCCGAGCGGCAGCGGCAGTCCTGTGAGTCTTTCCCATTCGACGCCGAGATCGGCTACCAGTTGCAGCCCGATTTTGCGGTAGACGAACCTGCCTTCGTGGATCAGCACGCCCGCATCGCATTCTCCGGTCATTACCGCCTCGGCAATGTCGGAAAAGAGGTAGGCACGCCGGTCTTTGACGGACGGATAGATTTTGTTCAGCAGCAGGTTGGCGGTGGTGTGTTCGCCCGGGATGGCCACCCGTGCATCGTGCAGTTCGTCGGGGTAAATTTTGTAACGGCTTACCAGTAGCGGGCCGTTGCCGCGGCCCAGCGCACTGCCGCTGTTGAGAATTTTGTACCGGTCGCTGATTTGCGGGACTGCTGCATAGCTCAGCTTCGAAATGTCCGGTTCCCCTGAGAGTGCCGCCCCGTTGAGTTGTTCGATGTCGGCGAGGTGCAGGTCGAATACGAGTCCTTCCGTGTCGATGCGGCCGTGCAGCATCGCTTCGAACATGAACGTGTCGTTCGGGCAGGTCGATATGTTAAGCTTCAAGTTCATGGATCAATCGGTTTAGGTCGCGGGCCAGGTTGTCCGTGGCGGTTTCGATGTCCCAGTCGGGGAACGGTTCGCCGACGCGGTTCGAAATGGTCCGCAGTTCGAGGAACGGCGTTCCGCTTTGTGTGCAAACATAGAAAAACGAAGCGCCTTCCATATTTTCGAGTTGTGCGCCGCTGCGCTCGACAAACGGGGCCGAGGCGGCACTGAGCGTGTTGCTGTCGGCCGTTGAGAACGTCGTCTCCTGCGGGATGTGCGGGCATTCCAACCGCTCCGCGAATTTGGGTTGGAATCCTTCCGGCAGGAACGAACCCAGGTCGGCAGCGTTTTCGGCCTTTACCAACCGGCTCTCTCCCGTGGACAATCCGCTTCCGGGATAGGTTCCGGCGATCCCCGCCAGGATCGCCATACGGGGACGGTGGCGCAGGATATGGTGGTAGGTGTTGAATGCGCTGCGGTAAGGGCCGATGCCGATGGTTTCGACCGCGACGTTCGGCGGCAGGTTTGCGGCGAATTTCTCTCCTTCCATTGCAGTGGGAATCAGAACCAGGATTTTCGATCCGGTCAGCAGCGTCTTCAGGTTCAGGATGTGGACTGAGACCAGCAAAGCCATCAGGAGCAGCAGCGCCCGCAACCACCATGCTTCGGTGAAGACGATCGTGGTGAAGAGGATGGAACTCCAGAGAATGATGACCGACGAAACTTTTACGACCTTCGGGATACCCCGGCCCTGTTCGTAATCTTTCAGGTAACGCCCGAACATGCGGTTGCCCAGCAGCCATGCATTCATCTTCGGCGAACTTCTCGAGAAGCACCACAGGGCCAGCAACAGCAACGGCGTGGTGGGAACCAGCGGCAGGAACGCCCCGGCAAATCCCAACGCGACAGAGAGGTATCCGACTATTTTCAGGAAGGTTTTTTTCATAAGGTCCCGCTTCGGCGCCACAAGATACGAAAAAACAAAAAAATGTTTACCTTTGTATCCTTAAAAACAGGAGATGCCGTATGCCGGATAATTCGATCCTTTCACGCCTCGATGGCTTGAAAATCAAATATGAAGAGATCGGTCAGCAGATGACCGATCCGGAAGTAATCGCCGACGTCAGGAAATTCATCGCGCTGAACAAGGAGTACAAAGAGCTCGAACCGATCGTCCACACCAGCGAAAAATACCGCACCGCGCTCAATAACCTTGCAGGTGCCAAAGAGATTCTGGCAACCGAAAAGGATGAGGAATTGCGTGAAATGGCCCGTATGGAGGTATCCGAACTGGAGCCTGCCGTAGCGCAAATGGAGGAACAGATCAAACTGTTACTGATTCCGGCCGATCCGCAGGACAGCAAGAACGCGATCGTCGAGATTCGCGGCGGAACGGGCGGCGACGAGGCGGCGATCTTTGCCGGCGACCTGTTGCGCATGTATACCAAATTCGTTGAAAAGAGAGGGTGGAAGTATGAGATCAACAGCGCCAGCGAAGGCAGCTCGGGCGGCTTCAAGGAGGTCGTGATGAAGGTGACCGGAGACGGCGTGTACGGCGTGTTGAAGTACGAGTCGGGCGTGCACCGCGTACAGCGCGTGCCGCAGACCGAGACGCAGGGACGCGTCCATACGTCGGCCGCATCGGTGGCCGTACTGCCCGAAGCAGAGGAGTTCGATCTGGAGATCAATATGAACGATGTGCGCAAGGATATTTTTTGTGCGTCGGGTCCCGGCGGCCAGTCTGTCAATACAACCTATTCGGCCATCCGCCTGACCCATATCCCGACCGGTATCGTCGTGCAGTGCCAGGACCAGAAATCGCAGCTCAAGAACTTCGACAAGGCTTTCGAGGAGTTGCGTACCCGTATTTACAACCTCGAGTACCAGAAATACCTCGACGAGATCGCTTCGAAACGCAAGACGATGGTCTCTACCGGCGACCGCAGTGCGAAGATCCGCACCTACAACTACCCGCAGGGCCGTGTGACCGACCACCGCATCAACCTGACGCTTTACAACCTCGCGGCGGTGATGGACGGCGATATTCAGGAGATCATCGACAAGTTGCAGGTAGCCGAAAACGCCGAGCGTCTGCGTGCCAGCGAGGAGAATTAGGTTGCAGGAAAAAACGTTGCTAGACACGGAAAGTTGTCTGTAAACAAACGTGACTTGTCCGGTCCGGAAACAGCGCTTGTTTCGCAGTTGCAAAGATTGCGGCAAGTCGCATTGGTGGTAGGGCCGCTTCCGCCGGAGACGTAACCGTAACCTAGGAAGGCCCGGGCGAAGGTATTTATCGGCCGCGAATCTAATCCTGCCGGGAAGCAGGTTGACCGCCGGCACACCGGACGCCATGGAGAGAGGAATAATTCAATTACAAGAGATATGAACGCCGAACAGCTTTTCGCCCGGATCGAGGCTAAACGCAGTTTTCTTTGCGTGGGGCTCGATACCGATATGAACAAGATTCCGCGCCATTTGTGGGCCGGGGACGATCCCGTCTTCGCCTTTAACAGGGCTATCGTGGATGCTACCGCACCCTATGCGGTGTGTTACAAGCCCAATCTGGCTTTCTACGAGGACAACGGGGAGAAGGGTTGGGTCAGTTTCCGCCGGACGGTGGAGTACATCCGGGAACGGTATCCCGATATCTTCATTATTGCCGATGCGAAACGGGGGGATATCGGCAACACGTCGAAAATGTATGCCCGGGCCTTTTTCTCCGGGAATCTGGTCGATGCGGTGACGCTTTCGCCCTACATGGGTTACGATACGGTCGAACCGTTCCTGCAGTTCGACGGCAAATGGGCCGTTATCCTTGCGTTAACCTCTAATCCGAGTGCGGCCGATTTCGAAATGCAGCGGCTCGAAGAGGGGGGCTTCCTTTATGAGAAGGTGATCGACACGTCGAAAGAGTGGGGGACGGCCGATAACATCATGTATGTGGTCGGGGCGACGCAGGCCCGGATGCTGAAGGGTATCCGCGAGCTTGTGCCGGACCATTTCCTGCTGGTGCCGGGTGTCGGCGCGCAGGGGGGGAGTCTCGAAGAGGTCGCCCGGTTCGGTATGAACCGCCAGTGCGGGCTGTTGGTCAACTCGTCGCGCGGGATCATCTATGCCGACAACACCGAACGTTTCGCCAATGCGGCGGCGGAAAAAGCTGCCGAACTCGCCTCGCAGATGTCGGAATTGCTGACGAAATACCTGTGAACCGTTCGTTGTCGTTCGGTTTGACACTATTTTGTTTATAATCCGGAATCTTAATCCCTGATCCGGCGATAATCTTTAGTCCGGAGGCTGAAATATTGTTGAAAATTATTACTTTTTTACGCGGAATTGCTTAATTTCGCGTAAATTTTTATTTAGTCGAACCCTAAATTCTATACTCTCCTAAAATTATGGATATTACGAAACGTCAGCTTTCGGGTAAGACCCGTACGGAACATGACTTGCTGGGCAACAAAGAGGTGCCGGTAGAGTATTATTTCGGCGTACAGACGATGCGCGCGTTGGAGAACTTCAACATCAGCCGCGTGCGGCTTCACTTTTTCCCGGAGCTGATCAAGGCTCTGGCGATGGTCAAGGAGGCCGCTGCCTGTGCGAACCGTGATCTGGGATTGATCGACGGCCATGTGGCACAGGCGATCATCGAAGCGTGCGAAGAGGTGCGTCAAGGCAAATTCGACGAGCATTTCGTCGTGGACATGGTGCAGGGCGGAGCCGGCACCTCGACCAACATGAATGCGAACGAAGTGATTGCGAACCGTGCGCTCGAGATCCTCGGACATCAGCGGGGCGAGTACAAATACTGCCATCCGAACAACGACGTGAACATGTCGCAGTCGACCAACGATGCCTATCCGACGGCGGTGAAAATTGCGCTGATCAACAGCATTACGAAACTTCAGGCTTCGTTGAAATGGCTCGTCGAGGCTTTCCACGCCAAGGGGGCCGAATTTGCGCACGTAATCAAGATGGGCCGTACTCAGTTGCAGGATGCCGTGCCGATGACCCTCGGTCAGGAATTTGAAGCTTATGCTGCGAATCTAGCCGAGGAGGTCGAACGGCTCGAACAGAACTACAAGTTGTTCCTCGAGGTGAACATGGGTGCGACGGCGATCGGTACCGGTATCAATGCCGATCCCGATTACTCGCCGCTTTGCATCAAATACCTGCGTGAAATCACCGGACTGCCTGTCGTGGCGGCTACCAACATGATCGAAGCGACCAACGATACTGGAGCGTTTGTAATGAACTCGTCGGCGCTGAAACGGCTGGCGGTCAAGCTGTCGAAAATCTGCAACGACCTGCGTCTGCTCTCGTCGGGACCGCGTACCGGGCTGAATGAGATCAACCTGCCGCCGATGCAGCCCGGTTCGTCGATCATGCCGGGCAAAGTAAATCCGGTGATTCCCGAAGTGGTGAACCAGGTAGCGTTCAAAGTGATCGGCAACGACCTGACCGTAACGATCGCCGCCGAGGCCGGACAGCTCGAGCTGAACGTGATGGAGCCGATCATCGTGCACAGCCTTTTCGAGAGCATCGACCTGCTGAGCAACGGCATGAACACGCTGCGCGACCGTTGTGTGGCCGGTATTACGGCTAACGAAGAGGTCTGCCGCCGGTTGGTTTACAACAGCATCGGACTGGTAACGGCACTCAACCCTTATCTGGGTTATGAGACTTCGACCGAGCTGGCCAAAACCGCGCTCGAAACCGGTAAGGGCATTTATGACCTCGTACTGGAAAAGAAACTGATGAGCAAAGAGGAGCTCGATAATGTGCTCTCTCCCGAAAATATGATCAAGCCGCGTAAGTTTCATCGCAAATAATTGCGGCGGAATAAATGCGTCGCTTTCTGACGGATAGGTCCGGGAATGCCGAAGAGGGGCGTTCCCGGGCTTTTTTTTGCATGATTCTTGGGCCGCACGCGAATCCGGAGCTGTTCCGGATACGAATGGAGCGGAAAATACCCGGCATTCTTAAATTTTTTTACTATATTTAAGGCGAGATAAATCCCGAAAACATATGGAAGCCGAAATGTTGGAAGTGCAGTCGCTGCCCCCGTATGTAGAACCCTTCCTGCAGCTTTCGCAGGAGTATTTTAGTGAGGCCAGCCACCAGTTGGTAAAGGCCGCATTGCGTGTGGCCGTCGAAAAACTCGACGGCATGACCCGCTACGACGGGACTCCTTTGGTCTTACACTCGGTGGGTACCGCGACGATCGTGATGTGCGAGATCGGGTTGGGACGTAATTCGGTGATCTCAACCCTGCTGCACGATGTCGTCCGGTTGGAATTGATGGACCTGAACCGTATCGGGCGTCATTACGGCGAACAATGTATCGGTATTCTGAAAGGGTTGTGCAACATTTCGGACGTCGATACCAAAGCCGCCGAAGATCAGGTGGATAATTTCCGCGAGCTGATCGTCTCCTATTCGTCCGATCCGCGGGTGATCCTCATCAAGCTTGCCGACCGGCTCGAGGTGATGCGGTCGCTGGACATGTTCCCGGAAGAAAAACGGCAGAAGAAATCGTGGGAGAGTCTGAACCTGTATGCGCAGATCGCTCACAAACTGGGGCTTTACAGCATTAAATCGGAACTGGAGGATATTTCGCTCAAATACCTCGAATCGGAGGATTACAATTATATCCGGCGTCGCCTGGAAGATACGGCGGCCGAACGCGAAGTGTTCATCAAGGGATTCGTCAGACCCATCGAGGAGAAGATGCGGCAGCAGAAATTTAAGTACCACCTCAAGAGCCGCACCAAGTCGATCTATTCGATCTGGCGTAAGATGAAGCGGATGCACATCGGTTTCGACGAAGTGTACGACCTTTTTGCGATCCGGATCGTGATCGATTGCCCGCGTGAGCAGGAGAAAGCTTTTTGCTGGGCGGTCTACTCGATCGTGACCGATTTTTATACACCCAATCCAGACCGTATGCGCGACTGGATTTCGATTCCCAAATCGAACGGCTACGAATCGCTGCACACGACGGTCGTGACCCCCGAGGGCCGTTGGGTCGAGATACAGATCCGCACCGAACGCATGGACGAGGTGGCCGAACGTGGAGTGGCGGCTCATTGGCGCTACAAAGGGGTGAAGGGCGACGGCATGGGAACCGAAGAGTGGTTCAGCAGGATCCGCGAACTGATCGAGGCTACCGAGAACCAGCCCCGCGCGGATAAATTCAACGTTAAGCTTTCGTCGGGTGAAATTTTTGTCTTTACGCCCAACGGTGATCTGCGCAAGCTCAATGAAGGGGCTACCGTGCTCGATTTTGCTTTCGACATCCACTCCAACCTCGGTGCGAGCTGTACCGGCGGCAAGGTTAACCACCGCAACGTATCGTTCAAAGAGCAACTCAAAAACGGCGATATCGTCGAAATCCTTACATCCAAATCGCAGAAACCGAAAGCCGACTGGCTCAATATCGTCACGACGAGCAAGGCGCGCAACAAAATCAAGGCTTACCTGCGCGAAGAGCAGGCGAAGGCCGCAAGCCTCGGCCGCGAAGAGTTGGAGCGCAAGCTCAAGAACTGGAAATTGCCCGTCACCATAGACGATGCGGTGACGATGCTCTGCAAATACTACAAGCTCAAAACGGGCACCGAACTGTACGGCCAGATCGCGCAGCAGAAGATTGTGATCGGCGACATCAAGGAGATCCTGACGCGCCTGCTCAGCAACGACCTGCCGGAAGAGGAGCGCCCGGTTAAGACCTCAGTGTCCGCGAAACCGCTGGGCGGCGCCGACGATGCATTGGTAATCGACGAGTCGTTGAGCAATATCGAATATAAGCTGGCCAAATGCTGCAACCCGATCTACGGCGACGAAGTTTTCGGTTTTACTACGATCAACAGCGGCATTACGATCCATCGTCACGATTGTCCCAACGCGTTGCGTCTCCGGGAGAAATACCCCTACCGCATCCTGCCGGCCCGCTGGCAGAAAGAGGTAGTGCCGGGTTCGTTCCGGGCGACCGTTCGCGTGCAGGCCGACGATGTTCCCGGTCTGGTCAACAAGATCGCCGAGGTAATCAATCGCGACCTGAAGATCAATATCCGTTCGATGAGCCTCAATTCGGCCGGGGGGATTCTCTCAGGGCTGATCAATATCGAGGTGACCAGTACGCAGGTGGTCGATACGGTCGTTTACAAGCTGATGAAACTCAAAGGCGTTCAGAAGGTTTACCGGGTGAATAACTGACGATGCCGCAGATGGACCCCATATCGCTCAGCAGGTTGCAGTCGATGATCAAGACGGGCATCGACCAGGCGCATCCGTTGCCTTATTGGGTGGCGGCCGAGATCAGCGAACTGAAAGTGAACTATTCGGGGCATTGTTATCTCGAGCTGGTCGAGAAGGGTGGTGCGAATCACATCCCGAAGGCCAAGGCGAACGCCGTCATCTGGCGCAATACTTATGCGATGCTGGAACCTTATTTCCGTCAGTTGACGGGGCAAGTGCTCGCGGCCGGATTGCAGGTGTTGGTGAAAGTGGTGGTATCGTATCACGAGTTGTACGGCCTTTCGTTGCAAATTACCGACATTGATCCGGCCTATACGCTCGGGGACATGGAGCGGCAGCGGCAGGAGACCGTTGCACGGTTGCAGGCCGACGGCGTATTCGAAATGAACCGTGAATTGGAGTTGCCCGTGGTGATTCAGCGTTTGGCGGTCGTTTCGTCCCGCAATGCCGCCGGTTATCAGGATTTCTGTAACGAACTTTCCGACAGTCCTTACCGGTTTGAAGTTACGCTTTTCGATGCCTTTATGCAGGGTGCCGGCGCTGAAGATTCGATCATCGAGGCTTTGGGTGCGGTTGCCGACCGTGCCGACGATTTCGATGCAGTGGTAGTAATCCGCGGCGGCGGTTCGCAGAGCGACTTGGGCTGTTTCGACAGCTATCGCCTGTGCAGCCATATCGCTCAGTTTCCGTTGCCGGTCATAGCCGGCATCGGGCACGATAAGGATCAGAGCGTGGCCGATCTCGTAGCGGCGGTATCCGTGAAAACCCCTACGGCCGTGGCCGTGTACCTCAAGGAGGAGGCGGGGGCCTTCGACGGCTGGTTGGAGGAGCGGCTGGACGAACTTTCCGGCGCGGCGCTGACACTGCTCGATAACAGCCGGCAGCAGTTACGCCAGGCGGCCGTGACGTTGAAAATGGGATCCTCCGACCGGATGCATGATCAGCAACTGCAGTTGGGGCGATTGCACGGTGACTTGATACGGCTGACCGGACAGGTCGTTTACCGTGGCTTGGCGGATTTGCGCAACCTGGACGTTCGGCTTTCACAGGCGTCGCGTTACAACCTGGCTGCCTGTACGCAGAATCTCGATGCGATGCAAGGTGTTTTGGCTTTGCGCAGTACGGAGCTGCTGCAAACGCAGCGGCAGCAATTGGCGTGGCTCGGCGACCGGGTAGCTGCGCGCGATCCCCGGCGTATGTTGGAGATGGGTTTTGCGATGGTGCGGTCCGGCGGACGGCATATCACCTCTGTCGGGGATGTGCAACCGGGTGTCGAGATTACCGTATTGTGGCGGGATGGTTCGGCCGATGCCGAAATCAAACGGCTGCATCCGACAGGGAAGAGTTCCCGAAAGGAAAACGATAAATTGAAATAGTCATGGAGAAAAAACAACCGACTTATACCCAGGCGATCGGGGAAATCGAACAGATTCTCGAAAAGTTCAACGATTCGCAGATGAATGTCGATGAACTGGGGGCACAGGTAAAGCGGGCCTCGGAGCTGATCAAGCTCTGCCGCGAGAAGTTGCGCAAAGCCGAAGCTGAAGTCGCCGAAGCGTTAAAAGAGGAATAGGGACGATATCCCGTTTCCCGTTATGCCAACACTTTAGTTGCGGTTCATAGCATGTAGTGGATACATGCAAATACGAACATCGATCATGCGACTTTCTCTTAAATGTTGTTTTTAGGATGTAATAGCGCTTGGTTCCAAGCATCCGTAAAAAAGCGGAGAAACCCGGGTTTCTCCGCTTTTTCGTATCGTATTCTTAATGGTTATTTCCCGGAAAGTTATTCGTTCTGGCCGTGGCAATGTTTGTATTTCTTACCGCTTCCGCAAGGGCAGGGATCGTTGCGGCCCACTTTCTTCTCGACATGGATCGGGGCGGGCTTGCTTTTATCCCCCTGTCCGGCTGCGGCCGCAGCTTCCATCCGGGAAGTCTGCATACGCGACATGTCGGTTTTGGGAGGAGCGACCGGTTGTTGCGGCGCTGCCGCTTCCGGGTTCTCGCGTACCGGGATGAATGCCTTGAACAGCGTCGAAAGGATTTCTCGGTTTACCTTCTCGAGCATTTTGCTGAAGAGGTTGAATGATTCGAATTTATAGATCAACAGCGGGTCTTTCTGCTCGTAAGTGGCATTTTGTACGCTCTGGCGCAATTCGTCCATCTCGCGCAGGTGCTCTTTCCAGTTCTCGTCGATGGTGGTCAGCACGACGATCGTGCTGAAGCTCTTGAACACCTCTTTGCACTGTGAATCGTAGGCCTTTTTCAGGTTTACCGGTACGTTGTAACCCCGGAAACCGTCTGACACGGGAATGTAGATATTCTCGTATTTATCGCCCTGCTCTTCGTAAACACGCTTGATAACGGGATATGCCGTCGCAGCTACCGAACCGATGCGGCGCATGTAAGCATCCTGGAAGTCTTTGACCACCATGCCGGTCAGCATCTCCTTGCTGGCGGACTTGTAGGTCGCTTCGTCGAACGAAGGCTGCACGGCCACTTGGCGGATCATGTTGAACTTGAAATCCTCGAAATCGTCTTCGCTGTACGTGTCGACGAAGGATTGCGCGTAGTCCATCATGATGTTGTTCAGGTCGACCTCGATCCGTTCTCCGTAGAGCGCATGGCGGCGCTGGGTGTAGATCACCTCGCGCTGTGCGTTCATCACGTCGTCGTATTCGAGCAGGCGTTTACGGATACCGAAGTTGTTCTCTTCGACTTTGCGTTGGGCCCGTTCGATCGCCCTCGACATCATACCGGCCTGGATCACGTCTCCCTCTTTGAGGCCCATACGGTCCATCAGCTTGGCGATACGCTCCGAGCCGAACAGGCGCATCAGGTTATCCTCGAGCGATACGAAGAAGAGCGAGGAGCCCGGGTCGCCCTGACGCCCGGCACGGCCGCGCAACTGGCGGTCCACACGGCGCGATTCGTGGCGCTCGGTACCGATGATCGCCAAACCTCCGGCGGCTTTCACCTCCGGCGTCAGCTTGATGTCGGTACCGCGGCCCGCCATGTTGGTGGCGATGGTCACCTGGCCGGTCTGGCCCGCCTCGGCGACGATCTGTGCCTCGAGTTGGTGTTGTTTCGCGTTCAGGACGTTGTGTTTGATGCCGCGCAGTTTCAACATGCGGCTCAACAATTCCGAAATCTCGACCGAGGTGGTACCGACCAGCACCGGACGGCCCTGCTTGACCAGTTCATCGATCTGTTCGATCACCGCCGCATATTTCTCGCGTTTGGTGCGGTAAATCAGGTCGTCCTTGTCGTCGCGGATGATCGGACGGTTGGTCGGGATGACTACGACGTCCAGTTTGTAAATGTTCCAGAACTCACTCGCTTCGGTTTCGGCCGTACCGGTCATACCGCCGAGCTTGTGGTACATGCGGAAGTAGTTCTGCAGCGTAACGGTCGCGAATGTTTGCGTGGCAGCTTCGACTTTGACGCGTTCTTTGGCTTCGATGGCCTGGTGCAGGCCGTCCGAATAGCGGCGTCCTTCTAGAATACGGCCTGTCTGCTCGTCGACGATCTTCACCTTGTTGTCCATCACCACATATTCGATATCTTTTTCGAACATGCTGTACGCCTTGAGCAACTGGTTGACCGTGTGTACGCGCTCCGACTTGATCGCATAGTCGTTCAGCACCGCGTCTTTCTTCATCGCTTTTTGGTCGCCCGGGATATTCTCTTTTTCGATATCGGCCAGGATACTGCCCATGTCCGGCAGAACGAAGAAACCCTCTTCGCCGACGCTCTTCGAGAGCGCCTCGTGTCCTTTGTCCTGCAGCTCTACCGAGTTCAGTTTTTCGTCGATCACGAAGAAGAGATCGTCGACGATTTCCGGCATGCGGCGGTTGTTGTCCTGCATGTAGATGTTCTCGGTCTTGAGCATCATCGCTTTGATCCCCGGTTCGCTGAGGTACTTGATCAGCGGCTTGTATTTGGGAAGTCCCTTGTGGGCGCGGTAAAGCAGGATGCTGCCTTCGTCGGTTTTGCCCTCCGAGATCAGCTTCTTCGCATCGGCGAGCAGTTGCGTGACGAGGTTGCGCTGCAGGTTGAAGAGGTTTTCGACCGCACCGCGGTACTGTTCGAACATCTGGTCCTCGCCTTTGGGGACGGGGCCGGAGATGATCAACGGTGTCCGGGCGTCGTCGATCAGCACCGAGTCGACCTCATCGACGATGGCGAAGTGGTGCTTGCGCTGTACGAGGTCTTCAGGCGAGATCGACATGTTGTCGCGCAGGTAGTCGAAACCGTATTCGTTGTTCGTGCCGAAGGTGATATCGGCCATATAGGCTTTGCGCCTTGCGGCCGAGTTGGGCTGGTGCCGGTCGATACAGTCGACCGACAGGCCGTGGAATTGATACAACGGACCCATCCATTCCGAGTCACGTCGGGCGAGGTAGTCGTTGACCGTTACCATGTGGACACCCTTCTTGGCCAGTGCGTTCAGGAATACGGGAAGCGTTGCCACGAGGGTTTTACCCTCGCCGGTTGCCATTTCGGCAATTTTACCTTTGTGCAGGACCACTCCGCCGAACAACTGGCAGTCGTAGTGGATCATATCCCACGTGATCGTGTTGCCGCCGGCCACCCAGCTGTTGCTGTAAATGGCTTTGTCTCCGTCGATACGGACGAAGTCCTTTTCGGCAGCCAGGTTGCGGTCGAAATCTGTCGCGGTCACTACGATCTCGCTGTTCTGTGCAAAACGGCGGCCCGTATCTTTCATGATAGCGAACGCTTCGGGCAGGATTTCGTCGAGTTTTTCCTCGATTTTGCGGTCGATCTCCTCGGTCAGATGGTCTATCTGGCGCGATATATTCTCTTTGTCGTCGAGCGACGTGTCTACGTTCTCCAGTTGAGCTTTCAATTCGACGATCTGTGCTTCATCGCCGGCTATGTGCTGGGCGATGGCGGCTTGCAGCGCAGCGCTGCGCGCACGCAGCTCGTCATTGGTAAGTTGCTCTATGAGCGGATAAACCGCCTTGATCTTTTCTACATAAGGCTCGATTTCCTTGCGGTCCTTCTCGCTTTTTGTTCCGAAGAACAATTTCAGCATACCGGTAACTATACCCATAATTTTTGTTGCAAATCTGTTCGTAATTAAATCTTAGCTATCGAAATTAATTCGCTAAAGATACGATTTATTCTTGAGAACAGAGTAACATTTTGCCGATATTGCATGTGGCGCACCGTTTTTTCTCGCAATATTCTTTCGAAAGCTGGATCAGCGCCTGTGAAAAGAAAGCGTTGTCGGGACGGATACCCCGTTCGGACCAGGGGACCGTATAGGTGTTCTTTTCTGGGGCGATTTGTTCGAGGATTTCCACGGCCCGTTCCTGCATCGCATCGTCCGCATGGTCTTTGCCGTAAGCGAACATCATCGGTACGACCAGGTTGATCGTGAGGACGTCGAGGATCATCTGGCCGAACCGTTTCACGCATCGGCTGCTGCGCACGCTCGGCAGCGAGTGCGTCGCCCAGTATTCGGACGCTTCGGCACTCAGGATGCGTTGGATTTCGGTTACGTCGGTGCAGTTGATCAGGTTCGAGAAAAGGAACTCTTTGCGGGCGAGCAACCCGGCCAGTTCGACGATCCGCAGCACGGGATGGCTGAAACTCCGGGTTTTCGATATCTCCCATTCGCCGTAACGCATCGGGACGATGCCGAAACGTCGGGCGAGGTGGTCGAATTCCTGCTGCAGCCGGAGAGTGTAGTCGTCCGGGAACCGTCCGTTTCGCTCGGTATCGAGCATTCCGGCCCCGCCCAGCAGCAGCGCTTCGACCGAAAGGATAGACTCTTTGACGTGGCACAGGTCGCGGTAACGCACGGTACGGGCCAGCTTTATGTAGGCTTCGCGGTTGCGGCTCGCACCGACCGATTTGAAGAGCGTGATATAGAACGCCTCGTTCCAGTCGTTTCCCGCTTCGGTGTAGAGCCGGAGGAAGTCGTTGTATTTGCGTTCGAGCCGTTCGATTGTCAGCCGTGTGAGCGTGTTGTAAAGGCTTACCTGCGGCATTCGTTTCAGTTCGCGGCAGCAGAGCGAACGGCCTTCGCCCTCGGTCAGGTTGCGGAAGGTGTTGTTGAGCGATTCGGGATATTCGAGAATGAGTGCCGGAATGACCGATCCGTCCACGCGGCATACTACGGCATCGTTCTCCAGCACCAGGTGCAGGATGCATTCGTCGTAGGCCATGTCGATGTGGTGCAGGTGCCTGCGCCAGAGCGATGCCTGGGCATGTACGGCGATCGGTCCGCTGTAAACGGTTCCGTCGATTTCGATCTGGGCGTCGGTGATGTCCGTTCCCGCCACGGGGTTGATGTTGCCGTGGCTGATGACGCGCAACGGACGTCCGTCGCAGGTCGCCAGCTCCCGGTTCGTATAGAGCCGACGCGTCCAAATGAGTTTGAGAAACTCTTCGGTGGGTGATGTGGGCATATCCTGTCGCTTTAGTTTCCGTTCTTTTCGGGAGACTACAGGACAAAGATATGCAAAAAATCGTCGCGATTATACTTAAAGAAGTCCCAATTCGAGCAGGCTCTCTTCCGAAATCATGCTCTTGTCCCAGGGCGGTTCGAAGGTCAGGATTACGTTTACGGAAGTGATGCCTTTGATTTTCGCCACATTGTCGTGTACCTCTTCGAGCAATTGGTCGGCCATCGGGCAGTTCGGGGCCGTCAGCGTCATGCGGATGTTGGCCACGCCGTCCGGTTCGACGTCGATTTCATAGACCAGTCCCAGGTCGTAGATGTTGACCGGGATCTCCGGGTCGTAAATGTTTTTGAGCGTCAGGACTATTTCCTGTTCTATGCGGGTAATCTCCTCGGGTGTTGTCATGGTGGTTACGGCTTTTTGTTCTGGAACGCCAGCGCGTAGAGCTTCATCTGCTTGATCATCGCGAGCAGGCCGTTAGCCCGGGTGGGCGAGAGGTTCTCCCTCAGTCCGATCCGGTCGATGAAATAGAGGTCGGCTCCGAGGATCTCCTCGGGCGTGCGGCCGCTGAGCACCCGGATCAGCAAAGCGATAATTCCCTTGGTGATGATTGCGTCGCTGTCGGCGGTGAAGCAGACTTGGCCGTCGTGCATTTCGGCATCGACCCAAACCCTCGACTGGCAACCTTTGATGACGTATTGTTCCGTCCGGTGCTTTTCGTCGATGGGCGGCAGTTCCTTGCTCAGTTCGATCAGGTAGTCGTATTTGTCGAGCCATTCGTCGAAAACCGAAAATTCTTCGACGATCTGGTCCTGTACTTCGTTCAGTGTCATTTCAGTCGTAAATCTGTCTGTCTGTCTGTCTGTCTGTCTGTCTGTCGATTCGTCCTTCCGGTTATTGCTGCGGCACCACTTCCGGCAATACGCTCCCCGTCGATGCGTTCGGTACCGTGATCTGCATAATCCGGGCCAGAGTGGGGGTCACGCCCGTCATCGTCACGTTACGGCCGATCCGTTGTGCGGGAATGTTTGCGCCGAAGAACATCAGCGGTACATGCGTATCGTAATCGTACAACGAGCCGCTGAGGGAAACTTTCGCAGTGTCTTCCTCGATCCAGCCCGGCATCAGGTTGATTACGATATCTCCCGAACGTTTCGGGTAGAAACTGTTCTGTATTTTTTCGCCGAAACCTCCGCCGAAATAACCGTTCTGCATGCTCGTGGAGCTCAGGGCTCCGTTCACGCCGCGGAACTGCAGCGCGAAAGTGGCGGCGCGGGTCTGCACCTCGGCTAGGTTGAAACCGTACGAATAGATGATCGAACGGTTCAGGTAGAGTTGGCGGTCGTGGTAATCGATCACCCAGTTGCCAGGCTCGAATTGGGCGCTCAGGAATCCGTTCATGATCATTTTGAACTGTTCGGCGTTGAAGCGTCCCATCGGCACGCGGCTGTCTTCTTTGTACGTGTCGCTCGTGCCGTGGTCCGACGTGAGGACTACCACCACCTCGCCCGGCTTGAATTGCGCCAGCAGGTAGTCGGTGAGAATGCCCAGTTCCGTGTCGAGTTTGTAGTACATGTCTTCGAGTTCGATCGAGCGGGGGCCGAAATGTTCGCCGATCAGTCGCGGCGTGTCGTACACGATTGTCAGTAGGTCGGTATGGTCGTCTTTGCCCAACTCTTCCCCTACGATCGCCTCGCGTGCGAATTGCGTGGTCAGCGAGTTACCGAAAGGCGTATAGAGTAGCGCTGCGGCATCGAATTTATCGTCGTCCTTCTTGAAAATCGAACCGACTTTTCTGAAAAAAGGTTTCGAGAAGAAACCGGTCTTCGCCGGTGTGAAATCGATCACTGAGTGCTCGCTGTTCTTGTAGCCTTCTAACGTTTTGCTCGGTTCCCAGCTGCGCTCCATGAACGGGGCGAAGAGGTTCTGTTTGTTGTAGGCCGTCACCCAGGTCGGCAGTTGCTTGAAGTAATAGGTGCTCGAGATCCAATGGCCCCGGCCCGCATCCATCCAGAATACGTCGGCCGTATGGCCGCCGCTGACGATGGCCGAGACCGGCGTGGCGGCGATCGAGACTACTTTGGATTTGGCATCGCTCTCTTTGAGCCGGTCGCCGAGCGTGGCGGCGGTCAGGTTCAGCGGCGAATAGCAACCCACCCCGGCATCGCAGTCCAGTCCGGTAACGGACGGATCGGCGATCAGGTTCACCGGATTGTTCGTCGTAAAATCGATCCAGTCTTCGGCTACGATGCCATGTCCGTCCGGGTTGGTGCCGGTCGACAGCGTGGCCAGTCCGGCGGCCGTGTTGGTCTGCATGTAATTGTAATGCGCGTCGGTGAAATAGGCGCCCTGATCCATGAACCGGCGGAAGCCGTCGGCCGAGAAGTTGTCCTGGAAACGGTCCATATAGTCTGCCCGCATCTGGCTGATGACGATATTGACCACGAGTTTGGGCTTGGCACCTGTCTGGGCGGAAGCGCTTCCGGCGCACAATGCGCCGAGCAGCAGGACGGTTAAGGCTTTGGGTTTCATGCGGTATGTCGGCTATGGTAGTGTGTTTGCATTCCGATCCCGTTGCGGACGGTTTTTACAATGTGCAAAGGTAGCAAAAGTATTGTAAAAGCGGTCGACCACGGTTGAATAATCGGGCTAGAAACGGTAGTCCCGTCCATCTTCATCCCACTCGGCGGACGCTCCAGCCGCCGGGAGGTCCGGATACCGGTCTGCTTGTGCAGAGTCCGTGCGTTCGTCGTTTTCTTCGTCGAATACGATGTCCCGGGGCAGCTTGCGATTTGAACCGGGAGCGTCCGCGTTTTCGGAGGGGGATGCCTCCTGCGGATGCTTACGGACATAGCGCCTGATTTTCCACAGCATATAGCTTTTGCGCAGGCCGTATCCGTATACCAGCCAGAGCGGAATCAGTGCTAATATGAAGATGGCCATTGAATAGATGCTCAGCAGATAAACCAGTAACTGTACGGTGGCGACGGCCAGTGTCAGCCCCAGGGCAGAAAGCACAGCGCCCATTTTATAACCGGTCTTGAACGGCAGCCGGCATTCGCGGCAGCGGAAAATACCTTCGATACCGACGGCCCAGTATAACGGGACTTTTACGTCGGCCCCGCAGCGCGGACAGGTGATATGACCTCTTGTTTTCATAGGATCAGAAGTGTGCGGAACAGTTCAGCTCTTCGCTGAAATCGAGTTCGGGGTAGGTTTCGGACAAGGCCTGGATTTCTCCCCGCAGGCGTTGCCGGAAAACCTTGTGGGCATCGCTGCCGGGATGGATCGGACGGTGTGCGAGCGCTTGTTGCAACGCTTCGATCCGGCGCATGGTTCCGGTTGCCGCGGGGGCGATCGCCCATTCGCAGAATCGTTCCCAGATGTAATCGGCAGCCGTTTCGGACGGATGGGTCATATCCCGGTCGTAAAAGCGATAGTCCCGCAAATCGTCCATCATGATTTCGTAAGCCGGAAAATAACGGCAGTTGGCAAACCGCTCCCGCAGGGTATGTGCCGCCACGATCAGCGTTGCTTTGCTCAGCTGGTTTTCGGCGAGTCCGTCCCGCAGGTGGCGTACCGGACTGACGGTGAAAATAACCTCTTTATCCTCGAGGTAGGTGCTCAACGGTTTTTCCCACAGCCTTACGATCTCCTCCGGGGTGAGGCGTCGTCTGCGGAATACGCTCTCCGGCAGTTTGTGGCAATTCGCCGCGATCATGCCGGTGGCTGTATGTTCGTATACCCAGGCTGTTCCCCATGTAACGATCAGGTAATTTGAGCGTTCCAGTGATTCATGCCCTTGCTGGGTCGCGGTTTCGATCGCTTGCAGCAGGTTCTCCGCCTCGTCTGCCGAGAACGATCCGTGATGTTGGAGGCTGATCCAGCGACCGTTGTGCCGGATCAGGTCGCGTTTGGAGAAAGACCTGGATACTTTGAGGTTGTCGAGCATGCCCGCGATCGAGGCCGGGTTGAAAAGGAGGCCGTACGGGTTGAGCGTGACAGGCATTTTGCATGCGAGCATCTTTTGTCCGATCCGTTCGGCGAAGCATGAACCGCACACCAATCCCGGGGTGTCGTAACCGATCTTGAAACGGGAAGGCTTTATATGTAGCGGTGTGCGGAATTCCATTGTGCAAGGATGCGGCCGGGTTGTCCGGCCGTAACGGTACAAAGATATAAATTCATTTTTATTTGTTATTTTTACCTGAAATTTAGCGCTATGATTTTCTTTCCCGGTTGTAAGATCAATATCGGCCTGCATGTTGTCAGCAAGCGTGCGGACGGGTATCATGACCTCGAAACACTGATGTTTCCGGTGCGGGGGCTGTGTGATGCGGTGGAGATCATTCGCAGCCGCACGACCGGCGTGGAGTTCACTTCGTCGGGGTTGCCCGTCGGCGGTCCCGTACAAAAAAATCTGTGTGTCCGGGCCTATGAGCAGGTGCGGCGTGCCTATCCGATCAGCGGAGTAAAGATCCATTTGCACAAGCGGGTGCCGATGGGGGCCGGCCTGGGCGGGGGATCGGCCGATGCCGCCTGTGTCATCAGGGGGCTTTCACAGCTGTTCGGTCTCCGGCTGAGCATCTCCACGATGGAAGCTTTGGCGGCGGAGATCGGCAGCGATACCTCTTTTTTTATTGCGGATCGTCCAGCCATTGCCACAGGACGCGGCGAGGTGCTGACTCCGTACGGTTTGTCACTGCAGGGTTACCGGTTGGTAATCGTCAAGCCCGATATGGGGGTCAGCACGGCGGAGGCTTATGCTCGGGTCACTCCGCATAAACCCGAAATTTCATTGACCGAAAAGCTGGCTTTGCCTGTGGAACGGTGGCGCGGGGAGATCGTGAACGATTTCGAAGAGTCGGTTTTTTCGCAATATCCCCAAATCGGGCAGATCAAACGGCAGCTTTATGATTTGGGGGCGCTTTATGCATCGATGTCCGGTTCGGGATCGGCCGTTTACGGGATTTTCCCACGGCGGCATGAGATTCCGACCGGGGTGTTTGAAAAGATGTTTGTCTATCAGGAAGATATGCGCTAAAGGAGGCGTTTTCGGCCATTAAAAAGCGTATTTCGGAAATATTTTTTCTAATTTTGCAGTTTGAACGGTTGCCAAAACCGTTCTGCGAACCTTGAATGAAGAAACCACAGTACTAACTAAAAATTTATTTTATGTCAGTAGAGGATAATAAAGTTCTCGAACTCCAGCAGCGGAAAGAACGCATCCGCTTCGGAGGCGGAACCAAGGCCATCGAAAAGCAGAAAGCGATGGGTAAGTTGACGGCCCGTGAGCGCATCATCGCGCTGGTGGACGCCGACTCGTTCCATGAGTACGACATGTTCGTCGAGCACGATGGCCGTGATTTCGGCATGCAGGACAAATCACTTCCCGGCGACGGCGTGATTATCGGTACCGGAACCATTCTGGGTTCTCCGGTTGCCATCTTTGCACAGGACTTTACCGTAGCCGGCGGTTCGCTCGGCTTTATGCACGCCCGTAAAATCACCAAGATCATGGATTATGCGCTGAACATGCGCATTCCGCTGATCGGCATCAACGACTCGGGTGGAGCTCGTATCCAGGAAGGCGTCAACGCATTGGCCGGGTACGGTGAGATTTTCTTCCGTAATACCCTGTCGAGCGGCGTGATTCCGCAGATTTCGGTGATCCTCGGCCCGTGTGCCGGCGGTGCCGTTTATTCCCCCGCCTTGACCGACTTCGTCTTCGTAGTCGAGAACATTTCCAAAATGTTTATCACCGGTCCCGAAGTCATTAAGACCGTTCTCGGCGAAGAGATTTCGATGGAGGAACTCGGCGGAGCGAAAGTACATAGCGAGATGACCGGTAACGCCCACTTCTATGCGACCAGCGAGGACGAGTGCTTCGTTCAGATCCGCAAGTTGATCTCGATGATTCCGGCCAACAACACGACCAAAGCGGAAAAGATCGCTCCGGCCCGGCCGCTGCCCGAATACGACATTACCAAAATCGTCCCGGCCGATCCCACCGTACCTTACGACGTACGCGACGTGATCAAGGCGTTGGTCGATGAAAGCGAGTTCCTCGAAGTGATGGAGCTCTTCGCTGCCAATATCGTGGTCGGTTTCGGTCGTGTAAACGGCGAAACGGTCGGTTTTATCGCCAACCAACCGTTGGTGATGGCTGGTGTGCTCGACTGCGACTCTTCGGACAAGGCCGCCCGCTTCATCCGTTTCTGCGATGCGTTCAATATTCCGATCGTGACCCTCGAAGACCTGCCGGGCTACCTGCCGGGCGTGGATCAGGAGCATGCCGGTGTGATCCGTCACGGCGCCAAGATGCTGTACGCTTACAGCGAGGCGACCGTTCCGTCGATTACCGTCGTGTTACGTAAGGCTTACGGCGGTGGTTACATCGCGATGGGTTCGCGCCACCTGCGTGCCGACTTCGTGTTTGCATGGCCCAACGCCGAAATCGCGGTAATGGGTCCCGAAGGCGCTGCCAATATCATTTTCCGTAAGGATATCATGGAGGCCGAGAATCCTGCCGAAATGCGCAAACTGAAGATCCAGGAGTACAAGGAAAAGTTTGCCAATCCGTATGTCGCAGCCGCGAAAGGTTATATCGATTCAGTGATCGCTCCGGCCGAGACCCGCATGTTCATTGAGCATGCGCTGAAAGTCGCCGCGCACAAGAGCCGCTCGCAGCCTAATAAAAAGCACGGTAATCCTCCGTTCTAGACCGGGTATCAGCGAGTGACTATAATCTGAAAATTATGGCAGAAAAACAGTACGACATATTAGAGACGATGCACGGATGCTTTCAGACGACGTTTTCGAAGAAGCATCTGGCACGTAAGCCGTGGGAGCCTGAAAATCCGAATCACATCAAATCGAATATCCCGGGAACGATCGTGGAGGTTTGTGTGAAAGAGGGGCAGCAGGTGAAAGCCGGTGACATCCTGATTGTCTTCAAGGCAATGAAGATGAACAACAACATCCGCGCCGCCAAAGACGGCAAGGTGCTCAAAATCGATGTGAAGGAAGGCGATAACGTGCCGAATCACACCGTAATGATCGAAATGGAGTAACCCTCGCGGTTATTCAGTATAGGGATTCGGCCGGACTCTTAGAGCCCGGCCGAATTTTTATGGCTTTGCGCCGTCTTGTACTGCCTGCTTGTTTTGTGTAGGCAGTTTATTAAAGCCTGTGTCGCTTGGATTTTTGTGCCTTTCCCGGTTACTGCCTATCCTGTTCGATCGTTTCCGGAATCGCAGCAGAAGTATTACAGCTGGGCTGGGTCGTTCCAGATTTCCCAGGCTTTTTCAGCCTGGCCGACCAGCATTTCGTAACCGTTGCAGATGGCGGCTCCCTGCGCTTTACCGCGCCGCAGGAATTCTGTCAGGGGTGGGTTGTAAACCAGGTCGAACAGGAAATGGGCGGGTGTGATCGTCTCGTAAGGCAATGCGGGACATCCTGCTACCTTCGGGAAGGTGCCCAGCGGCGTTGCATTGACGATCAGCGGATGGCTGTGCATGACTTCTGCCGTCAATTCCCTGTAACAAAGCCTGCCGGGCCCGCCGCTGCGCGAGACCGTCGTATAAGCAATGCCCAACTCGCGGAGCACATAGCCCACCGCCTTAGAGGCTCCGCCAGTTCCCAGGATCAGCGCATCGGGCCGCATCGGGCCGATTAATCCGAGCAGAGATTTCCGGAAACCGTAGGCATCCGTATTGTGTCCGTAAAGCCCTTGCGGGGTGATTTTGACACAGTTTACCGCCCCGATTTCGCGGGCCTCGGCACTGAGTGCGGTGAGGGAGGGGATTACCTCCTGTTTATAGGGGATCGTTACGTTGAATCCGAGCAGTCCGGGGTGGTTTTCCAGCATGGCCGGAAGCTCGCGGATGGATTCCAGCGGGAAGTTGCGGTATTCGTATCCGGACAGGTTTTCCCGTTGGAATTTTTCCGTGAAATATCGCGCTGAAAAGGAGTGGCCCAGCGGGAAGCCGATCAGTCCGTAAAGTCGGTTCATTGGATTAGGTATTTGACAGCCACGAAGCTGCCGATGAGCAGTACGGTGAAAGCGATCGCCAGAATATTGAAATATTTGTCGATGAACACTTTGATCGGTGCGCCGTAGCGCCAGATCAGCCATGCGAACAGGAAAAACCGGAGTCCGCGGCTGACCACCGATGCCAGGACGAACATCGGAAGATTCAGTGAAAACACTCCTGCGGTGATGGTAATCAGCTTATAAGGGATCGGTGTGAAACCGGCGGTGAAGACCACCCAGAAGTTGTATTGGTTGTAAACCTCGCTGATTTTGTCGTATTCGGTATGGGTGAAGCCGGGGATAATACGAAAAAAGAAATCCGCTACTGCCGTGAACTCCCCCGAAGGGGTAAGCCACAGGAAATGGCCGATGGCGTAACCGGCCAGTGCACCCAACACCGAACCCGCCGTGCAGATCAGTGCATACCGGAATGCTTTGGTTGTGCATCCGAGGCACAGTGCGATCAACAGTACGTCGGGCGGAATCGGGAAAAAACTCGATTCGGCGAAGGCCAATATAAAAAGAGCGGTTGCACCCCAACGGCTGTCGGCCCAGCTCAGGATCCAGTGGTAGAGTCGTTTCAGCATGCTCGTGCGGTTTGAGAACGCAAGTTTACCAAAAAAACGGCAGATTTCAGGTGCGTCCGGCGTTAAATTTAGATCAGGGCCGGTAATCTTCCAGAATACCTCCCCCCAATACCAGTTCGTTTTGGTAGAAAACTACCGGTTGCCCTTTGGCCGGAGCCCAGGCCGCATCCGTCAATTCGACGTGCAGCCGTTCGTGCCCGTCGGGCCGGATCGAGGCGAATCCTTCCGGGTTGCGGCCGATGCCGCGGATTTTCACCCGTATGTCCGGCGAATCGAACAGCCGGTGCGGGTCGGGCAAATGGCTCTCCCGAACGATCAGCGTCCGGTGGAGCAATTCGGAGTCGTTGCCGACGATTACCCGGTTGCGCCGAACGTCGATCGCTACGACGGCAACGTTTGGGAGCGATGTCTCCAGTCCGCGTTTTTGCCCGATCGTGTAGTAAGCGTATCCCCCGTGGCATCCTACCACGTGTCCCTCTCTGTCCACGATCTCGCCCGGTTCGAGTTGCGGGAGTTTTTCGCTAAGGAGCTGTCGGTAGCTGCGACCTTCCAGAAAACAGACGCCCATGCTTTCCCGTTGCAGGCCGCCATTGCAGTAACGGGTTTTGACCTCGCTCTTGAAACGGTCGCCCATCGGAGTCAGGGCCATACTCAGGCAAGCTTGCGGCACCCCCCACAAATAGTAGGACTGGTCTTTCGCCGGATCGGCTGCCATGCGGACGAAGCGGGTGTTCCCTTCCCGATGGATGCGGAAATAGTGTCCGGTTGCGATATGGTCATATCCGCAAGCTGTTGCCGTCCTGAACAGGGACTCCCATTTGATCAGCGGATTGCAGCGAGTGCAGGGGGCCGGGGTTTCGCCCCGGCGGTAACCGTCGATAAAATAGTCGATGATTTCGCTCCGGAAACGCTCGCGTACGTCCGAGCAATGCCATGGGAGTCCCAGTTTCCGGGCGGTCTCCCGTGCCCGTTGCAATAATTCCGGATCCCCGGTGGTGTCGAGCGTGTCGAGATGCACGTCGTATCCCTCTTCCCGCAAAATAGCAGCAGCGGCGGTACTGTCTATACCGCCGCTGAATCCCAGAAGGACGCTTTTGCTTTTTGCCATTGTATCCTTTTGTCTTTTCCGTCCTCTTTATCGCTCTTTGGTCTCAATCGGTCGTTTTCCGTTCTAAGGTTTTTGCGGAAGGACCGTACCTGTGCTGTCTCCGTATTGGTTCCAGTTCTTGAGCACTTCGAGCGCTTTGGCGAACACTTCGTCGTTTTCAGCGTTCATGATGACGAAATATTCGTTGAAACCCCACAGCTTCTGCGCCAGCAGGGCTTTGATTTGTGTTCCGATCTGGCGTGCCGAGCGGTCGAATCCCTCTTTGTCGAACGGAACTCCTTTTTGCTCTGCCATCTGGGTCAGCTCCGAAAGTACCTTCTCGTCTACCTTGAAATTGCGGCTGAACGCTTCGATGGTCGGATAGGTCTTACTGAGCCGATCGCGGTTTCGATCCATATAAGCCACGGCGAATTCGTTCAGCATGCCTTTCCGGATCAGGTTGCTCAGGTATTTGGAATATTCCGTCGTATCGTATTCGACGGTGATGTCGGGCGTGATTCCGCCGCCGCCGAAAACCGTACGTCCGCTGCGCAGCGTCCGGAACATTTCCGAAGAGTCGACCCGGGTCGTGTCGCCCGTTTTACCGAAGCGGTTGATGAAGTCCATCTCATACCCCTCGAGGTCCCCGTTTTTAAAGGGCCGTTGAATGACTCGGCCCGTAGGCGTATGGTAGCGTGCGACAGTCAGCCGGATCGCGGAACCGTCCACCAGCGGGAACTGGCGCTGTACGAGCCCTTTGCCGAAAGTGCGACGTCCGAGAACCAATGCCCGGTCCCAGTCTTGCAATGCGCCTGCCACGATTTCGCTGCCCGATGCCGATGTCTCGTTCGTCAGCACGATCACTTTTCCCGTGGTAAACGGACCGTCTGCCGTGGCTCTCGCCTCTCCGGGCGGCACGCGCAGACCTTCGGTCGAAACGATCAGGCTCCCTGCGGGCAGGAAGAAGTTGCTCAGGTCGATCGCCTGGTCGAGCAGGCCGCCGCCGTTGCTGCGCAGGTCGAGGATCAGTGCATCGAGCGGGCCGAGTTTTTGGTAGGCTTCGAGGAACTCCTTGTAGGTGTTGTTCGCAAAGCGATTGACCCGGATATAGCCGGTCGAGGGATCGACTTTGTAAGCGGCGTCGATCGTGTTGATCGGAATGTTGTCGCGGATGATCGAAAATTCCAGCGGAGCCTTCTCCCCGTGCCGTACGACCTCCAGGTCGACGCGAGTGCCTTTCGGGCCGCGCAGGATTTTGGGCACGTCGAGCTGCTTCGTGCCGACGATATTCTTGCCGTCCGCCTTCACAATCCGGTCGTTCGGTAGCAGTCCGACTTTTTCGGACGGGCCGCCCGCGATGACATTCACCACGATAACGGTATCGCTCAGGACGTTGAATTCGATGCCGATACCGCTGAAACTGCCGTCGAACACCTCCTTGACGCCTTTCATCTCCTCGGCGGTCAGGTAGGTCGAGTGGGGGTCCAGTTGCAACAGCATTTCGCGGATCGCTTTTTCGACCAATGCGTCGTTGTGGACCGTATCTACGTATGTGCCGTTCAGGTAGCGGTAAAACTGGTTGAGCTTCTGCAATTGCAGCATCGGGTCATTCGGCGATGCCGTTTCCGCTGCCGGGACCGGCATCTGTGCCAGTGCCCCGAAGCAGACCGTTAAGCCCAGCACCAGGGCCAATGCCCCGCTTTTTATTTTTCTTGTCATTTCAACAGGTTTATCAATTCGGCTTGTGCGATGGATTGCTGCTCGCCGGAGCCCATGTTTTTTACCGTGACGGTACCGGCGGCCAACTCGTCGCTGCCGAGGATCGCCACGTAGGGTACGCCCCGGCGGTTCGCATACTCCATTTGCTTTTTCATCTTCGCATTTTCGGGGTAGATCTCGCAGGCGATATCCGCTTCACGCAGGCTTTTCGTCAGTTTGAGTGCGGCCCGTTCCTCTTCGCCGCCGAAATTCAACAGCAACACCTTGGTCGTGCCGCTCGCTTCGGGTGGGAAAAGGTCGAGCCCGGTCATCACGTCGTAAATGCGGTCCGCTCCGAACGAAATACCTACACCGGACATGTTCGGCATGCCGAAGATGCCCGTTAGGTCGTCGTACCGTCCGCCGCCGCAGATACTTCCGATCGCGAAATCTTTCGATTTCACCTCGAAAATCGCCCCGGTATAGTAATTCAATCCCCGTGCCAGCGACAGGTCGAGCTCGATTTCCAGCGAAGTGCCGAGCGCTTCGGTGTAGTCGAAGATCGTTTCCATCTCTTCGATTCCTTTGAGTCCGGTCTCGCTCGCGCCGATCACCCCGCGCAGCTGTTTCAGCTTGTCGCGGTTGCTGCCGCTCAGCGACAGGATCGGCTGCAGCGCCTGCACGGCCGCTTCCGAGATACCATTCTCGCGCAGCTGCGCATTGACCGCTTCGATCCCGATCTTTTCGAGTTTGTCGATTGCTATGGTGATATCCATCATCTTGTCGGCATGGCCGATCGTCTCGGCGATCCCGTAAAGAATTTTGCGGTTGTTCATCTTCAGCGTTACCGCGATTCCCAGTTTGGCAAAGACTTTTTCGACGATTTCGATCAATTCGACCTCGTTGATCAGGCTGCGGCTGCCGATCACATCGACGTCGCACTGGTAAAACTCCCGGTAGCGTCCTTTCTGCGGCCGGTCGGCGCGCCAAACCGGCTGAATCTGATAACGTTTGAACGGAAATGAAATTTCGTTCTGATGCTGCACCACATAGCGTGCGAAGGGTACGGTCAGGTCGTAGCGCAACCCTTTCTCGCAAATTTTGGTCGAAAGCGCGTTGCTATTCCCTTGGCCGGTCTCTTCGGACGGAATGCCACTGAGGAAGTCGCCAGAGTTGAGGATTTTGAACAGCAACTTGTCTCCTTCGTCGCCGTACTTGCCCAGCAGCGTGGAGAGATTTTCCATCGCAGGGGTTTCGAGCGGCTGGAATCCGCAGGTGCGGAATACGCTTTTTATCGTGTCGAAAATGTAAGTGCGTTTGATCATCTCTTCGGGACCGAAGTCGCGTGTCCCTTTGGGAATGGAGGGTTTCTGTGTCATGTGTCGGTGGGATTATGCTAAAAGTTTGCGGTATTTGACCCTGTGCGGCGTGTCGTCGCCCAGGCGTTTGCGCTTGTTCTCTTCGTATTCGCTGTAACTGCCCTCGAAGAAAACGACCTGCGAGTCGCCTTCGAAAGCGAGGATGTGCGTCGCGATGCGGTCGAGGAACCAACGGTCGTGCGAGATGACTACCGCACAACCTGCGAAATTGTTCAAACCTTCTTCCAGCGCACGCAGCGTGTTCACGTCGATGTCGTTGGTCGGTTCGTCGAGCAGCAGTACGTTGCCCTCCTCCTTGAGTGCGAGGGCCAGGTGCAGGCGGTTGCGTTCCCCGCCCGACAGTACGCCGCACTTTTTCTCCTGGTCCGTACCGCTGAAGTTGAACCGCGATACGTAAGCGCGCGCATTGATGCTCCGGCCGCCGAGCTGGATCAGCTCGCTGTCCTGCGATATAACTTGGTAAACCGTCTTTTCGGGGTCGATCGACGAGTGTTGCTGGTCCACATAGGCCAGTTTTACCGTTTCTCCCACCTTGAACGATCCGCTGAGCGGCTTTTCAATTCCCATGATGAGTCGGAACAGGGTGGTTTTACCCACGCCGTTAGGGCCGATTACGCCGACGATACCGGCGGGCGGCAGCGAAAAGTTCAGGTGCTCATACAGCAATCGGTCGCCGTAGCCCATCGATACGTCCTGCGCCTCGATCACCATGTCGCCGAGACGGGGACCGTTGGGGATGAAGATTTCGAGTTTTTCTTCTTTCTGTTTGGTGTCTTCGTTGAGCATTTTGTCGTAAGCGGCCAGGCGCGCTTTGCTTTTCGCGTGGCGGGCCGACGGGGCCATGCGCACCCATTCCAGTTCGCGCTCGAGCGTTTTGCGGCGTTTGCTCTCCTGCTTCTCCTCCTGCGCCAGCCGGTTCGATTTCTGTTCGAGCCAGCCGCTGTAATTACCCTTCCACGGAATCCCTTCGCCACGGTCCAGTTCCAGAATCCAACCCGCCACGTTGTCGAGGAAATAGCGGTCGTGGGTGACGGCGATCACCGTTCCCTTGTATTGTTGCAGGTGTTGTTCGAGCCAGTCGATGCTTTCGGCGTCGAGGTGGTTGGTCGGTTCGTCGAGCAACAGCACGTCGGGCTCCTGCAACAGCAGACGGCACAGTGCCACCCGGCGCCGTTCGCCGCCAGAAAGGTGCTTTACCGGTTCGTCGGGATCCGGACAGCGCAGTGCGTCCATCGCCCGTTCGAGCGTGGCGTCGAGCTCCCAGCCGTTCTTGTGGTCGATCGCTTCGGTCAGTTCCCCTTGCCGTTCGATCAGCTTCGCCATCTGGTCGTCGTCCATCGGTTCCATGAACTTCGCATTCACTTCTTCGTACTCTTTAAGCAGTGCCACTACTTCGGCGCATCCCTCTTCGACCACTTCCCGGACGGTTTTTGTGTCGTCCAGTTGCGGTTCCTGTTCGAGATAGCCGACTGTGTAGCCGGGAGAGAAGACCACTTCGCCCTGGAAATTCTTTTCCAGACCGGCGATGATTTTCATTAACGTCGATTTTCCGGAGCCGTTCAGGCCGATGATGCCGATCTTGGCGCCGTAGAAAAATGAGAGGTAGATGTTGTTCAGTACTTTTTTCTGGTTGGTGAAGGTCTTGCTGACGCCTACCATTGAGAAGATTATCTTTTCGTCTGCCACAGGTTTGGTTTCGATTTTAAGGGTTTGTCCATTTACCCCGCCGTCCGCATCGCGGAAGCGGTGCGGACGGTAAGGGGTTTATTGATTGTATGGCGCGTTGATTCGGGAATGGGGCCGCAACGTTGCGCATGCGGGCTACGGCACTATTTCAACAGCGATTTCGGGTTCAGGTTGGCTGATTCGATATCTTTGAAATATTTGTAGGTACCCACTTTCAGTTCGTCGGTAGCGTCTTCGTCGCAGACGATGATGCCGGCCGGGTGCGTTTGCAGCGCGCTGATCGTCCACTGGTGGTTGTAGGCGCCTTCGACACCTTCGGCCAGTGCCCGCGCCTTGTTGTGTCCCATCGTGAGGATCATCACTTCGCGGGCGCTCATCACGGTACCCACGCCGACGGTCAGCGCGGTTTTCGGCACGAGGTTCACATCCCCGCCGAAGAAACGCGAGTTGGCGATAATCGTGTCTTTGGTCAGGGTTTTGACCCGGGTGCGGGATTTGAGCGATGAGAACGGCTCGTTGAACGCGAGGTGCCCGTCGGCTCCTATACCGCCCATGAACAGGTCGATACCGCCGGCCGCCTCGATGCGTTCCTCGTATGAGGCGCACTCTTCCGTCAGGTCGGGAGCGTTGCCGTTCAGGATATTGACGTTCTCAGGCTTGATGTCGATATGGCTGAAGAAGTTGTTCCACATGAACGAGTGGTAGCTTTCGGGGTGTTCCCGTGGAATGCCTACGTATTCGTCCATGTTGAAAGTGATGACATCGGCAAACGATACGGCGCCTTCCTGGCAGTAGCGGATCAGTGCCTTGTATGTCCCCAGCGGGGTGGATCCGGTCGGAAGTCCCAGCACGAACGGCCGGTTGCAGCACGCTTTGCGCTCACGGATCCGTTTTACGATATAGGCCGCGGCCCATTCCGATACGCCGTTGCTGTCCGGCTGAATGATAAGTCTCATGGATTAATCGATTTATGGTTTTCGGTATCTTTTATCTGTTAAAACCGGATACGAACGATTTTTCGATTACTACGAAGGGTTTTCGCAATCGCTCGCACCGCTCTTTTGTCTGTTTTGTATTCGGCTGGCTGTAATCGATCGGCCGTTGCATTTATTCATGGCAATGTTCAGCCCTGTATTTGTCCGGATCGTCAGAATAGCCTGACAAACACTTCGATGGCTTGATATTCGGCCATTCCGAGCTTGTCGTACAGCCTGGCGGTGTTCTGGTTCCGTTCCTCGGCCCGTTGCCAGAATTCGCGCTTGTCCTCGCCCGGGAACGGGACGATGTCCTTTTGCGAAAGGTGGCGGTAGATCGCATGGCGTTTTTGGATCACTTCGTCCGGGCTCAGCGGTACGGCCATGTCGACCATGTCGAGGTCCCACTCCTGCCATGCCCCGCGGTAGAGCCACAGGCGGCACTCCTTGACCCACTCCTCGTCCTGTACCACTTCCATGGCGGCCAGTACGGCTTCGATGCAGACGCGGTGCGTGCCGTGCGGATCAGAGAGGTCGCCGGCCGCATAAATCTGGTGCGGTTTGATTTCGCGCAGCAAGTCGACGACGATCTGGATGTCTTTGTCCGTGAGGAGGCCTTTCTTGACGCCCCCCGTTTCGTAAAACGGCAGGTTCAGGAAGTGTACGTGCGACGGATCGGTCAATCCCATTTGGCGGCAGGCGGCTTTCGCCTCGGCCCGGCGGATCGAACCTTTCAGGCGGCGCAATTCTATCGGTTCGGCTTCGCCTTTTTTCTTGTTGTTGATAATCTCCTGCACTTCGTTGTAACGGTCGACGAAACCGCATTCGCGGGCAGTATCGAGGGTCTGCAACACGATATCGTCCAGAACCGCGATGTTGCCCGAAGTCTGGTAAGCCACATGCACGTCGTGCCCCTGGGCAATCAGCCGGATGAACGTACCGCCCATCGAAATCACATCGTCGTCAGGGTGCGGACTGAAGATCAGCACCCGCTTGGGGTAGGGAGTCGCCCGTTCGGGACGGGTCGAATCGTCTGCGTTGGGTTTGCCGCCCGGCCAACCTGAAATCGTATGCTGCAGGTCATTGAATACCTGTATGTTGATCATGTCGTAGGTCTGGCCTGTCGCTTCGAGCAACTGACCGAGCCGGTTGTCGATGTAATCCTGGTAGGTCAGCTTCAGGATCGGTTTATCCACCTTCCGGCAAAGCCACAGCACCGCCGTGCGGATGAAACGCTCGGGCCACAGGCAGGTCCCGACCAGCCACGGCGTTTTGACGCGGGTCAGTTCCTGTGAGGCGCCTTCGTCTACGACTACTTCGATATTGGGGTGCTTTTGCAGGCAGGTCGCCGGCGTAGCCGAATTTTCCTCACCTTCGACGATATCCTTAATTACGGTGGCTTTCTCCTCGCCCCAGGCCATCAGGATGATCCGTTTGGCTTTGAGGATCGTTCCGAGGCCCATCGTGATCGCTTTGCGCGGCACGTTGTCGATCCCGTAGAAGATCGATGAAACGGCCTGCCGGCTTTCGTTGCCGAGCGCTACCAGCCGCGTGCGGGTGTTGGTGTACGAACCGGGTTCGTTGAATCCGAGCTGGCCCTGTACGCCGGTGCCGAGAAACAGCAGGTCGAGTCCGCCGTACTCTTCGATCTTCGCTTCGTAATCACGGCAGAAGGCAGCCACCTTGTCCAGCGGGAGAGTACTGTCCGGGATATGAATGTTTTCAGGCAGGATGTCTACATGGTCGAGCAGGCTTTCATGGATCAGCCAGTTGCGGCTCTGCTGCTCTTTAGGCGAGATGGGGAAGAACTCGTCGAGGCTGAACACCACTACATTGCGAAAGCTCAGGTTCTCTTTCTTGTGTATTTCCACGAGCGCACGGAAAACACCGACCGGAGATTTTCCCGTAGTGATGCCCAAGATGCACAGTTCTCCGAACTTCTGTTTTTCGCGGATGCAATTCTCGATTTCGCGGGCTACATACATCGAACCGCTCGATTCGGATGTGAATATGTTGGTGTAGACTTTCTCGAATTTTCGGATGATGTCGGCGGGATCGGCGCCCGGTTTGAGGCCGCCCGGCTTGTTCAGTTTGTAATTTCTTGCTGCCATCTTTTATCGTGTTAGAAATAACCCTTAAAGGTAGGAATAAACTGCGGAAATGCAAAATTTCAGATGGCAACAATCCTGCCTGGTTACGGCGCCGCGACCCCTGTTTCCCTGTAAACGGCCTCACCGAGCAGATGCACGATCGCTTTATCCCGGTAGGGGGCAGCCTGTTCTGCCAGCCTGTATTTGGCGCAAAAATCGTCTGTCCCGCTGTAATCCCGCCGGATCAGGATCGGATAGGCGCTCCGTGCCGCTTCGGTCATGTAACGTACGGCGATCAGGTATTTTGAGGCTTCGGAGCATTCGATTCCTGCAAGCAGTTTTTTGTAGCGGACGGTGTCGCGGGCAAGCAGTGCGTCGTAGAGTTTGTGGATTTTCACACACTCTTTTTTGAATATGTCCTTTCGGGGCTGTGCTGCAACCGGCCCTGAAGCGGCGAGGAAAAAACTGCCGGCCAATGCGATCAGGTAGATCCGAAAGAGGCGGATGTGAGGTATAGGTGCCACGTTGTTCGAGGTTAATTGTATTACTACTACATTGATTATCAGTTATTTAAATGCAAATGTAGTGGAAAATCGCGAAATTCAAAATCTTCATTTAAATTTGAATAATACAATGCAGTATTGTATTTTTGTAAAAATACTCAGGCTTGCCAGTCATTCGGAATCCCGGTGACGGCCACTCCTGTCAAGATGAATGTGTGCTGTATGGTAATCGAAAAGTTACAAGGAACCTCGCCCCGTCTCTATACGTTGATCGCTCCTTTGGTCATGCGGCGCAGCGTACTTCGCCTGAACAACAATTATCCTTTCTGGACTTCCCGTTCACACACTTGGTTCGTTGCCGAGGAAGGGGAGTCCGTACTGGGATTCGTCCCGGTCGAAGTGAGGGACAACGGGGTCGTAAAGATCAACAATTATTATGTTTCGGGCGACGACAACAGATTACTTTCCCGGTTGATTCAGGAAATTGTGAATGATTATCGGGGGGATTACACGATCCAGTCCGTCACCCACACGCGTCATATCCCCGTTTTCCTTTCCGAAAAATTCCAGACCGTCAAAGAGTGGAAACTTTATGTCAAGATGCAATACGGTGAAAAACCGTGCGGGGAATCAGCAAATGGATAGCAGCTTGCCGAATGTATATGAACTGGCCCAACGGCGTCTGAAGTTCCTTTTCGAAGCGTTCGACAATATTTATGTCTCTTTTTCCGGCGGCAAGGATAGCAGCGTCCTGCTGAATTTATGCATCGATTACATCCGCAGGCACGGACTCGACCGGAAAATCGGCGTTTTCCATATGGATTATGAGATACAGTACCGCGATACGGTCGCCCACGTCGATCAGGTGCTGGCCTCGAATGCCGATATTCTCGAAGTATACCGCGTCTGCGTGCCGTTTAAAGTGCCGACCTGCACATCGATGTTCCAGCCCTATTGGCGGCCGTGGGAGGAGAGCAAACGGGAGTTGTGGGTGCGGGAAATGCCCGCCGGATCCTATACGGGCAAAGATTTTCCGTTTTTTTCGGCGAAGATGTGGGACTACGAATTCCAAAGCCGTTTTGCCCTGTGGCTGCATCGCCGCAAGCGGGCCGGGCGGACTTGTTGCCTGATCGGAATCCGCACCCAGGAGAGTTACAACCGTTGGCGGAGTATCTACAGCGACCGCAACAAGCATCGTTTCCGGGGGGAGAGGTGGATCCGGCAGTGTAAGGCGGATAATATTTGCAATGCCTATCCGATTTACGACTGGTTGACGACGGACGTTTGGACCGCGAACGGGAAGTTCGGCTGGGCGTATAACCGGCTGTACGATCTTTTTTACCAGGCCGGGGTGCCGCTCGAGAACCAGCGGGTCGCCAGTCCTTTTATCTCTCCGGCCATTCCGAGTCTCTCGTTGTACAGGGCCATCGATCCCGATACGTGGGGTAAAATGGTGAGCCGGGTGAACGGAGTCAATTTCGCGGCTCACTATGGTAAAAGCCCGGTCGCAGGGTGGCAATCCGTCAGTTTGCCGAAAGGACTGACGTGGGAGAAGTATATGAATTTCCTGCTCACCACATTGCCTGCAGAGACCCGGCGGAACTACCTGGAGAAACTCTCCGTGAGCATCCGTTTCTGGCGCGACAAGGGCGGCAGCCTCTCCGACCAAACCATCGCCAGGCTGCAAAAGGCGGGTATTCCGATCCGCATCGGTGAGAAAAGCGGGTACCGTACCGACAAAAAACCGGTCAGGATGGAGTATCTCGACGACATCGACGTTCCGGAGTTCAGCCAGCTGCCTACGTTTAAACGGATCTGCATTTGCATCCTGCGAAACGACCATGCCTGCAAGTATATGGGTTTCTCTCCCAACAAGAACGAAACGCTCCGCCGCAAGAAAATCATGGAAAAATATGAATCGTTGTTGCGATCCTAAACAGATGAAAGAGTACCGCAGTCCTGTCTATAACATCCGGGCCGTTCCGGTGGAAAAGGTCGTGGCCAACAGCTACAATCCCAATATCGTCGCTCCGCCCGAAATGAAATTACTTGAACTTTCCATTTGGGAAGACGGCTACACGATGCCGTGCGTTTGTTATTACGATGCCGAAGGGGACGTCTACGAACTGGTGGACGGCTACCATCGCTATCAGGTACTGAAAACCTCCCGCCGGATTTACGAACGGGAGAAGGGGTTGCTGCCGGTGTCGGTGATCGAGAAGGATATTTCCAACCGGATGGCGTCGACGATCCGGCACAACCGGGCGCGCGGGACGCATAACATCGAACTGATGAGTGAAATTATCGCCGAACTTTCCCGTGCGAATATGTCGGATCAGTGGATCATGCGCCATATCGGGATGGAACGGGATGAATTGTTGCGGCTCAAGCAGATTACCGGTCTGGCCGAACTGTTTGCGGACAAGGAGTTCAGCACCGGCGAAGCGCAGGACAGGGTATAGGCCGAAGTCGGAAGGCATACTAGTAAAAAAACAGCGCGACGATTCGTCGCGCTGCGGAGAAAAGATGATGCAGTAGTGTCGTGTTTTTCATTGTCTATGCCGAGGTCGATATTTCCGGTCGGGATGAACCTTAGAATTCGATCCGTTTGGCTTGGCGGATATGTTCGAGGTTGATCGGTGCGTATTGGTCTCCATTTTTTTCCGCTTTGCGCAGGAATGTCTCAGCCTGATCGTAATCCCCCTTCATCATGAAGCAGACGCCGATGTAGTTCTGGGCCGCAGGGTTGTCCCGCTGGGTTTCCAACTCCTTCAGGGCGGTTTCGTAATCGCCGGCCGTCATATGTTTCATCGCTTTATTGATCAGCGTGACCCCGATGTTTTCGGGACTGTCGGGATCGATCCAGGTCGTGCGGCCGTTCTCGTCGGTGACCGCCGTCGCGATGGAAGCCGTCCGGTCGATATCGTAATATACCTGGAGGTATCCGGCATTGCGCAGGGACGGGTAGAAACTCTCCAGCATGTAGGCGTAGGGCTTTCCTCCCGCGAGTTGTTTCAGCTTGGTTTTCCTCTCTTCCTGTTCGATCGTGTAGCTGTCGATGATATCGAGTGCCTCCTGGCGGTATTCCATGTCCGATGCCGCGACCAGCCTGCGCAGGCCGTCCCAGTCTTCACGGCCGTTGTAAAGTTCGAACAGTTTGTCGTCTTGCGGCATGTCGAGGTTGTGCTGCAGGTAGTTTTTGAACGATTCGGCCCGTTTTTGTGCAAGGGCGGTGTTAAAGGCCAACGAACCTTCGGGAGAGGCGTAGCCTGCGATCACGATCTGTTTGAGCGATGCGTTCGGATCGTCGAGGATCAGCCTGAATGCTTTCCCTACGGCATTCAATAGCTCCTTGTTCCCGGGGATATTCATGTCGATCATGTGCGAACCGACCTTGAACTGAACGACCGAGGTGCCTTTGTCGCGTTCGTTGAACAGGATGTCGTAACGGTTCGGGTAATCTTCCACGGGGTGCAGGAACGGATTTTCGAGTGAGTACTTTTCAAGCTCGGTGAGCTGGTATTCCAGGGGTACCGTGCCGAAAGCCGGGTCGATCTCATAATAGAGCAGCTTGTCAGCGGCGAGGATCCGGTCGGCCCGTGTCTCTTCCGAGCAACAGCCGGTGACGGTCTGCCCGACGGCCAGTGAGACGGAACTCATCCAGTCGCGGTACGGAACGATCGCCCGGTAGCGGATCGTCGCGGGAAGTTCTTTTCGGGCGATGGCCGTACCTTTGTCCGCAGTCTCCCTGTTGCGGGTTTCGTACAGGCTGCGCCGTTTGCCGGTCACGACGGTTTCGTCGAGCGCCTGTCGGTTTGTCCCGTTATAGAGGACGGGAGATATCACGACTTTGTAGTTCGGTTTCAGCTTGTCGACCGTGACGTCGAACGAGACTTCCACATTCTGGTCTACTTTGCGTATTTTGGTGTTTTCCGGGGTCAGCTTTTCCGGCGCGGCAGCCCATAGCTGGGCCACTGAAAACAGCGACAGAATAGCGGTTAATGCTCTTTTCATCGGGCGTTCAGATTATATCAATTGATAACGAAGATCAGGTTAATGCCCACTTTGGTCGGGCCGAAATAGTTTTTGTTTCCGGATTCGAGCCGCTGGCCGCAGTCGTAACAGGGATACTTGTCGTAATTGAATCGTACGTATCCGACGCCTACGGTGGCTTCCAGGCTCCATTTGCGGGCGAGCATCCATTGGTAACCGTAACTCACGCCCCCGCCGACATAGGAGCCGTCGTAACGGTAATCCTTGCCGTTTTTGGCCAGCCCGAACGGGAGTTTGACTTTGGCGATGTTGTATTCTCCGCCGAGACCGTGTACTCCGAAGAAATGCCCGTTGAATCGTTCGCAGAGCCAATAACGGAATTCCGGCTGTACCAGCCAGTGTTTGAATATTTTGCCGCTCGATTTCTCGAACGGGTTGTAATTGCCGGATATGTCCAGGGTCGTCGCCCGGCCCAGTCCCAGTTCGATACCCAGGTTCGGTGTCGCCAGCGCATCGTAAACGACGTTGTTTTTCAGTACGACCCTTTGGGCTCCGGCCGAGAGTGCTATGGCGGCAAAAGCGAGCGAAAGGATAACTTTTTTCATCATGGAATATTATTCTTCTTTATGGACCGGCCGCTCTATCGGCGGCGGCCGGTCACCTTGGTTTGCAAATGTTACGGTCCGATCCGGGAAAATTACTCGGCGCGTAGCGTAATGATATCGGAAGTTTCTTTCATAATCCGGCGCAGGGTCCGCGTGGCCCGGCGGTCGCTGCTCTCTTCGATCTCGAACAACATCAGGTGGTCGAGGCGCGTTCCTGGAATCATGTACCATTGTCTCCAGCCGTGTGCGAGGCCGCTGCCGATCTCTTCCGCTTCTATTCGGCCCGTTTTGCCGTGCGTGGCGGGATCGTGATTGTCGTGCCTCAGGGCATAGGCGCTCACGACGAACAGCGCTTTGCCGTTGCCCAGGTTGGTCGCATGGTTCGCCCGTTTGAACTTCCTGCGCAGGAATTGCGTATTGACCAGGTAATATTCGTAGGTCAGCGACGTGAATTCCTCCATGTTATCGTGGTATAGTTTCACCGTCCGGGCCGCTTCGTCCTGGTCGAGGTCCGCCGAGGTCACTTTGAAGCTGACCGTTTGCGTTCCCGGCCCGGCAGGCGTGTAGTAATAATAACCGTTTCCATCGTCGCTGAATCCGGTCATGTCCGACGGCGTCAGGTTCGGGGCGTGGAACAGTACCAGGGACTGGCGGGCGAATGCATCCTCCGACATGTAGAAGGTTACCAGCGCCTCTTGCCCGGCACCGTAACCCACGCAATTTTGCAGGTAGGTGGTGTGGTGCCTGTTGATGGCGACGAGCGTCAGTGCCGGTCCGACGTAGGCGGTTTTGAATATCGGGTGCGATATCGTCACTAGTTCTCCGCTGTGGTTCCTCGAATTCTGGAAGTAAACCGTTTGCGGTCCCGCCTGTGTGGCGGTATAGATATAGTCGATGCTGCCGTCCGCATTCGACTCGATCCGCAGGTTGTTCCGGCTGGCGTTGGTCGGTTCCAGGTTGCGGGCCGTAATCACGCACTCCAATGGAAAGTAGGCTGCCGGGATTTCATCCGGGATATTGAACGTAAGCGTTTTCGAGTCGCCTTTGTTGATTCCCGAAGGCATTCCTGCGGGTTCGAACGTGAATTTTTCGCAGGAGATAACCGTCACGATCCGCGAGAGCGCTCCGGCCGATATTCTGATTTCGGCCCGTTTGAAACCCTCGTCGACGACTTTCACGTCGGCATATACCTTGCCCGCAGTCCGGTCGATGGTGAGGTTGTCCAGGATGCCGTCGGGATCGGAAAGCACCTGCGGATTGCGCAGGTCGCCGTTCGTGATCACATTGCTTTTTTCGTACTTTACGTCCAGCTCGAGCCGCTGTGTCGCTACACCGGTTCCCGGGTTGGTCAGGATGTTGACGATTGGGTTTACCGTCAGGCGGTCCGATCCGTCCGAAATTTCCGGCGACTCCTTGATAATCTCCGCATAGAGGTCGTTGATCGGCGGCGAGTTTAGCGCATCTTCGACGCTTCCCGAGCCGATGTTTCCGGGCATGTAATCGATGATCCTGATCCTGAAGTGGGTGTTCCTTACGACCGGATAGAGGTTCAGCTCGCTGTCGATCAGCTGGATTTTGTAATATTTCTTGTATGCACCGCCGGCGTGCAGGATAACGACCGTCTGGTTGTTGTAGCTGTTGTCGCTTTCGAACATATATTTGGGCTCGGTGTCGAGTCCGGCAGGCTTGTCTGTGCACATCCCCGGATTACCCGGGAGGGTGGGATGGTCCGCCGACCATTCGAACGGATCGGTTGCATTCGGCCGGAAGGAGGCGACGGTGCCCCGGGTCGCATAATTGTAGAGGGCGAACCCTTCGATGGTGAATTGCTCGCGCTGTCCTTGGGCCATCAGATCCAGCAGGTTCTGGTCGATTTCCACGGTCACTTTGGCCTGGTTGCGCAGCAGCTTTACCTGGGGCGGCGTATTGAAATTATCGATTTCCCTGCGGTCCCACAGTACCCAGCCGTCGGATTCGAATTCCGGAATGAGGGTTTGCTCATCTTTACCCAGCGAACCGCGTTCGTCGAACGTGCTCCAATCGTAATTGGCAATGAAATGGATAATGCGGGTGCTCCCCGAGATTTTGGCTTTAAAGGTTCCTGCCAGCATGTCAGTAGCGGTCGAACGGCCGAGGAACAGTCCGTTGGCGTCGAATTGCAGCAGGCTGATATCGCTGACCGTGTTTTCGCCGGACCGGGTACGGAGAACCGTGTAGTCGGGAACCGAATAGGCGAATTGAACCTCTCCGTCTCCGCTTCGGGATACAGGTTCCGTCCCGGGATCGTATTTCTGGCACGCGGTCAGGATTGCGATCAGGGATAGCAACAGGATGTAACATATCTTTTTCATCATCGTATCTTATTAATCGTATCTTTTCAAATGGCTATAAGGGGCGGTCTATGTCCCGCACGCAGCGCACTTCCGCATAGCTGGCGTTTTCTCCGTTCGTACCGCCGGACGGATTCAGGATGCGGAATGCCGAGTTGGACGCGGGGTCGGCGGTCCAGTAACGGTGCCGGTCGGTAATCTCCTTGATTTCGCTTTTGCTGACGTTCTGAAGAATGTCCAGCAGCAGCATTTCGGCATAGGTCGGCATGCGCCATCCGGTATAGGTCACGCCGTCCGTACCGGTCTCGGAGTAGTTTTTGCACCGGCTCACGGCGGCCCAGAAATCGACTTTGTCCGTCGAGGAGGAGACCCGCGAGGCGAACATGAAGTTCGGAGAGATCATCCACCGGTTTTCGGTCGAGGGATCGGTATAGCCGTTTTTATCCAGTACGGGGTAACCGATCTGGCAATATCCGTACTCCATCTCCTGCCTGCCGTCGTTGACGGGGTTGTAAGGGTGCGGTCCGGTGTAGAGTTGTCCGGTCAGTTCCTGGTAATAACCGCGTATGTGGGCATCACCCCAACTTCCCTTGGTCGGCACGTCCGGCATCGGAATCGTCCGCAGGTCAGCCTGTTTGATGTTGACCGTGTACATGTTGCGGTTTTTAGTTCCGTCCACATCCTGCGACGTGATGTGTCCGATCCAGATGGGCGGATATTGCGTTATCTTGACACTCTGCACGATATGGTCACCGTTTTCCACGTCAAAAGTGATGGTTCTCGGCACGAAATTGTCCGGAATGGTGCTGTTGATCGTGATCGATCCGTTGTGCACGAAAGGTTCACGGGTGACCGACACGCCGGCAGTCGAAGTTTCGACTCCTTCGACGAATACCTTCAGGTTCTGAATCTCCACGTTGTCCGATGAAGACTGAAACCCGGTCAGGTAGGTGCTGATGTTGTTCATTACGATCTCCTGTTCGTCGATGTAGAGGTACATGATGTTCTTGATCCATACGTCCACGTGGTTGGTCGTCCAGTCGACCACCTGGTAATTGACACTTTCCAATGTAACCGCTTCCGGTGCGCTCGATCCTCCGTCGCCGTTGATATGCGCAGTGATGTTGTAAATGTAGTTGCGCCGCAGTTTGTACAGGTGGGCCGGGTCATTCCCATCGGACGCGAGCCGGTAGTTTGCGGGAAGTTTGTAATAATGGTTTTCGGTACCCGCTCCTTTTCGGATCGGTACGTTCAGGTAAATGAATGTCTCGTCGGCTACTGCGCTGTTCCAGTCGTTTGCGTATGAATAGAAGATGATTTGATCCGCATCTCCCGAAACGGCATCCGTATTCGTATAGGACGCAGTCGTGGCAAGGGCGGGCGAATAGGCGTCGCCGCTTTCCAGCACCCGGCTGTCGTACGCGTAGTTGACCAGTTTCTTCGTTACCTGGCCTGTGGGCTGGTAGTCCGTACCGTAGCTGAGGTTTACCCGGATTTTGGCAACACCCCTTTTGAGCGATACATCGATGTTTTTGTTTGTGTTCGTACCGTCGTTCAGCACCGTTACCGCCGATTTTCCGTCCATCAGCAGCGCAGACTGTACCGCATCGGGATCCAACGCTTCGGCGATGACGGCCGCTTTCAATTCGGCGAGGCTTTTCGCACTGCCGGTGGCCGTCCCTCCGTTCGCTACGACATATACCGTATACCCGGCGTTCAGGGCAAAATCTTTCTGCATTTTCGTCAGTCCGTACCGGACGAGGCCGGCCGCCGGAGTAATACGCTGGTAGTGGACGCAAGCCTCTTCGCCTTCCTGGTAGATAAAGACGTCCAGTGTCGACACCTTATTTTCGTTCAGTTCGTCCGCACCGGTTTCCGACGCTTTGGTGAATTGCTCCACCGGCAACATGACCTGGAGCATCAGGCTGCCGTCGTCAGCGATCGAGTAACCCCGGTCCTTTTGGCACGACGGGGCGAGAAACAGGACAGCCAGCGCGAGGATCGGTAATATCGTATGCTTTCGTATCATGGCACTCATTATTGTATTTGTTTGATCAGAATTTCGGTTTCGGTTCCCGGATATTTCCGTCCGTCGTCGAAGGGGCCTCCCGCACCGTTTGGATTGATTGTCGCTTTTTGTCCGTCTACGGTGATATAGAACCGGCTTTGCCGGTCTGCGCCTGCGGAAAAGGTTTTAGAGGGCACGATCCGGATGTAGAACGGAGTGACCCTGGTAATGCCTTGTGAAACATAATCTCCTTCGGAGAGCAGTTTGAAATCGAGTCCGTTGGTGAGGTTGGCCGCCCAGACCGCTCCGGCAGGCGCCGTAAGGTTGAAGCTGAAAGTGGCTGGATCGGACATGGATACCTCTCCGCGGTTGGCTCCGTTATCCGTTCCTGAAAACGTAAAAGCCCGGTTGTCGTAAGTAATTTCCGAAAGTTCCGTATCCCATTTCATAACCTCTATACGCAGATACAGTATCCCTTGGGGTTCCCCTACGACGGTCTTGATACGGTATACCTTGTTCCGTTCCAGGTCGTACAGTCCGGCCAGATTCTTCAGGTCTCCGCGATAGGTGACCGGAGCGCCGTTTACTTTCACATTTACCAGCAGGTACGGTGTCGAGGAGTCGTCCGGGGCGGCTCCCGACGGATCGGTTGCCCCGGAAATATTCTGGTAGCTGTAGAACGACGTTTCGGCATCGGACGGCGTGCGTGAAGCATAATCGGTATTGTCGGGCACCACTTCCAGCAAAGTCGCCGCCGAAGGTGTATGCGTTTCCGTCTGGCGGATATCGCCTGCGGGCATTGCGTTGCTCTGGTACTGGACGTTGCTTTTGGTCACCTGGTTGCAAAAGATTATAGAAACCAGCTCCACCGCATCGTCTGTCAGCTCTGCGGCTTTATAAACGTGCAAATCCAGCCGGCCTACCAGCCGTTCCATTTCTATCGACGCATTCACTGCGGTACTGGTCATCTCCACTACCTTTTTTCCTACCATGACGATATCGTTGCCCGCGAAAGTCGCGGAAGCGACTTGCAGTGCGTCGAGTACCGACCGGGGTGTCTGCTCGGTGATCGTTACCGGTTGTCCGGCTGCCGTAAAGCTTTGGCCTGCATAATTGGCGATCGCATAAACCGCCTTTTTGTCTTGCGTTACCCGGACCGATTTGGTGTAAAGGCTTGCCGACGATTCCGGCGTGAAGTCCGTGATCAGTTCGGAGAATTCCAGGTCGCCGTTGTCGTTGTTGAATATGTACACGGCCAGGCTGGTGAATCGGTCTTCACCGGTAATCGCCAGATCGCCGTTCTCGCTGCGAGTAATAAGGGCCAATGCCAGGTTGGCATCCTGTCCCGGGGAGTCATCCCCGGCGGTTTTGCTGCACGATAACACCAACAAGGGGATGCAAAACAGCAATATAGTTTTGAATATCTTATCCTTTTGCATGGATTCCTATTTTTGTGTCGGGTCGATATCTTCTTCTTCCCAAGGGGTAACATCTACCGAAGTGTTGTTGAATCTGAAGCGTATGGCAATTTCCACTTCGTCTTTATCGTCTACCGAGATGGAATGTTCGTTCATGAAATCCACCAGATTGACGGTCTTGTAACGGACGGTGCCGCCGCTGGATGACAGTGTCAGTTGCACGTCGTTGTCGTTGAGAAAACGATAGGCATTGATACGGGAGGTATAATCACCCGTTTCTGCATCGTGTACGAGCTGGGCCCGGTAAACGCTTTTAAGCGAACTGGAAGCTGTGCCGTCGAATCCCATCTGGGGGTGGAGGTTGGCAATGTCCACCTCAACGGGGGCATCGGCCTTGGTAGGGGCCGCCGCTCCCGTAATGTAAATGTGGAGGGGAATGTGGGCCTGCGTGAATTGCATCTCTTCATCCCGGAATTCGCTCTGTACGACCGTGATTTTTTTAAAGGCATAATAAATCCTGTCGTTTTCCTGTTCGATGACCGGATTCCCGGCGTAATAATCCCGGCAACCGAGCACGGCGTCGGAAAGCTTGCCCGAATCGTGTATTTCGGTACAGTCGGTCAGGTTCGTCCAGGCGATCAGGTAATACTCACCGTTGGGCAGGTTCAGGTTAATCCCCTTGTATCCCTGCAGGTCGCCGATACTTTTTGTCCGGGTCATCACGAGTTTCCCGTCGCTGTTGTAGACGAACAGGGTTACCTGGTCGGTTTTTTCCAGGAAACGGCATCGTCCCGGAATGTCGCCGTAATAGGTGAACGAGATACGGGTACGTTCGCAATCCAGTCCGGAGCCGTCATCGCGGATACATCCCGACAGTGCCAATGCCGACAATAGGATGGTAATGATATAGTTGAATCCTTTCATTTCGCTCAGTCAATTAGCTGTGTCTTTACAGTAAAAAGGGGGGGAGAGCGCCCCTCCCCCCTGTGATTAAAGGATTACTACAACTGTTGGAACTCCGGGTCGATGTTTTCTTCCACCCAATCTGCGATAGTAATGGTAAGGGTAATGTTGTAAGCGACCGGGTTCAGGTCGGTGTGCATGAACTGCGGTTTGATCTCGACGTTGACGTTGTAGATTTTACCCGCTTCAAAGGTGACGTTCTGGCCTCCTGTCGTGAAGTTCACGATATTCGCATATTTCGAAAGCGGCAGCAGTCTGGGGTTGTACGCTTCCTCGTCGTCGCTGGTGATCGTCGTTGCAGATACGTTACCCAGGTTGAGGTGCAGGTACGGAGTCTGTCCGGGGAAGAAGTTGAATGCGAAACACTTTTTAGCATCGGGATCGGCCGGGGTGTTGAACTCATCCAGGTCATACGGCGTGTATGCACTTGTATTCCATTGGTTGTAGCTGGCGAACGCCGCTTCGTTCGTTTCGCTCGCATCGGCGCCAAAAAGCCATTTTCCTTCGGTCGCCCGCTCGAAAGCGGTGGTATTGGTCATCAGCGATGCCGCCACGGCTGCGCCGTTATACTGTTTGTAGAAATTGTTGAGGTATACTCCCAGCAGTTCGCCGGTCAGGCCGGTCCATTCGACAAGGGCTGATTTCCCGTTCGAATTGTTGGTAACCGTCTCGCTTCCGTTTGCAACGAAAGACACCTGCTTTATTTGGAGACGGGCCATAACCGGTTTAATGGAGATATTTCCCGTGAAAGTATAGACGTTCTCGTCGTTTGCGTTTTCAACGCTTACGTCGAATGACGAGAGTGCGCCCGCCCCCGAGTAAAGCACTTTCGAGCCCTGCTGTTGGTTAAAGGTCGCCGCTACGGTCACTTTGTCGCCAACTGCACCGGTTACATAAGTTTCAGCACCTTTTTTGTAATTGCCGTAAACGGCGAGGTCCGTGGCTTCCGTCCCGACATTGGGAATCAGCAGACCTGCGGTGGTCAGTTTGTCCCAATCCGAGTCGGCCGTCAGGTTTTTGTCGACCTCCACTTTTTTCAGGATCGTACCTGCTGTGTTCGTAACAAAAATGGCGATGTTGTCTACGTCCGCGGTTGTGGAGAGCAAGCCTACCGGGTCGGAGGCTTTCGTTTGGACGTCTCCCATGGATATGACCACATGCTTTTCTCCGTTGGAGGGAGCGGGGCCCTGGTTCGCGTCTTTGGAACACGATGCCAGTATCCCTAAACTCAAACATGCTACAGATAAGTACTTGAATGTTTTCATAATAAAATAAATTAATTAAAGTTGAATACGTTTGTTTATATTCGGTTTTGAATCAAATAGTGGAAATAGGACCTTGCTCGTATTTCCGGCCATATTGTCCCTGTGTTTTTGTCCGGCTCTGCTTCCTGTTACACTTTCTAATACAAGCTTGGCCGGGGGATATATAGAAACGTTTATTCCTTTTTGTCAACTGATTATGCAACATCAGTAACATTGAAACTCTCATTTAGGGAAAAAAAACGCCGCACCTTCTCTATTTTCGGAAAATGAAAATTGCGGCGAGAAATTTGTCAGTAATCGAAGTGGTCGGCAGCTGTCATCAGCGTTCTGTTCGTATCATTTTTGCAATTCGGAAAGGATTGGAATTGCAAAAAAAATCCGATTGGCGGTACGCCGGAGCGAAAGCCTGTTTGAGCGGGCAACCTCCCGGTTTGAGACGATCGATTGTGAAATATTATTGGCATATTTGTCCGGAATGAATAGAAACACCCTTGTCGCAACAAGTATGAGTAAAGATTTAGCTTCGGCTCTTCCCGATCAGGAGGAGCTGGAATTAAACAGCCGGGAACGGCCTCTTGAAAGTGAGGTCGTGACTCCCGAATTGCTGGAAGCTCTCCGAGACGGAAGTCATGAGGCTTTTCAAACCGTCTATGTGCACTACCGGGGACCCATCGAAAATTTCCTGTACAGGCTGTTGCGGTCCCGTGAAGAGGCAGAGGAGATCGTACAGAATGTTTTTATGGTTCTCTGGGAAAGGCGGGCCGAACTCGATCCCGCTAAAAATATCAAAACCCTGCTTTACACGATTGCCCGCAATGCGGTCATTAATTTGTTCAAGCGTCAAAAAGTTTTTGAGCGGTATCAGCAGCAGCGTGATCCCGACGACAAAGAGCATTTGACGGCCGAGGATATCCTGATTGCTCAAGAGAGGGAGCTGCTGATCGAGCTGACTGTAAAAAACATGTCGTCGATGCGTCGGAAAATTTTTGAGATGAGCCGGCAGCAAAACCTTTCCCACGAAGAGATCGCCCAGCATCTTGAAATATCCAAACACAATGTAGCGAACCACCTGTCCCAGGCCCTGAAAAAGATCAGACACGTCCTGAAAGCGATCATCGTATTCATCCATTGATTCCGGTGTTGGACAAAAGAGAGTTTAGATTGTATTATTATTAGATGCCAGATTAGCCGGCCTATTTGTACGACTACGTTTATGAGCAATGATTCTCAAAAAATAATTCAGGAGATAATCGATCTGTATCTTGCCCAGGAGCATGTCGACGGGCAGTCGGCGGAACGGTTTCGGGCTTGGTTTGCCAATGACCTTCACCGGGAGGAGAAGGATGCGGCGTTGGCAAAGGCGTTTGACAGGACAGTACGTTTCGATCCCGATCCGGATGATAAAGTCCGTGCATCGTACCGGGAATTGATGGGTGTTGTCGCGCATCGCCGGGTGCGTGATCCGGAACCGCGAAAACGGAGGAGACCGTTGTACAGGAGAATGGGTTTTCGTATTGCTGCCGTCGTGATCCCTGCACTTGTCGTTGCGGCTTCAGCGTTGTATCTGCGGAACCTGCGGGTTCACGACCGCTTTGAACTGACCCGTTTGTCCGATGTGATAGAATCGGTGGGCAGCGGGGAACAAAAGCACCTTATGCTGCCCGATGGCTCCCAGGTGTGGTTGAACAGCAACAGCAGCGTGGGCTATTGCGAGAACTTTATGTCGCAACGCATAGTATACCTGGACGGAGGAGCGTATTTCATCGTGAATGCTTCCCGGGAGCGTCCTTTTACGGTTAAAGCGAGGAATTTGACGGCCGTGGCGACAGGAACTCAATTTGACGTGCAGGATTACCGGGATAGTACCACCAGCGGAATCGTACTGACCGAGGGTTTGCTCGATGTCTCCTGCGGGAAAAGAGTTTACCATCTGGATCCGCATATGCAAATCCGGATAGACAACAAGTCGGAGCATGCGGTACTGCGGGATGTCGTGGAGGATCAGCTGCCCCGTTGGATGTCACAGTTAAGGTTCGAGGAGATACCGCTCGAACATGCCCTGCACGTTATATCCAAATATTTCGGGGTGACGATCGATATGTCCGGGGAGGCGCTGCCCGACGGAAAATTTACGGCTGTTTTCGAACAGGATCCCTCTCTGGATAAAGTATTGTTTACATTACAGAATACCACTCCGCAATTCAATTATGAAATAGACGGAAATACGGTCCGGATTACAAAAAAATAAGTCCGTCCGCCAATCCAGCCTATGCTTATGCTCAGACACCAGCTTCTATGTATCCAGATCATTGCCGTTTTTTTTGTCTATTTGCTTTCTTTTGCGACTCTCTCAGCACAGGAAGTCCGAATCGTGCTTTCGGGTACCGAATTGCCGGCCCGCGACCTCTTCATCCAGATCGAGCGGCAGACCGTATACAGGTTTGCCTATAACAGTGCCGTATTCGATGCTTCGCAGGTGATCAATCTTCCCGCGGCGGAACTGTCCCTGCGGGAAATTCTCGACCGTGTCACGGAAATCTCCCGGGTTACCTGTCTCGTACATCAGGATATGGTTATCATCGGTCCGGGTAAAGAAGAGGTTCCGCCTCCGGTGATACCGCCGGGTATCGGTCGGCCACCAGCGGTTGAGGATCCGGAAACGGGAGACCGATATATAGCTACGGACATCCGTTCGTTAAGTGCCCTGTCCCGTCCCGACAGGTCGCTGCCTTTGGATAAATCCGAACCGGTACAAGTGATTCAAGTAGTCGTTGAGCCGGAATCCCGGGACAGCGTCGGAGACCTGATCGATGCCCGGCTGCCCGCTTCACACAGGATGCCGGTGGAATCTTACGTTGCATATAAAGGATTGCCTAAAGTCGCGGCCAAGACGAATCTGGTTCACTGGATTGCAACCGCTTCCCCAAATCTGAGCGTAGAGTTCGGATTGGGGCGTCGCACTTCGGTGGAAGTTTATGCGGCCAATAACCGGTGGAAAAGTTCGCAATCCCTCGAATGCAATAAAAAACTGGATCATTGGATGGTTCGTCCCGAGTTCCGGTATTGGTTGTGCGAACGGATGAACGGTCATTTTTTCGGTGCGAATGTCTCGTACTGGAATTACAATGTCAGCGGTTATAAAATCTTTTCATTGTTTGAGAAGGGGGCGCGCTATAAAGGGGATGCATTCGGGCTCGGGCTTACCTACGGATACCATATGGCCGTGTTGCCCCGCTGGGGGCTGGAGTTTTGTGCCGGGATCGGAGGTGCCGTATTGCAGTACGATAGGTTCGACTGCGACGGCAGCAACGAAGCGGCTGAACGTGCCACCCGGTTTTGTTTCGGGCCGGGCCGCGTCGGTATCAGCCTGGTGTTTGTGATTAAATGAGAGTGCCGTTAAAATAAGACGATGCAAAAAAAAATACTATTCCTGTTGTTGTGTGGTTTTACCTGTATGCCGTCGTTTGCCGGGAACGGATCCGGTATCCCGGTTCGTGTATCGGACCTGAATTTCCGTATTCAGAAAGATAGTGTCAAGATGTCGTTCCGGATACGGGCGGATCGGAGGGCGGTACGCAGCGGACAATATGTAGTGATCGTCCCCCGGCTGATGAAGGATAGTTTTACGTGGTCGTTCCCGGCGATTATCGTACAGGGACGATTGGCCGGGATTTCCCGGGCCAGGCACATAGCTTTGTCGAAACAGACGGTACCTCCGGCTCTGTTTTACTTGAGAAACAACGATGCGCAGCGGTATTCCGTTACGGTACCTTACCAGCGATGGATGGAAGGTGCCGAATTGAGCCTGGAGGCGGTCAAGATAACCCCGTGTTCGGAGGGTGATCCTTCTGGGCAGACGATTGCTGAAAACCTGATTATTCTGCCGGTTGAGGTCCGAACTGCCCCGGTTCCGGTCGCAAAAAGATCGGAACCCGAAGTCCGGGATACGGTGCCTGACGCTGCCGGTCTTTTTGCGGAAGAGCTCATGCGGGAGTATCCGTATATGGCCTTTTACAACCGGCAGGAGTTTACGGAAATGACCGATGGTCGTATCCTTTATGCGGACGACATGCAGCGTGCCGCGGCCATCTATTTTCCACAGGCTTATCAGATAATGCCGGATTATCGGGATAACGGCAGAGTCCTTTCGGAAGTAGCCGCTGCTTTAGCGAAGTTGCGGGAATCGCGTGATTTTATGCTGAAGTCGATTGTTGTGGCAGGTTTTGCTTCGCCTGACGGCGATTTTGCCGCAAACGACCGTATGGCATGGCGGCGCGCGGTGTCAATCAAACGTTACCTGATGACCGAATTCGGTATTCCTGCGGAAAAAATATACCTGTACAACGGTTCTGAAGACTGGCCTGGATTACGTATGCTGATCGAAAAATCCGAATTGGAAGGAAAGCAGGCACTGCTCGGGATTTTCAACCATACACCTGTTGCGGACACAGCCGGGCACAAGCTTTTGCTTCATGAAATAAAAGGTGTGGCAAACGGAGTTCCGTATCGGTACATTAGCGATCACTATTTTCCGCTGCTTCGTCGCGGTGGGATTCTCAAAATATTTTTCGAAGAGAAACAATAATTGCTGAGGAAGTAAATCTTAACCAGATACTTTCTTGGGTCGATTTTGCCTGTTTTTTGCTCGAAATTTACTGTTTGATGCTAGTGAAGGTGTTGATAATTAATATATTGTTATGTATATTTCATGGTTCATGATTAGGAAGGTTCAACCTTAGTGTTTCATTAAAAACTTTTTTAATCATGAAAAATGCCCAAACTTTTTGTAACAAGATGATCGGTTTGACCTCTTTGCCGAACCAGGAACGAATTACGGCGGTTTTTAACCGGTTAATCTGCGATTATTACTCGCACGAACGGAATGCGATACAACAACTGCGCACCATCCGCCAGACGCGAATCAGGTTTTCTTTGGCGGTAGGTAATTACGAAATTACTTCCAGACAGGCCGACTATGTGCTGAAATTGTTGAAAGCGGAAGAGGAACTGTTGTTGATGGTTATTCCCAAAGGGATGGACCGGAATGTCGCACCGGCCGGGAACGTCGCTGCGCATTGGACCGGTACGGTCAGCGAACTGACCGAATTGATTTACGGGTTGTATCTGGCCGGTTGCATCGATGGAGGGCAATGCGATATTAAAGAGATTGTCCGGATTTTTGAACAGATGTTCCACATCAAACTTCCCCATATTTACAACCGGTTTATAGCGATCCGCAACCGTAAAAACGAGCGGGCTGTTTTTCTCAAAAAGCTGTATGATGCGCTGATCCGGAAAATGGATGAACTGGACCGCTAAGGGCCAATAACAAAGACAGGGCCGATGCCCTGTCTTTTTCATAATCTTGTATTGTTCAGCAATCGTAAACTCCCCGGCTAATTGAAGAAATACCGGATGCCGATCTGCAGTTGCCAGCAGTTGGTAGTGTCCAGTGCGCTTTCGAAGGTGTGGGTCGGGAGGTTTTGTTTCGCTTTGTCGTAGTACATCGAAACCGGGGAACGTTGTTGTCGTTGACGCCTTCATATTGAAGCAGCCTGCCTTCGTTGCAGGCGCTCGTGCTTTTTATTACTCTCCAGGAGCTGTTCAGCAGATTGTCCAGATTGAGAATGTCGACCATTGGCCTGGTCGGCGGCCGTAAATCCGTTCTTATCGATGAAAAGCAGCTCGTCTTTAGTGTTCGGAATGTAGATCAGGTCATTTTTCTGTCCGTCCTGATTCATATCTGCCGTATACGAGGACTCGCTGTTGAAATAGGGAGAAACTGAATCTTCGATTCGGCTTTTTAGATCGGTAAGCGCCATTGGTTAAATGCAGCGCTCCGTTATGCCACTTAATGCCCGGTGGCATAAAAAAGAAAGGCAAGGTCACTCCTTATTTCCCGGGACACAACTCCGATATCTTTTTTTTCAGGCTTTCTGCACTCACGGGTTTGGGCAGACAGCCGTTGAACCCGCTGGAAAGAATCCTTCGCATGTCCTCAGGATAGGCGAATGCGGTCACTGCGACGATAGGTATGTCGGACGACAGCTCGCGGATGGCGGCCGTAGCCTCGTAACCGTCCATTTCCGGCATCTTGATATCCATCAGGATCATGCAGGGACGGTTGGCCCTGAATATTTCTACGGCTTCCCTTCCGTTCCATGCGTGCAGGAGCGTGTAATGTTTTTTCAGCATGACTTCGAAAAGTTTGTAGTTGGCCGGATCGTCCTCGGCGATCAGCAGGGTTGGTTGCCCGGTATCCGGACAGGGAGACTCCGGGGGGCTCTCAATGGCTTCGGCTGCCGAACCGGATGTGGTGACGCATCCGGCGGGCAGCCGGAACCAGAACGTCGATCCTTCTCCATTCACGGAAGTGACGCCGATCTCGCCGCCCAACCTTTCGATGATGCTCTTGCTGATGGCAAGACCCAATCCGGTGCCTTTTGCTTTTGCGTCGAGCTTGACGAACCGCCCGAATATGTTGTCTATTTTGTCGGAAGGGATGCCGCAACCGGTATCTTCCACGTAAAAATACCAACGGTCGTCCGGTTGTTTGCGGTAGCCGAAACGGATGTGCCCCTGCCGGGTAAATTTTGCCGCGTTGTTGATGAAGTTGTGCATCACCTGCAGCAGACGTCCCCGGTCGGTATGGATCGTGCAGCCCGGCATGCATTCCTTACAGGCCACTTCTATGGCCGGATCGGATATTTTCATGCGGGCCGTCTGTTCGAGTTCCCCCATGATTTCGCTCAGGTCATGGTCGGCAAAGGAGAATTCCAGCGTTCCGGCCTCGATCTTTGAAAGGTCGAGGATGTCCCCGACAAGCTGCAACAGCAAAGCGTTACTGTTCTTAATGATGTTGAGATATTCTTTCTTCTCTTCTTCGTCTTGTGCATCGGCCAGCAGTTCCGAGAAACCGACGATAGCATTCAGCGGCGTGCGTATCTCATGGCTCATATTGGCAAGGAACGCGCTTTTAAGCGTGTTGCTGCGCTCGGCCTCTTCTTTGGCTATGCGCAGGGATTCCTCCATTTGTTTCTGGGCGGTTATGACCCGGGCTGAACCGATCAATTGCCGGAGATCGCCGTTAATTTCATATTTGGGAATGCTGCTCTGGGTTTCCAGCCATTCGTATTCATGGTCATTGTACCAGTGGATAGGGTAGACTTCGTGGAACTCGGATATGCGTCCTGCAATCAGATCGGCGAACTGTTCGATGGCATGTTCCCGGTAGTCGGGGTGGATACGGGAAAAGAACCGGTCGAATGTAAGCGCATATTCTCCTTTTGCGTCCGGTTCTGTGGCTTCTTCATGGTGGTAGTCGTTATAATCACATGAAAATACGCCTGTTTTTAAATCTCCGCTCCACGGAATTACATGGGCTATACCCAATACGGATGAAAGCGTGGCATTTTTGACATTCAACTCTTCTTTAGCCTTCAGTAACGCCAGTTCTGTTTCTTTCTGCTCGGTAATACGTTGGGCCGAACCGATCAGCGAAACGGGTTTCCCGCCCACACTTCTGCGGGAAACACTGCACTGCACCTGCACCCATTCCCATTCGCGTTCGTTGAACCAATGGACCATGTAGGTTTCGTGAAATTCGGTCCGTTTGCCTTCTTTCAGCTCCGCGATCATCCGGATGGCTTCTTGCCGGTAATCGGGATGGACGCCTGCGAAATAGCGTTCCATCGGAACCACGTAACAGCCGTGTCCGTCTGGCTCCGGCGCATGATCGGGATGGTAAGCGTCGTAATCGCAGTAGAAAACGTCCCTTTCCACGTCGCACCCCCACGGGATAACTTTGGCCAGGCTCAAAGCCGAAGAGAGCGACATATTCTTGCGGGCCAGCTCGTCTTTGGTATGCAGTAACGACGACTGGGTTTCTTTCAGCTCGGAGATATCGAGGGCGCTGTTAAGGATCAATTTTTCATCCCCGAAAGAAAACAGTGTCCGGGTGACGACAAAGGTGTGCTCTTTCCCGTCGCGCAGGGTGTATTTTTCGACACCCTGATACTGTTTCTCTTTCCCCTGAAGCATATCGCGGTCGATCTGCTGCGCTTGAAACGCCTTGTTTTTCGGCATGAAAAGTTCTTCCGTTCCGTCGATCATCTCTTCGGCCGTACGGCCGAACTGTTCCGCTTTCTTGCTCCAATAGACGTACCGTTCGGTATCCATGCTTTTGACCGACACGGGAATAGCGAGGTTTTCCAATACTTCGGTAAAGAAATAGTGCAGGTGCTCGGATTCCATCAGCGCGACGGATTTTTCGTGTACCGTGCGGATGTCGGCCAGCACGTAGCCGGCTTCCAGCCAGGAAAGATAGACTTCGTAATAAAGTATCTTGCCGCTCCGGTATCCTTTGTGCCGGAAAACGAACCGACTGGGTTTTTGGGTACTTATGACGGCTTCGAGCTGATGATAGTTGGCACCGACTACCTGTTTTAGGCGTTCTTCCGTCATGGATTTTCCGATAAAAGCCTCGGGCCGATCCGACATCAATTCGGGTTTGGGATGTAGGATGTCCAGTATCGTATGATCTTTGTCATAAAGGACAAACATATCGGGAATAGCATCGAACACAGGACCGTGCAGGTCGGATATTTTTGGGGAATGACTGGCATTACTCATAGACTATATTATTTTTGTTGTTTCATCGGGAGCCTTACGGTGAACCGGGAGCCTTTCCCCGGTTGGGAGGATACGGCGATCCGGCCTCCCATGCCCTCTATAATGGTTTTGCAGACCGACAGCCCCAGTCCGGCACCCTGCTTGAAAGAGTCAATTTTATAAAATCGGTCGAATACCTTCTCTGTCATGTCCGACGGGATGCCGCACCCGGTATCCGTGACGAAAAGCCGAACTTCCTTTCCGTCGCCGGTAAGCGAATAACCGAGGTCTATATGGCCTTTTTCTGTGAATTTCAATGCGTTGCCGACCAGGTGTTCCATCACCTGCCGCAAGCGCAGGGCATCCGTGTCGATCCGGATGTCGTGGGGAGGTACCAACAGGTTGAATCTGACGCCTGCCGGTATTCTGTCCGCATATTTTCCATGAATGTCGGACAATATGTGTCCGAGCGGTTGGTTTGTGAAGCAAAACTCCATGGAGCCGGCTTCGAAGCGCGACAGGTCGAGGATATCCGAAACGAGGGTGAGCAGATAGTCGCAGTTCTTGCTGATCAGCGCGGCATACTCGTCAGCTTCCTCTTCGCTGATATCCGGATCGCCGCCTGCAAGCAGATTCGAGAACCCTACGATAGCATTTAGCGGCGTGCGTATCTCATGGCTCATGTTGGCCAGGAAAGCCGATTTGAGGCGGTCGCTTTGTTCGGCTTTGTCTTTGGCAATAGTCAAAGCTTTTTCTGTATCCTTATGGGTCTGCGTACTCATACAAATACCTACTATGCGGTAAGGCATGTTTTTCAATTGCCCGAGGTACGCTGATTGTCCTTCGAACCATTCGTAGGTATCGTCGCCGCGACGTAGGCGGAACGGGACGGAATGAGGATAGTACACCCCGCTGAGTTGCAAGGCAAAGGCGTGGGCCATGGCGGCCCGGTCGTCCGGATGGAGCCTTTCGGCGAAGGCTTCGAGGGTCATCGTACGGTCCTTTGTCGGAATCCCGGTATAGTCGAAATACCGTTGGTCGATGATCATCGTCTGTTGCTCGAAATCATAGAACCAAGGGAATATTTTGGATACGCTCAGGGCTATATTGATCATGGATTCGTTGGTCATCTCGTCCACGGTATTGCGGTACGCGAACACGAAATGCCCCCGTTCCAGACGGGATATTCGGCCGGCGGCAAAAAAGGATACTTTGCCGTCTTTTGTGCAAAGGAGGGCGTCTTGCGTTAAGGGAACTTGTGTGACAGCCGGGTCTTGGAAACGGGAAAGCAGGTCGGCGAGGATGTTGCTGCCACGAAAGTCGATGGAGCACACGTCCCCGAGTTTGCATCCGGCGACGCTATCCGCGAGGTGGAGGTCTTTGCGTGCCGTCGTATTGGTGCGGAAAATAATCCCTTCCGAGTCGAAGAAAATCAAACCGGACAGCATGGCGTCGAGCAGACTGTCGGGGTAGCAGTCGGTACCTGGGTAACGGCATGATTCCTGCCGGTCGTCGTGATCGGGGATTTTTTCGTTTGGGCATTCGGAGGCACGCATATAGCAGATATTTGTCGTTCGATAATAAAAGGAGTGGCTCGGTGTATAAAGTCCTTATTATACGAAGTTAAGTTATAAGTTATATTTATGATGAAATCGGGCAATGATTGCCTGACAATAAGGAAAAACGATAAAAAATTATAGCGAAATAAATGCTTAGTTTTGTCATGAAATAAAGTATGTCGATGGACGAAGAACCACTAACGGATTTAACTGGACAAGAGGCGCCGGGAAAAGAGGAGTTCCATATTTGTACCGAGCTTTCCGATTTTCCCGTGTCGGATTGTCCCGCTTTTCTCAGGGAAGGAGTGGGAGGAGTTTGCATATCCGGACATATCACGATTCAGGTACTCGACAACAAATTCCGTATCGCGCCGAATATGGTTTTCACCTTGCTGCCCTGGCAGCTTGCGTTCATTAAGGAAGTCAGCGAAGATTTTCGCATGACCTTTTTCCGGATATCCCAGACGATGTTCATCGACACGTTGAGCGGACTGTGGAGGTTGCGTCCGGGATTCTTTTTCTACATGAGCCGGCATCTCGTATCCGGTTCCGACGAAGGCTATATCCGGCGATTCCTGAGTTACTGCGACCTGATGGAATATTGGAACAAACATTCGCCGGCAAATTGCCGCAGGGAGACGGTCATGCAATTTCTGCGGCTCTATTACTGGATTCTTTATGCGGCCTATATCAACGATCCCATGGCGGAAGTAACCCGGTATACCCATAAAGAGGAATTGGCCTTCAGGTTTATGCATTATATCATCGAAGAGCATTCACCAGATAAAGATGTAACGTACTACGCCCGAAAACTGGGCCTTTCCGCAAAATCCCTGACGAATCTGATCCGAAGTATCAGTGGCCAGTCCGCCCGCGATTGGATCGTTTTTTACACGATCTTCGAAATAAAAACCTTGCTCAGGGATTCGTCTCTGGATATCAAGGCTATTGCCGCGCGTACGCATTTTCCCGACCATGCGACGCTGAGCCGCTACTTTCGCCGCTATACCGGCATGACCCCTACGAAGTACCGCGAGAGTTTCTTTTTCTGATTTTCATTTTCTCCTGCTTTTTGACCGGTTTTCCTTATTGTCTGACAATTTTAGCCATTATTGCTCTAGTAATCAGTGTGTAACTTATATTTGCAAAAGGATTTGCAGGGAGTTTTGTCCTTTCCGGAATAAAGCGTTTGCAGAATATGAATATTTAATAAATACACGCTATTATGAAAGCGAAAGAAAGCCTGTTTTTGCTGTTGTCCGGCATTACGGCATTTACGGTACTGATGACGGGATGCGTCAAACAACCGGATTATTCTGGCCCCGACGACAACGGGCAGGGTGGCGGAAACGGATTCGATTACGCTACTGTGGCCGATGTCAAAATAAACGTCGATTACTCCATGAAGGGCAACAAAGCTGTTTTCGAAGTATTCGCAGAAAATCCCGTTATCGAAAAGGACGGCCTGTTGGTCCGGAAAGAAGGAGTCAAGTCGCTGCTTAAAGCCTACACCGACCGGGACAGCAAATACTCCGGAGTGGTCAACCTGCCCACGGCCACCGATAGAGTGTGGTTGTACAGCGAGTCCTACGGCCTGCCCACCTGTGTGGAAACGCAGGTAACCGCGTCGGGGATTTCGTTCAACCTCGATTCCTTCCTGGAGAATCTGGCTTCGCAGCGAAAGGACCGTACCGCGGCGGCCGCACAAGCTTCCCTGACACGCGGAGGATCGACCCCGGACAACATCCTGAATGTCCAGACGCCGCTGGGCGGTTATGATATCGACGGCAAGCCGGACTACCTCGAAAAAAACGCGGCCACGGTTCCCGACGGGTTGATGAATCGCGTGCAGAACGTGCTCCTTCCGGGAACGAACAACTCGCAGTATGCCCTTCCCGCCGAGAAGGTCAATATCGAGATAACGCAGGAGGCCTCCCTGAAGCTGGTGTTCCTCTCCGAACTTTCGCAGTGGGCCAACGCCATCGGCTACTATTACTACGAAACGGGGCATGCCCCTAAGACCTTGCAGGAATTCCTCGACCTGCCCAAGTACGTCGCGCTTCCCAACTGTTCGATGTACAACGGCAATTACGAGTATCCGGGTTATACACCTCCTTTGAAACCCGGCATGCAGGTGAGGCTGAAATATTTCGGCCAGGACGGCCAGCCTTCGGATAAATTCCCCGCAGGCATCACGGTCGGATGGTTCATCATGCCCAGCGGTTTCAAAATTTCCTGGGGACAGCTGATACTCCCCACCAATTTCGGCACATTCAAAAGCTCGAACAGCGATTTCAACAATTACCAGGAAAAGGTCTGCGTGAGCCTTTACGACAAAGCCAGCGGAAAGACGGTAATCGGTTTCGAGGATGGAGCCGACAGCGATTATAAAGATGTGCTGTTCTATCTGGATGCCGATCCTAAAGGCGGCATCGACGATTCGGACAAACCGGTAATCGACCCCGGCGAGGAGTACCCCGACATAACGGGCGATCCGATTGAAGGGACGCTGGCTTTCGAGGATTTGTGGCCCAGCCAGGGCGACTATGACATGAACGACGTGGTGGTGGCTTACAGCACGACCTTTACGACGGATAAAGACAACAAGCTGATCGCCATGAAAGATGTTTTTACTCCGCTACACAGCGGAGGCTCGCTCAAAAGTGCTTTCGGCTACCAGCTCGACATGCCGACAACGGCGGTTAAAAACGTGACGATCGACCATTTCTCTTCCTCGGCGCAGACGGTCGGCGGACTGGAATCGAACCAAAGTAAAGCCGTCATCATGCTGTTCGACGATATCCATCAGGCCGTGGCACAGGGCCCGATCACTGTAGTGACTGAATTGGACGGAAGTGTTTCGATGGATAAAACGACGAGAAAATCCTTGTATAATCCCTTTGTTTGCGTGAGCAGCGAAGGGTTCGCACCCGGGGTACTCCGCAAAGAAGTCCACCTGACCAATTATGCCCCGACCTTGCTGGCCGACCCGTATCCTTTCGGGCGGAACGACGACAAGAGTTCCGTGGATAAACAGGGAAATCCGACGGGCCCGTATTACTATGTGACGGCCGATCTTCATCCGTTCGCCATCGACCTGCCGGTTCCCGATTACCATATCCCGGACGAAAGCGTCAAGATCGACGATTTTTACCCTGATTTCGCCGGATGGGTGACCAGTAAGGGTGAGAAGAACAAGGAATGGTACCTCAAACCCGCAAAATAGAAGCAGGGAGATAGATATGTACGGAATATTTAGGAGGTAGAAGCCATTGGTTGCATGATACCCGTGCCGGAGAATGATAATTCTCCGGCTTTTTTATGTTGCAGTTTCCTGTTTTCGTTTTAGGTGGGGCTGTAAGCCGAGCACAAGAAAAGCTCTCATGCACCGGAGTCCATGCTCGGATTGCGGGGTGTTCTCTCAAACCACGTATTTACGAGCGTGGGCCTCATGTGCTTATATAATTCAAGGCTTACCTGAGCCGATACAAAGTGTGAGCGACAATGCCCGCGCTTTTTTAGTTATTCTGCCGACGGATAAACTTGTAATCCTGATTCAGTTATCCGGTTTTACACATAACTGTGTTTTTTCACGTTAACGAAGGGGCATGTGCAGCGGTATTCGCTTGTTCCGGTGAGGGGCCAAGCAGGGTTCGACCTTGCTGCTGCGCTCCCTTTCCGATTATTCGGACTGCCGGTTAATAGTTCTCCTCGAGCCAGATTCCGAAGAATCGGTCGTAAATGCGGTAGACGCCCTGTTCGTGCGTAATAAAGTCCTTCTCGAGCAATCCTTTGAGGGCGGCCTGTACCGAGCTCGGCGACGGGAGACTGTTTTTTTTGACAAATCCCCCGGAGGTAACCGCGCGGGCTTCGCCTTCTTTATTGATGGCGATGAGCAGTTGTTTCTGCCTTTCCGGCAGGCGGAACAGGATTTCCTGAAAGGTGTAATTATTAGAGTCGAGAATATTCTGCAAGGCTTCGGGAATCATTTTTACCGTACACTGTCCCTTTTCGGGTGTTATACTATAAAGCGTGTTGAGCATTTTCTGCACATACCACGTAATGCCGTCGAATCGCTCGTAGATACTTTCTACCGTCCCCGGTTCGATTTGGCGGCCGCCTTTTTCGAAATGGGCCCGGGCAAAGGCTGCGTATTCGGCAAGGTCGATGCTTTCCAGATACATCATCGATACGCTTTGGTAGAATGGGCGCGATGCGCTGGTGAACATGCTCCCCATAACATGGCGCTGGCTGCCGGCAAAGATGAAACGGGCATTGCGGCAATGCTGGACATGGGTACGTAGCAATGCTTCCACGTTCTTTTCGGTATAGGACGCGACTTGCTGGAACTCGTCGATGGCGACGATGACCGGTTTGGCGGCACGTTCCAGGTATCGGAATATTTCGTCGAGCGTGGCTTCTGTGGAATGGATATCGCCCAACTGGAGGTTGAAGCTGGGATTGCCTACCGGATCGAAAGTGATGCCGCCCTGCAGGGATTTGACGCTGTTCCAGAATCCCTCGATCGCCTTTCTTCCGAAAGGTTTCAGACCGTCGACGATCACCCGGCTCAGGGAAAACACGAAATCACGCAGCGATTTGGTCGCATAGATATCTACAAAAAAGGTATAGTAGTTACCCTTTATTTCCGGATTGTGGAAACAGTGCTGGATCAGGCCGGTCTTTCCCATACGACGGGTGGAGATCAGGGCCAGGTTGTTTCCGTTGGTCACTTCCCGGATCAGGTTCCGGCTTTCCTGTTCGCGGTCGCAAAAGTATTCCGCGGACTCGTAGCTGCTGGTTATGAAGGGATTTTTAAGCGTTCTCATAGCTGGTTTATTGTTTTACGTGAAGATAATTATTATGAGGTAATAATCAAACGCGGTTTGCATTTCAATGATTTTATCGATACGTCCGTGTAGTGCTTTGCGAAGGCTGGCACGATCCGGCGCGTAACGCTCATACCACGAATCGTACTGCTTTATGACGTAACCGTGCAGACTGTAGTTTTAGCAATCGTAATTGAATCAACATTATGCACTACATATTATAAACACTTTACCTTTTTACCTTCCTTATTAGGTGTTGTCCTGATTGTGAAGTTTCCAATAGGAAATCTCGGCTTAATTCTACCTGTAATTGTTTAAATATCAAATGGGTGAATGTGAATAATTTGTGGGGTTTTTGTGAGGTTTATTTTCAGATAGTGTGATATAAAGCGAAAAAAAGCGCGATCTTGAAATCGCGCTTTCTAACTATAAGAGTGTCATTCTAAGTCATTTTAAGACCTATTTGCACATCAATACTCTTCTTCGTTGAAAAAGAAATCGTCTTTACTGGGGTAATCGGGCCAGATATCCTCGATGCTTTCGTATATGTCGCCTTCGTCCTCGATTTCTTCAAGGTTCTCGATTACTTCCAGCGGTGCGCCCGACCGCGTGGCATAATCGATCAACTCCTCTTTGGTAGCGGGCCACGGCGCATCTTCCAGTTTGGAAGCCAACTCTAAAGTCCAGTACATAGCAGTTATATTTTAGTTGTTTTTATGATCTATACATCAACTTTGGCAAAGCTATGCCTCGTTAGCCTGCAAAAATAGGAAAAAAATCATTTATCGTATACCCATAGGATTTCTTTTATGTTAAATTCCATGGATATTTTACGGGCCAGTACGTAAAAGTAGTCCGACAGGCGGTTTAAATAGCGTAAAACAAATTCATTGACAGGATATTGTTCGCTCAGGGAAATGGCCCTGCGTTCGCTGCGGCGGCATACGGTACGGGCGATATGGCAGAGGGCGGCGATCGGATGGCCGCCGGGGAGCGTGAATTTGTCTATTGTGGGCAGCGTGCTCTGAATGCCGTCGATCCACTGTTCGAGCAGTGCCACCTGTGTGCCGTCGAATGCGGGAAGGTATTTCTTGGCTTCCTCTTCGGTGGCCAGGTACGATGAGAGGCGCATCAGGTGATCCAGCACCTGCAGTAATTCGTCTCGGTAGCGGGTAAGCTGCGGATGGTTTTCCATGTTGTCCCGCAAATAGGCCGTATGGGCCATCAATTCGTCGACGGTGCCGTAAGCTTCGAGCCGGGGATGGTCTTTCGCTACGCGGGTGCCTCCTACCAGCGAGGTGGTTCCTTTGTCTCCGGTTCTGGTATAGATTTTCATATCCGAAAGTTTTTATGTGTCGTCATGCTGTTTACCCGGGCGGTAGCTTTATATCCGGTAGTGTTGCGGTTGCAGTTTCGGATCGGCAAAATACAGCATCATGACCCTCCGGTCCACGCTGACGCAGCGGTAATGTTGCCGGATCTGCTGTGCGACTTTCCATCTGCGCGACGAGCGGTGCGGTGCGAGCACTACCAGACAGCCCGACTGCGCCAAAATTTTGCGGGCCATAAAACCCAATGTTTCGGTCGTTGTGTTCGGCAGCAGGATGCAAAAAACGGGCCCGGGCGGCAGCGGTACATCCATGGCTCCGACCAGCACAAACCGCTCCATTTTGCAATGTGTGTAGAGGTTTTGCAGCAGGATCCCGTTTTTTCGTCCGATCCGGTGCCGGATCAGTGCGTTATACAGTGTCCGGTCGCGTCCGGTAATCCTGCTTTTCATGAACACGTTGCGCACGATCCCGTACATGAACGGCGAATGGATGCCGTGTCCCCGCCAGTGACGCACATGAATCACCGCCCCGATGCGGAAATACCCCCGGAACAATTGACGTTTGATGCGCGAAATTATTTTCATGCGGGTTAAGGTTTCAACTCTCCGGCCAGATGTCCGGTCGAATAGGCGATTTGAAGGTTATAACCGCCGGTGTCTGCATCGATATCGAGTACTTCGCCGGCGAAGTAAAGTCCTTTTACCAATTTTGATTGCATCGTGGACGGGTCGATCTCGTCGACGGAGACGCCACCCGCCGTGACGATCGCTTCGGTGAACGGAGCATAGTCCGCGATGCCGATCGTCCACTTTTTCAGTGCTCCGATCAGGGCTTTTTGCTGGATTGGAGTGAGCGCGGCCGCATACTCTTCGGGGTGGATGCCAGCCCGTTTGAGCCATTCGCCGATCAAAACCGACGGCACCAGTTTTGCCGCCAGCGAACGGGCTGCGGCTTTGGGGGGAAGAGCGGCCGTTTCGCGGACAAGGCGGCCGGTCAGCTGTTCTGGGCTGAGTGCAGGCTTCAGGTCGAGCGAAAACTCCACCCGTTCCCCGTCGATCAGGGCGTCGACGGCCCGGCGGCTCAGGCGCAGGACAACGGGACCGTTCACTCCTTTAGGGGTAAATTCCATTTCGCCGAACTCTTCGGCTACGGATCGTCCGTTGATAAGCAGCAGCACCGAAATGTTGCGTAGCGTGAGGTCCGCCATCGGCCTGGGGGTAGGGCGCCCGGTGATCAGCGGAGTCAGCGATGGGCGAATCGGTACGATCGTGTGCCCGAGACGGTGCGCCAGGCGGTAGCCGTCGCCGGTCGAACCGGTAGCGGGGTAGGAAGCTCCTCCTGTGGCCAGAATGACATTTTCGCAGGTAATGGTTTCGGATTGCCCCGGAGCGGTTTCGAGGATGATGCCTGTTACCTGCCCGGTCCGGGCGGTAATCTCCGTTACCCGGGCATGGGTTTCGATCGTGACGCCTTGTGTGCGACACCAGCCCACATGTGCATCGGCTATATCCCATGCCTTTCCGCTGGAGGGGAAGACCCTCCGTCCGCGTTCGACCGTCAACGGGACCCCGATATGCTCGAAAAAACGCATAGTCGCTTCGCTATCGAATCTATGGAGGGCCGATGCGAAAAAATCGGCGCCGCATCGCACTTTAGCCAGAAACTCCTCTTCGCTGCATAAGTTTGTGAGGTTGCAGCGTCCTTTTCCGGTAATGCGCACTTTGCGCTGGGGCTTTTCCATCCGCTCGCACAGCAGTACGTTTCCTCCGCGCGAGGCTGCTACCCCTGCGGCCATGATGCCGGCTGCGCCGCCGCCGATGACTACCGTTGCGAAATGTCTCATTCCGGAAATTTTCAGACAAAGGTAAAAAATCGGGCGCTTTTCCTTTCCGTTTCGGCGAAAAATATATACATTTGCGCTCCTTTCAACCGTTTTATTCACAGTGGCGTGAATAAATAACAGATAGTCCTGACCAGATGTTAAGCAGAAGATTACTCCGCATTAAGGCCGTGAAGGCGCTTTACGCACACTTCAAATCGGATTCCGATTCGTTGATTTCGTCCGAGAAAAACCTGATGTTTAGCATCGACAAGACTTACGAGTTGTACCATCAACTGCTTTGGCTGATCGTCGATGTCGCCACGGTGGCCGAGAATAAGATCGAACTGGGCCGCAAGAAACACCTGCCGACCGAACAGGAGCGTAATCCGAACACAAAATTCATCGATAACCGCGTGATAGCCGCATTGCGTAACAGCGAGCGGCTGACCGACTACCTCACGTCGCACAAACTGGGGTGGGTGCGGTATCCCGAACTGGTCAAACATCTCTATAAGGCGATGACGGCGAGTGATTATTACCGCGAGTATATGGCTTCCCCGTCGCGTTCGTTCAAAGAGGATCAGAAATTGATCGAAGATTTTTATACTTATACGGTCGACAACTGCGAGGAGTTGGAGAACGTTGTCGAAGAGCAGTCGATCTTTTGGGCCGACGATGTCGATTTCGCCAATATCATGGTATTGCGTACCCTGGCCAATATGAAAGTTTCGCAGGACGAAGTCCCGTTGCTGCCCGAGTACAAGAATGAAGACGACAAAGCATTCGTCAAAGAGCTGTTCCGGCATACGTTAGTCCATTACAAGGAGTATTTCGATTATATCGGCCGTTTTACGAAGAACTGGGATGTCGAGCGCATCGCATTTATGGATAACCTGATCATGGCGGCTACGATGTCTGAATTGATAAATTTCCCGTCGATTCCGGTCAAGGTGACACTCGATGAGTTCATCGAAATCGCCAAGTATTACAGCACGCCGGGCAGCAGTACGTTCATCAACGGCATTCTCGACAAGGTCGTCGAAGCGCTTCGCGAAGAGGGGAAGATTGCAAAAAGCGGCCGCGGTCTGTTGGATAAATAGAATTTCTTGCAAATAGGTCTGAATGAAGATGGACTTCAAGCGAATCGTCATTTTATCAGCCGTAGTGGCGGCTGTGGCAGCCTGCGGCCGTTCGTCCAAGGCGCCCGATACCACTGGGGCCGAAGCGTCGTTCGCGCCTTCGATGACTATTGCACTTTCCGATTCATTGTTGCATGCCGGACAAACCACCGATACGATCGATATGGGGCGTATCCGTGCCGGTGAGATCGTGAGGCGCGACCTGCTGATCCGCAATGCGGGTTCCAAGCCGTTTGTCATCCTGTCGGTCAGAACCAGCTGCGGCTGCACGACCGTCGATTTCGCCAAAGAGCCGGTTATGCCGGGCAAAGAGGTGCCGTTCTCTTTTGAGTTCGACAGTAAAGGCTTTAACGGTTATCAACTCAAGCACATTACCATCTCTACTTCGGCTGCAGCCCAGCCTTTTACGTTGGTTGCTGCAGGGGAAGTGATCCCGGCGCAATAACCCGGCAGGGACGTTTGTTCATTTGTGCCGCTTCGGTTGAAGTTTCTGGCAGGAGTGTTGCGGATATCGCGGAATGTCTTATATTTGCAAAACAATTAAATATCTTTTATTATGAATGTGATGACAATTATGCTGCAGGCAGCCGGCGGCGGAAGCGCGCAGTTCCTGATTATGATGGTGCTGATCTTCGGTGTGATGTATTTCCTGATGATTCGCCCCCAGCAGAAGAAACAGAAAGAGTTGGTGAAGTTCCGCAATGCTCTCGAAAAGGGGCAGAAGATCGTGACAGCCGGCGGTATTTACGGCACTGTGAAAGAGGTGAAAGAAGGATATGTGCTGGTCGAAGTTGACAGCAACGTAGCGATTCGTGTAGATAAGAATATGGTGATGCGCGATCCTTCCGATATAGCAACCCCGTCCAAATAGTCCGGTTGACGTTTTACGGAACTTTAAAAGCCTTCATGAAAAAATCCCCGGCTCGACTGAGCCGGGGATTTTTGTGTGGATAACTTCCGGATCGCTCCGGTCCCCGTTTTTGTTCCACCGATCCGTGCGCATACCGGTCGGATTGCGGCGACGATCGGAGGCATCCGGTTCTACTTCTGCTGGGGCCGGTAAGTCAGTCGCAGCGGCTCGAATGCCAGGCGGTTGATCAGGTTGGTGGCGTAGTCATAGACCATCACCATGCCGTCGTAGTTTACGCGCTCTTTGGTGTCGGTAGGTTTATGATAATCGACGTGGTGGGGCGTGCCGAACGAAAAGGCGGGGATGCCCTTGTCATAGAACGAGGAGTAATCGGTCGGACCTTTTTCACGGAACTCCCATACCAGTTCGAGGTTGTCGTTGTTGGGGAGCGAGGCGAACAGGGCAGGTGCTTCGTAAGCGGAGCCCAGCCCGCGGATGCCTAAGGTCTTTTCAGCCGGCATGCGGCCCATCATGTCGATGTTTACCATGGCTTTCACGTTGTCGAGCGGCTCGACCGGATTGGCTGCATAATAACGCGAGCCTTTCAGCCCGCGCTCTTCGGCGCCGAACAGGATGACGATCACGTCTTTTTTCAGGAAGTCGCGGCGATCGCTGATGTAACGGGCCAGTTCCAGGATGCCTGCGGTGCCCGAAGCGTTATCGTCCGCACCGTGGAAAATGGCGGGTTCGCCTTCATACTCTTCGATTCCCATATGGTCGTAATGCGCACCGAGAATTAGTACGTCGCCTTCCGGGTTGTTGGCCTTCGGCGCTTCAATCTTGGCAACCACATTGAAGGTGTGCTCCGTCGAAAGGTCGATGGCTACATTGGCTTCCATCTGTTTTTTTGTCAGCAGTTCCTTGGCGGCCTTGTCGGTCACTTTCGCCACGTAGAAACCGTCTTTGGTCGGCCAGCGGGCGGGGAGGTTGCTCAATGGCTGCCCGACGAGCAATATGCCTTTTGCCCCGTTTTGCAGCGCTGCCGTTTCACGGGAACGTTGCTCGCTGCCGTCGGCATAACTGCGCGGCGTCAGGTGCACCACGACGAATTTTCCTTTGACGTCTTTGCCCGCATAATCGCGCGGTTTGCCTTCGCCCATGTCGACCACTTCCCCGCTGAACGATCCGTTGGCGGAGGTGACCGACGGCAGGAAGTCGCGGCCCAGCGTCAAAGCACGTTTGCCCGCTTTGAGCGTATTGCCTTCGGCGGCCAGGTTGCGGTATGCCTGGTAAGAGAACTCCTGCAGGCCGTCTTTGGCCAGCAGTTTAAAGCCGGGCATCGCCTTGAGCTGTTCACGGATGTAGTTGGCGGCCAGTGTATCGCCGTGCGTATTGGGTTTGCGTCCTGCGAATTCATCGCTTGCAAGCGTGTAGACGTGGGCTTTGAGCCTCTCTTTGACGTCCTGTCCCTGAACGGCCCCCAATGCGAGCAGGAGAGTAGCCGGCAGGAGGATGATCTGTTTTTTCATGGATGGATTATGCTTCTTTTTCGTTTTCTTTGTTTTCTTCTTCGATCTTGAAATCGGTCATGCCGATGCCGATCAGCAGGTTGTACCAGGCCACTACTTTTTTGATGTCCGATACGTGTACCCTTTCGCGGTCGTACTCGGGCAATACGGCTGCAAAGAACTTTTTCAACTCTTCGGGCGATGCTTTCGGGCTGATGGCCTCTTTGCCTGCGGTGTGTTTGTAGATGTTTTCGAATACCTGCGCCAACGGCAGGTCGTCCGTTTCGGTGTAAATCGCGATCTCGCCCAATGCGCTCACTTTGGCGGAACCGGATGCATTACTGCGCTTACCGTCGGTGAGCGATTCGACGATCACGCCGTTTTTGCTCTGGGCTACGAACTTGAACAGTCCGCTTTGGCCCGATATGGCCAGAACCTCTTTTAAATTCATGGTTTTCGTTATGTTTGGATTGATAATTCGCACGTTTCCGCGAGGCGGAGGACAAATATATTCATTTTGCCGGACTTTTCACCGCCGGAACCCTTGAAAAATTAGGAGATTTCTAGGAATTTTTCTAAAATTGCAAATCTGTAACCCTATCATAAATATATGAAAGTACTGAAGTTTGGAGGGACGTCCGTAGGTTCTGCGGAAGGTCTGAGGCAGGTGAAGCTTGTGGTGGAATCCTGCCGTGAGGAGGTGATTGTCGTCGTGTCGGCGTTGGGAGGTATTACGGATCAGCTGTTGCTGACTTCCCGAATGGCGGCCGCAGGCGATATGCAGTACAAAAGCCAACTCGAACAGATCGTCATGCGTCACCGCCGGACGGTAGACGAAGTGGTCAATCCGGCGTGCCGTGCGGAGGTACTTGCAACGGTGAACACGTTGCTGGACGAACTTTCCAATATCTTCAAGGGAGTCTATCTGATCAAGGATCTCTCCCCCAAGACGAGCGATGCGATCGTGAGTTACGGGGAGCGTCTTTCGTCGGTGATCGTGCGGGGGGTACTCGGATGCGCCGAACTGTACGACGCCCGTGAATTTATCAAGACCCGGCCCTATTTCGGGAAACATATCGTCGAATTCGCACCGACCGAAAAGCTGATCCGCGAACGGTTCGCGGCGATGCCGAAGGTGGTCGTGGTACCGGGTTTCATTGCCGCCGATTATCAGTCGGACGACGTGACGAACCTCGGGCGCGGCGGTTCCGATTATACCGCTTCGGTGCTGGCCGCGACGCTCAAAGCCGATGCGCTCGAAATTTGGACCGATGTGGACGGTTTTATGACCGCCGACCCGAAGGTGATCAGCAATGCCTATGTGATCGAGCACCTGACGTTTGTCGAAGCGATGGAGCTGTGCAACTTCGGCGCGAAGGTGATTTATCCGCCGACTATCTTTCCAGCTTACCACAACAATATTCCGATCAGCATCCGCAATACGTTCAACCCGGATGCGCCGGGAACCTACGTCTCGAAGGAAAAGGCCGGAGACAGCCGTATGATCAAGGGTATTTCGTCGATCAACGATACCTGCCTGATTACCATCAGGGGGTTGGGTATGGTCGGTGTGATCGGCGTCAATTACCGCATCTTCAAAGCCCTGTCGAAATCGGGTATCAGCGTGTTCTTCGTTTCGCAGGCCGCTTCGGAAAACACAACCTCGATCGGTGTGCGCAACGGCGATGCCGCATTGGCCGTGGAAGTGCTTTCGGCCGAGTTCGCACAGGAAATTGCGATGGGCGAGATCAATAAAATCAAAACCGATCACGACCTGGCTACGGTAGCGATCGTCGGCGAGAATATGAAACACCGTCCGGGAGTTGCCGGAAAACTTTTCGATACGCTCGGCCGCAACGGTATCAATGTGATCGCCTGTGCACAGGGCGCTTCGGAGACGAACATTTCGTTCGTCGTGACACGGGAGAACCTGCGTAAGTCGCTCAACGTGATCCACGATTCGTTCTTCCTGTCGGAGTACCAGGTACTCAACATTTTTATAGCCGGTGTCGGATTGGTGGGTAGTAACCTGTTGGAGCAGATACGCCTGCAGCAGGAGAAACTGATGCAAGAGAATGCATTGAAGATCCGGATCGTCGGGATTACCAATTCGCGCCATTTCATCGCTTCGCGTGACGGGATCGACTTGAACAGTTACAAGGAGCAGCTGGCTGCGTCGGACCGCGTTTCGACCCCAGAAATTTTTCGCGATGAAATCCTGGCGATGAATATCTTCAATCCGGTCTTCGTTGACTGCACGGCCAGCCCGTCCGTAGCGAGCATTTATGAAGAGCTGCTTTCGCACAACGTGTCGGTTGTGGCGGCCAACAAGATCGCTGCGTCATCCGAATATGACCATTATCTGAAACTCAAGAATATCGCCCGGTCGCGTGGGGTTAAATTCCTGTTCGAGACCAACGTGGGAGCAGGCCTGCCGATTATCAATACGATCAGCGACCTGATCAACAGCGGCGACCGCATCCTGAAGATCGAGGCGGTGGTTTCGGGTACGTTGAACTTCATTTTCAACGAAATGAACGAAACCGTACCGATGAGCCGGGCTATTGAACTGGCCAAAGAAGCGGGGTATGCCGAGCCCGATCCTCGCATCGACCTGAGCGGCATGGATGTCGTGCGTAAGCTGGTTATCCTTTCGCGTGAAGCCGGTTACCGGGTCGAACAGGACGATGTGAAAAAGAATCTTTTCATTCCGCAAAAATATTTCGAGGGCAGCGTCGAGGATTTCTGGAGGCGCGTGCCCGAATTGGATGCCGAGTTCGAGGCCCGGCGTAAACGGCTTGCGGCCGAAGGGAAGCGGTGGCGTTTCGTGGCCTGTATGGATCACGGGGCGACCGAGGTGTCGCTGCGCGAAGTCGGCCCGGATAGTCCGTTCTATCACCTGGCGGGCAGCAACAACGTAATCTTGTTGACGACAGAGCGTTACAAGGAGTATCCGATGCAGATCAAAGGGTACGGTGCCGGTGCCGGTGTGACGGCGGCGGGAGTGTTCGCCGATATCATCAGCATCGCCAATATCCGGTAAAAACGCGGTTTCCTGTCGGCCTGGTCGTGTGTGGCCGTTCGTGTTTCGATCGAAGGCCTTGCGCAGTGCACCCGTTTCATGCGATACAATGCGCGGACTGAGACGGAATGAATAGGGGAGGAGAGCTTACGAAGCATCTTCTCCCTTTTTTGTCTTTTGCGTTCTCGTATGTTGTGCCTGCAATACGTTGAAACAGTAATCCGGGTAATTTTCCCTGTAATCGGGATACCGTCCGGTGGTGTTTTAAGCTGTAATATTGCATTGTGAAATAGGTTCAGTAACATTAAACGCATGTAACGATGTATATAGAGAAAATTGATTCCCCGAAAGATGTAAAACGACTCTCCGTCGGCCAACTGAACGGGCTGGCCGGCGAAATCCGCCAGGCCCTGCTGGCCAAACTGAGTGCGCACGGCGGCCATATCGGCCCGAACCTCGGCATGGTCGAGGCGGCGATTGCTCTGCATTATGTGTTCGATTCGCCTAAAGATAAGATGGTGTACGACGTTTCGCACCAGAGTTATGTACACAAGATGCTGACCGGGCGTAACGCTGCGTTCCTCGATCCAGCCCGATACGATGAGGTTTCGGGTTATACCAACCCGCTGGAGAGCGAACACGATTTCTTTACGGTCGGACATACGTCCACTTCCGTTAGCCTGGCCTGCGGTCTTGCCAAGGCCAGGGATTTGAAAGGGGATGCCGAAAACATCATCGCCGTGATCGGCGACGGCTCGTTGAGCGGCGGAGAGGCATATGAAGGTTTGAGCAATGCCGGTGAAATGGGAACGAACCTGATTGTCGTGGTCAATGACAACGAGATGTCCATTGCCGAGAATCACGGCGGTCTTTATCAGAACCTGAAAGCTCTGCGCGACAGCGACGGGAAGGCCGAATGTAATTTTTTCCGGGCATTGGGACTGGACTATCTCTATGTCCGGGACGGTAACGATGTCGCGGCGCTGATCGAGGTATTCAACCGGGTGAAAAACACACCCCGTCCGACGGTAGTGCATATCCATACTTTGAAAGGCAGGGGATACGCGCTTGCCGAAGCGGACCGGGAACGTTTCCACTGGGGCATGCCGTTCGATCTGGCTACGGGCGCCCCGAAGTCCGAAGCCGGTGCGGCGGAGGATTATGGCGATTTGACGGGGCGTTTCCTGTTGGAACGGATGGCGAAGGATCCGACGCTCGTTGCCATTACGTCGGGAACCCCCGCCGTTATGGGATTTACGCCCGAACGGAGAAAACAGGCCGGACGTCAGTTTGTCGACGTAGGCATTGCCGAAGAGCATGCCGTTGCACTGGCATCCGGGATCGCGGCCAACGGAGGACGTCCCGTTTACGGGGTTTACAGTACGTTTATCCAGCGCTGTTACGATCAGTTGTCCCAGGATTTGTGCATCAACGGGAATCCTGCCGTGATACCGGTTTTTATGGGGACGATAGCGGGCATGAACGATGTGACGCACCTCGGATTTTTCGATATTCCGCTCATCAGTAACATCCCGAACATGGTCTATCTGGCTCCTACCTGTAAAGAAGAGTATTTTGCAATGCTCGGGTGGGCGATTCGTCAGCGCGAATATCCTGTCGCCGTCCGGGTGCCGGGGGCGACCGTCGTGGAGAGCGGCCGGAACTTCGATACCGATTACAGCGAATTGAACCGGTACCGGCTGACGCGTCGCGGCGATACGGTAGCCGTTGTTGCACTGGGCTCTTTTTATGCGCTGGGGGAGGCCGTCACCGATAAATTGCGGGCCGATGCCGGGATTGATGCGACGCTGATCAATCCCCGCTACATAACCGGAGTGGATGAACAGATGCTGGATGCACTCAAAGCCGATCACCGGATAGTCGTCACCCTCGAAGACGGGGTGCTGGACGGAGGTTTCGGCGAGAAGATCGCCCGCTATTACGGGGATTCGGATATGCGCGTGCTGAATTACGGAGTCCGCAAGGAGTTTGCCGACCGTTATGCGATAGGGGAACTGTTGGAAAAAAACAGGTTGACTGACGCACAGATCGTGGAGGATATCCGGTTTTTATTGCACTAACGGATCGCAGGATAGTCTCGCTACGGTAACGGAACACGCCTCTGGGACATTTCAGGATTTTCACCCTGGTCGGTCTCGGAGGCGTTTACAATATACGGAACGGCCTTTGGCCGTTTGTTCCGGGATAAGTGGTGCGATGCCGGTTAAATCACTTCGACGCCCCGGTCCCGAAGCATCTCCAGGCCCCAGTCTTTGAGCTTGTATTTTTGGATTTTGCCGCTCGCGGTCATCGGGTAGCTGTCGACGAAAAAGATGTATTTCGGTATTTTGTAGCGCGCGATCTGGCCGCGGCAGAAAAGCTTGATCTCCTCTTCGGTCAGCGTCTGTCCCTCTTTGACCTTGATGAATGCCCCCACCTCTTCGCCGTATTTCGGACTCGGGATGCCCCCGACTTCGACGCTTTCGATTTGCGGCATGCGGAACAGGAAGTTCTCGATTTCACGCGGATAGATGTTCTCCCCGCCGCGGATAATCATATCTTTGAGCCGTCCCGTGATGCGGAAATAACCGTTTTCGTCCATTACGCCCAGGTCGCCCGAGTGCAGGAAGCCGTTTTCGTCGATGATCGCGGCGGTCGCTTCGGGGTTTTTGTAATAACCTTTCATGATGTTGTAACCCTTGCAGCACATCTCGCCCTGTACGCCGACCGGACACTCTTTGTTCGTCTCCGGGTCGAGCACTTTCACTTCGACGAACGGCAGCGAACGTCCTACCGTGGTAGCCCGGATTTCCGGAGAGTCGGTCACCCGCGTAGCGGTCATGCCGGGAGAACTCTCCGTCAGTCCGTATACGCTGATGATGTCCTTGCAGTACATCTTTTCCATTACCTGCTTCATCGTTTCGATCGGGCAGGGGGCTCCGGCCATGATGCCGGTACGTAGTGAGCTGAGATCGAACATGTCGAACATCGGATGGTTCAGCTCGGCGATGAACATTGTCGGGACGCCGTAGAGGGCCGTGCAGCGCTCTTTGTGCACGGATGCCAACACTTTGAGCGGGTCGAAGTCCTCGATCATCACCATTGTGGAGCCATGCGTAATCACGGCGCAGAGGGCCAGCACGCAGCCGAAGCAGTGGAAAAGCGGCACACAGGTCAGTACTTTGTCCCGGTTCGTGTAGTGCATGCAGTCGCCGATCGTGAGCCCGTTGTTCAGGATATTGTGGTGCGTCAGCATCACCCCTTTGGGGAATCCCGTCGTACCCGAAGTATATTGCATGTTGACCTCTTCGAACGGATTAACCTGTGCTTTTGCCGCGAGCAACGCCTCGTCCGATGCGTAGGAACCCATCGTGAGCAGTTCGGCGGTCGTGTACATGCCGCGTTGCTTCTCCTGTCCGATGTAGACGACGTTGCGCAGTTCGGGGAATTCATCCGAATGGAGCCGGCCGCGCTCCGACGAGCGCAGTTCGGGTACCACTTCGTACATGATCTGTACGTAGTCGCTGTCGCGGTAGCCGTTCACGAGGCACATCGTATGGATGTCGGCATCCTGCATGATGTATTTCAACTCGGCGGCTTTGTAGTTGGTGTTGACTGTCACCAGCACCGCGCCGATACGGGCCGAGGCGAACATAAATGTGAGCCAGTCGGGGACGTTCTTGGCCCAGACGCCGACTTTGCTTCCTTTGGTGACGCCGATTTCGAGCAGAGCCTTTGCAAGCGTGTCCACGCGCTCGTTGAACTGCCGGTAACTGAAACGCAGATTCCGGTCCGGATAGACCAGAAAATCGTGATCCGGCTGCTCCTGTGCCCATTTTTCGAGCAGGCCGCCGAGTGTGTCGTTAATCAATTCCATCTTTTTACGAAATCCAACGGGTTAGAACGGGGTGTAGGTCACGGCCAGCACTTTGGCCGTTTCCCCTTCGGCCAGCGTCGTGAGGTTATGCGGCACGATCGAATCGTAATAGATGCTGTCGCCTTTCTCCAGCGTATAGGTTTCCTGTCCGTAAAGCAGCTGTACCGATCCCTCCAGCACATAGAGAAACTCCTCTCCCTCGTGGTGCGACGGAAGGTCGCCGGTGGGGCAGTAACTGACGTTGATGAAGAACGGTTCCATATTGCGGTCGGTTTTGTTCTGGGCCAGCGCGGAGAAGCGCAGGTGACTGCCCAGGTTTTCGCTCTCCACCAGGTTGATCGACGGGGTTCGGTCGGTGCTGAGCTGTACGACCGGTTCATAGTGCTCCTCGCCGTCGAGGATCGTGCCCAGGCGGGTGCCGAGCGCACGGGAGATACGGACCATAATCGCCATGGTAGGCTGGATTTCACCGCTTTCGATCTTTTCGAGTTGCATCGGGTAGATGGAGGCGTTTGCGGCCAGTTCGGCTAGCGATAGCTGGTGTTCTTCGCGCAGTTGTTTGATCTTGTTTCCTATATTCGGGTTCATGGCTGTTGTTTTATGTTATTCAAAAATACCCGAATGCGGTGAGGGATTAAAATAACTTTTTGTGAAATTTACGAGCCCCAAGCAGACCCTTTCGGGAGCTCTTCCATTGGCTTTAAGTGAAGTCGACGCGGGAGGCTTGCGCGCTATTGCCAACGATGCGATATTTTTTCTACCTTTGGAACTTAAACTTGACCACAGCATGAAAATCGCAATTATCGGAGGCGGAAATATGGGCGGCGCAATTGCCAAAGGCATCGCGGCCGGAAGCCTCGTGCCGGCTTCGGACCTCACTGTTACGGCACATACGCAGCAGACACTCGATAAGATCAAAGGATATGATCCGGCTATCCGCACGACGCTCGACAACAGGGAAGCGGTGCAGGGGGCTGACCTGGTCGTGCTTGCCGTAAAACCGTGGCTGCTCGAAGAGGTGGTTAAGGAGATTCGTGGCGGGCTGGATTACAGGAAGCAGGCTGTTGCGTCCGTTATCGGCCGTTCGAGTTTTGAAGAACTGGGCAAACTGTTGGATAATGGTTCGGGCGTCATGCCGGTCATGTATCGTATTATTCCCAATACGGCCATTTCGCTCGGCGAAAGTGTAACCTTCATAGCGGAACAGGGTGCCCCGAAAGAACGACTCGATGAACTTGTCTCCATTTTCAGCGAATTGGGCCAGACGGTCGTCGTGAAGGAGCCGATGATGGGGCCCGGAACCTCGCTCGCTTCCTGCGGAATCGCTTTTGCGCTAAAATACCTCGATGCATCCATTCAGGGCGGAGTGGAACTCGGTTTTGCTCCCGAAGAGGCCCGGGCTGTCGTGATGCAGACGATGCGCGGGGCCTTGGAGATGATGAATCTGAACGGCACGATGCCGCAGACCGAGATCGACAAGGTGACCACTCCTGGCGGAATGACGCTCAGGGGATTGGCCGCGATGGAAGAGAGTGGTTTTACCGAAGCCGTCAAGGCGGGACTTTTCAACAGCAAATAAATCATGGCATACAGATTCAAACGGGTCGTCGTCAAAGTTGGGAGCAACGTCCTCGCGCGTCCGGACGGTTCGCTCGATGTTACGCGGATGTCGGCATTGGCCGACCAGGTAGCCGAACTGCACCGGGGGGGAGTAGAGGTGATTCTGGTTTCGTCGGGGGCGGTGGCATCCGGCCGCAGCGAGATGCAGTTGCATAACCACAGGAAAAAATTAGGACAGGTTTCCGCCCGGCAGCTTTTTTCTGCCGTGGGACAGGCCAAACTGATCAACCGCTATTACGAGTTGTTCCGCGATCATGGAATTGTCTGCGGACAGGTGCTGACCACCAAGGAAAGCCTTTCGACGCGCCGCCATTACCTCAATCAGCAGCACTGCATGACGGTGATGCTTGAGAACGGGGTTATCCCTATTCTCAATGAGAACGATACGATTTCCGTGACGGAACTGATGTTTACCGATAACGACGAACTCTCCGGTATGGTCGCGGCGATGATGGATGCCGAGGCGCTGATTATTCTGAGCAATATCGACGGTATTTATAACGGCAATCCGTCCGAATCCGGTACGGAGGTTATCCGTGAGATTTTACCGCAGCAGGATTTGTCGTGTTACATCCAGACGGGCAAATCCCAGTTCGGCCGCGGCGGGATGCTGACCAAGTGCCGGATTGCGACGAAAGTGGCGGATGAAGGGATTGAGGTAATCGTGGCCAATGGGAAGAGGGATAGTATTTTAATAGACGTTCTGTGTGAAAGCCGGGATGTCGTTTGCACCCGTTTTATTCCGTCGGACCGGACCATCTCTCCCGTTAAGAAATGGATCGCCCATTCGGAAGGATTCGCCAAGGGGGAATTGCATGTGAACGAGGGAGCGTATGAAGCGCTGTCGCGTCCCGAGGCGGTTAGCCTGCTGCCGATCGGGGTGCGTGAGGTGAAAGGCGAGTTCGAGAAAGACGATATCGTGAAAATCATTGCTCCCGACGGGCGTCAGATCGGTGTGGGACGTATCGCTTGCGATAGTAACCGCGCCCGGCAGGCGGCCGGAAAAAAAGGAATCAGGCCGTTTATTCATTATGATTATTTGTATCTGGATTGATTTGATTGACAGATGTAAATGGGATTTATCTGAAGCGTAAAGGCAGATATGGAACTGAACGAAACTTTTAATAAAGCGGTGGAGGCATCCCGGGCATTGAACCTGACCGATGTTTCCCGGATCGATGCCGTGCTGCTGGCACTGGCTGATGCGGCCGAAGCGAAAATGGAGTTTATCCTGGAGGCCAACCGGCGCGATCTGGCCCTGATGGATGAGCAAAACCCGATGTACGATCGGTTGATGCTTACGCCGGAGCGTATCCGGGGCATTGCCGCCGATATTCGTAACGTGGCTTCGCTACCGTCTCCACTGGGGCATGTATTGGATGAAGTGGTTCGCCCCAATGGAATGAAGATTACAAAAATATCGGTTCCATTCGGAGTGATCGGCGTGATCTATGAAGCCCGTCCGAACGTCAGTTTCGATGTCGTGTCCCTGTGTCTGAAATCCGGAAATGCCTGTGTGCTGAAAGGCGGCCACGACGCCGGCTATTCGAATGAAGCGATCGTGAAGGTGATCCGGGAAGTGTTGCAGGCACACGGAATGGATGAGCATACGGTAACTTTGCTGCCTGCAGACCGTGCGGCCACCGCTGCACTGCTCGGTGCCGTCGGCTATATTGATCTGTTGATCCCGCGCGGCAGCAAAGGTCTGATCGACTATGTGCGAGATAACGCCCGTATTCCGGTGATTGAAACGGGGGCCGGTATTTGCCATACCTATTTCGATGCCGCAGGTGACCGGGCTAAATGTGCCGATATCGTGTTCAATGCCAAGACCCGGCGTGTTAGTGTGTGCAATGCGCTCGACTGCCTGATCGTGCACCGGGACCGGCTCGGCGACCTGCCTGCCGTTTGCGGACGGCTGGCGGCGAAAGAGGTGGTGATTTATGCCGATTCGGACGCGTATGCCGTGCTCGACGGCCGTTATCCGGCCCGTTTGCTGGAGCGTGCTACGGCGGAGAGTTTCGGTACCGAGTTCCTGTCCTATAAAATGTCCATCCGGACGGTCTCTTCACTCGACGAGGCGATCGCGCACATTACCCGTTATTCGTCGAAGCACAGCGAGGCGATCATCAGCGAGAATCCTGCCGCTGTCCGCCTTTTCCAACAGAGTGTCGATGCGGCGTGTGTCTATGCAAATGTGTCTACCGCCTTTACCGATGGCGCCCAGTTCGGACTCGGTGCCGAAATCGGTATCAGTACGCAGAAACTTCATGCACGCGGTCCGATGGCGCTACGGGAATTGACGAGCTATAAGTATCTGATCAACGGTAACGGGCAAACGCGCGCTTAAAGCAAAGGTTGATTTGCTGTAAACGCGCGTTTATTGCATGTGCCGTTTTTCCCCGCTTTTACTCTTCCGGGATCGTCATGCCGGGCAGTGCGTTTCGGAGCATTGTCCTGTCGATACGCGGTTTGGGGCAGTGGTAAGGAAGCAGTATTTTGGGCCGGATAACCCGGGCTGCCTCGATGAACATCGAATCGTTCATCGTATAGGGTACATCTTTCGGCAAAAAGGCGATGTCGATAGCCTCCAGCCCGGACATTTCAGGAATCAGTTCGGTATCTCCGGCAATGTAAATGCGGAGCGGGTCGATCTCCATTACATATCCGTTTCCTTCGCCCGGAATGTGGAACGGCTCGCCGGGGGCACGCATGTTGACGATGTTGTAGGCCGGGGTGGCCCGGATCGTAATTCCGTTCCATGTTGTCCGCTCCCCGTTGTGAAGGACGGTTACACCTTCCAGGGCGTGGGCTACCTTTTCCGTTGAAATGACTACTGTATCTTTTTTGCGTATTTCTGCAATTGCATCGGGATCGAAATGGTCGCTGTGGTGGTGCGTGACCAGAATCAGGTCGGCTTTGGGTTGTTCGCTGTAATCGGCCTCTTCGCTATACGGATCGATATGGATCACCTGGCCGTTCCAATGCATAATGACCGATGAATGGCCGAGAATTTCGATGTCCAGCGGGCCTGCTGCGGTATTGTATCTCTTCATAATGGTAATTTTACCGGTTAGTGTCAATTTCGTTTGGTCTTGTTCTGTAAATTTATAAAAATCCTCTAATTTTGCAGCCTGAATCCCGAAGGGATCGCCGCTGAAAACGGACATAATTGTGTTCCGTTCGGTTTTTAGTTCGCAAAAGTGGTGCCGGCTTTGTATCCGGGACGGAAAAACGTAAGGATAAATGCTTGTATGAAAGGATTGTGGACAATAGGGTTATTGATCGTGTCCAATGTATTTATGACTTTTGCCTGGTATGGCCAGTTGCGGCTTAAGGGACAGAAATGGTTCGACGAACTGCCGCTGGCCGGAATTGTCATCATGTGCTGGAGTATCGCGCTGCTGGAGTATTTTTTCCTGGTACCCGCGAACCGGATCGGATTTCATGGCAACGACGGCCCCTTTTCATTGATGCAGCTTAAGGTGATTCAGGAAGTTATTTCCCTGCTGGTCTTTACCGTTTTTACGCTGGTCTTTTTCAAAACAGAGGCACTGCGCTGGAATCATGCCGTGGCTTTTATACTGTTGGTGCTAGCGGTCTATTTTATCTTCAAGAAATAACAAAAAAATCCCGGACTATTGCAATTTCAGAAAATAGGAGTAAATTTGCATTGAATTTAAATCTGTAATGAATACAAATTTGTAGTATTTATAATAATGGATAAGAAACTGCATCAATATCTGTCCGGTTTCGGGGTGAAACCTTCCTTGCAGCGTCTTGCCATTATGGAATACCTGATGACGCACCGGACGCATCCGACTGCCGATGAAATTTTCAATGCGCTTTCCCCGTCGATGCCGACCCTGTCGAAAACAACCGTGTACAACACGTTGAAACTCTTTGCCGAACAGGGGGCCGTTCTGTCCCTCGACATCGACCCGAAAAACACCCATTTCGATGGGGATATCACGCCGCATACCCATTTTTACTGTAAATCCTGCGGGGCAATTCACGACTTGTCGATGGTGGAGGGAGACCGGTTGATGCAGGCCGTCCCCGACGGGTTGCAGGTGACCGAGGTGCAGGTCTATTATAAGGGGCTGTGCCGCAAATGCAGCCGGGGAGTGGATTAGGAACTGTTATTTGAAAAGATACCTTTAAACTTAAAGAAGAAGATCGTTATGAAAAAGAAATTCATTTGTACCGTTTGCGGTTACGTTCACGAAGGAGATGCAGCACCCGAATTTTGCCCGCAGTGCAAAGTCCCGGGTTCGAAATTCAAAGAGGTGGTCGAAGGCGAGGGGCTGACCTGGGCCGACGAACATGTGATCGGAGTGGCAAAAGGTGTGGATGCAGAGGTGCTTCAGGGCCTGAAGGATCATTTTATGGGCGAATGCACCGAGGTGGGCATGTATCTGGCGATGAGCCGCCAGGCTGACCGCGAAGGTTATCCCGAGATCGCAGAGGCGTTCAAGCGCTATGCCTGGGAAGAGGCCGAGCATGCCTCTAAGTTCGCAGAACTGCTGGGCGAAGTGGTTTGGGATACCAAAACCAATGTGAAAGCGCGTATGGAGGCGGAATGCGGCGCCTGCGAGGATAAGAAGCGTATCGCTACGCTGGCCAAGAAACTGAACCTCGATGCTATCCACGATACGGTACACGAGATGTGCAAGGACGAGGCTCGCCACGGCAAAGGTTTCGAAGGCCTGTACAACCGTTATTTTAAATAAACGCGTTGGGGACCGACAATAATAGAGGTAAGGTTTATTTAGGTTAAGTTAATGCACGGTTCGGTGCCGGGGAATTTCCCCGGCACCGATTTTTTGTACAGGTTCGGATGAATTCCGACGCGGTTAAAAACTCGATTGTGCTGTTGGCGGATACGTTCGTTGGCTTCTGGCCGAATCTGCGGGCGGTTAAATCAGTCCCATCTGTTGCAGCAGGATCGATGCATTCATGTTGCGGCTGACCCCGGGGCGGAGTTTGTAATCGTAGATGATCTTTTCACCGGCATGTTCGATTTCGAAGCAAACGTTGTGAAAATGCTGCGGGTCCTGTTTGGCCAGTTCACCCAATGCCAGGTCGTGCGTAGCGATCAGTCCGGCTACCGGCAGCGACCGGAGACGGGTGAGGAATTTCAGCGATCCGTTGAGCTTGTCCTGTGAATTGGTGCCTTTGAGCATTTCGTCGAGGATGATGAAGAGCCTGTCGGCGTGTTCGGCCGTAGCCACAAGTTGCTGCAACCGCAGCAGCTCGGCGTGGAAATAGGAGGTGCCTTTAGCCAGGTTGTCGGTCGTGCGCATGCTGGTAAAAAGCGACATCGTCCGGCAGGCGAACGTCCGGCTGCATACGACGTTACCCGACAGGGCCAGTACGAGATTGACCCCGACGGTGCGCAGGAAGGTGCTTTTGCCAGCCATGTTGGCTCCCGTAACGATATACAGGTCGTGCAGTTTCCGCACCTCGAAATCGTTGCTGACTTTGCCTTTGGTATTGAGCAGCGGATGGCCCATCTCTTCGGCTTGCAGTAATATGTCGTCGCTAAGAACCGGGGTGCAATAATCCGGATGGTTGAAGCGATAGGTTCCCATACTCACTAGTGCGTCGAAACGCTGTATCGTATCGAGCCAGGTGGACACGTTCTCGCGATAGTTTTCCCGCCAGCGGTCGAGCTGCAGGATGTGGTGCAGGTCTTTCAGGTAGATGCCGTTCAGGATAACGGCGACCAGCACGTTGTTGCGTTGATCGAAGCTGCTGAGGATGCGGTTCAGTGTTCGAAGCGCCTTTTCGGCCGGGCGTCCTTCGGTCAGGGTGTGCTGCAAGACCTGCAACTCTTGACAGGAGAAAGAAGTTGCGGTAATGCGTGCAACCAGATGGTTGTAGGTGCCTACGGCGTGCAGGAACCGGTCCGTCTGCCTGCTCAGCCGGTTGATTCGCTTGAGGAATAAGCCCAGTACGCCCAATTGTATGAATAGTGCGATTCCCGGAATCCCGTATGGGATCAGCGAAAAGAACGCTGCGATCCAGAGCGATATGCTGACGGCGTTTGCCAGGTAGAGGGTCTTCCGGGCATGGCGGTATTTGAAAAAGCGGGGTTCGTCGAGCCAGCGGCGTACGGCGGTATCGTCGTTTCCGGTAATCTCGTGCACCATTCCTGTCGTGCGGAAACGGAGCATCCACTCCGCCTGCGAGGCCAGTTCGGCTCCGGCCTGCTGCCGGTGTGTGATTCGCTGCGGGTCCTGGCAAGGGGCGAGCAGCCAACGGACTAAGCGTTGGGTTCCTTGCGGGGTAACGGTGCGGTTGAGCGCCTGAAACAGCGACTCTTCACCGAACAAGTCCAGGTCGAGAGAGTAAGGGTGTCCCGGATCGAGGAATTTCACGCCGGTATCGAGTTCGGCTGTTTTCCCGTTCAGGTAATCGGATTCGGTGTCGCAGCAGCGGATTAACGTTTTGAGTTCGATGATCCGCGCCGCTACCCGGTTATCCCATACCGTTAGCAGGATAAAGGCTGCCACCGTGCCGGCGCCGCACCAGATCCACGCAGTTGCACCGTAAGTGGCGACAAGCCGGTAAAGGCAGAATACGAGAGCTGCGAAACAGAGTAGTTTAAGGACGGTAATCCAGTTGCGGGTCCGGCTCGTTACCCGGAGCAAGGCTTGTTGCTGCTCCCGGAAGGTTTGGTAAAATTCCTGTGGGCTCATCGGTTAACGGTTACGGATGGCCCGGTTTAGGAAATCGTTCAACGGTTTGGTGGTTTTGAATGCCTGTACGGCCTCGGCCACGTACCGTTCGCTGCACAATTGTGCGTCGCTGACCGGCTGTTGTACGTAAAAGTGGTAGAGTTTCAGATAGTCGGCGGATGGGGAGTCTTTGGCAAAACCGGCCGGCACCCGTTTTAGCACCTTTTCTTCACGTGACAGATCGCCGAAAGCCTTTTTGAATGATTTGTCGTTCAGGATCGCTTCGAATTCTTCCCAATCGTCGTCGATCGCCTTGCGGACCACTTTGAGTACGTCGGCAGACGGCATGTATACCCCGCACGAAATGAACGACCCGCCCGGTTCTACGTGCATGTAATAGCATGACAGGTCGCCGTGCGTGGTGCCGCTGGGGCTGAAGACAACCCCCATATTGGTTTTATAAGGCTCTTTGTTCACTGAAAAACGCGTGTCCCGTGCAATGCGGTAGATGCATTTGCGCAGGTCGGGGAAACCCAGCGAAGGGGCGAACTGACGGATACCGTCGAGCATTTGTCCGGCCGTATCCAGTACATTGGTTTTGGCCGCTTCGTAACGCGGTTTTTGACTGTGAAACCATTCGCGGTAGTTGTTCTCCCGCAATTCGGAAAGGAATTCGAGCGTGGATGGGTTTATCATTGCGAAGTCGGTTTGCGGTTCTTTGCTATTAAAAATTGGATTTTCCTTCCTGTCTGTGAAACGGGTGTCGGAACGGGCCGCTATTTACGGATGGTTTGGCGCCCGGACAGATTCATTTCAGAGGCATAGCGATCGTATCCGATTTCACGGATACGCCGGATACAGGCCGGGCGATCGGAACGGAAGACCAGAGCGAATATTTTGGCGATCGGATTGTTGAATTTTTTACAGGCTTCCAGCGGAATCAGCGTGCAATCCGCACAACTGCTATAATGGTGGGCCGTACAGCATTGCCGGATTTTGCACCAGTTCGCTTTGGCATTGTCCCGGCAACCGGGGCACTTCCCCTGACGGAATTTCCGGCAGGCGCCGCAGTATAGTCCGCACGCGGCGATGTCGGGCCGGAGTGAGGTGAAATCGGTAGGCATTGAATAGTAGTTGTGTGTGTTGGTTGGAAAGAATAAAGACAAAGATCGTAAATATTATCGGTTTGGCTCTATTCGGACAGTTATTTTTGCGGTTCTTTTTGCAGGCAACGGCGATATCCCGCTTTGTACGTTATTTCACCCGTTCGTACAGGTGCAGGTCAATAATCCGTCCTTCTTTGATCGCTGCGCGGCGCTGGACGCCTACTTTGCGAAAGCCGTTTTTTTCGAGCACCCGCATCGACGGTGCGTTGTATTCGAAGACCGATGCGAACAGGCGGATCAGTTCGGTTTCACGGAACGCATACTCGCAGATCGAGCCCACGGCATCCCCGGCTATACCCCGGTTCCAGTGAGGTTCGCCGATCCAGTAGCCGATTTCAGCGCTGAGCCGTTCCACGTCGCTTTGGCGCACCAGTCCGATCCCGCCGGCCGCTTCGCCGTCGATGACGATGGCAAATTCATAGCCGGGCGACTGCGGAACGATATTGCCGATAAAGAAACGTCCGTCCTCTTCGGTATAGGGATGGGGGAAACGGTCGCGGACGTTGCGCCAGATGTTTATGTTGTTCGCGTAGCGGGCTAACGAGGTGCAGTCCGTTGCACGCCATTCCCGCAGCAGGTAGCCGGGTCGTTGGATTTCCATAGGGCCTGAATTGAGTATGATCGCCGTAAAGATAACAGCGATCATATAAAAAATAAAGAGTATAATATCTTGTTTCTTAATGAAGTAGATTGAAGAGGCCTGATTTCTGTTGGGCTAAGGTCAAAAGAGGAAGTTTCAGCTTGCATAAAATGGTTTCGATATGGTGTATTTTATCATTCCTTTGGCGGAAAATAGGTATATCTCCACAATGTTTTCTCCATTTCTCCTTCGGTAACAGAATCCTTTTTCACATACAACTGATCTTTCCAGATTTCTTCCCATGTATGGTTACGCATGGTCTCCTCTGTAATAAAGAAAAGATACAGTTTATTATCCGGATTCTTCGGATGGCCTATACTGGGATGTTTGTGTGTTCCCCCTGTCCACACCTTACCATAGTTATATGCGTCAATTCTTTCATCTGTGGTATACATAGTAGGCACAGGCATTGGGTTTCCCCAAGCATCATAATCCTTATTATAATCAGATGATGCGCTGTGAAATAATTCTAAAGCCGGAGTTAGCGGCAGTGTATCCTCATCATTGCTGTATACATAGATTGGACGATCCGAGTAATTGTGGAGTTCGATAGAACCTCGTGGTGGATCATAGACCGGAATAATGCAGCCGTTCAAAGCAACCATGAACGCGATCGGAACAAATATTTTTTTCATTACCGAATTATTTAGAGCATAATAAAAGGCCATCCTGCCGGGCGCTTCAGATTGAACAGATTGATTTTGCCTTGTTAAAACGACTGAGGTTTTATATCGAATCATGTTGTGAATATCGCACAAAGAAAGCGAGTTCCCAAATATTTGCTGGATAAATGGAAATACGACCCGATTTATTTGGTGAAAGGCTATTTGTCCGGCAGAGGCGGCTGGAGGGGATGGCTGCCGGGATCGGTATATATCGAAATGTGCCGTGCATGCGAGATCACGTAGCCGGCGGGCAGTAGCTCGCGTTCGGGAGCGTTTCCCAGCAGCAACGGGGTGATGTGCGCTTTGCTTTTACCGAGAATCGGCAGCAGCAGCATGGCGGCGTTTAAAATCAGCGGACCGGTCATCGTGATCCGTTTTTGTCCGCTGCCGGGATGCGCCGAAACGGCGAAGAGATTCTGATCCGCCATCAGAGATATGGAATCCGGGAAGATCGATGCCGTATGTCCGTCGCTCCCCGCTCCGAGGATAATGGCATCGAAACGGGGAATTCCATGCCGGTGAGGCAGCTCTTCCCGCACCTCTTGCGCATAACGAACGGCTTCGGCAGCCGGCTCCTCTTCGCCCTGGATGCGGTGAATGTGCGCAGGCAGGATATTCAGCGGCCCGAACAACAGTTCGTGGGCGTGCCCGTAATTGCTTTCGGAGTCCTGGGGCGGTACGCATCGTTCGTCCACCCAGTAAAACCGGATGGTGTCCCAGTCGATCCGTCCGGAAAATCGCTCCGTCCACAACCGGAACATCTGCTGGGCGGTCTCTCCGCCGGAGAGGGCCAGGAAGAATGGTTCTTCTTTTTTGCGGCGAACTTGCATGGCGAATTGCTCGGAGAGCAATTCCAGCGCTTCGCGGGAGTCGCGAGATGAAAAGATATTGGTCATGGTCGTCGTCAGTTGGTTATTTCCCGCACTTGCAAGGGCCCGTAGGTATTTCCGGCCCGGGGGCTCCGGCTCCGTGGTACAGCAAATCGTAACGCTCTTCGGGCCCTTCGGTCAGTACCGGGTAGGTGTAAAGATTCTTGTCCGGTTTTTTCGCCCAGGCCTGCAGGATAGGATCGATAAATCCCCAACTCGCCTCGAGGGCATCCTGCCGGGCATAGAGCGTCGAATCTCCGAGCATCGCATCCATTAGCAGCCGCTCATAGGCGTCCGGCAGGTAGTTCGACGATAGCGACGAGTAGCGGAAATCCATGCCGACCTGCCTGACCGTAAAACCTGCGCCGGGCATCTTCAGCCCGAATTTAAGCGTAATGCCTTCGTCCGGCTGAATCCGGATCGTCAGTTTGTTGCAGGAACTGCCGGAGCATTGTCCTGCAAACATTTGCGTCGGGGTCGATTTGAAGTTGATCACGATCTCCGACTTCTTTTCGGCCATCCGTTTCCCTGTGTAAAAATAGAAAGGTACGCCGCCCCAACGCCAATTGTCGATAAAGAGTTTCATCGCCACATAGGTCTCGGTCGTCGAGTCGGCGGCAACACCTTTCTCTTCCCGGTAACCCGGTAGTGCCGTACCGCCGACCGTGCGGCCAGTGTATTGCGCCCGGATCACGTCGTTCCAGATTTCCGTGGGCGAGTAACGGTGGATGGCGCGGAACACTTTGACGATTTCGTCGCGGATCGGCTCCGGGTCGAACACTGCGGGATTTTCCATCGCCACGAAGGCCATCAGTTGCATCAGGTGGTTTTGGATCATATCGCGTAGCGCTCCGGCGCCCTCGTAGTATTTGCCCCGGTTTTCCACCCCGAGCGTTTCGGTCGCGCTAATCTCTACCGAATCGATGTAATTGCGGTTCCAGAGCGGCTCGAAGATGCCGTTGGCGAAACGCAGAACCAGGATATTCTGTACAGTCTCCTTGCCCAAATAATGGTCGATCCGGTAGATGTTCTCTTCCGGGAATATTTTGCGCAGTTTCTCGCCGAGCCGTTCGGCCGATTCGAGATTGGTCCCGAACGGTTTTTCGACGATGATCCTGCGCCATCCCTCGCGGGTACGGGGTTTGTTCAAGCCCTGTTTTTGCAAGCTGACGGGAACGCTCTCATACATCACCGGCGGAGTGGCCAGGTAGTAGATGATCCGGTCGTCGAGCCCGTTTTGCTGTTGTAGTTGTTCGATCCGCTCCTTGAGCTTGCCGTACTCCGCTTCGTTCGTGGAGTCGAAACTCAGGTAATGGACCAGCTGCAGGAAGCGTCCGACCTGTTCCGGATCGTAAGGCTTTGCTTCCGGGCTGTCGAGGATCGCTTTGCGCTGTTCTTCGCGGAACTCTTCGTCCGTGAAAGCCGTCCGCGAGGCTCCCAATACCCGGAACTTCTCCGGGAGCAGGTTGCGGACATAGAGTTCGAAAAGCGAGGGGAGCAACTTGCGTTTGGTCAGGTCCCCCGAAGCCCCGAATATGACCAGTAGTTGATTATCTGCTTTTTTCATCATGCCGTTTTTAAACGTTATAGCTGCCCGAGGTGGTGTCGCCGCCTTTGCCTGTCCAATCGTTGTGGAAGAACTGTCCCCGGGGGGCGTCCGTACGTTCGAACGTGTGCGCCCCGAAATAGTCGCGTTGCGCCTGGATCAGGTTTGCTGCCGAATCGCCGGTCCGTAGTCCGTCGAAATAGCTCAGTGCAGCGCTCATGCAGGGCAGCGGGATGCCGCTGAGCATGCCGTTTGCCACTACGCTGCGCCATGCGGTTGCCGATTCTGTGATCTTATTCCTGAAAAAATCATCGAACAACAAATTTTCCAATTCGGGATTCTGTCGGTAAGCTTCGGTGATTTTACTGAGGAATGCCGAGCGGATGATGCATCCTTCCCGCCAGATTTGGGCGATAGTGCCGTAATCGAGTTGCCAGCCGTATCGCAGCGATGCTTGGCGCAGCAGCGAAAACCCCTGTGCGTACGAGACCAGCTTGGCTGCATAAAGTGCGTCGCGAATCGCTTCGTTGCCCGTTTTGTGGATACCTACGGGAGACGGCGGAAACAGGGATGAAGCCTGTTCGCGCTGTGATTTGAGCGCCGAGAGCATTCGGGCGTAAACGGCTTCGGTAATCAGCGTCAGCGGGTCGTTTTCGTCCATTGCGGCGATGGCGCTCCATTTTCCGGTTCCTTTCTGCCCGGCTACGTCGAGGATGCGGTCGAGCAGGTAGCCGCCGTCTTTCTCCTTGAAATTGACGATCCGGGCCGTAATTTCGATCAGGAAACTGTTCAGTTCGCCACGGTTCCAGTCGTTGAACGTCCGGTGTATGGCCTCGCTGCTGAGCCTTTCCTGCCGTTTGAGCAATGAATAGGCTTCCGAGATAAGCTGCATGTCGCCATACTCGATGCCGTTGTGTACGGTTTTGACGAAATGTCCCGCTCCGCCCGGTCCGATCCATGCGCAGCACGGTGTGCCGTCGGGCAGTTTGGCCGCAATGGATTGTAGGATATCTTTGACCAGCGGCCATGCTTGCGGTGCACCGCCGGGCATGATCGACGGGCCGTTGAGTGCTCCCTCTTCGCCGCCGGAAATGCCGGTGCCGACAAAATATATCCCTTTATCAGCCAGCTCTTTTACGCGACGGTCCGTGTCGATGAACGATGAATTTCCTCCGTCGATGATGACATCGCCCCGGTTGAGGTGGGGGAGCAGTTGTCCGATCAGTTCGTCGACGGCCGATCCGGCTTTGACCATCATCATGATTTTACGCGGCCGTGCGACCGATTCGGCCAGTTCGGCGATCGAGCGGGTAGGAGTAAAGCGGCGCCAGGTGCCGTAATGTTCGATGAACCGCTCTACCACATGCTCTTCGCCGGGTGCCGTGCGGTTGTATACCGAGACCCTGAAGCCGTGGCGTTCCATGTTGCGGGCCAGGTTTTCGCCCATGACTGCCAGTCCGATGATTCCGATGTCTGATTTTTCCATATGCGAAACTTGATGTACTGGTTTGAATATCTTTCGTCAAGATAAAAAATATCCCGCAAGAGTGATGCCGGGGAGCGCCATATGGTACCTTTTTTATGAAATTCAAGTATGAATTTGCTGATATCGGAATTGGTTGGGCTGATTAAACCCGGAATGATTGTATGGTTGGGGCGCCTGCTGTTAGCTTCGGACCGCAAGCCCGACCGGGAATATAAAACAAAACCGGATGCGGGAGCATCCGGTTTGGCGTGACCGGTAACGATCGGTTTTGTATTCGGTTTTCTTCCCCGGATAGTTATTGCTCTTCGTTGAAGAGCAGCTGATAATAGTTCATGCCGGTCTCTTCGTCGTAACCTTTGCGGATGTACTGGTTGTTGCCGTGCACGTAAATGTGGAAGTTGCGGTCCAGTTTGATGACGCTCTTCATGAAACGGGATTGTTTTTTTACGGCCGTATTTGAAATTTCGAAATTATCCTCGATGCGGATATCGCGTTCCTGCTGGTAGTCCGAACAAAAGGAGTTGAAACTGTCGATCACTTCAGGCTGTGCCATCACTTCGTTGGCGAATTCCTGCATGTCGAAAGTCTCTTTCTCTTTGAAAAACTTGGCAGAGCGGTTCAGCAGGTCCGCCTGATCGGCTTTCGTTACATCGAATTGTTGCGGCAGTTGCTGTGTGACGAAACTTTTGCACATTGAGATCGCGTTTTCCGTGTGGTGGTAATTGTCCTGCCGTTGGCGGACGTGCAGGAAATCGTCGAGCCAGTAACGGGCCTCTGTCCCTTTATTCGTATTGTCCACGACGGCCACGACGTAACCGTTCTCCCGGTCGGTGTCGTAAATCAGGCATCCCTTGTCCAGTCGGTTGATGTTAATGCCCTGCTGGCTTTCGATTTCGAATCCGGCCGCCGATGCGGAAATCTTCAGGAAAGTATCTTTGTTTTCGGATTTGAACAATCCGACGGCGTCGACCGTTTCGCCGTGCAACGGGCAATCGGTGAAATAGACCACGTAGAATTCTCCCCCTTTGATTTTGGGGTGGTTGCTCTGTTCGTAGAGGTGCTTGGCGAGCTGGACGGATTGTTCATGCAGGGCCTGCGGATCGTCGAAAATGCGGGAGACGAAATTGTATGCTTCGTTCAATTCTAGTGACGATTCGTGGTAGAGGTTGTAGTACTCTTCGGATTTAAACGGCGAGAGAAAGTAGGTTGCCAGCAGGTTGCGGATACTTTCGTCCGGCATCAGTTCCGACGAGGATAGCAATATCGCATCGCCGTTGGCCTTGTTGCCGACGCTGTGGACTGCGATCCGTTCGATATATTGTTCCATAGGCATTGGGTGACGGGATGCAAAGATAGGTATAATTCGGAGAATGCGCGTGCACCGTCTGTTCACATAAAAAGATACGCTATTTGTATGGAGTTTTGGGAATATTGGTCGGAGAGAACTTGATTTAGGCCGGTGTAATTCAGCTTTTGGTCGATTTTCATTACATTTGCGCTTTAACAGTTTATTTTTTATCGAGCTATGGCGAAATTCGACCTGTCGTTCTTTTACAATAAGCGCAACCTGTATATTCTGGGCTTTCTGCTCGCTTTCGTGGTTACTTTTATGGAGGTTTCCCGCGGTCGTCACCTCAATTTTCTTGCCTTTGCCGATTCGACGATCGATTTTTGGCGTGGGGTGAGTCCTTACACGCCGGAGTTCGTTTCCAGCCATATGCGCTTCTTCCTCTATACCCCGGTCTTTTCGGTGCTTTTCACGCCATTCGCCGTATTGCCCGCATGGCTCGGGCCGTTTGTCTGGAACCTGCTTAATTATACGATGTTTTTCGCGGCGGTATTCACTCTGCCCGCACGGTTTACCCACGACCAAAAGTGCCGTATTTTTCTCTATACGTTGCCGATTCTTGCCCAGAGCCTGCTGTCGTTCCAGTATAACATTCCGGTAGCCTACATTTTCCTTTTCTCTTATTCCCTGCTCGAACGGAATAAAGGGTTCTGGGCCGTGTTGCTGATCATGGTTTCAGGATTGACAAAGATTTATGGTATTTTTTCATTGGCACTGTTGGTCTGCTACCCGCGGTTCTGGCGGAATGCGGGTTATGTCGTTTTGACCGGCGGCGTGTTGTTTTTACTCCCGGCGTTGAAGTTGCCGCTGTCCGGCTTGATACCTTATTACGGAGAGTGGTTGAATGCCCTGGCAGTCCATCAATCCGATCAGACCTATGAGTCGTTGTTCTATGCGCAACCGTTGGCCGAATGGCTGCTCCCCAATTTCCGAGTTTTGCAGATCGGTTCGCTTGCTGTACTGGCGCTGCTGTTTCTGGTTTCACGGCGTAAATGGGACACTGCGGCTTTCCGGGCCCAGGCTCTCGGCATCCTGATGGGATGGGTGGTACTGTTCAGTGATTCGTCCGAAAAACACACTTACATCATTGCATTGGCGGGCTTCATGCTGTGGTATTGGAGCCGTCCGGTTCGTACCCGTACGGATAAAGCGCTGTTTTGGGGTAACTTCGTATTGTTGGGTCTTGTACCGATCGACCTGATTTGTCCCGTCCCCGTGATGAGGTGCATCACCCAGACACTGTGGCTCCATGTGTGGTTCTTCTGTTTTACCTGGTTGCGCATGGTGTGGCTCACGTTTTTTTGTCCCGTCGCTGAGTTTCCGGATAGCTCCGCAGCCGGGGCCGAAACTGCTGATTCGTCGCGTCCGGCTCAACCCGGCGATACGCTCGATATCGTCTGTCCTTGTTACAATCCGAATGCTGATTTTATTTCTCATCTGGCCTGTTCGTTGGCGGAATTGCGTGGTTTTTACCCTGACAAACGGCTGCACTTGATCGTAGCCAATGACGGTTCGTCCCGCAATTTCGGCAAAGAGGAGCATGACCAACTGTTGCGGACGATTCCCGATGCGGAAATCGTAGACATTCCTCACGGCGGTAAAGGGGCGGCCATCCGGGCTGGGTTAGCCCGTTCACAGGCGCCTTTCGCGATTTATACCGATATCGATATGCCTTACGCCAAGGAATCGATGCGGCAAGTGATCGACCGGGTCTTTGACGGTTGCGATGTGGTGATTGCCGTACGTAATGCGAGCTATCATTCCAAATTGCCGCCCATGCGCAAGTTGATGTCTCATGGCTCCAGGATGCTGAACCGGTTTTTCCTGAATACCCGTTATACCGATACCCAGGGAGGCCTGAAAGGGCTTTCCCCGGCAGCCCGGAATGTGATGCGGCGCACGCGCATCCCTGATTTCTTGTTCGATACAGAATTTATCATGCTTGCCGAACGCAGCAAAGGGTTGCGGATCGAGGAGGTCGAAACGACGTTGCGGGAGGGTGTTGTCATGTCGAAGATGTCCGGGGATGTATTGGTCCGGGAGCTGAAAAACTTTTTTCGTATAGCTTTTGGCGTATGACAGTAACACTCGGTTTCGATGTCGAAGAATTCGATTTTCCGCTCGAAAGAGGCCGTGAGATCGATCTGCAAACCCAACTGGCGGTTTCTTCCGCAGGGTTGGAAGCCTTGTTGCAGATGCTTGACAGGCTCAATCTGCGGGTAACTTTCTATACTACGGCGAATTTCGCCGCGCATCGTCCCGAAACGATCCGGCGCATGGTCGCAGCGGGTCATGAAATAGCTTCGCACGACTATTATCACGCCCAGTCTGCACAATCCGATCCTGGCGGGAGTAAGCATTATCTGGAAGCATTGACCGGAACCCGGATCGTGGGGTATCGCGCTCCGCGCCTTGCCACAGCTTCGTCCGCGGTGCTTGCTGCGGCTGGGTATCGATATAATTCATCGATCAATCCCACCTGGATTCCGGGGCGATATAACAATCTTCGCGTTTCCCGCACCGTCACGAGAGAGGCGGGACTGGTGATTTATCCCACATCGGTTTCTTATCCGTTCCGTATACCGCTTTTTTGGCTCTCACTGCATGTAATGCCGTTGCCGGTTTACAAGATGCTTTGCCGTAGTGCTTTACGGCATGACGGTCATTTGAACCTCTATTTTCATCCGTGGGAATTTTCCGACCGGTTGGGGGACCCAGCCTTCGGCATTCCCCGGTATCTTACACAATGTTCGGGAAGGCGTCTCCAGGGTAAACTTGAACAATTGTTAATCTGGCTCAAAAACCGGGGGTGTCGTTTTGTTACCACCCGCGAATATCTGGGAATTGATGATGAATAGACTGTGCGTCCTTGTCCGAAAGCTATATGGGCATTCATTCGTGCGTTTTGCCGCAGTGGGGGGAGTGGCAACGGCCGTCAATTACGGGACCTATGTGATCCTGATCCACAATTTTGACAATCTTTATCCGGCGATTGCGTATGTGCTGGCCTTTTGCGTCAGCATCTCCTGTAATTTTGTCCTGTCGAGTTATTTTACATTCGGGGTCAAACCGACCCGGGCCCGGGCGGTCAAATTCCTGACGGCGCATCTGATCAATCTTTTCAACGAGTTGGTGCTGCTCGAGATATGGCTTTGGGTAGGGGTGCCGAAGCTCTATGCCCCGCTGTGTGTCTTTGTGGTCGCTTTCCCGGTCAATTACTTTATGGTACGATTCGCTTTGCGCGGAAAGTCACACGCAGCTGCTAAAGAGGAAGAGTAGATCACAATTGAGAGAGTCGGTCTTGGGATCGTATGTCCTATTTATCCAATGCAGAAGATTTACTTACCGATGCAGAAAGTAATTGTATTAATTTAAATAATTAATAATCATTTAATTGAGTTGTTGATGCGATGAATGTAGTGTAAATATGCTGTAAAAGCAATCACTAAATTATTTTTGGGGATAAAGGTTTATTTGTTCTTAGGCCTCTCACTTAACATGGCTTGTTTACGTTTCTCATCTGCTCTTTTCTTTTTCATCAAATCCTTACAGTAGGGAATACCGGAGTTTTTCCGTTGTTTAGGAGAAAGGCACTCACTACTTCCGCCCTTTTCTTTGAATCGAGCCGGAACTTTTCCTAGACGTCTAAGGTTAAATCGCCATTCGAGATTGCGTAAAGCGAGATATACTTGACGATTTATATAACAGTCTATTTCATGTGAATATCTATCCATATCGGTATAGAAAAATGCAGAAACCCACCCGTCTATTTTGTTTGCCTGTCTTGTCAGGAGTTTATCAACTGTAAGTCCATCCTCAAAGCACAAGCTCTTAATTTTATCTTTTAACCCATCTACATTTTCTCTAGTGGGATAATAATTCTTGCCATCAAAGGTTATTGATAAAAAATGGAGTGGTTCCTCTTTGATGTCAAAGATCTTGGTTTTAATTTTACCTTTGGCATTCTTCTCGTTAAGAGGATGGATACTTAGCTTTAGTTGATCGCTAGACAAAATGGAGCGGCAATCTTCATACGCCTGTTCACATTTTTTTCGAGAGTCAGCTAAAACTACAAAATCATCTGCATAGCGGACAAGGTTATATCCTTTTTCTTTAAGAGACGAATCAAAGGGCAAAAGATATATATTAGAAAATAAAGGCGATAAGGGGTTTCCTTGCGGTATGCCACCCCCACATTTATCGAAATAATGCCTTTTTGATTCAGGAATAAATCTCTCTAATTGACCAATACCTTGATTAAGTCCATCTTTTAAGAGGTCATTTATAGATTCGTCAGGAAGATATGGTAAAATATGTTCATTAAGAAGTGTATTTTTATCGACAGATGTAAAAAAGTCCATCAAATCAGATTCAAATATATACGGGTTGCCATTTTTATAATGAGATTCGATTTTTTCAATGGCTTGCCGGATACCTATATCTTTTTGGTATGCAAAGCTAATACCTTCACTTGCTTTTAATTTTTCATGAAAGATACTTTCGAGTTCTAGGGCAATAGCCTTAAATACCAAGCGATCCTGAATTTCTGGAATTTGCAGAGGGCGACCTGTCCCATCTCTTTTAGGAATTAATACCGGACGATATGGTGAAAACTTATATTTGCCCTCCCGTAGTTTCCTAGAGATAGATTGGATTCTGTCATCCCGATCCTTTTCAAATGTTTTGATGGATTCGTCAGATAATCCGTGAGAGTCTTCATTAGACTTATTAAGCTTTCCCCAAGCTTTTGTAAGGGATTCTATTGAAGATATTTTATTAAGAAGAGATATTGATTGGGTCATAATTGAAGGTCGTATTTGCAAAGTCTCGGAAAGACAACGTTATGCCTGATTACAGCACTTTACAAGTTAGACGCAGAACCGTGCAAGCTAATCGAAAGCAACAGGACTGATGTCCAAACCCCGATGAATGTCTTGACGAGTTCTTGGGCAATCCTGACGTTGGAGCGTTGAGCCGCCCTTCCGTCGCAAGCAAGTTTAAGTCGAAACTTAAACAACTTCTCAATGGCTTGATGGATTACAATTTTTTGGATGTCCGCATTTTCCTTTCTTTTGAAATTTCGGCAAAAGTCCTCTCACTCAAAGGTAAGCACTTTTTTGACTTTTGCAAGTTTTTTCAGTTTTTTTGAAAATTCGCTAACTGCCTGGCCCCTCTACCTTTATAAAAGGCTGATTCCACTGCTTCCGAATACCTTGTAGTGCTGTAATGCACAGTGGTTTCAACTGAGATCGACGCAGAACCGTGCAAGCTAATCGAAAGCAACAGGACTGATGTCCAAACCCCGATGAATGTCTTGACGAGTTCTTGGGCAATCCTGACGTTGGAGCGTTGAGCCGCCCTTCCGTCGCATCCAAGATTCTATACAAAGAACTTATTGCAAAAATAATAATTATTTTTCAATATCAATAGTTTATTGTTGAAAAATTAAAGAGAGATACCTGATTTTGATCTAGTGGCGTCTCAATAAAGGATTCTGAAGAGATTCGAAAACTAAATATCACAAAATAAATTAATTATTTCTATCTTTGCCCCTGCGAACACAGTTAGTCATAACTTTTGTAAATGGTCTCAGGAAAGGGAATCATACTAGAAGTATGCGCAGAGCCGTTGGGGAGCAATCCCGCGAACGGCACCCTTCTTGAACTTGCAAAAGTGATTGATTGTGTTCGCAGCTGCGCATATTTTTATATTATGCGAACACAATCAATCGTCAGCACTCCGGTGCAGACACGCCGAAAGGCCAGCCGCAGGCGGTTCCCGCCGTGCAATTTCTTGATCCGTTTCCATTTTCATCCTCCCGACTGACGATTCCTTTGTCTGTCAAATTGTTATTCTCTTTGTCGCGCTCTGTGTGCGATAAGGACTGAACCTTTATTGTCGAATCTTTAAGAATCAAGAAAATGGAAACGACTCAACCATCATTGCGGGAGCAACCCGCACAACTCATACCCGCAGAAATTTCAGTAAACAATCAATCGGAACAACCTGTCCCGGAGCCGGAACAAGGGAGCGCGTCAATCCAAGCCCCATCATCCACGCCTGAGCAACAACCGCAACAAGCCAGCCCCGAACCCGCAAAGCCATTATACAATCCTGCCGAAGTGGAACAGATCGTAGGACACCTGACCAGCGGTATCTTCGACCCCGAATACATCTTGCTGTTCGGGAAGCTCGTCGGCGGTACGCGCTTCAGCGACCCTATGGCCTACGACCTGCTGATGGTCGTGCGCGAAACGCCCTCGTACGATTGGATTCAGGCCAAACGCTATCTGCGTTACCAAATGCCGCTCCGACACCGGGAAATCACCTACATCAACATCTATATCCTGCCGCTGAATTATGTGGAGGGGAACAACTCTCCGTTCCTTTACTTCACGCATAATGAGGGCAAACTGATCTACTGCAAGGATCGCCATTATTTCCACCCGAAAAAGTTATGCAACTTCGCGGCGGCCTACTGCGATGCCAAATTCCATTTCGACACCTTTTCGGAGTTGGGCATGCTCTATCTGGAGAAGGCGTATAGCGAGTATGTCGAGGGCCGCAAACTGCGCCCGGCGGCGCTATTCACGGCGCAGGCGGCGATCTATTTCTACCACACGCTTTATTATGTCTATCACGGCTACGAGTTCGACATCCACGATCCGGTCGTTATGCACGAACGGATGCGGACGCTCTCAGCGGAATTGATGCTCGTTCTCGACGATAACCACATCGACTATAATTTTACGCTGCCCTGCTTGAAAGGGTTTATGCAGAAAGCGGCCTACAACCTGAATTTCGACGTCGCCCCGAAAGAGTTGGAGATGCATATGGCGCGTGTCGAGAAGATGGGCGATATTATCCAGAGGCTATGTGAAATGCGGTTAGAGCTTTACGAAGAGCGTAGAGAATAACCGCCTGTAACCCGCACGAAAAAGGGGGCTTCTGAGACTATCCAAATCTCGGAAGTCCCCTTTTTCTTGTGGGTTACTTGGCTTTCTTAGTGGTTTTCGGTTGTGCTTGTTGCTGGCTTTGCTCATACCAGTATTGTGAGGAATCTTTCCATTCCCGACTGTCGCGGATATAATACCCGGCTGCGAGGGTGGCAAGCAATGCCACAACGGCCATTCCGATAATGATCTTCAGCACGATGGGCAGCTGTTTCAGGTAACGTATCTGTTGCGTCATTTCATAGATCGTATGATCCGACAACCGTTTAAACTCCGTCGTATCGACCTCGGTTTTCATCTGGGCGACCTGTGTTCCCAATCCGTCGATTTTTTCTTCAATTCTTTGCTGTCTGTTATTTAATTGCTCTTGTCGTGAGTCAATATATTGAAAGACTTCTTTTAGGCCGGAAAAATCCGGCGGCTGTACCTTTATGACGGGCTGAAAGTCAATTTGCCCGATCCGGTTGGTCAGGCCAGCGATCTGTTCTGCGCTACGATCAATAGCGGTTTTGTTTTCTTCCAGCTTTCAGATAACCGTATCGCTGTTCTCAGTCGTGCCGCCGGACGTTTCCGGCGCGGGGCGCTTTTCGATCATCTCTTTGATCTCCTCGAACATACCGTAGACCTGTTCAGCAGGAATATTGTTTTTCTCGTCTTTCATCGTTAGAAACCGATTTTAGGTTTGTTGGCTTTGCGTTCTTTAAGTTTCCGTTTGCGCTCTGCGGCGGCTACCAGCATCGCTTCGGTTGCGGCCCGAATAAGCGCGGTGATTCGGTTGATATATTCCTCGTGGGATTCTCCGATGCGCCTTTGCATCAGCTCCGGGGCGATACCGCCGCTGAAGTCGGACGGTGGAAGCAGTAAGCCTCCTTTTAGACCGAACGCGCCCAGATTAACTGATTCTTCCGGGACGTTGCCGCTTTTAAACAAACCGGAGAACGCCGAACGGTAGCTGTCGGCGGCGGCTCTAAGTTTATCGACCGACTGCGCGGTATACCGGGGCTGTTCGATAGGTGGGCGCATCCGTTGCAATTGTTCAAAATGGCGGTTCAGATTCGTATAACTGAATGCCCGGTCTATTTTCGAGCCGGAGAAAGTAAAGCCGTTCTTGCCGAACAGCACGCCCTGCTTGCGGTCGGTTTGGCCGCAGTATTTGTAGCTAGTCGTAATTCCTCGCTCCTGCAACCGATTTTCCAGATCGCCCCACGATTTGCTCTCCGGCAAACAGGCCCGGATCGCATCGTATATCTGATACTTGGTTTTGTCCGGTTCCCGCAGTCGGTCGCGGTTTACCTCCTCCTTGCCTTTGGCATAGTAAAGGCCGTGTTTGGCGGTCAGTTCCTTGCAGACTTTTCCGTTGCGGATTTTCATGTTTTTGTCCGAAATAGTTTGGCCGTTGTTACCGACACGGTTATAAACGAGGTGGCAATGCGGGTGCGCCTGGTCGAGATGCCGCACCAACAGAAACTGAGTGTCCCGGATGCCCATGCGTTCCATATACTCTCTGGCGATTTGCGTCATTCTGGCATCGGTCAGCTTGTCAGCATCCTTGGGCGAGAACGACAGCGAGATATGGCCGACCGCATTTTTAATCCGTGGATTCAGTAATGTCTGGTCTTTGAAGTCCCTGACCATATCCCGGACTTCGGGCGGCGTAACGCCTTCGGCGGCTAGAATGTGTGATTGCTCTTTCATTACATAACCGACCGTCCCGGCAAAAGAGGAGCACGATATGATTTTACCGATCATCGCGCAGGCGTTTTAGAAAATCCTCGATCTCGGAAACGATAGGGCCGTGCGAAAGAACGACCGAGGCGAAACCTCCGATGTTGGCTAGCTTGGTCAGTTGGTTCAGGTTCCGCGCGATTCCTTTGAGTTGTGCCATGTAGTCCAGATGCTCCCGCCGCATCCGTTCTTTCACTCAGCCGAGTTCGATCAGTTCGCGGATGATCTGGGCGGGCTGCTTGCCCGACTGCCGGGCGAGGGATTTCAGTTGAAGATACAGCGGCGTATCGAGCCGGGTACTGACGATGTATTTCTGTCTTTGGGCGGCGCTCAATGCCGGGCGCCCACCCCGGTTAAATTCTCTTTTCATCGTGGATAGTTTTTAGGATAAGACCAACGGGATCACGCGCCGACCGACGGGAGAAAGGCGGTTTTCGTTTACGAAAACACAAACTTGCCTGTTCTTTTTCAGTGTGTTTTCAGGCCCGGCAGAATCCGGGCGAGTGTTCCCCGCCATTGTCCCGGAGAGATCTCCAAAAATCTCGCAGAGCACAACGGCGGGGAACACTCGTTCCGGTAAGGATTAAGGGTACGCAGGTCTGCGCGCGGAAGTGCGCGTTAAGATGATGAACGTGGATTTATCACGTAATTTGCCGCCTCCTGTTCCATTTCATCGGCGGTCTTGATCCGGTTGCGGAGAAGTCAGCGCTCCAGTTCGGCGCGGTCGAAATAGATGTTTTTGCCGCCGGGCTTGTAATGCGGTATGCGGCTCCCGCAGGTCAGCTTGTACATATACGTCCGGGAGATTCCCGTGAAAGTACAAGCTTCGTCGAAGGTGAGGACGTTCTTTTGCCCTGCAAGCAGTTGTTCGATACGGCTCAACCGCTGTTCCATGCTGATTTCATTGTCCATAATTTGGTTTTTGGTAAGACTTCAGTGAATAGCAAGGGCAAATATATACCGGTTCCTTGGCAGTGGTGCTACAACTGCTCATTCTCTCTCACTCATTGAAAGAGAAAATAATGCGTAATATGCTGTTTCTCAATATTACTTGAGACCCTTCAGTATGCCGATGTATTGCCGGATCGTGGCTTTCTCCGGGATGGTGTCGAATTTCACCGCGCAATATTTTGCGCTTGAAAGAGTGTTGCGGGTGATGGGCTTCCCCTTGACCGACACGAAGCATTCGGTGCGGTCGGCCACGGATTGCCAGATATTCGTGATAAGCAACGCTTGGCTCAGACAATCCATAATATAGCAGAGCAGCCGGGCATTGCGGACGATCAGCGGCTTTTTAAGTTTGCCGGAAAACAAGGCAGCGAGGATGGTAGGATTGACCGCAGGCTGAAAAACACCGAAGTTATTGAACAGATCGGAGAGCATCTTGGTTTGCTTGATCGTGAATCGGCTATTGAATCCTAAGTTAAGCATATTTTATCAGGCTTATAATTCCGGGATTTTATTGACCGCCTCACGTTTCTTTTCATCGAGGATACGGGCGTACACCTGTGTCGTTTTGAGTTCCTTGTGGCCGAGCAGCTTGGACACTGTGTATATCTCTGTTCCGAGTGACAATTGTAAGACAGCGAATGTATGCCGTCCACAATGGAAGGTGATCGTCTTGTTGATCCCTGCGTCCATGCACCAACGCTGCAAAGCCATGTTATGCCAGGCTGAATATTTCAAGGCGATAAAAACCCGCTCGTCGGGCTTGCCCCGTTTCCCGAGGTATTTAACCGCCTGATCGGAAATATCGAGGTATTCAAAGCCTTTGGTTTTTTTCTGCCGGAACACAATCCGTGTCATGCCATCCAGTTCCTGCACTTCGTCCCACGTGAGTTTTTGAATATCGCTCCATCGTAATCCCGTCAGGCAGGAGAATAGGAATGCCTGTTTCAGAACCGGGAATTTGCAATCGACTTTGGATAAACGTTGCAATTCTTCGAATGTCAGGTATTCCCGGTGAATGTCCTCGATCTTGGCAGGCTTTACATGGACTGCCGGACTATGGGGAATGATACCATCCTCTACGGCTTGGTTAAGGGCGGCTTTCAGTTTGAGAAAATAGCTGCTTTGACTGCTTGCCGAGAGTCGGGTATTACTTTTTGTTCGGGCGTCTTTCTCCAGGTATTTCTTAAACCCGGTCACAAATTCTTTATCGACCGTTTCAAAGGTCGTATCTTCTCCTGCATAGGCGATCAGGTGTTTTAATGCACTGTCCCAATTGCCCCAGTTACCGGGCGATTCTTTGCGCTGCTCAATCAGTCCCCGGATATACTCAACGAGGTTCGTTCGGATTTTGAAATCGACCGTAAAGCCATATTGCTTATTCTGAAAAGCGAGCAGGCGTTTGGCTTTGACCGCTTCAGCCATTTGAAGGTTGGTTTTGTTGTGGTCTTTTTCTACGGCTGTCTTGGGGTGGGTGTAAAGGAAATATTCGAGCGTCTCGAATTTGCGCTTGTGCTTGATCTTCCCGTTTTCGTCTTTGGTATAGCCCAAATAATATTCCAACGACAGGCTCGTTTTGCCTGTGGTCGCGGATTCCCGTTTTCTGATCTTGATTTCCATAACGCAGTAGTTTAATGGTTACTGCGAATTTACACTTTATTTACACCAAAACAAATCGAAAGGTGTAATTTAGTTGTAAATATTTACACCAAAATGGCAAAATAACCTCAAATAAGTCAGCTGAAGAATGATTAATAAATAACTGTTAATCTGTATATTAATTGACTTTTTCTTGGATATTGTTTGATGTAGTTACTTTCCGATGCAGAAAATCTACTGTTTTCATCATCTGGAAAGTAATGGTTTAATCCGCTAAAATAGAGTGAATTGCTTTTATATGTGGGACTCCGGAATTATAACTTCCACTCCTTGAGCTCGTTATTCTTACCCTTTTAGTGCCATAGGGGAGAAGCGGTTGCAAATCAATGGGTTATATTTTCCAAAGTCCTGATTTACTTCTTGATACAAAGGTAGAATAAAAATCCTCGAAACGGCAATAGAATTTCCTGAAAATTCGTCTGGCATAGCCCAATGTAGTTATTTGATAGCTATGCCTTGGCGTTTTGCCTGTATGGTTAAGCCATATAGAAGATGAAAGCAGGCGTTTTTTCTCATCTACCTTCTATTGTTAATGGTCTTAGTTATTTAAAATTAGTCAGTTAACTTATTCTATAAGGCTATATGTTTCGTTATAAATGTCTGTTAAACTTTTGCCATTATAACTCCAGTAAGGTGTCGGTTGGATAGAATACTCTAATCCTAGTAATTCTTGGGTAACTGCTGTTAATGATGCTTCACGCCCCTGGAATAAGACTTTCCTGTCAGTGCAAACTTCTACTTCGATGCTGTGCTCTCCTCCTTTTGTATAAAGTAGTTTTGCACCATAAGGAATACACATTTCCTTGAAATTTAATGGAGGCCTACGTGTAATCTTTAATTTTGCTCCAGCTGCTTTGTCGACATCCGAAAGATCATTGCTTATTTCTTCTTGTATTTCATGCGTGATATCGCTGCTTTTGTCCAACAATTTCAAAATAACAATTGCCTGCTCTGGATTGATTTTAAAGAATTCTCGTTGTGAATGAATTCGGTATGGATGAAATGCAAGGTGTAGAGTTTTCTCAACCACCCCGCAGTTCTCAACTTTACATGCGTATGCACACTCGAAAGGTACCGGGACACTTGTGTTAAAAAGTTCTTTGAGCCGAGCATCTACACTATTGCGATTTGTCATGCCTATCTTGACTAGATCCGGCATTGCCGGGTTAGTCAGCACATATACAATACCATAATTTTGCTGTCTTGTCATATTTGTTAATGGTGTTTTAGTCGATTATTTTCTCTGTGATTGTTGGCTATATGTCGTTTGGAATACATAATCTTGCAACCATTTTTTAAAAGAAGGGTTATCTTGGAAATTCCTGAAAAGTTCCATATTTGATGTCATATAGGCCAATATGACCTTAGACAAGGCTGCATCACTTTCTATCTTTGCTGTAGCCTCATCTGAGTTTTTTATTGCATTTTGATACACCTCACTCTTTGCTACCTCGTCCGGAAGTGCTGTCAACACCTTTTCAACTTTATCTTTATCGCTCCATGGAATATCGCCAAAACGAGTGTTAAATGAATTAAGTATCTGGCTAAGATACTCTAATTCTGGTTCTGAAGTCCCTTTGACGCTATTAACAGGCACAGGATCAATCTCCATATTCTCATCTTCCAGAGCAATGGACCGTTCTGAAAGTATTGTATTCTTATAACTATCGAAATCAATACTTTCCAGTATGCCTTTCGATAAATCTTCGCTTTCGGGAGAGGGTAATTTCGGGAGCAATAATGTCAAAAATTGCGAGAGTTTTTCCCACTCGATACTTCCAAAGGGCAATATAGCAGCAAGGAACGTATAGGTACGCACAAATGTTTTCGCACTGCTTTTGAATTCGACCTGTCCATCTTCACCGAGTTCATTATATGCTTCGGCACAAGAATCGAGAATTGGATCCAATGAACAACGTTCGGTTCCATTGAATAATCTTTCAACGACAGTATCTACGTCTTCAGCGGCGTAAACTTGGTATTTCTCCATCCTATTGATAAGATCATTCAGCTTATTCGGATCCGTCTCAGCTGATAATATCGTTGTCTTGTAATAGGGCTGAAATGCCGCTCGGATCATTTCTGCGTCATTCGCAAAATCCAGTACAAACGTATCTCGTTTCAGAGGATGAGCTCGGTTCAATCGAGACAACGTCTGTACGGCCTTTATATCTGATAACACCTTGTCTACATACATCGTATGGAGCAACGGCTCGTCAAATCCTGTTTGAAACTTATTGGCCACAATTAATATTCTGTATGGATCTTGCTTAAAATTGCTCTCGATCATGTTACTGGGAAAACCATTGATAGAGCTTTCTGATACTTTATTACCGGCATGCCCTTTGTACTCTTTCTCTCCCGAAAATGCCACAATTGCCCGATATTGACTTCTGCGTTCCTCCAATAATTTTGTTATGGCATAATAGTAGTCAATCGCCCGTTCGATACCTGCCGTTACTACCATAACTCGCGCCTGACCTCCTATTTTCCCTTTTGAGATAATTTGTGAATAGAAGTGTTCAACAATTATTTCGGATTTTCTGCGAATTGTGTATTCGCTTGATTCCACAAATGTTCTTAACCTTTTCTCCGAGCGTTTCTTGTCGAATTTAGGGTCATCTTCAATTTTTTTGGCAAGCTGGTAATAACTCGATATGGGCGTGTAATACTTCAAAACATCCAAAATAAACTCTTCCTCTATTGCTTGCTTCATCGAATAGTTGTGAAATGGACGATGCCCAATTTCGCCATCCGGCTTCGAGAATGGCACGCCAAACATTTGAAGCGTCTTGTTTTTCGGAGTTGCCGTAAATGCGTAGTAGTTAGCATTCGGTAACATCTTTCGACCTTCGATAATGGCATTGATCTTATCTTCGAGCAATTCGTTTTCTTCACTAATATTGCCTGACAAAATGATATTCATCTTGGCCGACATACTGCCGTTCTGGCTGGAATGCGCTTCATCGATAATGATCGCAAAATTGCGATTGCGGTTTTCGGTACTAATGTCGTCGAGAATAAACGGAAATTTATGAACCGTTGTGATAATTATTTTTTTACCAGAAGCTATTAGCTTTTTAAGATCGCCAGCATGTTCCGCCCATCCTACGGTGCTTTTCTCCTGCATGAATTGACGGATTGTATTGCGAATTTGCTTATCGAGGTTAATTCGGTCTGTAACGACAATGATTGAATCGAAAATCGCATTCCCGTTGTTTTGTAAAACTACTAATTGATGTGCAAGCCAAGCAATAGAGTTCGATTTACCACTTCCGGCACTGTGCTGAATTAGGTAACGTTTACCCACTCCGGAAGCTAACGTGTCGGCCAACAATTTTTTTACAACGGAAAGTTGATGATAGCGCGGAAATACTTGCGTCTCTTTAATTATTTTCCGCGTCTTTTCATCGCGTTCTACAACTACTTGGGCAAAGTTTTCGATAATATTTGACAACTCATGTTTCGTCAGTATGTTTTTCCATAAGTAGTCGGTTTTGATACCGTCCGGATTTACGGGATTTCCCGCACCGTCATTATTGCCTTTGTTGAACGGTAAAAACCATGAACTCCTGCCAGTTAACCGTGTACACATCTTTACCTGATCATCATCGACAGCGAAATGGACCAGGCATCGTTTGAAATGAAAAATTAACTCTTTCGGATCTCGGTCTGTGCGGTATTGATGTACAGCATCATCAACATTCTGTTTGGTAAGTTGATTCTTCAACTCAAATGTAGCAACGGGTAACCCATTGATAAAGACAACGAAATCCAAAGCCATGTTAGGATACTCCCGGCTATACCTCAATTGCCGGGTCACACTGAAGATGTTTTGTGCATACATCTCACTGGCTTTATTGTTTTGGACTGTAGGCAGCGCATGATAAAGTTCAAATGTAAGGTGGAGATATCGGAAGCCATCCCGCATTAATTTCACAACACCTCCCGAACCTTTGACTGTAGAGCCCAGTTCCTCGCATAATTTTTTGAGGAATTTTTTTCTTTCAAGGAGTGACTCCGTAATGTGCAGTGCATCGAGTTTCTCTTGCTGGGTAGCTTGCAGAAAACGAAATAATCGCACTTCGTCGATGGCATACTCTTTTGAATAGTCCTCATTCGAGCCCTGTTCAAATCCATTATGAGCTACGAGATAGTCGACGATCAACTTCTCGAATCCATTTTCTTTGGTATTGGTAACCGGAGCCATATTTCTTGTTTTAATTTATTTCTGTTTGATCGTCTGCCTCCTCTTCAGTCGCTTCGATGACTTCTGATTCTGATTGGAAATCAGGGACCACGATCCCTCGTACATCCACTTTGCCCGTCACAACGTCGCTGATAAGTCGTGCTTTATATTCCTTTACAAGATCAATTTCACGCTCGATATCGCTTATCGCTTTATTGATTTTTTGTTCTTTATCAACTATGTAGTTGACGATTTCCCTTTGCTCAAAGAGAGGGGGAGTGAGAAGTTTTGTTTTCTTAAGAATGCTTTTATTTATACTAAAAACTTTCACCCCATTAACAAGGCTTTGCACCTGGCGCTTCCACCTGATTGATAAAAAAAGATAAGCATAATATTCAGGACATTCAAGATTCTGCGCTCTGATAATTAATGTATGATAACCAGCAAAAACAGGATGTGTCGTATTTATAAAAATGTTATTACCAGAACCATCAATATCTTCAGATGTGTCTGCAAAGACAAAATCCCCCCTGTTAAGCAATGATTGTGCATGTGTGTCTAAATAAAATGGACTAACATATTTTATCAGAGATTCATTTAGTCCAATAGAATTATTAAGTTTTGAGTGGATTTGCCCATAGCTAATTACCTCTACACCATTCTCCCTTAAATCTTCTTTAGTTATTGGAAGCCCTTTCCCAAACGTAAAGTATTGACTGAAATTCTTTATCTCCCAATCTTCTGGCACTTGCCCAATCCATTCAATACCGCTATCATTGAGCGGAACTTCAGGATTCAACCCTCGGGTTACAGCATGATTGATTTCAGCATTTTTAAGCTCTTTCAATAACGCGACTTCGCGCTTCTTCGCCTTAACAAACTTGTTGATGAGCGACACCTTCCAATCCAGATATCGCACAATCTGATCTTGTTCATCCTTTGATGGTATAGGTAAGTATTGTTTCCCAAATACATCAAACCTAAAATCCGAAGACCGCTCTCGTATGCCTCTATACAAAGATTGAATAAAACCTGTTTGGGCCATTATTCGAATTATATGGGCATAGTAATAATGGTTATATTCGCCTTTTGCTGTGCACACACTGTATACAGGGGTTCCTTTCCCCTCTGAATCAGAAACGCCGACAGCTCCTGCAAAGGCATCCATCACATGTATGACCAAATCTCCTTTAGCAATACCTTGATATCCGGACTCTTTCAATGACTCTGTAAAGCCTGTTGTTCTTCTGTTTTTTCGAAGCGTAACTACTCCATCACGGAAGCAAGTAACAACATCATAATCAGCTTTAATATCTCTATTTTGCTTATCAAACATTGTCTTTGCCCGTAATGTAAACCAATGGTCTGGAATCCGCCCAAGCCATACAATATCAGCTTCTTTATATTTATCGTATTGTTTCATTGATTAACTTATTAGGCTTGTTGATTCCAAGCACCAGTTCGAATTCTTTGCGTAAATCATCCATTATTGCCCTTGCATCGTATTCGGGCAGCTCTTTTACTCGACGCAAAAACTCATCGTTAGCCAATTGTTCCAATTCAGAGAGTTGAGGCCAAACCTCTTTAGCCAATGTATTAATCAGCATATCTAATTTGCTGCGCATGGAATCACTGAGGAAAATACCATGCAGAGATACATAAATAGAGCATTCCCCAATCATCACTGAATATTCTCGAAGAGTTTCCTCCCGCTTTTCGTTATCGGCGAACTTCCCAGCCTTCATTAGATTATTGGCTAAGTCTATTTTTGCCAGCCGTTCGTAAATCCCCTCAATGTACTCGGCTTGCTTCGTGTAAACTTTACTGAATTGCAGATAATTCTGCATTTTTAGCAGATCAAGCTGCTGTTTATATCTTTCCAGATCTTTGTCAAACCAATGTCCAATCCACCTCTTACCGAACCATTTGAACACACAAATGCCGGTTCCGCCGCCTACTACAAGCGAAATCGATATACTGATTATAATATTTGTCACTTCCATAATTAATCTCCAAGGATTAGGTTCAATAGTCCATCCGTATCCCTCTCGATCGCAGCGATATCGGCTTTTATTTCCGCAATCGAACGCAATTCGATTGGCCTGTAGAAATATTTTGTAAAGCTCAATTCATACCCAACGACCGCGCTATCTATGTCGATAATCGCATCCGGGACATAGGGGTAAACCTCTTTCTGGAGAAAAGCTTCGATACCACCCTCGTAGGTCAATGGAATCTGCTCCTTATCGCGTAATTTACTATCGGTTTTCGGTTTTCCTTTTTTATCCGTTATAATATCTCCATCTTCATTGCGTAAAGGCCTGTCAACAACAACCTCCCAATAGCCGAATTCCTCATTATCAAATATCTTACACTCTTCGCAGGGCTTAAAATCCATGTAGATTTTAAGAATTTGCTTGCGGATATCTTTTGTGAATTCGCAGTTTTTCTCGCCCAAGTTCTTGCGAAGCGGAGATTTCAGTTTTGTAGCATCGATAAGCTGAACTTTGCCTTCGCGTTCTTTGCTTTTGCGATTCGTTACAATCCACAGGAAAGTTGCAATTCCCGTATTGTAAAACATCTTTTCAGGCATTGCAACGATAGCTTCCAATAAATCGTTCTCAATGATATATCGGCGAATGTTGCTTTCTCCACCTCCGGCATTTCCGGTAAAAAGAGAAGAGCCGTTATGCACCTCGACGATGCGACTGCCGAACTCAGTAGTATGCTTCATCTTGCTAACGCTATTAGCTAGGAACAGCATTTGCGGATCACCGATATTAGGCACCATGGAATATTCCGTATCTTCCTTATAGGTCGTAATAAAGCGTGTATCGGTAATCTCTTTTTTGTCTTTATATCCCCAATTCTCCAAGTCTTTCTTCCATGGAGTACCAAATGGCGGATTGGAGATAAGAAAGTCGAAAGTCATAGAAGAATGCCCATCTTCGGAAATCGTAGAGCCAAGAGCAATGTGTGGCGCTTCTTCGCCATCACCTTTTATCAAAAGGTCTGCCTGGCAGGTTGCGAAGGTTTCCGGTTGCTTTTCTTGTCCGTAAATATGGGTATTGATTTTCTTATTGGCTTTCTTTGCCAACTGATTAATTCTCTCTTCCGATTTCGTTAAAATACCACCGGTACCACAAGCTCCGTCATAAATTAAGTATGTGTTATCAGTGATTTTATCTGCAACGGGGATGAAAGCTATGTCTGCCATCAGTTCCACAATATCACGAGGCGTAAAGTGTTCTCCAGCCTCTGTAACATTATTTTCCTCATTAAATCTTCGAAGTAATTCTTCGAAGACCGTACCCATCGAATGATTATCAAGAGCCGGGAGTTTTACATTGCCTTCATCATCCAAAATCGGTTGGTTGCTCAAGTTGATTCTCGGGTCAACAAATTTCTCGATAAGCATACCCAATAATCCTTGATTTGAAAGCTTTTCGATTTGTGGACGCAGTTCAAAATGTTCGATAATTTTAAGAACATTACTACTGAATCCGTCCAGATAAGCCGTAAAATCCAGCTTAAGCTGTTGGCGATTCGTGCGAGCCTTCAATTGTTTTAGGGTGAAAGGGGATTTGTTGCAAAATGCCTGTCCAGCAGCACTGCATAAAGCAACATCTTGATCTAATACTCCTGATTTGTCCAATGTAGCTTTTGTTGCCATCACCACCTCCTTTGTCGGCTCAAGCACTGCATCCAAACGCCGGATAACCATCATTGGTAGAATGACTTTGCGGTATTCGCCTTTGTTATAATCATTGACCAATACGTCGTTTGCGATATTCCAGATGAAAGAAACTAGTTGGTTATGTTGTTCTTGACTCATATCTATTTTTTCTCTTCGCTGTCAATTAATTCTTTAGGATCTACTTGAAGGATCTTGGCTATTTCGAATAGTAATTCGAGGCTGGGTTGGCGCCGATTGCAGACATAGGCATTAGTTTGACTGAAGCTTTTTCCCAGTTTTTCGGCGAGCCACGTCTGTTTTATTCCTTTTTCTTCGAGCACTTCCTTTATTCTGTTCATGGTTTTGTGCATTGTGATGGAACCTTTCGTATTGTAAAGATATGAAATATTTTGCTATATAAATGTGATGTGACCAAGTTTTTAACACATACTGTAAATTATACTATACGAATAATGTGTATTGCATAATTACCCATTACAGTTGAACGCCTGATTCATCTTCTCTTTCATTTTCTCTTTATTGGAGATTGTGTAATAATGCCTGTAAATTGTTTGAGGTGAATTACCAGCGAGTTCAGCTACTTGGAGTGGATGGAATCCTTCGTCGATCATGCGGGAGATGTAACTGCTGCGGGCTGTACTCCAGGTAATTCGCTGGTCGATGTCGGAGAGTTTACAAATCTTCTTCAGGGTTTGGTTGACTTTCTCGTTGATCCGCTTGATGCGTCCGTAGAGTTTTGCCTGGGGCGGATTGCAGCGCTTGATCGTTGGAAATACATAATTCATATAGGCCTCGTTACGGTAGCGCTCAATAATCTCGATTGCTTTGTCTGTCAGGATCACCCGTGCCTGCTTGTCGAACTTTGTTCGGTCGTAGATAATCATATCTCCTTTAATACGATCGCGTGTCAGCAGGCAGACGTCGATGGCCGACATTCCGCCGGCGTAATAACTGAACAGAAATAGGTCGAGGTAGAACGACTCTTTTTTGCCGAGTAGCGTCCGGTCGACGGTCTCAATGATGCGGATGATTTCGGGCGATACTCCTTTGGGCGTGACCAGCCGCGATTTGAGTTTCTCGCGCAGGGGGCGGAAAGCGTTCAGGTTAACGTTGTAGACTCCGTTCTCTTTGGCATAAAGACAGACCGCTCGCAGTTTGCGCAGTTTCTCCCGGATACCGCCTTCGTTTCCCTGCTTCCCTCCGCAAAGCTGCGTCCATAGCGTATAGTCTAACAGGAACTGTTCGGTGATGTCCCGGAAACGATATTTCGAGAAATCCCGACGATACTTGCTCCGGACAAACCGTTCGAGCGAACTCTTCAGGTAACGGTATTTCTTCGCAGTCGGTTCGCTGGTAAGTATCAGCCCGTTTTTGTACCGCTCCCGTGTGGCGGTCTTTTCCGTTAGGGCGTCGAGCATCTCCGCGACGGTGATATAACGATTGCGAATCCTCGGATCGTCGTCGTAATAGTGGGACAACTCGACGGGAATCCAGTCCTTACCTTGATATTCCCACTTTTCGGCGACCTTCAGATATTTCAATCGCTCATGACGGAGCAACATGTTCTTTTCGGAAGTATCCGCGCCGGTGAAAGATTGGCTCTTAGAGTCCCACTCCCGGTATAGGCCTGTAATGTGGAGCACTTTCGAAACGCGTGCATAACCGCGCTTGTAAAAGATCAGATCGAGTTTGACGAGGTCGATGTTTCTCGGATCCCTCCGTCCTTTGATGTTGACTGTAAACATAACTGGTACTTTAAGTTTTTTTAGCTTAAAATACGCTATGCTCTCCAGATCAGGAAACAGACCGTGCCCCTTCCCGAATCAAGGTACGCCGCACGGGAGTTCTGTCAGGGCTTCAGAGATCGCTTTGACAGGTTGTATAGAAATTGACTGTTATAATTATATCATATTATTATATATGTTCTTGATACTTAATACGACTGATAAATATCTTTAGTCGGATTGGACAAATATATGTGTACAGGAAGCGGTAGCTTTTTTAAAGGAATTGATTGTCACTGGCTTAAGATGGATTTTCAATGCAATCTGACCGGCAGCGACATACAGATAAAAGAGGGTAGCCTTTCCGCGGGCTACCCTCTTTTTTATGTTATCTATTTCATTATTAATGAATGCGATCAAAGTTTCATTTCTTATCTGGAGAATATTGTATCCATGCTTCTTGTACTGCTTGGTAGAATTGTTCATGATGGCGAATGACGGTGTCGATAGTGCATCCCACATACTCGGCAATATGTTCATATGGAATACGAGAATCAATCATGTGTGTGATGAAAATCTTCCGAGTGGAACCCAGTGTAATTTCGGCTTCGATTCCCAATTGAGCGCAAACTTTCCGAAGCGTACGGTTTGTTTGTTCTGATATCCTTTTGATCCTGCCGGCCTGCTGATCCGGTGTTTGGTGCTTGTGGGTGAAAACGGGAAGCAAATATTCCCCGAAACATTTCATTTGGTATTTTTTAATAATTGCCTTCGTTCGGTCCACCAGCGGAATAATTGCAGTTTTTGAAGTAATGATTCTGTCACAGATAAGCGTCCTGTTCGAGATAGCATCTTTTTTCAGAAATGCCATTTCGGTCATAGTCGTACCTCCGGTATAGGTACTGAAGAGGAACAGGTCGAGATATAGTTGTTCTTTGCTTGAGAGTTCGCTCCGGTTCATTTCACGGATGCGGATAATCCAGGAATAAGGTATTAATGTGTACGGATCCCCGAAATTTACGGGAGCGGCTTCTTCGCCGATCTCCCGCAGTGCATTTTTATTCATACGGAATAAGTTTATATGTTTGAGTACTCTTTTCGACCTCTTGAAAAGAGACCTTTATTAGTAATAGGGCGTTTTTCAAGAAAAGGGTGATGGAATCGGAAAAAATCAAAAATTTCGTCCAGCAGGTTTATGCCGGACCGACTGTTGCATTTGTGCTTCGATCTCGGCTTTGGTCTCGGCGATACTTTTCTTCTTGCCATTGGCGATCCATGCGAGCAGCTCATCTTCATAAAAATAGAGTCGATTACCATTTTTACAGCACGGGATTAGCCCTTTTCGAACCAGGGTGTAAACCGTCGACCGGGCTTTCATAACCACGCGGCAGGCATCTTCGATTCCGACCGGGAGGCGTTTGGATGGCAATGGCTGTCGCTGCTGCTCTAACAGCCTGCGAATGTTGTTAACTTCAGTAACCAGATAAGCCACCGCTTCGGGCAATTTTTCGAATGTGAGTACCGTCTGTTCCATAGAAAACCCTTTATAATCAAATAGAGGGCGGCTACAGAAATGTTTACAAAAATCATTTATTCGATTTTTGCATCGTTATACAATTGTGTTATAACGATGCAAAAATTCGTATAATAACAAATTACTTCAGTGAAATCCGATTCGCCGACTCGCGCTTCTTTTCGTTGACCAGCTCTGCATAAATCTGCGTCGTCGAGACATTTTTATGGGTGAGCATTTTGCTGACGGTAAAGATGTCCGTGCCTAATGCTATCTGAAGTGTGGCGAACGTGTGGCGGAAGCAATGGAAGGTGATGTTGCGTTCTATCCCTGCTGTGCGAATCCATTTCTGTAGTGGATGTTGGGTCATCGAACGTTCCAGCCCTTTAAATACTTTGCCCGTACCTGGTTGGCCGCAGTATTCCAACGCTTCGTCGCTGATGGGCAGCGTCGCCTCGGTTTCTGTCTTTTCGGTGCGGATGCGCATCCACCAACCGCCGTCAGAAGCTTGAGAGATATGTTTCCATTCGAGTTGGAGTATATCGCTGATCCGAAGCCCTGTGAAGCAGGAGAAGATCGCCGCGTGTCGGAGAACCGGAATGTTGCAGGGCGTATCGGCCAGCCGCTTCAGTTCGTCCAGTGTCAGGAACTCGCGTCGGGTGTCCTCGTACTCGATTTTTTCAAGAAAATCGTTGACGTTCTCGCGGATCAGCTTGTCGCGGTAGGCGATCTTCAGCAGGGCGCGAAAGGTCGAGAAGTATCCTGCGGCGGAATTGCACTTCATCTTCTTGTTGGTGAATTTGAGTTGGCGCGTGGTCATCAGGTAGTCGCGAAAGCGGCGGCACAGATCGACCGTCACCTCCCCGAACGAACACTTGCCGCCACAGAATTTTTCGAAATGTTTGTAGACCATCCGCCATTTGGGGTCTTTCTTTAGGGCGATGCTTCGGAAGAAATCGAGAAAGTCGGCTTTGAGTTTGTGCTTGTCCAGAAAACCGTACTCTTCGTTGATGCACGACTGCACCCTCACCGATCGGATCGCTTCGGCTTTGTAGAGCATTTCCCGGTTGTAGTCGCGCTGAATTTCGTTCTGTGGATTCTGGTAGATGTAAATCCCTAAATACTCCTTGTGAACGAGTTTCATGGTCGCTTTGCAGCGGATCGGCGGGTAGAAATCGAGGTAGAGCGATTCGCGTCCGTTGGTGATCGGCTTGTGACGTAAGGTTACTTTTGTTCCCATCGTTTTTATGTATTAAATTGTGATTGGTTGTTCGAAAATGGCGTCCAGTTCCGGCTTTGATATTTTGATGTAGCGCCCATCTTTGATCTTCGGTACGTTGTTATACCGGATGTGATGGTAGAGTGTGTCCCGCGTCAGGTTGTATTTTGCCATGGCTTCCTCGACGGTGTAGTACTCCGGCACGAGCTGCTTCTCGCGGACAAGCCGGTCGAAATGTTCCTTGGAGTAATAGCCTTTGTTGCCGCGCCGGATTTTCGGGATCGGATTTTTATAGATTAGATTCGACACATAACCCGGTGCGAAGTTGTAGAGTGCCACGATGTCGTTCATGCTGTACCACTCTTTGATCTTGGGATCGGGACGGCGCATTTTGAGGTGCTGATCCGTATGTGATTTCGAGTAGTAGGTCTTGCCGCGGCTCTTCTTACGGGGAATGCCGTACTCCGAGGTGAAGGAGTAGACCGCTGAGACGCTCATGTTGTATTTCTCCCGAATCTCTTCCACGGTGTACCATTCGGCAACCTGCGGATCGGGGAGTTTGCGGGCAAAATGGCGGTCGATATGCTTTTTGCTGTAAATGGTTTTTCCCTGGCTGAGTACCTTGGGAATTTGTTTTGCAATTGCCATATTATATACAGTGGATTCGGATACTTCGAATTTTTCCGTAATTTCTTGCATCGTATAAAATTCGGTGATCGGGGCTCTGTTTGCAGGCATTACTTCGTATGGTTCTGCATTGTCGAACAGGGCATCGATATCCTTTTTGCGGATAAAGATTTTCCGGTTGAGCCGCACACACCGGAACTTTCCGGTCGCGCAATAGCGATGAACCGTTGCTCGGCTTATTCCCATCATATTCGCGACCTCCTGACAGCCCATATACTCTTTTGACATTAGAATAGGTTGTATGGGAGCCGGAGAGGTGGCAAACTCCGGGAGATTTTGCCCAATATCTCGTCGGCGGTGATCTCTCTTGTAATGGCGCTGAGAACATGTGTGGGAGCAAAATCTTGTTACAGTGGTCTTTGCGATAAACCGTCGGCCGCAGAACTCGCAAATGCGCTCGATTCGTAGGTTACTACTCATAATGGCTCCGATAAAGGTTCCCGATTGTGTTGCTGCTCCGACCTCTACGTCGCACCTCGTATCGGCTCGTCTCAATTTTCCAGAACCTTGGAGACGGAACCGAGTACCCCTGCAGACATTGGGGCTCGGGGGAGAAACGGGGGTGAAAAAAGTACGCAAGATTGCATATGCAATCGCAGCGGCGATAAAGTGCAAACGCTGTTAGGCGCTCTGAATGAGCGCCTAAGTAATCGTTACTGAGTGTTGTTGATCGTTGTTTACCGGCTCCTATTTGCCGATGCAGAATTTGGAAAAGATGGAATTCAGTATGTCCTGCGACGTGATTTCACCGGTAATGGTGCCCAAATGGTGCAGAACTTCGCGGATGTCCTGAGCGAGCAGGTCTCCGGAAATGCCTCCTGCAAGTCCATTCTGAGCCCGGTGCGTGGCTCCGCGTGCGGCTTCTAATGCTTCGTGGTGCCGGGCGTTCGAAACAATCAGTTGTCCGGAACGGAGCGACTCATCGGCATGAACGGAATCGTACAGCAATGACGTTAGTGCTTGTAAGTTGCCTTTTTGCTTGGCTGAAATAGACAAAACAGGAATGGCGTTTTTTTGCTGTAAGGTTTTCTTTGATAACGCGATCTGTTCCTCAGTTGCTTTGTCGGATTTATTCAGGATGAGTGCGATTTGCTGCCCCTCCCCGACCGGTATAGATTGTAGTTGCGCTTCAATTTGCTCGGATGGATCGTTGGCGTCGACCATCAGCAGGATAATTGCAGCCTGTCGTACGCGCTGCAATGTTCGTTCGATGCCCATATGCTCCAACGGGTCGGCCGTATCCCGGATGCCCGCCGTATCGATAAACCGGAAAGTGACACCCTGGATGTTGATCGTCTCCTCGATCAGGTCTCGTGTAGTGCCTGCGATATCCGATACGAGTGCCCGTTCTTCATTGAGCAGGGCGTTGAGCAGCGTGGATTTGCCGACGTTCGGGCTGCCGACAATGGCGACGGGAACGCCGTTTTTCAGGATGTTGCCCAACCGGAAAGAGTCGCTCAGTGAGCTGATCCGGTGTTCTATTTCTGTGAGCATCGCCGATAAACGAGTCCGGTCAGCGAACTCCACGTCTTCTTCGCTGAAATCCAACTCGAGCTCCAGCAGGGAGGTCAATTCGAGTAATTGTTGGCGAAGGTCTGTAAACTCTTTCGAATAACCGCCGCGGATCTGGCGGGTGGCCAGCGTCAATGCGGCCCGACTGTCTGATGCGATGATATCGGCCACCGCCTCTGCCTGGGATAAATCCATCTTCCCGGCTAAAAAGGCTTTGAGTGTGAATTCCCCTCCCTGCGCCATGCGGGCTCCTTCCCGGATGCAAAGACGTAAAATCTCTCGTTGGATGAAGGTCGAACCGTGGCAGGAGATTTCGAGCATGTCCTCACCGGTATAGGAGCGGGGGGCGCGAAAGAGCGACACCAGAACGTCGTCGATGATCTCATCCGCTTCGTTGCGGATATGGCCGAAGTGGACGGTAAAACCTTTAGATCTGCTGAGAGGAGAGCCGGACACGCTGGTGAAAATCCGGTCGCCGATGGCGATGGCTGTCGGACCGCTCAGGCGGATCAGCGCAATCGCGCCTCCGGTGCCGGAGGCGACGGCGATGATAGTATCCCGCTTTCCGGTCATGGTCGGGTGATTTTTAATGTTTGGCCGATTTGAAGGCGGTTTGCACTTTTCAGCCCGTTCCATTTCATCAACTGAGCCGTCGTGACTCTGTGTTTCGCAGCAATTGCCCCAAGTGTATCGCCCTTGCGGACTTTGTACGAAGTGGTTTGCGCTACCGCAGGTACGGGTTGTTTGGATTCGCCCGCTGTGCTCAGGTGGTCGGTCAGGTAAATCGAGTCTTTGTCGTAAATCGCCTGCTCCTGTTCCAGAAAGCGTGAAATCTCCCGCTGGGGTAAAACCAGCGGATAGGTGCGTACTGCGGCCGGGATGATATCCTGCTTGTATTGCGGGTTCAGGGCTTGCAACAACTCCATCGGGATGCCGAGCGTTGCAGCTACCTGCTCGAGATGCAGGTTGTGCTTGATGGTAACGGTATCGGTCGCCAGTGGCAACGACGGGGTGTAGGGTTGGATATGATGGTCTTTGTAATAATGGTAGGCATAGGTCAGGCCGACGAAAGCCGGAATGTAATCCCGCGTGGCGGTCGGCAGGTAAGGGTAGATGTCCCAATAGGTAGTGGCATTGCTGCCGGCCCGTTTAAGCGCTTTGTTCACATTTCCCGGACCATAATTGTAAGAGGCGATGGCCAGGGTCCAATCCCCGTATATTTTGTACAGGTCTTTCAGGTAGGCGCAGGCGGCCCGGGTGGAGGCAACCGGATCGCGCCGTTGATCTATCATCGATGAAATTTCCAAACCGTACTGGCGGCCTGTATTGAGCATGAACTGCCAAAGGCCGACCGCTCCGGAAGGCGAGGTTGCGGTGGGTTGCAATGCCGATTCGATAACGGGAAGGAATTTGAGCTCGAGCGGTAGCCCGGCTTTCTCGAGCTCGCGCTCGACCAGCGGAAAGTAATACTGTGATTGTCCCAGCATCCGGCGTGTCAGTGCGCGGTGCGTGGTGACGTAAGCGACCAGATGTTTGCGGACGATCTGGTTGTACGGTAGGCGGATGGGGGATACGATACCCCGCAGCCGGGCCTGGTATTCTGCGTCTGTAAACGGAGTGACGGCTTCGATGTAGTTGGCCGTGTCGAGATTGATATAATCCTGCGTGAAATTTTCGAAAGCATCGTTCATGTTGGTTTCGCGCCACGAAGCGATGATCGAATCGTAAATGGTGCAATCGTGCCGGATGTTCAATCGCTCGTCGGCGGGAATTGAGTCCGACGGGGCTCCCGCTGAGAGAGGGCCCGGCAGCATCAGCAAGCCGGTCAGAGAGAGCATGGAGTATAACAGTCCTTTCATCTCCGGGAGATTTATGCGGTTAAAATGCGACTTTCAGGGACATGCCGACACCGTAGGTGCTACGGGTCATCGTGTAGTTTTGAAAAACGGTCGGTTCGAGCCGTACTGACAAATCGTCGCTGATGTCGTAATCTTTCAGGTGTGCGTCGACATGCGCGTCCACGATATTGAGCAGGTAGAGAGCTCCGGTAAGGATAATGCAGAGGTCGCGGTTGCGGCGGAAGTTATCCTTCATGTTTTTGAGGTAATCCGCCGAATAACGTCCTTCGAATTCGTCGGGTTCGCCGTTCACGACCTGGTTGTATGCTTTGCGGTACCGGTTGTAGCCGCGGGCGTTCCAGTCGATCACATAACCCATCGTAGCGAATGCACCTACGACGATCGGTACTTTCCAGTAACTCCTGTTGTAAAGTTGTCCGGCTCCGGGGCAGAGCGTCGATAGGGTGGTGGCCTTTTTGACGGAATTTTCGGGACCGTTGTAATTCAGCACACCGTCACAGAGGAAGTAGAGGTAAGAGGCGATCGCCCCGACGAAAAATACCGTTCGCCGGGTGTTGTACCGGATCATTTCGCACTGGACAGGGTCGAGCTGCTCCTGTGCGGCGTTTTGGCTGACCAGTGAGTTGTACTCTTTTTTGATCTCCTTGTATTTGCTGCTTTGCTGAAAACCCAGATAGGCCAAACCTCCGGTTACCCCGTAAAGGATCGGGATTTTCCACGCCTGTTTGTTGTAAAGTTGTGAGAACCCCGGTGCAATCAGCGAGATGGCGGTCATCCGCGAGAGCGGGATCGTGTCGCGGAACAGCGCACTGTAACGAACGGTAGAGGTGTCGTCCCTGCGTTTGTGTTTACCTGCTTTCGTGGAATCCGCCGCGACCGTTTCCGCCAATTCGCCTTTCAACGGCTTGAGGGAGGTGTCAGCAGGGGAAACGGCTGTTTGATGCAATTTTGAACTGTCGTCCGTCAGGATTTTTTCAACTGCCGTAGGCACGATTTCTTTGAGCACCCCGCCTTCTACTTTAAAGCGTTTCTGCGGGGTCAATCCCGGTTCCTGTGCCCCTCCTGCCGGGGATTGGGCGGTGGTGTCGTTTTTTTTCTTGTCGTTACTGCGGCTCTCTTTAGATGTCTTGCCCTTTTTCTTTTGCACCGTATCTGCGGGTACGACCATCGATTGAGCCGATCGTGACGCGGAGGATTGGGTTTGGGGGTGTTCCGCAGTAGTGGTCTGAGGCGTTTGCGCAGAAACGGCGACTGCTGCCAGCGCCGAGGCGAGGGCAACAGTCAGCGTGCGGAGGTATGGGCGCAAAGCTGGCATTATCGGATAGCTCGGTCGAATTTGCGGATAAATTCGCGGATGTCTTCGTCGGATTCAAAACCGATAACGATTTTGCCGCCGCCCTTATTGTTTTTTTTGATGCTGATCTCCTGTGTGAAAACCTTCTCGAGCTGCTCGACCAGTTTTACGTACTCTTCCGGGTACTCCTCTTCGATCTCTTCCTTGGTCGGTTTTGGAGTGTTCAGCATTTTGACCATCTCTTCGACCTGACGGACGGAGAGCCCTTTTTTTATTATCTTTTTAAGCAGGGCCACCTGCAATTCGGGTGATTCGACCGTGATCAATGCCCGGGCATGACCCATGGAAATCAGCTCTTCACGGATTGCAAGCTGAATCTCGACCGGAAGTTTAAGCAGGCGCATGTAATTGGCTACCGTCGAGCGCTTTTTGCCTATCCTTTCACCGAGCGAATCTTGTGTCAGGCTGCATTCGTCAACCAGTCTCTGCAGGCTTAGCGCCACCTCGATCGCATTGAGGTCCTGGCGTTGGATGTTTTCCACGATCGACATTTCGAGCACGTGCTGGTCGTCCGCTTCGCGGATATAGACCGGCACGGTCTCCAGACCTGCCAATTGGGAAGCTCTCCAGCGGCGTTCGCCGCTGATGATGGTGTATTTGCCGTCGTCCTCTTTCTTAACCGTCAGCGGTTGGATCACGCCCAGCGTACGGATCGACTCGGCCAGCTCGCCGAGGGCCTGTTCGTCGAAATGCGTGCGGGGTTGTTTCGGATTCGGGACGACCGAAGCGATCTCGACCTCTTCGAACGCATGGTTGCTTTTTTTTGCCGGAAGGTCTTTCCCTTCGATTTCGAATATGGCGCCCAACCCACGCCCCAAGCCTTTGTTTTTCGGGTTCATATCGCTTATGCCGTTTTTTTGTTTTTCTTGATGAACTCTTTAGCCAGGTTCAGGTAATTTACGCTGCCCGTCGAGGCGGCGTCGTACAACAGTGCCGGCTTGCCGTAGCTGGGTGCCTCGCTCAGGCGGGTGTTGCGCTGAATGATCGTGTCGAACGCCAGCGCGCCGAAATGCTCGCGTACTTCCGTGGCCACCTGGTTGGCCAGCCGAAGCCGGGAATCGTACATGGTCAGCAGGAATCCTTCTATTTCCAGTTCAGGATTGAGTTTCGACTTGGTCATTTTAATCGTATTGAGCAGCTTGCCGAGTCCTTCCAGTGCGAAATATTCGCATTGGACCGGAATCAGTACGCTGTCGGCGGCGACCAGGGCATTGAGTGTCACGAGGCCCAGCGACGGCGAACAATCGATCAGGATAAAATCGTAGCTGGGTTTGAGCGGTTCAAGAATGGCTTTCATCCGTTTCTGTCCGTCCTCGATTTCGAGCAACTCGGTTTCGGCGCCCACCAGGTTGATGCTGGAAGGCAGCACGTCGAGTTTTTTGATCTCGGGACACTGCTGTATGATGTCTGCCGCCGAGGCGTTCCCGGTGATGCAGTCGTATATGTTGACCTGATTGATATCCAGTCCCAGCCCCGAGGTCGCATTCGCCTGCGGATCGGCGTCGACCAGCAGGATTTTCTTGCCGATAACCGCCAGGCTGGCAGCTAGATTGATCGCGGTGGTGGTTTTGCCCACACCGCCTTTTTGGTTGGCCAGCGCCACTATCTTGCCCATACTTTTTCGGTTGAATAATCATGCAATATTAATCAAAATTCTCGAGATAACAGTTATGCTCGTACCAAACCGGCCGCAACCGTGTGTCCGAAGCCGCGGGAGCGTGTTGGTTTCTCGATTAAAATCCATATCTTTGGTGCAGTTTAATCAGATTGCAACGACCCCATGATTGATTTGAGAAAAAGAAACCTGTTGACGCTGCTCGACTTCTCTGCCGATGAAATTACCTACATGCTGGATTTGGCCGCGCGGCTCAAGGCCGACAAGTATCTCGGTAAGGAAAAGAAACTGCTGACAGGTAAGAATATCGTGCTGCTGTTCGAGAAGGATTCGACCCGTACCCGTTGCGCTTTCGAGGTGGCGGCCCATGATCAGGGCGCACAGGTGACCTACTTAGGTCCGACCGGTTCGCAGATGGGCAAAAAAGAGTCCGTCAAGGATACCGCCCGTGTGCTGGGACGAATGTATGACGGAATCGAGTATCGAGGTTACGGGCAACGGATTGTACGGCTGTTGGCCGAGTTTTCGGGCGTTCCGGTCTGGAACGGCCTCACCACGGAATTTCATCCGACGCAGGCGTTGGCTGATATGCTGACCATGCGTGAACACTGCCCCAAACCGTTATCCGAAGTCAAGTTTTGTTTCCTGGGTGACGCACATAACAATGTGGCGAACTCGTTGATGGTGATGGCTGCGAAGATGGGCATGGATTACCGTGCGATTTCGCCCCGGGCTTGCGCTCCGGATGCAGCGCTGGTCAACCAGTGCCGCCAGTTGTCGATGCAGAGCGGAGCGAAGATTCTGGTGACCGAAGATGTTGCGGAAGGCGTTGCCGGCTGCGATTTCGTTTATACCGACGTCTGGGTGTCGATGGGAGAACCTGACGAGGTGTGGGGTGAACGGATCAAATTGCTGCAACCCTATCAGGTCAACCGTGCGGTGATGAAGGCTACCGGGAATCCCGACTGCAAGTTCATGCATTGCCTGCCGGCATTCCATGATCTGGAAACGGTGGTGGGCAATGATATTTACGAGAGATTCGCGATCTCCGAGATGGAGGTGACCGATGAGGTATTCCAGTCCGAGGCGTCGATCGTATTCGACGAGGCCGAGAACCGTATGCATACGATCAAGGCTGTTATGGTCGCTACGCTCGGCGACGATTTGTATTAATGCTTGCAAAAAGCCTAAACCGATACAAAAATGCAGACAGAAAAGGCGTTACGTAGGGCGCTGCTCAAGCAGGGGTATCCGTCGTGGGGCGATCTGCTGACCCTGTTGGGGGTGTTTATCGTGGCTACCGTACTGGGATCGATTATCGTAGGTATCCTACAGAAGATCGGCAACGTGTCGCCGGGGTTCGGCACTTTTCTCGGGTATTTGATCCAGTTCTCGCTGACGATCGGTTTCGGGCTGTACCAACGTAAAATCCGTTCACCGAAAGGAACGACCCTGTTGAAATTCGGTTTCAAAAAACTAGATTTCACCATCATCCTCTGGGGGGTTATCATGGTGTTGGCTACCGGGATCGTCATCGAGCCTTTGCTGGGGTTACTGCCGGATATGTATATGGACCGGCTCAATGCCCTGATGGGCACCGGAGGATGGATGATGCTGACGGCTATCGTGATAGCCCCGGTGATGGAAGAGATGCTATTCCGCGGAATCGTACAGGACGCCCTGACACGGAAGTACGGTGCACTACGCGGCGCGGTGATCGCTGCGGCTGTGTTCGGTATCGTACACCTCATCCCGCAGCAGGTGATCAACGCATTTATGGTGGGATTGGTGTTGGGGTATATCTACTACCGTACCGGATCGTTGCTTCCGGTGATTCTGATCCATTGTATCAATAATGCCATCTCTTATTTCTCATGGATGTTGGGCGGCGGAAAAATTCTTTCCACACGCGAACAGTTGGGAAATGAAACGCTTTATTATATTGTGTACGGGGTGGCTTGCGTACTGTTCATCGCCGGTTTCGTGTCGATCGGCTTGCGGATCAGCCGGGAAGAGAAGCGGGCCCGGTTGGAAGCTGCAACGTCGCAACCGGACGGAGAAACCGCTTCGGGAGATAAAATTTCGGACGAAGCCCATACTAATCAGCCCGATTAGCCGTTGAGTACGAAAAGCGAATCGCATGTTGCCTATGAATCGACTCTTTTTGATATTTTCGCTGGCCGTTGTCGCGGGCTTCGTCTCGTGTAAACGCTTTCCCAATCCGTTTGCCAATCAGAAAGTACTGGCCGAAGTAGGCGGGGAGAAACTCTACCTGCACGATATCGCCCCGATTTTCACACCGGACATGACGGCTGAGGACAGTATCAAAATCCAAAAATCCTATGTCGATCAGTGGGTGAAGAAGCAGTTGAAAATACAGGAGGCCGAGGAGATGTTCCGCAGCAGCCAGGAGGATATCGACCGCATGGTGGAAGAGTACCGTAATTCGCTGATGACCCATAAAGTAGATCAGTATTATGTCGACAAGCGGATGGATACGCTCTTTACCGATAAACAGATTGCCGACTATTATCTCGAGCATAAACCCGATTTCATTCTGGACAAGAACTTACTCAAAGCGCGTGTCGTAAAGGTGCCGGACAGCTACCGGCAAATCGCGAAACTCAAGGAGGTGATGCTTTCGTCAGGGAATGACGCCTATCAGGATTTTGTCGATATTTGTACGAAAAACGGCTTCGAACTGATCGAGGTCAATAACTGGACGGAATTTCCCGTGCTCTTGTCGCTGTTGCCGACCAAGAAAAACACCGATTACGGTTACTTGCTCAACGAAGGGAAAATATTTGAATTCAAGGATCAAGGTTATACTTATTACGTCCGGGTTACAGACCATCGCGGGGTGGGGGATTATGCCCCTGTCGAAAGCGTATCGGATGTGATCCGGCGTGTGATTTTCAACCAGCGCAAGCAGGATATTATCAAGGCCCATGAAGACAGCCTTTACCGGCAGGCCGTTACCGAGAAAAAAATCGTTGTCAATGTCAATTAAACGCTTTACTATGAAACCCGGACTTTTGCTTTCCGCCCTTCCGGCCCTGTTGTGCCTGGTTGCAGGCAGCGCTGCCGCACAGTCTCAGGTGATGGCCGACAAAGTCGCCGCTGTAGTCGGCAATTCGATGATCCTCTATTCGGATCTGGTGCAGACGAGCAAAAGCCTGATCGAGCAGCGCCGCCAACAGGGGTATACGTCGGACCGCGATCCGTTGTGCGAAGCGCTCGAGACGCTGATCGAGCAGAAAATTCTCTATAACCAGGCGCAGATAGATTCGCTCAATATCGATACGGGCGATATCGCTATTATGGTCGAAAACACGCTCTCGCAGGAGATTGCGGAGAAAGGGTCCCAGGCGGCCGTCGAATTGTATTACCACAAACCGATTTTCGATATCCGCAGCGACCTTCAGGAGCGTTATGAAGAGATGCGCTATGCCGGTCGCATGCGGCAGGAGATCCGCAGCAAATCTTCAGTTACCTCGGGGGAGGTAGAGCGTTTCTTCAAGCACCTGCCGAAAGATTCGCTGCCGATTATTCCCGAGCAGTACGTTTATTCCCAAATCGTGCGCTATCCGCCGTCCACCGAGGACGCCAAGTTCCGCACCCGCGAGCGTATGCTGGAGCTGCGCGAGCGCATCATGAACGGAACGAAGTTCGAGGTGCTTGCCCGCATGTATTCCGAAGATCCGGGCTCGGCCATCCGCGGAGGAGAGATGGACCCGATGCCCAAGGAGAGTTTCGTGCAACCGTTTGCCGACGCATTGGCCAAGCTTAAACCGGGTCAAATTTCAGAGGTGGTGGAAACCGAATTCGGATACCACCTGATCCTGCTGCTCGACCAGGTGGGAAACCTCTATCACTGCCGTCATATCCTGCTTAAGCCGCAGTTCACCGATTCAGAAATCAAAGCGGCTTTTACGACGCTCGACAGCCTCAAACAAGAGATTTTGGCCGGTAAATTGACGTTTGCCGATGCGGTGGCGAAATATTCCGAAGACAAGTATTCCAACCGCAACGGCGGCGTAGCGACCAATATCGAACTGCTCGAAGCGATGAATCAGGGCGATGCGCGCGCGGCTACGACCAAATTCCTGAAAGAGGAACTGAGCCAGACGCCGGAGGTGTATAACGCGCTCAAAGATATGAAACCTGGCGATATTTCGGATGCATTCGCGTCGCAGGATATGCGGGGTAATATCCTCGGTAAAATCGTACGTCTCGACGAGATTATTCCCACGCATACGGCGAGCCTCTCGGAGGATTTCCTGAAAATCGAGGAGATTGCGTTGAAGAAGAAGCAGGATGCCGATTTTGAAACGTGGCTCAAAAACAAAGTGGCCGGCATGTTTATCCGGGTAGATTCCGAATTTCGTAGCTGTCAGTTCGAAAGGCCTTATCTGCTCAAATAGTTTTAACCTGTTCCGATCGTGAAGCGTTTCCTGAATCTCCTTTGTTGGACGTTGTGCTGCGGAACCGGCGTCGCAGGTGTCGCTTTGGCAGCCGAACCGGCTCCCAAAGTGGTCGACTTTTCGGCCGATGTCATGCGGCCGGTGAAAATAGCCGACTCGTCGGCGCTCAGCCTGGTGGGACATGTCGTATTCTATCACAACGGAGCGGTGATTACCTGCGACAGCGCGATTCGTTTTAACGACCGGATGATGGATTGTTACAACAATGTCATTATCAACAAGGACAGTACCTTCATCTACGGCGACAGGGCCGAGTATAACGGGAATTTCAATACGGCCCGTGTCTTTTCCCCCTTGGTCAAGATCGTGGACAAGGATGCGACGCTGTACACTTATAACTTTTCGTTCAATACGCTCGACAATATCGGCCATTATACCGGCGGCGGGACCATGTTGCAAAAGGAGAACCGGCTGGAATCGCGAGACGGGTATTATTATGCCGATAACCGTGAATTGATCGGGGTGCACGACGTGGAGATGAAAAATCCCGATTACCAGCTTAAATCGGATTCGGTCAGCTACAATTTAGACAGTGAGATCGCACGATTCTACACCCGCTCCTACATCTGGAACAAGGATGACGAATTCCTGACCGCGCTGAAGGGTTCCTATGACCGCAAGGCGGATCTCTATACGTTTACCGACCAGTCCTATATCCTGACCAAAACCCGCGAGGTTTGGGCAGATACGATCCTTTACAAACAAAACGTGCAGGACGCTCTGCTGGTGAATAACGTGCAGGTGGCCGACGACGAACAGCAGGCAGTGGCTTTCGGTGACCTGATCCAGTATTGGGGCAAGGAACGCAAAGCGCTGCTGACCCGCGATCCGGTCGTGGCCTCGTTCCAGGAAAGCGACAGCAGCAAACGGGATACGCTGTATATGCGGGCCGATTCGATGTTTGTCTTTACCTATAACCGGGATTCATTGCTGAGGGACTCCCTGCGGCGCGACTCTTTGGCTGCTCTCGAATCGGCAGCATCCGATGAGTTTACACCTGCCGACGGAGGGGAAACGACGGCGGGCACAGCTTCGCAGTCTCCGGAAGGTGAACCGCAACCGGTTGCCCCTGCAGAGACGCCGATGTCACCGGAGGATGTTGAAGCGGCCGAAAAGGCGGTGACGGAGGAAGAGGTGGCCGGACCCGTTTTGTCGGAAAAAGAGCAGAAACGGCTTGCCGCTGAAAAGAGGCGTGAAGCCAAAGAACTGGAGCGAAAAGCCAAGGATGAGCAGCGCCGGGCCAAAGAAAAAGCCCGGCAGGAGAGACTGTTGTTGCGAGAGTCCCGGCGTAAGGGAGCTCGGGTTGGGGCTGAGGCCGATTCCGCCGCACGCGCCGACTCGCTTGCGCATGCTCAATTGCTGCAGGCACAGCGGGATTCGCTTGCGAAGCTGGCGCAACAAGAGGCGGATACACTGTTGCCCGCTCCGGCTGATAGCGTGGGGGGCGAACAGGATTCGCTCGTGCGTAAGATGTTCGCTTATCACAACGTTCGGATTTTCCGGGACGATTTTCAGGCGGTATGCGATTCAATGACCGGTTTTTCGCTCGATTCCACACTGCATATGTATGTCGATCCGGTGTTATGGAACGATAACAATCAGGTAACCTCGAAAGTGGTCGATATCTATACGCTCAACCAGAAGATCGACCGTGCCGTTTTTACCGGTGAGCCGATTATGAGCCAAGAGGTCGATACGTCGCATTACAACCAGATCAAAGGCAAGGTAATCGAGTCATTCTTCCGCGATGGGGCCATTTACCGCACGGATGTAAACGGGAATGGACAGACCTACTATTTTATGGTGGAGGAGGATAGTACGGGAAACTACATTTCCGGTTTCATGACCGTGGAGTGCGCCGACATATCGTTTTATTTCAAAGATCAGGCTGTCGACGAAATCGTTTGGCGGGGCAAGCCGGTCTACTCGATCTATCCGATGGACAAAATTCCGGATAGCCAGCCGTTGACGTTACCCGGTTTTGTGTGGGAGGGTAAGCGCCGCCCGTCGAAAGAGCAGGTTTTCAACCGCATTTTCCGGCCTTCGGAGCGGAATGAGTACGACAAATTGCCCCGGCCCGAATTTCCGATCACGCAAAAAATCAACCTGGCGCGGGAGCAGCTGGTCAAAGAGAATGTCTGGTTCGACCGTAACGATCCGCTCAGTTCCGAGGCGCTGGAGTTCATCCGTTCTATCGGTTATTAATCGTCGTGCAGGCGTTTTGCGCGTTTTCCTGCCGGTGTCCGGACGAGGAGCTATACTCGTTAGTGCATAATCCGAAACACACCATACTGTTATGACGCGACTTTATCGTGCTTTCGCCTGTTTTTGTTTATTCTCTTTGCTGGCGTATGCCGTTTCGGCACAAGATACGTCTATCGCATTCGGTCCGGAGCGTGCCCGGTGGTTCTGTATTGCGCAAGAGGTTCAACCCGTGTTGCAGCAGACGGTCGTTGAACCCGTGGGGCTCGTCCGTCCGGTGCGCGATTCGTCGGCCTTTCAGGGGTGGCGGATGGAACCTGCCGGAGATATGCAGCAGTTTTATGACATGACCTACAAACGGGGTACTCCGTCGGTAATCGTCGATTTCGGCCGGCATGTCACGGGGTATTTCTCTTTTTCGCTGCATACCGACGGTTGGTCGGACGCCCCGACCCGTTTCCGGTTCACTTTCGGCGAGGTGCCTGCCGAACTCACCACTCCGTTCGATCCGTATCCCGGAGGATTGAGCCGGGGGTGGCTGCAGGACGAGATCGTGACGGTGATGACTTGTCCGGAACACATTACCGTGCCGATCGACCGGCGCATGGCTTTCCGCTATGTCAAAATCGAATTGCTGGGTGTGTCGGGCAGCTTTCAATTCGATTTCACCGGAATGCGTGTACGTGCCGTTTCGTCTGCGTCCGGAACTCCGATGGAGCTCGCCGCCGGTACGCCCGAAATGATTCGTCGCATCAATGCTGTCGGGCTTGCCACGCTGGGCGAATGTATGCAGACCGTTTATGAAGACGGGCCGAAACGGGATTTGCGCCTTTGGATCGGCGACCTCTATCTCGAAGCGCTTGCCAATTCCTATTCGTTCAAGAATCACGACCTGACCAAACGTTGCCTCTACCTGCTGGCGTCGCTCGCCGATTCGACCGGATGGGTCAGCGCGACGGTGTACGAGAGGCCCGAATGGAAAATTCAGGGTAAGGGAACCCATTGTATGGATTACAGCCTGCTTTACGGTGTGGCGCTGGCAGACTATGTAAAGTACAGCGGGGATACCGCGACCGGGCGCGATCTGTGGCCTGTCGTCAAACGGCAGGTGGAAGTGGCCCGCGAAGCCCTCGATCCTGCTGGCATTTACGACAATGCATTGAAACCGAGTTGGCTGGTTTTCGATTGGAAAAGCGACCTGAACCGTGACGCTTCGATTCAGGGCCTGATGACCTTTGCCGTCGACCGGAGTTATGAACTGGCCCGGATGCTCGGAACGGAGAAAGAGGTGAGCGACTGGCCCAAACTGACGGCACGAATGAAATCGGCCGCCCGTAATGCTTATTACGACCGTAAATCGGGGCTGGTGCTTTCCGGACCGGACAAACAGGCGTCTTATCTCTCGCAGGTTTGGATGGTACTCTCCGGAACGCTGTCGGTTAAAGAGGGCGCCCGGGCGCTGAGTGCGATCATGGAGAGCCCCGATGCCTGCCGGATCGGCTCTCCGTATGCCTATCACTATTTTATCGAGGCGTTGATTCAGTGCGGCCTCGAAGAGCAGGCCCGTACCGCGCTGATCGACTATTGGGGCGGTATGGTTCACAAAGGGGCCGATACGTTTTGGGAGGTTTACGATCCGGAAGACGATTTCAAATCGCCTTACGGTTTTTTCCCGATCAACAGCTACTGTCACGCATGGAGTTGTACGCCGGTCTATTTTATCAATAAGTATCCCGAAGTTTTTCAGCGGTAAATAAGAGGGCGGTTCAATTTGATTTCGAGGCATGGCTTGCAGGTCGGGAAAAGAAGGTCGTTGAATCATAAAAGGAGGACTAAAAGCCCTCCTTTTATGATTCCGTCTCGTATGTACGTTTAGAAATCCAGCTCGATCACCTGTCCAATAACCGGAACGATCAGGTTCAGAGAATCCCTGGCGGCGGCTTCGGATTCGTTTTTTAGCGGCTCGTCCCAGGGGTGTTTGGAAAGCGCGTATTTGGAGTGGTGGACGGTAATGACCCGTTTGGCTTTCAAGTCCTTGGCGACGCTTCCCAGTTCCTGGGGCATCGTGTGGATATGTTTCCAGTTTTCGCTGTATTGTCCGTTTTCCAGTATTGCCAAGTCTATCCGGGGATAGTCTTCCCCGATTTTCAGGAAATGTTTGTCGTAACCGCCGTCCCCTCCGAGATAAATATTCCCGGAAAGCGTTTCCAGCAGGAAGGAGGCCCACAACGTTTGATTGGACGTCACTCCCCGTCCGGAAAAATGGCGGGCGGGCAGGCAATGGACGGTAAGACCTTCGCTTGTTATGGTATTTTCCTGCCAGTCCAGTTCGGTAATATCCTCTTTCCCGAACCCCCACGATTCAAAATGCTCTCCGACTCCCAAAGGGCAAATTACTTTGCCGATACGTCCTTTCAGTCGTTTTACAGTTTGATAATCCAGATGGTCCCAATGGTCGTGCGTGATGATGAGTAGGTCGATGCCGGGCATATCTTCCGGCTTGTAGAGGTCGGTTCCCTTGAACGGCTTGTTGATGAAAGAGACCGGGGCCGCAGTGCAAAATACCGGATCAACGAGAATACGTTTTCCGGAGAGTTGGAGCAGGTAGGACGAATGTCCGAACCAGACCATCCAGTCCGAATTGGCGGGCAATTCCCGCAAATCCGTTTTTATCGCGGGAACCGGATTGTCCGGATATATGCCTTCCGGTTTGTTGAACAGAAAATCCCACATGACCCGCAAACGTCCCTTCTCCGAGGTCATCAGTTCCGTAGGTTGCAAATTCCGGAATGCTCCGTCGTGGTAGTGGGGCGACTGTTTGATTCGCTCCAGGCGTTCTCCGCTGGGCAGCCGGCCGAAACCCGGTTGGCGCAGGAACAGCATCACGGCTGTACCCGCTATTATGATAATTCCTGTAATAATATATAGAGCCATACGTCGTCGGTTCTTGTTCATGGTTCTTATGCAGCTGGTTTGTCTGTTGCCGGTTACAGGGACAAAGGTAATGGGAAAGACCCGGATGTACTTATCTGCATTCCGGATTGTATAACCTTTTCCACTGATTTTACAGATCGTATTCCGCCGATTTTGCAATTTGAGTGCCGCCGCGAATGCCGGATATCCTGAAATCTGAAGCCCCGAAATTCACAGGGATAGTGGAGCGGTTTAATGCGGTCGGATGGGAGTAGTCATGTGAACCGATGCGGGCGTCCCTTAAGAGTAGTCCGAAAAATAACCCGCGTCTAAAGATATCCCGCTTCGTAGAGCCGGATCAGGATTTCGATAAATTCATCGTCTCCGGTGGGGTCGTAGGTGTCCTTGAGGTTCATGCCGAACAACCGGCCCACTCCCTGCCAGAGGAATGCGCTGAATCCGTTGCGGAGCTCCTTGACCAGCGCATAGGAGGTTTGCCCGGTCTCACGGTCGATCAGTTTGATCAGCAGTTTGCCCTGTGAGAAGGTCATGCGGCGCAGTACCGGCGCGTATTGCTCCTTGAGTTTGCGCTCCATCGCTTTGGTGAAGAGTTGTTGCTCACGTTTGGTCTTGAGCGTGCCCATGTGTTTCTCCATCTCCTGCAGCAACCGATTGGCCTCTTTGGCAATGGGGTAGACTTTCTTGAGGTTTTCGACCAACTTGGCGAATCGGCGGGTATCGATCTTGCGCGGGAAGACGAAAACAGGCATCAGCTCGGCCACCGTGACGGTGTCCCCGTGGATGACCTCTTGCGTGATGCGCGTATAAATACCCCGCTCCTGGGCATGTAATGCCGGGGCGGACAACGACAAGGCAAAGAGAATGACCAAAAGTGGCTTCATGCTGAATTTTCCAAATAATTCCTACCTTTGCAAAGGTAGTGACAAAGGGTGTATGTCGCTACTTCTCATATGGAATTAAAACGATTCTGGCCGACGATTTGTTACGCAGCTCCGGTAAATGTACATAAATAGGATAATATAGAATAAAGACGATAAAGATATGTATTGCAATCAACAGATTACCGACACGCTTTTTTGGACGGGGGTCAATGATCGCCGCAAACAACTTTTCGAAAACCTCTGGCCGTTACCCGGCGGAGTCTCTTATAACTCTTTTTTGATTCGTGACCAAAAGTGCGCGCTGATGGATACGGTGGAGGCGGGCAGTGACCGCGGTTATCTCGACTGGATCGGATCGGTGTTGGGAGACAGGCCTCTCGATTACCTGATTATTCACCACATGGAGCTCGATCACAGCGGCGAAATAGAGAATCTGCTGCAGCGCTATCCCGATGTGAAGATTGTCGGTAATATCAAAACTTTCAAGGTGTTGTGTGGGTATCTCGGCCAGTTGCCTAACCTGGTCGAGGTGAAGGATGGCGATACGCTCGACTTGGGACATCATCGGCTGAAATTTATTTTCACTCCGTGGGTGCACTGGCCCGAAACGATGATGACCTACGACCAGACCGATGGAATCCTGTTTACCGGCGATGCTTTCGGCAGTTTCGGCGCGCTCGACGGCGGCGTATTCGACGATCAGGTGGTTTTCTCGGAGCATCTTGAGGCGGAGATGCGCCGCTATTACTCGAATATCGTCGGCAAGTACAGCAATATGGTGCAGAAAGCGCTCGCGAAACTCTCCGGTGAAAATATCCGGACGATCTGCCCGCTGCACGGTTTGGTGTGGCGCAGCAATCCGGGCAAGGCTATCGAACTCTACCAGCGGTGGAGCAGCTATGAAGCCGAGGACGGTGTCGTGGTGGTGTATGCCTCGATGTACGGCAATACCGCGAAGATGGCCGACTATATTGCCCATAAAATCGCGGATGCCGGAGTGAAACAAATCCGGGTCCACGATGTGTCGAAAACGCATATCTCTTACCTGATCAATGATATATGGCGCTTCAAGGGGGTCGTCCTGGGCAGTTGCGCCTACAATACGCAAATGTTCCCGTTGATGGAGTCGCTGACCCGCGAGTTGGTACACATAGGCGTTAAGAACCGTTATCTGGGACTGTTCGGATCTTATAGCTGGAACGGCGGCGGCGTGAAAAACCTGAAACTCTTTGCCGATGAGATCGGTTGGGAGCAGGTGGCCGAGCCCGCTGAAATCATGGGGCGTCCGGCATGCGACAAGTATGCCGCATGCGATGCGCTTGCGGCTGGAATGGCAGGCAAATTGCAGCACTGAAGTCGGTTCACGGAACTTCGCAGCGGAAAATAAAGCGGTTTTTCTTAAAAATATTAAAAATAAATCGTATTTTTGAGACCGCTGCAGGAGAATCCGGTCGAACGACGGATTTAATTGTCAAAATTATGAGTGCAAAATTTCCTGCCGGAGTACTCTCCGGCGACCAGTTGCAAAAGTTGCTGGCGTATGCCAAACAAAAAGGATTTGCCATTCCTGCGATCAACGTTACCTGTACCGATAACACGAATGCCGTGATGGAGGCGGCGCGCGATTTCAACGCGCCGGTGATGATTCAGGTCTCTAACGGCGGAGCGATCTTTTTTGCCGGCAAAGGCCTTTCCAACGAAAATGAGAAAGCGGCCGTCTTAGGCGCCGTTTCGGCTGCGCAGCATGTTCATTTGCTGGCCGGGATGTATGGGGTTCCGGTCGTTATGCATACAGACCATGCAGCCAAAAAACTGCTGCCGTGGATCGACGGCCTGCTCGATGCCGGAGAAAAATATTACAAGGAACACGGCAAACCGTTGTTCAGTTCGCACATGATCGACCTGTCGGTCGAACCGCTTAAGGAGAATATCGAAATCTGCAAGAAATACCTCAAGCGGATGAGCAAGATCGATATGACGCTCGAAATCGAACTCGGCATCACCGGCGGAGAGGAGGACGGGGTGGACAATACGCACGTGCACACGTCGAAACTATATACCGAACCCGAGGATGTTTGCTATGCCTACGAGGAACTGAGCAAGATCAGCCCGAATTTTACGATCGCTGCATCGTTCGGCAACGTCCACGGCGTTTACAAACCGGGTAATGTGGTGCTGAGTCCCGAGATTCTCGACGCTTCGCAAAAATATATCCAGAAAAAGCTGGGTACCGGCGAACGGCCTGTGAATTTTGTCTTCCACGGTGGTTCGGGGTCGGAGCCCGAGAAGATTCAGGAGGCGATTCGCTACGGTGTCGTGAAGATGAATCTCGACACCGATATCCAATGGGCTTTCTGGGACGGAGTGAAGAATTATTACAAGGCCAACGAGGCTTACCTGCAGGGCCAGCTCGGCAATCCGCAGGGTGAGGACAAACCGAACAAGAAATACTACGATCCGCGTGCCTGGTTGCGCAAGGGTGAATTGTCGATCATCGAGCGGCTGAAGGTCGCATTCGATAACCTGAACGCTATCGATGTATTGTAAACTGAAACAGCACTGCGATGAGCAATGAACCGATCGGGTTCGTTGTTCATCGTTGCTTTGAAAAGCGAGGGACGACCGGGTGCAATCCCGCGGACAAAGAAGTCGGAATACCGAAAACGAAGCATTTAACCGAAACTTATAATAATTTACGAAGAAATGGAATCAATTGCAATTTTGACCGGCGGCGGTCCCGCTCCCGGAATGAATACCGTAGTGGGCAGTGTTGCCAAAACTTTTCTGCAGAAAGGCTTTCGCGTGATCGGCCTGCACGGCGGTTATTCGGGCCTGTTCAACAAGAATCCTAAAACGACTGACATCGATTTCCTGCTGGCCGACGATATTTTCAACCGCGGCGGCTCGTACCTGACGATGAGTCGTTTCAAACCGACCGACAAGAATTTCGAAGAGGATTTTAACCTCGATTTCTTTGTCAAAAATAACGTGAAACTGCTCGTGACCGTGGGTGGCGACGATACCGCCTCTACGGCCAACCGGATCGCGAAATTCCTCGAAGAGAAGAAATACCCGATCGCGAACATTCATGTTCCGAAAACGATCGACAACGACCTGCCGCTGCCGGCCGGTTCGCCGACCTTCGGCTACCAGTCTGCGAAGGACATGGGCTCGATTATCGGCCGCACCGTTGCCACGGATGCCAAGACCAGCGGAAACTGGTTCGTCGTGGCGGCTATGGGCCGTTCGGCCGGACACCTGGCGTTCGGTATCGGTACTGCGTGCCACTATCCGATGATCGTGATCCCGGAGATGTTCAACAAGACTACGATCACCGTCGACAAGATCGTGAACCTGGTGGTTTCGTCAATCGTCAAACGCAAGATCATGGGCATCGATTACGGAGTGGCGATGATTTCAGAGGGCGTTTTCCACTCGCTCAGCGACGAAGAGATCCAGAAATCGGGTATCCACTTCTCGTATGACGATCACGGCCATCCCGAATTGGGCAAGGTTTCCAAGGCTCATATTTTCAATGAAATGCTTGAGAAGAAGCTCAAGGAGATCGGCCAGAAGGTGAAGTCTCGTCCGGTAGAGATCGGTTACGAGGTACGCTGCCAGACTCCGGTGGCTTTCGACTTGGTTTACTGCTCGATGCTGGGCATGGGGACCTATAAGCTCTTCAGCGAGGGCAAAACCGGCTGCATGGTGTATGTCGACCCGGCAGGACAGATTTCCCCGCTTTACCTCAAGGATTTGCAAGACCCCACTACCGGAAAGATTCCGCCCCGTCTGGTGGATATCAAATCGGATAAATTCACGCAGGTGGTTGAAAATATCCTGAATTACATCACTCCGGCCGATTACGAGGCAGCCAAGAAATATGTGGCCGATCCGGCGGAATACGATTTCAAGAAAATCCTGAACTGGTAACAGTCGCAACCGATCACGAGAAGGGCAGCCCGAAAGCTGCCCTTTTGTTTTTCTGCTGTGTTATTGAATGGATGTTGTGTTGTGCGTTTGCCGACTAAAGACAGTGTCCGGCATAACGCCAGCCGTTTACTCGTCTTCGTCGTCAGCTGTATCTTCAATCAGCTGTTCGTCAGAATCTTTGATCTCGTCGTTGTAGTAATCCTTCTCTTCCTCTTCCTCGACCTGCTCGTCCACTTTGACGTCTACTTTGACCAGATAACTGATATCTTCGGTCTCAAGCATAATCGCATAGAAAAAATCTCCCGGTCCCTTGTCGATGCGCAGCATACGGTCCGTATACCCGTTGGGATATTGCTTTTTGATCTCTTCCTGCAATTCGGGAGAAAGATTCTTGTAACTGACGACGACTCTTTTCTTTTGTTTCTTATCTTGTGTCATAGGGTTGCGAAAATTTTCTGCAAGTATAAGCAAAATTTGGTAATACAAAAAGTTCGCTATATTTTTTTTTGAAAATAGTTTAAACCAATCTCGGACGGCTGTTCAGGCAGTTACAGAGGCATTACTTTTGAGTTGGAATGGCGGTACAAGGTTCTGTTATTTTAAGGATCAGGATACGGACAATTTTATTATTTTTACATCTCCTATCACAATACCATGCAACCGAAAGAGACGATCGAGCAGCTTCGGCAGCAGCTCAATGAACTGAATTACCGCTATTATGTACTCAATGATCCGCTGATGAGCGATTTCGAGTACGATAAGTTGATGCGCGAATTACAGGAACTGGAAACAGCTCACCCCCAATACGACGATCCCAATTCACCGACCCACCGGGTCGGGAGCGACCGGGCCAACCTGTTCGAGAGCGTAACGCACCGTTTCCCGATGCTGTCGCTTGCCAATACCTATTCCGAAGAAGAGGTGGTCGATTTCGATGCGCGCGTGCGCAAAGAGGTGGGTGAGGCGGAATACGTGTGCGAATTGAAATACGACGGTACGGCGATCAGCCTGCTTTATGAGCATGGACGACTGGTACGCGCCGCCACGCGCGGCGACGGTCTCATGGGGGACGATGTGACGGAAAACGCCCGTACGATCCGCAGTATTCCCCTGCAACTCCGTGGCAACGGATATCCCGGCCTGTTCGAGATACGGGGTGAGATACTGATGCCGCACAGCTCGTTCGAACGGTTGAACCGCGAACGCGAGGATATCGGCGAAACGCCTTTCGCCAATCCGCGCAATGCTGCGGCCGGCTCGCTCAAACAGCAAAGTTCGGCTGTGACTGCGAGTCGCGATTTGGATGCGTTCCTCTATACGCTGGTAGGGGATGACCTCCCTTTCGCTACCCATTACGCGAGCTTGACGGCAGCCCGGGAGTGGGGGTTCAAGGTGTCGGAACAGATGACCCTCTGCCGCAACTTGGAGGAGGTGATGGCATTCATCTATCGTTGGGACAAAACACGCGAAGCGCTGCCTTATGATACCGACGGAGTGGTCATCAAGGTGAACGAGTATGCACTGCAAAATCGGCTCGGGGCGACGGCCAAGGCTCCCCGTTGGGCAGTGGCTTATAAATTTAAAGCCGAGCAGGCGCTGACCCGTTTGCAGTCGGTCGATTTTCAGGTAGGCCGCACCGGAGCGATCACGCCGGTGGCCAATCTCGATCCCGTGCAGTTGGCCGGAACGGTCGTCAAACGGGCTTCGCTGCACAATGCCGAGCAAATCGCCCTGCTCGATATCCGCCTGCAGGACATGGTTTATGTGGAGAAAGGAGGCGAGATCATTCCGAAAATTACGGGGGTGGAACTGAGCGAGCGCCCGGCCGGCAGCCGTCCGTTCGAATTCATTTCGCGCTGTCCCGAATGCGGTACCGAGTTGGTCAAATACGAAGGAGAGGCACGCCATTACTGTCCGAATCAGAGCCATTGCCCACCGCAAATCGTCGGACGGATCGTCCATTTCATTTCGCGCAAGGCGATGGATATCGAAGGACTTGGTGATGAAACGGTTCAGTTGCTCTATGATAACGGCTTGGTGCATAATGTCGCGGACCTGTATGAACTTCGCAAGGAAGATTTGGTCGGCCTGCCGCGGTTGGGGGAAAAGTCGGCGGACAACATTCTGCGCAATATCGAGCTTTCGAAACAGGTGCCGTTTCACCGGGTGCTGTTCGCAGTCGGAATCCGGTTTGTCGGTGAAACAACGGCTAAAAACCTGGCCCGGCAGTTTAAAGACATAGATACCTTGATCGATGCAGCACCCGAAGCGTTGATCGATGCCGAGGAGGTCGGGGAGAAAATCGCGCAAAGTATTCAGGAGTATTTTGCCGATGACGAAAATATGCGCATTATAGACCGGCTCCGGGCGAATGGCCTGCAGTTCAGGGCTCAGGCACAGGAAGGGGAGACCGATCGGTTGGCCGGATTGAATTTCGTCATTTCCGGAACTTTTGCAAAACATTCCCGTGACCAGCTGAAAGAATTGATCGAGCGTCACGGGGGTAAAAATCTCAGCGGAGTATCGGCTAATGTAGATTATCTGCTGGCCGGGCAAAATATCGGGCCGGCCAAGCTGGCAAAAGCGAGCAAATTGGGTATAAAACAGATCGGTGAAGATGATTTTATGCGTATGTTGGATGAAAATCCGACTACGGAAACCGGAAATGTTTCGGTGCAGGGAACATTGTTCTAAAAAAAACGTTAAATTTGCATAAAAATTAACAATTTGCGATGAAAACGAACATTAAAGGGGTAGGGGTTGCATTGATCACCCCGTTCAACGATAACGGCGACGTGGATTTCGAAGCGCTGGAGCGCTTGCTGGACCGGGTGGCGGCAGGAGGTGCGGATTATTTGGTCGTGCTCGGTACGACAGCCGAAACTCCGACGCTTTCCGCGGCAGAAAAAGAGGCTGTAACGAAATTCATCGTAAGCAAAAACGGAGGCCGGATGCCGGTTGTGATCGGGATCGGCGGTAACTGTACGGCCGAAGTGGTCGACCATATCCGCCATTTCGATTTTACCGGTATCGATGCCGTTTTATCCGTTGCACCATACTACAACAAGCCTTCGCAGGAGGGAATTTACCAGCATTACAAGGCGATTGCCGGGGTGTCGCCACGTCCGGTGGTCATGTACAATATTCCGGGCCGCACCGGCGTGAACATGACTGCCGAGACGACGTTGCGCCTGGCCCGCGAATGCAAAAATATCATTGCCGTAAAAGAGGCATCGGGTAACCTTTCGCAAATGGCGTATATTCTGCGTGACCGGCCCGAAGGTTTTCTGGTGATCTCGGGGGATGACAACTTAACGCTGCCTCTGATGGCTATGGGTGGGGACGGCGTGATTTCGGTCGCCGTGAATGCCTATCCCGGAAAATTCTGCCGCATGGTACACCTGTTGCAGCAGGGCGACACGGCTGCCGCTGCGGGTTTGCACCTGGAGATGATGGAGGCGACCGACGCCCTGTTTGCCGAAGGCAATCCCGTCGGTGTCAAAGCCGCTTTGGCTTATTACGGCCTGATTCGCAATAACCTGCGTTTGCCGCTGGTGCGGTCGAGTGCTGTGCTGAACGAAAGGCTTAAAGAACTGATCGGGCGGTATGATTTGAAATAACGTTTTATAGCCGGAGTGATCTGCACCTAACCTTTAAACCTATATTATGAAGCGAATCATGTTGTTTGCGGCTGTGGCCGGCTTGTTGGCCTGCACGCCGCAACCGAAGGATGAGATAACGGCATCCGGACTGAAACGAAGCGATTTCCAAGCCGAGGTGGACGGAAAGAAAACCGATCTGTACCGGTTGGCGAACGCTTCCGGTATGGAGGTCTGCGTGACCAATTACGGAGGGCGTGTGGTTTCGGTACTGGCACCCGGCAAAGGCGGTGCGATGTACGATGTCGTACTCGGTTTCGACAGCATTGCCGATTACCTGAAGCACCCGAGCAATTATGGAGCGACGATCGGGCGTTATGCCAACCGGATCGCGAAAGGTCGCTTTGCAATCGATAACGATACGATTCAACTCGAACTCAACGATCACGGCAACACGCTGCACGGAGGCCTGCGTGGATGGGCCGACCGGGTATTCGATGCGGTCCAGCCGGATTCTTCGACCCTCGTGCTGACCTATGTCTCTCCGGACGGGGAATCCTGCTTCCCGGGGACTGTCCAAGCCCAGGTGACGTATAAATTAACCGATGACAATGCACTGGATATCAGTTATACCGCTACAACGGACCAGAAGACCATTATCAACCTGACGAACCATTCCTATTTCAATCTTTCGGGTGATCCGTCGACGAAGATTACCGACCATACCTTGTGGATCGCAGCCGATTCGATCACTCCGATCGATTCGCTCGCTATTCCGATCGGCGATCCGATAGCGGTGAAAGGCTCGCCGTTCGATTTCACGTCGCCCAAACCGGTAGGGCAGGCGCTCGACAGTACCGATTGCGTACAAATCCGGAACGGCATCGGTTACGACCACAACTGGGTGCTGAACACGGGAGGTGACATCACTAAGCCTGCCGCCCGATTGATATCTCCCGCTACGGGGATCGTGTTGGAGGTATTCACGACGGAGCCCGGCCTGCAGGTCTATTCGGGTAATTACCAGGATGGAACTCACGTCGGGAAGAAAGGCATTACCTATCCCTACCGCGGAGCGATCTGCCTCGAATCTCAGCATGCGCCCGATTCACCGAACCATCCCTCATGGCCGTCCGTGCTGCTCAATCCCGGACAACCTTACCAGAGCCGGTGTATCTACCAGTTCTCAGTGGCAGATTAGGAATTAGTTCGGATTGTGAATTTTTGCATTAGATAATTACACAGAATTTGGCTGCCATCCGGCGGCAGGCGGGCGGAGAAACGGTTTTCTCCGCCCGTGTTGCGTCCCGGGAGACGGATTGCCCGGTTTTTGCAGGAGTTTGCAAATAAATTTATACTTTTACCGTTATAACAGCGGTATGGACAAATATTGCATATGATCAGAAGAATCCACCTTTTTGCCCTGTTTGCGGCCTCTTTGCTGATAGGCTCCGCCGCAACCCTTTCCGCCCAGGAGACGGAACCTCAGGCGCCCGATAACGATGCTATCCTGAAAGATATCATGAACGGCCAGTCGTCGAATTACTATCCGTCGTTGTTTATGCGCTACATGGCCGGCGATACCACGCTGACGCTCGACGAATACCGGCATCTCTATTACGGCTATGCCTGGCAGCCCGAATACGAACCTTTCGATAAACCGGAGGTAAAGGATAAACTGTTGTTGTTGGTCGCCCAGACCAAAGATAGCCTGACGCTCGAGAATGCCGAACAGATCGTCGATTATGCCAACGAGGTGATGCGCTTCGATCCGTTCAGTCCGGGCAACCTCAATTTCCTGATTTACGGGTACGGCGCGATCGGCAACAAGGTGCAGGAACAGATCAATTACCACCGCTTGCAGATGATCGCCAAGACGATTATGTCGTCGGGTACTGGCCTCAAAGAGACCTCGCCGTGGCATGTACTGACCTTCGCGCATGCCACCGACATGATGGCTTACCTGGGACAGGATTACGGTACGCGGCGCGTAGTCAGCCGAACGACCGAGTATGTCCCGTTGCTGGTCCGGCAGCCGGGCGGCGTGAAGGGCTATTACTTCAATTTTGAACGGATGTACTGGCGCCGGCCCGAAAAAATGCCGCAGAAAAAGCCGACCGGATGGGAATTCAACGGGATTCCGATTAAAAAACGGATCACCCCTGTACATTGATGGAATACTTGCATACATAATGAGAATCGATAATCATAAAAATTAAACGATAGAAAGCGAAATGAAAAAGAAAGGATGGATTATACTGGCCGTTGTGGTCGTCGTCGTACTGATGCTGTTTTCATGGTTCAAAGGCACCTACAACGATATGGTAACCCGCAGCGAGGCGGTACAGGCTCAGTTGGGCAATATCGAGAACCAGTATCAGCGCCGTGCCGACCTGATCCCCAATTTGGTCAATACGGTAAAAGGGTATGCCAAGCATGAGGAGTCGACCTTTACGCAGGTGGTGGAGGCACGTGCCAAGGCGACACAGACACAGCTCAATATCGACGATGCCGCGGCTATGGCCAAGTATGTGCAGGCCCAGGGGGAACTCTCTTCCGCACTGAGCCGCCTGATGGCGATCAGCGAAAATTATCCCGACCTGAAAGCGAACCAGAATTTCCTCGACTTGCAGACGCAGCTCGAAGGGACGGAGAACCGGATCGCGGTCGAGCGCCGCAAGTACAACGAATCGGCCCGTGATTTCAATACTTATATTAAAATGTTCCCGCGTAACCTGCTTTCCGGAATGTTCGGTTTCGCTCCGATGGGTTATTTCGAAGCCCAGGAAGGCGCACAGAATGCTCCGGCGGTAAGTTTTGAGTAAGGCAGGGAGAACGGTGATCGGACGAACGAATAACATGACACGACAGCGGACCGTTATGCTGAAACGGCTTTTCATACTGCTATGTGCGAGCCTGCTGGGTGTGGTCGGGGCGGCCGGGCAAAACCTGCCCGAACCGATGTCCCCGCCCCGGCTGGTCAATGATTTTGTCGGGCTTTTGACTCCGGAGCAACAAAATGCATTGGAACAAAAGTTGGAGGCATTCGACCGCAAGACATCCACGCAGATTGCTGTGGTTGCGGTGGACGACCTCGACGGATATGCACCGGGGGACTATGCGCAGCGCCTTTATGACAAATGGGGGATCGGCCGGAAGGGTAAGGATAACGGAATCTTAATTTTGGTCAAGCCTAAGACGGCCGCTTCGAACGGTCAGGTGTTCATTTCGGTCGGATACGGTCTGGAGGGTGTGGTTCCCGACATTACCGCCGGACGGATTATCGACACGGAGATGCTGCCCGAATTCCGCAAGGGAGATTATTATGCAGGTATCGACCGGGCCGCAACCGTGCTGATGAAACTGACCGAAGGCGAATTCACGGCCGATGCCTACGGCAAACAGGGAGATCCGGCCGGCCTGACCGGTGGGTTGATTCTGTTCATCGTCTTTATCGTATTTGCCCTGCTTTCGCGCGGCGGCCGGGGTAAAGGTGGCGACGGCACCGGCAATAGCGGCGGCCGTCGGGGCATGTGGATACCGCCCGTGATTATCGGCGGCCGCGGTGGAGGCGGTTTCAGTGGAGGTGGTGGTTTCGGCGGCTTTGGCGGAGGAATGTCCGGCGGGGGCGGCGGCGGCCGTTCCTGGTAAGAATTTTGCGATGGATTCCGTGGCGGAGAAATGATTGGAAATGTCTCCGGAATCATCGAATTGAAAATGAACAGAGATGAAGCAGAGATTAATATACTGGTGTTTGGTCGTCGTGTCGCTGGGGGGATTCGCCTCGTGTAAAAACGATCCTACGCCCGATCCCCCCCAAACAGCCGACCGTACGGTGTTGGTCTATATGGCTGCTGACAATTCCCTGACCTGGAATGGCGACTTCGGAAATAAAAACCTGGGCCAGATCGTACGTGCGATGGACGGTTTGAAGGGCAATATGCTTGTCTATATCGACCTTCCGAGCGAAGGTGCTACCCTCTACAAGATCGAAGGAGACGGAAAGACGAAAACCGTTGTCGAAAAGTACGGAGTGGAAAACTCCGCTTCTACCGAAGTGTTGCAGCGCGTGTTGAATACTTCCATGCAAAAGTATCCGGCGAAATCGTACGGATTGGTGCTGTGGTCGCACGGCAAAGGGTGGGTGCCCTCGGACCTGAATATACAAGGAATGCGCAGCCGGCCGGAAAGCGGGGATGTGTCCGGGACGGCCGTGAGCGGCTCGGAAAAGGAGTTGTGGCGGCCGATGGAAGATGCCTTGGTGACCAAAACATTCGGAGCCGACGGCTCGTCCGAAATGGAAATTCCCGATATGGCGGCTATACTGCCCAAGGATCGTAAACTGGATTTCCTGATATTCGATGCATGTTTCATGTCCTGCGTCGAAGTCGCCTATGATTTGAGACATGCAGCCCAGTACATCATTGCATCGCCCACCGAAATTATGGGGGACGGATTCCCTTACGGTACTGTGGCCCCGCTCTTTTTCAGGGAAACTCTCGACCCGCAGGCGATCTGCTCCGCCTTTGTCGATCACTACCGAAACCTGACGACGCCGGAAAATGGCGGATCGGCATCGATCGCGCTGATTAAAACCTCAGAAATGGATGCGCTGGCTTCCGCGGCCAGGGATGTGTTCGCGCTGAATCCGGCCCCTGTGGTCGACGCCGGTAGCGTGCAATATCTGGAATTGCTGCCGAATCACGTTTTTTACGATCTCGAGGATTACCTTTCGCAGTTTGCATCCGGCACTTCACAGTTTGAAGCGTTCCAGCGGCAATTGGCCCAAACGGTGGTCTATACGGATCATACGGACAGGATTTACAGCGCATTTGGCTTGTATAACGGCACTCACGCCTTCCCGTGTACCCGTTTTTGCGGGCTCTCCACCTATATTCCACGTACGAATTTCCCGGGCTATAACGTTGCTCACCTGCAAACCGCTTGGGCTCAGGCAGTAGGACTTGTCCAGTAATGCGGGATGATTTGATCCAAATACATTCTTATACGATTTAGCCGGGTTCGATTACTCGGAATTCCGGGCCTGCTCGGCCTGTAACAACTCTTCGGGGGTAGTCCAGCCGCCCCCGAGTGCTTTGTATAGTGTCGCATAACTGCCCAGATAGGCGCCCAGCGTCGCGGCATAGTTCATTTGTGCGTCGAACAGCGTACGCTCGGCGTCCAGCACGTTCAGGTAGCTTACCTGTCCCAGGCGGTAAAGCTGTTGCGAGAGATCGTAGCTGTGCTGCACCGCGTCGATCGTCGCCTTCAGCGCAACGGTTTGCTGACGGTAGTTCTGCACATCGCTCAACGCGGTTTCCACGTCGTTCATGGCCTGCAGATAACTCTGCTCATAATTGAGGATCGTCTCTTTGTTCTTCTCACGGGCCACCTGTACCCGCCTCTTGTTGGCTCCGAAACTGAAAATCGGACCGGTGAGGGAACCTGCTGCGGACCACATCCAGGCTTTGCTGTCGAATAATTTTTTGAACTCTTCGCTCAGCAGGCCGCCGGCTCCCGTGATGGCAATGGACGGAAAACGCATCGCCTGCGCGACGCCGATCTGTGCATTCGAAGCGGCCACCTGATAGTAGGCCTCCATAATATCAGGCCGCCGGGTCAGCAGGTCGGACGGCAATCCCGCAGGAATATCCCCCGGCAGGTGTTGCTGCATCAATGAAGCATGCGTGCCGGATAGATTCGAGGGGTTTTCACCCATCAGCAAACTGAGCGCATACATGGCCTCCTGTTTACCCCGGCGGTATTGCGGAACGGCTGCTTCTGCGGCTGCCAGCGCACTTTCGGCCTGTTTCATATCCAGGTCGGAAACCGTGCCGATCCCATAACTCTGGCGGGTCAGTTCATAGGAACTTTTGCGCGAAGCATAGGTCGATTCTGCAATTTGCAACGCGTATTCGTATTGCAGGTACGTGAAATAGGTGGTGGCTACTTCGGCGATCAGGGCGAGTTTGACCCCGCGGGCGGCTTCCGTCGTGGCCAGAAGCTGGTTGCGGTCGGCTTCGGCCATCCGGCGGACTTTGCCGAATAGGCCCAATTCCCAGGTAAGCGTCGGACGGAAAATATAAGATTGCTCCAGCTTGTCGCTCTTTGTTCCGATGTAAGTTTCGTTGCCGTACTGTGCTTGCAGTGAATACTGCAACGATGGCCAATATTGGCTCTGGGTGGCCTTCAGGTTCAGCCGGGCCTGCTTTACGCGCGAAAGGGCCATGCCGACGTTGCGGTTGTTCTGCACGGCCCGGTCGATGAGCCGCGAAAGCGTGGTGTCGTTAAAAATTTTCCACCAGAGCAGGTCTTCGGTTGAATCGTTGACCGACCCGAGATATTCCGGGGGTGTTTCGACGACCGGAGCCTTAAATTTCGGTCCGACCGCGCAACCTCCAAAGAACAGGATGGTTGCGGCCCATGTAAGGATATGTTTGTTATTCATGGTGTTCGCTGTTTGTCATTTCTTGTTGTTTGGCCGTTCGCTTCTGTTCGTATTTGCCGATCTTGCCGATCCATACGAACAGGGCCGGGTAAGCGAATATGCCGATCAGCGTGGCGATCAGCATACCGCCGAAGAGTCCGAGACCCATGACGTTGCGTGCGACGGCATTGCTGCCCGTAGCGAAGATCAGCGGAATTACGCCCATCAGGAAGGCGAATGCCGTCATAATGACGGGGCGCACCCGCAAACGGGCGCCTTCGATCGCCGCATCCCTGAGCGAAAGACCCTCGTTGAATTTTGCTTTGGCATATTCGACGATCAGGATCGCATTCTTGGCGGCCAACCCGATCAGCATGATCAGCGATACCTGCAGGAAGATGTCGTTGATGTACTTCGGATTCAGCAAATGGCCGAGGAAGATGAACAACATGGCGCCGAAAACCGCGAACGGAATGCCGAGAATAATGCTCAGCGGCAGCGACCAGCTTTCGTAAAGCGCGGCCAGAATCAGGAAGATGAAAATTATGGCGTAGAGGAAAACCGTGGCTTCGCCGGTGGTGTGCGCGTCCTGGTAGGACATGTTGCTCCATGCGTACCCCATGTCGGAGGGAAGTACCCGGGCGGCTACCTCTTCGAGGGCCTGCATCGTTTCGCCGGTCGAATAGCCTTTGGCGGGCTGCCCGGTCACCGAAGCGGCTCGGTACAGGTTGAAGCGGTTGGTGTATTGGGGGCCGGTAGTGTCTTTGACGGTAATGAACGAGGCGATGGGCAGGCTCTCTCCCCGGTTGTTCGTGATGTAGAACAGATCCAGGTCGGACTGCGTGAGCCGGTACTCGCTGGCAGCCTGTATATAGGTTTGGTACATGCGTCCGAAGCGGTTGAAGTTGTTGACATAGCTTCCGCCCAGGTAGGCCGATATTTTCTCGTGCAGGTCTTGTAGCGATACGCCGGCTTTGAGCACTTTTTCGTTGTTGATCCGGATAGCCTTTTGCGGAATATCGGCCTGGTAAAGCGTGCTGATGGATGCGATTTCCGGGCGTTTCCGGGCTTCTTCGATAAATTTATCGGTGTATTGCGCCAGGTATTGGGGCGTGTTGCCGCCTTTATCCTGGATCATGATCGTAAAGCCGGAACCGGGACCCAATCCGGGAATCGAAGGAGGTCCGAAGGTGAACACTTCCGCAGAATTGATCGCTTCGTACAGTTCCCCGTTCAGCATGTCCGAAATTTCGTCAGCTGTCATTTTACGCTGTTTGTAATCTTTGAGCCGGATGAAAACCAATCCGCTGTTGGGTGCTTCGGTTCCGGACAGGAGGCTGAAACCGGCCGCCGCCGTCACCGACTGGATGTTGTCGTTTTTGCTGAGCACCTCCTGAAGCTGGTCGATCACTTCCTGCGTGCGTCCCAGCGAAGCGGCGTTCGGCAGTTGGATATCGGCCATCAGGTAACCCTGGTCTTCATCGGGGAGAAATCCTGTCGGCACTGTTTTGACGAACAGCAGGACGACCGCGACGACGATGCCGATCAAGACCAGCGTACGGGCGCTGTGCCGGATAATGACGTTGCTGGTTTTCAGGTAATCGTCGACACTCTTTTTAAAAGTCCGGTTGAACCAGCCGAGAAAGCCTTTTCGCTCGGCTTGCCGTTTCGGACGGAGCAACAGGGAACAGAGGGCCGGTGTCAACGACAGTGCGTTGATCCCGGAGATGCAAACCGTAATGGCAATCGTGATCGCGAATTGCTGGTACAGTTTTCCGGCGGCTCCCGGCATCAGTCCGACGGGTAGGAAGACGGCCATCAGGACGGTAGTCATCGCGACGATCGACGACGATACGCTTTTCATCGCCGCCTGTGTCGCCTCTTTGGCTTTCATGCCTTGTTCCAGGTTGACCTGTACCGCTTCCACGACGACGATGGCATCGTCGACGACCAGTCCGATGGCCAACACAAGACCCAGCAGGGAGAACACATTGACAGAAAATCCGAACAGCGGGAAAAGCATGAAAGCGCCGATCAATGCCACAGGAATCACGATCAATGGAACGAAAGTCGCCCGGAAATCCTGCAGGAAGAGGTAGATGACCGCAATGACCAACAGCAGTGCGATCAGCAGGGTCGTGACGATATCTTGAATCCCCGAGGTGATGGTTTTGGTCGAGTCGACCAGCGTGTCGTAGGTGATTCCTTCCGGAAACGATTGCGACATTTCGCTGAGCAGCGCTTTTACCTCCTTGCCCACCTGTACCGCGTTGCTTCCCGGGGATTGGTTGATAATCATCAGGACCGCATCGTGCCCTTGGTAGGTCGAGCTGACCGAATAACTCTGCGTTCCTAATTCGATGGTCGCCACGTCGTGAAGCCGCACCAGCGAGCCGTCCGGATTGGCACGTACAATTACGTTGCCGAATTGTTCGGCCGTATTGTAGGGCGAAGGCATCCGGACCGTATAGGTGAAATCCGGTTTTTCTGCGGTCGGTTCGGCGCCGAGCTGGCCGCCGGGAACGACTTCGCTCTGCGAGGTAATCGCCCCGGCGATATCGGCGACCGTCAGGCCCAGATAATCCATCTTGTCGGGTTTGATCCATACCCGCATCGCGTACGCGCCGCTGCCGAGTACCTGTACCTGGCCCACGCCGTTAATCCGGGCGATACGGTCTTTGATGTTGAGCATCGCGTAGTTAGACAGGAACGTTTCATCGTAGCGGCCGTCGGCGGAAAAAAGCGACAGTACCATGATGTAACTGGTCGTGGTCTTCTGCGTCGTTACCCCCTGTGTGATGACTGCCGCAGGAAGCTGGGGGGTAGCCGACGCTACACGGTTTTGTGTATATATGGTGTTCATGTCGGGGTTCGAACCTACGCCGAAGGTTACCTGTAGGCTCATACTGCCGTCGTTCGAATTTGTCGACTGCATATAGAGCATGTCACTCACACCGTTGACACTCTCCTCGATCGGTGTGGCGATGCTCTGCTCGACCGTCAGCGCATCCGCGCCCTGGTAATCGGCCGAGACCTGTACCATGGGCGGAGTGATGTCGGGATATTGTTCGATCGGAGTGTTCTGTATGCCGATGAGTCCCAATACTACGATCATGATGGCGATCACCATGGCGAAGATCGGGCGCCGAATGAAGATATTTCCCATAACGTTTTACTTTTTTGCGCTCGGTTCGTTGGTTTGCGGTTCGACACTCACGCCGGCGCGCAGTTTGTGGAAGCCGTCGGTAATAACCTGCTCACCGGGTTGGAGGCCGGAATCGACCACCCACATCGGCCCGACAGTCTGGCCTAGCGTAACGATCCGCTGCTCGGCTCTGTTATCGGGTCCGAGGACATAAACACTGTAAACGCCTTGTGTCTGATTGACGGCGACCTGAGGGATTAACAATGCGTTGCGGAGCGTGTCGGTAACGGCGCTGACCTGTGCGAACTGGCCCGGGCGCAACAACGTGTCCGGATTGGCGAACGTCGCCTGGGCATCGAGCGATCCGGTCGATTGTTCGACGGCCCGGCCGATGAAATCGAAACGGCCCCGTTCGGGGTAAACCGAATTGTCTGAAAGTGACAGCGTCAGGTCATATAGTTGGCCGCCCTGCTGCATCAATACGGCATAGCTTTGTTCCGGAATAAAAAAGAGCACCTTGACGCTGTCCACCTGCGAAACGGTATTCAGGGAGTTGTATTTGGAATTTAACCCGACAAAATCGCCCACCTGGGCCAGCGTCCGGCCGATGATACCGTCCACGGGCGAAGTGATGCGCGTATAACCCTGTTCGATCCGGGCTGAAGTGAGGGCAGCTTTTGCAGCCCGCAAGGAAGCCTGTGCCGCCAGCAATTGGGCGGTGGCGTTGTCCAGGTCGCTCCGGCTGGCCGCATTGATCGCAGCCATAGCCTTGGTGCGTTCATAGGTCTGGCGAGCATCGGCCAACTGGGCTTCGGCACGGCTGACCGATGCCTCGCTTTGTGCCGTTTGCGCCGCATAAGGCGCTGTTTCGATCGTATACAGGAGCGTGCCTTTCTTTACGAAACTTCCTTCCCGGAAATGAATGCTTCTCAGGTACCCGTCCGCGCGGGGTTGGATTGTGATGTCACGGTAACCGTTGATCTGACCGACGAAACTCTTGCGTACCGGAACATCCTGCACGGCCACTTCTGCGACCGGAAGCCTGACGGGACCTGCAGCCGGTTTTTGTGATGAACGGCATCCGTAAAACAAAGTTCCGCCGAGGGCTGTAATCAACAGCATGTGGAGTCGAAGTGTTTTCATAGAGTCAAGTGTTTGGTTTTGCAAGCAGTCAAAAAACATACCGTTTCTGTAAAACTTCCGACTTCGGCCCTTTGCCGTTTTAGGTCTGGCGTGCAGGTCCGGCGAAAATGATAAAAACGGTTGAAATTGTACTCCAGGCAAGGAAATGAGCGGTTTTTCCCTCTGGATATTCAAAATAATTACTACCTTTATCCCATTGACTTTTTATAACCACCAAACTTGAACTTTTATTTATTATGGTTGATTTGAATTTGCTTTATGAGGCGATCCTGGGCGGTAAACTGGAACAGTCCGTAGAGGTAACCAATCAGGCGATTGCCGAGGGTGTTGAACCGCAGGCGATTATTAACGGATATATGATTAAGGCCATGGAAGAGGTCGGGCAGCGCTTCCAGCGCGGCGAGGCTTTCGTGCCGAACCTGCTGATGGCAGCCCGTGCGATGAAAGGGTCGCTGGATATTCTAAAACCGCTCATGAAGGGCGATGCGTCTACCTCTTTGGGTAAGGTTGTGATCGGTACCGTAAAGGGCGACCTGCATGATATCGGCAAAAATCTGGTCGCTTCGATGCTCGAAGGCTGCGGGTTCGAGGTGATTAATTTGGGTGTCGATGTGGGGAGCGAGAAATTTATCGAAGCCGTCAAGGAAAACAAGGCCGATATCCTCTGTCTCTCGGCGCTGCTGACCACCACGATGAACTATATGAAAGAGGTGATCGACGCTTTGCAGGCCGCAGGTATGCGTGACGAAGTGAAAGTGATGGTCGGCGGGGCTCCTGTGACCAATGCTTTTGCACAGCAGGTCGGCGCCGATGGTTACAGCGAGGATGCGAGTGAAGCAGTTGCCGTGGCTCGTAAACTGGTTTCCGCTTAACGATTTTTATTCCGGGAAGGAATGGAAAGTTGTTCGGTTCCTTTTGCCGCATTGGGGATTACTCCTGCCGATGTATTCGAGGCGATGGGGTACGGGCAAAATCGGCCCGATGCGGAAACGGAACGGTTGATCGCGCGGCTGATTCCCAGCTTCGAAAGCGCTGAACATTTGTATTGTTTTCGTATGTTCGATGGCAAAACGGACAAGAGAACAATCGAAGTGGGAGGACAAACGTTCGATACGGGAACGACGGTAGCCGCAGTAATGCGGGGTGCCGAGCGTTTTGCGGTTTTCGTTGCAACTGCCGGAAAAGATTATGAACAGCGCCGCGATGCATTGAAGGCCGAGGGAGACATACTCAGCGAATATGCGCTGGATGCCATCGGTTCGGCGATTGCGGTCAGGATGGGTGAGTATGTCGAGGCCCAACTTGAAAGGAAGTTGGGACATGTCAGGTTTTCACACCATTTGAGTCCCGGACATTGCAATTGGCCTGTGGCCGATCAGCAGAAGTTGTTTCACTTGATGGGGGAGAATCCTTGCGGTGTGACGCTTTCGGATAGTTTCCTGATGTATCCGGTCAAGTCCCTAAGCGGAATTATCGGTATTGGGGAGCGGGTCCGGCAGATCGCGAACAACTGTGATGTGTGCCCGATGGTCAACTGTTTCAAACGGCACACCTCGGCAGGTGAATCACAACGAACTAACTTACTTTAACAGATAACCTTTATGAGAAATATGCAGGATTGGGCCAAAGGCCTGATGGATAGCAAAAAACGGGGCGTTTTGCCTATTATGACCCATCCCGGTATCGAGATGATCGGCCGTGAGGTATACGATGCGGTGACCGATGGCCGGGTGCATTACGAGGCTATCAAGGCGGTAAATGAAGCCTATCCGCAGAGTGCTGCGGCGACGGTAATCATGGACCTGACGGTCGAAGCCGAAGCTTTCGGCAGCGAAATTTCGTTCCCGAAAAACGAAGTGCCCAGTGTGATCGGCCGTCTCGTGTCGGATTACGCTTCCGTGGAGAAGTTGCAGGTGCCCGATCTGACCAAAGGACGTGTACAGCAATATCTCCTGGCCAATAAACTGGCTGCCGAAAACATCACGGATAAGCCGACTCTGGCCGGATGCATCGGTCCTTTTTCGCTGGCGGGCCGCCTGTTCGACATGACCGAGATTATGATGGCCTGCTACGTAGAGCCGGATACGATCGAGTTGTTGCTGAAGAAATGTACCGCATTCATCAAGAACTACTGCCTCGAGCTGAAGAAAGTCGGAGCGAACGGTGTAGTGCTCGCCGAGCCGGCGGCAGGACTGTTGTCGAATGACGACTGCCTGAAGTTTGCGACTCCGTACCTGAAAGAGATCGTGGATGCGGTTCAGGATGAAAATTTCATCGTCGTCCTGCACAATTGCGGTAATACCGGTCACTGTACACAGTCGATGGCGGCTGCCGGTGCCTGGGCACTCCATTTCGGTAACAAGATCGATATGGTCAAGGCTCTCGAGGATACGCCGGAAGGCGTGTTGGCGATGGGGAATATCGATCCCGTAGCCATGTTCAAAGTAGCCACGGCACAGGAGATGAAAACGGCTGTGTCCGATCTGCTCGAACGGACAAAAGATTACAAAAACTTCATCCTTTCATCGGGATGCGATACACCCCCCGAAGTTCCGGCGGCTAATATTGATGCTTTCTACGAGGCGCTGGACGAATTTAACGCCAAACGTGCATAGTTCTTGTGGACGAAGTGAACCTCAACGAAATACCCGGCAGTATCTCTGCCGGGTATTTCGTTTGCTGTGTTTCTTGTGGAAAGCTTCAGTATGTAATAAAAGCGATCCTTTGCAGCGAAGCCGGTTGTTCGGAGCGGACAAGGGATGACCGGCCCGGGCCGGTTAAAAGGGGAAGAGCAGGGGAAGTGTCAGTATCATCACTATGCCGATCAGAATTTGCAATGGCAATCCGACTTTGATGTAATCCATGAAAGTGTATTGTCCGGCCGGCATGACCAGTGCATTGGGCGGCGTGGAGAACGGCGAGGCAAAACACATGCTGGCTCCGACGGTTACCGCAAAAAGGAACGGATATGGGCTGGTTCCGATTTGTATTGCCGATTGCAGGGCTATGGGAGCCAGAAGTACGGCCGTGGCGGTATTGCTGATAAACATGGTCAGTAAAGATGTGGTGAAATAGATGCCGGCCAACAGGACTATCGGGCCGTAAACGCCCAGGCCGCTGACCAAACTGTTGGATATGTATTCGGATACGCCGGTCTTTTCCAGGGCCATCGACATCGGCAGCATGGCCGCAATCAGTACGATACTCTCCCAGTTGATGGTTTTGTATGCAGCTTCCACGTTGCGGAAACAACCCGTCAGTACCATCAATACCGCAGCGATCATAATCGCCGTAACCGGGGCGATCGGGATGAAGTCGAACACCATCGCCATAATCATCAGGAGCATGATGACACCTGCTAATGGAGCTTTGTAGTCGAGGGTGACTTTGGCCGCTTCATTTAGCGGTTGTCCCAATACGACCCAGTCCGAGTTTTCCTGGCTCAAATGGCCGATGGCATTCCAGCTGCCCTGGACCAGCAGCACATCTCCGCTGTGCATCTTCTCGCCTTTCAGGTTATTGAGGATGTATTCGCGTTTACGCCGAATGCCGAGGATGTTGACGTGGTATTTGTCTCGGAACCCCGATTCCCCTATGGTACGGTTGATCAGGCCCGAAGTAGGCATCAGGACGATCTCTGCGATACCGATGTCGTAAAAGTCCAGTGAATTGCGGTTTATTGCGGACCTCTCTTCGGGCATGTGTGTGTCCAGCAGTTCCAAACGGTAGGTTTCAGCGAAATGTTGCACTTTGTCGAAATCCCCCATCACATAAAGGAGGTCATCCGGCAGTAAAACAGTATTCGGAGCTGTTCGCTGGCTGATCGTTTTGAAAAAACGGCTCTGGGGAACGGTAATCCTTCTTATTTCGAGGATGTTCAGGTCGTAGCGGTTGCGGATGTCGGCTTCTGCGGCTGTTTTGCCAATCAGCGGGGAATGGGGTGCTACGTGCATCCGGAAAAGATGGTCGCCCAACTGATATTCCGCAGCCAGATCGTTCAGCGATTTGTTTTTGTAACCGCGTTGTTTCTCTTTTGTCCCTGTTTTCGAAAGAAAATATTTGCTCAGAGGAATCAGTACGAGGGTTCCGACCCCGACACAAATTAAACCTACCGGAAGAAAGGAGAAGAATTCGAGCGGTTGAAATCCGGCTTCGGTCAGCGTATTTTGTATAACGAGGTTGGGGGGTGTGCCGATTAATGTCATCATGCCGCCCATGCTGCTGGCGAAAGCGATCGGCATCAGCAGGCGGCTCGGATTCATGTGGAAACTTGCGGCAAGGCTGACTGCGATGGGCAGCAGCAGTGCGACGGTGCCGGTGTTGCTGACGAATGCCCCGATAGCCGAGGTGACGGCCATAAGCAGGATGAAGAGCCGCAATTCGCTTTTTCCCGCCAATTTAAGCATTTTGTTGCTGATCATTTTGGCCAGCCCGGTCTGGAAGATTGCACCGCCGACCACAAACAGCCCGATCATCATAATTACGATCGGATTCGAAAATCCGGACAGAGCCTCTTCGGGTGTAAGAATTTGGAATACGAGCAGCAGGATCAGCGCACAAAGCGCGACCAGGTCTGAACGGATTTTTCCGTTCATGAAGAAAATAGCGGCAAGAACCAGAATGATCAGGGTGATAAGCATCGACCTAAAGAGTGGTTAGGATTAGTATTTAAACGATAGGTACAAAAAACGTGCAAAGATAACGGATTGCCCGGTTTTTGCGGGATTCTCTCTATATTTGATTGCATGTAAATCTAAATATAAATATAATTGGAATGGCAATGGAGTCACAACAAGATAGGACAGCGCGGATTGTACAGGCACACCGGGAATATTACCAAAGCGGGCAAACCCGTATCTGGCAGTTTCGCCGGACGCAATTACGGCTGTTGTTGAAAGCGATCGGGCGTTATGAAGCTGAATTGTGCGAAGCGTTGTGGCGGGATTTGCATAAGTCCCGGGAGGAGGCGTTCCTGACCGAAATCGCTCTTGTAAAGGCGGAAACGAAAGGATTGATCCGGCACCTGAAACATTGGAGTGCGACCAGGCGTGCGGCAACGCCGCTGTTTATGTTCGGTTCGTGCAGCCGTATCCGGCAGGAACCATACGGAGTGGTCGCGATCCTTTCCCCGTGGAATTATCCGTTTCAATTGTTGTTTGCACCGCTTGCCGGCGCATTGGCTGCCGGAAATTGCGCGGTACTGAAACCCTCGCCCCGTACGCCTGCGGTAAACGAAGTGATGCGCAAGCTGATTTCGGAAGTTTTTGCCCCGGAATACGTGTCGTTTTTGGAAGGAGGTGCCGAGACGGCCCGTGCGTTACTGCAGCAACGGTTGGATTATATCTTTTTTACCGGTAGTCCGGCCCTGGGACGCGAAGTGATGACTGCCGCGGTCGCTCGGTTAATCCCGTTGACATTGGAGCTCGGAGGGAAAAGTCCGTGCGTAGTGGACCGGACGGCCGATGTTAAAATTGCCGCACGCCGTATCGCCTGGGGAAAATTTCTCAATGCGGGACAGACGTGTGTGGCGCCGGATTATCTGTTGGTGCATCGGGAGATCGTGCCGGAATTGACTGCCGAAATAAAGTTGTCGGTCAGTCGGATGTTCGGCGCAGACCCTCGGCAAAGTCCTTATTACGGACGTCTGGTCGGAAATGAAGAAGTTGAGCGGATGCGGCGATTGATGGAGTCGGGAGAGGTGGTTTTCGGGGGCGAAACCGATGCGGCAGCCCGCTATGTCGCCCCGACACTGCTGCGGGACGTGGCGCCGGACAGTCCGTTGATGCAACAGGAAATTTTCGGTCCTCTGTTGCCCGTCCTCGAATTCGATGATTTAGAGGCAGAGGTGGTTCCTTTTATTTCAGAACGGGAAAAGCCGTTGGCACTTTATTATTTCGGAGAGCGGCGTACCGGTGAAGCTCTTTTCGGTCGGGTCGATTCCGGCGGCGGCTGCGTCAACGACGTGGTATTGCATCTGGCCAATCCTGCACTGCCGTTCGGCGGAGCAGGAGGGAGCGGGATGGGGCAGTATCACGGTCGATATAGTTTTGAGACCTTTTCCCGTCCCCGTTCCGTGCTGACAGCTCCGCGCAAGTCGGATTTTGCGATGAAATATCCCCCTTATAAGGGATTTCGCATGATACGCAAATTGTTTTAGGATGTACAGGAGTGGACGATGACTGAAAATTATGGAATAGAGGGATGGAACAGTCCCTCTATTTTTTTTCTTTCTTGTGCCGGATAAATAATGGGGGTTGCTCGGGAAAGAAGTATTATTTTCGGTTTTATATATGCTTATTTTAGGGGTGTCATGTTGATAAAATACATATTTTTTGAATATAGCCCCTGAAAAATTGCATGAAATGAAAAATATTTTGATATTTGTGGCGGATTAGGATCCGATTCCAGTATACCAAATAATTCTTAAACCTGTCCGAATATGGCAACACTGAGATTCAAAGTGGTGGAAGATGCAATCAAACGCAAGGCGCTGGATGTTCCGGCACCGGAAAAACGTCCTTCAGAGTATTACGGCATGTACGTATTCAATGAGGAGAAAATGCGCAAATACCTGCCCCAGAAAACCTACGAGGCTTTGCTGGAGACGATGAAGCACGGTAAGGCACTGGCCCGTGATCTGGCCGACAGCGTCGCTTCGGGAATGAGGCAATGGGCGATGGATATGGGTGCGACCCATTATACTCATTGGTTTCAGCCGTTGACCGGAGGTACGGCCGAGAAACACGATGCGTTCATCGAACCCGATGGACAGGGTGGGGTAATCGAAGAATTTTCGGGCAAATTGCTAATCCAGCAAGAGCCTGATGCGTCGAGTTTCCCGAACGGAGGGATTCGCAATACGTTTGAAGCGCGCGGATATTCGGCTTGGGACGCCACTTCTCCGGCATTTATCGTGGGGACGACACTTTGCGTTCCGACGATTTTTATCGCCTATACAGGCGAAGCGCTCGATTTCAAGGTTCCGTTGCTCCGTTCCCTCGAGGCAGTCGACAAAGCCTCTGTTGCGGTCTGCCAATATTTCGATGCGACCGTAGGGAAGGTGCATTCGTACTTAGGCTGGGAGCAGGAGTATTTCTTGGTGGACGAAGGACTGTGGGCGGCCCGGCCCGACCTGATGCTGACCGGCCGCACGCTGATCGGGCATGAGAGTGCGAAAAACCAGCAGTTGGAAGATCATTATTTCGGGGCGATTCCGACCCGAGTGATGGCTTTCATGAAAGAGCTCGAATATGAATGCTGGAAGCTGGGGATTCCGGTTAAGACACGTCATAACGAAGTGGCGCCTAACCAGTTCGAATTGGCGCCGGTATATGAAGAAGCGAACCTTGCCAACGACCACAACCTGCTGTTGATGTCGACAATCAAACGCATCTGCCGCAAACACTGTTTCCGGGCGCTGCTGCATGAGAAACCCTTCAAGGGAATCAATGGCTCCGGCAAGCACTGCAACTGGTCGTTGGGGACGGATACCGGAGTGAACCTGCTCTCGCCCGGCAAGACCCCGAAAAACAATTTGCAGTTCATTACATTTTTGGTGAATGTGATGATGGCGGTTTATAAATACAACGGATTGCTGAAAGCGAGCATCGTCAATGCGACCAATGCGCACCGCCTTGGGGCCAACGAGGCACCGCCTGCCATTATTTCGGTTTTCCTGGGGCGTCAGCTCTCGGAGGCGCTCGACAAAATGTCCAGTTGTACGGGTCAGGATGAGATTGTGTTTAACGGCGAAAGCGGCTTCAAGATGGAAGGGATTCCACATATTCCTGAATTGTTGCTGGACAATACCGACCGCAACCGTACCTCTCCGTTTGCCTTTACCGGCAACCGCTTTGAATTTCGCGCCGTCGGGTCGTCGGCCAACTGTGCAGGAGCGATGACCGTGCTGAATGCGGCGGTGGCCGATCAGTTGACCGAGTTCAAAACAGCTGTCGATGCGCGTATCCGGAATGGCGAAGATGCGATGAAAGCCATTTATACCGTACTCAAAGGGTATGTGCGTGAATGCAAAGCGATTCATTTCGATGGAAACGGGTACACCGAGGAGTGGAAGGCGGAGGCGGCTCGGCGCGGACTGGATTGCACGGTATCCGCACCGGAGATGTTCGACCGTTACCTGGCTTCGGAAAGCGTGGAGATGTTCGAGCGGACACATGTGCTGAGCAAAAAAGAGCTGGAGGCGCGTGTGGAAGTCATGTGGGAGACCTACACCAAGAAGATACAGATCGAAGCGAGGGTGCTGGGCGATATGGCGATGAACCATATCCTGCCGGTGGCTTCGGGTTACGAAAGCGTGTTGCTGGATAAAATTTTTAAACTGCAATCGCTCTTTACCGACGATCAGTGGAAAAAACTATCGGCGCGGGACATCGCTTTGGTAGAGAATATTTCGGGCCATATCGCCGAGATCCAGAACCTGACGATCCGGATGGTCGATGCACGCAAGGTGGCTAATAAAATCGACTGCGAACGAACCAAAGCCGTGGCTTATCACGATACGGTCGTCGGACTCCTCGATGAAATTCGCTACCATGTCGACAAACTCGAGCAGGTGGTGGACAACGAACAGTGGCCGCTGCCCAAATACAGGGAATTGCTGTTTATCCGGTAATGTTATAAGGCAGAAAAAGGACTGGCATACTATGTATGCCAGTCCTTTTTTATTAACAACAACCTTTTTGTCGATGGTGAAATTTACAGTAGTTGTTTCGAGATTACCTACTAAGACAAGCTTGGATTATCGCCGATTCCTGTTCCCTCATCCGGATTTTCCTTTTTGAAAAACAGGTCTTTTACGACCACAATGCCGGAAGCGGCAAAAGCTCCCAAAAATGTAAACGCGATTAAAATAACGGCTTTGCTGGTGTTCGATTTGCGGGTCGGCACTCCGGCCGGTTCGATGATCGTGACGCACGGGGTTTGTTCCTGCACTTTGAGTTTGGCCATTTCGAGCTGTTGGGCCAGTTGGCTGTATACGCCGTAAGCAAGGGTCTGCTCGTTGCGAAGCCGCTCCTGCTCGGCCCTTACCGATTGGCGGGCTACATTCTGGGTAGCATCCATATAGGATGCATAGCGGCGTTGGGTTTCGTGGTAACTCTCGCGGGCCGACTGGTAGGACTCCTGGGTGAAAGCCAGGTCGCGTTTTGCTTTTTCAGTCCGGTAATCACCCATATACTCTTCCAGTTTACGAACCATCGAATCCGTGACAGCGGCTGCAACCACGGGATCCTGCATCGTGGACGAGGCGGTAATCACACTTGTCTTTTTGTCCACGCTAATGTTGATGCGTTTCGATAAACTTTCCAGCACCTGGGCCTGTTCGTGGGTCAGCGCTTTGGGGTTGATCCCGGAGCCGACTGCTTCCTTCTCTTGCCCGATAGACATTACCCAACCGATTACCTTTGCAGGTGCGCTGATTATATAACCCCACCACGGGGAAGAGAGTTCGGTGCCGATGTAATCGTAAAGCGACAGTTTTCCGCTCTTTTTCGGTTGAACCGGAATCTGGCTCAATTCGACGATGAAAGGCGTACTTTGAACAACGTCAGGGTACAGCATCAGATTGATTCCGTCTACTCCTCCCGCACCACTGAGGTCGAATCCGGCCAATGCGGCAGGGCCGGCCATATTGCTGGTCTTATTGGATTTTCCCTCTTCGGGTGCCATTTTCACCGATGAAGTGTATTCTTTTGGGAGGCTGAAGCCGATCACCAGGCCGGCAACGGCGCCGATCAACGCATATTTGATTATAAAACGGCGTTTCGCCCAGATTTTTTTGGCCAGTTCCAGCAGGTCGATCTCTTCGGTTTCAGGCTTGACAGGTGTTTCAGACATATGTTAGAGGCATTAATTACATTAAATATAGCAATTATTATTTCTTTTTACGGTGCGGATCGCAGATCAGCAATCCGATCGACAGCCCGATCTTGTTGGGCAGCCACTCAGCTGAACCGTTCCAGGGATCGGGATGCTCGGGCGGTACCGGCCTGTGCGGATTCATGTCGATTTGTCCGTCCAAGCTGTATCCGTTATACCAGCTTGCCATATAGGCCCAACCGAGGTAGGCGTCCAGCAACCAGCGCTCTTTGAATTTGTATTCATAGCCGAACGCCAGGCCGAACATCATGCCGTAGCCTTTGCAATAGCGGTCTTCGAGCCTCAGTTTGCCACTCCGGAATTCGGGTTTCGACATATCAAACGCCATCATGCCGACGTTCCCGGCCAGATACCAACCGTCGTTATGCTGTCTGAAATAGCGGCGGTATTCGTTCATAAAAATCCCGAACAACATGTGTTTGCCGTTGCTTCCGACCTCTTTCCACGGTGAGATGACCAGTTCGGTCTGGAAGGTGGATTTGGGCGAGAGCGTGAATTCGAACGCCGGATTGATGACTCCGACCAGTGCATAAAGGCCGTTCAACTTGGCATAGGTTTGGGCCTGGGTCTGCCGGGCGCCGCACACGAGCAATGCCAGAAGCAACAGGAGTTTCGCTAGATTTTTCATCGAAGCCGGTTTAGAAGTGCTGATTATTCTGCAAATATACAATATATGGATCAATAGGCAATCCTGCTACAAAACCAGAATCAAAATTTTAAGGGCCCGGCAGAGAAAATCGGCCGGATTCGGCTATCTTTGTCTCCTTATCAAGTTTTCCAACAAACAGAATTATGGTCAAAATAGGAACTGTATTTTCTCCGATCGGCAAGAAGGCTTTGCTGTGCGGTTCCGGAGAGCTGGGCAAGGAGATTGCCATTGAGTTGCAACGTTACGGGGTCGAGGTGGTCGCATTGGACCGCTATCGCGATGCTCCGGCCATGCAAGTCGCACACCGCTCATACGAAGTGTCGATGCTGGACGGTAAACGGCTGCGTGAGATTATCGAGGCGGAAAAACCGGATTACATTATTCCCGAGATCGAGGCTATTGCAACCGATACGCTGTTAGAGCTGGAAGCTGAAGGTTATCATGTCGTACCTACCGCCAAAGCAACCAAATTGACCATGAACCGCGAAGGTATCCGCCGTCTGGCTGCGGAAGAGTTGGGATTGCCGACCTCGCCGTATCGTTTCGCCTCGACCCGTGCGGAATTTACGGAAGCCGTGCGCGAAGTGGGCATTCCGTGCGTAGTGAAACCGGTGATGAGCTCTTCGGGACACGGACAAAGCGTGATCCGCACGGAGGAAGATGTCGAGCGGGCATGGTATGTTTCTCAGCATGAAGGACGTACCGGCAGCGGCCGTGTGATCGTGGAAGGTTTTGTCCCGTTCGATTATGAAATAACCCAACTGACCGTCCGGCATGCCGGTGGAACATCGTTTCTGGAGCCGATCGGCCATTATCAGGAAGACGGGGACTACCGCGAATCGTGGCAGCCGCAGCCGATGACTCCGGCATTGAAAGAACAGGCACAGTTCATAGCCGGGAAGGTAACCGATGCTTTGGGCGGTTGGGGAATTTTCGGCGTGGAGTTATTTATCCGGGGAGATCAGGTGATTTTCAGCGAGGTGTCGCCACGGCCGCACGATACGGGTATGGTGACGATGATTTCCCAGGACCTGTCGCAATTTGCCCTGCATGTCCGGGCGATTCTCGGATTGCCTATTCCCAACGTCGCTTTTCACGGCCCGTCGGCTTCACGGGCCATTGTAGTGGAAGGGGATACGGACCGTGTCGAATTTGCCAACCTCGAAAATGTGCTCTCCGAACCCGATACGCAGATGCGCATTTTCGGTAAGCCGGAGGTCAAAGGACATCGCCGCATGGCCGTACTGCTTGCCCGGGGCAAAGATATTTCCGAAGCACGCGAAAAGACCGGTCGTTCCTATGCCAAACTGCAAATCAATGTGTACGACCGGGAGTAGTTGCCCTGCACGCGTCGGCTCGGCGAATATCGAGTAAATCAGGATATATAGATATATAAACGGAAAAGAGAGGCAATCGCCTCTCTTTTTGTATAGTAATTTAAGTTTCCGGTTTCAAGGAATATGTCCTTTGATCTTCACCGGATTATGCTAGTTTTTGCAGATGTTTGTGTGCAGATTTCAACTGCATGGCCAACGAAATGGCGGCAATGCCTGCGAAGAGCAGGGAGATACCAACCCACACAACGACCATCGTAGTGCCGAATACCAGCGGTTGGATTAAAACCCACAGCGAACAGAGCAATAGCAGGATGCCGCTGATGATGGTCCATGCCGATCCGGGAACGTTCATCGAACTCATGTCTCCTCCCAGACCGATGGCGCTGAATCCACGGAACATCAGCCAGAAGCCGAGGAAGATCGGCAGGGTGGCAGCAGAAAGCGCTACATTCCAAACGAGGATCGCCCCGAGCACGATTTCAATAATGCCGCCGGCCAACATCCAGCCGCGTCCTGTAATGTAGTGTTTGTTGGCAGTAGAAAGGATGACCTGGAAGATGCCCGAGAGTAGGATCAACCATCCGAACATCAGTGACATGCCGATATAACTTTGGGCAGGAAAAGCAAATACGACGATGCCGATTACCAGTAGTGCGATGCCGGTCAGCAACAGCAGCCACCAGTATTTAACGGCTTGTTTCGAGTTTTCGATCAAAGCAGCAAATGAATTTTCCATAATTTGAAAATTTTAAGGTTAGAATATCCCCCCTTGGTAAAGATACCGCGATGGGAGAGTCCTCATGTGCAGCTGTCGGATCGCCGGGAATTATTTGGTTTTCTGCCACTGAACCAGAAACAGGATACCTGTCAGGATCAGCGCGGACGATAACCCGGTGTAGAAGACCGCAATGAATGACGTGGGTAAAAGGTGCAATTTGCGTACCAGAATCCCCAGTGTAATCATGAAACCCATGATGAGCCAGCCCTTTACGTCGAAGAATGAAAATGGGCAGTTGCGGTCTGCCTTCTGTCCGATCCTTTCGGTGTGCTTGTTGTATAGCCTCCTGAAAATCAAACTGAAGAAAAGCAGGAAGACGACAATGGCTTCACCTGTTTTGAACAACCATTCCCGTTGGTCATCCACCCATGTAATAATGCCGATACGCAGGATATTAGCTCCGGCGATGATCCATACTAGGCCTGCAATCAGCAATAAGGTCCGCCTGCTTACTCTCCAACGCATAATTCCAATTTTTATTTAAGCATTAAAGATAGGAAATAAAACGGAGTTTGGGTGCATGCCGAAACGTCCGATCGTTCGTGGCCGTTTTCGAATATCCCCAAGCCGCGATCCTGCCTTTTAATATGTAATTTACTGTCAATAAGATTAATATGATACAAAAAGTGATTAAAAAGACACTTTTGATGACGTGTCGTAAAGTGAAGGCAATCTACCTTTGTCCCCGTGGAGTTAAGCAGAAGAAGGTTCGGGATGCTGGGGCATCCTTTGGGTGCCGACCGATCTCCGGCCGATGAGTTGGAAAGAGAAAATCCGGCATGACTAATTACTAGTTTACTATCCCAAGTTCAATCTAACAAACATTAAAAATGAAGAAATTAATTCTTTTGGCAGCTTTTATGGTAATTGCTTTTCAGGGCTTCAGCCAAACCTCACTCGAACCCACCAAACTGGGTGAATGGAATCGTCCCGCCGCTACCGGTATAGCAGACGTGGATCAATACATCGATGCCTGCGCGGATATGTATCAGGAGGCTATGGACATTCGCAAGCAGTATGAAGCGATCGACACCTTGACATTAAATGTGGGTGAGGCTCTTGAAATTGCGCAAAATAACGACGAGACCATCAATCATAAAATAGCGGAGTATAAAGCTCTGTTCGAGAGGGTTGAAGCACAACAACAGGCTGCCGCGACTCTGCCTGCTTTGGCTGAGAAAGCAGCGAAAAGTGTGCCCTTGGGCTTGAAAGCGATAGCAATTACCAAAGCGATTGCCTCGACAAAAAATGCCATTAAACTCGCAGTTGAAGAGAATGTCGCGTTAGTAAAAGCCATCACGCAGCAACTTTCGACATTGAGTACGGCTCCGGTTAAAGGGGAATAATCGATGTTACACTGCTTTCGTCCCGAAATGCAAGGGATGCGGCAAAAATCGTCAAATGGTTGTAATAACCGATATTCAATGAAAAAGAGGCTGCAATTGCGGCCTCTTTTTCATTGAAGGTGGATTCCTATTTGGTCGAATAAGCGCAAAGCATCCAGACCAGTTTTTCTTGTTCCTTGAGGTAATCGCTTAACAGCGCCACGGTCACTTCATCGCCTGCTTCAGATGCCAGAGACAGGATCGTCCGCTCTTCGCCGATCAGGTATTTGTAGCTGTCCAGGATGTTCTTCAGTGCCTCGCTGCCGCAATTGACCTCACCGACCTCTTTGATCTTGGAGATTTTCAAATAATCGCTGAACTTGTTGGCAGGCACACCGCCGAGGGTAAGAATGCGTTCCGCTATTTCGTCGATCTTGTCCGCCGCATCGTTGTATAGGTCTTCGAATTTGCTGTGCAGTACGAAGAAGTCCGGTCCTTGAATGTTCCAGTGGAAACCGCGCAGGTTTGTATAATATACCTGGAAGTCAGCCAGAAGTTGTTGCAGCGATTTTACTACGTTATCCGTTGCGGATGCATTCAGTTGGAGATAATCTAAGGTTTTCATAATCTCTGTGTTTTATTGGTTAAACTTTGTTTGATCTTTTCTTTGATACAAATGTACATTAAAAATCAATATAAGTCAAATTGATAATATTTATATCGAAATAGATTAAACTTATCGTGTGTCGCGCTTGATATATGTAGAAAGAATACACAAAGTATATGCAAAAAAAGCCGCCGCGAAAGCGGCGGCTTTTTCTGTTTAACAGGCCGAAAGAGGTCTAACGGGCTCCTTCTGTGTCGACAGCCTCATTGAAGCCGATCGTCCCGTCATATCTCATTGCCTGCAGGTTGTTACAGGAGGTACTGATGTATGAGACTCCGTTATAAAATATGGTTATTTTGAAGCGGTATACCCTGCCTGTGGTCGCAGTGGCCGTAAAACTTACGTACACCTTGTTCTTTTTGCCCGCTTCCACTTTGTAGTCGGAGATGGTCCCGGTAAAACGCATCCCATCGTTGTTCCCGAAGGTGTTGTATCCGCCGCCTATATAAGGCAAGGTAGAATATATCTGGTTTCCTTCAATCTTGACCATACTGGGGACGGCTACTCCTGAGCCTGCCATGGGATAGGCTTGCGATACATTTACCGTGTAATTTTGGCTTTCCGCCAAAGCTTTCATCGCTACGGCCGCTTTTACCTGGCTTAATGCCGGTGGCTTTGCCGCAAATGCATGTACATTTCCACCCAGCAACAGACAAATTGCCGCTAAAATCAATTTGCTTTTCATAACATAAAAGTTTTAGGTTCGTGTTTATTTTGGTTTGTTGGGAGAGTCTTTTGTTATAAAAATAGCAAACATTTGTCAAAACGACCAAAAATACGGTGTAAAGGCGCTGGGGAAACGGAATTTTTCATGCGAAACGTGCAGTCGAACCCTATTAATGGGCCTCGTTGTCTACCCCGTCGCTTATACCGATCACACCGTCATAACGCATGGGATCCAAGCTCGGACAACTTGCACTGATCAACGTTTTACGGTTGTAGAAAATTTCCATCCGAATTTGATACACGCGTTTCGTGTCGGTGGTTACTTTGAACGCTACCCGTACTTTATTTTTTTTGTCGACCGTTACGGTATAGTCCGAGATGGTGCCATTAAAGCGCATCCCGTCGTTATTGCCGAAATTGTTGTATCCGCCGCCCCAATACGGCATGGACGAATAGGCCGTTTCTCCATTGACTTTCAGTAACGAGTTGGTGGCTATTCCGCCGCCTTTCACTCCCGATGCTTGTTGTACCCGGACGGAATAATTGCGGTTTTCGACCAAGGTTTTCATTGCAGCGGCAAGTTGTTGTTGTTGTTCGACAGAGGGTTTTGCGGCAAACAGACCCGCACTCCCGGCCATAAGCAAAGCAACAGCCGCCAGAATCAATTTTCTTTTCATGACTCAATAAATTAAGGTTAGTACTTGAAAATGCTTTTGGACTCTGGGAGGGCTACAATAAAGCTAAGGATTTTTTAACGAATTACAACCAAATTGCAGAATAAAATTAATAAAAAGCCTTCCCAACTGAGAAGGCTACCTGGAATGACACGGACAAAGACAGCTCTTTCCTATTCGGTTTTATCGCTCGGGCCGATTTTGCCGTCATAACGCATGGGGTCCATACTAGAGCAAAGGGCACTGATGAAAGTAGAACCGTTATAGAAAATCTCCATCTTGAATTGGTAGATCCGGCCGGTGTTCGCAGTTGCTTTAAATGCAACTTGTACTTTATTCTTTTTATCGATCGTTACGGTGTAATCCGAAACGATGCCGGTGAAACGCATCCCGTCGCTGTTGCCGAAAGTGTTGTAACCTCCGCCCCAATAGGGTAGTGTTGAATAGGCCTCATTCCCGTTGATCCTGAGGATAGCCAAAGGAGTAGCCACGCTGGCCCCTTTCAGCGGGAAAGCCTGGGCTATCCGCACGGTGTAATCCCGGCTCTCGGCCAATGCTTTCATGGTTGCCGCAGCTTGCTGTCGCTCGGCTGCGGAAGGTTTAGCGGCCGATAGGCTCAGGGTTCCGCACATCCATATACATACGATCGCTACGACTGATTTTATTTTCATGGCTTCGAGGTTTAGTGCGATGTTTGATTTTTGAAGTTGAGACATTGAATAAAGATGGAACGCAAAGAATATAGGCATGCACAACTAATCGGCAAAGGTATGGACGCCTCTAAATCGTCGGCTTTATCGTAGCAGTCTCTTTACAGTCTCTGCAATCTGTCGTCCGTCGGCTTGTCCGGCCAGTTTTTTCGTGGCCAAACCCATTACTTTGCCCAGGTCGGCCGCAGACTTCGCCCCTGCCTGGGTGATGATCTCCTGCAGAACAGTCTCCAACTCCGCGCCTTCGATCTGCTTGGGAAGGAAAACTTCCAGGCAAGTGGCTTCGGCTAGTTCGTTCTCGGCTAATTCAGGCCGGTTGTTTTCGGCATAGACAGTTGCGGACTCTTTGCGTTGTTTAACCAATTTCTGAATGATTTTCAATACAGCGGCATCGCTGATTTCATCCGAACCGTCAGCGGTTTTAGCCAAAAGGATCTCGGCTTTGATAGCCCGCAATGCTGCGAGCCGCACTTTTTCTTTGGACAACATGGCCTGTTTGATGCCATCGTTGATTTGGGTTTCCAGATTCATCGTATGAAAATTTGAATAAGCTATATCCGTTAGACAGCCTTAAAGGTAGTGAATTTTCTGCCACCCTGTGCGGTTTTCGAAAATGTCCGGTCCACGGGCCGGCAAAAGGAAGGTCAATACTCTTCGCCATTCGGATCGGGACGGTTGGGGAGCCCGTCGCGGAATTTAAACGATGCATGCGTCCCGTCGCAGAAAGGTTTATTCGAGGAGTGTCCGCAACGGCATAAGGTAACGCGGTTGCGGATTTCATACGTGAAACCGTCCGGACGCTGTACCGGGATACCTCCTCTTACCCACAATGCACTGCTTATGCGCAGCAGAGGATCTTCGAGCAAACCGAGGCCCGGATCGAAATGCGGCTCGACAGGGGCTTTGTCGTCTTTCCATGCGGAAAGGCGTCCTGCCGGACAGTGGTTGGCTTCCCGGATAGTCAGTTCGGCAGCCTCCTGTCCCTCCTCTTCGGCCAGATTCCAGACGCGGCCCTTTGCGTCGCAGAAGCGGGCGAACGCACAATATTTCTCATTATCGGTCAGCGTGATTTCGGGTCCGTCGATCTGTTCCGCATCCTCGAGAAGCGGACGGGTAGAGGCCGTGAGGGCCGGGTCCCAGTCGGCGTGTTCGTGCGAACCGTCGCAATAAGGCTTGTTTTGGGAATATCCGCAGCGACACAGTGCTGTGGGTTCGTCTTTGGTGGAGTAGTGCGCTCCCTCCTTGAAATACCAGATTTCGCCTTCGCCGTTGGGCATGATAAATTGTTGTACCAGCGGCGGCTGGCCATAAACCAGATAAGGACCGCCGTCTGCGATGACGATGCGGTATTTTTCGGGAGCGACCGTAGTTCCCGGTTCGACTTGAGGTTTCATAAGCTTGTTGGTTTTAAGGACTATCGCTATGAAACCGAGGGTCAAAAACTATGCCCGCTGTTGCTGCGAAGGATAAAAAAAACGTTTTTCCCTTAAAATCAATATCAAAGCCACTAAGGCGGCCAGCAGATCGGAAAACGGAATGGACAACCACACCCCTGTCAGCCCGAACCACTTGGAGAAGAGATACAACGAAGGAATTAGAAAAATTACCTGGCGCGACAAACTCATAAAAATGGCCTTGGGAGCTTTGCTGATCGACTGGAAAAAATTGGAAATGATGATCTGGAAACCGACCACCGGCAGCATGATGAATGCCAGCCGAATGCCTTTCACAGCCATTGATTTGAGACCCGGATCGGACGTAAATGCGCTCACCAGCAGCCCGGGGAACAATTCGCAGACCACAAACCCGATTACCATAATCAGAGTGCCGACCCGCAGTGTCAGCAGAAGCGTGTCTTTCATGCGTTTGTACTTCTGAGCGCCGTAATTGTAGCCGACGATCGGCTGCATGCCCTGGCATAACCCCATAACGCTCATCACGATCAGGATTGCATAGCTGTTCAGGATACCGTAGGCTCCGATCGCCAGGTCACCGCCCTGGCGCACCAACTGATGGTTCATGATGATGTTGACACCGCACGCCGCGACGTTCATCAGAAATGGAGCCATCCCGATCGAGGTGATGTTGCGGATGATGTATCCCCGCAGGTGCATACAGCCTTTTTCGAAATGCACGACATGCTTCGGATTGAAGAAATGGCTCATCACGAATACGGCGCTTACGAACATCGAGATCACGGTCGCGATAGCCGCTCCCTGGATGCCCAAACCGAATCCGAAAATGAAAATCGGATCGAGGATCACGTTCAGTACGACACCGATCAGGATCGTATACATCGATTTTTGCGGGTATCCCGAAGCGCGCATCATGCCGCTGAAACTGTAGCTTACGTTGGTCAGTACACTGCCCGGAATGACGATTTTCAGGTAGTCGATCGCATAGGGGATGGTCTGTTCGCTGCCTCCGAAAGCGACCAGGATTTCGGGCAGGTAGATCATCGCGATGGTGATGAATACGGCCGAGAGGACAAATGTCAGAATGAAAGCGTTGCCCAGAATGTTACGGGCCCATTTGATATCTTTCATCCCCAGTACGATCGACAGCCGAGCGGATGCTCCTACGCCGACGAGCGTGCCGATCGCGGCGATCAGCGTCATCAGCGGGAAGGTCAGCGCCAGCCCGGAGATGGCTAAGGGGCCCACTCCCTGCCCGATAAACACGCGGTCTACGATGTTGTACAGTGACGCGACTACCATCCCGACGATCGCGGGTACGGAATAGTGCAGCAGCAGGCTGCCGATCTTGTCTCGTTCCAGTTTGGCGGTGGCTGTCTCCTGTTTTTGAATCATAGATAAAATAAGAGATTAAATCTGAAAAGGGAAGGGGAAAGGGTTGCAAAGATACGGCAAAATCCGCTCATCTTTTTACTAAACGCAAATAAAAAATTAAAAAAATGAACCGTTTTATTTGAAATTTGCTACCTTTAAGAAGCCACACCAAGTTCTACTCATACTAACTTAAAACCTTCAAGTCATGAAAAAGCAAGCTCTCCTCTGTTTCGTGCTTCTGTCGGTTGGATTTTTGGTCGCTGCTGCACAAACGCAGCCGGTCAAAATAACCGTGACCAACACCAAAGGAAAACCCCTGAACAAAGCGCTGATTTCCCTGAAAAGCGCGCCGCATTACCGGACTCCCGGTAAAGACGGCTCCCTGACCGTGCAAGCCCTGCCTAACGATACGATTTTTGTTACGCTTGACCGTTATATCGGCAGTATTCCGGTAGATGCCTCTTCCGATGTGGCGGTGGCCGTAGCCAAAGGCCAAATGTTTAAAGCCGAAAACGGGAAGCCCACTTCGACGGCCTACACCGTACTGACATTACCGCCTTTCAACCAGTACGACCTCACCACGATGCCGAACCTGCATGCCTATCCCGATTTGAAGTCGTTTGTCACGGTTCGCTACCCGGCCGTCAGGATCAAGGACGGAGAGGCCTATTTGCTCTCCTCGTCAGCGGGAAGGCCTTCGAGCGGAACTCTCGCAACCGGAGAACAACAATCTTCTCCGCCCATGCTGATCGTTGTCGACGGGAGCCCCCGGCAGAATTTTGGAACGGTGAACGATGTAGTCCGTCCTTCGGAACTGAAAAGCCTGGTTATCAAAAAAGCCGATGCGATGTATGGCATGCGGGGTGCCGGCGGCATTATGGAAATCACGCTAAAAAAAGGCGGCGAATAGCCCGGATTTGACTCAGTTCGAATGTGCCGGGAATAAAATCGGGAGTAACAAATAGTTGGAATAACTAAGGGGGAAGTCTGCTTCCCCCTTAGTTATTCTTTAACATCACATCGGTTCTTTATCTCCTTATTCCCACTCGATCGTTGCGGGCGGTTTGGAGCTGATGTCGTACACGACGCGGTTGATTCCCTTGACGCGGTTAATGATCTCATTGGAAACTTTCGCGAGGAATTCATAGGGAAGGTGTACCCAGTCGGCGGTCATACCGTCGGTAGAGGTAACCGCACGCAGGGCTACACAGTTCTCATAAGTGCGCTCGTCACCCATCACACCGACAGATTGTACGGGCAGCAGCATGACGCCGGCTTGCCAAACTTTGTCGTACAAACCGGCTTCTTTAAGGTTGTCGATGAAAATTTTGTCGGCTTCCTGCAGTACGCGCACCTTCTCTGCGGTCACTTCGCCCAGGATACGGATACCCAGACCCGGACCCGGGAACGGGTGGCGGCCCAGAATCTCCATCGGAATGTTCAACTGGCGCCCTACGCGGCGTACTTCGTCCTTGAACAGCAGGCGCAGCGGTTCGACGATCTTCAGGTGCATCTTCTCCGGCAGGCCGCCTACGTTGTGGTGCGACTTGATCGTGGCCGACGGACCGTTGACCGACACCGATTCGATTACGTCGGGATAGATCGTGCCCTGCGCCAGCCACTTCACGTCGGTCAGCTTTTGCGCCTCTGCGTCGAATACTTCGATAAAGTCGCGGCCGATGATCTTGCGTTTATTCTCCGGTTCGGTTACGCCTTTCAGGTCGGAGAGGAATTTATCGCCGGCCCGGACACCGATGACGTTGAGTCCCATCGATTCATACGAGCGAAGGACGTCTTCGAATTCGTTTTTGCGCAACAGGCCCATATCCACAAAGATGCAGACCAGGTTCTTCCCGATCGCCTTGTGCAGCAGCATGGCGGCTACGGACGAATCGACACCGCCGGAGAGGCCCAATACCACTTTGTCGTTGCCAAGTTTGTCCTGCAATTCCCTGACGGTCGATTCGATAAACGAATCCGGCGTCCAGTCCTGTTTGCATCCGCAAATATCCACGACAAAGTGTTTCAGCAACTGGGAACCTTCGGTCGAGTGGTATACCTCGGGGTGGAACTGGATACCCCACGTCTTTTCCCCGTCGATTTGGAAAGCCGCTACCGGGACATCTTCGGTGCTGGCGATAATTCTATAATTGTCCGGAATGCGCGCGATCGTATCGCCGTGCGACATCCACACCTGGGTAGTCTGTGAAAGGCCGCAGATCAGCGGATTTGCCGCTTCCACCTTGGAAAGCATGGCCCGGCCGTATTCCCGGGTAGCGGACGGTTTCACCTCTCCTCCGTAATTTTGCGCGAGGTACTGTGCACCATAGCAGACGCCCAATAGGGGAAAAGCGCCTTTGATCGGGGAAAGGTCTACCTGGGGGGCATTCGCATCGCGCACCGACGAAGGACTGCCCGAGAGGATCACGCCCTTGACCGAGCTGTCCGGGGCCGGGTAGTGGTTGTAGGGGTGGATCTCGCAATATACGTTCAGCTCGCGTACACGCCGCGCAATGAGCTGCGTGTACTGGGAGCCGAAGTCGAGAATCAATATTTTCTCCTGCATATTTGTGGGGTTATGTTATTGGCAGTTTGGCAAAAACGGCTGTTCCGTATATTACGGATTGCCGCCCGGGTTAATTACGAACGCACCTGTGCTCCGGCACGACGTTCGAACTCGCGGACCAAATTGGCCATCGTTTTGTCGATGACCTGATCCACCAGTGTTTTGGTCGTATCTTCGAGCACGAAATTCAACGCGTAGGATTTCTTTCCTGCAGGCAGTTTATCCCCTTCGTAAACGTCGAACAGCGTAACATTCTTGAGCAGTTTCTTTTCAGTGGCGAAAGCGATTTCACGCAACTGGGAGAAGGTCGTCTGCGAATCGACCAGCAGGGCCAGGTCGCGGCGCACTTCGGGGAATTTCGAAAGTTCCTGTACCGTCACTTTGTGATTCCTGGTCAGTTTGAGGAATGCATCGAAATTCATCTCCAAGTAATAGACTTCGGCCTTGATGTCGAACATCGAGCGGATTTTCTTCGACACGATTCCCATTTCGACCATCCGTTTGCCGTTGATTTTATAGGTAACCGCCTCGCGGTACAGATCGCTTGAGAGTGTTTCCATCATAGCTCCGTTCAGGTCGATACCGATTCTGGCGAAAATCTTTTCGGCCACGGTTTTCAGCGTGTAGAAGCTGGTCGGCTGGCTCGATACGTTCCACGAAGGAACGTGATCGGCGCCGGTTATGAGGATCGACAGTCGGTTCTGTTCGCTGTACGGAGCCAAGCCTCCTTCGGACGCTTTGTCCCGGTCGTAGGAGTAGCAATTGCCGAACTCATAGAGTTTCAGGTCGCCGTTTTTGCGGTTCGTGTTCAGTTCAACCGCCTCCAAGGCATTGAACAGCAGCGTCTGGCGCATCACGTTCAGGTCATTGCTCAACGGATTGAGAATAGCGACGCTGTTTTCGGCTTTATAGGCCTCCAATCCTTCGTAATAAGCCGCTTTGGTGAGCGAATTGCTCATGATCTCGTTGAAACCGTTGGCGGTCAGCAGGTCCGCGACAACATTGGTGACCTTGTCGCGGTCAGGGTTGGGTGCATAAGAGAGGGTAGAGTGAACCTGCTGCGGAATCTCGATATTGTTGTAGCCGTAGATGCGCAGGATGTCCTCGACCAGGTCGGCTTCACGCTGCACATCGACACGGTAAGGAGGAACGGCTACGCCCAATGTGTCACCGTCCTCTTTTTCGATTTTTATGTCCAACGCCAGGATAATCCTCCGGATCGTTTCATCTGGCACATCTTTGCCCATCAGTCGTTTGACGCGGCTGAGCGAAATGTCGAACCGGAAAGGTCGCACCGGAACGGGATAAAGGTCCGTTACCGGGGAGCTGACCTTTCCTCCCGCCAATTCCACCATCAGCAGGGCTGCCCGTTTCAACGCATAAGGCGCTATCTCCGGATCGATTCCGCGTTCGAAACGGAACGAGGCATCGGTGCTCAACCCGTGGCGTTTGGCGCTTTTGCGAATCCAAACCGGATTGAAATAAGCGCTCTCGATGAATACGTCCGTCGTGGTTTCGGTCACGCCCGAATCGAGCCCCCCGAATACGCCGGCGATACACATAGGTTTCTCCGTATCGCAGATCATCAGGTCTTTGTCCGAGAGTTTACGCTCCACACCGTCCAAAGTGACGAACGGAGTACCCTCGGGGCACGTGCGGACGATCACTTTGCCGCCTTTGATCTTGCCGGCATCGAATGCGTGCAACGGCTGGCCAACCTCGTGCAGGATGAAATTTGTAATGTCGACGATGTTGTTGTGCGGATTCAGCCCGATTGAACGGAGCCGGTTCTGGAGCCATTCGGGCGATTCGGCCACTTTGACGCCGGTAACGGTGATACCCATATATCGGGGAGCGGCTTCCGTGTTGAGCACCTCTACCGCAACTTCTTTGTCGGAAATCCCTTCGCGGAATGCCGAGACATCGGGAAGTACGAGTCGGTGGGGAATGCCGTTCGCCTGCAGGTATACGGCCAGGTCGCGCGCCACGCCATAATGCGACATCGCATCGGCGCGGTTGGGCGTCAATCCGATTTCGAGCAGGTAGTCGTCTTCGATCTGGTAGTAGTCCCGGGCCGGAGTGCCTGCCGGCACATCGTTCGGCAACACGATAATCCCGTCGTGGCTGGTCCCGATGCCGATTTCATCCTCGGCACAGAGCATTCCCAACGACTCCACGCCGCGGATTTTGCTCTTTTTTATTTTGAAGCCTTCCGCCTCGCCGGTCGGATACAGCATCGTATTGATCGTTGCAACGACTACTTTCTGTCCGGCGGCTACATTCGGCGCACCGCAGACGATCTGGGTCGGGGCACCGTCGCCCAGATCGACGGTCGTTACGTGCAGCTTGTCGGCGTCGGGATGCTTCTCGCAGGTGAGGACTTCACCCACGACCAACCCTGACAGGCCGCCGCGCACGGTCTCGATCTGTTCCAGTCCTTCCACTTCGAGGCCTATATCCGTCAGGATTTTGGCGATCTCTTCCGCCGGTAAAGAGGTTTCGATATAACTTTTCAGCCAGTTCAGCGATATTTTCATGGCAAATTTCGATTTTGACGTGCGAAAGGTACGAAAAAGTTGCCACCCGGCCAACGCGACGGGGGCTCTTTATCAACAAAAACCGCACATCCGGAAAATAACCAAAGACCGCATTGGAACGTGCGGCCTTTGTAAAATGTGTCGTAAGAACCGGATTCCGGTGGTCCGTAAATCCGGTTTATCCGCATCGAACCGTGTTTGTACAGAGGAACCGATCGGCAGGAATCTTTTTTATGGATGCCTTTAGAGCTCGTCGCTGTATACACTCCGAGGCAGGTCGCGCAGGTTGTAGCGCGAAGCCATCGCGGAACCGTAAGCGCCTGCCGTGCGGATCGTAAGCAGGTCTCCGCGTTTGACCTCAGGTAGCAGGGCTTCTTTGGCGAACACGTCGGACGATTCGCACACGGGACCTGCCACCATATAGGGCTGCAGGGGCCCCTGGCCGGTCAAACTTTCGATCTTGTGGTGCGCTTGGTAGAGAGCCGGGCGAATCAGGTCGGTCATGCCCGCATCGACCAGTGCGATCTGCCGCCCGGCGGCGTTCTGTTTGGTGTAGAGTACCCGGGTTACCAACTCGCCGCTCTGCGCGACGAGCGAACGCCCGAGTTCAAAATGCACCGTCTGCCCCGGTTTCGTTTCCAGCGTCCGGTTCACAATGCCGAAATAGCCCGCGAAATCCGGTATGGGTTTGCCGTCCGGATCGTTATAGCCGACTCCCAGTCCCCCGCCGAGATTCAGGTGCTTCAATTCGATGCCCTGTTCCACGAACCATTGTTGGATTTTGTTGACTTTCACGCAGAAATTGCCGAATACTTCCATATCCGTTATCTGTGACCCGATGTGGAAGTGAATGCCGACGATGCGGATATTCGGCAGACGGTTCAACGAACGGATAGCTTCGTTGATTTCGGTGTACGAAATTCCGAATTTGCTGTCGGCCTGTCCGGTAGAGATGTGTTTATGCGTGCGAGGGTCGACATCCGGGTTGATCCGCAGCGCTATCCGGGCGGTGCGTCCGGTTTCGGCTGCCAGCGCGTTAATGACTTCCAACTCCTGGAGCGATTCACAATTGAAGGAAAAAATATCCTGCCCAAGCGCATACCTGATCTCTTTGTCGCTTTTGGCCACACCGGCAAAAACGATTTCCGAAGCGAGGCAGCCGCTCTCGATGGCCAGCCGTACTTCGTTTCCACTCACACAGTCGACTCCCAATCCGGCTTTGCGGATCGCGGCAACGATACGCGGGTCGAAATTCGCCTTCAGCGCATAATGCACTTTGTAACCGTATTTTCCGGCTTCGGCGACTGCCTTCGCCAGCGTGTCGGCAAGCAGTTGCATGTCGTAGAAATAGAACGGTGTGTCCAGTTTTTGCAATTGGTCGGTATATTGTCTTGCACTCATATACTATACTCTGTTTTGCGGCGGAAGAATAGTCCTAAAATGAATTATTGCTGGTTGAAAAGGTAGTCGTTCAGGTATTGCAGCGTTTGCTTCTTGTCCTGCGTGTTGATCAGCATCGTGATGCTGTGGTGGCTCGCTCCGTAGGAGATCATTTTGATCGGGACCTGCTTTAACCCGTCGAACACCCGTGCGGCGAGTCCGGTATCGGTATGTTCGATGCGGCCCACTACGCAGACGATCGAATTGTCGCGTTCGATTTCGATCTTGCCCAACGGGGCGAGCTCCTCGACAATGCGGTCGATGTGCGCGTCGTTGTCGATGGTCAGCGAAACGGCGACTTCCGAGGTGGTGATCATGTCGATCGGAGTGCGGTACTGTTCGAACACCTCGAACACCTTGCGCAGGAAACCGTAAGCCATCAACATGCGGGCGGAGTAGATGCGTATTACCGTAATGCCGTCTTTGGCGGCCACGGCGTGGAACGACTGCGTGCTCTCGTCGGCATCCGAAATCGTGGTGCCCGGAGCATCGGGGTCCATCGTGTTTTTCAACAGGACGGGAATCCCGTGGTCCTGACAGGGTTGGATCGTGGACGGGTGCAGAATTTTCGCCCCGAAATAGGCCAGTTCGGCTGCCTCGCAGAAACTCATCGTGCGAATGGGGTAGGTGTGGTCGACAAAACGCGGGTCGTTATTATGCATGCCGTCGATGTCGGTCCAAATCTGCACCTGTCCTGCGTCGATGGCAGCGCCCATCAGGGCGGCACTGTAATCGCTGCCGCCGCGTCCGAGGTTGTCGATCTCGCCGCGATAATTCGTGCAGATAAATCCCTGCGTGACGTAAAATTTTTTCTTGTCGGCCGTCAATGCGGACAGTCGTTCGTGCAATAGCTTGGCGTTCACTTTCGTGTCCGCATCCGTAATCATGAAATCCGGAGCGTTCAGGCAGACGGCATCGCTGCCGCTTTCAACCAGATATTGCGTGAAGATCGCCGAAGTCAGCAATTCCCCCTGTGCGATAATGGTACGTTCCGAAGTGTAAGGCTGGAAATCGGTTGCTGCAGCCAGGATTGTCGTCCATGCCGCTTCCATGCGGTCGAACGCTTTTTGCCGGGTGGCGGTCAGCAGGCCGTCGATGCAGGTCGAGTATTTGTCCCGCAGCATATCGAGTACTTTTCCGATGGCGGCCAGGTCACCGTCGGCTGCCAGTTTGGAGATCTGTACCAATGCGTCCGTTGTGCCCGACATGGCAGAAAGTACGGTGACGGTCGCCTGTTCGCGGCGTACGATTTCGGCTACCCGCTTCATGTTCTGGGCCGAGCCTACGGATGTTCCCCCGAATTTAAGAACTTTGATCATACTTATTGTTTCGCTTGAATACACATTTGAGTGCGATGAATGCCGACCGGATTTGCCTCCCCGATGGAGCCCGCAAATACAGGCTGCAAATTTCATCAGACTATTTAAAATCAAACATTAAATTTGAATTTTGGGCAAAAGTATATTAAAATGTTTGTTTTTCTGGCTGGTTTTTATTTTTTTTGCAACAATTTCAAACCGGGTGCAATTTTATACACTTCCCGGCGATGTTTAACAATGTTGTGCGCAGCGGGTGCAAACATAATGCAATCCGTTAAAACCGAACTGTTATGCTGACAATTCCCAACGCAGTAGAAGAGGTAATCAAGAAAAAGCCGTTTCTCGAAGGCGCTTTGGTCGAAGGACTGATCAACCTTTCGGCGCTCGCCCGCCAACTTAAACCCGAGATCGAAAAACAGGTGGGTAAGGCGGTCAATGACAGCGCCGTGATCATGGCGCTGAACAGGTTGGTGCCCCGTCTCGAGCTGATGTCCGCGATGAAATTCAAGAAGGTGGTCGAGAATATCGGCGACATCATCGTGCGTTCTAACCTGGCCGATTTTGCCTTTACGAACTCTGCGACGCTGTACGAAAAGCAGGCGATCCTGCTCGACCGCGTGCGCAACATGAAAGACGTGTTCTGCACCTTCTCGCAGGGAATCTACGAGACGACGCTCGTTGTCAGCAGCAGTATCGTGCCGCTGGTCGATGAAATTTTCAGGGACGAACATAAAATTTCACAAACGCAACACCTCTCGTCGATCACGGTAAAACTTCCGGCCGAGAATGCGATTTGCCCCGGGGTTTACTATTACATCTTTAAAGAGTTGGCTTGGGATAATATCAATATCGCCGAAGTGATCAGCACGACCAACGAATTTACCGTCGTCATCAGCGACGACGATATCCACCGAGCCTTTACGATCCTGATGGAAGCCAAACGTACAGCCGGGCTTTAAGCGATGGCTCAATAACGCAGGTAGAGATCGATAATCACGCAGGTCGCGAAGCAAACGCTGGTGATCCCGTTCAGCAGGCCGAAAGTCGGACCGATACGGTCGAGATGGCGTGGAGTGACGATTGTGTGCTGGAAAATGAGCAGAGCGACGAAGATCGCCGCCCCGATCCAATAGAAGGTCCCCGCCCCGTAGTACGATCCGATCAGGGCGATCGCATAAACCGTAATGAGATGCAGTAAAATGCTGATACCGATGGCACCCCGAATGCCGAAGCGGGCCGGGATCGAGTGCAGCGCATGCTGCCGGTCGAATTCCGCATCCTGCAGCGCATAAATCACGTCGAAACCGCTGACCCATGTGATGACGAGTCCGGTCAGCAGGATCGGCAACACGGCGAATTGTCCCGTAACCGCAAGGTATGCCCCCACCGGAGCGATCCCCAGCGCAATGCCGAGTACGATGTGGCACCAGGCGGTGAAGCGTTTGGTCAGGCTGTATCCCAACAGCACGGTCAGTGCAAGGGGGGAGAGGCAGAATGCCAGGAAATTGATCCATGCGGCCGTGGCGGCGAACAGCAGGGCATTGACAATAATAAACCACAAGGCGTTCCGTGCTGAAATGCGCCCGGCAGGAATGTCCCGCTGGGCGGTACGCGGATTCATCGCATCGATGCTCCGATCGGCATAGCGGTTGAAACCCATCGCCGTATTGCGGGCAAAGACCATGGCTAACAGTACTTTTACCAGCAGCAGCCATTCGAACGGGGTGTCCGTGCTCCACAGCGCGTAAAAGTAAGCGATCAGTGCGAAAGGCATCGCGAAAACCGTGTGGCTGAATGTGACCAGGGAGGCGTACCGGGCGACTGTTTTCATCGGAAAGGCTGTTTTTAAAACACGCAAATTTACTTAACTTTGCCGCATCGAAAAAATATCTATGAAGAATATCCGCAATTTCTGCATCATCGCCCATATCGACCACGGTAAAAGCACGCTTGCCGACCGGTTGCTCGAAGCTACGAATACCCTTTCGCAGCGGGAGCTGCAGGCACAGGTGCTCGACAATATGGACCTCGAACGCGAAAAAGGGATCACCATCAAGAGTCACGCGATTCAGATGGAGTACCTCTACCAGGGCGAAAAATATGTGCTGAACCTGATCGACACCCCGGGGCACGTCGATTTTTCGTATGAAGTGTCGCGCGCCATTGCTTCATGCGAAGGGGCGTTGCTGATCGTCGATGCGACGCAGGGTATTCAGGCGCAGACCATCTCGAACCTCTATCTGGCTTTGGGTCATGATCTGGAGATTATTCCCGTGATCAACAAGATTGATATGGAAGCAGCCATGGTCGATGAAGTAAAGGATCAGATAGTCGATCTGCTCGGCTGTAAACCAGAAGAGATACTTGCGGCATCCGGGAAAACGGGTGTGGGTGTCGAAGAGATTTTGCAGGCCATCGTCGAACGTATCCCGGCTCCGACCGGCAAAGAAGACGAGCCTCTGCAGGCGCTGATTTTCGACTCCGTTTTCAATTCATTCCGGGGCATTATCGCCTATTTCCGCATTTTCAACGGCTCTATCCGCAAGGGAGATAAAGTGAAATTCTTCAATACCGGCAGTGAATACGACGCAGACGAAATAGGTGTATTGAAACTGAAGATGAGCCCCCGCAATGAACTGAAAACAGGAGATGTGGGCTATATCATTTCGGGCATTAAAACGTCTTTCGACGTGAAAGTCGGCGATACGATCACCCATGTGGACAATCCCTGCAAAGAGGCGATCGCAGGTTTCGAGGATGTGAAGCCGATGGTTTTCGCCGGACTCTATCCTGTCGAGAGCGATCAGTACGAGGATTTGCGGGCATCGCTCGAGAAACTGCAGCTCAACGACGCGTCGCTGACCTATGAACCCGAATCGTCGCTGGCACTCGGGTTCGGCTTCCGGTGCGGTTTCCTCGGGCTGTTGCATATGGAGATTATCCAGGAGCGCCTTTACCGCGAGTTCGATATGGATGTCATCACGACGGTGCCGAACGTCTCTTATAAAGTCCATACGAGCAAAGGCGAAGTCATTGACGTGCATAACCCGTCGGGGCTCCCCGAACCTACGATGATCGACGTCATTGAGGAGCCTTACATTATGGCTCAGATCATTACACAGTCCGATTACCTGGGCACCGTCATGAAGCTGTGTATTGACAAACGGGGTACGCTGAAAAATCAGGTTTTCATTACACAGGATCGTGTAGAAGTCAATTTCGAGATGCCGCTGGCCGAAATCGTGTTCGACTTTTACGATAAACTCAAAAGTATCTCCCGGGGTTACGCGTCGTTCGATTACCACCAGACGGGCTACAAACCGAGCAAACTGGCAAAACTCGATATCCTGCTCAACGGTGAGCCTGTCGATGCTCTTTCGTCGCTGATCTATCACGAACATGCTTACGATTTTGGTCGCAAGATGTGCGAAAAACTCAAGGAATTGATCCCGCGACAGCAGTTCGATATCGCGATTCAGGCAGCTATCGGAGCTAAGATCATTGCCCGTGAAACGGTCAAAGCAGTACGTAAGGATGTGACGGCCAAATGTTACGGAGGCGATATCAGCCGTAAACGCAAGCTGCTCGAAAAACAGAAGAAAGGCAAGAAACGCATGCGCCAGGTAGGCAATGTGGAGGTTCCGCAGGAAGCATTCCTGGCGGTCTTAAAAATGGAGTAAATCTGTCGTATGAAAAATCTATTCAGGTGCTTGCTGGTATCTATTTGCCTGTCTTCGTGTTGCAGTACTGCATTCGGCTGGGGAATGAAAGGCCATGATATTGTCGCCGCCATCGCCGCCAATAATCTGAAACCCGGAGTAGCGAAAAAATTGAATCGGATTCTGGACGGACATACCCTGATGTATTACTCGTCGTGGATGGATTTTATCCGGAAGGACGAACCTTACCAATACACGGCAACGTGGCATTATGCAAATATCGACGCGGGTGAAACGTATGAGTCGATGCCGAAAAATCCGACCGGCGATGTCCTGACGGCTTTGAATGAAATCATATCTAAATTGCGCTCGGGCACATTGTCCGACAGCATGCAGACCCTGTATGTCAAGTTCTTGATCCATCTGGTCGGCGACATCCACTGTCCGATGCACACCGGGCATTTAAGCGATCTGGGTGCCAATAAAATATCGGTTACCTGGTTTGGAAAACCGACCAACCTGCATGCGGTATGGGATGACATGCTGGTCGAATCGGCGAAAAAATGGAGCTATACCGAATGGGTGGACAATATCGACATCTTGGATAGAAAGCGGAAACAGCAGCTTGCAACAGGTACGCCGGCGGATTGGCTGACCGAAACGCATGCGGTCTGCGAAAAGATATACGAGGATACGCCGGAAGACAGCGAATTGTCCTACCAATACATGTTCGACAATTATCCTGTCGTTGAACAGCAGTTGCTCCGGGCCGGTCTGCGTTTGGCTGATATCTTGAATTCCATTTACAAATAAAATGCTGCATCCTTGCATTTTTTAGGGAAAAAACGGATATTTGCACCACTATGTAGGGAGTGATCTACATATTTGCGGAAATAGCTCAGTCGGTAGAGCATCAGCTTCCCAAGCTGAGGGTCGCGGGTTCGAATCCCGTTTTCCGCTCCGGATAGATTCTGTAATTACAAAAAGAGCCCTGAGACAGGCTCTTTTTTTGTGCATGCGGAGCGGTCCGAGGTTTACAGATTCGGTTCGATGGTTTTAATCCGTTTTGCCGGAATTCCCGCTACGACCGTATTGGCGGGGACGTTTTTTGTAACGACCGAACCGGCACCGACAACGGCATTATTTCCGATAGTGATTCCCGGAACGACCGTTACCCCCGCACCGATCCAGACATTACGGCCGATTACGATCGGTGCCGGATAGAGGGACTGCCGCTGTTGCGGCGCCATGCCGTGATTGAGCGTTGCGAGCGTCACGTTGTGGCCGATTAGCGAACCGTCCCCGATAACGATGCCGCCTTGATCCTGAAAATGACAGCAGGAATTGATGAAAACATTTTTCCCGATCGTCGTATTTTTGCCACAGTCGGTGTAGAAGGGCGGAAACATACGGAACGATTCATCGACCGGTTTTCCGGTCAATTGTGAAAACAGGGCCCGTATCTCTTCCGGAGTATGGTAGGAGCCGTTCAGGCGGAACGTGATGCGCATCGCTTCATTACTCAGTTCGTGCATATATTCGAATGCTTCGGAATCGCTGTAAACGGGGGCACCGCTGTTCAGGTGCTTCAAAAAATCATATAGTTCCATAATTGATTATTTATCAGTTCAAATTTTAGGAAAATCTGGCCACTGCAGAGAAACATTTCCAGGGCAGAAGGATTATCGATGCTCCCGATCGGTGTGTATCGGTACGGGAATGGGAACGTTTTGTAAAACAGCACCAGGCTGTTGAAGCCGTAGAGCATGATATCGCCGCTATGGATCGTCCCTATATCGGAAGGAGTTGCCGGCAAAGCGCAGGGGAGATAATGATATTTTTCATTGTCGTTCAGTTCGCCCATCGTTGCAGCCGCACAAACAGGCGGACAACAGTATGGCATAGGCGGATATGGCGGACATAACGGTTTTTACAACCTATGCTTCTCCGACTTTATGTCCCAGGTCATAAGCCTCCTGCATCGCCGGATTGCCTTTGATCTCCCCGGCATGCCATACCCCCAAGCCGTACACTACACCTTTGATCGTTGCTCCGTCGAGACAATCGAGAAATCCTTGGAACGTATCGATCGTTCGCTCCATTTTCTTTTGGTCGTCTTCGGCCGCCGTAACGATAAAGTAAAATTCCTTGTTCTGCATTTGTGTATAGAGGCCGCAGCAACGATCGATCAACGTCTTCATCTGTGCGCTCATCGTATAAAAGTATACGGGTGTCGCCATCACGATCACGTCGGCGGCTAGCATTTTATCGAGAATTTCGGACATGTCGTCTTTTTGCGGACAGGGTTTGCCATACAGGCTGCAAACGCTGCAACCCGTACAATAACGAATGGCCTTGTCGCCGAGGAAAATCTTTTCCGCCGGGAACCCCGCCTCCCGGGCTCCGCGCAGGAATTCGTTGCAAAGCGTATCTGAGTTGCCGCCGCGGCGGGGAGATGAGGAGAGGATGAGTGTCTTTTTCATGTCGTTTAATCTTTATTCGGTTGCCCGGTTGTATTCTTCATCGGTTACTTCACCGAGCCATTCGACTTGGTTTCGACTCGCTTCCGGAGTAATCCCAATATGTGTGAAACGGCTGTCCGGCGCCGCACCGTGCCAATGAATCGTCCCTGCCGGGATATTTACCACGTCTCCGGGGATTAAACGGCGTGCCGGAGCGCCTTGTTCCTGATAAAATCCGATTCCTTCGGTGCAGAGCAAGATTTGTCCCACGGCATGCCGATGCCAATAGTTGCGGGTCGAAGGGGCGAAAGTGACATTGTAGATTTGGCAGTCGTATCCGGGTTCGGCCGACAGCGTACGAAGCCATGCTGCGCCGGTAAAATTGTCGGATACGGGTACACCCAGTCCGAATACAGGTTCTGTTGTCGTTTGCATCGCGGTAGAGGTTTTACTGTTGCAGGCGACTGTCATCAAGAGGCAAGTTGCCAGTAATATACGTTTCATAATATTGTTATTGCAGGTTTTGGGTGAAGAATTCATTCAGTTTGTCGAACGGAATCAGCGCTACCCGGTCGTAAAGATCCACATGGCCCGCTCCCGGGACGATATAGAGTTCTTTCGGCTCCGAAGCCAATTGGTAGGCGTCTTCACTGAAATAACGGGAATGGGCCCGCTCGCCGGCGATGAACAGTACAGGACGCGGAGAAATCAGTTCGATATTCGCGAATGGGAAAAAGTTCATCATCGGTGCGCTGCTCGTGTAGGTAATGCCGGTCGTACAGCGCGGATGCTGTCCGCGAGGTGTGCGGTAATAATCGAAAAACTCTTTGGCTACCTCCGGGGAGTGTTCGTCGATGGAGTCGGGTGTACCCATCAGCATCCGTACGGGAGCACCGTCGACTTCACTCCACCGTTGTGCCGCAATTTCCTCGAGGTATTTTTTGCGTTCGGCGACACCCATCACATCCAGATACCCCTGGCGGCGCTCCCGCCCCATATCGTACATGCTGACCGTCGCAACCGCCCTGATCCGCGGATCGATGGCTGCGGCAGCGACACCGAATCCGCCGCTTCCGCAAATACCGATGGCTCCGATCCGGTTCCGGTCGACGAACGGTTGCTTTCCTGCAAAATCTACGGCGGCGCTGAAATCATCCACATAAGTTTCGGGCGATGCCAGATGACGCGGCGTACCGCCGCTCTCTCCGCCATACGAAAGATCGAAAGCGAGGGTGACGAATCCGCGTTCGGCCAGTTGCTGGGCATAGAGTCCGCTCGACTGCTCCTTGACTCCGCCGAAAGGATGTCCGATAACAATAGCAGCATGTTCCTGCGACCGGTTCAAATTTTTGGGCAGGTACATATCTGCTACGACTGTAATGTCGTACCGGTTTTTGAACGATACCTTTTCCACGCTTACCTGATCGCTCTGCGGGAAAGTTTTGTCCCAAACCTGGGCCGCTGCAGAAAGGCTTGCCGCCATCGCTGTTAACAAAAAAAGTCGTTTCATCGGATAGGGTTATTGGTTGTATTGCAAAGGTAGGAGCGCACCCTATTTGTATTTGTAAACGAATTACAGGGAATATTACCCGGATTACGGTTTATGCTGTGTCAAGATCGATTCCTTAATTGGAAGTGGCGGGAATTGTCGGAAAACCGTACTCCGGAAGGGCAAGGCTGTTTCGTGCGGTCTGATTCTCCATGGACACGGACGGTCAATGCCGAATCACAAAAACACGAGCCGCCGGATAAATTAATTACCCGGCAGCTCGTCCGTATATCCTATAACTTATTATCGGTGTTTCGTAAATACCGATTAGGATGCGTTTATACGTCAATCAATAATGTTCCCGTTTCCGACGGGTCAGGCCCGAAGCGATCAGCAACAGTACGATCGCACCGGCGACCGAGGTAATCAAGCTGCCGAGCGTGCCGACGGCAATGAGTCCGAACAGACTGAAAAGCCAACCGCCCAGAACGCCGCCGATAATACCGACGATCAGGTTCAGCCAGAATCCCGATCCGTTGCCTTTGACGATCAGGCTGGCGACATACCCGGCCACGAGCCCGATGAGCATATACCAAAGAAAATACATAATTGGAGGTTTTAAGTTGTATATCAGTTACTCCAATAGTTATGCCACAACGGGCCGGCCGGGCGTAAAGCCGACATGTCCCGGTTATGTTTCTTTTTTTATACCGGGACCATGTGCCTCTCCGGTGCAGGCTCCATTGCCTCGCGGCGGAAATATTATTATCTTTGTCAGCCATGAACAACCTGACCAACTACCATAGCCATACTTCGTTCTGCGACGGCAAAGCCCCGATGGAAGCATTCATCGCCGAGGCTGTCCGGCAAGGTTTTACCAGCTACGGCGTTTCGTCCCATGCGCCGCTGCCGTTTCGCACGCGCTGGACGATCGACGACCGGGAACAGACCGGGTTATACCTGCAGGAGTTCGCCCGGCTCAAACGGCTCTACGGCGACCGGATAGAGCTGTACGTAGGTCTGGAGATCGACTACATGGATGAGGATCAGCAACCTGCAAACGATTATTTTCAAAGTTTACCGCTGGACTACCGGATCGGATCGGTGCACCTGCTGCACTCGACGCAAGGCGAGATTGTCGATATAGACACTAGGCCGGAAGTTTTCCGCGAGCATGTACGCCTGCATTTGGGCGGCGACCTGAAGCGGGTCGTGCTGGCCTATTTCGACAAGTTGATGCGGATGATCGGGCGGGGCGGATTCGATTTCATCGGCCATGCGGATAAAATCTCGTACAACGTTTCCTGTTGTGAGCCCGACATTCTCGGCCAGCAGTGGTACAAAGACAAAATTTCGGAATACTTTACCTTTATCGCCGAAAAGGGCGCGATGATTGAGGTGAATACGAAAACGCTACACCGGAACGGCTTCCTCTATCCGAACAAAGAACACTTCGGACTGATCCGGACACTGGGCATCCCGGTGGTGGTCAATTCCGACGCTCATCTGCCCGAATTGATCAACAGCGGACGCCCCGAGGCGCTCCGGCTATTGAAGGCATCCGGTATCGGTGCCGTTTGGCAGCTGGAGCGCGGCGTATGGACGGAAGTGCCTATCGGAGAATAAGCCGCCGCCCCGCCTGCCGCGAATCGCCAAACCTGGACCGGCCGGAATGTTTTGAAACCGCACGAATGTTTAATTTAACCTGATATACGTCAATGTTGTTGCCGCTTTTGCTTTCGGCCGCAAAGAATGCAGCCGACACCACACACAAGATCGATTTCGCACAGAAGCTCGAATCCTTTTCGGATATGTCCCTGCGGCAGATGGTCGAGCATGTCACCGGTGGCGTGATCTCCATCGCGATCAAGATTTGCATCGCCGTAGCGGTCTATTTCATCGGCCGGTGGCTGATCCGTTACATCCGCCGCATCATGGGACGAATGATGGAACGGCGTCAGGTCGATCCGTCCCTGCGCACGTTCCTGCAAAATCTGGTTAAGATCGCGCTGACATTTTTCCTGATCACGGTTATCATCGGCATCCTGGGAATCGATACCACCTCGTTCGTCGCGTTATTCGCATCGGCAGGTCTGGCTATCGGTATGGCCCTCAGCGGCACGTTGCAGAATTTCGCCGGTGGAGTGATGGTACTGCTCTTCAAACCGTACCGGGTCGGTGATTTCATCGAGGCACAGGGCCAGTCGGGCACCGTCAAGGAGATACAGCTGTTCAACACCGTGCTCAATACGGCCGACAACAAGACCATTCTCGTTCCGAACGGGAGCCTGTCGACCGGCATTATCAACAACTATTCACGGGAAGCGCGCCGCCGGGTCGACTGGACATTCGGCATCGGTTACGGGGACGATTACGATTTTGCGAAGGCGACGCTCGCGGAGTTGCTCGATGCGGATAGCCGCGTGATGAAAGATCCGGCCTATTTCATCGCTTTGCAGAGTCTCGGCGACAGTTCGGTCAATATCGTGGTACGGGCCTGGGTCTCCACCGCCGATTACTGGAGCGTCTATTTCGACCTGAACGAGAAGGTGTACAAAGTATTCACCCAGAAGGGCATCAACATACCGTTCCCACAGATGGATGTGCACCTGATTCCGTCTCCGGCCCCGGAGAAAGAGGCGTAAAAATCACCCGAAAAGGTGACGGATGGCATCCCAGGGATAATGCCACAGCATACGGGGCCCGGCATAACGCATGACCCGACGCATCCGTTCCCGCATTTCCGGCTTGTAGCAATGTACTTTACAGTTGCGGCAGGCCGGTTTTCGTTCACCGAACCGGCAACGGTCCAACCGGGCAAAAGCGTACTCCTGCAGCTGACGGCAGCTATCACACACAGCCCGGTTACCCTCTTTGCAGCGGCAATACAGGCGGATCATCTGTGCGACCACCTTCTTTTCGTATGCGATCCTGTTTCGGGCCATGTCGAATTGATTGTTCCGGTAGCTAAGATAAGCATTAATTTTGTAGCTTTGCAGCCGAATTAAAAGATGATATTGGAGGTTTAAACAGGTAAAGAGTTATGAAACTGATTATTGACGATGCAAACCTGGACACGATCAAAGGTCTGTATGAGTATTTTCCGGTAGACGGAGTGACGACCAACCCGACCATTTTGGCCAAAGAGGGCAAAAATCCGTACGAGGTGCTGATGGCCATCCGCGAATTTATCGGTCCCGATGCAGAGTTGCACGTACAGGTCGTCGGGAAAAATGCCGACCTGATTTACGAAGAGGCTCATATGATCCGCAAAAGGCTGGGTAATAATACGTTTATCAAGGTTCCGGTTACGCGCGAGGGGCTGAAAGCGATCAAGGTTCTCAAAAAGAACGGATTTCCCGTCACGGCCACGGCCATTTATACGCACATGCAGGCTTTTCTGGCCGGGAAAGCCGGGGCCGATTACGCAGCCCCGTATGTGAACCGTATCGACAACCTGGGTGTCGACGGGATTCGCGAAGCAAAAGAGATCCACGATATTTTCCGCAACAACAATATGGCGACGGAGGTGCTGGCCGCCAGTTTCAAGAACTCGCAGCAGGCGCTCGAACTGGCCAAACACGGGGTAGGAGCCGCCACGATCTCGCCCGATGTGATCGAAGGCCTTGTTGCCATTGATGCCGTAACGCATGCGGTGGATGTATTTATCCGGGATTTCGAATCTTTCTGCGGCAAAGGCACCAATATGCTGAACGTCTGAGAGTATAAAGTCGCCGTGACGACACCGGCGGACAGTTCCCCGAAGCCCCGGCTCCTTTTGTGAGCCGGGGCTTTTCTTTGCGCAGGGGAAATGGCGCAATTCTTGCGATTGGGTCAGGGCGAACAACCAAACGATGACCATGTTGTATAAAACTTACCCGATCATTCGGCGCGTAACCGGTTTCGGCCTGCTGGGACTGGGGCTCTCCTGCCTGCCTGCAGTCGCGCAGGAGAGGCCGCTGGAATTGAGCCTGGAGCAATCGCTGAAGATGCTGCATGAAGGCAACCGGAGCCTGCAAATTGCCGGTAAAGAGGTCGAGATGGCCGAAAGCGAACATCGCCGGACGAGTTCCTTTTGGTATCCGATGCTTAACGTAACCGGAGCTTATGTCCACATGTCCAATCCGGTCGAGGTGAAGCAGCCGCTGAACCAATTCACCGATCCGGCCAAGGATTTTATCCATTCGGTTTTGCCCGACGACCAACTGATCTCATCGATCCTCGATAAAATAGGCAGTTATTCGCTACGTTTCCCGCTCGCACCGCAGAATGTTTCGACCATCGACGCCAATCTGACGTGGCCCATTTTCGCGGGCGGCAAGCGTATCTATGCCGGACGAATCACCCGGTCGATGGTCTCGATCGCCGAAGAGAACCGGGGGCAGGTCGATGCCACCGTGCAAGCCATGCTGGTGGAGAGTTATTTCGCAGTCCGGTTGGGACAGCGGGTGGTCGATGTACGGGAACAGACGCTCCGGTCGCTCGAGAAGCATTACCAAAATGCACTGAAGCTGGAAGCCAACGGCATGATCGACAAAGCTGAACGCCTGTTCGTGCAGGTGAATATGGACGAGGCCAGGCGTGAACTGGAATCGGCCCGCAGCGATCTGGGTGTGGCACAAAGCGCGCTCAAGGCGATTATCCGGGTCGATTCCGCCGAAATACATCCTGTCTCGCCGCTTTTCATCAACGATACGTTGCCGCCGGTGGCCTACTTCAAAGGAGAGGTCGGCGACAACAACTATGTGGTCAATCAGCTTAAACTGCAGGACGATATCGCCGATAACCAGCTTCGGATCGGCCGGGCCGGGTATGTGCCCACGATTGCGCTGATGGGCAAGCAGACGCTCTATTCAAACGGCATCCAGAAAAACCTGATACCGCGCACATTTGTCGGGGTGGGATTTACCTGGAACCTGTTCGACGGCCTCGATCGCGAGCAGAAGATCCGGCAAGCGAAAATTACGAAGCAAACCGTTGGAATCACCCGGGATAAAGCCATAGATGATATAAGCGTAGGCATCGACAAGTTTTACAGTCAGATGCAAAATGCGCTCAGCAGTGTAAACGCGCTCAATACGACCATCGAACTGAGCCGGGAATTAGTCCGGATGCGCAAAAAGGCTTTCACCGAAGGAATGGCCACGTCGACCGAAGTTGTCGATGCCGAAGTGATGCTCTCCAAAGTGGAAATCGCCTCGCTGCTGGCTTTTTACCAATACGACGTAGCGTTGATCAACCTGCTTTCAGCCTGCGGGATTCCCGACACTTTCCGGAATTACAGTGAAACAGGCCGGAGTGAACACTTCGTTTTCGCACCTTAACACCATGCCGAGACCAGAAAATAATCCGGAGGCTATTTGATAACCTATGTAATGAACAAGCAATCCCCGGCCCGGACACAAAATTGATAATGTGATTTTTAACAGATTAACCATGGATAACTCTAAAAAATACCTGAGCATCGCATTTGTAGTCATTCTCGTCGTCGTCGTGATTGTCTCCGCGTTGGGCATCTGGATGCTCGGCCGCAAGCCCGTCATCCTGCAGGGGCAAATCGAAGCGACAGAAATCCGCATTTCAGGCAAGCTTCCCGGCCGGATCGATACTTTTTTGGTCGAAGAGGGGCAAAACGTGCGGAAGGGCGATACGCTGGTGGTGATCAACAGTCCCGAGGCGCTGGCCAAATACGAACAGGTGAACGCCATGGAAAACATCGCCGTTTACCAAAACCAGAAGATCGACGACGGCACGCGCAAACAGATCGTCGAATCGGCCCGCCAGCTCTGGAATAAATCCAAATCTGACCTAAGCCTGGCCAAAGTGACCTACGACAGGATTTCGGCCCTTTACCGGGACAGCGTCGTCACGTCGCAGCGCAAAGATGAAGTAGAGGCGCTTTATAAAGCGGCACAAGCCGGAGAACGGGCCGTCTACGAACAGTACCAGATGGCGCTCGACGGAGCGCAGAAACAGGATCGTGAAAGCGCCCGGTCGCTGGTCAATGCGGCCCGCGGTGTAGTGGGAGAGGTGAGCGTCCTGTTGCAGGATGCACGGCTGGTAGCCCCGGAAACGGGCCAGATCGCCGCGATTTATCCCAAACGCGGTGAGTTGGTCGGCGCCGGCACTCCCATTATGAGCCTCGTGGTACTCGAAGACGCCCATGCCGTATTGAATATCCGCGAAGATCTGCTGCCGCATTTCAAAATGGGCGAAACCTTCCGGGCCGATGTTCCTGCGCTCTCCCAAAAAGGAGTCGTCTTCCGGATCAACTACATCAGTCCGTTGGGAAGCTATGCTACCTGGAGGTCGACGAAACAGACAGGAAGTTACGACCTGCGTACTTTCGAGTTGCACGCATTACCCGAACCACAGCTGGAGGGATTGCGTCCCGGCATGTCGGTACTGGTGAATATGGACGAACAATAATCCGTACCCGATGCGAATGCCGCAGCAAAACAGTCCGTTTGTTTCCGTGCTCCGCAGGGAGTGGGGCAGGATGACATCCCGAAGGCTCTACTTCGGAGCGTGTGTCGTATTGCCGCTGTTCTGCATCTTTTTTATGGCGACGATATTCGGCTCAGGACAGATGGAGCGCATTCCGATAGGAATCGTCGATCTGGACTGGAGCGCCACCTCGCGCGACATCTCGCGTACGGTGGAAACTGTGCCGACTTTTGCGGTGACCGCACATTTCTCCGATCAGGAGTCGGCCCGCAAAGCCACGCAGCAGAAAAAAATCTACGGGTATCTGGTCATTCCTCCCAATTTTGAATCGGACGTGCTTGCCGGCCGGCCGGCCACGTTGTCCTATTATTACCACTATGCACTGCTGAGTGTGGGCAGCGAGGTGCGGGGGGCATTCGAAACGGTGTTGCAGCCGCTTTCGATGGGACCGATCGTCAGCGAGGCTACTGCGCTGGGCGTGAGTGAAAGTACAGTAATGAATTTTCTGGTGCCGGTGAACGTGCAGAGCCATCCGCTGTACAATCCCGATCTTGACTATTCGGTTTACCTGAGTCATCCTTTTTTCTTCATTCTGTTCCAGGTACTCATATTGCTGGTGACGGTTTATGCCCTGGGCAGCGAGATCAAGTTTCGCACCGGAGATGCATGGCTGGAAAGCGCCGACGGCAATATCTTTACGGCCGTGGTTGCCAAACTGCTCCCGTATACCGTGATTTTTATCGTGATGGCGATTTTTGCCAATTACGTCATGTTCGGCGTGCTGCACATCCCTTTTTCATGCGGTTTCTGGCCGTTGAACCTAACCGCCGTACTGTTCGTGATAGCCACGCAAGCGCTGGGTGTCTTCATCTTCTCGATTTTCCCGGCGATCAGCATCATCATCAGTATCGCTTCGATGGTGGGATCGCTCGGAGCCACGCTTTCCGGAGTGACCTTCCCGGCCCCGTTCATGTTCCCGGCCGTTTATTATGCCTCGTTCCTCTTTCCGGTGCGCCATTTCGTCGAAATCAACCAGAACCTGCTGTACGGGGATTACGGCTTTGCGTATACCTGGCAAAACGTGGCCGCGCTGTTCCTGTTCATTCCGGCGGCACTGCTGCTGTTACCGCGCCTTAAACGGGCCGTTTTGAGCCATCGCTATGAAAACATCGATTAAAATAAAAAACGGATTGTCGGATATCGCGGCGATCGTGGCCCGGGAATTCCGGATCATCTCCACGAGCTACGCCATCCTGCTGGTGCTGATCGGAGGAATCTTCATCTACGGCTTCCTTTACAATTACATGTATGAACCGAACCTGATCCGCAATGCACCCGTCGCGGTGGTCGATCGGTCGCACAGCGCGCTGAGCCGCCAATACACCCGACTGATCGATGCTGCGCCGCAGGTGAGCGTCTACACGACCGAACCGGATTTTCCCGGCGCCAAAGAGTTGCTGAAAAAGGGCGAAGTAATCGGAATCATCTACATCCCCGACGACTTCGAGACGCGTGTCAACCGGGGCGGGGAGGCGGTCTTCATCATGTACGGGACTACCGATGCATTCCTCTATTATCTGGCAATGCAGGAAGCATCGGCCGGGGCCATGATGGAGCTCAACGGCCGGTATCGTCCCGAGATGCTGGTTTTTCTGCCGCAGCAGGACGTCCAGCAGATTACGCAGGCCAAAGCCATATCCGTCGTGGGCACCGCCCTGTACAATCACACCGAAGGATACGGCAGTTACCTGATTCCGGCGGTTCTTATGGTGATTATTTTCCAAACCCTGCTGATGGTCATCGCCATGATCAGCGGCGGCGAACGCCATCAGGGAACGATCCGTTGGTTTGCCCCGCAAGGGTTGTCCATGGGGCACATGGCCCGCATCGTGATCGGCAAGACCTTCGTCTATTGCATGCTGTATGCGGTATTCGCCCTTTTCCTGCTGGGCCTGATGCCGGTCATATTCAGTCTCCCCGACATCGGACTGCGTTATGAAATCGTCATGCTGATGATTCCGTACCTGTTGGCCACATCTTTTTTCGGGCTGGCCGCTTCTGTCTTTTTTACCGATTCGGACGCTCCGTTGCTGATGATCGCTTTCTTCTCGGTAGGCCTCATCTTCCTGTCGGGCGTCTCTTATCCGCTGGAGCTGATGCCGTGGTACTGGCGCGCCGCGCATTACATATTCCCGGCCGCCCCGGGCACGCTGGCATTCGTAAAAGCCAACTCCATGGGTGCTTCCGTGTCCGATATCCGCCCCGAATACATAACCCTGTGGATACAGAGCGCCGTCTATTTCCCATTGGCCTGCCTCGCATACCGCCACAACATCCGCAAGGCCGCTTTCACGGCACCACAACCCGCTACCGTTTCGAAATAGCAATTATTTAGATACATATCGGGAATATTCGATACTCCTTGGGGTATGTAGAAACCTTGCTATCTTCTTTGTCACGTCCAGTAATTGCATCTCTCTTCGCATACGAAAGCCGCGGATGCCAAAGAACGTGCGGCTTTCTTTCGGATATGCTGCCTTATTTGCCTTTAGCGGATTGGTGTGTCGCTATCCAATCGGCACAATAGAGTTGCAGTGAACCGAAAAATGGCTTGAAATCCACCCAAAGTTCCTCCTCGTGCGTCGCCAGGTAATCCACGGCCCTCTCTACCGGAAGTTCGATCCGGCCGACGCGGACCATAATCTCCAGTGAATTGCGGATACCGCCTACCGAAGCATATTTGTCCAGGCGGCCGGTGCCGATAAAATGCCACATGAACCGTTTGATCCGTGCCGGCAAACGATGACGATAAAGGATCATCGTCCAGTAAAAGTTTCTGGTGAATCTTTTTAACGGCACCTCGGAGAATTCCTGGAACCGCGACGCCAGCAGATAGTCGAAGTAAATGTCGGCCAGAATGGACGAATATCGTCCGAAACAGGGCTTGAGCCGCCGCACACATTCGATGAACGCAGGATGGTGGTCCGTATAGTCGTCTATTGCACGATGGAGCAAGATGCCTTTCCGGATCGCCGACGGATAATCGTTGTAAGAGTTGCCTTTTACCGCGTCGCCGATGAAATTGCCGAGTCGGATTTGCCGGTCCGGTCCGGATAGAAAAATATGGGCAAGGTAGTTCATAGGTTCTGTTTGCAATGACCGACTGCACGGTAGACATGTGTCAGGAGCGTTCCAACGTCAAAATATATTTGTCGATATACGAACGCTGATCTTTGGATTTGTATTGCTGGATGTATCTCGGATGTTCGAGTACGGTCAACCGGCCGAACAGTTTGGCTTTCCTGTTGAGTTTTTCGATATAATCGGCATTTTTCTTTCCCAGGATAAAAACTTCGGAAGTATCCAATCCGAGGCCGATGTGTTTCTTTAGCGAGTCGATCATGAAATTTTCCGTCATCCGAAATAGGGTGGGGTCGTCATAATAGTTGGCATTTAACCATTTGCCCTCTTTTGTCTGACGGACGATGGCCAGCGGGAACGGTGAGTTGATGTAAAACTGCCGGTAAAACTTTCCGGCCCCGCCATACTCGCGGATCATTTCGTACATGAAAACGGAAGAAACCTCATGCGTATGCGCCGAAGTCATCCGAATGCCGCAAACCTCTTCCAAACGCTTCGTATCGGTAAACGGCACGCCGGTCACTCCCGCACCGTGCCTGCTGGGGTTGATTCCGACGATAAACCTGCGCGGTTCCGAATCGTTGTAATATTTCCGGTAGAATTGCTCCATCACTTGTAGCGTCTCCGGATTATCCAGATAAGGATTCATGACCTGAAAACCCTCGGGCAGCTCGCCGGTATAATGTAAATTCCGGTTGAATTCAACGATCCTATCCGCAAATGTGTTAGCCATGGCCATACTAAAATTGAAAGCAGTACAGGAATTTCCGATAAACGATTTGCGAGAAACCTTTATCGGTTTTGCTGCTGCATCCATGCAACGGGGATAAAAGCAAGATTCCCCGAACTTAGATCAAGTCCAGGGAATTTGCGGTTTCATTAGTGGTGCCACCAAGAATCGAACTAGGGACACACGGATTTTCAGTCCGTTGCTCTACCAACTGAGCTATGGCACCATGTTTTTTGTTTGACGGTGCAAAGATAGGGATAAATTTTAATTAAACAATAGCCCGTGTGATTTTTATAAAGATTAGTGGCTGCGGGCTTTTCGGAGTAACGTAACTTCGATCCATTTATTATAGGATGAACACGGAAAAAGGTGGCACGTATAAACAAAAATTGTATCTTTGCAGGGATTACTAATCTATAACGTCGGCGGCAATGAAAATAGCGTTAGCACAGATGAACTACACGATCGGTGACTTCGAGGCGAATAAGATGAAGATTATCGGTTGTGTCAACCAGGCTAAAGCCCAGGGCGTGGACCTGCTGGTATTCAGCGAGCAAGCCGTCAGCGGCGCTCCTGCCTACGACCTGCTCAACAAAGTCTCGTTTTTGGACCTGTGCGAAGATTCGCTTGTAGAGATCGCCTCCTATTGCGACAATATTTCCGTGCTGGTCGGCATGCCCGCCCAAAGCACGAACAACAAAACAATCAGCGTAGCCGCCCTGATCGAGGACCGGAAGATCAAACGGTATGTCGGTAAAAAAACGATCGATTCGCGCGACGAACTCTTTCATCTCTCCCCGTCGAAAGGTTGCGAGTATATCAAAATACGCGGCACGAAAGTCGCCGTGGTCGTAGGCAGCGACATCAAGACCGAACAGGAGTACGGCGACTATGCCGACATTATCGTCAATCTGTGCAACAGTCATTATATGCGGGGCTGCATCGAAAACCGGTACGATTTTTACCGCAGACTCGCATTCATGACGGGTAAGACCGTCGTGTACGTCAACAACGTGGGCGGGCAGACCGATGTGATTTACGACGGTTCGTCCGCTGTCTTTAACAGCCGGGGCGAAGCGCTCGCGTTGCTGAAAAGTTTCGAGGAGGATTTCCATGTAATCGATCTGAATGCGGACGTCCCCCCCTGCAAAATTCCCGAACAAAATAAAACCATCAACGTATACCGCGCCATCAAGCTGGGGCTCGGGGACTTTTTCCGAAAAAACGGCTTTCTCTCGGCCTGCATCGGACTGTCGGGCGGGATCGACTCCGCGGTTGTGGCCGCCCTGGCTGCCGAAGTATTGGGGCCGGAAAATGTACACGTCCTGCTGATGCCTTCGCAGTTCTCTTCCGACCATTCGGTCGATGATGCCCGTATTTTGGCGGAAAACCTCGGAGCGCGGTACCAGATCGTCCCGATCACACAAACATTTGCAACGCTGACCCAGACCCTCGGCCCTATTTTTGGTGAACTGCCGTTCGACGTGACTGAAGAGAATATGCAGGCCCGTTTGCGGGGCATGATGCTGATGGCCCTCTCTAATAAATTCGGGCATATCCTGCTGAACACCTCCAACAAGAGCGAAAGCGCGGTCGGTTACGGAACGCTGTACGGCGACAGTGTCGGGGCGATCAGCATTATCGGGGATCTCTACAAGTCGGAAGTTTACGACCTGGCCCGCTACATCAACCGCAACGGTGAAATTATACCGTCCAATACGATCCTGAAAGCGCCTTCGGCAGAACTGAGGCCCAACCAAAAGGATTCCGATACCCTCCTGCCGTATGACATTCTCGATGCGATCCTGTACCGCATGCTGGAAGAGGGACAGAGCCGCGAAGAGATTATCAACGCCGGTTTCGATGAAGAGGATGTGTACCACGTTTACGGCATGGTCATCCGCAACGAGCACAAACGCTACCAGTTCTGCCCGGTACTGCGCCTGTCGAGCTGCGTGCTGGGCAAGAACCGGATCATGCCGCTCACCAGCCGCTACGGTTGTTAATCCAAGGAAACTACTGCGGTGAAAGACACAATCACACACAAAGGTACCGTCGTTCAGAGCGGCAGGGGTACGGTAGACGTACTGATGCGGCCCGAGAGCGCCTGCGGAGCCTGCCATGCCCGTAAAGTATGCGGGATGGAAGAGGGTGAGGAGAGGATACTCAACGTCGTCACGATCAATGCGCACACATACCGGGAAGGAGAAGAGGTGAACGTCTCTATTTCGGAAGGAATGGGGATCAAAGCGGCGTTGATAGCCTATGCTTATCCGTTCCTGCTGGTCTTCGTCCTGTTGATCGCCCTGCTGCAAAGCGGCATCAGCGAACTCGTCGCTGGCCTTTCGGGACTCGGTGTCCTGGGCGCCTATTATGTGGTGCTGTATCGGTTCCGGAACCGTATCGCCAAAGAGATTCAGTTCAGCATCAGTAAAATAGAACAAGATAACGGAATAGAGGAATAAAGAGGTCGGAAGAATCGAATGAACGAAACATTGCTGTTTACCGTTTTAGTGCTTTGCATTTTGGGTGTACTATCTGCTGTGATCCTCTATTTCGTCGCGCAGAAGTTCAAGGTGGTGGAAGACCCCCGTATCGGAGTCGTCGAAGGCATGCTTCCCGGTGCCAACTGCGGCGGCTGCGGATTTCCGGGCTGCAAGGGCATGGCGGATGCCTTGGTGAAAAACGATGACCTCTCCGCGCTTTACTGTCCGGTAGGCGGCGCCGGCACCATGCAGGGAATAGCGTCTTACCTGGGGAAAGCCGTTGCCGATAAAGGTCCCGAAGTAGCGGTAATCCGCTGCGCCGGAAATTGCGACAAACGTCCCCGGACCAATATTTTCAACGGAGCCTCGTCCTGTGCCGTGGAAGCAGCCCTGTATGCCGGTGAAACTTCCTGCACATTCGGATGCCTGGGGCAAGGCGATTGCGTAACGGTCTGTTCGTTCGGAGCCCTGAGCATGAATCCCATTTCCGGACTGCCGGAGGTGGACGAGGACAAATGCACGGCCTGTGGCGCATGCGTCAAGGCTTGCCCCAAATCCATTATCGAATTACGCAAAAAAGGTGTCAAAGGGCGTCGCATCTACGTGGCCTGCTCAAGTAAGGAAAAGGGAGCGCTGGCCCGCAAAGCTTGCTCCGCGGCCTGCATCGGCTGCGGGAAATGTGTCAAAACCTGTCCGTTCGGAGCGATTTCGCTCGACAACCATTTGGCTTATATCGATGCCGAATTGTGTAAACTTTGCCGTAAATGCGTCGTGGAATGCCCTACGGGCGCGATACTCGAAGTGAACTTTCCGCCCCGCAAAAAAGAGCCGGTTACGGCAGCTACACCGCCGGCCGATCGTATTCCGGCTTTAGCTACTGTTACAGTGCCGAATAACAGCGGTTCCGATACTCCTGCGGTTACGCCGCATCCGAATACCAAACCGCAAAACCCAAGCGAACCCACACTATTTTAGCCGGACGAAATGTTGAAAAGTTTCAGGATAGGAGGTATTCATCCTCCCGGTAACAAGATCAGCAAGGATGCACCCATTACGACGGTTCCGTTGCCGGATTCGGTGACCGTACCGCTTTCCCAGCATATCGGGGCCCCGGCCGAACCCTGTGTAGGCAAAGGCGATTATGTGAAAGCCGGGCAACTGATCGGACAGGCTGCGGGATTCGTGTCGGCCAATGTGCACAGCCCTGTTTCGGGCCAGGTGACAGCCGTCGATTCCGTGCCGGACGCAGGAGGCATTCGTAGAATAGCGGTCACCATCAGGCGGGAAGGAGACGAATGGGCCGATGGGATCGACTGCGGCGACACACTCATCAAAGAGTGCTATCTAACCGATGAAGAGATTATTGCCAGGATAACGGCGGCGGGTATCGTCGGCATGGGGGGAGCTACTTTCCCCACGCAGGTCAAACTGAGCGTGCCGCCCGGCAAACGGGCCGAATACCTGATCGTAAACGGAGCCGAGTGCGAACCTTACCTGACGGCCGATTACCGTACAATGCTGGAACGGGGAGCCGAAGTGTTGGTCGGCATAGATATTTTATGCAGAGCGCTCGGGGTAACGAAAGCGTTCATCGGTATCGAAAATAATAAACCGGACGCCGTTTCACACCTGACTGCGCTCGCCATCGGCTACCCGCAAATCGAAATCGTGCCGTTGCGCACGAAATACCCGCAAGGAGGCGAGAAGCAGTTGATCCAGGCTCTTCTGGGGCGTGAAGTGCCTTCGGGCGGGCTGCCTATCGACGTCGGCGCTGTCGTGCAGAATATAGGAACCGCGTTTGCCGTGTACGAGGCTGTGCAAAAGAACAAGCCCTTGGTCGAACGGGTCGTAACCGTTACCGGTAAAACGTTGGCCCATCCGGCTAACCTGCTGGTGCGAATCGGAACTCCGATCCGCTCATTGATAGAGCTTTGCGGCGGCATGCCTCAAGATTCGCTGAAAGTAATCAACGGCGGTCCGATGATGGGACGGGCGGTGTCCAATATCGACGCTCCGGTCACGAAAGGGACGTCGGGCGTAGTGATTATGCGTAACTGCGAAGCCCTCAGACCCGCATCCGGCAGTTGCATCAAATGCGCCAAGTGCGTCAGCGTCTGCCCGATGGCACTGGAACCGTACCTGATGAGCAAACTGTCCCAGCGCGGCCGGTACGATGAACTCGAACCGCTGAAAATCACCGATTGCATCGAATGCGGTTCCTGCGCCTATACCTGTCCGGCAGCACTTCCGCTATTGGATTATATCAGGCTCGGTAAAAGCGAAACGATCAAAAGGATACGAGCCCGTAAATCCTGAATAAACGACAAAGAAGAACACTACCCGCATATTCCGATTGAGCCCAATGGAGAAGAAATTAGTCGTATCGCCTTCACCCCATATACATACCCCCGTCTCGACGACGAGGCTGATGATCGACGTGCTCATCGCGCTTTTTCCCGCGCTGGTCGTTTCGGTGATCGTTTACGGCGGTTCAGCGTTGCTGGTAACGGGTGTCGCAGTCCTCTCTTGTGTACTGTTCGAATACCTGATCCAGCGTTACCTGTTGAACGGACGGCCGACGGTGGGGGATTGCTCGGCTGTTGTGACGGGCGTCCTGCTCGGTTTCAACCTGCCTCCGTCGTTGCCGGTGTGGATGATTATACTGGGTGCGCTGGTGGCTATCGGGGTAGGGAAAATGACATTCGGCGGCCTGGGCTGCAACCCGTTTAATCCTGCACTGGTCGGCCGTGTCTTCCTGCTGATCTCTTTCCCCGTACAAATGACCGTATTCGCCACGCCGGAAGGAGTCGATTCCCTTTCGGGAGCATCGGCCATGGCAGATGAAATGCTCACTGAAGTAGGTCCGGCCGTGGATGCGATATCAGGCCCGACGCTGTTGGGGTATGTCAAAACAGCTCTGAGCAGCGGCCAAACCACGGCCGACATCGCGCATAAAATCTCCTACGGGGACATGCTGCTCGGCTTCAAGGCCGGTTCGCTCGGGGAAATCGCGGCACTGGCGTTGCTGTTGGGATTTATCTACCTGCTATACCGCAAAGTCATTACCTGGCATATTCCCGTTTCCGTAATCGGTTCGATGGCCGTGTTCAGCGGCATTTTATGGGGAATAGACCCGTTGCACTACATGAATCCGCTGTTCCAAGTCCTGACCGGCGGCGCATTGCTGGGCGCTATTTTTATGGCGACGGACTATGTAACCTCCCCGATGACACCGCGCGGAATGGCCGTTTATGGGATCGGCATCGGGGTTATCACCATCCTGATCCGCGTATGGGGCGCCTATCCGGAAGGTATGTCGTTCGCGATCCTGATTATGAATGCCGTGGTTCCGTTGATTAACAAATATATCAAACCCAAACGATTCGGCGCAGTGGCCCGGGCGATAAAATGACGGATATGGAAAGTTCGCTGAAAAATATGATCCTGACGCTGTTGACAATTACCCTGGTCGCATCGCTGGCCGTCGGGGTGGTTTACCGCGTTACGGCCGGGCCGATCGCCGAAGCCAAAGCGGCCAAAATTACACAGGCAATCGCAAAAGTGCTCCCTCCGTTCGACAACCGGCCCGGAGATTCAGTACAGGCCTTGGCGATTGACGGCGGGGAAATAAAGATCTATCAGGGTACCCGACAGGGACAAACGGTCGGCTACGCCATCGAAACGTTCTCGAACAACGGTTTCGGGGGAATAATCCGTCTGATGGCAGGTTTTCTTCCCGACGGCACGATCTACCGGGTCGAAACATTGTCGCAAAGCGAGACACCCGGACTCGGCGACAAAATGGAGAAGACGAAATCGGACTTCGCTTTGCAGTTCGACAATAAAAACCCCGGGACCTTCCGGCTGTCGGTCAAAAAAGATGGAGGCGATGTGGATGCGATTACCGCCGCCACCATCTCGTCGCGCGCCTACACCGATGCCGTGGCAAGGGCCTATAAGGTATTCGGGCAGATAACCGGCACAACCGATAAAACAGGAAAGGAGGCGAATCATGAGTAAACTGCAACTGCTGACCAAAGGCATCATTCGCGAGAATCCGACGTTCGTTTTGCTGTTGGGCATGTGCCCCACGCTCGGTACCACCACCTCTGCCGTCAACGGCATGGGTATGGGGTTAGCCACGCTCTTCGTGCTGACACTGTCGAACGTGGTGATTTCGCTGGTCAAAAACCTGATCCCGGCACAGGTCCGCATCCCGTCGTTCATCGTAGTGATCGCCGCTTTCGTTACTGTCGTACAGCTCTGTATGGAGGCCTACACACCGGACCTGTACAACACGCTGGGCGTCTACATTCCGCTGATCGTCGTGAACTGTATCATACTCGGCCGGGCCGAGGCATTCGCCTCAAAGAACAACGTGCTCGACTCGGCTATGGACGGACTGGGCATCGGATTGGGGTTCACGCTTTCTCTGACGGTGATCGGCGCAGTACGGGAGATGCTCGGCAGCGGAGCGATATTCGGCATGAAATTCATCCATGGCGACGGAATGCTGTTGTTTATCCTGGCTCCGGGAGCATTCATCGTACTGGGCTACCTGCTGGTGCTGTTCAATAAATTAATGGCTAAACTCAAATAGGGATGGAGTATTTCGTTATTATCATCAGCTCGATCTTTGTCAACAATATCGTCCTGTCACAGTTTCTGGGCATCTGCCCGTTTCTGGGCGTATCGGGTAAAGTCTCGACATCGCTGGGGATGGGGGCCGCCGTGACGTTCGTGCTTGCCATCGCCTCGATCGCCGCTTACCTGATCCAATATCATATCCTCGTGCCGCTGCATATCGAGTATATGCAAACGATCGTATTCATCCTGGTGATCGCGGCACTCGTGCAGATGGTCGAGATCATGCTCAAGAAAGTAAGTCCTGCGCTTTATCAGGCGCTCGGTATTTTCCTGCCGCTGATTACTACGAACTGCGCCGTCCTGGGAGTGGCCATCCTCTTGGTGCAAAAAGAGTACAACTTGGGCGAAGCGGTGGTATATGCCGTAGCCGTAGCGGTCGGATTCACGTTGGCGCTGGTCCTCTTTGCCGGCCTGCGGGAACGGTTGGAACTGGAGAATGTTCCAAAAGCATTGCGGGGTGTCCCCATCGCATTGATTACAGCCGGCATTCTGGCGATGGCCTTTATGGGATTTTCCGGATTGGTGCGCTGACAAGAAGAAGCAAAAAAGAATCCGTAACTATCCATAACATGGAAATCACAGGAGGGGCGGCAAAAAGTCGCCCCATTTTGTATCGTTTTTCACCGATTTTACGTTAAATCCAAAAATAATTCTATATTTATCTTTGTGTGTCGTGCCGTCCGATCCGACAACCGATCCGATAAAGTGTCCTTACGCCTTCACATAGTCCTGCCCGTTATTTTGGCGATGCTTTGCATCCCCAAGGGGTTTTCTATGGATTCCGACCGGAAGAAAGATTCGCTCGACCGTAAAGGGAAGGAACGCGAACTCAAGGAGCTGCCGGACAGACAGCAAAAGAAAGACAAGGAAGGCCCGCGACGTTTCACCTCTTTTATTTACAACTCGATCAAGGCCCGTCCGCGCAACCCGGAAGAAGAACAACGTGCGCTCCGGCGCGAGAACGACTACATGTCCCGTTTTGCCGGACGCACGATCGGAGAGATACACGTCTACCGCAACAATGTTTTCGAGGGAAGCAACCGGTGGGTCGACCGGACTCTCAATTCCATGCACTATCCGACCCGGGAGAAGCAGATTCGCAACGACCTGCTGTTCCATACGGGCGATACGCTCGATCCGGTGGAAATACGCAACAACCGCCGCCTGCTGCGGTCGCGCGATTACATTACCGATGTCAATATCCTCGCCGTTCCGCGTCCGGATGATACCACGATCGTAGATATGTACGTCCTGACGAAAGACAAATGGACGATCAGCGCGGACCTCGATATCGACAGCGACGGCCCTTCGTCGGTCGAAATCTACGACGATAACTTCCTCGGCCTCGGCGACCGGTTCAGCATCCGGACTTATCTGGACTGGAAGCACGCCTTCCGGTACGGCGGCAACCTCGTGGAGTATTCCATGCCCAATATCGGCGGGACTTTCTGGGACGGCAGGGTGGTAGCGGGGCAGGGCTTCGACAATTCGGCATACGGGATCGAACTCAAGAAAGAGTTTATCCGCCCCACGGACTATGGTGCCGGGGCTTCGTTCATGTACAAGCGCGACCTGATCGATATTTTCCCGCCCGACACGTCCATTCATGCCCGTTGGACGATACTCGACCTTTGGGGGGGACGGGCTTTTGCGATACCGGCCTTGCGGAACAGCCTCTATTTCACGGCTCGCTTTTTCAACCTCCATTACACCGACCGCCCCGAAGTATCGAGCACGCTAAACCCATATTTTCACAGCAATTCGATGGTGATCGGCAGTATCGGTTTTTACAAGGAGCGCTTTCAGCTGGCCAGCCTGATCTATGGCTACGGCGTACCGGAGGATATAGCTTACGGCTACCGCACGGCTTTCCTGACGGGATACTCCTGGGGAGAATTCGGAAACCGGTGGTATTTCGGCGGGGAGTTCAGTGCCGGATATTTTACGCGGATCGGTTATTTTGGGATCGGGGCAGGTTTGGGCAGTTACCTGAACCAATCCGGCGGCCAGTTCTACCGCACGACGCTTTCGGCCCGGATTACCTATTTTACCAACCTGATGGGAAGCGGACGATATCCGGTCCGCCAATTCCTGACCCTGAATGCGACAAGGGGCTGGAATCGCCTGGACGGATTCCGTGAAACACTGGAGTTCAACTCCGTGGCCGATTTACGGGGCATGAAAGAAGAGGTATACGGCACCAACCGCATGGTCCTGAATACGGAAACTGTCGTGTTCACGCCGTGGCATATCGCCCAGTTCAAAATGGCGATGTTCGGTTTCGCCGATTTCGGCCTGATCGGCGACAACGGCAATATTTTCAAGAATAATTTTTATGCGACGGTAGGGCTGGGGATTCGGATCAAGAACGAACACTTGATTTTCAATACGATCAGCATCCGTTTGGGCGTAGCCCTGAATAAAAACGGATTCATGGATTCTCATTACTTCGACCTGTCGAACCGCGACCGCAATAATCCGATCCGGTATATCCCCGTCAAAGCCGCGCCGATCGATTATTTGTAACCATGAAAGGCCTTTAATCTTACACCTCCACAAATTGTAACCGCTGTCGTCTCTCGGATATGTACAATGGCATGCGTAAGATCGCACGAGATGACGGTTACTGCGAATTACTTTCTTTGCAATGAGTCCGCGGCAGGAGCCTCCTTATTGAACATCCCCCGGGTGACGTCGACAATCTCCTTTTCGATATACTTCCATCGGGTCGCAATCCCGATCAACAGCAGGATGATGAGTATGATCATCATCCTTACTGTTGTCTTATTGGGTTTTACGGGCGTTTGATCGTCCATAAGGGGGATTAGTTAGTCTTAAATTTCATTTTGACCTGCGCCAGTTCCGCATTGGCTTTTTCGATTTTCTTGGCGAGCGTCGCCTTAAATTCCAGCACCTTGCCCATCAGCGCTTCATCGCCGGTGGCCATGATTTGTGCGGCAAGAATCGCTCCGTTGCGGGCACCGTCGAGCGCCATCGTGGCCACGGGGATACCCGCAGGCATCTGCAAAATTGACAGGATGCTGTCCCACCCGTCGATCGAGTTCGACGATTTGATCGGAATGCCGATTACAGGCAGCGGGGTGAGCGCAGCGATGACACCGGGCAGGTGAGCCGCGCCGCCGGCACCGGCAATAACCACCTTAATGCCCCTTTTGTGGGCGTTTTTCGCGAAATCCATCACCAATTCGGGCACACGGTGTGCCGAAAGCGCGTTAATTTCGTACGGAATTTCCATTTCATCGAAAAATTTGGCGGCCTCCTCCATGATCTTCAGGTCCGAGGTACTGCCCATGATAATGCTCACTTTGGGTGTCATGTGCGGTGCGGTTTTATTATTGGCGATTAATTGCTAATTTTGCGCAAAGATAAGCACAAACGGCCGATTTCACACAGGCCGTCCGCGATAAAATTTCACGAATATGGCTGCGACCCAGACCATCCGCCTGCACAACAAAACATTCCGGCTCTCCATTCCGCACGACCGACTGGTCGGAGCGATCGGGGAAGTCGCCCAAAGGATCAACCGCGATTATGCCCGGCGGGAGTGCCCCTTGTTTCTGGGAGTGCTCAACGGTTCGTTTATGTATATGGCCGAGCTGCTCCAGCATATCGATTTCACCTGTGAGGTCTCTTTCGTCAAGCTGGCCTCTTACAACGGCACCTCGTCCACGGGGGCGGTGCAGGAGCTGATCGGGTTGACCAACAACCTCCGGGGACGCCATATCATTATCGTCGAGGACATCGTCGACACGGGCGGCAGCATAGAACACCTGATCCGTTCGCTCATCGGGCACAACCCCGCCAGCATATCGGTATCCACATTACTGTTCAAACCCGAAGCTTACAAAAAAGAGCACAAGATCGATTACTACGCGATGGCGATCCCCGATAAATTCATCGTAGGCTACGGATTGGACTACGATCAGCTGGGTCGCAACCTGAAAGACATTTATGAACTTGCAGCAGAATAACGAGGATCTGCTCGACGGCGGCCGCCGCCTGCCGCTGGTCGAGGATTTTTACACGATACAAGGCGAAGGATTCCACACCGGTAAACCCGCTTATTTCATCCGCTTGGGCGGTTGTGACGTAGGATGCCGTTGGTGTGACGCCAAAATGACGTGGAATCCCAAACTTTTCCCGCCGACCGAGGTAGACACAATCGTGGAACGGGCCTGTTCCTACCCCGCACAAGCCATCGTCATCACCGGGGGAGAACCGTCGCTCTATCCGCTGGACTATCTGACCGATGCTTTAGCCAAAAAAGGATTGCAGATTTTTCTCGAAACCTCCGGTGCTCATGAATTGAGCGGGCACTTCGACTGGATTTGCCTCTCTCCGAAAAAACAGCAACCGCCCGTTCCTTCGGTTTTTCCGAAAGCCGATGAACTGAAAGTGATTATCGAAACACCCGGCGATTTCGCTTGGGCGGAAGAGAACGCTGCTAAAGTAGGGGAGCGGTGCCGCCTTTACCTGCAACCCGAATGGAGCCGCTACGATGGGATGATCGAAGCGATCGTGGAGTATGCGAAAGGCAATCCGCAATGGAATATCTCAGTGCAAACACATAAGTATATGAGAATTCCGTAGCCTTACCTCTACTCTTTGATAATATAAATTGTCTCTCCCTGACGTTTCATCAGGTAATGTTCGCGGGCATAACGCTCCAGGAAGGTATCGTCTTTGAGATTTTCAAGAATCGTACTGTCCTGCGTGATCTTCTGCTGGTAATAGTCGCGCTGGCTCTCCAGTTCATTCAGTTGCTGGTTGAGCTTCCATACCTCGATCAAGTTATTTTTGTCGAAAACCGTTATCAACAGGATAAAGATAATGATCGAGATCATCCACAGCCTGCGGTCTTTCAGGAATTTGTTTACGGAGAAATTCACTGTCCCGATTTTTCGTAAAGATAGCAATTAATATCTACCGGGCCTATTCCGCCCACCATTTATAAAAGTGATGCACCGGGCCGTGACCGTGGCCGAGCCGGTACTCGCAGCCGTTGAGAATCGCCTTGTGCAGATAATTTTCCGCCAGCTGGACAGCCTCTGCCAGAGGATATGCCAATGCCAGATATGAAGCGATGGCCGAGGATAACGAACATCCCGTTCCATGTGTATTCAGCGTATTAATGCGCTCGTAACGGTAATGGCGAATAAGTTTTTCGCTATCAAACAGATAGTCGGTCAACGTCTCTCCATCCAAATGCCCCGCCTTGAACAAAACCGCCCGCACCCGCTGCTGCGACATGGCAACGGCAGCACCAGCGAAATCCGCTTCCGACCCAATTTCCAACCCAGTCAGGTATTCTGTTTCGGGAATATTCGGTGTTACAACCGTTGCCAACGGAAACAGGTGGGTCCGGATCGCCTCAGCAGCCGGTTCATCGATCAATCGGCTACCCGAAGTGGAAACCATCACCGGGTCGAGCACCACATTGGTTACTTCGTATTTCTTTAACAACCCGGCAATCGCAACGACAGACGCCTCAGTCGGCAACATTCCCAACTTCACCGCGTCGACCCCGATATCCTCCAATACCGCGGCAATTTGCGCCGCCACCATATCGGCCGGAACATTGTGAATCCTGCTCACCCCAACCGTATTCTGGGCGGTAATAGCCGTAATCGCACTCATCGCATAACAGCCGCAGGCAGACATAGTTTTAATGTCGGCCTGTATGCCGGCACCTCCTCCGCTGTCGGAACCTGCGATCGTCAGAACTTTTTTATAGTGTTTCATGGACATCTCTTTAAAAAGCAATGCTTCGGTTAAAAATGGGCAAAACCCTCACATTCAAGCAAAACAGGATTGCCGCGATCCAACCAGCGAATCTCTTCTCCTGCTACAATCCGGCCGATTTCATAAAGCGGTTCACCGAATTTTGCCTTATAATCTTCGGCCAGCCGTGCCGCTGCACCCACATCCGCCGTCAGCAAAAGCTTATAGTCTTCCCCGCCCGCAACAGCCAGTTCGATAGGGGTGTTCGTCGGAATCATATCGAGCGAGACTTCTGCACCAACCCCCGACATTTGTAAAATGTGCAGCAGATCCGATGCAATACCGTCCGATATATCCATCATCGCATGCACCTCATTCCGCCCTCCTAGCCAGATACCTTCATTTACAAATGGTTCTGGCTTATTATGTAAAGCAATGAAGGGCGTATCCCGGCCGGAGAGCATATCCTGCAGTCCTTGGGCGGAATCGCCCAGGTATCCGGTTACGAATATCCTGTCTCCCGGTTTGGCGTCTCCGCGCCGTTTGAGATGTGTGTTTTCTGCGCGGCCGATAGCCGTTACGCTGACGGTGAGTCGGTCCCTGGCCGATGTGGTATCGCCCCCCAACAGCGGCACGCCGAACTGGGTCGAGAGGGCGTGATAACCGGCTAAAAACGCGTCGATCCACACTCCGGTCACACCCGGCGGCAATGACAAAGAGAGAAACGATGCGACCGGGGCAGCCCCCATAGCCGCGACATCGCTCAGGTTTACGGCAAGGGATTTGCGTCCCAACTGTTCAGGAGTGATCCGATCACGCAGGAAATGAATATCCTCCACGAGCAGATCGGTCGTTACGACCATCGATTCCGTCGTATTGAGCGGCAGAACCGCACAGTCGTCACCGATTCCTTCACATCCATGCGAGGGAATTGACGCGAACCGTTCCCGGATCAGCTCGATCAGTCCGAATTCACCTAAACCACTTAAATCCATTGCAATATGTATAAAAACCTTTCGGAAACAAACTATTCCTGCAATTTAACTGCAAAAATATGCGAAATATTCGATTCGGTGCTGTATTTTTGTGGCGAATTTGGATAATCAGGCAAATTGACGAATGCGATGAAATTATTGATTATGAACGGGCCCAACCTGAACTTGCTGGGCCAGCGCGAAAAAGACATTTACGGGGAGCGCTCTTTCGACTCCTACCTGCAGGAGCTCAAAGGCATGTTTCCCGAGGTAGAATTGGACTACTTCCAATCCAATGTCGAAGGCGAACTGATCAATCGCATTCACGAGGCGCGCGGCGTATACAACGGCGTTATCCTGAATGCCGGTGGCTATACACACACTTCCGTCGCGCTGGCTGATGCGATCGGCGGCGTGCAGGAACTGGTGCCGGTTGTGGAGGTGCACATCTCGTGCATACTGGCCCGGGAGGAGTTCCGCCACATCTCGCTGATCGCGCCCAAATGCAAAGGATCGGTGATGGGATTCGGACTCGATTCGTACCGGCTGGCCATCCTGAGTTTTCTTTAACATTCCTGAACGTATTTACCTCTCGGGCGAGGTATATTGGCACGGTCAGCGAGAATATTCGAAACAACACACGATTGAAGATTAAGATAAAAACGGAAGCTGCCTGGCTTCCGGTTAACAGAAACACAAGATGAAGAAGAGGACTAAAATTATCGCGACGATCTCGGACCAACGATGCGACGTCGAGTTTATCCGGTCGCTGTATGAAGCGGGCATGAACGCCGCACGTATCAATTCGGCGCATGTAACGACCGAAAGCGCCGCCAAGGTGGTGGAGAACGTCCGCAAAGTATCGGACCGCATTGCCATTATCATAGACACCAAAGGCCCCGAAATCCGTGTAACCGGTATGGCGCCCGGCTTCGAAACCGGCATTAAGGTGTCGCGCGGGGACATGATCCGGATCAAAGGCTCCGAAACGAACGAACCTTCCAACAACGAAGTGGTGTACGTCAACGACTCTTCGATTTACAAAGATGTTCCGGTAGGGGCCGCCATCCTGATCGACGATGGCGAACTGGAAATGGAAGTGACTGAAAAAAAAGACGATGAGCTGATTTGCCGCGTCAAGAACAACGGGGTCATCAAGCCGCGTAAAAGCGTGAACATACCCAATGTCCCCATCAACCTGCCGTCGGTGACCGAGCGTGACTTCGAATTCATCAACTGGGCCATCGACATGGATATCGACTTTATCGCCCATTCGTTCGTCCGCAAAAAAGAGGATGTGCTTGCGGTAAAAAAGATCATCGAGGAACGCAACAGTACGATCAAAATCATTTCGAAGATCGAGAACCAGGAAGGCGTGAACAACATCGACGAAATCCTGGACGAAACCTACGGCATCATGGTGGCCCGCGGTGACCTGGGGGTGGAAATCCCGGCCGAAAGGATTCCCGGCACACAGCGCTTTCTGGTCAACAAATGTATCGAAAGCAAAATCCCTGTCATCATCGCCACACAGATGCTCCACACGATGATCAGCAATCCGCGCCCCACCCGGGCCGAGATCAGCGACGTGGCCAACGCGATTTACCAGCGAGTCGACGCAGTTATGCTCAGTGGCGAGACGGCCAACGGCGACTATCCGGTCGAAGCGGTCGAAACGATGGCGCGCGTTGCCGCCGAAGTGGAAAAGGACCACAGCAACCCGAACATCGAGATGAACCTCGTGCGCATCAACAACGAAATTACGGCGCAATTGTGCCGGTCGGCCGTGCGTGCCACGCTGAACCTGCCCGTCAAAGCGATCGTGATCGACACGCTGTCGGGGCGCACCGGGCGCTACCTGGCCGCTTTCCGCAGCCAAAAACCCGTCTTCGCCGTTTGCTACCGCAAAAGCGTCATGCGCCACTTGGCTATCTCTTACGGCATCCATGCGATTTACAGCGAGCCGTCCATCAACCACGAAGGCTTCCTGCTCAGCATCCTCTACTACCTCGAGGAGAAGAAATGGCTCTCGAAAGAGGACCTGATCGTCGTACTGGGCGGCAGTTTCGGCGCAGCCAAAGGCGCCTCGTTCATGGAGATCGGCAATGTACTGAACCTGGAACACAAGGCACTGACCAATGCAAAGTAGCCTGCCGTAACCTTCTGCATCCAAACGAAAAAGAAGCAAGACACTACAAAAAGATAAGGGGTGAACGCCATGTTCACCCCTTATCTTTTACATTCGGCTGTTATCTTCACCTGTACAGGCAAGCCTTACCACAACTTCTGCAAGGCCGTATCCACATTCCCGGAAGGCACCTATTTAATACAAGTTCGATTATTTATATACTTCGGGCTGCCGCTCGCCGCGCAAAACCTCAAGGGCGTTGTCAGCCAGGGCCTGCATTTCATCCTCCCCAGGGATTACCACGACCGGGGCAACGAACTCCACCATCGCTTTGATGTAGTCGCAGATGAAAGCGCTGTAAGCTATACCGCCGGTGATCAGGATCGCATTGACATTACCGTGCAGGACAGCCGCCATACAGCCCACCTCTTTGCCGACATTATAGGCCATCGCTTCGATAATGCGCAGTGTCTTCTGGTCGCCGTTCAGACCGCGTTCTACCAGCTCTTTCACATTGTTCGACCCTGTCAGCGACACCAAACCGCCCCGGCCGCTGATCATCCGGTCGACCTCCCGTTCGGTATAGCGACCGCTGAAACAGAGGTCAACCAGTTGTTTGGCCGGCAGCGCCCCGGAACGCTCGGGTGAAAAGGGACCTTCACCGTCCAATGCGTTGCTGACATCGATCACACGGCCGTGCCGGTGTGCCCCGACCGAAATACCACCGCCCAGATGGGCCACGATCAGATTCAGGTCGTCGTACTGTTTGCCGACACTGCGGGCATAAGCGCGTGCGACGGCTTTTTGGTTCAGGGCGTGGAAAATCGAAACCCGCTTGAACAATTCATGCCCGGCGATCCGCGCGATATCCTGCAGTTCGTCAACCACCACCGGATCGGCGATATAAGCCTTTGCCCCGGGAACCATCGCAGCAATATCGGCCGCCAGCAATCCGCCCAAATTGGACGCATGCTCGCCTTGCGGGGCATGGATCAGGTCGTGCTTCAACGTTTCGTTTACCTCGTAAACGCCCGATGGAATCGGTTTGACCAAGCCACCCCGGCCAATCACTGCCGAAAGCGACTGAATATCGATATTCGCCTCCAAAAGTGCATCGACGATCAACTGCTTCCGGAATCCGAACTGGTCCGCCACCTGTTTATACGGTTGCAGCTCCTCGGTCGAATGGCGCAGCGTCCGTGAAAAAACTTCCTTTTCGTTGTCGAATACGGCGATTTTGGTCGAGGTCGAACCGGGATTGATGACCAGTATCCTGTAAATTTTCTCCATGATTATTGTTGATTTCCGGCCCGTGAGGCCTCAAAACTATTTTGCACTCAGCGCGGCCAGTGCGATCGAATAGAGTTTCGACTCGGCCGAATCCCCGCGCGAAGTAAGTACGCAAGGCGCCTTGGTTCCGGCCACCATCGCCGCCAGCGAAGCATTGCAAAGGTGGTTGGCCGATTTGAAGAAAACGTTCGCAGCATCGAGGTTAGGCATCAGCAGGCAATCGGCATCTCCGGCCACCGGGCTGGAGAGGTGTTTCGTACGGGCCACCTCTTCGAACAACGCCACATCCAACGCCAGGGGACCATCCAAAACCACGTCGCCCAACTGTCCCCGGTCGGCCATTTTGGCCAGCACGGCCGCTTCGACAGACGACTGCACGCTGGCAAGCAACTGCTCGCTCGGGGCAATCGCGGCAATCTTGGGGCACTCGACACCCAATACTTTAGCCGTCGCCGTCAGGTAACGGACGATAGCCGTCTTCTGACTCAGGTCGGGGTAGGGAATAACCGCCACATCCGACACGACCAGCAATTTGTGATACATCGGCAGTTCGAACACCGTTACATGGCTCAGCACCCCTTTGGGCGGCAGCAGTCCGTACTCCTTATTCAGAATGCCCCGCATATATTTATCGGTCGAAACCAATCCCTTCATCAGTACGTCGGCTTCACCGTCATTGACCATTTTCACCGCCAGGCTCACGCAGGCCACATCGCTTCCACCTGCGACGAGGGTGAATTTGGCCGGATTTATCTCCAGCGCCATACACACGCGCTGAATCTCCTCGGGATCACCTACCAGTGTCGCATCGACGATCCCCATGTCGACAGCTGCATTGACCGCCTCGATCGTATGAGCATCCTGCGCATAGGCAACAACTATTCTTTTCTTAGGCCGCCCCTTTACGGCGGTGATCAGCTCTTCCAGTTTCGTAATCATAGCTTAGATTTCAGTTTTCGGGTGTTAAAAGTACGAATAAAAAAGTTCCCCTGCCAACGCAGGAGAACTTTCCGCACTTTTTATACCAGCTTTTCGGCGAATTATTCCGAACGTTTTTTTAGCAAACGGAACGTATCCGACGCGATCACCAACTCTTCGTTGGTCGTAACGGCTGCCACCTTGACTTTCGAGTCGGGGGTGGAGATAATGATGTCCCTCGCACGGACGCCGTCATTGGCCTCTTTGTCGAACAGGATGCCCATGTATTCCATTCCTTCGCACACCCACTCGCGGACGAGGTAGTCGTTCTCGCCGACACCGCCCGTAAAGACGATCAGGTCGGCTCCGCCCATCAGTGCGGCGTACTGTCCGATAAATTTCTTGATCCGGGCGACGAACATCGCCAACGCCAGTTTAGCCCGTTCATCCCCGCGGTTTGCAGCGGCATGGATGTCGCGCATATCCGACGAAACACCGGTAATGCCGTAAAGGCCAGACTCCTTGTTGATCATACCGGAGAGACGATCGAGGTTAAGCCCCTCTTTCTCAGCAATGTAGATCAGCGCGCCGGGATCGGTGCTGCCGCAGCGGGTACCCATAATCAGGCCGTCCACCGGAGTGAAGCCCATCGACGTGTCGTACGACTTACCGTCCAGAATAGCGGTAATCGATGCACCGTTGCCAATATGGCAGGTGATGATTTTCGAATGGTCGAAATCGATACCGGTCATCTTGCAACCCACCTGTGCAACATACTTATGGCTCGTCCCATGGAAACCGTAACGGCGCACGCGATACTCTTCGTAATATTTATAGGGAAGGGCATACATGAAGTTTTTGGCCGGAATGGTCTGGTGGAACGAGGTGTCGAACACGGCGACCTGAGGCGTGTTCGGCAGGATATTCTCCATCGAAAGGATACCTTTCAGATTGGCCGGATTGTGCAGGGGGGCCAGTTCGAAGCAAGCCTCGATCTGCTGTTTGACGGTTTTGTTGACGACCGCGCTGTCCTTGAAATATTCGCCGCCATGCGCCACGCGGTGTCCGACGGCCGACAGTTCGGTAATGCTGTTCAGTACGCCGTGATCGGGATCCACCAGTGCTTCGAGGATCAGGTTGATGCCTGAAGTATGGTCGGGGATGCTTTTGGTCAGTTCGAACTTAGGTTTGTCTACCGGTTTATGTACCAGCAGCCCGTCCGACAGGCCGATCCGTTCGATCTGTCCTTTCACCAGCAGCGAATATTCATTCGCGCAGGACATTTTGATTACCTGGTATTTGATCGACGAACTGCCGCAGTTTAAAACGAGAATAGTCATTATTACGAGTGTAAATGATGAAATTTAGGATTCGTATTTATTTCATGCCGCCGGCCTGGCAGGCAGTGATTGCGACCAGATTGACGATATCTTCGACCGAACAGCCGCGCGAAAGGTCGTTGATCGGTGCGGCCATCCCCTGCAGGATAGGGCCGATAGCTTCGGCGTGCGCCATGCGCTGTACCAGTTTGTAGGCAATGTTGCCCACTTCGAGGGTGGGGAAGACCAGCACATTGGCCTTGCCGGCGATTTTGCTTCCCGGAGCCTTCTTTGCACCGATACCCGGCACGATCGCCGCATCGGCCTGCAATTCGCCGTCGATCATCAGCGTAGGGTCCATCTGCTGGGCCAGCAGCGTCGCGGAAACCACCTTGTCGACCATTTCATTTTTGGCCGAGCCTTTCGTCGAGAAGCTCAGCATCGCGATGCGCGGTTCGATGCCAGCGATCACGCGGGCCGTCCGCCCGGTCATAACCGCGATCTGCGCCAACTCCTCGGCAGTCGGATTGGGATGCACGGCACAATCGGCAAAGACCATCATGCCATGCTCGCCGAACATCGTGTCGGGAATCAGCATAATGAAGGCTCCCGATACAACGCTGATGCCCGGAAGCGTCTTCACATACTGGAATGCAGGGCGCAATACGTCGCCCGTGGCGTTGTTCGCACCGGCCACCTCGCCGTCCACATCGCCGTTTTTGACCATCAGCGCAGCCAGGTAGAGCGGATCGACGATCAGTTTTTCAGCCTGTTCGCGGGTCAGTCCTTTGCTGGCACGCAGCTTCAGCATCAATTCGACGTACTCCTCTTTTTTAGGATTGTTCTCGGGATCGACGATCGTAGCCTTACCGATCTCGTCGAGGTAATATTCAGAGGCCAGATGGTGGATCTGGTCCGGGTTGCCGATCAATACCAGCTTGGCGAAGCCCTCTTTGATGATTTGGTTGGCCGCCTTGATGTTCCGCTCTTCGGCAGCTTCGGGCAAGACGATGGTTTTGATCTCTTCTGCGGCTTTCGCCTTGATTCTTTCAACAAATTCCATGACTCTGTATTATATTCAGTTGTATTTCGTAATCAGGAAAAAACCGCCGGCCACGGCCAGCAGGGACAGCGCAATGCTGACCACCAGATAAAGGATCGCCCCCGAGGTATACCCCAAGCGGATCATCTTAAACATTTCAAGCGAAAACATCGAGAAAGTGGCGAATCCGCCGCAAAATCCGATCACAGCCAGGTAATACCAGTGTCCCGTCAGACGGCAGGCCACCAATGCCCCGATCAACAGCGAGCCGACGACGTTGACCAGCAGGCTGTGCCACGGAAAATGAGACATGGCCGCAAGCGGCAGCATGGCCCGGGAAATCGCGTAGCGCAGTGCGCTGCCGGCAAAACCGCCGATTCCGACCATTAAAATATCCTTCATCCCTTCGTTGTGCTTAATATCTTACAAAGATAGGGAATGCAAATTATTTGAAAAAGGGAAATCCGATTTAAATTTTCAATCCTCGTACTTATAACCGACCCCTTTGATCGTGACGATATGATGGTCTCCGAGCTTCTCCCGCAGCTTGCGGACGTGTACGTCGATCGTCCTGTCGCCGACGATTACATCGTTGCCCCAAACATTCGAGAATATCTCTTCACGTGAAAAGACCTTCTGGGGTTTGGAGTAGAGCAACGCGAGCAATTCGAACTCCTTGCGTGGAAGTACGATCTCCTTGCCCTCCTTGAGTACAAGGTAGCGTTCGCGGTCGATCACGATCGGCCGGTCGGCCGCCGGAGCCTCGTTCGGGACGGTGTCGAACCGTTTCAGCAACGCCTTGATGCGGCTGACGAGCACCTTGACACGAATCGGCTTGGCAATGTAGTCGTCCGCGCCCGCCTCGAAACCGGCAATCTGCGAATAATCCTCGCCCCGCGCCGTCAGGAAGGCAATCAGCGTATTTTTCAACTCGTCCTGTTTGCGGATCTCCTGACAGGTTTCGATCCCGTCCATCTCCGGCATCATCACATCGAGCAGGATCAGATGGGGAACTACTTCCCGGGCTTTGGCCACAGCCTCTTTCCCGTTCGTGGCCGTATAGACCTGATAGCCCTCCCGGATCAGGTTGTAACTGATGAATTCCAAAATATCCGCTTCGTCGTCGACCAGCAAAATCCGTTGCTCCATAATATTAAAACAGGTTTAAGTTTGACTGCAAAATACGTCAAATAATATTAACTAATTGTTAATTAGCAAAAATATTTACCCTGCGGAAAACCTCAGGGGAACTTTTTGGGATACCGCTGTGATTTTAAAGAAAAAACCTGTACATTTGTTCTTTAAATCCTGCTGTAGCGGGCTAACAAAACACCGTGCACGATGACTACTGAAACCGACAAAATCCTTGTTCCCGAGGAACAATCCGGAGCTCCCGAGAGCACCGCGGATACGCAAGAAACCACCCCGGTCGCCGCTCAGGCGGATGAACCGGCAACCCAAGAGACCGACGGAGAAGAGGCTCCGGCCGCTGTCGATTTCACCGACGAAGAGGCCGAACTGGCCGCCGATGCACCCGAGTTTGACCTGGGCGAAGAGGACGAGAGCGGCAATACCGACGAATCGTCCAAAGAGGAGGGTTCCGCTGCAACCGATTACAGCGGCAAATCCAAATCCGAACTGCTGGCACTTTTGTCCGATCTGTTGGCAAACAAGCCCGTACAAACTATCCGCCGCGACGTCGAAGCGATCAAAATCGCCTTCTACAAAGCTTACCGGGCCGAAGTCGAACGGGCCCGGCGCGCCTTCGCCGAAACCGGGGGCAAAATCGAGGAGTTCGTACCTACGCCCGACGATGCGGAACAACGACTGAAAGAACTGTTCGCCGAATACCGCTCAAAGCGCAACGACTTCATCGCCAAACTCGAAGAAGAGAAGGAAAACAACTATAAGGTCAAACTGAAAATCATCGATGAGCTCAAAGAGCTGATCGACAGCAACGAAACGCTCAACCACACCTTCAATACTTTCCGGGAGCTGCAACAACGTTGGAAAGAGACCGGCCCCGTGCCGCTGACTTATGTCAAAGATCTGTGGGAGACATACAACCTGCATGTCGAAAACTTCTACAACTTCATCAAGATCAATAAAGAACTTCGTGATTTAGACCTGAAGAAGAACTACGAAGCCAAATTGCAACTTTGTGAAGAGGCCGAGGCCCTCGTTTTGGAACCTTCGGTTATCAATGCGTTCCACAAACTGCAAAAACTGCACGACCAGTGGCGCGAAACCGGCCCCGTAGCCAACGAATACAAGGAGCAGCTCTGGGAGCGTTTCCGCGAAGCGAGCGCAAAGGTCAACAAACGCCATCAAGAGTACTTCAACTCCATCAAAGAGGAACAGAAACGGAACCTGGAGTTGAAAACCGAGTTGTGCGTAAAGACCGAAGAACTGCTCGCCGCACCGCTCTCGACGCGTAAGGAGTGGAACAAGGCTTCGGACCAACTGATCGAAATCCAGAAGGTATGGAAGACGATCGGTTTCGCCCCGAAGAAGGACAATACGAAAGTATACGAACGTTTCCGCAACGCCTGCGATAAATTTTTCGAAAACAAGCGCAATTTCTACCTGCAGATCAAAGCCGAGATGGAGAACAACCTTCACCTCAAGAACGACATTTGTGCGGCCGCCGAAGCCCTGCAAGAGAGCAGCGAGTGGAAAAAGGTGACCGACGAACTGATCGCCCTACAGAAGCGTTGGAAGGAGATCGGCCCCGTATCGCGCCGCTACTCAGACGCCGTGTGGAAACGTTTCCGCAGCGCATGTGACAAATTCTTCGAACGCAAAACCGCATTTTTCTCCTCGCTGGACAGCCAGTATGAAGAGAACCTGTCGAAAAAACGGCAATTGCTCGACGAGTTGAAGTCGTTCGCTGCCGAAGGTAAAGAGATCGGTTTCGAAACCCTCAAGGAGCTCCAGCGCCGTTGGGCGGAAATCGGTTTCGTACCCATCAAACAGAAAGAGGCGATACAGAAGGAGTACCGCAAAGCGGTCAACGCTATTTTCGCCAAGTTGCGCGGCAACGAAAAAGAACACCGCATGGAGCGCTTCAAAGGTAAAATCTCTTCGTTGGCCGAAGGGGGAGACCGCCGGCTGCGTTATGAACGGGAGCGTCTCTACAACAAAATGAAGCAGCTCGAAGCCGACATCGCATTGCTCGAGAACAACATCGGTTTCTTTTCGAAGAGCAAAAATGCGGAGGGGATGATCCGGGAAGTGAACAACAAAATCACGAAGGCCAAAGAGGAGATGGCTTCCCTGATCGAAAAGATCGATTTGATAGACAAACAGAATAACCAGGCAGAATAGAAGTAGATTAGATTTATCATGGCTGCAAGCAACACGACAAAAACCAAATACATCTTCGTTACGGGAGGTGTGGCATCGTCCCTGGGCAAGGGAATTATTTCAGCATCCCTGGCGCGCCTGTTGCAGGCGCGCGGATACCGGGTAGCGATCCAAAAACTCGACCCTTACATCAATGTCGATCCCGGCACGCTGAATCCTTACGAACACGGCGAGTGCTACGTAACCGAAGACGGCGCCGAAACCGACCTCGACCTCGGCCACTACGAACGCTTTACGAATATTCCGACTTCCAAAGCCAACAACGTCACCACCGGGCGCATCTACCAAAGCGTTATCAACAAGGAACGCCGCGGAGAGTTTCTCGGCAAAACCGTACAGGTGATCCCGCATATTACCGACGAGATCAAACGCCGTATCAAACTGCTCGGCGCCAAGAAGATGTATGACGTGATTATCACCGAAATCGGCGGTACGGTCGGCGATATCGAATCGCTGCCTTACATCGAATCGGTGCGTCAGCTCCGTTATGAGCTGGGCTACGGCAACACGCTGATCGTCCACCTGACGCTGATTCCTTACATGGCGGCTTCCGGCGAACTGAAAACCAAGCCGACCCAACATTCGGTGAAACAATTGCTCGAAAACGGATTGCAACCGGACATTCTGGTCCTGCGTACCGAAAAGCACCTGACCAACGAAGTGCGCCGCAAAGTTGCACTGTTCTGTAACGTGGACGTGAGTGCGGTAGTCGAATCGATCGACGTGCCGACCATTTACGAAGTGCCATTGATGATGCTGAACCAGAAACTGGACATCGTGGCGCTCGACAAGTTGCAGCTGCCGCACGAAGGCGAGCCCGATCTGGCGCAATGGATCGAATTCGTCGACAAGGTCAAGCATCCGAACAACCTCGTGCACATCGCCCTGGTAGGCAAATACACGGAACTGCCCGACGCTTACAAGTCGATTGTCGAATCGTTCGTGCATGCGGGTGCGGCAAACCACACCAAAGTCAAATTGCACTACGTCAACTCCGAAAAAATCACGCCAGAAAATATCGCGGCACAGCTCAAGGGCATGTGCGGTATTTTGGTAGCGCCCGGATTCGGGCACCGCGGCATCGAAGGCAAGATTACGGCGGTGAAATACGCCCGGGAAAACGGAATCCCGTTCTTCGGCATCTGCCTCGGCATGCAGTGCGCCGTCGTGGAGTTCGCCCGCCATACCCTCGGTTATGCGGATGCCAATTCGACGGAAATGGAGAATACGACGCACCCGGTAATCGACCTGATGGAAGAGCAGAAAGGTGTGACCGAAAAGGGCGGTACGATGCGTCTGGGCGGCTATCCCTGCACGCTGACGAAAGGATCCAAAGCCGCGAAGGCTTATGGAAAGACGCAAATTATCGAGCGTCACCGCCACCGTTATGAATTCAACAACGACTATCTCGACGAATTCACCAAAGCCGGGCTCAAACCGGTCGGCATCAATCCCGACACGAACCTGGTCGAAGTGGTCGAACTGGAAAACCACCCGTGGTTCATCGGCGTACAATACCATCCCGAGTACAAGAGTACCGTACAGAACCCGCATCCGCTGTTCGTCTCCTTTGTCAAGGCGGCCACGGATTATTGTCAAACCCATAACAGTAAATAATCGTCCCGATCAATGGATAAAAGAACACTAATCGGACTGATCGTCATCGGTGCGATCCTCTTCGGATTCACCTGGTACAACTCCTCGATTCAGGAAAAACTTGCGCAAGAACCACAAACGACTACCCAACAAGCCGCTTCCGAAGCGGTCGAAGTGCCGGCCGCAGATGCTTCCGTCACCGTGATGGACAGCGCTTCGGGCAGTGCCGCGGCTCAACTCGAACAACACATCGGCGTGAGCCTGTTCAAGGCGACCGAAGGCACCGAAAAGCATTATGAAATCGAGAACGACCTGATGAAGGTCACCTTTTCCAACAAGGGGGGCCGGGTGGCTTCGGTCGTGCTGAAAGACTACAAAACCTACAACGGAAGCCCGCTGGTACTCTTTCCCGATTCGGCTGCGGTCTTCGACCTGTCGTTCTTCGTCAAACAACAGTTCAATAATATCCAGATCAATACCGGCGACTACTATTTCGTTGCCGATTCGACCACCGACCTCGTTTTCGGGGCGAACGAAACGGAGAAGAGCTTCACGATGCGGCTCGATGTCGATTCCGCAGCCCATGTCGATTTTGTCTACAAAATTTACAAAGACAACTACATGATCGATTTCGACGTGCGGTTCGTGGGCATGGAGCGTTTGCTCGCCCAGAACCAGAGCGACCTCGAAATCATCTGGCAGAATGTCGGCATGCAAAACGAAAAGGGGTTCGACAACGAGAACAACTATACGACCATCGCCTACAAATACCCCGGCGACGAATCGATCGAACAACTGGGCATGTCCAAAGAGGCCAAGAGCGAAACGATCAACAGCAAGTTGAAGTGGGTGGCTTTCAAACAGCAGTTCTTCTCGTCGATCCTCGTGTCACAGAATGACTTCCAGAACGGGACGGTCGAATATACCACGTTCCAGCCGGGCGAGGGTAAAATCAAGACCTTCAAAGCCAAATTGTCGGTTCCTTTCTCCCCGCAGCTTACGGAGTACAACTTCAATTTCTATTTCGGCCCGAACAAATTCTCGGTACTGAAAAAATACGGCGACCTGCATTTCGAAAGGCTGATCCCGCTGGGCGGCTGGATCGTCGGCTGGATCAACCGCTGGCTCGTGATCCCGACCTTCGATACGTTGGGCAAGCACATCGCCAACTACGGAATCATCATTCTGTTGCTGACGATCATCCTCAAAATCCTGATTTCGCCGCTGACCTATAAATCGTATCTCTCGACGGCCAAAATGCGGCTGTTGAAGCCGGAAGTGGACAAACTCAACGAGAAGTATCCCAACCAGGCGGATGCCATGAAGAAACAGCAGGCGATGATGGCGTTGTACAAGAGCGCCGGCGTCAACCCGATGGGGGGATGTATCCCGTTGCTGATCCAGTTCCCGATCCTGATCGCGATGTTCCGCTTCTTCCCGGCGTCGATCGAGTTGCGCGGTGAGCATTTCCTGTGGGCAGACGACCTCTCGTCATACGACAGCATCCTGCAGCTGCCGTTCAACATCCCGTTCTACGGCAGCCACGTCAGCCTGTTCGCGCTGCTGATGGCCGTATCCGTGTACGTCTCATCGCGGATCAACTACGCACAGACAGCAGGTTCGGCCCCGCAAATGGCCGGGATGAAGTTCATGATGCTTTACCTGATGCCGATCATGCTGTTGCTTTGGTTCAACAATTACTCGAGCGGACTGAGCTATTACTACCTGCTCAGCAATATCATTACGATCGGGCAGACCTACGGTTTCCGCTACATCGTGAACGAGGACAAGTTGCACCAGCGGATGAAGGAGAATGCCAAGAAACCACAGAAAAAATCCAAATGGCAGCAGCGTTACGAAGAGATGGTAAAGCTGCAACAGCAGCAGGCCGCCGCAAAAGCTAAACGTAAATAGCTTCCTTTCGGTTTCCCATCACAAAAAACCTTGCCGCAAGCCCCGCATTTTCCAATGCGGGGCTTGTCGTTTCCGGACGGCGAAGCGGAATCAATGGGAGCTTGATCCCACAAGCAGAGGTTAAATGATTGTAAATACCGGATATGGTATATTTTTTGATTCATTATACACCAATCAACCTTTTGTCCAACTTACAACTCATGCATGATGAAAAACTACGTAGATGCGATGGCGGATGCCTTAGTGGATGTACTTAAATACTCCGATTCCAGTGTTGAATGGCCCGATATAGACGACCTGCAATATGACGAAGCGATTAAGCCCGAATGGTTTTATCCGGCCCTCCAGAGCGAAGGCGAATCGGAACTAATGGCGATCCTGCAATACACCCAGATGGCCGGGTTATACGACGAAGAGATCGGGGATCTCGTACTGGGCGTAGGATTGGTTGAAATGAAGCATTTCGCCAACGTGCGCGACGTAGTAATCAAACTGAAAGGTACAATCCCGCAGCCTCTGAATACTAAAAAGCTCGAACTGGGTAAAAATGCCGGCGAAGCATTGGTTATCAGTATTAAAAACGAAATTTTGACCATCCAATTCTACGAATCGGTCCAAGAGAAGATCGCCTCTCAGTCGAAAAGTGCAAAAACCATCCTGCAAATGCTTGACAAACTGATTGCCGACGAGAGCCTGCACCTGAAGCTCTTTTACCAGCAACTTGTCAAAATGAAACTGACGCAAGGCGTTGAATCGCTGAAATCGACCCTCACCCGCTACCTGAAACTGGACTAAAGCGAGGGGGCCGCAATAGAAGACAGAGGAGGGGAGAGGCGCGATGCCTCTCCCCTCCAATCGTTTATCCGAATCATGTATCCCGGTCGGCAATGGTTACACGTACCCTCCGATTCCCGACTATACCGCAGGAGAAGCGTGCATCAAAAAATGATAATCAGGAATCCCCCTAGAACGTTTTAAACGAACCGTCCTGCTCCTGCATGTATTTGGCCAAACCGCCCGTAGCGGTCTCCTTATAGAGACTCGGCAAATCATGCCCGGTTTGCTTCATCACCTCGACCACTTTGTCAAAGCTTACGCGGTGTTTGCCGTCGGAAAAAGTCGAGTAGCTGTTGGCATCCATGGCCCGGGCCGCCGCAAAGGCGTTGCGCTCGATACACGGAATCTGCACCAAACCGCAAACGGGATCGCAGGTGAGCCCAAGGTGGTGCTCCAACCCCATTTCGGCCGCATATTCGATTTGGGCCGGAGAGCCGCCGAACAACTGACAGGCCGCTGCAGCGGCCATTGCACAAGCAACGCCTATCTCTCCCTGACACCCCACCTCGGCTCCTGAGATCGATGCATTCGTCCGCACGACATTGCCGAACAGGCCGGCCGTCGCCAAAGCCCGGAGAATCCGTTTGTCGATGAAATTACGCGTTTCCTTGATTTGATAAAGTACTGCAGGCAATACACCGCACGAACCGCAGGTCGGAGCCGTAACGATTTTGCCTCCTGTAGCATTCTCTTCCGACACGGCCAATGCATACGCATATACCTGTCCTCGGCTCTTCATCGTCCCGGAATAGCTGTTGGCCCGGATCAGGTAGCTGCCAGCCTTGCGCCGGATACCCAGTCCTCCGGGAATGATTCCTTCGGTCTCGAGTCCGTGGTGAACAGCATCCACCATCACCCGCCAAACCTCTTCGAGATAATCCCAGATTTCATCGCCTTCGCACTGTTGTACATACTCCCAGTAGCTACCGCCCTGTTTGTCGCACCATTGCTGTATCTCCGAAACCGTTGACATGCCGTATACGTGCTCCGGTTGCGGGTCGCTCAGGTCATCACTGGCCAAAGCCCCTCCGCCGACACTGTAGACCGTCCAGGCCTGAATTACCGAGCCGTCGGCCTTCAGCGATTCGAACAGCATGCCATTGGGATGAAAATCCAGGAACACTTCGGGTTTCCAGGCGATCTCCAACGGAGCTACCGGTTCCAATACCGATTTAATCGCCACATCGGTCATGTGGCCGCGACCCGTCGCGGCCAAACTGCCGTAAAGCGTTACCCGAAAGCTGTCTACCTCGCGGTTACGTGCCAGAAACATTTCAGCCGCCCGTTTCGGCCCCATCGTGTGGCTGCTCGACGGCCCGTTGCCAATCCGGAATATCTGTTTGATCGATTCCATCTATCTGTTAATGGTTTATTTGGTTCGTATGTTCATTCATCCATTCGGTCATTACCTTAAACACCCGCTCACGCACCTCCGCACGCGAGAGCACCAGGTCATGCAGCCCGCCTTCGACAGCGACATCCGTCACATCGTCCCCCAGTTTCCAACCGTAACGGCGAATGTCCGCTACATTGAGCACTATATCGGTACGCATGCAACCGTCATTCCAGATGCGGGGCCTCGACGAACGAGCAGAATGCATGACCAACACCGGTATCTCCAGGTGCAATCCCCGGCGCAGCTGATGCTGCCCGCGGCGGATTGCGCCGAGCCATGCAAAATAGAGCGGAACTCCCTGCCGGGGTTTCAGACGCGGATCAAAATCCCATTCGCCTTTCATCGAGCGGTGAACGCTGACATAATACAGCGGGGAAAGCTCATTGCGCTTTGCTGCGTAAGGCATCAGCCGACTCAGCCACGCTGCCGCAGGAACAGCCACAGCCCGCTTAAACCAACCTACATTGAAAGCGAAAAACGGACTGTTAAGCACCAATCGGTTGACCTTCATCCGTTCTCTTCCCTGAGCGGCATACAAAGCGGCGATCAGCCCCCCGGTAGAATGTCCCAACAACGTGATATCCGTATTGCCATCCGATGCAATCCGCTCTAATGCGGCATCGATTTCCGGAAAATATTCGTGCAGGTCCCGACAATAATAGGCATGTTGATGGGGCAGGAGGGAGCGGCCGTATTTGCGCAGGTCGAGGGCATAGAAGTTCCACTCTTCGCCGGCAAACCGTTCCGCCATGTGTGTTTGAAAAAAATAATCGATATAACCATGCAGGTAGAGCACCGCCCGGTCAGAAGGTGCGGTGCTGTCGGCTCGCAGGAGCGTAGCGATCACTTTCCCCTCGTAATCGTCCGGCATTGGCAATATCGTCTCCGTCAGGTTCATGTTAAGTATATACCTATTTAGTTTTACGATTGTCGATTTTGAATTGTACGAAGCCCCGGATTTATGTTTTGTCCTCCTCCAACAGCCGCAACAGCGTTTCCCGCTTGGCACGCGGCAGGGAATTCACCACCAACCGATAAGAATCGAGGATCCACTCCCGAATCAGCGGTTCGGGTAAGTTTCCGGCCATATCCACTGTATTCCAGTGGCGTTTGTTCATGTGATACCCTTCTTTCACCTCCGCATAACGGTCCCGCAACTCGACCGCACGGTCCGGATCGCATTTGACGTTGATCCAGCGAAAATCGGCCATATCCGTCAACAGGAACATCTTGCCTGCGACCTTGTACACCAGCGTCATTTCATCGAACGGTGTGGTCTCTTCAGCCAACGGCAATGCCAGGCAATATTCACGTAATTCCAGGATGTCCATAAACAGAGCTTTGAATAAGTATCGTTTCTCTTTCAAACAGGCATCAGCCGTACATGAGAAGCATCCGGCGGCTTACCTGTCCGGCGACAGAACAAATGTAATTGAAAAACGGAAGAAAACCCATCCGAATTGCACCTTAACGGGAAAAAACCGCAAAGCCTTCAGTGCGTCCCTGCCCGCCGTTGTATTTTGGTACTAAATTTGTTTAAAAACGCAGTATCGCATTTATAATGATAACTTACAACGAATCGACTGAAACGTTTAATCTAATTCCAATCAAGATGAAAAAAATTGTACTGGCGTTATCCGCTATTCTGGTACTGGTTTCCTGCGCGCAAACCAAACAATGGACCGACAAGGAACGTACCGAAGTGAAAGAAGTCGTACGTGCCCACAAAGAGAAAACCATGCTCAAGCACATGGAAGACAACAATTTTGCTAATATCGAAAATTGCGTCGTAACCACCGTCGAAGGCACCTATCCCGATTACAACAAGTACGACAAGCTAACGGGGAAAACGGATACGCTGACCTCAGTGATGATCAATTGTACGACGGAGATGCTCGGTGCCAACTACGAGAATCTCCCGCTGGTATTCCCTTACCCGCAGCTGCAGTCGATCGGCATTCTGCCGGCAGACCTGACGCCGGATCAAATCAGCGCGTTTTACACATGCTTCACCGGCAAGGTGAAAGAAGCCTATCCGCAGCCGGCAACCTTCGCACAGGACATGTGTGTCGATCCGGGGACGACCGACATTATCATCGTCATGCTGCAGCAATGCGCCCAGGAACTTCAGGGCACACCCGCTCCGGCAGCCAAGAAATAGCCTTTCCGCAGGCAAACAAAAAGAGAGGGTTCCACGGGACCCTCTCTTTTTTACTTCTAATAGTCTAAATTAAGTATCTTGAAAATACCGAATTATTCTATTACGTTAACGTTAACAGCCTGCTCGCCCTTCTTGCCTTCGCCCACTTCGAACTCGACATTCTGGCCTTCTTCCAAACCGCGGAAGCCATCTTTGTTAATACCTGTGTAGTGAACGAAAATGTCGCTACCTTCTTCGGTTTTGATGAAGCCATAACCTTTGGCCGAATCAAACCATTTTACTGTACCTTTCATAAAAAATAAAATTAAAAGAATGTTTCAGCACAAAGAAAAGCAAAAAGTTCGGGAAAGCAATAGGAATCTCATTTTATTTTAGGTTTTTAACCGTTTTTTCCGGCCGGCCGTACAACCTTTAGCTACAATCCGCTTGCAATCAAACGAGTAACGCCGCTCCTTAAAGGAGCGGCGTTATCGCGATAAAAATCCTTTGTCCTCAAAATCAGGTATTCATACCACCGCATACGTGAATGGTCTGTCCACTGACATAACCCGACAGGTCGGAAGCGAGGAACAGAGCGGCGTTAGCCACATCCTCAGGCGTACCGCCGCGGCGCAGCGGAATCTTCTGGGCCCATTCGTCGCGCACTTCCTGCGAAAGCTGTGCAGTCATGTCGGTGATGATGAAACCAGGAGCAATCGCGTTGGCACGGATACCGCGTGAACCGAGCTCTTTCGCAATAGATTTGGCCAGACCGATCAGACCCGCTTTCGATGCCGAATAGTTAGCCTGTCCGGCATTGCCCGACACACCGACAACCGAAGCCATGTTGATGATGCTGCCGTTCTTCTGCTTCATCATGATGGGAGTGACCGCATGGATGAAGTTAAACGCGGACTTCAGGTTCACATTGATCACCATATCCCACTGCTGCTCGCTCATGCGCATCATCAGGCCATCGCGGGTAATGCCGGCATTGTTGACCAGTACGTCAATCCGGCCGAAGTCCTTGACGATCTCGGAGACCACCTTGGCGGTGTCCTCGAAATCGGCGGCATTGGAGGTATATCCCTTAGCTTTGACGCCGAGCGCCTGCAGCTCTTTTTCTGTGTTCTGGAAATTCTCATCCGCCTTCAGGTCGGTAAAGGCTACCGAAGCCCCTTCCTGAGCGAACTTCATCGCAATCGCCTTGCCGATACCGCGTGCAGCACCGGTAACCACGGCAACTTTTCCTTCAAGTAGTTTCATCCGTTTCTCTTAAATAGGTGAGTAAATTTATAACGTTTTCAGCCTGTTGCTGATGACCAAAGGTAAGGATTTATTTATCAATTTTAAAATTTTGTCGTTGCTCTTCTTTTGCTTAATTTTGGATTCCTTGAACAAACTGAAGGATCAACTCTCCACCTAAAGCTATCTCAATGAAAAGAAATCTATTCCTATGTTGCCTGTTGGCATTGGCGGCTACGGTCTCTCTGGGCCGCACCGTCGCAAAAATTCCGCTGCCTGAACATCCGCGTCCGGATTTCGAACGGTCCGAATGGATCAATCTCAACGGCCCGTGGGCTTTTACATTTAACGAAGCACTGGCCCAGAAAGCACTTCAGACAGGACAAACCGGCACTTTCGACCATACGATCAACGTCCCGTTCCCATGGGGTTCCCCGCTTTCGGGCGTGGCCAATCTCGGGGATTCCGCCTGGTACGCGCGGCAGGTCTCCATCCCCGAATCGTGGCGGGGCAAACGTGTTTTCCTGGTAATCGGCGCAGCGGACTGGGGAACCAAAGTGTGGCTCAACGGTCGCTACCTCGGAGCGCATGAAGGAGGCTATACACCGTTCGAATTCGAACTGACGCCCAACCTGCAATTCGGCATGCCGCAAAACCTCGTTATCGGCGTGGAAGATAAAGGCGGCAACGACCGGCTCGCAGGCAAACAGGGCTACGGCAACGCGCGCGGCATCTGGCAGACGGTTTACCTCGAAGCGCGTGGGAACGACTACATCGATTACGTGCATTTCACACCCGACATCGACCGCTCAGCGGTCAAAGTACAAGTAGGGCTGAATGGCGTTCCCGCCAAAGATGCGACCATCCGGATCAAATTCAAAAACGGGGAACAAACGGATTTCACCTACCAACCGAAAGGAAAGGCAAAAAAATCGACCGTACAAGAGTTCGAAATCCCGTTGTCCGACCAGCGTCTCTGGGAGCTGGACGACCCGTATCTGTACGAAACTACGGTCAGCCTGTATGCAAACGGACAACCGCAGGACCAGGTAGACAGCTATTTCGGCCAACGAAAAATCAGCACCACGATGCTGCCCGGCTCGGATTATCCTTATGTAGCGCTGAACAACAAGCCGGTCTACCTGCAACTGTGCCTGGACCAAAGCTATCATCCCGAGGGCTACTATACCTTCCCGAGCGACGAGTTCATGCGCGACGAGATTCTTCTGTCGAAACGCCTCGGACTAAACGGCAACCGTATCCACATTAAAGTCGAAGTGCCCCGCAAACTTTACTGGGCCGACAAACTGGGCCTGCTGATCATGGCCGACACGCCGAATTTCTGGGGCGAACCGACCGATTCCGCAAAGAAGGATTGGGAACACTGCATGCGTGCACAGGTCAAGCGAGACTACAACCACCCGTCGATTTTCTCATGGGTTAATTTCAACGAAACGTGGGGTCTGTTCACCAATACCGGAGGAACCGACGAAAAAGGCAAACCTAAACGGGCTTTCCTGCCGGAAACGCAGGAGTGGGTACGCAGCATGTACCACGAGACGAAGAAGCTCGATCCTTCGCGGTTGGTCGAGGACAATTCGCCCTGCAACGAAGATCATGTCCAGACCGACCTGAACACATGGCACGGCTATCATCCGGGTTATCAGTGGGAGGAGACGATCGCGCAATTCGACGACAACACGTATCCCGGTTCGACCCACAACTACATCGGAGGCAACCGCCAAGGGGGCGAACCGATGTTCAACAGCGAGTGCGGCAACGTGTGGGGTTACAAAGGAAGTACCGGCGATGTGGATTTCACCTGGGACTATCACATCATGATGAACGGTTTTCGTTCACACCCGAAAGTGTGCGGCTGGCTCTATACCGAACACCACGACGTGATCAACGAATGGAACGGTTATGTGAAATACGACCGTTCACCGAAGATCGACGGCCTCAGCGATCTGGTACCGGGTATGACGATGGCCGACTTCCACAGCCTTTACTATATAGTTCCGAAAATCGACCTTTGCAGCGATGTCAAAGGCGGCTCCACAGTAGCGGTTCCGCTGGTCGCTTCGTTTATGACCGACAAGAATCCGGGCGCGCTCATCCTCCACACGAAGTTGGTCGGATGGGATCAACTGGGACGCAAAGCAGAGTACGGGCAGCAAGCATTGGACATTCCCTTCACGCCTTACCTGAACGGGGCAGTAGGGGAAGTTTCGGTTGACATGCCCAAGGGCAATGGACTCTACCTGTTGCAGATGCAACTGACAGATCAGGCCGGAAAAGTCCTGCACCGCAACTTCGTCACCTTCGTGGTCAAAGACGGCGATCCGGTTCAGGATACCGGATTGCAATGCGTTTCGTTCGCTCCCGCATCGTTCTCGGCCCGGGATTGGTCGGTCAAGCAGTGGAACGTTCTGGACGGACTGAAAGTCAACGGCACCGGCAGCGGCTATTTCGAATACACGATTCCGTGGCCTGCCGGATTGAAAAAAGAGGATATCGCGGCCGCTTCGCTGGTGTTTGAAGCCTCTGCCAAACAGCTCTTCGGCAAAGATCTGGAAGGCATAGATTCGCTCGTGGATCTGGATTTTATGCGCGGCGGCGGCACGCACGACCCCTGCAAAAGTACGAATTCATACGCGATGACCGACCAACTGCGCTGGGAATCGTGGGTGACGGTCAGCGTGAACGGCCAGAAAGCGGGCAGTTACTGGCTCGAGGACGATCCGGCCGACCACCGCGGCATCCTCTCGTGGCATGCGCAACCGCACGACAACTACCTACGCGAAGCAGGCTCTTACGGCTACCTGATCGAAGCCGCTCTACCGCTGGATGCCTTGAAAGAAGGTGAACCGATCGTACTCCGCCTTGCGGTACCGGACGGCATTACCGGGGGAATGGCACTCTACGGCGTGGATTTCGGGCGCTATCCGCTCGATCCGACGCTGGTTTTTACCAAAAAGACGCCCCTGGCCGCCAATTGACAGCAACGGCATTTTTCCGGCATGGGGACACTTCCTGCGGACAAATAGACGAAAATGGAAAAAGAGGAGCGTTTGTTCTCCTCTTTTTTCTTACCTTTGGTGCATTCAACAGCAAAATTCATAATCCTCACCGGCAATGACTAAAGACACCAAACTTTTCGATCTGATCGAACAGGAAAAACAGCGCCAGATGCAAGGTATCGAGCTGATCGCTTCGGAGAACTTCGTGAGCGACCAGGTGATGCAGGCTATGGGCTCGGTACTGACCAACAAATACGCCGAGGGCTATCCCGGCGCACGTTATTACGGCGGCTGCCAGGTCGTAGACCAGGTGGAACAACTGGCTATAGATCGGCTCTGCAAACTGTTCGGCGCCGAGTATGCCAACGTACAGCCGCACTCGGGAGCTCAAGCCAATATGGCCGTCTTTTTCACCGTACTCCAACCGGGAGACACCTTCATGGGACTCGACCTCGCACACGGCGGCCACCTTTCGCACGGTTCGCCCGTCAACACCTCAGGCCTTCTCTACAAAGCCATCGGTTACAAACTCTCCGAAGAGACCGGGACGGTCGACTACGATGCCATGGAACGGCTCGCTCTGGAGCACAAACCCAAAATGATTATCGGCGGGGCATCGGCTTACAGCCGCGAATGGGATTATAAGCGGATGCGTGAAATCGCCGACAAGGTCGGGGCTTTGCTGATGATCGACATGGCGCATACGGCAGGTCTGATCGCCGCCGGACTGCTCGACAACCCGGTCAAATATGCGCACATCGTCACCTCGACAACGCACAAAACCCTGCGCGGGCCGCGCGGCGGCGTTATCCTGATGGGGAAAGACTTCGACAATCCGTGGGGCGTTAAGACCCCGAAGGGCGAAATCAAGAAAATGTCGGCGATGCTCAACTCTGCCGTATTCCCCGGCATCCAGGGCGGTCCGCTGGAACATGTGATTGCAGCCAAGGCCGTCGCATTCGGCGAAGCACTCGAACCGTCCTACAAGGAATACCAGACTCAAGTCAAGAAAAATGCCGCAGCCATGGCCGAAGCATTTGCCAAGCGGGGATATAAGATCGTTTCGGGCGGCACGGACAACCACCTGCTGCTGATCGACCTGCGCACGAAATTCCCGGAATTGACCGGCAAGGCAGCCGAAAAGGTGCTGGTACAGGCCGATATTACGACCAACAAAAATATGGTGCCCTTCGACTCGCGCTCCCCGTTCCAGACCTCCGGTATCCGTGTGGGTGCCCCGGCCATCACGACCCGTGGACTGAAAGAGACACAGATGGATCAGATCGTCGATTTCATCGACCGTGTCCTGAACGAACCCGAAAATCCGGACAATATCGCCCAGGTACGCAAAGAGGTCAATGCCCTGATGAAAAACTACCCGCTGTTCGCGTGGTAAAAATCTGTTTACCTGACAAAAAGACAAATAACAACCGGAGACTTTGCTGCAAAGAAGTAAGTCTCCGGTTGTTATTTTGACAGGAAGATTATTCACCCGTGGTTAACGGTACAAGTTTTAAAGTTGTTTTCCGAAACTTTTCCGCCACGGCTCTAACAACGGAATGGATACTTGGGCCACGAAATCAAAAGCGACCAGCACGGAACGGCTCTGGGTTTTCACCTCTTGTGTCGCGGTATTGACAATCTGCTGGAAAAGCGTAAAACTTTTGTTCCCGACCTTCTCGATGCGGGTCAGCACGGCAATCGGCTCTCCGTAACGGATCTGGGCCAGATAGTCGTTATAGGTCGAAACGGTAATCAGTCCCTCTTGTTTCCAATTGGGCGCAGGATCGAGCACCTGCGCGAAGAAATCGCTTTTACCCACGTCGAAATAGTGCTGCTGGTTGACGTTGTTGACATGTCCCAGCATATCGACATCGGCAAAACGCATCTGGATCGGAGTCGTTGTCATCGTCAGGCCCGGATAATTTTGATTTCACCATCTATGCCGACCATCAGGATCGACGACGCTTTATGCGTCGGATGCTCGTCGAACTGCGGATCAATGACCAAATCGACGCCGTCGACGATCTCTTTCGAAATTTCGCTGAAAGTGGCCGGAGTGGGTTGGCCGGTAATATTGGCCGAGGTCGAAACCAACGGTTTGCGCAATTTGCGGATCAAACGTTTGCAGAACTCATGGTCGGCAATGCGGATCCCGAGCGTTCCTTCTTCGGGAATCAGGTTAGCCGCTACGCCGCGCGCCTCGGGTAGAATCAGCGTCAGCGGCTTGTCCGCCACTTCGTACAACTGCCACGCTACGTCCGGTACCTTCTGGATATAAAGCGACACCTTTTCGATCTGGTCGAGCAGCACCAGCATGCTCTTTTTGTTTTCACTCTTTTTCAGTGCATATATTTTCCCGACCGCTTCCGGATTCGTCGCATCGCATCCGATACCCCAAACCGTATCGGTGGGATAGAGGATGATTCCCCCGCGGCGAAGCACTTCCAGCGCTTGATTGATCTGTTCGTCCAAAGTCATGGCCATCGTGTTAAACCTGACAAAAATAGACATTTTTTTGCCTTTTTCGCTAAAAGGATATAGCTTTGTATATTTAAAAATCAAAAATTAAACCAAACAACCATATGGGAAGAGCATTCGAATACCGCAAAGCACGCAAGCTGAAACGCTGGGGGAACATGGCCCGCACCTTCACCAAGCTGGGCAAGGAAATTGAGATCGCCGTCAAGGCGGCCGGACCCGACCCGGGGGGAAACACCCGTCTGCGTGTGCTGATCCAGAATGCCAAGGCGGCGAACATGCCCAAAGAGAACGTCGAGCGGGCTATCAAACGCGCCGTATCGAAAGACACTGCCGACTACAAGGAGATGGTCTACGAAGGCTACGCTCCGTTCGGCATCGCCATGATCATCGAAACCGCTACCGACAATTCGACCCGCACCGTAGCCAATGTCCGCAGTTATTTCAATAAGGCGGGCGGATCGCTGGGCACCACCGGTTCCGTGGATTTCATGTTCGATCACAAGTGCGTCTTCAAAATTACGAAAGTCGAAGGCATCGACCTCGACGAACTGGAACTGGAGCTGATCGACTGCGGCGTGGACGAAGTATTCGCAGACGAGAACGAAATCGTCATCTATGGCAGCTTCGAAGCATACGGCAAAATCCAGAAATACATCGAGGATCACAACTACGAACTGATCAGCGGTGAATTCGAACGCATTCCGCTCGACACGAAAGAGGTGACCGACGAACAACGCGCATCGATCGAGAAACTGATCGAGAAATTCGAAGAAGACGATGACGTCACCAACGTTTTCCACAACATGAAAGAATCGGAAACGGATGGCGCCGAGTAAAGGAAAAATCGGCATATAAACGACATTGCAAGAACGAAGCGGGCCGGGTATTTATCCGGCCCGCTTCGTTCTTGCAACCGCCAATGAGGTATTCAATTCAAACAATCGAGGCAGACCAAATCGCAACAAATCAGTATAAACACATGGCAAGAGAAAATGGAATGTGACACTTGCCTTTTGCGGTGACAACAGATAGGCTACGGATGGTACTGTCAATGGCAGGATTGCTGTCCGTGGCCTTTTCAAAAGAAAAAACGGAAGACGAATAGGCCGACATGATCGGCGTAAGTCGCCAGACGGTCCATGCGATTGAAAACGGAAAATACGTTCCTTCAACCGTCCTGGCTCTGAAGATAGTCCCGGGTTATTTGGCATCTTTGCAGGGAACGCCGCACCCGATAATCAGCCGGACGGGCAAATCTTTGCCGAAATAGTTCCACACCCAACCGCTGAACACCTTGATTTTATTCTGCACGCCGAGTAGGAAAAGAATGTGCACGAAACACCAGGCCAACCACGCCATGAAGCCTTTGATCCGGAATTTCCCCCATTCGGCGAAAGCCCGGTTGCGACCGACCGTAGCCAGCACACCGATCGAACGGTATTCGTACGGTTCCATCGGCTTGCCTTTGGATACGGCTATCAGGTTAGCTGCGATCCGTTCGCCCTGTGAAATGGCTACGCGGGCCAATTGGGGATAACCTGCGGGATATTGCGGATCGTCGGTAATGGCGATATCGCCGATGGCAAAAATATTATCGAAGCCCTGCACCCGGTTATAGCGGTCTGTCAGAATCCGGCCGCGACGCTCCTTTTCGCTGTTGCCGATCCCCTCGACCGCCTCGCTTTTTACACCGCTGGTCCAAATCAGGTTGCCGGACAGAATGGATGTTCCGTCGCCAAAAATCACCCGGTTGTCCTGATAATCTTTGACCGCGGTATTCAACATGACGTTGACGCCTTTCTTTTCAAGCACTTTAAGGCAGTCGCTCGACGTTTCGGGCGACATCGTCGCCAACAATTTATCCCGGCCTTCGACCAGATAGATATGCATCGACGATATATTGACACCCGGATAGTCTCTCGGCACGATATAGCTGCGCATTTCGGCCAATGCCCCGGCAATCTCGACGCCGGAAGCTCCGCCGCCTACGATTACAATGTTCAGCAGGGCATTCCGCTCCTCTTCCGAGGTAGCGATCACGGCCTTTTCCAGGTTGCGCAGTACGGAATTGCGGATACGCAATGCGTCGCCAATATCGGACATCGGCCACGAACGCTGTTCGATGTGATCCATGCCGAAAAAGTTCGGCACGCATCCCGTTGCGATCACCAGGTAATCATAAGTAACTGAACCGGTCGAAGTTTCGAGCAGGTTCTCTTCGGGTTTCACGCGAAGCATGCGCCCCAAGCGGAAATTGACGTTGCGCCGCGTCTGGAATACCCGGCGGAACGGGAAAGCGATGTCGCTTTCGTCGAGCCCGGCGCTCGCCACTTGATAGAGCAGAGGCTTGAACAGGTGGAAATTATTCTGATCGACCAGTACGACCTGATAATTACTCTTGCGTAGTTTCTGTACCAAGGTCAGTCCGGCAAAACCGCCGCCGACGACTACGACCCGCTTTTGTTCGGTTTGGGGTATATTTAATGTCTTCATCTCTATTCTGTTAATTGATCTGATAAAGATAACAAAAAATGAACCGTTTCGACTTCCGGCAATACTAAAAACAAAGAACTTTGCGTTGCTTATTAAACCGGTCCGACAAATTCGCGGCCGGTTGTGCCAGATTGTGGAAAAACAGTTAAATTTGCGGTTAAAACAAGAAAAAAGCATCATGTCCCACCGCCTGAAATACCTACTTGTTCTTGTTCTCTCGTTCTGCCTGTGGGTTCCGGCCCTTGCGCAGAAAGTTTCATTCGAGGCCGCTACTCCCGCGATCGTCTCGGTGGACGAACCGTTCCGTATCGAATTCGTGCTGAACGCAAAACCCGACCATTTCACTCCTCCCGCTTCGTTCGGCGAGTTTGAGGTACTGGCGGGTCCGAGCACAGCCCAGGGACAATCCGTTTCCATCGTCAACGGCAAAGTGACACAATCCGTTTCAGTGACTTACACTTATGTCCTGCAAGCCCATAAGCCCGGAAAGTATACAATTTCCCCGGCCATAGTCCGGGTCGATGGCCAGGCGTATTCGTCACAGCCCCAGACCATCGAAGTGGTAGCGGCCGATGCAATGCCGCAGCAGGGCGGGGGAACCGTATCGAAAGGGGAGGGAGCCGCATCACGGCGTCCGGCAGCAGGAGTCGCCGCCGACGACATGTTGGTGCGTGTCAGTGTGAACCGCAACGAGGTGTACAAAGGCCAGCCGGTCAAAGCGACTTTTAAACTCTATACGCGCGTGCCGATGAGCGGCATTGAAAAAGCCACTTATCCCGCATTCAACGGCTTCTGGGCCCAGGAGCTCAATGTGGACGGCTACAAATGGCAGCGTGAAACCTACAAAGGCAAGGTATACGACGCGCGAGTCATCAAGGAGACACTGCTCTATCCCCAACAGCTCGGAAAACTTTACATCGAACAATTCAGCCTGACCGTCATCGCGCAGATCGTCACACAAAATCCGCAAGGCGGTTCGCTGTTCGACAACTTCTTCGGCAACGGACAGAGTGTCGAAGAGGTGCGTAAAACCCTCACCGCGGCCCCGATCCAAATAACGGTGAAGGATTTCCCGACCGGGGCCCCCGCGTCGTTCAACGGTGCGGTAGGCAGGTTCCAGATGCAAGGCGACCTCGACCACGATGTGCTGGCCGCCAACTCGTCGGGTGTCTACCAGCTCAAGATTTCGGGCAACGGCAACCTGCCGCTGATCCAGGCCCCGAAAGTGACGATGCCTTCGTCCTTCGAGCAGTACAACATGAAAACCACTGAGAGCCTGACCCATAACGGCAACGGAATCACCGGTTACCGGCAGTTCGACTATCCGTTCATTCCCCGGGCCGAAGGCTCTTACAGCGTAGGTCCCGTCGAGTTCTCCTATTTCGATCCGGAACAGGCGAAATACGTGACGTTATCGGCTCCGCAGCAAAACGTCGAAATCAAGCCGGATTCGACCGGCGGAACATCGGCCGGAACCGGGGTTATCAGCGGCGTCAGCAAGGAAGACCTGAAGATACTGGACAAGGACATCCGTTTTATCCGCATCGGCGAATCTCAGTTCCACCGCCGGGGGCACCTTTACTTCGGCAGCTGGGCCTATTGGCTGGCACTGGCCGTGCTGACAACAATCACAGCCGCCCTGTACTTCTACCTGCGCAAGCACTTGAAAGAGTTGCAAAACACCTCTCTGGTCCGCCATAAGAGGGCCAATAAAGTAGCGCTCCAACGCCTCAAAGCCGCACTGGGATACATGACGGCCGACGAAGAGAAGCCTTTCTACGAAGAGATGCTCAAGGCACTGTGGGGCTACATGAGCGACAAGCTGAACATTCCCGTGGCCAACCTCACCAAAGACAATATCCGGGAAGAGTTGCTCAAGCGTTCGGTTGATGCCGAATATATCAACCGCTTCATCGAGATCATTTCCGACTGCGAGTACGCGCAATATTCGCCCTCGTCGTCTGGACAGATGACCGAAATCTACAACGGTGCGGTGAAGATGCTGTCGAAATTCGAATCGCTGATTAAAAAGTAAGGTCGATGAAAAGGTATTTATTTGTTACGGCCATTTTACTCGCCACAGGCTTGCATGCAACGGCACAGACGCCGGAACAACTGTGGGAGTCGGCCAACACGGCATACATCAACGAAAACTACCAGGAGGCGGTAAAAGATTACGAGTCGATTCGCGCACAGGGTTACGAAAGCGACCAACTTTACCTGAACCTCGGAAACGCCTATTTCAAACGCGGGATGACCGGCAAAGCCATCGTCAATTACAACCGCGCACTGAGACTCTCTCCTTCGGATGAAGATGTCCTTTACAATCTGGGAATTGCGAACACCTATGTGCAGGATAAAATCGACGTCGTTCCGACTTTCTTTGTCCACCGCTGGATGGCAGAACTGCGTTCGGGCCTGACCAGTAACGCGTGGGCGGGACTGAGCCTGATCTGTTTTTCCGCCATGCTCGCAGCGTTGCTGATCTACCTGCTGAGCGGAGGCGTCAAGTGGCGCAAAGCGGGGTTTTACGGAGTCTTGGGTATGATAGCACTGTTTATAATGACGGCTATTTTTGCAGGTGCACAACGCAAAATCCTGATGCGGCCGAACGGTGCGATCATCATGAGCAATGCAGCCCCGGTCAAAAGTTCCCCGGACCGATCGAGCAAAGATATTTTCGTCCTGCATGAAGGGACGAAAGTAACGGTCAAGGACTCCCTGGGTGATTTCCGCGAAATTATCATCTCGGACGGCAACAAAGGTTGGATCGAAGCCTCGGCCATAGAAATGATCGATTAGAAGGAGGCGCGGATGTCAAGATTATTGGATGATGTAGTGGGCGAGCTGTCGCGCCTGCCGGGCGTGGGGCGCAGGACGGCCTTGAGGCTTGCCATGCATATGCTGCGCATGGAGGTGCAGGATGTCGAATTGATGGCCGGGGCGATCTCCCGTTTCCGCAGAGAAATCCACTACTGTTCGCATTGCAACAACCTTTCAGACAGAGACATTTGTGACATTTGCGCGGATGAAACGCGCGACCGGACGATCGTCTGCGTCGTCGAGCAGGTCAAAGACGTTATCTCTATCGAGAATACCCGCCAATACCGGGGATTGTACCATGTCCTGGGCGGCATCATTTCCCCGATGCAGGGAATCGGCCCGTCGGACCTGAAGATCGATCTGTTGCTCGACAATATCGCGCAGGGCGGGATCAAAGAGGTGATTCTTGCCCTTAGCACCTCGGTCGAAGGCGAGACCACATCGTTCTATCTGTCGCGCCGCCTGAGCGAATGCACCGGAATCCGGCTCACATCGATCGCACGCGGCATCGGATTCGGCGACGAGTTGGATTACGCCGACGAACTGACGATCGCCCACGCATTGCACAACCGCCGTCCTCTGGAGTAGGACGGGCTACTCTTTCTTATTCTTCATGGGACTGGGAAAAAATTCGTTCCGGAGGCATCTGTTGTTATTTACCGTAAACTTACAATTATTCAAATAAAAAGCTCCGCTTTCTGCGGAGCTTTTTATACTGTTTACCGACGTTAAATTCGAATCGGCCGGAAATAAATCTTTACCGGCGCAGACTATTTTGCGGCCATCACGGCGATCAGTTCGCTGTTGCCGTTGAAGAGCATCAGCAGATCTCCGTCTACGTCGTAGCCGGCCACGTCACCGAGTGTTTTAAAAAATTTGTCTTCGCCGGCCTGATCGGGACAAAAAGCGCGGGTGGAAGCGATTCCGGTCAGCTGCATCTTACCGTTCTCGCCCAGTTTATACGACCCCATCAGCGAATTGCAGTCACCGCGTCCGTTGAAGCGGTCTTCCTGTTCATTCAGTATAATGTAATAGTTGTCATCGGTCTGAACCTGCTGACCGTTGAGTTCCACCAACGTCCATTTGGTTGCCATCAGCGGCTTGTCGACCACTTTCTTGCCTTTACGGCAGGCGCAGCACGAGGCCAAACCTACGGCGAGCGCCACCAAGAGTATAACTTTCCAAGTTTTCATAAAATGATGTTTTATCCTTTTCGGGTTACAAGTATAAGCAATATTTCGCGAACATTGTTAATTTTGCATCAACAATATAAAACGGATTGCCATGCGGAAAATCATTTTAACAAATAATGCGCCAAAAGCGGTCGGCCCTTACAGCCAGGCTATCGAAGCAAACGGTACGCTCTACGTATCGGGGCAACTGCCCGTTAATCCGACCGACGGATCGGTACCCGAGAGTATCGAAGCACAAACCGAACAATCCCTCAAAAACATCGGGGCAATTCTCATGGAGGCAGGGTATACCTATAAAGACGTGGTCAAATCGACCGTCCTGCTGACCGACATGAACGACTTTGCCGCTATGAATGCCGTTTATGCCCGTTTTTATACCGAACAAATGCCAGCCCGGGTTTGTTACCAGGTTGCCAAACTTCCGATGGGCGTGAAGGTCGAGATCGAAACGGTCGCCGTCAAATAAACCCGATATCAATTCCGTATCGGATAATAACACTGATAAATAATAGCACTAACTGATAAATAAAGGGTAGAGTCGCCGCACCGTTGACAAACCCTATTTCATAGTAATATGTATTATCTGACCAACGGATTGTCCGACAGCAGCATCAAAAAAGCCCGCGATTGCGGGCTTTTTTAGGTTTGGTTTCTTGAATTAGGCCTGTCAGTGATTACATCACCACTTTGACGACGTCGTCCGTAGTGGTACGCTTGGAGGGATCGAGCACGAACGTTACGAAACCGTCGTTGTAATCGAACGGAATCCGCTCGCCCGTACGCAGCAGGATCAGTTCCGAGGGTTGCTTGCCGGTACGGGCCGAAACTTTTTTCTTAAAATCCGGAAGCAGGTGCAAATACCAGTCGTTACCGCGCGTAGTAATCATCACATTACTGAGCTGAACGCCGGGCGTGGGACCCGCACCGATCACCGATTCCTTGCTATGCTGCATCCAACGGGCAATCGAGTCGGTTTGCTTGTAAAAGTTCGGATGCATATCGCCGTCTCCGCTGGGGCCTGCATTGATCAGGAAATTGCCTCCCAGCGAGCGGCTGGCGGCCAAATGGCGGAAGAACCACGAAAGGGGGCGGAATGCGCCGTTGGGATCATAGCCCCAACCGGGACCCGGGGTGGAAGTCCAGATGTCGCAATGATCCCACCACCGCGACGGGATGTAAGTAGGCAACGTACATTCGAACTGCGTGGTAAAATCACCGAAGCTGACACCGTTCCCCTGCGGATTGTCAGGATTGACAATATTCGCCCAACGGTCGTTGACCAGGATGCCGGGTTGCAGGGAACGGATCCACGCATAAACCTGCTCAGTGTGCATATCCGCAACGCCGCGCCAGTTCATCCCGTCTAACCACAGCATGTCGATTTTCCCGTAGCGGGTCAGCAGCTCTTCCATTTGTGCCATGACGAAAGCCAGGAATTGCTCGTATGCCTGCTGATTCGCTGTGGAGTCGGTGATGGGCGGCAGGTCCCGCCACGTTTTCGCATCGAATTCGTTGGGATGCATCAGCCCCGGATAGTGCCAGTCGCGCGGAGAGAAGTAAAAGCCAACTTTGAGTCCGTTCGCACGGCAGGCATCTACATACTCCTTCAGCAAATCGCGGCCGTTCATATACTGTTTCGTGCCGATGCCGTATTTCGACGGCCACAACGCATAGCCGTCGTGGTGTTTCGTAGTCAGGACGGCATAGGTAAATCCCGCATCTTTGGCGGCCTTCAGATATTTGTTCGGATCGTAATCCCGAGGGTTGAAGCGTTCGGCCAACGCGTAATATTTATCGGGCGGAGAGACCCTGCCGCCCCATTCGTAATTGGCGATCATGTCCCATGAAGGCTGTGCGCCGACTACGCTGTGAATGCCCCAGTGCATGAACAGCCCGAGACTTGCATCGGGAAACCATTGAGCGTCGGGATTCGGATTGGGAAGCACCAACGGTTGTTTGACCGGAGTCGAGATCAATTCATGGGCGCGTTTGATGTCCTTCTTGTCGATCTTGTAGGCTTCGGGGTGGGCATTGAGCTGTGCCTGGGCCAATGGAGCCGACAAGCTGAGCAACGTACAGAGATACCAGATTTTTTTCATTCATTTAATCGGTTAGGTTCAAAACACTACAAATATAACATTTTTCAGAAGCACCCCCAAAGCCCCGACGCCCTCCCGGACAATAAACGGAAAATTTATAGGGCACTTCGCCGATCATGGTTTGTTTTTTGCATAAGCACCAGCGAGATGAAATTCAAGAAGGTATAAAAACAAACATTCTTCAACCTTAAAAAATTAATATCATGAAAAATCAGAATTTATTTTCCTTCCTCGGCGGCCTGACCGTCGGTGCGATTGCAGCGTTGCTGCTGGCTCCCGATTCGGGTAAAAACACGCGTCACAAAATCGGAGACAAGATCAAACACGGTGAGAAAAAGATAAAAGACGCGAAAAACCTCGTGGAGCAGAAAATACAGAATGCCAAACTGGCAGCCATCAATGCCATAGAGGAACCTCAGGAGTAATTGCGAAAAGTATGGACAACCACACTTCTCCAGGAAGGATCGGACAGACTGCACAGGACTTGAAGGAGTACGCTGCCCTACGCGTGGATAGCTTCCGCCTCAGCCTGATCGACAACCTGTCCTCCTTCTTCAATTCGTTGTTCGGCGTCTTCATCCTGATCGTCCTGCTGGGTATCGCGACCACATTCTTCGCCATCGCGCTCACTTGGGTGCTGGGCATTGCCCTGGGGTCGATGCTGCTGGCGATCGTGCTGATGGGCTGCCTGTTCGTCGTATTCGCGATCATCGTCTACGCACTGCGCCGAAAGCTCATCATCAACCAGACGGTCAGGATGCTCAGCGGTATGGTGCATGACATGAGCCAAAAACATTCGGACTATGAAAAGTAGAGTCAATTACCGGCAGATCAAAACACTGGCCGATGTGCGTGCTGAAAGGCTGCGAATCGCCGGGGAACTGGACGGGGTCGAAGAACGCCTGAACGACGACTACCGCCGGATTACAGGCATGTTCAGCGTCGGTTACGTCGTCGAACGCGTAACGACCGGGGCCGGAAAGTTTTATTCGGCCGTCGAATGGGCGATGACCGCTTACAATATGGTCCGGTCCGTAATCGGCAAGTACAAGGAAGCGTCAGCCCGCCGCAAAGAGGCAACCGACGATGAAACGGAAACTTCCGGTTAACAAACCGGGTAGAAGCAACCGTCCGCTGCGAGGATAACATCCGGCAACCGGGCGACAAACTACATAACCATGAGCGTTAAAGAACAGTATTGGCGCTATTCGCTGGTCGTGATCATACTCGGACTGGGGACGATCATTTTCGTCAAGCTGCTGCCTTTTCTGGGCGGTCTGCTCGGCGCACTGACCATTTATATCCTGGTCCGCAAACAGATGTTCTCACTGACTGAAAAACGCCACATACGGCGCGGTCTGGCCGCAGCCATCGTATTGTGCGAATCGATCCTCTGTTTCCTGATCCCGATGTCGCTGGTCGTATGGCTCGTGGTCAACAAGCTGCAAGGCATCAACCTGGATCCCGGATCGATCATCGAACCGGCCAAGCACATCGCCCAGTTGGTCGAAGAGAAAACCGGCTACGACCTGCTGGTAACCGATAACCTCGTCAAACTGGCCGCATGGATTCCGAAGATCGGACAACTGTTGATGGAATGGATCAGCGGTTTTGCGGTCAATATTTTCGTGTTGATTTTCGTACTCTACTTCATGCTGGTCGGCGGCCGAAAAATGGAGGCATATCTCGACGACATCCTGCCGTTCAACAAAGCACATACCCAGGAAGTGCTGCATGAGATCAAAATGATCGTCCAATCGAACGCCATCGGTATCCCGCTATTGGCCCTGATACAGGGTTTCGTCGCACTGGTGGGGTATTGGATTTTCGGCGTGCCCAGTGCAGTGTTGTTCGGCCTGCTGACCTGCTTCGCTACGATTATCCCGATCGTCGGCACGATGCTTATCTGGGTGCCGATCGTGATTTACCTCGCACTCAGCGGCAGTTGGGGGAATGCGATCGGGTTAGCGATTTACGCTTCGATCGTCGTTTCACAGTCCGACAACCTGATCCGCTTCGTCCTGCAAAAGAAGATGGCCGACACTCATCCGCTGATTACGATTTTCGGCGTGGTGATCGGCCTGTCCCTGTTCGGTTTTATGGGCGTGATTTTCGGGCCGCTGATGCTGGCGATCTTCATTCTGTGTGTCAACATGTTCAAAAGGGAATACCTCGACAGGAAACGGACGGCAAAAAATAGTTCTGCCCATACCGAATCACTCGACAGGCAATGACACCCTTTACCTCGTTTAATTAGTTCTCTCTCCCGGAAATGCGCGAAGTATCGGTATCGGATTCTACCCGCCGGGCACGAAACTCTTTTCCATTTTTGAACTTATACTGCACCGAGGCCACAAACATGGGGCGTTGTCCCCAAAAGAAAGACTCTTCGAAAAAATAGGGGTTATAAACGCTCCGCCAAGAGTTGCGCGTATCAAAAATATTGTTCACCTGCGCGCTAAGAGTCATCGCCCCTTTCAATAACTGCTGGGTTATACCCGCATTGATGTAATAGGCTCCGGCATACTGCGTGTATTCGTACCGGTTGCGGGTATGACCGTAAGCACTCAGCATCAGCGAAGTTCCTTCCCGAAGGGTAAACGTATTGATCAGGTTTCCTGTAAGTCGGTGATTACTCTTGCGGTACTGGTCAATGTGATACCAAGCGAGTGTTCCGACCAGATTAGCGTTGAAACTCCACCAAGGTGTCACCTGTACCGGAACTGCCGCTGACACGTACCACATGCTACTGCTGTTCTGGTTTTCCGGCGTACGGATCAGACTCATCGGGTCATCGGGGTCCACACGCGGAGTTGACACCCATACATCGTTCATCAAATAAGCCCCGGCCGTAACCGTATATTTTTGCCGGATCACCCAATTGAGCGAGAATTCATGCGAAAAACTCGGCTTGAGTTTGGGATTTCCCACCGCAACCTCTGTCTCGCTAATCGGTCGGCGCAAAGGGATCAACAACCAGAAACTCGGACGACGTATCTTACGGGCATAGTTGAAAATCAACTGGTGGGAGTCTCCCAACGGCAGAATCAGATCCGCTTGCGGGAAAAAGCTAAAATAGTTCTGCCGCTCGATATTGTTGACACCTGTAGCAGCAGGCATGGCATATGTGTGTTCGACCCGTAGTCCGACACCCACACTGATCTTGCTGCCGAACGTATAAGTGTACCTGCCATAAGCCGCCGAGATATGCTCGTCATAGACCATGTCGTAAGTCTGGTCGGGACGCACCACCCAAATATCCCCGACAAGGTCCTCGTACTTCATCCAACTGTCTACCTGACTGAATATGTATTTGAATCCGGTTTTCACCCGAGCATTGTCGCCGGCCCGGATATCGAAATCTCCTGTCACCGAGTAGAGGTCGTTCTGCGATTCGTTGTTGCTACGGTACGTATATGCATCCCCCGGAATGATATGATCCACCTCGACATATCCTCCGGTATGCGGATGGGTGCGGACATAGTCAAACAGCAACTTGAAAGTGGAGCCTACCGTGTCGAACCGGGCGATGTAGTTGGCCGACAAATTCCAGTTCTTATGCTTGTTTAGGTAGTTATAGTCACTTTCGATGGTTCCCTGCAACACCCCGTTATAGAACACCGTGTCGACAACACTGCTGCGTTCCTTCTCGGGAAAATACCCCGCTAAATTAGCCTCCACCCCTATGCTGTGCCGCGGACTGATATCATAAATAGTTCCCACACGCAGGGTAGGGCTGTCTTTCAGGCTGGACTGCCGCCAGTTAGATTCGAAACTGTATCCATTTTTGTTAATCCGCCGGGCAATACCGTACCCGTAGTATTTGTTCCGATTTTCGGTTATATCGGTATACAGGCTGAATTTGGCAAGACGGTAGTTAATGCTGAGCGAAGGCTGGATGTATTGTTGGGGATTGTCGTTCAACCGGGTGCCGTAACGCATCCTTAGCGAACCTTCGAGACCGTCATCACGCTGTTTACGCAGGGTGAGCTTGATAATTCCGCCTTGGGCGCTGGCTTCGTGTTCGACGCCTCCGACGGGGATTACCTCGATACGCACGATATCTTCGGCACGGATCGAATAAAGATACTTGATCAGTTCTTCGCCCGATTCCCGAACGATCCGTTCATTCACATAGACCTGGACATTCTCTTTGCCATTGAGCGAAATTCCTCTTTCCTCATCGATCCAAACCGTGGGCGAAAGATCGAGCATCTCCTTTGCCGTTTGCCCGGCCGCGACAGGCGAATTACCTACGTTGACCACAAACCGGTCCGCCTCACGTTTCACCATTCGGGCACGTACCACCACCGCATCCAGCTCCGTCGAAACAGGAGTCATAACAAGATTCCCCATATCTTGGGAAGACACCAAGGTAATCTGCTTGAACAAAGGACTGTAACCCAGAAATGATGTCTGAAATAAATAGTCGCCTGCAGGAACTTTCAAGATAAAACGTCCCTGTTCGTCGGAGATTCCGCCATAGACCTTCAACGTATCGGAAGCCGACTTCAACAATACAGTCGCATAATCGACAGCAACCCCGTCTGAGTTGGTAATTCGGCCCGAAAGGGTCACAGACCCGTTCTGGGCCTGTGACGAAAGGCTACTCCCGAACATCAAAAAAAAGAAAAAAGCAGTCAGTTTTATTTTCATGCGTTACACTTTATAAATCGGACATCTGAAGCAACCCAATAATTACACAGGCATCACTAAAATCAGGTCGGTGGTTTTTCAAACGTGCCTGACGCCCCACACCCCCCTTGAATATACAGGTAAATATACAGGCATAGCTTACCACCAGGTACTTCAAGTGCTATACTGTATTACCTTTTGTGCTATAAAAATAAAAACTTCTGTCTAAAGAATCAAGGGTGGTTGACCATAACAATTCAATTCTTTTACTCGAAACGCACCCTGAAATTCGCTTGCAAATGTATTAGAAGGCAACCGCACCAAGTGAGACCGCATTGATGCGATCCGGTATTTTGCCCGGAACAGCGAAGCACCCTCCGAATACCTCGGTATCTGTTCGTTCATAAACGATTGTCAACAGCAAATCCGTAAATGTGATACAAATCTCCGTAATTCAGGTATCTCCCCGCTGTAGCCAATCAGCTACTTTTGTAAACGATTTTATGTTATCGTTTAAACCAAATCAGCATGACAACAAGTACAGAAAAAGTAGCATTAGTGACCGGTTCCGCAATGGGTATCGGCCTCGCCTGCGCCGAAGCCTTTGCAAAGGCCGGGTACATCACAGTCTTGGCGGACATTAAAGAGCCGCGGAGCCAGATTGAAAGTTTGGTGGCCCAAGGATACAAGGCCGTGTTTTACGGTTGCGACGTGTCGAATACGCGGACCGTGAAAGAAATGATAGAATGGATTGCAGCGACTTACGGACATTTGGATGCCGCATTGAACAATGCCGGCATCCAAACGCCCCAACGTCCGATGGCGGAAATCACCGACGACGAATTTGACCGCACGGTAGCGGTCGACTTGAAAGGCGTATGGAACTGTATGCGTTACGAAATCCTCCAGATGCTGCGCCAGGGTGGCGGAGCCATCGTCAACACCTCCTCACAAGGTGGCGTGACGGGCTTTCCGGGGCAGGCTGCTTACATCGCCTGCAAGCATGCCGTCATCGGGCTGACACGCACCGCTGCCATCGACTATGCAGCAAAGCATATCCGTATTAATGCCGTATGTCCGGGCGTTATCCGCACCCCGATGGCCGAGGAACTGATGAGCCGCAATCCCCAACTGGAAGCAGAACTGGTGCGCGACATTCCTGCCGGACGCCTCGGCAAGCCTGAGGAAATTGCCAATGCGGTACTTTGGCTGTGCGGCCCCCAGGCAAGTTTCGTTGACGGTCATGCACTGCTGGTGGACGGGGCTTTCAGCATCCATTGATTAAAGGTACGAGCCTCAATAAAAGTGAACTCCTCTTTAATAAAAATCCGATTATTGCCAATAAATCCATTTATTTCTGCAGATAAAACAGATCAGGATTTATTGTTTAGGCATAAAAAGGCCCTTGCTCGGGAGGCAAGGGCCTTAAAATCTGATTGTAAATCTGTCGGGGTACCGGGATTCGAACCCGGGACCTCCAACTCCCGAAAAAGATTAATAGTCTTCAGCACTTTTCATAATTGATGTTAAATATTAACAAATCAATCAGTTATGAAAAAATCAAAAGGCCAACTATTTCATGGTAACTCACCCCAGTATCGCCAATTTCATCAGATTTTGGGGCAAATTTTGGGGCAAATTTTTGGTTCATTTTCAGATATGGAAAATAGACCAAATTCGCCCCTTAATACGTTATGTATATGTACAATAAATAGTTATTTATTAACTATTTATCTGTGTTGCGACAGTGTATTATCCTTTACCGTTTTAATTTGGAAAGATCATGCCTGACAACAATACATATACAGCCACATCTTATGTCCGTATGGATTTGAGATATGAGAGGCAGAAAGACCATACTTATCCTATCATTTTAGTTGTCTATCACAATTACGTCAAAAGGAAGTATAAAACATCTTTCCGCGCAACCAAAGAAGAATGGGAATTGAGTCAGTCTTTAAAAAAGAGTAAAATTCCAAAAATTAAATTACTGAAAAGCCAGTTAAAAGAAATTGAAAATGAGTCTGATAGAATAATCGAAACAATAAGCGACAATTTTTCGTTCGATAAATTTGAGAAATTGTATCTGGGAGACAAAGCCGAATCAGTCAAGAACCAGCAAGACGTTTATAATGGATTTCAAAATAAAATTGATGAAAGCAATGATTTAGGAAAATTCGGAACAGCAGGCATCTATAAAGATGCTATGATTTGCCTGAAAAAAAGACATAAAATCCTAAAATACGGAGATATAACATATCAATTCCTTAAAGAACTTGAGCACTTTATGCTCTCTCACAAATATTCAATATCTACTGTTGCGCTTTATATGCGGTGTTTAAGACACATATACAAAAGGGCAATCAGAGCAAAGCTAATTCTAAAAAAGCAATTCCCTTTCGGTAAAAGTGACGACGACGAAGAAAAGTATATTATTCCTTCCCCAGAGGATAATAAGCGGGCATTGGATGAAAAAGACCTCATAAAGATATTGAATTATCAACCGACATGGGAAAGTGAGGCCAAAGCCTTTGCATTATGGCGATTCTGTTTCTTTTGCAATGGCATGAATGCCGTTGATGCGTTCAATCTCAAATATGAACAATTTAATAATGGATTTCTTGATTATGTTCGTCAAAAAACCGCATCGACTACAAAACAACGGATGACTATTCATATTTATCATTCATCCGCAATTCAGAATATCGTGGATGAATGGGGAAATCAAGATCGTAGACCGGATAACTATGTTTTCGACATTTTCAATCAGAAACAAACCCCCAAAGAACAGTTTGATACGCGAAAACGGTATATCCGTGTAATAAATGACAGGATGCAGGATATAGCAAAAAAGTTAGGAATTACAGCACAGATCACAACGATGGTTGCTCGGCATACATGGGCAACAACTCTCATGCGTAGAGGTTTATCAACGACTTTTATCCAAAAGGGATTCGGTCACACCTCTATTACCACTACAGAGAAATATTTAGGCGATTTCACCACAGATCAAAAAAAGGATGCTGCAATAATGCTTGCGAACCTCATAAAATAAAGAACTATGAATGAATTATTGAATTTGTTAGCCCCGTATTTCAAGCAATGGATTCGGGAGGTATTGGATGAACACGATAAAATCCAAACCGTAGAAAACCATCATTTACCACATTCTACTGGTTGACAACAATTTGTGAAAATCGAATCAGCGTGTGAAATTACCGGTTTCTGTAAAGGTCACATTTACAACATGGTATCTGCCGGCCGGATTCCTTATCATAAAGCAGGTCATTCATTACGTTTTGATCCCGATGAATTAAATGACTGGATAAAAAAAGGTTAAATTAAAACAATCGAAGAACAAAGCCGGAGAAATAAATCTTAAAACAACGGAATCAAAAAGACGGATAAAAATTCTATCCGTCTTTTTGTATTCACACATCTAATTATATTGCATTGACATATTGAAACTGTGAAACATTTAATATTTTTATTAACTAAAATCACCTTACTTACTCAATAAACCATATACATATTTTCCGAGAGCATCGGTATATCTAAATCCCAATATTTAATATTAACCTAAATGCTTTCAATTATGGATTCGAAATTTGACTTGTTTCAGCAGGGTGATGACCAAACAGCGTATGGAATGTGCCTTAAAGGTTGTGGATTATCAAACATCGACGAAATGTTCAACATGCGTATTCAGGCGTTTTACCACCGGGAATCCGATTATCTGGAGAGAATGCGGTTACTCCGACAAGTACAGAATCACATTCGGTACTTCGTAAAAAAAAACGCCCTATCCCAATGCGGACTATGTGCTGTCCCTGTTGGATATTGAGATTGACATTTTGGCAAACTCCCCTCATTACACACCTCCGTTGGGGGAAATAGGATTCCATAACACCGACAATTCTTTCCCGTTTCATTGGACAGCATCAGCCAGGGATTTAGTCGAGCTGATCTATGCTCTCTTTTACTGCAACTGTTTCGACAACGGCAAGGTCACAATTCATGATCTTGCCGTTTTCTTAGGCCGAACATTCGGCATCGAAATCAACAGTATATACCATATTTTCTCCAAAGCCAGACTGCGGAAAAAAGAGCGAGCACCGTTCATCAAGAATTTGTATGAAAAGCTGATCGGGAAAATGGATGAAATGGATGGATAGCTTTCCGGTCATAAAAAAAGCGGACCACTTGCCTGACAAGTGGTCCGCTTTTTTTATTGCCCTCGCTCATCTTTGCGCTGTGTCAATCTCAAAAATTTATGGAAACCAGCACGGACAATACCCAGGAGACCCTGAACCAAATAATAGACATTTTGCACGTCATCCAGCAGGATGTGCGTGATATTAAATCCGGTCACAACACAATCGACGGCCAGCGGATATTAGAATTTGCCGAAGTCTGTGACATGCTCCGAATGGGAGAAAGACAAGTCCGTCGCTATCGGGAACGCGGTGCACTCAAAGGGTTTCTATTGGATAACAGACGCATGTATTGGGAAGCGGAAGTCCGGGAATTCCTTAAAAAACAATCAGGAGAAGCAAACAAAATCTGAATGTCACCTGCCAATAGAAAAAATGGCACTCTCACTTAACTAAAATTTCAAATATGGAACAGGAACAAGACAACAATGAGTATGTGCTGATGAAACGGGAATCGGTCACGCAACTACTAAAAAAATGCTATCGCGCCAACTACATGATACTCGTGTTGGAGTATGTATGCACCTTAAAACAAGTCTATCTGATGCTTTCAGCCGGCGAAGTCTGCGAATTGCTGGGAATGAAACCGGAACAACTGACAGACTGTCGCAAACGGAAATGGGTGAAAGCCACCGCACAGGTTAACGGTCACTATCTGTACAAGGCTTATGATGTGGCTGTTCTGGCAGAAAGGCTCAAGCGGCGTAAGCTGTTAAGGACATTGAGTAAGATACCGAATATGCCCTTATCAGGCGAGTAATCCGATTAAATCTTTCGGAATACCGTAAAGTTATTTTGCAGGAACAAGTTAGGCACGGGGCTTTTCTCCTCTCAAAACTTTTCAGGGAAAATCGAACCGCTCGCTTCGCTCGGGTGATTTTCCCCGAAAAGATTTTGAAGCCGGAGGCCCCGCACCTGTTGTTGTTCCTGCAACAACTTTTACAGAATATAAAATGACCTTGAAATATCTAGTAAGTCGTTTGTAATAAATTGATTATCGACAATCGGCTATGTGAAATTCTATTGATATAGACTCTATATATCCATAAATCCTTTTAACACAATAACTGCCGTACCCCACAAGAGGTACGGCATTAATCTTTTTTAATCGTATGGAAAATAATGTTAAAACACTCGAAAAACTGCTGAAAGCACTCGGTGAAACGAAGGCTGAACTCCCTTTGGACGATTGTTTCCGTGACAAACTAACGTCGGTCGAGCACGATTTGAAAATGAGAATCGCACGACGAATTCTTGCAGATAATTCAAAAAAACTCTGAAACCATTATTAACCAATTAAAAAGAAAAAAATGAAGGCAAAACAGAACGAAACGGTAGCTATGCTTCCTGTACCCATTACGACTGTCAATCCCCAAACCGAGAGACGAATGGATAGTACCCCTTGTTATGAAATTCCATTGGAACTGATCGATCCGAATCCGAACAATCCGCGCAAGTATTTTGGCGACGAGGAATTGCTCCAACTGGCCGCAACGATCGAACGCCACGGTGTGATTCAACCCGTGCTCGTCCATCCGGTCAAAAACGGGGAGACCGGAGAGACACGTTTTATGCTCGTCCATGGCGAGAGGCGTACGAGGGCTTCGATGATTGCCGGGAAAAGCACGATACCCGCATTCATCAGGGAAATGCCTGACGATGAGATCGAAGCACTCGCTCTGCTCGAAAATCTCCATCGGGTCGATATTTCGGAATTCGAACTTGCGGATGCTTTTCGTAAAATGGTTTACGACGAGAACAAAGAGATTGCAATAGTGGCCGATCAGTTCGGAGTCAGCGTGACATTCGTCCGCAACCGTATTCTGCTGCTGGACCTGATAACAGAACTACGGGATTTGTTCGACGACGAAGCCATTACAATCTCGATGGCACTCGAGCTTTGCAAGTATGATGAAGCGATTCAGATGGATGTGTATGAAAATCATCTGAAAGCGAATTGCGCGAAGGGTAGTTGGCGACCGCTCAAGAAAGCCGAATTTGCCAAAAAAATGATCGAGACCTATTCGATGGTCTTGGATAACTACGCATTCGACAAAACTGCATGTGCCACTTGCAATTACAACGCCGGGCGTCAAATGGACCTGTTCGGTTGCGCCGATAACTGCGCCCGATGCCTCAATCGGGAATGTCTATTGACTAAAGTCAACATTCACCTGTTCGAAACGATTTTGGCCGAGATCGAAGCCGATCCGCTGCTGTCCGTAGCCACCCGGGCTCTCGTTTTCAATAAGGAGGTGGCCGAATGGCTCAGAAAGAGCGATGTCGAAATACACAAAATCGACTATTCCGACCGGTATTTCAATGCTCCGATGCAGCCGAAAGTGCCACTGCCAAATATGTACGGAACTCCTGAAGAATACGACGCGGCACAAGCCCAACATCAGGCGGCTCTCCAGACTTTCGAAAGCGATTCTGCTGAAATCGCGGAAAAGTTGTCGGTCGGAAAGCTGAAACGCTATCTGTTGATCCGTGACAAGGATTTCATGTATGTGTACGAGAATATGGAAAAAAGCGGCACACAAACCGAAAATCCGATAGCGACCCTCAAAAAACAAGACGAACACAATCTGGAACTTTCTCGCGGAAATATTATCAAAAACACGGTCAAGTTGTTTCAAGAGCAAAAAGTTCCCGTAACGGACATTACGGAAACGGAGGAAAAATACCTCTACTTGGCCATGCTGGACAGCATTCATACAAAGTTTATCCCGACTCTCGGTCTCAAACGTCTCAGCGAGAAAGCCGGAGACGAGGACAAGATAGCCGTCATGAACAAGCTGAATGCCCGGCGAAAAATACTTATTAAACGGGTTTTTCTGATGTCAGCTCTCAGCGTGGCAGATCCCGATTCTCCGAGATATGCGCTACTCGAAGAATTCGCCCAAACGTTTTATCCGGATCAATTTATCGAGATCAAACAAAAATACATGGAAATGTACGAAAAACGGCACGATACGATCCAAGCGAAACTGGCGGAAATCAGTCCGGAAAACGTATCCGAATCGTTGTTGGATTCTGCATCGGGAAATGACCGGACGGATACAGAAACACCTGTATCAGACGAACAGCAACCCGCTCCGAATGAACCGACACCATCGCCAGAATCAGAAGAAAACCCTGCCGAAACGACATCGGAAAACATACCGGATGAAATTCCCGAATCCGATCCGATGCAGGAACTGGATGACTGGCAACAGATTCTGATCGAAATGGAACCGGAGGATGACGATCCGTTCGAAACATCAATGCCAACACCCCCTCAAGATACCGGATTCGCAACCGGAACATCTATTAAGGACCAACCGGCAGCCTGAAAATAGCTGCATTCAACAAGAGGACTGTCTCAGTCCTCTTGTTTTTTCAATCAACCACATAAGACAGAGGAATCATGCTTTAACAAAACGCAATGCTCACTGCGTGACATTAGTGCGATGACAACTTGTCCGAGAACCCAACAGTTATTTTTTTACTTTCGAGGAAAACAGGAATTCGGAATCGGTAATTTTCATCACCTGTTAGGCTCTGGTGAAAATGCTCAAAGCATTGTGAAAATGGATAGATTACGGGATAATCGTGGAAACAAGCCATAATAAGGGTAAAATGAAGAAAACCTCCATATAATAAAAGTTAAAGCACAATGTATACCTTTAATCTATATTGTATTAAGAATCTATTAATCATCCTACTAGACAAAACATGATAAATTAGACTTAGGCAAACGATGTTAAAAAAAAAGTTTAACTAGTATAATTTTTGATTTTCATAACAAAGTTCTAACTTTACAATGATTCTTCATAAAACCACACAACAGATGATTATACAAAGAATACAATTATTCAACTGGAAAAATTTTCATGATGTTGATGTCAATCTAACAGAACGTTGTTTTATCATAGGTGCCAATGCCGCAGGAAAGTCAAATTTCATTGATGCATTGCGTTTTTTGAGGGATATTGCAAAACAATCAGGCGGTTTGCAAGAAGCTGTCGACCTCCGTGGAGGTATAACAAAAATACGTTGTTTAGCTGCGAGAAATAAAACAAATATTTCAATCGAAGTACATTTGGGTGAGCCGGGTGATAAATCTCCAGTATGGATATATAAATTGAGTTTTGCTCATACAGGTGGTGGCATTCGGAAGAATCAAGTTAAAATACTTGAAGAACGTGTATATTCACGGGAAAAAGGTCAATGGATCTTGGATAGGCCTATCCAAGGTTCTGAAGACGAAGAAACTTTAAAATTTACCTATCTAGAACAGGTTACTGCCAATAAAAATTTTCGAGATATTCAATATTTTTTTCAAAATATTGAATATCTAAATATAATACCTCAATTTGTTCGAGAATCATATTCTGCAATCTCATCTAGCCATAAAGAGGATTATTATGGGCGTAATTTTTTGGAAAAATTAGCAACTTATAATGAAACTAAGAGGAATGCTTATTTTAGGAAAATAAATGAGTTTTTGAAGTTGGCAGTCCCTCAATTAGAAGAATTGAAATTTGTAAAAGATAAAATGGGTGTTCCTCATCTTGAAGCGCGATATGTCCATTGGCGAGCCATGGGCAGCAAGCAGCAAGAAGCACAATTCTCAGATGGAACATTACGTTTAATTGGTTTTCTATTTGCGTTGTTGGATTTTAATGGTGTTATTTTGCTAGAAGAACCCGAAATCAATCTTCATGCAGGAATTATAACGCAATTGCCTGAATTTATATCACGTATTCAGCGGATAAAAAAACTATCCCGACAAGTAATCATAACTACACATAGTTATGATATGTTAGCTAATTCCAGCATCGGAACAGATGAAGTACTAGTCCTCCATAACACTCCTGAGGGAACAACAATAAAACGGATATCGGATATTCAAGAAATAAAAGCAGCGGTTGACGCAGGTTTTACGATTGCTGAAGCAGCAATCCCATTTACTGCCCCTAAAACTGTCAAGGAAATGTCTCAACTTAAATTGGACATCTAAATGTTTAATGTGTATTTAGTAGGAGAAGATGCTGTTACTATCGAAATACTGCATAGAGTATTAAGATTTTGTGCAGAAATTAAGCATGTTAATATAAATGTAATTGCTGAATTTCCTGTGAGAGGAGGGAAGATTAAGGATGCTATAATTTCTTACAATAAATTATCACTAACTTTTCCTGTGATTTTGTTAACTGATTTGGATGACGCTTCATGTGCACCTTGCTTGTTAAAGAAACTAATGAAAGGTACAACTCCTAATCGTGAGTTTGTAATTAACATTGCTGTGGATGAAGCAGAAGCATGGTTAATGGCAGACAGAGTCGGTTTTGCAAACTACTTTTGTGTTGATATCGATGCAATACCTATGCCTTTCCCAACAAAACAAGGAGGAAGAAATTATTGTACTGAAATGAATTTTGGTATTAAGTCTAGCTATGATTTTACACATAGAATTCTTCAAACGTGCTCAAATTCGACTATAAAGAATCAACTTTTGCCTAGGAAGGGAGCGGCTAAAGGACCTGAATATAATCCTGTTGTTATTCCTTTTGTTTCTTCTAAATGGGATATAAATGCAGCCCGTCAGAATAGCAATAGCCTTGATAGAATGATAAACAGGATACTTTTACTATTATCGTAAACTTTGAATCTTTAGGGTTTTTAGGCGTTTTATTGTGACAATTTTTTTGTGTTGTATTTGTCCATATGAATGTCAACGCATAAAACTGCGATTCAAATCATTGCCTAATCGTTACATCATCCCATAATGAAAAAGTGCAATAAGTAGAATTATCAGCTTGTTGCGCTATTCTGAAGGGAAATCTGATCCGGGATTTCCCTCTAAACTTTCCCTTTTCATTTGCCATATCATGGTTTCTTCATCCTGTTCACTAACTTGCCACCACTCAGAGGTGTCCCCATCAAACGGCTTTACCTCGTAGTCGTCATTCGGGAAATCAGAACCGATCGTGTATGTCACTGTTGTTTCAAAGGGAAACGATTTATTGACATCCATGCCATCATCATTCTCCCGTTCGTACCTTGACCCGTATTCTAAAACAACGTCTATCTTTCCTGTAACGTCAACAGAAATGTGTTCATAGTCAATATCCGTTATTTTATAATCTTCTACATAAATATCTTCCAATGAATAATGCGGAGCAAGACAATCAATATTATCGAACGATTGCGTGATAGCATCGCTTAGCACATGATTTGATATGCGAGTATCTAAAAAATCATATAACTTTTTGCGACATCCGTCCATCATTTTGACCATTGTGGCAAAAACAGAAAGAACCTTATTGCTTCTTCGCTCAACCTCAACCGCATCCATTCCAAATGTTTCCGGTTCTATGTGAGTATATTTGCTTAAGGAATTAACTGTTTCGAGCATTTCTCGCTTAAAAATGTTGAGTTCATCAAGATCATATCCCATGTCCTCGAGGATTTTATCGGTCAATCCTCGCTGAACTGCATAAATTATCCTTTGGCCTCTCGATAGATTCCCATTCGGAGTTTCTTCCTTAAACCAACTACACCTTTTTACATTTTCATCCGGTGCCAGCGTTTTAAGAAAATGCCTCGACAGTTCTCTTATACTGAAGGCAAAGTTATTGTATCGCAAAACATTGTTCACATCATCCAGATTGGCAAGACATGCCTCGTATAAGTGTTTCTCAAAATCATTTGTTAAGAGCGATCGTACCTTTTCGCGCATAAAACAAGGATGTAATGAATGACTACTGATTCTTTCAACGAATGTAAATTTAACAAAATTTGTACATATTTGATGACATAAAGATTTTGTTTTTGTATTAGCTAATGGGCTTATAAAATACTTGTATCCAAGATCACAATGAAAGAGGTTCACAACAAACTGTTGCGAACCTCAATGTATCTTGCGCAAAATTATAATCAGCAAGACCAAAATCTCATCTTATTTCTCTATCTCAAAATTGACGGTTATATCCGTGTGTTGTCCGAAATTATCCATCACGATAAATTTCAATTCGGATTTTTTGTCGCTTACGCTCCGGTAAAACAGCGTGAAAACATCTTTGAACGGATGGGAATGATCCACGTTCGCCATATCGTCGAGCGCGTGCATTTCGCGGTTGGTAAGCAGGGTCCCCGCCTCGTCGTACACAACGCCTTTTCCTTCCATCTGTATGTAGCCGACCGAATACTCGGCACCGTCATAGTTACCGGCCCGCTCAAGAGTGAAGCGAATCTCGACCGGCTCGTCCTGTTTGATCGTTTTTTGCAAATACCAGGTCGACAAGCTGAACTCATAATCTTTCTGAACATCGATCCGATCGTTGCAGGACGAAAGCATCCATAATGCGCCCGCGACTAAGCCGCAGATCGCTACTGCCTTGATAACTGTTTCCATATTAGTTGATTAGTATTTTAATGCTTATGCCGAGTTCGGTGTGGAACTTTCCGACCGTGCTGCCGAAAAGACAGCGTTCCCGGATTTGCAACGATACAGCAAACCGATCACAAGGAAACATTTCGAGTTCGGCGGAAAGAACCGGCCCGTAAATGAATTCGTCCTCATTGCGGATCGTCGCGCCGTCAAAAAGCAGCTTATTCCCTCAGCCGGTCGTTTCGTAGCCTCCCGCCGCCGAGAGTCCGGAGGAACATACCAAGCTGCGCTTTCTGTTCGAGAACAGCGGAACGACATACCCGACCTCACCCGTAAATTGGGCCATCGGCAAATTGACCGTCTTATAAGGATAGTCCTTTTGAAGATACCCCAATCCGAACGCCCAGCGTGTCTGGTTGTGGTTGTACCGGTTCAGGACTATCCGGCCGAAAATGCTGTGCGCTGCGTGCTCGTCGCTGAGAATGAATCCGTCCACCGAACCTCCGGCGAGCTCGATCGACCATTGCCCCGGCAAACAGCGCTGGGCGCTGGCGTTTCCCGCTGCCGAGAGCAGAACGAGCAGCGATAATACGACAATCCTTTTCATCGGTTATTTGATTTTAAGTTCGTCCACAAAACGGGCATTCACCAGTTCCGGGTTTTCGATGCGAAAGGACTGGTGGCGTCCCCCGTTGCTCTCATATATCTCCATTACCAGCACTTTGTCGTCCGGTATGGTGATTTTGCCGAACGCATACACGCTCCGCACGGTTTTTTTCGCACCGATGCGCGCCAGTTCGTTATATACTCGTACCGGCTTAATGAACGTCTCCTGAAGGGCCGTTCGCTTGGCCACATTTTTGTCCGCGATTCGAAAACGGATAAAATCGATGTCAAACGGTACGCGGGTGAAATTTCTAAACGACGTATGCAAAAACATCAGGTCGTTGTGAATGTACACACCCTTGAGCCATGCTTGCACACCGAAATGCTTGCTGCCGACGGTGCGGATTTCACGGGCGTTCCGCTCATAGATCGTATGCATGATACGGTTGACCACCAGCGGCGTTTCATTGCCCAGTTCGTCGAGACGGATATACATGCGGTCATTGGCAAAATCGCTGTACGGGTCTTTGTGAAGCCAGTCCTCCATCTCGATGTTGAGCTGTCCCGGCTCGGCAGAATAAGTCGCATTGAAACTGTAAAAGCATCCGTCCGCCGTGATGACAGAGAAATTCGTCTCGCCGGAAAAGTTCCGGACAGCCGCTTTGATACGGACGACATTCTCGGCTCCGTCGGCCTTGCCTGCGATCAGATCCGTACTGCCCAAATCCACATACGTGACCGCAGCGGGAAAGAGAATATGCACGGTCTTGGTGAATGTGACCTCCACGCGGTAGGGTCTGACCACCTGCTTGTCAGGGAAAGATTTAACGGGTTCGTTTTGGGAGAATCCCCGCAGCGACAGGGCAAGCCCCGCCGCAAGAATCAATAATTTTTTCATCGGTTTAATCTTTGGGAATCAGCAATAGTTGATAATTCGCCTTAACAAATACTTTCGTTTCACGCAGTTTCGCGGCCAAATACTGTGTTCCGCCCGTCATCACGCCCCGCGCCACATCCATTGCCACCTGCTGTCCGGCGCTCCGCGTGAAGGACACGCTCGATCCGAGACCGCTTCCGACGCTGGCCGCCGCCTCCTTCATCGCGGTCCGTTCAGCCGTGTTCGGCACGAAAAGTCCCGGCTGGCCGTCCAGATCATGTACCGTGAGCTCGACCGGAATGATGCTGCCCCCCCGCTCGATGCTCGTTACGATAATGCTCATGCGTTGCCCGTTGATCGCAGCCGTGCCGAATACCTCCGCATTCGCGGGAATCAGTATGCCGTCGGCCGACATCGGTTCGAGCAGCCGTAATTTTATACGTCCTCCGCCCGCCATCTGCTGATCCTCCGCCACACAGGCACGGATGCCCTTATGGACCACCTCACGGGAACTTCCGACCGCAGTGTTAAATGAATAGTTTCGCGGAACCGCAAGCCGTTCAACCACCTCTGAGTCGTCAACAGGCTGAGGCAATGCTGATACGACCTGATCGGGAACCTTGCAAACGACCGCCGTCCCGGAAGCTGCCTCTTGACCGTTCGTCCCGGAACCCTGCGGAATTTCCGCCGCACGTCCCATATACCTCGAAGCAAGCTCATAGGATCGCTCGACCATTTCCAGCGGATCGATCTTCGCAGGGACCTGCCGGGATTCAAGTCGTTCGGTCAAATCGGCCACTTGCCGCTTGAGCGAGTCGATCTGCCGTCCCTGATCGGGCTGCTTGTAAAAGTCATGCACATGGCGCGTAGCCTCCCGGTAAGCAGCCTGCGACTTCTCGTAGTTATTCGTCTCATCATCCGGTTTCGGCTGCTCGCTTTTTCCGCCCTCGAGCAACAGAAACGGGTTCTTCGCAACGGTTTGTACCCGCTGGTCCTGCCGGGATTCTTGCTGTACCTTTTCATACGCCCGTCGCTTGTCGGCCACGATCGGTTTGCTACGGCCATCGGGCACCGTTACATTATAACCGTCCACATTGTCCGGTTGGGGTTCTTGCTTTTTACCTCCGAAAATCATATACATGAACACCGAAAAGGGAATCAGCATAACAACAATAGCATAGACTGTCCTGCGCTTCTGGGATTTTTTCGACAGCGGTTGCCGGGATTGGCCGCCATCGGAAGACGGCATCGTCCGCTCTTTGGTTTCTGTCATTTCCGGCATAGTCCTACGGTTCAATAGTTTCAATATGTTCGATAACGATACCGCCTCCGGAGAATCCTTTGGCGATCAGCCAAAGATCGACTGCCGCAAAAAGGCCCAGCAGGCCGATCACAATGAACTTGCGCTGACGGGGAGTCCATCGCTCGAAATACGCTTGCACTTTGTTCAGCGTATGGTCGCGCAACGCACGGCATACCTTGAAGAAATGATTATCTCTCATAACTTTTCAAATCTTTATTTTCGATTACGTTCAGATTCTCCAGCATGAAACCCTGTGGATTGTCATCGCTACGGACCGTATTGACCAAATCGCAGGTCGTCACCAGACTCCGCTCGGTGATCGTGCTCTCCCTGAGTATAGCCTGCCGGGCAAAAGTTTTCACGCGGTAAGGATACCGTGCGAAATCGACCTGAATGCTGTCCACTTCGACCGTTTGCAGAATGTTGGCCGCGATCAGCCGATTGAAATATCCTTTTTCAGCGAGATTCTTGTAATAGGTCATCGCGCTTCGATCGGCCAAAGCGAGTGCCCGCATGATGTTCGACTCGATCGCGCTTTTCTCGGGAGCAAGCGTGAAGAAAAGCTCGTGAAAACGCCGGACATGCTCGCGTGCCTCCACAGGACGATTCTGAGCAAGGTCCTGAGACAAGGCCACGATCAGCGACTTGCCCTGATCGAGCACATAGATTTTCTCGCGCTGCCGCTCGGCGAAGCTGAACGACCTTCATACCGCAAAAACCGACACGACGGCGCAAAGGCACAGGAAGACGATCCCGAACAACCGGATCTGACGGAAACTGCTCTCGATGTTTCTCAAACACTTGAATTCTTTCATTTTTCTTTACTTATTCTTTGACTGTTTCTTTTTCATAGCCGATCGAATTTTACGGTAGCCCGCTCCTAAAGCAGCCCCAGTGACCCCCGCAGCGAAATTCACGATCTTGCCCCCGTGCTGGTTCAGCTTGCGCGTGTAGGCACCCATGCCGCTCGTCTGGACGATCCACCCGGCTACCGACGGAACCGAAAAAAATCCGACAATGCCGATCGCCAAGAAAAATAAATAGACCATGTTGTTGCTGTCAAAATAATAGAAAGGATCGGAACTCATCAATTCAATATCCTTTTGCAGGGACAACACCTGAATCCGGGCAAGCATCGAGCTGAACAGGTCGGCCACCGGCAACCACAGGTAGACGGAGATGTAGCGTCCAAACCAAGTGACCAAAGAACTCTGAAACCCGTCGAATACGCTAATTGCAAATACGATAGGTCCTAAAATCGACAAAACAACCAGATAGAACACACGAATCGTATCGATGATCAGCGCTGCAACTTTGAACACGAATTCAAGCAGCCACCGGAAAAAATCGACGATTAATCCCCTGAAAAGATAAGCCCCCCGCTTTTCGTACATGGTCTCGATCGTGGTCAGCTGATCCGGCGACCAGCCCAATGCGTCGATCTCTTTATCCATCGCTTCGTCCGAAACGAGATATGCCTTTTTCGGGTCGCGGGCCAAATTGTCCCGTTCGAGTTGGTCCTTGTCCTGTTGGAGCTGATTCATGTTCAGGGTTTGTTCCTCTAAAATCAAATGGGTTCCCGTTACAATGGGGCTGAGTATTCCGTTCATGCCGCCGAGCACGAGTGACTGAAAAAAAAGGATGCACAGACCGATGGCAAAGGGTCTTAACAGAGGAAACATATCGATCGGTTCAGCCCGGGCGAGCGACTGCCAGACACGGTAAGATATGTATAGCAGGGCTCCGAGGCCGGCAATTCCCGAGGCGATGCCCGTCAGTTTGTCGCACAACGGCATCATCTGGTCGTACAGCGCACGCAATATCGCGTGCAGATTCTCTCATTGCATGGTCTTGATGTTTTTGAATGATTTACCAATACCTGTCGGCATCCGTGCCGTACAGGGCAATAGCCCGCTGCACGTCGTTCGTCTCCTCGGCCCGGAGCATCGCCACCGAGATGTTTTTGCGCGTGTAGTAATCCGTCAGCCTGCGGTAGCGGGTAAGTTCCCTATATACCCGGTCGATCAGGTCCAGACGGTCTTTGTCGGTCATCGACATTTCTCCGGGTGTGACGATCTGCTGCAAGTCGATCAGAGAAGCCGTACTTTCTTCCAACAGACGCGAATATCCGAAGGCAATGGATGAAAGTTCACCGGATGTGAAATGAGGGTCGCTAAGCATCCGATCATAATTTTTTACATAAATTTCGGATATTTCTCCAACCATCAAAATACATTGCTTCACCTTACGGACACTTTTCACCGTCTCGGTCACACCCCTGAGCTTGTCGTAATACGCCTTCGACTGCTCGTAGATTTTGACGGTCTCTTTCCAGTTGGCAAGCACATTTTCAGCCGTCATCGACGTCTGTGCCATTTCATTAGACGAGTTAATGATGCCTTGCGTCAGGTTGGACCAATCGAATACGCCCCATTGTGCCCGTACCGTTCCCGCAATCATCAACAGGCAGCACGTAATGATTATTTTCGACTTCATTTTCGCTCCTGCTACATGGTTTCTTGTGGGTCGTACCATTCCCCGCACCGGTAGCTGTCCGTGCGACGTAATACCGCCTCCTCGGACTCGAATACGCCGTATTCTCCGAACCGCAACCGGTTCTGACGGCTCTGGTAGAATACCGTTTGCGGGGTCTCGTCGTCACTTTGGCCGGGAACGATAATCATTCCGCCGGATACGTGCAGCACCACCTCCCGGACGATCACCTTGTACAGTCGCGTATTGTCGCACAGCATGGCCGAATAACCTTCCCCGCATTTGCGGATCGTGAGACAATAATTGCCATTCAAGCCGACCCAACTGCCGCAGATCCGGTCCGCTTCGTTTTCGGCCTGCACGGTCCGTAAATAGGCATCGAATTCCCGGATAATGCTTTGAACTTGCCCGAACTTCCGCAGCAGGCTTGCCGCTTTGTTTTTTCTATTTGCCATTTTTTGTCGTGTTTTCGGTTGAAGCTTTTATACGTTTATAACTACCGAACCCGGGCAGGATCACCAGTCGATCCGTCCCCGGTTTGTGGAAAATGCTGACCTGAGTCGAATCTGCGTAGAAGCCAACGCCCCCGTAGTCCTCCAGATAAAGCGGATAGCTCGCCACTTCGATGCTGTCCCCGCCTCTGGCCCGGGTGAAAGTCACCCAATAACCGTCCTCGCGGCTGATCTCGGCCGTCGTGCCGTCCCGGGACATTCAGGTTCCGGTCATCATTTCCCGCTTATCCTCTGTCGGCTGAGTGCGAAAGACCATAACCCCCGCTGCGGCGACGAGCACGGCAGTCAGTAGTGAAAACAGAATAATTCGTTTGTGTTTCATGGCTTTATCAGTTAATGGTTAACGATCGTCGTTCTTTTCGGCGAGTTGACGAATGGCAAGCTCCAGATTTCCGTCGAAGCGTTCCGCCAGATCGAATACTTCTTTCTTTTCGGTTTGAACGGTCGTGTAGCACAGATATTCCTGTCGTGAGACCTCCGTCGCGTAAACCGCCGAGTAAGCGCCACCCAGCCCGATCCACACTTCCTTGTACTTTCTGTCCGGACAGTTGTTCCGGTTGATCGTGAGAATTTGTTCTTTTTCTTTTGCACTTAGGCCTAAAAGATTCTCTATCTCGGTGAACCGGTTGGCGTACTTTTTCACATCCAAGAGAATCCGCGTGTCCGCATTGGCCAGAATGCTGTCCTTGACGACGGGATTGGAAAGAAGATCCGTCAGTTCCTGAGTGACCACGCAAATCTCGGCGAAATGCTTTCGGAAAGTCTTGTAAGCATAGCGGACGAAACTGGACATCCCCTGATTCATCAGCGCGGCCCATGCCTCCTCCAGAACCAGCATTTTGCGAATGCCTTTCAAAATCCGGATTTTTCGCATAAAGCCGGTCATCAGCATCAGCGTGACGATGGGTAAGAGAATCTTGTGCTCGCGGATCGCGTCGAGTTCGAAAACGACAAACCGCTTGTTCAGCAAATCGAGTTCGCGGTCCGAGTTCAGCAGATAGTCGAATTCACCTCCCTTATAATAGGGTTCGAGCACATGGAGAAAATTATCTACGTCGAAATCTTTTTCTCGGACATTTTTTTGCCGGAGCACGATGCGGTAATCTCCCCGGATGAATTCATAAAAGCTGTTGAAAGAGGGTTTGGAGCCTCGCTTCTGTATTTGGGAAAGATACAACGACACGGCATTGGAAAGGGCGACTTCCTCGGCGCGTGTCGGCGGTTCGTTCTCGCATTTCCACAACGTGAGAAGAACCATTCTGATACTCTCGCGCGTATCCATGTCGTACTGTCCGTCCTCCGTGTAGAAGGGATTGAAAGAGGCATTTTCACCTTGCTCATAAGTCAGATAAATTCCGTCCTCCCCCCGCGTGCGACTGTGAATCAGATCGCACAAACCCTTATACGAGTTACCCATATCGACGATAAAGACATGCGTGCCTTGTTCATAGTATTGGCGGATTAAGTGATTCATAAAGAAACTTTTACCTGTTCCCGACGGTCCGCAGACGAATTTATTGGTGTTGGCAATCAGGCCCTGCTTCATCGGCAGGTCGGAAATATCCACATGAATCGGGATGCCGCTGAGCCGGTCCGCCATCTTGATCCCGAAAGGAGAAGGACTGTTGCGATAATTTGTTTCGGCCGTGAAAAAACACAGGGCCTGCTCCATAAAAGTATGGAACGAAGCTTCGGCGGGAAAATCCCCCTCGTTGCCAGGTATGGCTCCTCAGTAGAGCGTCGGCACGTCGACCGTATTGTGATGCGGCGTGCAATCCATCAGCGCCAGTTGGCTGCCGACCTCGTTCCTGATCCGCTTCAGATCGTCGTAATTCTCAGCCCACGCCATCACATTGCAATGGCACCGGACACAGGTGAGTCCTTGCGAGTGGGCTTCGTTCAGAAACTCGTCGATCCACTCCTTGTTGATAGCATTGGCCCGGCTGTACCGCGAGAGCGAGTTCATGTTCTTGGCCGACCGCTCGAAGCGCCGCAGTGTTTCGTCCGGGTCGTCGATAAAAACGAACTGGTTATAGAGATGATCGCAGCTCAACAGCAATCCTACCGGCGAGGCATACGACAACCGGCAATCGGAGCGGTCCGTCGAGAGCCTTTCGTAGCGGCTGTCCGTAGCGACCTGCTGCGGCAGATCGTCCAAATCGGAAAGCGTGTGCATGCAGAGAATCTTATCCCCGACCCGCATCTCTCCCGGATCGAGACGTATATCCTCCAGCGAGGCCCGATCTTCCCGAGACAGGGAAAAATAATGGTCGAGCAGTCCGGCTTGTTTCTCTGTACCGACGATCTGATCGGCATCCAACCGCTCAAGGCGAATCAGTCCGCTTTCGTTAACGATGCTCTCGAACTGGCCTGCCGCATCCAGAAACCGGTCTATCGCATCCCGATCCTCGACCTCTTTGGGAACAATCCGGTTTCTGCATAAGGTGGAAAACGAGCTTTGCATTCGCATCCTTGTCCGGATGGTTTTCGTCAGGAACAAATAACAACAGTGGTCGAGATAAGGCCGCTCGTTGAAATGGCGCTCGTAGCTACGTGCGAGGAAGTTGTCTCCACATTTTTGCATGTCGGGACGGTATTTGCAGGTCATAAACCAATCCTGCTTATGCACCACCGTAAAGACGGGTAACACTTTCAAGGCTTTCAGTCAGGTCCCGTGAATAGACTCGTAATCGCAGGATGTCACAGTGAACAGTTCGGGCAGCGTGACCCGATAAGCTAAGGTTACGTCGGCGTCCTTGCTCACGATACACCCATGTTCAACTGAGAACAGCGGGAACTGCCTCTCGAGCGTCGTTGTTTTCAATATACTTTTCATCAGAGTTCAGTTTATAATTTTTTTTGACAACGAAATATGCGTCCTATTCTCTTGCGATGTACGATACGGCGTGGATGCCTCTTTGAAGCTACGAGCTTCATTAGCCCCCAGCGTCCGTATTTCTTGTTCAGCCGAAAAGTCAAGTACACGACCGTCGTCGCTACGGTTATTCCCGTGCAAATACAGACGCCCTGCGGAATCCCAGCAATGTAAAGGATAACAAGCAGAAAAAATGCTCCAAGCAAGCCTCCGGCGAAAATGAAAAGGTACTGAGCGGTCAATCCCCGGAACTCCACATCGCGGCCTATGCCCCGGTTAATTTCGTACTCCATGTCTATAAAAAGAATGACTGCAACACAGTTGCGCTGACAATCAAGAAAATACAGCTTCCAAACCAAGCTGCGGCGGTCTTGCCGACGTCGGGGTCGCCACTGCTGAATTTTTGAAAAGTCTTGATGCCGCCCACCAAGCCGGTGATCGCTCCGACGGCAAAAATCAGCTGTGTCACAGGCTCGAAGTAACTGGTGACCATGCTTGTCGCATCGTTGATGCCCTGCAGGCCTTTCCCGGTCTGAGCCCATGCGGTGGTCGCCGTAACCGAAATTCATGCGGCCGTAAGATATAAATTGCGAATCTTCATACGGATATTTGTTTAAAATATTAGAATTCTGTAAAATAGCCCCGCTCGCCTTGCGAGCAGGGCCGGGTTCATCCGAAGGCCCGAAGGCCGCGTCAGAATCAGCCCGAATCAAAGAGCGTCTTTCTCATGGCGTCGATTTTTATGATTAGACAATATGCGAGCGGGGATTTTCAGGAACCACCTAAAAATCCGGTTCGCGCGGATCGCGTTGCTCTTCTTCGAAAAATGGGGGAGACTCTTGCTCCCCATCATCCACCTGATTCAGCAGATAGGAAATCATCTGCTTGTCTTTCAGGGACAAAGCCCGTAATTGTTCCGAGGTCCAATCCGTACTTTCTTTCGGCGGACCATCGAGGTTGTCCCATTCCGAGTCCCTTTCCGTGTCGGCCTTCTCTCGGTTTGCCGGGGGACTCTGCTCGCCTGAATCTACGCTGCGGGGGGCTTTCCATGAGACCTCCCCCTGCGCTTCGGGTTTCATTCGTGGTGTAAAGGTACCGTCATTTTGCTCATCTGATTCCCCTTCGGAGGGGGTGTCCGCTCCAGACCGCTCCAGACCGTCCACGTAACTTTTGCGGACGATCAGCGATTCGTCCTGCTCGGGAAACATCAATGCGTCGGGTAGCATAGGACCGCTCTCCTCGAGCAGTACGGTACCGAAAATCCGACAGATGAGCCGCCGAACCCGGTTCCACCGAGAGCGCGTAAGCTCCCGCCAGCCACCGGTAAACAACCTGCCCAGCTTGCCCCGGAACAGGACCTTATCGATCAGCAGAAACGTGACGAGACCCCATGCGAGAACCGATATTCACAAGGTAAGTATCCGTATCATGTTTATAAGAGTTTTTGTTCCCGGGCGTTCCGATTCAACTCATTGATCTCGTCCCTGTACGTCTCGACATGGTTCCGGAGTATGTTTTCAATATAACCGCCCAGCGTCAGGTGGAAGGGACCGATATGCTGAAGGATCGTTTTTAATGTTTCCCGCATTTGTTCGCTGATGTTGATCGTGACCCGCCGCTTGTGTGTTACTCTATGAAGAAAAGTATCCGTATAATCCGGCAAGGAGATTCTGCGGCGTTTGGATGCCGTTGCCGGAATCGGGTCACCGGATTCGCCGGGCAGCTGTACGGCTTCCGGTAAAGGTTTCGTTTCCAAAACAGGTGCGGCATCCGGATTCCTCAGTACCGGCGAAACGTTGCCGACCAAATCGCGCAGGTATTCCTCATTTATATCTTCCGGCGGAATTATTTTTCGAGGCATGGCGGATCGAGTTTGGTGACGGCGCAAATTTCAGATGCCAGCGCATCGAGACGAGCGTCCCGCACGAATCGGTTGTCAGAGGCAAAAAGGGTGGAACGGTAAATCGGACCGCCATTCAGGGAAATCTCCTTGCTGAATTTACTACGAGCCGGAATACGGGTTTTCATGCTCGACAAGCCGAGCTTTTCGAGTACATGGTCGTAACGGTCGTACAAATCGGTGCGAACCCGCTTGTCGACCGATGCCCAGAAGTGGAAAATGCCTTTGAGGTTACAACCTTTTTTCCCGATCAACTGTTCCTGAAGGATTTTAGAATACATGATCGAACTCTCGACGACCATCCGATCGGCGAGGATCGGGACAAACAAATAGTCCAGCATGGAAAGCGTCCGGAATACTCCGTGCGTGTTCAGCGTGCCCGGCATATCGAACAGGACGACATCGGTTCCCTCCGGATCATTTTCGAGAAATCCGAGCGTATCGGCGTGGGCGCGTTCAGGATCGCTTTTCAGAACGGAATAGGCCTTCCGGCCTATTTGCCGGTGTTGCTGTACAAGCAGCCTTTTCAAAACGTCAGACTGGGAAACGAGTTCTATTTCCCGTTGCCGCTGCTGATGGATACTTCATTGCGGGGCGTCGCAATCCACCACAAGCACGCGCAGGCCCATTTGATAATGCAGATAACTCGATAGCAATACGGTATAGGTGGTTTTTCCTACGCCGCCCTTTTGATTGCCGACTGCGATAAATAACGATTCTTTTTCCATTGGTCTATCCGGATTAGGTTAAACAATTTCGTATTAATTAGCCGTGTACACTCACTGCACACACTCACTGTACACACTCACTGTACACACTCACTGTACACACTCACTGCACACACTCACTGCACACACTCACTGTATACACTCACTGCACACACTCACTGCAACACTCACTGTACACACTCACTGTACACACTCACTGCACATGCCGAGAGACAAAATAAGCAGTAAAATCCGTATCTTAAACCTCTGTTTCAGGGATGTCCGTCCCAGACCGTTCCAGACCGTCCACACGGTTATGATGCTTCATAAATTATATCTAACATTGCGCTGTCAGGCGCACCGCTTCCGCGATGCGCCGGGCAAAGCGCCCCGGCAAAGAGCAAATCCGGTCGCAGACCGGATTTTGTTGTCGTCAGACAACAGCGAGCTGTACGTTTGTATGCCAAAAATATTTTTGGCATACAAACGTGTTCGCCGCCTCAGCGGCGGTGTGAAACTCCATAGTCGTTTCACCTTAAAAAATAATTTATGGGAACAAGAAAAGCCGGGCGACCGAAAATGACCGACCGCAAGATTTACCGCTACAATTTCAAACTCGATTTCGAACAGCAAAACCTTCTCCTGAAAATGATTCAGGAAGCCGAATGAACGGGCACGAAATCCCGATTTATCGTATCGAGACTACTCGGCAAGGAACTGAAAGTGGTTAAAATCGATCGGTCCGCCGTAGAGTTTTACAACCGTTTGAACGATCTTTTTTATCAGTTCCGGGCCATAGCGAACAACTATAATCAGGTCGTTCATGCCATTCATCGGGGATTCAGCGAACGTTCCGCATCCCGATTCCTGTCCGAACTTGTACGGCACACAAGAGAACTGAAAGCGGTCAGCGAGCAGATACGCGTCCTGATCGGTCGATTCAACGACAAATACCTACGCGAATGGTCGCAAAAATAACCTCCGGTACCTCGCTCTACGGAGCATTGGCTTACAATAAGCTGAAAATAGACGAAGGCCAGGCACGGATAATCGGCAGCAACCAGATCCTGCTTCCCGGCGGCGACCCTTCGAAGCTGGGAATACCTCAAGTCATGCAAGAAATCGAACCTTATCTGGAGGCAAACCGCCGGACAAAGGTACCGATCTTCCACGTCTCACTCAATCCCGATCCGCGCGACAAGCTGTCCGAGGACGAATTGACGGCAATCGCCCGCGAGTACATGGAACAAATGGGCTATGCCGATCAGCCTTATATCGTTTACCGGCATGACGACATCAAGCGCAGCCACATCCATATCGTCTCGGTTCGTGTGGACCGCGAAGGGAAGAAAATCAAATCCGGCTTCGAAGCCCGGCGCTCGATGAAAATACTGCGTGAAATCGAAAAAAAATATCATTTGCATCCAGCAGTAAAAGGGCAATCCGTGAAAGATTTTCACGAACTCCGCAAGCTGGACTATACTGCAAGCAATCTCAAGCAGCAGGTATCTTCGATTGTTCGGGCGGCTTTAAGCAGGTACCGGTTCCCGTCGATAAAGGAGTTCAATACGCTACTCAACACCTATAACATATATGTGGACGAGATCAAGGGGGAACAAGATGGTAGATCCTATCAAGGCATTGTTTACGGAGCGATAAGTGACAAAGGAGAAAGGGTAGGCATTCCAATCAAATCGAGCAAGATTGGCAAAGATGTAGGCTGAGCGGTCTTACAAAATAAAGCCGCAGAGGGGCTACGAATGCTCCACGAAAAACCGGTTATTCCACGCAGAATAAAAGAGTGTATCATCGAGGCGGCACGGGCATCGGAAACGAAGGATGAATTTATCGTCCAACTCAAGAAACGAAATATCAGTGTCGTTTTCAGAGAAACGGACAAGTGCAGAATCTACGGAACCACCTTTGTTGACAACGAATCGGGAATCGTATTGAACGGCTCCCGGCTCGGCAAGGCATATTCATCCAACGTGTTCGAAAAATTGTTCAACGATCCGGCGACCGACAAAAAAGCCCTCTTAGAAAATATGGAAGCTGGCATACATTCGCAGGCTATCGGAATACCGGAACACAGCGGCAGGGAAAAACACATTTTGCCCGAGTTACTGCAATCGGCAGCGGAAGCGGTCAATATTCTTTCGACAGGTCTGGAAAACCAACCGATACCTGTTGAAGAATGGGATGATATTCAAAACGAGATTCTGAATCGAAAGAAACGCAAAAAGAAACAAAAGGTTAAATTATAGGAAAGACCTTATTTTCCAGAATGCCGAATAAACAGTGAAACCCATGCGCCAGATGCCTCATTATTAAATATATTTATTTTGCATTGTGTGGGATATTGTATAATACAATAGTAAATTTTATCATAACTTCGATATGAAAATATTAGCCAACCATGAAAAGTTATCTTCAAAATTCCAAAGCCATTAAATCTTTTGTGATTATGGCTGTTTGTGCAGTCGTTTTTTGTTATTGCAAAAAAAACGACGATGACATTATGATGACCGTAGCATCCAGAAAAGGCAGTTGTTATGTCGTTGAGAAATTCAGCTGCTATATCGTTCGGATCGGCAATAGCCCGGATTGGATGAAAATCACCGATAATATAAATGGATTCGAGTATGAACCGGGATTCGAGTATGTTATCAAAGTCCAAAGGAAACAAATCAATAATCCCCCCGAAGATTACAGAGGAGAATATATCCTAAAAGAAATCGTCTCCAAAGAAAAGAAAGACTCCGGGAACCTGCCACCAGATCCCGAATGGTGACCGGGCGCTTATGTAGTTCGGGCAAACTCGCTTAGATTATGGAAAAAAAGCTGCTAATGTTGCTTTTGGCTTCCTGTATTATGGGATGTGCAAAAGAAAAAGAGGGTCAGGATCTAAAATCACCGGAAATTCAAAGATTAGAGGAATATAGGCCAGGAGTTCCCAGAGAATCATTTGTCAACACGAAAGGAGCTGTAATTGAAAAAATTGATTCCGTGTATGTGATCGAGGGCGATATTCTTTTATCACAGAAACAAGCGGAAGAATTCGGTGCAGTTGATACGAAAGGGGCCTATCTGAACGATTATCGTTGGCCCGATGGCATTGTATATTTTTGTTGGCCGAATTTTGTGAATCCCCAAGGAGGTATAGTATCAACCAATACATTCACGCAGACTGACAAGATATATGCAGCGATGAACTATTACCATAAACTTACTGGCGTACAGTTCCGTCTATGCACAAAGGTCTCACTCGGACGAGTTGGTCAGGGGATTTTGGAACAGAACCGAATAGAATTGATCGATGGCGAAGGGTCTTATTCTGCGCTCGGTTGTCAGGGAGGTGTGCAAACTCTCTGTCTCGATCCCAGTTGGGCTACCGTCGGGACGGCTATTCACGAGTTGGGACATGCGATCGGACTACTGCATGAACAGTGCAGGTGGGATCGGGACAACTACATTGATATTATATACAATAATATACAGGGAAACAAACAGCATAATTTCGACAAATCATCCAAAAAACATCAGGTGTCTTCCAATTTCGATTTTAATTCAGTCATGCTCTACGGCTCCTATAATTCATTTGCCGTGGATGAGTCGAAACCGACCATGAAAAAAAAGAACGGCAGTACATGGAATGCCCAACGCTCTTATTTGTCAGAAAGTGATTTAGCCGCCATTCGACAAATGTACCCTTTCCAACCCTGTAATGTCGTTTTACAAAAGGATACCAGTAGCCATTCTTATAGACGACAATAATCACTGAGTAATTTCACCCGTGTCTTTCCAAACGATCATTGCATAATTCAGGAAATTCGATAAATTTGCGGAAGAATCAGTCGGGAGCAAGGGGAATGACCTTTGAATCTTTCTGAACGCAGTATAAGGCGGAATATACTGGAACAATCGGGGCGTACATTTGTACGCCCTTTTTTGTGCATAAAATTCGACATGGAATTGAACATACGTTCATGAAAAGCTTGCTTGTTCAGTTAATGGTCTGGTTTATAGCTGATGTAAAATATTGTTTTGCTATGTTCAATTGCGATTGTGCGCTCAAAGAATCTATTTATATAACAAATAGGTTTATTCGCAATTTTTAATATATTACACAAAAAACTATAATATATTTTAGGTATATTGTTTATAGAATATATATAGCACGTTCTTCAGACCAAGCCTCTCGTGCAAAACGTAAAAATGTGATTATGACAATCACTGTCTTTATTGCATAAACAATTATATACAAATAATTTAGATTAGAAACGGAATAAACCGGGTATTCTTTCGGGGAGTGCCGGTCAACGACAAAACTTTTATTTCACCAATCACCCTTAAAGCTATGAATCCGAGAAAACTAATCCTAATCTTCGGGGCGATAATTCTTTTTTGCTCTTGCAAAAAGGACGAAAATGATAAGGTCATATTTTACACGGTAGCGTCGGAAAAGGTTTATCGTTACGGAGCTTTCGGCGAGGTTCCGTACTATGTCGTTAAAGAGAAAAATGACAACGACTGGAAAGTCTTAAGGAATGACATCCAGGGGTTTTTCGACTATGAACGGGGCTATGAGTATCGAGTGGCAGTCGCAAAAATACATGTCAAAGAACCGATGCAAGATGCCTCCCCGATCGAATATCATTTGTTGTATATTATTTCCAAAACGCTGAAAGATTCCGAGAACTTACCGCCGATTCGTTGGGAAAATCCGTAGGAGGTCGAACTATACGTCCGTCACATTGCACCCTCATAACTTAAATTATAGCCTTATGAAAAAGATTTTGTTAGTGGTGTGTTTGTATTGCGGCATGATAAGCTGTAATAACAATGAAGATGTTCAGCCGGACGTTGTACTCACAAAGTCCCTTAGCCAGCCGGTGACACGATCCGTATCGGGGAATTCCGAGTTTATCACGCTGCCCTGCGGGATGACTGTCGAAAAAAGGGACAGCCTGTATATTCTGGGCGGGGATATGCTACTCAGTCAGGAACAAATAGACCTGTTGAGTCAACCTCAGCCCCGTTCGGCAGTTGTCAATGCCTGGGTTCGGTATTGGAATGCCGGGAAAGTCTATTATGAGTTTGCTCCCGGTTTTTCTTCTGTCAATGACGCGCAGGCTGCCTTTCGTGAGTGGGAATCAAAAACAGGGATCAGGTTTTATCCCAAAACGAGTTCGACCAAAGACTATATCGTTTTTGGAAATTCGACCGAACGATACACCAGTTCGTCGTATTTGGGCATGAAAGGAGGTGTCCAGAACTTGCTGATATGGCCGGGAAGCGGCGCGGGTGCAGTAGTCCATGAATTAGGCCACGCGATCGGGCTTTTCCATGAACAATGCCGCTCGGACAGGGATCAATATGTAACGATTCATTGGGACAATATCGAACCTAAGAAAGAATATAATTTCGATATTTACCACGGGTTAGCAGGATACGATGTAGGACCGTTCGACTTCGAATCAGTGATGATCTATACTTCATCTGCCTTTCTGAAAGAAGGATTAAACCCGCTGTATAATTTTACCATGACGAAAAAAGATGGTGGCGCGTGGTTGTTGGACAATTCCTCTTTGTCGGCAGGAGACGTCGCAGGAGTGAAATTTCTATACGGTCCTCCCTATGTTTCGCTTCAGACAGAATTGGACGAGGGATACCAGTATACGGATTATTGGGATTATTACGACGCCAACACCCTTTATTTCTTCTCCGATCAGGAGCGTAAAAACCGAATCACGACTACCTCGTCTCGCTTGGTGACTATCCAAGAAAGCCGATATGTAAAACAAGGGTCTCCGCAGGTTTCCGTTAACAGCAGTGATTACGGTATAATTATTCCTGCCGGAACGACACAATATTCTTTAGGACGGTCGTGGCATTGGGGACAAAATGATTATGGGAATACTGATTATGTAGATGAATATGTGTATGTGATGAATCCCGGTTTGTAATTTGGCGGTATTTTTGATTTGGAATTGAATAAAAGAGCCGCCGAAATATTAATTTCGGCGGCTCTTTCGTAATTAAGCTGCTAATCGGTTTTCACTACGATAATATCGCGCAGATCGGTCGTATATCGTTGGGAAAGGTGTTCCTGATTCATCCTGAATGCTTGCAGTCCTTCAGCCGCCACGCCGAGAGTATACCGTCCATAGCGGGTGTTGATGCGGTCGAGCGCGTCCATGATCCGCGAGTGCCGCTCGTCGGCCGGAATAAACAAATGCCGCTGCACGCCCTCGCGGGGTTGGATGTCCGATAAAATCACGCCGCCTTTTTTGTAGGCATATCCTTTCGCGTAAATCTGCCGCAACATTTTCCCGGCACATTTCACCAGATCGAGCGTGCTGTCGGTCGGGACGGGTAGTTTCATCAGGACGCTTTCATAGCTTTGCGGCTGATCCGGCTTGAATCGGTTGGTTAGCAGGAACACGATGATTTCGCCACAGACGCTTTTCTGCCGCCGGAGCTTCTCAGCACAGGACGAGGCGAACAGGCTCAGGTCGCGCCGGATCTCGTCGTAATCCGTCACATCATGCGGAAAACTGCGAGAGGTACATATCTGCTTCTTCTTGGGCGGCACTTCCTCGAATCCGATGCACGGCTCGCCGCGCAACTCTTTCCACGTGCGTAGTCCCACGACGGTCATGTACTTGCGGACCCATTCGGCAGGTAGTCGGGTGAAATCATAAGCCGTGTTGATCCCCCGCGCGGTCAGCATTTTTTCGTACCGCCGACCGATTCCCCAAACATCCCCGATCGGGTATTTCCGCAGGACTTTTTCAATATCATCGGGCCGGTACATCAGACAGCAGCCTTGCAGCTTCGGGTATTTCTTGCATAGCTTACTCGCTATTTTTGCAAGCGTTTTCGTCGGAGCGATCCCGAGACTGACCGGAATGCCCGTCAACCGCCGAACCGTCCGGCTGATCGTGTGGCCGAGTTCGTCGAGCTTCGTTTCGTCCATGCCGCTGAGGTCGAGAAACGCTTCATCGATTGAATAAACCTCCGTGGCCGGAACGAATCGCCGGAGCACGGACATCACTCTCGCGGACATGTCGCCGTATAATGTGAAATTAGACGAAAACACCGCGACACGGTTCTTTTCAACTACCTCTCGGAGCTTGTAGAAAGGATCGCCCATGCCGATCCCAAGGGCTTTCGCTTCGTTGGAACGGGCAATAACACAACCGTCGTTGTTACTGAGCACAACGACAGGGCGGCCGATCAGGGCCGGATCGAATACCCGCTCGCAACTTGCATAGAAATTGTTGCAGTCCGCTAAACCGTACACGAATAGCCTCCGCTAAAAAAGATTGATCGACGCGATAACCGTTCCCCAGACGATCAGCTCGTCGTCCGGGCTGACCTCGATAGGCTGGTATTTCGGATTGGCGGGCATCAGGAAAATTTTATCGTCGTGATGCTCCAAGCGTTTCAGCGTAAATTCGCCGTTCAGATAACACACGACAATATCACCCTCGCAAGGCTTCATTTTCTTTTCAACGACAAGGAGATTTCCGTCGTATATCCCGTCGTCGCGCATGCTGTCTCCTGCCACCCGCGCGAAAAACGTAGCGGCCGGATCGCGGATCAGCAGCTTGTTCAGATCGATCGAGCCCTCGATAAAATCGTCGGCAGGCGACGGGAAGCCCGCCGACACGCCGCTGCCGACCAACGGCAAATCCACATGGGTATCTGTTTGCGCCCGCAGGAGCGTAATCTTCACTTCTTCCTTTGACATGGGTGATAAATAATAATCTTGTATAGTCTCTTATATAATTTCTATCGGGAATTATACCCTGCAATAAAACGCCCGGAATATACCCGATGTTGTCTCTGTGCTTCCTGCAACGCAGGTCCTGCGATCCATTGAATTGAGAACCAAAGGGGGATGGCGACAAAAAAACGCACGTACAACAAACTGTAATTTTCGAGCGTTGTTATTGCGGATATATAAAATATCCCTATATTCGCCCCCGACACGATTATAGTAATGATTATGAACGATCGATTTACTGACAGCGACAGGTGTGCCGACAGGCATGCGGACGGTAAATAGTTCATCCCCCTCGCGGCATGGACTTTTCTGTTCCGTGCCTTTTCACCCGCTTACATAAAAAACGAACGATCCCGGCTTGCCAGGACAAAATTGCATTCTCAGGGAGAGCCGCCAGGCGCGTCCTGATACAATCGGTCAGGGTTTTAGCAGGAACGGGTTTAATTTGACAAAAACTGAAATAATCGAGTACCCCGGCGTTGCGAATTGCGATTAAGTTCGTATATTTGATTCAACGATTCGCCGGAACAAGGCGGTTGTTAGCTTTGCATGGTTAAAATCTGGTAAATTTTGAAGCAGCAAAGCACAAGACAAGCCCTTACGCATCGGCTCACGCCTTGCGGGGTATTCTCATTCCACGTCACAGGCGTGGGCCTTCTTGTGCTTCTATGCTTCAGGGTCTTACCAGAACCTTAACCAATATAAGTTACAACGGCCCACGCTTTCTCATTTTCCGACGGATCATAACTTAAAATAAAAAGTTATGCTATCTTTGCGGAGTAACGACACGGCATTGCCGTAACATATTCAGTTAAAGGTTAAGACAACCTTTACGCCGTTCAGTAAACTCGCGACTGCTATCGAAGATAGCAGGTTTTCTCTGGTGTAAATCTTGTCCGAAACCTGAGCTATGCCCCGGCACGTGTTGCCGGGGCGGGCTTGGGCGTAAGGGCAGTTACCAGAGAAGGCTCGCGAGGCCGACTGAACGGGACTGTACCTGCGTCCTCGCCCTTTTTTATACCCTGCCGCAACGGACTGATCCGTCGAGCAGCACACTGCCAGAGGACGCCGGGAACATTCACGAAGCACTCACTTCACCCCGGTCGATATGTTACGGTTCCAATCCCACACTTGTCGCTTATTGTTCAGCTTATCGTCCGTCGCGGGATTCGTCCGGCGGCGCGTTCCGCTTTGCGGCAATCTTATCCCAAACCGATCTTTACCCTATATAAATATAGAGGGGTGCGGTCATTCGTTTCTCCCATCGGGCGAGACGAACAACTCCCGGACTGCGCCCCTTTATCCTGTTTCAGCCCGTCCCACGAGGGAGTGCGCGGCGTCCGCTTGTTCGTGTAAGGGCTTGCAGACGGAGAAACCTTTGCCGTCGCGCTCCCTCACCGAATTCCCGAATCATACCAATTATAAATTACGTCCCGATTCTTTCATGGCCGGGGGCATTTCCCGCAAAGCGATAGCCGGGCAGCGGTCACGCGCTCAAAGGAGATGCCCCCTTTTTTCTCAGGTCAACCGGATTCTGTTACGGCACTTCGTGCAATTTTTTCATAATCATTTTAGGTTAGTTGTAAGACCGGAGCGTCCCGGCGATATCCATGTGGCAACAGGGTTAGTGTTTGTGTTGCCGGGCGTTCCGTGTCTTCCGCCTCAGCAGCTTTCGCACTCCCGCACAGGGCGGCATCCCGGCTCGCCGGAACCTACCGGTACAGTCAAAGGCGGCGAGTCCGGGGTGTCCCCTGTGCTTTTCCCACTTATTAAGTTTGGACGAAAGGAAATAAACTTCCGGCTTGTTCCCTTTCTTTAATTGATGCAATAATTTCGACATCGAACGTATGAACGACAACGCCATTGCAGATCATCGAAAATGTGTGCAGTCCTGCCGCGAGCGGTTGCAGTTCGTGCTGGACTATTCCGGCATACCGTCGTACAATGCGCTGGCGAAGCGACTCGGCCTCAAGCGGGCTGAAAACCTGTACCAGATACTCAAGGGCAACAACGGAATCAGCGGCGATCTGGCATTTCGGATCAACAGCGCGTTTCCCGACATCGGTATCGGCTGGCTGAAATCGGGCTGCGGGAGTCCGCTGCCCCCGTCGCTGTCCGAGCCGAATATGTGCATGGGCCTGAGCATGCGGACGGAGCGGAACGAAATACCGCTGTATACGGACTTGCGCTTTCTCGCCGACGGGGATGATGAGCCGGACAGAATACTGCCGTTCCCCGTTTGCCTTTGCCCGGAAGCGGAATTGGCGACCCTGTGCCGGACCGACGCTTTGGCCCCGCGCATCCTGCCCGGAGCGTATATCCTGCTGCACCGGGTCGCAAGCGACGACATTCTCTACGGCGGCATCTATTTCGTTTCGACCCGGTCGTATCAGCTTTGCCGTATCGTCCGGCAGGACGAAGCGACGGACCGGTTGCGGCTCCTTTCGACGAACCCCGAAGAATACGGCGAGCTCGTCATCGCCCGCACGGACATTCTCTCCCTCTTTCACGTCTGCGGGACATTCCACCGCATGAACGACTGATTTACGATACTGTCTTATAACTCCTTCAACCGATACCGCCATGTTCCGACCGACCGAAACCTTTTGCCGAAGCCTCGCTTTTATTCAGACGCACGACCGGATCGTCTATCCGGACGATCTTCCCGACGAGCTGCTCGAAGCGTGGATCGACCCGGAAGCGGACGATAGCATGGGCCATATCGCAATCGCGCGGTTGTCCCCGACCCGGATTTACACGGCAACGCCCGACGATCAATCGATCCCGCTCAAGGTGTTCGTGTACACCTACGACCGGTATTGCAGCGAAAGCTACCGGGAGCGCGGGCCGGAACGCTGGCTCGACCCGTCGGCCGAGAGGCGCTACCTGCAATTTCAGTTTATCCTGCAAACGCTCCGTTACGACCGGGAGCACGGCACAGCGGTCTACTCGTCGCACATCGACATTTTCGACTACGGCGATTACGAGCGAATCGTGAGGGAAATAGCTGAGGACGATACGGATGAAGAATCGAACTGATCGTCGTATTCATTTATTCCCTTTACGGCAGAACACAACTGGCCACCCGTTTCCGAAACGCGCATGTACATTAATACGGTTTTTAAGAACGGATGGTAATCATCCGACCTATTTGCGTGGTTCTGGGTAGCGTGCAAGTACCGCGTGCCGTTTTCTTTCGGAATCGGAACTGAGATCAGTCATGAATGCACAACTCCCTACTACAAAACTGCGATCGAGCGGGATATTTTCGTATTCTGCTGCGACTACACAGATATATGCCAAAATCACCAACGGCAAGATAGGCAAAGATATGGATGTATTAAGTGAGAAGATCGCAGATAAGTTCAAAATGGCTCAATACACGATACCGTCTCAGGGAATATTTATATATCTTTGATGTAACTTTCAAATTATAATGCAAAAGTTGTAAAAAATTGTTGTTAATTTTATGGGAAGGAAAATTTTAAATCAAAACTTAAACAATGCTAAATCATCTAAAAAAGATGAATTTTACACTCAATTATCAGACATCGAAAAAGAAGTAAGGCATTATAAACCTTATTTTAAAGATAAAGTTGTTTTATGTAATTGTGATGATCCCCGCATAAGCAATTTCTTTCATTATTTTTCCTATAATTTTGAACAATTAGGTCTAAAAAAATTGATTGCAACCTGCTATAAGAATAAAAATGCAGAGCTATTCACTGATAATCAATGTGAGGAAGCAATTTATCTGGAGTATACGGGCGATAAGAATGGAGATAACATTCCTAATCCCGAAGAAATTGGCGTAATTTCATTAAAAGGTGATGGCGATTTTCGTAGTCAAGAATGTATCGAATTATTAAAACAAGCCGATATTATTGTAACAAACCCGCCTTTTTCATTATTTAGGGAGTACATCACGCAATTAATGAAATACAATAAAAGTTTTCTCATTTTAGGGCATCAAAATGCAATCATATACAAGGAAGTATTCAAATTTATAAAAGATAATAAAATTTGGTTGGGGATCAACAATGGCGGAACAAAGTGGTTTGAGGTGAAAGATCACTATGATATAACTACCGAATCACGCAAAAAGATTGAAAACGGGAAGAAATATTTTAGTATGGGTAGTGTAGTGTGGTACACGAATATGGAAACCGCAAAACGCCATGAAGATTTGATATTATATAAAAGGTACTCGGAAAAAGAGTATCCAAAATATGATAATTATGATGCGATCGATGTTTCTAAGGTTTCAGATATTCCAGTGGATTACGAGGGTATAATGGGAGTGCCTATCACCTTTCTCGATAAATACAATCCAGATCAGTTTGAGATAGTTGGGAGCAATAGGGGCATTGATCAAGATCCGAATGGAATATACGGACGCGGCTCATATTTAAATGGCAAAGAAACATTTAAACGATTATTCATTCGTAATAAAAAGGTTCAAAAGAATGAAAATTGAGTTGAAGAAAATTCCTGTTAGAGAATTATCTGACGGTTATATTGACAATGCTGAATGTGGCGTTATGGGATATTATGGTAAACTTGATATTCGGCCACCGTATCAACGTGAATTTATTTATAAGGATAAACAGCGCAATGCCGTAATCGATACCATAACAAAAGGTTTTCCTTTAAATGTCATGTATTGGGCAGTTCGCGAGGATGGGAATTTTGAGATCATTGATGGTCAACAGCGAACAATTTCAATTTGTCAGTATGTGCATAGTGATTTTTCTGTGAACGGGTTGGCTTTCCATAATCTGCCCAATGATAAAAAGGAGCAGATATTAAATTACGAATTGATGGTTTATTTCTGTTCGGGTGCAGATAGTGAAAAACTTGATTGGTTTAGAACTATAAATATCGCAGGAGAAAAACTTACCGATCAAGAATTAAGAAATGCTGTTTATTCTGGTAGTTGGGTGTCTGATGCCAAACGGTATTTCAGTAAAAATGGCTGTGTAGCGGTAAAAATAGGAGGCGATTATCTTAATGGAACAGCAATACGGCAAGAGTATTTAGAGACGGCTATTAATTGGATATCATGTGGAAAAATAGAAGATTATATGTCAGCTCACCAACATGATCCAAATGCAAGTGCTTTATGGCGATATTTTCAAGATGTCATTTCATGGGTAAAAACTACATTTACTGTTTATAGAAAGGAAATGAAAGGTGTACCATGGGGACCGTTATATAACACTTATAAAGATGAAGTGTACGATACTGATGCTATTGAGAAAGAGATTTTAAAACTGATCGATGACGATGAGATTCAAAATATAAAGGGTATATATCCATATATCCTGACTAGGGAAGAGAAATATTTGAATCTCCGCGTATTCGATGATAAGACCAAGCGTAAAGTTTACGAAAGACAAAAGGGTATTTGTCCGCGATGTGGTAATAATCGGCATTATGAATTTCATGAAATGGAGGGAGACCACATAAAACCTTGGCATGAAGGGGGAAAAACGGAAGAAATAAATTGCCAGATGTTATGTAAGGACCACAATAGGAGAAAATCAGGAAAATAAAAATTCAAGCATAATCTGAACAATGGATTATAATTTTTGGAAAGACAGATACAAAGACAGCTGGAATAAAGCTGCAAAGAAAGAAAAAATGGTCATTGAACTGATTGAAAGCAGAACAGGCCAAAAAGTAGAATTATGTGGACTGGGTGCTGGTTCTAACGATTATCTTTCTGGGTCAGCTTCTGATTACAATTTCACCAAAGGCGATGCTGATCTACATATAGAAGATTCCGATTTTTTTATTGAAGTAACAGGCCCAAATATCAAAGTTAATCCTTCTGATGCATTATGGATCCGACCAGATAAAATACAAAATGCTTTAAAAAAGATGGAGAAAGGAATTGGGAAAGGTCATTTTATTATTCATGTAATTGAGAGAAAAGATAATTCTCAAACTATGTTACGAGTAATTCCAATAAGTCCAGAGCTTATGAATTTTCCTACTATTCATCCTTCAATTCGCGGTACAAGAGAGACGTATAAAGAAATTCCTGCAACGTACGATGGTATAATATCGATTGAGGATTTTGTCGCCATGGTCTTAAATAGATATAATAAAAAATTGTATAGTTCATCAGCTTTCACATGAAGCTTTGTATATTTTACAATATTTATTGTTTATTTTAAGGACGTTAGATATAGACGGCAAGCAGTCCCGCCCTGTGCCGACATTGTTTGGGATATCCGCTGAGCGAATCCAATTATCTTACAAACGCTCCGTTACGACCGGGAGCACGGCACAGCGGTCTACTCGTCGCACATCAACATTTTCGACTACGGCGATTACGAGCGAATCGTCCGGGAAATAGCTGCGGACAATGCGGATGAAGAATTGAACTGATTTTCCGTATTTTTTTAACCGGGTACCGCCATTTTTCTTTACCTTAGCCGGAAATTACTTTTCGAGGTCATATTCTGAAAAACCAGGACGTTAAAAATTTTCGGGCCGACGAAAAAATAGTCGATCCAGGCACGCACCGATTACCGAATTTTGTATATACATTTGTTCAAGATTCGTCGGGATTGGCGAATTGTCGCTTTACTTCACGGAAATCCGCTAAATTTTTGTTGAAGTAGTAAAGCACAAACGCTCCGTTGATCGAGGCTCACGCCTGCGGCAAAGGGGATATTATATACCATGTCTAACGGCGTGGGCTGTTTGTGCTTATTACTTCTGGGTCTTAGCGGAACCTCTGTGAAATGAGTTGCAAACGCCCGCGCTCGTTTTGTCTGAGACGTACCGTCGACGTCGAATCCTTTGAACATATTGTTTTGCCGTCGCCTTTGTCGGCGATGCCACGGAATACCCCGTCATGAGGCCCATAGGACGCCGGGGTGGGCGCAGGCGTTCGTGCACCGATGAAACGCCGCTTACGTATCAGCGAACGCGCTGCGCCCTTTTTTTGCAACGCTGAGTACAGTTTATGTTTATAATCTATCGAATCGCATTTATCGAATAGGTAAGGATGTATAGGTGTTGGAAACGGAAAGCTATGAGTTTGGGTGATTCGTAAGCTGTCCGATATGGCCGGGACCCGCTCACCCGGTCCCGGCCATATAAAAATTCGGAAATATCCCGGAGCTCCATGATGAACCGATTTATGACCACACCATAATTTATTAAGAATGAAAATATTACGCTCAAAATCTTGTAGATGGCACTTCCATGAATTTGTATAAAACAATATATATCAATAATTTATGCAAATTTTGTATGGTTCCGTATGGTTCGTTTTTCACTGGCCGACTGTTCAGAGTAAAGAGAAATACAGTAATTTTGTTTTTGCAACCGAATTAATCCCGCCCTATGCAACACGAAGATGATTTGCGCGGACTGGCCAAAGTCATGCAATTTATGCGGTCGATCAGCATTCTGATGATCGTTATCCATGTCTATTGGTACTGTTTCCCATGAATCCACTCGCTCGGTTGGAATATCGGCATCGTCGATAAGATCCTCGCCAACTTCCAGCGCACATGTTCGCTATTCTCATCCGGATACGTCACTAAAATATTCTGCCTGCTGTTGCTCGGGCTTTCCTGCATCGGAACCCGTAGCGTACCGAGCGAAAAGATCAATCGGAAACATATTTTTGCGGCCTTGACTGTCGGCCTTGTGCTGTTCGTGCCTAACGGCTGAATTCTCGAGTTACCCTCTCCTTCTTTCACCAAATATTTCCTGTACACTGCTTGCCTTTTGTTCGGATATCTGTGGCTGCTCTTGGCCGGGATCTGGATCGGACGGTTATGGTCTGTTTCTCTGATGGACGACCGGTATAACACGGAGAACGAAAGTTTTCAGCAGGAAACCCGTCTTGTGACAAACGAGGACTCGATCAACCTGCCAACGCGCTTCTACTATCAGAAGAAATGGCACGACGGATGACTGAATATCACTGCAATATACCGATCGGTTATAGTCTGCGGCGTGCCCGGCTCCGGGAAATCTTTCGCCGTCATCAACAACGTCATCAAGCAACAAATCGAAAAGGGATTTTCCATGCTGCTCTACGACTATAAGCACCCGGACCTGAGCCTGATAGCGTACAATCATCTGCGGACTCATCTGGGCAGCTACGATAAACCCCCGAAATTTCATGTGCTCGATTTCGACGACCCACGCAAAAGCAACCGGTGCAACCCCATATATCATCAATATCTGGAGGACATCAGCGATGCCTATGAATCGAGTTATGTGATCCTGCTGAACCTGAATAAGACGTGGGCGGAAAAGCAGGGGGATTTTTTTACGGAATCCGCATTTACACTCCTGAGCAGTATCATCTGGTTTCTGAAAATTTACAAAGGTGGACGCTATTGCACGTTCCCGCATTGCATCGAACTGCTTTGCCAACCGTATACCGATGTTTTCACGATTTTGGCCTCGTATCCGGAACTCGCCAGTTATATGTCACCGTTCATCGATGCGATGAAAAGCGGAGCACAGGACCAGTTGCAGGGACAATTGAGCAGCGTGAAGATTCCCTTACTGCGTATTATTTCGCCGCAACTGTACTGGGTCATGAGCGGCAACGATTTTCCGTTGACGATCAACGACCCGGATCATCCGACCGTACTGTGCATCGGCAGTAATCCGAACCGGCAGAATATTTACTCCTGTGCACTCGGTCTTTACTGCCAACGGATCATCAAGCTGATCAACCGGAAAAACAGGTTAAAATGCTCCGTCGTTCTCGACGAGTTGCCGACCCTTTATATAAAGGGCCTCGACGGCCTGATCGCCACAGCCCGCAGCAACAAAGTCGCCGTATGCCTCGGCATCCAAGATTTTTCACAGCTTACCCGCGATTACGGGGAGAAGGAAAGCCAAGTGATCCGCAACACGGTCGGCAACATGATATCCGGACAAGTTTTGGGCCCTTCGGCCAAAGAACTGAGCGAACGGTTCGGGAAAATCCTGCAAGAGCGCAAAAGTGTCAGCATCAATCCGGATAGCAGGTCGACATCGATAAATACACAGATGGACGAACTGATTCCGGCCAGTAAAATCGGCACACTCTCTCAGGGTTGGTTCGTCGGTGCCGTTGCCGACAACTACGACAATAAGATTCAACAGAAAATCTTTCATGCGGAGATCGTCGTGGATCATGCGAAAGTCAAAGCCGAAACCGAGCACTATGTCCCCATGCCCGATATGGCCGACTTTCGGGATGCTACGGGCAAGGACCGGATGGATCAAATCATACAAGCCAATTACGACCGTATCAAATCGGAGGCGGCAGAACTGGTTCGAATGGAAATAAAACGCATTAAGGATGAAGAAGCGGCGAAACAAAAAAAATAGCCTTCCGAGGTTGTTGCCTATCCGATTTTGGAGAGGATGGACGGTCTGGGACGGTCTGGAACGGCCTCATTTGAAAAACGGTATTTTTTATTAATTCATAAGCTATTTTAGCAGCGTAATCTTATTTCAACCACTTAAAATTAACCGTTATGGCAAAGAAAAATCAAAGCGATTCCCAAAACGCGCAAACACCTTTTGAGAATCTTGGAGAACTGATCGCGTCGAAGGAAGCACGAACGCTCGTCGTGGTCGATCACCTTGAAAAAGAAGCCCGGGTCGTGAGCGGCATGGACGAAAAAAAACCGGACAATCCCTTTTCTTACGTTGCTCCCAAACCCGAAAACAAGGCGGCCTTTCTCAACTGAACGGACAGCCTGAAGTTGGGAAAAATCCTGCAGTCTTTTATAGCGGCTTTTAAAGCTGCGGCCAAAGCACAGGGCAGACAGGACGAACAGGACCGCTACTCTTTCTATGAAGTTCCCAAAAGCGAGGTAGCTAACATTGCGACGGCTATCCAACGGAAATTCGAGGGGGACGAGAATCCCGATATCAACGACTATCTTAAATCATTCCGTATCAAACCAGCAGAACTGGAGAAACGAAAGATCGAACGGCACAATATTCCGTGGGATGGGCTCAGGAAGGTCGGTATCGAATTGAAGCAAAACGAAATGGAGAACGTTATGCAGGGACTCCAGTTGCCCCAGTTGTATTTAGTCGATGTGAAAACTCCGGACGGCATTGCGATCAATACCCCGATGGGCTTTGAAGTGAAAACAGATAAGGATGGGGAAGTGAAAGTAAACCTGATCGCTCCAAAATCCGTTCCCGAATTCGAGGAACCGCAGTATAAACAGATTTTTACCAAAGAGGACAAAACGCTGTTTTTTCGGGGGATGCAGCCTGAGCGCCTGTTCCCGATACCGGACAAGGAAACAGGAGAAATCCAATGGTGTGCCGTTAGCTATTGCAAAGAACTCGGCAGACTCGTTACCGCTCCGGCAAGCGGTATCAAAGCGCCCGGCTACTGGGATAACGTGAAACTCGATTATACGCAGAAAGACATTTACGAACATGCCGGTCGAATTTCATTGAAAGGTTGTACGGATTTAGACGGTAAAAAATATGACTGCGTCCTGCAATACGATGCCGTGAGTCAAGCTCCCAAGAAAATTGTTGACAAATACGAGAAAATTTATATTTACCCGCATCTCGAAAAACAACTCGACGGGAAACAACTCGAAGCGCTGAAAAATTACGAGGCAATACCGGCCGCAGGACTCATGAAATCGGACGGAACACCAATGACATGCTCCTATATCTGGATCGATCCCAATATAAACAAGCCGTCATACGGCACTCTCGAAAAGATGAAGCGGGAGCATTACATTTATGAAAAATCGCAAGAGAAAACACAGCAGAAAGAACAAGAACCGCAACCGGAGGGGGAAAAAACCATCCGTCGCTCACGGGGTAGGAGTTTCTAAATATTATTTCTTCACATGGAAAAGAAACGAAGCATCCCGACCCAATCGGCATACATGCGCCGGCTCGAATCCTATCTGGCCGACCGACATCCGGGACTTGTCGGAGCGAAGAAGCTGATACATACCCGCAGTGAGAAAGCCATGTTTACCTACCTTCGAATGATAGAGGCCGGATATTCGGCCTCTGAAGCAAGAAAACGTGCGGATACCGTCCTGTACGAAGGACTGATTTTCTCGAAATTCGATACCGTCCGCTGCATTCTCGCCACGGAGTTCCCAACGATCCCTGCCACCTGACTCCGGACTCTCACTTTTGAGCTGCTGCATTTCTGTGAGGACATCTTCGCCCGCTACGATCTCACGGACAAACTCGTCAACGAATCGGCCTACAATCATCTGATTGTGGAACTGATCGGAGCCATTCGTCACTATCTCGGCGAAAAACAAATCACATTTTAATATAATAAACAATCACTTAGCATTATGAGAAAATTATTTTTTGTTCCGATCCTCGCCTTGTCGCTTATCTGTTCATGCGGCAAGATCGACTCTTCGATTCCCGATGTGCCGGACACTCCTGCGACCGAACCGCTCATAAGCCTGAGCTTCGAGGCCGAAACGACGAAATCGTTTTTCGATCCGACGGCAACGGCAGAGACCTGGGAAAAATCCCTCTCGTCCATCGACGTGCTTGTATTCTCCGCCGACGGCAACCTGATCGTACAGCGGAAATTCAACGCCTCGGAGCTTTCGGCCAAAACCGCGACATTTGCCGTGCCGAATACTGCTGCCGGAACCTCATGCGAGTTTTATGCAGCCGCTAATCGTCCCATAACCGGCGTATCGACCAAAGCCGAACTGCTCGCTCTTGTTGAGTCTGATCCGGGAGAATACAACTCGACTTTCGCACAGGTATCTACCTCGGCCAAACGTTCGGGTGGTTTCGTAATGACGGGATCGGCAACTAAAACCATTGCAGCGGCAGGAACCCGCACCGATGTGGCGCTGACGTTGAAGCGCACGGTAGCCAAGATCGCCGTACAAACGGCCCTGAGCGCGGAATTTGCCAACCGGTATCTGGGCAAGGTGCGTATCAATTCGGCCGTACTGTCACGGGCGGCGTCTCGCGGCAATGTAATCTCACAAGGCTCTGCCAACACCGGAGCAATGAGCTATACATTTACCCAACAGATCACCGACGCATCCGGCAAATTCAATAATCTGTTCTATACGTTCGAGAACGGCAATCTCGCTGCCGGGACACGCCTGCTGCTGACGCTCAGCGCCACGTATGACCGGGACGGAAACTTTGCCACAACCGCCGATCAGGTTCCCGTCACATACGCGATAGAGCTGACCGGCGGCGGCGCAGGGCAATTCGTCCGCAACGGCTATTACCGTGTTCAGGTCACAATCGACGGCCTCACCGGAGCCGAGGCGTCGGCCACAATCACCGTCGCCGACTGGGAAAGTCCCGTAACCCAAACAATCAACATCGGCGCGTAAACGCCTTCTATGTATCATCTGTGTTCATTTCATCCGGCGGGGGCCTTGCGCCCCCGCCTTAACCCCCACACGCTATGAAAACCTGCAAATGTCAGCTTGTAATGCTGCTGTTTACGCTTCTATCGGTCGGCTGCCTGTCCAAACACGACGTGCCCGCGCCGGACAGTCCGGATGCCGGGGCCCGCGTCATATTCCGACTGCACGCATCGCCTGTCGCCACACAAAGCGCCGTGATGTCAGGGAAGCTCACCAAGCCGTCCCAAGAGTCGCAAGTGGGCGACGCGAGCCTCTACTTTTTTTCCGAAACGATCCCCGGCGACTTGCGGCACGTCTATGCTGATTCCGAGAGCAACATTCAAGTCACTCTTCCCAAAGGCCGGTACGAATTGTTCACCCTTGCCAACATCGGCGAGGATCCCGGCGACATGACCCGCGACCAAGTGGAGAAATATATCTGCACGCTCGGCTCCGGGGACGATCCGATCGACGGCGGGCTCATCCCCATGTCCGCACGGCAGACCGTCACGATCGGGGGCGATGCCGAAATTCCGATCCTGCTCAGGCGAACCGTCGCACGGGTCGATCTGACCGTAACGGTCGATCCGTCCTGTCCGGAGAATCTTACGGTTCATACGGTTTCCTTACGCAATGTGGCGGGAAGCATCGCCATGTTCGGCGACAACCGCCCGCCCGCCGACGAAATGATCTCGCCGTATTCGACTGTCGGCGTGACGGACAACCGGATTCAACGCACATACTATATTCCCGAAAATCTGTGCGGGGAGAATCCTGCGATCACCGATCAGCAGTACAGGAATGTGGCCAACGCTCCCGCCGGAGCTACTTACATCCATATCTACGCCACATTCTGCGGGATGAACATCAGCTACTTCGTGTTTTTGGGCGACAACACGACCACCGACTTCAATCTCCGTCGTAACAGACATTATACGGTCAACGTGAATATCCTCGGCGTGAACAACGACGATATGCGCGTCTCGATGACCACGCTGATGCTCACTCAGGGGCCGGATGCTGCTTACGACCTCTCGAAACCCGCGACAATCACCCTGATGCCGGTCTGCACGAACGATCCCGAAGCTCCGCTCTGGTTCTCCTACGCGCTCAACAAAGGAACGGGCTTTATCACTCTCGACGGTATGCCCATATCTGCCAATGAAAAACGGCGCGTTTATTCCGACACGGAACTCGCCTGCCGGTATATTCAGGACGATGCGGGCGAGGTGGAGATTCTGTTTACGCTGACGGACGCTTACGGGAACTGCGTTACGAATGACGCCAGTACGACCTACCGGGATGCCAATCCTGTTTCCGTGCTCACCATGACAAGCAAAGTGGGCATGGTAGCCACCGTTGCCTTTACGATAAACGAGTCCGGCTATTCAGGTCGCTTCACGGTTTCCTACCGGTCCGTATCCGGTTCGGGCGAGGTGACGATCGACGGCTCGAAAATCGTCTCCGGCGGCAGCAAGACAACGGCCGCCAATACTGCCCCGTTAGGAGTCAAATGTCCGGTCAACATTACCCCGTCCGGCGATTTCTCGGGAGATTTCACGGTTTCCGACATGAAAGGCAACTCCCGTAGCTTCCGCATTTACGTTTCAAAAACCCTGAGCACAATCGACGTGACAGAGATTTAATCCGTTAAACCAATTTCGACCAATGAAAAAATATCTTATCGTTTTGCTCGCTGTGGCCGCGCTGCTACCGTTGAGCCATGCCTGTCTGTCCCGGACTCCGGAAGCCGAAACTCCCGACGGTGCGACCTATGATCCGGCGAGCGTCACACTCGAAATCGACTGTCCCGGCATGGAGCCAGTCACCCGCGCGCTCGACCCGTCGCAGGAAAAGGCGGTGCACGATCTGAATGTGTACTTTTTCAGCAAGCAATTTCCCGACGACATTGCCGAGCACGTTTTCTCGGACGGCAACACCTCGCGCGTTAAGGTCAGCCTGTTCCCGACGAACTACGATCTCTATGTCATCGCCAATGCCGGGCGCGATATGGGGGAAATCTCGCGCGAGAAGGTTGCGGCATACTCCGCAACGGTCGGCACGGAGCAGGAGTTGACCCGGAACGACCGCCTGCCGATGTCCGCCCGTCAGGAGGTACGCATCACGGGAAATACCTCGCTCCCGGTCAGCCTCGTCCGCTGCGTGGCCCGGCTCGAACTGTCGCTCAACGTCACCGAAGCCCTCAAGGGGCATCTGCTCCTGCATTCCGTACAGTTGTGCGGCGCCGCGCGTTCCTGCTCGTTTTTCAGCGACAACGCGCCGTCCGAAACAAACCGGCTCGACTACCCGAAACAAACCCTGTCCGGCGATTCGTTCAACGGCTCTTATTACCTGTGGGAAAACATGCAGGGCGTGAACAGTTCAATCGCCGACCAAAAACAGAAAAACCGCGTGAATGCTCCGGCGGCGGCGACCTGTCTGCATATTGAGGCGAGTTACGACGGACGCAAGGCCGATTACTACATTTACCCCGGAGCGAATGCGACGAGCGATTTCAATATCCGGCGCAATACGACATACTCGCTTCAGGTGAATATCCTCGGCATCAGCGAGGTCGATACGCGCGTATCGACCACCGAACTGAGCGTGACTCCTTTCCCGGCAACGTCCTATGCGCCCGGCGAAACGGCCTTTTCCACGCTCTCGACCCGCTCGACGCACAACCCCGACGGATTGTTTTACCTCACATACTCGATTCCGCAGGGCGGGGGCACGCTGCTGATCGACGGCGCGGCGCATACGCCGGGCGTGCCGTTTCTGTTCGCACAAGGCGGCGGGAAAAACGCACAAATAGCCTACACGCAGCAGGGCGAGGGTCCGGCCCGGATCACATTTTCCCTGACCGATACTTACGGATTCACGATAGATAAAGAAATAGGCACAACGTACAAGATACCGTATCAGCCCATCGAGGCATCCCTGTCCGATCCGGGGACGGCGACCGTCGGCGTGCCCTGCGTATTCTATCTTTCGTTTTCAGAACCGAATTATGCGGGACCGTTCAATGTGAAGTACGAATTACTGGAGGGAACGGGCAGCCTCACGTCAACCGTAATCAGCCGTTGGTCGAGCGGTACGACGGTCGTGTTCGATAAGGGCGAACAGGTGAGACTCGGATTTTTCGCATCCGAAAAAGGAGCGGTTCGCCTGCGTTTCACCGTCAGCGAGCAAAACGGGCAAAGCAAGACCGTTGAGCAGACTATCCGCATATCCGGAAAATCCGTCCGCGCGTATGCAAGCTGGGATATTACCGGCTACGAGCAACATACGATGCTCGATTCGACCGAGCGCACGACCTACCGTGACCCGTGCTATTTGAACGTCTACGCCGAACTGTCCAAATCGGTGAGCGCCTCGACCACCGTCACCGTAGAATTGCATTACACGGTAGATCATCGGGGATTTTACGGCGACACCTACACGCGACAGGTAACAGACAAGGTATCCGTGTCGATTCCCGCCGGACAAAGTTCGGGGAGCGCCGTCGCCCGGCAATACTGCGAATACTGCTACATCGACAACGAGAGCTATCCCCATGTGCTCGTGATCGAGGGGGACCGCATCGAGCCTGCGTCGGGCGAGGATATGACCAGAATCGTATCGGCTTCCTGTTCCGATCCCAATATCGACATCACTTATTAACGTGCTTCCGATATGAAAGCTTTCTTTAAAATCGCATTGTTGGGCCTGCTGCTGTACCCGGCAGGAATCCACCGGGCCTCGGCCCAGTTCTATGCCGTGCGGATCGACGCGCTCGCCCTCGCCACCGGGACACTCCACGCGGGGATGGACTTCCAGATCGCCCCCAAGCTCTCGCTCGACGTGTCGGGGTACTGGAACCCGATACGGACACGGGGCCTGCGGACTCAGCTCCTGATCGCTCAGGCGGGTATCCGGCTGTGGCGCTTCGAGCCCCATACCGGACCGTTCTGGGGCATCTACGCTGCCGGAGGAACGTTCGACGTGGGCACACGCCGCCATCACTACAAGGGTCACGCGGTAGGAGCGGGAGCCTCATACGGCTACGGCTGACTGCTCTCGAAGCGGTGGAGCCTCGTGGCCGAAATCGGCCTCGGCCTGTACTATCTCCGCGACGACAAGTACGACTACCGGACGCCGTGGAGCGAGGACGAGCTGATCCGCCACAGCCGCCGGTTCGCACTGGGACCCTCGAAAGCCGAGATCAGCTTCTCCTACCTGTTCTAATCCGGATATAGATGAAAACAATACAGATAGCAGTTCTTTGCGCGTTGCTCTGCTCTTGTGTCCAGACGCGCCGACTGGAGCGTCGGGAGGTAGGAGCCTCGCTCGCGCTCGTTACCGAGCGGCAAGCGAAACAGGAAACGGAGCCCTATCAGCCAAATTGGACAAAGGTGAAAAAGCCGTTCAGCGGCGATTCCCTCTATTTCGGCGAGGCCGTATTCGACAGCGCCGGAAACCGCCGGATGCTTGTCCGTTTACAGCCAGTCGAAGTGGTTGCCAAACGCAAAGTGATTATCGAACGGCTCGGCCGGGTTATGATCGGATTCCGGGTAAGTGTTCCGCGCGAGCTCCAAAGCCGCTGCTTCGGGATCGAGCTCATGCCGGTATTGCACCGGCAGGACACGTCCCTCACGCTTGCCCCGCTTGTGATTCGGGGCGGGCTGTTCGCTGGGGTACAGTGCCGGAGTGAATGGCGCTACGACAAGTACCGGCATTGGCTGACGGGTCTCGGTGCACAGGATACCGCCGCACGTCTCGACCGGGCCCGCAGGCTGCTCGTCCGCTTTCCGCAGACGGGCGCGGCACGGCTCGACTCGGTGGCCGAGCGACCCCGGCAAATCGACTATTTCTATTCCCAAGATGTGCCAGCTACGGGAAACTCCGGGCAGTTGTTCGTGACCTTACAGGGCCGGGTGCGGGCGCTCGACGGGAGCATATACGGCCTGCCACCCTCGGACACGATGCGCTACACCGTCTCGTCGATGCTGTCTTTCGTGGATACGACGCAACGGTTCGTAAAACGCATCGTCAAGAAATACGCAGAAGTACGAGACCGGAGTTACCTGAATTTTCCGGTGAACGGCACGGCAATTATCGACACGTTGGACGACAATGGACCACAGTTGGCCCGGATCACCGCGACAATGGACAGCCTGATTAATCACAGCGAGTTTTATGTGGATTCAGTAACGCTCACGGCATCATCGTCACCCGAAGGCTCCTATGCCCACAATGCGCTGCTGGCCGAACGCCGGGCACGTTCGCTGAAAGGCTATCTGACGGATCGCTTCGGACGGGAAATCGACACGCTGATCGCGGTACGTTGGGTGGGTGAGGATTGGGACGGACTACGAAAACTGATCGCTGGCGAGGAAGGCATCGCGCACCGCAGCGAAATACTGAAGCTGATCGCACAACGAACCCACGACGATGGGCTGGAGAGCGAGATCAGGCGGTGCTATCCGGAAGATTATGCACTCCTGCGCCGCAAACTTTATCCCCGGCTTCGGGCGGTCGACTTCCGGTACAGCCTGCGGCGGCGGGACATGGTGCAGGATACAGTTGTTACAGCCGAACCCGACACGCTCTACTCCCGTGCGGTGGAGATGCTCAAGCATCGGGACTACGCTCCGGCGATGTACTTGCTCGAAAGCTATCACGACCGGAATTATGCCCTTGCACTCCTTTCACTCGGTTACGACGCATTGGCCCGTGAAGTCCTCGAACCGCTGCCCCAAGACCCTGAAAGGGATTATATGCTCGCCATCGTCTGCGCCCGGCTCGGAGCCCGAGACGAAGCACTCGTGTATTACCGCCGCGCCGCTGAAACCGAACCCCGGTACCGATTCCGAGCTAAGCTGGACCCGGAGCTGTCCGGACTGGTCGAAAATTTGTAAACGTGCCCCCAACCAAACCGTTAATAATCCATTTTAAAAAATGATAATCTGAAGCCAACCGCAGAAACGGTGAAAAACGATAAAACAGAATGAAATGAGAAAAATAGTATATATGATATGGAGTGGACTGCTGCTGAGCGGTTGCTCTCTTTCTGAAACAACTGACATAGAGGTTGATGCAAGACCCTCACTTACAGTTAGCTATCATTATCTGAATAAAGACGGAATCGATGCTACGCAAGATGAAATCCATTCTCTTGATCTATATATTTTCGACCCGATGGGACATTTTATCAAAAAGGTGGAAGCCGATAGGCGGGCAGCCGAAGACACAAGCGGCCTGCGGCTTTTGGACGGCGTACCCGCAGGAGAATATACCGTAGTGTGTTTCGGGAACGTAAAGCGAATCACGATACCGAAACTCGTGCCGGGAGAATCGACCACAGCCGACTTATTTGCAGTAGAAAAACAGGGCGATACATGCCCGGATGCCGACAGGCTTTTTCACAGCCTCACTCGCTTCGAGGTGCGGCGGGGCGAACCGCATGTAAGAACAGTCGATTTGGACAAGCATTATTTTCTGGTCGATTTAACCGTAAACGGAGCCGAAAAACTGGTTGTAACTCCCGATAAAATGGCTGTACTTTTTACCGGAATTCCGTCTGGAACAGACTACAAAGGCGATCCGGTATTCGCACAGACCGCATTCAGCCCGCGATTGCAGCAAACCCAGCAAGGATTTTCAGCGACATTCGCAGTATATAGTTTCGACATGCCCGATCCCGTGCGGATGATCGTCCAAGCCGGGTCGGAAACGGTCGGCCAGGTCAATCTGGGAGAGTACATCGCCCGACACGATTTGGGCATCGACCTGAGAAACGACCGAGACGTCGTGCTTCCTATCGACATCGACGTTACGACGACCGGAATAACCATCACTGTGAATGACTGGGACGATGGGGCGATTCAATTACCGATTATCGGAAAATAATTTTTGAAAAAATGAATAACGAATTTAAATCTTTTCTGAAAACGGTCGGAGGAAATGAAGGGAGCAAGTGTAACTATCCGACCCGTCTGGACCTTTACGGTCGCGGATGCGCCCACGACTGCTCATACTGTTATGCTAAATCCCTGCTGAGTTTCCGGGGATTATGAAACCCCGGTTTCCCGGCTGTTGCGGACCGGGAGAAAGTATCCCGCGCCATAGGCAAACTTTTACCGGGAAGCGTAGTCCGGCTCGGCGGGATGACCGACTGCTTACAACCGGCAGAACTCGACTACAAAGAAACTTACGAAGCCATTAAGGCGCTCAACGATCGTTCCGTTCATTATCTGATCGTAACCAAATCCTCATTAGTCGCAGACGACCGATATGTGGGAATTATGAATCCGGATCTTGCCCATATTCAAATATCCATAACATCCTGCGACGACCATGTTGCATCGCAATATGAAATGGCCTCCCCACCATCCCAACGCATCAAGGCCGTCGAAAAGTTGCAACGCCTCGGTTTCGACGTATGCGTCCGATTGTCGCCTTTCATACCGAATCTTATTGGTACCGCCACTGACAGGATAAACCACATTCAGTGCGAGAAAGTCCTGATCGAATTCTTGAGGGTCAACGCTTGAATAGAGCGTTGGTTGCCGCTCGATTACTCGGAGTATACCGTTAAGCAAAGCGGGTACAGGCAGTTGCCTCTCGAAAAGAAAATCGGTTATGTCGCTCGAATCAACGGTTTCAGCCAACTGTCCGTCTGCGACGACGTGACCGGACACTACGACTACTGGAAGCAAAATGTCAATTACAACGCAAAGGATTGTTGTAACTTATCTATTAAAAAATTATGGTAGATTTCTCGAAAAGAGCGGTAAACGTCATGGTATCGCCCGAACAGAAAACGATATATGTTGCCTCACCGCTTGCAGGCTCCGTAGAAAAATTTAAAATGTTTATCATGGAGTGTATAGCCGATTCCGGCCCTGACTTAGAAAAAGCGAGCGATAATATGCTGTTCCGTTATGTGTTGGACGTTGATAAAGTGCCGCCGATCGTTCCGAAAGAAAATAACAGCGACTATTTCAATAGGCTGCTTTCCGTTACGAAACCATTGGATATTCATCCCACCCACATCGTTTCGCTCAGAGACGCCATCCATTGTATGAAGCACGGCATTCCCTTGCTGTCCCCGGATGCGGAACGCAAGTATATCCGTGCCGGGATGAACGGTGAAGCATGAAGCCTGTCTGACAGCTACGGTAACAATCCCAGATTTCCTATTTATAAGCATGTGAAAACGGAAACGGATGCACTGCTTTTCACCCAAAGTCCCGAAGGGAAGAATGCCTACCGGAACTACCTGCAAGAAATTGCGGCCTCCATGCTCTCCGGCAGCAGAGAGGGACAGACTTTACGCGTGTTCGATATTCCGGCCAATCTGATCAATCGCTGGGATCAATTCACCTATCTGAAAAACAAGGGGTGTTACCTTGCAAAAGGGAATCTGGAGAGCGATGGAATCTTGTCTCACGAGCAAATCCTAAAAGCCGATCCTGCCAGCCTTCAGTCGTTTGTCAGGAGTTTTGCACCTGAGGCCATATATATGCCCCGCAGAGCATATGACTATGCATCCCTCACTTTGGCCGGGTCTCATGCGATGGAGTCTTTCCAATGCTCGGAAAAACAGAGATTTTCCTACGACGAACAATTCAAGACGATCAATCGCAATATCAGCCGTTGTGGGGATATGAATCAAAAAGCAACGCTTTACAGGGAGCGCGGAAAAATCGCAAACGATATTATCGGGCGTGATTTCCCAGAATACGAGAACAGTCAAGTCCTGAAAGAGAAAATAATCCCCGAATATCCCAAACGACAATCACGGGGCAGAGGATTGTAGCCTTTTTAATCTCAATTTAAACGCTTTGCATCGCATGCAGGGCGTTTTTATAAGCATATAATCATTGTTTTAATATCGGTTGCCGGGCAAGTTAAGCCGCCGGGCTTCCTCTCAAAATTTCCCTGCGTGAAATTTTGGGCCGGAACCCCTGTGGCGGCTTGCTTTTGCCCTTGTCAACCGACACTTAAATATTTAATAAAACAAAAATCAATAAAATTTAATAATTAATACAGTACCTATGAAAACGGTTAGAAAAAAGGAACTGGCAAAAATTAAAATCAACAACCTGAGCTCACGATGTCAGTTCGATAGCGAAGTCACCCACATTTACGATGCCGTCAAAACTTTCGTGCCTGATGCGGAGATCGTTTATCAAGTCTGGTGCAATGATGACAATAGTTGGACGATTGAACGGGCACTGGTGGCCATATTCAGAAACAACATCGTATTTCATGTTTGGAAATATCGGTATCCGAGACGTCACTACGAAATATCACCCGATTTTTCCTTGTTAGAAAATATCGATCGATCAGCGATCGACCATGCCAAAAGAGGAATTGAACCTCCGCAAAACATTGGGGTCTTTACCCTGAAAAAAATCGAAGACTGGATTAATTTCGGTACGCTCGTCTTTTTAAAACTCCAAAAGCAGAATGCCGAAAACCACGAAAAAATCAGGGCATTTAAACAGACCGTTCTTTCGGACCCTGATTCGATCTGGGAAAACGCAAATGAAGGCTATATCGACCGCAACGGTATTCGCTTCACTTTCGAGATTCGAAAGACCGGCATCAGTAATGAAATAAGATTAAACTTGACATGGGAAAATAAAAATTACGAAACGTTTTGCCGCTTGGCGGACAATAAATACGACCACAAATAATCACTCACAATTAAACTTTCAGCGCCGGAAAACCGACATGGTTTTCCGGCGCTGATGATTTTTTGAATCTCATCGAAATGGAGAAATGTATCATTTTCAACGTGAAACCCTCTAACCGGATCTGCAAACGATTTGTGCAGGAATATCCTGAAGCCAACTATTTAGGCGCGGCATCTCTAAAGAGTAAATCCAAAAGTTATCTGCTCCCATTGGAAATTTACGAGCTTGACAAGGAAAAATTGAAGGCATACGGCGCTAAAGCCAGATGCCAATAAACAGGGATGGCCTACAATCGGCCATCCCTTTAATTTTGAAGCATATGAGTGAACATTATGCCGTACATGTACAGTACGTCTTTACAGGTCAATATTTTGTGGTGGCCGAAAATGAACGGGAGGCTCGGCGAGCCGTTCTCGAAGAATGCGGACTCGTGATGGGAGGGACTATTCACTCTACATTGGGGGACGATCTGACAGACTGGAATTTCGACATCCATCCGGAAACGGTTATCCCCAAAGTAGAAACTTGTAATGAAGAAATAAAATGAAAACGAAAAGAATTTTTAAGACAGTGGGAATTATTACCCTAATCGCGGTTATCGCATTTTATTGGAAGCTGATCCTGCACAACCTGATTCTGCTGGCTATCGCATTCTGGATCGTTCGTTGGATTCTTCGGTTGTTATACCGACTCTTGCCATTGTGCATTACAGGCGGTATCATCTATTTGTTAATGACCTATTAAGGCCGAATCATATTGTTGTACACTAAAACCAATCACTATGTTTTTCCAACAAATCAATCAAATGATGGGACAGGATACGGACCTGATCCTCACCATTCGCAAAACGGATGAAAACGTCCTGACGGTAGCTGTCATTACTAAAATGAACGGACTTCAGGATCAAGCGCAACACTACATTACTCCTTTTACGGCAACCGGCATTCCGGAAGAACTGGATCAGGGTTTCACATCAGCATTGGCGCAGCCCGTTCCCAAAGCGCAAGGGCTTCTGACTAACATGAAACAGTTCGAACACCAGTTAGAAGTAGCCGAAGCCAACAGTAAGGCGGCGAAAGCGGAAAAAGATAAAAAGGAAAAAGAGGAAAAAGAGCGGAAAGAAAAAAGCGACAAATTCAAGAAAAAAGCAGAAGAACAAATAGCCGCAGGGAAGCTGGGCGACGCAATGGTCAATCTTCGTCAGGCACGATTATACGCAAACGACCTAAATAAGAAAAAGATCACTTTGCTACTCGAAGATGTGCAAGCAAAAATGTGTCAGGGATCGCTTTTCGGCAAAACCGCAACTGGGTCATCTGTAACACAACAGGCTGTCCGGCCTCCAGCCTCAATCGATGATACTGATAACAATGAAGATGATGATGATGATGAGAATGAAGAAGAAGATCCGTACAACGAAATCATCGATTTTCCAGAAGAATGCAGGGCAAAAGACATTTGCCAGAACATGACGAATCAGACATTATTCTAAAACTAAAAACCGATAACAATGGCACTCGCAATCAACGGACTCGACAGGGCCTTTACCTTCCAGAAAGGAAACGAACTGATCGCGCTTTCCGATCCCAATCCGTCCATGACGGTAGATCAAGTGATGAATTTCTACTCGAATACATATCCCGAGTTAACTACGGCCACGGCACAAGGACCCGAAATCAAAAACGACCAAAGCATTTATACTTTTAAAACGACACTCGGAACAAAGGGATAAAAGCATGAAGATGAAAACCAAAAAATTAAAGGGACCATGCAAACAGCTATTGGACGACCGACAAATAGATACACTATCCCGCCTTATTATCGAGGAGGCGGGGAATCACAATCTCGAACGGGGAGCCGAACACAAGAAGCGGATCTTACCGCCATGCGCTGCGGTCATGATTTTTTGAAATCAACAATAAATGCCATCGCTCCTAAAAAAATCGAGTGGGAAACGAGCGCAGGAACCGTCGATCTCATCACCGAGGAAAACTACCGCTATCTGCTCGACAGCGCCTGCAACTATGCCGGACTGATCGGCCGGAAATTGGTGCATATTCCGGGACATTCCCTTTGCGAAAGCATCGCCAAATTATATAAGGAACTGGATAAATTGACAGCCGAGGAAGTCAATTTCGAGGTCGACCAGAACAGGCTGACCTTTTGTTTATATCGATACCACAGGTGGCCGGACTGGACGTTTCACTGGCTGCCCGTCTCGTTTATCGACATCTTGACGGGAAAACTCAAGCGCATAGCCATTTCGTTTATTCATGAATTCGCCCTCCATAACGGGATGACCTATCTGACCGATAATGACGATTTAGACTGGACGATTGACTGGATGGCCGAAAACGCTGCAAGCGGAGAATTCGATAAAAAAGAACGCAGGGAATACCGAGGCGCGATTCGCTCTTATATAAACGGACACGCCCGACATCTGTTGGAGCGGGTGGAAAGGCGATGTTACTACAAACGGTTGCCGCAGGTACTCGATCGTTATCAGCCCGTCAACGAATACGAGGAACTGCTGGCAAAGTTATTCAAAGAGGGTTTCCAGTTCGTCGGCCATGACAAACCATCCATTATGCATTATCTCTACGATCCGTATGACGAAACGCAAGAATCAGATATGATAAGGGTCGATCCCGACCGGATGATACGGGTGGTTTACGACGTGGATGACGTATTGAACGAGAATCTTTCCGAAATGGTTAACACGGAGTTGCAAAACTGCGATTACATCATCACTCCTGCGACGACACTATACCTTACACCCGATCTAAAAAAACCGTTTTCAATGGACGATTATCCGGAGCGTTTCTCCAAATGGATCGAGCGTTTCGTGGAATTCATAACAACCCATAATCCCTGACAAAATGAATTGCCTTACGGAAAAAATCAATATGCTGCTCCGGCCCGAGGCGGCACTGATCGTTTACCATTGCGAAGAACCGGAAAAAATGTTCTATCTCGAAACGCGTCCGATCACGCCCGACGGAAAAATGGGAGCGGCACAGCCCGTATCCTGCGAATTCATGAACCGCCTCACGTCCGCATACTGCGAATCGCATTCGGGTACGCCGTTCGGCCCCATACCCGAAACCATGCTCTACTGCGACGTCAGAAAAGGACGGGAAAAGTATATATGGTATAACCCACCGGCGAAACGCATGATGTATTTCCGAAAAGACTTATGCATGGAAAATGCCGAATACCATATGCCGGGTGTGATATACATTGCCACAAACGAAACGCTGCGAATTTTTGCCTACAAAGGCAAGCGTCCTGCCAAAAATGCAGAATTGTTTCTTGCGCCGTTTTTCAATACCTCGTCGAACGATGTCTGCCTCGGTACGGCGCGACTGAATAAGCCCCTTAACCCGACTTACGACGAACTGACAGATTACTGGGAAAAACGCTTCTGGCAATCGGAATTCTCACACCTGAGTTCCGAAGGCAATCCCACCGAGCATAATTTGGTGCTGGTCACGAAAGCGGCCAAAGAACAGCCGTTCGATCCGAACGAACTTAAACCTTACCGTAAAACCCTTAACCAACTACTCAAATGACACGCGCACACTTTTCAGATTCGTATTTGCTGAACCCGCAGCACCCCGTCACGATCAATGTGATCGGCGCGGGAGGCACGGGATCGCAGGTCGTTACGTCACTCGCACGAATGGATCAGGCCCTGCGAACGCTCGGCCATTGCGGTCTGTCCGTCAGGGTGTACGACCCAGATCTCGTCAGCGAATCCAATATCGGACGACAGCTTTTCGGAGAAGCCGATCTCGGACTCAACAAAGCTCAGTGTATTATTACGCGGATCAACCGATTTTTCGGCAGTGATTGGCAAGCCGAAACAACCCATTATCCACAAGAGGAAGATAACACAAGCGCAAATCTTTTTATCACTTGTACGGACAGTGTATCATCGAGGGTCAATCTTGCCCGGCTTCTCAAATCGACAGGCCGAGGCAACAGTTATACGGACTATGCCACCCCCCTGTACTGGTGTGATTTCGGGAATGCCCAGAAAACGGGGCAAATCATACTCGGAACGATCCGGGAAAATATCGAACAACCAAAGTCGAAAAAGTTTCAGACCATACAACGGCTGCCGTGCGTAACCGATTACGTGAAAAGCTACGGCACGATCAAGGATGAAGATTCCGGGCCGAGCTGCTCGTTGGCTGAGGCTCTTAACAAGCAGGACTTATTCGTCAATTCGACGCTCGCTCATCTCGGTTGCAGCCTTTTGTGGAAATTGTTCCGCGAGGGCCTGATCCTCTATCACGGACTCTATCTGAACCTCGATACATTGCGGGTCAATCCGATTTCGGTATAGTATTCCGACGGGAAAACATTATCCTCATAATTACCAACCTAATTTCTAAAAATGTAAAAATTATGTCTGAACAATTTTCACAGAAAGAGTTGGAGCGATCGCAGGAGTACATCGCTCTCAAGGAACTGGAAAAAATACTTAACAGCTGCTCCAATCCTGCAAGATTCGCTGCCTGCATTCCCAATATGCACCGGACGCTTCAGCAAAACTTTTTCCGCATGATCAGGGAATGCATTCTATTTATGTCCACGCCCGGGAACGTCATAATCGACGATCGCAACAGAGCCTCCTATCAAATGTGCTGTGAGATCGCAGAGATGATTCGACACAAATATTTACCTCTCATTTGATGATTTCCGCATTATACTTCAATCAAATATCCCAATGCAAGCCATTCCATTGACAATACCGACTGAAATAAAGCTTGCCGGACCGGCCGGTCAAGTGAAGATCGCAAGGGAATGCCTCGAATACATCGGCTTGGACGGAAAAATGCTGCAATCCCTGCACAAGATCGTATTCGAGTCCCCTCAAGTATTCCAGATCGATTCGGGAAACGGGACTACGGAAAAGTGCGTCTCCTATGTGGCCGCAATAGGGGATCTCAAACTGTTCTTTATCGTTGTCCATGATGAATATTTTCTGCCGGGACTGCTGATCGACGGGAGCGAAATTATCCGTACACCTCGGTTCCAGCGGACGACATTCAGCCAACAACCCGATATGAGTCGATTGGTCAAGTTAATCAGGGAAATATGAAGACTGCAAACGATATAACATTCGAACGATCACCTCCGTCGCTGTCTCTCTGAACCACGACGGACTTCATTATTAAACATGACAATAGAAAGCGACAAGCAAACAGCTCGTCGCTTTTGTGTTTTAATAACCTTAAAAACAAATTATTATGGAAAATTCAGTAGCAACGACCGCACAAGCACAGTTCGATTTTACGACCAACTCCATCGAAGTGGTTACACTCGACACATTGCGTCGAACTTTCAAAGAAAACGACATTTACGGCGCGCCGCTCAAAGGCATATACCATTATCAGGTCATCGAGCAAATGGAGGAAATCTGCCGCCACAACAATCTGAACTACGAGGTCGAAGAAATTTTCGCCGCCCAGAACCGGAACCGGAACGAGCCCGGGGTGGTGGTACTGCCGCAGGTCGAGGAAAAATTCGGAGAACGTGCCGTTGAGGCACATATCCTGCGTCGCATCTACACCACAATCCGCATCAAGGAACAGGAGACGGACGAACTCACGACCTCGCTTGTGGTTGCCTTCCATCAAAGCGGTATTCAGGTGGCCATCGGCCCATGCGTGAAAATATGCCACAACCAATGCATCCTCTCGCCGGAGCGCATCGTATCGAACTACGGAAAAGAGAAAGTATCGATAGAGCAACTTTTCGAACGGGTGGACGAATGGTTGGGCAGTTTCGACAACCATTTGGCGGAGGATCGTAAACGAATCGCCGGCCTCAAGGCAAAAATACTCACGCCAGTGGAGGTTTACGCTTACATCGGTCTGCTCACGACCTTGCGTGTCTCGCACGACAGTTCCGACAAGCGCCTTTCTTCACGGGTTGATATTTACCCTCTCAACCAATCGCAAATCTCCGACTTCACCGAGAAACTGTTAAAACTGGCCATCGACAAAAAACAACTTACGGCATGGGATCTCTACAACGTGGCGACGGAACTTTATAAACCCGGGAGTACGGATATTCCGGTGGTGATCCCTCAAAACGCGGCCCTCGCAGAACTATTACTCTCTGACAAACTCGAGAATGTCTAAAAATATCAGAGATGAGAAAATTTTCGAAAGAAACGCTCCAAAAACGTCTGAAAAGATTGGAAGAGCGCCTTTACAATGAAAAACTGAGACTGCACCGAGTGATTGACGACATGGGATGGGGTACCGGAATGCGCCGCGTCAAATGCACGCCTTCCTTCCAAAAAGAGGACGAATTGCAGAAAAGAATTGACGTTATTAAAGATCAGCTAAAAAGACTTGATGAAAATCACTGACAGCCGATAGTAAAATCTGTTTCAGAAGGTCGTCATTCACTGTGGGAATGGCGACCTTTTTTAAATTTTTAAACTTCCAAGTATGAAAACCATTGAAAGACTACGGATAAAAAAGACCGGATTAGACGCTGAATATGAGTCGGCAGTAAACGATAGCCGGTTCCGAAATATTTGTTTTGTCTCGGCGGGCAATCTTTCCAAATCTTCTTACCGCTATCGCAACAAACATCGAGAAAAACTTTGCCGGATTATCGACGAGCGTTCTTTGTGTGTACGCGCAATCAAGATAGTAGAAAACAAAGCTTTTACACCTGATGAGGTAGAAAAATGCAGGTTGGAGATCATGCACTGTTATCGAGAATACGACAGACCGTTACCCATGCCGTTGCCGATCATCGACTTTGCACGAATTATCCGACTCTCATTCCGGGACGAGTATAAGTCTGTCCTGAAAAAATACCCGATTATTCTGGATTTTGAGGATCGCAATGGAATTTATATCGTTGCATTAGACGATAAAATAATACACAAATGGCCGGAACTTGATGATGGAGCATATAAATGAAATTGCCGATCATGATCGGCAATTTTATCCTATTTGTTTGGATAGTATAGTATTAGTATCTTTGGTGTGAAAAGTGCGAAGGTCTATGCTGTTTCAGGTTTTGGGGCAAATTTTGGGGCAAATTTTAAAATCGCCAAAAAAAAAGGTTCTTGCTCGGGATGCAAGAACCTTATAATCAAAACTTTAATTTGTCGGGGTACCGGGATTCGAACCCGGGACCTCCAACTCCCGAAGCTGGCGCGCTAACCGGACTGCGCTACACCCCGTATAGATTTGGATGCCGGTTGAAGTCTTTGGTCGGGGTACCAGGATTCGAACCTGGGACCCCCTGCTCCCAAAGCAGGTGCGCTAACCGGACTGCGCTACACCCCGTCTGTCTATCGGTTCCCCAAAGACGACGCAAATGTAAACTATTTTTTTGTATTTACAAACAAAAAAACGAGTTTAGCGCACGATAACGATTCGGCTGGCGGGAAGATCCGGAATATAGAGTACGCCGTCACGCAACGCGATCCGCGCAGGACCGGACAATTCAACATCGGCCAAATCAAGCAATTGTACGCTTCGGTTCTGGAAATCCCAATAACCGACCTCGCCATTGACCCAACTGGTAAAATAGAGCCGCTGGCCGTCGCCGCTCAGTGCCAGACCGTCGTACTGCCCGGCCCGGTCGGTCAGCGGAGCGGGGTGAGGCATGCGAATATCCCCGATCTCATAAATTACGTTCTTATCGGTCGTCACGCCGTCGGGCGGGTAAGAAGCTACATACATCACATCGTCACGCAAGACAATCCCGTTCGCCCCCGGCACATTCGTATACAGCGTAAGCGCCTGCGGATCCAGCTTCGAAGGGGCGGATACATCCAGAGAATAAATGTTACCCGTATTGGTCACCGTCACATAAAGCGTATCGCCGGCCAACGCCATGTCGTTGACGAAAAGTTCGCCCTCCGGGAACGGAACGACCTGGGGTGCCTGAGAGAGGGTGTCCAGGTTATAGACCACCATTTTACCCACATCGGCGATAAACAGATGGGCATCTTTAATCAGCGTCCCTTTGGGACCTGAAAGATTACCGTCGGCAGGAATCAGCGTACGGAAAGTACCGTCCTTCCATTCGAGCACATAGCCTTTGCCTTCGGTATTGAGTGGATTGAGTTCGTCGGTACCGAAGTTGCATACCAATAAGCGGTCTCCGTCAGCCAACACGCTTTCGCAATAGGCTATGCTATCGTTTGTCAAAATCTCCACTTGGGGAACGGACGCCGGCCGGTTCTGCCCGCAGGAAGCCATCGTCAGCACGGCTCCAACTGCTGCAAACAGGTTCGTTGTAATTCTCATAGCTCGATATTTTTAAAGTGTGGATCTAAGGGATATTCGGCAAAAATCGGACGAAAATCCTCCCGCGGACGTGCCAAATAGGCCTGTAGCCCCAACCGGGACGCCGCTTCCACATTGGCTTCGCCGTCATCGATCAACAGGGTTTCGCCGGGTCGCATATCTCCATCGGCGAGCATGGTCCGGAAGATGGCCTCCCCGGGTTTGGCCAATTTCATCTCATAGGAGAGGAATAAGCGGTCGAAATAGGCATCCACCGTCAAGCCCTGTTTGGTGAAAACATTTTTTTTCATCCATTCGAACATGATCGTGTTCGTATTGCTCAGCATGAAAACCCGGTATCCTTTCCTGCGCAAATCAAGCAGCATATCGAGTTTGTAGTCGGGAATGTCGATCAGAAAACTGCACCAGGCGGCATCGATCTTCCGCTCATCGACATGATGGCCGACCTCGCGATCGACCAGATCGTAAACGGCCCGAGGTTCGACCTTGCCCTCTTCGAGTTGCAGGAAAACGCCGGATTGGCGGTAGGGGTTAATGTACTGATCGATTTGCATAAAACCTAATGCACGAAACGCGTCGATGGAGCGCTGAAGATCATAATCGATCAGCACTCCGCCCAAATCGAATACTATATTCCGGATTGGTGTCATAATTGCGGGGAGGGGATTACCGGACAAATATACAACAATCCGCCAATTTGAAGAGGGTTTTGTTTGGGATTCCCCCCGGATTTTCTATCTTTGATTAAGAGAAGTTTTACTTTAATGGCACATACGAACTGGGCATACCGGGTTTACCGCTTCTATGCGGACGGATTTCGCAGCATGACGCTGGGGCGCACGCTCTGGGCCGTGATCCTGATCAAGCTGTTCATCATGTTCGCCATCCTGCGGCTTTTCTTTTTTCCCGACATCCTCGGCCGGTTCCAAAACGACATTCAGAAGGGGGAGTATGTCCGGGAACGCTTTATCGAAGTAAAACCATAACTTCAACGTAAAATGGATAAATTATTATTTTCCATATTATTGGGACTACTCATCGGCCTGATTGACATCATCCCGATGATGGTGCAAAAACTACCTAAATATTCTACCGTATCGGCTTTCATACACTATTTTTTCATTACGATCGTCATTATCCATCTCGACCTGCCCCAAGTACCGTGGTGGCTTCAAGGGGGCATTGTCGCACTGGCCCTGACCGTTCCGATGTTAATTCAGGTCGGGCATGACGACCGCAAGCCTGTACCCATTATCGCGACCAATGCACTGATCCTTGGATCGGTCGTCGGAATCCTTGCTCATTTCACACACTTAACCTGATTATGACCAATTTAAAAACGGACTGCTTATGATACTATCTACTACCGACTGGATGCAAGTGGTCGACTGGTCGCGCGCGCAATTTGCGATGACAGCCATTTACCATTGGCTGTTCGTGCCGCTGACCCTCGGTCTCGGCATCATCTGCGCGATCATGGAGAGCATCTATTACCGTACCGGCAACGAGTTTTGGAAACGGACGACGAAGTTCTGGATGCGGATTTTCGGGATCAATTTCGCGATCGGCGTAGCAACGGGAATCATTCTCGAATTCGAATTCGGCACCAACTGGTCGAACTATTCGCACTTCGTAGGCGATATTTTCGGGGCCCCGCTGGCCATCGAGGGCATTATGGCTTTCTTTCTGGAAAGCACCTTCATCGCCGTAATGTTCTTCGGCTGGAACAAAGTTTCCAAAGGATTCCACCTCACGGCGACGTGGCTGACAGCCATCGGCGCGAACCTTTCGGCCCTGTGGATACTGGTGGCCAACGCATGGATGCAGTATCCGATAGGGATGACCTTCAACATCGCTACAGCCCGTAACGAAATGACCTCGTTCTGGGACGTACTCCTGTCACCCGTCGCACTGAACAAATTCTTCCACACGGTAACTTCCGGCTACGTACTGGCCGCTGTGGTAGTCGTGGGAATCAGCGCATGGTTCCTGCTGCGCAAACGGGAAGGGCAGATGGCCAAAGACAGTATCAAGGTGGCCGGCATCTTCGGGCTGGTCAGTTCGCTGGCCTTGCTCTATTCCGGCGATGGCTCGGGTGAGCAGGTGGCCAAAACCCAACCGATGAAACTGGCTGCGATGGAAGCCTTATACGACGGCAGCCGCGGTGCGGGACTGACGGTCATCGGCATACTCAAGCCCGAAAACGAACGAACCGACAACGAGAATGCCTACTATTTCAAAATAGACATTCCCAAATTGCTTTCGATCCTCAGTTTCAAAGACAGCAAAGCCTATGTAGCCGGAATCAACGACCTGATCGACGGCAACGAGGCCGAAGGCATCCTTTCGACGCAAGAGAAAATCGAACGGGGCAGGGTAGCCATCGAACAACTCGCCATCTACCACAAGGCGCTCAAAGAAAAAGATTCTGCCGAAATCGCGCGCGTAACGGCGTTGTTCAACCCGGACACGCCGCAGGGCAAGGCCTTCCTGGCCGAAAACTTCAAATATTTCGGCTACGGCTACCTGAACGCCCCGACCGACACGATCCCGAACGTCCCGCTGGTATTCTACACCTTCCGGATCATGGTTGCCCTGGGATGCTACTTCATCCTCCTGTTCGCAGTGGTATTGGCGCTGGTTTACCGGGATACAATCGACAAGCGCCGCTGGCTGCTGCTCGCACTGGTATGGTCGATCCCGCTGGCGTATATCGCATCCGTTTCGGGTTGGATCGTAGCCGAAGTGGGCCGCCAACCCTGGACAATCCAGGACCTGCTCCCCACGGTCGCATCCGTATCGCGCATCAATGCTTCGTCGGTGATGGTTACCTTCTTCATCTTCGTTGCGCTCTTTACGACACTGCTCATCGCCGAACTGATGATCGTCACCAAACAGATCAAGATCGGCCCGAAAGACGAAACGGCCCCGGCCGACAAACCGAATAAATAAGACTGCACGGCTATGGATACATATATTCTGTTACAGCACTATTGGTGGTTCCTGATCAGCCTGCTGGGCGCACTGCTGGTTTTCCTGCTCTTCGTCCAGGGAGGGCAGGGGCTGCTCTACACGATCGGCAAGACCGAAGAGGAACGTAACATGATCGTCAACTCGCTCGGCCGGAAATGGGAACTCACGTTCACCACGCTGGTCACGTTCGGCGGTGCTTTTTTCGCCTCGTTCCCGCTTTTTTACAGCACCAGTTTCGGCGGTGCATTCTACGTATGGATGCTGATCCTGTTCGTATTCGTTATTCAGGCGGTCGCATACGAATTTCGGCGGAAACCGGATAATTTCCTCGGGGAAAAGAGCTACAACGCATTCCTGATCATCAACGGAGTAGCAGGCGCATTCCTGCTCGGCGCTGCCGTAGGGACGCTTTTTACCGGCGCCAATTTTACGGTCGACCGCATGAATCTGGGCAATTACGACGGAGTGAACACTATTTCGCAATGGACCAACTCATGGCGCGGGCTGGATGCGTTGGCAGACTACCGAAACTGGGCATTGGGGTTCTCGGTGCTCTTCCTGTCACGAATCCTGGGCCTGCAATATTTCATGAACGACATCGATGACACCACGATCGCTTCGCGTTCAAGGAAACACCTGGTATACAATACCATTCCTTTCCTGGCCTGCTTCCTGACGTTCCTCATCAGCCTGCTCTTCGCCAACGGTTGGGCCGTCGATCCCACGACAGGGGTTATCTCCGTCGAACCGTTCAAGTACCTGCACAATCTGCTGGCAATCCCTGTGATAGCGGCAATGTTGTTAGTCGGTGTCCTGGCTGTATTATGGGGAATCGGCACCGGCATCTTCAAAGGCTCGCGCAAAAGCATCTGGTTCAGCGGCGGCGGGGCCGTGCTGACCGTGCTTTCGCTCCTACTGCTGGCCGGATTCAACAATACGGCTTACTATCCTTCCCTCTCTGACATGCAGAGCTCACTGACCATCTACAACAGCTCCTCGAGCCTCTTCACGCTTGAAGCGATGAGTATCGTATCGATCTTCATTCCGTTCGTCGTGGCTTATATCTGGTATTCGTGGCGTGCGATGAACCGCAAACCGATCACTCGCCAGGAAATCGAAAGCGACGATCATCTATATTAATCTTCCGAACACTATTAACCTGACAATACTAAACCTCAAAAATTGATTTATGAAAAAGAATCTGTTATTAGTGGTGGTTTGTACACTTTTCGTAACGAGTGCATATGCACAGGAAAGAGGATTTGGCTACGGAATTAAAGCCGGTGTAAACATCGCCAAAGTGACCAACATGGGTGTCGACTCAAAAGTCGGTTTTACTGGAGGTATCTTCGTGGATTACCGGTTCAGCAAAGTTTTTGCACTGTCTGCGGATATACTTTATTCCGGACAGGGAGGAGACGATACCCGTGAAAAACTTAAAACAGACAATTTGAACATCCCGATTCTGGCAAACTTATACCTCGCGAAGGGACTGGCTTTCAAAACCGGCCTGCAGCCCGGATTCGTAATGGGAGCCAAAATCGACGATACTCCGGTAACCGACGGATGTAACACGGTCACTTTCGCCGTTCCTGTCGGCCTGTCCTATACGTTTTCATGCGGTTTGCTTTTCGACGTACGTTATCAAATCGGGCTTTCCAACGTATTCAAGGAACAGGATAAATACCGTAACGGGGTGTTTTCGATTATGGCCGGATGGAGATTTTAAGTGTCGGTACCTGCTTATCTGATAAAAACAGGCGCTTTTAGCGCCTGTTTTTATTTTACCGTGACAGTTCTCCTGTTCTAAAACGGTAATTCACAACACCACAAAACACTTATTACAAAACACATAACCACATAAGACATATTTGCACGCAAAAAAAGCTGTAACAAAACATCCGACCCGGCGTTATATGATCGAACTGGTTCAAAGACAAAATTGATTGCGCTTTACAAACTAAAAAACATTAAAAGAACTATGAAAAAGATTTTGTTCTCTATCCTCGCCGTGGCCGCTTTCGCATTCACAGCTTCGGCCCAAGACACCGGATTCGGTTATGGTGTTAAAGCCGGTATCAATATCGCCAATCTGACCAACAGCGACGGCAATTACAAAGTCGGATTCACCGGAGGTATTTTCGCCGATTACCGTTTCAGCAACCTGTTCGCCCTTTCGGCAGACGTACTCTACTCGCGTCAGGGTGCAAAAGGCGATGATGCGAAAATTAAAACGGACAACCTGAACATTCCTATCCTCGCGAACTTCTACCTGGTTAAAGGCCTGGCCGTGAAAGCCGGCGTACAGCCCGGGTTCCTGCTGGGCGCCAACGACGGCATGAAAGATGCCTTCAAAACATTCGACCTCGCAGTTCCGGTAGGTGTGTCATACGACTTCAACTGCGGCCTGATCCTCGATGCCCGCTACAACATTGGAGTAACCAAGGTGGCCAAGGCTGAATACAGCGACGACAGCAAAATACGCAACAGCGTGTTCGCCGTAACGGCAGGTTGGAGATTCTAAAATCCCGCTTCCAGCGTCACAGGACAGGCCCTTACAAAAGGGCCTGTTTTTTTTGTTTAAAACCGGCGGAGGTTATAACTTTGGCGCGAAATTGGCTGGTGATCACCGCACTAATCGACGTGTCCGAGATCGATGGCTAAAAAGATTGTCAAATACCTGTTGCGGGGGCTGCTCTGCACGCTGGCTGTATTGATTGTACTGCCTGCATTGCTGTATATCCCGGCCATCCAAAACTTCATCCGCACCAAAGCGGAAGATTACGTCTCCGCACAGACAGAATTCAACCTGTCCGTGCGACGCATCCGGCTGGCATTCCCGTTAAACCTCGTGATTGAACAGGCACTGGTCAGCCAATCGGGCAACGATACATTGCTCTACTGCGGCAGGTTGCAGGCTGATGTGGCGTTGTTGCCGTTACTGCGCAAACAAGTCACCGTGCGGAAATTCACGCTGAGCCAAACCACAGCGAACTACCTCGACACGGCGGCCCAGTTCGGGCTGCGGGCCCGGATCGGTAAGCTGATCCTCAAAGCCGACGACATCGACCTGAAGCGTCGTGTGGCCGGAATCACCTCTGTCGAACTGTCGCAAGGCGACGTAAGCCTTTCGACCGGGGAGAGCCCGGCCGACACCACCGCCAAAGATACGGCAACAATCCCCTGGACCATTCAAGCCAAACGACTGCGGCTCAATCAGATCAATTTCAGGATGGAAACCCGGCCGCAAGTGACGCGATTGGCTGTACGCCTGGCAGCGGGTGACATCGCAGATGCAGAAATCGATCTGGGTAAGCAAGAGGTCCGTGTCAATCGGATTCTGCTGAAACAGGGCAACTACTCCTACCTGACGGACACCACATCTCAAAAGAGAACGGACACGGAAACCGTACAAGATGCGTCCTCAAATGTTGCTTCACAACCGTGGACGATTGCCGTAAACCGCATTGAACTCCAAAACAATGCGGCCGAGTACGGCCGCATTGACGGAATACCCGCCCCGGGATTCGATCCATCGCACATCGCGGTTTCCGGCCTGAATTTCGTAGCGGACTCGCTCTACAACCGGGGCAGTGAGATTCGCGGCCGAATTGCCTCCCTCTCTTTGAGAGAACGTAGCGGATTGGCGGTCGACCGGCTCAGCGGAAGTTTCGGAATGGATAGCAGCCGGATTTTTTTGTCGGATTTCAATGTGCAGACTCCGTTCTCTTCGATCCGGATCGACTTGCAAGCCGCCGCCTCGGCACTTAAACTCGATCCGGCCAGTACGTTGCAAATGAATCTGGCGGCAGACATCGACCTGAAAGAGATCATGCCGCTGACGCCCTTCAGGGACGACCCGGCCATACGAAAAGCCCTGAATGGAAAAACGGTTACGCTCAACAGCAATTTTTCAGGTACCGTCGGCAGGTTCTCCTCCGAAATCGCCCTAGCGATTCCGCATCATCTCAATCTTTCCGTGAACGGTCTTCTCGCTTCGGCAACCGACCCCGCAAAACTCAACGGCCAGGCCCGGATCAAAGGCGTATTCAGCCGAACGGACTTCTTGAGGGAATTATTGCCCGATTCGACCTTACGCAACCGGCTCCGCATTCCCGGCCACATCGGACTCCACGGACGCATCGAAATGCACAACGGAGCGTTCGCACCGGTACTCGCATTGGCTGTAGATTCCGGCACGCTTACACTGAAAGGACACCTAACGCCCAAAAGCCAGCAATACGACCTGACGCTCGCTTGCGATAGTTTCCCGGCAAAGGATTTCCTGCCGGCCGATTCGTTGGGGCGCATTACGTTGCAGTTGGAAACCCGGGGAAAAGGATTCGATCCGCTTGTAGCAAAGACACAAAGCGAGCTGAAGCTGCAAATCGACCGGTTCGATTACCTCGGTTTCCCGTACAACGGGATCGCACTGGAAGCGGTATTAAAGGAACAAAACCTGTCCGGGCGGCTGACCAGCCAAAACGAAGCGCTGCAACTCGATCTCGGATTACAAGGCCACCTGACAGAAACCATACAAAAGGCCGAAATCCGGGGAGTCGTAGACAGCTGCCACCTGGAGCGCATGCACCTGACCCGGGAGCGGATCGGGGGTACCCTCACAATCGACCTGACCGCTTCGGCAACTGCGGATAAGAGTTACACCGCGACACTGGCCCTCGACAAAATCGTTCTTTGGAACAAATGGGAAACCAATACAATCCGGCCGACGTCGCTCACATTGCTGTCAGCTCCCGAACGGGTAGAAGCCGGAATCCGCTCGGGAGACCTGCAGCTGGACTTCGAAACACGCGTCGGAGCCGATTCCCTTGGAGCCCGTTTCGCCCGCGGCGTAAAGCTGTTCTCCGAACAACTGCGCAATGAAGATTTCAACATGGATACCATCAGTAGCCAGCTACCGCCATTCCGGTTGCAGGCAACGGCAGGGAGGAAAAACATCCTGAACAACTACCTAAAATTACAGGGAATCAGCTTTAAAACATTTTCGTTTGACGCGCTGCTCAAAGATTCGACACCGTTTTCCGCCCGGATGGTCGTCTACCAGTTGACCTCGGGCAGTATCAGGCTCGACACGTTGACTTTCAGCCTGCACCAACAGCGCAAGCAACTCAACTACCTGCTCCGGCTGGCAAACCATCCGGGTAACCTGGATAATGTGGGTATGATCGCCCTCTACGGCAATATTGCGGGCGACCGGGCCATCCTGAACTGCCTGCAAAAAAGCCGTTCCGGCGAAGAAGGCTTCCGGTTCGGACTACAAGGCGTACTCTCGGACAGCACGGTTACGGTAAGCATGTTCCCCGAAAATCCGACATTCGGCTCCCGGCAATGGAGCGTCAATCCGGACAACCACATCGTGTATCACATCGGCAAGGACATCCATGCGGATTTCCTGCTCACACACGACAATCAACGCGTTTCACTGCGCACGACTGACCACACCGAGCACGGCCCGCTGGCGCTGGACATCGCCGGGATCGATATCGGTAAGACCCTGGCATTATTCCCGACCCCTCCCCCCATAGACGGTCGCTTCGATACGCACATCGTTTTGCAGCAGCAGGATACGACGGGTACTTCGCTGGAGGCCGGAGGCAACGTCAACGTCACCGACCTGCAATATGACAAACGGCGTATCGGGACCATCGGACTCGGCTTCGATTACCGGATGGAGAAGGGAAGCCGTCAGCAGTTCGCCGCAAAACTCTCGCTGGACAGCACGGAGGTGTTATCCGCCCGAGGCAGCTATACCGACACGCTGCCGGAGCGGCCGCTCGAATTGAAGGTTGAATTGCCGGGACTGCCGCTCACCCCCGTCAATGCACTGTTAACACCGGGCATGGCACAGCTGTCGGGCGCCCTGAAAGGGAAGATCGCCGCAACAGGCTCCTTCCAGAATTTATCGGTCGACGGCAGCCTTGCCTTTGCGGAAACAGCCGTGGAAGTGGGTATGATCGGGACTACGTTCACATTGTCGCCCAGCCCGATCTCGATCGACAACAGTCTCGTCCGGTTCGGCAACTTCCAGATTATCGCACCAAACAAGAAGCCGCTGACGATCGACGGACAAATAAACCTGCGGGACTTTCGCGCCATCACGGCCGACCTGCTCCTCACCGCATCCGATTTCCAGGTGGTCAACGTGGCTAAAAGCCGCAAGTCGATGGTGTACGGACAAGCTTATATGGATCTGAATACGAAAGTCAAAGGCAGGCTCGACAATCTGTTCGTCCGGGGAGACGTCTCGCTGCTGGGCGGCACGGAGGTGAACTACGTCATGCAGGACTCCCCGTTGGAGGTGAAACAACAGAACCAGAATATCGTTACATTCGTCTCGTTCAACGATACCACCGAGTTCGAACAGTTCGATTCGATCCGCCCGATGAAGATCAACGGGCTGGATATCCAGGTAAATGTCAACGTAAACAACTCTGTCAAACTGGGCGTCGATCTGTCGGAAGATGCAGAAAACAGGGTCCAGTTGCAGGGAGGGGGTAACCTCACCTATACGATGAACCAATTGGGAGACAGCCGTTTTTCAGGTAAATACGAAGTCTCCGGCGGGTTCGTGCGCTATAAACCGCCCGTAATTTCTGAAAAATCGTTCGACATCGTCGCGGGCAGTTACGTCGAATGGAGCGGGGAGATGCTCGACCCGGCCTTCAACCTGACCGCCGTCGACAAAGTGCGGACGAACGTCACCAGCGACGGCAGCGACAGTGGGCGTCCCGTTACGTTTGACATCAGCATCAACCTTCGTAATACGCTGAGCGATCTGGCTGTCACGTTCGACCTTTCGGCTCCCGAAGACCTGACCATGCAGAACCAGCTCTCGTCGCTGACCGCCGAACAACGGGCCAGCCAGGCGATGAGCCTGCTAATCTACAACACTTACACGGGACCCGGCACCACCGCGAAGGTCAATTCGTCGAACCCGCTGAACACTTTCATCGCCAAAGAGCTGAACCAGTGGGCGCAGAACAACCTCAAAGGCGTAGACCTGAGCTTCGGCGTGGATACATACGACCAGACCGCCAACGGAGGAACGCAGCGCACGGACTACTCGTACAAAGTCTCGAAAAACCTCTTCAACAACCGTGTCCGCGCGGTGATCGGAGGCAAGTTCAGCACCGATGCGGACCCGACCGAGAACCTTAAAGAAAACTTAATCGACGACATTTCACTGGAATACATGGTCACCAAACGCGACAATATGTTCGTCAAGCTGTTCCGGCATACCGATTACGAAAGCATCCTCGAAGGTGAAGTAATCGAAACGGGAGTCGGTTTCGTGATCCGCAAAAAGATGCTCAAGATCACCGACCTGTTCCGGTTTATGAAGAACAAAGTCCAAACACAGGCCGCACCGCCGGCCAAAACCGCAGCTAATGAATAGCAGACAACGACATACCGGTACCTGGACACACATCCTGCTGGGTTGCGGAGCCGTGCTGTGGTTGGCAGGCTGCTCCACCACAAAACGACTGGCATCGGACGAAGTGCTCTATACCGGCGTCAAAAAAATCACGATCAATACCGATTCGAGCGGCCGGATTGCCCCGGGCATTGAATCGGCCGTCAAAGATCCGCTGTCGGTAAAACCGAACAACCCGCTGTACAGCCCCTATGTCCGCACTCCGTTTCCCATCGGGTTGTGGGCCTACAACCACCTGTACACGCCCAAAACAAAAGGGTTTCGCCACTGGCTATACAACCGCCTGGCCAAAAACCCGGTACTGATTTCCAAAGTGCAGCCCGAACTGCGCACAAAACTGGTAGCCGACATTTTAGGCAATTACGGCTATTTCGGCTCCGAAGCGCAATATACTTTGCTGCCGCGCAAAAACCCGAAAAAGGCAAAACTCAGTTATGACATTCATGTCGGCAAACCGTGGTTCTACGACAGTATCGCCTATCCCCGCCTCACAGGACCGCTCGGCGCGGCGTTCGATACGTTGCAGGCTTCGTCGCTGATCCGTCCCGGCGCGCAATACAACATGGACACGCTCTCCGCCGAACGGCAGCGCATCAGCAATATCCTGCGCAACGCCGGTTACTATTTTTTCCGTCCGGACTACATCGACTACCAGGCCGACACGACACAGCACCCCGAACGGGTACAGCTGCGCATGCAGGTCAAGCCGACCGTTCCGGAAGTGGCATTACGACCGTACACGACCGGCAGCCTCACCGTACAACTGCAAAATATCCGTCCCGGGATTCAGGATACGCTTCGGTTGCAGGATTACCGGCTGATCTACCAGAAAAAACTGAAAATCCGCCCGAAAGTACTCTCCAAAGCCATCACGCTCGACAGCGGCAAGCTGTTCACGGTAGCCGACCAGAACAAAACCCTGACCAACCTGAACAAACTGGGCATATTCCGCTCGGTAAACCTCAGCGTCACGCCTCCCGATTCGCTGCACGGACGCGATACGCTCGATGTGGAAATAGCCGCCGCTTTCGACTATCCGCTGGAGGCGGAACTGGAAATGAACGTCACCTCGAAATCGAACAGCCTCCTCGGGCCGGGACTCTCCCTGCGCATAAACAACAACAATCTGTTCCGGGGCGGGGAAGTGCTCTCGCTCCGACTGAACGGTTCGTACGAATGGCAGACCGGAAACCGGAATTCGGGAGGGACGAAAGCCTCGCTGCTCAACTCCTACGAATTCGGGCTCAACGCATCGCTGGAGTTCCCTAAACTGATCTTCCCCGGTTTCTTTTCGCGAGTCACCGCTTACCCGTCACGTTCCCGCATCCAACTCGGCGCAGACCTGCTGAACCGTCCCAAGTTCTTCAAGCTGATTTCGTTCAGCACCTCGCTCAGTTACGACTGGCAGAGTTCTCCGAACAGCTATCACTCGGTGTCGATCCTGAAACTCACGTACAACCGGCTGCTGCACACATCAGCAGAATTCGACTCCACCCTGAACGAAAACCCGGCCATCGCGCTGAGTTTCCGCAACCAGTTCATCCCGGCCATGTCGTACACCTATACGTTCGACAAAAGCTATCCGCGCAACCGGTTGTACTGGCAGAGCAGTTTCACTTCGGCCGGCAACCTGCTGTACGGCATTATGGAATTATGCGGACAAAAAGGCCCTAAAAAGATTTTCAACAACCAATTCGCCCAATTTATCAAAGCGACGAGCGAAGTCCGGTTCTATCAGCGGATCGGCGAATCGGCCAGCTGGCTGGCTTACCGCTTTATGATCGGTGCTGCGCATCCGTATGCGAATTCTCAAGTCATTCCTTACAGCGAACAGTTCTATATCGGAGGAGCCAACAGCATCCGCGCGTTTACAATCCGCTCGCTCGGCCCGGGCAGTTACCGTCCGCCCGCAGACAATAAAAACGGTTATCTCGACCAAACCGGAACTTTCAAGTTGGAAGCCAACGTCGAATTTCGGTTCAAAATGATCGGCAAGCTCAACGGCGCACTATTCGTAGATGCGGGCAATATCTGGCTGTTGAAAAAAGACAAAGACCGCCCGGGAGCCGAACTGACCTGGCGAGGATTGGGGCGCGAAATTGCGTTGGGCACCGGTTTCGGCCTGCGTTACGACATCAGTTACCTGGTGATCCGGGCCGACCTGGGTATCGGCATCCACGCCCCATACGATACCGGGAAACACGGATACTACAACATCCCCAGCTTCAAAGACGGCCTCGGTTTCCACCTGGCTATCGGCTATCCGTTCTGACCGGACATAACCACATTGCCTCCAACAAATGGAGGATTACCGTCCTGGACTGGCAATTTCACTTAAGATTGGCTATTTTTGCACGAATTCAAATTGCGACAAATGACAAAACTGGTTATTTTCGATCTTGACGGCACCCTGCTCGACACGCTTGAAGACCTGGCCATCAGCACAAATCACGCATTGGCACAAAACGGATTCCCGCAACACGACACCGAAGCCTACCGTTTTTTCGTCGGCAACGGCATTACCAAACTCATGGAACGGGCGCTACCCGAGGACCAGCGCAATGAAAAGACAGTCCTCCGGGTACGACAGGATTTCGTCGACTATTATTCCATACACAATATGGACTATACCAAACCTTATCCGGGCATTCCCGAGTTGATCGACGACTTGCAAAAGCAGGGGCTCCGCATGGCTGTCGCCTCGAACAAGTATCAGGCGGCCACGGGAAAATTGATCGACCGCTATTTTCCTGCAGGCACCTTCGCCGCCGTGCACGGCCAACGTGAAGAGATCCCTCCCAAACCCGATCCAACGATCGTCCGGAACATCCTTACGGAAACCGGTTCCACGTCGGCAGATACCCTGTATGTCGGAGATAGCAGCGTCGATATGCGCACGGCAGCCAATAGCGGGCTCCGGTCAGTAGCCGTAACGTGGGGATTCCGCCCGCGCAAAGAACTCGAAGAGAACGGAGCGATGTTTGTCATCGACCGACCGGAACAACTGCTGGAGATCGTCAGGACGGAATAATACATCTGTGTATTCAATACGAAGAGGCCCCCGGGGACCGGGGGCCTCTTCATTTCTTTCGTTCCAAATAGTCCGTTATCTAAACCGATATCCGACGGTAAATGCAAATGCGACGGTATGCATGGGGAAATCAAATTCATCCACACTATATTTTACACCCGCATTATAACGGGCCTCGAAAATTACCCCGCAATTCAATTCATAAGAAAGTCCGACAGGAATCGCCCAATCCGTAGATGCAGAACTGGAGCGTATAGAGCTGTTATAAACTTCACTTCCATCTAAAAAAAAGGCGGGTTGTATACCGGCTTTTACAGCCAATGACCTGGTCAGATAAAAATTAACCAAAACAGGAATTTGCAAATAGTCCAGTTTCATTCGGTTTTCGCCATCACCATTAAGCTTAATATCAGCACCCTGACGTGCATAAAGCAAGTCTGCTGAAAGCGCCCAGCGGGAATTAAAACGATAATCCGCAAAGAAACCTCCTGTAAATCCGGCACGATACGAACTCTGGCTTTTTTCACCTTTGGGGATCGTCAGGGAAGTCGCGGCAACCCCGGCTTTCACACCGAACCCCAATTTACGCTCCTGAGCCGACGAAACGATTACCATCATCGTGCATACACAGATTAATAACAACTTTCGCATAATCAACAATTATTAGAAGGATGGTTATTTAGGCCTGATGCCAGTCAATTGTTTCAATTCATATCTGTATTGTCCTGGTTTTCCATCGAACGGAATCAAATTATCCGATTCCTCCGGAGTACTCGGTGAAAAAACTTCGCTTAAGAAATAACCGTCTCCTCGGCTATCCCAGCCCCAATTACAATGTAACCAATATTTCGATATTCCTGTCACATCTAAATAATTTTCCTCTATTTATTTCGTTATCCTGACAAAGAACATTATCTTTGTCAAGATGCAATAAAGGGGCTGACCGGTTTTGACAGCAGGTAGAGTCTGATTGTAAGCATGCCGAGCGTTGTGTGGAGGCTCGTTAAAGTGAACGCTCAAACTACAAATGGCAATAATAGCTACGCACTCGCTGCTTAATTTTACCAAGTAAAATGGCTTAATCCCGCGGTCCAAGGAGGCTGAGGGACGAGTACCCCGCCGAAGACTCCGCCCGGTAGTCAAGAGGCATACGGGGTATCATCAGAACTGGGATAGCGGTTCAGGCGCCTGGAACGAATCGCGAAATTTACAGGCTGGGGTCATGGCTGGGTCGCCTTCGACCAGGTCACGGCAGAAGGATTAACCGAAGGATAAGCATGTAGAAAGCTCTTGGGTTCCTTGTTTGGACGAGGGTTCGAATCCCTCCAGCTCCACTTGACAAACAATAAAAATAGCACTGATAATCAGTGCTATTTTTATTTTACGAAACCGAAACATTCAAAAATCGCCAAACATACATCCCAGTACGGTTTCGGTTTATTTGACTTTTTGAGAATTCAGGAACCGGTTCGTCAAATATCTCCGAACCGGAATATCATAAAATTTCAAACAAATATAAGCTAGGACAATGCTTCCTATGACGACACCCAATGCGCCGGGCAATGACTCCCGGAAGGTAAGGTTGCCATTCTTTACCCAAGCATAATAGAGATAAATAAACGGATAGTGGACCATATACAAAGGATAAGAAATTTCACCTAAGAATTTACATATTCTTATCGTATACTTATCGGTACTTTTCCCCGAAGCCCCGAGATAAACCAGAAGTGGAAAACACACTGCGAAGCATACCGTATCATACACTCCGTTCACCCATAAATATTCGGCACCCCCCAGACGGGGCACAGCCAAAAGCACGACGATAGACAAACTGCAGATCCAGAAGGCGCCCTTTACGTGAATCGGCTTGAAAATACGGAACAGGAGCAGTCCGGCAGAAAAAGAGAACAACAGCCGCAGCAATCCTCCGGTAAATTCTATCCCGGTCAGTGAAAATCCGGCGCATATATCACCGTACGGCCCCCCGATAGCAAATGCTGCCAAGCCGCACCCTGCGGCAAAAACAAGTACGGCCAGCGCCTTGGTCGAAAATTTACGAATGACCAAGGCATAGAGAATATTTCCTATATATTCAAAGAAAAGAGACCAACTGGGCCCGTTCAACGGATACATCTCGCCCAAGCCCCGGACTTCGGTTCCGGGAGTCGCCGGAATCAGCAACGCGTTCATAAATGTGGCGATAAATAGGGCCAGAATAGTCACTTTCGACACATCCCACACCGAACACCCCTGCCAATAGAACATAACGCCCCCGATAAGCGCTCCCACCACAACCATCGGGTGCAAGCGTATCACTCTCCGTTTGATAAAGTCCGTAATCTTCATCTTTCCCCAACGGTCGTCATAAGCATAACCTATAACGAACCCGGACAGTATGAAGAAAAAATCGACCGCCAAATAACCGTGATTGATGCGTTGATCCAGATGACTGGTCGCATAGGCTTCGAATATGTGAAACCAGACGACCATGATTGCCGCCACTCCGCGCAGTCCGTCGAGTATTTCATAGTGTGGCTTTGTATTTGGAAATGCAGCCATAGTGATTCCTGTTTTTCATCATTAAATCGGATGGAAAAGCGAAAATACAAAATAAAGACGTAAAAATAGGCAATATCACTTTTTCGAAATCAATCATACAGATACTGTTTTCTCTCCCAAAGGTCAACAGCCACAATGAATCCTCAATATTGTCTGCTAAAATTATCAACACTTCATCAACAAATGCAGGGCAGAGCTGAACTATTCGGTATCTTTGTAAAGTCAAATTTGCTGTATTATGGAACCAAATGCCGTCGTCGAACTCAGGAACGTTTCGATTTACCACACCCGGGACTCTTTCAAGGAGGCCAGCTTCCGTAAAAAGCGGGACAATTGCGACTTGGTGCTTTCGGACGTGAACCTTACCGTCCGGCCCGGCGAACTGGTCTACCTGATCGGCCGCGTAGGGTCGGGCAAAAGTTCGCTGATGAAAACCCTGTACGCCGAACTGCCGCTGGTCGAAGGCGAAGGGTGGGTCGCAGGCTTCGACTTGACCAAAATCCGACGCAAGGACATCCCGTACCTTCGCCGGCGCATGGGCATCGTTTTCCAGGACTACCAGCTGCTGACCGATCGCAATGTATTCCAGAATCTGCAGTTCGTACTGAAAGCCACCGGATGGAAGAACGACATGGAGATCAAAAACAAAATCGCCGAAGTGCTCAACGAAGTCGGGTTGGTCAACAAGGAGTATAAAATGCCGTTCCAGCTTTCGGGCGGCGAACAGCAGCGCCTATCCATCGCACGTGCGTTGCTGAACAACCCTCAGGTGATTCTCGCCGACGAACCTACCGGCAACCTCGACCCAGCCGCGTCCGACGGCATTATGCAGCTCTTCCGCGCAATTGCCGGCAACGGCTGCGCAGTCATCATGGCCACGCACAACATCGGCAACATCCAGCAATATCCTTCGCGCACCATCCGTTTTAATCAAGGACAAATCGAGGAGATCGACATTGTCTCCATTCTTGGTTATTAATGGCCGTTCGAGTGGCTTCCAAACCGCGCAGAGAGTTGGAAAATTACGTAATTTTCCGTATCTTTGAACGTTTGAAACACCTTGCCGCCTAAGGGCAGGCATACATCCTAAAGACATCAGAGACAGAGAAGATGAGCACAGAACACGAAAAAATGATTGAAGAAGAATATTCGGCGTCCAGTATCCAGGTACTCGAAGGGCTCGAAGCGGTCCGCAAGCGCCCGGCCATGTACATCGGGGATATCGGCGTAAAAGGGTTGCACCACCTGGTCTACGAGGTGGTGGACAACTCGATAGACGAGGCATTGGCCGGATATTGTTCGAATATCGAAGTCTATATCAACGAAGATAACTCGATTACGGTTGAGGACGACGGTCGGGGTATTCCGACGGATTTCCATGAAAAAGAGGGCAAATCAGCACTCGAGGTCGTACTCACTGTGTTGCACGCCGGCGGTAAATTCGACAAGGACAGCTATAAGGTTTCGGGGGGACTGCACGGAGTAGGTGTCTCCTGTGTGAATGCGCTTTCGAACCTGTTGGTCGCCGAAGTGCACCGTCAGGGTAAAGTGCACGTCCAGAAGTTCAGTAAGGGCGCTCCGCTGGGCCCGATGGAGATTACCGGCGAGACCGATTCTCACGGCACGATCATCACCTTCAAGCCCGATGACAGCATCTTTATCGCAACCGAATACAACTACGAAATTTTGTCGTCCCGCCTGCGCGAACTGGCCTACCTGAATAAAGGAGTCCGGCTGAACATCACCGACAAGCGCGAAAAAGACGAGAACGGCAATTACCGCCGCGACGAATTCTACTCGACGGACGGGCTGAAAGAGTTCGTCAAATTCCTCGACGAAAACCGCGAATCACTGATCGACAACACGATCTATATCGACACGGAGCGCGACGGCGTTCCGGTAGAGGTGGCGATGCAGTACAATACGAGCTTCTCGGAGAATGTCCACTCGTACGTCAACAACATCAACACGATCGAGGGTGGGACGCACCTGACCGGTTTCCGACGTGCACTGACACGTACGCTGAAAAAGTACGCGGAAGATTCGGGTATGCTCTCCAAAGTAAAATTCGAGATCAACGGTGACGACTTCCGCGAAGGACTTACCGCTGTAATTTCGGTCAAGGTACAGGAACCGCAGTTCGAAGGCCAGACCAAGACCAAACTGGGCAACAGCGAGGTGTCCGGAGCCGTCGATCAGGCCATCACCACGGCACTGACCCATTACCTCGAAGAAAACCCCAAAGATGCCCGCTCAGTAGTCAATAAAGTGATTTTGGCCGCTACGGCCCGGCATGCCGCCCGCAAAGCGCGCGAAATGGTGCAGCGCAAAACCGTCCTCTCGGGTTCGGGTTTACCGGGCAAACTGGCCGACTGTTCGTCACGCGACCGCGACAAAACCGAAATCTTTTTCGTCGAGGGCGACTCGGCAGGCGGAACCGCCAAGCAGGGACGCGACCGGACATTCCAGGCGATCATGCCGTTGCGCGGTAAAATCCTGAATGTCGAGAAAGCGATGAAACACCGGGTTTGGGAGAACGAAGAGATCAGCAACATGTTCAAAGCGCTCGGGATCGTTCCCGGCGGAGACAACAATGCCGACGACGAACAGGAAGTAAGCCTGGAAAAACTGCGCTACGGCAAGGTGATTATCATGACCGATGCCGACGTCGACGGCAGCCACATCGCCACGCTGATGCTGACTTTCTTCTTCCGCCACATGAACAGCCTGATTCAGAACGGCCACGTCTACATCGCCACGCCGCCGCTTTACCTCGTCAAAAAAGGTAAGAACAGCCGCTACTGCTGGACCGAGGAAGAACGCGAAGCCACGTTGGCCGAATACGGATCGAAAGGCGCGCACGTTCAGCGCTATAAAGGTCTCGGTGAGATGAACGCACATCAATTGTGGGAAACGACCATGTCCCCCGAAACCCGCATCCTGCGCCAGGTAACGATCGAGAGCGCCGCCGAAGCCGACCGCATCTTCTCGATGCTGATGGGCGACGACGTACCGCCCCGCCGCGAATTCATCGAACGCCACGCGAAGTACGCGAATATCGACATTTAATCCGACGATGGGGGAGCGAACGATCGTCATCGGCGTGGCCGGCGGTACCGGCTCGGGCAAAAGCACACTCGTACGCAAATTGCAAGAGGCTTTTTCCGATGCGGTGACCACCCTGTCGCACGATTACTATTACCGCGCCTACCCGGATCTCACTTATAAAGAACGCACGAAGCTCAACTACGATCATCCGCATTCTTTCGAGACGGACTTGATGATCGAGCAGATCAGAATGTTGCGGGAGGGATACCGGTCGAACCGTCCGGTTTATTCCTTCGTCGAGCACAATCGCCTGCCGGAAACGGTCAGGGTCATTCCATCCAAAGTGCTGATCGTCGAAGGCATTCTGATCTTCGAATGCGAAGAGTTACGGAAACTGATGGATATTAAAGTTTTCGTTGACACGGACGCAGATATCCGCTTAGCAAGAAGAATTTTACGAGATGTACAAAATCGTGGCCGAAGTATGAAATCGGTGATCCGTCAATACCTCGAAACGGTCAAACCGATGCACGACGAGTTCGTCGAACCGTCCAAACGCCATGCAGACGTAATCATCCCCGAAGGAGGCTTCAATTCGGTAGCGGTACAGATGCTGATCGAAAATATCAAATCGCTGACACGGAATAATTGAGTCTATCAATCAGATCCGGACAAAAATCGACCGGCGCAAGTATAATTACGATAACGGGACCTTTACAGTCCCGTTATCTTTTTTATCTCATTGAGCTTATTCAACGCCTCGAGCGGCGTAAGAGCATTGATGTCCAACCCCTTGATTTCATCACGGATTTGCTTGAGCACAGGATCGTCCAACTGAAACATGCTGAGTTGCATTCCGCCGCCGCCATACTGCGCCACGGTAGGTACTTTGCGGGTAGTATCGCGCATACTGCCGCGGTGTGCCGACTCCATATCCGCCAGAATGCGTTCGGCACGGTCGGTGATTTGGCCCGGCATACCGGCCATCTTCGCTACATGGATACCAAACGAGTGCTCCGTTCCGCCACGAACTAACTTGCGCAGAAAGATAACTTTACGATTAATCTCCTTGACCGATACATTAAAGTTTTTCACGCGCTCGTAAAGTTCTTCCATCTCATTCAATTCATGGTAATGAGTGGCAAAAAGCGTTTTCGCCCGGGCCGACGGATGTTGGTGGATGTATTCCACCATTGCCCATGCGATTGAAATACCGTCGTATGTGCTGGTTCCCCGGCCGATTTCATCGAGCAGCACCAGGCTGCGGTTCGAAATATTGTTCAGGATACTGGCCGATTCGAGCATCTCGACCATAAAGGTCGATTCTCCCTGCGAAATATTATCCGAGGCTCCCACGCGCGTAAAAATCTTATCCACTACGCCGATTTTAGCCTCTTTAGCCGGCACGAAACAACCCATCTGGGCCATCAGCACGATCAGCGCCGTCTGGCGCAGAATGGCCGACTTACCTGACATATTGGGCCCGGTGATAATCATGACCTGCTGTGAAGAATCGTCCAGATAGACGTCGTTGGGAATATACTCCTCACCGACCCTCATCAGCGTCTCGATGACTGGGTGACGCCCGTCCTTGATATCGATCACCTGCGAATCGTTCACTTCGGGCCGGCAATAACGACGCTCTACCGACTGGATGGCAAAAGCGAGCAGGCAATCGAGCCGCGCCACCAGTGACGCGTCTTTCTGAATAGGGGAGACGAAGCGTGTCAGTTCGGCCAGCAACGCAGCGTACATCTCCTGTTCAATCGCAAGAATCTTGCTTTCCGCACCGAGAATCTTCTCCTCATACTCTTTCAGTTCGGCGGTAATATACCGTTCGGCACCGGTAAGCGTCTGCTTGCGAATCCAATCGGCAGGCACTTTGTCCTTATGCGTATTGCGCACCTCGATGTAATAACCGAACACATTATTAAAAGCCACCTTCAGCGACGGGATGCCGGTCGTTTCGCTCTCGCGCTGCTGGATACTGGCAAGAATATCCTTCGCATTCGACGAGATATTCCGCAGATCGTCCAGTTCGAGATTCACGCCCGATGCAATTACCCCGCCTTTCTGGATTTGGTTCGCCGGATCAGAATAGATTTCACGCTCGATTTTATCTCGCACCTCCAGGCATAAATCCAATTGTTCTCCCAGTGCTCCCAATGCCGGATGTCCCGCCTCGCGCATCGTGTTTTGCAATTTTTCAACCGCATAGAGTGCATTTTTCAACTGCACCACCTCGCGCGGTGAAACGCGTCCGACAGCCACACGGGAGATGATCCGCTCCAAATCGCCGATCAGCGCCACCGACTCATAAAGAGCCTCGCGCAGTTCCGGCCGTTCCACGAACAACCCGACCAGATCGAGCCTCGCATTGATCTCTTCTATACTCTTCAACGGCAGTGAAATCCACCGCCGCAACATGCGGCCGCCCATCGGGGAGGCCGTCCTGTCGAGCACTTCGGAGAGCGAACAGCCTTCCTGTCCGCTGTTCGAAGCGAACAATTCGAGGTTGCGGATCGAAAATTTGTCGATCCAGACAAATTTATCTTCATCGATACGCGAGATCGATGCGATATGCTTGGTCTGACGGTGTTCGGTAAATTCAAGGTAATAGAGCACCGCACCGGCCGCAACGACTGCACCGGGCAGTGTGTCGATACCGTATCCCTTGAGCGATGAGACCTGAAACTGGTTCTGCAATTTTTCGCGGGCTCCGTCCTCTGAAAACATCCAGTCGTCCACCCGGTACGTGTAATACTTACTTCCGAATGCCTCGGTGAACTCTTGCTCGTAACCTTTGGAATAGATGACCTCTTTGGGTGAGAGGTTCGACAGCAGCTTATCCACATAACCGTTAGTCCCTTCGGCCGCATAGAACTCGCCGGTCGACGCATCGAGGAATGCCACGCCCGTGGCTTTCTTCCCGAAATACACCGCCGCCAAGAACGTATTTTCCTTATTCGCCAAAATATTGTCGCTGTATGAAATCCCCGGCGTGACCAGTTCGATCACGCCGCGCTTGACAATCTTTTTAGTCGTCTTGGGGTCTTCGAGCTGCTCGCACACGGCCACCCGCTCACCGGCCCGCACCAGTTTCGGCAGGTAGGTATCTATCGCATGGTAGGGAAATCCGGCCAACTCGACGTACGAAGCGGCCCCATTGGCCCGCCGGGTAAGAGTAATACCCAAGATTTTTGCCGTTTTAATCGCATCCTCGCCGAAAGTTTCGTAGAAATCGCCCACGCGGAAAAGCAGGATCGCGTCGCCGTGCACGGCCTTGACGCTGTAATATTGCTTCATCAGCGGGGTTTCGACGTATTTTTGTTTCGCAGCGGGAGCGGGGGAGGTATCTGTCTGTTTCATATTATTTTTACGGAAAGAAAGCTTGTCAAAGGTACTTATTTTCCGTCAAAAAACCGCTCGTCGAAATTGATAAAATAGAGCTTTTCGGTCGCCCGCGTAATCGCCGTATAGAGCCATTGCATCAGCTCTCGCGTCATCACCTCCTCGCCGAAAAGCATTTTATCCACGAAAACACACTTCCACTGGCCGCCCTGTGCCTTATGGCAGGTCACGGCATACGCGAACTTGACCTGCATCGCATTGAAATAGGGATTTTCACGGACCTCCTTGTAGCGTTTAGCTTTCGATGTTATGTCCGCATAGTCCTCGGCCACGCCCTGGAACAACTGGCTGCCCTGTTCACGCGTCAGCGACGGGGAATCGCTCGAGAGGGTGTCGAGCAGGATTTTACAATCCAACTCCAACGAATCGTAATCGGGGAACGTGAGCTGCGCGTCGGCAAACCGGAACCCGTAAAAATCCTCGAACCTGCGGATGCGGGAGAGCAATACCGTATCGCCGTTGGCAATAAAATCGACGCTGCAATCCTGCTCCCGCTCGGTATAATGATAATTATTCTTGACGACCATCAGCATATCGCCCGATCCGATCTCCTCCTCAGCGAAGAGCACATTGCGCCGGACGCCCTCGTTGAACCGGTTCGCCCGTTTGTTCGAACGCGTGATAATCAGCGTCTCTTCCATACCGTATTTACAATAGGCATCCTGAATGCGCTCCAGTATCTCGCCGCCGTCGACCTGTTCGACATCCCCGAACGACAAATCGAACATCGGGATATCGATAATCCCGGCCGAAAGCATGCAGCGCACCAGTGTCGCGTTGAACAGGATGCCCGAAGTATCCTGTTGGCGCATCACCTCCTCGAGCTGCACATAGGTCACGTCGCCGTACCCGCGCATCTTTTCGGGATCGAGCGCAGGACTGCACTCCATACCCACCGGCGGCAACTGGGCACTGTCCCCTACGACAATCAGCCGACAACGGCTTCCCTGACGCACGTAACGAACCAGGTCGTCGAGCAAATTTCCCGACCCGAATGCAGACGGATCGAACGAGTAGTTGGCCAGCATGGATGCCTCATCGACGACAAACACCGCATCTTTTTCGCGGTTGTAATCGAGTGAAAACTGGGCATCGGCCGATGCGAGCGATTTCTGGCGATAAATCTTCTTATGGATGGTAAAGGCTTTTTGCCCTGCATACCGGCTGACCACCTTGGCGGCCCGGCCGGTAGGAGCGAGCAATACCGTCTTGATTTTCATACCGGAAAGCGTCCGTACCAATGCCGAAATCAGGGTGGTTTTACCCGTTCCGGCATATCCGTTCAGGATAAAAATCTTACTGTAATCAGGATCGGTCATGAACCCCGAGAGGGCTTCGACCACATTTTTTTGGTCCGAAGTTGGCTCGAAGGCAAAATTTCGATAAATTTGAGACGCTATATGTTCCGAAAGCATAGTTTCTACCGGCAAAAATAACCTTGATATTTGTGTCACAAACTTACAAAATCAAGGCGAAAAATCACGACGAATGTCCTTCGAAGCACAAAATATTACACCCGAGCAGGCTACGGTCCGTTCGCTCGCCCTGCAAATTTCCGGGCAAGACTTGCAGTTCTGCATCCTTACAGACAAGGGGCCGATCCGATCCGCCAGGTACGGGCTCGATTCGAACCTGCCGTTGTCGGCAACAGTCAGCCAACTGATCCGGGACGAAGAGGTACTACGACTACCCTATAAAAAAATATGCCTCATCCCTGTTACCGAAAAGGTTTGCCTCGTCCCCGCTGAATTGACAACGCCTGAAGGCGGACAGGCCTACATGCAGGCGCATGGTATTCCCGTCGGACAGGACGACCAGATCATCCGCACCGATCCGGTACAGGGAATCGCCGCCTACATCGTCCTGCCGCAACCGGTATGGCAGGAACTCCAAGCCTTGTACGGCCAACGGATGCAGGTACTCCATCCGTTACAGATCGCAGCGCGCAAAACGCACCAGGGACCGACCGTCGAAATCAATTTTGCAGGAGACTGGGCCAATATCACCGTTAAAGACGTACGGCTGCAATACTGCGAAGTTCTCCCGTGCACCGAAGCAGCCGAATTGCTCTTTTACCTGCAGCAATTGAACAAGCAATACGACCTGCAGGATTACGACCTGCTGATTACGGGCGAGGGAATCGAACAAATCCGCAAAATACTGAAGGGATACTACCGCAAAACCCTCGTCGACAAAGAGCTGCGTTCTAGCCTTCCCAAAGCTTTGCGCAACGAGGAAATAAACCACAACAATTTAATATACTGTTTCGATGCGGATCGTTAGCGGACGTTACAGGGGCCGGATCATCCAGCCGCCGAAGAATCTGCGCGCCCGTCCCACGACGGACTTCGCGAAGGAAAACCTGTTCAACGTAATTACCAGCCATTGGGAGATCGAAGGGGTAGATGTCCTCGACCTTTTCTCGGGAACGGGGTCCATCAGTTACGAATTCGCATCGCGCGGGGCAGGGAGCATCGTTTCGGTCGAAATTAACGCGATACATTATAACTACATCCGCAGTACGGCCAAAACCTTCGGGTTTTCCGAGATTTATGCGGTAAAGGCGAACGCCTTTCTCTACCTGAAAAGCTGTACCAAACAGTTCAATATCATCTTCGCCGATCCTCCTTATGACATCGAGGGAAGTGAAACGATCCCCGAACTCGTTTGGCAGAAAGGGCTGCTTAAACCGGGCGGGTGGTTGATCTTCGAGCACTCCAAAAATATGGATGTAAGCAAATTACCCGGATTTAAAGAGAAACGTTGTTACGGAAGTGTCAACTTCTCGGTTTTTGAGCGCCCGGAAGAACCGTAGGCCGCATACAGAAAAAGTTTACGAGATTTTGCTCAAAATTTTGGAGAATAAAAAAAATAGCTTACATTTGCACTGCAATTGAGAAACACGGTTGCACGGTACACAAACGGTGTGGTAGTTCAGCTGGTTAGAATGCCTGCCTGTCACGCAGGAGGTCGCGGGTTCGAGTCCCGTCCATACCGCCACAGATCCTAGTAAAAGTCCCCGCTAAGCGGGGACTTTTTTCACGTCCGTATTTTACCCCTCCGGTCTTCAATCGTAAAAATTCCGTCACGGGCGGCGGCGAAACTTTCCACCTACACCATATTCCTCATCGGAACACCGTCCGATCGACGAGAATCCGCCAGCCGGAACAATCGCCGGATGTTTGCTTTCACCCTGACGAAAATCGGAAACACCGGCTCTTATACAAATCCTGCAACGACCGGAAATATTCAATCTGGTGCTCAAACTTGCCAATCACATTCCATATCGTATCCAAGTTATTTATTAAAAACGAATCCCGTATCTTTATATCTGTTAAAGTGAGATCATTTTAAATGAGTGATAATTTTTTTGTATACACCGATATATCCTGCTTGCCGCTTACTGAACACGCGACCTATTTGGGTGAGGGGTTTGGCGGATTATGTACCGGAGGCACCGCTGTCATAGATTTGTTTTCCATGCGGCGGCAAATATCAAAAAATGACCTTGTTACCATTCTACCCTTCCAGCTGGGTTCCATCCATAAGGTCAGCGATGACTTTTCCATGATTTTTTTCAAAGTCGATAAGGTAATGTTCATGGATATTATGAGCAGCCTGGGACGCATAACCCCCGATTTCTTCTTTCACATGAGAAAGAACTTCCAGGTCCCAATATCGGTTAATGAAGCCAAAAGATTCCTCGGTTTTTGCCGTGCAATAGACTTCCGGACAAACAACGACGATCCTGCATTTCGTCGTGAGACCATCCTGCACTTACTGCGGATCTATTACTGGGATTTTTATGTGCATTTCCAAAAGAAAACGCGTAAAAGAAATACCCCCCTGCTGAATTCAAACAAAGAGAGCATCGCGATGAAATTCGCCATGTTGGTTTTTGAAAACCGCGAAACTCACCGGGAAGTCGCATATTACGCCGATCAACTATGCATATCCCCCCTGTATCTTACCAAAATCATACAGGAAGTAAACGGTCGATCCGCCCGGGATATGATTGCGGATTACACCATTATTGGAATAAAAACACTCCTGAGAAACGCAGACATAACGATAAAAGACGTTGTCAGACACAGCGGATTCTCCTCACAGTCTTCGTTCAGCCGCTTTTTCCGCAAACACACGGGCATGTCCCCGTCGGAGTACCGGCGCACGATCCATATCCTCAAGTGAACGACTAAATATTTAGATACTAAAATGAAACGCCAAGAAATTACGTCTCCGCAAAACAGTTGCATCCGGTTTGAAAAGGAGATGTCCGAATTGCTGTCGGATCAAATTCTGTTCATGGAGAGCGTTTTCGCCCGACTGCCGATGGGCATCGAAATTTATGATACGAAAGGTATCTTGCGCGATCTGAATGCGCGTGCAGAACAAACATACGGAGTCAAAAAACGCGATGTAATAAACAAAATCAACCTGTTCGACAGCCCCTATGTCGACAAAGACCTGAAAGCTAAAATACAGTCCGGCGAAGAGATCATTCTGGAATTCGAGTACGACTTCGAAAGAATAAACAGGGAGTATTATTCCACCCCGAACAAAAATACAATTATTTATGAAGCACAAGTAGTTCCTATCTTGAATAAAAACGGCACGATCGTCGGCCATATACTGCTTACCAATGACGTAACCGCCACCAAAGAAGCGGAGTACCGTACCGAGGAGAGCAAAAAGAACCTGGAAATGGCCATGAAAGCCGCCAGTATGTCATCCTGGGTGTACGATGTACACAAACAGGCATTTGAAACGTCGCACGGGCAACCCATAGTCTGCGACGGCATGACTGTGACGCAACTGCAACAGATCCTGCATCCGCAGGATAGCGCTTTGCTAGCCGACCTGTTTTCCCAACTGCAAAATAAAAAAATCACGCAGGGACAGATTACCGTACGGGTTTTCAACGAACAGGAAAATCAGTATCGATACTACGAAAGCAGAATGCGGCTTTCCACCGAGCATCGCGGAAAAGTACAAATCGTAGGCACCCAACTGGATGTGACCGAAAAGATGCAAATGGCTAAAAAAACGCAGGACCTGATCGCTAAACGGGAACTGGCCATGCGAGTCAGCGATATCGTCCATTGGGATTTCGACGTACGGACTCAAAAATTCGAATCTTATAACGATCCGGTAAACAACTATACCTCGGACCAACTGGTATCGATAACAGAATACCTGGAAGTCATCCATCCCGAAGACCGGTCTTCCGTAAACGACGCCATCCAATCCATGTTATCGGGAAACAAAATCAATATCAACTTCACCTGCCGTATACAAACGAGGTATGACGACACCTGGCAATATTGCTCGGTTACAGGCGTCCCTTTCGAATATAACGAAAACGGCGAAGTGATACGGTTCACCGGATTTAAGCAGAATATATCCAACCTTCATCAGTTGAACGAAGAGCTCAAAGAGCGGAACTATAAAATGGAACTGACATTCAAAACAGTCGGAATGTCCTATTGGGATTTCGATGTAGCAACCGGTCAGTACCGTTCGTTTAACGATCCGGTCAACGATTACGATCCCGACAAACCTATTGCCCCGGAAGACTACCTGAATGTCGCACATCCCGACGATACGAACCGCGTCCGCGAGAATATCGACGACATGCTCCAGGGGAGATGCAAAGAGTTTACTTTGCAATATCGTTCCAGGACCAAATGGGATCAGGAGTGGCAAACCCTGATTATTACCGGCATTCCTTCCGAGAGAGATAAAAAGGGACGGATTATCCGCTACACGGGCATTGCTTTCAACAATACGAAATGGGATAAAATGGCCCAGGAGTTAAAGGAGATGAAAGAAAGAGCCGAACTTTCCGACCGGCTTAAATCCGCTTTTCTGGCTAACATGAGCCACGAAATACGCACACCGCTGAATTCGATTGTCGGATTCTCCGAATTACTGGTAGATTGCGATGACCCGGCGGAAAAAGCGGAATACTGGAAGATTATCGAGACCAACAACGACCTGCTGCTTCGGTTGATCAACGACATTCTCGACCTGTCGAAGATCGAATCGGGTATCATCGAACGAAAACCGGAAAAATTCAATCTGGCGCAGATATGCAACGAAGTATACACGATGGTGCAACCGAAAGTAACGAATCCGGAGGTAAAATTTTTTATGGACAACTCCCGCCCCGATTGTTGGGTTTTCCTGGACAGCAACCGGCTCAAACAGGTTTGGATGAACTTTTTGACCAACGCAGTGAAATGTACACAATCGGGATATGTAAAAATGGGATACACGGTCGAAAGGGAAGGAATCCGCATTTATGTCGAAGATACGGGAACCGGCATTCCAAAAGAATTGCAGAACCAGGTATTCGGCCGGTTCCAGAAACTCAACGATTTTGCACAGGGAACAGGACTCGGACTGGCGATCTCAAAGGCTATTACCGAAGCTGCCGGAGGCGAGATCGGATTCACGTCTGAACCGGGTGTCGGATCGTTGTTCTGGGCATACATACCTTGTAAAATAGACATCGGGAGCTATGCCGATTACTCCGACCCGGCACAATCACCGGTATTGAAAGGAACCGAAGGGAAAAAGATGAAAATCCTGGTTGCCGAAGACAATGACAGCAACTATTCCCTAGTACAGCATATCCTTAAGGATTACAACCTCATCCGCGCAGAAAATGGTGTGGAAGCCATTGAAAAAATCCGCAACGGACAGTTCCACCTCGTTCTCATGGATATGAAAATGCCTGTTATGGGCGGTTTGGAAGCCACCCGGAAAATCAGGGACTTCGACACCAAAATCCCGATTATTGCACTTACGGCCAATGCGTTCGACTCCGACCGCACATGTGCTATCGAAGCCGGATGCAACGCATTTTTAGCCAAACCCGTAAAAAAACGCCAACTGCTTGACTTAGTCACTGCACAATGGTAGACACATCTCTATTGTAATCCCCTGCGTCGGCAGGATGATTCCGCCGACATCGTGCACAATGTGCTGCATTTTATAGTGCCCGGTTATCGGGATCGGGTACTATCAAAACGGGTATTATCAAAATCCGCAGCCAGCCCTCGGTTTCCATCCACACTCCGGCTGCTCTGCCTGTTTGCGCGGATAAAGCAAAAAGAGCATACAAATTCAGCCTTTTCCTGTCATCTTCACGCCGTTTTCACTATTTATACAATAAATTATTGTTATTATATTGTAATACCATTTATTCCAAACCTATTTCATTACTTAAACCTAATTTTATCATGAAGAAATTATTTCTTTTAGTGGCCCTCACCGGTGCGGCTGTGGCAGCTTATTGCGTAACGCCTGCAAATGCATCAACGACAGAAGCACTGCAAGCCAAGGCTGACGTGTACAAAATGAGTTCAAATCTGGTTATTTTGCCGGAATACGGTGCTTCCGAAACGGTCTACATTTTAAAGAACGGATGGGAAGTAAGCCGCGACACCGATTGGTCGCTCGATGCCCAACCATTCAATTTCGACGTGCAGCCATCCGGAACCGGATCGGCCATCACATTGACCAATATGGCCGACAATCCCGATAACTGCTGGGGATATATCGACGTATACATCAACTCAGGCACTATTTATGTCGGGCGGGTGTATGTGAACAAGATTTATTAATAAGACACCACATTATTACACACTAATGAGAGGCCCCAGTACCTCTCATTTTTTATTTATTCCCGTCCGTGTGCAACCGTAAACCGGCCATCGGCAGACGGGGCTAAAATCAAGTGAACTTATCCCCGCAGCTCATACTGAAACTCCTGCAATGGCTGTACTCAAAAACTCGCACAGACGATCTCGCCGCAAACACTCCCGGAATCGGAATGCATATCGGGCCTACATCTCTATGGTAATGCCGAGCGTCGGCAGGATCGTTCCGCCAATATCGTGCGCAATGTGCTGCATTTTATAGTACCCCGGCTTATTGGGATCGGGCACATACTGGCCGTCGGCGCCGATTTCAGGCATCAGAATCTCCTGTCCGGCCGCTTTGTAATTGTACAGATTTTGGATATCGAGATAGAAACCGAGCCGCCATTTATTGAAATACCACACTTTATCGATCCGAAGATCGAGCTGGTGATAAACGGGCATCTTCATGCCGTTGTAGCGCGTATTGTCGGGATAGGGACGCCGGCGGGCATCCCAGGCCGACGTAAACGACGAAAGGGTTTCGTCGTAAGGGGTATAAGGCACGCCGCCGGAAAGATACCACTTGGCGCCGACCGTCCAGTTGGCACCGAATTTATGGATCGCCGACACATTGAAAATATGTCCCACATTCCAGCTCGACGAAAGATAATGCGAAGTCGGACGCAACTCCCCGTCCATCTTATTGACCTGTGAAACAAAGAACGTATAAGCCAGATTCACTACTGTATTATACAGGTTCAGGTTGCGATAGGAAAATTCCCCGCCGTAAGCGCGTCCCTTGCCGACCGATTTGGCCGGGACATCCCCGACGATATAGTCGGCAAAATCGCCGGTAGAGACAGGCAGTGAATCGAGCAGCGACACCGGCAGCCGGGAATACTGCTTGTAAAAGCCCTCCAACTTGAAATCGGACTGTGGGGTAGGCGAGAAGTTGACCCCGGCGATATACTGGTTTACCGCCATGTAACGCAATCCTTCCTTCTGATTATAACCGGGAATCAAATTGCCGTTGTATCCCATCGTCGTGTACGACGGTTCCTGATGATAACGGGCCACCGAAGCGCTCAGCCTCCATTTGCGGAAAAGTTTATAAGAGAGGCTCACACGCGGGGAGAGCTGCCTGAAAGGGTTCGAAGTCAGATCGGAATAGGTCATTCCGTCCGCACGCAGGCCCGCCAGGACGGATAACCGTTCCCGGAAAAAATCACGACTTAGCGTAGCAAAAAATTCATACCGCCCGACCGTGAAACGGCTTGACGAACGATCCTCCTGCGAACCTTCTGCCGTATACACCTGCCGAAAGGTTTCATTCCGGTACGATCCTGTACCGCCTCCAACCCCGGCTTGCAGTCGGAAACCGTTCAAATCCCACAGACTCACAGCCGCCCGGACCCGGTAATTTCCTTCCCGGCTGTCGATATCGAGCGTTTTAGGCAAAGCTTCGTCATTATTCTCATACTTGCAAAGTTGATTTTTGAGGTAATCGCGGCTGGCCGTAACTTGCAGACGCCCCCCCGTAAACGAATGCAGATAACCCGCTCCGAAAACATAACTGATCTGGTTATTTTCGGGCAGATACCCCAGGATATATTTCCGGTCCTCCTCGGGATCCTTCATCGACAGGTTCAACCGGTTTTTGTCAAATGATCCCAATCCGATGACATACAACTCATCCCGGTCGGACAGCTTCGAATTTACTTTAAACTGATAATCGTTGTAAGTCGGCAGAAACGGCAGTTTCAACACTTTGAAGAGCATTTGAAGATAGCTGCGCCGAAACGACCCGGTCAGGGTGGTTTTACCATTGGACGATATGGGAGTATCGACATTCAGTCCCACATCCGAAGCACCCAGGATCAGTTTGCCGTGAAACCGGTCGGGATTACCCGACCGCATCTGCATATCCATCACCGAACTGAGCCCGTTCGAAAACTGGGCCGGGAAAGCCCCCGTATAAAAGTTGACGGATTTGAGCAACTCTGGATTGACCAGCGATGCATTGCCGCCCGAACCGCCCTGCACGGCAAAGTGGTTCAAGACCGGTATCTCGATCCCGTCGAGGTAATAACGGTTTTCATTGGCGCCACCGCCGCGTACCAGAACATCGTTACGGTTGGCCGTCGGCACCGACAGCACGCCCGGGGCAGATTGCACCACTTTGGAGATATCGCGGTTCGCACCGGGAGTCAGGTCGATCTCCTCGGTCCCGATGCGGCGCATGGAAACGGGCGACTCGGTCGTGGGCCGGAACGGCGACGCACTGACGACCACCTCGCCGACGGTCACCATCCGCTTTTCCAGCTCCACATTCACCAATGTCGGCGCGGAAGTCGTCACCAAGAACGACTCTGTCAGGACTCCGGAATAGCCTTCGGCATCCACGTACAGCGTATTGTATCCCGTCGGAACCCCTTTGATTTCATAACGACCGTCCGTGCCGGTCTGCTGCCGCAACGTATCGTTCACAACCAGCACCAACGCTCCCGTCAGGGGCAGTCCGCTGTTCTTATCCTTCACCTCGCCCCGGACGATCCCCGAGGAAACCGGACGTACCGCCTGCGAATAGCCCGCTATCGGAACCGCCAGCAACAACATCCAGTAATATTTCCACAAACCCATCATAACCGATTTATTTCGCAGCAAAATTAATGTAATAAAGTGATTTTGGCTCTATTCCGCATCCTCTCCTCTCCGAATTATTTTAAAATAGAGGCAATGCATTCCATTTTCGCCGGAACAATGATCCGAAACCTAACAGGATATTTATATCTTTGTACGTTGTTTCGTTGTATATGCAAAACCATCCCACATCAGAAGAAAGTGTTCCGGTCCGGCATCTGCGCCTCTCAGCGTTGAAAACTTCGGAAGTAGGGCTGATCACCAAAGTGTTCGGCCACGGCTCGTTCCGTAACCGGATTACCGAAATGGGCTTCATCCGGGGTAAAATCGTCAAAGTAATCAAGAATGCCCCGTTGCAGGATCCGGTCGAATACGAGATCATGGGTTACCGCATTGCGCTGCGCCACAGCGAAGCGGAACTGATTGAAGTGATGCCGATCTCCGAATTACCGAAACTGAAACTCGAAACGGATAGCCTGGACGACTTCAAGCACCACCGTTCGCATCATCAGCATAATCGCAAACGTCACTCCAAAGTATGGCGGCACCTGTTCGGCCGCAAACCGCCGCACCACCACAGCCACGATGCAAAGAGAGCTGCACATACCTCTCACGAATGGCCGGGCGCAATCCGCAGCGGCAACCAGGTAATCAACGTAGCCCTGGTCGGCAACCCCAACAGCGGCAAAACCTCGCTGTTCAACCTCGCTTCCGGATCGCATGAACGGGTAGGGAACTACAGCGGGGTTACGGTCGATGCCAAAACGGCCCGCTTCCACCAAGGACACTACACATTCAACCTGGTCGACCTGCCCGGCACCTATTCCATCACCGAATATACGCCCGAAGAGTTGTATGTTCGCACCCACATCCTGCGCGAAATGCCGGACGTGGTGATCAACGTCGTCGATGCGACCAACCTGGAACGCAACCTGTTCCTCACCACGCAGCTTATCGACATGGACATCAAGGTGGTCATCGCCCTGAACATGTACGATGAGATGGAACAAACCGGCGCACGGCTCGATTACGAACACCTGGGCCGCATGCTGGGCATTCCGATCGTTCCGACGGTCGCTTCGCAGGGAACCGGCATCCGCCGGCTGTTCGATACCGTAGCCAAAGTATTCGAGGACAAAGAGCCGACCGTACGGCATATCCATATCAATTACGGCACGGACCTCGAAGAAGCGATCGGCATCCTCCAAAATAAAATCTGGGAAAACAGCGACATCGTTGCCCTCTATTCATCTCGTTATCTCGCGATCAAACTGCTCGAAGGCGACCAAAGTTCGTTCAAATTGCTTGAAAAATGTGCGAACTTCAACGACATCACCAAAACGCAAGCGCTGCTGAAACAGAAGCTCGAAAAACGGTTCGGCGAGAATCCCGAGTCGGCGATCGCCGACGCCAAGTACGGCTTCATCGTCGGAGCGTTAGAAGAAACCTACCAGGGCGAGACACACGATAAACATGCGCGGACGGGACGGATCGACCGCATCATGACGGATAAGATCTGGGGACTGCCGGTTTTCCTGCTATTGATGTGGGTGATGTTCCAGGCCACCTTCACGCTCGGGGCCATCCCCGCCGGATGGATCGAGAGCGGCGTGAGCTGGCTGAGTGATACGGTTACGAATTTAATGGCCAAAGGATCGCTGCGCAACCTGATCGTCGACGGCATCATCAGCGGAGTAGGGGGAGTGATCGTCTTTCTGCCCAACATCCTGATCCTGTTCTTCTTCATTTCGCTGATGGAAGATACGGGCTATATGGCACGCGCGGCCTTCATCATGGATAAGCTGATGCATAAGATCGGACTGCACGGCAAGTCGTTCATTCCGCTGCTGATGGGCTTCGGATGCAACGTCCCGGCGATCATGGCCACCCGCACGCTCGAAAGCCGCAAGGACCGCATCCTGACGATGCTGATTATCCCGTTCATGTCCTGTAGCGCACGGCTGCCGGTATACGTCCTGCTGATTTCTGCATTTTTTCCTAAAAATCAAGGGTTGGTACTGTTGTCGGTCTACCTGTTCGGCATCCTGATCGCGATCCTCTCTTCCATCCTGTTCAAGCGGGTCTTTTTCCGCAGGGACGAGGCACCCTTCGTCATGGAATTGCCGCCGTACCGGATTCCGACGACCCGCAGCGTCGTGCGCCACATGTGGAGTAAGGGCGTGCAATACCTGCGCAAGATGGGAACAATTATTCTGGTCGCTTCGGTGATTGTATGGGCACTGAGCCATTACCCGACCGGAGACGGTTCGCTCACGCCGGCCCAACAGCAGGAGCAATCTTATATCGGCCGGATCGGGAAAGCGATCGAACCGGCAATACGACCGTTGGGTTTCGATTGGCAGATCGGCGTCAGCCTGGTCAGCGGACTAGCCGCCAAGGAGATAGTCGTCAGCACGATGGCCGTACTGACCGATGCCGGCGATAATGAGATAACATTGACTGAAAAATTACAGGAACAGGTATACACGCAGGGAGACCGTGCCGGGGAAAAGGTCTACACCCCGTTGGTAGCCTACTCGATGATGATCTTTATCCTGCTCTATTTCCCTTGTATTGCAGCTATTACGGCTATCCGCAAAGAGGCCGGACGGTCATGGGCCGCCTTTACGCTTTTCTACACGACGGGTTTGGCATGGCTTATGTCGTTTATCGTGTATCAGGTCGGAGGTTTGTTCTGACCCGGAAATCAAATAGCCATGCAGGATCTTATCGTATATATTATCGTCGGAGTCTGCGTCATCTGGGCTGCCATCATGATCTACAGGCGATTTAAAGCTACTCCGGACGGCAAATGTTCCGGCTGCCCGCTTTACACGGCTTGCCAGGCGTGTGCCGAAGAGGCGGAGTGCCCCGGATGCAGCGACAAAAGCTTTTCACGCAAGCAGCGGCGAAACCGGACGCACGTTCCGCACAAAAAACATTACTCGCTCAGTTGACGCAACGCCCGGGCCAATTGGTCCGGACACGAGGTTCCTTTCCCTTTGCAGTCGATCCCTTCCAGACGCCTGATCGCCTCTTCTATTTCCATTCCTTCCAGTAAGGCGGCAATTCCCTGGGTATTGCCGTGACATCCTCCGGCAAAAGAGACCTTCCGGATCCTGCTGCCGTCAACATACACTTCAATCCGGCGCGAACATACCCCTTCGGGCGTGTATTCAATAATTTTATCCATAACGTTCGGGGACAATAGTGTCCCAAAGATACCAAAAAGCATACGTCCCGATTGCGGTACAAATAAAAATTTTTATCTTTGTTAACCACAAAGCAGGTATGGCCTGTACCTGCTGCAAGGAACGATCAAATCAAACCTGAAAACATACTAATGATGACTAGCAGAGAAAGAGTTTTAAAAGCGTTCCGCCGCATCGAAGGGCTACCCGACCGTGTACCCGTGGAGTTCGACCTGTGCCGCCAGCACCTGGACTATTTCGGCAAAAAGCTGAACATCCCGGTTCATGTTACGGACAACCTTTATGAAGACGTTACCTACCGAATCAGCGGTAACGAAATCCGCACGGCGATGGGCAGCGATACCGTAATTGTCGGCGCATCGGTTTCGGACGATTTCAAAATCGAGAAACGCGAAGACGGAACCTGGCTCAACGAATACAAGATGCGTATGCAGCAGGGGTCGCTCTACGTCGAAGTGGTGGAATACCCGCTTGCCAATGCCCAGACTGCAGCCGATATCAAAAACTACCAGTTTCCCGACCCCGACGCTCCGGGCCGTTACCGTGACGCGGAAGCCTTGGTAAAAAAATACAAGGACGACTATTTCATCATCGGTGACATCGAGGTGACTCTTTTCTCCCTGGCCCACCAGCTTGCCGGGTTCGAGAAGATCCTGATGAGCATGTTCATGGAAGACGAATACCTCGAACCGCTTTTCGCGGCCTGCGGGGAATTCCAGACGCAGATCGCACTGCGCCTGATCGACGCCGGTGTGGATGCCATCTGGGTGGGTGACGACTTCGGATCGCAGACCAGCACGCTCTTCGCACCGGAAATGTTCCGCAAACTGCTATTGCCGTATTACAAAAAGATGATTGACACGCTGAAGGCCAAAAAACCGGATCTGGTAATGATTCTGCACAGCGACGGCGCCGTAGGCACACTGATGCCGATGATCAAAGAGTGCGGCTTTGACGTGTTCAACCCGGTTCAGCCCGGAGTTCCGTTGCACTCTCCGCAGGAGGTCAAGGATAAATACGGCGATATGTTCGCATTCTGGGGTGCGATCGACCAGCAGTACCTGATGCCGAACGGCACCGATGAAGAACTCGAAGCCGACATCAAGGAACGCATCGAAATCCTTGGCAAAGGCGGCGGGTACATGGTGGCTCCGGCCCACATCATTCAGGCAGACGTAAAGCCCGAGCGCGTCGAGAAGTTCATCGAACTGTGCAAAAAGTACGGCCAGATTTACTAATCTCGGCTTGCATTATTCTACTAAAAGCGGAACCGTAAACGGTTCCGCTTTTAATTTGTATTCATCCGCATCAAAAGAAACACAACCTACGAAGTCTCAATCAATCGTCCCCCACAAGAGCATTCACCGTTGTCCGCCGACTTTCCCATTATGAGATTTCAGACCGGGACAAGTTAGTCGGCCACTTATCCTCAAAGCCTGCAGTCGTATTCACCGGCTGGCTGGGTATACAACTATTCCATCGTGAAAATAACCCTTTCGGACGGCAGCTCACCGGAAGGCATCGGATGCATTCCGGACATTTTGGTCGAAAACGATCGAAATAACTACCTGGAAGATAAAATATTAATCAAGGCGTTGGAGTATCTGAACCAGCGTTATGGTATCTAGGTCAGCCATCCAACACCTTGATTTCAAATAAACCCATCCTTTAACAAACCGCCGTCAGGATAGTCGGAATAATGTGCAAACGGAAATTAGGCTTTCAGCGCTTCGATCAGGTGCGGCATCATCGTCCAAACTGAATTCTCATCCTGTGCCGTATAGAAGTTACCGTCGATCTCCGACTTCTCATCGGTGACGACACCGTTACGAATAGCCGCTTTGGCCAATGGATGCACTGCCAGTTTCCGACCCGCAGTGATACCCACAAAATCGAACATCATGGCACCGGCACAATGGCCGATCATCATTTTTCCCTTTTCCCCGAAAGTTTTAATCACTTCCATCAAATCGACGTTATAAGGCTCCGAAGCATGCTGTTGAAAAACGGGCACAGCATCGCCGCAGGCAAAAACCAGCGCGTCGAACTGATCCTCTTTACCTTTCAGGTTGGCAATCACATCATCGGCCACCAACGTAATACCCGAATTGGTTTTAATCTCTTTTGCCGGAGCCACCGCATAAACCTCGTATCCGATCCCATTTTCAAAAAAAGCCTCCAAATACTGGAACAAACCGAATCCATTAACCGGATTAACGGCTACCGCCGCAACACGTTTTGCCATAATTCAATTTTTTAATGACACAATAGTTATTTTTAGTAAGTTTATTACTTTTGTGATGCGAATATAAAACCAATTGTACAAATAACCAAGAACCAACATCAATGTCAGAGAGTTACATCAAAGTAACCTTTGCTGGCTTTCAAAAAGATAAACCTGCAAGAAGAATGCAAAACTTTCACCATACCAACGATTGTCCGATCCGGGATATCCTCACGCGAATCGGGGAAAAGTGGCCGATGCTCGTACTGGTGACGCTGCACGCCAACGGAACCATGCGTTTCAGCGACATCCAGAAATCCATCGCCGATATTTCACAACGGATGCTGACCGTCACACTGCGCAATCTCGAAACAGACGGACTGGTATCCAGAAAAGTTTATCCGGAAGTGCCCCCACGGGTAGAATATAAGCTGACCGTAACCGGACAAAGCCTGATTCCGCATATCGACGCCCTGGTGGGGTGGGCACTCGAACATATGCCGGACATTCTTTCAAGAAGGAAAAGCAGAACGGCATAAAGTACCCCCACGGAGCCTGTACGCCACATCGACGACAATACGATACACGCCTCGCTGTTCCCGGAACGCTACAACAAACGCCGGGAAAGGATTTCCATAAACCGATCCTTATAGGAATCGGTGATCGGAATATAAACCTTGCCGAATACGATCCGGTTGCGCTCAATGGTCGTCACACGATCCAGATTGACTATGAAAGAACGGTGCACCCGGATAAAGCGGGTATCGGGCAGGGCGTCTTCCATCGCCTTCATACTCATCAGCGTCATGACCGGGCCATCATCCGTATGAATGCGCACATAATCTTTGACCCCTTCCAAATAGAGCACGGAATCCAGATGGATCTGGACGATTTTGTAGTCGGTTTTTACGAAGATACTCCGCTCCTCGACGGAAACATTCGCCTTGACCGCGCCTCGTTCCAGTTCGAACTGGCGTTGTGCTTTCTGGGCCGCCGACAGGAAGTCGGCATAGCTGACCGGCTTGAGCAGGTAATCGAGTGCTTCGACGCGGAACCCCTCGACAGCGTATTGTTCGAACGCTGTAATAAAAATGACTTTCATCTCCGGCGGCAGCAAACGCGAGAGTTCCAGTCCGCTGAGATTCGGCATCTGGATATCGAGAAACAACAGTTCGGCCTGCATCCCATTACGGATAGCCTCCATAGCACTGAGTGCATCGGGGTAGGAACCGGCCGACTCCAGGAAAGGTGTCTGGTTTACATATCCTTCGACCAGTTCGCGGGCCAACGGTTCGTCATCGACCACTATGGAACGCAATAACGACATCACTTCTCACAATTTGTTTCGACAAGATAATCATTTTGACCCGATTTCGCTATCCTGCACATGCGGTTTCAATGTCAGGATCAGCTGCGCCACATACTGCTCCCCGATCTTTTCCATCCGCAGAATATGCTGTCCGGGATAGAGCAGGCTCAGGCGGCGGCGCAAATTTTCAAGGCCGATGCCCGATCCGCTGCGATCCAGTTCATTTTTCGGGAAACAACTGTTTTCGACCGTGCAAATCAGCGTATCACCTCCGGTCAATGCGAACGAAATGTGAATGAAGGAGGGTTCCGTTGCACTGACACCATGTTTAAAGGCATTTTCGATCAATGCGATAAATAGCAGCGGAGCCACCTGGTATCCCCGGTCGTCCTCAGGCAGGTTCACTTCGAGCTGTACCTGTTTCGACAAACGAAGGCTCATCAGTTCCACATAGCTGCGAATAAACGCCAACTCCTTAGACAACGGCATCATCTGCTGATTGTTGTCATACAGTACATACCGCAGCAACTGGCTCAACGAATGCAACGCATACTGCGCCTGCTGGGGATTGAGCGCCACCAGCGCATAGATATTGTTCAGCGTATTGAACAGGAAATGGGGGTTGAGCTGGCTTTTCAGGTTTTGCAATTCCGCCTGCGTGCGTTCCTTTTCGATCTCCTGTTTTTCCCGCTCGACACGATACCAGCGTCCCGTCATTTTGATGGCTACACTCAACCCCGTAACCAGCAGCATCGTCACAGCGTCCCGGAGCATGAAAAAGAGATAAAATTGCGTACGGGCACGCGGGCGGGAAGAAGGGGGGATCCCCATCACATACGTCCGGTGGAATTCATGCCAGCCATGTAGTCCAACTGCCAGCAATATAATTAACAGGAGATTGATCAGGACAAAGGTCCCGAGCCGCTTGCGGAACAACAAACGATCGATCAGCACGAAATAATTGAGGTAAAAGACAAGCATGAACGCGAGCGGCGAAGCGCAGAAACCCAGGTAGCGGGCCCACGAAATCGAATTGCCTTCGCCCTGCGAGAAAAAGAGCGGAGAGCAGAACATCATCGCCCAGGCGATCGTATGGACGATAACCTGGATAACTTTTGTCCGCGATCGTTGAGTCGTTTGCATAATTGAAAAAGGGAGAATTGACGAAATAAAAGTAAAAGGAATTTCTCCCGCAAACAACTGATTCGTACCGATTGCAAAAAAAATACGACCGAACCGCCGGTTTTAACGATCAATCCGATGCCGACGGTTGTTGCTCCATACGACCAGACAAACCGATGCGAGGATCAGCATCAAACCGGAGGCATATTGCAGATTGAACGGTTCACCGAAGTGAAAAATACTCACCAATACAGCCGTAACCGGCTCCATCGAACCGAGAATCGCCGTCACGGTCGACCCGACATTCTTAACCGCCAGTATCAGCGTCAAATTGGAGATAACCGTAGGAACCAGCGCAATCAGCAAAACATTCACCGCCTGATACCAACTGCGGATCGGCCCGATGCCGGTGGTCAGTCCCGCGAACATAGCGAACAATACCGCCGCGGACAACAGGATATAGAAAGTCAGCGGCAGTGAATCGATTCGTCCGACACCCGTTTTATTAACGCCTACGATATAGAGTGCATAAGTTATCACGGTAATCAGCACCAGCATGATGCCTTCTACGTTCACGACAGCACCGCCGCTCCAACTCAGCAACCCGACACCCAGCAACGAAACGACCGCAGCCACCACCAATCCGGCCGACCGTTTCTCACGAAAAAAGACGATCATCAGAAACGTGACCAAAATGGGATACAGAAAATGAATCGTCGTAGCAATACCACTGGGGATCAAACTATAGGAGAGAATCAGGCCGAGCGACGTGCCGGCATAAAGCCACCCCAGACCGACGATAATCACGAATTCACGGGCCGTAATGACAAAACTTTTCCGCTGCGCCGCGGCGACCAGCCCGATCAGCAATGCCGCAACACTCATCCTGTAAAACAGCACCGTTGCAGCCGACATACCGCTGCCGAGCAGCGCGATCGAAAAAAAAGGAACCAACCCGAAGGTGGTCGATGAAATCAAAGCATACAGTACACCGCGAAAACTCCCCATAAATGCGAAAAAGACTAAAACCTTGCAAAGGTAGCTCAATTTGCATTTAGATTTTGGGAACCGGAAATTTATATTTTTCATAAGTGATCACCACCAGGACGATACCGATCAGGATCAATCCGGCAGCAATCAGGTTATTGTAATCGAGTTCGACCTGTCGGCGCAACAGGGCCAGGATAGTGGCCGAAATCGGCTGCAAATAGGAGTAAAGGCCCGTATGCACCGAGGTCAGTTTCTCCGTACCGTAATACAGCAGGTAGTTGGGCAGCACGGTTCCCAGTACCAGGATATATGCGATTTCAAGCCCCCCGGCCACTGGCAACGACGCAAAATCATAGTGCATCAACCCTTTGGCAAAGAACGGGGCGGAAATCACCAGTCCGATGATGTAATACCAACCCGTGACGAGGATCGTACCGTATCGCATCAGCGAAGGTTTGATGAAAATCGTATTGGTGGCAGCGGCCAATACGCTGATAAACATAAACAGGTTGCCGAATTCCCGGCTGCGCAAAACGGGGATTCCGTTGCCGAGGATCAGTACAGCCGCACCGATAAAAGCCAGAATCACGCCGATCACCTTAGCCATGTGCAGCCTCTCGTGCAGCATCCGCGCCGAAACAACCAGCGTGACGATCGGTGCCATCGTGGCAATCGTCGAAGCATCCACCGGATTGGTATATTCGGCCCCCCAGAGCATCATGAATTCATGCCCGTAAATAACCAGCACCGTCGGAATCAGAATTTTCACAAAGTCTTTCGCCGGAATCCGGTAGCGCTGCGAAAAAAAAGTCCACGGCACAAAACAGACGGCAGCAAAAGCCACGCGAAAGAAGAACAGGTCCTCGAAATCCATGTAATGATGGATAATCGAGACGTAGAACGAAAAGTTCATCCCGAAAAGAACATTCGCGAAGATCAATGCCAAGTGTGGTTTAAGCTTACCAGGTGTCGTCGTTTGGCCTGTTGTCATCTTTGCAGGAAGATTTTAGGGCTGGGAATGACTATTCAGATTTAGCTTCCACAGTTTTTGTTTATCCGGTGAAAGCATGCGTGACTATTCGAACAAATAAAATGCCGAGCACCCGTAAGCCGATCCATCTGTAAAAAGAGATTTACCGCCTCATTAAAAGTTTACATAAAATATAAGGGGCATCCCCAAATCAATTGCCGGATGCCCCTCTGATGCTCACTGATTAAAGTGTAATTAGTCGAAAATATTCAGTCCCAGTTTATTCGCGATATACAAAATGGCCTTTTGTGCTTTGACCGAATTTCCCGCATCGTCGAGCGGGGGGGAGAAGGCCGCTATGCCCATCACGCCGGGAACGACCCCGAGCACACCGCCGCCGACACCGGTTTTGGCCGGCACGCCCGAGGTGTACATCCAGTCTCCGGTATGCTGGTAAAAACCGACCGTAGCGATCATCGACGTGATTTTCGGTGCGAGGGCCTTATCGAATACCTGGGTCTTGGTCACGGGATTGACGCCCCGGTTGGCGATCGTACCGCCGCAGATCGAAAGCTGCTTGGGTGTAATGCCCAGCGAACACTGCCGCGTATAGATATCGAGCGCCATGTCGGGATCGTCGTAAATCCGGTTGTAATTCTTCAACAACCAGGCAATCGAACGATTGTTGAAATTGGTATCGGATTCCGATTTATACAGCTCGTCGATCAGCACCAACGGACTGCCGCACAATTGTCCGAGGAAATCCGTAATAGCTTTCCATTTCCCGGCCGAATCACCCACCGGTTTTACCATACTGCAAGCCGAAATGGCACCCGCATTCACCAACGGCGAAGAGGGATGGTCGTTTTCGAGCAGGATCGCCATGATCGAGTTGAACGGCAATCCGGTTGCGTCCGCACCGATCTTTTGCAAGATTACATCCGCGCCGTACTGTTTCATCACGAGGATGGCGGTAGGAACCTTCGAGACGGATTCTATACCGAATACGTAGCCCGTGTCTCCGACCTCGATCACCTCACCGTCAGGCAGGCAAACCGAGAGACCGAACAGCGACGAAGACACATTGGCCAAATAGGGAATGTAATCGGCATTTTTGCCGCCCGTATCGCTTTTCACAACGTTGTACGCCTCTTGTACAACGGCTTTTATCTGATCGTTTGTTAAGTTCTTGTTCATGACTCTGTTTTTTGATTGTTGGTCGCGTCACCGGCCGCGCCGGCAGTAGGAGTGGCCGCAGCAGACGGGGTCGCAGGTGCGGTTACAGTCGCAGCAGCGGCTGCGGAAGCATTTTTAGGAAGCTCCCAGTGGAAAGGCTGGAAACCTGCACCCGGGGCCTGCCAGGACGGCTTGCGCGAAGCATAGATGATAAAAGGCGCAGCTACCACGACAATACAGCCGATAACCAGTACGGAGAACCATACGGTGTTACTACCGGTTGATATCTGGCTGGGCGGAATAAAACTCAGCACGAAAGCCAGCAGCGAACCGCAGAAACCCAAACCGGCCACGAACCAAATCAGTCCGTTACCCACCTTACCGACCTTAAACGGACGTACGATATTCGGCATTTTATACCGCAATATGATCGCCGATGCGAACATCAGCAGGTACATGATCAGGTACAACAGCACCGTCAACTGTGAAAGTATCTGGTAGAACGACTGCACCGAAGGCATCACCACGAACAGTAAGCTCAGCAAAGTCACCACGCTACCCTGAATCAAAAGGATATTACGCTGTACACCGATTTTGTTGGATTTCTGGAAAAACGGAGGCAGATAACCGGCCTTACCCACGGTAAAGATACCTTTCGAAGGACCGGCCACCCATGTCAGCACACCGGCCAATACGCCGAACATCAGCGCAACGGCTATGATCGGGGAAGCCCAACTCATACGCAGGTACTGGAAGTAGTTGTCGAAACCGATCAGCAGGCTTTGCGTCAGATTGATATCCTTTGCGGGAATGATGAAACCCAACGAAAAAGTACCCAGCACGAAAATCAGCACGGTAATCGCCGATCCGATAAAGATGGCTTTCGGATAGTTCTTACTCGGGTTCTTCACATCCATCACGTGAATACCCATCATCTCCATACCGGCGTAAAAGAGGAAGATACCGGACGCCAGTACCAGGTTGTCGAACTTCGTCAGGTCAGGAAAGAATCCCTGGCTCATATCCATATTGTTATGGCCGCCGGTCGACAAATAGATAATACCGAGCACGATCAGCAAACCCGCAGGAATGATCGTACCGACCAGACCGCCGATCTTGGCTACTTTACCGACCCAGCCCAGACCCTTAAGGGCGATGAATGTAGCTGCCCAGTAGATCACCAGCACGACGATCAGCGTATACATTTTATTGGAAGCCAAAGCCATATCGGCCGTCGGATGCATGCCGATAAAGGCGATCGATACCGCGCCGAAGGTCAGTACGGTCGGATACCAGATCGTACTCTCGATCCACTGGAGCCAAATGGCCAGAAAGCCTGTCCGGGCACCCATAGCCTCACCGACCCAGCGGAACACACCGCCCTGTTTGTCGGCGAACATGGCGGCCAGCTCGGCAGCCACCAATGCGGTAGGAATCAGGAAAACCAGCGCGGCGAACAGATAGTAAAAAGCCGAAGAGGGTCCGTAAACCGCCTCTGCAGGCAGTCCACGCAGGCTCACAACGGCAGTGATATTCATAATTGCAAGTGTCATGACACTCAATTTGAACCCTGTGCTTTTAGTTGTTGCCATACTATTAGTATTTAAAATTAAGTTGAATGGATTCGATTACGTAGGTGTCGTTCGCAAAAAGCGTGCAACGATTGCGAAGCACCTCATTCCCTGTTCAAAACAAGGGATAGATTTTCACCACATAATGGGAAAAGAGGTAAGAGAAAAGGCTATCCGGAATATTGACATATCCAGACAGCCTTGTTCTCAATCGTCCATCACGCTACTTCTTGGCTTTTGCGGTGGGAGTGTGGGTATGGGTAAATACCTTGCCGACCACTTTCTGGTTCTTGTCAAGCGCAATGCGGGCCTGGGTGGGATATTCCAGTTTTTCGAATTCGGCAATCGCGTTGGCAATATCGCCCAGCAACATGTCGGCCATATCGCGGCTCATGCCCTGGCGTACCACGATACGCATCACGACAAAGTTCTCCAGATTGTCCGGCAGGGTGTAGGCAGGCACCATCCAGCCGCTCTCCTGCAACTTGTACTGCAGGTCATAAAGGGTCCATTTGGCCTTCTTGGCATATTCCGGTTTCATATACCAGATAAAGAGCGGATTGACTACATCTTTACTGTACACTTTGAACGGGGCCATCTTGTCGAGTTGGTCATGCAGGTATTTGGCAATGTCCATGCTGTTCTGCTGAACTTCCTTGTACCCCTGGAATCCCAAACGGATAAACTGGTAATACTGACCCAGAATCTGCGCGGCGGGACGTGAAAAGTTCAGACCCACCTGCGTAATATTCGCCCCCAAGTAATTCACGCTGAAAGCCATGCTGCCCGGCAGGTATTTCTTATCCTTCCATACTACCCAGCCCAGACCCGGATATACCAGACCGAACTTGTGGCCGGAAGTACTGATCGAAAGCACCCACTTGAGGCGGAAATCCCATTTCTTGTCCGGATTGAGGAACGGCAGAATGTAACCGCCGGTCGCCGCGTCCACATGGATCGGAATGTCATAACCCGTCTTGGCATTGTAAACGTCCAGCGCTTTGTCGAGGGCTTCCACATCGTCGTTCAGTCCGGTCCACGTCACGCCCTGGATCGGAACGATACAGATCGTATTCTCATCGCACATAGCCAAGGCAGCTTCGGGATCGAGCGTATTTTTCTCCAACGTCAGGGGCACGGTACGCATCTCGATCTGCCAGAGTTGGCCGAATTTTTCCCATACCACCTGGAAACCGGAAGATATTACGAAATTCGGTTTGTCGTAGGGTTTGCCCTGTGCTTTACGTTTTTCGCGCCAGCGCAGCCACGCGGCCACACCGCCCAGCATACAGGCCTCGGAAGAACCGATCGCCAGTGCACCTGCCTTCCACTGCGCTTTTTCCGGGGAGTGCCACAGATTCGCCACAATGTTGATACAACGTCCGGTCATCACCGCTACACGGGGATATTCCGTTTCATCGATATAGTTCATATCGATCGCCTCGTTCATCAGTTTGGTGGCATACGGATCCATGTATGTGGTTACAAAAGTAGCCAGGTTCAGCCGGGGCTGGGTCTGCGGATAGGTTTCGTCCTTGACCATTTGGTAGGCGATTTCCGGAGAGGTAGGCTCCATCGGAATCGTGTCGGTGGGTGCCGGAGATGCCATTGCTGTCGAACCGTAAACCGGAGTTTCAATGTTCACGCGTTTTTTGTCTGCTGTGCTCATAACGTAAAGTTTTAAAAGATTAGATATATATCGCAATAGATAATTGATGGCGATATCAGGAAAATTCATGAAAAGGAATTTCATAAACCGTACCACAAATACTCCACGGGTGAATTTCGGATTCGGGCGAACTCCGCTGAAATGCGGCGAAAAAAGTTGTAAACACTATGATAGAGGAGTGGGCGGAAACGAATTTTATTTGCTAAATTTTGATACTTTTGTGTCGTGCAGAATAAAAACGGGGCATATCACCTGATGGCGCTCGCAGCGGTCGTGCTGTGGGGAACGACTTTCGTTTCGACAAAAAAATTGTTAGAGGCGGGGTTAACTCCCGCCGACATCATGTTTTACCGTTTCCTGCTGGCATACGGAGTGATGTGGATCTGCTCCCCGCGCATCCGATGGCCGAAAAACTGGCGGGACGAGCTGTTGTGCGTAGGAGCCGGAATCAGCGGGGGATCGCTCTATTTCCTGACCGAAAACAGCGCGCTCGGGTTGACACTGGCCTCAAACGTAGCGCTGCTGGTCGCCACTGCCCCGATTTTGACCGTCATCCTGACACGCTTGTTGCTCAAATCCGGACGTTTGCGCAACAGCCTGATCGCAGGATCGTTCATCGCACTGCTCGGCGTGGCGTGCGTCGTTTATAACGGCAGTGTCATCCTGCAGGTACACCCGTTGGGCGATTTGCTCAGTTTCACCGCAGCGCTGACCTGGGCGTTTTACAACATTTTCCTGAAAAAACTCGACGGCAAATACAATACGCTATATATCACCCGCAAAGTTTTTTTCTATGGCGTGCTGACCCTGCTGCCGGTCTTTCTGATTCGTCCACTGACCACGGATACAGCGATACTGCTCCGCCCGATGGTATTCAGCAATTTGCTTTTTCTCGGCCTGGTCGCATCGCTGTTTTGTTTTGCAGTGTGGAACGCTGCAGTCAAACACCTGGGCACCCTGGCCACCAGCAATTACATTTACCTCGTTCCGTTGGTTACAATGATCTCTTCGGCGCTGTTGCTGCACGAACGGATCACACCCGTGGCGCTGACCGGCGCCATGATGATTCTCGGAGGCGTTTATGTGGCCGAGAACGGAGGTTCCATCCCTTTTGTAAAAAGATTATTTGTAAAACATACCTGATATGGGCACATTCACAATACGCAATGCAACTCCGCAGGACACCGGATTGATCTACGGGTTTATCCTGAAAATGGCACGTTACGAAAAGCTGGAAAGCGAAGTGGATACTTCGGAAGAGGCCCTGCGCCGGGCTTTGTTCGACGAACGGCAGGCTGAAGTGGTAATCGGAGAAGAAAACGGGATTCCGGTAGGATTCGCCCTGTTTTTTCATAATTTTTCCACCTTCCGCGGACAACGTGGCCTATATCTTGAGGACCTTTTCGTCGACCGGGAGCACCGGGGGAAAGGTTACGGCAAAGCATTGCTGCTGCACCTGACCCGGATCGCCGTCCAAAGGCAATGCCGCCGGATGGAATGGGTGGTGCTCGACTGGAATGCCCCCTCGATCGCATTTTACAAATCGCTGGGGGCGGTTCCGATGGATGAATGGACCGTTTTCAGGCTCACAGAAGAGCAGCTACACCAATTGGCGCAACAAACACTTTAATCCTATAAAGCGATGGTGATAGACGAAAGAGAGAGCCGACACGACTACATCGTGGATGCCGCCCGCCAGATCATGACTGCCGGACGCACCGCCCCCAAAGGCAAGGGGATAGACAATATCGAAATTGTCGCACTGACCCAAAACTCGATTCTCGAGGTAGCCGGTGCACTGCGGGTATCAGCCGAGGAGACCGGACTGAAATTTTTCCTGCGCGATGCCGACAATATCGAGCTGGCCGAAGCAGTAATCCTGGTCGGATCGCGCACCTCGCCGATGGGACTCAATTGCGGGTATTGCGGCTATGCGACCTGTATCGCCAAAGGGGGAAATGCCGATGCTCCCTGTGCACTGAATTCGGTCGATTTAGGTATTGCACTCGGATCGATGGCCGCGACCGCCGCCGAGCTGCATATCGATAACCGCATCATGTTTTCGGCAGGCTACGCTGCCCGTAAACTGGGACTATTGCCGGGATGCCGCTCCGTATTTGCCCTTCCACTAAGCATCAGCTCCAAAAATCCATTTTTCGACAGACAGACCAATAAATAACCTTCACAACGCAACAACATCCATGATCCATCCTTCCGTTCTTGCCGACGAATTCTCCCAGCGCTGGGAGCGGATCCGTAAATCCATGCTCCAGCAAGGGGCAGATGCAATGCTAGTTACCGATAATGTCAATCTTTATTATGTATCCGGTCGCGTATTCAGCGGTTATTGTTACCTGCCTGCGGACAGGGAACCGCTCTTTTTCGTTCGTCGGCCGGTAGGACTCGACGGCGACAACATCGTGTACATCCGCAAACCGGAAGAGATCGGCGACTACCTGCGCGAGCAGGGGCTTCCATTTCCGCAAACGCTGATGCTCGAAAACGATTCGATCACTCACAACGAATTCCTGCGCTACGAAGCCATTTTCAAACCGGCAACGATCAAAAACGGCACTGCTGTGCTCCGCAGCGTGCGCAGTATTAAAACCCCTTACGAGATCGGACAGATTCGCCGTTCAGGTATCCTGCATGCGGAAGTTTACGCCAAAATTCCCTCGTTATATAAAAAAGGGATGACCGACCTCGACCTGTCGGTCGAGATCGAACGGGAAAGCCGCCTGCTGGGATCGCTCGGCATCTTCCGCATTTTCGGCCAGAGCATGGAGATTTTCATGGGTAGCGTAATCGCCGGGGACAATGCGGATAATCCTTCGCCGTATGACTTCGCGATGGGCGGGGCCGGACTCGATGATTCGTTGCCGGTAGGCTGCAACGGCACCATGCTCGAAGAGAGGATGAGCGTCATGGTCGACCTGGGCGGCAACTTCACCGGCTACATGACCGACATGACCCGCACTTTCGCCATAGGGGATTTACAGGAATTGGCCTACAAGGCACACGAAACCTCGATCGAGATTCAGCGCAGCATCGCCGAAGCAGCCCGGCCGGGAGTACCTGCCAAAGATTTGTACAACATGGCCATCGAAATCGCGCAGGAAGCCGGCCTTGGCGACTATTTCATGGGACACCGCCAGAAGGCGGGTTTCATCGGCCACGGAATCGGTATCGAGATCAACGAATCGCCCGTGCTGGCACCGCGTTCACGCGACATTCTCGCCGAGGGAATGGTCTTCGCGCTGGAACCCAAGTTCGTCATCCCGGAGACCGGAGCTGTAGGAATTGAGAATACCTTTGCCGTCACAGCTGACGGAATCGAGAAATTGACCCTTTGTGAAGAGCAAATCCTGCCGCTGGGCTAAGCAGGAATGAAATAGGCTGCGCAGCCTATTTCATCATGCAGTCTAAAAACTTAAAACGACCTCATTTCTTGGTCAGGCTTCATATCCAAAACAACGAGCCAAAACAACGCGCGGTGTGCAAATGCACACCGCGCGATATTTCATTTAGTGGAAATCCGCTATTTTTTTGCATTCCCATTCGTACATTTACTCTGGCAGGTTGCTTTGCAGTCCCCGGTTTTGACACAGGCTTTCTTGCCGTCCTTCGTGCAGGCAAGATCACATTTTTTATCCGCGCAGGATTTGGCGCAACATTCGGTTTTGGCCTTCGGACATGTCCCATTTCCCTTATCGGGGTTCTGAGCCAGGGCAACGGTCATGGCCATTGCGAAAAACGACATGAGGATCAGAGCTTTCTTTTTCATAATAATATTAATTAATTTGATGATACGACAATCTTATATTCGCAATTTAAACGCGGGGACGGCGATCTATATTGTCCCTGGGAATCAAACTTAACATTAATTTTATTTTTCAACAAACAACAATCGCACCACGCCCCGATTCTCAAATATATTTCGTACCTTCGCCCGATGAAATACCTACCTCAGAGGTAGATCCTCCGGAAGACAATCAACCGCATTAACAGATAAAATTTCCTACTTGTGAAGAAACAACTCTCTAAGGTGCTCGTGCTGGGTTCGGGCGCACTCAAAATCGGACAGGCCGGCGAATTCGACTACTCCGGCTCTCAGGCTCTAAAAGCGATGAAAGAGGAGGGGATTTCCACCGTCCTGATCAACCCCAATGTGGCAACCATCCAAACCTCTGAAGGTATCGCCGACCGGGTTTACTTCCTGCCGCTGAACGCTTATTTTATCGAGGAAGTGATCAAAAAAGAGCGTCCCGACGGCATTTTGCTCGCTTTTGGAGGCCAAACCGCATTGAACTGCGGCACCGAGTTGTATCAGAACGGTATCCTGAAAAAATACGGTGTCGAGGTACTGGGTACTTCCGTAGAAGCAATCATGTACACCGAAGACCGCGACCTGTTCGTCAAGAAGCTGAACGAAATCGAGATCAAAACGCCGCGCAGCATCGCAGTCAACACGATGGACGAGGCGATCCAGGCCGCCGAGAAGATCGGCTTCCCGGTCATGGTACGCTCGGCCTACGTACTGGGCGGTATGGGCAGCGGTTTCTGCTACGACATGGATGAACTCAAAGCCCGGGCTGAAAATTCTTTCTCGTACGCCCCGCAGATTCTGGTCGAGGAATCGCTCAAAGGATGGAAAGAGATCGAATTCGAAGTAATCCGCGATAAAAACGACCACTGCTTCACGGTGGCCAGCATGGAAAACGTCGATCCGTTGGGCATCCATACCGGTGAGAGTATTGTCGTGGCGCCGACCTGCTCGCTCGACGAGAAAGAATTGAGTTTCCTGCAAGAACTTTCGAAAAAGACGATCCGCCATCTGGGCATCGTCGGTGAATGCAATATCCAGTACGCATTCAATTCGGACACCGACGATTACCGCGTAATCGAGGTAAATGCACGCCTGAGCCGTTCCTCGGCACTGGCATCCAAAGCGACCGGCTACCCGCTGGCTTTCGTGGCCGCAAAACTGGCCCTGGGCTACACGCTCGACGAAATCGGAGAGATGAACACCCCGAACTCGGCCTATGTAGCGCCGCAACTCGATTACATGATTTGCAAAATCCCGCGCTGGGACCTAAGCAAGTTCGCAGGCGTATCGCGCCAGATCGGATCGAGCATGAAATCGGTCGGCGAAATCATGTCGATCGGCAAAAGTTTCGAGGAAATCATCCAGAAAGGTCTGCGTATGGTCGGGCAGGGGATGCACGGTTTCGTCTGCAACAGCGACATCACCTTCGAGAACCTCGACGACGAACTGGCCAATCCGACCGATATGCGCATGTTCGCCATTGCAGCTGCTTTTGAGAAAGGTTACAGCGTACAAAAACTCCACGAGTTGACCAAAATCGATCCGTGGTTCCTCTCCAAACTCGAAAACATCTACCAATACTCGCTCGTGCTGAAAAAATACGGTACGATCGCCGAAATTCCCGCCGACGTGATGCGCGAGGCAAAGCGACTCGGATTCTCGGATTTCCAGATCGCACGTTTGGTCGAAGCGCCCAATGGCAACCTCGAAAAAGAGATGATCGCCGTACGCAACCACCGCAAACGCCTCGGTGTCCTGCCGTCGGTCAAGCGCATCAACACTGTCGCTTCGGAGCATCCCGAACTGACCAACTACCTTTATTTGACTTACGACGGTTCCGAACACGATATCTCTTACTACCACAATAAAAAATCGGTCGTGGTACTCGGTTCGGGCGCTTACCGCATCGGCAGCTCCGTCGAGTTCGACTGGTGCTCGGTCAACGCCGTGCAAACCGCACGCAAGCTCGGTTACACGTCGATCATGATCAACTACAACCCGGAGACGGTCTCGACCGACTACGACATGTGCGACCGGCTCTATTTCGACGAACTGTCCGAAGAACGCGTACTCGACGTAATCGACCTCGAACAGCCTAACGGCGTGATGGTTTCGGTCGGCGGCCAGATACCGAACAACCTGGCCATGAAACTCCAGCGCCAGAATGTACCCATCCTCGGGACGTCGGCCGTTTCGATCGACCGTGCAGAGAACCGGCACAAATTCTCGTCGATGCTCGACAACCTCGGCATCGACCAGCCGCAGTGGAAAGAGCTTTCGTCGATGGACGACGTGAACGAATTCGTCGACCGCGTAGGCTTCCCGGTACTGATCCGTCCGTCCTACGTGCTTTCGGGAGCCGCCATGCGCGTCTGCCACACCAAACAGGAGATGGAACATTTCCTCGGCATCGCCGCGAAGGTGTCGAAAGAGTATCCGGTCGTGATCTCCAAATTCCTCGAAAATGCAAAAGAGATCGAGTTCGACGCGGTAGCGCACGCCGGTGAGATCATCGATTACGCGATCTCGGAACACGTCGAATTCGCCGGCGTGCACTCCGGTGACGCGACACTGGTATTCCCGGCCCAGAAGATTTACTTCGAAACCGGACGCCGCATCAAAAAGATCAGTTGCCAAATCGCCAAAGAGCTGAACATCAGCGGACCGCTCAACATTCAATTCCTGGCCAAGAACAACGACATCAAAGTGATCGAGTGCAACCTGCGTGCTTCGCGCAGCTTCCCGTTCGTATCGAAGATCCTCAAGCGCAACTTCATCGAAACGGCAACGAAAATCATGCTAGACGCTCCTTACGCAAAACCGGACAAATTCGACGTCGATTACATCGGCGTCAAGGCTGCGCAATTCTCGTTCGCACGCCTGCTGAAAGCGGATCCGATTCTCGGCGTCGACATGGCTTCGACCGGCGAGGTAGGATGCCTCGGAGACGACTTCAACGAAGCGCTGCTGAACTCGATGATCGCAGTGGGATACAACATCCCGAAAAAGAACGTGATGATCTCTTCGGGATCGGCCAAATCGAAAGTCGATATGCTGGAAGCCTGCGGCGAACTGGACAAAAAAGGCTATACGATCTACGCTACCGCCGGAACCGCCGAGTTCCTTAAAGAAAACGGCGTAAACGCCATTGCTGTCAGTCGTCCCGACGAACACAAGACGGATAACGTACTGAGTCTGATCGCGGACAAAACATTCGACCTGGTGGTGAATATCCCGCGCGACCATACCACCCGTGAGATTACCAACGGCTTCAAGATCCGCCGCGCGGCAATCGACCACAACATTCCGCTGATTACCAACGCACGCCTGGCGGCTTCGTTCATCCATGCTTTCTGCAACATGAAGATGACCGATATCGCGATCAAAGCGTGGGACGAGTATAAATAATAATCCTACCCGCTATCGTACCCGGCCGCTTGTCGGGATACGAACAGGTGACATGTATGAAACAGCTGCCCTGACCGGTCGAATCGCCCGGTTCAGGGCAGCGTCATCTCACCGGATGATGCGGGAAATGGCAGGATTCGTGCGGGAACAAAAAAACAACCAAACCAACGATCAAAATCCGACCGACTTATGGAGTGTGGAAAATACGATTACCGGGTACAGCCCGGAGATGTGGACCTGACCCAAAAAGCATCGATTATCACCCTCGGGAACCATATCCTGCATGCAGCGGGAGAGGATGCCGACCGGCTAGGCTTCGGCCTCCGCTGGATGCAGAGCAACAATACCACATGGGTACTCTCGCGTATGGCGATCGAAATGGACCGATATCCCGATGAGTACGAGCATTACCAAATCGAAACGTGGGTCAGCGACATCAACCGCCTGATGACCACCCGTAACTTCATCCTGCATGACCGGGCGGGCAACGCCATCGGCAAAGGCTGTACCCATTGGTCGATGATCGACTTCAAAACACGGCTGCCGCTCGACCTGCGCACTTTGGAACATTACATGGCGGCGGTTATCGCAACCGATCCGCCGATAGACCGTCCGGCGAAGATAGCCAAGGTAAACGGCACGGCCGCCGAAACGCACCGTATCCGTTACAGCGACATCGATTTCAACCAACATACGAACAGTATGAAATACGTGCAATGGATGGTCGACATGCTGCCGCTCGAAAAGTTGACTTCACAACGCCTGCGGCGCCTCGATATCAACTTCCTGCATGAAACCCGTTACGGTCAACAGGTCGTCATCGCGATGGAGAACAGCGAAGAAGCCGACAAATTCGAAATCCGGCCGGAAGGAAGCGACCAGGCCGCTTGCAAGGCTGCCCTGTTCTGGATTTAATCCCAAACATCCCGGAACATCGGTTTGACAAACATAGGTTTCTCATTGTGACCGGGGAACCCTCTTTCCTTGCCGCTGCACATGTTTTAAAATGGCAAACTTTTTCGGCACCCAATTCGTTCGTACCGTATGATAAACGAAGATGCGCTCAAGCAACGGATCCAGCGTTGGATCGTCTGCGGGTCGGTCGCCATCATGGCCGGCAAATTCCTCGCTTTCTGGCTGACCAATTCGGTCGGTATCCTGACCGATGCGGTGGAGAGTATTGTGAACGTAACGGCAGGCTTCATTAGCCTGTACAGCCTGTATCTGGCCGCCAAGCCGAAGGATGCGGGGCATCCGTTCGGACATGGCAAGGTCGAGTTGATTTCCGCCTCGATCGAAGGATTGCTGATTATCATTGCCGGAGGCGTCATCATCTTCGAAGGTGTCCGCCGCCTGTTCGAACCGGCGGAAATAGCAAAACTCGATATCGGCATCATCGTCGTCGCAGCGGCCGGAGCGATGAATTACCTGATGGGGTGGTACAGCATCCGCATGGGGCGGCGCTACAATTCGATAGCCCTGATAGCCGGGGGCAAACACCTGCAATCGGACACCTATTCGACCATCGGGCTCGCGATCGGCCTGATCCTGCTCTACATCACCCGTATCGGCTGGATCGACAGTGCGCTCGCGCTGATTTTCGGCGCGATCATCATCCTCACCGGTATTTCGATCCTGCGCCGCACGGTAGCCGACCTGATGGACGAAGCGGACAAGCAGTACCTCGAAAAGATGCTGGAAACGATCTCCGAAAACCAGCGGCCCGACTGGATCGACATCCACAACCTCAAAATGATTAAATACGGCAGCGGTTTCTTCATCGATTGTGACCTGACGCTGCCGTGGTATTACAACATCGAACAGGGACACGAAGCCTGCGAAGCGCTCCGCCGGGCGATAGAAAAGGGATTTTCCGACCGGATTACGCTCTCTGTACACTCGGACTCCTGCAAAGAGAAGCATTGCGAACACTGCCGGGTGGCAGACTGCCCCTACCGGCGGCAACCGTTTACGACTCCTTTGGTCTACACGCTCAATGAATTGACCCAGACGGACGAACAACGAAACGAATAACACCCCGATCCCGAAGATTTTGCGTATCTTTGCACCTCGCAAAACAAATATAAAGCCAATGATTACTGTTTCAAATCTCGAAGTGCAATACGGCAAACGCGTGCTGTTCAAAGATGTAAACCTGAAATTCACACCCGGCAACTGCTACGGGGTCATCGGTGCGAACGGCGCCGGCAAGTCCACCTTTCTCAAAGTCCTCAGCGGCGAAGTAACCCCTTCGCGCGGTTCGGTCAGCTTCGGTCCGTCGGAACGACTTTCCGTCCTCAAACAGGACCACTTCGAATTTGACGAACATACCGTTTTGGATACAGTGCTGATGGGCCATCAGCCACTGTGGACAATTATGAACGAAAAGAACGCCCTGTATGCAAAACCTGACTTCTCGGACGAAGACGGTATCAAGGTCGGGGAACTCGAGGAAAAATTCGCCGAAATGGACGGTTGGAATGCCGAAAGCGACGCAGCCAACCTGCTCAGCGGACTGGGAATCAAGGAACACCTGCATTACGAGTTGATGGGGCACCTCAATGCCAAAGAGAAAGTACGCGTGCTGCTGGCGCAGGCCCTGTTCGGCAAACCGGATAACCTGCTGCTCGACGAGCCGACGAACGACCTGGACGTCAATACGATCATGTGGCTCGAAAACTACCTGTCGAACTACGAAAACACGGTACTCGTCGTATCGCACGACCGTCACTTCCTCGATGCGATCAGCACGCACATCATCGACATCGATTACAGCGATATCAACCTCTTCTCCGGCAACTACAGCTTCTGGTACGAATCGAGCCAGCTGGCCGCGCGTCAGCAGGCCAACCAGAACAAGAAGGCAGAAGAGAAGAAAAAAGAGCTGATGGAATTTATCCAGCGTTTCAGCGCGAACGTCGCCAAATCGAAGCAGACCACCAGCCGCAAGAAGATGCTCGAAAAGCTCAACGTCGAAGAGATCAAACCCTCGATGCGCAAATATCCGGGTATTATTTTCCAGCCCGAACGGGAAACGGGTACGAAAATCCTCGCGGTGGACGGCCTGAGTAAAACCGTCAACGGTGAAAAGCTGTTCGACAAGGTGTCGTTTACCATTGAAAAAGGGGATAAAGTGGCTTTCCTTTCGCGCGAGCCGCGGGCGATCACGACCCTGTTCGAGATCATCGCAGGACACGACCAGCCCGACAGCGGCATGGTCGAGTGGGGCGTGACGATCAACAGCGCCTACCTGCCGCTGAACAACTCCGATTTCTTCAACAACGAACTCTCCATCGTCGATTGGCTGGCCCAGTTCTCAGACGATACCAGCGAACTCTACCTGCGGGGATACCTGGGTAAGATGCTTTTCAGCGGCGAAGAGATTTACAAGAAGGTAAACGTCCTTTCGGGCGGCGAGAAGATGCGTTGCATGATCGCCCGGATGATGATCAAGCAGGCCAATACACTGCTGCTCGACTCGCCGACCAACCACCTCGACCTCGAATCGATTCAGGCATTCAACAATGCACTCGTTTCGTTCAAGGGAATCGTACTGATGACCTCGCACGACCACGAATTCATCAATACGGTAGCCAACCGCATTATCGAAATCACACCGAACGGCATGATCGATAAATATATGGAATACGACGACTACCTCTTCGACGAGCGGGTGCAGGAAAACCTGGAGAAGCTCTACAACCGGTAAGCTCCGAACTGTTTACAGACTCTATTCTTTCGTCTAAAACCCGTTTACCTAAAACTCAACGTTATGAAACCGACTCACGCTTGCGCTTCCCGGTTCCGGCATATCGGACTGTTATTGTGCAGTTTAACAGTCATTGAAACCTTACAGGCACAAACTCCGGAAGATTCGATTGCCTTAACCGGTGCGGCATGGAAGACGGTTGAAACAGACAATGGCCTGACGATCAAAAGTGTAGACCTGAGGTTGTTCGACTCCGACCAGCAAATCTATTGCGTGGAATTCAACCCGCAGTTGCACCGCCTGCAGCTCAAACAGGGGGAGAAGCGCGAGACGGTCAAACGGCTCGGTAAAAAGGAGGCTAACGCGGAGGTGGCGGTCAACGGCGGTTATTTTATCACGAAAACCAAACAGGCGATTGCCAACGATTTCACCAAAATCGACGGCGTTATCCTGACCGCCGGAGGCGGGTGGGGCAATGGTGCAATCGCTCTGGATAGTGCAGGAAGACTGCATTTCATCAAAAACCTGCCCGGTGTGGCTGCCGCCGATTCGCTCTGGCATACGCCCTATCCGAACGTGATGGGGGCCGGCCCGATGCTGATGTACGACAACGTTCAATTGATCCCGCTGAATTACGGCGATACCAAACGCCATCCGCGCACGGTGATCGGCATTCGCCCTGACGGTACCATTATATTGATGGTCGTGGACGGACGACAGGAAGGAGCGGACGGCATGTCTCCGGCCGAACTGGCATGGAGTTGCCGCATGCTGGACATGAGTTCGGCACTGAATCTGGACGGAGGCGGATCTTCGGCACTTTGGTCACGCAAGCACAGAGTCATCAACCGGCCTTCGGATAAAGTGGCTTTTATCCGCATTCCGCGTAAAGTGGGAAATGCCGTGCTAGTCGTTCCGGCAAACAGCGCAACGAATTGATAAAACAAGCGGAAATTCAACGGACGAGCGGAACGGAATCAAGGATCTGAAACGGAATCAGCACCCCGAAGCCATTGATATTGCGATCGACATTACGTTTCCTACACCGCCAGCCAGCCGAACAGCAACCACGCGACAATGAGCGTCACAACGATATTAAAGCACTGGGCGATCAGGAACGTAGCGATATAGCGCCGGTTTTCGGCCTTGAAAATATAACGGAAATCGGTTTCCAACCCGATGCAGACGAAAGCGACGGAGAACATCACCTCACGCAAGCCCTTGGCCAGAGAGCCGAGGGCTTTTGCCTGCCCCATATCGAAGCAGGTACTGAAAATTAGTGACGCCAGCATAAATCCTACGACGAATTTAGGGAAACGATCCCACAAGACACGGGGAGTGGGTTTCAGTTCTGTATTCGAAGTGCCCCGCACCGACCAATAGATCGAAATAATAAACGCAGCCACGCCCAGCAGGACATTCTGCGACGACTTGATAATGACGCTGTAAGTTTCTGCCGTTTCACCCAAAAACTTGCCGGCCGCAACCACGGCTCCGGTCGTATCGATAGTCCCGCCGAGCCACGCGCCCGCCACCTCCTGCGACAAACCCATCAACTTGGCCAGATAGGGCATCAGGTACATCATCGGAATAGCCACGATCAGCACGATCGACACGACGAACGACAGTTTTTTACTGTCTCCCTTGATCGCCCCGCAGGTGGCGATGGCAGCCGACACGCCGCAGATCGACACCGCACTCGACAGCATAACGCCCATCTCTTCGTCCACTTTCATTTTGCGGGCCAGCCAAAAGGTAAAATACCACACGCTGAACACGACGACGATGCCCTGCAGAATACCAAAAAATCCGGCTTCCAAAATCTCACCGAACAGCACCGACGTACCCAGCAGCACCAGCCCGATCTTGATGTAGTATTCACTGCGGACTGCGGGCGAAAGCCACGCGGGCAATCCCACGGTATTGCGGATCAGCAATCCGAGGGCCACTGAAAAGAAAACCGACTCGAATCCGGTGCGTTTGATCGCAGGGATACCCGAAAGCAACATACACAGGACTGACAGGACAAAAATCGCAACGAAAGCCGGAAGAAAACCCTTCAATCGTTCACCCAGCAACCGGACACCCAATGCGGAAACCAACAGGGCGACCACCAGCAGTCCGAGGATGGAGAGCCATGCTCCCACTGTATTCAGTTCCTTGGGAAACACGGGAATCAGTCCCGGAAGGACGATCACTGTCACGACAAGCAACAATCCCATCAGTGTAGCAATCCAGTCCTCGTTCTGGAACTGCCGGAAAAACGACTTACTCATATCCTGGTTTAAGCTTTGAATTAACAACCTGATTCATATCGTCGATGGACAAAACGAAATACCCCGCGAAAATAATAAAACCTGTCAAGGAAGCCACACAAGGGGTACTAAACGGGTAGAAAATACGTTTTTATGCGTACAGCAGCATCGGCACTTCCACGTACTTCAAGGATTTGTCGTATTTTTGCAGAGCTGTCGAATACCTAGTTTACGTTGCCCCATGATTAAAATCTTTATTCTCCTGCTCGCTCTGATCTCCATCCTGCAAGATCTGCTGATCCGGCACCGTCTGAAAAAAGCTTTTCCGGAACGGCCCTGGATACACCGGATTTATCTGGCTTCGTTCCTTCTCCTCGACACACTGATCGTCATCGCCCTGACCTGCTACCGGATGGCGCCCGATGCAGCCTCGCCCCGCTACGTACAGATCATCCTGTGGGTTATCGCCATCTTTATGATGTCGATCGTCCCGAAATTGATATACCTGCTCTTTTCCTTGCTTGATTACCCGGCCAGCCGGGTGAAAAAACGGCGCGTGCATTGGTTTTCCGCTGCCGGACTGATCGTCGGGCTGTACTGCCTCGGCGTCATGATTTACGGGGCCACGCGCGGGCGCAATCATATCGAAGTCAAAGAGATCACGATCACGTCGGATAAACTGCCTGCTGCTTTCGACGGGTACCGAATCGTGATGTTTTCCGACCTGCATACGGGCAACTACGGACCGCACAACACGCTGATCAGGCATATGACCGAAAAGATCAACGCCCTGGAAGCCGACCTGGTAGTCAACGGTGGAGACGTCGTAAACACGAACGCCCGTGAACTGAGCGGCAAAGACATGGCCGCCCTCGCATCGATCCGCAACCGCGACGGGATCTATTCGGTTTTCGGCAACCACGATCTCGGATTCTACATGCGGGAACGCGCCGGTTTCGGCCCAGTCGAAAGCGTTAAATTATTGGAAGAAAAACAAGCCAGGATGGGATGGCACCTGCTGAACAACCAATCGGTAGCAATCCGACGGGGTGCGGACAGCATCACGGTCTCGGGAGTCAACTATCCGCGGGACGGTTTTCACAACGGACACGAGACCGGACTGGGAGGCTGCGATCTGGAGGCCACTTACCGCAACGTACCGGACAGCGCATTCAACATCCTGATCTCGCATACGCCCCAGAACTGGGATGCGGTCCGCGCGACAGGCAAAGCCGACCTTACGCTGTCGGGCCATGTCCACGCGATGCAGATGAAAATCCATGTCGGCAAGTGGGTCTGGTCCCCCGCCCAATGGATGTACCCGCGCTGGAGCGGACTGTACACGGAAGGCGACAAGCACCTCTACATCAACGATGGGATGGGATATGTGATCTATCCGATGCGCATCGGGACCTATCCCGAACTAACGCTCATCACACTGCGCAGCGCTAGTGCGCAATTTTCAGACCGATCACCCCGATAACGATCAGTCCGGCGGAGAAAAGACGCCAGAATCCGGCCGAATCACCGAACAGAAAAATTCCGACCAGCAGTGTCCCCACAGCACCGATCCCGGTCCACACCACATAAGCGGTGCCGATCGGGATGCTTCTTTGTGCGATATAGAGCAGGAACATGCTCAGCGCCATCGATACGACAGCCAGCAGGATCCCCCAGACCTTGACCTGCATGGTTTCCGAGAGTTTCAATCCCAGCGCCCAACCCATCTCGAACAGGCCGCCTAAAATCAGATAAATCCAAGCCATAACGTTAAATTATCGGCAAATGCCACAGAGAGGGCGAAGATAGCATTTTTCATTGGGAAAATTTATTTATATTTACGCTCAAATTTAAAAACCGCCTAATGAAACGACGCTTCAAAGTCGGACTGTTGCTGAAAATCGTCATCGCAATCGTTCTCGGCTTAACCTTTTCGACCTTCCTTCCGACGCCCGGCGTTCGCATTTTCGTCACCATCAACTCCATCTTCAGCAATTTCCTGAGCTTCTCCATTCCGCTGATTATTGTCGGCCTGGTGGCTCCGGGTATTGCCGACCTCGGATCCGGGGCGGGTAAACTGTTGGGCATTACGGCACTCGTCGCATATATCTCGACACTGTTTGCGGGTTTTTTCTCCTATTTCACCTGTCTGGCGACCTTCCCGTACCTGCTGCCGGGCGGCGGGGTACACGAGGTTTCAGCCGCCGGTACCGCCGCCGTGGAAGCGACCAACCCGCTGGCATCGATCACCAGTGCGACGATCCCTCCGTTTTTTACGATCGACATGCCGCCGTTTATGGACGTCGTTTCCGCATTGGTCTTCTCTTTCATTTTAGGCTTGGGGTTGGCCGCGCTACCGGGACGTACGTTCAAGGATGCGCTCAATGAATTCGGGGAAGTGATCAACCTGCTGATCGGCAAAGTGATCGTACCGCTGCTACCGCTTTACATCTTCGGAATTTTCCTGAAAATGGGCGCCGAAGGACAGGCTGTGCAGGTAATGTCGCTGTTCCTGAAGGTGATCATCATCATCTTCGTCATGCACATCGCACTGCTGCTGATCCAGTATGCCATTGCCGGAGCGATCGCCAAGCGTAATCCGCTCAAGCTGCTGCGCATCATGCTGCCGGCCTATGCCACGGCTCTCGGTACGCAATCGTCCGCCGCTACCATTCCCGTATCGCTCCAACAAACGATCAAAATGGGTGTACATCCCGATCTGGCAGGTTTCGTGGTACCGCTTTGCGCAACGATCCATCTCTCGGGCAGCATCCTGAAAATCGTCGCCTGTGCATTGGCGATCATGTGGATGACACCCGACACATTCCCGATCACATTCGAATTGTATGCAGGCTTTATCTTCATGCTCGGCATCGCGATGGTAGCCGCTCCCGGCGTCCCGGGCGGAGCGATCATGGCGGCACTCGGACTGCTCGCATCGATTTTGGGTTTCAACGCCGAATTGCAGGCCCTGATGATTGCACTCTACATCACGATGGACAGCTTCGGCACCGCCGGCAATGTGACGGGCGGGGGAGCCATCGCCGTGATCATGGACAAGATTTACCGCAATATGTTGAAAAAAGGCGATGCCGAAACACCTAAAATCGCAGCCTAAAATATTTTACGGCGAATAACCGTTTATAAAATAACATCGACCTGCCGATAAACTGAACGTTCAAAAAGGAGTATCAACACAATGAGGCAAACAGGCATCCGCATCATCCTGCTCTGTACCGGCATACTCATGCTGGTATTGTCGGTGTTGCCTCACCACCACCACTGCGACGGTTCGATCCGGTTTTCGGTTGTAGAGCAATGCACCGAATGCCAGCAGGCGCCGGTTACCGCTTCGCACCATCATCCCGAAACGGACAATGACTGCGACCTGCGCCAGCTGTTCGTCATGTCGGGCCGTAACGACAGCGACCACCAGTTCTGCCTAGGCCATACGCATGACCTGCAACCGGCCGACGCTTTCGTTTTCACGCTTTTCTATTACGTATATCCTGATCTTTCACTATTACTCAGTGGCCACGGCAGCCCGGTAGATTACCGGCCGTTCGTTGCCGCTTTACACGGAGCCGAATCCCAAGGCCCCGCAGCCCTCCGCGCCCCTCCTGCATTCATCGCTTAAGCGCCGTTACAACCGAGTGTTGTACACGCGCCCGACGGGAAGTTGTACAATTTTGCACAGCTTCACCGGAGTAATTGTATAAGTCCCATTTACAATCGAAACAAGCGATGAACAAAATATTGATAGCATTAATCTCCGTCGCGCTCGTTACGGGCTGCACCGGAAAGCAAACTCCAAAGGACACGCACGACCATGAGGCGCACGAAGCGTGTCAATCTCACGACGATCACGACCATGCGGCAGAGGGACATAACCACGAAGCCGAAGGTCACGACCATGAAAGGGAGAACCTCGATCATCAACACGAAGGTAAGGCCGGACATCCCGCCGGAGAAATCGTCTTCACCAAAGAACAAGCTGCAGAAACGGATTTCGCACTTCACAAAGTCGAACCGACCACATTCTATGAAGTTATTCCGGCCAGCGGACAAATCTTAGCCGCACAGGGAGACGAAGCGACCGTAGTCGCCACCGTCAGCGGAGTCGTATCGTTCTCTTCGAAAAAACTGTCCGAAGGCGCTTCGGTAAGCCGAGGCGAAAATCTTTTCTATATTTCGTCGAAGAATATCGCCGAAGGCGACTACACGGCCCGCACCCGAGCCGCCTTCGCACAGGCAAAAGCAGCTTACGAGAGGGCGGAGGAGCTCGTCAAAGACAAAATTATTTCGCAGTCCGAATACGAACAGGCCAAACTCAATTACCAAAACGCTAAAACGGCGCAGGAGGCCGTAGCGAACAAGACTACAGCGAAAGGCACGGGCGTAGGGGCGCCTATCGGTGGCTTTATCAAAAACATAGCTGTCAGCGAAGGGCAATTCGTCGAAGTCGGGCAGCTGCTGGCCACTATTTCGCAAAACCGCAGGCTGAAGCTCAAAGCCGAAGTTTCGCAACGCTATCACGGTGCACTACCGACCATCTCGAGTGCGAACTTCAAAACCTCATACGACGACAAAACCTATTCGCTCAAAGATCTGGGCGGACGGCTCGTGTCGGTCGGGAAAGCTTCGGACGGCGCATCGGCCTACATTCCTGTCACGTTCGAATTCGACAACAAAGGCGGGATCGTCTCGGGATCGTTCGTCGAGGTATTCCTGATCTCATCACCCAAACCGAACACGCTGACCGTTCCGGTCACGGCGCTGATCGAAGAACAGGGCAATTACTCGGTTTTCGTCCAGATCGACGAGGATGGATATCGCAAACAGGAAGTAAAACTGGGTGCCAGCGACGGAAAAAACATACAAATTCTTGCGGGCCTCGAACCGGGCGACAACGTCGTCAGCCGCGGAGCTTACCGAGTCAAGATGGCTTCGTTCTCGGGTGCCATTCCCCACGGACACCAGCACTAAACCGACACCGCCATGCTGAATAAAATAATCGACTTCTCATTACACAACCGATTGTTGGTAATGATTATGGGCGTATTGCTGCTCTTCGTGGGCGCATATACGGCCCGGCAGATGGAGGTGGATGTATTTCCCGACCTTAACGCCCCGACTGTGGTCGTGATGACCGAGGCGCCGGGTATGGCTTCCGAGGAGGTCGAGCGCACGGTGACTTTTCCGATTGAAACCGCCGTGAACGGAGCTACCGACGTACGCAGGGTGCGTTCATCGTCTACGACCGGATTTTCGGTCGTATGGGTGGAATTCGACTGGGGAACGGACATCTACAAAGCGCGCCAGATCGTCTCGGAAAAATTGGCCGCCGTCAACGCCACGCTACCCGACAACGTTGGGAATCCGACCCTCGGACCGCAGTCGTCGATCCTGGGCGAGCTGATGATCGTCGGCCTTACCTCGGACAGCACTTCACTGCAAGAGCTGCGAACCATCGCAGACTGGAACATCCGTCCGCGGCTGCTCTCCACCGGCGGCGTGGCGCAAGTCACCGTCATCGGCGGCGAAATCCGGGAATACCAGATTCTGCTCGACCCGATCCGCATGAAAAACTTCAACGTCTCGCTCGACGAGGTGATGAACGTCGTGAACGACCTGAGCCGCAACTCGAACGGAGGTGTGCTGAACCAGTACGGCAACGAATACATCATCCGGGGCATGCTTTCGACCACTTCGGCCGACGACATGGGAAAAGCCGTCGTTAAAACGGCAGGCGGCAACCCGATCCTGCTCGAGCATGTAGCCAACGTACGCACCGGGGCCAAAACCCCGAAAATGGGCGTTGCTTCCGAGCGTGGCAAACCGGCCGTCCTGATGACCGTCACCAAGCAACCCAGCACGAACTCACTGGAACTGACCGAACGGCTCGACAAAGCGATCGCCGAGATCCAGACACAGCTTCCGGCGGACATCCACTTGTCGACCGACAGTTTCCGTCAGGCCCGCTTTATCGAAGGATCGATCGACAACATCCGGAAAGCCCTGTTCGAAGGGGCGTTTTTTGTCGTGGTGGTATTGTTCTTCTTCCTGATGAACGTACGCACGACAGTCATCTCGCTGGTAGCACTGCCGCTCTCGTTGCTCGTATCGATTCTCGCGCTCAAACTGATGGGCTTTACCATCAACACGATGAGTCTCGGTGGTATGGCCATTGCCATCGGATCGCTGGTGGACGATGCGATCATCGACGTGGAGAACGTCTTCAAACGGCTCAAGGAGAATTTCCGGCTCCCGAAAGCCGAACGGCGTCCATCGCTGAACGTCGTATACGACGCATCAACCGAAATACGCACCTCGATCGTACATGCCACGATCATCACCATCGTCGCGTTCATTCCGCTCTTTTTCCTCAGCGGGATGGAAGGACGGATGCTTCGACCGTTGGGCATTTCGTTCATCGTAGCCCTTTTTGCATCGATGATCGTAGCGGTCACACTGACCCCCGTCATGTGCAGTTACCTGCTTACCGGAGACAAGGTGCTGCGTAAAAGCGAAAAAGAGCCGTTCCTGGCGCGCTGGCTGAAAAAGATTTACCGTCCGGCACTGGAATGGGTACTCGGCCACAAACGGGCCGTACTCGGCAGCACGGTAGGGCTGTTCGTCGTTTCGCTGATTATTTTCTTCAGCCTGGGACGCAGCTTCCTGCCCCCGTTCAACGAGGGGTCATTTACGATCAATGTCGCCACGATGCCCGGCATTTCTCTCGAAGAGTCCGATAAAGTGGGGCGCAACGTGGAAGAGATATTGTTGACCGTGCCTGAAATCCAGACGGTCGTACGCAAGACAGGCCGCGCCGAACTGGACGAACACGCGCTCGGCGTGAATGTGTCGGAGCTGGAAGCTCCATATATCCTGGCCAAGCGGTCAAAAGACGAATTTACGGCCGACGTGCGCCGAAAACTGAGCGTCCTGCACGGCGTAAATATCGAATTGGGACAACCGATTTCTCACCGTATCGACGCAATGCTCTCGGGTACGAAGGCCAATATTGCGATCAAACTTTTCGGCCCCGACCTGAATGAACTCTTCACGCTCGGCAACCGGATCAAAGGAGCCGTTTCCGGGGTGGAAGGCATCGCCGACCTGAATGTCGAGCAACAGGTAGAGCGCCCGCAGTTGCAGATCAAACCCAAGCGTGAAATGCTGGCGCGTTACGGCATCACACTGCCGGAATTTTCGGAATTCATCGAAGTGGCGCTGGCCGGCAGGGTAGTGTCCCAAGTGTACGACCAGGGACGTTCGTTCGACGTCACGGTCAAGATGAATGACAACAGCCGCAGTGAAATGGAGCGGATCGGAAATCTCACCATCGATGCAAACGGCCAGAAAATCCCGCTGAATTACATAGCTGAACTGGTTTCTTCATCGGGCCCCAATACCATCAACCGTGAAAACGCCCAACGCAAGATAGTCATTTCCGCGAACGTGGCCGGACGCGACCTGCGCGGAGTGGTGAACGACATCCAGAAGATCGTGAAAAACGACGTGCCGCTACCGGAAGGTTACCACATCGAATACGGCGGGCAGTTCGAGAGCGAACAGGCGGCTTCGCGCATTTTGCTCTTCACGTCGCTCATCTCGCTGCTGGTAATATTCCTGTTGCTGTTCCAGGAGTTCAAAAAGGTATCGATGGCCGGCATCATCATGCTCAACCTGCCGCTGGCGCTAATCGGCGGAATCTTCAGCCTGTGGATCACATCCGGTGAGATCAGTATTCCGGCCATTATCGGTTTCATTTCGCTGCTGGGTATCGCCACGCGAAACGGCATACTGCTTGTATCCCATTACAACCACCTGCGGGGTGAAGGAATGTCACTCCGTGAAAGCATCGTGCAGGGATCGCTCGACCGGCTGAATCCAATCCTGATGACCGCACTGAGCTCGGCCCTCGCACTCATTCCGCTGGCCCTGGGCGGTAACCTGGCCGGCAACGAAATTCAGAGCCCTTTGGCCAAAGTAATTCTCGGCGGCCTGCTCAGTTCGACACTGCTCAACGGGTTTATCATTCCGACCGTCTATCTGATTATCAACCGTAAACAAGAACAGGTATGAAACGTACGATCCTAATCATAACCGCGTGCCTCGCGAGCTTCGGTCCCCTGCGGGCGCAGGAGAGCATCGACGAAGTGCTGTTGCTCGTAGAACAGGCATCAAAAGAGTTGCAGGCCCAGCGCAAGCTGACCGAAGCCCAAAAACTCGAAGCCAAAACCGGTAACTCGCTGGAGAATCCGTCGGTAGAGTTCGAGAACCTTTGGCGCCGGCCGGTTCCGGGCAACAACTCCGAATTGACCGTCACGCAGCCGTTTGATTTTCCGGGAGCTTATGCAGCCCGTAATAAAATCGCGAAACTCAAAGCCTCTCTGTACGACAGCGAAGGTGCCGAGTTCCGCCAGCAATTACTGTTGCAGGCCAAAGAGCTCTGTATCGAAATCATCTACCTGCGGCAACAGCAGATTTTGCTCGGCGAACGACTGTCCAACGCACAACGCCTCTCGTCTGTATATAAACAAAAACTGGAGACCGGAGCCGCCAATATTTTGGAAACAAACAAGATCAGTGTTGAATTGATCGCAGCACAAACTGCAGCGAACCTGAATGCCACAACGTTAAAAGCCCGGCTGCAACAACTCTCGAACCTCGCAGGTGGAGAGCCGGTCAATTTCACAGCCACGGACTATCCGGCGGAATCGGAACTCCCCGAATATGCCACGCTCGAAACGCTCTACATGGAACAGAGCCCGGAATTGCAACGTTTGGCGGACGAGCACAGCGTCAACCTGAAAACGATTACGCTGAACAAGGCGCTCGCACTGCCCAAATTCGAAGTAGGGTACCGGCACAATTACGGACTCGAAGGACGCTTCAACGGTTTACTCGTCGGCATGTCGATCCCGATGTTCGAAAATAAAAATAAGGTGAAAGCCGCCCGGGCGCAAAGCTACTTTTCCGACACGAAGCTGCAAAGCGCTAAACTGAACAGCGTTACGATTCTGAAGCAACTTTACGAACAGGCGCAAACCCTTCGCCAGTCGGCGGAATCCCTACAGGCAGTGCTCCGTAACCAGAATAACATCGAGTTACTGAACAAGGCCCTGGACGCAGGACAAATTTCCGTAATCGAATACTTCACAGAGGTAAGTACGCTGTATCAAAGCCGCGAGACGCTGCTGCAACTGGAGAAGGATTACCGCACCGCTACAGCCCAGATCTACCGCTACGAGCTGTAACTTCGCGATTCCCTATTATTCCAAAAAGAAGGCCGGAATTCCGGCCTTCTTTTGTTTTTAATCAAATTTACCGTTGTTTGCAGGAATATGGAAATAAGGAGACGTAACGACCAAACAAAGCGTATCACAACCGTCTCCGCCGCCACCACCACCCGGGTTGATCGGAAAAGGTGGATCAGGATCCTCATAAGGTAAGCCGGTTACTGTCCACTCAATATGATACAGATCTGGAACGTCCGGCCTTATTTTCAAACTGTTTACGTCTACATAAGAGTGAGAGGTTGCGCTACCGTTCAACACTTCAGAATAGGCATTTCCACTATATCCCAGCATAGTTATAAGAGTAGCAGAACCATACGTCGTACCTGAACCTCCGCCAAAATCAATATTGATGTTATGGACGGTGATATAGACATCGAGATAGAGAGGAATTGCAGGATTCAGACTGACATGGGCTTGCACCGTACCTCCTCCGGCATTGATTTGCAACAAACCCGCCACCCGCTGAACCGATTTGGTTGAAGACTGAATCAGGCCAGGTTCCGTCAAAAGATCTGATTGTGAACAGCCGTAAGCCATCGCTATACAAACTGCCAATAACAATAATTTTTTCATACGTTTGAGGGTTTAATGGTTGGTACGAAAATCGCCGCAAAAATCACACCATTAAATATTTGATTATCAACAATATATTAATAAATATATTTATTAATATACCTCTATTTTACATTCCGGTCCCACGGAAAAAGACTTCCCGCATCATTGCTCAATTGTTCATAACCTGTTCGGAAGATTGAGCTGCGGATCAATCTTTTTTATTATTTTTGATCACGGCCAATTACTTATACCCGGGCCTTTTCAATTATTTTTATTTGTATATTTTAAAACAAATAAAATAAAATTTTAACATCAAGACACTTTTTTACATCTACACCCGTATATTTGTGCTGTCATCGTGTATAAACGAACGCAAGAAGAACAAACGCAAACTATCTGAAAAATCATGAAAATCGTAGGCGAACCGAAAGCATTCCTGAGCAACGAGGCTCTCCAGCTGCTGAACCTGTACGAATCGTTGGGCGAGCGGGCCGAAATCTTCCTGCCGCGCCACATCTTCGATAATCTGACCAGCTTCGTCAGCCTCTGTATGGAAGAGCCCGACGATCCGGCCCGCCAACAGGCCGAGATCAACCGTTACCTGCTCAAATTCCGCGAGGATATCCCCGGTTATACCGATGTGTCGCTGATGCTGATCCCTCACAACAACTCGAAAGCATTCGAACTGAGCAGCAAACGCGGAGAATTCGTCAAAAAGATCAATTCGGTGCTCGATACCGACGGGACGACTACCGAAATCAAAAATGTCCTGATCAATATCCGCGACAGCCATGACCTTTCGGTCGGCACGCCGCCGATCAACAGTTATCACATCGACTTCATGTCGCAAATCCAGTTAGGCGGGCACGTTCGCGACCTACGCAAATACCGCGACGTGATCGGCGTAACGGGCGACATCAACGAAGCGCACTGGAACTACCTGATGGACACGCTCGAACAGATGATCAGCCAAAGCACCCATTACACGACAAAAGCCGAAATTTGCGACTTCCTGCACCGCAGCAAGTGGGCCGTGAATTTCAAAGGGATGAACGGCATGATCCGTACAGTCGTGTCCGGGAACGCCGACAAAGCCGTCTCCCTGCTGCGCGGCGACGTATTCAGCAAGGACTGCGTCGTGGTAATGGAATCGCCCGCCCCGGAACTGCTCTACGAAAAGATGACGGCCGACACCACTTCGGTATTCGTCGTCAAGGTAAAGCACGCCCGCATCAACCATTATGCCGGTGAAAAATGGTTCCCGCTGCTGACGCGATTGGTGATCGTGGACGACTCGAAAGAGTCGCGCAGCTCGAATACCTCGCTGATCTTCTGTTTCCACAACGGCATTATCAATACGCTCAACAAAGTACACACCAAAAAACTCGGCTCGCCGTCGAATACACAGCTGAACCTGCGCCTGATCCTGGAAAATGTCAACCCGACCTATCTCAAGGAGTTCCGAGAAAAGATAGAAGCCCAGATCGGAGAGTACGCCGCCGAACTCGAAACGCTGCTCAACGAACAGACGGGCGATCCGAACGATATCGAGAAACGGATCACACTCTTCAAACTCGACTCTTTCTCGCGGCAGGTCGTACAGGATAAATACTCGCTCGAAAAGCTGCGCGACTTTATCTTCTTCCTTGAGAACTGCCACAAACAGGAAACCAAGAAGGTACAGACCCAGGAGCTGATCGACGAGTTCGAAAGCCGCATGAAAAATTATTTCTATGCGGGCAACAAACTCATCGACGTCATAACGATCCTCGAAGGCGGTGGCCGTCACCAAATCAAGACTTTCGGGGACTACCTGCGCAGTAAAACGTTCAACAACCTGAACAGCAAAATCCGCTATGCATGCCAGCTGATCCTCGACATCATTCCGAGCTGCTACGAGCGGACGCTGCACAATCATTTCCATAAGAATTTCGGCATCAACCTGTTCCTTGAGAAATACCAGGAATACCTAACCAAAACGGGCAAAGATGCCGACAACAAGGGGCGCTTCGAGAAGTTCCTGATCGACCTGGGCATCCGCGACAAATACTTCGCGCTCAAAGAAGAGGACAAGGAGATCGTCAAAAATTTCCTCGCCGCGTTAGGCAACCTCGACCAGACCTCGGTATCGGATGCCGTACAGATGATCATCCGCGACCTGCTGTTCAACCCGAACGGCCGGCCGAAGCCCTATATCATTTACAATGCGATCCAGGCCTGGGAGTACAAAGACCTGCTGCCGGACGACTGTTTCGACATCAATCCGTTCGACATCGAAATCGAGAACGACAACGAAGGCAGGCTTGCCTACGACCGCCTGATCGACCGGTTGCAACGGATCAAATCGACCTTGGCATTATTCGACGACAGCGGCAGCCTGTGGGACCTTTTCTGCGAAAATACGACGATCATCGTCAACGACCCGAACAATCCCACGGGTTATACCGATTTCAACAGCGAGGCGGCCAACAACTTTCTGCGTTTCCTGAACAGTTGCAAAATCACGCTGTTCCTCGACGAAGCATACGCAGAGAGCGTCAAGATCGAAGACCGCGAGTTGCCAAAATGGCGTACGCTTTCTCGCTACATCATGAACAACATTAACGCGCAGTCGCGTATCAAGGCCATTTCGTCGCTTTCGACCACGAAGAACCTCGCCGCCACGGGCGAACGCCTCGGCGCCGTAGCCGTCACTCCCCAGGCAACGGACTTCGCAAAATACGCACGGGCCTGCAACAGCGCCGAACACGGCAACAACAACTCGTTGCTGATGCTCAACAATACGCTCGAGATCGCCCAGGTAGCCAAGCGCATCAAAGACCAGATCGAAGCCGAACTGCCGAAAAACGCTTCGCGTTCGAAAATCAAAAAGGCGATCGTCAAATTTATCGTCAGCCAATTCGAAAAGACCCAGCAAAACAACGAGATCAGCAAAACCAACCGCCAGTTGCACAAAACGGCCGGCTTCGAGGGGTCGCCGCTCTACCTGTTCCTGCTCGACGAACTGGTAGCCCTGGACAAGCTAGACGTACTGGGACTGCCGGACGATTTCAAATACCACGACGAACCGTTTTTCGTCTACTACCAAAGCAAGTTGGTGGAAAACCTGAACCGTTTCCGGGTGAACAAGAACTTTCGCCACGAATCGCTCACGCGTATGAAGATGGCCAAAGAGATCGGACAGCGCCTGCTTGACAACAGTCCGGCGGGGACAGCACTACGAGTCATCCAATCGGACGGTTCCTACCTGTTCAACTTCAAGATCACCGGTCCCTATTCGTACCCCGACCTGCTGCTGTTCTGCCAGATGCTGGCCCGGAACAAAGGCGTAGCCACCGTACCGTATCCGACAGGACTCGTACGCTTCTCTTTGGGCGGCTATACCTCGGCATCGAAAGAGGGGTTGAAAGTTCTCGGGGCCGAATTGGAAGATGCCTTTTCGATCTTCATCCGGTATTGGAACCAATTTGCCGCCATGCGTGCCGATTCGGCGAACAAAGAGCGTGAAAGCAGCGCCCTGCTGAATGAGATGTTCCGCTATCCGAAAGACAAAGATTTCATCGAGAGCATCATTGCGGATTATCCGCTTTCAGCGAAATACAAGAAAGACAAAGCGCCGTCGCTGCAAATCCGCGACGTACGCTCGCTGTACCACGCCTCTCCCGAAAAAAGCGGCGTAACGATCACTACAATCGGAAGGTCGGCCAACTCGGTGATCGAGCTGCACGGCGATATCGTCGGCACCTGCAAAGACGTTTTCGAATTCGTCCGCAGTTCGGCATTCACCAAAATCTATGAAAACCTGCTCGCACAGGTTTACAAACGTGTTCCGGCGCTGGCCGACCTGGATTTCAACACGGTCAGTTCGAAATACAGCAAAGCGGTCATCCTGAAATACATTACCAACAAACGGACTTTCCAGCCGAACCACCACGTACTCGACAACCCCGAGGAGAAGAGTGTAATGATGGAGATCCTGATCGAGATGGAGAACTTGCTCTTCTCGGACAGCAAAATGAAAATCCTGGCTATCAACGCAACGGGCAGTCCCGAACTCGACAAGGCAAAGCTCGAAGGATTGAACTCGATCATCAAAAAGTATATCCGGGAGATCTTGCTGCACTTCAACCTGCCGTTCGAGAAGGAGAGTCTCGAACCTAGCCGCCGCGAAATTATCCAGATGGCCGGCGCATGCTTCGAAGAGATCACCGGTATCAAGCTTTTACAGTTGAACCTGAATATCTGGATCGACGAATTCATGCGCACGCTGCGTGACAAAGAAGAGTTCCGCAACCTCACCATCTCGCAAAAAAGCATCGGCTATATCGAAGACGTACTGCGCACAGGAGTGGACCGGGCAGCCGAAATCACGGACAAGATACTCTACCTGTACCTACTCGAAAACGACAAGTCTTTCTACAAGATGGTCTGCGACAAACTGGCCTATTTCGACAAGCGCATCAGCGACTGCGACGACACGGAAGTGAGGATGCTCACCGAAGAGTTCGTTTCGAGCATCATGCCGATGCAGTTGCAGGAACTGAGTAACTACATCATGCGCAAGAAAGACATCAAGATCGCAGAAAGCGAAATCTATGCGGTCAGCCGCCGCGTCGTGCGATTCTACATCAGCCTGATCAAGCGCACCCGGGGTACGGACTATTACAACCGTTATGCGCATACGATCGTACGGATCGTCGAAACGGCATTCAAGAAGCAAAATTCCAGCGTAAACGAAATGGTACAACACGGCATTTCGATTTACAAAGGTTTCGAAATGGAAAACAAGTCGCTCGAAACCTTCGCCGGAGGCCGTATCAACTGGATTAACGAACTGATGACCAAGTGCGGCGTAATCTCGTCGGAACAGCCCGTACAGGAACACACGCGGATCGTTACCGACGCAAAAAAACGCGAATATCCGTTCCACAAGATCGACCGGGTGGAAAGCAAAAAGCCTGATGGGGAGATTCCTTCCGATTATCCGGCCGAATACATCCGCTACATCGACTTGCGGCCCGATCCGTCGTTCTTCGTACACCGCCTCGCACGTTTCGTCGCGAACATGGACTCGGACGACTACCGTTGCAAGGTGGTTAAGCACGGCATTGTCAAGGAGCTGGTCATCTTCCAGAAGGGTTACCTGAAATACCTGACCGACAACTACCGGCTCAATTATACGGAAGACATCAGCCTGCAGGACATCCGTAATTTCGTGCCGGACGTCATTTCGCTGCTCGGCGCCCCGGAAAAACTGATTTCATTCCCGCAGATCGGTTACTTCGACATCAAAGGTCCCGCAGGCAACATCAAGACGATCGTCACGCCGCTCAAGTCGGAAGCCGATTATTTCGGCGACGTAAAAAAACCGCGCCTGACGGTCATCAACGAAAAGGTGAAAGAGATGGGTGGCACGCCGCGCCACGGATCGCTGTTTATGGTCGAAGAGAACGACGGCAGCGTCTTCGTAATCGAGATCAACGGCGACAGCGGGGTAGGCAAGAGCGAAATGATCGCCGCCTTTGTCCTCAAATGGCTGCGCAACAATCTCGAAGGCATCCGCTCGGTGAAGATGGTCGCCGGCGACATGTTCCACGAGTTCCAGGACGCCGACGGAAATCTTTACGGCATCGGTACCGAAGTGGGCGATTTCTCGCGTACGACCGATTTCGATCCCGACTATATCAAATACTACAAGTACCTGTTCGAAAGCAGTGCGGACAGCAACGTGGACGACCGCAACGCCCGCAGTACCGTGAGCGGCATGTGCGACATCACGATGCCTTACAAGGTGGATATCATGCTGTCGGCCAGTAACTATTCGAAAAACGAAGGCGGCATTACACGGATCGACAATCCGGAAAACTTTCTGCTCTATATCGATGCACACGGTGAACGCAAGGAGAAAGCAACCAGCGGAGACGGCCCGAACTTCCAGTGCACGCTCAAACGCTACACGGCCGACAAGAATATCGTCGAGGTGATCTCACGTCACGGCAACTACCTGGACGACATTCTCGACTGGGATTTCTCTCCCGCCGACCAACAATACTACCTCGCTTCGTCATTCAAACTGCTCGACAAGATAGATATCACCGAAGTGGTGAAAATGATCTTCGCAGGCAGGTCGTTTACCCGGGATGGGGTAGCCTACACGATCGAAAATGTGGCATTCGACATGATCCAGAACCGCTTCATCGCAACGGTTTCGTACCGGTTCGGCGATGACAGGCTGACCGATGAAAAACAGATCGACCGCAAAATGTTCAGCGCGATATTCGATGCACTGGCCAGTACGCCGGGCGGCCAGCCGTTCATCTCGGAAGAGGGACAGGTAGAATGTATTCACAATCTTATCACCTGTCTGCGCGGCGGCAAAGACGGCAAGGGTGGGGCACGCCACATCCAGTGCGGCGTACTGTCAACCGAAATCGGCAAGAAAGGCCGCGAAATCACGGGCCCGCAGAAGGCGGCGGCCGCACTCAAACAACTGATTCAGGAAGTCCGTGTGAACAAACCCGAAATCAACGAAGGCAAGATCAAGGTAAAACGGTTGCTGAATGAAAAGTACCGACATCTTTTCCACGGAGAGATGAACAGCTCCGAGTTGTGGCGCTACAACTTCTACCTCTACCAGCTCGACAACATGCGTAAAGCCGATTTGCGCCGGATGGACAACAAGTCCAAAAAGGTGGACATCACCAACCTTGTCAATTTCCATCCGTCCGACCCGAATCACGAATTCAGTCCGCTGTTGGTAAATCCCAACCTGAACATCGAACTGACGAGCTTCGGGGAAACATTCGAGGAATTGATGAGTTTTCCGAACTATCCCGATTTCGCAGAGGAGTTTGCGGCCAAAGTACCGACACTTTACATCGCCGAAGGCTACAGCGAAGAGACGAACATCAACAATATGATCGTACAGTTATTGATGCTCGAAGGCTACATCAGCAGCGACGACCTGGCCCGGGGGAGCGTAATCGAGAAGGTAAACCGGGAAACGATCGCAGCTGCCAAATATGCAGTAGTGCAGTACCTGAATTCGCTCAAAAAACAGGGAAGCGAACCGGCGGCAGCCAAACCGGAGAACGATAAAACAGCACTCAAAACAGTAACCAAACCGGGTCCGAAGCGCAAATAAAAGTTTCGGAAAAAAGGTTCTGAAAGCAAAAAGAAGCGGGGCGCCTAATGGCGCCCCGCTTCACTTGCTAACCTTAATTAAATAACCCACAGAACTAACCGGGCTTTCGCCCTGTTATTATTTGATCGCCCCCAGGGCTGCACCGGTCGATTGTTCGTCTTTTGCGCCGGTAAGCGTCGTCGATGCAGCAGGATCGTCAAGGGTAAAAATACCCGAATCGCTGCGCTCTACATTGTTGTAATTGGTCCATTTGAGCGTAATCTTAACCGATTTTTGCCCGGCCGGGACCAACCCGCTGATGTCAAACGACACGCGGCCGAAAGCAAGCGAAGTCGCCGGGTCTCCATAAGCGTTATGCTTAAGGATAACCACCACATTATCCGCCGTGGAATTCTGTTCGTCCACCAGCAAATTGATAAAATGCGCCAGAGAAGGATCGAAACGGAATACGAAGAAATTCACGTTCAAATAGTTTCCCCCGAACCAGGCGTCCTCGACATCGATCGGGTCGTTGCCCAGTGCCGTCAACTCTTCGGGAGTCAGTTTCGTCGAATAAACGGGATCCTTGCTCAGAATTTTCTCAATAGCGTTAAGCCGGACTTCGAAACCGTTGGCGGTCTGCTTTTCAATGGTATAGTTGACCCTCACACGCATGCCATCCACCACAGGAAACGAAGGGACCAGGTTCTCGATAACGGTCAGGGTATTGCCTCCGTCCGTTTTAATGGTATAGGCATCCTGAGTGCCCACGATCACGCCGTAACTCACGTAAAAATTGTCACTGGAACCATCTTTATTGCAAGAGACCAAAGCGACCGAGAGCGCGGCTATCAGTAAAGCGAAAAGTTTTGATACTCGTTTCATAACTTAGAGCTTAAAAGGTACATTAAGGATTAGAATTTCAGACGTCTTTTACACAAAGACGGTACCACAACCCAAAATGTTGCATGGCGCATTAAAATTTAAACCGGAAACCGACACGGACGTTGAAACTCCACGGATTGTCCGTCCGGTAGGAGCGGGGTTGGTTGCTGTTGGGGAAATAATAATTGGCCCCCGGCTCGAGATAGAGTCCGAAATTCTGCACAAAATCGTAACTGATACCGGCTCCGAGCCCAACCGACCACAGCACACCGCTGGCCGGCAATTTATCATCGATGTCGGACGCAAACACCCCATGATTGAAGATACGGGTATACCCATGCGCCGAAAGCGCCATTTCGGCCATACCGCCGCCCTGCAGATAGATGTCCAGCCGTTTGTTTTGGTAAAGCGAATAGCTCAGATTGAGCGGAATGCCCAAATAATGTATCTTCTGTTTATACCTATAAGTATATTCAGCATCCAGATCGCCGCTGGATTCCAGATAGGAATATACAAGCCCGGTTTCGATACCCCAACGGTCGGTCAGCCGTTTTTTCACATTCACCCCGACCGAAATGGGGAAGCGGTGTTTGAGATTACGCCCAATGAACGTAACGGCATTTTTCGTGTAATTCGACTCCACCAACGCTGCGTTGAAAGCCGTTTGGCTCCTCAGCAACTTTACATCGGATGCCCCGGAAGCATGTGCGCTCGTATAGGCCGAGACCATCCACGAACGGCGCTGCGGTTTAAGTCCGCTATTCCAGTCAAAACCATTGCGGTACGAAGCCTTGCGATCCACTCCGTCGGTCTGGGACCGGGTAAACGGCGATTGATCCGATGTTTGAGGTCCTTGCGCCAGGTATGGCTCATCCGTCCGGTCCGGTCCTTCGATCTCATCGGGAGACAAAACGGTCGGTTCCGGCCATGCAGACGGCTCCTGCGGGACATTCAACCCCGCCGAAACCATTGCCCGATGAAGGGGATTCTGCGCACTTTGAGTCGGCTGAACCGGGGTAACGCTCCGCACCGAGCGGAACAGTTTTTCGAGAGCGGGATCGTTCAAAGGTTCCGTGTTGGCAATCATATCCGCTTTCATAGCCTGTTCCAAGGCCGGCAGCGAACCGCCTTTCGATACCGTGCCCTCCTGCAGAGAAGCAACCATCTCCCCGCTGTGCCGGCCGAATTGATAGACGCCGAATCCGATTAAAAGGGCTATAGCGGCAGCAATGGAGTATTTTACACTACGCCCGAGTGAGCGCTTGCGAACCACCCCGGCCGCATTTTCAGCAAGGACCAGCCGACGCTCCATTTCATTCCAGGACGGAACCGCATAATCCGCTTCCGGGTCCTGCAGCTTGGAGTGCAATATGTCATCAAACCGGTCTCGTTTCATCTTACATCATCTCTGCTTTTTGCAACATCTTTTGCAGATAGATCTTTGCACGGGCGTACTGCGAACGGGAAGTACCTTCGTTAATGCCCAGCATTTCGGCGATCTCCTTATGCGAATAACCTTCTATGGCAAAAAGGTTCAGCACCACCCGGTATCCGTCGGGTAGCCGATCGATGCACCGGCGCAGTTCGGCGGCTTCCATCCGTTCGAATACCGTGACATCGTGATTGTCCAGTTGAACCAGGCCATCCACGGGTACCGAGCCGTTCAGCACATTTGCCTTGCGCAGGTATCCCAATGCGGTATTGACGAAAATACGGCGCATCCATCCTTCAAAAGAGCCTTCCGAACGGAAATCCCCGATTTTACTGTACACCGTGATAAAACCGTCGTGCATCAGGTCGCAGGCCACATGGTAGTCCTTCACATAGCGCATGCATATGCCCAGCATCTTGGGGGCATATGTTTCATAGAGCTTCTGTTGGGCGACGCGGTCATGCTGACAACAACGTTTTATCAACTGTCTTTCGGTCACTGTACTCGCAGGATAAATACCGATCTATCTTACCAGATAGATGGATTTGATTCGTCTTTCGTTGCTTCTATAACGTGAAACATGATAAAATGTTTCAGAAAACCATACATTTTCGCACCATTCATCCTCATGTACACTTTCCCTTATACAAAGGTACACAAATTTGTGATTTAGAAAAATTTAAATGATCTTTGTTTTGTATAACAGATCTACTTTTCCGGCTATGATCGTATGGGCCTCGGCAGCCGTCTCGCTCGACGGATATATAGACGACACCACTTCCCGGCGTCTTGTGCTTTCTGGCACAAAAGATTGGGAACAGGTCCGCGCTTTGCGGGCCGAATGCGACGCGGTGCTGGTGGGTGCGGAGACCATCCGCAAAGACAATCCGGCATTGGTCACCCGCAGTGAAAAACTGCGCGAAAAACGTACGGCGCAAGGCAAGCCTGCCGACCCTGTCAAAGTGACTGTCAGCGCGAGTGGACGGCTCGATCCGCAAGCCCGGTTTTTCACAGAAGGGACGGGCCGAAAGATCGTAATCGTCGGAACGGGAGCATCACCGGAACATTTGGCAGCATTACGGCGCGTCGCCACGGTAATCGTCGCTAAAACAGACCCGATTACCCCGGAAACGATCCTGCAGCTTCTCTCGCAAGAGGGTATCCGTACGCTGTTTATCGAAGGGGGTACCCGTATCCTGACCCAATTTCTCACCGCAGATGCGATCGATTATTTGCGTATGGCTACGGCTCCTTTTTTTGTCGGCGACTCACACGCCCCACGTTTCGTACATGCAGGAAGGTTCCCTCACAACAAAGATCGGCGGATGCACCTGCTCAGCACCCAGGCGGTAGGGGATATGTCCGTTGCCATTTATGCGCTGAAAGCTTCCGCTGAAGATTATGCCCGCATGGAACAGGCCATTACACTGGCCGCTCAGTGCCCGCCGTCGAAAGGCGCTTATTCGGTAGGGGCCGTAATCGTAACCGAAGACGGGCAGGTATTCACCGGGTACAGCCGGGAAACCGCCCCGACCAACCATGCAGAGGAAGAGGCCATCCTCAAAGCCATTCGGGCCGGCAGCCGGCTCACCGGAGCAACTGTCTATTCCAGCATGGAGCCCTGTACTACACGGAAGTCCAAACCGGCCTCCTGCTCCGAACTGATCATCCTCCACCGCATGAAACGGGTTGTGTTCGCCGCATACGAACCGCCGACCTTCGTCACCTGCCTCGGGGAAGCAGTTTTACGGCAAGCCGGGATAGAGGTTACCATCCTCAGCGACCTTGCACAAAAAGCACTGGATGTCAACCGACACCTCGCGAAATAACCGACAATACCTGCATACGATTCAACTTTTGTCCGAATTTTTCATTAATAAATGAATAATTATTCATTTATTTTTTGAGTTTTGAAAAATTGTTTCCATTTTTGCCGCAAGAATGAACGTTCATTCATTAATGCAATGGCCAAAAAGATCGACACATCCAAAATCGAACGTATCCGGCAGGCATCGGTCGAGATTATCAGCGAGTGCGGCATCACCGGCAGTTCGGTCGCAGCTATCGCCCAGCGGGCCGGGGTGTCGGCAGGTTACCTGTACCGCCATTACCCGAGTAAGGTGAAGTTGGTGAACGACCTGCTCAATGACGCACTGAATTCGATCACGGAGCGAATCGATGCGCTGATCGGCGAAAACGACCGTATCGACAGGATTGTCAGCGGAATCATCGGTTTCATCTTTGAGAGCGCCAGCCTGAATCCGTATCGGTTGAAGTTCCAGATTATGTTGCTGAACGACTTTTCGACCGAGATCGATCCGGCGATCCGCGAACAGATTCGCCAGATCGGGGAGACACTGATCCGCAAAGGACATGAAAACGGATCGGTTCGGAAAAATGTGAGTATCGAAGATTTTTACATAGCTTTGGTCGGTATCCCGATGCAATACCTCGCTGCGCGGTACAAATTCGGCTTCGGAGCGAACGACTGGGATATCGCCGCCGAAATTGAGAAGATTACAAGAATATCCATGTGTGCAATCAAATAGAACCAACCATATGAAAAAAATAGTTTTTGCAGCACTTGCCATGAGCCTTGCCTCGAGTCTCGCAGCCCAACCGAAGCAGACGCTCTCTTTCGACGAAGCGCTGAACCTCACGCTGACCAACAACCCGAGCATCAAGGCGTCAACATATGAACAAGAAGCCGCAGAGCGCGAACGTAAAGCAGCATACGGCCTGCGCCTGCCGAAAATCGGGGTAACCGGCGCTTATGCTTATCTTTCGGAGGACATCAACATCGACCTCAATGGAATGAAAGAACCGGTCGGCGGACTGATCGGGGGCATGGGCGGAGTACTGCCCCCGGCGGTACTTCAGCAGGCACAGGCACTGATGAAACAGAATTGGGCGCTTCCGTTGCAGGACCGCAGCCTCGGAACGGTCGGGGGCACGATTACCGTCCCGGTCTACACCGGCGGCAAAATCAACGCTGCAAACAATGCGGCAAAGATCAAAATCAGCGAAACCGAGCAGAAAGGGTATCAAACCCGCAACTCGCTCGTCTCCGAGCTGACCGAACGCTATTACGGGCTCTCACTGGCGCTGCAGGTAGTCGAAGTGCGCCGCCAAGTGCTCGAAGGGATGCAGCACCATCTTGCCGATGCGAAAGCGCTTGAGGCCAACGGTATCATCGCAAAAGGCGAACGGCTCTATGCTGAAGTTCACACGGCCGAAGCCGAACGGGAATACCTCGCCGCACAAAAAACGGCCGCAACACTGAACAGTGCACTCTGCAATACCCTGAACGCTGAAACGACCTATCAGCCGATCTCGTCCATGTTCATCCTCAGCCAAATCGAAGACGTCGACCATTTCAAACAACTCGCGTTAAACAACAATCCGCAGTTACGGCAGGTCGGACTGAAAAAAGACCTCGCCGTAGAAGGAGTCCGGCTCCAGCGGGCCGACTTCGCTCCGCAAGTAGCCCTGATGGGAGGCGCTTCGTTCTATAATTATCAGGTGACTCCGCTCATGCCGCGCTGGGCTGTCGGGGCTGGGGTTTCGTTCAAGATTTTCGACGGATTGAACCGGGAATACAAGTTCAGCGCCGCCAAGTCGCAGGTACGCCAGGTCGAAGCGCTGAACGTCAAGGCCCAGCATGATATCCTGACGCTGATCGACAAGCTTTACAACGAAATGACGACCTACAACGAGCAGTTGCCCTCGATCGATGCGGCATACAACTTCGCCGCCGAATACCTGCGTATCAAGGAGGAAGCGTTCAAGGAAGGGGCTGCGCCTTCTTCGGATGTGGTCGATGCCCAGCTCAATCTGGCCAAGATCAAAACCGAACGCCTGCAGGCCGCCTATTACTACGACCTGATGCTGGCACGGCTGCTCGAAGCGTGCGGAGAAAGTGAAATGCTGACGGAGTATGCCCGGCGGCCGGCCGCAATGCCGATCCGTTACGAATAACCCGTCGATCGTGACAATGACCCCATAACAAAGACAATAAAAATAGAACACCTATATGAAAAAGAGCAATGTAATCGGACTGACTATCGGCATCGTCGTAGTCATCGTCGCCGTTTCGCTGATCTGCTGGTTCGCGATCAAGCCCGTTCCCAATTTCATCCAAGGCGAAGTAGAGGCGACGAGTGTCAAAATTTCGTCTAAAGTCCCCGGCCGCATCGAACAGATGGACGTCAAGGAGGGGCAGCAAGTTACCAAAGGGCAACAGCTGTTTATGCTGAGCACGCCGGAAGTGCAAGCCAAACTGCAACAGGCACAAGCCGTCCGCCAGGCTGCCGGGGCACAAAGCGAGAAAGCCCGTCGTGGCGCCCGGGTACAGGAAATCGAGGCCGCATACAACATGTGGAAAAAAGCGGAAGCGGGCCGGGAATTGGCACAGAAGAGTTATGACCGGATCAAAAACCTGTACGAGTCCGGAGTGGTGCCGGCCCAGAAATTCGACGAGGCATCCGCGAACCTGCAGGCGATGAAAACGACGGCGCAAGCCGCACAATCTCAGTACAACATGGCCGTGGAAGGAGCGCGCCTCGAAGACAAGACCGCAGCGGCCGCACTGGTCGCACAAGCTACCGGAGCCGTCTCCGAAGTGGAATCGTACGCCAGCGACGCCATCCAGTATTCGCCGATCGACGGAGAAGTGTCGACGGTGATCGCCGAACCGGGCGAGCTGATCGGCTCCGGCTATCCGGTCATCACCCTGCTCGACATGAACGACCTGTGGGTGACGTTCAACGTCAAGGAAGACCTGTTACCCAAAGTGAAAATCGGATCGATCCTCACCGCTTATGTGCCGGGACTGGCCAAAACCATTCAACTGAAAATCGATTACATGGCCGCACAGGCCGAATACGCGACCTGGTCGGCCACCAAAACGCGCGGCGATTTCGACATCCGCACATTCGAAGTGAAGGCACGTCCGGTAAAACGAATCGCAGGATTGCGTCCGGGAATGACCGTCACGGTCAACTGGGACGAAATAAAATAACCGCACATGAAACTGATCCGGGATTTCATAGCCGTACTGCGGCGCGAACTGGGGATGTTCAACAGCTACAAGACCTTCTCGCGGCTGTCGATCGGACTGCCCATCCTGTCGTTCGTCGTCTTCATCCTGCTGTTCCGCACCGGGGTGCCCCACGACATTCCCATCGCCGTATACGACCCGGGCAATACGCCTCTTTCCCGGCAGCTAAGCCGGATGATCGACGCGACGCCGTCGGCCCGCGTAGCCTACCACATCACCGATCTGGCCGAAGGGGAACGGATGATGAAAGAGGGGAAGATCGACGCGATCGTTTCGATTCCGCGCAGTTTGGAAAAAGACATTTACAGCAACAAGCAGTCGAACGTCGTGGCGTACATCAACGGCCTGAACCTCGTTAAAAACGGCATGCTCAACCGGGATATCCAAACCGTCGTGATGACATTTTCGTCGGGCATTCAGATCCAGACACTGATGAAACAGGGCATTTCTGAAAAAGAAGCCTACGACCTGATGATGCCGATTTATTTCGAAAAGCACATCCTGTTCAACCCCTTCTCGAACTACGAATACTACCTGCTGCCGAGTTTCCTGCCGCTGATGCTGATGCTATTTACGCTGCTGACAACGATCTTCACGATCGGCGTCGAACTGAAAAACAGCACCGCACGCGAATGGCTCGCTACCGGCGGCGGCAACATGCTCGTAGCCCTGGCGGGAAAACTGGCGCCTTACACGGTGATTTTCTTTGCACTGTGTATGCTGATGAACACCTGCCTGTTCAAGTTCCTGAGCGTCCCGTTGCAGGGAAACGTAATGCTGCTTTTCGTCTCGGGACTGGTTTACGTAATGGTATCTCAAGCCATCGGGGTCTTTATGATCGCGGCCCTGAGCAACCTTCGCCTCGCGCTTTCGATCGGGGGCGGCTACTCGGTGCTGTCGTTTACCTTTTCGGGGCTGACCTTTCCATTCATGGCGATGGACCTGCCGTTGCAAATTTTCGGATACATTTTCCCGATGACCTACTACGTCGAAATTTTCATCGATCAGGCGATGCGGGGCGCTCCGGTCGTCAATTCGTTCGCCTATCTGGGTTATATGATGCTCTTCCTGTTGCTGCCGCTGATTATGCTGCCGCGAATGAAGAAAATATGCACCGAAGAAAAATACTGGGGGAAACTGTAAAATGATAACAACCCGTTTTCAAAAGAAATTCCGCGAATTCGCCTCGGTGCTGCGCAACGAATATCGCAACATCTTCTGCGATGCAGGTGTACTGCTGATTGCCGTGGGCGCCATTTTCATCTACTCGACGGCCTATTCGCTCGCCTATAAAAACGAAGTGCTGCGCGACGTACCCGTCGCGGTAGTCGATAACAGCCGCACGCCGTCGAGCCGGCAACTGATCCGTTCGTTCGACGCCACACCCAACGTCAACGTCGTTTACAAACCGGCCAGCCTCGACGAAGCGAAAAAACTCTTTCTCGAACGGAAGGTAAACGGCATCATCGTCATTCCGGGCGACTATGAAAAGAAATTGATGCGGACCGAAAAGGTCAACCTTGCCATCTATGCCGATGCAAGTTACTTCCTGATGTACCGGCAGGTTTTTTTCGACATCATGGGCAGCATAGGCCATTCGAACAGCAACGTCGAATGGCTGCGGTTCGTCTCGAAAGGAGTTTCATCCAAGCAGGCCGAAGCACTGAGCAATCCCGTCTCGATATCGGTCCGGAACATGTACAACCCCTATCTGGGTTACGCCACCTTCATCATGCCGGCAATACTGATGGTCATCATCCAGCAGACGCTGCTGATCGGCATCGGTATGGTCGGGGGTACCTGGCGTGAAAAAGGCCTTTACAAAACATTGATTCCCAGCGGAGAACGACGCATGTCTGTATTACCGATCGTACTGGGGAAATCGGCGGCTTTCATTTCGGTTTACTGTATTACGCTCTCGTACCTGCTCTGCTTCCACTACAAACTATTCGGCTACCCGATGAACGGAAGCGCAGGCACGATCGTCCTGTTTCTGCTCCCATACCTGCTGTCGTGCACATTCCTCGGCGTGGCCCTCTCATCCTTGTTCCGCCACCGTGAAAACTCACTGCTGCTGCTGCTGTTCACTTCCATCCCGGTGCTGATGCTCAGCGGCGCCTCCGTTCCCCAGGAGTGTATCCCGCAATGGCTCTATTACGGGACCAAATTCATTCCGAGCGGCAGCGGTGTGGACGGCTTTATCCGCATCCAGACGATGGGGGCAACGCTTGCCGAAGTCAGCACCCAATTCTGGACACTCTGGATACTGACGGCAGTTTACTTCCTCCTGGCCTGCCTCGGCATGCGCCGAGTACTGCGTAAAACCGAACGGGAGGAGCGGTTGAAACAACTGACCGCCCAACCTGAATCCTAAACCCAAATGTCATGGAAAAGATCAAAACCGGAATCGCCTCTTTCGGCCTGTCGGGACAAGTGTTCCACGCACCGTTTCTCGACGTGCACGAAGGTTTCGAACTGTCGGCCATCGCCGAACGAAGCAACAACCTGGCCCGGGGTGCCTATCCCGGCGTACAGGTCGTTCGCTCGTTTGACGACCTGCTCGCGACGGATATCGAACTGGTCGTGGTCAATACCCCCGGACAGACTCATGCCGATTATTGCAGGCAGGCCCTCGAAGCGGACAAACACGTAGTCGTGGAAAAACCGTTCGTACCCACCTCTGCCGAAGCACAAGCATTGATCCGGTTGGCCGAGGAAAAAGGCCTGCTGCTGACGGTTTTTCAAAACCGACGCTTCGACGGGGATTTTCTGACCGTCAAACAAATCCTGCAATCGGGAGAGTTGGGCCGCATCGTCGAATTCCAATCCGCATTCCAGCGCTACCGGCCCGATATGGCCGCAGCACGGGCCCCTTGGCGGGAAGAACCGTTACCCGGTAACGGAATCACTTACGACCTCTGTTCACACCTGAGCGACCAGGCACTCGCGCTCTTCGGCAGGCCTGACGGTGTTTGGGCTACATTGGCTTCACAACGGGACGGCAGCCGAGTCGACGACTACAGCCTGATGCAGCTGCTTTACCCGAACCTGACAGTCACCCTGCGTGCCGGAATGATTATCCGGGAAGAGGGACCCCGGTTCGCCGTGCACGGGACAAAGGGCTCTTATGTCAAATACGGCCTCGACCCGCAGGAAGATCTGCTACGGTCAGGCAAAGCCACACCTTCACGCCAAGCGTGGGCCGCCGAAAGCGAAGCGGAGTGGGGCATCCTGAATACCGATGCCGGACGCCGCAAATACCCGACCGTCCCGGGGAACTACCTGGGCTACTACGATGCCGTTTACGGCGCTTTGCGTGACGGCGGGCCCACACCGGTGTCACACGAAGAGATGCTTACCGATATCCGGATGCTCGAAGCCGCATTCGAAAGCCACAGAAGCGGCTGTACGGTCAAAATCTGACCGACATACCACGCGCTCCACTGCAGGAATTCTGTACTACACTTGACATGCAAATTACCATACACCGGCCATACGCACGCTGGAAATAACGCATAGTCCAACCAACCGGACTGCACTGCATAAAACCGGAGGGCTTGAATATTTCCGAGTAAAGCCGCCAAACAAAAACGGAGTGGATGTAGATCCACTCCGTTTTCTATTTTCCCGTAATAAAAACTCAGGGTTACTCGGTGACCAGTTCGTATTTCTGGTCGATCCCTTTTTCGGTTACCGAAATACCCTCCTTCATCCAGCGGGGCATCGGCGCACCTTTCAGGTAGTGGTCGAAGAACTGATACATCCGCTTGTCCCAATCCATACTGGCGGCACGCGATGCAAGGTTGTGCGGCTCGCCGTTGTAGTTGAGCAACCATACCGGTTTGCCCAAACGGCGCAAAGCGATGTAATATTCGATACTCTGCGTCCAGGGCACCGCACCGTCGTTATCGTCATGGCGCAACAGCTGCGGAGTTTTGACGCGGTCGGCGAAGAACACGGGCGAGTTTTCGATATAGAGATCGCGGCGCTGCCAGGGAGTAGCCCCGATACGGCTCTGGCCCGTTTCATACTGCGAAGCGCGCGAAAAACCCGACTCATAACGAATGCCGCCGTATGCCGAAATCATGTTCGTGACAGCGGCACCGGGCGCGCTGCACGCATACAGGTCGGTCTGAGTCACCAGATGCGCGGTCTGGTAACCGCCCCAGCTTTGCCCCTGTAAACCGATCCGGTTCTTATCGGCGATTCCGCGGTCGATCAGCGCCATCGTTCCGCTCACTACCACATCGTAGCAACTTTTGGCCGGAAATCCGTCGCGATATTTGATATCCGGGATAAAGACGATGTAATCGTTGCTGGTGCAATAAACCGGATTGATGATCGAACGGCTCGGTGACGGAGTATTGTAACGGTATTTCAAGAAAGTTTGCACTTCGTAGAAATAGACGATGGTCGGGTAGGGTTTCGACGGATCGTAATCTTCGGGGAAGTGCAGCAAACCCTCGCATTCGTTACCGTTGAAATCGGTCCATTTGAACAGTTCGACCGATCCCCATTTGTAATCGGCCTGCTGCGGGTTAGCATTGGTCAGTTTCAACGAATCGCCGAACCGCTCGTTGCTGGTCCATAGGTCGCGGAACTCGTTGAAATTCTCACGGGTATAAATCAACCGGTCGCCTTTACGGGCAAAACCCGCAATCGCATAGATATAGGGGCCTTCCACCAGCTTCTGGATCGCCTGGCCCGGACGCAACGTATAATAACCGTTCTCCTTGTTGCCGCGGTTGAACGACAGGAACATCATCGGCCGGGTCATATCTACCGCCGATTTACCTTCGGTGCGGCTCTGGTTGACAAACTTGAACTGAGTGTTGGTCTCGCGGCCGATCTTAGTCAGGTTCCGGGAAGCTTTTTTACCCGAGGGATCAACCAACCAAAGATCGAACTGGTCGGGAATCAGCATCATCTCGTCCCCTTTCGTCCAACCGTACATGCCATACAGGGGCGGGGTTCCCGGGTGATCGTCATCGACATTATAGAGCGGATAAGGGATATCGGCCGTCAGGCGCGTATGTTTCAGCGTCTTCGTGTCGATCGAATACCACGAAGAGTCCGGCAGGTTGTAATAAGCCGCATATTTGGCCGACGGGGAAAGATACATCCCGCCGTATCCTTTTTTGCGCAGCAGCGTACGTTTGCCGGTTTTCAGTTCGATCAGATAAGAGTCCGACGGATCGAACATCTGAATTTCAGGTTCGGTATAAAGGCTGTACGGCAAGCGGGTCGTACCGATCGCATAGGGTGCATCCCCGTTCTCGGCAAACGACACCGACGGGAGATCCTTGTCGCCCAATGCTACGGCACGGTTCTCTTTCGGGAAATAGACCGCGGGATAGGAAGCCTCTTCGATTTTCTTTTTGTTTACCAATTGCGTCGGCATCAACATGGTATCGCGATAGCTCCAAACGTCCAGCGAAAACTTCTCATCGGCAGGCAACGTATCCTTGGGTACCTCTTTCGGTTTCGGAGCGATCCCGAATTGCAGGCGGTTCCCTTCGTGATTGAACGAAAGGTTCCCGAACCGGCTCACGGCATATCCGCCCGGCAACCCGATAATCTGCGCATCGGCCACTTGGCGGGGTTTCAGATCGGTTGTGGAAAAATAGTAGAGATCGTACAGCGCATGTTTCACCGTGTCGGCCGTCACCAGAAAAGCACCTTGCTCCCCGGAACGGTCCAGCACCAGCGAAGGCGAGACTGCACCAAGCTTGCTCGACCAAAGTTCACGCTGAAGGACGCCTCGCTTCGGATCGACGGTGTAGACATAGACCGCCTTGAGCGAATCGGCCTCACGGGTATAAAGCACCGACCTCCCGTTCTCGGCCACCGTGAAATTCTTCACACTGTCCACGACCGTACTGTCGCCCGTGCGGACATCGACGACAACCAGCCGGTCGTATTTGCCCGGGGTTTTATTTCCTTTGGCAGCACTATCCTTAACGGTCGTATCTTTAACCGGAGTCACCTCATAGGTATAGGCATAGAGCGCCCCCTTCGCCGACGTTTTCAGTTCTTTGGCGCCCGGCAGTTTGACCACCTTCATCTCGGCAAGATTCATCACGGCAAAGGTGTCTTTGGGCATCTTATCCGCCTTTACCTTGTCGATTTTGGCTTGGCGTACCTTGGCAAACGGTACGGCGATCTTGAAGGTAGCCCACGTATCGTTGTTAAACCATGCAGGGCTGCCGCCGCGTTCGATACGCGTCGTTTGTTTGGTTCCCGCATTGTAAAACTCGAGTAGGGCGTCACCGCGCTGCGGTGTGATCGCGTAACAAATCCAATCGCCGTTTTCGGAAACCTTAGGGGAAACAATCGATTTCCATCCGTCGTATGCACTCTGGTCCAACGGCTTCTTCTGTGCCGAAAGCGTAGTTGCCACGCAGGCCAGAACCAGAATCCATAATGATTTTAAGTTCATAGTTCAGCTATTTTAGAGATAAAACGCATAAAATGGTACGCAAAGTACAAAAAATACCGGGAAATGCCGCAAAATGAAAGGGGAAATGTCGCCACCGGTTTCATTTTAAGTTTATTTCACTAAATTTGGTACCATATCAAAACCTTGTATTATGAAAAGCAAACTCATAGACGAATTCAAGCAGTTCGCCATGCGGGGCAATGTGATCGATCTGGCCGTCGGTGTCGTAATCGGTGCGGCCTTCGGCAAAATCGTCTCTTCGCTGGTAGCCGATGTCATCATGCCTCCGATCGGCGTGTTGGTCGGCGGAGTCAATTTCACCGATCTGGGCATCACACTCAAGCAGGCCCAGACAGCCGCATCGGGCGAAGTCATCCCGGCCGTGACGATTAACTACGGGAATTTTCTTCAGGCGACTTTCGACTTCATCATCATCGCTTTTGCAATCTTCCTGTTCATCAAACTGATCAACAGACTCAACCGGAAAAAAGAGACCGAAACGCCCGCGACTCCGCCGGCTCCACCCGCCGACGTACAACTGTTGACCGAAATCCGCGACTTGCTGAAAAAACAGGAGACCCGGCAATAAAAGAACACTCCTTCAATTAATCACGCAAGGATAAAACGACCACACAAGGACACAAAAAAAGGGAGAACAATTCTCCCTTTTTTTGTGTTATGGGCCTGCGGAAACAAGTAATTAACACTACATCGGTCCCCGGTGTCCGCCCGGCGGCGGCCCCATTGGGGGGCGTCCCATCGGTGGCCGTCCGTCGTGAAGCGAATCCGGAGTTTCCCCCCGACGAGTGGACGAAGCGTCTACATTCTTGCCTCCGAAACGCCTCAGGTTATAGATCAGGTTAATACTGAAATAGCGGCCCAGGACATTGGTTTTCACGTTCTCGATATAGATATCCGTGACATTGCGCGAGAAACTTTTGTTCTGGTTCAGCAGGTCGTAAGCCGATACGTTGATCTCACCGCGCTGGTGTTTGAATATTTTTTTCCCGATCGAAGCATTCAGCAAGAAATAATCTTCAACGAACGAATCCGTAATACCGCTGTATTTCAGATAAGAGCCATTGGCCTGCAAAGTAATTCCGGCCCAGGTAATCCACTTGAAATTTCCGGATACCTGCTGGTTCACATAACGGTTATTACTCTCTTTGCGGACCTTATTCGACGCTACGTTATAACCGACATCATAGCCCAGCGTAAAATCGAGTTTCTCGCTGATATTGCTACCCAGTACGGCTCCGGCAGTATAGGTCGTCGTATTGGTCGTGCTTTTGACCTCGTTGAAAATGTTCGGGGTCGCCGCATAATTAATGCCCAGATTGACATTCAGGTTGCTTTTAAGAAACGAAACGGGCAGTCCGTAACTCATCATCCCGTTCACATTCCAGTAACCGTTCATATTGACGGGACGCGAATACTGAGCACCCTGGTTCAGCACGATCACCGTATTGCCCGCGGGATCTTTGACCTCGTAGCCGTTTTTGCCCGCGATCACCGTAGCATTGGAGATGTAATTCGACTGCATGGAACCACCCAGCATCGCCATGAACGTACGGCCTTTCGTAACATTCGTATTGACATACCGCACAAACATTCGGTTGGCATACACCGGACGGAGATTGGGGTTGCCCTGGGAAACGAACAGCGGATTCGACACATCGAGTACATCCTGCAGCTGAGTGACGGACGGATTGTTCGTCGACGAGCGGAGCATCGCACGAAGCGTATTGGTCGGATTGAATTTCACATCCAACAAGGCCATGTAAACCAAATTATTGAAATCGGCAGAAGTTTTGGTTACCTTCGGAAATTGCTGATCTCCAGCCAATGTCGAATATTGGTAGGAAAGGTTTCCGATGACCATCACCTTTTTATTGTTGTACCGGAAACCCGGACCGACCTGTTGGGTCAGGTAGCCGCTGTTGTAAGTATTCGACAAACTGTCGATCATTATGTACTCGGGGCGCTGGTACGAACGCTTATCCCGGTCGGAGTAGCTGTAATTCGCATTGTAACTGAACAGTAACTGGGATTTTTCGCTCAGAGGTTCGGAATACATGACATGGCCGCTGAGCCGGTATGAACGGGAATTATTGGCTATATACTGATCCAGCAACGATTCGGAATCGGGGTTAAAATAGCGCGTCAGCGAGTATTGATCCTGCTTGCCGTCGTTTTTCGACACCCCGCCGCCAAACATCACCGTCAGCGTCCGCCCGAGTTTTTCCCCGAACTTATGCCGGTAGATCAGGTTCCCCGAAATGTTATACCCCTCCGTATGCGACGATGTGGTACTGCGGAACAGGTTGACCAATGCGTTTTCCATCGCGTTCGCACTCAGCATCGTGGTCAATGTATCGCTGCTCGACGCATCGTTCGTCTGCAAACTGACGCTCGGACGGAACATCAGCGAATTGTTCTCGTTGATCTTGTAATCGAGCCGCGCATTGAAACGATGGTTGTAGTTACGCGTATCGCGAATCCCCAACGCATCGTAATACTGGGTGGAGTCGTCGCCCAGATAATAGTTGCGGTTCGTAACGGTATTCACATGGGTTTTGGTCGAATTGAAGAAATAGCTGCCGTCAAACTTCACTTTTTCGCTCCACTCTTCGGAATAGTTGACTCCCAACGAATACACGGTCGAAACGCCGCTCTGGTTGCCCACCATGAAATTCGACATCTCCCGACCGCTCCGGTGACGCGCGCCGCCTCCGCCGCTATTCGAAGTGCCGACTACGCCGAGAATGTCGTCAATGGCGAAATTTTGCTGATTCACGTTATTGGCCATGCCGATAATCGAAAACCGGCGCTTGTCGTTGAACAGGTTCAGGCTCGCCCCGGCATTGTACTTGTCGTTGAACCCATAACCCGCATAGAACTTGCCGAAAGTCCCGCGGTTCATATTTTTCCGCGTAACCAGGTTGATCGCTTTGTAACCTTCCCCGTCATCCACTCCGCTGAATTCTGCCTGGTCGCTGAGTTTGTTGAACACCTCGACTTTATCGATCGCCTCGGCAGGCAGGTTCTTGATCGCAGTGGTCACGTCGCTGCCGAAGAACTCCTTACCGTCCACCAGGATTTTCTGCACCGTTTCGCCGTGCGCGGTTACCGTACCGTTCTGCACACTGATGCCCGGCATCTTTTTGAGCAGGTCTTCGGTCGCAGCGTCTTGCGTTACCTTAAAGGCTCCGGAATTGTAAACGACGGTATCGCCTTTGGACGACGTGCGCATCGCCCGTGCTGAAACAAGAACTTCATCGAGATCCTGCGCCTTCTGCGCCATCTGCAGTACACCGAGCGCAACGGCTGCCCGGTTCACCTTGACCGAGCCGGCAAGGGTATCGTACCCCAGAAAGGTGACGTTATAGGCATATTCGCGATAGGGTAGTCCGGTCACGGAAAACCGCCCCTGGGCATTGGCCGTCACGTACCGGCGTGCCGCAGAATCGGATACCGGAAAAATTTCGACCATCGCTCCGGCCATCGGCTCCTTGGTCTGCGCATCCTGCAATGTGCCTGTCACCGAGCCTGCCTGCTGCGCAAAAGCCGAAACCGACAAAAACAATAAAAATATGGGAAAGGCGGATTTGATCAATTTCATCTTCATAGACCGTTCATTTGCTACGGTTGCCAAAATAGACGTAATTTCCCAAAAGGGCGTTATCATACCGATCAAAAGCGGATATTTCACGATAAATGCATGAAATATCCGCCTCAATTGCCCTGGAGCATTATGTCTATTCTTTATACCACGAAGCGTACATCATATAATCGCGCGCCGTGCGTTCGATGATATCGCGCACCTGCTCGGGAGTCACGCCCTTCACGCGGCGCGCCGGCACACCGGCATAAACGCTGCCGGGTTCGATCACCGTACCGGTCAATACCAGCGAATTGGCCGCCACGATCGACCCTGTACCGACCACGGCATGGTCGAGTACCGTCGCTCCCATACCAATCAGGCATTTGTCCTCGATCTTCGCCCCATGTACATTCGCATTGTGGCCGATCGACACATCGTTGCCGATTTCGGTCACAGAACGCTGGTAAAGCGTATGGATCACCGCCCCGTCCTGAATGTTAACCCGGTCGCCGATAGTAATTTTATTGACGTCGCCCCGTACCACGGCGCTGAACCAGATGCTGCAATCGCGCCCGATCGTCGCATCGCCGATCACCGTGGCGTTATCCGCCAGAAAGGTATTCTCTCCAATTACCGGGGTGAATCCCCGGACCGATTTAATGATTGCCATAACTATTCCGTTTTCTCTTTTGCCTTGTTTTTGGCTTCACACCACCAGTTTTCCATCTCCGCAAGCGAAAGTTCGCGCAGCGACAATCCCTGTTTTTCGGCCTGTTCCTCAATATAAGTAAACCTTGAAATGAATTTTTTATTGCATTTTTCAAGCGCCGTCTCCGCATTCACGCCATAGAGCCGCGCGGCATTGACCAATGCGAAAAGCAGGTCGCCGAACTCCTCTTCCTTATTAACCTCGTCGCCGCTCTGCATAGCTGCCTGCACTTCGGAGATCTCCTCCTGCACCTTGCTCCAGATATCCTCTTTGGTCTCCCAGTCGAAACCTGCCGAAGCCGCTTTCTGGCTGATACGATAGGCCTTTACCAGCGAAGGTAGTGTCCGGGGCACCCCCGAAAGCACGCGTTTCTTCTCGTGTTCTTTTTCCTTCTCCTTCAGCTTGAGGTCTTCCCAGTTTTGTTTTACTTCGTCGGGCGTATCGGCATGCACGGCACCGAAAACATGGGGATGACGGAAAATCAGCTTGTCACACTCCGTATCGGCCACATCCGCGATATCGAACGCCCCCTCTTCAGAAGCTATTTTGGAATAAAATATCACATGCAGCAACAGGTCGCCCAGCTCTTTCTTGACATTCTTCATATCGTGATCGAGCAACGCATCGACCAATTCATAGGTCTCTTCTATGGTGCTGCTACGCAGCGATTCAAAGGTCTGTACCCGGTCCCACGGGCACTTCACCCGCAACTCGTCCATCACGTCAAGCAGGCGCCCGAATGCCTCCAAACGCTTATCTTTGTTCATAACTCATCAGGTTTATTGATCCTGTAAAGGTACGATATTCCTATGAAAAACGTTATTTTTGTCAGGAGTAAAACTAAAAAATTCAGAGCATGTGCGGAATTGTAGGTTACCTCGGTGACCGGCCGGCCTATCCGATGCTGATCCAAGGTCTGCGCCGATTGGAATACCGGGGATATGACAGTGCGGGCGTCGCGCTGGTACACGAAAACGGAACGCTGGATGTATTCAAATCCAAAGGCAAAGTCGCCGACCTAGAGCGCGCCACCCAAGGCCAAGACGTTTCGGGCACCATCGGGATCGCGCACACCCGCTGGGCCACGCATGGCGAACCAAACGACGCAAATGCGCACCCGCACTATTCGCAATCGAAAACCCTCGCTATTATCCACAACGGCATTATCGAGAACTACAACGTACTGCGCGAAATGTTGCGCAACCACGACTACACCTTCCAGAGCGACACCGATACAGAAGTACTGGTACAACTGATCGAGTACATCAAGCAGACTAACCATTGCGATCTCTGCACGGCGGTGCAACTGGCCTTGCACGAAGTGGTCGGCGCCTATGCGATCGCAGTTATAGAGAAAGAGAATCCAGACCTGATCGTGGCAGCGCGCAAAAGCAGCCCGCTGGTGATCGGCATCCGGGGCAACGAGCGTTTTCTCGCTTCGGACGCCACGCCGATTATCGAACATACCAAAGAGGTAGTGTATCTCAATGACGAAGAGGTGGCCGTCATCCGGCGAAACGAACCGCTCCAGGTCGTATCGCTCGATAACGTGGTGAAGCCCCTGCACATCAAGATGCTGGAGATGAATATCAGCCAACTCGAAAAAGGAGGTTTCCCGCACTTCATGCTCAAAGAGATTTACGAACAGCCCCGCACGATCATCGACTGTATCCGCGGCCGGATCAACCCCGAAGGCACCGACGTTATCCTTTCCGGCGTACGCGACCACCAAGACAAGTTTCTCAAAGCCGGACGCATCATCATCGTCGCGTGCGGCACGTCGTGGCACGCAGGCCTGATCGGGGAGCACCTGATCGAAGAGTTATGCCGCATTCCCGTCGAAGTGGAATACGCCTCGGAGTTCCGCTACCGCAATCCGGTCATACGCCCCAACGACATCGTAATTACCCTGTCGCAGTCCGGCGAAACCGCCGACACACTGGCCGCTGTCGAATTGGCCCGCAACAGCGGCGCATTCATATACGGTATCTGCAACGTCATCGGTTCATCGATCGCCCGGGCGACGGATTCAGGCTCTTACATCCACGTAGGTCCCGAAATCGGCGTGGCTTCGACCAAAGCCTTTACGGGCCAGGTAACCGTCCTGATCATGCTCGCGCTGAGTGTCGCCAAACTGAAAAAAAGCATTTCGCCGGAATTATATACCACCATGCTGCACGACCTGCAACAAATACCGCAGTTGATGGAACGGGTTCTGAAACTGGATACCGAAATCTGCGACCTGGCGAAAATTTTCACCTATGCGCATAATTTCATCTACCTGGGCCGCGGTTACAATTACCCGGTCGCGTTGGAAGGCGCACTGAAGCTCAAGGAGATTTCCTACATCCATGCCGAAGGTTATCCGGCCGCCGAGATGAAACACGGACCGATCGCACTGATCGACAGCGAAATGCCCGTAGTAGCGATTGCCACCGCCGACAGCGTGTACGAAAAGACTATCAGCAACATTCAGGAGATCAAAGCGCGCCGGGGCAAGGTAATCGCCATCGTTACCGAAGGCAATGAAGACGTGCGCAAGATGGTGGACTACGTCATCGAAATTCCCCGGGTCGACGAACGGCTGATTCCGTTGGTCGTCTCGCTACCGTTGCAAATGCTGGCCTATCACATCGCCGTGAACAAAAATCGCGACGTGGACCGGCCACGCAACCTCGCCAAATCCGTAACCGTCGAATAACAGAATGTTGCACAATACACCATATAAATACCTGCTGTGCGGGTTGCTGCTCGCGGCCTGCACAGCGGATGCATTCGCCGCGCCCAAACCTTCCCGGGACCACGAAACGGGCGAATATCCCGGCACCCGCCGTTCTTCCGTAACGTTCGGGGAAGAACCGGCAACTAGTTTTAAATCCAATGTCCCCGCCACACCCTGTTCATCGGATGTCATCGTAGGCGCCGGGCAGACGGAGCGTTACCTTCCCCTGCTCGCAGGACGCAATGTGGGGCTCCTGACCAACCACACCGGGCTAGTAGGACATACACATTTAGTCGATACGCTGCTCGCGCGCGGCGTGGCGATCCGCCGGATTTTCGCTCCCGAACACGGTTTCCGCGGCGAAGCGGATGCGGGTGAGAGCGTCGCGAGCTACCGGGACCAAAAGACAGGAATCGAAGTCGTCTCGCTCTACGGTGCCAACAAGCGGCCGAAACCGGAACAATTGAACGGGATCGACGTGATCGTATTCGACATTCAGGACGTAGGTTTACGTTTTTACACCTACCTTTCCTCGATGCACTACATGATGGAGGCATGCGCTGAAAACGGTGTCGACTTCCTGGTCCTCGACCGTCCCAATCCCAACGGTTTCTATGTAGACGGGCCGATTTTAGATCCGAAAAACCGTTCGTTCGTCGGCATGCATCCCATCCCGATCGTACACGGCATGACCCTCGGGGAACTGGCCCGGATGATCAACGGCGAAAAATGGCTCCGAAACGGGGGACAATGTGCATTGAAGGTAATTCCATGTCTGAATTATACGCACCAAACCCGATACACACTGCCTGTGAAACCGTCGCCGAATCTTCCCAACATGCGGGCGATCTACCTCTACGGGTCGCTGTGTTATTTCGAGGGCACGCCTCTCAGCGTAGGCCGGGGTACCGATGCCCCGTTTCAGATTTACGGACATCCGAAACTCCAAAGCAGCTACTCGTTCACACCGCAGAGTAATCCGGGTGCGAAAAATCCGCCGCTACGGGGCGTGTTATGCCACGGCGAAGACCTGCGCCGGGAGCCACCGGACAGCATACTTTGGAAAAACGGAATCAATCTCGCGTACCTGATCGAAAGTTACCGACAAATCGGAGGAGGCGAGAGTTTCTTCCTGCCGATATTCGACAAGCTGACCGGTGTCAATTACATCCGCGAAATGATCGTCGCGGGAGCCGGAGCCGACGAAATCAAAAGCCGCTGGAAAGGGGATGTAGAACGCTTCCTTGTCCAGCGCAAACCTTACCTGTTGTATGAAGAGTAATCCGATGATAAATTCTTTCCGTTTTCTGGCCATCCTGACGTTTGTGATCCTGCATGCTGTCCCCGGACACGGGCAGCAATTGATCCCGCAGCCCTCGGAACTGGCCTATGCGGAAGGGCGTTTTACCATTACGCCGGAAACGGTGATCGTCCCGCACGAGTCGGACGACCTGGCCGGGTATCTGAACGATCACATCGAAAGAGTTTGCGGTTTCCGGCTCCAAACCGTACCGCATACGCCGGAAACCAATTACATCTCGCTGCGCCGGGGAGGGCATTTGGGAAACGAGGCTTACACGCTCTCGATCGAACCGGAACATATCATCATCCGGGGCGGAGACCGCGGCGGAGTATTTTACGGATTGCAAACCCTTTTTCAACTGCTGCCTCCGGAAGTGTACGGCCAATCGGTCGCCTCGGCTCCGCAACCACTGACACTGGATGCCGTATCGGTCAAAGACAGTCCTCGGTACGCTTACCGGGGAGCCATGCTCGACGTATCGCGCACCTTTTTCGACAAGCAGGCCGTCATGCAATACCTCGATTGGATGAGCCGTCACAAGCTCAACAAATTCCACTGGCACCTGACCGACGACAACGGCTGGCGTATCGAGATCAAGAAATATCCCGAACTGACTGCCAAAGGAGCTTGGCGCGGACCGGGAGAGGTGCTACCTCCCTCATACGGCTCGGGACAACGGCGCTACGGAGGCTACTACTCGCAGGACGATATCCGTGAAATCGTCCGTTACGCGGCATTCCGCAACATCGAGGTAATTCCGGAGATCAACCTTCCGGGCCACGCCCTCGCCCTGACAGCCTCCTACCCGGAGACCTTCTGCCGGACGACGGACGATCCGGATCCGAATGGGAACGGAGTAACGGGCAATGTGCTTTGCGCCGCCCGCGAAGAGAATTTCGAAATGATCCGCGACATCATTCACGAAGTGGCCGAACTCTTTCCGTCGCACTACCTGCACCTGGGCAGTGACGAAGTCAGCACACGCTACTGGAAAAAATGCCCGCACTGCCAAGCGTTGATGAAAAAACAGGGTATGAAATCCCCTCAAGAGATATTCAGTTATTTCGTCCTGCGCCTGGAAAAAATCGCTCATGAAGAGGGTAAACGGTGTATGTTCTGGGACGAAGCATCGGCAACGAACGGATTATCCGCCGGCACGGTAATTTCGGGCTGGCACGATTTGAAAGCCTGTACCGAGACGGTAGACAGGGGACTACCCGTCATCGTGATGCCCGCATCTTACTGCTACATAGACATGAAGCAAAATGCATTCGACCGCGGACACACATGGGCATGGCTTGTCGACACGCGGCGGGTCTATGCATTGGATCCTGCATCCGTCACCGCTTCCGCCGAAAAAAGCAAACTCGTCCGGGGAGTAGAGGGCGCACTGTGGGCGGAGTTGCTCGACCATCCGGACCGTATTGCCGAATACCAGGCCTATCCTCGCCTGTGTGCATTGGCCGAGGTGGGATGGAGCCGACCGGAGGTACGGGATTGGAACGATTTTTATGTCCGCCTGACCGGCACTCATTTGGCCCGGCTTGACGCCATGGGCATCGGCTTCCATTTGTTCGCACCGGAAATCAAATACGATCACGGTGTTATCTCTGCCGCCTCGTTGCCGCACGCCACGATCCGTTATACCGCCGACGACACCGATCCGACCGCCGGTTCTCCACGCTACACGGCTCCGATCCGGGACACGCTGCCCGAACGCTACCGGTTCCGGGCATTCTACGGCAACGCACACAGCCCGGTTGTACCGCCTGCCGCCACTTTCGATACAGTGCTGCATGCCAGCAGCCGGCGTACGCTGACCTTCCCGCTGAGTCGCTATACAGACCGAAACGGCATTTGGTACCTGACCGTTACGCCCGGCGACCCGGAAACCGTCATCAACCGGCTCGATGTAACGGGACCGGACACCACGTATGCCATCATCCGTAACGGACAAAAGGCCAACCCGTTCTCTCCGTTGCGCCTGTATATAGACAACCGCAACAAGTCGGCAGACCTTATCCTGACGATATCGAATAACAGCTCTGCGGCCAATCCGGTTTCGTTCAGTTTCCGGCCGTCGCCCTGTATCGAACCGAAAACCACCATTACTTCGTCGCTGCCGTTCTCCTCACGATTTCCCTCGCAGCGACTCACCGATTACAACCTGACCAGTTACAGCCGCAGTTCAAGGGCGTGCAAAAAAGGCGATTACATACAATACACCTTCGCCGAGCCGGTCTCGTGCCGGGCTATCGTCATCCAGACCGGTATTCCCAACGTCACGCGTTACATCGTCACGCAGGGCACGGTAGCATATTCGACCGACGGAACGCATTTCACCGACTGTGGCCCGCTCGACGACAGCGGCAGTGCAACGTTTTGCCCCGAACAACCTGTTAAAGCCGTCCGGATCAACATTCTGGGCGACAACGGAGAAGCGATCGTCGCCCTGCAGGATTTGCACATTCTGCCTAAATTGGAACCGCTACCACAAAATACGTCCCGATGAAATCCGGATTGATCGCCATATTTCTCTTGCTGGGTACGGTGTTGTCAACACGAAGCGGCGAATTGCCCCGTAGAGAGGAGGAGCGGATGGATTCAATGATCCGACGGGAGCTCTCTGCCCGCGCATTTCCCGGTGCAGCGTTTCTGTGCGGTACCGCAGACCAGACTCTTTACACCCATAATTACGGCGACCTCGATTATACTCACACGGTTCCGGTAACGGACAGTACGCTTTACGACGTAGCCTCGTGTACGAAAGTACTCTCGACCACTTTCGTTCTGATGCGCCTTTACGACCAAAAAAAAATAAGCCTGGAGCGAACCGTAGGGGAGTTCCTGCCCCGATTTGCAGGGACACCTCTCACAACGCTCACCATACAGGAACTGCTGACGCACACATCGGGATTAAAACCGACCGTCGTTTATCCCGATCTGATCAAACCGGCCCACGGCGGGAAACTGTTCAACGGCCACCGTAACGAACAATATCCTTATCTGGTAGATCAAAATCTTTACATGGTGCGTAATGTCGTTCAGGATTCCGTCTATCTCTCCGGAGTTCCCCGGCCCGGTTACCGGCAGATCGCAGATTCGCTGTGGGTCAATCCGTCCGTCGATACGATCATGGCCCGCAAGATTATCCGCAGCTACGACCCCGGCCGGCGTGGACGCTACCTCTACAACGACACGAACATGTACCTGCTCCGGCTAATCGCCGAACGAATTACCGGTCGCACACTCGAAGAATCGACCGCCGAACTGTTTGCAGAACTGGGGTGTACCGACACAGGATACCGGCCGCTCGAATGGACCTCGCGAGAGCGTATTGCACCGACCGAAAACGATAAACTACTGAGGCGGGGACCAATCCAAGGCTTCGTGCACGACGAGCTCGCCGCAGTTTCCGGCGGGGCAGGGGGGAATGCCGGCCTGTTCTCGACGGCATCCGATATCGCCCGCTTCTGCCAAATGATTCTCAATAACGGTTCCTATAACGGACGGCAGATCATCACTCCGGCCACGATCGATACCTTTACGTCATCCCCGCTGTCGGCCAAAGGTATCTATCGAGGATTGGGCTTCGACAAGCGTGGAACGGCAAGCGCATTCGGCGGTCCGGATTGTTGCGGCCACACCGGATTTACCGGAACGATCTTTGGGATCGACCGCAGCAAGAAACTGTTCATGGTTTTCCTTTCAAACAGTATTCATCCGACACGCACGAACAAACGCCTCTCGGCATCGCAGTTGCGCCTGAACCTTTGGAAAACCCTGCAAGCAGCCTATCCATAAACCAGATCCGGCCCGGATAGACAACCCCAAAAATACATACATACCCAAAAAGAGCGGGATGCCGTTGCAACGGCATCCCGCTCTTTACATGGGGGCAAAACTTTCGACGGAATCTATCCGTACATCGCCCACAATCTATCGTTATCGCCCGGCATCATCGCAACGAACAGGTCGATAAACCTGACGATTATTGGTTCATCGTAACCAACAGTTCCTCGTTCGAACGGGTCGATTCCATATGCTTTTTGATTACTTCCATCGCTTCGGTCGGATTCATATCCGACAGGTAGCGGCGCAATACCCAGATCTTTTGCATCACCTCCTTGCTCAGCAACAGGTCCTCGCGGCGCGTACCCGATGCCACGATATTGACAGCAGGGTAAACGCGCCGGTTTGCCAACTGGCGGTCAAGCTGCAATTCCATGTTACCGGTACCTTTAAATTCTTCGAAAATCACCTCGTCCATCTTCGATCCGGTGTCGATCAGCGCCGTAGCGATAATCGTCAGCGAGCCGCGTTCCTCGGTATTGCGGGCAGCGCCGAAAAAGCGCTTGGGCTTGTGCAGCGCATTCGCATCCACACCGCCGGAAAGTACCTTGCCCGAAGCGGGCTGAACGGTATTGTAAGCCCGGGCCAGGCGGGTGATCGAATCGAGCAGAATCACTACGTCATGGCCGCATTCGACCATACGTTTCGCCTTTTCGAGTACCATTTCGGCCACCTTCACATGACGCGTCGCCTGCTCGTCGAATGTCGAGGCGACCACCTCCGCCTTCACGTGGCGCGCCATTTCGGTCACCTCCTCGGGGCGTTCGTCGATCAGCAGTACGATCAGATACGCTTCGGGGTGGTTATCGGCAATCGCATTGGCGATCGACTGCAACAGCATCGTCTTACCTGTTTTGGGTTGTGCCACGATCAGGCCGCGCTGTCCCTTGCCTATCGGTGCGAAAAGGTCGATTACACGCGATGAAAGGTTATTATGCCCATTGCCGGTCAGATTGAATTTCTCCGAAGGAAACAACGGGGTCATGAACTCGAACTGCACACGGTCACGCACTTCATCAGGACTCAGTCCGTTGATCCGGTTCACCTTGACAAGCGGAAAATACTTTTCACCCTCTTTCGGGGGACGGATCATTCCCTGTACGGTATCGCCGACTTTCAGTCCGAACAGTTTGATCTGCGATGGGGAAACATAAATATCATCCGGTGAATTCAGGTAGTTATAATCGGTAGAACGCAGGAATCCATATCCGTCAGGCATGACTTCCAACACGCCTTCGCCTTCGACATCGCCCAGGAAATCGTCTTTGGCATCGCGCCGGATATGCGGCTGTTTAACCTCTTTGACAGCAGACTCTTCTTTCACGGCAACAGGAGCCTCCTGTTGGAGCCGGAATTCGGCCGACGGCGTCTCTGCGATGGGCAATTCGGGTATATCCGTAAAATCAGTCCCTCCCTCCTGTATCAATATGGCTTCGGGATCAGTCTCCCCGGCAACGTTTTTCATCGCCTTGTTAACGGTAATCCTGTCCCGCCGGTGACGTTTCATGCCCTCCTGCGAGTCCCCTCGCATTTCACGCGTACTCGGACGGGCGACTTCAGTTTCAACCGTCGTTGCTGAAATTTCCGGATCTCGCTGTTCCGCACCGTCCCGGTTATCCTTAGGACGCCGTCCGCGCTGTTTGCGGTAGGGTTCACCCTGCACAACGCGGCCTATCCTCACCGCAGTTTGCTCTTCAGCGGGAGGAGCAGTCTGTTTTTTGGGTCTTCCGACCGGCCGGACTGTTTTCACACCTGTCGATTCGAACGACAATTCGGCATCGGATGAGGGTTGAGAAACGGCCGGTTGCTGGCGGGCGGATAGTTCGAGTATCTTGTCTGCCAATTCTTGCTTGCGCATCTGCGCCTTGATCCCGAACTGACGTCCGATCTCGCGCAATTCGGCAAGCGTCTTACCCTGAAGGGCATCTTTATCGTACATGGTGGTAGGAATTTACAAAATAAGGAGGTCACACGGTGCAATTCGGACGAACCGCAGAAGAACGATATGACTTGACAAAGATACCGTTTTTTCCCGATTTCCCAAATCCCGGGCCCTGAAAAGATTACAAGCCGCCATTCCGGACCATAAACGCCCGCGCCGCTTCGAGGTCTTGCGGCGTATCGATCGCAAGGCTTTCCGAAAGCGTCTCTGCCACTTTAACCTTGAATCCGTTCTCGAGCCAACGCAGTTGTTCAAGCGATTCACACTGTTCCAAAACACCGCGGGGAAGGTCGGTGATCCGATGCAGCACACCGGTGCGATAGGCATACATCCCGATATGCTTCAGGTATTTGAATCCTTCCTGCCATTGCTGTGGCTCGACACCGCGCCGGTAAGGGATAACCGAACGGCTGAAATAGAGTGCATAACCCTGTGCCGAGACCACCACTTTAGGAGAGTTGGGATTAAAAACATCCTCTTGCGGACCAAAAGGCTTAACCAAAGTGGCAATATCGGTACCGCTGTCCTCAAAGCATTGCTGTATCAGTTCCAATTGCTCACGCGAGACGAACGGTTCATCTCCCTGGATATTCACAACCACATCGAATGCCGTGCCAGTCTCCCGCTCCACTTCCACCAGCGCTTCCCGGCAGCGGTCCGTACCGCTGGGATGTTCGGAAGAGGTCATGACCACCCGGCCCCCGAACGAAAGCACGGCCTGTTCAATGCGCGGATCGTCCGTCGCCACATAGCAAGCATCGAACACGGCATGCGCCTTTTCATACACATGCTGAATCATCGGTTTTCCCATCAGGTCGGCCAGCGGCTTGCCGGGGAAGCGTGTCGACGCGTAACGCGCAGGGATTAGGGCGAGAAATTTCATAATACAGCGATTCTTGAGTAATGCAGTTGGGCAAAGGTAAGTTTTTTGTAGTTTTGTTGTATGAATCCCGCTGCAAAATATCCGATCGGCCCCTTCGTAGAGTTAGGCAGAATCCTGCAACAGGAGCTCGACGAAGGCCGACTCGATCCCGTAATCCGCCGGGCCACTGAAGCGAATTGTTGGTTCACCGCAGAATCGGTCGCTTTCGCCATACGGGCGATATGCAACGATATGCTGCAACCTGAGCTGCTCGAAACATGGCTGCGACCGTACCAAAAGCAGGGAACAAAAACGGTCAGGAGGGTGGGAATCATCATGGCGGGCAACATTCCGCTGGTCGGTTTTTTCGACCTGATGTGCGTACTGCTCAGCGGGCACGGCTGCCTCTACAAACCTTCGTCGAAAGACAGCGTACTGATCGACCACATCGCCGAACTGCTCACCGGAATCGATCCGTCATTACCGTTGCAGCGCATGAACGGTAAACGACCGGATGCCGTAATTGCCACCGGGAGCGACAATACGAACCGTTATTTCCGGACCATATACCACGATATGCCGGCCCTGTTTCGGGGCAGCCGCCACAGCATCGCCGTGCTGACCGGCGACGAAACCCCGGCAGATTTAGCTGAATTGAGACAGGACATTTTCACCTATTTCGGGATGGGGTGCCGCAATGTCAGCCAGTTATTCCTTCCGCGAAACTACGATACGGAGCCGCTCATGCGCGCTTTGCAAAAAGACCCGGTCACTCATCCGCCATACCTGCACAATTATCGTCAGGCTTTTGCGTTGAACACGATGCAGGGCAAGCCTTTTACGGATGGCGGTTTTTTCCTGCTACGAGAAGGCGGAGAACCCGCTCAAACGGTAAGCGAACTGGCCTGCACCCGCTACGACTCGCTTTCCGAAGTCGAAGATTGGCTCCCCGGGCACGACTCCCGAATACAATGCGTCGTATCGGACCGTATCCGCCACCCTCGCCGGGTGCGTTTCGGACAGGCCCAACATCCCGCTCCGACAGATTATCCGGATGGCATCGACGTGATGAAATTTTTACTCGAACTATAAAGCTCCAAATATGCTGCTACAATTCAGAATGCTTAGCGATGAGGATGACAACTTCCTGCGCGACTACCTGCTTCCGCCCGAGATGACGCTGGCCGACCTGCATGTCTTTATCAGCGACGATCTCAAATACGAAAAAGAGAACATGACGTCGTTCTTCACTTCCGACCGGGAATGGAACCGACTCTCGGAATACACCTACCTGGACCTGGGATTAGGCGAGGACGAAGGGGTGGAAGGAACCTCCGTTCCCGGCGCAATGAGCGACATGACACTGGCCGACGTGATCCGGCAAAACCACAACCGGTTAATCTATCAATTCGATGCAGTGGGGGATCGGGCCTTCTATCTGGAACTGGTCGACGCCCGGCGGGATGAAGAAGGCGGCCCGCAATTGCTGTTGGCCAACGGTGAGGCTCCCGATCAGTTCGATCCGTCAGCATCTCCGGTAAACCGCTCCATCTTCGATGAGATCATGAGCGATTTCGATGATTTCGATGGAAATGAAAGCTATGCCGATGACGAATAAGCCGGACAAAACGCTGATCGTCATCCTCGGGGCAACCGCAACGGGCAAGACAGATGTCAGCGTAGCGCTCGCAACAGAGTTCGGTTCAGAAATACTGTCTGCGGATTCGCGCCAGATTTACCGTGAAATACCGATAGGAACTGCAGCTCCGTCACCCGAACAATTACAGGCCGTTCCTCACCATTTCATCGCTTCGCGCAGCATCACCGAAGAGTATTCGTGCGGCCGGTACGAGGCGGATGCACTCGCACTGTTGGAACAACTTTTCCACAAACACGACACGCTGTTCATGGTGGGCGGATCGGGACTCTATATCGATGCGGTTTGCAAAGGGATGGATGAGATGCCCGCAACCGATCCGGCCCTGCGCGAACGACTTATCCGTACTGCCGAAACAGAAGGACTCTTCCCGCTGCTACGGCAATTGAGCGAACTCGATCCCGAATACTATGCTTCGGTGGACCGAAGCAATCCGCAACGGGTGATCCGGGCTCTGGAAGTCTGCCTGCAAAGCGGACGTTCTTATAGCGAAATCCGCAGCGGAACCGCCAAACAACGCCCTTTTCGGATTATTAAGCTAGGCATCCGCTATCCGCGCGAAGTGCTCTACGAACGCATCAACCGGCGAGTAGGCTTGATGGTCGAAGCCGGACTGGAACAGGAAGCCCGCGGGCTCTATCCGCTCCGTCACCTGAATGCCTTGCAAACGGTCGGTTATCAGGAGTGGTTCGGTTTTTTCGACGGACTGCATTCGCGTGACAAGGCAATCGAACTGATCCAACGCAACAGCCGGCGCTATGCAAAACGCCAGGAGACCTGGTTCCGGCGTGACGAGGCGATTCATTGGATCGAAGGGGGGAAGCAGGCTACGGACCATGTAAAAAAACTACTCGACAAGATTTTATAAATCTTCCGTCAGACCTGATTGACCGGACCACAGGGCCCTAGATTATATAACCATGACATGACGAAACAAGTCATGATCGGGACATCTTCCGGGATAAGTTCCAATCTTCCATACGTCCACATACCAAATAAACGAAATGCCTGTCAGTCTATAAAGACTGACAGGCATTTTTCAGTACTCGGAACGGGAGTATTTAAATTGCATATTAACAAAGTGGGTAATCTGCATTATATTTGATTATATGGATGAAAGGGTTAAATTTGCAGAATAAGCAAACTATAAATCTGCAACTTTTCACTCCCCAATTCACTCCCCTTTATGGCCGTTACATTTCTACTAAAAGACAAGAGTAAATCTAAAAGCTCCATATTGATTTACATCTCGTTCCGTGGACAATATTACAAAAAATCTACGGGAGAATCAACGCCTGTCGTTTATTGGAACCAGGAAAAAGCGAGATGCAAAGTTGTTCGAGATTTCAGACAAGGAAACGATGTAAATAGCGTTTTAGACCGCTGGGAGGTGTCTGCCATGAAAACCATTGCACATTTCAAGGAGTGGAAAATGCCGCCCTCAAAAGCGCAATTCTGGGAGTATTTCGATAACATTCATTATACTAATCAAGAGGACAACACTCCTATTTTATTTACCGATTATTTCGAGCGCTTCATCGATAATAATCGAGTTATCAGAAGCCCGAATACCATAAAGGGCTACATTACCTGCCTTAATAAGCTAAAGGAATATCAGAAAGGGAAGGGTAGAAGGCTGGATTTTGGAATGATCGGCATGGACCTGTACAACGATCTTCGCCGGTGGTTTCTGCGTTTAGGGTATTCCGACAACTATTTCGGCATGATAGCCAAAACGATAAAGACTGTATGCCGGGAAGCAGTGAATGATGGCATATCGTGCGAGGGATTCCGGCACAAGGATTTCACGGCTATTCAAAACGATGTATATAATGTCTATCTGTCAGAATCCGAATTGACTAAAATATATAAACTTGATTTAACCGCTGAGACTGTGGGCCGTTTTTTTGATATTCCGTCCAGCGAAAAAGCAGAGCGCAAACAGAAAAGCTTGAATTTAGCCCGCGATATATTTTTGGTGGGTGCCTATACCGGACTTCGGATTTCAGACCTGTCAAGGCTTGAAGCAGCCAATGTTGATGGAGATTTAATCCGCATAACTACACAAAAAACAGGAGTGGATGTGGTCATTCCATTACATCCGATTGTCCGGGAAATTTTGAGCAAAGGATGTAGTTTGAGGATGTCAGATCAACACGCCAATATGCGAGTTAAGGAGTTAGCCAGAATGGCAGGAATAACAGATGAAGTTCTTGTGACCAAAATTATCGGAGGGCGCAAGGAGCAGCATCCGATCCCCAAATGCGATCTCGTAACCACCCATACCGCGCGGAGGTCATTTGCGACCAATGCCTACAAATCCGGCGTTCCGCCTATAGCCATAATGAAGATCACCGGTCATAAAAAAGAATCAACCTTTCTCAAATATATCAAGGTGTCAGCCGAAGAGAATGCGGAGATGTTGCTAAATCATCCTTTTTTCAAGTAAACCCGTTTCATGACCCCATGTACCGCAAAAGATCCGAGATTGTAGCACCTATTGTTCTAAGGTTGTTTTTGACAATAAATTCAGGGATAGGATCAATATGGGATTGCAGAACTACCGGACGCCGTAAATCAGACCTAGACCAAACCTCGTGTCCTCCTTTATTCCTGATGCATTTCAACCCTTTTTCCTCCAGGAATCCCCGAAATATTTTTAAGGAAACGTTGTGTAGGCGTACCATCTATGAAAAGGCCGGAATAGTGAAATCCTGATCTATTTTTGTGAAATTACGGGTATTCAGTATTTTGTGCAATGTTTTGTTTTTATCCAACAGGGATGAAAACTCGGGAGGGTAAAATTTATGTTCTTTTTTAATCCGCCAACCTAAATTTTCCAATTCCTTTACCAGCGTTTTCTTGCGCAGGGTATATGTAAAAAATTCCTCCAAGCATACCTCAAATGACTTGCTGGCTTCGGTGGAAGTGTTTCCGTATCCGTAAACGTTTACAGCTGGGCAGTAGGCAATATTAACCCCTCCGTCTTCAAAGAGAAGAAGAGCTAATTTTACGGTTACTTTTTTATTTCCGATTTGCATGCTGCCAGATATAGTCGAAGGCTTACTCATAGTTAAAACTGGATTAAAACAATACAAATATAATGCAGGATTTCGGTTTTTCGCTGCTATTCTTTATGAAATTCTTTGGATAATACACAAAAGTGTATTACAATTGCAATACTACATAACGGAAAATGACATGGAAATTATTGTAAAACAAAACCGTGAAACGGTGAAGCAGAAAATGTCCGATATTCTGCTGGATGTGTCTTGGGCTAAAATCTCAGAGCGTTATTTTGAGAAGTCCCGGTCATGGCTTTATCATAAAATGGATGGAATGAATAATGGAAAACCGGATGATTTCAATGAGGCAGAGAAGGAGACCTTGCGTAATGCCTTGTTCGATTTATCAAAGAGAATCCACAAATGCGCAGAAAGCATCTGATATTTCCACGAAAACTACATTTTATGTAGTTGATAGTTTTGTATGTAAAAAGGTGTCGATTCCGACACCTTTTCTCTTCCTACCGCTTTTGTGCGGCTTTTCGTTCTTTGAGTAGGTCGAATAATTGACCCACCACCTCTTTTAGCCATCGGTTCATCCGCCTATCTCGGATGACGGCTTCAAGCAATTCCCATCTAAAGACCTTGTCCCTGATGAGGCGCTCCGTAACATCGGAGGCTGTGAAGTTGGTTTGCATAGAAGGATACTTATGCAAGGTAGAATTGAAAAACGGCTCTACCTGTCCCGTTATCCTTCACCTTAAGGCAGGCAGTGGGTGCATTAACACTCCAGCACGGGGGTGTAGAGCCGCTAAATTATCTGTTGCCTTAAAATGAGGATAAGGCAAATATAGTTCTTAAAATCTAAAACCCAATGATGCTTGTATGTTGTTATTTCGATAGTTAGTATTAGGGATAATCGTGGTTATACCTTGACAATACCTTATTTGAACGATAAACTTATTTAAATCAACAAGCAAGCCTGCAACCAGCCCACAATCAAAATCTCTACAATTATTTAAGTTGGTCTTACTTTCATCGGTTTTTTGACAGGCATTCAATAAAACACCCATTTGAGGCCCAAGTTCAAATCCTATCGGAATATCCTTAGATATAATATATTGAAACATGAAAGGTATTCGCATGTAATTCAATCTAATCCTATTAACGTCAGGATAGCCCGCTTCAAAACCCTCTCGTGAATACAATACTTCCGGGGAAAAACGAAAGGATTTATTCAAATCAATATTCACAAAAACACCCGCATGACAACTTATTTTAGTGTCATAGGAATTAACACCTGAAGCATTAAGGCCGATCTTTATGCCGGGCCGCACCTCTGCAATGGCCCTATTTGTACACATTAAAGTGATTAACAATAATATAATTTTAAAATATCTCATTGCCTATTAATCCAAAATTTTAATGGCAAATCCACTTAACGTTACTTTACCAGGATAACTTTCTATTTTTATTGATTTAAAATTAACTATTGCATCTGCTCCAATCGATTTAGCATATTGAACAAATTGGTCAAGCACATATTCAGGAGTTGGTGTAAACCAATTATCACCACGCGGCTTTTTAGATCTTAATGTATTTTTATCTATGTATAAATCATCCTTTACTTCTGATTGAGAAAAACCACGCCTTGTGACAATTTTCTTTTCGGTATATCCAAACGTAAACACCATTTCTATATCAGCCAAAGAAGTATATTCCCTGTTGATGTTATCGGTGGGGGTAATAATAAATCCCTGTTCGGAATACTTTCTAAAATCTATGGAGTAAACATGTTCCGAATACATAGGTATAGATGCGCACGAAGTAAATAATAGCCCACAAACAATTACACTCAATACATAAGTCGTTTTCATAATAAATAGAAGATTTATACAACAAACGGCACCAAAACATGATGCCGTTATATTGGTTATTTCTTGCCTAAATTCTTGGACAAAGACATCATCCGTCCTTTATTGTTGTAAATAGGTCTTTTTGACCTATTACATAGCTCTCTTTTTTTCGACGGTTTCGTCGATCATCTCTTGTTTGACCCCCATTGCAATTTCCATTAATGCAATTAATCTGTCAATTCGTTCACCCTGCTTTGCATATTCCACATCTCTGCGTTCCAATGCATCAAAAGCCCTGTTTAACATACTCTCATTGTTTATAGGTTCAACATTAGGGTTAATAGGTAATTCAGTCCTTTCTTGTATAGTATTCGCCTTTAACATTTCACCTTTACCAGTTAGTAGCCACTCTGCGTTTAAATAAGGAAATTTCTCTGTAATCCTCTGTAGCTTATCAGCTCCAATTCCTTTGGATATATTGTTTACATAGCCATTAGAGAGGCCGACAGCCTTTTCAAACCTCGACTGACTCAAGCCCTCTCGCTTTATAAACTCTATAAGTCTCTGTTTTACAGACATAAAATCACTATCAAGAAAAATATTTATAAAAATCTCTGTAAATAATTTGCTTATTGCAGAGAAATCTCTATATTTGCATTAACAAAACAAATCAAACAACTATTCTACAATACAAAGTAAACAATAAAGGCCAAATAAACAAATAGTAAAAAAGTACCGAAGGCTTATTAACGGCAAATAAACAGTTGATTACACACATCAATATGGAAACATTAGCACAGTCAACCAAATTCATCATATCGATAAACTACTACGAAACAGACAGCGCGTCCAGCATGCACAAGTCTTATGTGGAGTACGAGGTAACCGACGAGAAAGGTGACTTATTCTACCGTGTTAAGCAAACTAGGTCAATGCTCATGGGCAATTTTGATGATCCGGTAAGGCAATTTGAGATGGCAATGTTGGGATTACCGAAAAAAGGCAAGGGAGGAAAGAATATTAGAGCCTATAATCGAAATCGTCTTGGCTTTATCAAGAAATTCTGGCGCAGAAAGATGTTTGCAAAGAAGGTCTATTTCATAGCCTAACTTCTCGATATTGGCTTTTAACAGTTCTTCCTGTGCAACAAATCCGCCACGCCGAAAGAAATCATGCATATCAACCTTAACATCAATGAAAATGCAACTTTTGGTTTTACTCAAAGATAAAAAATTCATGTCTTCAAATTGCTCGAGTATAGAAACATACATGCAAGGATCAATACCAAATGAAAGGCATTCTTTTTCGGGGATCAATCCTTTACGAAGGTCGCGATCCAACAGGTTGCTCAACAAATCATCTTTAAGTTTTGGTGTAATAATCATAGGTAAAGTCATTTAGCAGACACTAATATAAGCAAGATAATCACAAAATAACAAAATACACATAACATGATACCACAAAGAAGGGTCTTGACAAAAAACCAACAAAAGTGGGCCAAAAAGAAAGCCAGGGCAATCGAGCTTTACGAGCAGGCTAAAACTGAAAACAACGGGGTTGCTCCGCGCGGAACATACATGGCGATTGCAGAGATTTTGAAGGTAACGGACGCTTACGTCGGTAAAGTGGTCAGGGAGTATGAACGGAAAGGAAGTGCTGACAGCTAACGAATACCGGATGATCGAAACGATTGCTACGGGACGTTCGGACAAAGAGGCGGCTTACTACTTAAATAAAGCTTACTCGACCTTCAAGAACACCAAAAACAAGATTTTCGATAAGCTCGGTATTCCTCATAACACTTCGGCGCTTGTGGCCTGGTACTACTGCATTAAAAGCGGCGCACAGCTCCCCGAATTTATCCGCACATGGGATGCGAAAGGAATTATGGCTGGAATTATTCTACTGGCTTTTATTCCGAATGAAATGATCTACCAAAGTGAAACCTACAGAGAAGTACGGCGGGGTAGGGAGATCGAAACGATTTGCCGCCGAGGCAGAGGACGAGAGGAAGCGAGAACGATCAGTATAACAAGTGTAATTGTTTCATAGGATAAAGATTATGGACTATTCTGCATCGGGTATAGCGGCTTATGTGGCCGATTTGGAAATAGAAAACCGCCAGCTAAAAAAAGAGCTCAACGATTTACGCGCAAACAGTGTAAACGCAGAAAAATTTTATGGGGCCCTCCTTAGTTTGCACACAGTCGCTTCGCTACAAAGTGTAGACCCACGGACAGTCAAGGCTTATGTTGATTCGGGTGCTATTCCCAAACATCCTGACAGCACAGATAGCCGCACCTATATCCGGGGCTCTGTTGCACTCAAGTTAGACTTCTCTGAGTTAAGAAGAAATCACTAATAAAAAGGTTATGAGAAACGTATTGAATTTTACTGGAATTGCAGCACTTATGGTGTTTATTATTGTGCTTTGCATGGTCGGATTCCCTCGCTACGCCGTATGGCAGCAAGAAATGAGCGGCAAAGCTGAATTTGCCAAAGCCGAACAAAACCGACGCATCAAGATCGAGGAAGCTAAGGCTAATCTTGAAGCCGAGAAACTCAACGCCCAGGCAGAGATTGAACGTGCTAAAGGTGCTGCCGAAGCTATAAAGATCGAAAACGGTAGCATAACGCCTACTTACATTCAGTATCTGTGGGTGCGCCAGCAAAATCTATCTGCGAATAAGGTGATCTACATTCCTACCGAAGCCAGCTTACCTATTCTTGAAGCAAAACAGTAAACCTACAAAGCCATGAACGACGAATTTATCATCACACCCGGCCCTGCTCCGGATTCAGCTTTGAATCCACTGAGGGCAAACCTTTCCCGGATGGCTCTTTCTGACGAAGTCAGCGATGAGGATAAAGAGGCGATCAAAGAGTACCTCGACAAATTGTAATATTCCACCCCTTTAGTCTAACGGGAGAGAGACGGCGAACACGCATAACTGGTTATTGCTTGACTGAAGATGTTTTTGTGCGCGTGTGAGCAGGTAGCGGTTCGAGTCCGCTAAGGGGTGCAAAATTGAGAAGCTATGAAAAAGCATATCACACCTGAAATATATGCAGAGGTCTATGGGAGGTTACTGAAGGCTATCGATGACAAGTTCTTCTATAATGGAAAAGTCGAATATGATACCGATGACTTCTATTCCACTCTTGATGTTACCGTGATTATTGACCGTGACCTGTATACGAATCAGATTATTGACATAACACCGGTATGGTGGGAATACCACCTAAACACGAGAGACGAAGAGGTTTTAACGGACTTCAAATGGAGTGAAATGATAACACACGGTTCCTGCTACCGTAAAGCAGGTTAGGTTAGTAATGTTGGTTTAGGTTAGCAGCCATTTTTTACGATCCGGACGGCAATCCGGGTCACCACTCCGCCATCCGTGAGGCTCGCGGAGTTTTTAAAGAACCAATCAAAACTCAGTACTATGGATGGCTTAGCAGAATCCCAGAAGAAGATCGAAGCGGCTTTACTTCACGGCAGGATCATGACGACCGCCGAGATGAACAAGGTGGGCGGTACTGTAGATGCGCGAAAGATTATCTCAAGGCTCCGTAATGACAAAGGGCTTCCAATCGGCGATGAATGGATTGTTCGGCTGGATGAGAATGGCAAGTTTATCGGTCGCTACAAGCGGTATTTCTACATTAAAGATGGTGAAAAGCCAAGTTTTCGAGAAGTATTTTGGAATCAGTAAACATCATGCCCAGAGGCAGGCAGACGACCTATCCCGGACAGACGGGGACAGTTCCGGGAAGGTGTGGGGAACCCTCGACAGCGATTATAGCGCAGAAAGCGATTATAACGAAGGAGAAGTCGCGATGTTAAAAGGTCTGCTGACAGCCCGGAAAGACGGGCAATTTGGACAGGTGGCGGAATTGGTAGACGCTAATACATGTGGTAAGTATGCCGAACAAGGCGAGCAGCATTAATGAGTGTGTAAAAGACGCTTACCGTAAGCACTCATTGCAGGTTCGAATCCTGCCCTGTCCACAACAAAAGTAAATTAATATGGACGTTGAAAAGTTCAAAATCTGGCTGGCTCAGAGGGGATGCGAAATATTGCCTCCGACAAACCAATATGAAATTCTCCGGTTTAAAGGCAAGGAAACAGGGGTGCTGTATAACACTGGACGAACAAATGGCAGGTTCACGGATGAAGCGATTAGGGCATTCCGGGCAGGCGGAAAGTGGAATGGAGCGCCAATAAAAACAGGTCGGTACCCTGGCTATAAGAAAGAGAAAGCACGGTTGATTGAACGCGATGGCACCTGTTGCTTCTATTGTGGAAATGAGATGGGGGACGATATTACTGTTGAGCACCTGATCGCCCTGAGTTGTGGAGGTAAAAACGATCTTTCCAACATGGTTCTGGCCCATCAAAAGTGCAATCAGGCAGTCCACAATCTCCCTATCTCAGAAAAGGTTAAGGTAGCTATAAAAAATAGGATAAATACCAAATAAAAGACGGACTGTCGGGAAAGACGGGCAATTGGACAGGCAGCCACCGGGGACGCCCGGATAAGTGGCAGGCAATGATGCGGGGAGTGCGCCCTTGAGATGTACAGCAAGAGAGGGCCAACACAAACGAAGCCGACAGATACCCTTTCTCGCGGGTAAGATTCAAAGCTGTCGCCGGGGCAGAACCGGCCCTGTCCGCAAGGTCAGATGAGAAGAGTGGACCATTATTTAACGCGAGACGCACCATCGATACGTTGGTTGACCGCCGGGAAAGACCGGCAGGATGGCGGCCTAATTGGCCAACAGGGAAACCGAAATTCTAATTCATATCAAGGGAAGTCCGTTCGAATCGGAGCCATCCTCAAAGGAGACCACAATCTCCCTCAAACCTCAAAAAATATAACGTTATGAGCAATTTCCAAGCCTTCAATCAAAAGATCACCGACCCACGGACACAGAATTATTTGAGTCAGGTGCTCGGAGAGAAGCGGAGCAGTTTTGTAAATAACTTGACTGCTCTTGTGGCAAACAACAAGAATTTACAGGAATGCGACCCGTTGAGCGTCATGTATGCAGGCATTAAAGCTACGGCGCTCGATCTTCCCTTAGATCCAAACCTCGGTTTTGCCTATGTCATCCCTTACAGGAACAACCGGGAAAACAAGACAGAAGCTCAATTTCAGATTGGATATAAGGGTTTTGTTCAATTAGCCATCCGTTCCGGTCAATTTCAGACTATTAACGTTGCAGAAGTCAAGGAAGGCGAATATCTGGATGAAGACCTTGTAACCGGAGAAATCAAGTTTAAAAAACTTCCTGACCGGGATCAGCTTCCGACTATCGGCTATGTGGCCTACTTCCGATTGACCAACGGATTTGAAAAAATGTCTTACAGCAGCGTCGAGCAGATTGATGCTCACGCAAAAAAGTACTCACAAACTTATTCTTCATCAAAAGAGTATATCAGGAACAACAGTAAATGGGCTACGGATTTTGATGCGATGGCCAAAAAGACCGTCCTAAAACTTTTACTGTCGAAATACGCCCCGATGTCGGTAGAGATGCAATCCGCTGTCATTAGCGATCAGGCTGTAATCCGGGTAAACGGGGCCGACTACATGGATAATCCCAATGTTGTGGAGGTTCCGGATGTGAAAGAGATTTCCACCGAGCAAGAGGCCAAAGACGCGCTTTTAAGGGGTCATATCGACAAAGCCAAGTACGACGAATTACTCAGCAAGGCCCTGGGAAGAAAAGACGAACCGGAGGAAAAGAGCTTTGCCGAGCAGCAGATCGCAAACAACGCTTTCGGTTTGAAAGATATAGCCAAAGAGCATGGAACAGCTACAGAGAACTCCTGAATGGTATTCGGGCAGATTGGAAATGTTTACGAGCTCGGAGCTGGACGATCTCCTCTCCGAGCCCAAAAGTAAAGCCAACAAGGAAGCCGGCAAACTTTCCGAATCGAGTAAGGATTACGTTTACGACAAAGTATCCGAGCAGATCACCAACGGAACAATCCTCGATTACAAGGAACTCAACAACAAAGAGGTCAAATGGGGGCAGCAGTATGAAGACGAGGCCCGAATGCAGTATGAAGCCAGAACGGGTAATAAAGTCGATTTGTGCGGCTTCATACGCTATAACGAATATTTCGGCGGTTCCCCGGATGGATTGGTAGGTGAAGATGGAATCATTGAGATCAAGTGTCCTTACAGCGGGAAAAATTATGTAGAGTACCTCCTATTGGAGACACAGGAGGATTTGAAGAAGCTGAACCGAGGGTATTACACCCAGATTCAGGGGAACCTGATCGTGACAAGTCGAAAATGGTGTGATTTCATAGCATACGATCCCAGGGTTCAGAATCCGGATTTGGCCCTTAAAATACTTCGGGTAGAACGGGATGAGCCTTTCATTGATTTTTGCCTGAAACAGCTTGAAAAGGCCAATAAGTACAAAGAAGAGATCAAAAGTAAACTTTTAAAAATGATCGCATGATGGATGATATTCTGGTGGAGTATAATGGGGAGTTACTGCCTGAAACAATGGTTGGCAGGCTCGAACCGCTTTGCAGGGAAGCCCACGATATACAGCAGTATCTCAACGCCCATTATTCCGGTGAAATAAATGTATTGCTCGACCGGCTATCCACTCTCAATGTCTACATGGCCCGATCCGGTGAGATGCTTGCCGAGGCTGTTTTCCTGCAGGAGGAAGCCATCAATAAGGCTTTCGAGGAAAACAAAGAGCGAATCGATTGCATGGCGGCCACGGTAGCCAATAAATACCTGACGAGTTGCTGCCGGCATGAAAACAGGTTAGTCAAGTGGTTGGACCGGATCAACGCCACCTGCAAACATCAATCTGATAATCTCAGGACGCAGATAAGTTTCGTAAAGGAGCAGGTTAGATTGGATGGGAGGGGTTACTAATGAATTACAAAGCCAAATTAGACCGAATTTTCAGCGAATATGTCCGACTGAGGGATTCCGACAGCAATGGTTACGGACGCTGTATTTCGTGCGGAAAGGTAGTTTTTTGGAAGGATGCGGATGCAGGTCATTATGTCAACCGGAAACACATGAGCCTGCGGTTCGATGAAAAGAACGTGAATCTACAATGCAGGAGTTGTAATAGGTTCGACGAAGGCAATATGATCGGATATAATCACGGTCTTATCGAGAAGTACGGGGATAAGGTTATTTCCTATTTGGACATCAAAAGACACAACATCAGTAAAATCGGGCCGACCGAATATACGGTGCTAATAAAGCACTATCAGCAGGAGGTTAAAAGGCTTAAAGAGCAAAAAGGATTGTAAGAAATATAAGTAATGGCAAAACGATTTACAGATACCGATTTGTGGGACAAAGAGTGGTTTATGTCTCTCTCTTGTAAGCATAAATGCCTTGTCCGGTTCATCTTCGATAAATGCGACCAAGCGGGTGTTTGGTCGGCCAATTGGGCGCTTGCGTCAGCTTACATAGGCGATCGGGTCACCCATGATGATTTGTCGGCATTGTCGGGAAGAATTGAGCAAATCGGCGCAAACAAATATTTCATCCCGGACTTTATAGAATTTCAATACGGGCAATTGACGGAATCGTGCCGGCCTCATAAAAAAATCATCTCACTTCTTCAAAAACACGGTTTATATGAAAGGGTATTGAAAGGGTATCCAAAGGGTATTGATACCCTTGAAGAAAAAGACACATACAAGGAAGAAGAAAAAGAAGAAGGGGGTATGGGGGAAACACAACCACCATCCGAAGGCTCGGATTTCACCTCAGAGCTCTCAATTGTTCAACAAGAATTGCAAACGCAGACAATCTGGTTGGATCAGGTAGCTATGCAGCGTGGATTGAAAAACACACAGGAGGCTCGAATGTGGCTCGACAAATTCTTCGGGGAACTTCGCATCCGAGGAGACACGGTAAAATCCCTACATGACACGAAAAGCCACTTTGTGAGCTGGCTAAAGATTCAACTGGACAAACAAAAACCTCAGAAAAATGGAAAATATATCCCAACACGCATCTCAGGATCTGATTTCGATTGACGGGATTATCAAGTCCCTTCAAATTCAACGTGAGGAAAAATACCGCGCTGCCATCCGCAAGAGAATCGTTTTGGACTATTCCCCGGCAGATTTCACCAGATTGATGAAAGCTTTTGCGGAGCTCGTGATGTCCGAACGCGGGGAGTATTCCGAGTTCACGATAGACCGCAGTAACGAGCCGGTCATACTCGAACTCTACAAATACTCGACAATGGATAAATCTTTCTCTGGAAATTTATTCCTCGGAGTTGCCCTGATCGGGAGCTATGGTTGTGGAAAATCCCTGATAATGGACGCTTATTCAAGGTTGGTCAATCAGTTCGTCCAGTCGAAAGGATTGCAGGTTTGCCCGGTTCTGTTTAAAACAAGCATGGAGTTGTACAACCTTGCCAAATCAGGTATCACAAGCCAAATGCTTCATACTCCGCTCGTGATTGACGAGATAGGCCGGGAGCCCAAAGTCGCCAAAGACTACGGCAATGAATCAACCCCGATGATCGATCTTCTCTTTGAGCGTCACCGCAAAGGAACCATAACCCACGCTACCGGAAATTTCACGCTTGAATCTCTTTCTGAGATGTATGGGAAGATGCTTGGTGACAGATTAAAACAGATGTTCAACTTCATTAAGCTAAACGGAAGTAGCCGTAGATAAAGCATGAAAGATAACTACACCTGTTCCGAAGTTGCCGACACCAGATGTCACGACAAGGAAAGATTTACCCTCCTGATGAGTTTGGATGAACTGTTAAACTACTTCAAAAGCAAAGAGAAATGACCGTCCTTGAAGCTATCGAGCAACTGACCGCCGAACGAAAAGAGAAAAGAATCGAGCCGCTGAACATTGTTTTCCGGAGTATCTACGACAAACTTTCGATCAGTTGGTTCGAGATGGCCGAAGAGCTCGAAAGGCTGAAAGAAGCAGGATTAATCCACATCGGGGATACGCCGAAAGACAGATACGCAAAACTATTAAAAACCAGACAATCATGAGTAAATACATTAGTTTGGACGTCGATACCGAAGTTGAATTTTATGTAAGAGATATACTGGAGAAAATCGATGATGATGAGCTGCGTGGCGAGGTTATCCGCAGGGAGTTGTCCGCCAGGGTTAATCTGGAAACAACTACCGTCGAGAATTACAAACCCGGAGAATTCAGACGCATCCTGTGCGATGTCCTTTCGCTGGGTTATCAAGTGTCCGATGATAAGATTCTCGGCAGGATCAAAGAGTGTTTGTAAGCCGTCCCCTCCGGGGCACAGAATGAAGAGAGATGACACACGGCAGTTCGTTCTCAGGGATCGGAGGTTTTGACCTCGCCGCCGAATGGGTCGGATGGCAAAACCTTTTCAACTGCGAGATAGACCCTTTTTGTCAAACCGTACTAAAACACCACTTTCCATATGCAGAGCAATTCACAGACATACGAACAGCTGACTTTGCCGTTTACCGAGGACTTATCGACGTGTTCACAGGAGGTTTTCCCTGCCAGCCGTTTTCAACTGCCGGAAAGCAAAAAGGAACCGAAGATGACCGCTACCTGTGGCCCGAAATGCTCGGAGTTATTCGGGTTGTTCAACCCCGTTGGGTCGTGGGCGAGAACGTTTACGGGATTGTTAGTTGGTCGGACGGGTTGGTATTCGAACAGGTGTGCGCTGACCTGGAAGCGGAAGGTTACGAAGTCCAGCCGTATGTACTTCCAGCTTGCGGTGTCGGCGCTCCACACCAAAGGTACCGGACATGGTTTGTTGCCCACCGCGCAGACGCAGGGATTGAAGATGTGCGAGAACGGAAAGACGAAATTTTATCCGGTGGGGTTGCTTCCTACTCCGAAAGTGCAGGATTGTCGCCATGCCAAGAGAGACAGGGGCAAGAGCAACCTCGGCGAAGAAATGAGCGAGTTAGTATACCGCCAAACTGGCGAAACTTCCCAACTCAATCCCCTGTTCGTCGAGGAGATGATGGGCTTTCCGACTGGTTGGATTTTGATGCCGTTTTTGAAGGAATCCTAACACCCCGGCGGGCCAAAGCCTACAACCGATGGCGGGAGCAGGCCATCAAAGCCTACGGAAACGCCGTAGTTCCCCAAGTGGTATTACAGATTTTTGAAACGATCAACGAGTATGAAGCCCTATCGAGGGCAGAAAGGAGCGGGAGATGAAAAGCAAACGAGCAGAAGAATTTATCAATGGGCATATCAAGATCGGAAACCTTCAATTCACCGCTGCTGATATTGAGTATTGCGTGATGCTTGCCGAGCAGGACGCAGAAGAGGAGATCGAAGCGCTGAAAGCAAGAGCGGTATGCGCGTTCGACAGTCTGGATTTTACGGAATTTATGACGGCTGAATGTGTGCAGGATTTTGATAACGTTAAGTTCAGATTACGAGGATTATTCATTCAAAAACTCAACAAGCAATGACCTTCACTACCCCCTGCTTTGTTCGGGTTGAGAATCCGGAGAAGCGAAAAGAGTTGATCGAGTGGCTGGAAGGGATTGGATATAAATTTCTTATGCGGGGTCTTGAATCTAACGTGTTGTATGTAGATGTTACATCGGGTTGTCTATTATGCGCGTTTGAATCCCCCGTCACACAGTCAGAGATGGTTTCAAAAGGCTATATCGACTGCGGCGACAACATCGAGCTGTTCAAAGCCCTGGCGGCGATGAATGACGAGAACGACCGGAAACAATGGTATGCATACACAGAGTATCCGACCAATGAGGGTAAAAACGGTGTTCGGAAGTTTGTTTTCAATGAGCCTGCGCGATTCGATTCTTTTGTAGACGTGCCATCAGGTTATTACCGCAAAGCTACCGCCGAAGAGATTGTCGAATACTTCAAAAATAACGGGAAATGAAAAACTATCTGATAGGCGGCATTTGGCAGGGACCACCCAAAGGAGTAAGCGTTGAAACCTGGCTGAATGAGGTTGTAGCGTACTCAGGACTTGATGCAAATCTTCAACCGACAGGAATTATTCGGAGAATCCAAAAAATCGAGCGAATCCGCAAGAATGGCCGAGGCCGGGGAATTACAATGGATAAACTTAAACAGAACGAGCTATGAAAACACCCCAAGAAGCGGCCAGAGAGTACGCGCACGATCATATTGCAGAGCGCTGCAAAAGTACTAATTGCAAAGAGTTTGATTGTCGGCCTTTTGACAGAAATGTAGCAGGGTATCACACCAGGTGTCGGGCCCGCTATCAGGAGTATCGGGATGGTTTCCTCGCCGGTGATGCTTTCGGCTACCGCAGAGGTCTGGAAAAGGCATATCGGTGGATCAGTGTGGAGGATGAATTGCCGGAACCCGGTGAGCCTTACGACGAAAAATATTACTCGGTCAAATGCCCTCTTTTTTCCGAATCCGGTTATGCTTTTGCCGAATTTGGCCGAGACGGTTGCTGGGTAGAAGATTCAACAGGGCGCGATATTAGCCAATATGTCACCCACTGGCGTCACATCGAACGAGTAAAGGAGTAACTAAAACAATAAAAACTATGGAAAGAAAAGATTTTTTTACTCAGGAATTTTACGAGAATCCGAATTTGACTTTGGATATTATGAATCAATTGGTCGAAGGAGATCATGTTGCAGACATGGACATGTATCAAAGCGGAACATTCCTATTCATGGAGGTGTACGAGAATGACGACACTAAGAAGATTCTTGCTCCTGTCATTAGTGACCTTGAGACATACAAGGAATATAACAACAAAAACTATTTTTCTGACGAAACCACCCAAATAGGTTTATGTGCATTATTCGACGAGCACAGTGATGTTTTCTTCAAGCAGGGAAAGGAAATAATGTGGGATAAGGATTGCCGTCAGTTTGTTTTTCAAGATGATTTCATGGACTACGATTAAAGTAACCGCCTTCGGGCATAACAGGAGTAAGAAGATGAAAAAGACCGTCAACCAAATCAAGCAGGAGCAAGGATTTGATAAGAAAGCCCCAATGTGCAATAATTGTAAATACTTTACTTATGATGAAGTGCGTGGCACACATTTTTACGATGAGTATCGTGTGTATCAAAAGAACTTACGATGTGCAATTGGCTCTTTTGCAGTCAAAAGTACAAACTGGTGTAAACTTCACGAACGTAAACAGGAATAATGAAACCGAAATTTAAAGGCACGCCGGGGCCGTGGGAGCGAGACGTAAGAGATATATATCCGGCAGAGTCAGACTACGAGATCGCGATCGTGTACGATGGGAAAGATACTTCAATTCTTAATTTAGATAAAGAAGTGGCCGAGGCCAACGCCCGTCTTATCGCCGCCGCCCCGGAATTGCTGGAAGCCTTGCAGAAAACCAACGATCTACTCAAAGACCTGGACAACACGCACACCGGGGATAGTAGATACGCTGACTTCGCGATTCAGTACTCGGAAAACAGAAAGTTGATTGAAAAAGCATTGGGAATATGAGCACAACAATCAAAATGTGGGCGGTGTTTGATCCGGAAGGGAAACCCGTAGAATGGTCACTACGCCCGAACGAGGAATGGTGTATTGAAGATTTCATCGGCCAATCCTCGTGGGGCAATTACGAGAAAGAGAGTCACACCTGCCGCCCTGTGAGGGTGACGATTGAAGAGATAAAAAATGAAAGTCAAGGAGATCATTAACCAGCTTCACTATTTCCAGAAGTGGAGACGCGGAGCGGATATAGAGCAGCCCAATCCCACCGAGATCGGCAAGGCCATAGACGGGGCTATTCGGGAGTTGCGGAACTTCCAGAGGTTGAAAGTGAAAATTGAGAAAAAAAGAGAAGAATGAAAAAGCAGATAGTATTTAAAGATAGCATAGACGATTCCGAAATGTCGCTCTCGATCAGCCCGGATAATGACGGCTATATACTTGCTATAACATCAACATCAGGTTATGGAGATGATGTGTGGTTCTCCCCGGGAGATTTCTTTGAATTTCTAAATGAGTGCCAGCAGTTTTATGTTGACAACGAGAGACGAAAATACCCACTGCCGCAAGGCGAAAAATAAGAGAGGATGACCGAAGAAACGAAAGGTCCCTACAATGGATACAACAGCCTGGAGGAGCTTGAGAGTGCTGTAGACGAGTATTTCGGTGAGTATATCTCCGAACAGAATCAAAAGACGACAAAAGAACACATTGAAAATATCACGCCGCAGGCATAAACAATAAAAATCATATGAGCCTTAAATCAGACTATATAAACGCCTGCAACGCCTATCTGAAGGCCTTTTGCGAGATGTACGGCTTCGATTATTATCCGGATTTCTGGATAGGTGATGAAGTCGGAGGTGTTATCGAGCTGGGTGACTACTTCGTGAATATAAATACCATCCGCACCGCAGTGGATCAGAATGTCCCGAGAGAAGATTTTGTCAAGTGGTATGACTACTGTATGGACTGCGGAACTCTCGATATACCTTCCCCAAACTTCGATAGCTGGCTGAGGGGATGTCCGCGAATGAGTGACGAAGAGAGGCGGGAACTCATGGAGCGGAGCCACGAGATAGAAAAAATGAAGGAAGAGTTACGTAAACTGATCGAAGAAAAGCGGTCAGAGTTCTGAAAAACGGAGGGTGTCCGCCTCACCCTCCTACTATCACCCAAACCCAAAGCCAATATGAAATTTGGTAATGCAAAAATAACAAAAACCTGAAATATGAAAAGAACATTACTTTATTTTCTTCTTGCCTTTATAGCCGTGATTCTTGCCGCCTGTGAGCTCAACAAGACCAAGCCGGGCAAGATCATCTTCGACCGTGTTCCCTTCGTCTATGCCACGATAAACGGCCAACGGGAGCTATTCTTAATAGATACCGGAGCGTCTACATCTATGCTGGATAAAAAGCTCTGTGACGAAGCGAAAATCTACTACATGGCTACCGGCTTAGAGGTAATCGGCGTAGACGGAACCTATATCCCTCTAAAGACCACCGGAAGAATCCCGTTCACGCTCGACAGCATCCCGTATTCGGCCAGCTTCGCGGTACAGGACATGACCAGTCTACGGCGGGCTACCGGAAAGAACGTAAGAGGATTGATCGGCTCGGATGTGCTGGGATTTTATCGGTTGACGGTGGATTTTAAAACATGTGAGTTGAGATGATTACTGAGACTATCATTAATGAAGTTGCCCGAAAGGTTGAAGCGGTAACCGGATTTTCCCTCGAAGAGATTAGGAGTAAAAGCAGGTACTGTCCGCTCGTTCGGGCCAGGGTTATTCTCGCATACGAATTAAGGCGGTGGAACCTGACGTATATCGAAATAGCTAACGCGATAAACAGGAATCATTCAACATTGACGCATTATCTTACAGCCTATAGGGATAAATACGATGCCGATCCCGTATTTCGCAAGATGGCAAATTGTTCTAAAGGTAGATAAACCCTATAGGGAAAACAGTAATAAATGCGGTTGAAATTGGACTAAAAGTAGAATGATGAAAAAGATTATCTCAATAGAAAAAGTATCGAACGGCTTTATTGTCACCAATGGAAATCTAAAGCGCGTCTATGACAGCAGCCCTTTAGAGTTTGAATTAGACCAGATTCATAAGATGCTCTACAACTCCAAAGATGGGGATTCGCATACTATCGTGATCGAAGTAGATCCGCCCGTTTTCACCTCACAGGATAATGATTCGATTGAGCTTTGCGGTTTGCTTTGGGATAAAGATAATATCTCGGTAGGTGGTACTGAAAAGGATGGTCATCATTATTTCACTTGGACAGAGGCAATGGAAGCCGCCCAAAAACAGGGTAAGCGCTTACCGACCGCAGACGAATGGGAGGATTTATGTGATCTTGGTTCAACATGGGATGAGAAACTAAAAGGCAGGTGGTTCGGTGGGAATCATAACACGGATCACAAGGGGTCTATTTTCCTTCCGGCCTGCGGTCATTATGACGAGGGGGGTGCATATATGGACCGTTGCGGTTTCTACTGGTCCTCTTCGATCTGGTTGGTGACGTACGGCGGTTCGCAAACTGACATCTTGAGCTTTGATCCCGATGATTCTAATGTGTACCATGACGACGTCAGCCGCCGATTTCCTGTTCGCTGTGTACGTGATATTGCAAAGTAATTATCGGGTGAAATTCCGATAGTTGCCCTCAAAACAGGTAAAATGCCCTTATAAACAAACTATTTTTGTAAAAACACACTATATGGGAATTGTGACGGAGCATGAACTAACAAAAAGTGTGATCGACACCAAGTCAAAAGTTTCTCAATACGTCTCAAAAAAGAGGCGTGAAAAGGGCTTGTCTACATACGAACTTGCCAAACAGAGTGGTGTTGATTGGTCTACCGTCAAAAATATAGAAAATGGAAAGACCGTGAAGATCGATGTTTTATCTAGGGTGATTAAGGTTTTAGGCGGTAATATATTTTTCATGTGACATGCCTAAATTAACGATAAAGCAAGAAAAATTCGTCCTGAAATACCTCGAATGCGGCAATGCATCCGAGGCTTACCGCTTTGCCTATGACTGCTCTAAAATGAGCGATAAGACTGTTTGGGAAAAAGCATCCAAGCTTCTTTCTGACGGCAAGGTTAGGGCAAGGATAGACTACCTCAAGGCTCATTTGGCTGAAGCCGCAGGCATATCAGCCCTCAGAATAATACGGGAGCATCAAAAGATCGCCTTTTCAAACTTTTCCCGACTTCGGAACGGATGGATGGAGTTAAAAGACTTTCAGGAGCTATCCGACGAAGAGAAAGCGTGCATCCAGAGTGTTGAAACAAAAAAAACAACAAGGTATACTAAAGAGGGGGAGCCCATCGAAGAAGAGTGGGTCAAGATTCGTCTTTACGATAAGCAGAAGTCGTTGGACAGCATCTCAGAAATGCTTGGATACGATCAAAAATCTTCGGTTACACAAAATATGAATATAAACATCCAGCCGCCTCAGATCAATTTTAAGTAGGCTGGTTAAACCTTCTGTGTGATGATGCACAGTAATCCCGTAACGGAAATAACGTACAGTCGCAAATACGCACCCTTGTTTAATCTGACAACAAGGTACTGTATCGTCATGGGTGGGCGAGGGTCTGCTAAATCACATGCCGAATCAACGAACGAGGTTTGCAATACTTTCAATCCTGACCAGCTTACATTATTCACTCGTTACACGATGACGAGCGCGGAAATATCGATTATTCCAGAGTTCTGGGAAAAGGTCGAATTAATGAATTATGCGCCTATTTTTTATAAAACGAAAGCTTCAGTCGTAAACAAGCAAACTGGTAGCGGTATATTGTTTCGTGGAATCAGAACATCTTCCGGTAACCAAACGGCATCATTAAAATCCATATCCGGAGTAACCCGATGGGTACTGGATGAGGCGGAAGAATTAACCGATGAGACTATTTTCGATAAGATCGACCTTTCGATTCGAAAGAAAAATGCAGACATTCATGTTATAGTTATCTTAAATGCTCCTGACGAAGAGCATTTTATTATTCGTAGGTTCTTTATAGACAGGGGGGTTCCATTTAACTTTAATGGGGTGCATGATGATTGCACCTACATTCACACTACCTACCTGGATAACATCGAAAATCTTGACGAATCATTTTTACGTGTAGCCGAAGGCGTTAAAGAAAAAGACCCGGAAAAATACGAGCATATTTTTATGGGAATGCCCTTGAAGATGGCAGAGGGCGTAATCTATAAAAATTGGTGCAGAATCACATCCTATCCTTCCGATCTATACACTTGGTATGGGGTTGATTTTGGATTTGTGAATGATCCAACGGCCATTATTCGTATATGTTTCGACAAAAGGAGCAACAGTATTTATTTGCATGAAGTTGCCTATCTAAAAGGGCTCCAAAATGCCGATATCGCCAATTTAATAAAGCAGGATTATCGCAATAAAAAAACAGAATTATTTAATGATGGCTCGCATTCTATTGCTTATCATCATGAGCGTATCTATATCGATGGATCGGAAGTAAACAGAGATGAGTTATCCGTGGTATTAAAAGCTATCGGCCTTTCCCCATACTACCAATCCCTGTTAAAACAAATAAATTCAATAGATCATTGTCTAACAGAGGTGTATTGTGATTCCGCAGAGCAGAAGTCTATTGCGGAATTGCGGCAATACGGGATATCTGCTTATCCAGCTATCAAGGGTGCAGGATCGGTGGTTAATCAGATTCAATTTGTCCAGTATTTCAACATCTATTACACATCGGAATCATCTAACATTCATAATGAGCAGAAGAACTACAAATGGCTGGTAAAAAAAGACGGCACATTGTATAACGAGCCTATGGATGCCTTCAATCATGCTATGGATGGGGCTCGCTATGGGATTTTTACACACTTAACACGAAATGGATATGAGTATGATAAAGTTTTGGGGGCGAAAAAAGCAGGTTGAGCGAAAGGGGTACTTTCCTGATAAAACAAACAAAGACAATGAATACTTCCGACAGCTTAACGAGAGTATTTACATGAATTCACGCCTTATTGACTTCCCAAAGGTTGACAGGCATTCATTGGTTCGAATTTACGAACAAAACTATGCTGTTTTCTCGATTGTTAACAGGTGCGCAGATGCTATTGCAAAGGCTGTCAGGTATGCAGAGCTAAATGATAAAGACAACAATGTTATTGATTCGCATTGGTCTATTGATCTTCTGAGAAACCCCAATGACCTAGAAAGCCAAAAGGAATTCATAAAAGCATGGGCAATCAACAAGCTTGTTTTGGGGGATGCTTTTGTTTACGGCATGGAGGGGGTTGGTCTCAAATCAGGTCAATTCATCAGTCAGTATATAATGCCATCCCAAGAAGTATTCATTGTGAGAGGCGGTCCATTTACTCCCATAAGCGGGTTTACGCTATCATCAAATTTAACCCTCAATTCAGAGCTTACCCCTAAAAATGTAATGTTTAGCCGGGATTACAATCCCGATGTTACTACCAATTACGGACTATCCCCTCTGGTATCAGCAGCCAAGTTAACTTACATTATCGATAACGGCCTGAAAAGGCAGAATACAACCATCCAACAAGGTGGGGTGTCTGCCATTGTTACCCCCAAAGAAGATATCACCCATGGCGGTCCCACTGAAATTGCCAAACAAAACACAGAAGAAGATTTGAACCAACGCAGGGACGGTCGGCACATCTCTTATATGAGGTCTCCTATAGATGTTCATCTGTTGGGTGACACGCCTGTAAATCTGGCATTACTGGATAGCTCCGATTCTGCTGTATCTGCACTGTGCTTTGTGTACGGGTATCCTTATGCCCTATATAAGAGCGAGACTACTTATGACAACCAGGCTGCCGCAAAAAAAATTCTCATCGAAAACATTGGAATTCCTTATGCGGAGGACTTTTTGGAGAAGTATACCAAGTTTTGTCGCTTTGAGAATGGCGAACATTGGATTATTAATACGGATAAAATTGACGAGCTAAAAAAGGACGTTACAGAGATGCTGAACGCCTATGACAAATCATACCGATCATATAATGACCGGGCTAAGCTTTTAGAGCTCGATACAATTGATGAATCATGGGCCAATGAGCCTATTTTCCCTATAAATGTGATGCCAGGGAAACCTACGGAAAGTTTAGTTTCAGAACAATATTTGTCTGGCGACGACAATAGTACCGTATCCGGAAGTATGGAGCATATACCGCCTAAGCAATAACCTGAATAAGGTGTATATATGAAAATAACTCCTGCCAAACGACAACAAGGATTAAACCGAATAATCAAGGTTATTCGAATGTCGGGTCCGTATGAAAAAATTCTGGCAGCAGAAAGATCGAAGGAGGTTAAAAAGGTTATGGGTGCTTTGTTGGGACTGCCTGTGAACCTTGTTCCTGATCTGATTCAAGTTAGAGAACAGTACCTTGCTTCGTTCTTTCGCAAGCTATATTTAAACATTGGGCCTCAAGTGGCAGATGATGAATTTCGGGAAAAGATCGGCCAGAAAAATGATCGGAGTATTGGATGGGAGAGAGGACTATATGATTTTATAGAACAATATTCCGGGACGAAAATAAGTATGGTGTCAGGCACTTTAAAGGAGTGGATTGTTAAGCAGGTACAAGAGTATGTTACCCTGATGCAGCATGAGGGGCAAAGCATCGAAACCGTGACACGCAATATGAGGGATGTTGTTGTAAAAAAATGGAATACGGCTGAATTGTGGCAAGTTCGCAGGATTGTGCAATTCGAATCATTGGCCTGCTCATCCGTGGCCAGACAATTATCCATAGATTCATTAGGTGTTGAATACACTAAGACGTGGATGATAAGCGGTCACAACACCCGTCCCGGACATCAGGTTATGGATGGCGTTACCGTTGGTCAACAAGAATATTTTTATCCGGAAGGTGAGAAAATGGAATATCCGAGAGATATACGCTTTGGAGCCTCTGCGGGAAATCTAATCAATTGTATGTGTTCAGTAGTTTATAATGTTGTGTGATGGGTAAAACGTCAGACATACTTAGACAGCTAGCCGACATGATAGATGACGGTTGCTTCGAGCATCTGTCAGAGGATGACTTAGACGGAGCGAAGAGGGTATTAATGGCGCTATTGGATGTGGATGTTACCTATGACCAGGCAGCGAAAATAGCAGGAAAATCAAAACAAAGTATTTGGAGTAAAATTTCGAGAAGTGTAATAAAGCCCAAGCTTTTAAGGCGAACAATCAAATACTCTGAAGCAGTTAAAATTGGCAATGGCACCATTTAATCCTTACATGTAAAAATCTGTAATTCTTAATATTACAAAGTATTTGCAAGGTGTTTTCCCGTGGGGAGGCACCTTGTTAGTTTTGTTCCATAAGCTTATCGTGAAGCACTCTACGTTAGTGGGTGTCAACCAATCAATTTCAAAGTTTATGGACAAAGATATTTTCATGTTCGGTGACAGTGGCAATTCCAGCATTGCCTCTATGCTTCCGGCCCTGATGCAGAACAAGGGAATGGACCCGAACCTCGTAGCCGCGCTGATGAACGGCAACAACAATAAGGGAGCCTGGGGCGGCGACGGTTGCTGGTGGATTTGGATCATTCTGCTGTTCTTCTGCTGGGGTGGTTTCGGTGGCAACGGCTTCGGTAACAACGCAAACGGTCTCCCCGCACAGCTTAACGGCGATGCCGGGCGTGAACTTCTGATGAATGCCATTCAGGGCAACGGTACCGCCATTAACCAGCTCGCATCTTCGCTGAACTGCTCGACAACCCAGCTTCAGGGTGCAATCTGCAATCTTCAGGGATCGATCGACAAGGTGGCCGGGCAGATCGGCATGACAGGCCAGCAGGTTATCAATGCCATTCAGGCCGGCAACTGTCAGCTTTCAGCCCAGATCGCAGAATGCTGCTGCAATGTCCGCACGATGATCCAGCAGCAGGGATACGAGAGTCAGTTGGCTACCTGCAACCAAACCAACACGCTGGTCAACACGGCGAATCAGAACGCCCTCGCTTTGCGCGATGCAGGAACGGCCAACACTAACGCCATCATCGGCAAACTCGACCAGATGCAGAATCAGGCGCTTCAGGACAAAATCGACGCACTGCGCGAACGCAATTCAACGCTGCTCAACCAACTGTCTCAGGAGCATCAGACGGCTGCCTTCAGTCAGATGATCGGTCAGGCTACCACTCCGATTGTTGCTGCTGTCAACAACCTGCAAAACGATGTCAACGGAATCAAATGCAAATTGCCGGAGACGGCCACAGTACCCTACAGCCCCATCGTCGGTGTGCCTACGTGCGTGGCTGCACAGTATGGCTTAGGTTTCGGCCTGAACGGTTTCGGCAACGGATTCTGGGGTTAAAAGAGAAAGGAGGTTGCTATGGCAGTATATCCTTTCACCCTTGTGAATCGTCGCGGATCGGCCGCTATTGAGTCGGTGTCCGTGACAGTGAACACCGACAATGTGGTGTTTTCATTCCAGAATCATGCTTTCGTGAATTCGTGGTACCGTGGAACCGTATTCGTAAATATCGCGCAATCCATTCCGACGGGAACGACCGGCACTCTGCCTATTGTTTTCTCGACGAACGGAGCAACTCAAGCTGTAACCAAATTCAATGGTGAAGCCCTGACAGTTGCCGACTTGCCCGGAACGGGCGTTTACGAATTCTGGTTTGATCGGGCGACCAACACGTTGCAGATTATGACCGGAATCGTCTAAACAATAACAAACAGAAAGCAATGGGGGAGCAATCCCCCTGCGCTTTCCCAAAAATCAAAAACCATGTTTCAGAATTTGAGAAAAGGAAGCTCCGTATATGTTCTCGATACGAGGGAAACGCCGAAGTTTTATGTGGCCACGGTCAAAGAGGTGGGAATGCCTTACTATCCGCAGCCAACTCCGGGCCAGCTAACCCCATTCCAGCAACAATATATCAATATTGTGCTCGATAACAACGAATCGTGGGGTGTAAGAGCCAACATGGACGTAGAATCCAAAGGAGGTCTTACGGTTTCCATGACGCGCGAGGGGCTTATGCCAGCCATCACAGCGGGTCAGAAGGAGAGCTCGGATATAATCAATTCTTTCGACCGGCACAAGGCCAATTTGTCGGCTTACGATCAAATACTCAAAGACCTCGATCCGTCCTATGCAAAAACGAGGGAGCAGGACGAGGAAATCAAGAGGCTGAACAGCGAGTTGACAGAGATCAAAAACTTAATGAAGGCTGTTCCTAGTCTGAACGACATAAAGAGCCTTCTCAAACCTGAAACAACAAAAACCAAATAAACTATGGGATGGAATGCAATTGGCATCGCTCGGGGTTTCAGTGGGGACGACGAGCAGATGGACGAGATGCTTGAAAAAGCATATCGCAAAGGTCGTAAAGACATGCGCGAAGAGATGGAAGGAGGCCGTTACGGTGAACGTGGCGGTTATTCCGGATCGGGTCGCGGAGGTTACGGCATGCGTGAACCGTGGAAAGAAGACGATGACGACGACGATGATTACGGCGAACGTCGCGGTGTCCGCGGAACGGGTCCGTATTCCCGGTACAGACGCAGGTAGGCTATGGACAGGCTGGATACTTATGAGCGCATTCCGGAAGGAATGAGGGAGTATTTGTCGCATTACGGGTGGCATTTTTCTCCGAAGCTCGCAGAGTATGCGACCAATCCCAAACGCATGAAGAATGCGGATGGTACGTCGCATCATTGGACGCACGAACAGGTCAAGGAGCTCTTGGAGCGCAATGGGGTAACCATTGAGAAAGCTAAGGGACATGACTGTATGTACGTGGCCAATATGGCCTATTCGGATTTCTACCCTAAACCCCTTTCCACGGAGGCGCAAATCCTTCAATATATCAAGGCGTACATTGACGACCCGGACGGGGAGGATGGCATTGCCCTTACAAGGTACTATGCCGACTGTATCGCCAAAGGTGAACCTTTGATGTGGGAGGAGTTTCTGTAACCGGCGGGGGCGCTTTGGAAGTGAAGCGCCCCTTTTCCTTAAAATACTATTTGCTATGGACAGTATAGAACTCAGAAAATTCGCTATAGAAGTAGCGCAAACCACAACCAACGATGGTGTGGAATTGATGAATACCGCCAATAAGGTATTGGAATTCCTGGAAAACGGATCACAGGAAAGAGATGTTTTGTGTATCCTGATTTTTCCGGATAAAAAAGCCTAAAGTTATGTTCAAATATGTACTCAAGATGCTTGCCGGGCAAAATCCGATGCAGGTATTAAGCGATATGCCGGAAAGGGACTTTAATAAAGTTGCCGGGTTCGTGTCGAATCTCGATAAGTCCGGTATTCCAAGAAAGCAGAGAAGGATGATCGAAAGAAAGTGGAACGATACCTATGGAAAGGAGCGCCATTCACATAAAAAAGTATGACTGGAGGTTGGATATTTTCTTCGCGGTGACTTGCTACCATGTGGACGAGATTATGGATAGTCTCGCAGATGTGGAGTGCCCCGACGACATCCGGGACAGGGTTTATAGCAACCTTGTGAAATGCGACATGGATACCGGGTTCACTTACTCCAATAAGAGGCTAAAGTGCACGGTAATGGTTATCGGGCTGCACTCTTCCCAGGCTCAGTTTTTAAACTCTTTCGAGCACGAAATGCGGCACATGGTAGACGATATTGCGGAGACCTTCGGTCTTAACATGGGAGGGGAGGAAGTCGCCTATTTGACAGGTGATATGAATTCTACCCTATGGAAGGATATACACAAATTCATTTGCTGTGATTGCAAATGCAAAAACCATTGATTATGTGTGATTGTAGAGAAAAGTGCCCGACATGCAAGGCATTGGAACGGGAAAAGAAGATCAAGGAACTATTGAAAGACCTTGAAATGGAGCTACCGCAGCCCATATTTGAAAAGGTGAAAGAAGAGTTAATAGGATTGCTGAATTAAGGCAGAAGCTCTTCTAACTGGATTTTTATCCTGTTGTAAATATTCCGGTCCAGCACATATACTACCCATGTCAGGGGGAATAGAGTGATTATGAAGATTAGCTTTATTATCCCTATGGCGACGTGTGCTACAAACAATATTGCAGCAATCAACCATAATAAAGCTACAGCCAACCACAGTTTGACTGCTTTTAATATTAACCACGCTTTAGCTTTCATATATCTTGTTTTGACAAAAATACAGTCAAAATCGGGTGCAAATGTGGGGTCATACACAAATCCTCTGATTAACTCCCGATAATTGGGTGAAAATCATGTAAAATCGGCCCAATAGCATCCTATTTTTGTGGTAGAGCTAATGTTTGTAAAGATGCAAACCAAATTCCATGAACGCAAACAACAAATCGATGGGCTTGTGCGAGTAATCGTATGAGCCCATTATGACTTTAATATGGGCAATATTGAATATAAAAGCTTAGAATTTAAAGCCGAGGACATACGACGAGAGGGTGAGCATTTGTACGTAAAAGCCTATGCTTCCACTTTCGGACATGAAGACAGCTACAACGATATAGTTGTTAAAGGAGCTTTCATTAATTCTATATCGGGAGATAACGGTCGCAGGGTGAAGTTGTGCTACCAGCACGATATAAAAGATGTTCGCGGTAAAATTATAGACATCGCCGAGGACGACAAGGGGTTGTTTGTCGAATTTCGCACATCGCGCACAACCAAGGGGAAAGACCTTGCTATTCAAATTGAAGATGGCGAGTTGTTCGAATTGTCTATAGGGTATATCACCCTTGAAAGCGACGAAATAAACGGCATACGCTACCTGAAAGAGGTGGACCTAATAGAGATTTCTATTGTTAGTCGGGCTGCAAACTCACAAGCTTCAGTAATATCGTCTGAGCGGAAATCCGAATTTACAGCACACAACATCAAGGCGATGCCGGATAAAGACTTGTCCGAATTGTACGCTATAACCAAAGAAGAATATTACACACGAATTATCAAACACTTATAACATGGAGACACCGGAAGAAAAAGTTACGCGAATCGAAGCGGAAATCAAAGCGGCGCAGGAAGCCGCAAAAAATTCAGAAACCAAACTCGCTGAGCTGATCAAATCAACAGAGGCAAAAGAGGCGGAAATCAAAGCAGCCAAAGAAGCGGTCGAGCAGGCCAATGCGAACATTCAAAAGTTGCAGTCTGGGCTCAATGTTCTGACAAAGAAAATCGACGGCATCAAAACTGAAACAAAAGAGCAGACCATCGTGCAGGCAGTGGCGAATCTGATCGCCTCGGAAGAGTTCAAAGCCGACCTCAAGAACAAGGCTTTCGAATCCAAGGGCGGCAAGAGTTACGAAATCAAAGCCTCTACGTCCGATCTCACCGTGGATGTGACGAGAACTATGATGTTGCCGGGTGTAAGCTTCCCGCGCGACCGCAATCTTGCATTTCTTCCTAATCTCATGCAGGGGAGCGTCGGGCAGGACAAAAACCGAATCGGCTACATCGAAGGGTCGTACACATCGAAAGTGGGCTACGTCGGAGAGGGTCAAAAAAACGCCAATCTGGACGAGGTAAGTGCCGTGGAACGCTACCGCGAGATGGCTAAAGCGAGCGCCCGCATCAAAGTGACGGAGGAAATGTTTGAAGATGCTTCATACATCGCCTCCCGCATCAGCAACCAGATGATGACCAAAGGCATGCTGTTCCTGGACCGGGAGATTTTTTCCGGCAATGGAGACGATTCATCAAACCCGAATCACATTTACGGCCTCAAAGGCGCTGCAACGGCATTCGATGCCACTAAGGCAGGCCTGAAAAACGCTGTAGATAGTGCGAATATCGGAGATTTGGCCGATGCTATGCGCGTACAGGGTAGTATTGTGGACGCATCGAAAGCGAATAGCGATCAGGGCAGCTATGACCTCAATGTAATCTACATGAATCCTGTGACGGCATACAAATACGCCCACACGAAAAGTCCGGATGGAAATTACATCATCAACACCCTGACCGATGGGACGAAGCTGATGGCCGGAATGCGTGTGATCGAAACCCCTGCTATCGGAACATCTGAATTGTTCGCAATGGAATCCGGTCTGGCGGAGGTCTATTTCAAACGTAACCCTATCATCAAAATCGGACAGGAGGATGACGACCTCTCGAAGGATCAATACACGATGGTGATGTTCCTTCGTGCGCAGGTTCTCGTCGAGACCGAAAACAAGAAAGGTCTTATCTATGTCGCCGACATCGACGCTGCCCTGGCTTCGATCACAAAAACAGCTTCAGAAGCAGCGTAGTTATGGACAAGACACCTTATGAAAATAAATCCCAGCAAGGACGCCAAACGAGAGCTCGTCCCGCTACAGAAGGGAGAAAATCTAAAACACCTGTAAATATTCGGGTTGAAGTCATCAAAGAGCATTGTGGCATTCGGGTCGGGGAAGTGTTCCTTAAACCTTGTGCAATTGCCCAAATGATGATAAAGAAAGGGTACTACAAAAAAGTCGAGTAGCATTATGGTTACAGTGGCAAGGATTGAGACGGGAGATTCTAAAATTACCATCGATGAGGTAAAGAGCTACATTCACCTAATCGGTAATGAACGCGACGACGAGCTGCAAGTCATGCTTGATGCCGCTATTGCCGCCGTAGAGGACTATTGCAACATTTCTCTGCGTCCAACCACGTGGAAACTGTCTCAGGACCTTGCTACTGACAACCAAAAGCTTTTTTACCCTCCTGTAATTGAAGTTGTTTCCATCAATGATTATGATGGATTGCAGCTTCAGTATAAAGTGCTTCAGGATATCGTCTATATAGATACTGCTTCCTCTTTTATATGTACTTACAAAACAGGAGAAGCGGAAGACGCAAACAGGTATAAGGCTGCTGTTTTAGCCTATACGGGACTTTTGTTTGACGGAAACGACGATAACAACTCTTTCAATATCGTAATGTCCAGATATCTTCCTTATAGAATGTTATGATACGGAGCAATCAGATACAAGCCAGAAGTTACAGCAGCAAGGCTGATCTATTTCGCAGGCAGCAGGGAGCAGACCCATTCGGCAAGAAGGTCAACTCATTCGAATTTATGGGTACTATCCCTTGCTCTATTAACGATTTGAGTGGGTATAGGGCGTTGCAATATGAGCAGGTAGGGATTATAAACAGCGTAGAGGTTAGAATGCGAAAACCTGGCTTTGCTTTCGACCGGATGTTTATCCACCGGGAAGGACATTCTTTTACACCCGGACAGGTATTATCCAATACAATGCTCAACAAACTTAATGAAATCACCATACATAGCCGAATTAACTACGATGCTACCAATGTAGGGGATGAGGTGGTGATAACTGGAGGCAGAAAAGATGAATGACGTTGTTGTAGAGTTGGACATGAGGTCGTATGAGGACTGCCGTAAACGCATCAGGTCATTCGACAAGGTGATTCGGGGTGCAGCTATGCGCGGCATAAAATCTTCTGCGGTGAATGTGCTGGGGGATTCTCAACGCAACATCAAAGCACACGATTCTATTGCTACGGCACAGCTCATCAACTCAGGTAAGACTAAATCCAGTATGTCTGGACAGTATGTGGACGTGATATACAATGTCATCCAGGCTTTTTTTGTTGAGTTCGGAAGAAAAGCAGGAAAAATACCTCCCTATGAACCCATACTTCAATGGGTTCACAAAAGGGGAATCGCTGCAACATACACCAAAAGCGGTCGGAAACGGTCGAGCGGAGCAAGGTATGCTTACACAAGCTTGAAAACACGCAAAACGCACAAGGTTAGTAATTACTGGAAACAGGCTACATCGGCAGCTATTGCGATTGCAAAAAGTATTGGTAAAAGAGGAACACCCGCCAAGCCATTTCTTCACCCTGCTCTCCGGTCGAATGAAACCAAAACACTCTCACTGGTCAAACAGGAAATCGACAAAACGATTCAGTCTTACGGAAAATGAAAAAGCTACCCATTAAATACCTTCAAATTGCATTGGTTGCTCTAATCAAGGATGCAGGGTACGATACGGATGGATTTGATATGTTTCCGAGAGTTGAAGTGTCGGGGGTGGAAATGGAAGAAGGGGCCGAAAAGGGAGACCGGGATTACAACTGCACTTTTTTGCTGGATGTTATTACCAAGTCCGATTCCCCCATGCTGTCACTAAATATACTTGAAAACCTCCGGAATAAACTCGACGAGCTGGAAGTGGACTTTTTCTACAAAGACGGACTTATTCCTGAAACATGTACGCAGGCTATTGAGCTAACAGACACCGAAACGATATACAGACAATTACAAAGATTCAGAATCCATTTAACTCAAAAAGATTAAATCATGCCAACACCTGTTATTACCTCAGAGAACAAAATACTCGGCAACAATTTTCGGCTCTACCTCATTGAAGAGAGCACCAACACGCCGATCCCGACCGAAAACAACGTCAGCCTGTCGATCAGCAACGAGAGCATCGATTCTACAGACAAACGTGTGAATTGGGCCCAATTCATCGATGGCGTTAAAGGGTGGACGGCATCCGAGGAATTCCATTACACCCAGGTCAAAGAAGACCCCGGATTTAAGCTCGTTCAAAAACTTATTTCGGGGGATACTCGAACCCAGGTGATCATCGGCAAGATCAGTGAAGAGGGCGACATTGCCTTTAAAGGGTATGTCCGGATTTCTGGAATTGACATTTCAGCAGCCTCTAATGAGCTGATGACTTGCTCCATGTCTCTGACCGGAGACGGAGAACTGGAGATTGTCGAGAAAACAGCCGCAGCGTAATGAATCCGGTCCGTGAAATAGAAATATGCGGTAGGCCCAGGAAAGCCCTTTTCAGCGTTTTTTTATGGCGTGTCCTTGAAAACGAAGGAATGAAGGTCGAACTAAGCACGAATGCCGAAGGTGAAGACCTTCAGTCGCAAATGTCGGCACTCTGCGAGTTTGTTAAGATCATTTATGCGGCCCTCAAAAACGCCATAGTTTGTGGACTGGAAGATGATTACTCCCCCTCATTGCTGGATGTGGATTTATGGGCCACTGAAAACAGAAAGGAGTTTTACCTGCTAATCCCTTATATCGTTCAGACGCTAACGGATGGCAATTCTAAGAGCGATCACGAGCCCGCCGAAGTAGAAAAGGTAAAAAAAAAGAGCCTTTTGAGCCGGATGTTTGGGAAATAGAATCTTTCCTGATCGGCCAGTGTAAAATGACCTATCCGCAGGTTTACTATGTGACTTATCGCGAGTATTTAATACGGCGCAAGGCTTACATAGATGAAATCAGCCTACAACAGGGAATGCTGCGAAAGGTGCTGTTTCACATGATTGTAGGCAATCCGTACATCAAGAAAGAGCACAAACCCCGCAAAGAAACAGACCTGTATCTTCTTCCAAATGAGGCTAACATCAAAAAGAACATTCAGCCGACCAGGATGACCCGGCATGAAGCCGATTTTTTCCGGTCTTGTGGATATAACGTTTACGAAGGACATATCAAATGAGCATCATAGGTAGCATATTTGTCCGCCTCGGACTGAAATCGGATGAGTTCAGCAAGGGTATCAAGCAAAGCGAGGGTCAATTATCCTCTTTCAAAGGTGTTGTAGGGAAAATAGGCGGGGCTATTGCCGGGGCATTTGCAGTCAATAAGATCGTACAATTCACCAAAGAGGCGTACAAGCTGGCCGGGCAGGCTCAGGGGGTTTACAATGCTTTCTCAAGGCTCAATAGACCGGGCCTGCTAAATGACCTAAAAGAAGCCACCCGAGGGACTACCGATGAGCTCAAATTGATGCAAACGGCAGTTCAGGCCAACAATTTCAAAATCCCCCTCGATCAACTCGCAACGTATCTAAAATTCGCTACCAACCGGGCAATTGAAACGGGAGAGAGTGTTGATTATCTTGTAAACTCTCTTGTTCTTGGAATTGGCCGAAAGTCTCCTTTAATCTTAGACAACCTGAGCATTTCTACGGTACGACTGCGGGAAGAGCTTGCAAAAACAGGTGATATGGCTAAAGCCGTAGGCAATATCATCGAAGAAGAAATGAAAAAAGGCGGGGATGCTATCGAAACTTCGGCGGTAAAAACACAGAAATTAGGAGCGGCTTGGAAAGATTTTATGGTATCGGTTGGCAATACCGCCCCCATAAAACACACTTTTAATTTTATATCTGATTTATTTAGTGATTTTTTCACAGGTTGGAGCACTATATTAAAATCAAATATATCTGGATGGAAAAAATTATGGGCCATCAACCCTTTTGCTGTTGATAACGTTCTGAGAGAAGCACAAGCAAATATTGATCAAACAGCGTCAGGGATAAAATTCGCCATCGAGAAAGCGCAACACGATTTAGCGGGAATGCAATCTACTGATGAGGCGCGAATGTATTTAATGACCATCATCCCGGCGGAGCGAGGACTTAAAACAGCTGATGAGGTAAGGGCCTATGCTAATACCATCAAGGAGTGGATTAAATCCAAAGAACAAGAAAAAAAAGCGCAGGAACAAACAGAAAACAGCATTAAGGCTCAAATCGCAGCCCTTGAAGAATTACGAGCAGAGGAGGCTAATCCTGCAAAAAGGGCGGCATACACAAGTGAGATAGAATCCCTCAAAAAGAGATTGGAATTGATGACCTCTACCAATACAGTGGTCAAAGGCTCCATCGACTACATCAACCAACAAATCGAAGCTCAGGAAAAACTGTATAACTCTACTAATATACAGTCTGTTCGCGATATGGCCGCCGCTAAGAAAAAGGAATTAGAGGCCGCCAAAGCATTACTTGAGATTACCGAAAAAGATAAGCAAAAGAGGGATGAAGCTCTGAAAGGCGATATTGCATCCGGATATTCGACCCAAGGAATGGGAGGGTCTTTTTGGTTAAAAAGAGTAGAAGAAAAAAACAAACTGGAGAAAAATTTAGCGTCTTATTCATTTGATCCAACATTATATAAAGATAAGATACAGCAATTCAAAGAACAGGCCGCAGAAGTGGATCAAGTCGCTAACTCTATCCATCAAACAATAACCAACACAATGGTTAGCAGCTTTCAGGCTCTTGCTGACGGATTGGCTGGAATATCTGACATGGACGCAGGACAGGCAATAGCAAGCCTGCTTAAACCTCTGGCAGATACGGCTATTACAGCCGGAACAATTATTATGACTACAGGCGAAGCAATTGAGAGCTTAAAAAAGTCATTATTTGGTTTTAATGGTATTAGTGCTATAGCCGCTGGAGCTATCTTGGTTGGTATTGGTGTGGCTGCACGAGCTGGTCTGTCTGCGATAGCATCATCAGGAGGCAATTCAGGAAGTTCAAGCTATTCCCCTAATACGTCTTTCTCCGGTGGCAGCAGTTATTCCGGAGCATCAAGTCAATATGGCTATGCGTCCTACAGGGCTCAATCTGTTGACGTTAATGTTACCGGGCGTATATCCGGTCAAGATATTGTTTTGGCAAGCGACAAGTACCTGAAAAACAAATCCCGATAAATATGTACGGTTTATTTGCATACAAGGAAATAACCGCCTTAAGAACGAAGCATGTTTACCGGCTTGAAATCTATAAAAAAGATTTCTCCGGAACCGCTATGGAGCTTGAAGAGTTTAGCAGCTCTCCTTTCTCCATTACTCTGGAAGGGGAAGGGGATGAAATATACCGCCCTATCATTAAAAGTTACCTGAGTATTAATATTATTGATAAAGATCAATTCGATTATACTCAATTTTTCACTTCTGACGCTTTCGGTTTCCGTGTTTTCCTTTTACGGAATGGTGTGCGCCTATGGAGCGGCTACATTACGCCGGACAGTTTCGGGCAGGATTTGCAATACCGCTCTACCATAAACTTAGTAGCCAGGGATAATATAGGATACCTTTCAGAGATAGACTACGATTGGTTTGATTACGACTTTGTGTCTATTGAACAGCTATTAACCAAGGCTTTCGACAAAATCCAAGCTCAATTTAGCTTAGATAATCGAGTAAATATTTTTTCAGGGAACAAACCAATAACTGATGCCTATATTCAAACCGTAGGACTTAAAGATAAAACTTGGTTTGAGGTTCTTGAAGAAGTGCTATCCGGTTGTGGGCTCCAGCTCAGATACATCAATGACAACTACACGCTACACGACATAGCGAATGAGGTTGAATTAGGCGGGAACTACACTCCCACATTTATCGATAGGTCACAGCGGGTTGATTTTTCCCCGGCTTGGCGTGAAGAACAGTTGGAGCAGGATTATTTGAAGATAGATAATTTCTTCAATAAAATGCCGAATAAAGATAAATATGAATTTATCAAATTAAACAACAAGGATTTTTCTCGTCCGGGTGAACGGCTATATACTATTCAAGGATGGAATCAGAGTGAAGCCAATGCATCCAATGGAATACTATTTAATAACCCAGACGAATTATATTACAACACATCATTTAATCAAGATACAGGGACTTATATTTTTGATAAGATTCCTAATACGTCTATGCTTATAAATTCCGATAATAAAACGGAATACCCTAATTCAAGCATAAGTACATCATTTATATGTAAAAAGTCAAGTACCCCCTTACATATAAACATAGATGCATTCAACGAATTGTTTGAAGTAGAATATTACGAAGGAATAGGGCATGTCATTTCTCGCCATTACGGATTTAACTATAACACATATCATCTTAATTTTTATTGCAATATATTCCTAAAAAAAGAGGATGGATCAACCTTAATATGCAAGAATAACACATGGGAGCCGTATGACAGTAGCAATCAAGATTATCGTATTGAGCTAAATTTACCTGAGACACCTGACCCCTTAACGGCTGAATCTTTCCAAGAGGATAAAACACAGTTGGATATAGTCGTTAAAAGCATTCCAGAAAATGGCGATCTTATTTTTACTATCTACAGGTGGGGAACGTCATACACCGGGACATTGCTTGGTTCATTCGCTATGCGAATCGACAATATCAAGATGTACTTTAAGGATGAGAAAGAAGACATTAGCGGCCAGGAATCCAAAATAACTATAAACGAATCCAATAACGTAAAACAATCATTCGATTTCAAATATGGTCAAATTCCCGATAGTAGTGGGGGATACCTTGCTTTTGCAGGAGGGCTTCATGACAATGACGATTACCACACACCGTTAACAGATTGGTATAGGTCTGCATTTCCGGAAAACAAATACAATCTTTTGGAGCTTGTTGGACGTGGTTTGGCCCATCACGGCAAAAAAGCCCGGAAGATTATGACCGGAACAATTCTTTTTGACGGTCAGGATTTTTCCAAAATTCTCGTTATCGATAATGAGAAGTATGTTATCAACGGTGGGACATACGATGTAACCAAAGAGACCCTGACAGGCGAATTTATCGAAGTGGAACCATATTCCACCGACGATTACGTAATAACAGGAGGTGCTGTTTCAGGCGGATCGTCCAATATCAGTACAGGAGGGAATAGGGATACTCTTTTATGGACCGATAATGCAGCGAATACCAAGAGGGTAAATGAGCTTGGTGTGGCCACCTCGGACGATTTGGCTGGTTCTAATCTGTTAATTGACAACCCCGAGTGGAGTGAAGCCAAAAGGATTAGCGCCGATATGTTGGATGATAAATTCTATTGGGATAAATCACTAGACACTACAGAGGACAAATCAGACAAGGATAGTTGGATTATTCGTACTAAACATTCCATTGTCTCCGACAAAGGCATCAGCGCTTACGGCCTGGGTTCCACCTCCGGGGGCGGTGCATCCGGTTCCCTCGGAGAGTTGGTCAACGTCGGGCAGTGGGCCGACGAGGTACCTGCCGCCGACCGGGTGATGGTACAACTGGCCGGGGCTACACATTGGTCTGCAAAGCCGCTCGCCGATCTGGTCGGTCTCGATACTGCGGCCCTTGCACAATACCTGACCGCAAACAGCTACCTCAAGGCAAGCGATATTTCAAGTTATCTGACCTGGGCCAACCTTTCCGGCAAGCCTACGGTTTACCCGACGAGTTGGGAATTAGTGACGGGCCGGCCAACGAAACTCTCCGATCTAACCGATGACGTTGTAGCGGGCAACTATCTGCCTAAGCCAACATGGGATGCCGTATTCGAAGTGGTCACGGTGGACGGCACGCCAGTGCTGAAAGTCAAGTACGATATTCTCGGGCTCAAAGGAATCACAGCCTATGCGGACGGCTCCCTCTCCGGCGGGTTCTCCGGTGCGTTGGTCGATCTGGTGGACGTAGCAGTGACTAATCTTGCCTCCGGGGACATTCTCAAGTACAACGGGACGCATTTTGTAAACGTGCCGGTCTCGTCCATCGCCGGGGCTTCGTCGTGGGATCAGATCACCGGAAAACCGGAGTATTACCCGACCCGGTGGGCGGACGTGTCCGGTGCACCTACATCTCTTCCGGCCTCTGACGTATACCCGTGGGCTAAAGCGGCCTCGAAGCCAAGCTATGTGTGGTCAGAGATCGGGTCGAGGCCGACGAAGTTGTCACAGTTTACCAATGATCTGATTCCCGCGTGGGCATTGTCAACGAACAAGCCGACCTATACCGCCGCCGAAGTCGGGGCTCTGGCTTTGAGCGGGGGTGTTCTGGCAGGCGATGTTTATCTCGGCGGAGGTTTAGCAATCCGGGATAACACTGCAAGCCATTCCAACGTGATCGGCCTGTTAAATACGGGTGACGGGACATTCTTTACCGCCGTCGGTTCAGGAAACAGAAGAATGGTGCTTTATTCATCTGTCGATCTTTACCGGGATAATGGCAGTACGCAGTATAGAATCTACGATTCCAGCAACTTCAATCCCTCGTCCAAGCTGGATAAGTCCGTTTGGGATGAAGCCTTCGAGCTAAAAACGGTAAACGGTGTGCGGGTGATCTCGGCAAAGCTGGACTTTCTCAGCGTTGCAGGCATCAGCGCTTATGCTACCGGCCCATCTTCGGGCGGCGGTGGCGGCGGATTGGATTACGACCTGCTCAAACAGGCCCTGACCGGCGCGATCACCCCGGACGGTTATCCGTTCACGATCTCCGCTTCGTTTCTCGGAGCCATCGACAAAACTTATTTGACTGGAAAGCTGGCGAATACTTATGCGGACAAAGTGCACACTCACCTGTGGGCTGATATTACCGACCGACCTACGGCACTTCCTGCTAACGGAGGCAATGCCGACACGGTGGACAATTTGCATGCCTCGTCTTTCGCCCAAATCAAAAGTTACAACTTTCCCAGCGGCGGGGTAAACAACATTACGGACTTAGATTTCACCGGGAATATACAGGCGCATTTCCCGGGTGCTGAATACTCCTGTATCTGGCAGGGAAAGGATTACCAAGGTACGATTTTGCAACTCAAGTTGCGGGACTATGCCGGAAAGCAATCTATGATGTATCGGGGTAGTCTTACAAAAACATGGAGGACGGTTTGGGATTCCGGCAACTTCAATCCGGATGATAAGTTCGGGTTCAGTGCCGATCAGTTATCAGATTTGAACAATGCCCCGAACAATGCCTTTTTCGTCGGAGCTTATAATGCTACAAACTCACCTGTCCAAAATAGTTGGTCTAACGGGTTTACTATTGCTTACGGCAATAACACTGATTTCAGAAAACAGTTTTGCTATGCAGGTGAAAAGTGGTGGACAAGAGGAAGAGATGGTGTGAATTGGGGAACTTGGAGACAAATTTGGGATTCCGGCAATTTCAATCCGGACAATTACCTGCCGTTGTCAGGTAATAAAATGATTACGGGAGACTTCCAATTTAAAGACGGAGTTTCTGTAAGGGATGCTGCCGGTAGGAGCGTTGTTGGGTTACTTGATGTAGCCGGTGACGGCGTGTGCGTAGTCGTTGGAAATAGTGCCAAGAAAACCCGCATTGTAACTCCCAACGACACCCCAGTGTATAGGAATGATGGTAAAGGTGCGTATAGAATCTACGATTCCAGCAATTCTAACATTTCGACCGTTGACTGGGCCGCGAAGAACATTACCGCTGCCGGTACCGTCACTGCCACCAAGCTCGTACTTGGCGGAATAACCATCGACGTATACAACGGCGCGCTGCGCGTGAACGGAAACCTTGTCGCTACGGGCGGCGTAACCTCATTAGCAACAGCATAAGAATATGGCACTCGGAAAAACGAATATTTCAATAGACCTCGTGCGCCGCACGATCGGATCGTCGAAAACAGACGTAGGAGGGCTTTGCCTGGAGGATAAGGTAAACATGTTCTCCTACTACAAACCCATCGATTCGCAGGCTCAGTCTACCGATCCGAATACGGACTGGCCTTCCAACATCAAGCAGAATTTCGGGATCAACATCCCGGAACTCACTTTGCCCGTGGATACGGCTTTGAACTGGACGCGGGACAAACCCGTCGGCGGACGGCTCAGTCCGTACAGGTTGACCGATTTCGGGGGGTACGAGCATAATGCACGGCCCTGCCTTTCATCGGGTTGCATGGGAACCGTCAGCGTCAATATGTCTGATGTAGGTTATACCACCCGCACATTCACCTTCGAGCAGATCCCAGCAAGCAGCAAGACGAATGTTTCGGCGCTGAACATGAAAGGGATTCAATACTATTACTGGGGTTTTGCCTTGCTTACCTCATTGACCGCTACCGAGGGTAAATTAATCACTTGCGACAAGACCATCGGCGAGGGCGGCAATAGTATTACCGTGGACTTCTTCGAAATCGGAGCAGGAACGCACCACAAATACATGCTTTTCGTGCTGAGCAAAGTGAAAGCCACGGGAGGATTCGGGGAGGCCGACAACATTAACGATCTGAACGCTGAACCGCTGGTGGTGTACCACAACAGCACGTTCATAAATCCGGTTCCGCTCAATATCTTCAACTCGATCCTGATTTCAGCCAAGATGACCGGGATAAATACCGACGGTGCAAAATACACTTTCTATCCGTTCAGCAACTTTACATCCTCTCCGTTGCTGTTCCACGGTACTCAGTATGCGTATGTCAAGGTGACGATCACCAATATTGCAGAACACGAAGTAAGATACACCACGCTGCAAGAAGTAGAGGTAGTATCATTCTGGGGGACGGTCGAAAAAGGGACGCCCCTCGTATTGGATGCCACAACAGGAAACAGGGTTTCGATGATTGTTTTGGCTGCCGGGGAAAGCCGGGACTATGTGCTGGAAATCGAGCAATTCGCATGGCATAACGGGGACTTTCAGTTGGACAATTATCCGACCGGCGTCGTGAACTCATACATCAAACTCGGATTCGGCGAACTGCTCGACCAGACCGGAACCTTCCAGATACAGGCAAGGAACATCTAATTTGTTATCAACCAATAAAATCTTTCAATTATGTCAACAGTAAATGCAATTATCAACGAGAACAAGATCACCGCACAAACGATTCAGCGGCTTATCAAGGCAAGCGTAGGTTCGGCCGAAGTTTCGGCGGAGGTAACGATGACCAATGCCGTGGTCGCTTCCTACACGGGCGGCCAGATCACCGAGAACGGAGAAGTCAAAGCGTCGTTCAACCAGTACGCGGACGGCAAGATGCAGATCAGCGCGGATGTGGAGTACTTCTCGCAGGCGCAGGCGATCCTCACTCCGTTCATGCAGAAGATGGACGCCATCGCGCTGACGATGACCGAACAGCCTGAATCAGTAATCGAAGCGTAACCCTAAAAACTCAAAAAGATGAAAAAGATTATCAATTACTTCCGACAGAAAAGAGACGCGCGGTTCCTCAAACGTGTACAGCGCGCATTGGCAACAGGGGCCAACTTGAGAATCAATGGCGAGTTGAGTGTCGCAGGGAACACTAAGGCGTTTGACAACGTCAAAACTACCGAATGGATCACACGTCCTATTCCGCCGGCAACTTCAATCCTGCAACCAAAAATTAATCAGCAATGAAAAAGATCGAACTTGTGGCACTGACCCAGCTTTTGGGCAAAATCAGTTCCGGCAGCATTTCTCACGATGAGCGCAAAGGGTTGCTCGAGGTGATGAAGGTTGCCAAATACAACCTCGAAATGCGCGATGAGAAGATGCGCACGGCGATGAAGAAGTACGGAATCGAGATCGACCCGAACACCGGAAGGATTGCCGAAGGTAACGACAAGACGGCTGTCGCTTCATTCCTCGACGATATGAACAAGGTGGACACGTCGGATGTCGAACTCAAGCCGTTTCTTTCGGAGGCCGGGGCCGATGCGCTCTGGGAGGAAAACAAACTCACCACCTCCGAGCGCATGATGCTCGATGAGCTGGTGAAGCAGCCCGAGCCGGAAGCTCCGGAGAAACCGGCGGCCAAAACGAAAAAGTAACAGGGCGCCGGGCCCGTTGACGGGCCCGGCCAATAAAAAACAACAACGCAGGTATGGATTGGACAACAATTATCGTAACTGTCCTTACGGTACTAATCAGCAACGGGGGATTGGTTACCTTAGTTACGCTTAAAGAGAAAAAAACAGCGGCTTTTCTGGATAACGTAACCAAGTTGATCGATCAGTGGCAAGAAATAGCCGAAGAGCGTAAACAACGAGTAAAAGAACTCAAGGACGACTTGGAATCTAAAGACAAAAAGATTGAAGAGGTTATTCGAGACCGGTCAGGAGTTCGGGACGATTTGGATCACACCCGAACATCTGAGGCTGTTGCTAAAATACTCAGATGCGATAATACAAGTTGCCTTGATCGCAAACCTCCATTCGGAAGTAACGATAAACTGATTTCAAATGAGTAACGCAAGAGGCATTCGCAACAACAATCCCGGCAATATCCGCAAAGACGGATCGGTGTGGCGGGGAGAGGTGGCCGGGCCGGATAAAAGTTTCAAGACCTTCGAAACGATGGCCTGGGGCATTCGTGCAATCTACCACCTGCTCAATAATTATCGCCTTCTGTACGGTTGTGACACTATCGAGAAGATGATCCGGCGGTGGGCACCTCCCGAAGACGGGAACGATACGGAGAGTTACATTTCCACGGTGTCGAACTTTTCCGGAGTGCCGCGCACCAGTCGCCTGACGACGACCAATCGTTCGGTGATGGAGCCTATTGTGCGCGCGATGATTAAAGTCGAAACAGGGACGACAGTTTCTGCCGCAGAATATAACCAGGCGTGGGAACTGTTTATCAAGTATAAAAAGTAGTCCGAACCGGGAATTCCCGGTTCGGACCTAACTAAGTTAACCAAGAAAACTATATAAGTTATTATTTCTGTAGAGTGGGATCATGTTTATCCACATCCTCCACAGCAATATTTTTTTCTTGAAAATACTTATCTCTCACTAAAACACCGATCATACTTCCATAATAAGCAATTGGATGCCCGGCGTTAAATGCAAAGGTTTTAAACTTAGAAACATCTTCCGGATTGAAAAACTTCTCAATAGATACCGATGCTGTCTCTATGCAGAATTGCTGGATATCGTAAGCGTTCTTTGACTTAGTATTATCTTGAATATAGGTACTGATATGCTCCCAGTTGTCAGCTATCATACCGGCAACTCCCATTTCTTCAGCCACTTTTTTCCCTTTCTCGCTTAATCCGATTGGGCTATGGGATTGAGTGAGAGGGTTTGCATTTGCCTGGAGAATGTTTATCATTCCTTTGATATAACTGATATCCGACCGAATTGAATCGATATTTGATTCAACTTTATCTACAGTTGATTTTGATCCTTCCATATTACAAGTCCATTTTGTGATGAATCGTGTAATGTAATGAATCAACCATCCTGCCAAGATCATGAAACTTAAAATAAATGCAAATGAACCTACTGGGGTTGAGAGTACTTCTCTGACAAGCTGCCACATAACGCATTGAATTTTAGGTTTGGCTCACAAATATCGTGCTTTAAACTTTAAAACACAAGTTTTAATTTAATCCTAATATAGTAAATTTTATTATACAATGTATGAAAAACGCATAAAAATTCCATTGGATAACGATCGTAGAAAGGGAATATTGTATTACCAAACACAAAGTACAACATGAAAAACGCCATTATAGTTTTAGTCCTGATCTTAGCCTCTTTTCTCGTTGGCCGGTTAACAAAGAATTTCGACCCGGTTAAGATCGTACAGTACGATACTTTGCCGCCAGTCGTGCGTCTCGACACGATCAGAGATACGGTGCCGGTACCGAAATACGTGCATATCGTTCGGTATGACACCATCCACGATACTGCAGACGGGAAACCTATTCACCTTCCCATTCCGATCGGTCGTTACCTGTTTACCGACGATTCGACCTATCGTATGGAGGTAGAGGGCTACAATGTGCAGGCAAACAGTATCGAAGTCTATCCCCGGACGGTTACACAAACCGTTATCCAGCGGGTCGGGGTTCCCGGCAGGCCGAAACGCTGGGGGATCGGCGTGAGCGCAGGGGCAGCTTTAACGCCAGAGGGAGTGAAGCCGTATTTGGGGGTGGGGGTGCAGTATAATCTGATCGTATTTTAGGGCATCATACATAGACGTTAAAGTAAAAGGGAATCATATCGATTCCCTTTTTTGCTCCCTAATCAACTCCCCATACAGTCACAACGAGCTGATAATCAAAATACATTTGTACTCGGAACGGGAATCGAACCCGTACGGACATCACTGCCCAAGGGATTTTAAGTCCCTCGTGTCTACCTATTCCACCATCCGAGCAACCTGATGCCGCTCCTTATTGACCGGAACGGACGTGCAAATATAGTCGGATTCAGCGATTATGCCAAATTGCATCGAAAATAACCTCATTTCACAGAGGTGAAACTCCTTCTTTATGGTTTTCACCCGACAGACACCAACTCATCCCGGAGATCTACTCCGGAGGAGTCGCACCCTGGTCGGGTCCCCAAGGTTCGGGACGGCGGGCCGGATCGAAAGGATCGTAATAATAGATCCCCAATCGGTCGAGATCGTGCAGATAAACCGGTAATTTTTTCAGGAATCGGTTATAGTTTTTCTGATCCGGATCGGCCCACGCCACCTCGGCGGCAGCCACCAAACGGGGGAAAGTCATGTAATCGAGGCGTCGTTCGTCTGCAATCCGTTCCGTCCACATATTAGCCTGCAAGCCAAGAATCTGTCCTTCCCGGCCTTTCCACATCGGGGCAAGCGTATCGGTGAACCGGAAAACCGATTCCAACGTCGTATAGGCATCGTGACGGCCGTAGATATGTTTCGGATGCTCAACAAAATCAAAGTAGAGAGGCAGGCGGGGAGTAAGCAGAATCCGGTAGCCGCCATCCAACGCCTTACGCAATTGGGCCGGTTTGTCGTGACGCCACCACATCACAACTGCCTTATCGGGTGAGATTCCCGCATCGACGATCTCATCCCATGCAATCACCGTTTTGCCTTTGGAAACAATGGAATCGACCATACGACGCATGAAATAGTGCTCAAGTTCCACTTCGTCGGCAAGGCCCTTTTCCCGGATGAAGGCCTGAATCTGCGGGTCGGTAAACCAGACCTGATTGCCGTAGTGCACCTCATCCCCGCCGATATGGATATAAGGGGAAGGGAACAAGGCTGCAACTTCGGTCAATATGTTACTGAGAAATTGGTAAGTCTCTTCCTTTGCGGGATTAAACGTAAAATCTTTCCAACGCCCTTTACCGCCGGACGAGATTTCAGGATACGCACGACCCGCCGCACAGGCATGTCCCGGCATGTCGATTTCCGGAACCACCATGATGTTGCGATCGGCAGCATACCGGATCACTTCACGAATCTCCTCCTGCGTATAGAATTGCGGTGCAGTGGTCGAATCTTCCCATACGCCCCGTGCACCGACCGTGGTCAGTTTCGGATAACGTTTGATCTCGATACGCCAACCCGGCTCGTCGGTCAGATGCCAATGAAAGACGTTCAATTTCAATTCGGCCATCCGGTCAAGCACCTGAAACACTTTCTGTTTACCGAAGAAATGACGGGATTCGTCCAGCATAAACCCGCGCCATCCCATCCGGGGGGCATCTTCAATCCTGCATGCGGGGATAGTGCCGTGATTGTACCGAATCAATTGCAACAACGACTGTTTCCCGTAAAAAAGTCCCGGCAGCGCCGATGCCGTCACTGTAATTCGATCCGGTGTCACAACGAGCGTATATCCTTCACGGGGAATCGATACCGTAGAATCAAGAACCAGATCGATCGCGCCTTTTTTACGAGTCGCAGAGGTCCGAAATTGTTTCAATTCATTGCGTATCTCGGATACAAAAGCGGGGTCTTTCACTCCCTGTGTCTCGATCCGCACAGCAGATGTGCACATGAAAACGCCCTCGCCGAAACCCACCTTCCCCGGAGTCGGGAAAACGGGCAACTCCTCTTGCAGAACCGGCTCGTTTTGCGAAGGAACAGCCGCATACAGGGCGAAAGCCGCAAATATCGAGAACAGGCCTGCAACCGTGCAGGTAACTCTGAACATAAGCAATAGGGTTAGAAGTGGGTTAGGCGCTATTTTTTATCCGTCTTGACAATCCCTTCGCGCATACGGGTATCGGCCTGGATATTCTGCAATTTGTAATAGTCCATAATCCCGAGGTTTCCCGAACGGAACGCTTCGGCAATAGCCATCGGAATCTCGGCTTCGGCCAGAATCACCTTGGCACGCGCCTCCTGGGCTTTCGCTTTCATCTCCTGCTCCATCGCTACGGCCATCGCCCGTTTCTCTTCGGCTTTGGCCTGCGCGATATTCTTGTCGGCATTGGCCTGATCCATCTGCAACACGGCACCGATATTCTTGCCTACGTCGATATCGGCGATGTCGATCGACAGGATTTCAAACGCCGTTCCCGCGTCGAGTCCTTTTTCCAACACGACACGTGAAATAAAATCAGGGTTTTCCAACACGGTTTTGTGCGAAGCGGACGAACCGATCGACGAAACGATACCTTCGCCGACGCGTGCCAGCACGGTATCTTCACCGGCTCCGCCGACCAGTTGTTTGATATTGGCCCGCACAGTCACACGCGCCTTGGCAATAAGCTGAATCCCGTCCTTGGCAACGGCTGCCACGGGGGGAGTATTGATCACTTTCGGATTAACGGACATTTGAACAGCCTCGGCCACATTACGACCGGCCAGATCGATAGCGGCAGCCATCTTGAAATCGAGTGCGATATTGGCTTTCTGCGCCGAAATCAACGCGGTTACCACATTCGGCACATTCCCGCCCGCGAGAAAGTGGGCTTCGAGATCATTGGCCTGCAAATGCAAACCGGCCTTCGTCCCGGCGATCAACTGATTCACGATCACCGAAGGAGGCACCTTGCGGAAACGCATCAGCACCAGTTGCAACAGGCTGATCCGTACGCCGGACACCAATGCAGAGAACCACAGCCCGATAGGAATGAAATAGAAAACAAACCACAATAAGATCAGCGCGACAAACGCGATAATGATCAATAAACCGATACCTCCGCTCATAAAATTCGTTATTTAAATTTGGTTGATAGATTCTTGCTGTTTGTGATGCACAGCCCTGACGATCACGACCGTATTCTCGAAACCGATCACTTCCACGCTTTGGCGGGGATTGATATAGCCATCGATCGTTTTAGCCTCCGCCGTGACCTCTCCTACACGCACTTTGCCCATCGGTGCCAGGCGCGTCAGCGTGGTACCGGTCTGGCCGACCAGGATATTATTTTGCTGGGGGGTGGGGGTAGACGTGGAATCGATCGTGGCTTTCAGCGACAGGCGTTGCCAGGTATTCGCCCGCAGCGAAATAAAAACTGCCAGTACCGAAAGCAATACGGCTGCGGTCAGCGTCACCAGACCGATCAATACCCCGTACTGAATGAAAGCATAGAAAATCGCAGCTCCGAATGCGAGCAACGATCCGATCCCTGCTACGCTGATACCGGGCAACAGCACCAGTTCGGCCACCAACAGCAGCACGCCAATCAAAACAAGAATCAGGATCAGCCACATAAATTTATTGATCGTCGGGATACAGGAACGATTACAAGATAGCTATTTTCTGCGTAAAAACTAATTTTTCAACTCCAGTACTTTCGCCGTAACGCCGTCGACCGCACCAAGTAACTCCGCCAACCGTTCAGCCGATTCACGATCACCGAACGAACCGACCGTATAGATATATCCGCCGTCCGGAGCAGAAGCACGCGAAACCTCCTTATCCTGCGCCACCGATGAGAGAATCTCTTTCACGCCTGCGCTCATCTCTTCGCCTTCGCCGCCGATCTCCACACGGTAAAATACCTCCTGCTGATCGGATGAAGCCGCTGAGGCCGAAGCTGCCTCTTCACCCAACGACTCGAAAATCCCGTCACGCCACACGACGATTTGCGGTTTGCGGAAACCCAGCTTCGTCAACTGCTCCACGGCAGCCTGTGCCTCGGGAAGTTCCCGGAACGCACCGGCATAGTAACTGTACCTGCCATCCTCCTGCTTCTCATAACACAACGGCGAAACATTGCGGAAAATCGATACGGGCTGCGTCCGGATAAAATTACCCACCTGCACCTTATACACCGTCCCATATTTGAACACTTCATTTTGCGGAATCGGGTGCGAAGAATTATATTTCGCCGGCGACGTCACTTCGATATTACCGTATTCGATAAAATTGCGCGGTGTAGGATCGACCGGAGGCAGGTTGTAATCCAAAACATCCACCTCTTTCAGAACTTTCGCCAACGAATCGCGGGCCTGGGTATATCCTAAAATACCGGCAAGCGCCATTTCGTAAGAGAGCACCAATTTCTTGCGCAACGGATAACCGTATACCACAGCCGAAGCAACCTGATCACGGGCCGAAGCAATCCGTTGGTTCGTTTCGCGGAACTGCTTTTCGAAATCATCCAGCAATTCGCTCTTATTCATCTTATCCAACAGATAATTGTAAGCATATACCTTGTTGTCATAGATATAGTTCCACACATGAGCGAGCGAATCGGCCAGAACGTCATTGATTCCTTTGATTGTCTGCAACTTGGAATAAGCCTCTTCGGCTTCCGGGCGGGGTGCGGTCGAATAGGTCGCCGCGAGTTCCTCCATCTGCCGGTAATTATCCAGGAACGTATTGATCAACACGGGCGGAACGACCTCTTTTTCCTGGGAGCGGCATAATGAACTGTAATCGTTCGGGGAAAGATGCGCCTTGAAATAGTCGTTGAAAACCAGATTCGGAACCTGCTTTTTCAGGCTATCCTCCGCCACAGTCACAGCAGGAGACTGAGGTGCCGTCACAGGAAGGGCCGGAGCATCCATATGCTCCAACACATACTCTTGCTCGATGACATTGATCGAGTTGCCCACTTCGCCGATCCGGTTACGAATATCGAACAGTTCTCCTTCCAGGCGCAAAATCTCCTGCCCGTATTTCTCGCGTTCGGCAGTCGCCGCAGCGAACAGTTTACGAGTTTGGGAAATCACGTTCATCACCGAATCCTCCCGCTGATGCAGTTGTTTTTCCTGCAACAGCAACGCCATATATTTAGAATTTCCCTCCAACCCGGCTACGCGTGCCGATACCTGCCCCCAACCGCATATCGGGAGCAAGGCTACAACCAAGGTCAGCAGAATTCGTTTACACTTCGACATATTCCAGGTTATTTCCACCATTTGATCAAAAACAGTTGTATAAATCCGAACAGTTCCAGACGTCCCAGCAACATCAGTACCGTACAAATAAATTTCACCCCGGCGGGCAGCATATGGTAATTATCCAGCGATCCGACCTCACCCAGTCCCGGCCCGACATTCCCCATACTGGCAATTGTAACACCGAAACTGGTCATCAGGTCGACCCCGAACATAGTAATGATAATTACCCCGGCTACCACAAACATGATATAAAAAAATATGAATAGAACAGCCCGGTTGACAATATTGTTGTCCTGGATCATCCCGTTCATTTTGACCCGGATGATCGCATTGGGATGCTGGAGCTGCAAAATTTGCGCCTTGATCGCCTTAAACGACAATAAAACGCGGTCGCATTTGATCCCGCCCGCAGTAGAACCCGCACAGGCGCACTGCATCGAAAACAGGATAATCATCATAATCGCCAAACCGGGCCAGACGGAAGAATCAGCCGTTGCAAACCCGGTAGTGGACGCCACCGAGACGATCTGGAACAATCCGTAACGCAATGACATCAAGAAAGTGGGGTAGGTATCATCGGCCCACAGGGCAAAAGCCGTCACCAACCCGCCTACCAGCAATGACAATAGGTAATAACGGCTCACCTCCGAACGGAAGACATTATTTCCTTTCCCTGTCAATGTCGCGAAAATCAATCCGAAATGCAATCCGGACACTGCCATGAAAAGCGTGATGATAATCTCGATCCAAACGTTGTTATAGTAGGCAATACTGAGGTTTTTCGTACTGAATCCGCCCGTGGCGATCGTCGAAAAGGAGTTGTTCACCGCATCGAACCAATCCATGCCGGCAATGCGCAACAACACGGTCTGTACGAACGTCAGTCCGACATACACGACCAGCAGGATATGCAGAATCTTCTGGGTCTTATAGCGGTAATTATCCTTGGCCATCGATGAAAGCTCCATATGCGAAAGTTTCATCTTGTTCTGTGCTCCCGAAGCCGGCAGTACGACCAATGCGAACATCACGACACCCACACCGCCCAGCCAGTGTGTAGCCGAACGCCAGAACATCATGCCGTTGGGCAGTGCTTCCACATCGTTCAGGATCGTGGAACCGGTCGTCGTATAACCCGACACGCTTTCGAACCAGGCGTTAATCAGGCTGAATTCACCGCCCCAAAGCATATAAGGCATCATTCCGGCCATGCAGGCTGCCAACCACGATCCCACCACGATCCCATAACCCTCCTTGGTACTGATCTGCTCGCCTTTCGGTACGAAAATCAGCGGGAAAACACCCAACACAGATGTCAGCAGAAAACTCAGCAGCAACGGATAGAAACCCGTATCGAAATTGTTGAACAACGAAATACACGCCGACAACAGCATGAACCCCGCATTCAACAGGAGCATCAACCCCATATATCTCAGCACTACGTTCAACCGCATAACCTGCCTCCGCGTTATTCGCTTTTTTTGTTTTTCAACAGGCCGATCAGAGCCTCGATATACTCTTTGAGTTTATGCACCTCATCGCGTCCCTCCATCGTGATCTTGAACGGAATCTTGGAATTGAGGTAATTGTGCAGCCCTTCGGTAATTTTCAGCACAGGCCTTACATAATACAGATCGATGAAATAGGAGAACATCACGATAATGATGATCGCTATAGCCAACGCTATAATTCCCGGCATAATCGCCCGGTAAGCGTTGCTTTCGAGTTGGGCGGTTTTGGCATCCATCACGCTCTGCGACGACACCATAAAGTTTTTGATCGAAGCCGTCAGGTCATAATAGGATGTTTTATAAACGCCCACAAACCAATTCATATCGCTGCGCCCGGTCTTCGCGCGGTTGTCGAAAAAATTATTGATTACGCCGGTATACTGCACGTTGGCCGCATAGATCGAGTCAAGCCCCCGCAGGTCGCGGATGGAAATCTTGGCCTCGCGGATGGCCGCATCGAACTTGGCACGTCCTGCGAACAACAACGAATCATACTCCGCACTGCCCGTTACCATTATCTGCAGCAGCGCCGTATTCTGATCCTGCACGGCATCGAGCATCTCCTTCGAGAGCTCCATATTTTTCAGGCTGGCATCTAGCATGTTACGCGTCGAATTGCTCAGTTTATTCAGTTCGAAATAGGACATCAGCCCCGAGAAAAAAAGCAACAGTCCGAGCGCGAAAAACCCAAGCCTAATTTTTTGCCTGATTCCCATAATCGCTTTAATTTGTTTGATTCAGCTAGAACAAATATACAATTTTTGACGACGATTCGCCATCATTCACTGAGAATAGTTGCCTGCGCTACGCCATCCGCATCCAAAGCCCCGAGCCGGACACGCGTAATCGTATTGATCCGTTCGCGGTCGAAAGGCGTCCGCACCTTGATATAATTCTCGGTAAAGCCGAACATATCCCCGCCGCGGCGGGTGCTTTCCCAAAGCACTTTGGCTTCACGGCCCTGCTGCGCGGCACAAAAACTGCGATAAAGCCGCGATGACAATTCGCCGAGGCGCTGTACCCGGTGCGCCGCGACATCCGGCGCCACTTTCCCGTCCATCTCCGCCGCCGGGGTATTCGGGCGGACAGAGTAGGGGAATACGTGCAGGAAAGCCGGACGAATCTCCTCGAGAAACCGGCAGGTGACCTCAAAATCCTCATCCGTTTCACCGGGAAAGCCGACAATCACATCGATTCCGAAAAAAACGCCGGGAATTTGCGCCCTGACCGCCCCGATCCGTTCGGCAAACCGTGCGGTGTTGTACCGCCGCCGCATCAATGCCAGAATCCGGTCGCACCCGCTTTGCAACGGCACATGAAAATGCGGTTGGAACTTATCCGAACCGGCAGTGAAGGCTATTACTTCATCGGTCAGCAGGTTAGGTTCGATCGACGAAATCCGGTAACGGTCGATTCCTCCGACGGCGTCCAGCGCACGCAGCAGATCGACGAACGATTCCCCGGTAGTGCGGCCGAAATCACCCACGTTAATCCCGGTCAGCACGATCTCGCGCTGTCCTTTGGCTGCGATCGCTTCGGCCTCACGCACCAGATCGGCCACCGGCAGGTTGCGGCTCGCACCGCGCGCCAACGGAATCGTACAATAACTGCAATGATAATCACAGCCGTCCTGCACCTTGAGAAACGAGCGTGTCCGGTCGCCAGTTGAAAAAGCAGCGAAAAACCCGGTCAACTCCCCGGCCTCGCAAGTATGTACGGTAGCACCCCGTTTGGCACCCAGTGCAGCAACACGTTCAAAAATAGTTCCCTTATCGTTGTTGCCGACCACCAGATCTACCCCTTCGATAGCGGCCAATTCCTGCGGTTTGAGTTGGGCATAACAGCCCGTTACCACGACAACCGCCCCGGGATTTTCTTTGATCAGACGACGTACGATATTCCGACACTTCTTATCGGCATGCTCCGTTACCGAGCAACTGTTAATCACGTAGATGTCGGCCCTCTCGCCACGGACGGCACGCACGAATCCTCCCTGTTCGAAAGCGCGGGCGATCGTGGAGGTTTCGGAGAAGTTAAGTTTGCAGCCGAGCGTATAAAACCCGACTTTTTTCACAGGAGACATCTTGGAATCGTTTTTGAAGCGGACGACAAATGTACAAAAATACACTTATTATTTCGCGAAAAACCCGTAGTTTTGTAACTCTTATTCCGGCTATGGACTTTATCGGAGAAATTTTCCAATACAAATTCCTCACCCATGCGGCGTTGGCCTGTTTGCTCTGCGGAGTGGCCTGCGGCATGATCGGCACCTATGTGGTCTGCCGGAGGCTCGTATTCCTCAGCGGTGGCATCACGCACGCATCGTTCGGGGGGATTGGTATGGCCTATTACTTCGGGGCCAACCCGTTACTGGGGGCGTTGCTGTTCGCCGTTCTGTCCGCACTGGGCATCGAAACGTTCACCGCCCGGAAACAGATCCGTGAAGATTCGGCTATCGGGTTGCTCTGGTCGCTGGGTATGGCCATCGGCATTATCTTCATCTACCTGACACCGGGCTATGCCCCGAACCTGATGAGTTTCCTTTTCGGCAATATCCTGAGCGTCACCGGGACTGACATCTTCTGGATGGGAGTCGTCGACCTGGCCATACTGCTGATATTCGGAACGATGTACCATCCTATCCTGTTCGTCGCATTCGACCGGGAATACGCCCGGAGCCAGAACTTCCCCACACGGACGATCAGCTACCTGATGGCCACATTGGTAGCCGTCACGATCGTCATTTCGATCCGCGTCGTAGGGATCGTCCTGCTGATCTCGCTATTGACCATCCCTGCGGTGATCGGCAACCTGATTTCCAAATCGTTCGGACGGATACTCCTCTACGGATCGGTTATCGCCGCACTGAGCGCATTCGCCGGCCTCTATATCAGTTACCAGACCAACATACCTTCGGGCGCATCCACAATATTTGTGCTGACCGTTACGCTTATTGCCGTAAAAACGATTACCTTTGTTCGTCTCAAGCGCAGAATGAAGACCCGATGAAAACCGTCCACAAACTCGTATTGAAATCGTATCTGGGCCCGATGATCCTCACGTTCTTCATCGTGATGTTCGTGCTGATCATGCAGTTCATGTGGCGTTACATCGACGAATTGGTGGGCAAGGGTCTCGACATGAGCGTGATCGGCGAATTGATGTTCTGGGCCGCCATGACGCTGATCCCGATGGGACTGCCGCTGGCCACGTTGTTGGCCGCGATTATGACGCTGGGAAATCTCGGTGAAAACTACGAACTGCTGGCGCTCAAATCAGCGGGTATTTCGCTGCCGCGCATTCTCCGCCCGCTGATTATTGTAGTAGGTGCGATCTCTATCGGCAGTTTCTTCGTCGCCAACAACCTGGTGCCGCATGCGACCAAGAAAATCTATGCGTTGCTGTATGACATTCGCCAGCAGAAACAGTCGATCGAATTCAAGGACGGTATCTTTTTCAACGGAATCGACAACATGAGTATACGTGTCGGCGAACAGAACCCCAAAACCAAGCTGCTCACCGACATCCTGATCTATGATACGCGCAATCCGGACGGGGACATGACTACTACGGTAGCCGACTCGGGGTACATCACCCTGTCGGATGACAAGAAATACCTGCTCGTCACCCTCTACAACGGTGAGACTTACGAAGAATCGCGTAACTACACCTGGTTTGATAACAGCACGTTGCGCCACCATATTTTCGATGTGCAGAACGGCGTGATTCCGTTGGCCGGATTCGATTTCGAACGCAGCGACATGTCGCTGTTCAACAGCAGCCAAACCAAGAATACGCGCGAACTGATGATCGGGATCGACTCGTTAGAGCAGGTCAGCAAAGAGACGGCCGCCGCGTCGTTCAAGCCGCTGATCGAATCGCAAATCTTCACGCACGACAACACGATTCTTTCGGACAGCATTCCCCGGCCCACCCACCAAAAAGCTTTCGCCGTCCTGGACACAATGCAAAAAATGAGCGTACAGCAAAGGAAAGAGCTCTACGAACGGGCTATTTCGCAGGCCCGTTCCGCACAGGGATCGTTCTCTTTCGACGAAACCACCTCGAAAGACGCGCTGGCGCAGCTCTACAAATACAAAGTCGAATGGCACCGCAAACTCTCGCTGCCCGTTTCGATCATGATCTTCTTCCTGATCGGCGCACCGTTGGGTGCGATTATCCGCAAAGGTGGCCTGGGTATGCCGATCGTCGTTTCGGTATCGTTCTTCGTGATCTATTACATCATTACGATTACAGGTGAAAAAATGGCCAAAGAGGGTACCTGGGGCTCGTTTGCAGGCATGTGGATCGCCACATTCATCCTGCTGCCCATTTCGGTTTACCTGACCTACAAGGCCACCAACGACTCCAACCTGTTCAATGCCGAATGGTACACGCAGCGCTACAAAAAACTAAAAGCATTTTTCAATCACATATTCGCCATAAAACGGAAAAACCATGACAAAACAGAGTGTGCTCAATAGTGTCGAAGAGGTACTCGAGGATATCCGCCAAGGGAAAGTCGTAATCGTCGTCGACGACGAAGACCGTGAAAACGAAGGCGACTTCATCGTCGCTGCGGAAAAGATCACGCCCGAAATCGTCAACTTCATGCTGCACAACGGACGCGGGGTGATGTGCGCACCACTGACCGAAGACCGTTGCAAGGAGTTGGAACTGGACATGCAGGTGGCCGACAATACGTCGCTGCTGGGCACGCCGTTCACCGTTTCGATCGACCTGCTCGGCGAAGGATGTACGACCGGAGTCAGCGCGCACGACCGCGCCGCAACGATCCGCGCATTGGTCGATCCGAAGACCAAGCCGTCTGACCTGGGGCGTCCGGGACATATTTTCCCGCTCCGGGCCCGTAACCGGGGAGTGCTGCGCCGCCCAGGACATACCGAAGCGGTCGTCGACCTGACGCGCATGGCCGGACTGCAAACCGGCGGGGCACTGATCGAGATCATGAACGAGGACGGCACGATGGCACGTATGCCGGACCTGCTGGAAATCGCAAAAAAATTCGACCTGAAAATCATATCGATCGCCGATATCATCGCTTACCGCCTGCGCAACGAATCGATCGTGGAACGGGGGGAAACGGTCGACATGCCCACGCAGTGGGGCCATTTCAGGCTGATTCCGTTCCGCCAGAAAAGCAACGGGCTGGAACACGTAGCGATGATAAAGGGCGAATGGAAAGAAGGGGAGCCTATACTGGTACGCGTCCATTCGTCCTGCGTTACCGGCGACATTTTCGGATCATACCGCTGCGATTGCGGCAACCAGCTGCACGAATCGATGCGCATGATCGAAAAAGAGGGCAAAGGTGCAGTCGTGTACCTGATCCAGGAGGGCCGGGGTATCGGCCTGCTGAACAAAATGAAGGCATACAAGTTGCAGGAGGAGGGCTATGACACGGTCGAGGCGAACCTCAAACTCGGTTTCAAAGCCGACGAACGCGATTACGGGGTAGGAGCCAGCATCCTGCGCGAAATCGGCGTGACGAATATGCGACTGTTGACGAACAACCCACAGAAACGGGCCGGATTGGAAGGTTACGGTCTGCGGATCGTCGAAAACGTACCGATCGTTATCCCGCCCAACGAGTACAACGAGAAGTATCTCGAAACCAAGGAAACGCTGATGGGACATAAACTCGGCCTGTTCAAGCATTAAACACACACGGTATGCAAATCGCACACATAGCCCTTTGGACAACGCGTCTCGAACAGATGCGGTCGTTCTACGTGACCTACTTCGGTGGCGAAAGCAGCGAAAAGTATGTCAACCCGGGGAAAGGTTTCGAATCCTATTTCATCCGTTTCGGCCACAGCGCCGCACTCGAAATCATGAGCCGGACGGATATTACCTCGCCGGCTACAAAAGAATGTACAGGTTTTTGCCACGTCGCATTCAACGCTGGAACAGTGGAAGCGGTACACGGCCTAACCCGGCGGTTGCGGGAAGACGGTTTTCGTGTCTTCAGCGAGCCACGCACGACAGGCGACGGCTTTTTCGAAAGCGTAATCGGAGACCCGGACGGCAACCGGGTGGAGATCGTAGCCTGACACAGCAACTCACGACCCGGATAGGAACCCGGTAAATTTCCGGGACGAGACAACCGGGAATATCGACGCGGACGATAATCGGGCCACGTTCCCCCAATCAAACCGGGACAGGCCGTCATCCGAGCCGATTTGTGTACAATTTTCAAAAATATTGACCCGACACGCATCATGGAAAGCAAACAACTTCGCATCGTTTATATGGGCACGCCCGACTTCGCCGTCATGCCGCTCCAACGGTTGGTAGAGGAGGGCTACAATATTGTCGGGGTAGTCACAACCCCCGATAAACCGGCCGGACGCGGACTCAAGGTACAGGAGTCGGCCGTGAAACGTTATGCCGCTTCAGTCGGTCTGCCGATCCTCCAGCCGGAGAAATTGAAAGCGCCGGATTTCGTCGAGGCATTCCGCGCACTGAATCCCGACCTGGCGATCGTCATCGCTTTCCGCATGCTGCCCGAGATTATCTGGGCAATGCCCCGGCTCGGCACTTTCAACCTGCACGCTTCGCTGTTGCCGCAATACCGTGGGGCCGCACCGATCAACTGGGCCATCATCAACGGCGAGCAGGAGACCGGTGTAACAACGTTCCTGCTGAACCACGAGATAGACAAAGGGGATATTTTAGGACAAAGCCGGGTGCAAATCCTGCCCGGAGACAATGTCGGTTCACTACACGATAAACTGATGGAAACAGGTACGGACTTGGTCGTCCGAACCGTCGAAAAAATCGCCGTCGGCGACACGGCTCCGATTCCCCAGCCTCAAACTGAAACGACCGGATTGAAGGGAGCTCCCAAAATCTTCAAAGAGACCTGCCGTATCGATTGGACACAAGGCTGTAACGAAATCAACAACCTGATCCGGGGCCTGAGTCCGTATCCGGCAGCGTGGACCGAACTGGTACGGGGTGAATCGGCCTCAATACTGAAAATCTATACTGTCGAACCAGAACCCTCTCCACACCAGGAACAACCGGGCACCATCCGTTCCGACAATAAACAAATATTCAAAGTAGCCTGCGGCGACGGTTATATCCGTATCACAGAGTTGCAACTGGCGGGGAAAAAACGGATGCACGCCGACGAACTATTGCGGGGATTCAAGGAGATCGCCGCTTATTATTGCCAATAAGGAAGATATAAAACGGGAACGGAATACTCCGGCACGCACTTCCTCCAAAATAAATTTCTGATAAAAATCATCGGCATTCACAATCGGGCTTCCGCATCCGTCCGGTCGAAGTATGTCACACACATGCATGCAGTCATGGCACTGACCTTTCCATCCATCATCGAAATCCTCGGAACGTTGGCCTTTGCGATCAGCGGTATCCGGCTGGCATCCGCCAAACGTTTCGACTGGTTCGGAGCTTATGTGGTCGGGTTGATCACGGCGATCGGAGGCGGTACGATCCGCGACCTGCTGCTCGATACCACGGCATTCTGGATGCTGAACAGCATCTACCTTACCGTCACGGCAGTGGCGTTGCTGTTGGTGATCATTTTCGGCCGTTACCTCATCCGGCTCAACAACACTTTCTTCATTTTCGACACGATAGGTCTGGCTCTATTCGTCGTCGTCGGCATTCAAAAGACGATCGCAGCAGACTTTCCCTTCTGGATCGCAATTATCATGGGTACGATCACCGGTGCCGCCGGCGGTGTACTGCGCGATATCCTGATCAACGAAGTGCCGCTGATTTTCCGCAAGGAAATTTATGCCATGGCCTGTGTATTCGGCGGGATCGTCTACTGGATCTGCTACCGGCTCGACTACGCTCCGCACCTGACCCAAGTTCTGGCCGCCCTCACGGTAATCGCCACCCGGATCGTCGCGGTGAAATACAAACTCAGTTTACCTCGCCTGAGGGGAGATGAGGAGGTAGAAGAATCGGAGAACAGCGACCGGGAAGACTCCCGACAGTAACCATTGCAAAAATTCCGGCTTTTGAAAGCCGGAATTCGTTTTATCCCTATTCTTAAATTCTTTATGGCGCAAAGGTAAACAGCCGATCCTGCGACTTTCCACCCGGTAAATTACTCGACCTTACGAATGATCTCCATACCGTGACGGATCGCCTCTTCATTTGCGGGCAACAGTTTGTGAAGCCTTTCGGGCAAGGACTTAGCCAAACCTTTCATCACATTTTCCACCAATACCTGCGGCCGTACCTTCAGATAACCGCCCAGAATCATCGTATTGAACACGCGCATATTTCCCATGCGTGCCGCTTCGGCGGTCGCATCGATCGCATAAACGGCGATATCCTTGCGTACCGGATGCCGGGAAATACCGTTCGGATCGTAAATCAGCACGCCGCCCCGTTTCACCAACGGCTCGAATTTATCCAGACTCTGCTGATTGAGAATAATCGCCGTATCGTACTCGTGCGAAATAGGCGAACTGACCGGTTTATCGCTGAGAATAACCGTTACATTAGCCGTTCCTCCACGCATTTCAGGACCGTATGAAGGCATCCAGCTCACTTCCATGTCCTGCATCACTCCCGAATAGGCCAGAATTTTGCCCATCGAGAGCACGCCCTGTCCACCGAAACCTGCTATAATTATCTCTTCTTTAGCCATAAATTTTCTCGCTTAAAGGTCCTTCAAGTCACCGAGCGGATAGGCCTCGAACATATGCTCGCTCATCCAGTTATTCGCCTCGGCCGGTGACATTTTCCATCCCGAGCTGCAGGTCGCCACGATTTCGACGAACGATAACCCTTTCTCTTCCATCGAATTCGAAAACGCCTTTTTGATCGCTTTTTTCGCTTTACGCACCGAAGCTGGCGTATGCACGCTCTGGCGCGTCACGTAACGGACGCCGTCGAGCAGTTTGACCATATCGGCGATCTTGTAAGGATAACCGTTCAGCTTCGGATCACGTCCGGCAGGCGTCGTAGCCGTTTTCATACCCAGCAGTGTCGTCGGGGCCATCTGGCCGCCGGTCATCCCATAAATCGCATTGTTGACGAAGATGATCGTAATATTCTCTCCGCGGTTGCAGGCATGCATCGTCTCGCCCGTACCAATCGCGGCCAAGTCACCGTCACCCTGGTAGGTAAAGACCAGTTTGTCGGGACGCAAACGCTTCATCGCCGAAGCTACGGCTGCGGCACGGCCGTGCGCCGCCTCGGCCCAGTCGATATCGATATAATTATAGGCGAACACCGAGCAGCCGACCGGAGACACCCCGATCGCATCGTGTTCGAGATTCAATTCTTCGAGCACTTCGGCGATCAGCTTGTGCACGACCCCATGGCTGCATCCCGGACAATAGTGCATCGTATTGTCTAAAATCAGGCCCGACTTGGCATAAACCTGATTCTCGGGTTTTATCTCAACAACATTTGCCATCGCTTACTTCGTTTTAGAGAGGAAATTGGACTTCAGCGCCTCGAACACCTCGCCCGGCGAGTGTACGATACCACCCATACGGCCGTAATGACAAACCGGTGCACGCCCCTCGACGGCCAGCCGGACATCCTCGACCATCTGCCCCGCGCTCATCTCCACCGACAAGAAACCTTTCACCTTGCGGGACAGTTCGCCGATTGCCTCGGTAGGGAAGGGAAAGAGCGTAATCGGACGCAACAGGCCCACTTTAATTCCCTCCTCACGGCCCATTTCGACCACTTTCGAGCAAATACGGGCCGATGAGCCATAAGCCACCAAGACGTAGTCCGCATCTTCACACCGGATCGCTTCAAAACGCACTTCATCGCGCCGCACATCGGCATATTTGCGCTGGAGTTTTTCATTGACCCGTTCCTGTTGCGCCGGATCGAGTTCGAGCGAAGTCACCACATTGCGGACGCGACCGGAGGGTTTTCCCGTCAGGGCCCAATCATACTTTTCTGCGATATATTCGTCCGTCCAACGAGGTTGCTGCGGGGTAAGCACAACTTTTTCCATCATTTGCCCAATGACACCGTCAGCCAGGATCATGACCGGATTACAGTATTTGAAAGCCAGTTCAAATCCGAGCGGCACGAAATCATACATCTCCTGCACGGAATAGGGAGCCAGTACGATCAGGTGGTAATCACCGTGGCCGCCTCCCTTCACCGCCTGAAAATAGTCGGCCTGGGATGGCTGGATCGTACCGAGGCCCGGACCACCGCGCGATACGTTGACCAACAGGCAGGGCAATTCGGCTCCGGCCAGATAACTCAGTCCCTCACACATCAGGCTGATGCCGGGGCTCGACGAGGAGGTCATGACCCGCTTGCCGCAGGCGGCTCCTCCATACACCATATTGATTGCAGCGGTTTCGCTTTCGGCCTGCAGAACGACCATTCCGGTTGTTTCCCAGGGCCTCATTTCAGTAAGCGTCTCCAATATTTCCGACTGCGGGGTAATGGGGTAGCCGAAATAGCCGTCACAACCGCACCGGACGGCCGCTTCGGCGATCACCTCATTTCCCTTCATTAATCTTATCTCTTCCATGTTGACTCTCATTTAGGCATTCAGGCCGCCACGGCGGCCGGCTACTCCTCGAATTTCTGGCGGTACACGGCGATACAGCTGTCGGGACATACGATCGCACAACTCGCACATCCGATACAATCGTCTGGACGGACCATCTGCGAATAGTTGTACCCTTTGCCGTTGACCTCGCCGGCCAACGCCAGCACCTGCACGGGACAAGCCACCACGCAGAGATTGCATCCTTTGCATCGCTCTTTGTCGATCACGACCGTGCCTTTAATTTTAGCCATAACTACGCTATTTTGATTACAAATTTACCGGAATAGACCAAAAACGATTACATATTTCACCTATTTTTACGATGCCTAACCCTTTTCGATCAACCCGTTTTACACAGAAAATGAGGCTAAAGCCAAAATAAAAACCACACCGTTCCAAATTCCGTCATTTTATCCGGCGGACGGATTCCCCGCAAAAAAATCCCCGCCACATCCTATCATAAGAACGGGCGGGATTCGATTTCGATATGTCCGGCTGTTTTCTGCGCTCCATGCACGGAAGGCCCAGCCTCGCAGCGGCAATGTACATTGCGCTGCGAATCTCATGCTCTGGTTTATTCGAGACTGTGAATCACGAGGCCCGAACGCAACTTCGGTTCAAACCATGTGGTCTTCGGAGGCATGATATTCCCCGAATCGGCGATGTCGATCAATTGTTTCATGGATACGGGATAGAGAGCAAAGGCAACCTGCATTTCTCCGCTGTCCACGCGACGCTGCAATTCGCCCAGCCCCCGGATTCCCCCGACAAAATCGATCCGCTTGTCAGTGCGCAGATCTTTGATGCCGAGAAGCCTATCGAGCACCAAATCGGACAGGATCGTCACATCGAGCACGCCGATCGGATCGTTGTCGTTATACGTACCTTCCTTGGCGGTCAAACTGTACCATTCGCCGTCAAGATACATAGCGAAATTGTGCAACCGGTCGGGAGTGTAAATCTCCCTGCCTTTCTTTTCGACGGTGAAATGCTCACCGAGCGCTGCAATCAGCTGCGAAGACGCGAGACCGTTCAGATCCTTAACGACCCGGTTGTAGTCGATAATCTTCAACTGGTTATCGGGGAAAATAACAGCCAGGAAGAAACAGTACTCTTCATCGCCGGTATGGGTGGCGTTTTGCTTCATTTTCTCCTGCCCGACCCGTGCAGCGGCGGCGGTACGATGGTGTCCGTCCGCCACATAAAGCGCCGGGATTCCGGCAAAAATCTTCGTGATCCGCTGCTGCACCTCGGGATCGTCGATCACCCAGAACTTGTGGCCGAAACCATCGGACGCCACAAAATCGTACACCGGTTCATTCCCGGCCACGACGCCCTCGATAATCAGATCCATCTCCCGGACGGCAGGGTAGGAGAAAAACACCGGCTCGATATTCGCATTCTGATTGCGGACATGCACCATCCGGTCCTCTTCCTTGTCCGGGCGTGTCAGTTCGTGCTTTTTGATTTTACCCTGCAGATAATCGTCGAAATGACAGGCCGCCACCAGTCCGTACTGCGTCCGGCCGTCCATCGTCTGGGCATAAACATAATATTTTTCCGTATCGTCCTGCACGAGCCATCCTTTTTCGCGCCACGCCCGGAAGTTTTCCACGGCACGGGCATACACTTCGTCGGAATGCTCGTCCGCGATCGGCGAAAAGTCGATTTCGGGTTTGATAATATGCAGCAGCGACTTTTCGGTAGCCTCCTGCTGCGCTTCGGCCGAGTTCAACACGTCGTAGGGACGCGATGCCACCTCGGCGGCATGCTCGGCAGGGGGACGGATCCCCCGGAAAGGTTTTATTCTGACCATAGTAATCCTTACTCTATTCGGTTACTCTCCTCAATCCTCTATTTATTGACCTGAAATTTGGTATCCCCGTCTTTCAGGTAACCGACGACCTGGCGTGCGGCAGCCAAACCGGCGTTGATATTCGCCTCTGCCGTTTCCGCCCCCATCTTTTTGGAGGTCGCGAAAACCCGCTTGCCGAACTTTTCTGTCAATGCTGTCTGATTGCCAGCCGCAATATCGGTAATGTATTTCAGGTCGGTACGCTCTTCGAGCGCCTTCACCAACCCGGCCTCGTCGATCACCTCCTTGCGGGCGGTATTGACCAACGTAGCGCCCTGGGGCATCCGGGTCAGCAGACTGTAACCGATCGACGCTTTGGTTTGTTCCGTCGCCGGAATATGCAGCGAGAGGTAGTCGGATTGTTCGTACAAAGCTTCGACCGTGTCCATGACCCTCACCCCGTCTTCTTCGAACACCGAAGGATCTGCATAAGGATCGTAGGCCGACACCTCCATACCCATCGCCTTGCCGTAACGTCCTACCAGGCGCCCTACATGACCGTAGGCCTGAATCCCCAGCCGTTTACCGCGAATTTCAGTGCCGGTGCCCGGCGTAAACTGGTTGCGGGCCATGAAGATCATCATACCGATAGCCAACTCGGCCACCGCATTCGAATTCTGGCCCGGCGTATTCATCACGACGATGCCCCGCGATGTGCAGGCACCCAAATCGACGTTGTCGTATCCCGCTCCGGCGCGCACCACGATTTTAAGCTGAGGCGCGGCAGCGACCACCTCGGCGGTCACCTTGTCGCTGCGGACGATCAACGCATCGGCATCCTGCACTGCGGTAAGCAGCTGGTTCGTATCGGTGTATTTCTCGAGCAGCGCCATCTGGTAACCCGCTCCTTGCACAATTTCACGTATCCCGTCCACTGCAGCCTTGGCAAATGGTTTCTCGGTAGCGACTAATACTTTCATCGTAATCAGTGATTGGAAAAAAACGGCCTTCTTTTGCTCGGAAGGCCGGAATGTGGTTATAAGTCCCATGAGACCCGTACTTTATTTCACATGCATTTTTTCGAACTCCCGCATGCAATCCACCAGCGCCTGTACGCTCTCCTTCGGCAATGCATTGTAGGTCGAAGCGCGGAAACCGCCCACCAGACGGTGCCCTTTGATGCCGACCATGCCTTTCGATTTCGCGAACTCGAGGAACTGCGGCGCCAGGTCTGCATATTTCTCAGTCATAACAAAGCAGATGTTCATCAGCGAACGGTCCTCTTTGACGGCCGTTCCCTCGAACAACGGGTTGCGGTCGATCTCTTCGTACAACAGCGCGGCTTTCTCTTCGTTGAGCTTCTGAATCGCGGGTACCCCGCCGATCGACTTGAGCCAACGAAGAGTCTCGCGCACGACATAAATCGCGAAAACGGGAGGCGTGTTAAACATCGACTGATTGGCGATATGGTTACGGTAGTCGACCATCGACGGGAGTTTGCGGCTCACCTTCCCCAGAATATCCTCGCGCACGATGACGAACGTCACCCCGGCAGGCCCGATGTTTTTCTGCGCACCGCCGTAAATCAGGCCGTACTTCGACACATCCACCGGGCGGCTCAGAATGTCCGAACTCATGTCGGCCACCAGCGTTACGGGCGAATCGATGTCGGTCTTGTATTCCGTACCGTAAATCGTGTTGTTCGTAGTGATATGCAGGTAATCCAGATCGGTCGGAATCGTATAGTTTTTCGGGATGTAATTGAAATTCTTATCCTCGGAAGAGGCGACCACATCCGTCTCGCCGAACAGGCGCGCCTCTTTGATCGCCTTGTTGGCCCATACGCCCGTATTCACGTAACCGGCTTTTTTCTCAAGCAGGTTATAAGGCACCTGGAAAAACTGGGTACTGGCGCCGCCGCCCAAAAACAGTATTTTATAGTTGTCGGGCACCTGCAACAATTCGCGGAAAAGCGCTTCCGCTTCGTTGTTGACCGCTTCGAAATCAGCGGATCGATGCGAAATTTCAAGCAGGGACAAACCGATACCGTCAAAATCAAGGATGGCCTTGGCCGCATTCTCGATCGCTACGCGGGGCAGGATGGACGGCCCGGCGCTGAAATTGTGTTTTTTCATAACGCTTCTCAGTAATTATATTAAATGATTCTATTCCGAAACGGGGAGTTTCAAATTTATCTAAAAAATCCGGGAATTGCACAACAAAATTTCCAATTTCTACAACAACTCGCGAGGCCGGCCCATTTTTAACAAAAATTCCCTATTTTTGTTCGATCAAAAGAGTGTGTTATGATTAAATCGATGACCGGATACGGCAAAGCGGAAGCCGCGCTCGGACACAAAAAAATCACCGTCGAAATCCGTTCGCTGAACAGCAAACAGACCGATCTCGCGGTAAAACTACCCGCGTTGTACCGTCCTCAGGAGTATGAAATCCGCAACCTAGTGGCCAAACGGCTGCAAAGGGGTAAAATCGACGTCTATATTACAGTGGAGTTGGCCGGGAGCCAGAATTCCGTTACGCTCAACAAACAGGCCTTCGACGAATATTACACGCAGCTAATGGCACTGGCCGACGGACAGAATATGGCCTGGGGTACCAAAGCGGTCGATGCCGCCCTGCTGCAGGTGATCCTGCGCCTGCCCGACGTGGTGCAGACTGAAACCACGACACTCTCCGACGAGGAAAACCATGCGCTGATGAAAGCCGTCGAAGAGGCCCTGAACCATATTGAAGCGTTCCGGGAACAAGAAGGGGCGATTCTGATCGCCGACCTGCTGAAACGCATCGACAAAATCGAAAGCCTGAAAAATGGAGTCGAACCCTACGAAAAGGCTCGCACCGAAACGATCAAGGCACGCATTCGCGAAAACATCGAAGCCATCGGCATCCCGCTGGACAGCAACCGGCTCGAGCAGGAGATGATCTATTACATTGAAAAGCTCGACATTACCGAAGAGAAAGTCCGCCTGCAAAACCACTGCAACTATTTCCGCGAGGTGGCCCGCAGCGAGGAAGGGGTAGGGCGTAAACTCGGCTTCATCGCACAGGAACTCGGCCGCGAGATCAATACGCTGGGATCGAAAGCCAACGAAGCGACCATGCAGAAAATGGTCGTTGAGATGAAAGACGAGCTCGAGAAGATCAAAGAGCAGCTGCTCAATATCCTCTGACAGCTACTCCTGCAGGGAAACAGTCCCTCCTGCCGGATTCTTCGATGAATTGAACCGCACACCGGCTTCCGGGATCAATTTTACGTTTAACCGCACAAACCGCATAACCGTTATGACGCAGCCCACCGCAACCGGTAAAGTAATCATCTTCTCGGCTCCTTCGGGCGCCGGCAAGTCGACGATCATCGGCCGCCTGCTCCGGGATTTTCCCCAACTCGAATTTTCGATTTCGGCCACGAGCCGTGCACCGCGGGGGAAGGAGGTACACGGCTGTGAGTATTATTTCCTCGACCATGACGATTTTTTGAAAAGGGCCGGTAACGGCGAATTCGTCGAATGGGAGGAAGTCTATGCAGGCACCTGTTACGGAACGCTGCGCAGCGAGTTGGAACGGATTTGGAGCAAAGGCCACGTTATCGTTTTCGACGTCGATGTGAAAGGTGGCGTAAACCTAAAAAAGATATTCGGGAAACAGGCTTTATCGGTATTCATCATGCCCCCTTCCGTGGAGGTGCTGCACCAACGCCTCGTGGACCGCGGGACCGATTCGCCGGAAATGATCGCCAAACGGGTCGCCAAAGCCACCGAAGAGCTGACCTACGCAAATCAATTCGATTGTATCGTTGTGAACGACTGCCTGGCCACGGCCGTCGAAGAGGCCAAAAAGGCCGTAGCCGGCTTTATCGAATAGGACTGTAAAACGCACGAAACCGTTATCTCCCGGGAATATCCGATATAATGTAATTTTCCCGGGGTTATTTTTCTTACGTCAGACTCACCGACATGATGGAGACCGGAACCGCCGATACCATCCTCTACAGCGGATCGTTCAATCCGATCCACCGGGGACACTTGACCGTAGCCGAACAGGTATTGCAGGCTTTTCCCGGCAGTGAGTTGTGGCTGGTGGTTTCGCCGCAAAATCCGCTGAAAAGCGAAACGGACCTCGCACCCGAACAGCACCGGTTGGAAATGGCCCGCATCGCCGTACGGCACTCACTCCTGCATGAACGGATGCAGGTCTGCGACATCGAATTCTCGCTGCCCAAACCGTCGGCTACGATCCACACCCTGCAAGCGCTTTCCGCCCGGTACCCACAACGCAGTTTCTCCCTGCTGATCGGCAGCGACAATGCCGCGTGCTTCAATCAATGGATCGCTTATCAAGAGATTCTGGAGCGCTATCCGGTATTGGTCTATCCCCGCGAAGGCCATCCGGTACAGCCCGGGCCGACAACCGATAAGTGCACGTTTTTACAAGATGTTCCGCTGCTGCCGCAAGCGGCAACCGACATCCGCGGCCTGATCGCCGACAACGGCAAGGACACGAAAGCTCTTGTGGAACGGGAATTGCCCGCAGGAGTTTGGGAATACATCAAAATGCACAAACTTTATGGCTGCCGATAATACATTGCAACAGGAAATCGACCGGATAAGCGACCGGATCGCACTGCATCCCCACGATGCGACGTTATACCTGCAACGCGGTAAACTTTTCCACCGGACGGGAACATTCGACAAGTCTCTCAACGATTTCACCAAAGTACTGCAGCTCGACCCGCAAAACACCGAAGCCCAACAGTACAGCCTGTTGTTGCGCGAAATTTTCGCCTACACCTACACAGACCAATACAACCCGTAAAATCAATCGGGCGATTCTTACAAAAAACCGTAATCGCCGCGAATCACCGTCACTACAAAAACACTACTTTTGCACCCGAACATAACAACGATTTCCATGGTAAGAAACATAGCCCTGCTGACCGGAGGGGACTCCTCTGAATGGCAGATCGCGCTGCAAGGCGCCGAAAATATCGGAAACGCCCTCGACCGCAGCCGTTACACCCCTTACACCATTGTCCTGCGCAACGGGCACTGGACCTACACAGCGCCGGACGGAACAAAAAGCGAACTCGACCGCAACGACTTTACTCTGCCCGTCGCCGGCCGGAAAATCAAACTCGACTATGCCCTGATCGTCATTCACGGCACCCCCGGCGAAGACGGCCGGCTGCAAGGCTATCTCGACATGATGGGCATTCCGTATTCGTCCTGCGGATTCGTATCCTCGGTGCTGACGTTCGACAAAGCGGCCTGCAAACGGGCCGTCGCCGGCAGCGGTATCCACCTGGCCAAAGAGATTCTGCTGAACAAAACTTCGGAAATAGACCCCGCAGCCATCATCGCGGAATTGGGCTTGCCGCTGTTTGTCAAACCGAATGCGAGCGGCAGCAGTTTCGGTGTCACCAAGGTCAAGAAACAAAATGAACTGCTCCCGGCTATTACCGAAGCGTTCAAGGAGAGCGACCAGGTATTGATGGAAGAGTTCATCGAAGGCCGCGAAATCAGTTGCGGCGTGATGATCGCCGGAGGCAAAGAGTATATTTTCCCGATCACCGAACTGGTCTGCCAAAGCGAATTTTTCGACTACAAAGCCAAGTACCAGGGATTTTCTAACGAAATTACCCCCGCCGACCTGCCCGAAGCAATCCGCAAGGAGGTGAACCGGCTTACACTGATCGCCTACAAACGTCTCAACTGCCGCGGCGTGGTACGCATCGACTTCATAGTCAAAGGCGAAACCCCTTACATGATTGAAATCAACACGATCCCTGGCATGAGTTCGCACAGCATCATTCCGCAACAGGCAGCCACAATGGGCATGAGCCTCACGGAATTGTTCAACCTGATTATCGACGAAACCTCGAATAAATAACCGTTGCCCAGGTCCTCTAAGCACACAATGACCGGCTATCGAAATAGATCCGGGTATTCATAACGGGTATTCGAAATCGAAAGCTAATAAAAAAGAGACCGGGATTCCGCCGGTCTCTTTTTTATTTTACTATTCTTTGAAGCGGATCTTTCGTACAAACAAATATCGAATCCGGATTTCGCAATCGGAAAAACCGCTTCAAACCTGATTTTATCTAACTACGGTGAGCTATTGCGCCGTGATTTCAATCACACGGCTGCTCTCCCTGAAATCGGAGAAAGCCTGCAGGCCGATCTTCATCAGGTACTCTCCGGAAAAGGTTTTGCCGTCCTCCACGAACGGACGCGCAGGCACGCTGTCCATCTTGTTGATCTCCACGACACGGTAACTACGCTGCGGATCGAGCCCCTGCAACCGGATGGGATAGGAGCGCTCCACATATTTCTGGGCATAAATATCATAAGCGAACAGCACCGCTTTATCCTGCCCGGGGGTCACATACATCACCGCCGCATGATTGCCGCTATACGGCGACACGAGCCGGAACTGGTCGCCTTCCTGGATAATCGGGGCAAGCCGCTTGTAATTTTGAACCGCTTCGCGGCAGAACTGCCGTTCGGCTTCGGTCAGCTTATCCATATTGATATCAAAACCCAGCTTATCCATCATCGCCACATCGGTGCGGAACTTGATACTCTGGTCGCCCATCGAAGTGACGTGCGCACTGATGCTTTTAGCGGGAAAAAAGTAGGAATATCCCCATTGCATGAAGATGCGTTTTACCGGATCAGTGTTGTCGCTGGCCCAGAATTCGGTAAAATATTTGAGCGCTTCGTAGTCGCACCGGCCGCCGCCGCCCGAACAAAGCATCATCGGCACATCGGGATATTTCTCTTGGATGCGCTCCAACACCTTATACAGCCCCCGAACATATTCGATGAACAGGTGAGACTGATTCTCCTTCAAATAAAAGGAGTAGGGGTTAGTCAGCATGCTGTTGCAGTCCCATTTGAAATAGGCCAGGTCGGGATTCTCGCTCAGAAGCTTGTCCACGACGCCGAACACGAAGTCCTGTACCTGAGGATTGCACAGATCGAGCGCCATCTGGTTACGGTAATAATAGGGCTCGCGGTTCGGATAGTGAATTACCCAGTCGGGATGTTTCTCATACAGTTCGCTTTTCGGATTGACCATCTCGGGTTCGATCCAGATACCGAATTTTACTCCGGCGCTGTCGGCAGCACGCACCAATCCGCCGACGCCATTCGGCAGTTTGGAGGCGGTCGGCTCCCAATCGCCAAGCCCCGACTTGTCGCTGCTGCGGGGATATTTATTACCGAACCAACCGTCATCGAGCAGGAACATATCGACACCGAGGATCGCCGCCTCCCGCATAAAATGGCTCAGTTTCTTTTCATCGAAAGCAAAACCGGTCGCCTCCCAGTTATTCAGCAACGTCAGGCGAGGACCGTGACCGTCCTTGAGCTGGTAGTCGCGGGCCCAATCGTGAAAACTGCGCGAAGCCTCACCCGTACCCTTATCGCTGTAAGTAAAGACAAACTCCGGCGTACGGAACACTTCGCCCGGACGGAGGTTGTACTCTGACGCATAAGGATTGATCCCGGAAACTACACGCAGATCGTTACTGGCATCGATATCGAACGTAAAACGGAAATTACCGGTCCAGTTCAGCGTCCCGAGCACCACCTCCCCTTCGGTCTCGCGAGCCGGGGCATCGAGCCCCAGAATGAAAAACGGCGAGGTGAGCATAGCCGCCCGGGCGCCCAACCGTGTATCGAGCACCTTCTTCCCGGGCGTAAGTTTTTGCTCGGTCATCGTAGTTTCATTGCCCCATTTGCCGGTAAACTCGGTCAGGTAATAGGCCGGACGGGCAAAATAGAGCAGGGAAGAGGCGAAATCCTGCAACAGCACCGGTCTCTTCTCCCGATGACTGATCTCCGTCCATGCCTTAATGATGTTTGCATCGGAAAACGCGTCGTAATACAGCTTCACCTCGACCGGATACACATCGTCACGCAACGTCACCACCGTGCGCGTGACTGTGGGGGAGAGCGCTTCCTGCGTATGAGAAACATACCTGAACAGGGACGAGTTGTTGCCGTCGGCATGCGTCATGCGTACAGCCGGTTCGAAAAAATTTTGCAGATCATAAGGCTGGTAAGCATCTTTACCCGCAGGTAAAACATCCAGATTGCGTCCATCGGTCCAAACAGAACCCAGGTAGGACTGGCACAACCGCCCGGTGGTATCGACCTTCAGGATCAGGTCGGTTTTACCCGTAGTGACCCGGATCGTCTCCGGGGATGCTGCCTGCAGCAGCGAAAAACTGCAACCGAGCAGGCACACCCCGATAAATCTCATAAGTTTCATACTGTTATCTGATGTTTGGGTGAATAATTCGTCAATCGAAGTGTTAAAAATAGTAAAAAAAGCCGAATCCGCCGCCTGCCCCCGGATTTTGCATTTCCGGCTCGAAGCGCTATCTTTGTTCACTCTATGACCACACTCCTTGTGGCATGAACTCATAACGTTTTTTCCAATCCCCGGGACGACCGGCAGGAATTATCGATACATTTCCATGATCCAGATCGACGACAAGATAGTCAGCACCGAAATATTCACCACGCGCTTCTGCTGCGACTTGCCGCGCTGCAAAGGCATTTGCTGCGTCGAAGGCAATGCGGGCGCACCGCTCGAAGCGGACGAAGTGGACACGCTCGAAGCGGAATACGAAACCTATAAACCGTATATGAAGCCCGAAGGTATCGAGGCCGTCGAACGGCAAGGCTTCATGGTGATCGACGAAGACGGCGACTACACCACGCCGCTGATCGGAGAAGCGGAATGCGCCTATTCGTTCGAACAGGACGGCATCACTTTCTGCGCGATCGAAAGAGCATACAACGCGGGCAAAACGACGTTCATCAAACCGATTTCGTGCCATCTCTATCCGATCCGGCTCATCGCATTCGGCAACGGTTCTGTGGGACTAAACTACCACCGTTGGAACGTTTGCCACGATGCGCTGGCCCTGGGCCGGGAAAAAGGCCTTCCGATGTACCGAATGCTCAAGGTTCCTCTGATCCGTCGTTTCGGGGAAGAGTTCTTCGATGCACTGTGTTCAGCAGCACAATATCTTAACGAACAAAAATAACGACAATAACGACTCAAGCGGAGTCAACTCCCGTTTTTTTGTTAGTTTTGTAACAATCAATTCGATTCCCCGCATGAAACTCCGACATATCCTGCTTGTCATCACCTTAGCGTGTTTCACCGTCTCGCTTACGGCCCAGACCCGCAGAAGAAGCGCACCAGCTCCCGGTACGACGGCCCCGAAACTGGAAGACCTGCCCAAACGCCCGCTGGACACAATCCCCACTAGCGATCCCGAGACCAAGATAATTCTGTTCAGCAACAACACCTGGTCCTACTACCGTCCATCGCTCGAAAGACTTGATTCGCTGCCCGTCTACACGCAACATTGGGATACGACCGGGGTATTCGCCTACCGGGACATCGCCTATAACGACCTGCCGCCCGTGGTGGAACTGAAACTGGTGGACGACCTGACTCAATTCAAATCCCCTGTAACCGGTAAAGTATTGTCGAAATACGGTCCCCGACGACGGAGAAACCACAACGGCGTAGATATTCCGCTGCGCCCCGGGGAACCGGTTTACGCCACTTTCGACGGGCGGGTACGCTATGCCAAATACAACACCGGCGGCTACGGCAACCTGGTGATCGTACGGCACCGCAACGGACTTGAAACCTGGAACGCCCACCTGTCGAAGCTGAATGTCAAACCCAATGATTATGTGAAAGCGGGGCAGGTGATCGGCTTCAGCGGTAATACCGGGCGCAGCCGCGGCCCGCACCTACATTACGAAATGCGCTATCAGGACCAGACTTTCGATCCCGAATTTATCGTGGATTTTGAAACAGGACAGCTCAAATATCAAACTTTCGCGCTTGAAAAATCGTTCTTCAACATTCATTCACGCGCATCCGAAATCCTCGAAGAAGAGGACGAATACGACCTGCCCCTGCTGACCTCCAACGACAGCGGCGACAGCACCTCGCAGGATATCCTCGACCAAATCGCCGAAGCCCAGCAGAAAGAGAAAAAAGCGGCCGTACAGCAAAAACAGGCCGGCATCAGTTCCAGCGGAGCAATTTATCACACCATCAAGTCCGGGGACATGCTCGGAAAACTGGCTATCCGCTACGGCGTAACGATCGACCAGATCTGCCGGCTGAACGGCATTACACGCAATACCGTACTCCGATTGGGAAAGAAATTGCGAATCAAATAGCGCTCTTTTCCCCATCCGACAAAAAACAAGAGGCGAACCTGCATATACGGGGTTCGCCTCTTTATTTATTCCGTCCATTTTACTGATACTTTCTACTGTGTATTACTGTCCGTTAAAGACTGATTTCACCTGCTACACAGCCCGATCATTCTCCGCGAGCCGCAAAATATTTCATGAACTGGGCCCGCTCGTAAGCCAGCGGATGGGCCACCGAACGGTAATTGAGCCTGCCGCAGAATTCGGAGATCGACGTGAAACGATGTTCCGTCATCCAACCGCTGAGGTAACCGTTGATCCGGTCGATCACGCCGAGGCCGTTGTGGTAGATAGCCGAACAAACCTCAAACGCCGAAGCGCCCGCCAACAGCACTTTGACGGCATCCGCTCCGGTATGGACTCCGGTCGAAGCCGCAATATCCAGATCGGGGAAAGCGGCCGAAGCCATCGCAATCCAACGGATACTGCCCCGCAAGTCGGCCGAAGTGCTGAAAATATCCGCTTCCATCACCTGTACAGAATCGGTATTGATATCGGGTTCGTAAAAACGGTTGAACATCACGACGCCTTCGGCGCCGCACTGACGAATTCCCTGGATCATGTTCAGCGGGCTGGTGAAATGCGTGCTGATTTTGACGGCAACCGGCACCGACACCTTCTCTGCGACGTCGCGGACGACGGACAGGTATTGGCGCTCAATTTCCGCTCCCGCTACCATAGGATCCGCAGGCAGGAAGAAAACATTCAATTCCAACGCATCCGCTCCGGCCTCCTCGATCCGTCGGGCAAAATCGATCCACCCGCCTTCGGATACACAGCAGATGCTGCCGATTACCGGAATCGACAGGTTCTTTTTCGCTTCGGCGATCAATCCGATATACTGCTCCAGATAATCCTCCTTCAGATAGAAATGGAGGTAATCGGCAGCTTCCGGATACGCGTTGTAAACTTCCAGATGGGCCGTCTCATTGACAATCTGTTCTTCGAAGACCGATTTGAGCACGACCGCTCCCGCTCCGGCAGCTTCGAGACGCTGTAATTTTTCCAACGAAGCGGTCAGGCCGCTACTGCTCACAATCAATGGATTGCGCAGCGACAATCCGAGATATTCCGTTTTCAACTGTTTCATCCTTCCTTCGATTTCAAATGGTTTTCATATCCGCGTCATACGGACTCCGAAACGAGCCGTTGTTATTCCGACGCGCATCACACGTAATTTCGGGCTCCGAAAATCAGACTGCCGATGCGCACCATATTGCCGCCGCAGGCGATGGCCTGCAGGTAATCACCACTCATCCCCATCGACAGCGTGTCAAAATCCCGACCGAAAAAATCGTGCCTCAATCGGCTGAAAAGCCCGTTTAGGCGCATGAATTCGTCACGAACCACCGATCCATCGTCCGTGAAGGTCGCCACTCCCATCAAACCCCGGAACCGGACCCCCTGCATCTGACGATACTCGCCACCGCGCAGGTACGCGATTAACTCGCCTTCGTTCCAGCCGTGTTTGCTCTCTTCACGTGCCACATGCACCTCGAAAAGAACATCGATGACCCGATTGTTTTTCAACGCCTGTTCATTAATAACACCGAGCAGTTTTGCCGAATCGACCGAATGGATCATCGAAACATACGGTGCGATCAATTTCACTTTGTTCGTTTGCAAATGGCCGATCATGTGCCACTCGATATCCGCGGGAAGCTGTTGCCGCTTGGCATCCATCTCCTGCGGGCGGTTCTCGCCGAAAAGGCGCTGCCCGGCGTCATAAGCCTCCCGGACCACCTCTGCCGGGTAGGTTTTGGATACAGCTACCAACCGGACTCCGGCCGGAAGCGACGCTTTCAATTCTGCTAATTTGTCTTTAATGGCCATCTTGAATGCCGCTTTATAAGGAAATTTGCCTATTTTTGCTACTCCTGCTCGCAGGCGAAGCGAACCAAAATTAATCAAAAACCCACAATATGAAAAGAAAACTGACGGCTTTATTTCTGGCCGCCGTTGCCATGACGGCTTTCGAAAGCGAAGCCTGCACGAACATTCTCGTATCGAAAGGGGCCACCAAGGACGGCTCGACGATGATTACTTACACAGCCGACTCGCACCAGCTGTACGGATGCCTCTACTTTCATCCGGCAGCAAAATATCCAGCCGGCACGATGATGCCCGTGTATGAATGGGATACCGGTAAATACCTCGGTGAAATCGCACAGGTACCCGAAACCTATTCGACCGTCGGCAACATGAACGAGCACCAGCTGATTATCACCGAAAGCACGTTCGGCGGTCGCGGACTGGGGGACTCGACGGGAATCATCGACTACGGGACGTTGATTTATACGACCCTGCAGCGGGCCAAAACCGCGCGCGAAGCGATCCGGGTGATGAGCGACCTGGTGAACACCTACGGTTATTGCTCGAGCGGCGAATCGTTTTCGATCGCCGATCCGAACGAGGTATGGCACATGGAGCTGATCGGCAAGGGCGTCAAGATGGTGAACGGCAACAATGTGAATAAAGGAGCCGTTTGGGTAGCACTCCGCGTCCCGGAAGGTTATATCGGCATGCATGCGAACCAGGCACGCATCACCACTTTCCCGTTGAACGATCCTGAAAATTGCCTCTATTCGCCCGACGTAATTTCGTTCGCAAAAGAATCGGGATTCTACAAAGGCCCGGATAAGAACTTCAATTTCGCCGACGCTTATGCTCCGCTCGATTTCGGGTCACTGCGCGCCTGCGAGGCCCGCGTATGGAGCGCCTTCAACCGCGTCACCAAAGGGGAGATGGAAAAGTACCTCGACTATGCGATGGGCTACGACGCGTCGAAACGCATGCCGCTGTTCGTTAAACCGGCAGAGAAATTGAGCGTCAAAGAGGTGGCTTGGCTGATGCGCGACCACTTCGAGGATACGCCGATGGATATGCGCAACGACATCGGGGCAGGGGGACACAACCTGCCGTACCGCTGGCGTCCGATGCACTTCAGCGTAGACGGACAAGAGTACCTGAACGAACGCGCCATCGCCACACAGCAAACCGGCTTCTGGATGCTGGGACAGGCCCGCAATTGGCTGCCCGATGCCGTGGGCGGCATCCTGTGGTTCGGCGTGGACGATTCGGGCACCTCGTGCCTCACGCCGATCTACACCTCGTCGACCCGCGTACCCGAATGTTTCCGCGAAGGGAACGGCCACATGACGGAATATTCGCCCACCTCTGCCTTCTGGCTCTTCAACCGTGTGGCGAACTTCGCTTACCTGCGCTACGACCTGATCAGCAAAGATATCATCAAGGTGATCGACGAACTCGACACCCGCAACGAAACCGAGATTCCGGCCGTAGATGCTGCCGCGATGCTGTTGTACGAACAAAATCCGCAATTGGCAATCGACTTCTTGACCAACTTCTCGGTCTCGACGGCGCAGAACATGTTCGAACGCTGGCAGCAACTCGACCAGTACCTGCTGGTAAAATACATGGACGGCAACGTCAAAAAGGAGAAGGAGGGCAAGTTCCTCGACAACGGCAACGGACGCAACATTCCGGCATCGCCCAACTATCCGGGCTACAATCAGGAGTGGCAGAAAGCCGTGGCCGGCAGTACAGGAGACAAACTGAAAGTTGTCAAAACCAAAAACCTGCCGGAATAAGCCGATAGGCGGCCATCCAATGAAATAAAAGGCGCACCCACATAACCTGTGAGTGCGCCTTTTATGAATGTACCGGTTTAATGCTTCAATTGATAGATAAACAGCACTGAATACTGCTATCAACTATAAATCAATTTAAAAGGATTTTATAATATTCATACTCTTTTTCATCTTCATTACTGTATGCTTTAATAAAAATTTCCGAATCGGATTTCCATATGATATTTTTTATAAAAAATGGAAATTTCGATTCTTCCGCGTACCGAATGATATATGAGGCAGGAACTTCCTTGTCATTTATTTCAAATATACGGACCGAGCCACCCCCATCTCCGGAATTATAATAATCAAGCAAATAATCATTGTTCGGCGAAAGTAACGGAGCACTCCCGAAAGCATCGCCCAAAGCCAATAATAAATACTCATTACCTTTTTCCTGGTCGATCAGCATACAATCCGAAAACGTAATTAGATCACCGGAGACATAACAAGAAAGGAATGCATACATATCCAAATCAGGATAATAACCCACATATTCCCACCATGACTCTCCGCCACGATAATATCCTTTCACGGTATCTTTTCGGAACTCAACCTCTACATTGTTGATATTCAAACAATAGCTCTTTTCATCTTCTTTGATTTGCTTCTTCAGCAATTTCTGACCATTGATATCGCAGCTAAGATATTGCTCTTCTGTTATTGGCAATGCTTTCAAATCATGCAGTTCAGCACCATCATCCGTATGACCAATCGTAAAAAAATTAATTTCAGGGGGAGCTGGGGTCATAAATTCTCCAACGCCATCAAGGGGTCCATTTTCCGGAGGCGACCAACCTCTCTGGCGCAAAAGAGAACGGTCACAATTTTCAGCTCCGGGAATATCGGACATTTCAAGCTCCGGGTGCGGAGCATCATTGTAATAATCGACAACAGGAAGCGTTTTAAACACGGCATTAAGTTCTTCGGCTGAAAAGTTATTGCCGCTGATCAGTAATTTTCTTAACTTTTTATTTTGACTCAAATCCAGTGCTGTCAATTTGCACCGGCATATCAAAGTCCTTAATTCTATATTGTTGGTTACATCAAGCTCTTGCAATAGACCGTCACAACTAAGAAATTCCAAATTCCGGTTCGCACTTACATCCAATGATAGATTTTCGTTATCAAAACACACTAACTCTCTAAGCTTTTGATTGTGGATCACATCTATATCTTTCAATTGATTTTTTGAACAAAACAACACTTGCAGATTTCTATTCTGACTCATATCAAGAGTTCGCAGCCTATTTTCCGAACAGTCTAACTGCTCCAGATCCGGATTGTGTGTCACATCCAATTCTGTTAATTGATACTCCCTGCATAGTAGGTTCCGGACTGATTGACATTGGCTGATATCGAGCTGTAACAAGGAATCCGTAAATACGACAACCGTTTCACGATCTCCTTGAGGTGCCGAAAGATGATATTTATACGATATATTCAGGGGGGACGTAAACAACAGATTTCTAATCGGGCCGGTAATCGCGACTATCCGTTCGCAATTTGCGGAAAATTTGCATTTGATAATGTCCTTTTTATCAAATCCTTTCCCTACCACCTTTTGCGTTTTGCTCCCGTCCGAAATTGTAAATTCGAATCCCCGGGTAGCCAGCAAGCGCAGAGAACCGTTAGCCCGGAATCCCACCGTATCCGCAATGCTGTCCATAGAAACTCTGGTCAACTCTTTCCCGTTCGCCTGTCTACAATTCAAAGAGAATAGGGTCAACGATATTATGACGATCCATTTACTCATCCATTTATCCTTATCTGTAACGGGTTACCTGTCCATTCGTTCAGCCAGGATTTCACCGATACCGGAATACAATTCCGCCGAAGAAATTCGGCATACCAATGGCTCAAAAGAAAGCTATCGTTTGTAATATAAAATAATTACAGGAGTTCTGCAAGGAAAATCGAACAACATCTTGATTTTCCATGCAGAACTCCCGCAGTAAAAAACGTCTCTATTTTTGCCCGAATTCTTTCTCCTGAAGCGTCGTTTGTTCCTCACCCAAAGTCTGCAGGACATAACGGACATAAACCGTGTTGCCGTACGACGCGAGCGTAGCCGCATCGATCTTGCCCATTTCCGCATCGAACCGGACAATGGCCTGCTTATCGGCATCCTGTTGGTCTGTCGAAACAATGGACAAACTTTTGGCGATACCGAGGGATTCCAAGTAAAGCATCGGTCCCAACAGCGTCGAACCGTCATACGCATACCCGTCGATCCCGATGGCATACAGGTAAGTTTGATCCTTGTCATTCTTGCAACCTGAAAACAGGCCTGTACCCAGCAGCACAATGATGCTTATGAATAAAACCTTTTTCATAATCACATTCTGAGTCGATCGCGTGAAAGTAGAAGGTAGAAGTATGGAACTCTTCGTTGCCGTCATTCCGGTAATCGCCAAAACGAAGCGACCGTTTGCACTCGGGCCCACCCGGTTATCCGATCTTATGTGCACCCTGCGAGATCACCACTTCGATCACACGGGGTTTGTGCCCGAACTCCTGCTCGAACTTTTCGGTAATTTCAGCCACATATGCATCGTATGCTTCGGTTTTCACGATATTGATCGTGCAACCGCCGAAGCCGCCGCCCATCATGCGCGCTCCCAAAACTCCCGGATTCTTACGGGCAATATCGACCAGGAAATCGAGTTCCTTGCAGCTCACTTCGTACCATTTGCTGAGTCCCTCGTGTGAACCGAACACCTTCTGTCCGAAAGTAACGTAATCGCCTTTTTCGAGTGCTGCGCATCCGTCGAGCAGGCGTTGATTCTCATTGATAACGAAACTGCAACGGCGGTATACCACATCATCCATCTCATCCTTGTACTTGTCGAGCATCTCCATGGTCACATCCCGCAGCGATTCCACGCCCGGTTCGTGCTTCGCCACCACGGCTACACCCGCCTCGCACTGCGCACGGCGAACATTGTATTCGGATGACGCCAACGTATGCTTGACCTGGGTGTCGAACAGCACGACCTTACAACCGGCGGCTTCGGGATTGAACGGCTCGAGTTTGTATTCGAGCGAACGGCAGTCGAGCCGGACGATTTTACCCTTTTCACCGAAAAGCGAAGCGAACTGGTCCATAATCCCGCAACGCACACCGATGTAGTTGTGCTCGGTCATCTGACCGATTTTAGCCAGCTCTTCACGCGAAAAACCGAGGTTGAACGTATCATTCAGCGCAAAACCTACGGCGCTTTCCAGTGCGGCGGACGATGAAAGGCCCGCTCCAAGCGGCACATCCCCCCCGAACGTCATGTCGAAAGCAGGCACCTTCGCTCCGCGTTTTTCCATCTCTTTGACTACGCCGTACACATAGCTGGCCCATTGCTGGGCCGGTTTGTCACCGGTCATGTCCAGCTCGACAGCTTCGTCGTAATCGATCGAATAGACATGGCTCACCTTGCCGCCGTTAGGTTTAACCGCCACATAAATCGCCTTGTCGATGGCGCCCGGCATCACGAAGCCCATGTTGTAGTCGGTGTGTTCGCCGATCAGGTTGACACGACCCGGGGATGCGTAGCACACCGCGCCGTCGCCGTATAATGCTTTGAATTTCTCGAGGATTTTCGTTTTCATGATCTATTCCTGTTTTAGGTAGGTAAATTTAATGCTGTTTCACATATACGTCATCCGGATAGTCCACCCGCGTAAGGAACAACCCCTGCGGCGGAGCGGAAGTTCCCGCCAGTGCCCGGTCGCGCCCGTCGATCACCGCACGGAATCCTTCGACCGACAGTTTGCCGCGTCCCACGTCCAGCAACGTACCGACAATCGCGCGCACCATATTGCGTAAAAAACGGTCGGCCGCCACGGTAAAAACGTAACATCCGTCCTGCTCCCGCCACTGTGCCCGAGTCACCCGGCAAATATTGGTTTTGTTGCCGGAATGTAGCTTGCTGAAGCTGGTGAAGTCCTGCCGCCCGAGCAGTGTCTCCGCCGCTTCGTTCATCCGGTCCAGATCAAGCGGCATAATCAACTGGTAGGCCACGTCACGCCGGAACGGGTCTTTACGGGGAGAAACATAATACTTATACTCCCGCTCAACGGCATCGAAACGGGCATGTGCATCGTCCCGCACGCGCCGCACGTCCTGAACGGCAATATCCCAGGGCAGGATCGCATTGAGGTGATAACAAAACCGCTGAGGCTCTTCCAACGGACATTCCGCGTCGAAATGAGCCACATAACGAGCCGCATGCACCCCCGTATCCGTCCGTCCCGCACCGACCACTCCCGTCGGAACCCGTAAAATCGTGGAGAGAGCCTCCTGCAACGTCTGTTGCACCGAAGGGGCATTATTCTGTATCTGCCACCCGTTGTATGCTTTGCCCGAATAGGAGAGTTCCAAAAAATAGCGCACGGAAACCAATTTTCATACAAAGATAAAATTTTGTCCTAAATTAACCGTAAACGTCGCGTCTGTTGGCTGCTATTTTTTTCGTATTTCAGGAAAATTAAGCTATTTTTGTGCAAATATATCATATCCTATGAAGATCGCTCTCGTGGGCTACGGCAAGATGGGCAAGGAGATCGAACAGATCCTTATCGCGCGCGGCCACACTATTTCCCTGATTATCGACGTTAACAATACGGCAGACCTCGACGCCGATCACCTCAGAGACATCGATGTCGCCATCGAATTCACCACTCCGCAGACCGCCTACGGCAACATCGTCAAATGCATCGAAGCGGGCGTGCCCGTCGTATGCGGCACGACGGCATGGCTCGACAAACTGCCCGAAGTCGAACAACTCTGCAAAACGAAACAGGGCGCTTTTTTCTATGCCTCGAACTACAGCATCGGCGTGAACATCTTTTTTGAGATCAACCGCTATCTCGCTGAACTGATGAACCGTTTCGGCGAATACGACGTGACGATCGAAGAGACGCACCACACCCAGAAAAAAGATGCGCCGAGCGGCACGGCCGTAACGCTGGCCGAAGGTATCCTCAGCAACCTCGGCCGCAAACGGAAATGGGTGTGCGGCACCACGACCGTCCCCGAAGAGCTGGAAATCGCAGCAATCCGCCGGAGCATCGTACCCGGCACGCACACGGTCACTTACGAATCCGATGTCGATTCAATCACGATGACGCACACGGCCAAAAGTCGCCGGGGATTCGCCCTGGGAGCCGTGCTCGCCGCAGAGTTCCTGCGGGGTAAAAAGGGCGTCTATTCGATGGAGGACCTGATGCGGGCCTAACGACGGACAGGAAACCCCGGAGCGCTGCGGCCAAATCACATTAAAACGACCAACGTGAACAAGATCAAACAAATCTGGAGCAACAAATGGGTGAAGTTCGGTACCGTATCGGTCATCTACCTGCTGGTTTTCGTCGTGTGGACGGGTAATCTGTGGCTGCTGATCGGCCTGCCGTTCATCTACGATTACTACATCTCCAAATACCTCGACCGCTGGGTTTGGAGCCGCAACCGGGCACTCAAACAACGTTCGAAAAGCTATAAAAAGACGATGGAGTGGGTCGAATCGATCCTCTTCGCGGTCATCGCCGTGACGATCATCCGCGTATTCCTGTTCGGCATGTATGTCATCCCGACTTCGTCGATGGAAAAAACGCTGCTCGTAGGGGATTACCTTTACGTAAGTAAAGTCGCTTACGGACCCGCGATGCCCAATACGCCGCTTTCGTTCCCGCTCGTACACCATACGATGCCTTTCTCGCAGACGAAAAAATCATTCGTCGAGTGGATCAGCTGGCCTTACCACCGGCTCAAGGGATTCGGCCACGTCCAGCGCAACGATGCCGTGGTATTCAACTTCCCGGAAGGGGATACGGTCGTACTCGACGATCCGACTGCAAACTACTACGATATCCTGCGCCAATACCAGCTCCGGTACGGACCCGACCGCGGACGCGAAGCACTGCTGCAACAGCATGAAATCATCACCAGGCCGGTGGACAAACGGGAGAACTACATCAAACGCGCAGTAGCGCTGCCCGGCGACACGCTTCAGGTGATCCATTCGGACGTATTCGTGAACGGCCAGCCGCAAAGCCGCATCCCGAACAAACAGTATGTTTATTTCATCCGGACGGACGGTACGATGATCAACCCGCAAGCCCTCGAGGATATGGGTATTGCACAGGCCGACATCAACTACGATGCCGCCGAACGGACCTACATCATGCCGCTTACCGAGGACAACCTCGCCCGTATCAGCAAAATGCGCAACGTGACCGACGTGGTCAAATACGAGGCCGAAGGGGTCGATCCGAACGTTTTTCCGCAAAGTCCCGGTACTTATCCCTGGAATGCGGATAACTTCGGACCGCTGTGGATCCCCTCGAAAGGGGCTACTGTACAACTGACCGAAGAAAACCTGCCGCTTTATCGCCGCATCATCGAAATTTACGAAGGCAATAGCCTGGAGGTCAAAAACGGCGTGATCTACATCAACGGCAAACCGGCCAGTAAATATACGTTTGGTATGGATTACTATTTCATGATGGGGGACAACCGGCACAACTCGGCCGACTCGCGCTTCTGGGGTTTCGTTCCCGAAGACCACATCGTGGGCAAGGCATCGGTCGTGTTGTTTTCGACCGACAAGGAGAAAAAATTCCCGAAGAACATCCGGTGGGACCGCATGTTCACATGGATCAAATAACAGAAGATGGAGCAACCGACCTTCGACACCTTCTACACTCTGGGCGGCGAAGCCGAAGCTCTGTACAAGGACAAAGGGAGCAAATTCCTCGCTTACGGCTATCCGGTTACTTGCGAGGAAGAAATTAAAGGGCGGCTGGATGCGCTGCGCAAACGTTACTACGATGCAACGCATCATTGCTATGCATGGCGTCTCGGCCCGAAAGGAGAGAGCTTTCGGGCCAACGACGACGGGGAACCTTCGTCGACCGCCGGCCGGCCGATCCTCGGACAGATGCTCTCGCGGGAAGTGACCGACGCGCTGATCGTGGTAGTACGCTACTTCGGCGGAACGAAACTGGGCGTACCGGGACTGATCGAAGCCTACAGGAGATCGGCAGCGCTGGTGCTCGAGAATGCAGAAATCGAACAGCGCACGGTGGACGTACAGACAACGATCCGGTTCAGTTATCTGGCCATGAACGATGTGATGCGCATCGTCAAGGAATTGCAGCCGCAGATTATCGCACAACAATTCGACAACCTCTGCACGATGACCCTCGCGATCCGGCAGGGCTTTGCAGCACAGTTGCTCGACCGGCTCTCCAAGGTGGAGGGCCTCGAACTGGAAACAGACGATCAATAAAACAACATAAGGGTTATGGGAAAGAAAAACCTGGTATCGATCAACGACTTTTCACGCGACGAAATACTCAAGATCATGGAGCTTGCCGCGGGCTTCGAAGCCGATCCGCACCAACAGGTGCTTGCCGGCAAAGTTATCGCATCGCTCTTCTTTGAACCGTCCACCCGCACGCGGCTCAGTTTCGAAAGTGCGATCAACCACCTGGGCGGACGCGTCATCGGATTTTCGGACACGTCGAACACCAGCGTATCGAAAGGTGAAACATTCCACGACACGATCACGGTCATTTCGAATTATTGCGACATGATCGTCATGCGCCACTATATCGAAGGAGCGGCCCGCTACGCAAGTGAAATTTCCAAAGTGCCGGTCGTTAATGCAGGCGACGGCGCGAACCAGCACCCGAGCCAGACGCTGCTCGACCTCTTCTCAATCAAAAAGACGCAGGGACGGCTCGACAATATCAACATCATGATGGTAGGCGACCTGAAGTACGGACGCACGGTGCATTCGCTGCTGCAGGCCCTCTCGCACTTCAACCCTACCTTTACATTCGTCGCCCCCGAAGAGCTGAGAATGCCCGACGAATACAAACTTTTCCTCAAAGAGAAAGGGATCGCCTACACCGAAACCGAGCGGATCGAAGAGGGCATTAAGGAGGCCGATATCGTGTACATGACGCGCGTGCAGCGCGAGCGCTTTTCCGACCCGATGGAGTACGAACGCGTCAAACACGTCTACATACTCAAAAACAGCATGCTCGAGGGAACCAAAGAGAATATGCGCATCCTGCATCCGCTGCCGCGGGTGGGCGAAATCGCCGAGGATGTGGACTCGAATCCGAAAGCATACTATTTCCAGCAGACCGAAAACGGCGTTTACACGCGCATGGCAATCATCAGCTACCTGTTGGGGGCAACCAAGTAAACCATTTCTGTTACGTATGACCATGGAAGGAACATTAGAAGTCCGGGCAATCGAAAACGGTACCGTGATCGACCACATTCCGGCCAACAGCCTGTTCAAAATCATCAAGATACTGGGTCTCGATACCGAGACGCACCGCATTACCTTCGGCATGAACCTCGAAAGCAAGCGGATGGGAACCAAAGCGATCATCAAGATCAACGAACGTTTCTGCCAGCAGGAGGAGATCAACCGCATCGCGATCGTTGCGCCGATGGCCGCCGTGAACATCATCAAGAACTACGATGTAGTCGAAAAACGGGCCGTAGAAGTACCCGAGACGATCGAAGGTTTCGTGCGGTGCGCCAACCCCAAATGCATCACCAACATGGAACCGGTGCGCACTTCGTTTACCGTCATCCACGGCGATGAAATTTCACTCCGGTGCAAATATTGCGAGAAGATCACGCATCAAAACAGTATCGAGATAACCAAATAGAAACCGTGCCTAAACCGCGTTCCGCCAAATATACCGTCCCCGCCTCAGAGGGGAGGGGTGTTCCTGTCGACGACCCGTCCAAGCAGATGATCCACGTCAAGGGAGCCCGTGTACACAACCTCAAAAATATCGAGGTCAAAATTCCGCATAACGAACTGGTGGTGATTACCGGCCTTTCCGGTTCGGGTAAATCGACGCTCGCCTTCGACACCATCTTCGCGGAGGGGCAGCGGCGTTATGTCGAAAGCCTGTCGGCCTATGCCCGGCAGTTCCTCGGCAAGATCAACAAGCCCGAGGTCGATTTCATCACCGGCATAGCCCCGGCCATTGCGATCGAACAGAAGGTCAATACGCGTAATCCGCGTTCGACGGTCGGCACCTCGACCGAAATCTACGACTACCTGAAACTGCTTTTCGCCCGGATCGGACACACTTATTCGCCTGTTTCAGGGCGTGAAGTCACATCGCATACGGTAGCCGACGTGGTGAACTACATCGTTGCGCTCCCTCCCCATACGCGCATCCTCGTGACCGCTCCGCTGATCCTCGGCGAAGGACAGGGACTGATCGAAAAGCTTACCCTGCTTTCGGGAGATGGTTTTCAACGTGTATATATCGCCGGAGAAGTGCTTTTCATCGAAGATGTAGTGCAACAAGCCGAACGCTACAACGAAGCCCGGGATATCCGCATCGTGATCGACCGTGCGAAGGTCAGCGCCGAAGAGGAGCTCCTCAGCCGCCTCGGCGATTCGGTCTCCACCGCGTTCAACACGGCAGGCGGCATGTGCGATATCGTCATACAAAATCCGGAAGGCGACCGTGTCGAACACTTTTCATCACGCTTCGAGCTCGACGGCATCCGCTTCGAGCATCCTTCGGAACATATGTTCAGTTTCAACAATCCGATGGGGGCCTGCCCGCGATGCGAGGGTTACGGCAAAGTGACCGGCATCGACGAAGACCTCGTGGTACCGGATAAAGCCAAAAGCATTTATGATGGCGCCATTGCCTGCTGGCGCGGCGAAACGATGAAATGGTGGAAAGAACAGTTGATCGAGCACGCGCCCAAATTCAACTTTCCGATCCACCGGCCCTATTACGAACTGACCAAACAGGAAAAGCACCTGCTGTGGAAAGGCAACGAATATTTTCACGGACTCGACCGTTTTTTCAAGTTCCTCGAAAGCGAACGCTACAAAATCCAGTACAGGGTCATGCTATCGCGTTACACGGGCAAAACGATCTGTCCCGACTGCGAAGGGGGACGCCTGCGTAAGGAAGCGCTGTACGTCCGGGTCGGGGATAAAAACATCACCGAACTGGTCACGATGCCGGTCGATGAGCTGCAAGATTTCTTCACCGCACTGCCGCTCGACGACCGGGAACGGCACATGGCCGAGCGTATCCTCACCGAGATCACTTCGCGACTCACATACCTGAACGAAGTAGGGTTGGGTTACCTGACGCTCGACCGGCTCTCATCGACGCTATCGGGCGGTGAAAGCCAGCGTATAAACCTGGCCACTTCACTGGGCAGCAGCCTTGTGGGATCGCTCTACATCCTCGACGAGCCGAGTATCGGACTGCATCCGCGCGACACGTACCGGCTGATCGGCGTTCTGAAAAAACTGCGCGACCTGGGTAACACGGTGATCGTAGTCGAACATGAAGAAGAGATTATCCGTGCAGCAGATACGATTATCGATATCGGCCCGTTGGCCGGCTACCAGGGCGGGGAAGTGGTATTCCAGGGCTCTGTAGATGAACTAATCCATTCGGAAAAGAGCCTTACGGCCAAATACCTGACCGGCCGGGAGACTATCGAAGAACCGAAGCATTACCGCAAATGGAACAGCTATATCGAAGTGCTGGGAGCGCGGGAAAACAACCTCAAGGGGATTGACGTGAAGTTCCCGCTCGGTGTGATTACCTGCGTCACCGGAGTGAGCGGCAGTGGCAAATCGTCGCTGGTCAAGGGTATCCTCTATCCGGCCGTGCGGCGCGAACTGTACGAAACGGGACTGAAACCAGGCAGTTTTTCCGGGCTGTCGGGCGACGTCACCCGCCTTAAATCAATCGAAATCATAGACCAGAATCCGATCGGCAAATCGTCACGCTCGAATCCGGTCACTTACATCAAAGCGTACGACGAAATCCGCAAACTTTTCGCCGACCAGCCTTATGCGAAACACAACAACATGAATCCGTCGCATTTTTCGTTCAACATCGCGGGCGGGCGCTGCGAGGAGTGTCAGGGCGAAGGGGTGATCAAGGTCAGCATGCAGTTTATGGCCGACGTCGAGTTGGTGTGCGAATCCTGTGGCGGCAAACGGTTCAAAGACGACGTACTCGAAGTGAAGTACCACGACCGTTCGATTTACGACATTCTGGAGATGACCGTTGACGATGCGATCGAATTTTTCGGTAAATACCAGGACAAAGACCCGGTCAACAAAAAGATCATCGAAAAACTGAGCACTTTGCAGGATGTGGGTCTCGGTTATATTAAACTGGGGCAATCCTCTTCGACGCTCTCTGGCGGCGAGAGCCAGCGCGTGAAACTCGCATCGTTCCTCACCAAAGAGAACGCACAGGGACCGATCATGTTCATCTTCGACGAGCCGACCACCGGCCTGCATTTCCACGATATCCGCAAGCTGCTCAAATCGTTCAACGCGTTGATGTCTAAAGGACATACGATCGTAATTGTCGAGCACAACATGGATGTCATCAAGTCGGCCGACTGGGTGATCGACCTGGGACCGGAAGCCGGGGACCGGGGCGGATACCTGGTTTTCGAAGGTACGCCTGCGCAGCTCAAAGATTGCAAAGAGAGTTATACCGGCAAATTTCTGGCTCTCAACACCGACCGGAAAACCGGGTCGGCAGTCGCATCCAAGATGTCGACAGCATCCGGGCCGACAACGGAAATACCTGCTGACAATAGGGCTAATACGACGGAAAATACGGGAAGGACACGATCCAAGAGGAATAAACCGCAAACAGCCGAAACAAAGTACCCCTCTCAGAAAACCGTCAAAACAACCAAATCCGAAGCATAATCCGGCATGGACCTAATCCAATATACGCTTCCCAACGGCATCCGGTGCATCCTCAAGCGGGTGCGCTCGGCCGTCGCACATTGCGCACTGACAGTCAATACGGGCAGCCGCGACGAATTGCCGTCGGAATATGGTTTGGCCCACCTGCTCGAGCATTCGTTTTTCAAAGGCACGACACACCGCAAATCCTACCACATCAACTGCCGTCTCGAAAACCTCGGCGGGGAACTGAATGCCTATACGACCAAGGAAGAGACGGTAATCCATACCACGACGCTCAAAAGCGATGCGGCCAAAGCGGTCGAACTGATCGCCGATATCGTATTCCACTCGGTCTTTCCGCAAAAAGAGATCGACCGCGAAAAAACGATTATCATCGACGAGATCAACTCCTACAAAGACACCCCCTCGGAACGAATCTTCGATGACTTCGAAGATATGGTTTTCGCAGGCACTTCATTGGGGCATAACATTTTAGGAAAGAAGGGGTCGCTGATGAAATTCACGCGCGACGACCTGCTTCGTTTTATCGGCCGCACCTACAATACCGACCAGATGGTCTTCTCGATGATCGGCAACATATCGGAGAAACGCTTTACCGAACTGTGCAACCGCTATCTCGGTGAAACGGCTTCGCATCCGCGCACATTCGAGCGGGACCGAACCGACCGTTATGTCCCAATGACCAGAACCCTGCACCGCAGTTCCCATCAGGCACACTGCATCATCGGCAATCAGGCTTACAGCCTCAGGGAAGAGAAACGCATTCCGCTGTCGTTGCTGACCAACCTGCTGGGCGGTCCGTCGGCCAATTCACTGCTGAACCTCGTGGTTCGCGAACGCAACGGACTGAGCTATACGATTGAAGCAGGCTTCACGCCGCTGAGCGATACGGGTATCTCGACAATCTATTTCGGCACCGACCGCGACAAGGTCGATCTGTGCATCGAACTGGTCAACAACGAACTGGAAAAAATAAAGCGGGGAGAAATCAGTCCCCGGCTGCTGAATATGGCCAAAAAGCAGTTTATCGGACAAATGGCCATAGCCATGGAGAACAACGAGGGATACATGCTCAGCGCAGCCCGCAATTACCTATACTACAACCGGGTCGAGACAATCGATTCGATCCGCCGGAAAATTCGGGAGGTCTCGCTCGACGATTTGACCGAAGTAGCCCAGACGGTGTTCGGTGGGAATCTCTCTACATTGATATATAAGTAAACGGACAATGGACGACCTCGAACGCTACATAGCCGATCACATCCCGCCGGAAGATTCGCTGCTGACAGCATTGGACCGTGAAACCCACCTGCGGGTAATCCAGCCGCGGATGATCTCAGGACACCTGCAGGGACAACTGCTCAAAATGCTCGTGCAAATGATCTCGCCGCAACGTATTCTCGAAATCGGCACATTTACAGGCTATTCGGCCATTTGTATGGCCAGGGGGCTACAAGCGGGCGGGGAAATCCACACAATCGAAATCGACGACGAGTTGGAGGAGATCGCAGCCAAATATTTCCGGGAAGCGGAACAGAACATACAGGGACGGATCATTCAGCACATCGGCTCCGCCCTCGATCTGGCGCCGGGGTTAGGTATATTCGACCTGATCTTTATCGACGGGGACAAGCGGGAGTATCCGCAATACTACGAAATGGCGATGCGCTCGCTCGTCCACAGCGGCAGCTACCTGTTGGCCGACAACATTCTCTGGTACGGGAAAGTGGCGGAACAGACTCCTGCGGGCGACCGTTTCACCGAAGGCATCAAACAATTCAACCGCATGGTAACGGAAGACGACAGGGTAGAGAACGTCATCCTTCCCCTACGTGACGGGCTGAATCTGATCCGAGTGAAATAATCAAAGTACCCCTGGCACGAAACCGGACCTTATCACATACCCCAAACCGGACGCCCTCTGGTAATTCCGCTAAAGGTTACTCCTGATATTTTGGCCGTAAAATCTCCGAATAGAGCATGGCCATACGCGGATCGAAACCTCCCGCAAAAATATCTTGTACATCCTCGGTTTTAACGGGATCCGTCAATTCTCCGGCCGCAATCTCTCGGTCCGCCACACCTGCCAACATAATGTCAGCAAGAGGATCCTCCTCTTGTATATCTTCCAACCGTTCCAATGCTGCGGCAATCGCACCGTCATCGTAAGAAAACGGTACAGACTGCCGGGAATCGGCAAAAGTCGCCGCTTTCTCCAACTGCGTGTCAGGATCAGGATGCGGTTTCACGTCAGTAGTCGCAGGAATTATGGGACGGACCGGTTTCCATTCCACCTCATCCGTTTCAACCGTCTCCGGTTCCACTTCCGCTTGGGCAGTCTCTTTGCGTTGAATCTCCCGCAACAGGTCGTCCCACGGAGAATCCTGGGGCAACCGATCCGACTCGCCCGGCGGCGCAGGCTTCTTTTTCAACAGAGAAAGAGCGATCGAAGCTCCCACGGCAATCAATAACGGCAACAATCCTTCCATCCTGTTCTACTCTTTAAGATTTTCGACCCGGGTAATTTTTTCGACACCCTTAATTTTACCGACTTTTTCCATAATCAGCTTTAGGTCTTTCAGATCCTTGACATACAGGCTGATACTACCTTCGAAAATACCGTCATGGCTCTGCAGGCGCAATTCGCGGATATTGGTATTCAATTCACCGGTAATCACCTGCGACAATTCCATCAGGATACCCACCCGGTCGATCCCCCGCAATTCAAGAATCGTCAGGTAGGACATCGCCTTATGGCTCGACCATGCAACCGGCGTCAGGTTATTGCCGTGCTGGCTGGCCAGCTTGATCAGCTCGTTGCAACTTTTTTTATGCACATCGACCTTGTGCGTATCGGGATTTTTGTAACCGACCACTTCATCGCCCGGAATCGGGTTACAGCACGGAGCGATCACAAATTGCGGCTGTTCGAAATCCGCATCCGCTCCATCGGTCGCCTCGCGCGCTCCGGTCTCTTTGCCGGAATCCTTACCGCCGTTTTGGGTTTGGGCCTTTTTACGGTCGTCGCCATTGAGAAATTTGAACGGATTGGGAATCTGTAGTGTCCAAAATTTCAATATTTTACTAGCTGAATTCTCGCGTAGCACCTTTTCCAGGCCATCCAAGTTTATAATCCCGGCGCCGAGCTTACTGTAAAACTCATCTTTCGTGGTACACTCGTACGCAGGGAGTACTTTACGAAATACGCGGGCACGGGCACTGGGGGGTATACCGAATTCGTGCAACCGGGCCTCGAATACCTCGCGTCCCCGGTTGATGTTATTGATCTTCTCCTTTTTGAGAAAACTGATGATGCACTGCTTCGCTTTCGTCGTGGCCACATGATCGAGCCAGTCGGTCTTCGGTTTGACATTCTGCGAAGTGATAATCTCAATCTGGTCGCCGCTCTGGATCGGTGTAAAAATCGATTCGATTTTATGGTTGATCTTCGCCCCGATGGCACTGTTACCGATATTGGTATGAATGTCGTAGGCAAAATCCAGGGCCGTCGCTCCCTGCGGCAGCGTCCGGGATTCGCCTTTGGGTGTAAAAACAACGATTTCGTTGGTGTAAAGGCTTAATTTGAAGTTATCGAGAAACTCGACTGCATTTTCGGTCGGACTGTTCAACGCCTCGCGCACCTGCTTGATCCAACGGTCGAATTCACCTTCATCGCGTCCCTCCGCATCGGTGCTCTTATATTTCCAGTGCGCAGCGAAACCACGCTCGGCAATCTCTTCCATCCTTTGCGAACGGATTTGCACCTCGACCCAGACGCCGTCGGGTCCCATAACGGTGGAGTGGAGCGCCTCGTAACCGTTGGCCTTCGGAATATTGACCCAATCGCGTAACCGGTCCGGTTTCGGTTTGTAAATATCCGTAACCAACGAATAGATATGCCAGCACTGCGATTTTTCCGGGATCAGCGGTGAAGGTTTGAACACGATACGGATCGCAAACAGGTCGTACACCTCCTCAAAAGGAATCTGCTTACGCTGCATTTTGGACCAGATCGAATAGACCGACTTGACGCGACCCGAAATCTCGAAATCGATCCGGTTCGCTTTCAGCACTTCGATCAGCGGAGCATTGAATTTCTCGATAAACCGGACTCGGTCCGGTTCGGTTTCGTGAATCTTCTGCTCGATCTGGCGGTATTCTTCGGGAAAACGGTACTTGAGCGTTAAATCTTCCAGCTCGCTCTTAATCGCATACAGACCAAGCCGATGGGCCAACGGAGCGAACAGATAGATCGTCTCGCTTGTGATTTTCATCTGCTTGTGGGGCGGCATGCTGCCCAGTGTCCGCATGTTGTGCAACCGATCGGCGATTTTTATTAAGATCACGCGTACATCGTCCGATAGGGTAAGCAGTACCTTGCGGAAATTCTCGGCCTGCTCCGATGTCTCGGTCTTGAATACCCCCGACATTTTGGTCAGGCCGTCTACCATCTGCGCGATTTTCGGGCCGAACATCGACTCGATATCATCGACCGTATAATCGGTATCCTCGACCACATCGTGCAACAAAGCCGCCACAACCGACTTGACCCCGAGGCCGATTTCATCGACTACGATCATCGCCACGGCCAACGGATGCAGGATATAGGGTTCACCCGAACGACGCCGCACACCCTCGTGGGCCTCTTTCGCCAGAAAAAAAGCACGCTTGATCAGATCGGCATCCTTTTCAGTCTTGCAAATCTTCGTACAATGCTCCATCAGGCGGTCGAACGCCGTATCGATCAGCCTCTCGTCTTCCGGACTATATCCCATATCCGATACTCCTTCAACCCGTTCGTGTTAATTGGCCGTCAGCGCTGCGCGCACCTTGGTTTCGATCTCGTCGCGGAGCGCATCGTTGTTTTTCAACGCCTCCTTCACGGCATCACGGCCCTGTCCGAGCTTCTGATCCCCGTATGAGAACCAGGACCCGCTCTTCTTGATAATTCCGTTATCGACACCTAGGTCGATAATCTCGCCCAGTTTCGAAATCCCTTCGCCGTACATAATGTCGAATTCGGCGCGACGGAATGGGGGAGCGAGTTTATTCTTCACGATCTTGACTTTCGCACGGGCTCCCATCTGCTCCTCGCCGTCCTTGATCACCGATGCTTTGCGGATATCGACCCGGACGCTGGCATAGAACTTCAACGCATTACCGCCGGTAGTGGTTTCGGGGTTGCCGTACACTACACCGATCTTGTCGCGCAACTGGTTGATAAAGATGCAGACGGTACCGGTTTTGCTGATGCTGGCGGTCAGTTTACGCAATGCCTGCGACATCAGGCGGGCCTGCAAACCCATTTTCGCTTCACCCATTTCGCCTTCGATTTCGGCCTTGGGTGTCAGGGCTGCCACCGAGTCGATCACCACGATATCGATCGCACTGGAACGAATCAGGTGATCGGCGATTTCGAGCGCCTGCTCGCCGTTGTCAGGCTGCGAGATCAGCAACTCATCGATGTCCACTCCCAGTTTCTGGGCATAAGTGCTGTCGAACGCATGTTCGGCATCGATAAACGCGGCAATGCCGCCCGCCTTTTGCGCCTCGGCGATCGCATGGATCGCAAGGGTCGTTTTACCCGACGATTCGGGACCGTAGATTTCGATCACGCGGCCTTTCGGATAACCGCCGATACCGAGCGCCTGGTCGAGTGTAATCGAACCTGACCGGATAACCGGAACGATCTCCACCGCCTTGCTGCTCATTTTCATAATAGCGCCTTTGCCAAAATCCTTCTCGATTTTGTCCATTACGGCGCTGAGAACTTTCAGTTTCTCGGGATTTACCTGGGTTTTGTCTGCCATATAATTATCTCTGTGATATTTTCTATTGATACGCTTCCACGATCTGTGTAAAGTGGTCCTTGGTATTTACCTTGTCGAAAATCTTCTCTATCGTGCCATCGGGGCCGATCACAAACGTCGTACGCAAAATACCCATATAGGTACGCCCCATAAACTTCTTTTCACCCCATACTCCGTAAGCGGCCGCAATACTTTTATCCGCATCGGCGATCAGCGGGAAATTAAGTCCATGTTTTGCGATAAAGCCCTGGTGCGACTTCACGCTGTCGGGACTCACACCGATTACCTCAAAGCCCATTCGCTGCAACTCGGCCCGGCCGTCACGCAGACTGCAGGCCTCGGCGGTACATCCGGGGGTGTTGTCTTTCGGGTAAAAATAGAGAATCACCTTCCTGCCTCGGAAATCCGACAGTGAAATGCTTTTACCGTCCTGATCGGTACCGGTAAACAGAGGGGCTTTATCGCCGATTTTCAACTGGGTCATACTATGCCTCTTTTCGTGAATATACGGTTTAAAGGTACGAAATAAAAGTGAAATTTAAAGCAGAAAAGCAAAGAAGGTTATGAACGAGAACTCCCTGTCAGACCGCTAAAAGCCGATTTAAACGGGAGTTGCATTATTTTCCCGTTATTTTTGTCGGAAGAGTCATACACTCCAGCGTTGTACGGCTCCCTGTAACGGTCTTTGCAGCGTACAACCGATATGGTACAAAAAAAGCACCGACAGGACAAAAAACGGAAGCCTATAACTTTTGATTATAACAGATAAAAAAGATTGAATGACATCTCCGCAAAGAAGTTTCTATTTTTATATCGCATTTCAAAAGAATAGCAAGATCATGTATAAACAAATTATCCGGCCTCTTTTATTTTTAATGGATCCCGAAAAGGCACATTCCTTGTTGGTGTCCTGCCTCAAAGGTTACCGGCATCTGCCCTGGTGCAGGTATTGGGTGCGTCGTTTTTACGCTTATCCCGATAAACAATGGATATGGAATGATCTTGTTTTTAAAAACCGCATCGGGTTATCGGCCGGTTTTGATAAAACGGCCGAGGCTTTTGATGAACTTGCCGATTTAGGGTTCGGATTTATCGAGATTGGAACCGTCACCCCTTCTCCCCAGAAGGGAAATCCCCGGCCACGTATTTTCCGCCTTGTTGAGTGTGACTCACTGATCTCGCGTACCGGATTCAACAATCCCGGTCTGGACATGATAAAATTGCGGATTGCACAACGGCGCAACTCCTACGTGTTAGGCATTAATATTAATAAGAATCCGTCCTCGGAAGGCAAACAGGCCATAGGCGATTTCTTATCTTTATACAGAGAATTGTATGATACAGCCGATTACTTTACCATCAATTGGAATTCAGTGGAAACGGAAGTAATGGAACAGGCGCTTACTGCTCTGGCAGCTTTTCGGGCAACACGAACAAAACATGTTCCATTGTTGCTGAAATTACCGGCCGACCTTACAGAAGAGGCGCTGAATGTCGTTACAGCGTGCATCGACAACTATAAAATAGATGGTGTGATCGCTACGGGCCCGACGATGGACCGAACCTACCTGACTGCTTCACTCAACCGGTTGCAAAAAATTGGGACAGGAAGCATCAGTGGAAAAGGTATCGGAGATAAATCGTTTAGAATAGTGAAATTTCTGCGGGGCCACGTCGGAAAGAATGTACTGATCGTAGGGGCAGGAGGAGTGATGACTCCGCACGATGCTCGGACAATGCTGGATGCAGGAGCCGACATGATACAAATTTACTCCTCCTTGATTTATGAGGGACCGGCTATCGTAAAAAAAATGATCAAGGCAACCCAATAAAATATAAAACTATGGAACGTAATTTTACCGAATGGCCATTGGGCAGTACCGACCAGGGCGCCACTCTCTCAATATATCGGGCCAACCAGACTCGTAGCAACGCTGTGATTATGTGTCCAGGCGGCGGTTTCAATCTAGTGACTATGGATCATGAAGGATATGCTTTCGCCGATTGGTTTCATCAACAGGGGATCACTTATGCCGTATTGAAATATCGTATGCCTCATGGGCATGTCGAAATTATTCGGGAAGATATCCGTGAAGCGATTCGCCTGATACGCGCCCGGTCCGCGGAATGGGGGATTCAACAGGTAGGAGTGATGGGGGCTTCTATCGGAGGGTATATTGCCGCTACGGCTGCAACTTTGTACCATGGAACGGACCGCGCCGATTTCCAGATTCTGCTTTATCCGGTGATCAGCATGACGGACCAACTGACACATTTGCCCTCGCGATGCAGAATGTTAGGAGAGAATATTCCCGAAGCAGAAAAAAAGGCGCTCTCGCTTGAACTGCATGTTACCAAAGAAACCTCTTCTGCATTTATTGTCTTGGCAGAAGATGATCAGACCGTGTCACCGCTTAACAGTCTCGCCTATTACACGGCATTGTTGAAACATGGGGTCTCTGCCGAATTGCATATTTACCCCCAAGGAGGACACAGCTTTGGGTTTTGCGACAGCTTTATATACAAAAACCTATGGACTAACGAATTGAGCCAATGGTTAAACGCTCTTTAACGCAGCAATCCGATAATAATCCTAAGACCAAATACAGCAACGGAAAAACACTGGAAAACTTTCCTTTTCTCATTCACCTGGCTCCGAAGAGACTATTTCGCCAACACGCGCTTCTCGATCTCCTCGATCTGGTGACGGAACACTTTGTCTGTCTCCATCAGGTTCGAAATCGCCTTGCAGGCATGGAGTACCGTCGCATGGTTCTTTCCGCCGATCGAAGCCCCGATAATAGTCAGCGGCGCTTTCGTATGCTGTTTGCTCAGGTACATCGCGATCTGGCGCGCCTGTGCGATCTCACGCGTACGACGCGGCGACTTGAACTTCTCCTCCGGCAATCCCAGGTATTCACACACCACTTTCTGAATGTGATCGATCGTAATCTCCTTCTGCGTAAACTGTACGTACACTTTCAGTATCTCCTTGGCCAGCGTGACCGTAATCTTTTTGCCGAGGAACGATGCATTCGCCACCAACGACGAGAGAGCTCCCTCTATCTCACGGACATTCGCATTGATATTATCGGCCAGGAAATCGACCACCTCGTCCGGCACATCGGCCCCGAGACGAAGCGCTTTGTTACGGATAATCTTGACCTTCGTATCCAGGTCCGGCAACTGCAACTGCGCCGACAACCCCCATTTGAAACGGGTCAGCAACCGCTGCTCGATGTCTTTCAGTTCAACGGGCGACTTATCCGACGTCAGCACGAGCTGCTTGCCCGACAGGTGCAGATGATTGAAGATATTGAAAAAAGCGTTCTGCGTCTTCTCCTTACCGGCCAGTTCCTGAATATCGTCGATAATCAACATGTCGAGCATCTGGTAGAAGTGGATGAAATCATTGATCTCACCCGACCGCACCGCATTGGTAAACTGGGCCTGGAATTTGTTCATCGACACATAAAGTACCTGCATCGACGGACGGCGTTGTTTAGCTTCCATGCCGATCGCCTGCGCGATATGCGTCTTGCCAAGCCCCGAATCCCCATATATATATAAAGGATTAAAAGGGGTTGCACCCGGATCGACAGCCACCGAAAAACCTGCCGAACGGCACAAGCGATTACAATCGCCCTCGACGAAGGTATCGAACGTATAATTCGGATTCAGTTGCGGGTCGATTACCAGCTTGCGGATACCCGGAATCACGAACGGATTCTTTATATTTGTCGTGTTCGTCTGCGTGGCAAACGTATTGATAGCCGTCATATCGGCATCGGAAACCACGGTGGAAGCCGGCTGCTCGGCCTGGGGCACCGCATAGCGCAACTTGGTTTTCAGCCCGAATTGCTGATGGATGATCGGGGTCAACAACGGAATGAAGTGCTTCTCAATGTGATACACATAGCTTTCGTTCGGAACGCGCAGCTTCAGGGTCGTTCCGTCGAAATCGAGCGGCACGATCGGCTTGAACCATTTGGAGAACTCTTCGTCAGAGGTCTGCTCCTTTATCTGGGACAAGCACATTTGCCACACGTCTCCGTATGTCCGATTTTTAACGATCATCGTATTAAGGTGGGTTATTTCTGATTTCCGTAGGACAAAATTGTAAATAACAATATGAAAAAAAAACGGGGTATCATATTGTTTGTTTAACAAATATTTATATAGAAGAATAAGGGCTTTCCGAGGGTCTAAATTTAACCGTTTGATATAGAGTATTCAGAAAATAATTCGTATTTTTGTTTATAAGTTTTTTCGACCTGAATGTTCCGTAATTACAAATAAAACACATAAAATCATGAGTGAAAATCTGGACCAAATCGTGCAGGGGAAAGCCCAAAAATGGCTGGACGGCAACTATGACTCAAAGACAAAAGATCAGGTTAAATACCTGATGGAAAACGACAAAAAAGAGCTTACCGAAAGTTTTTATAAAGATCTGGAATTCGGCACAGGCGGCTTGCGCGGCATCATGGGGGTCGGCACCAACCGCATGAATGTCTACACGGTCGGAATGGCCACCCAGGGGTTGGCGAACTACCTGAAAAAAGCCTTTCCGCACGAACACATCAAAGTGGCAATCGGACACGACAGCCGCAACAACAGCCGGCTCTTTTCCGAACAGGTCGCATCGATTTTCGCAGCCAACGGATTCAAGGTATACCTGTTCGATTCGCTACGTCCGACCCCGGAACTCAGTTTCGCGATCCGGCGGTTGGGATGCCAGAGCGGGGTAGTAATCACGGCATCGCACAACCCCAAGGAATACAACGGCTACAAGGCATACTGGGCCGACGGAGCGCAGGTAACCCCTCCGCACGATAAAAACATTATCGCAGAAGTAGAGAAGATCACTTCCCCCGACGAAGTACTCACCACCCAGAGCAAAGACAACATTACTATTCTGGACGAGACTTTCGACGAAATCTACCTGGACGCCGTCCACGGCCTATCGCTTTCGCCCGAAGCCATTGCAGCGAACCGGGACATGAAAATCGTCTACACGCCGCTGCACGGCACGGGAGTTATCCTCGTTCCCGCATCCCTCCGCAAATTCGGATTCCGCAACATCATTACGGTCAAGGAGCAAAACATTCCCGACGGCAACTTCCCGACAGTCGTTTCGCCGAATCCGGAAGAACGCGCCACAATGAAGATGGCGCTCGATTTGGCTGCCAAAGAGAAAGCCGACCTGGTATTGGCAACAGATCCCGATGCCGACCGCATCGGAGTGGCGATTCCAAATGAAAACGGGGAGTATATACTGCTTAACGGCAATCAAACCTGCGCATTGTTGACCTATTACCTGATCAAGCGCTGGAGCGATTTGGGACGGCTCGACGGCAAGCAATACATCATCAAAACCATCGTAACGACCGGACTGATCAACCGAATCGCGGAAGCATTCGGAGTTAAATGCTTCGAGTGCCTGACCGGCTTCAAATACATCGCCGAAATCATCCGCGAACACGAAGGCAAAATGCAATACATAGGGGGAGGCGAGGAGAGTTTCGGCTTCTTGGCCGGCGATTTCGTCCGTGATAAAGATGCGGTGAGCGCCTGCTCACTGGCAGCCGAAGCGGCAGCTTGGGCCAGAACCCAAGGCATGACACTGTACGATCTGCTTAAAGATATATATGTCAAATACGGCTTCTACAAGGAAGCGATGGTTTACATCGTCCGTAAAGGCAAGGAAGGTGCAGACGAGATCAAGAAGATGATGGATGACTACAGGGCCAATCCGCCCAAAACCATAGGCGGTTCTCCTGTTATTACTATCAAAGATTACCTTTCATCCGAATCACTGGATGTCCGCGACGGAAAACGTTCGACGATCGGTATGGAGAAATCCAACGTACTGCAATTTTCCACCGAAAACAACACGATCGTCTCCATCCGGCCTTCCGGAACAGAGCCGAAGATCAAATACTATTTCGGCATCTGTGAAAAACTGCCGTCGAAAGAACAATTCGATGCCGTGCAGCAGAAACTGGACAAACGACTAAAAGAACTCGAGACCGAACTGAATCTGGACTAAAAATTCACACAAATTTATGGCTTCTATATTCACACGTATCATACAGGGTGAAATTCCCTGCTACAAAGTGGCCGAAGACGACCGCTATTTTGCATTTCTGGACATCAACCCGCTCACCGAAGGCCATACGCTGGTCGTCCCGAAAAAGGAGACCGACTACCTGTTCGATCTGGACGACGACACACTGGCAGGCATGGTGCTTTTTGCAAAGCGAATCGCAAAACGAATAGGGGAGAAAATAGCTTGTAAAAGAGTTGCCGTGGTCGTGCTTGGACTGGAAGTTCCACATGCACATATCCACCTGATTCCAATCAATAACGAAAAAGATGTCGATTTCCATCGGGAGAAACTAAAACTTTCACCGGAGGAGTTCAAGCGCATATCGACAATGATCGCATTGTAAATAAACAACTTACACTCCATGTAAAGCACCCTATTACAGGGTGCTTTTTTATTTAACATAATTAAACGCTTGGATTACAGATATAAAATCCCAGACAAACACCGAAATAGGGCAGAGTCTAATGTAATTAACTTTTCAGCAATTACACAATTCATGGATTACATTTGTAATTCAGGTTAGTGCAAGGTCTCCCATATGTATCACATTTGTAACCACGAAAACGTAAAAGTGGGGGCGTAGCTACTGGATTACATCTGTAACCACATTCTTTTGCCGAAATTTATCGCTTTACTTTACCTGGCGATTAAATCATTTTACATATTATATTTAAGTGCATTATAATCAATTAATTGATTTAAATTACATCATGTTTACATTTAATATACCGACTGACTTAAATACGACCTAATGCATACGCGGGGGCTTTATCCATATTTAATATCGCACAAATATACTAATAGTCAAATATTTAAACATATTTACATAAACCAATAATACACTTTAATCAATTTGATTGCTATCAATACTGCGGATTAAATATTGCTATTTACATTTGTAACCAAACATTGTCGCATTTTATTTGTTTCCTTTTGTATGCAACCTTCGAATTTATTTGCATAAATATGTTAACTTTGTAAAAAACGAGAAACATGAAAGATCGGCTGGAAAAATTCATAAAAACGGAAGGTTTGACTCCTTCACGTTTTGCAGAAATAATGGGCGTACAACCATCGAGCATCTCACACATCCTAGGTGGCCGGAATAAACCCAGCTTCGACTTCATTGAGAAAATGCTGCAGCGTTTCCCGAAACTCAATCCAGATTGGTTGCTTCTAGGTAAAGGCAACATATACCGTTCAATTTCCGACAATACGGTCACACCGATCACAACTTCGTCGTCACAGGCGACGATCATCCCCGCTGCGACAGAAACGAATGATGCATCGAATACGAATCGGGCATCATCTTCGGGAGACTCAATGGGAACAACCACGATAACCGAAAATAATCAACAAAAAGCGGCGGGATCGTTATTTGATTTTACCGACAATTTAACTCCGCGAGAATCGCATAAAATGAATCAACATGGACAGTCCCTTGGAAAAATCGATTTTCAAGAAACTAATCCTTCAACACATCAGACTCCGGAAATTGCTCCGAATCATTCGACACAGTCTAAAATAGGTACAACTACACGAGCAGGAACCGGGTCAAAATCTCAGAGCGACTCCCAGAATCACACTAGAATCATGAATGATGTCCGGCAAACATCCGGAATCGAGCGAATCATTATTTTCTTTAAGGACAAAACTTTCATCTCTTATACTCCGGACGAATAACCAATGAATTATAATTTATATTATGTTAAATAATGTGACGCGGATATCCTTAATACTATAATCTCAGGTCCGTTTGCATAGTTTTTGCTGTTCTGCTTTGCATTGACTACCTTTATCATCCGATTCAATGCCCGATCACATCATCGTATGAAACTCCGAATACCACTTATTACAATAGTTTTGTGTGGCTTGATTGTAACCATGTGCACCAAACCGCAAAGCAACCAGCCTTCTATTGCTGTCAGTATCGCGCCGTTGCAATATATCACGGAACAGATCGCCGATTCCGATTTTCGTATCAATGTCTTGGTTCCTTCGGGTGCCAGTCCGGAAACCTATGAACCCTCTCCGGCACAAATGCAACAAGTCGCTCAATCCCAATTTTATATTCATACCGGATTAATCGATTTCGAACGAAACCTCCAACAGGCTATTCGGAATAATATGCCTGATGTTCAACAAATCAACGTCTCAGAAGGAGTCGAACTAATTGCCGGTGACTGCGAACACAATCATCAGAATAACAGCGAAAAGATCGTACACGATCATGAGGTCGCCGCCACGCACGGACATACTCACGTCCAAGGCGTCGATCCCCACATTTGGAATTCGCCCAGGACAGTCAAGCAAATCGCTGCGACTATTTACGAAGCATTGGCACGGCAATACCCGGATTCGGCCCGATACAAGGATAATTATCACCGGTTCATTTCACGCCTGGATTCGCTCGACAGCCAATTGACCGCCCTGTTCGGCCCCCATACCCACCATGCCTTTATCATCTATCATCCGGCACTTACCTATCTGGCCCGGGATTACGGATTGCAACAAATCGCACTGGAAAACGAAGGGAAGGAACCATCGGCCGAACACATGCGCCGGATTATCGACACGGCACGCAACCTGAATCTGACCAAACTTTTTTATCAGCGGCAATTCAGCAAAAGTACGGTGGATGCACTGGCAAGAGAGTTGAATATTCCTGCCGTCCCAATTGACCCATTGGCTCCGGATGTGATTAATAACACATTAGAAATAAGCAAACTAATTGCTCAACCATGAGTCTGATCTCTCTAAAGGATGTCTCGGTCGGCTATGATGACCGGCAAAAAGTACTGGATCATGTCAATCTGGACATACTCCCGAATGATTTTATCGGTGTGATCGGTCCGAATGGAGGTGGCAAGACGACATTGGTAAAAACGATCCTCAAGGCACTCCCCTATTCCGGTGAAGTACAGTACTCACCAGTGATCGGTAGCGACGGTTACAGGGCTATCGGCTACCTGCCACAGGTATCCGACATAGACAAATCCTTTCCAATATCGGTCTGTGAAGTGGTGCTTTCCGGGTTGCAGGCCCGTAAGCGGTTGTTTGGCCGTTACTCCGCAGCCGATAAAGCCAAAGCTTTGCAACTGCTTGACCTGTGCGGTATCGAGTCGATCGCCCGGCGCCCTATCGGAGAGCTCTCGGGCGGCCAGTTGCAACGTACGTTGCTTTGCCGTGCGCTGATCTCCGACCCGAAAGTGCTGATCCTCGACGAGCCGGCAAATTTCGTGGACAATAAATTTGAAAAGGAGTTGTACGCAATTCTGCGGCAACTCAACGACCGGATGGCAATCATTATGGTGTCGCACGATCTGGGAACGATCACCTCTCATGTCAAATCGATCGTCTGTGTCAACCGGCATGTGCACCGGCACAACTCAAACGTCATCACACCCGAGCAACTGCACAACTACGACTGTCCCATCCAGATCGTTTCACACGGCACGGTTCCGCATACCGTACTCGAAGAGCACGCGGATTAAACGTTAAACGAGCGTAGTATTTCGAATCATTCGACAACAAAACGACGGGAGCCGGAGCGATAATCGCTCCGGCTCCCGTCGTTTCCCCGTAAATAAAACAAAGTTATTTGCAGATATCGCTCAGTTTCCGGAACAAATCATCCGTTCCGCTGATCATATCCCGGCGGATCTGCGCATAATGTTTGCGTACCAGGCTTTTGTTCTGCTTGTCTGCCGGATTATTCACTTTCTCGTACAAATTATTACGCATCGCAACGGCCTCTTCGATCACCGATACGATCGCATCACGCTTCTCCACGTTGAAATAAAGCGCCATATAGCCATCCGAAATCACTTCGCTGACCAGATAATCTATCTCGTTCTTAATGCCTCTGATACTTGCCATAACTATTTGAATTTGATTTGCAGACAAAGATAGTAAAAACTATCGGAAAATGAGCGGTTAAAGCGGATTTTCAGTATTCCCGGTTTCCCATTCGGCCCACGTTTCCCCGATAAAATCGGCCAAATCACCCGCGTTCACTCCCTCCTGTCCATAATACTGCGTCGCTTTGTCTCCCGCTTTTCCGTGCAGGTATACCCCGACAAGCGCCGCCGGCAATGGAGGATAACCGCGTGCCAGTAGGCCGGTAATCAATCCTGTGAGCACATCGCCACTCCCCCCTTTGGCCATACCCGCATTGCCGGTAGGATTGAAATAACAAATTCCCTCGGGAGTACAAACCATCGTATGCGCCCCTTTCACCACTACATAAGCCGACAGCCGACGGGCCAGTTGCCGTACTCGTTCGTTGCGGTCTGCATCATCTTCCCACTCCCCGACCAATCTCCGTAATTCGCCCGGATGCGGCGTCAATATAGAACCGGCAGGCACCAGTTCCTGCAAACCGGGATCGGCAGCCAACAAATTCAGTGCATCCGCATCGATCACCATCGGCCTGCCGCATTGCAGCAGAGCTTCCAAAGCCCGAGCGGTCTGGAGTCGCTGCCCTAATCCCGGTCCGACACCGATTGCTGTAAACCGCTGGGGCTGTTGGGGTAAATGCGAAAAACAGGGTTGTTCATCCCCACTGACCATTGCCGCAGGATGGTTGGCCTGCAGTGCAACACGCTCTTCCCGGGGAAGGTGTACGGTTACCAGTCCGCATCCGGAACGGAGCGCGGCACCGGCAGCCAATACCGCAGCACCGACCATCCCCTCCGAACCACAAACCAACAAAGCGTGGCCGAAACATCCTTTATGCCCGAAGCGAGGGCGCGGCAATAACATTTTGCGGATTAATTCCTCATCTACATAAAAATACGGCGTACCGACCTGTTCCATATATGCCTCAGACAGGCCAATCGGCAACACAGTCACCACACCGGCGCACTCCCCCGCTTCGGGAAGCAACAGCGATAATTTCGGAAATTCAAGAGTAAGCGTCACATCGGCATGCACGATCAAACGGCCCGGCAGATTGCCATATTCGGTCACCATTCCCGAAGGAACATCGATCGACAGTACCCGGCAACCGGAAGCATTGATCTGCCGAATCGCATCGGCGGCCAGACCCGTTACCTCGCCCCGCACCCCAGTACCCAGCAATGCATCCACAATCACGGTTCCGGAATCAGGCAGAGTGTCAAACCGGGTAGACACACGCACCCCTTTGGGCAAACGTCCCAGGTTCGTCCGGCATTCCGTTGACAATTGATCCCTGCCGAAGACCACAACCGCCTCACAAAGGTATCCTACCTTGTGCAACATCCGCGCAACAGCCAGGCCGTCGCCGCCGTTATTCCCCTTACCCACAACGAACAGCAACGGCACATCCTGCGAAATATGATTGCATATCCATTGCGCAATAGCCTCCGATGCTCGTTCCATTAACGCAAGGCTTTCGATCGGTTCATGCTCAATCGTAAAGCGGTCTGCCTCCCGAATAGCTGTCCCGGTTAAAATCTTCATGTCGATACGTATATTTTATAACGGAATATCCCCGTTGCTTGCTGCCGAAAATCACCGTTCCTCAGGCCATTCCACTGTCGGGTACGCTCTTCTTCGGCGGCCACATCCTCATCCCAACGGAACGGATCAATCAACGGGATTTTGAAATGCATTCGTCCGGTGGATAAATCCGGATATATCAGCCGAGGACAAATACGGAATGTTCGTTCGAATCCGTTCCGGACTCCAATCCCACCACCGTATTTTCAATAAGGCACCGATCTGTTCCTGATCGAACCGGAACCGGATCACCTTGGCAGGAATCCCTCCATACAGGGCATACGGGGGCACATCCCTGACAACGATGGACCCTGCGGCGATAATCGCACCGTCCCCGATCGTCACACCGCTGAGAATCGTCACCGAAGAGGCTATCCATACATCATTACCGATGGTGATCTTCCCATGCGAAGAGGGCATCTCCCGGGTAAAATACCTCTCTTTCTTGCTCAAGAAACGTTCGCTCAACGGAAAAGTAGAAACCCATTCAACCGGATGGATGCCACCCGTAATCACGGTGACGTTCTCGGCTATCGAACAAAACTTGCCTATCTCCAGGTCAACGACATTCCCCCTGAATTCCTTGACATTCAAATTATAGACGCCGTAAGTATAATCACCTACGGAGATCATTCCCTTTCGGATCAGCCTGCGTATCCTGTATTTACGCTGATACTGCAACAGTTCGTTCAACCGTCTGGAGAGCCATCGTTTCATGAGGTCAAGTCTTCGTTAATCAAAAAATCAGTCCTAAGCGACTTTCAAGCAAACTCTCCGGAACAGAAAAACTGCTTATATTCTCCTGATTCCTACCTACGATCCGAAATCGTCGTACATGATGTTCTCTCCCGGTACGCCCAACTCATCGAGCATCTGGTTGACCGCCGCATTCATCATCGGCGGCCCGCAAAGATAGTATTCGATATCTTCGGGCGCTTCATGGTTTTTGAGGTAGTTTTCAAATACGACTTTGTGGATAAAGCCCACATAGCCGCTCCAATTGTCCTCTTCCTTCGGGTCGGAAAGCGCGATATGGAAATGGAAGTTCGGGAACTGCTTTTCGATCTCTTCGAAATCGGATTCGTAGAAAATCTCGCGTTTCGAGCGCGCTCCGTACCAATACGTGACAGGAGCGGTAACCTTTTGGGTTTTGAACAAATGGAAAATGTGCGAGCGCATCGGCGCCATACCGGCTCCGCCACCGATAAACATCTTTTCGTTGGGTGTATCCTTGACGAAAAATTCGCCGTAAGGCCCTGATATAGTCACTTTGTCGCCCGGTTTAAGCGAGAAGATATACGACGAGCAAATGCCCGGATTGACCTTCATAAAGCTCCCTGCAGTCCTGTCCCAGGGCGGTGTGGCGATACGGATATTCAGCATAATGATATTGCCTTCGGCCGGATGGTTCGCCATCGAATAGGCCCGGAACGTCGGCTCCGGATTGCGCGTCACGAGTCCCCACATTTTCATCTGGTCCCAGTCTTCACGATATTCGGGCGCGATGTCGAAGTCGCTGAATCTGATCTCATCGTACTTCGGAACATCGATCTGGATGTACTGTCCGGAACGGAACTTCAGTGTCTCGCCCACCGGCAGTTTCACAACGAATTCCTTGATAAAAGTCGCGACGTTATTGTTCGAAACCACCTCGCATTCCCACTTCTTGACCCCAAGCACCGCATCTCCGACCCGGATCTTCAGGTCCTCCTTCACTTTGACCTGACAGCCCAAACGCCATTTTTCAGCCTGCTGGCGCCGGGTAAAAAAGTTCACCTCGGTAGGAAGTATCTCACCGCCTCCGTCTAGCACCTGACACTTGCACATCCCGCACGATCCGCCGCCTCCGCAGGCCGACGGCAAAAAAATACCGTTATTACCGAGCGTACTGAGCAACGTGCTTCCCGGCGAAACGGTCAATACCTTCTCCCCCTCGTTAATATCGATCCGGACTTCGCCCGAAGGCATCAGTTTCGCTTTGGCATAGAGCAGCAGCGCCACCAGAATAAGCGTCACCACCAGAAAGGCTGCAATGGCTACAATAATTGACAAACCCATTATTTTATGGTTTTCGCGTTATTTTACATTTTTTCCCGTTACAACTGGATCCCGAGGAAAGTCATGAAAGCGATTCCCATCAGTCCGGTCAGTATGAAGGTGATCCCGGCACCGCGCAGCGGCGCAGGCACATTCGAATAGGCCAGTTTCTCACGGATGGCTGCCATCAGGATAATCGCCAGCCACCACCCGATACCCGATCCGAGCGCAAAAGCAGACGCTTCACCCAGCGTAGCGTAATCGCGTTCCTGCATAAACAGCGAACCACCCATAATCGCACAGTTCACGGCAATGAGCGGCAGGAAAATCCCCAGCTGGTTGTAGAGCGTCGGCGTGAATTTCTCGACCACCATTTCGACGAGCTGTACGAACGAAGCGATCACTGCGATAAAAACGATAAAGCTGAGGAAACTCAGGTCGATCATTTGGCTTCCACCTACCCCGTATTTCGGATCGACCCAACCAAGCGCTCCGGGCGAAAGGACATATTCGTTGAGCAGGTAGTTCAGCGGTACGGTCATCACCATCACGAACGTGACGGCAATCCCGAGTCCCATCGCCGTCTTGACGCTCTTGCTGACTGCAATGTAGGAGCACATGCCGAAAAAGAAGGCGAAAACCATGTTTTCGACAAAAATCGCCTTGACGAATATGCTCAGTATGTTTTCCATATCGTGGATTTTTTAGCGGATGCGGGTTTATTTTTCAATCAAGTTCTTGTTGCGGCTGCGCTGCACCCAGATAATCAGTCCGACCCCGATCAGTGCCATCGGCGGCAGCAACATCAGGCCGTTGTTCTCGTAAAAACCGCCGTTTTTGATGTACCAGCTCGCAGGAACAACCTGATACCCCCACAAGGTTCCGGCCCCGAACAGTTCGCGGAAAAACCCGAGGATCAACAGGATAATCCCGTAACCGACACCATTGCCGACACCGTCCAGGAACGAAGGCCACGGCTTATTGCCCAACGCGAATGCCTCGATACGCCCCATGATGATACAGTTGGTAATGATCAACCCGACAAATACCGAAAGCTGTTTGCTGACATCGTAAACGAAAGCCTTTAGCACCTGGTCGACCAGAATGACGAGCGCGGCAACGACCACCAATTGTACGATAATGCGGATACGGTCGGGAATACCTTTGCGTATCAGTGAGATAATCATGCTCGAAAAGCCTGTCACGACGATCACCGAAAGCGCCATCACGAAAGCGGGCTTGAGCTTCGCCGTCACGGCCAATGCCGAGCAGATACCCAGAATCTGTACCGTAACCGGGTTATTCTGACCGAACGGAGAGGTCAGCAATTTGAGGTTTTTAGCCGAAAAAAACGGCGCTTTTTCCTTTTTATCACTCATGTCCATCGGATTTATCGGTTGATGTTCCGGCTGTTGTATCCGAGGGTATTGCCCCGGTTGCAGTACCGTCCTGCAAAGCGCTTTCCTCATGACCCGTTCCAACCGGTATGCCACCGGCAGAGACTGAATCCGCCGCGCTGGAAGAAGAGGCTATATCACCGGCTGCCGCACGCTGCTTGCGAATATAGGCATCGTAATCACTCAGACAGTTCTTCAGCATATTCTCCACACCGCGCGAAGTCAGCGTGCCACCCGAGAGCGCATCCACGGCATAGGGATCGTTCGGATCGGCACCTCCCTTCTGTAAGGTAATCGCAACCACATTGCCCTGCGGGCCTAAAATCTGCTTGCCTTTGAATTGTGCCTGAAAAGCCGGTGTAGCAATCTCTGCTCCCAGACCGGGCGTCTCGCTTTTGTGGTCGAAGACCGCCCCGTCCACCGTATCCCAATTGTCGCCCAAAGCAATATAGCCCCACACAGGCCCCCAAAGTCCGGTACCCCAGACCGGAATCACGTAACTGACGATTCCGTGATCGTCCCGGCTGACGAAAACCGGCAACACACGATCCTGCAACGGTTTGTCGTATTCGGCCTTCAGGTTGATCAACAGGTTGAAAGCGTCTGCACCTTCGACCCGGTCGCCCGCCGCATTGACCGCATAGCTGTCAACGATATATTTCCGATATTGTTCGGTAATGTAAGCCGATTTATCCGCTACATGATCCGCATCACCGCCCTGGCCCACCGAACGGAGAATGTCCCCCATCTTCTCGATCCGCACGTTCTCGGCCTGTATACCGCCGAGTGACAAGGAGACGAACGAGAGCACAGCCGCGACGATGACGACCATCACCGAGGCATAAAGGATAATATAGCTGTTGCTGTTCTTATTCATGGCAGTCTCTTTTACTTTACTGTTTTGAGCCTCCGGGTACGCCTGCGGATATTGGCCTGCACGACATAATAGTCGATCAGCGGGGCCACTGCATTCATCAGCAGGATCGACAGCATCATACCCTCCGGATAACCCGGATTGACTACCCGGATCAGTACGGCCATCACGCCGATCAGCAGTCCGTAAATATACTTGCCGGTGTTGGTCTGGCTACCGGTTACCGGGTCGGTGGCCATAAATACGGCGCCGAACGCGAAACCACCCATCAGCAGGTGGTAGTAAGCCGGGATGTCCATATAAGCGTTCAGCCCGATCAGGTTGAACAGCAGGCCCATCAGGTAACCTCCGGCAAAGACGCTCAGCATAATACGCCACGAGGCTATCCCCGTCCAGAGCAGGATTACCGCACCGATCAGGATCGCCAGCTTCGACGTTTCGCCGATCGAACCGGGCATCGTACCGAGAAACCATTCGAGCGGTCCTCCCTGCGTCCAAATAATCTCTTTGGTATGGTTCAATACCGCCGAAGCCGCATCGCCCAGCGGCGTAGCACCGGAAAATCCGTCTACAATGCCTTCGCCCTTGGTCAGCCCTGCAATCCAGACTTTCTCCCCGGAAATATAAGGCGTGTAAGCGAAAAAGACAAAAGCCCGCGCCAACAGCGCCGGGTTGAAAATGTTCATGCCTGTCCCCCCGAATACCTCCTTGCCGATAATGACAGAAAAGGCGGTCGCGACAGCCACCATCCACAACGGGATATCGACCGGCATCACCAACGGGATCAGCATACCTGTCACGAGGAAACCTTCATTGACCTCGTGGCCGCGGATTTGCGCCGAAATAAATTCGATCCCCAACCCGACCACATAAGAGACGATAATGATCGGCAATACTTTCAGGAAACCGAACCAGAAACAGCTCCACAATGCGGCATCAGCCACCCCGATCGCGCGGAAATGCTGTAATCCCACGTTATACATCCCGAACAAAAGACAGGGCATCAGGGCCAAGACGACAATGATCATCGTCCGTTTGAGGTCCATCGCATCGCGGATATGACTGCCGCTGTGGGTAGTCTTGTCCGGGACGAAAAGGAACGTCTCGAACGCATCGAACGTCGAATGCAGCCTGCCGAAGCGGCCGCCCGGTTCGAAATCGGGTTTTATCCGGTCTAAAAATCTTCTCAGTCCTTTCATTTCAGCCTGGTTAGTTCAACTCCTTAATCATCAAATCGATCCCCTTACGTACGATCGCCTGTATCTCGTTCTTCGACGGATCAACGAATTCGCACAGCGCCAAATCCTCCTCAATCACCTCATAGATGCCGAGATTCTCCATCTTGTCGATATCGCCTGCAAGGATCGCTTTAATCAGGTAAAGCGGATAGATATCCATCGGCAGGTATTTATCATACAGGCCCGTAACGACGAACGCCCGCTCGCCGCCGTTCATGTTTGCATCGAGCACGTACTTCTTTCGCGGCATCAACCACGAAAAATAGCTGTGCGACACCGAGAATTTACCCAGACGCGGCATACCCCAGCCCAGGAATTCATAGCGGTCTCCTTCAGGAATCACCGTAACCTGATTGCTGTAATAGCCCAGGAAACCGTCGGGTTCCACGCCTGCACCGGTCAGCACGTTTCCGCTGATATACCTCAGTTTCGCCCCGTCGTCCCCCGGGCGCAATTTTTCGGCCGGAATAATCCCGCCGATCGGAGCCCCGGAAATTACACGAAGGTATTGCGGATGAGCCACCTCGGAACCAGTGAGTGCAATTATTTTGGAATAGTCGGGCCGACCGGTGCGGAAAAAGCGTCCGATCATCGCCACCTCCTGCACCCCGACCGTCCAAACCAGCTCACCTTTATTGATCGGGTCTATATGGTGGATTTGCACGCCGACATTACCCGCCGGATGCGGCCCTGAAAAATAGTGTTTTTCAACGCCTTCGATCTTGTCCAGTACTCCCTCCCGACCGCTTTTCAAACCCAAATGCACCTTACCGTCGGTCAGTTTCGCCAACACACGAAATCCCATTTGCAAGTCATCTTGCCGGCCAGCCAACAGATAATCCATATCCGGGGCCAACGGCGCCGAATCGAAACCGGAAACGAAAATTGCCTTCGGAGTAGTCAGCGCATCGGCGATAATGCCATAAGGACGTTGAAGAACCATCGGCCAAAAACCGGCCTTAAGCAAAGCTGCTGAAACCACTTCTTTATCCGCCTGCTCCAATGCCGGAAGGTCGAACGTCTCGTAACGCTGCTCCTGAGCGGCCTGGACGACGACCTTCAGTATCTTGCGCTTCGCTCCGCGGACGACCCCCGCGAGCGTACCGCTTACGGGCGAACAGAAAAGCACTTCGGGGTGATATTTATCGAAAAACAGCGGCGTTCCGGCCTTCACCTCCTCGCCCTCCTTGACCAGCATTTTCGGGACGACGCCCCGGAAATTATCGGGTACCAGCGCATATTCGCGCTGCAACGGAAGTTCGTTCAACTCGCTCAAGGCTTCGCCCACCAGCGAAATATCGAGGCCTTTTTTCAGTTTGATGACTTTCGGCATGTCACAGGTTTTATATTGCGGTTACAAACGGCTGCAAAAAGCGGTACGGCTCAACGCCGTTACAGTCCGAGCTTGGCCCGGACGGATTGGGGAATGGAGTTCTTATTGACCAGAATAGCGGTCGTTTTATACAATACGTAGGGTGCCGAAGCATAGAAATAGCCTTTATAGGTTCCGCGCTCGCCCCAGGAGTTTTTTACCTTGTAAAACGGATGTCCCTCCTGATCTTTCGCTAATCCCACAATCAGCATGCCGTGATCGTCCGTAGTTTCGTAATTATCGAATGCATCCTGGCGCATTTGCTGGGTAATCGTCTTTTCGGGAGTCGGACCGACAGGCGACTGAGCCATTTTCTTCAGTTCTTCGTCGGTCAACTTCGTCCATCGGGCCCTGTCCGAACCGCTTACCTCCTCGGCTTCGGTTACCGGAACTATAGCAAATCCTTTGTCAAAAGCAAATCCTTTCTCACTCACGTCGGCCGCCCAGTTGACCGCATAACCGGCCTCTAACGAACTGTCGATCACCATCTGCAACTCCTCGAGGGGAATGTTGTATACCTGCGAAGCAGTCCAGTTATCCGGAATTTCAAGCACAAACGACTGGTAAAAAGGATGATGCGTAAACGAGGTGAGTTGTACATAATCCTGCGGATCGATCTTCAGGGCCTCCATCCAACTCTGCGGCGTATAACTCTTGCCATTAACGGTAAAGGTTTCGGGCATCTGGCCGAAGTATGCGTCGAGTATCCCGTTCAGCCCCTCTTTCCAAGCTGTCGAAAGCGTTTTGTTAGGAGCCGCGATCACCGCGTCCATATAGGCTTTTATCACCGCATTGAGCTCGCCGTGCACATGGTTGGGCGTTCCGTAGTTCAGTCCCCGGTAAACGCTGTCGGGCACGATCCCGTACAAACTCATCATATACGGTACGTCATAGGAAATACCGCCGGCATCGAGATTGGTCTTGCCGTGCATGCGTGCATACCGTAGCGCCTTGTCATAATAAGCATGGCGGACGATCCACATCTCGGAGAGGTCTACCGTATCGCCGCTCCGACGCAATAAGTCGCTCTCAAGCAACGCAACGCCCGAAAAGCACCAGCAGGTCCCCGAGCGGGACTGATCCTTGACCGAAGTGGCCGACACGGTCTTCAGGTCGGTAAACACATATTTTTCAGGTTGCGGAGCCGTTTTAGTATCTGCGGATTTCGGATTCCGGGCCACTACCGTTCCGGCCGACAGGCAGACCAAAGCTGCCAGCAGTACATATTTCCTCATCATAACTATCTTCAAAAGCTATCGGTTAAAATTAAGCGTAACAAATATAAGCAATCCGTTTGGGAAAAACGAAAGGGAAACCGGACATTTTCACCCGTTTTGCTACCTTTGTACCGATAACCGCTCCACCGTTCCCAACCTCTGGCATGCAACCGACTCCTTACATCGATATTCACACGCACCGCCGCTCGAACGACCCCTATGTGATTGACGCTTATGCGGTCGGTAGCGACGGGTCGCTGCCCGCAGGCCCGTACTCGGCAGGAATACATCCGTGGGAAGTGCAGCGGATTACACCGGACAACACATCCCGATACAGACAGGACCTACTCGATGCTCTCACACCGCGCTGCATTGCAGTCGGGGAGATCGGGCTGGATTATGCAGTTACGGGAGATTCAGTCCTCAGAACGGCACAGCGGCATTGGTTCGAACAACAAATGGAGCTGGCAGCGGACCGCAGCCTGCCGGTAATCATCCATTGCGTACGGGCCTATAACGACCTGATTCCGATCCTGCGCCACTATCCTCACGTAACACCGGTGATCCACGGTTTTACAGGTTCGCCGGAATTGGCCGAGCGGCTGTTGCAAGCCGGCGGTTACCTATCGTTCGGACACCGAACGGCCGCATCGCCCAAAACACGGCAGGCACTGGCTGCCGTACCGGTCGACCGGGTTTTCTTCGAAACGGATGAAAGCCCATTGCCGATCGCCGCAACCTATGCGACGGCCGCAGCGATCACCGGCAAAACCGTAGCAGAGTGGAAAGAGACGGTTTACGACAACTACCGGCGCCTATTTAAAACTCCCTGAGGGCACCCGGCAACGCAATCACACAACAGATGACAAAACAGAATATGACGAACGATTGGCTCGAACGGACGGAATTGTTACTCGGCGGGCAGAAACTGGCACTGGTCCGACAGGCCCATGTATTGGTGGTAGGTTTAGGCGGCGTGGGAGCTTATGCAGCCGAGATGCTCACCCGCAGCGGAATCGGGCGACTGACGATCGTAGACGCCGACTGCGTTTCGCCTTCGAACCTCAACCGGCAACTGGTAGCCCTGCACAGCACGATTGGCAGGCCGAAAGCCGAAGTACTCGCGGAACGGTTGTGCGACATCAATCCGCAGATCACACTCGACGTGGTCCGGGAATTTATCAAGGACGATGCGACCGACGCCCTGCTCGACCGGGAGCGGTTCGACTATGTGATCGATGCCATCGATACGCTCGCGCCGAAAGTCAACCTGATCAAAGGAGCCCTGGAGCGCGGCATTCCGTTGGTCAGTTCGATGGGTGCCGGAGCAAAAACAGACCCTACTTTACTGGAAATAAAGGATATTTCAAAATCGCACCACTGTCCGCTCGCACACATGCTGCGCAAAAGACTGCACAAACTGGGCATTCGTAAAGGATTTAAAGTGGTTTTCTCCCCGGAACCGGTCCGCGAAGGATCGATGGTCCTGTGCGAGGAGACGAACAAAAAATCGAATGTCGGCACGATCTCCTACATGCCGGCTCTATTCGGATGCCATTGCGCTTCGGTCGTAATCCGGGACCTGATCGGCGAATTTTAACGCCGCTTGTCCCCCTAACATGACAGACCGGGTTTCTGCAAGCCGCTGTTTGCATGTTCCGATTTTTACTCCTGATTTTCAATTTCATGAAAACAAAAACGGACAACACAGATTTACCCGTTAAGAGTAAAAGCTAAACAATCCAGACTTTATTTAGGACATACCGAACACGTCCAAAACAATCGGGCCGGAACAGCTGTGCTGTTCCGGCCCGATAACAAAAAAACTCCGATTACAGTTCCGCCAATGCCTTGCCAGTCATCTCGGCAGGCTGAGGAAGCCCCATCAGTTTCAGTACGGTAGGAGCCACATCGGCTAACACGCCATTGTGCACACTTTTCACCCGGTCCGAAACCACGATAATCGGAACGGGATTGAGCGAATGGGCCGTATTGGGTGAACCGTCCTCATTTTCGGCATGGTCCGCATTGCCGTGGTCTGCGATAAGCACCACCTCATAGCCATTGGCTTTGGCCGCCTCAACGACATCGTGCACACAGGCATCCACTGCTTTCACAGCCTTGGCAATCGCCTCGTAAACACCGGTATGGCCCACCATATCACCGTTGGCAAAGTTCAAGCAAATGAAGTCGAACGTACCTTTGTTCAGTTCGGCGACCAAGGCATCTTTCACCTCGTAGGCACTCATCTCCGGCTTCAGGTCGTAGGTAGCCACCTTAGGCGATGCAACCAGGATCCGCTCCTCATGATCGAATTTCTCTTCACGGCCGCCATTGAGGAAGAAAGTAACGTGCGCATACTTCTCCGTTTCGGCGATACGCAATTGTTTAAGTCCCTTCGACGAAACGTATTCACCGATGGTGTTGTTGACATTTTCCTTGTCGAAAAGAATATGCAACCCCTGGAATTTCGCATCGTAAGGCGTCATACAGCAGTAGTAAAGCGGCAATTTTTTCATGCCGTATTCGGGCATATCCTCCTGGGTCAGCACGATCGTCAGCTCTTTCGCCCGGTCATTGCGGAAATTGAAGAAAATAACCATATCATCCGGCCGAATCAGCCCCAACGGTTGGTCATCCGCACCGACACAGGCGATCGGCTTGATAAACTCGTCGGTCACACCTTCGTCATAGGATTTTTGCACGGCGGCAACCGGATCGGACGCTTTCTCGCCCGTGCCGTTCACCAACAGGTCGTATGCTTCCTTGACACGCTCCCAGCGTTTATCGCGATCCATCGCATAGTAACGGCCGATGATCGAAGCGATCTTGCCCCCGGAAACCTTCAAATGGTCCCGCAAACTCTCGATGAAACCCTTACCGCTGCGCGGATCGGTGTCGCGGCCGTCCATGAAGCAGTGGACGAAAGTCTTGTCACTGACACCGTACTCCTTGGAGATATCGCACAATTTGAGCAGGTGGTCCAGCGAGCTGTGCACCCCTCCGTCCGACAACAGCCCCATGAAATGCACCTGCTTGCCGTTCTCCTTAGCATAAGTAAATGCCTTCACGACCTCCGGGTTCTTCAGGATCGAGTTGTCGCGACAGGCGATATTGATCTTCACGAGGTCCTGATAGACCACGCGGCCCGCACCGATATTGAGGTGTCCTACCTCCGAATTGCCCATCTGGCCGTCGGGCAGTCCGACATTCTCTCCGTCGGTACGCAGCTCGGCATTGGGATACTTTTTCTCCAATCCCATAATATATTCGGGACGGGCGCAGTAAACTACATCGTCATGGCCGTGGTCGCCTTTGCCCCAGCCATCCAAAATCATCAGCAATACTTTATTCGACATACTTGTATAATCTTATCTGTTTAATTTCGTTTTTCTGTTCATCCAGAACGAACGCCCCGCGTGGGATCACTCCCCGGAAACGGTTATTCCCCGTCTGCGGATATTCCGGCCCGGATCAATTCGACAGCCTTGAGAATCGCGTTGTCGAGTCCGTCGGCATTCTTACCGCCCGCCGTAGCAAAGAAGGGTTGGCCGCCGCCGCCCCCGTTGATCTCTTTGGCCGCTTCGCGGATTACTTGCGAAGCATTGATCCCCTGGGCTACGATTTCCTCCCCGAGCATAACCGTGAGCGATACTTTCTCGCCGACGGTCGTGCCCCCGACAAAGACTAAATCCGCAAACATCGGCCGCAGACCGAAAGCAATACCTTTGATTACATCGGAATTCGCGCTTATCTGACGTGCAATCAGATGCATTCCTTCCTCCTCGACGACCGCTTTGGCAAATGCCTGTGTCAATGCCGCAATACGTTCCTGGGTAACCTGCTCGATCTGGTGGCTCATTTCGGCATTCTCTTCGATCAGACGCCGGACGGCCTGCTCGATCGACGGATTATTCAGATGCTTCTGAACAGCCCGGAGCAAATCTTCGAGACCATATACAAACTGTTCCGCCGCAAGCCCCGTCACGGCTTCGATCCGCCGGACACCGGCCGAGATGGCACTTTCGCCGACAATCTTGAACAACCCGATATTACCGGTGGCGGAGACATGCGTTCCCCCGCACAGCTCGACCGAATCGCCGTATTTGACCACGCGCACCCGGTCGCCGTACTTTTCACCGAAAAGCATCATCGCACCGAGCGTGCGGGCCTCGTCTATCGGACAGTCGCGGCGCTCTTCCAACGGAAAATTCGCGCGAATATCGTGGTTCACGAGTCGCTCTACCTCCCGGATTTGCTCATCGGTCACCTTCTGGAAATGCGAAAAGTCGAAACGCAGGTATTCGGGCGTCACCAACGAACCCTTCTGCTCGACATGCGTACCCAATACCGTACGCAAAGCTTTATGCATCAAGTGTGTAGCTGAGTGATTATTCGCGCTCGCATCGCGCAGCTGCTTGTCGACCACGGCATGGAAAGTGGCGGTAATATCTTCCGGCAGGTTTTCGACGATATGCACGGTCAGGTTATTCTCTTTCTGGGTATCGGTAACCCGAACCGTTCCACCGTCGCTTTCGAGGATGCCCTGATCACCTACCTGTCCGCCGGAGTTCCCGTAAAACGGGGTTTGATCGAATACCAATTGGTAATAGGTCTTATTCTTGGTCTTCACCCGGCGGTAGCGCGAAATACGGACATCGGCTTCCAGGGAGTCGTAACCTACGAATTTACTCTCGGAGATCGGGAACAGTTCCACCCAATCGTCGGTATCTACGGCAGCCGCATTGCGCGAGCGTTCCTTCTGTTTCTGCAACTCCTTACTGAAAGCGTCTCCGTCGACTTTCATGCCGTTCTCATGCGCGATCAACTCGATCAGGTCGATCGGGAAACCGTAGGTATCGTACAGCAAGAACGCGTCGCTGCCGCTGATCGTATCCTTTCCGGCCTCCTTGGCTTTCGCGATCACACCGTCCATCAGGTTGATCCCGGTAGCCAACGTGCGCAGGAATGCGCTCTCCTCTTCGGCAATCACTTTGGTGATCAAATCCTGCTGCGCCCTCAGTTCGGGAAACTGGTCGCCCATCTGCTGCACCAGACCTTCGACCAGCTTACAGATAAACGGCTCGTTGAAACCGAGGTAGGTGTAACCATATCGTACAGCGCGACGTAGGATACGGCGGATCACATAACCCGCCTTGACATTCGACGGCAACTGGCCGTCAGCGATCGAGAAAGCGATCGCACGCAGGTGGTCGGCGATTACCCGCATAGCTATATCGGCTTTGGCATCCTTACCGTATGTTTTACCGGCCATCGCCGCCAAACGCTGGATCGTAGGCTGGAATACATCCGTATCGTAGTTGCTCTGCTTACCTTGCAACACCATACAGAGACGCTCAAAGCCCATTCCGGTATCGACATGCTGTGCGGGCAGCGGTTCGAGCTGGCCGTTAGCCTTGCGGTTGAACTGCATGAACACCAGGTTCCAGATTTCGATCACCAGGTGGTGTCCGGCATTGACCAATTCACGTCCGTCGAGTTTCGCCCGTTCGGCGTCGTCACGCAAATCGAAATGAATTTCGCTGCAAGGGCCGCAGGGACCGGTGTCCCCCATCTCCCAGAAATTATCATGTTTGTTGCCCAGCAGGATATGATCCTCGGGCAAAAATTGCTTCCAGTAGGTATAAGCCTCATTGTCCCGGTCGATCCCCTCCTCCGGACTACCTTCGAATATCGTGGCATAAATGCGGTCCTTGGGCAGGCCGTACACCTCAACCAAAAGTTCCCAGGCCCATGAGATCGCCTCTTTCTTGAAGTAATCGCCGAAAGACCAGTTGCCCAACATTTCGAACATCGTATGGTGGTAAGTATCGTGGCCTACCTCCTCGAGGTCGTTGTGTTTGCCGGATACGCGCAGGCATTTCTGCGAATCGGCCACACGCTTGTGGCGGACCGGCGAGTTGCCGAGGAAAAGATCCTTGAACTGGTTCATCCCCGCGTTGGTGAACATCAGCGTAGGGTCGTTCTTTACGATCATCGGGGCCGACGGCACGATCAGGTGTTCCTTGCCCTTGAAAAATTCGAGAAATGTCGTTCTGATTTGATTCGAATCCATAATTGAGGTATACTATCCTTCGATTGGGGAGCGTTAATAATGCAATCACAAAAGAGGTTGTAAAATTACATAAATTCGTCTAATTTTGTTGTGCCCAGCGCACATAAAATGATCCGATGGCAAAAAAACGCTATAAATTCAACCCGCAGACCCTCACTTACGAGGTCATCACCATCCCTTTTCGGATCAAATTCTACCGGGCTTTGCGAAAAGTGCTGATCGGATTCATCCTCGCTTCGATCGTAAACGTGCTTTTTTCGTTCTTTTTCTACACGCCCAAAATGTACCGCATCAGTCGTGACAACAACGAACTGCTGATCAAATACAACATGCTGAACGACAAACTGCGCGCCGCTACGGCCCGGCTGCAGGAGATCCGCCACCGCGACAACAGCGTCTATCGTTCGCTGTTCGGCACCGATTCGCTGAATATGCAGGGAATCTATACCCCCTACCCGGACAGCAAATACAAACACCTGAACAACGACCTCTACACGCCCCTGATGGTTTCGACCTGGAAAGAGCTGGACGGAATGAGCCGACTGCTGTACCTCGAGTCCAAATCGCTCGACGAGCTGGAGGAACTCAGCAAAAACAAGGAGATGATGGCCGAAGCGATTCCCGCCATCTGGCCGGTCAACAAACGCAACCTGCGCGGACACATCGGTGCATTCGGTACCCGGCGCCATCCGGTCACCGGACGTATCGCCGGCCACCAGGGAATCGACCTGGGCGGACGGGTCGGAGACCCCGTTTATGCCACGGGCAACGGCCGAGTAGCTTTCAATAACGAGGGCGAACGCGGTTACGGCAAACAGGTATTGATCAACCACGGTTTCGGTTACAAAACCCGTTATGCGCACTTGAGCAAAATCCTCGTCGCGCCGGGCCAGTATGTCCGCCGCGGTGAGCTGATCGGCGAAGTAGGCAGTACGGGACGCTCGACGGGACCGCATCTCCATTACGAAGTGATCTACCGCGGGCTGCACGTCGATCCGCTCAACTACTTCAGCCGAGACATGAGCGAAGAAGAGTTCGCCAAAATCGTCGAGTCGGCACAGGCCACTACATACGAAACGGAATAACCCATGGACAAACCCCGACTCATCCGCTTCAAAGAGCTCGTGCCGCACCGGCACGAACAGCAGGTCGCGTTCAGGAAAAAGTTCTGGCGTGCAGTCATCCATGTGTTCGCATGGACCGGGATGGCTATCCTTTATTATATAGCCTTCTCGTTCTTTTTCGACACACCGGTCGAATACCGGATGAAATCCTCGACGAGACTGCTACGCAACGAATACAAGAAACTGGACAAGCGTTACGACACGATACAAAGGATCTTAGACAATGTGGTCGAGCGCGACCGGCACATTTTCCGGACATTGTTCGAATCCGATCCTTACAGTTTCGACAACGATTACGGAGAGAAGGAACTGGCGGCCCACGAAGAGTTGTTGTCGAAGACAAACCGGGAACTGGGGGACCTGTTCTTCAGCAAGCTCAATACCCTTGAAAAGAAAGCCAGCGACCAGCTCTACCTGATCGCCGAAATGGAACAGCACGCCGATTCTCTCAAAGACGGTCTCAACTATATTCCGGCCATTCAGCCCGTCATCAATAAAGATCTGACACTATTGACCGCTTCTTATGGCATGCGCATCCATCCGTTCTACAAAACCCTGACCGCACATCAGGGCGTCGATTACACCGTCAGCGAAGGGTCCCGCGTATTCGCCACCGCCGACGGACGGGTCAGCCGTGTCATCACGCAGCGCACCTCGTCGGGAAACACCGTAATCATCAATCACGGCAACGGGTATGAAACTTCATACAGCCACCTGGGCAAAATCTATGTCAAACAGGGCCAAAGCGTCCGGCGCGGCGATATCATCGCCCAGTCGGGCAACAGCGGCCTGTCGCTCGCCCCGCACCTGCACTACGAAATTATCCATAACGGCATGCGGATCGATCCGGTACACTACTTCTTTATGGAACTCGACTACAAGGATTACCGCAAAATCATCCGCATCGCCCAGAGCGGTATGCAATCGTTCGACTAATTTCAGTAAAAACAGGTGTTTTTTTATTCCGGCCCCCAAAAAACAGGGGGCCGGATCGTCTTTTATATCGTTTTTTATCTACTTTTGCCACTGAAACCGTCAAACTAACATTCCATTCATGGCTACACTCCGTTTCAAGGCACTGGACGAGATCTCCCGGAGGGAATTGATCGAGACCAAACTATCGGATCAAAAAATATCGGGTTATTTCGGGGCCGACGTGTTCGACCGCGAAACCATGCGGCAATATATCGCCAAAGATGCTTACGAAAGCCTCTGCAATGCGATCGACGAAGGGCGGCGCATCGACCGCAAATTCGCAAACCAGATCGCACAGGGTATGAAAACCTGGGCGATGGAACGCGGAGCAACGCACTACTCGCATTGGTTCCAGCCGCTGAACGACTCGACCGCAGAAAAACACGACGCTTTCTTCGAACCGATGCAGGGCGGTGGTTCGTTCGAAACCTTCAAAGGCGAACTGCTCGTACAGCAGGAACCCGACGCGTCGAGTTTTCCCAACGGAGGATTGCGCAACACGTTCGAAGCGCGCGGCTATTCAGCCTGGGATCCGTCGTCTCCGGCCTTTATCATCGACAAAACCCTCTGCATCCCAAGCATTTTTATCGCTTATACGGGCGAAGCGCTCGACTTCAAGACCCCGCTGCTCAAATCGCTGCAAGTGGTTTGCAAAGCCGCAGAGGATGTCTGCCAGTATTTCGACAAAGATGTCAAAAAGGTGAACGTCACGCTGGGCTGGGAGCAGGAGTACTTTCTGGTAGACGAAGCGCTCTTCCTCGCACGTCCCGACCTGATGCAAACCGGAAGGACGCTGATGGGGCACATCGCGGCAAAAGACCAGCAGCTCGACGACCACTATTTCGGAGCGATCCCGAGCCGCGTACTGGAATATATGAAGGAGTTCGAAGAACAGGCTTACCGGCTCGGCATTCCGATCAAAACCCGCCACAACGAAGTGGCACCCAACCAGTTCGAATGTGCTCCGATGTTCGAAGAGGCCAACATCGCGGTCGACCACAACACGCTGCTGATGACCGTTATGCGCAAAGTGGCGCTGAAACACAAACTGCGGGTGCTGTTTCACGAAAAGCCGTTCGCCGGGGTGAACGGATCGGGCAAACACTGCAACTGGTCGATGATGACCGACACGGGTGTGAACCTATTGGCCCCGGGCAAAACCCCGAAGAACAACATCCAGTTCCTCACCTTCTTCGTCAACGCGATCAAGGCCGCACACGACTACGGCACGCTGTTTATGGCCTCGATCGCCACCCAGTCCAATTCGCACCGCCTCGGCGCACACGAAGCACCACCGGCCGTGATGTCGGTTTTCGCCGGTTCGACCCTGTCGGACATGCTCGACTCGATCGAAGAGAGGGTCAGCGACAAGAAGATGACGCCCGATGAAAAGACCGACATCAAGCTCGACATCGGTAAAATTCCCGACATCCTGCTCGACAACACCGACCGCAACCGCACCTCGCCGTTCGCCTTTACCGGCAACCGGTTCGAATTCCGCGCCACGGGATCGTCGCACACTTGCGCGGCGCCGCTGACGGTCATCAATACGGCTATCGCCGAAGAGCTGATCCAATTCAAAAAAGAGGTCGATGCACTGATCGATAAAGGAGTCAAAAAGGATGAAGCTATCCTGCAGGTAATCCGCAAATACATTATCGCATCGAAAAAAATCCGTTTCGAAGGCAACGGTTACAGTCAGGCATGGCTCGACGAGGCCGGTAAACGCGGACTGGAAAGCATCGGCAGCATTCCGGAAGCATTCACGGTGTTCAACCGTCCGCAATACAAAGAACTGCTGACGAAACACGGCGTTTACAGCGAATCGGAAATCTGCGCACGGTACGAAATCAACCTGGAGATTCTGATCAAAAAGATCCAGATCGAATCGCGCGTACTGGCCGATATGGCTGCGAACCACATCGTGCCGACGGCGATCAAGTACCAAAATGTGCTGATCCAAAACGTGCAGGGGCTCAAAGATATCATGCCAGACGAATACATGGAACTCGCTTCGGAAGAGATTCGTGCGATCACCAAGATCGCGAAATACGTCAAGTCGATCCGCGAACACAACCGCCAGATGATCGACGCACGCAAGAAATACAACAATACGGAGAATATCATCGAACGGGCCAACGGTTACTGGGACGTGGTACGTCCGATCATGTCGGTCATCCGGCAGGATATCGACAAACTGGAACTGATCGTCGACGACGAACTGTGGCCGTTGCCGAAATACCGGGAAATGATGTCGATCAACTAACGACCGATACAAACTCTTGAAACGGAGCGGACCCGATTGGGTCCGCTCCGTTTTTTCCGCATCTAGCCATCGAGTACCCGCTAACCGAAAAACATTTCTGAACAACGTCCGGATCTGTTTCTCCTACCCGTTCGGCATCCTGCTCGCCAATAACACAATCGGTTTGCTTGCAGATACGCGGAAACGGCAATCCAAAGCGGACACGGAATCAACAGTCTACGGCACTGACAATCCTTATTATCACCTATAAATCTGCAAGTTTAAATACGAACAGAATCAAATACCAATAGGGAAATCCGGTGTACTTAAAAGCTATCTCCGGCAGATTTCGCGGAAATCGCAGTATTCGCAAACCGAGCGATCGTCGCACTGGCGGAACGGTTCCGAGAAATCGAACAGCGAAGCGAGCGTCGTCTGCAAATACGCCTGCAAGGGATCCCGGTACGGAGCGAACGAAAATACTTCCCGCTTACCTTCGACCAGCAACGGCGAGTAATCGGGATCGTTCATCCGGCGAACATAGTAAAGCGCCGGTTGTACGTCACTGCCGGTCGTGCGGCTTACCATCATCGAATAGAGCAGTGTCTGCAAAGCGGCAGCATTGCGCTGCCGGCTGTCGGCCGAAAAAAGCGCGTCGAGATCCCGAAATTCGGTTTTCGGCGCTCCCGTTTTGTAATCCACCACACGAACACGTCCGTCCGTCAACCGGTCGAGCCGGTCGGACGTACCCGCAAAGGTCACGGTATGTGTTTCACTACCCCAACAGAAGGAGACCGGGGCCGTGACCGACTGTTCCAAACCTTCAATCCGAAAGCCTGGATGAGCGGCGTCATAGGGCAGGATGCAACGATCGATATAACGTACGACGATATCTCGCACCAGCAAGACATTCCCGCCGTATTCGTCGCTGCCGAGCGACGGATCACGCAGGTACTCGCCGCTAACCGCCCGGGTAACCGCATCGGCAACCGCCGCAGATCCGATCAGTGCACGGATTTGCCGCCCGGGTTCCGGAATATTCAACAGCGGCGTGTAAAGCAGTTCCATCGCTTTGTGCAAGATCGTCCCGAACATCGGCAGATCGATCTCCTCGGCGACCTCCTCCTCGGGCCGGAGCCGTTCAATACTGCGGAAACAGAATTTGAGGGGACATTCGATATAGGCATAGAACGACGTAGGCGAAAAAGTACGTCCCCCGCCGTCCAGGAATGCATGCAGCCGTTCCGCCACCTCGCCAGTTTTGGGCACTGCGAGCGGGTGTTGCGGGGCGAGGCTTACGCTGAGCGGCACCTGAGTCCGCACCACATCGTGCGGCGACTCGTAATCCAGTTGATAGATATAGCGGCTCGGTTCGCCAGTGTGCTTGTCGTCGCTGCGGGAACAGTAAGCGATGTGTACGACCGAAGCGCGCTGCAACAACCGGTAAAAGTAATAGGCATAAACTCCTTCATGGTGCATCGGCGTAGGCAACCCGTAGGCAAGCCGCAGGTTATGCGGGATAAACGACGCCCCGGCGGCCAAATTGCCCGGGAACGTATCGTCGTTGGCCGAAAGGATCAGCACATTCTCGAAATCGAGGTTACGGGTTTCGAGTATCCCCATCACCTGTATTCCGCTGAGCGGTTCCCCTTCGTAGGGGATGCGGACGCCTTGCAGGATTTTTCTCAGCAACGATGAAAAGACCGGCACCGTAACCTCCAGGCCACTGTCCCGAAGCGACGTACCGACCTGGCAGAGATTATCGATAATCACCGAAAAGAACTCGCGCCGGCGCGGACCGTCTTCGGCTGACGGCAATCCGCCGATACAGGCAAGTACCCGTTGCAAATAATCGGCAAGCTCCGTCCATCCGTCCGCAGCGGAAAAAATACGGTCGGTAACCCCGGGAACGGCAATCCGCCCGGCTTCCACATAGACCCGCTGGCTGCGTTGGATATCGGCGATCAGCTCCCCGGAGCGGACACTATCCTGTTCCAGTATGTAAGGATGGTTAAGAATGCCCACGACATCGCTGTGGTAGAACTGGAGCGTGCCGTCTTTCTTCCGGCGCTTGCGGCGTTGCAACTCCAACAGCCGCTCGACGAACGAATAGGCCGTGGTCTGCCGCAACGGATAACCCATCGTCACATTGACCGCACCGATCTCATCGGGAATAGAATAAAGCACCGGGAGCAGCAGGCTCTCGTCGGTCAGTACGATCGCCGTCTCTTTGTCCGGTTTAAGACCGCGTCGCAACAATCCTTCGAGAAACGTATACACATACTTGCACTGCAGGCTGTCCGACGGGGCCGAAACTACCGAGACCTCTTTCGCCTGTACGAAACGGCCGTGCGGCCCGGTATCCAGCGGTGCAGGATATTCCCGGATATTGGAACGCAGGAACAAACCCGCCTCATGATCGGCATTACCGACATAATAATCGTCGTAATCCCACCAGAATTCGGCCCGTCCGCTGTTGCGCAACCAAGTAAACAGGCGCTTCTCGCAAGCGGACAACGCGTTGAAACCGACGATTACGTAACGGCTCTCGGGCGCGGGAAATTCATCGGGCAGGTCGTCGGCAGCGATCCGTTCGGCCGCGATACGGTGCACCATCCCCTCGTAAGCCAATCCCTGAACGGACAGGGCCGCCCGATATTCGTGGTAGATTGTCCCCAACGTGCGCCAGATCGACATAAACCGTGCTTTTTCGTCCGAGAAATTACTCTCCGCACCGAAACTTTGCCAAAAACGCGACACAATGCCGATCTGCTCGGGAGTCAGGTAGGCAAGATGGTCCTCGAGCGCATGCAGATCGCCGATATTGGTAAAAAGAACATCCGCATCGATCAGGTATTTATCGATCTGGTCGAAGTCGGAAAGGAGCATGTCGCCCCAAAAATAAAATTCGTCGAAACTTTCGTCGTGGTGCCGGCTGTAAACCTTGTAAAGTTCGGTCACCAATTCGATGCGATCGCCACAGGCAATTCCCGAGATTTGCTGCATCAGGTCGTTGATATCCACGAAACGGGGCTGCCACACGGGACGGAGCGTAACACGCGAAAGGGCGTCGGAAAAAAAGAGGCGGGCGCGACGACTCGGAAAAACCAGGTTCAGCGATGAAATATCATCGCCGTAACGCCCGTACAAAGACGAAACCACTTCGTCGATAAAACTGCGCATAACCCTCCTTTATAAATCGCCCGCTGCAGGGCCGTCCACCGTGCTAACCGTCTACGGTCCGGAGCCCGTTTATCCCCGCCGCCGGCCAAAATGGAATCGGCATCAATCCTACACACTCCGAATCAGCCCGATCTTTCTTTAGATTTTCCCGCACACTTCCCCCGGTCGGGCCAATATTCACCATGCAGCCTATCGATACAGAGGCAAGAAAACCGGAGAAAAGCGCTATTTACCGATGTTGTTGACCGTACCCATCATTTTCGTCGCACTGCGGAAAATCTCGGGCTCGCCCTGATAATAGACGGCCCCTCCGGTGTTCGCAACGATCTGGATACGTTCGACGGCCTTGACATACACCTCGGCGCCGGAAGTAGCCTCGACACGTACATCCTGACACGTGAGCGGACGGGCATTCACCTTCGATTTGGAAGTGGCGATCAACGTACCGTACTTGGCCGATCCGGTCAGGTTCGCAACCGAATTACCGGTAATTTTCAGACAAATATCCTTAAGCTGGAGATCGGCACCGAAAATTGCGCCCGCCGTCATATCGACATCGATCATACCCTGCGTCAACGTACCCTGCACGGAAACGTTCGACGCAGAAATTTTGAGCGATGACAGCGTATCGTAATAGATCTTCACATCTCCGCTGGCCCCCTTCTCGCCCCCGGGGCGCAGGTGCACGCTGAGCGTACCGTTTTTGATCCCCCAATCGAGGCGGTTGCTGTTCGTCCCGTTGAGCTTCACATCGATATGTGCAGAATCGGCCTTGATCAGCTCGACATGCAGGTTACCCGAAAGGTCTATGTTACGGAAAGCATCCAGCCGTTTGCTGACGATGGACTGCTGGGCCGAAGCGGCCAGTGAGCAGGTCAGCACAAGGAGCATCAGCGCTATTTTTTTCATATTCTTCGTTTTTAATTCCCTTAGACAAATATAGGCTTTTGTCAGGGAATTCCCAATCTTTACCGTAACTTTAGCCTGCAAACGGAACTTTGGAAGAATCCCTCAGCAAAACGAACGAATGGGAAGCGTCAGCATCGTCAGGGCATCGGCCGGATCAGGCAAAACCTACCGGCTTGCATACGAATATATCGCGCACGTAATCGCGAATCCGTGGCTGTACCGGAACATCCTGGCCGTCACCTTCACGAACAAGGCGACCGAGGAGATGAAGCAGCGCATCATGGGCGAACTCAACGCACTCGCCAGCGGGACGGAGAGTTCGTATTTACCGCAGCTCGAAGAAGAATTGGAGCTTACACCGGACCTGATCCGCCGCCGCGCCACGGAAGTCCGGACCAAAATCCTGCATGACTATAGCCATTTTTGCGTCGTGACCATCGACAAGTTCTTCCAACGGATCATCCGCTCATTCCTCAAGGAACTGGGCATCGACGCCAACTTTACATTAGAATTGCAAACCGACTCAATCCTCGACAGCGCCACCGACCGGATGATCGAAGAAATGGCCGTCAACGAACCGCTGCGCGAATGGATCACACGTTTCGCCGAAGAGAAGATCGAGGACAACAAACGGTGGGACATCCGCGAGGATATCCGCAAACTGGGCGCAGAGATTTTCAAAGAGCGCTACAAAAGCCTAACTGCGGGCTCACTGTCCAAAGAGGAGTTGAGCCGGGTACTGGGCGAAGCGATCGGGCGCAGCCGCGCTGTCACGAACACGATGCAGAGGATTGGACGGGAAGCGTTGGACTTAATTGCCGCAAGTGGACTCACGATTGACGATTTCGCCTACGGCAGAAGCGGCTGTATCAGTTATTTCGTCAAAACGAGCGAAGGCATCGTATCCGCCTACGGACAGCGCGTATCGGACGCGCTCGGGTCGGATGAAAAGTGGTACGGTAAAAAATCGCCTCGTATCGACGACATACGGGCACTGATCCCGCAGTTGCGCCCGCGGCTCGAAGAGCTGTGCCGTCTCTACGACGACAATATCCGGTTTTTGAACACGACGGCGCTGCTGCGTGAAAATTTCCGCAGCTATGCCCTGCTGGCCGACCTCTCGCAACGGATCGACACACTCTGCCGGGAACAGGGCATCCTGCCGATCTCCGAAACGAACGGCCTGCTGCACAAGCTAATCAGCGGCAACGACACGCCGTTTATCTACGAAAAAGCGGGGAACGCCTTCTCGCACTTCATGATCGACGAATTTCAGGACACTTCGCAGCAGCAATGGAGCAATTTCGTCCCGTTGCTGGAAAATGCCGTAGCACAGGACGATAAATCTCCCGTCCTGCTGGTCGGCGACGTCAAACAATCCATCTACCGATGGCGGGGCGGCGATTGGCAGATTCTCGGCGGAGAGGTGAACCGCCGTTTCCGGGAAGTCGCCGACCAAACGCTCGAGGTCAATTACCGCAGTGCAGGTACCGTCGTGCGCTTCAACAACGACGCTATCGGAGCCTGTGTAGCACTCGACAACGAACGGCTCAACAGCCAGCTGGAAACGGCGCGCGAACAGGGCTCTTTATCTGCGGGGATACGTGCCGAACTGACCGACATGCTTGCAAACGCATACGAGCAACACCGGCAACAAAGCGCCAAAGCGCCGGAGAACGGTTATATCCGCATCACGCAATTCGCACGCGAATTCAAGGAGGAAGAGGCCGACAAACCGCCTGTGATCGCAACGGTCGAAGAGCTGCAGCAACGCGGTTACTCGCCCAGCGACATCGCCATCCTCGTACGCTACAACCGCGACGGGGTAAAGATCGCGAAACAACTGCTCGACTATAAAACCGCACACCCCGAATCACCCTACTGCTACGACCTGGTCACGCAGGAGGCGCTGACCATCGGCAATGCTCCGGTCGCATCGTTCATCGTAGCGGCGCTCAAGCTCTCGTCGAATCCCGAGGACCCGATCCGGCGCGCTTTATACAATCAATTCCTGGGATTGCCGCTCAATGCTCCGCTGAACGACGGGGAACGGGATTTCTTACAGGGTTTGCGGCTCAAAGGCGTCGAAGAAGCACTCGAAGAACTGATCCTGCGTTACCGGCTGCACACCCGGACCGAAGACATTGCTTACATCCAGGCCATTCAAGAGCAGGTACATACGTTCAGCGCTTCAAAAATCGCGGACCTGCCGCTTTTTGTCAAATGGTGGGAGGAAACAGGACGAACCCAGTCGATCAACCTGCCGCAAAACAGCCGGGCCATCACAATCATCTCGATCCACAAATCCAAGGGACTGCAATACAAAGCGGTAATCGTCCCTTACTGTACGTGGGAACTCTCGCCCAAGCGCGGTTCGCTGCTTTGGGCCGCTGCCGACGAAGCACCGTTCGACGCATTGGGTGAGATGCCCATCCGTTACAAAAACGAGATGGGGGTATCCTATTTCTCGGAGGCCTTTTACCGGGAAACGGTACTCGCCCACATCGACAATATCAATATGTTCTACGTAGCAGCCACACGGGCAGAAGAGGAGCTCCACCTGATGCTCCACAGCGGCCGGCAGACCGACACGATCGGGGGACTGATCGCCGCGACGTTCGAACATTCGACCGACGACACGGTCCGGATCGGTGAACTGGAAGGCCTCAGCACGACTTTCGACGGGGGTGAGCGGTATGAATTCGGACAGCCCTACCGGAAAGCCGTTCCACCGGTTGCACCTGCCGGGGTCCCCATCTACCCGATCCGCCGCCCCGACACGAAACTGAAATTCAAATTCGCCTCCCAGCGCTATTTCGACGAAGGGGAGGAGATACAGTTGGCTCCGCGCAACTACGGAATCCTGATGCACAAAGTATTCGAGAATATCGAACACGAAGGCCAGATTGCCGAACAACTGGACCTGCTACGGGCTAACGGCATCCTCTCCGATGAAGAGCGGCAACACCTGCGCGACACGATTGCGGATGCATTCGCCGACCCGTTGGTCCGCTCGTGGTTCGCCCCCAAATGGGAAACAGTGCGCAACGAGGCGGACATCATCGTTCCTAGGGAGAGTGCGGTACGGCGTCCCGACCGCGTGTTGACCAAAGGCACCGAAGCGGTCGTGGTGGATTACAAGTTCGGAGCCGTGCAGCGCAAAAGCCATGCTGTGCAAATCCGCGAATACATGGACCTGTTGCGCCGCATGGGTTACCGTACGGTACGGGGATACCTGTGGTACGTGGAATTGCAGCAGGTCGAAACGGTATAGGAAATACGCATCGAATCCCCTTGCAGGCAATACCGCCTGTTCCATACGCCTCCAACAATTATGAGCATACAAACAAAACGGGTCCGCTCTTGCAGAGCGGACCCGTTTCAATGAAATATAGCCGGTAATTAGTCGTTCAGCGAAAAACGCTTGTAAGCGATTACGGTTGCATCTTTGTCAGCCTCCTTGATGTAGGTGCCTACAGAGATTTTGTTGTTCTTCACGAGATCCTGATTCAACAGGGTATTCTCTTTGAGGAACTTGTTAACTTTCCCTTCGGCGATTTTATCGAGCATTGCCTCCGGTTTACCCTCCTGACGGGCCTGTTCGCGACCGATCATACGCTCGTGCTCGATGATTTTCGGATCGCAGTCCCCCTTGTCGATCGAAACGGGAGCCATAGCGGCAGCCTGCATGGCCACATCCTTGGCAACCTCTTTGTCGATCTCCTTGTTGAAGCCGATCAGCGTACCCAGCTTGCTGTTCATGTGGATATAGGTCACGCACATCGGGGCTTCGATCTTGCCGTAGTAAGCCAACTCGACCTTCTCACCGGTCTGGCCCGATTTCTCGGTCACGATCTCGGCTACGGTCTTGCCGTCCTTCACAACGGCCAGCAGTGCATCGAGATCAGCCGCATCGGCTTCGACAGCGATGTCGAGGATCGCATTGGTAGCAGCGACGAAATCAGCATTCTGAGCCACAAAGTCGGTTTCGCAAGCGAGGCAGAGCATGTAGCCCTTCTGACCCACAATCTTCGAGGCAACGACACCCTGCGTAGCAGTGCGGTCGGCACGCTTGGCGGCAACCAGTTTGCCCTTCTCACGGATGATATCCTGAGCGCGGTCGAAATCGCCTTCGGCCTCTACCAGCGCCTTTTTGCAATCCATCATACCGGCTCCGGTCATCGCACGGAGTTTAGCAACATCAGCAGCTTTAATTTCCATAATTTTCCTTTCTGTTATAAGCGATAATTATTCTGCGGACTCGGCTTTTTCTGCCTTGGCTTCAACAACAGGTGCTTCAGCCTCTTCAGCAGCGGCTTCGGCTACCGGTTCAGCTTTAGCGGAATCCGCTTTCACAGCCTTCTTAACCCGGGGTTTGGGCTCCTTCTCTGCCTTGGCGGCAGATTCGGCAGCCTCTTTCTCCTTCTCGAGCTTACGTTCGGCCAAACCTTCTGCGATAGCGGCGGTCACAGCCTCGAGGACTACAGCCACCGATTTGGTAGCATCGTCGTTTGCCGGAATTACATAATCGATATCTGTCGGATCACAGCAAGTATCAACCATGGCAAATACGGGGATGCTGAGGCGTTTGGCCTCTTTCACGGCGTTGGCCTCTTTCTGCACGTCCACTACGAACAGAGCGGCGGGAAGGCGGGTCAGGTCAGCGATCGAACCGAGGTTCTTCTCGAGTTTGGCGCGCTGACGGCTGATTTGGAGTTTCTCTCTCTTTGAGAAGTTGTCAAAAGTGCCATCGGTATTCATCTTGTCGATCATGGCCATTTTTTTGACAGCTTTACGTATCGTGGGGAAGTTTGTAAGCATACCGCCCGGCCAACGTTCCGTAACATACGGCATGTTGACTGCGGCAACCGTCTCCGCAACGACGTCCTTGGCCTGCTTCTTCGTAGCGACGAACAGGACGCGGCGACCGCTCTTGGCGATCTGCTTGAGCGCGGCGGCGGCTTCATCGATCTTCATCACCGTTTTGTGAAGGTCGATGATGTGGATTCCGTTTTTCTCCATGAAGATATAAGGAGCCATCTTGGGATTCCACTTTCTCTTGAGGTGGCCGAAGTGAGCGCCGGCCTCCAGTAATTGATTAAAATCAGTTCTTGGCATTTTGTTTAACTGTTTAATTCTGTTTTAATTCTCTTTACATCAATCGCAGCGGTAGTGTCCTGGACAATCCCCGCGATTTTCCGCAGAGGGGCAATAACAGAGTAGTGCATAAAAGCAGTCTCCGGTATTTGTTCCCGCTCTGTGCTCCACAGGCGCAGAAATTAACGCTTGCTGAACTGGAACTTGCGACGTGCACCGGGCTGACCGGGTTTCTTACGCTCAACCTCACGCGGGTCACGCGTCATGAAGCCGTTCTTCTTGAGCACCGGGCGCATCTCCGCATCGATTTCGCAGAGGGCGCGGGCGATACCCAGGCGGGCAGCCTCAGCCTGGCCTTTGATTCCGCCACCGTCGAGAGTGATGGTGATGTCGAAATTTTCAGTGGTCGAAGTGACCAACAGCGGCTGTTTCACCACATACTGGAAAATTTCCAACGGAAAGTAGGTGTCCAGGGGTTTCTGGTTGATAGTAATGTTCCCTTTGCCGGGTTTCACGTAAACGCGAGCTACAGCAGCTTTTCTGCGTCCAACGGCATTTACAACTTCCATACTCATTACTTAATCTCGTTTAACTTGATAGTTTTGGGTGCCTGTGCCGCATGCGGATGTTCGCTTCCGGCATACACCTTCAGGTTGCGCAGCAGCGCCGAGCCCAGACGGGTACGGGGCAGCATGCTCTTGACGGCCTTTTCGAGGACGAACTCGGGCTTCTTACGCAGGTAATCGGCCGGAGTGGCGTAACGCTGGCCGCCGGGATAACCCGTGTGACGGACGTACACCTTGTCCGTCATCTTCTTGCCCGTAAACTTCACTTTGTCAGCGTTGATGATGATGACATTGTCACCGCAGTCAACGTGAGGAGTGAAGCTAGGCTTGTTCTTACCGCGCAGGATCTTGGCTACCTGCGAAGCAAGCCGACCCACCACCGCGTCCGTAGCGTCGATCAGCACCCATTCCTTGGTGACCGTCGCAGCGTTGGCGGAGATTGTTTTGTAGCTTAATGACTCCACTTTTTTACGTTTAAAAAGTTAATACTTGTGTGAATTATGTGATCCGTGCCCACATTTTGCGGGCCTGCAAAGATAGTGATTTTCCCGGAAATAAAAAAATTATCGCATCACTTCGGCAATTTAAGAGAAACGTAATTGAAAAAGCACGATAAAACGACATGAAAGCTGCCGGATAAAATTGGTCCGTGCGGAATATTTTGTTAACTTTCTGCAATAGAAATCCAATGGCGCCCCACCTTGGCTCCGTACCACAAAACACAGCCGGCTGCACCCGAAAGACGACTTTGCCAGACACTAACCTAAACAACCCATACAATTATGCATCTATCCCATTGTATATTCTGGTTGATTCTTCCGGCAACCGTACCGGCAGCGGATCCGGTCACGGCCAAACCTCCGGCGCACCCCGTTGCGGCAGCTGCCGGACCGGCGATACGTCAATCTACGCCTTCCGCTTTCAGCGAACAAACCTTTCAACGATTCGTCTCGATGTATGAAAAAGGAATCGCCGAAAAGCTCTACCTCCAACTCGACAAACCCTATTACAGCGCAGGAGAAAACATCTGGTTCAAAGGATACCTGGTGAATGCGGTGACACTGGCACCGATGCGGCAAAGCCGGTATATCTATGTTGAACTGATCGACCGGAACAACACGGTCCAGCAGCGCATCAAAATCAGAGCCGACGAGCACGGCTTCCACAACTGCCTGAAACTGCCGCCCGAAACCCCGCGCGGACAATATACACTCCGAGCCTATACGCAATGGATGAGAAACAGCGGCGAGGCTTTTTTCTACAACCGCATCCTCACCATCGGAAATCCGATAGACAATGCCGTGTCAGCCACCATCCGCTATACGACCGAAGAAAACGGACAATGCACCGCCGAAATCGTTTTCACCGATTCGGAGAAAAAGCCCATTGCAGATCAAAAACTCACCTACCTGCTTGCATTGGACGGCAAAACCAAACGCTATTCAGCCCAAACTACCCAACGGGGAAAACTCCTCGTCGGATTCCCTATTCCCCAACAAGACATGGTGTCCAATTCACTCACAGTCACCATAGACGACCCAAACATGCCTTATGAAAAGCAATTCATCATACCCGCCTTCTCCCAAGATTACAGCGTCGATTTTTTCCCCGAAGGCGGACACCTGCTTCCACTCGGTATGCAAACCGTCGCTTTCAAGGCAATAGGGACCAACGGACTGTCGGTCGAAGTGAATGGGCAGATCGTAGACGGAGAAGGAATCCCCGTCACGACATTCAATACGATCCACAAAGGCATGGGCCGGCTTTCGTTCGTGCCGCAGAGCGGGAAACGATACTTTGCAGAAACCCTCGACAGCGCCGGACTCGCCAAACGGTTCGAACTGCCCCCGGTCTCCCCTTCGGGATGTACGCTTGCAGTAACCGAGCGCAATGGCTTACTCCTCTGCCAGGCAACAGCCACCCCGGATATCGATCCGGCGAAACTGGGGCTGGTCGTACATGTAAAAGGCCAGGTCATCGCCGTCGATCCACTCGCTTCATTCCCTTCCGTCTGGTCGGTTGGCAAACAGAGCCTTCCGCCAGGTATCGCGCATTTTTCCATTGTGGATCAGGATACCGGGCAACCGGTGGCCGAAAGGCTCTACTTTATACACGAGACCTCTTCACCTCAGGCAGCCTTTGCGACCAACAGCAACCAATACGGCGCACGTGAAAAAGTAACGCTAACAATTCATTTGAAAGACACGACCGGACAAAGTTCCGGATCGTTCGCCGTCGCCGTGACGGACAGACATGCCGTCCAACAGAACCCGGACGACGGCGACATCCGTTCGAACCTGCTGCTCACCTCCGATCTGAAAGGATACATCGAAGAACCGGGCTACTATTTTTACGACCGCACACTGCAGAAAGACCACAAACTCGACCTGCTGATGCTGACTCACGGCTGGACGCGGTTTAACATCTCCGACCTGCTGAAAGGCCGATTGCCGGAGGCAAAATTCCCGGTCGAAGAGAGCCAGACGGTATCGGGAGAGGTACTGGGGATGTTCGGGGGGGCGCCCAAATCGACGACGGTTACCATCTGTTCGCTGAAAGACAGTTACGTAGAAGAGTTGCCGCTGGGCAATACCAACAAGTTCCTTTTTCCCAACTGCGATTTTGCGGACAGTACGACCCTGCTGCTGCAGAGCAAACGTGCGAAAGGAGGCACCACGGGACTCGAACTCAAAATCGATCCCGAAACGTTCCCGGATGCAAATGCCGGTATCCCATTGCCTAAAATCGGGGAGAATCCGACCGATTCGACCTTTATCCCGCTCGAATACCTCGACCAACTCAAAGAACAATACTATGCCGAAGGCGGCATCCGGATCATCAACCTTTCCAATGTAACGGTAACTGCCCAAAGAAAACATATGTTCAACGGACAATACGTCGAACGGGTCATCGGCCAGGAGATACTAAATCATTTCAAAGGAGCCTCCCGACTGAGCGAAGCAATGAGTTACCTGCGCGTGTCAAACGTCTATGACGAGATCACAGGGGAACACACCACCGTACCCAACAGAAGCGGAGCCGGTGCAATTGAATGCTTCGTCGTGGACGGACGTAAAATCAACGCGGGAATGTTCAACAATATCCCTCCGAACCGGGTGGAAGCCATGGGATACCTCGAACCGGGCGAAGCGGGCAAATACGGTTCCGAAGCCCGGAACGGCGCCATAGTCGTACGCCTGAAAGAGGGCTATACGCTCAATAATATATTCGACACTCCTACATTGGCGACCGTCACGGTTACGCCGCTGGGTTACAAAAAACCGGAAGCGTTTTACGCACCCAAATACGAAACCTCTGCGGCGAAAGCCGACAACAAGCCGGACCTGAGGACAACCGTTTATTGGGATCCATGCGTTAAACCCGACCGCAACGGGAAAATTTCGCTGACCTTTTACACGGCAGACAAAGCAACCGTTTATGACGTCATACTGGAAGGAATCACCGATAACGGATCAATCTGCCGGGCAACCACCACAATCGACCGGACCCGGTAAACATCTGTTCCACGAGCTTCAATAAGGACTTAAAACTACTAAAAGAGGTCGGCAAAGATTACAAAAACAGCCTGAAATGGCACGCACTGTAATATCCTGCATAGTGATTACCTGTATCCTGTCCGTGACACAATGGGATGCAGGCACTCTTCTATACGGCAAACCTCCGCATAAGCAGCAAAAAACTCTGCTACAATCCATCGGCCAGACACAGATCAGAGTCGACGAAGAAGATTTACCGAAATCATTCTACAAGTTTTCGCTCAACAAATTTATCGACACCTACAAAAAGGGTGTTCCGGAGAAACTCTACCTGCAGCTGGACAAACCTTACTATTGCGCCGGGGAAACGATTTGGTTCAAGGGTTATCTACTCAATGCGGTGACACTAAGCTATCCCCGCCCCACTCGTTTTATCTATGTCGAGTTGGTGGACAAACGGGACTCCGTACGCAGGCGGATCAAGGTAATCGAAAATTGGAACGGTTTTCACAACAACCTCAACCTGCCGCGAAATCTTCCTTCGGGCCACTACCTGCTGCGCGGCTACACACAATGGATGCAGAACGAAGATGAAGCATTTTTCTTCAAAAAAGTCATCCCGATCGTCAATCCGGCTCCACACGCCATTGCGGATACTCTTTCGGACGGCTCGTCTCCCGTGAAAACACTCTCCAGCACAGAACACCCAATCGCTACAACCGACCGGCAACAAACAACGGCACATACCTCGGAAACGGCTGACAACCAAGACGATTTCGACATTCAGTTCTTCCCGGAAGGCGGCCACCTACTTCCGCTAGGAGCGCAGGTCGTGGCATTCAAAGCAATCGGAACGGACGGACTTTCCGTTGAGGTGACAGGAAAGGTATTCGACAGTGCGGGAAGGTTCGTCACGGAGCTGGCATCGATCCACAAAGGCATGGGTCGTTTTTCGTTGACACCTCAGTACGGGCAGCGGTATTACGCCGAAGTGACTGCGCAAAACGGCACCATTCGTAAGGTAGAGCTTCCGGAAGTGGAGCGATCGGGATGTTCGCTCACCGTTGCCAACTGGCGGCGGCTGCTCTGTTATATGTCCGCCACACCGGATCTCGATCCGGAACGTCTTGCCATCATGATCCTGTGCAGGGGTAAAATCCTGGCATCGGAAGAGTTTCGTAAAAACGAATGGTTTAAAGAGATCGATACCGACTACCTGCTCCCGGGCATTTGCCATATCCTCGTGGTAGACCGTGTTGCGAAAATACCACTGGCCGAACGGCTCTTCTTCATCAGGGACAAGCAACCTGCCCGGGTTTCCGTGGCGGCTTCCCGTAAGCATATCGCCGCCCGCAAAGAGATCGCTCTGGACATCACGATCACAAACTATCGTGGTGTCCCGGCCGAAGGGCGTTTTGCCGTGTCCGTCACCGACCACGATTTAGTCAGGCAGGAACCATGGGAAGAAAATATCCAGTCCTACCTGCTGATGAGTTCCGACCTGAAGGGACATATCGAAGATCCCGCCTATTATTTCAAGGACAACGATCCGCAAACCGATTACAAACTCGATCTGTTGATGCTAACCCATGGTTGGACACGCTTTGACATCAAAAAAGTGCTTCTCGACATTTATCCAGAGCATCCCTATCCGCCGGAAGTAACGCAAAAATTCACGGGCACCATCTCCGGCCTCTCCGGCAAACAGGTAAAAGACGTATCACTCGTATTTTCGATCCTGCGCTACAACTACTCCAAACGTTTCCACCTAAAAGACAGTTGCAGGTTTTCCTATACAGCCATAATTCCGGACAGTACCGTTTTCATGGTTCAGGCACTGAACAAAAAAGAGCGAATGCGGGGGATCCAGCTCACGATGGACCAGGACACTTTCCCGGCCGTTCGTAACGCCGTCCCTTCCTGTCTGTACACAACAAGCAACGAGGTCGCAGCCGCCATGCAGAGTTATGCCGACAATTACCGACAACTGACCATTCCGGTTAAACAGGAACCGACCCTACCCAAACTGCTGGCCGCATCCGCCCCGCCGGCAGTTGTACGGGCATTGACAGTCCCCAAAGAGCGCCGTTTCTTTGGCCTGAATGCCAATACTACTACCCCTGAACATTTATCGGCATACAATGCATCCACAGCGCTGGACGCACTTAAAGAAGGTATTTTACCGGGCGTCAGTCTGAAATACACGACCGACGCAAACGGGAAGCGCCACCGTTACCTCGATTGCCTCGGAAAACCGATCGGACTGATCCTGATCGACAGCATGCCATACGCAGCGGACAATGATGGGATAGAATTGCTCAACAATTTACGTGTCAGCATGATAGAATCGGCAGGTGCTATCATGGCAGGCGATCCTCAACTAAAGGCCTATCATCTGCAAGGAGTGTCCGGACTGCTCCTGGTCCGCATGAAAAGCGGCGAGGCCCTGACTCAACCGATCGCCCCGCTTCCTTCCATGCTGATGTTCGCTCCGTTCGGCTTCAAACAAGAGACGGAGTTCTACTCGCCCAAATACGAAACAGCCCAGCAAAAGAATGATCCCGTGCCAGACTTGCGGACAACCCTCTACTGGAATCCGGAAATTCATGCGTCGGGTACCGTCTCTTTTTACACCGGAGACCGGCCTGCCGTATATGACGTAATCCTCGAAGGCGTCACAAAAAACAACCACATATGCCGCTATATCACGACAATCGACCTGAGACCTGAATAGAAACGGCTGCAAACCCAGCACGCCAGGGAACTACTCCTCGTAGCCGAAACGCTTGAGTTGACGGTCGCTGTTGCGCCAGTCCTCGTTAACTTTGACGAAAAGCTGCAGGAAAACCTTTTTGCCGAGGAACTGCTCCAGATCGGCACGCGCTTCGGAGCCCACCTTCTTAAGGCGTGAGCCCTGATGGCCGATCAGGATACCCTTTTGACTGTCACGCGCCACATAGATCACAGCTGAAATACGGTCGATCGTAGGCTCTTCCTTGTACTCTTCGATCGAAATTTCGACACTGTAAGGAATCTCCTTCTCGTAATTGAGCAGGATCTTCTCACGAATGATCTCCGATGCAAAAAAACGCAGGCTCTTATCCGTCAGCGCATCTTTCGGGTAGAAGGGCTCCCCTTCGGGCAACAGTTCGAGAATACGGTCGAACAGGCCGCCGATATTGAAATTGTGCGCAGCCGATACCGGGACGATCAGTGCATCGGGCAGTATGTGCCTCCACTCATCGACCAGTTGCTCCAGTTTGTCAGGTGTCGTCAGGTCGATTTTATTGATAACGAGGATTGTTTTAATCCCGCTGCGGAGGATCTTGTCCACAAATTCGTTCCGATGTTCGGTACCCTCGGTTACGTCGGTGACGTAAAGGATGATGTCAGCGTCCTTGAGGGCCCCCTGCACCACCTTCATCATCGACTCGTGAAGCTTGTAATTGGGTTTCAGGATACCCGGCGTATCGGAATAGACGATCTGGAAGTCGTCGCCATTGACGATACCCAGAATCCGGTGGCGCGTGGTCTGCGCCTTGGAAGTGATAATGGAAAGGCGTTCGCCCACCAGCGCGTTCATCAGCGTCGATTTCCCCACGTTGGGGTTGCCGATGATGTTGACAAAACCCGATTTATGCATAATTCACCTTGTTTTTCAGAATCGTTTTTATACAGTTTATTTTTCCGATTTGTTTTCCCATTCGCTACTTAGTTACGTATCCGCCACAATTCACAGCCGTGTCCGGAAAAACGCATTTCCGACCTCATTTCCAGAAAGTGCGGTCCAGATCCCCTTCGACCCGCTCTTCGATGCTGTCGGGCAGGCGCCAAAAGAGGTCATAGCCAAGCTGCCGCTCCAGGTCGTTCACACTCAGCGCATAATCCCCGAAACCTCCTTCGACCCGCTCCCGGTTCGGGATCAGGAATGCTATCGCGTGATAGCGTCCTCCGTGCCACACGAGCAATGCTTTGAAATAGCGCCGGGGAACCCCTACTCCTCCCTTGATCCGGGGTAATCCGGGCACCAGTTCGGGCCCTGTCACCACGTACAGCGAATCGTACGCGGCGGCCCATCGCCGCACCTGCTCCTCGAGTAAACGCCATGTCTGTCGATTCAGCCCGGCGCACTGCGGCGAAACATTCGACAGGTAAAACGTCGCCCGGTTTTCCGAAGGCGTATCGTCACGGTCGGCAGAAGGCAACAAATGCCCCCGGTCGTAACCGCTGCGGGCATAATCCCGGTCACGGGCCGTGGGCCAGCCCCGGCGGACGACCTCGGGATCGCACCGGAACGCATTTGCACGTTCCGCATCCTTGCGACCGACCTCGGAACGGGTCAGCAGGTAGGCGACCCAGGCCGCTTGCCGGTACGAGGTGTCGTAACAAAGCGTGTAACGTGCTTCGGGATGACGCACAATAAACATACTGTCGGTGTAAAGGGGCAATTCAAGTTGTGTGCCATACACACGGTGCCCCGGTTGGTTCGGCTGGTCCTGTCGGTCAAACCGATCGGACCGGTCAGCCTTCTCGGACATTTCGGCCCTTTCAGCGGCCTTTTCGGAGCGCGCGGGAAGTCGCTGCTCACGAACCGATTTCGGCCCGGCGCAATGCACGAGCCACAGCAGCAGGACCACTGCCAACAGCAGGATCACGATGACTTTGAGGTGCGTCTCTTTCGAGACGCGGTGCGGAGCGCGTTTCGGCATAGCGTTTGAACAGTCGGCCGGTTAGACAACAAGTTGGACAAAGGTAAATATTTTCCTACCTTTGTCTTTCATCCAGTGATGAATTTCAAGCAGAAAACCGACGCATATGCCCTCTTCCAATTTCGTTGACTACGTCAAGATATTCGGCCGTTCCGGGAACGGCGGTTCCGGTTCGAGCCATTTCCGGCGTGAAAAGTTCGTCGAATTCGGCGGTCCGGACGGCGGCGACGGCGGCAAGGGAGGCAGTATCATCCTGCGCGGCAACAGCCAATTCTGGACGCTGATCCACCTGAAATACCAGCGCCATATCTTCGCCGAGAACGGTGAAGCGGGTGGCGGAGCCCGTAGTACGGGCAAAAACGGCAAAGATGTGATTATCGATGTGCCGTTGGGAACGGTCGCCCGCGATGTAGAAACGGGCAAAATCGTCGGGGAAGTCACCGAAAACGGACAGGAACTCGTCCTGCTTCCCGGGGGACGGGGCGGCTTGGGTAACTGGCATTTCAAGTCGGCTACCAACCAGGCTCCGCGCTATTCGCAACCCGGCGAAGAGTGCCGCGAAGGCTGGTTCATACTCGAACTGAAGATCCTGGCTGACGTAGGATTGGTCGGCTTCCCGAATGCGGGCAAATCGACCCTGCTGGCAGCCGTGTCGGCCGCAAAACCCAAGATCGCGAATTACGCGTTCACGACTCTCGAGCCGAATCTCGGCATCGTCGAATACCGCGACCACCGCTCGTTCGTGATGGCCGATATCCCCGGAATTATCGAGGGCGCGCACGAAGGCAAAGGATTGGGAACTCGCTTCCTGCGCCATATCGAGCGCAATTCCATCCTGCTGTTCATGATTCCGGCCGATACGAAGGACATCCGCGAAGAGTACCGCATCCTGCTGAACGAATTGCAGCAATACAACCCCGAACTGATGGACAAACAGCGCCTGTTGGCCATTACCAAGACCGACCTGCTCGACGAGGAACTGCAAGAGGCACTATCCGCAGAACTTCCCGAAGGCGTTCCGTCGCTCTTCATCTCGTCGGCTACCGGCTACCACCTCCCGCAACTCAAAGACATGTTGTGGGATGCCTTGCAAAAAGAGAACCGGTAACCGGCAAATCAATCATTACCATCTGAATCCATACAGGGTATAAAACGGGGTGAATCCATCACGGCGTTCCGCGCATCGATAACCCGCAACTGGTAACTTTTGTTGAACCAGCCCAAAATCCCTTCTAAATAACCGCTCCCCGCCGGCAACGGACGGGTTGCGAAACGTGCGTAACGGCTGGTGCGGACCAGCAACGTATCGCCTCGTTCGTCTACCAGATGCCGGTCGGAGTCCGCATCGGAATCACACCAGGCCGATCCCAGTTCTCCATCCACAAACTGTACATTTTCGAAAGCTATGAAACAGCCGACATGCACCGCCTCGAGTTCTGCGATCCGCAGGGTATCCGGCCGCATGGCCTCGATCCCTTCCCGTTTGCGCAACCGTACCGGAATCTCATCCTGCGGAATAAATCCGTTCTGGTAAACGGGATTGGCCGAGGCGGTCCCCAGACTTACCCAGCCTCCGTAACCGCCCAACACAAGGCCCTGGCACCGCACGGACACCCGCTGGCCGATCGGAAAGGCGAGCATAAGTTCGTCACCGGAGACCTTAATCTCAATACCGCCGGTGCCGTCCTGCACGACCAGCGCATTCGGGAAGGAACCGTAACGGTCATTGGCCGTCACGACACCCTGCACCTCCCAATCTTTGGTCACAGGAGTCGGATAACCCGTATAAGCGGTTTTGAGGTAACGCACCGATACAACGGCCGTTCCCTCGCCCGGTTCCCCTCCTCCGCCGGAAGGCGTATCGGGATGGAACTCGGTCTTCCCGACACAACCGGCACCGACCAGCATGAGGCAACAACCTAACAGCACCTTATAATTCCTACTGTTCCACATCCTGCAAATCCCTTAATTTGACCTGATAAACGGTCCGCCCGCCAACTTTGCCCTGCATCAGGATACCGGTAAGCGACACCGGAGCGGTCGGCACGCGATCGCCCGCAAAATTGGCATATCCGCTCGTATAGACGTAAATCGAATCGGACGGCGAAGAGCGGAACTTGAGATTGACGTTTTGCGGTGTTCCCGACGGCGACAACGAAGCAGGGAGCGCCCAGGTCGTATCGACTGCGCCGTCGAGCCGCATCCCGTCGAAACGGACCAGCGTCCCGAGCCACTCATCATCCAAACGGGCAGGAGTCACAGGCCGCGGAGTCACCGTCTCGAAGCGTTCATTGCGAAAAACATGGCGATCGACCACCACACGATGCCCCATGTAATCGGTCTCGTAAGCCGAACTGGCCAAACCCAGTTGCAACACCCCGCCCGTCAGGCCGAGCGTCAGCGAATCGGCCACGACCGTCACCTGCTGCCCGAGCCGGTAAACGGCATGCAGGTCGTACAGTCCGGCACGGATCTCTACCGCTCCCGTTTCATCCTCGATAAAGAAACTTCGGAAAAAGTTACCTTCCCGGTCCGAGGTCGTAACATTGCCGGAAACCACCACGCTCCGTTTGCCGGTGACCGACACGGGGTCGCCCTTATAAAGCGAGCGGAGCGTCGCGATACTCATCGTCGGAACGGGCACATCGGCCGGATGCGGTTCCGGCGGGTCGAACCGGTCATAATCGCATCCCCCAAAGCAACCCGCCAGGGACAGCAACCACGCTCCTGCTGCCAAACGCAACAAACGGAACCGTCTGCCGGCAGTAAACCGGATATGGAAACCACAATTTCGCATCAGAACCGGTAATTTAAGGTCAGGTAATAGGTGCGCGGATAAGCGTGATAGTAGCGCGAAGCCATCGGAGCCACCGTCCGGTCAAGGCCGCTGCCGGTACGTACCATGCGCAACGGCTCATACCCGCTGTAAACGATTCGGCGACGGTTAGCGAGGTTGTTAACCGACCCGCTGAGCGTGAGGTAATGACTGCCGAGACGGAACGTCTTGCTCAGAAAAAGGTTGACGGTCGTCGCATCGCCGAACTGCTCCTGGGAGGTCATCTCTTGCAGCGCCTCGGGCGAGGTCGCATAATCCAGCACCCGGCGCATGCGCCGCACGGGACTGATGTCGATGTAGTTGCGCCCGGCGTAATTGACCGACACGGCAGCCGTCCACATGCGCCGGCCCGAATAGCGCAGCTCGCCGGAGGCCACGGTCTGAGGCGATCCGCCTAACTTGTAGCCTTTGAGGTAAGCGGTCGCACCCACCGCAACCGGACGGTTGTCACGGTCGGCATAAATATCGGCCGCAGGATCGCTCAGGTAGGTATTGTCGCTGAAAGCCGCCGCACCGCGCAGGCTCCAGCGGTCGGTGAGACGAACCGTCACGCCCAGCTCGGCCCCGACATAAAGCTTGTCTATGGCGCTCAACTCCATATTCGAAAACTCGCCCGCGAGATCGTCGTAGTAGTGCCGCACATCGCTTTCGCCGCGTGTGGTCGTGACATAGCCGCTCAACCCGATTTCGACCGACCGCAACGACAACCGGTAGCAAACCTCCCCCGAAAGCAGGTTGACCGGACGCGGGTCCGCAATAGTCCGGTTCTGGTACTCCGGCGCCAGAAAGACCGCATCCGCCACGGGTGCCACATCTCCATAGGCCACACGCACCTCTATCGAATGGGACGGGGTAAACATGTACCCGATACCGCCTTTGAGCAGGTACTCAGTAAAACTCAACCGGTCGGAACGGCCCAGCGACCGGCCGCCGGGAAACAGCTCCTTCTCGTAGCGGCCGTCCCGGTAAAACGACACCTGCGCAGCCCGGCCGCCCACATAACCGTACAATCCGGCTTCGCGCGCGCTGTGCAGATCGGCCAGCACCCACGCTCCGTATGAACTGTAATCCAAATCGTAATCATAGCCGTAACGCTCGCCCACCCCGACCCGCCGGTTCGGATGCTGTAAGTCGTTCTGTATCTTATCGCCGTAATATTCGTCGTCGATCAGGTAAGAGTCGACGTTGAGCAGGTAATCCCCGCCCAGCAAATCTTCGAGCCTTTGGTAACGGGACGTACGGTCGTTACGGATTTGAACGCCGCCCCGCAACCGGTTCAGGCCGCTCATCCGATACTCGAACGACGAAACGAACTGGAAACAGCGGTTCGCAGTAACGGCGCCCCCTACCGCATACGAAGCCGGTGTGGCGGTCCCGTGACAGTTGACGTAATAGAGTTCGTCCCAATTCACCTGCGTAACGCCAGGATCACGGCTTTCCCAAGCTTCACGCACTGCTGCGGCAACCTCCGGATTCGCGGCATACCCCGGCATATACCGGTAATAATCGGGCATCGGATTCGACGCGCTGTGCCAATCGAGGGCCGAATAACAGCTTTCGCCTCCCAGATAGGAAAAGGTCGTCTGCAAACGAAAATCGTCGTTCAGGGTGAAGTCCCACGCCAGCAGCGCCAACGGCTGCTGCGACTTACGCGTACGCGACGAACGGATACGGCCGTCCTGATAACCCCAATAGGGATTGTAAAGCGGGTCATCCGTCAATCCGAAGGCCTCCAAAGTGGCGGCTCCTCGCACGCCCTGATCGGACGGAGCCATTAGGAAGGCTGCCGATAGGACGTGCTTCGGACCGACCTTCCTGGCGACCGAACCGTAAACCGTCCAATTGTCGCTGTACACACCGTCTATATGCGTATCGCGCCCCCAGCGGCGCGACCCCGAAAACGACACCGCCCACCCGCCTTTCATCCATCCGGTAGCGGCGCCCATCCGCGCCCCGCCGCGGAAACGGCGGTCGGTAAACATCGCACCGGCATACGCCCGTTTCGGTTGTTCGCCGGCCAGGCGGCCATACTCACGAATCCCGCCGGACAATCCCAGCATACGCTCTCCTGGCGCACCCCCTTCCGCCAGAAATAACGGTCCCGGAGCATTGGTCACGGCATTGAGCACATTCCAATGCTGGTTGCCCGTCAACGGATCGTCCAGCGCAATACCGTCCACGGCCAGCATACTGTAACGGGAATCGTATCCCCGACGGTTGTAACGCACGAATGAAAAGTTGAAATCCGACAACGACGAAAATGCGGAAGGATAAGCCTGCAACGGCATCAGCAGCAAGGCTTCAGCCTCCTCGCCGGGTTGAAACAATTCCGGACTGCGGGCTCCCGCATCGTAATCGTCGGTCGTAGTCACACCGCCCTGCGCGAACAGCCAGGACGGCACCATGACAAACAACAAAACGGACAGGAAGCCTCTCATCGTTCATGCCGGCTCCGGGCCGGACGGGTTCGGTTGGATCAGCGGATAATTCATTCACTAAAATAGTAAAAATAGCTTACTTTAATACTACATTCAGACTAATTCGCACGCCAAACGATTCCTAAATCAAATAATCCTTATTTCAGGACACTCTGGGATCGGTCTCTAAGACAGAAAATCCTATCTTTGCCCTTACAACCCCAGGACAATGAAAAGAAATCTGATATCCTTCATGCTTTTGTGCTGCGCCTTCGTGTCGGCAACCGGGACACCCCGGAACAATCCCGCTCCGGGTAACCGCACGCCATTGGCGGCAAAAATGCTGGCCCTGACCGCCAAAACACCGTGGCGAGCGGTCGATTCGGTCAAATTACGGTTCAATGCACACCATACCCAAGGACTCGTCAAGATCGGAGATTGCTACTACCTGTCGACTGTAGAGGTCATCCGTTGGCCGCACAATCCCGGTGGAAATGTATCGGGAGCGGAACGCGACAAGGGCGAAGGCAAAGGACATATCTTCAAGTTCGACAGCGAAGGACGGCTGCTGGCCGATCTGCCCATCGGCCGGGGGCATGCCTACCACCCGGGCGGCATGGATTACGACGGGCGCTATCTGTGGGTACCGGTGACCGAATACCTGCCGCACAGCTATTCGATCATTTACAAAATCGATCCGCTGACGATGACCGCGACCGAAGTGTTCGACTACGACGACTCGATCGGGGCCATCGTTTGCAACACCGACGACCGTACGCTGGTGGGCATGAACTGGGATGCCCGCGACTTTTATCACTGGACGCTCGACGGGCAAGGATCCGTCACCAATGCGGACGTCGCACCGAAAGAGCTAGCAGTCGAAAACCCCTCATTCTATGTCGCCTTTCAGGATGGACAGTATCTCGGCGACTACCTGATGCTGGGATCGGGCCTGCAAGGATTTCGCACCCCGGCAGGCGATCTGCGTTTGGGCGGATGGGAAATATTCGATTTGCGGGACAACCGTCCCGTGCGCCAAATCCCGGTCCGGATATGGTTACCGTCGGGAGGCGTCATGACAAACAACCCCTGCGCGGTCGAATCGACTCCGACCGGCCTGCGGGCCTATTTCGTCCCGGAAGACGACGACAAAGCGACGCTGTATATATACGATATCGAGACCGGACCGTCACAAGGCAGATAAATCAGGTTGACCGCCCAAACGATGCCCGGTAAACCATCCCAAACGACAAAAGGACTTCCAGAGGAAGTCCTTTTACTATAATACCATGCGGGTAAACTCCGCTTAACTTTTTCCTGGTTACTCGGCAGGAGCTACCGGCTGGGGTTGCTGCGCTGCGTCGTTTTGCGTCGGCTGGGCAGAAGGCAGCAGGTTCTGATTACCTTCGACAGCTTGTTCGAGGGCTTTCTCAACGGCACTCTTGCTGTTGGCAATGTTTGCCGACGGCATCGTCATCGTAGCACCGAGACTCAGCACAAAAATCGCAATAGCCAACCCCCAAGTAAACTTTTCAAGGAAGTCGGAAGTCTGGCGCACGCCCATGACCTGATTAGACGCTCCGAAATTGGCGGCCATCCCGCTCTTGGGACTTTGGGCCAACACTGCAAGTATCAGCAGGATACTTGCGATCAGAATCAACACAATGAAAAAAATATACATCCCGATATTGGTTTAAACGATTACAAATTCATGAATTATCCGCTCCGTTTCCGTCAATCCGGGCGATAATTGTGGCAAAATAAACACTTTTTTCCGGATATAGCAAACTTAATTTGGCATATATCGCTCTGGCGCGGTCGTTAAGCCCCTGAGCCAGATAAATCTCGGCCAGCTCTTCGGTAGCCAGCTCCTCGTCGATGACTGCCGAGCCGGCCGCAATATCCCCCTCCGGAATCCCTTCGCGCGGAACGATCCGCCCGCATTCACTGGCCAAAAAACGGTCGATCACTTCAAATGTCGGGCTGCCGGTTACCGCTTCCCCGGTCATACCGGAGGCGTCCGCCATAGCCACGGATCCCGCGACCGAAGCCGCACCTTCATCCACATCCGGACCCACAGCATCGGAAGGGGGGCCCTGTGTCCCGACAACGGGCGAAATACCCGATGCCCCGGACGAACGGAGCAGCAACCCGGGTGCGGGACGTGTCGCCAAATACAGCGACAGCGCCGGATCGACCTTCCCGCTGATGCGAGAAAGCATGAGCCGTGCGGTAGTGAACCACGGATAACGTTTCAGCAACGTCCGGAGGTACTCCTCGGTCGGCGCAGCCGCAATGTCAGGCCGTTCCAGATATTGCAGGAAAACTTCCATGATTACCAGTTCGATACGGCATCGTTAAAGATATTCTCGACCAACTGATCGACGATCTCCGGAATCAGTGTGGGCTCCGCCTCCTGCAGCAGCCGTGAGCTGGAATAATCGGAAAAGGCGGAGAAGGTCTTGTCATAATTAAACTCCGGCTGGAACGCATTGGTAAAACGTACGCGCACGGTGATCGTCAGACGGTTCATCACGGCCATCTCTTCACCCGAAACAGCCGCGGGGGTCGAGGTGTAATTCGTAATCTCGCCCTCGAAACGCAGGTCTCCGTTTTCCGGGACCACGGCCAAACGGGTTTGACGCGTAAACCGGTCCTGGAGTGCATCGGTCAGCGTCGAACTGAGAATCGGGGCCACCAACAGGGCGTTGTTCGGGAAACGGGCGATCGAGACGGTCTGTATCTCGGGAGCGATCGATGCTCCGGAAAGCGAATACTTGACCGAACAGCCCTCGAACAGCAGCGGGCAGGCCAGCGCCGCAACTATAACGGCGATTTTGGATTTGAAATACCTCGATTTAATATTCATCGATTCCCAACTCTTTGATTTTACGGTAAAGCGTTCGCTCGGAAATAAACAGGTCTTTGGCCGCTTCGCGCCGTTTGCCGCCATGGCGGCGAAGCGCCTTGATAATCGATTCCCGCAACATCTGTTCTTTAGTCATGCCTTCGTGCGGGGCAGATTCGTCCATCACCTCTTCCGTATCGGCATATTCGTCGTAGGCGACGGGGGCCGGATGCACCGCCGGAGCGGGAATCGGAGCAGGCAGGTTGCGCGGGAGCAAGGCTGTAATATCGCTTTTGCGTTCATAATTACGCTCGGCGATCAATTCTGAAACCATTCTTTTCAGGTCGCTCATATCGCTGCGCAGGTCGAACAACACTTTGTAAAGCAACTCGCGCTCTTCATTGAGTTCTCCCTGTGCCTGCCCCCGGACTACCGGAACGGAAGCCGGAGCATAATCGGGAAGGTATTTTCTCAGGATATCGGCGGTAATGGAGCGCGATTCCTCGACTGCGGAGATCTGCTCGGCCACATTCTTCAACTGCCGGATATTCCCCGGCCACGGATAGGTTTCGAGCATACCTCGCGCACCCTCATCAAGCGAAATAGCAGGCATGCGGTACAACAACGCGACATCTGCCGCAAATTTACGGAACAACAGGTAGATATCACCCTTACGGTCCCGCAACGGCGGGACCGAAATGGGAACCGTATTGAGCCGGTAATATAGGTCTTCGCGAAAACGCCCCTGCCGGACGGCCTCGCGCAGGTCGACATTCGTCGCGGCTACGACCCTGACATTGGTCTTCTGTGCCTTCGACGAGCCGACGCGGATATATTCACCCGCCTGCAGGACACGCAGCAGGCGCACTTGCGTCGTATGCGGCAGTTCGGCCACTTCGTCGAGGAAAATAGTTCCTCCGTTGGCCTCCTCGAAATACCCTTTGCGGCTCTCCGAAGCGCCGGTAAAAGCGCCCTTTTCATGCCCGAACAATTCGGAATCGATCGTACCTTCAGGGATAGCACCGCAATTCACTGCAATGTAATTGCCGTGTTTCCGGGAACTGTTGGCATGGATAATCTGCGGAAAAACCTCTTTCCCGACACCGCTTTCGCCGGTAATCAGCACTGAAAGGTCGGTCGGTGCCACGCGCATCGCCACTTCGAGAGCCTCGTTAAGCGCTTCGTTGTTGCCGATAATGCCGAAACGTTGCTTGAGTGTTGTTAAATCCATCGACATGCCTCCGGAACTTACCGTTTAGGTTTGGGTGCCGTTTTCGCAGCTTTCGCAGCCTCCTCGGCGGCCCGGATCGAGTCCTGCTTCTGGATCGAATCGAGGACCGCCGGACGCTGGTGGGAAGGCAGTTCCATCGGATCTATCTTCGGCGTACCTGCCGACGAGGTGATCACTCCGTAAATGATCGCTCCCAGCGCAATAACCGCCGCAAGGATCGCTACCACCAGGAACTTATCGGTTCCTTTTTGCTGAACCGGCATTCCAGCCCCTACCGGATGCGGAGACACAGGTCTCCCGGCGCCTTGCGGGGCATACTGCGGAGCTCCGCCGTAGGTTTGTTGCCCCGGATGCGGCACAGGGGACTGTACCGGTTGCTGAGGTTGCACCGGCTGGCCCTGAGACTGCGGACATCCCGGTTGCGGACGCCCTCCCTGCTGAACGGGCTGCTGGTAAACGGCCGGACGGGGCGGGATATTGCCCGAGGGCTGAACAGGACGCTGCCCGGGCATAGCCTGACGGGGTTGTTGGGGCTGGGGTTGTTGAAACTGCGGGGACTGCTGAGGGCCCGGTGAGGCAGGACGCTGCTGTACCGGCGGCGGACATTGGGCCGGGACCGGTTGGGTTCGCGCAGGTTGGACTGAGGCATTTTGCACCGCAGGGCTTTGTGCAGTAGCACCGGGTACCGGTGCCGACTGCCGGGCGGAGGGCTGAGCAGGCGTCTGGACAACCGGTTTCGGCATGGAGGCATTTTGTGGCTGAGTATCTCCAGCACGGTTATCAGCTTCCAAATAGCATACGCCGTTCGAGTCGATCCGCAGCCGCCCCACCCCTTCGACGACAAAACTGCCGCGGTCGGTGACGCTGCGCTGGACCTGTGCGATATATTCGGTGATCACCCCGTAAGCCTCCTCGCTACTCAGGCCGTAGGTAGTGCTGAGCTGCGTGGCCAGTACACCGTCATCTTTTTTGAGAAAAGGGACAAAAACGACCCCGCCATCGGTGTCCTTGTGAATGAATGCCCCGAACTGTGGGATTACCAGCCGCTTCCCGGCCTTCAGGTAATCGGCAATGATTCTATTAACCATAATTTTGCTGGTATAGTATCTATAAAATGCAACATATTTCGGAAAAAAACCGACCTCTGCGTTCCGGCGATACTTGAACGCCCCGCAAAACGATATCAGGTGTGTCAAAAGTACTCTTTTTTCCCTACAGATACAAACGCGCGCGCGAAAAACTCAGCATCCGAAAATCTTCTCCGCAAATCCCGCCAATACTTAACTTGTGTAAATTTCTGCAAAAGAACTGCCAAAGCACGGAAGTGCCCCGGCAATCTTCGCTCTACACCCCATTTCAACATAAAACCGGGAGCTGTGAGAAACCCGGAATCGAATTCCGGACGGCAACGAAACGAGAAAAACGACCCGAAATACGAACATATCGCCTCCAAACGTTGTTTTTCCAAAAAACTTTTACCTCCTTTGCAGGGCAAAAGTCCAGACAAAGTAACTTAGCTACTTTGACATTTTTCAGGACAAGTAGCAAAGACGGATTGTAAACAATACCGACATCGACTAAAGATGAAAAACAAGTACATCGACCTTATCGAGCAAACGTTCGAGTTTCCGCAGGACGAATTCTCCGTACAGGATAACGAACTCAACTTCCATGATATTCCGCTGATGGATATCATCAAACAGTACGGCACGCCGCTCAAAGTTACCTATTTGCCGAAAATCACCTCACAGATCCAACGGGCCAAGCGACTGTTCAACGTAGCAATGGCGAAGGTCGACTACCAGGGTTCTTATAACTATTGCTACTGCACGAAAAGTTCGCATTTCTCATTCGTACTGGAAGAGGCGCTCAAGAACGATATCCACCTCGAGACCTCTTCGGCTTACGACATCCACATCATCAACGCATTGTACGACGGCGGGATTATCGACAAAAATATCTACATCGTCTGCAACGGGTTCAAACGGCCGCAATATGTCGAAAATATAGCGTCGCTGGTCAACAACGGCTTCGAGAACACCATTCCGATTCTCGACAACAAACGCGAACTGAACCTGCTCGACGACGCAATCAACAAACCGTGCCAGATCGGTATCCGCATCGCATCCGAAGAGGAGCCGAAATTCGATTTCTACACCTCGCGGCTCGGCATCCGCTACAACGACATCATCGAGTTCTACCAAACCCGGATCAAAACGAACAAGAAGTTCAAGCTGAAGATGCTGCACTTTTTCATCAACACCGGCATCAAAGATACAGCCTATTACTGGAACGAGTTGAACAAGTGCCTCGGTATCTATTACGAATTGAAGAAGATCTGCCCCGAACTCGATTCGTTGAATATCGGCGGCGGCTTTCCGATCAAAAACTCGCTCGCGTTCGATTACGATTACGAGTATATGGCCGAAGAAATCGTATCCCAGATCAAGCACTTCTGCGAACAATCCGGAATCCCCGAACCGAACATTTTTACCGAATTCGGATCGTTTACCGTGGGCGAAAGCGGCGCCACGCTCTTCTCGATCATCAACCAGAAGCAGCAGAACGACCGCGAGCGGTGGTACATGATCGACAGTTCGTTCATGACCACGCTGCCCGACATATGGGGCATTAAACAGCGCTACATCCTGCTGGCCATCAACCATTGGGATTTGGAGTACCAACGCGTATTCCTCGGGGGGCTCACCTGCGACAGCGAAGATTTCTACAACGGCGAATCCCACTCGAATGCGATCTTCCTGCCCAAATTGGTCGATGAAACCCAATACATCGGCTTCTTCCACACGGGCGCCTACCAGGAATCGCTGGGCGGCTACGGAGGTATCCAGCACTGCCTGATCCCCGCACCGAAACACATCATCATCGACCGCGACAAGGACGACAACGAATACTACACGCGCCTGTTCGCCAAAGAGCAAAGCTACCGTTCGATGATGCGGGTACTGGGATACTAAGCGCTCCGCGTGTCATATAACCGCAACCCAGTCCTAATCTCACCAACGGGCCATCGCGCTACTGCATGTTTTCGATCTTATTGAGCATCTTGAGGGTCGCCTTGATCGCGGCCTCCGTCTGGTCTGCATCCAATCCGCGGGTTTTAAAACTCTGCCCACGGTATTCCCAGCTAATGAAGGTCTGCACGAATGCATCGGTACGGCCGCCGGGCGGAATCGTCACGGAATAGTTGGTCAGCATCGGGAAGTCGCGCCCCAACTGTCCTTTGTAAATTTTGCGCAATGCCTTCATAAAGGCATCGTACTGGCCATCTCCCGAAGCTGTCTCTTCGTAATCGGCATCGTTGATGCGGATTTTAAGCGTCGCCACCGGATGGAGTCCCTGACCGAGCGAAAGGTTGTAATTGAGGATATGTACTCGGGTTTCCTGCACATCCTGCCGCAGGATATCGGCGATAATATAAGGCAGGTCATCCGAGGTAACCGTCTGTTTCTTATCACCCAATTCGATAATCCGTTCGGTTACCTTGCGCATCGACTCTTCATCCAGGTCGATGCCCAATGCGTCGAGGTTTTTGCGGATATTGGCCTTGCCCGACATCTTACCGAGCGCATACTCGCGCACCCGCCCGAAACGCTCCGGCAACAGGTCGTTGTAATAGAGATTGTCCTTGTTGTCGCCGTCGGCATGAATCCCGGCGCACTGCGTAAAAACATTCTCGCCCACGACAGGCTTGTTGGCCGGAATGTGCACTCCGGTGTAGGTCTCGACCACGCGGCTGACATGGTTGATCCGCCGTTCGACCACCCCGTTCGGCGTCTTGATTTGGTCGTTCAGTACGGCAATCACGCTCGACAGCGGCGCATTGCCCGCCCGCTCGCCGAGACCGTTGATGGTCGTATGAATGCCGTGTACTCCCGCTTTTACCGCCGCCATCACATTGGCGACCGCCAGGTCATAATCGTTGTGCGCATGGAAATCGAACCGGACATCCGGATAACGCCGGATCATCTCGCAGCAAAAAGCATACGTATTGTCGGGATTGAGGATCCCCAGCGTATCGGGAATCATGAAACGTCGGATCGGTCCACAGCTCAGGGCATCCATCATATCGAACACGTATTGCGGCGAATGGATCATACCGTTGGACCAATCTTCCAGATAAAGGTTCACCGCAATGCCCATCCCCGTAGCCTGCGCAATCGTCGTGCGGATATCCTCCACATGCTGCTGCGGAGTCTTGCGTAACTGGTAAGTACAATGCTTGAGCGATCCTTTGGCGAGCAGGTTCACCACCCGGCACCCGGACGATGCGATCCAATCGAGCGACACTCCCCCGTCGACGAATCCCAGCACTTCGATCCGGTCGATAAACCCCTGCTCCCGGGCCCATGCGGCAATCAGGCGGGTACTTTCGGCCTCTCCCTCGGAGACCCGGGCCGACGCGATCTCGATCCGGTCTACATGCAATTCGTCGAGCAACAGTTTGGCGATGCTCAACTTCTCACGGACGGTGAACGAAACCCCGGAGGTCTGTTCGCCGTCCCGCAGAGTGGTATCCATTATCTCGATCATAGGCAGGCAACAAAATTAAGTGGTGCAAAAAACAACGCTCCCGACCGCCCTGCTCTTCTGTGCAGCACAGTCCGGAGAAAAGCCGGACAGTCAGTTTTTCTCCGCCTCGAACCGGTCAATCTCGGGGCGGATGCTCAGCAGGTAATCGACATCGTCGTAACCGTTGAGCAGGCACTCCTTTTTATAGCCGTCAATTTCGAAAGCCGCAGTCTCCCCCGTCGCGCAAATCGTAAAGGTCTGTTTGTCGAGATCGACCTCGAACTTCGCAGCCGGATCGGCCTCGATCGCCGCAAAGACAGCCGTGAGGAACGCCTCGTCGACCCGGATGGGCAATAACCCGTTATTTAGTGCATTATTCCGGAAAATATCGGCAAAGAAACTCGACACGACCACCTTGAAACCATAGTCGAAAATGGCCCATGCGGCATGCTCGCGCGAGGAACCGCAGCCGAAGTTTTTGGCCGCTACGAGGATATCGCCGCCGAAACGGGAATCGTTCAGCGGAAAACCGGCTACGGGCTTCCCCGCCTTATCATAACGCCAATCGCGGAACAGGTTGTCGCCAAACCCTTTGCGTTCAACTGCTTTGAGGAAACGGGCCGGAATAATCTGGTCGGTATCGACGTTTTCGATCGGCAGCGGTACAGCCGTAGTAACCAGCTTGGTGAATTTCGGTATAGACATAACTTTACTCTTTTTCGTTTTCTGTTGAAACTTCGTTTACAGACCAAACACTTCACGCGGATCGGCGATACAACCCGTCACAGCCGCCGCAGCCGCTACCAGCGGACCGGCCAGCATCGTACGGGCACCGGGCCCCTGGCGCCCCTCGAAATTGCGGTTGGAGGTCGAAACGCTGTACTTACCTGCGGGAATCTTGTCGGCATTCATCGCCAGGCAGGCCGAACATCCCGGCTGGCGCAGTACGAAACCGGCATCCGCCAGAATTTTGTCGAGACCTTCAGCCTTAGCCTGCGCCTCGACCTGTTTCGACCCCGGGACGAGCCAGGCGGTCACATGCGGGGCTTTCTTGCGTCCCTTGACCGCCGCTGCGAACTGGCGGAAATCTTCGATACGGCCGTTCGTACAGCTACCGAGGAACACGTAGTCGATTTTCTTGCCGAGCATCGGTTCGCCACTACGGAAACCCATGTAATCCAAAGCCTTGCCGAAGCTGACCCTGTCACTGCCGCTGAGACCCGTATCCGAAGGCACTTCAGCCGTCACAGCCACCCCCATACCGGGATTGGTACCGAAGGTGATCATCGGTTCGATATCGGCCGCATCGAACGTATATTCGGTATCGAAACGGGCATCGGGATCGGAATAGAGCTGTTTCCACCGCCCGACGGCTTTATCGAAGTCCGTCCCCTGAGGAGCGCGCTTGCGTCCCTTCACATAATCGAAAGTAGTCTGGTCCGGAGCGATCATGCCGCCGCGGGCGCCGCACTCGATACTCATGTTGCAGACCGTCATGCGTTCCTCCATCGACAGGTCCCGGATCGCCTCCCCGGCAAATTCGATAAAATGCCCGGTACCGCCCGATGCGGAAATTTTAGAAATGACATAAAGGATAATGTCCTTCGCCGTCACGCCCGCCTTGCGCTTGCCGTTTACGGTAATGCGCATCGTCTTGGGTTTCGGCTGCAAAATGCACTGCGAAGCGAACACCATTTCGACCTCAGAGGTCCCGATACCGAAAGCCACGGCACCGAAGGCACCGTGCGTAGAGGTATGGCTGTCACCGCAGACGATCGTCATGCCCGGCTGGGTAAATCCCTGCTCCGGGCCGATAATATGTACAATACCGTGCCCGGGATTGCCTAACGGGAAATATTCGATACCGTTCTCTTCGCAATTGCGGCGGAATGAATCGAGCTGGTTGCGGCTCTGCTCCTCTGCTACCGGCAGGTGTTGGTCGACGGTCGGCACGTTGTGGTCCGGCGTACCCGTGGTTTGAGCAGGACGAGCCACCTTGAGCCCCCTGTTTTTCAGGCCGAGGAAAGCCACCGGAGAGGTCACCTCATGGATGTAGTGGCGGTCGATATAGAGTACGCTCCGGCCTCCGTCCAGTTCACGGACGACGTGCGCGTCCCACACTTTGTCAAATAAAGTCTTTCCCATAAAACATTGTTATTTCACTTGTTACTACTCTTCTTTTTTTCCGGTGACTCCCAACAGGTTCAGCGCATCGACGAAAGCCTCGACCGATGCACGCACCGTATCGGTGTGGGCCGAAAAACCGTGCATGCAATTCTCTCCGTTGCAAACGCGCATGTGCACGCGCCCCACATCGTCGCTGCCGCGGTTCATCGCCTGAATCAGAAACTCCGTGATCAACACTTTTTCCTGGATAAGCGATTTGATCGCCCGGACGGCAGCATCGATCGGACCGTTACCGGTACTGGTAGCCGTTCGCTCCATCCCTCCGATTTCGACGATGACGGTAGCCGTCGGCACGAGCGTTCCCGAAAGAATCTGAAGATATTTCAATTTCAAATGTTTCTGCACTTTCTCTCCGGTCGTATCGCCCACTAGATAGAGCAAATCGTCATCGCGAACATCCTTTTTCTTATCGGCCAGTACGAGGAATTTTTCATACACTTCGTCAAGCTCGTGCTGCTCCAGTTTGATCCCGAGCAGGTCGAGCCGGTGATGCAGCGCGGCGCGGCCGCTGCGGGCAGTCAGCGCAATGACCGATTCGTCGAGACCCACGTCTTTCGGGTCGATAATTTCATAGTTGCCCCGATCCTTGAGCACTCCGTCCTGGTGAATGCCCGACGAATGCGCAAACGCATTGCGGCCAACGATCGCTTTGTTGGCCTGCACCGGCATATTCATCAGGCTCGACACCAGACGGCTGACCGAGGTGAGTCCTTTCGAATTGATACCGGTGTCGATACCGAGATGTTTGTGGCAACGCAGGGCCATTACGACCTCTTCGAGAGAGGTATTGCCGGCACGTTCGCCGATACCGTTGATCGTTACTTCGACCTGGCGGGCACCGTTGATCACACCGGACAGAGTATTGGCCGTCGCCATGCCCAGGTCGTTGTGGCAGTGGGTCGACAGGATCGCCTTGTGCACACCGTCCACATGCTCCATCAGGTACTTGATCTTCGCACCGTATTGTTCCGGCAGACAATACCCCGTCGTATCGGGAATATTCACCACCGTAGCACCCGCTTTGATGACGGCCTCCACCACACGCGCCAGAAAAGCCTCGTCGGCGCGCCCGGCGTCTTCGGCATAGAATTCGACATCCTCGACGTATTTTTTTGCATATTTGACCGCCGCCACAGCACGTTCGACGATCGCATCGGGAGTCGATTTGAGTTTGGAATAGATATGCTCGGGCGAAACCCCGATACCGGTATGGATCCGTTTGTGTTTGGCCAGCGCCAACGCGTCGGCCGCAACGTCGATATCGCGCTCAACAGCGCGGGTCAGCGCACAAATTGTCGGGGCGGAAACCGCCTTGGAAATTTCACGGACGGAATTGAAATCACCGGGACTGGAGACCGGGAAACCGGCCTCGATCACATCGACCCCCAGCGCTTCCAGCGCGCGTGCCACTTCGATCTTCTCGATCGTATTGAGCTGGCAGCCGGGAACCTGTTCGCCATCGCGCAGCGTCGTATCGAATATAAATAATCTCTCGCTCATAAGCTTTTCGTTGCTGTTTTACCAATTCGGCTTGATATGCAAATGTATGCGGAATGCAAAAACAGAAACGTGCGCCGCGGGGAGATATACGACACCAAAAACAATAAAAATAGTTATAAGAAACTAAATAACAAACAAATGCACCGAAAAGAAAAGAAAAAACGATCCGACGGCAAAAAGCGAAATTTGACCGATTATTTCGCTCCTGCTTACAATTTTTCCATCCCGAGCAGTAACCGGGCCTGTTCCGTAGCCGCAGCCGTCACGGCCGAGCCGCTCAGCATTTTGGCAATCTCCGCCACCCGTGCCTCCGAGGAAAGCTTGCGGATGCGGGACAGCGTCCCTTCGGGAGTCTCCTCTTTATACACGAGGAAATGATGGTCGCCTTTCGAGGCCACCTGAGGCAGGTGCGTGATATTGACCACCTGCAGGCTCCCGGACAGGTTCGTAATGATCTCGCCCATTTTGTCCGCGATGGCCCCGGAAACGCCGGTATCGATTTCGTCGAAAATAATAGTTGGCAACTGCGCATGCGCCGCCACGAGGGCTTTGAGCGAAAGCATCAGGCGCGACATCTCGCCGCCCGAAGCCACCTTCTCGATCGGTTGCAGCGACGTGTTGTGGTTAGCCGTAAACAGGAACCGAATCAGATCGGCGCCATCGGCGCGCAACTCGCCCGCCGGAGCGACCTCGATACGCAACTGTGCCGACGGCATACCCAACTGGACAAGCAAACCCGTCACATGCTGTTCCACTTTCGGCCCGGCAGCACGGCGTCCGGCAGTAATGGATGCCGCAAGTTCCCCTGCACGCGCCAACAAAGTTTCAATCCGGAGTGTCAGTTCCTCTACCTGGGAGCCATAAGAGTCTAGCCCCGAAAGGCGCTGCTCGTATCCGGCCTGCAAAGCCAACAGGGCTGCCACCGAATCAACCTTATGTTTCTGCTGCAACGAATAAATCAGGTCGAGCCGCTCCCGGGTCTGCTCCTGCCGAAGCGGATCGGCCTCAATGCGGTCTCCCTCCGAGGTAATTTCAGAAGCAATGTCTTTCAGATCAAGCGCCGCACTGTGCAGGCGCTGGTAAAATTGCCCGGCCTGGGGATAAACTCCCTGTAAGCGCCCTATCGCCTGTTCGATTCCTTTGAGCCGGGTCAACACGCCCTGCTCATCGCCATCGAGCACCTGTGCCGCATACAACAGGTTGTCCTTGATCTCGACGGCATGGCTCAGTTCATCCAGCAGACTCTCCAATTCTTCCTGCTCGCCTTCCGCAAGCCTTGCAGCCTGTAACTCCTCCAACTGGTAAGCAATGTATTCGCGGTCTTTACCGCTTTCGGCGGCAAGACGCAGCAATTCGTCCCGCTCCCGCTGCGTACGGTTCAATTCGTCGTAAACGCTGCCGTATTGCTCCAACAACTGCGCATGCGCCGCCACGCTGTCGAGCAACGCGGTCTGAAACCGACTTTCACCGAGCAAAAGGGTCTGATGCTGCGAATGGATGTCGATCAAGCGTTCGCCGATGGCACGCAACGCAGCCAGTTGCACGGGCAGGTCGTTCACATAAGCACGGCTTTTACCCGCCGGAGTGATCACCCGGCGAATCATGCATTGCTGATCGTAGTCGATATCGAACGAGGCGAACAACCCTTCAAGCCGGTAACCCGACAGGTCAAATTCTGCTTCGATCACGCAGTTGCGCTGCGCGTCGCGAATCGCAGCGACATCGCCTCGGTTACCGAGGATCAGCCCCAGCGCACCGAGCAGGATCGACTTACCCGCGCCGGTTTCGCCGGTGATGATGTTCAACCCCGGAGCGAAAGCGATATCGAGCTTATCGATCAACGCATAATTCTCTACCGACAACCGCTTGAGCATAGCGCAAACAGAAATTAACAGACAGTTTATCTATCCAGGTATTTTTCAATCTTATCGGCGATATCGCGTGCCACATCGGATTTCGGCTTGAGTCCGTACTCTTCGGCATGCCCTTCACGATCGATGATCGTAATGCGGTTCGTATCGACACCAAACCCGGCTCCGGCCTCGGCCAACGAATTGAGCACGATAAAATCGAGATGCTTTTTTTGCAGCTTTTTCACCGCATTTTCACGTTCGTGATCGGTTTCCAATGCAAAGCCTACCAGCACCCGGTCTCCTTTGACACAGCCCAATTCGGCTGCAATATCGTGCGTCTGGCGCAAGGTAAGGGTCCACTCGGCACCCTCCTTTTTGATCTTCGTAACGGCAACCTCCGCAGGGGTGTAATCGGCCACCGCGGCACACATCACCGCTCCGTCGCAACCGGCAAAGGTATCGACTGCCGCCCGGTACATCTCTTCGGCCGTCAGGACATCCACCCGCTTCACCCCCTGCGGCACCGGCAATCCCGTACGCCCGCTGACGAGTACCACTTCGGCACCGCGGCGGGACAGTTCGGCGGCAATGGCGTACCCCATTTTACCCGAGGAATGGTTCGAGATATAGCGCACCGGATCGATCGGTTCGAGCGTCGGTCCGGCCGTCACCATCAACTTACGGCCTTTCAACGTAGTTTCAACCTGCGTTTCTTCACCTCCGAAATAGGCGCTGAGCACCTCGACGATCCGTTCCGGCTCCTCCATGCGGCCTTTGCCTTCCAGACCGCTGGCTAGCTCCCCCGAAGCGGGCTCGATAATATGATTGCCGTAGCGGCGCAACGTGCCGATATTACCCCAAGTCGCCGGATGGGCGAACATGTCGAGGTCCATCGCCGGAGCCACGAATACCGGGCAACGCGCCGAAAGGTAAGTAGTGAGCAGTAGGTTGTCGGCCGTACCGGTCGCCATTTTCGCGATCGTATTGGCCGTAGCCGGTGCGATCAGGTAGGCGTCGGCCCATTCACCGAGACTCACATGCGAGTTCCACTCGCCGTTCTCCGGATTGAAAAATTCGACCAGGATGGGATGCTTGCTCAACGTAGCAAGCGTCAGCGGCGTAATGAACTCTTTGGCCAGAGGGGTCATCAGCACCCGCACCTCGGCCCCCGCTTTGACAAGCAATCTGACGAGTATCGCAGCCTTATAGGCTGCGATACTTCCTGTCACTCCGACAATTATTCTTTTTCCTGCAAGCATGGTAGGCAGGTATTATGCGGTTAATACGACGACGTATGCGCTATGCCTCCTGCGGCTGCGTTTCTGCCTCGTTGTTTTCGCGGAAATAAACCTTTCCCTCGAGAAATTCCTCGGTCGCGATAATCGCGGGTTTGGGAAGTTTCTCGTAATACTTGGAAATCTCGATCTGTTCGCGATTCTCGAAAGTCTCCTCCAAAGAGTCGTTCACGCTCGAGAAATCGGCCAGTTTGCGGTTCAGCTCCTGCTTGATCTCGCTGGAGATCTGGTTGGCCCGTTTGGAAATGACCACAACGGACTCGTAGATATTTCCCGTCGGCGCATCCAGGTCGGTCAGTTTGCGCGTGATGGTGTTGTTGGGAATGTTACTTTTCTTGATTTCCATTTTGTATGGTGCTGTTTTGGAGATTGAATTCGTTGTTTTGCTTGATCTTTTTCGGCTTCAGCATGCCTTCCGGAGTCTCCAGCGGCTTGAGCTTCAGCTCGGGAATATGCTCGTCGCGGACGTCAACGCCCTGTTTCTCTGTTTGGGCCTTTTTCGCTTCGGCCGCAGCCTCCTTGGCCTGCTCCTTTTCGCTATAACGGGCCAGGAATTTTTTGGCCTCTTCCTGCATTTTGTCTACCTCCTTGCGGTAGGAACTCTCGGGATATTCAGCCACGAAACTGTAATAAGCGTCCTGCAGGTCCATATAACGCTGGCGCTGCTTTTCCGGAATGCTGTTCTTCGCATAAAGGTAATGCGAACGCACGATCAGGTAGGAAAGCAGTTCGCGGTGGTTGGTCTCCGGGTAAAGTTCGATGGCGTTGCGCAGGGCCACGATCGCGGAGTTGTAATACCCGATATCGTAATAGAGCTTCGCATTCTCCATCGATTTATCATACAAACGCTGCTGCAGTTCCGTCACGTTCTCCATCAGCGACTCTTTCTTCGTACTGTTGGGGTAGCGGTTCAGGTATTCGCCGATAGCCATGATCGCCTTGTGCGTATTGGTCTGGTCGCGTTTGTAGGACGGAGCGGAAAAATAAAGCCCTTTGGCATACATATACTCGACATCCTCCAGGAAGGGACTGCGTCCGTAATGGTGGCGAAAGCCGTCGAAAATCTCGCCGCTGGTCGTAAAATCGCCCTGTTTGTAAAGCGAAGCACCGTAATAGTAAGCCAGCGTATCCGACCGGTTGGTACCCGCGAAAACCTGGTTCAGGCTTTCGAGCAACGACGCGGTCTTGGAGTACTTCCCCTTTTCATAGTATTCGAGCGCCATTTTGTACTTTTGCTCGTGATCGTCGCTCTTGAGCAACTTGTTGTATCCGCTGCACGACACTGCACACAAGGCAACGAACAGGGCAAAATATTTACCGAAACAATGCTTCATCTTCATTTTCTGGACTTTCCGGCTCAACCTTGTTGACAGCGGGAAACACCCCCACAATTAAGGATTGGGCAAAGTTATGTAATTTTAACGAGTTGGGAAAACATATATTGTTTTTTTCCTAAAAAAGCGGCCGGATAAATTTCACACTCCGTCCCCGGTTCCGGATTCGGGACAAAATCCGGCTGTTATCCTCCCGAAGAAAGCGGTTCTGCCATTTTTCACGCACTAAGTATAAAGACGTATTTTGCTGTCACATTGACCCTTCATCCGGCGACAGATGACCCATTCAGGCAAAATTTACCTAAATTTGCGTGGCTCGTAAAAGGTGGGCCAATGAAACATCCCGTCCGGGAAAGACAATTAAAACATCAATACAACCTTAATTAAATCACTACTGTTGTGGATATTTTTGACAGAATACACCAGAACGCCGGCGGCCCGATCGGCCAATACCAGAAACTGAGCCACGGTTATTATTCGTTTCCGAAACTCGAAGGGGAGATCGGTCCGAGGATGATGTTCCGCGGTCGCGAAGTGCTGAACTGGAGCCTGAACAACTACCTCGGCCTGGCCAACCATCCCGAAGTGCGCAAGGCCGACGCCGAAGGCGCCGCGAAATTCGGCATGGCGGCTCCGATGGGTGCCCGCATGATGAGCGGCCAGACCAAATGGCACGAGCAGCTCGAACGCGAACTGGCGGCCTTCGTCGGCAAGCCGGACGCCTTCCTGCTCAACTACGGTTATCAGGGCATGGTATCGATCATCGATTGCCTGCTCACGCGCCGCGACGTAGTGGTCTACGACTCCGAAGCGCACGCCTGCATCATCGACGGTCTGCGTCTGCACACCGGCAAGCGTTTCGTCTATCCGCACAACGACATGGCGGCCTGCCGCAAGCAACTCGAACGTGCGACGAAACTGGCCGAAGAGAACGGCGGAGGCGTATTGGTCATCACCGAAGGCGTCTTCGGCATGAAGGGCGACCTGGGCAAGCTCGACGAGATCGTCGCGATGAAAAAGGAGTTCAACTTCCGCCTGCTGGTGGACGACGCGCACGGCTTCGGTACGATGGGCGAAGGCGGACGCGGTACCGCGAGCCATTTCGGCGTAATCGACGGCGTGGACGTGCTGTTCAACACCTTCGCCAAATCGATGGCCGGCATCGGCGCTTTCGTCGCATCTGAAAAGTACATCGTCGACTTCCTGCGTTACAACATGCGCTCGCAGACTTACGCCAAATCGCTGCCGATGCCGATGGTGATCGGCGCGCTGAAACGTCTGGACCTGATCCGCAACCATCCCGAATACCAGGAAAACCTGTGGAAAATCGTCCGCGCGCTGCAGAACGGTTTCCGCGAACGCGGCTTCGACATCGGCGGTACGCTCTCACCCGTCACCCCCGTCTATATGAAGGGCGGCGTCGAAGAGGCCTGCAACATCGTCGTAGACCTCCGCGAGACCTACAACCTCTTTTGTTCGGTGGTCGTTTACCCGGTCATCCCGCGCGGTGAGATCATCCTGCGTATCATCCCGACGGCCGTACATACGCTCGAAGACGTGAATTATACGCTCGACTGCTTCGAAAAATGCCACAAGCGGTTACTAGCCGGCGATTACAAAAAGCCGATCCAGGACATGTCCGAAAAATAGACCTTTAACGAGGATTACCGGTACGCACAGCCGTGTCCGGCAGATTTTCAGAAACAGCCGCCCTGCGCGGCTGTTTTTTGTTATCTTTGCAGACAAAACGAACCGACACATGAGAGCGTTGCAAAAGATCAAGAACCCCGAAACTTTGGTGTGGCTGGGTCTCGGCCTTTGGTGGATCGTAAACCTCGTCCAGGCGGGGTGCACCGAGCTGGCCGATGACGAAGCCTATTATCACATGTTCGCGGGACGACTCGCCTGGGGCTATTTCGACCATCCGCCCATGACGGCACTGTTGGTGCATCTCGGCGGTTTTCTGGGCGGAGAGATCGGTGTACGCTTTTTCTTCACAGTCCTACAACCCATCTACCTGTTCGCACTCTGGCGGATCATCCGCCCCCGGGAGACGACGGTTCGCGATGCAGGATTGTTCCTGCTGATCGCGGCCGCAATGCCCATCCTGCAACTCTACGGCTTCATCGCCGTACCCGATGGGCCGTTGATGCTGTTCACCGCACTGTTCCTGTGGAGTTATAAATATTTTACGGAACGGAGCAATTGGCTGGCAGTCCTGTTCATCGCAGTAAGCCTTGCGGGACTGGCCTACAGCAAATACCACGGCGCGCTAGTGTTCCTGTTCACGGTGCTGTCGAACCTCAGATTGCTGAAAAACCCGAAATTCTACGCCGCCTGCCTGCTGGCGGCCCTGTTGGTCATCCCCCATCTGTGGTGGCAGTATGCCCACGACTGGGTATCGCTGCGCTATCATCTCGCGGGACGCAACCGCGACTTTGAATTCGGGTTCGTCACGGAATACCTGTTAAACCTCTTTGCAATCTTCAACCCGTTCCTCTTTCCGGTTTTCATCGCGGCATGGTGGAAAAACCGTGCCGTGCGCCCTGTCGACCGCGCACTGAGCTGCATCGCGGCAGGTTTCATCCTCTTTTTCCTCTCTTCTACCCTGCGCGGCTACGTACAGCCGCAATGGGAGATTCCGGCGACATTCGGGATCATCGCACTGTTATTCGGATTTATCCGGGAGCGGGAAAAGTTGCGGCACTACACGCTGTGGGTCTGCTGGATCACACTGGCACTCGTGGCGCTCACCCGCATCGAAATGATCTTCAACCCATTGGGGATCAAGTTCCAGGTATTCGACAATCGTGAGACATATGCACAACTGGCCGATACGGCCCAAGGACGGCCGATCATCTTCAACGGCAGTTACACGGCCGCTGCCAAATATCATTTTTACACTGGAGGCGAGAGCTACGCGCAACCCGTGGTCACTTACCGCACCAGCCACTACCAGCTCCGCGACGACGACACCCGGATGGCGGGCCGGGCCGTCCTCACCGAAGTATTGGACAGTACGCCCGGAGCACAGGAGATAAAGCTTGCCAACGGCAAGAAATTCCATTACCTGGTCGCGGATCCGTTTATTCCGGTCCGGAAAATCATCGCCGAAATCACCGGTTTGCCGCCGACAGTCAACCAGGGCGATTCGCTCCACCTGGATGTGACCCTGCACAACCCCTACCCTTATGTTTATATCCTAGAAAAAGGTACAAGCGGTTCTGAAACGGCAAACGGCACTTTCGGGAAGCAAGTCCCCGTCCCGGCAGCCGGAACGTCAAACAGCACCGTGAACAGCGGAACGGAAGTCGAACCGGTGAAACATGGAACCGCACCCCGACTCTGGCCCCTTACCGTCAATATCGTATGGAGACACCTCGGAGATTCCGTCCTGATCGTACCGCTCGGTGGCATATCCGGTGTACTGCCGCCAGAAGGGAAATTGCAATTCCATGCAACGACCGTGGTACCGGAATTGCGCCCCGGGAAGAGATACGAAACGGGGATCATGCTAACCGATTCACCGATGCTTTCGTGGTTCAACGGAACAGCCCAAGAGGTGAGGGTGGAAAAGAAGCGGCTGGCATCGCAGCAGCTGCCGTAACCCGGCGCCCGTTGGCAAAAACGGGGAAAGGTGCTGGAAGCGGGCCGAATACATGAGAAACTGCATGAGTGCTAAAAATACATACACAATAAAAGCACGAGTTAACCAACAAGATAAATCTACCTGAGATCGCCTATGATAGCCGAATTCATCAAATTTTGCGTAGTCGGGGGCAGCGGCGTAGGAGTCGATTTCGGAATCACCTACCTGCTCAAAGAGAAAGCCCGGATCAACAAGTATATCGCGAACTCGGCAGGGTTCGTCTGTGCTGCCACGACGAACTACATCCTCAACCGCATCTGGACGTTCGCCAACCATGACCCAGCCATCACCCAGCAATACCTCACCTTCCTGGGTATCTCCGTCGTGGGACTCGGGATCAACAACGGGATTATCTACCTGCTCGCCGACCGGATGCGCATGAATTTCTACCTCTCGAAGCTGTTCGCCATCGGTACGGTGACGGTCTGGAATTTCTTTATGAACTACTATTTCACGTTCACCGCTTAACCCCATTCACCGCATAATCGACGGCCGGCCATGAATGCAAAAGAGAAAATGCTCGCAGGACTTCCGTTCGACACCCACGACGCAGACCTCGGCCGCGAACGGGAAAAAGCCACGCGGTTACTGCAAAAATTCAACACACTCACCCTGTTCGATGGAGCTTACCGGGAGATTTTACGGGAGTTACTGCCCAATACCACCACCGAATGCCTGATCCGGCCGCCGTTTTTTTGCGACTACGGTTATAACATCTATATCGGTGAGGGGGGATTCATCAACTTCAACTGCGTGATGCTCGACGGTGCACCGATCCGTATCGGGAACAACGTACTGATCGGACCTGCCGTACAAATCTACACTTTCCACCACCCGATCGACCATCTGGAACGCCGCGAAGTAGAAATCTGCCGACCCGTCACCATCGGCGACGACTGCTGGATCGGCGGCGGTGCCATTATTCTGCCGGGCGTGACGATCGGACCGAAATCGGTCATAGGCGCCGGCGCCGTGGTCACCAAAGACGTACCCGAAGGGGGCGTGGTAGCGGGCAATCCAGCCCGGCCGATCACTCCGCGCTCTTAACGTCCGGAATCTTCTTCCCCGGAATTGCTGACAGGTCCCGGAAGATCACCCCCCCGAAACCATGAATCCGGACGAATCCGGCACTCAAGCGTGTCGACCGGTGAAAAACAAAGCACAACGTTTTCTGGAGACAGCTCCTATTTTCATAGGCACATCCTAAATCAGGTGTGCAATGCAAGAAGCCGGAACGGTTAGTCCTCCTGTTTTTTCAGCACCAGCGCGGCACGGCTCAGGTTATAGACCTTGATATAATGCCCGACCGACCCGTCGGCATGCGTGCGCGGGAAACTGAATGCGTCGACGCTTTCGTCGATACGCCCGTAACCTCCGAACCGTTTGGCATCTGACGACAGCACGATGCGGTAACGCCCCGGCGCCGGAACGGGAACCTCGTAACCGGGGATGCTGCGCTGCGGGTGCCAATTGAAGACGAACAGCAAATCGCCGCGGTGGCTGTAAACGATCGTTTTGTTCATCTCGTCCATCAGGTGATTGTAGGCAAAGCCGCTTGTCAGTACACCGTACCGCCGCATAAGTCCGATCATCGCCTTGTCGAATTCGCCCAGGAAACTATAACGCAGGAAACCGTTCGTCGAGAGGCTCCACTGCCGGCGCGCATGCGCATAGCTCCAACCGTTGCCCTCCCGCGGAAAATCGATCCATTCGGGATGCCCGAATTCATTGCCCATGAAATTGAGGTAGGCGTCGCCGGCCAAAGAAATCGTGAAAAGGCGGATCAGCTTGTGAAGGGCCATTCCCCGGTCGATCACGAGATTCTCGGCAGAACGGTTCATATCGGTGTACATCTGCTTGTCCATCAACCGGAACGCAAGCGTTTTATCGCCCACGAGCGCCTGGTCGTGCGATTCGCAGTAAGCCACCGTTTTGACCGTGCCGAGCCGGTCGACCATCATATGCCACATCTCCCAGATGTTCCACTCCTCGTCGGGAACCTCCTTGAGCAGCTTGATCCAGAAATCGGGTACAGCCATGCCCAGCCGGTAGTCGAATCCCACCCCGCCGTCCGGTACCGGCGCACACATGCCCGGCATGCCGCTCACATCCTCGGCGATCGTGACCGCCCCGGGACGGAAATCGTGCACCAGTTTGTTCGCCAATGTCAGGTAAGCCAGCGCATCGCCGTTGACATCGGTGAAATATTTGTCGCGGCTGTCGAACTCGGTGTAGCCATGGTGCGTATAGATCATCGACGTTACACCATCGAAACGATACCCGTCGAAATGGAATTCGTCGAGCCAGTATTTGACGTTCGACAACAGGAAATGTTCGACCTCCGGTTTGCCGTAATCGAACAGTTTGGAATCCCAGTAGGGCTGCTCGCCGGCAGGACCGGGAAGCGAATAATGGTGATCGGTCCCGTCCAGCTCGTTGAGACCTTCGTTGATATTCTTGACATAATGCGCCTGCACCAGGTCCATCACTACCGCAAGCCCCAGTTCATGTGCCCTTTTGATCAACGCTTTCAAATCTTCCGGCGTCCCGAAACGGGACGAAGGGGCGAAAAAATTGCTGACGTGGTAGCCGAAACTGCCGTAATAGGGATGCTCGGCCACAGCCATCAACTGAACGACATTGTAACCGTCCTCCTTGATGCGGGGCAAAACCGTCCCGGCGAATTCGGCATAGGTCCCCACCCCCTCCTTCTCCTGGCTCATGCCCACATGGCACTCATAGATATAAAGGCTGCCCAGCGAAGAGATATCGAAGCGGTCGCCGTTCCAGTCGAACGGTTTGGCAGGCGCCCACAGTTGTCCCGAAAAATCCTTGCTCTGCTCGTCCTGAACGACACGGCGAATATAGGCCGGAATCCGCTCGAGCCAGCCATTCCGGCCGTGGACCAATATCTTGACCCGAGAACCGTGCACCAATCTCCCCGCAAACGATTCATCGGGCAGAAAAATCGACCACACACCTCCGGCACCCCTTCGCAACGGCAGTTCCGTACGCTGCCAGCCGTTGAAATCCCCGAACAGGTAGACATCAATGGCACCCGGCAGCCACTCGCGGAACCACCACCCCCGGCGGACGGGATCGTACTGGAACCCGAAATAGAGGTAACCGTTGGCATAATCGACCAGCGAACCTGCCGTGCGCTCGATGCCGGAAAGCCTCCTGCAAAAATGCGCATAGCGCTCCGTCATGGCCCCTTCGACCGGTTTGAGCCAGTCGTCCTGTTCCACAATCGCGAGGCGCCCGGACAGCTTTGTCTCCATATTAGGCCTGTTTTATTGATATCGTCGCCCTGATTTCGGTCAACCGGCCTGTTGTTTCCAGCCAGGTCCGGAAGAAAAGAGCGAACTTAAAAATAACACTTATTTCCCAAAGCGGCAAAATAAAAAAGATTCTTATCTTTGTGGAGCCAAAAAATTCTAATCTAAATTTTCTCCTAACTATGTTCAAAGGACACCCCAAGGGGCTCTTCGTACTCGCGCTGGCCAATATGGGAGAACGCTTCGGCTACTACACCATGCTGGCCATTTTCGTGCTGTTCATGCAGGCTAAGTTCGGCTTCAGCGCCGATACGACCAGCACCATCTTCGGCATCTTCCTGGCTGCCGTCTATTTCCTGCCGCTGTTCGGCGGCCTGCTGGCCGACAAGGTACTCGGCTACGGCAAAACCATCACACTGGGTATCGTCGTGATGTTCATCGGTTACTTCCTGCTGGCAATTCCCACGGGTACCGGCACCGGGGCGATCGTGATGATGTTCGGCGCACTGCTGCTCATCGCGATGGGTACCGGCTGCTTCAAAGGCAACCTGCAGGCACTGGTGGGTAACCTCTACGACAATCCGAAGTACAGTACCAAGCGCGACCTCGCGTTCAGCATCTTCTACATGTGCATCAACATCGGCGCTTTCTTCGCCCCGTCGGCGGCCGAAGGCGTTTCGAATTATTTCCTCGGCAAAAACGGGTTTACCTATAACGCCGAAATCCCCGCGCTTTCGCACCAATTGACAAACGGAACGATCACTCCCGAAGGGATGGAACAGTTTACGAAACTGGCCGCCCAACAGGGCCATTCCGGCGCCGACCTGGCTGCATTCGGCACACAGTACGTCGATGCGCTGAGCCAGTCTTACAACTACGGTTTCGGCGTCGCCTGCCTCTCGCTGATCGTCTCGATGCTCATCTTCCTCGGTTTCCGCAAACTCTACAAGGCGGCTGACAAGACCGAAAAGCAAAAAGCAAAGGAAGGCAGCACGGAAACGCTCAAAGAGCTGACACCGGAACAGACCAAAGACCGTCTGGTGGCACTGGGGCTGGTATTCGCCGTGGTGATCTTCTTCTGGATGTCGTTCCACCAGAACGGGTTGACAATGACCTGGTTCGCCCGCGATTACACGGTCAAGGCGGTGAGCGGACTCGACCGGTTCGGCTTCTCGCTGCTGACGCTGATTCCGTTCGCAGTGGGATTCTACGGCATCCTGAACATTTTCCAGTCGAAAGAGTCTCGCAGCAAACTGGTCGCAGCTTTGGTGGCAGTCGCAGGATTGGCACTCGCCTGGTGGGCTTATGCGAACTTCCCGGCCGAGATGGCAATCACGCCGCAGATTTTCCAGCAATTCAACGCCTACTTCATCGTTCTGCTGACCCCGATCACCGTCGCTTTCTTCGGATGGCTCGCCAAGCGGGGGAAGGAACCGCTCGCTCCGCGTAAGATCGGCATCGGCATGGTGATCGCGGCGCTCGGATTCGTCGTGCTGGCCGTAGGCTCGATGGGGCTTCCGGCACCTTCGGCGCTCAAAGCGACCGGCGGCGTCAGCCAGATGCTCGTATCGCCGAACTGGCTGATCAGCACTTATCTCGTACTGACCGTGGCCGAACTGTTCCTCTCGCCTATGGGTATTTCATTCGTTTCGAAGGTCGCTCCCCCCAAGTACAAAGGACTCGCACAGGGCGGATGGCTGGCAGCAACGGCCATCGGCAACTACCTGGTGGCGGTGATCGGTTACCTGTGGGAAGCTATCGACCTGTGGATGCTTTGGGGCATTCTCGTCGCATGCTGCCTCGTATCGGCCGCTTTCCTCTTCACGATGATGAAGCGCCTCGAAAAAACCACTTCCGAAGCCTAAATCCGAAAATCGAATACAAACCATAAAAAGCCGCAAGTTTCCTTGCGGCTTTTTTATGGCCATCCGGCAGCCTCGTCCTGCACACCAACACGAAAATTTCACTCCGACACCGAATCCGGCTGCACGAACCCGGACCCGAGTCGGCGAAAAAATCGTTATATTTACCGAAATTTTCCTTTTCAAGCATGACAAAGCTCACATTTCTGGGGACAGGAACATCACAGGGCGTACCGGTGATCTCGTGCGGTTGCCGGGTGTGCTCGTCTCCTGACAGCAGGGACAAGCGGCTGCGCACTGCCGCACTCGTCGAACAGGACGGCGTGGTGCTGGTCATCGATGCGGGGCCGGACTTCCGCCAGCAGATGTTGCGCGAACATGTGCAACGTATCGACGGCATCCTGCTGACCCACGAGCACAAGGACCATATCGGAGGGCTGGACGATGTGCGTGCATTCAATTACACTTCGGGAGAGCCGGTCGACATCTATGCCGAAGAGCGGGTACAACGGGTGGTGAAAAAGGATTTCGACTATGCATTCGTTGAGCACAAATATCCGGGAGTTCCCGAAATTCGTCTCCATACGATCGGCGAAGACCCTTTCCGGGTGAAGAGCGTGGAGATCATTCCGATCCGCGGACTGCATTACAAGCTGCCGGTACTGGGGTTCCGCATCGGAGGTATTGCCTACCTGACCGATTTCAACTACATTCCGCCCAAAGAGTTCGACAAACTCAAAGGCGTCGATACGCTGGTGATCAACGCCCTGCGCAAAGAGGCCCATATCTCCCATTTTACGCTCGGCGAAGCCCTGCACGTGAACCATCTGGTCTCCCCCCGGCAAACCTACCTGACCCACATCTCGCACCAGATGGGACGGCAGGCCCAGGAAGAACCCGCCCTGCCGGAAAACGTCCGTTTCGCATACGACGGACTCAGCATCGAAACGCCCTGACGGGCAAACGAGAACACCCTACTCTACCCATAGAAACAGGTATACGACACCAGCAGACTCATCTCTGCAACAACTCTTCATTGATCCGCGACACCCGCCTCCGGGCTACAAACAAGCCGATATCCACATGGAAAAATTACTGTTGATCACCCCGCCTTTCGTTCAGGTAAACTGCCCCTACCCGGCTACGGCCTACCTGAAAGGCTACCTCACGCGTCAGGGATATCAGGCAGAACAATACGATCTGTCAATCGAACTGATCAACAGACTTTTCAGCCGGGATATATTGCTGCGGATTTTTGACGCCTGCACCCCGGAACAAATGGGAAAGGATCCCAACCTGGAGCGCATGTACGGCCTGCGTGAACGCTATCTATCGACGATCGACACAGTGATGGAGTTCCTCCGCACAGGAGACAATACGCTGGCTACGCTGATTTGCAACGGGGAGTTCCTGCCGCAAGCGGGACGGTTCGACGCCGCCGGGGAGCTCGACTACTTTTTCGGCAACCTCGGTACCGCTGACTGTGCGAAATTTCTCTGCACGCTCTATCTGCAAGACCTGAGCGACCTGATCCGCGGTACGGTCACCGAACATTTCGAAATCGTCCGCTACGGCGAACGGATCTCGATGTCCATCCCGCTTTTCGCCAAACTCGAAGCCGAACTCCGGCAACCCCGTAACCCGATCGAAGAGGAGATGGTCGCACTGCTCGAACGGCAGATAGAGGCCGTACGCCCCACTCTCGTGGGTTTTACGGCACCGTTCCCCGGCAACCTGCTGGCCATCCTGCGTTGCGCGCAATACCTCAAAGAGCGGCATCCCTACATCCGCATCGCGATGGGCGGCGGCTATCCCTCAACCGAACTGCGCACGATGACCGATAAAGCCATTTTCCGGTATATCGACTACATCATCCTCGACGACGGCGAACGGCCGCTCGAGCGGCTGTTGGCCGGCAACGACCTGCTGCGTACCTACGCCCGGGACGGTTATCATGAGGGAGAGGCCGCACCGCTGACGCATGCCGAACGCGGCTGTCCCGACTTCAGCGGCCTGCCGCACGACAAATACCTGTCGCTGACCGAAGTGACCAATCCGATGCACCGGCTCTGGAGCGACGGACGGTGGAACAAAATGATGCTCGCGCACGGCTGCTACTGGGCCAAATGCGCCTTCTGCGACACGACCCTCGACTACATCTGCCGGTATGAAAGCGTTCCGGCCGCACAACTGGTGGACTGGATGGAGCAGGTGATGGGCCAAACGGGCAGCCGGGGCTTTCATTTCGTGGACGAAGCCGCCTCCCCGACAATGCTGCGGGAACTCTCGCTCGAAATCCTGCGCCGGGGACTGAAAGTGGCCTGGTGGACCAATATCCGTTTCGAAAAGAATTTCACCGGCGATCTCGCTCAACTGATGTCGGCCGCAGGTTGCATCGCCGTATCCGGCGGACTCGAAGTGGCTTCGGACCGGTTACTCGCACTGATGGACAAAGGGGTGACGATCGAACAGGCCACCCTCGCGATGCGCAACTTCTTCTATGCCGGGATCATGGTGCATACCTACCTGATGTACGGATTCCCGACCCAAACGCTGCAAGAGAGTGTCGATGCGCTCGAAGTGGTGCGCCAGCTCTTCCGCGCCGAACTGATCGGTTCAGCTTTCTGGCACCGCTATGCCATGACCGTACACAGCCCCAGCGGAATCGACCCGGAAAAATACGGCGTACACCGCAAAAACAAAGGGCCGAACGGATTCGCCAACAACGAAGTCCCGTTCACCGAAATCCGCACCTACAACATCAACACGGTCGGCGAGGCGCTGAACGAGGCATTGACCAACTACATGTGCGGAGGCGGCATCGACCGTCCCGCACACAAATGGTTCAAAGGCAAGGAAATTCCGCCAACGACCCTCGAAAATACGCTGATCACCGACCAACTGATCAAACCCGATGCTTCGCGCATCTACAACGATCCGGCACGGTTGGTATGGATCGGCGTACCGTTGATCCGCACCGGCGAAGGCGTCACCGCACGAAACAACACCGGGGAAAAACAGTTCCGTTTCGGTGAAGCGGAAGCCGAATTCCTGATGGAGCTCACTCTCCGGTGTGCCGACCTTTCACGCAAGGTTACACTCGCCGATGCCAAACAATTGTACGGTAAGTACAGCCCGGAACCGTTCGTGGTGTTCTACCATTCGAAACAATGGGACCAACTGCGTAAATACGGATTGCTTCAAATTTGAACAGGAACAGGAGAGCAGAGGCAGGAACAGAAACAAATGCACAAAATAAGAATCGGAATCGAAGCAAGAGATCGAAACCGGACCGCAGACAAACAATACAGATAATCGGAATCAAACACATATATCTATGGATTTCACCGGAAAAGTAGTCGTTATTACGGGAGCGTCGTCGGGCATCGGCGAAGCGTTGGTCTATGCTTTTGCCGACCGGGGTGCAAAAGTCGTAATGGGTGCACGCAACAGCGCCAAACTCGCCGAGATCGCGGCCCAACTCTTCACTCGCGGTATCGAATCGGCTTTCGAAGCGACCGACGTGACACGCGAAGAGGATTGCAAACGACTGATCGATAAGGCCCTTTCCGCTTTCGGCCGGATCGACATACTGATCTGCAACGCGGGGATCTCGATGCGCGCACTGTTCGACGACGTGCAGCTCGATGTATTGCGGCAACTGATGGATGTCAATTTCTGGGGCACGGTTTATTGTGCGAAATACGCGCTGCCTGCTTTGCAGGCAGCAAAAGGAACACTGGTCGGAGTTTCGTCGGTAGCCGGCATGCACGGTCTGCCGGGCCGTACCGGCTACTCAGCCTCGAAATTCGCCATGACGGGACTGCTCGAAACGATCCGGATCGAAAATCTGAAGAAAGGCGTGCATGTGATGGTCGCTTGTCCGGGTTTCACCGCATCGAACGTACGCTTCTCGGCGCTGACCGCCGATGGAACCAGTCAGGGCGAGTCACCCCGCAACGAAAGTAAAATGATGAGTGCCGAAGAGGTCGCCCAACGGATTATCCGTGGCATCGAACGCCGCAAACGCACACTACTGATGGAATTCGACGGCCGCGCCACATCGCTGATCGGCAAATTCGCACCCGGCCTGCTCGACCGCTTATTTTACAACCATATGGCCAAAGAGCCCGATTCTCCGTTCAAATAATAAACGCCGTGCCGTCCCGAGCCTTTTGGATCGGCCTATGGATATGGGAGCGATACACTCGGCTCTCCGGAAGGCATTTTAACAGATTGAACCGGCGATTCACGCCGGATTATCGACACCCTGTCAACAATTCATAAACAATCCGCCGGGTTTATTAACAATTTATCGGCAAGCTGTCGACAACCGATCCACAATTTATGCACACCAAATCTGGAATTAAACATATGACAGGCGAATCCAACACCAGATATTCAACGATACCAACACATTATTAACAAGTGCACAACAGTTAATAACAGTTTATTAGTACGTTATCAACAATTATCCGAACTGCTTAACCCAAATACTTGAGCCGAATAAAAGAGGAAATCCTTGGAAAGTGTGATACGTGCAATGAAGTAAGGTAAGGCAAGATAAGTAAGGCAAGATGGAAGGCCCGGATGGAAGCAATACTTGCCGTGCAGATTTACACCATGTCGATCTATTGGCTCAATAACGGCTTGAGGAACTGACCCGTGTAACTTCTTTTGACTTTAGCGACCTCCTCGGGCGTACCGGCGGCGATCAACCGGCCTCCCCCGCTTCCCCCTTCCTGACCGATGTCGATCAGGTAATCGGCCACTTTGATCACATCGAGGTTGTGTTCGATTACGATCACCGAATTGCCTTTGTCCACCAATTTGTTCAACACGTCGAGCAATACCCGGACATCTTCGAAATGGAGTCCCGTGGTCGGCTCATCCAAAATATAAAGCGTATTGCCCGTATCGCGTTTGGCAAGTTCGGCCGACAACTTGATACGTTGGCTCTCCCCGCCCGAAAGGGTCGTACAGGGTTGTCCGAGTGTCAGGTAACCGAGGCCGACATCCTGAATGGCTTTGAGTTTCATATGGATCGACGGGATCGCCTCGAAAAATTCAACCGCCTGGTTGATCGTCATGTTCAGCACGTCGTTAATACTCTTACCTTTGTACTTGACTTCGAGCGTCTCACGGTTGTAACGCTGCCCGTTACACACCTTGCACTTTACATAGACATCGGGCAGGAAATTCATTTCGATCGTCTGAACCCCCGCTCCCCGGCACGCTTCACACCGCCCGCCCTTGACGTTGAACGAGAAACGTCCTGCTTTGAAACCGCGAACCTGTGCGTCGGGCGTCGCTTCGAACAGTTTCCGGATATCGCTGAACACGTTGGAATAGGTCGCCGGATTGCTGCGCGGCGTACGGCCGATCGGCGACTGGTCGACCACCACCAGCTTGTCGATATTTGCGATTCCTTCGATCGCATCGTGTTCGAGCGGCTGATCATAGGAATGGTACAGGTAACGGTTAAGCGCCGCGCGCAACGTCGCATTGACCAGCGTAGACTTGCCGCTACCGCTTACACCTGTCACACAGATCATCACCCCGAGCGGGAAATCGACCGTAATGTTCTTCAGGTTGTTGCCGCGCGCACCGCGAACCGTCAACATCTTCCCGTTGCCGGTTCGCCGCACGGCCGGCAGTTCGATCTTACGACGGCCGCTCAGGTAATCGGCCGTGATACTGCCGGAATGCATCACCCCGTCGAGCGTACCCGCAGCGACGATCTCTCCGCCGCGAATACCGGCTTTCGGACCGACATCAATGATCCAGTCCGCATTGTGGATCATCTCCTCGTCGTGCTCAACCACAATGACCGAGTTCCCCGCATCGCGTAAGGCCTTAAGACTGTTGATCAGTTTGATATTATCACGTTGATGCAGGCCGATACTCGGCTCGTCGAGAATATAGAGCACATTGACCAACTTTGATCCGATCTGCGTAGCCAACCGGATACGCTGGCTCTCGCCGCCCGAGAGCGAACGCGAACTGCGGCTCAGCGACAGATAGCCCAGGCCTACATCGAGCAGGAAGCGCAACCGTTCGCGAATCTCCTTGAGCAGGTCGCGCGCAATCTGCCGTTGCCGGGACGACAGGCGTTCTTCAAGTCCCTCCATCCATTGTGCGAAATCCTCGATGCTGAGCACCGACAGTTCGGCGATATTCTTACCGTCGATCTTGAACTGGAGCGCCTCCCGTTTGAGCCGGGAACCGCCGCAGACCGAACAAACCCGCCGCACGACGAACTGCTCTTTCCATTTGTTGCCTTTGCTGCTGGAACTGTCCTCCTGTTGCTTCTCGATATAGTCGGCCACACCCTCCCAGGCAATCATGTAGTTACCCGCACCGCCCAGGTCATGCGTATCGATCCGGAGCGGTTCGGCATCGCCGTACAGGACAGCGTTCAACGCCTCCTCGCCCAACGATCCGACGGGATCGTCGATCGTGAAATCGTATTTACGCCCCAATGCCTCAATCAGCGCGAAAAGGAGGTTATTGCGGTATTTACCCAACGGTTCGATCGCGCCTTCGCGGATCGATTTATCGTTGTCGGGGATGATCCTTTCCAGATCGAAGACCGCTTCCTCGCCCAGTCCGTTGCAATGCGGGCAGGCCCCCTGCGGGGAGTTGAACGAAAAGGAGTGCGGCGCCGGTTCGTTGAATGCGATACCGCTGGTCGGACACATCAGGTGGCGGCTGTAAAAGCGGACGTTGTTCGAATCGTAATCGTAAACCATCATCGTCCCTTTGCCCTGCCGCATCGTCTCCTGCAGGCTTTTGAGCAACCGTTCGCGGACATCCTCTTTCACCACGAGCCGGTCGACGATCAGCTCGATATGGTGGATTTTATAACGGTCGAGCTTCATCCCGGCATGCACCTCACGAATCTCACCGTCCACACGGGCATAGAGGTAGCCTTTTTTAATAAAACTCTCGAACAGTTCGCGGTAGTGTCCTTTACGCCCGCGGATCAGCGGCGCCAGCAGCGCGATCTTGCGCCCGGCAAAATCGCGCAGGATCAGGTCGACGATCTGCGCATCGGTATGGTGTACCATCAGTTCGCCCGTGACGGGCGAATAGGCGTCCGACGCCCGCGCGAAAAGCAGGCGGAGAAAATCGTTGATCTCGGTCACGGTGCCGACCGTCGAACGGGGATTCTTGTTGGTCGTCTTTTGCTCGATCGAAATTACCGGACTGAGGCCCGTGATTTTATCCACATCGGGACGCTCCATCGTGCCGACGAACTGGCGCGCATAGGTGGAAAGCGTCTCCAGGTAACGGCGCTGACCCTCGGCATAGATCGTGTCGAAGGCGAGCGACGATTTGCCCGAACCGGACAGGCCGGTGATAACGGTCAGGGTGTCGCGCGGGATGACGACATTCACATCTTTGAGGTTGTGCTCGCGTGCTCCGTAAACTTCGATCCGGTTTTCAGTAGGAAGGGAGTGTATATCGTTTTTTTCCGGTTTCATCAGCAATCTATTTGCGGGAATCGTCCGCAGGTATCTTCACAACGTAGCTGCGGCCCGCTTTGTTGTTATGGTCGTAATCGCGAATCCAGGGATTCAGCTCGCGCATCAGTTTGTAATTCGTGCCGTGCCCGCGTGCAAAGGCAGTCCAATCGATCGTGGGGAAATCGACCGTCACCTCCTTGTATTCGGGCAGCGGTTTGTAATAATCCTCCGTACCGATCCGGTATCCATAAGCTCCGGGGTCGCCGACCAACAACTTGAACGACAGCACACGGAACACATAACGCAGCGTTTCCGACGGCAGGAACAAGTCATAATAGGAAGTGACGCCCTGTTTTTCGAGACGGCGCGATACCCCGGCCACACCCGCATTGAATGATGCCGCAGCCAGCGTCCAGCTGCCCAGCCTCCGCTTGGCATCTACCAAATACCGACAGGCGGCCTCGGTCGATTTCTCGACGTGATAGCGTTCATCGACCTCGCCGCCCACCAACAGGCCTGCTGATTTGGCATACGCGGGCATCAGCTGCCAAAGTCCCGCGGCTCCGGCACCGGAACGGGCCTCGGGATTGAGGCCGCTTTCGGCCATGCACAGGTATTTGAAGTCGTCGGGAACTCCGTATTTTTTCAGGATCGGTTCGATTATGGCAAAATAGCGCTCCGAGGCCAATAACGTCTGCATCGTGCGCGAATGCATGTAAAGCGTGGTCAGCATCTCGCGCGTCAGGCTCTCCCGCGTATCGTAATTGCCGAGGGGCACCGCCTCGCCGGCAAATTCGAGCTTGGCAGGAAGGGGGGGAACCTGTGTCGGGGCAAATTCACCTTGAGAGGCGGCATGCGTGCCGGAAGTAGTCTGTGCGCAGGCCGTCACCGAAAACGCTAGCGCGCAAAGCAATACCTGAAATTTCATCGATTGTCAGCTTTTGAGGGAAACATGCAAAGATACGAAATATTCCCTTCAAAAAGCGTGCTCGCCATATTGAATCCGCCGGGGCAGCCTGACCTATTCTAGTTTTGCGACCTTGTCCCCAAGCTATTTTCATCGCCGAAGCTTCCGTTTCGGGTGAAATAATCCCTCGTCGACAGGGACACCCCTCCAAGCGGCTGGATTTTTGCGTATCTTTGTCCGGAACCGACGTGCACGGAACGTGCGCGCACTAAAACTTTCACCATGCTGTCTGCCGGCCATTACTATAAACTGCGGGTCAACCGCATTTCCGATTTCGGACTCTACCTCTCCGACAACGAAGAGAACGAAGTGTTGCTGCCCAACCGTTATGTCTCATTGGAAAACAAAGTGGGCGACGAACTGGACGTATTCGTATACTGCGATTCGGAAGACCGCCTCGTCGCGACGACGGACCGGCCGCTGGCAACCGTCGGTGAAGCGGCCTGCCTCAAGGTGGTGGACAAAACGATCCACGGCGCTTTCCTCGACTGGGGCCTGAAAGCAAAAGACCTTTTCCTGCCCAACCGCAACATGCAGGGACGCGTCGAAGCGGGCCGGAGCTACGTGGTATTCCTCTACAACGACAATGTAACCGGCCGTGTGGTAGCGACCATGCTGCTCAACGGATTCGTCAACAACCAGGAGTTGACGCTCAGGCCGCGCGAAGAGGTCGATATCCTGGTCGCTTCCCAGAATGAAATCGGGTATCGCGTCATCCTGAACAATCGTCACTGGGGAATGCTCTACCGCAACCAACTGTTCCGTCCGGTGCAGATCGGCGACCGGCTGAAGGGTTATGTATCGCGCATCACCGAAGACAACCGGGTGGATGTCGCGCTGCAGCAGCAAGGATACGATGAAGTGAAAAAATCGGCGGCCCGGCTTGTGGAGTTACTCCAAGGACAGGGCGGCACGCTGCCATTGTGGGACGCAAGCGCGCCTGACGAGGTGGCGCGCCTGACCGGCATGAGCAAAAAAGTATTCAAGCGCAGCGCGGGGCTGCTGATGAAGCAGGGCCGGATCACCATGCAGGAAGGCCGCATCTCCCTCGTGGACGAAGAGTAATGCAATACCGCGGATGCTGGCAAAACCGCATACGGCACAAAACATACCAACGGCAAGGGAGTGCAAATACACTCCCTTGCCGTTGGTTACCCCGATAAACCGGGAAGGTTAAACTTTCATCCGATTATTCCGGTTCGGTCCAGGCTTTACCAGTCAAGACCCGACCCGACAAAATGGAATCGTCCGCTAACGTTTACAGCAATTTAGCGATTTTCTCTTCGAAAACGCTTTTCGGACCCGCGCCGATCTGCTTGTCGACCACTTCGCCGCCCTTGAGGAAAACAACCGTAGGGATATTGCGCACGCCGAACTTCACGGCCAGCGCATCGTTCTCGTCCACATCGCATTTGCCGATCACGACCTTGCCGTCATACTCGGCGGCCAATTCGTCGATAATCGGACCTACCATGCGGCAGGGACCGCACCACTCGGCCCAGAAGTCGATCACCACGGGCTTGCCAGAATCGATAATTTCCTGATAATTAGCTGTTGTTATACTAAGTGCCATAATGTATTGAGTTATTAATTCGTAATTTCTTCGGCTCACAAAGTTGGCAATAAGTTCCGACAAACCGGAATACGTCGGACGAAAAAAGCTAACGCATTGTCAACACCAATTTATAACGTTCCTATCAGCCTGTTTCTTATCCTCTCTATTCGCATGTTCCTTATTCCCGGAACCCATGCCCAAAATTTCCGACGGATGTACACGCTTACAGGTTCTTTACATAAGCGTATAACGCAACGCATTGTCGTCGAGGAAGCGCACCATGCCGGGAGTCATACCCACTTTGAGCGTTTTCGAGTACAAATTCACTGCCACATCGGCCTGCGGATCGAGCACCTTGACCCGCAACGTCACATTGCCCCGGTTTTCATTGATCGTCTCTTTCAGTTGCGAGACGATATCCTCGGTCAACTCGGCAACCGGCAGCGCGATCGTCAGTTCTCGGATCAGCGTCTCCTGCGCCTCGGAAAGCATCATCATCGAGTTGATGCGGCATTCCAGTTCGTTGGGGTTGTACGTACGCTCCTGCACACGCCCCCTCACCAGCAGGTAGTAGCCTTCGTAGAGGTACCGCCGGAAATTTTCGTAATCCTTGCTAAAGAGCACGAATTCGTGCGAACTGTTGTAATCCTCGATCGTAAAACGGCCGTAAGGCTTCCCGGTTTTAGTAGTCAGGTGCGTGACGGAAGTGACCATCCCCGCGACGGTAAAATCCTTGTTTTTCATCGACGGCAGGTCCTGCAGATCGCCCAATGTCGAATGGCAGTAATGGCGGATGATTACCGAGAAATCGTCGAGCGGATGCGACGACAGGTAGATGCCGATCACCTCGCGCTCCTTGTTCAGCATTTCGAGCTTGGTCCACGGTTCGTGCGGCAGCGGTTCGGGCTTTTGGATATCGGCCTCGGCATTCCCGCCGCCGAAAAGGCTCTGCTGCACATTGGCTTTCTCGCTCTGCACCCGGTTGCCGTAACGTACCAACGCTTCAAGAAAGGTTCCTTCGCGGCCGTCCGATGCAAAATAAGCGCTGCGGGGCAGGTCGCTGATACTGTCGAAGGCACCGCCGACGGCAAGGTTTTCGAGCGTTTTTCGGTTGACCGCCTGCAAGTTCACACGCTCCATAAAATCATAAACCGATTTGAATTTACCGTCGCGCTGGCGGCACTCGACGATATCCTGCACGGCCGCCTCGCCTACCCCTTTGATCGCGGCCAGGCCGAAGCGAACGTTACCCTCGTCATCGACCGAAAAACGGCTCTTACTGTAATTCACATCGGGCCCGAGCACCGACAGTCCCATCCGCTTGCACTCATCCATGAAGAAGCTGATCTTCTTGATATCGGATAGGTTGCGGCTCAGCAACGCAGCCATAAATTCGGCCGGATAGTGCGCTTTGAGGTATGCGGTCTGGTATGAGACATATGCGTAGCAGGTCGAATGCGATTTGTTGAAGGCATACGAAGCGAACGCTTCCCAGTCGCTCCATATTTTCTCGCATATTTTCGGATCGTGGCCGTTTTTCTGCGCTCCCTCGATGAACTGGGGCTTCATCTTGTCCAGCACATCCTTTTTCTTCTTACCCATCGCCTTACGCAGCGTGTCGGCCTGGCCGCCCGTGAATCCTGCAAGCTTCTGCGACAGCAGCATGACCTGCTCCTGATAGACGGTAATGCCATAAGTGTCCTTCAGGTACTCCTCCATATCGGGAATATCATAGGTCACCTTTTCCTGACCGTGCTTACGCGCGATGAACGAGGGAATATACTCCATCGGCCCCGGACGATAGAGCGCATTCATCGCAATCAGGTCCTCGAAGCGGTTGGGTTTCAGGTTACGCAAATGCTTTTTCATGCCCGGTGACTCGAACTGGAACAGTCCGGTAGTCTCGCCGCGACTGTAAAGTTCGTACGTGGCGGAATCGTCGAGCGGAATCGCATCGATATCGATTTTGACACCCTTCGACGCTTCAATGTTCTCAAGGGCATCCTTGATGATCGACAGCGTCTTGAGTCCCAGGAAGTCCATTTTAATAAGGCCCACGCTCTCGACCTGCTTGCCCTCGAATTGCACGACGTTCAGTTCGGCATCCTTCGCGATGGCGATCGGCGCGAATTTTTCCAGATCGTCCTGTCCGATAATGACACCGCAGGCGTGCACGCCGGTCTGACGTACAGAACCTTCCAACTGCTCGGCATATTTCATCGTAGCCCGGATCAGCGGGTTTTCGGATTCGCGCTCGGCCAACAGTTCCGGGGCCTCCTTAAATGCCTTTTCGAAGGTCGTTCCCGGCTTTTCGGGAACCAGTTTAGAAATGCGGTTGCTCTCCGAAAGGGGCAGTTTCTGTACACGCGCGACATCCTTGATCGCAGCCTTCGGCGCCATCGTGCCGAAAGTAATGATCTGCGCCACCCGTTTGCTGCCGTACTTTTCGACCACATAGTGCAGTACGTCGGCACGGCCGTCCTCATCGAAATCGACATCGACATCGGGCAGGGAGATACGGTCGGGATTCAGGAAACGCTCGAACAGCAGGTCGTACTTGATCGGGTCGATATTGGTAATACCCAGCGAATAGGCCACCACCGA